>CAWJBR010000004.1:0-456902 GCA_963841305.1 uncultured Phycisphaerales bacterium | reverse complement strand
GGCGGGCGGCAGCGATCCCGACTTGGAAGAGATGATTTTCCAGCAGGGGCGGTACCTGCTGGCCAGTTGCTCGCGGCCGGGCGGTTTGCCGGCCAACCTGCAAGGGCTGTGGAACAACATGAAAAAACCGCCGTGGGGCTCCGATTTCCACAACAACATCAACATCGAGATGAACTACTGGGGGGCGGAACCGACGGCCCTGCCCGAATGCCATGAACCGCTGATCGATTTCGTGGTGGCCCAGGCGGAGCCGTGCCGCATCGCCACGCGCAAGCAGTTCGGCGAGAAGACCCGCGGTTGGACGGCGCGGACGTTCCAGAGTCCTTTCGGCGGCACGGCCTGGAATTGGAACGTGCCCGTCAGCGCCTGGTACGCCACCCACGCCTTCGAACACTGGGCGTTCACGCAGGATCGCGTTTATCTTGAGAAGACGGCCTATCCCCTGCTCAAGGAAATCTGCCAGTTCTGGGAAGACCGCCTGAAAACGCTGCCCGACGGCTCGCTGGCGGTTCCCGACGGCTGGTCGCCGGAGCACGGGCCGCACGAGGATGGCGTCATGTACGACCAGCAGATCGTCTGGGAGTTGTTCCAGGACTACCTGGACGCCGCCGGGCGCTGGGCGTGGACGAGGGCTACCGGGAGAAGGTGGCCGGCCTGCAATCGCGCCTGGCGCCGAACAAGATCGGCCGGTGGGGGCAGCTCCAGGAATGGCAGGCCGACCGCGACGACCCGCAGGATCAGCACCGCCACACCTCGCACCTGTTTGCCGTCTATCCGGGCCACCAGATCACCCTGCGCAAGACGCCGGAACTGGCCAAGGCGGCCGGGGTCTCGCTGGCCGCGCGCGGCGAGGTCGGCGACAGCCGCCGAAGCTGGACCTGGCCGTGGTGCTGCGGGATATGGGCCCGGCTTGGCCAGCCCGAGAACGCCTACCGCATGGTGCGCGGGCTGCTGAGTTACAACGTCTATCCGAACCTGTTCGCCAGCCACCCGCCGTTTCAGATTGACGGCAATCTCGGAATCCCCGGCGGGATGGCGGAAATGCTTCTGCAAAGCCACGAGGGCGAGATCAACCTGCTGCCGGCCTTGCCGCGGGCGTGGGCGGCGTCCGGGTCGTTCAGGGGGTTGTGCGCCGGGGTGGGTATGCGGTGGATTGCGCCTGGAAGGACGGGAAAGTCACGGATTACCGAATCGTCGCCGACACGGCGCCCGACAAAAAAGCGGAGGTGTGGGTGCGCGTCAACGGCGAGAGGAAACAGGTTGTTCCGCTGGCCAACAAGTGATGGAGAACCAATGAGACGGATAATTTCAGCGGCTTGTTTTGTGGCATGGATTGCGACCTCGGTTTGGTCCAAAACGCCGGATGGCGCGGCGCCAAGTGGCCAGGCCCGCATCACGGTGCATCTGGACCGGCCGGCGACGCCCGTCAGCCCGATCCTCTACGGCCTGTTCCTGGAGGAGATCAACCGCTCGTTCGACGGCGGGCTGTACGCCGAGATGCTGCAAAACCGCTCCTTCGAAGACGCTCCTTGGATGCCCGGCTGGACGGTCCTTCAGCCCCGAGATGCGAATCTGTCGGCCACCCTGGATCGCACTCGGCCGCTCAACGATCGCAATCCCACGAGCTTGAAGCTGGAGCTGAAAGCCCCGGTTCGGGGGCGGGCGGGCATCGTCAATCAGGGCTTCAAGGGCGTGCCCTGCGGTTTCGACAAGGACATGGGCCAGTGGCAAAAAGCGTTTGAGTCGGCCGTGAAGCATCAGGCGGCCGGTCTGGCGGTGCAAGCCCACGCCTCTTATCGCCTTTCGCTCCACGCCCGCGCGGGCAATGCGCCGGTGACGCTGCATGCCGCCTTGGAAACCCCCGCCGGCCAGCAATTGGCCCAATGCCGGTTCCAGATAGACCAGACGCACTGGCAGCGTTTTGAGGCGATTCTCACGCCGACCCACGGCGAAACCGATGCCCGCCTGGTGATCTGGCTGGATCAGCCGGCCGTGCTCTGGCTGGACATGGTCTCCCTGTTTCCGCGGGACACCTTCAAGGGCCGGGTCAACGGCTGCCGGCGGGATCTGGCGGAGATGATCGCCGCCATGAAGCCGGGGTTCATCCGTTTCCCCGGCGGCTGCTTTGTGGAAGGCGGCGACAACTACGCCGACGCTTATCACTGGTACCAGAGCATCGGCCCGGTGGAGCAGCGGGTGGGCAACTGGAGCCAGTGGGGCTACCTGGCCAGCGGAGGGTTCGGCTACCATGAGTACTTGCAGTTTTGTGAGGACGTCGCCGCCGAGCCGCTGATGGTGGTCAACGCCGGCATGTGGCATTTCCCGCCCAAGGGCGTGATGCCCCTGGAGAAGATGGGGCCGCTGGTGCAGGAGGCGCTGGACGCCATCGAGTACGCCAACGGCGATGCCCAGGTCACCCGCTGGGGCCAGGAGCGGGCGAAAAACGGCCACCCCGAACCCTTCCACCTGAAATTCTTGGAGATCGGCAATGAAAACGGCGGGCCGCTTTACAACGAACGCTACGCGCTGTTTTACGACGCGATCAAGGCCAAGTACCCGGACGTGACGGTGATCGCCAACTGCGAGGGGACCATCCCCCGCAGCCGGCCGGTGGAATTGGCCGACGAGCATCCCTACGGCACGCCCGCGACATACTTGGAATGGGCGACCTGGGACTTCACCCCCAAGCACGACTCCCATGGTAAGCATGGGATTTACGTCGGAGAATACGCGGCCTTGCGCGATGCGGACAAGGGAAACAACCTGCGGGTGGCGCTGGCCGAGGCCGCCTTTCTCACCGGCTTGGAGCGGCATGGCAGCCGGGTGGCAATGGCGTCCTACTCCCCGCTGCTGGAGCGGGTGGATTGGTCCAAGTGGGACTCGCGGTTGATCTGCTTTGACAACGCCAAGGCCTTTGGCACGCCCAGCTATTATGTGCAGTGCCTGTTTGGGCGGAACCTGCCGCAAGAGGCCCTGATGACCGAGGTGACGGCCCCGCGGTTTGTCTATCCCGTCAGGGCCGGACGCCTGGCCCTCGGCAGCAACGGCGGGGGCTTGGTTGAGTTCCGCGACCTTCAGGTGAATGCGGAAGGACAACCCCGCTTTGCCATGTCCCCGGCCAAGCCGCTGGAAGGCTGGTGGCAGCGGGAGATGCCCGGCAGCGATCCGAACAACGTGTTCGCCGGCCGCTCGGCGCAGCGACCGGGCGTCTGGTATCCTCGCGCCGAAGGCGGCGTGAGTTGCAGCGGGGCCGGGGAACTGGTGTGTGTGGCCGGAACCTGGAGCGATTACACGCTGACGGCGAAGGTGCGCATCGCCCAGGCGGCCGCCGGCGTTCGCCTGACGATCCACCGCGACAGCGGCGGGGACGTGACCTGGCACCTGGGGGAATGGAGTCCAAAGCAGTCGGTGCTGACCAGCCCGGCATTTGCCACGCAGTCGGCGGCGCTCCCGGCCGAGCGGGGCGAGTGGTGGAACGTGAAAATCGTAGTCCACCCGGATCGGATGCGTTTTCATGTGAATGGGAACCTGATCCATGACGTGGCGCTTTATCCGCATGCCCGCGTGCTGTATGCCACCGCCGGCCGGAAGGGCAAAACGATCATTTTGAAGGCGGTGAATGTCGGCGACACGCCATTGACGGCGCGGGTGGATCTTCAGGGCCTGGGGCGTTTCACGGCTTCCGTTCAGGGCGAAATCCTGACGGGAAGCAGTGATCTGGAGATGAACGGCTTTGCCTCTCCGAACAAGGTGGTTGCCGATCCGATTTCGATTCAGGTGGAGGCACCGGTGTTCGACCACGAATTTCCACCCCGGTCGCTGAGCGTGCTGCGATTTGAACAACCGTAATTTTCAGGAGTCACAATGAAAACAATCGACCGAGTCTTGTGTGCGGTTCTTCTGTTGATGGCAGCTGATCTGAGGATTTATGCTGCGGACCTGCCGCCGTACAGAAATCCGGCCCTGCCGGTGGACCAGCGCGTGGAGGACTTGCTTTCCCGCCTGACCCTGGAGGAGAAGATCACCCTCTGCGGCGGCGTGGACATGTGGTTCATCAACGGCGTGCCTCGTCTGGGCCTGCCTCGCGTGGCCATGGCCGACGGCTCCACCACCGGCGTCAAAGGCTCCTTCGGCACCGGCACGGTCCTGCCCTCGGCCCTGGCCCTGGCGGCGACGTGGGATCGGGAAATGGCCAAAGCCTTTGGCACCGTCGAAGCCCACGACTGCCGGGCCGTGGGGTACCAGATCCTGCTGGGTCCGGCGGTGAACCTGGCCCGCAACCCGCTGCTGGGCCGCAACACCGAGTACTTCGGGGAAGACCCGTACCTGGCCGGCACCATGGCCGTGGAAATCATCCGGCAAGTGCAGAAGCAGGGAATCCTGGCCTGCATCAAGCACTTCGTGGCCAACGACATCGACCTGCCGCGCACCTTCAGCGATTCGCGTGTGGACGAGCGGACGCTGCGGGAGCTGTACCTGCTGCCCTTTGAGATGGCCGTGAAACAGGCCCAAGTCGCCACGGTCATGGCCGCCTACAATCACGTCAACGGCACCCACGCCTGCGTCAACCGCCACACCTTGGAGCAGATTCTCCGTCAGGAGTGGGGCTTCGACGGCTTGGTGATGTCCGACTGGGGTGCCGGCACCGGCTCGGCAGCCGTCTGGGCGAGCGGACCGCTGGACCTGGCGATGCCCACCGGCCCCATGGGCGATCCGGCGGTCGTGCTGCCGTTGATCCAGCAGAGCAAGCTCGACCCCAAGGTTTACGACGTGAAGGCAAGAAACATTCTGCGCCAATGCTTCCGGTTCGGCCTTTACGACCGCCCGGTCAAGGACTCCAGCCTGAAGTTCGGCGACGAGGCCGGAGCGCAGGTCGCCTTGCGGGTGGCCCGCCAAGGGATCGTATTGCTGAAAAACCAACGCAAACTGCTGCCCTTTGATGCCCGCAAGATCAAGTCGATTGCCGTGCTGGGGCCGCATAGCCAGCCGGTGCGGCCGGGCGTGCCCTACATCAACGGCCCCTCCGGCTCCTCGGCTCTGGAATGCGCCGATCCCGTGACCATTCTGGCGGGGCTGAAGGCGGCGGCCGGTTCGGACGTGAAACTGGTTTGGGTGCCCGACGAGATTGAGACGATGTACGAGCAGGCCCGCTACGAGCACCTGACGGCCGAGGGCAAAGTCGTCCCCGGCCTCTTGGCCCGCTACTACAAGAACAACGACTTTGCCGGCCCGCCGGCCCTGGAGCGGGTGGAAGAAAACCTGAGCTGCGGCCACCGCTGGCGCTACAAGAACTGGCTGCGGGAACTGGAGCCTTTCAACCGGCTGAGCGTGCGCTGGGAGGGGCAAATCCGCCCGGCCAAGAGCGGGGAATACCGTTTCGTGAAAAAGTCCAATCTGGGCACAGTCGTGTGGCTGGACGGGGAGCCGATCTTGGACGACTGGTCGGCGTTCGAAAAAGACCACTGGATGGTGGCTTCGCGCGGGACGGTGCGGCACTTGGAGGCGGGCAAGACCTACGCGCTGCGCATCGAGTACCGCAACGACTCGCGGGTCTGGCACATGGTCGGTTTCCAGTTCGGCTGGGGGCCGGTGGACTACTCGGCCTCGGTGGCCGCGGCCCGCTCCTGCGATGCGGCGGTGCTGTGCGTGGGCTACGACTACATGACCGAAGGCGAGGGCTTCGAGCGGACCTGGCAGCTGCCCTACGGGCAAAAGGAACTGATCGAGCAGGTGACGCAGGCCAACCCCAACACGGTGGTGGTGCTCAGCGGCGGGGGGGCCTGCGAATCGCAAAGCTGGATCGAGCGCACGCCGGCGCTGCTGCAGGCCTGGTATTTGGGCCAGAACGGAGGCACGGCGGTGGGGGAACTGCTCTTGGGGCAGGTGAACCCCTCGGGCAAGCTGCCGGTGACGTTCGATCGGCACTTGGAGGAGAACCCTTCCACGGCGACTTTCAAGGCCGACTGGTCCAAGGGCTATCCGATGCCGGTGGAGTACGGGGAGGGAATCTTCATGGGCTATCGCGGCTACGACAAGGCGGGCAGCGAGCCCTTGTTCCCCTTCGGCCACGGGCTGAGCTACACCACGTTTGCGTATCGCAACTTGACGATCCAGCCGCAGGAGGATGGCTCGGTGCAGGTGGCCGGCGTGATCGCCAACACCGGCAAGCGAACCGGGGCGGAGGTGGTGCAACTGTACGTGGGGGACGATCACGCCCCGGTGGCCCGGCCGCCGCGGGAGCTGAAGGGCTTTTCCCGGGTGGAACTGCAACCCGGCGAAACCAAACCGGTGACCTTTACGCTCTCTCGGCGGGACTTCAGCTACTATGACGTGAAGGCCCAGGCCTGGACGACCGCCCCGGGCCGCTTCGAGATCAGCATGGGGGCCTCTTCGCGCGACCTACGCCTGCGCGGCAGCTATGACTTAGAAAAGTGAAACAACAGGCAAAAAAGCGGACTTAAGAAAAGGCGAAGAAATTGATGAAGCCGTTTCATTGGATCGTGACGAGTTGGCTGGCGATCGTGTTGTCCGCGGCCTTTTGTGCCGTCGCCGAACCGGCGAAGGCGCCGGACGATTTTCTGCAGGTGCGGGGCACGGAGTTGTACCTGCACGGCAAGCCCTTCTATGAGATCAGCTTCAATAAGTTCGACCTGTTCTGGCAACTGCAGGACGCGGAGCTTGGCCGAAAGGGGCACGGGCCAAACCCCGCCGCTTCCGCCGAAAAGGCATTGAAAACGCTGCACGACTTCGGTTTCAAAACCCTCCGCGTCTTCTGCAACGGTTCGGCCGACGCCGCCAAGCAACCCCATTTCCTGGCGGCCATGGACCGCATGTTGGAGCTGTGCGACCGCTACGACATTCGCCTGGTCTTTTCCTTGGGGAATTTCGGGGACAATTACGTCGTCCCCGGCGAGACCTTCGTGGACCTCATCGCCCGCGAGGATTCCAAGTCCCGCCAGATGGCTCGCCAGTACGTGCGCGACATGGTCCTGCGCTACCGCGACCGCAAGACCATTGCCCTGTGGGAGCACGGCAACGAACTGCTGCTCAAGGCCGACATCGGCGGGCGGACCCGCACCTGGAACCACATGAAAATCCCCACCTTGGAAGAGATCGCCCGCTTCCATGCCCAGGAAGCCGCCTTCATCCGTTCGCTGGACCCCAATCATCCGGTGACCACCGGGGACAGCTACCGCAACGGCCTCTGGAACCTGTATCAGTTCGGCCAGGGCAAGAGCAAGGTCATGTGGGGCGTGGTGGACACGATGGCGGACCTGGGCCGGGGCGTGGCCATGGCCCAGAAGGGGGTGGACGTGTTCTGCATCCACAACTACTACCACAGCCTGCGCTACGGCTGCCATGAGGTGATGGGAACCGACGGGAAGCTGACGGCGGTGAACCTGGACGATTGGACGAAAATCGCCCACGCCCAGGGCCAGCCGCTGTACATCGGCGAGTACAGCGCCATGCCGGTGGCGCGGACGGAGAAGCAGAAAAAGTTCTGGGACCAGAACCCCCAGTGGTTCGAGTCCTACACGGGAGCGGACCGGGAAAAGGCCGAACAGATCGTGCAGACGGCCTTGGAGCGGATTCTGGCGGCCCAGCCGAACCTGACGCACTGGTGGTGCTATCAGTCGGACCGGACCATGGACCAGACCAACCCCCAGCGGTTCGACGTGGACTGGGAGCGGACGCCGAAGCTGGTGCGGTTGATCGCCCAGGCCAACCGAAAACTGCAGATGGCCACCATGGGCTTTACCTACGCCAAGGTTCCGGCGGGTGAGCCGTAAAGATCTGGCCGGCACCAAGCAGGCCAGATCGCGGATCAAGGCGGTGCCTTTCGCCCTGGCCGGCGGCTTTCGTTACCTCCGCTTGGGCTGCTACGGCGAGTCGGCGGCGGCGCCGGTGTGGTTTGACGAGGTGGTGGTCACCGAAGACCAACCCTGAATTTTTGCCTGCCGGCGGGCGAACCGTTGCCAGGGCATGGGATTTGAGCGGTCCATCAATGATCGGAAAGGTCATCATGAATAAATCGCAAATGACATTGGGTGTCAAGATACTTATGCTTGGAGTCCTGCTGGCGATGCCATCTCGTGCGGCCACGCCCGAGCAGGTGGAAAAGGCCATCGCCAAGGCCAAGGAATTCCTCTACTCGGCACAAACCCCCAAGGGCAACTGGGAGGTAGATACCCGCGGGGTCGTCCACTCCAACGGCGCGAGAATGTGGGGCGGGTATACCGCCCTGGCTACCTATGCCCTTCTGGCCGCCGGGGAAAGTCCCCAGAACGAGAAGCTCAAGCCGGCCATCCAGTTTCTCCAGGAAGAGTCCATCAACCTCACCTACGCCGCCGGGCTGCGCAGCCAGGTCTGGACGTTCCTGCCCCTGACCGATGACCTGCGTAAACTCGTCTTGAAAGACGCCGCCACGTACCTGAAAGCCGCCGACAAGAACGGCCGCTACGGCTACAACGTCCTCATTCACGGCGGGGAACACAACAGCACCAGCCAGTACGGCGTGCTGGGCATGTGGGCCTGTGCGCAGTTGGGCGTCGAGATCCCCCAAGGCTACTGGGCCTTGGTGGAAAAGGCATGGAAAGCCTGCCAGGGCAAAGACGGGGGCTGGCAGTATACGTCCCTCCCTCCCAAACCCGGCGTGGGCAATGCAGGTAACGCCTCTCCTTCCATGACGGCCGCCGGCATCGCCACGCTCTTTATCACCCAGGACTACCTCCACGCTAACGACGGCATCCAATGCCGGGGCAACATCACCAACCCCAACATCGAAGCCGGCTTGAAGTGGATGAGCGACCACTTCGATCTGGTCATCAATTCCAGCGGCTACACCCTTTACGGTCTGGAACGCATCGGCGTGGCCAGCGGCTACAAATACTTCGGCACCCACGACTGGTATCAAGTCGGCGCCGATCTCGTGGTGAAACGACAGAGTCCCTGTGGTGCGTGGGGTGGCGGCAATGGCCTCATTGCCGAAACCTGCTTCAATCTGCTGTTCCTGGCCCGCGGTCGGGCTCCGGTGGTGATGAACAAGCTGGAATACCAGATCGAACCCACGAGTGAGAAGGGCAAGACGCCCGTCACCGGCAACTGGAACCAGCGCCCCCGCGACGCTGCCAACGTCAGCCGCTGGATCGGCAAGCAACTGGAACGCGACCTGAACTGGCAGATCGTCAACCTCAACGTCCCTGTTGAGGAACTGCACGATGCCCCCATCCTCTACATCAGCGGCGACCAGACGCTCAACTTCAGTAAGGACGCATTGGACAAGCTCCGGCAGTTCGTGGAGGAAGGCGGCCTGATCCTCGGCAACGCCGACGGCGGCAAAAGCGCCTTCACCGCCTCCTTCCGCAAGCTCGGCCAAACCCTGTTCCCCGGCTATGAGTTCCGCGAATTGGAGGAAAAGCACCCCATCTACACCCGCCAGCAATTCGCCCGCGCCAAATGGGCTTCCAAGCCCAACGTCCTGGCCCTGAGCAACGGGGCTCGCGAGCTGATGATCCTGATCCCCCAGGTCGATGCGGCCAAGTACTGGCAGATGCAGGCTTCGGACAAGGAGGAACTGTTCCAACTGGCGGCCGACATCTTCCAGTACGCGGTGGACAAGCAGAACCTGCGCTACAAGGGGGAAACCTACACCGTCCTGCCCGATCCCAAGGTTCAGACCAAGAGCACGTTGAAAGTGGCCCGCTTGCAGTACAAGGGAGCGTGGGATCCCGAGCCGGGCGGCTGGCGGCGGCTGGCGGCGATCTTCCGTAACCAGTACGCCATCGACTTGGTGGTTGAGCCGGTCGCTCTGGGCGAGGGCAAGCTCTCCGGCTACAAGATCGCCCACCTGACGGGAGTGAGCGGCTTTGCGCTGGCGGACAAGGCCCGCGGCGAACTGAAGAGCTTCCTGCAAAACGGCGGCACGCTGATCGTGGACGCCGCCGGGGGCAGCTCGGCTTTCGCCGAGGCCGCCGAAGCGGAGATCAAGGCCGCCAGCGGCGAAGACCTGACGGGCTCGGAAAAGATCCTGCCGGGCAAGCACGCCATCTACATGACGACGGCTAACCCCATCGAAAGCGTCTCCTACCGCAACTACACCCGCAAGACGATCTTCAGCGGCCTGTCCCGCCCCCGCATGCGCGGGGCCGAGACCGGCGGGCGGACGAATATCTTCTACAGCCCGGAAGACTTGAGCGTCGGGCTGGTGGGTCAGCCCGTGGACGGGATTCTGGGTTACGAGCCCAAGAGCGCCACCGCGATCATGACCAATATCCTCCTCTATGCCGCAGGAGGCACCGTCAAGCCGAACCCGTCGCCTGCCGCCAAGGAGAACTTCGATGAGCGAGATCATGGTTCGCAAGCACTACCCGTCCGAGTTCAAGGCCGAGGCCATCAAGTTGGTCGAGGAGCAGGGTTACTCCTGCCGCCAGGCCGGCAAGCAGTTGGGCATTCCCCACAAGACCCTGGCCAACTGGGTCCGGCCGCGGCGCAAACAGCAACGCTCGGCGCAGATCGCCGCGGGCGTGGCCCAGGACGACCCGGCGGCGCTGCGGGCGCGGATCGGCGAGCTGGAAAAACAGCTTCGCCGCGCCGAGATGGAACGCGAAATTTTAAAAAAAGCCACGGCCTACTTCGCGAAGGAGAACCCGTGAGATTCGCCTGGATCCACGCTCACCGCCAGATGTTCGAGGTGGCGGCCATGTGCGAACTGCTGGCCGTCAGCCGCCAGGGTTACCACGCCTGGCAACTTCGCCGGCGGCGGCCGCCCTCGAGTTCCGAGGCGCGGCGGCAACGACTGATGCGACAGATCCGCCAGGCGCACGACGAGTCCGACGGCACCTACGGCAGCCCGCGGGTGCATGCCGAGCTGGCGGAGAGGAACGTGGCCTGCTGCGTGAACACGGTGGCCAAGCTGATGCGCCGCCAGGGTCTGCGGGCGAACACGCCCCGTCGCTTCGTGCCGCCGACGACCGATTCCCATCACGAGCATCCGGTGTTTGAAAACCGGCTGGATCGGGACTTCTCGGCCGAGTCACCCAACCGCAAGTGGGTCTGCGACATCACCTATGTGTCCACCGGGGAGGGCTTTTTGTACCTGGCGGCGGTGATGGACCTGTACAGCCGGAAGATCGTGGGCTGGGCGATGGCCGATCACCTGCGAGCCGAACTGTGCCTCGACGCCTTGACCATGGCCATCCGGAGTCGAACGCCGGGACCGGGCCTGCTGCACCACAGCGACCGGGGCGTGCAGTACGCCTGCGAGGAATATCAGAAGCGGTTGAAGCTGATGGATATCGACTGTTCGATGAGTCGCGTGGGCGACTGTTACGACAACGCGGCGATGGAGAGCTTCTGGGGCACGCTGAAAACCGAGCACGTGTACCGGCGAAAGTTCGCCAGTCGAGAGGAGGCGAGGCGTTCAATATTTTTATGGATCGAGGGATGGTACAATCGCCGACGGCGTCATTCGGCGTTGGGCTATAGGAGCCCCGAGCAGTTCGAGGCCAGCCTCAACTGACGCAATAATGACGCGCCCACCGTTCGTGGGGAAGGTCAGTTCTCCGGTAGACCCGTGCGTCGTGCGTGGCGTGCAACTGTCGCCGCAGGGCCTCGCCTTCTGACTTGCTCAAGTGAAAGTCCTGCATGGCTCACCTCACTTGTCCAAGGAATTGTATGGCCATGCGACATTATTTTTGGCTACTCGCTTAGCTCCGTTCCCGTGCCATTCCCTATTACCCTTGCTGGTACGTAAGGCAAACGTCAGTTGGGGTAACGAAAAATAAAATCGCAAAGCTAGAAGACGCGAAGAAAAACAGAAGCTCACGCCAAGCCGCAAAGAAACAAATAAAAATGGATTTCCCTTTGCGTTCTTTGCGATTTCTGATCAGCTTATCGTTACCTCAAAGTCGGTGCCTTCCCAATGCTTGACTTGGGGCCAATAGAAGGTGAAGCGGATGGTGTCGCCGGGCTTGAGGCTGGCGGTGGGGAGGTCGGTAACGTGCATGCCGAGGGTGGTGTCGAAGGAATTGCTGTCGTGGGCGGTTTTCCAGTTGTCGGTGCTCCAATGAACGGTGGCAGGGGCTTGGGTTTCGATGCGCAGGATGTGGCTTGGGGGGAGCGTGCGGAGGCGGTTGTTGAATCGCCAGGGGACGTTGCGGGATGAAACCTTGTCTTGCAGGTAGCGTTGGACGGGCTGAGGGGGCATGTCGAAAATTCGGCCGTCGCGCAGCGAACGCAGGAGCTTGATGTGTTCGGCGTGCGCCCAGACGAGCGGCATGGCTGAGCCGGAGGGTCGGCCGAAGTAGAGTTCGCGATGGGGGATGGAGGGGGAATCCCAGATTTGCTCGGGGAGGAGGCCGCCTTCGTTGGCGAAAGATTCAAAAGTGCGCAGGAGGCGTTTGGCTTCATCGGTTTGGCCGGCGGCGAGTTCGTAGTGGGCGCGTTCGCCGGTGAGCAGGGGCCACAACCGGCCGATGCCGGTTCCGTCGAAGGGTGCGCCGTCTTCGTGTTCGCCGTAGCCGTCGCCGTTGTATCGATGCCAGCCGGGGCCGACGGGGGTTTCGACTTTGAGCAGGGCGTCGATGGCTTTGAGGGTGTTGAGGATTCGCACGTCGGTGGGACTGCGCAGGCCGAAGCGGACCAAGGCCAGGGCGTCGGGGCTGATCAGGTGGGTGGCGGGGACTTTGGCAGCCGATCCGGTGCGATTTTTGATGGGGATGAATCCCCCGGCGGGCGAAGCGGCGTCGGAGGTTTGGGGTTGGGATATTCGCACGTAGTAGCCTTCGACGTTGAGCTGGCGGGATAGATCGGTGTCGGTGACGTAGGTCCATCGCTCGATGGATGCGTTCCAGGCGTCGGCGGTTTCGCGCAGGTAGGCGGCGGCCATTGTTTCACCGGCGCGATCGGCGAAGTCGGCGGCGGCGAGAAGCCCGGCGATGGTGGCGGCGAGCGTGAAGGGGGAGAGGCCGGCGTCTTCCTCCCAGCGGTCTTCCTCGGTGGCTGGGCCGTTGCGGACGATGTAGGAAGCGGCAAGGCGGATCATGGGCCAGTATCGGGTCAGTTCGTCGCTGCCGACCAGGCCCTCGCGCAGGGCCATGTTGAGCAGGAGAATGGGGAATGCGGTTTCGTCCAGTTGCAGGCCGGTCCAGTAGGGGGTTCCGTCCATCCACATATTCTGAGGCCAGTGGCCGTCGCTTTCCTGGGTGCATTGGAGATAGCCGAGCGCGGCGTGAACCTGTGCGGTTGCGCCGGCGGCGAGCATGGCGCCGGCAGCTTCGACCATGTCGCGGGGCCAGACGAGATGATAGCCGCCTAAGTCGTCGTCGCCGCGGTCGAAACCCCAGGGGATGGAGAGGCTGGCGATGGTGCCGCCGGGGAAGTCTTCGGATTCGTGCGACTTGATCGTGGCGATGCTGATGCGGTATGGGTTTTGGCCGGCAGGGCTGATGGCATCCAAGGGGGTGAGGCTGCGCTGCCAATCCAGCCATTCGCGTTCGTAGATTGAGCGGGCCGAGGCAAAGCCGTCCAGAAGGCTTGCGCGAGCCCGGTGGGCGGCTTCGGCGGCGTTGCGACCCAGGCCAATGGCCAGAGTGAATTGGCCTTCGCAGGCGAGCAGATTGATTTCGCCGGTGAGGGCGACGTTGCCGTTTTCGGCCCGGCGATAGTTCCAAGTCATCTGCTTATGACGGACCAGATCCTGCCAGCCGTCGGAAAAGCCGACGTAACCGACCGAGCGGTTGAGCCAGGGGACGGAACAGGCCAGGGCCAGCCCGACGCCGTTGCGCTCGGCAAAGAGCATGGGGATTCCTTTGTACTGATCGACCCATGCGGTGTTGCCGCAGCCGCGGTTGCCCAGGTGGGGGGCCAGCAGGGCGTACAGGTGGTAGTCGTCGATTTTGCCGATCCGGGCGTTGAACTGGATTTTCTGGAGGACGACGTGCCGGCGTGGATCGGCCAGGATCTGTTTTTCGATCCAGTAGCGGCCTTGTTTGCAGGTGTTGGTCAGATGAAAGGCGGGGACGCCTTCGGCCAGGGGGGATAGTTTGCTGGCGGCGTGGCGTTTTTCTTCGGAGAAGAAATCGCGGCCGTCGGTGATGATCAAGCCCATGTCGCGCATGCAGGCGTTATCAACGCGGGGGTAGTAGATCTCGTCGAGGATGCCGTGGCTGAGGGTAAACCAGACGCGGCTGGTGGAACTGCGGCTTGAGCCGACGCCGGTTTTGGCGCTGCTGGTCCAGCGGGGCGGGATGCCGGGTGCGCCGGGGGCAAGAGATTCGGAGGACATGCGCATTTTCCTTTGCTCAGGATTTTGCCCATTCGATCACGGTTTTGATTTCGTCAGGATCGTGATGCTGAAAAGCAGCGAGGAAATCGTGGTAGGGATGGCGGGTGGTGATGAGCTTGGGGAGCAGGGTTGGCCATTGTAAATGCGCGTAAAACAAATGGCTGGCGGCCATCTGGAAATGGTTGCGGGCGCCGTTCACGCTGCCGAGCATGAGCTGATTGTCGAGCACGAGGCTGCGAATGAGGCAAGCGCCGTCGATCTGGAGCGGACGGTTGCCGCCGGGGATGCCGGTCAGGACGTAGATGCCGTTGAGGGCCAGGGCGTCAAGGAGGTTGAATTCGAGGCGGGGAATGCCGGTGGCTTCGAAGATCAGTTCCATGGGGCGCAGCGTTTGTTTGACACGGTTGGCGGGAACTTTTCGGCCGTCGATGTAGTGGCCGCCGATGGCGGTGAGCCATTGGGGGCGGGAGGTGTTGGCATCTACAATGTCCAGGCCCCACACTTCCGCCCCGTTCAGGCGGAGAACCATGGCGGCCAGCAAACCGATCGGGCCGAGGCCGGCGACGAGACAGGGGCGGTCGTGGAGCCAATCGAGATGAGCCGGAGAATCAGGGGTTCGGGTGATCTGCACGCGGGTTGATTCGGTGATGGCTTTGGTTGCGATGGAGAGGGGTTCGAGGAGGACGCCGACGGGTTCGAGTTCGGCGGGGACGTGGACGACGTATTGCTCCTTATCGACGACAAACTCGGTCTGGTAGCCGTCGAGGCCCCAGATGCCGCGTTCACGGTAATCGCCGGTGCGGCACATGTCCGAGCGGTTCATGTTGCAGGGCAGACAGTGGCCGCAGCCGCGGCGAACGGTGAAGACGGCGTAATCGCCGGGTTTGACGCGGGTGACGGCTGATCCGACCTGGACTGTCTGGCCGAACATTTCGTGGCCGATGACCAGGTCGGTTTGGTTGGGTGGGAGCAGGGCTCGACCGCCGGAGGTTTCTTCGCGGTCGGTGCCGCAGATTCCGACGCGGATGATTTTCAGTTTGATGTCGTCGGGGGCGGTGACGAAGGGTTCGGGGCGATCAACCAGACGAACGGTTGTTGTGCCGGGTACGACAGCGATGGCTTGCATGGACGGTGCATAGCAAAGAGCATGGCAGGCTGACCGTCAGGTCATGAAAGTTTTCTTCTTTCGGCCGCTGAGATAGCTTTCCATGATGCAGGAAGCGAGCTGATCGCTGCTGGTGTAGAAGGCCACGCCTTTTGTGAGCTTGGTCAGTTGATCGACGAAGCCGACCCAGTCCATTCCCCAGTAGTCTTCGATCAAGGCGAAGGTGCTGACCCGGCAGCCGTCGCGGACGGCAAGGACGGCTTCCTTGAGCGTGGCCGCGACGCTGCGATTGTCTGGGGGATAGATCAGGTGGACGAAATTACCTTCGAGGTGGGCGGTGGGTTGGCCGTCGGTGATGATGAACAGTTGCTTGTTTTCCGAGGGGCGGCGGTGGAGGATTTTTCGGGCAAGCTGCAGGCCCATGTGAAGGTTAGTGAAATGCTGGGGGGCCGTGTCGATCTGATCGACGGGCACACGCAGACGGACCTGATAATCGTAAAGCGTGACGGGCTTGGGCATGGCCAGGGGGAGCGCCAAATCCGGGATGCGGCTGGCGCCGGAGTAGAAGCCGACAAAGTCGATGCTGTCCTGGGGGAAGCGGGAGTGGATCAGGGCCTGCATGGCCATGGCGACCTGCTTGGCGGCCTGGAATCGGCCGTAACGGATCATGGAGCCGCTCATGTCCAGCAACACCACGGTTGAGCAGTTGGTTATGCCTTCGTGCAGGTGCAGCTCGAAATCGTGTTCGTCGAAGTGGATGGGGGTTTGCAGGCCGTGGCGGTGCAGGGCGTTGTGAAGGGTTTGGTGCAGGTCGAGTTCGCTGACGGGGTCGCCGTATTGATAGGGTTTGGCGCCTTCGATGCGTTCACCGCCTTGGCCGGGAGTGATTTTTTCGTGGCCTTCGCGCTGGCCCTGGCGGAGGTTGGAGAAGACTTCCATGAGGGCGCGGCGTTGCATTCTTCCGATGGCGCGGGGGGTGAGTTTGAGCTTGCCTTTGCCGTCCTTATCGAGCATGCCGGATTCAATGAGCTGCTCGATCATTTCGCTTTGCTCGTCGTTGTTGGGATCGTCCATCATCTGCGACATGGCTTTGAGAGCCTGCTCGCCGTACTGCATGATGAACTGCATGAGTTGGTCGAAGCCGAAAAGCTGATCCGGCGAGGGGAACTCGTTGCCGTCGTAGTGGCCGTAGTAATACTTCATGAGAGGATTGTAGGCCTCTGGGATTCCACGGCGGACAAGTTGTGAGGAGTCACCGGCGTCAGGCGTTGGACGGGGCGGTGACGGATTGCAGCGAGCGGACGTGTTCGCAGGCCTGCATGATTTCATTCTTGAAGGTTTCGAAATCGATTTGCATGCCGTTGATGTAGGTGCTCCAGCCGACGCTCGATTTGGCGTAGTGGACGGCATCTTCGATTTCGGCATCGGTGGCGCCGTTCAGCTTGGCCAACTCGGTGTGGTAGAACTGACAGTATTTGCACTTGGTGGCGGCCGCAATCGCTACGCCGATGAGCTCGCGGTATTTGTTGTGGATCGGGCCTCTGTCAAACTGGACTCGCTTAAACAGACGCCATTCCATTTCCAACGTGGAGTCGGGGACTTCCTTGAACATGCTGGGAACGAGGCCAAAAGTGTCCTCGATCTCTTCGTAAATTTCCTGGCGGGTCATAGGGGCCTCCCTTGGGGTTGTGCGACAGGATGAATACAACATTCATCTTAGGCGCAGGAATAACGAGACAGGGAGGGGCAAAAAGCGAGTCGGAATGAAAAGGCAAAGCCCCGGATGTGCATCCGGGGCTCTTCTACCACACGAAATTAACAGGAAACTTGTGGGTGTTTACTTTTCTTCGATGGTAACGCTGTTGAGCTTGTCGCCTTGGCGGATGGCGTTGACGACGTCCTGGCCCGAGCGGACTTGACCGAAGACGGTGTGCTTGCCATCGAGCCAGTCGGTGACGACGTGGGTGATGAAGAATTGGGAGCCGTTGGTGTTGGGGCCGGCGTTGGCCATGGAGAGTGAGCCGACCTGGTGCTTGTGGGGGTTGTTGCGGGTTTCGTCCTTGAATTGATAGCCGGGACCGCCGCGACCGGTACCGGTGGGGTCGCCGCCCTGGACCATGAAATCACTGATGACGCGGTGAAAGAGGGTGCCGTCGTAGAATTTTTCGCGGGCGAGGAAGACGAAGTTGTTGACGGTGAGGGGGGCGTCTTTGGCGAACAGATCGCAGACGATCTTGCCGCGGGAGGTGTCGAACGTCGCGGTGTAGGTCTTGGCGGCGTCGATGGACATGGCCGGCGGGGCGGGATACTGCTTGGACATTGTTTCTTTCTCCAGAGAAAAGGGTGTTAGCGAAGCAGCGTGGCGCTGCGTTCAGGACTGACGGAAACCATCTTAATCGGCGCTCCGACCAGAGTCTCCAGGCGTTTTACATAGTTTTTGGCTTCGGCGGGCAGGTCTTCAAACCGGCGGATCTGGCTGATGTCCTGTTTCCAGCCCGGAAGCGTTTCGTAGACAGGCTCCACGTCGGCCAGGGTGTCCATGTCGGCACGGAAGTAGTCCAGGGTAGCGCCTTTGTACTTGTAGCCGGTGCAGATCTGGATGTTGTCCAGGCCAGTGAGGACGTCCAGAAGGGTCAGGGCGATCTCGGTGACGCCGCACAGATCGACGGCGTATTTGACGGCGACGGCGTCGAACCATCCGCACCGACGGGGGCGGCGGGTGGTGGTGCCGTATTCGTTGCCGCGTTCGCGGATGGTGTTGCCGATTTCGTTATCCTGTTCGGTGGGGAATGGGCCGCCACCGACACGGGTGCTGTAGGCTTTCATGATGCCGACGAAGTTCTGTACGGCCTGGGGCGGGACGCCGGCCCCGGTGAACAGTCCGAGTGCGGAGCAGTTGGAACTGGTCACGTAGGGGTAGGTGCCGTGATCGACGTCGAGCAGGACGGCGTGGGCGCCTTCAAAGACCATCCGCTTGTTCTGCTTGAGGTATTGGACGAGCAGATGCGAGGTGTCGTCCACGAAGGGGCGCATCCGCCGGCCGTAGTCGCGGTAGGTTTCGAAGACCTGTTTCCAGTCGAGGGGCGGAAGGTCGTAGAGAACCTGGAAGACCTTATTGCGGTCGGTGATGATCTGGCGGAGGCGGTCCTGAAGCTTGTCCTCCCGCAGCAGGTCGGCCACGCGGATGGCGGTGGTGCGGTGCATTTTGTCGGCGTAGGTGGGGCCGATGCCGCGTCGGGTGGTGCCGATCTGGTTGCCCTGGGCGGTGGATTCGCGGGCGCCGTCTTCGGCTTTGTGGTAGGGCATGACCACGTGCGTCTTATAGCTGATGCGCAGGTTGTCGGGGGTGATGGAGACGCCCTTGGCGGCGAATTCGTCGATTTCCTTGAAAAGGGCTTCGGGATCGAGCACGACGCCGTTGCCGATGATGTTCATCACGCCCGGGCGGAAGACGCCGACGGGGAGCAGATGGGTGGAGTATTTTTTACCGGCGATGTTGACGGTATGCCCGGCATTAGCGCCGCCGCAGTAGCGGACGATGACTTCGGCCTGTTCGGCCAGGAAGTCAACAATCTTGCCTTTGCCTTCGTCGCCCCATTGGAGGCCGAAGACGCACGTATTGCCTTGAAGAAAAGAGGTCACGTTCTATAAGCCTTTCCGTTTGTGGCGACAGTAAAAGGACAGGGGGTGACTGTCAAGAATATCAGCGAGCAGAACCGTATTTTCCGCCCCAGTGTAACCTGCACCACCGTTTGCAGTGTACATCCTGTGGATAACCGGGGATACGGTTGACATTGGTTGTGCAAGATGTAGTGTATTGCACAGGCGAAACCACCTTGCCTATGGGCGAGTCCGGCTTGGCGGAATGGAAGCCAAGAGAGCCGGATTGATGTGCTGCGTGGGGACGCCAATCGGGATGATGTATGAGAAAAAACCCTATCCTTGACCTCCCGCTGAGCGCGGTCATGCGATCGGAGATCGCACTGCCGCTGCAACACGTCTTGCAATTGTATACGGTGGGGAACTTTCTGAATGCGTGGCGCAACCCCCGTAATCACAAGAGCATAGAACAGGTGTTTGACACGCCGCAACAGGCCCATCATGCGGCGGCCGTGTGCGCCACTTGGCTAGGCATTCAAACCCTGGCGGCGCCGACGCCTGTTCCTGAATGGTGGCGCGCGACGAGCAGGCGGGGTTGAATTTAACGTAATTTGGACCAGGCGGCGGGCTTGGGATGCGCTGGCTGGTTATCGAAGCGACCCGTGCGGCGGGGTTTGTTGCAAGTCAGGATTTAACTTTGCGGGGGGTGGGTTTGCGCGGGGAAGGGTGGCGGCTTCCAGGAGTTCTTTGGCTTGGGCGCGGGTGGTGTGGGTGATGTGCTGGCCACCGATCATTTCGGCGATTTCTTCCAGGCGTTCTTCTCCTTGCATGATGCGTACGGTCGTTTCCGTCTTGTTGTTGGCGATCTCCTTGCGCACGGTCAGGTGCCGGTCGGCGTAACAGGCGATCTGGGGCAGGTGCGTGATGCACAGAACCTGATGGTGCGAGGCCAGGCCTTTGAGCTTTCCGCCGATGATGGAGCCCAGCCGGCCGCCGATGTTGGCGTCGATTTCATCGAAGACCAGGACGCTGATGCGGTCATTCTGGGCGAGGATGCCTTTGAGGGCCAGCATGATCCGGCTGAGTTCACCCCCGGAGGCGATTTTTCGCAGGGGCTGGGCCAGTTGTCCCGGATTGGTCTGGACGACAAATTCCACCTGATCGAACCCGGAAGGGGTGGCGGGCAGGGTTTCGCCGGGGATGGAGGGTGGTGCGGGGGCGAGCGAGACGGAGAATTTCGCTTTTTCCATGCCCAGTTCGGCCAGTTGTTTTTCGATCAAGGGGCACAGCTTGCGGGCGGTGGATTGGCGTTTGGCGGTGAGTTCTTCGCCCAGCGTTTTGAGCTGCCGGGTCAGCGGCTCAATTTCTTTTTGCAGGCCGGTCAGATCGCCGGTGGCTTGTTCCAGTTCGGCGATGCGCTGTCCGATGTCTGCGCGATAGTCCAGGGTGGCTTCGATCGTGGTGCCGTACTTGCTGAGGATTCGGTTGATGGTGTTGAGACGGTCGGTCACTTCCGCCAGTTCTCCGGGGTCCAGGTCCAGCTTGTCCAGGTAGCGGGAGAGGTCGAAAGAGACGTCCTCCAGCCGAATGGTGGACTCCTTGATGTTCTCGGCGATGTCTTTGAGATTGGCGTCCAGTGCGGACAGTTCGGCCAGGACGGCGGTCATCATCTTCAGGCGTTCGAGAATGGAACCGTCGGCCTCGTAGAGTGCGGCGTAAGTGGAGCCGGCATCTTTTTTGAGTTTCTCCAGATTTTGCAGGACCGAGGCGCGGGATTCGAGTTCCTGATATTCGGCCAGGTCCAATTCGGCCTTGTCGATTTCGTCGGCTTGGAAGCGGTAGAGTTCCAACTGCTGATCCCGCAGCGTGCGGTTGGCGGACAGGTCCGCCAGGCGTTGTTTGGCGGCTTGGAGCTTGCTGAAAACGTCGTGATATTTCGTGCGGAGTTCGGTCAAGTCTCCGAACTGATCGAGAACGTCCAACTGGTTTGAAGGCTTGAGCAGGTACTGGTGATCGTGCTGGCCGTGGACGTCAACCAGACATTCGGCCACCTGTTTGAGCATGCCGAGTGTGATGGGGTTGCCGTTGAGACTGATGGAGCTTCGACCGCTGGCGTAGAGTCGGCGGGTGAGGAGTATTTCACCGCCGTCGGCGGAAACCTGCACGTCGGTTAACTGCTCGATTTCGGTGAGCATTTCGCGGCTGCGGAGTTCGAATACGCCGCTGACGCGGCCTTCTTCCACACCGGGACGAAGCATCTCGGAGGGGCTGCGCATTCCGAGCAGGACTTCGATGGCTCCGATGACCAGACTCTTGCCAGCGCCGGTTGCGCCGGTGAAACAGTTGAGCCCGGAGTCGAACTCCATGCGCACGTCCGCAATGACGGCGAGGTTGGATATGTGCAGTTCGCGAAGCATGTGCGGAATTATACGGGGGTGGCGGGAAAATGCGCTAAAGTAGGCCCACCGATTAAAATCGGTGGGCGCTGAAATTATGCGTGGGTTGGCTGCAAAGCGATTAACTTACAATCAGCTTACCTTGCTTCCGGGGGCGACGGGTTCGGAGGGGGTGACGACGATGACGCGGGAGGCGGCGGGGTCGCTGGCGGCCAGGAGCATGCCGTTGCTGACTTCGCCGCGCATGGTGCGCGGGGCGAGATTGGCGACGACGATGATCTGCTTGCCGACCAATTGCTCGGGCTGGTAGTGCTGGCGCAGGCCGGCACAGATTTGCCGGCGTTCGCCGCCGGCCAGTTCGATTTGAAGCACCAATAGCTTGTCGGCGTTTGCGTGGGGCGTGCATTCCACGACCGTTGCAATGCGCAGGTCGATCTTGGCGAAGTCGTCGTAGGTGATGGTGATCGGTTGAGCGGGTGTTGTTTCCATGAGGTTCCTTGTTTGTGAAATCTACCCGCACACTTTACGCAAGAAAGGGGCGGACGCCAAGGGTTTTGATATGCGAAGTCTTCGCGATGCGTTGCGTCGCGGCTAAAAGTATTTCCGCGAGCTTTGTTAGAGTTCGGCAGTCACCAGGCTCGCCAGCTCGGAACGCTCGCTCTTGGCGAGGGTGATGTGGCCGACCAGGCCTTTGCCTTTCAGGCGCTCGACCAGGTACGAGAGGCCGTTGCTGCTGGAATCGAGGTACGGGTTGTCGATCTGGGTGGCATCGCCCGTCAGGACGAGCTTGGTGCCTTCGCCGACTCGACTGGCGATGGTTTTGACCTCGTGGGGGGTGAGGTTCTGGGCTTCGTCCACGATCATGAACTGATGGGGAATGCTGCGGCCACGGATGTAGGTCAGCGGTTCCAGAACCATCTGGCCGCTTTCGACCAGTTGTTGAATGCGTTGTTCGACGCTGGAAAGCGTTGTGTGCGAAGGATGGCCGTTTTCGGAGGCCAGACGGTTGGAAAGGAGGTATGCGACGTTGTCGAAAATGGGCTGCATCCAGGCGGTGAGTTTTTCGTCTTTGCCGCCGGGCAGATAGCCGATGTCGCGTCCGAGAGGCATGATGGGGCGGGCGGCCAGGAGTTTCTGGTAGACCTGTTCGTTGAGCGTCTTGCTCAGACCGGCCGCGATCGCCAACAGGGTTTTACCGGTGCCGGCTGCGCCGATCAGGGAGACGAGCTTGACGGAGTCGTCCATCAGCAGGTCCAAGGCCATGGTCTGCTGGAGGTTTCGGGGCATGATGCCGAAGACCGGCCCGCGGCGGGGCGCACGGGAACGACCAGGCCGCTTTCACCCCGGCAGCGGGCCAGGGAGGTGTGGCTTTCGTCCTGTTCGTCGTGGAGCAGGACGAATTCGTTGAGCCGAAGGTCCGACAAATCCAGCTTGGTCTGTTTTTCGCTGTACAAGGCGTCGATGACCGTGCCGGGCACTTTGATCTCGCGCCAGCCGGTATAGAGGCGTTCGAAATCGACTTTCTGAGCTTCGAAGTCTTCGGTGACCAGGCCCAGGGCGTCGCTCTTGATGCGGGCGTTGATGTCTTTGGAGATGAAGACGACCCGCTTGCCCTGCTGGGACAATGAGAAGGCGCAGCAGATGATGCGGTTGTCGGCGGTGTTGGCGGTCAGACCGGGGCAGAGCTTCTGGTCTTCTTCGAGGATCACGCGCACGCGTCCACCGGTCTGTTCGACGGAGACGCCTTCGGCCAGGTTGCCTTTCTGGCGGAGCTGGTCGAGATGGCGGATGACGGTGCGGGCGTTGCGGCCGAGGTCGTCGGTGCCGGCCTTGAATTTATCCAGTTCTTCGATCACGTCGAACGGGATAATGACCTCATTATCCGCGAACATGAAAATGGCGTTGGGGTTGTGAAGCAGAACATTGGTGTCGAGAACGAAATACTTGACGTGGCCGGTGGTGTCACTCATGGTCCTTGGCCTCTCCATGTACAATCCATTGTAACCGGATCGGATTTCCTTTATTACTGAGTCAGCCGCCTTTGTACTTTATACGTTTGCGAGGCGAGTTGCCACATTTGATTGCCGGATTCAACATGTCTTTATATCCCCTTAAATTTCGGCCGCGGTTTGTGGAGAAAGTCTGGGGAGGCCGGAAGCTGGAATCCGCTTTGGGCAAGGCACTGCCGCCGGGCCGGCAGATCGGTGAAAGCTGGGAGTTGTATGACTTCCCGCCGGGCTTGGTGGACGGCAGCGGCGAGTGGGTCAGTTCGGAAATAGCTGACGGCCCCTTGGCCGGGCGGAACCTTCACTGGGCGGCAGGGGAGTTTGGGCGGGATCTGTACGGCGACGTTCCGCTTTGCGGGAGGCAGGGACAGTTTCCGATCCTGGTTAAGTTTCTTGATGCCCATGAAAGGGCGTCGGTGCAGGTGTGCTCGGGTAAGGGTAAGACGTGGTATGTTGTGCGGGGCGAGGCAAACGACCGGATTTACAAGGGGCTGGCGGCAGGCGTCGCAAGGCCGCAGTTGGAGCAGGCAATTGACGAGGGGCAGGTAGAGAAGTGCCTTCGTCCTTGCCGGGCCAGGTCGGGAGACTGTTTTTATCTGCCCGGCGGAGTGGTTCATGCGATGGGGGCGGAGATATTGGTGGCCGAGGTGCGGACGCCGGATGAATTGACGTTTGATCTGCTCGATTCGCGGGAGGCGCACGAGGCGTTGGCGCATGTGGATTTTACCGGGCAGGCGGACGTGCCGCAGCGGCGGAGCCACGTCGCCTCGTATTTCACGACCGTGACCCGGCTGGCGACTTCGCCGGCGTATAAGGTCGAGAAGGTTCGCTTCACCGAGGGAGTGGAGGAGGCGATACCTTATGACGAGCCGGTCGTTTGGATCATGTTGCAAGGTCGGGCGGAGATCAAGGTGGCCGGTGTTTCGGAAACGACGAGCCTGAAGGCGGGCGATACGGTTCTTCTGCCCGCGGTGATGAATCGGCCGGTGATTAAGACGTTGACGGATTGCGTGTGGTTGGAAGTGACGTTTCCCACGAGGCCGGATGTACAATGACACAAGCAAGGAGAAACGGGACCGGTCATTGCCGGCCCGGATGAACATGAAAGAACGCATTCAAAAAGTGTTGGCCAATGCCGGCGTGGCTTCCCGCCGCAACGTGGAAGAGATGGTTTTGGAAGGCCGGGTTTCCGTCAACGGGAAGGTGGTTACGCAACTGCCGGTGCTGGTGAATCCGGAGCGGGATGAAGTGAGCGTGGACGGGGATGTGGTGCGCCTTGGTTCGCCGCAAATCGAGAAACGTTTTTACATCATCATGAACAAGCCCAAGGGGGTGTATTCGACGAACGTTGCGCAGGGCGAGCAGAAGCGGGCGATTGATCTGCTGCCGCCTGATCTGCCGGCACGGGTGTATCCGGTGGGGCGGCTGGATGCCGACTCCAAGGGGTTGTTGCTGCTGACCAATGACGGGGAGCTGACGAATAAGCTGACTCATCCCCGGTATGGGATTCCCAAGACGTATCGCGCGCTGGTTGATGGATACATTGAGGGTGAAATGCTCCAGGATTTGGAGAAAGGTGTTTGGCTGGCCGACAAGGAGGGACAGGGATTCAAGACGGGACGGAGTCATATCCGCGTGGTTTCCCGGTCACGGGCCAAGAGCGTTCTGGAACTCACGATCCGCGAAGGGCGGAACCGGCAGGTGCGGCGCATGCTGGCCACGCTGGGGCATAAGGTGCGCGACCTGACTCGCGTGCGCATGGGGCCATTGGAACTACACGGCCTGGCGCCGGGAGAATCCCGGCTGCTGACGGCGCGCGAGATTCGCGAACTGCATCAATGGGCGAATCGAGGGGAAGAGAAGTCGAAGGAGAAGAAACCGCGGTTCGGCAGGGAGGGGTAACCGAAAGTTCGGTGGCTCCGCGGCTCGTTGAGCCGCGGCTATTTCAAGTCGTTCCAGCTCCACCCCAATCACGAAGGTGCTTTCGAGTTGATTAACCGCCAAGAGCGACAAGAAAAGATTTGGAACCGCCGATGAACGCGGATGAACGCAGATGAAAAATTTTCTCTTGGCGGCCTTGGCGGTTCAATAAATCTTTCAGCAATTTCTTCGCGGCTTCGCGCCTTCGCGGCTTCGCGGTTCAATTTCTTCTCCCTCCACGAGTCGGCCTCCGTGTCTCCGTGCCTCCGTGGTTTTGTTTAAAGCTCCAAGCTTATTGGTTTCTCACCCGCCGACTTGGCCGGTCCACTTGTAGCCCGTGGGTTGGAAGGCTTTGAAGCTGCGTTGGCCGGCGTATTGTTTGCCGATGTGCTCGATCTTCCGGATGTAGGCCTGACATTCCTGCGAGGTCACGCGATTAAAACCATCGATGCCGACGACGTAATACCAGTCGGATCGGAACCGGGGCAAACCTTTTTCGACGGTGGCTGCGATGCCGCCACGGGCCAAAGCGGCCTTGGCGTCCTGGGCATTTTTTTCGTCGGGGTATCCCTGGACGACAATATAGTTCAGGCCCACGGCCCGGCGGGCGTTTTGATCGACGACGGCGGCCGGCGCCTTGGGGCCGGTCCAGACCTGCGGCACGCCGGCTCCGGTGGGCTTGGCGGCTTCGGCGACATGCTCCGTTGGAACAGAGGGTTGACTGTTTTCGGTAACGTCCATCACACTCGGCTGGGCTGGGCCGCCGCGGATGACTTCGTCGGAGGGGCTGAGCGTCGGCATGGGGGCAACGGTGTGCCGGCCGATGATGATGGCCATGACAACGGCGACGAAAATCGCAAAGCCGATGACAATGACCTGGGTATAGCTGAGCGTGAAGGAAATGACCTGCCGGTCGGGGTTGACCGCCATGCGGGTCACGGGAGCGGGGGCGGGCAAGGGAGCGGCGGGCGAGGCGTCCGCGGCCGACTCGTTCTTCGGACGGCTCTTGAACCACCAGGACGGCGTACGCAATCCGCCGGCTCCGCCTTCGCTGGTTCGCTGGAGCCGTTTGTCACCCTTGATTACTTCAAAAAGCGCTGCGGCGTGTTTGCCTTTGGCCATCCCTGACCTCGTTGTTATAGGACGTTATTTCCCAAGGTACGATTCCGCGGGGCTTTGGTCAAGCCAATGTGCAGCCGGGAGAAATATATCGTACTTTGCCGGTAGCCTTGCGATTGCGGGGGGATCGGAGAGTCAGATGCAACGGCCGGTGATGAACCCGACCTTCTTCGATGAAACGCCGGTTATCCAGCGGCCGGCTGGACGCCGGATCCCGATCAAACGCCTGTTGCGATGGCTGGTTTGCCTGTTGTTGTCGCATCCCCTGAGGAGGCGCAGGCAGGAGGTTTCGTCGGACGCGGGGCCGCTTTCTTCGCGGATTATGCGGGGCCTTTTATATCGGCTGATTTTATTGCCGTTTCTGATTGTCTCCCTCGTGGTGGTTCTTGTTCTGTGGGGAACCCATCCGATCCCCATCCGCATGGACGTGGACCCCGGGTCGGAAGGCATCTATTACGATCCCGTCCGATTTCTCAGCGAGGATGGCACGGCCTTGGAGGCTTGGCTTATTCCCGCTATCGACGAGCGGATGGTGCTTTGCCGCAAAGAGGCGGTTCTGCGGCAAAAGCAGGCGGCGGTCGTTCTCCTGCATGACTACGGTTTAACCCGGCAGCAAATGCTTCCGTTGGTTCGCCCGCTTCATCAACAGGGCTTGGTGCTGCTGGTGCTGGGACTACGCGGCGACGGAACGGGCGCCGTGGTAGGACAGACTTTCGGTTTGAACGAATCGCTCGACATCCGGGCCGGGGTGGAGATGCTTCGGCGGCGGAGCTACATCGACCCCAAGCGCATTGCCGTTTTGGGCATAGGAACGGGCGCGTCGGCATCGCTACTGGCCGCCGAAAGCGATCCGCGGTTGGCGGCGCTGGTGTTGGAAAATCCCGTCCGGTGCTTTGACGACATGTCGGCCTTGCACCTGACGCCCCAGAACCGTCTTCTTGGCTGGATGGCCCCGCTTTGCAAATGGACGTTTGAAGCGATTTATCAAGTGGATTCCGACCGGTTGAATCTGGATCGATTTTCCAGGCTGATAACTTCCCGGCCTACACTGATGATGAATGCAAGTTCCGGCGGTTCTGACATTCTTCGGCCGTGCAACGTGCAGCGGGTTTGCCGATTTCTTCGTCAAAGTCTGCTGGCGGGGGATGATCTGGCTTCGGGACAGTGAGTTACCCTATTGCCTGAATGCGGCAACGCGGCAAGAATGACATGAGTGGGTGTAGTCCCGTGGTTTCAGTCAGGGAGCGACTCCGTGAGCACAGCAATGACTTCGGTTGAGATTGGCAATGCGGTTGTCCTGGTGATCGACATGCAGGAGCGATTGCTTCCGGCGATGCACGACGCCGACGCCTGTACGCAGGCCGTGCGCAAAATGATTGAAGCGGCGCGTGCGATGGGCGTTCCGGTGGTCGCCACGGAGCAATATCCGGCGGGCTTGGGCAAGACCTGTGCGACAATTCATGATGCGTTGGGGGACGTGACGGTCTTTGAGAAGATGCGGTTCAGCGGATGCGTGGACGAGGTGGTTCGGCAGCTAAAGGAAATGGGGCGGCTTAACGTGATCGTCACGGGGATTGAGGCGCACGTGTGCGTATTGCAGACGGTGCTGGATTTACTGCGGTTGGGATACCGGCCCTACGTTTGTGCCGACGCCGTGAGTTCCCGGCGGGTGCTGGATCGGGACGTGGCGATGGACCGCATGCGGCAGGCAGGGGCCGTGGTGACGACAATCGAAAGCGTTATCTTTGAGCTACTGGGGCAGGCGGGTACGGACTCGTTCAAGAAAATCCTCAAAATCGTGAAGTAGAAGCTACTGTTCGCCGGCGGCGGGCAGGTTTAACTCATGCAGAATTTGCTCTACGCGGGCGTCGTCGGTGGAGGCGATGGCCTTGCCGGTCAGATCACATTGGCCGAGCGGGTCGGTCAGGTTGCTGCTGTGTGCGACGGCCGACAGGGTGGCGTTGCGAATGTCGATCTGAGCGCCGGCGGCAGAGGCGTCATAGGTGCGAACGAAGCCTACGCCGCTGTAGTGGATGCTCTGGGTGGTGCCGTCGGCCTGCCTGGTGAAGACATACCAGTCGATGACTGCGTTGGTGGCGGCGGGATAGTCGGCCTTCGTGCTGCGCAGCGGTTGCCAGAAGACGCGGACGTGTACGATCTGCCGCATGGGATCGTGGGCCAGGGGTAAAAGCGATATGTCGCTTTTCTTTCCCGGCAAACTGGCATCGGTATCGGTCACGAGCACGACGTCGAGGTTGCCGTCGATGTTTCGGCTGCAATAGCCGCCGGGGAATTGCTGGGAAAACGCCAACGGTTTGGATTGGCTGGCCAGCGTCCATTCGTACTTTTTGGAAGCGCAGCCCGGCAGCAGCAGACACGCCAGCAATGCAGTGCCCAGGACGGAGTGGATGATATTCGCCAGTCGTTGTCCCACGGTCGCCTTTCGTTAGTGCAGCCCAAGCAAGCTCAGGGTATCACGTTCGACAATCCCTCGCAGCGCTTCACGCGGCACCACAGGGAGGTTGGTGCCCAGCGTCATCCGGTTGACGCTGTACAGCGATTCGATGCAGTCCGCGGCATTGTTGTACGGAAAATCGCTGCCGAACAGCAGTTTGTCCATGACCTGGTACTGGTGGGCCATGACCAGGGCGTTGTAAGTCGGCCAGGATCGGCTCAACAGGCCGCTGACGTCGGCAAAGATATTGTCGTGCTTGCCGAGCAGAAAGAGCGTTTCTTCGACCCAGGGCCGGCCCATCTGCGCCAGGATGATCTTTAACCTCGGGAAGGTGCGGGCGATTTCGTCCCACAGGCACGGTCGGCCATAGTCCATCTTGCTTTTGTCGGTCAATTGGCTGCCCGGATGCACCACCAAGGGCATGTCCAGACGTTCGGCCTCGGCAAAGACCTTCATGGCACGCGAGTCGGAGGGGTGGAAGTCCTGATTGGCGGGAGAAACGCTCAGGCCCTGTAGATGCAGATCGGCTTTGGCCGACTGCAACTCCGAAACGGCCGACAAATCCGTCGGATCGATGCCGGCAAAGCCAATCAGCTTCTGAGGGAAGCGTTTGACGTAGTCGGCGATATAACGGTTGGGGACTTCGGCTTTAAGGTAACGGCTTTTGAAGCCCAGGACGATGGATTTATCCACGGTGCCGCTTTCGGCCCAATGGTGGTCGGGATCGGCCGCCGGTACGGAGTGGCGGCTCGGGCACTGACCTTGGGCGTTCCGGGCGGCGCGGGGAGAGACGGCCTTGGACGGGTCGCCGTTGTCCAACAGCCCAAGCTGTGCGGGCGAACGCCATATATGGGTATGACAATCAACAATCATAAGCACCTTTGGTGCGCATCAGTCTAAAGATTTTTGATACCCCGTCAAAGCACGCGTCACGACGGCACCGCTCTTGCTTCGCGTCACGAGGCAGCCGTCCGGAGGATTGATGGCGACACGATTGATCGCCCTGAGTATCGGCCTGTTTTATATCGCGTTTGGCGTTTGCGGCTTCGTTCCTTCGCTGGTGTATCCGACACCAGATCGGGTGGATTTCGTGTTCTCCGGTATTGCGGCCGGTTACGGGATGCTGTTCGGGTTTCTACCGACCAACGTGGTTCATAACGTGCTTTATCTGGTCATCGGGGCCGGCGGGGTTGTCGCGGCGATGAGTTGGAGTTTGGCGGCGGCGTATTGCAGAGGGCTGTTTTTCTTCATGGTGATGTTGGTGTTTCTGGGCATTTTGCCGCAGCCGCTGAACAGGGTGTTCGGGCTGGTTCCGCTGTTCGACTGGAACAATTTTATCCATCTGGTTACGGGAGTGCTGGCGTGGTATTCCGGGATGATTTATCCCCTCGGGCGGGCAAAGATTGTCGGTAGCTTGGGCTGAAAGTTTGATTCGCCGGTGAAGTGGTGGTATAGAGAGGGCGGGCTGAACCGCAATGACATGTCAATAATATGGGTCATTCACAAGGACTTAAGGACGCCGACATTGTGGCATTGCTGACGCTGGCGGGGGAGCTTCAGGAGTTGCCGCCGGATTTATTGATCCGTGGCGAGCACATGGTTCGAGGGTTGGCCGAACTCGTCCATGCCCAGGTGGGGTTATTCTGCGATCTGCAGCATTATCTGCCCGATCAGAAATGGAAGATCGCGCCGCTGTTGGATTTCGGCTGGGCCGGGGAAGAGGAACGATCCTGGAACATGTCATTCTTTGAAGGCAAGCAGCTTGGCGATCCGATGACCGAGCGGTGTGCCGGGCTGATGGACCCGGTAACAACCCGCAGCCGGGAGCAGCTTGTCAGCGATGCCGAATGGTATCGGTCGCCCAACGTCAATGAACTGCGGCGGCGGGCGCGAATCGACCATTGCATCTACTCCAATTATCGTTTTTCTGAGCAAGGCCGCGCAATGGGCATTGCGCTGCATCGCCCGTGGGGCGATGTGCCCTTCACCGCAAGAGAGATCGCGATTGTTGATGTGTTTCACCGGTCGCAAAGGCTGTATTCCCGCACGTCCAACCCGATGGACGATCTTCGACGGTTGACGCCCCGACAACGGCAGGTGCTAAACCGCTTGCAGGCGGGGGATTCCGAAAAGCAGATTGCTTCGGCCCTGGGAATCAGCCGGAATACGGTGCATGTTTACATCAAGGCTTTGTATCTGCACTTTGGCGTATCCAGCCGGGGGGAATTGATGGGGCTCTGGTTCCGCAAGCCGTCAGCAGGCATTGTTATAGAACCCGAGCTTCCGTGCGGCACCTTGCCATGAATAAAACCACGTCTCCAAAAGATTTTTGAACCGCCAAGGCCGCCAAGAGCGCCAAGAGAAAATCACCCGTAAAGCCGCGAAGAAGAATCAGCCACCGATGGGGCACAGATGAGCACAGATAAAAACAAAACAGAAAAATATCTGTGTAAATCTGTGCCCCATCTGTGGCTAATAAAGTCTTTTCTTGGCGCTCTTGGCGGTTCCAAATCTGGTTTTGGCACTTCACCACAGTCTTGGATGTTCCAAAGGAAAAGGCCGCAATCCAAAGCGGATTGCGGCCGATGGAGCCGACCAGGATCGAACTGGCAACCCCTGCCTTGCAAATTCAAAATGGCCTATTGACAGGCACTTTTGAAAAACACGAAAAGCCCTGAAAAACAGGGCTTTTTCGCACTTCCACTGTTTTGCATTGGATACAAATTCTGATTTTCGTTGGATACGCATTGGATACAGACCCCCTTGGCGCTACCCCGACGCGGCTTTACCGGGGGCCGCCGGGGGCGTTGGATACGGCGGAAATAGCCTATTTATAGGGTATTAGGGCATTCAACGCCGCCCGCCGCTTCTCGCATCCGCAGGGCTTGCCCGTTACCCCTTCGATAACCCTCTTGGCCACCGGGCCGAGCCCCGTCGTATCCAATACCTTGGCCAGCGTGTCGCCCACGCCTCGGCTCGGGGCGGGGGCTTGCGGCCGGGGCGGAAGGGCGGAGCCGAACCGCTTTTGGATGGCCTTGACGGCTTCCGGGGCGAGCGTGTAGCTGTCGTCGCTCTGACTGGCCGCCAGGGCCAGCACCGCCGCCTTATAGCCGGGCTTCCGGGCGTCGATTCGGTCAAGGTGCTTCTTGGCCAGGACGATCATGCTTGCCTCCTACGGTGCGGCCAGGGCGGCGGTCAGGGACGCATGCATGATCGTCCCCGAACTTCGGGTATAGACGCCCGCCGCCCCCCGGCCCCGCTTGCCCGACCAAGTGCCGGTGGGGAGGGTAATATCCAGATGCCAGCAGTCGGGCGGGCCGTCCCCGCCGGTGTTGGGCGTGAAGGTTACGGACGCACCCTGCCCGTCGGACCAACTCCCGTTCTCCGCCTCCACCTCGCCGAAGGCGCTATCGAGGCCGCTCAGGTCGAGGGTCAACAAAGACGGCATGGTGAAGTCGCACTTGCAGTTCAGGCAGTCGTCGAACCAGTCCAGGAGCGTCCCGTCCAGGTCGGTGCCGTAATCCTTGGACACCAGATAGACCGGGCTTTCCGCTTGATAGCACTCGCCCTGATGCCAGAAGACGCCCCCGGCCACGTCCGATTGCTTGACGGTATAGCGGGTCAGGTCGGGATGGTCCGCGCAGGTGGCGAAGCGCTTGCGGTCGCAGTACCCGCAGTCTTCGGCGATGGTGTATTCCGCAGACGGGATGCAATTCCCCTCCTGCAACTGCTCGTTGCCGATTCGGTAGCATTCCCCGTTGTAGACGATGGTCTTGCCGCTCAGAACCCCACCGGACTTGTTGTCGCCGATGACCAAACCCGAATCTTGGTTGGTGTTGCAATCCCAGAGCTTGTGGTACACCACGTCGCACTGGCTCACCGGGGTCCAGTCCTGCCAGTTCCCGGTGACCGCAGACCGCTTGTACTGGCAGAGGCCGGTAAAGGTCCAGTCCAGCGAGTAGAAGTTGATCGTCAGTTGCCAGCACTTGGGGTAGCCGACGTACTGGATGGTGACTTCCACATAGCCGCTGGCGTTCTGGTAGTTGCCGTAGATGATTTCGTCGGCGTTGGTGCAGAGGATTTCCGTGAAGCCCTGAAAGACGTGGGTTTTTTCGGTGTAGTTGATGACGTTCCAATTTTCATCATAGTTGGGCTCCAAGGCCCAAACCGTGCAGGCCAGGCCCGTTAGATCAAGCGTCAGGGATTCAGGCGCATTGTGGTTGCACTTGCAGTAATCGCAGTTCGGGACAACGCTATAGGGGGGGATTTCGACGGGATTGATAGGGGGGGTCTCTGTGAGTTCGCCAACCGTAAAGCAGTTGTTGTTGCCGTCAACGCTAGAGACCGCGAGTACGCTACCCTGACCAAGAGCCCCCGGCCAGTAGCGTAAAACGTAGCTGGCGGAATTCTGCAAGCAGTCCCGTAGAATCAGATACTTTTCTTTCCAGTCTGACGGAGGGGGTTTGGAGCAGGCAGGAAGATTATTTTGGTCTACAGAACAATCAGCCCAGCCGTACCAATTATTGCGGATGTCGCAGGATCCCCCTATATCACCTTTTACCCACCCTGTCCCATCATCTAAAGGATCAACCCAATCTTCTGTTCCGGTTTGATAATCGGAATAATAATCACAGACCGCAGAACCTGACACGTTCCACTTATAGCCGTTTCCGTTTAAGTCCCCCCAGATTGCGTCATAGAATTTACCGCAGGTAGAATTCCACCCAGACGGCAAAGAGGGTTTTGCTGTCGATTCTTTTGCGTTGAGAACAGCCGGGTCAAAAGTGGATGGCTTCCTAAGTAAAAAATTATCATAGTCGCTTAGGTCTATATCTCCCGTCTGAATATAAAGCCAGTAGCTGCCTCTGTAGTTCTTGAACCACTGATTTTTTAGGGGGAAATAATCTTTAGGGGCGATTGTCCAGCGGTCGGAGGTATAGGTAAACGGATAGTTGTAGTATTGGTCAACATAATCTTGATTCTGGACATTTCCGTTACTATCTGTATAGACAGAATCAGACGGCCTCCAGGTTATTTTTCTGACTGCTTCCCACTCCCAGGGCATATACGCAATTGCCATTTCGATATTACCACCGAATAGCGTCCCGTCGGCGTTTTGATAGGGTTCATTGTCCGGGTCAACTAAACCGTTAATAAGTCTCTCTTGAATCCAACCTTCTGCCGGGGGAATATCAGAATCGACGTTATAGTTAATCCACGTGGTCAGGCATCCATAGCAACCACTTACTCTAAATCTCCAAAGAGAAGCATATTTAATACACGTCCATCCCCAGAAGGATTTGATTGCGTCCCCAGGAGGGTTTTTGTCTTCAATTATAAGAGTGTTGATTTTGTGAATCTCCCAGCCGTCTTCAGTTGTGGTTCTCGGAAAGCCGTCATCCCCGTTGGGGGCGAAATTATTAAAATATACCGTGTTCGGTCTGCCCTTGAACGTTAAAACGCATTGCCGACCGCCCCCGCAACAGCCGCAGGGGGTATCCCCGACCTGCACCTTGCCTTGGCGCACGAGCAGCTTGCCGTTTTTGGTCAATAGCTTGCCCATCAGCAATCCCCCTGCTTGGGCTTCTCTTCGATGGCTTCCAAAAGCACCCAAACGCCATTGGCCCGGTCAAAGGTGGCGTAGCCGTAGGAGCCGTCTGGTGCGGGCTCATACTCCACGTTCTGCAAGCGGGGGCGGCGGGGCTGCAATTCGGTGTTCAGGTCGTCGTCGATGGTAATGGCGTCGTCCACCGGTGCGATAGAGTAGGTGAAGTCGCAGGTTGAATTTTCCCCGCCCGACTGCCCGCCGTCGTTGGTGACGGTGACCAGAACCAGAGAGGTAGGTTGGCCCCGGAAGACGAACCACGGTTCGCCCGCCTGCCCGCCGTACCCTTCGTGGGTGAGCCAAACGACGTTGCCGACGCTGGCCGAAGTGCCCTTGACCGGGTAGGCGCTGTCTACATATTCGGTGCCGTCTTCGGCCTCGACGAACGCCCCCGGCGTGGCTTGGTCGGGGAACACCCGCTTCCACGAATACCGTTTGCCGTCTGTATTGGCCGCCGTAATCTTGGCCCAGAAGCCGTTGGCCCCGAAGTCCGGCTTGTTGACCTCCCCGGCCAGGCTAACCGGCGGCAGGCCGGCGACCTTGCGGACGCAGGCGGCCAGTCGCTTGGCGGAGGCGGGCGTAATCAGCAGACCTTCGGCCATGGTTCCCCTTAGAAGTTGATTCCCCAGGACTTGGGCTCATAGGGCCAGAACTTGATTTCGTCGATGGTGTCGGTTTGGTTGGCCTTCTTGGTGCCGTCGGTGTTCAACGGCCAGGGCTTGGTGATGCGGTTGCCGGTTTTATCGAGGATCGGCACCGGCTTGCCTCCCTTGAGTTCGCTGTAGCCGACGTTGGCCAGGCTGTCATACCAGCCTTCGGCCTTGGCCTTGAGCTGGTAAGTGACTTGATAGTAGGTGACGTTTTCGGTGACCTTCTGGGCGGTGGGGGGCTTGAGCAGAAGCGTTCCGGCGGCGTAGCCTTTGCCGTCGATGGTGACGGTGCCGCTGTTGGTGGTGTACTGGATGGCGGCCATGGCTACGGGGTCGAAGGTGTCTTGGTTCTTCTGAACCGTAATCACCAGCGTCCCGCATTCCCGCTCGAAGAATCCGTCGGGCCGCTCCCCGGCGGTGTTGACCACCGAAGCCAGGTTGCCGTCCTTATTGCGGGCCATGAAATAGGGTTCCGTCCGCTCATCGCTGGCGTAGGTGACCACGGCCGGGCGGGCCAGGGGGTTGGGGTCGGACGTACCCCCTGACGGCGTGCCGTATTCGATGGTGACTTTCCATTCCCGCAGGGCCTTTTCGATCTTGTCGGCCGTACACTGGGCGATGTACTTGCCGTCCGGGATGGGCTGCCCCTCCACGCACAGCCGCGCGGCTTCGGCGGATTCGCCGGCGGCGAGCGTAACGATGTAGACCCGCGTCAGCGAGGGCCGGCCTTCGGAGCTGGCGGACGTTTCTTTGACGATGCCTTTGAGGGTGGCCATTACGCAACTCCGATGTCAATGACGGATGGATTCTTGGATTGTTGGAGGATGTCCCGCACGTCGCCCAAGATGGTGTTGGCCTCTTCCTGCTTCTTCACCTGCTGCTGGGCGTAGTCCACGCTGGTGGCCTTCGAGCCCCGGCTCAGGTCATAGGCCAGGGCTTGGGCTTGGGCGCTGCCGCCGCGCAGGAGCTCGGGGTGTTTGTCGCCCCCGTTCAGCTCCGCGTCGGCCTTGGCCATCGCCCGGTTGTAGGTTTCCGCGCTGATGCGATGGGACTTGAGCAGCTCGTTCAGTTCGTCCGCTTTCTTCTGGTACTTCTCCATCGGCGTCAGCATCTCTTCGGTGACGCTCTTGGCCTTGGCGTCCAGCTCTTGGCTTTTCTGCTTGGCCTTGTTCAGGGCTTCCAAATGCTCGGCGCTGCGCCGGTATTCGTCGATCACCTTGGGGTCGATCCCGGCGGCGGCCATGTCCTGCGCCTTTTTCTCGGCGTCCGAAAGGCCGAACTGGGCGATTTGCTTTTGCAGGTCCGCTACGGCGTCGGCGGCCCCCTTGGCGGCCTTGAGCTTTTCCAGTTGTTCGGCGAAGCGGCGGTAGCTTTCGATCTGTTCGGGCGTGGCCCCCGCCGCCTTGAGCTTCTCGGATGCGATGTCGGTGTCGCTCATGCCGAAGGTTCGTACCTTTTCCTGCGCCCGGCAATGACGCCTTGAATCTTGGCCTGCTGTTCGGCGTAGGATTTGGCCAGGGCTGAGGCGATTTTCGCGGCCCCGTCCATGACGATTTGCAGCCGCGTAGCCCACGTCGTCTTCTCGGTTTCAATCAGGGCTCCGGCGGCGTCCTGCTGGATTTTGGCCACGTCATTGGCCTGCTTGTTTTCGATCTGCCGGATTTGCATTTGCAGCGTGCCCTTGTCCAGCAGGTACTGGCGGTACTCCCGCGCCAGTCCAGCGCCCAGCCCCCGCCTTCGGCTTCGATGCGGGGCAAGTCTTTTTCGCCCCAGCCCATGCCGGCGTCGTCGGGGGTGGCCAGGTCGCGCAACTGCTTTTTCAGTTTGGCCAGAGGCTCCTTGTTGGCCTCTAAGAAGTCGTTTCAGAACCCATATGTCTCATTCACGCAGCGATCTTGCCTTTCAACTTGAGCGTTTGAATGCGGTTGGCGCAGATGGTGCAGGCGGCCAGTTCGTTCATCGCCTGCCAGTGTGCGCCCGTTGTTTCGTAGCAGAGCTTCAGCCGCCGGTAGTTGCCTATCCAACTCAGCGTCCGCTCGATCACGTACCGCACCTTGCCCAAGCCGCTGCCATGCACGTTGCTGCCCCGAGAGGCCAAGAGCGACTGGACGCGACGCTCCACCACCTCGGCTATGATGTCCTTGGTTCCGTAGGCCCGGTCCCCCAACGTCGCGTCCGGCTTGTAGCGCCACTGGCCCGAAGGCATCTTGATCGGCGGCATCGAGTCCAGCATCGCCAGGAACACCTCCTGGTCCGGAACGTTGGCCGGGGTGGTCCATACCACCAGCGGCAGGCCCTCCTTGTCACTGATCACGTGCCGTTTGCAGCCCTTTTTTGCCCGATCCGTCGGATTGGGTCCGCTGTGCGCCCCCCTTTTACGGCCCGCACCGAGGCCGCATCCACCACCGCCACCGACAGGTCGATCTGCCCGGCCTCCCCCAGCACGTTCAGCAGCAATCGGTGCAGTTGTGGCCAGATGCCCCCGGCCGTCCATTCGGCAAAGCGTCGCCAGCAGGTCGAGCCGCTGGGCCACAGGTCGCACTTGGGCAGGCGTTGCCACTGGCAGCCGGTTTTCAGCACATGCAGGATGCCTTCCAGGCACGGCCGGTCGGCAGCGCGTGGGGCTCCGCCATGTGGGTCGGGCGGGTGCTTGGGCAAGAGCGATTCGATGTGGTTCCAGAGTTCGTCGCAGACCAGTGGCTGGGGCATGAGGCGTGTACTCCATTACAGCCTCCTTCCCTTCATCCGTGACATTCAACCGAGAAATCATCATACGTTTGCCGCAACTTTGAGGTTCTGAAACCGCTTCTAAGATGGCGTCGGCCCGCTTCTGGGCGTCGGCGTTGATCGACGATACGTCCTGCGTGTGCTTTTGGCCCAGTTCGATCAATTCCCGCTCGGGTCCGACCTTGCCGAGCAATGCCCGCTGGTTCTGGGTCTGGGTGATGATGTCGGCGATGTGGGCGTGGGCCTCTTCCACCGCCTTGGTGCCCCGCGCCCAGCTCTGGGTGACGGTATCGATGTTTTCGATTTCTTGGTTGATCCGGGCGACGTAGGCGGAAGTGCCGCTGGCCATGTCCCAGAGGCGGGCGAAGGCTTCCCCGAGTTTGCCGGCGATGGGAATGGACTTGAGCAGTTCGATGGTCGCCTGCCGCGTGGCTTCGGGGCCTTTGTTCAGGGAGGTGGCGAACTCCTCCGCCTTTTTGGTCAGGTCATTGAACTCGTTGGCGGCCAGCCCCAGCCCGCCGATGACCCCGCCGCCGGCGGCGAGATTGAGCACCTTGCCGAATGTGGACCGTTTGCCGAGCGTGCCGTTCATTTCCGCCAGAAAGCCCTTGGTGTAGGATTGGGCGGCCTGCTGCCCGGCGGCCTCGGAATCCTGTTTAGGTATACCTAGACGCTTATTCGCCTCGGTCATCACTCGTTCCGAAAGAGCGGCGTTCCGCTGCGCACGCAGAATCGACGCCTGCTTGTCGCGAACCATTTGCTCAAAGGGGTCGCGATCCACGAGGCGAATGGGTAGCTTTGGCTGTGGTTGAGGAGGGTTCATCTGCCGCTGAACCTCTGCCTCGACCTTCGCGATCAGATCAGCATCGCGTTTAGAGCGAAGTATGGAAGCCTTTCGATCGCGAACCATCTGCTCGAAGGGATCTCGGCTGACGGTTCGGATGGGCTGTGGTGGTGTAGGTGGGTCACCGTAAAGCCTTTTTTTGACTTCTGCCTCGATCTTAGCAATTAAATCCGCCTCGCGTTTGGTTCGCAATACCGACGCCTGACGATCCCGAACCATCTGCTCAAACGCGTCTCGCTTGACGTCTCGAATCGGAGTTTTCTCCTCGTCTTGTTCGCCAAACATCCGCGCATTGCGCTCCTGAGTCACTCGCTGGCGAAAGGCGTCGGCTTCCATCCTCTTCTGTTTTGCGGCAATGCTCCGCTGCACGGCGGCCTCGAAGGAGGAGGCGTCGTCGCCCCCGGCCAGGGCCACGCGGGACGACTGGGCGATGGCGGAAGATGTCTTTTTGGCGTCGGCGCGGACGCCCTCCATCTTAGCGGTGAAGTCGCTGGTGTTGGCCACCACCTTGGCGGCCAGGGTGCCGATGCTATAGCTCATCTTGGGTTCCTTTCAGGAGCTTGATCCGCTCGCCCCACGCCAGCAGCTTTTCGGCCACGTCGGAAGGCTCGGGCAGTTCGCCGGCGTCGGCCTCGAAGTCGGGCATGAAGTCCGAGGCGCTGCACGAAACGCCGTGGCAGTTGGCCAGGGTGGCGCAAACCTGACCGATACGCGCGTCATCCCGCCCCGGCCCCCACGGCTCCAGGGAATAGAACGCCCGCCACTCGCTCAGCTCTCGCGAGTCCAGACGGGCGAGCAGTTCCCGGACGGTGCAACCCAGCGCCAGGGCCAGGCGGAAGACGAACCGCCGCGCCGGGTTGCTCTTTAGTTTTTTCGGTCGTCCTCGACCGACTGGCCAAAGCCATTGAGCTTGGCGGCCACGTCCCAAAGCCGGTCCAGCACCTTGCCGCTCTTGCGGCCCAGGGCTTCGGCGTCTTCGGCGGTGAAGACGGGCTCGCCATTTTCGTCGCAGAGCGTGGCGGCCGCCATGCGGGCGCGGAACAGGGCCTTGCCCTCTTCGCCCAACTTGGCGGTCTCGGAATCGAAGGCGTCCCGCTCGGTGCCGGTGAGCGTGCGGACATAGACGGTGCAGCCCCATTCGGCCACGTTGATGGCTTGGCGGGGCAGGTCGGAAGCGTTGAGAATCAGGTCGCGGAGCATGGGGTATCCTCGGGGTGAAAGCGGCCCGGCACCGGCGATGAACCGATGCCGGGCGTGAAAGAACGGCCTCGATTACTGCTGGCCGCCGCCACCGCTACTGATGCCGGGGTTAACTACCTTCAGGGTGACGTCCACGGTGGCGATGCCCTTGCGGTCCACCTTGCCGCCGACGTCCTTGATGTAGCCGGTGAAGCTGATGGACGCCCCGTTTGTACCGCCGATGGCGATGGTGTAGGTGCCGGGCGTGAAGCTGGCGGCGGACTGCAAGGCCAGTTGCGACATGAGGCCGGAATAGGTTCCGCTGGCAAGCTGAAGCGTCAGCTTCATATCGCCGCCGGTGATCCAGCCGGGTAGGAATTCAGTCACGCCGTTGGGGCTTTCCGTCGTGGAGACGTCGATATCATCGACGGAGACTCCGGGCAGGCCGCCCACGTCCACGATCTTTACCCCGGAAAGTCCGGCCCCGCTAATGGTGGTGCCAAGTCCTTTGATTGCCATAGAGAGTTCCTTTGTGGTTATTGCCGAAAATATTCGGCGTCAAAACTGGTGATGAACAGGTCCGGGGCTTCGGCCCCGTCCGCGATGTCTGAAGGTAAATCCCGCCGCGCGGAGCATTCGATCCACGCCACGGGGATGGAGTTGGCCGTACCCGTATAGCCGTCCAGGGCCGCGTAAGCGGCTTGGGCCAGTTGATCGGCCTGCCGGCGGTCGGGGGCCAGGCAGTCCACTTGAATCCGCCCGGTGGCGTAGCCGGCGTCCCCCTCGAAGTGCCGCCCGGCGGTGTCGTCGATCAAGGTCAGGACGAGGCAGGAGCGGGTTTCGTTCTGCCGGCGGACGTTGTGATAAATCCGATCCCCCGCCAGGGCGGTGACGGACGCATTGGCGGCCAGGATGCTGCGAATCGCGCCCTCATGCTTCGCCCCCCTCGACGGCCTTGCGGATGCCGGTTTCAAACTCGCCGGCCATCACGTTCAGGGCTTGATCCTGCGATCCGTCGAACGCCGGACGCATGAAGGGATAGGGCGGGACGGTGCCTACCTGCCCCCGGCCCTTTTTGGCCAGGACATGGCCGTATTCCAGTAGGTGGGCTACCTTGGAAGGGCGATAGAGCTTGCCGTTGACCTGCCCGGTAACGTCGGTACGCGGGCCGATAACGGCCACGGTATTTTCATCGTAAACCTTGACGCGCCGGCCCAGCGCCTTGGCCATCAGGCCGGAACGGCGGCGGACCAGCGAACGGGCGGCGCTGACGATGGGAGCGGCGGCGGCGTTGACCGCCCGGCGGGCAATCTTGTTGCGAACGGCGGCGGCGGCCCGTTGAAAGGCCCGGTCCAGTTCGCTGCCGTCGATCTGCATGGCGAAGTCCATCACGCCACCCCCGGATATTCGCGGGCCGTCACTTCCAGCGTGCGGCGCAGGCCGTCGGGATCGAGGACGGCCAGCAGTTCCAGCGTCTTACCCCGCCAGCAGAGGCGGTCGGTAGAGCTCAGGTCGGGGCGGTAGCGGAGGCGGACGGTATAGGCGGTGTGGGTCTGCGTCCCTTCATCGCTGGCCGCTTCGCCCCCGGCGGCGGGGAGGACTTGGGCGGAGACGGTGGCGACATTCGCCCAGACTGTAGCGGGGCCGTAGGCGGGATCGCTGCCGCTGCGGGTGGCGCGGCGGATGGTGACGAATTCGCGCAGGGAGCCGGCCCGCATTACCTTGCCCTCCCGCTGGCGATCTGCTGCTTGAGCAGGTCGATGGTCATATCCAGCTTGGACGACACGGAATCCATCTTGCCGCGCAGTTCGGAGACGGTGGCGGAGACGTTGCCTTGCTGGGTTTCGATGGCTTCGATGCGGCGGGTGTTGTCCGCCAGTTGCCAGCCCTGTTTTTCGAGCTGGACGTAGAGGGTGACGGTGAAGCCCGCCACCATCAGCACGCTGTACCAGTTCTGGGCGAACCAGGATTTGAAGTGAGAGGCCATTACACGGCCTCCGGGTAAGCGTGCATGGCAATAATAGCATTTACGGAGAGGGGGACTTCCTCCAGGCGGCGTTCGGCGACGGCTTCGCGGTTCTCGTACCAGTGCCCGACCAAAAAGAGGATGGCCTGCTTGAGCAGGTCGGGGACTTGGGCATAGCCGGCGGTGAACTCCACCGCCACGGCATAGCCGCCGCCGTTGACCGCCGGCCAGGTCTGCCCGGCCTTGAGGGCGATGCGGCCGGGGAGGCTGGCGGCATCGACACTGTAGCGGCTCGGGTCAAGGATGACCTGCTGTTCGTCGGGATCGACGTAGGTGATGAGCTGAACCGCCGCCAGCGGGGGGCGGGGAAGCAGCAGGGGTTCACGTTCGGACGGGAAGCCGTCCAGCAGCAGGCGATAGGCGGTGACGCCCAAGGTGGTCCGGGTCTGGCGGGCGACGTAATCGGTCGCGGAGTCAATCAGGGCGGTCAGGACGCCATCCTGCGCGGTATCGTCGATGCGCAGGTATGTCTTGGCTTCGGCGAGCGTGACGGGGACGGGGGCGGGAGTGGTGACGGTCAAGCTCATTACTTGCTTCCCTTCGCTTGGCCCCGGCGGGGCGTACCGGCGGGCAGGCTAGTAGTTTCCGGGGCTTGGGGCCGGGTGGCGGTTTCCAGGGCGGGGACGGGGACGGCCTGTCCCGCAGTCAGTAGCCGCCGGGCGGCGTCTTCGGGCAGGTCCGCAACCTCCCCGGCCCGGTAGCAGCGGGTGCCGACAAGCTGGGTTTGGATGAAGCGGATGAGCATTTGGCCCCCGGTAAAGGGACGCGGCGGGAGTTAGCCGCCGCGCCCCGGAAGATCGAGCATCAAGCCGCGAACGCGGTTAGCTGGCCCATGGGATGGCCCCTTGGCCGCACGCGTATGATGTTCGCCGTAGCATTTCGGTGCCGGTGCGTTTACCACGCCCGGCACCATCCCGCTGCTACAAGAAGCGGGAAACAGACCGCAGCGGCGGTTAACCGCTGCGGCCCGGTGCGTGTGTGTGCCTTTACGCGGTAGCGATGTCCACGATTTTGGCGAAGCTGGCCGCGTGGCGGAGCTTGATATCCGCGTCGGCCAGGGTGACGATGCGGACGCCGCCCGTGCTGGACAGGGTGTAGGGGTCCACCATCACGTCCACGCCCTGACCCCAGAAACTGATGACCATATCATTCCAGTTGCCGAAGATGGCGGCGGAGAGGTTGCGGTCGGTGCCCTTGCTCAGATTCGCCGGGATGAGCGTGGAGGCGTAAGCGCTGTAGCCGTTCATCGAGTTGTCGCCGCCGACGCCGCCCCAGACGTAGACGCCGAAGTCGTTGGCGCTGACCAGTTTGGGGGTGACCTTCAGCTTGCCGCGAACCTTGGGGTTGGTGACGTAGGCCAGGGTGCCGGTGTCGGCGTTGGCGATGGCCACGGCCGTTTCCAGGGCCACGACGTGGGCGATGGTCGGGGCTCCGCCGTTCTCGCCGATCTCCACGGTGGTGACGGCGGTATTCTGCAAGATGCCCAGCGGTTCCGCGCCGACGCCCGAGCCGTTGTAGGCGGCCGAGTCGATGGCGATGGCCAGCACGCGGGCCAGGTCCTCGCGCACGAAGGCTTCGGCGTCGAGGCTGGTCTGGTTCAGGAACTTACGGGTCAGGTCGGTGAAGGCCCCGATGGTCGAGGGCTTCAGGGCGACTTGCCCGATGGTCTGGTTACTGGCGGTGGGGGCGTTGCCCTCCGTGACCCAGTACGCCGACGCGCCGCCGCTCTGGGCGGGCACGCTGTACTCCCCGTGCATGCCCGAGAGGATGCGGGCGCCCAGCTTCTGGGTCAGGGTTTTGGCCCGCAGCAGTTCGATGAAGTTGGCCGCGTCCACCGTCTTCTGCACCGCGCCCGCGCCGGTGGTGGTGTCCAAGTCGCGGCGTTCGCCGGCCAGTTGCATCGGGAAGTAGAAGCCTTGGGCCGCCTTGCCCGACCGCTTGGCGATTTCGTCGTTGACCTCTTTTTCGAGGCCGTCCAGCGGCTGGTTGTTGGCCCGCAGGCTGATGGCGCGGAGCAGGCTGTAGCGCTTCTCATCCTTGGCGGCCATGACGGGCTCCAGGTCGTCGGTGCCGGGCTGGCCGGCCAGGCCGCGAAGCTGTTCGGCCCGGTCGATGGTGGCCTTGAGGGCTTCGGCCTTGGCGCGGAGTTCGTCGAACTTGCCGTTTTCCTCGCCGGTCAAGGCGCGTTTCTCGCCTTCGGCCTTGTCGAGGAGGGTTTTCATGTCGGCCAAAATTTGGCCCCGCTGTTCGTTCAACGCTTTGATTTGCTGCCAGTTCATTGCTTTGTCCTATTGTTGTGCTGTACGGTGCCTGTCCCGAAGCGGGACGGGCGGTCAGAGGTCGGAAAACGTCGGCTGGTTGGCGATAGCCCCGGCGGCCAAGGTCAACTTTCCCTTCTCGCTGGATGCTACGCCAAAACGGGTCCGACTTCGCCATTTTTTATTGCAAAAATAGTTGATGGTACCGGTTCCAGGCTTCCCAGCCCGGTCCCGCCGCCCCGAATGCCTTGGCCCGCTCGCTCAGGCGGGGGTCGATCCGGGTGGCCACTTCGGTGGCGGAGTAGGCGGGGATGCTGGTGACGGTGACCTCGTAAAGCTCCACGGCGGTCAGTTCCCGGACGGTTGCGCCGTCTACGGTCAGGAAGCGGTCCCCGCCGTCGGGGCAGCAGAAGCCGAAGGACATGCCGGCGATGTCGCCCCGGCGGACGGACTCCAGCGCGTCGCGGGCGTAGGACGTGTCGGGCAGGTCGATTTCGACCGCCAGGCCCTTGGCGTCTTGGGCCAGGCGCAGGGTGCCGTTGCTGGTCCGGCCGAGAATCTTGCCGTGTTCGTGGTCCACCAGGGCGCGGATGTCGTGGCCGTCGGCCAGGGTAGTTGTGAACGCGCCGGGCAGGATACGCTCCCGGAAGCCGCCCAAGTCTTCCGACAAACTGTCGAAGACGGCGGCGTAGCCGGCCAGTTGGGCGGGCTTGCCGTCGGCGGCGGCCCGCAGGTCCAGTTGCTTTAAGTTGATTCGTCGTTCAAGCTGCATGATGGGTTCCCCTTTCCAGGGTTGAGGTGGTGTTTACTTTTGGGCCTGCCACTGTTCGGCCAGGGCGTGCGGGCGGAGGGCGTCCAGTTCGTCGGCCAGGTCGTCGATGAGCCCGGAAGCGAAGGCCCCGCAGGCGTCGGTGAGGGCTTGGGCGCAGTAGTCGCGGGCGGCGTCTTCGGGTTTGACGGGGCTGGCGGCGGCGGATAGCGGGACGCTCAGCGTCCGGGCGGCCAGGGCTTGGTGGCGGGCGTAGAAGGCTTCGGCCCACTGCTTGAAGGCTTCGGGCTGGCCGGCGTGCTTCTTGGCGGCGCGGGTCAGGGCCTTGGCTTCCTTGGTCAACAGCCGCCGGGCTGCGTCTTCCAGGATCGGGCCGGCCAGGCGGGAAGCGGGTTCGGCGGGGGCGTTCGGGGTAGCATCCTTGGCCGCCGGCCCCATGTTTAGCGGTACGCGGAGCACGTCCCCGCCGGTGACCGGGGGCAGCCCTTCCTTGCGGCGGGCTTCGTTGACGGTCAGGAATCCGGCTTGGATGCCTTGGGCGTGGGCGGCGTAGCGTGCGGTAGTATCGGCCCGTAACATGGAATCCATATTCAGCTTCACTTCCAGTTGGGGCTTCTCGGTCTCTAGAAGCAGCTTGCGGTTTGCCTCCTGCTCGAATCGCACCACCCACGGCGCGATGGTCTGCTGATAAAACGCCATGTTCTGCATCTCAATGGAGGCGTAGCTTGCTTTGTCGAGGATGCCCAGCATGTGGGGCGGGACGTTATAATAGCGGGCCACCTCCAACACCTGATGCTGGCGGCTCTGGGTCATCTGCCCGTTCTCGGGATTAATCGCGTTGGGTTTGAAGTCGTACCCTTCGGGCATCGGGGCGACTTTCAGCGCGTTGTCGGGGCCGGTATACGTTTCGCGCCATTTCTTCACGAAATGGGCGATGGCGTCGTCGCTCATCCCCGGCGGCAGCTTCAGGATGCCGCCGATATTGCCGGCCGAGCCGAACACCTTGGCGGCGAACTTCTCCAAGGCCAGGGCCAGGGCGATGGTCTGCTGGCCCGAGCGGACGGGGGAGAGGGCGTTAATGCCGTCGAAGGTGATCGCGCCGGGCAGGTAGAAGACTTGATCGGGGGTGAGGGTGTGGGCCGTAGCGCCCATCAGGGTTTGGTACGCCAACTGGCCGTTCAGGCGGGTGGGGCGGGTCAGGGAGGAACGCAGCGGGTAAAGCCCGACGGGGACGCCCCGGCCGTCGCGTTCGATGTACGCGTACCCCGCCCCCCATAAGAGGGCGTTGGCCATCAGGGTCTGGCGGAAGACTGAAGCCGTCATATACACGTTGGGTTCGTGGGCCAGCAGGCGGGCGATAGGGTGGTCGTACGTCTTTTCGCCGTCTTCCCGCTGGGCGACGTGGGCGGGCAGGGCGGCGACGGACTGACTGATGATCTGCACGCAATCCCAGACGGCCGAGCAGGTGACGGCGTTGGTCTCGGTGACGGTGACGCCGGTATCGTTGGCCCCGGCTGCGGCGAACAGGCCGATGCCGACGGGCAGCGTATCGGCGGGCAGCGGGGCGGCCGGCATCTGGTTGGATTTAGTAAAAAAGCGTTGGATAAGGTTCATGGTTCCCCTTAAATGAGTTGGAATTCGTGCGTCTCGTAGTAGTTAGCGGAGGCTTGCGGTCGGTCGTTCATCCGGCAGTGCAGGGCGATGAGCGTGGCGGCGATGGCGTCGATCTTGCTTCGGCTTTTCTTCTTGCTGATGCTGATATTGTCGTTGCTGTCGCGGACGGCGACGACGTTGGCCGCATGCCAGCGGAGGACCGGGTGCCCGCCGTGGTTGAGGGATCGGGCCAGCACCAGGCGTTCGAGTTCCTTGGCGGGCAGGCTTTGGGATACCCACCCCGCCCCGACCGGCACCACGTCAAAGCCGGCGGCTTGCAGGCGGGTTTCCACGGCTTGGCCTTGAAAGAGGCGGTCGATGCCGATGCGGCGGATGCGGTAGAGCTTACCGAGCTCGATAATCTGCGATACCAGTTCGTCGTAATCAATACAGTTTCCATTTGTGGTGTGCATCCACCCTTGATCCGCCCACGCGCGGTAGCTGACCTTGTGTTGCCGGGCCAGGGCGTCAAGGTTGCCTTCGGGTAGCCACAGCCGTGGCAGGACGATAGCCCCGTTACCGGGGGCGTCGAACACGAGGGACAGGGCGGTGGTATCGTTGACGGACGCCAGGTCGAGCCCGGCCCAGCAGTCCCGGCCCCGCAGGGCTTCTTGGTCGAGGGCGGCGGGGCACTCGTCCCATGCCGTCATGTTCAGCCACGTCGCCTCCAGGCTGACGGGCAGGTTGAGGCGATACCGCTTGAAGCGGGCTTGGGCGGAGGGAATCTCGATGGCCTCCCGGCACTCGGCTTCGATCTTTTCGGCGGGGACGGTGACATTAAGCGACGGGTTGGCCTTGGCCCACGTCGCCGGGGCCGTCCAGTCATCCTTGGGGTCCGCCTCGTAAATGACGGCGAAATAGTGGTCGTCGAGGTATTCGCCCGACAGCCAGCGGCGGGCGCGGGTATACTCTTCCCCCCAGACGCTTTGCAGGTTGTCCCCGGCGGTGGTGATGATGACGGTCAGGGCGTTGGGCCGGGCCGAACCGGCGTAAGCCAGGGCGTCGAAGAGGGATCGGTCCTGCCAGGCGTGGAGCTCATCGACGAATACGATGGAGGCGTCAAGCCCCTCTTTGCTGCCGGCGTCGGACGACAGGGCGCGGTACAGGCTCCCCTGATACATCAGGGTTTTGGTCGAGGGCTTGGCGGTGATGAGCTTGGAGAGGCCGGCCGAAGCCTTCACCATGGCGTGGGCCTCGCGGAAAATGATGGCAGCCTGTTCGCGTTCGACCGCGGCGCTGTACATCTCCGTCCGGGGGCCTTCGGTCAGCAGTAGGTAGATGGCCAGGGCGGCCAGGATAGTAGACTTGCCCTGTTTCTTGGCGGTGGAGATATAAGCCTTTTCAAACCGCCGCCGCCCGTCGGCACGCTTCCACCCCAGCAGCGGGGCGAACACGTGCCGGTATTGCCAGTCCAGCAGGGTAAAGGGCTGGCCGGCCTTGGCGTCCTTGGTCAGTCGCAGGTAGCGGCAGCAGAAGTCGCGGAACTTTTCGGCCGCCGCCACGTCGAACCAGCAGCCGGCGACCACCGCCCGGCGGTCAGCTTCGGTCTTGATCCACCCGGCCCAGCCTTCGGCCTTGGCCCGCTCGAATTGTTCGTTGGGTTTACTCAATTCGCAATCCTTATGGGAGTATCGGAAGCCAGGAAGGCGGCGATGTCTTCAGCTTGGCCGGCGTCGGGGGCGGCGACGTTGATGCGGGAACGGGCGGACGGGTTCATCCCGAATGACTGTTCCAATTTGTCAAGTTGTTCGGAGAGGGACCGGGCGATGGCCACATAGGGGCTGGGCTGAAGCATCTTCACCTTGCCCTCCTTGTCTTTCAGGGGGTAGACCTCCCCCGTCTTGGCAATCATCTGTTCGGCCCCCCGCCAGCGGCACCAGAGGCGGGCGTAACGGGTCAGGGCGTTGGCGTCCACGCTTCCGACCAGGTTCATGGCGGCCAGGGTTTTGGCGATGCGGCGGAACTCTTTTTGTTCGTCGGCCCCCAGCCACTTGGGACACTTGGGCCGGCCGGCGGCTTGGGGTTCGTGCGCGGCGGCCCGGTCGGGGCGATAGGTTCCCCGTTGCTGCTTGAGAGCGCTGGGCGTAGGCTTGGGGCCGCGCAATCCCATTACTTGGCCTCCCCGATCCGGGCCAGGATGGCCGTGCGGATATGGTTGGCGATGGCGGCCATGAACAGGGGGGGGGACGCTGTTGCCCATCCGCGCCACGGCGTCAGACCATTCGCCGGGGAAGCGGTAATCGTCGGGGAACGAGCTGATTCGCTTGCACTCCGCGATGGTGGGGCGGCGACGCTCGAAGGGGTGGAGGAGGCCGTGCATGGTGATGGAGCCGTCATTCTTGCAGAGGGTGCGCGAGGGCTTATCGGGGTGCAATTTGCGATTGCTGTAGCCGGTGGTCCGGTTGGCCTCGATGTCACATTGGCGACGGCCCATCGATATCTGGGCATATTTTTTGTATGCCTGATATTTTTGACCGGCGGCCAGGAGCATGGCCACTTCGGCGGGATCATTTTTGACCCCCGCCCAGGCCGCCCGCACTGATCGGGGGGAAGAGGTGGGCAGGGGATGGGATGGTGTGATGCCCAAGTCCGCCCGCACGCCGATGAAAATCATGCGGGGCCGAGACTGGGGCACGCCGAAATACATGGCGTTGAGCAGGCGGGCGCTCACGCTGTAGCCGCTGGCTTTCAGCTCGCGGAGCACTTCGGCAAAAATGAGCTTCATTTTGCCCTTGGCCATCCCTCCCACATTTTCCATGACGAAAACCTTCGGCCTCAGCCCGCGCAGGAGGCGGACGAACTGACGAAATAGCTGGTTGCGCTCATCGCCGAAGTCCCGTTTGCCGAACGTGCTGAACCCTTGGCAGGGGGGCGAGCCGTCGAACACGTCCAGTTCGCCGGGCTTCAGGCCCGTGCGGGCCAGAACCTCTTCCACGGTGAGGGCGCCGATGTCCCCTTCGTAGACGTCGAGGCCGGGGAAGTTGGCCCGCAGACACGCGCAAGCGTGCTTGTCCCACTCCACGGCCAGCAGTTCGCGGAAGCCGGCCAGCTTGTAGCCGAGGCTTGATCCCCCGCAGCCGGCGAAGGTGCTGATGACGGTGGGTGGCTGGCTCACAGCGGCACCTCCTTGCCGCAGTGGGGGCAGGTGATGGTTTCCACGTCATCGGCGGCGGCTTCGTCATACTCTTTGCCGGCGGCGTCGGCGGGGAGGGCTTTGCTGGTGGCCTCATTAATCAAGAAGGCGATTTCGTCGGCGTCGAAGCCGGTGGCCAGGGCTGCTTCGGCGTCTTCCTTTTGCAGGGCGGCCAGGGTCTGGGCCAGGGCGTCAGCGTCAAACAGGCTCCCTATCTCGGGATCGCCCGTGCGGTTGTCGGCGATGGCGTAGGCCGTAGCTTCCAGGCCGGTCAGGTCGGTGCGGACCACCTTGATCGTCGCCCACCCCAGCGACTGGGCGGCGGCATAGGTGCCGTTGCCCGCCCGGATGATGCCGCCGGCGTCCACGACAATCGGCTTCTGCTGCCCGAACCGCTTGAGGCTGGCGGCGATGGCGGCCAGGTTGCGGGCGGAGTGCTGCCGGACGTTGGCCGGATCGGGGGTGATACTGTCGATTGCTACTTCTGTGATTACCATTTTAGCTCCTGTGTGTCGTCGGCCCTAAAGGGGGGTGGGGCCAAAACCTGACGGCGCAAAAAAGGGATTGCGGGTCGGTCTTCGCCATTTTCGGGCCGGGCTTTTGAGGCCCCCTACCCCCTTAGAGCGTAAAGCCTTGTCTTTGCTGGGACTTATCGTCGGCCAGGTCGTCGAGGGCGGCTTCGATGGCCCAGAGTCGGGCGACGGCCAGGGCCAGAAGGGCATCCGTCGTCCGGCCCTTGATGAACAGGGCGATGGCCAGGGCGGTCAAGGCCAGTTCGGGGGCGCGGGTAATGAAGCTGACGACGCACTGCTTGATGATGTGGGTGCTCACTTGCTTACCTCCTGTGTCTGGGTGGTGGTGGGCTGCTGGGTGCTCGCCCCCGCCCCGAGTCGGGCGGCGAAGGCGGCGGCAAGGTAGTGGCGCATGGAGTTGAGTCGCTGGCCGAGGGCGGGTTTCTGGTCTTTGGGGACTTGGCCGAGCAGGGACATGGCGTCTTTCAGTTTACCATTGGTGCCGAGGAACTTGATGCGGAACTGCTCGAGTTCGGCGGCATTGGAGACGGCCAGGAGTTCGGCGTCTGCCTCGCGGGCCAGGTTGTTCAGGGTCTGGGCCAGGGTAGCGGCCTTGCGGGCGGCGCGGCGACGGAGGCGGGCTTGCTCGCGGAGCTCAAGCAGCTCCAGCACTTCAGCTGCTTCATCGGCGTCGCGTTCGGCAGCGGCCAAGGCGGCCTGAACGCGGCGGTCGGTACGGATGACGGTCAGAGCAACGTCGGGGTAGAAGCTGGTCATGGGTTCCCCTTTGTTTAGCTGGCGGCCCAGTTGCCTTCGAGGACCGCGCCCTTGTTCACCACGAGGCTGGCCGTCGCCCCGTCGCCGGAGGCCGGGGCCATGCGAGCACGGATTTCCTTGAGGCCGTTCAGGCCGACGCGGACGGCGTGGCCTTGGGCGGCGGCCAGGGTGATGACGTCGGCGGGATCGGCGGTGCGGTTAAGGCCCGGCACCTTGACTTGCACGACTACATCGCCGTTTGCAGACGGGGTGGAGAGGATGACGGAAGACACGCCCCCGCCGGTATCGGTGGTCAGGTCAATGGGAGACCATTCGGTTGTGACTGGTACGATCATTGTACTTGCTCCTTAGTTGGCATCTCGTTACGTCCGGTCTGTTTGTAATTGCTTGTGATGAGGTCGTGGCACTTGCGGCAGACGCTGCGGAGGTTGCCGGGGTCAAGCCTCGCCCCCCCGGCGGTCAGGGGGCGGACGTGGTCCACGACGGCGGCGGGGTGGCGGCAGAAGACACAGACGGGGTTGGCGCGGATGAACTCGGCCCGCAGCTTGGCCCAGTTCCGGTCATAGCCCCGGCGGCAGGCCGATACGCGCGGATCGGGGGCGATGAGCCCGGCGGCAAGCTGGCGTTGTCGGGTTGTCATTGCCTTGGTTGGCATCTTCGGTTCCTTTGTCGCCACCCGGCGGCTTGTATCACATCTGCACTAGATACTACTGGTCCGGGGGAGGCGACTTCGGTATTCCTTTTTTTCAGGTCCGGGCCAGGCGCCAGCGGGTGCCGCTAATTTGCTTGATGTCCCGGCGGCAGCAGGCGGCGATGTGCTCTTTGGCTATGCCGGTAGCCCGCCCGGCGGCAGCGGCGGACGGGTAGCGGGCGATGACGGTTCCATGCTCGTTCATCTGTTCCACATCATTCTGAACCCTGAGCCCGAGCCGGCCCCGCATCTTGGAGACGATGCACTTTGTCCGCCCCCGCGCCAGCCCGAGTTGGTGGTCTATCTGCTTGGGGGTATACCCGGCCAGCAGCAGCGGGAAGATGCGGCCGCCTTCGGGGAAGCTGCGCCCCCACAACTGGGCCATCTCCGCTTGGCGCTCGGCGGCGATAAGCCGGGCCAGCGGGTCGGTACTGGCAGGGGCGGTCAGGTCCGGGGGCATTGGCACTTGCTCTTGCCTCCCCCCTCGCTTGGCCCGCTGGGCGGCGGCGATGTGGTGAACGCATTCATGGTGCCAAGCGGCGGCAAGGTAGCCTACCAGCCGGCCCCGGCAGCCGTCGGCCAGCCACCCCTTGAAGATGTTCCGCCACGCCGCAAAGCGGCAATCCTGCTTCACGTCGTCCCGCTCGCGCTCGAAAATATTCGTGCGGGCCAGTACCCGATTCAACAGGGGCGCGTACCGTGCCAGTAGGTCCGCCAGGGCGGATTCGTCGCCCTCCACGGCGGCGCGGGCCAAGGCTTCATCGGTAGGGGCGGCGGGTGCGATCATACCTGCCCCCGGCCGGAAGTCCGGCTCTCGATCCACCAACTCGCCCCGGTGAAGAGGTTGGCCAGCGGCAGCAAGGCCAGTAGATGGCGGCCCAGCGTGAACCAGACCCCGCCCCCGAAGGCGGTCAGGAGGCAGCCGGCCAGGCCGGCAATGAGCCAAATGGTTGTGATTACAATAATTGCGTGTTTAACCAGTATGGCGGCCCTGACGAATAGGTCTGACCGCAGGGCTTGGTACTGGCGGCGGGCGTCGTCCCGCTCGGTGGCCAGGGCGGTTTCCCGTCCCGCGAAGGTCTGGGCGGCGTCGGCGGCCTCCTGCTTGGCCCCGGCCAAGGCTTCGGCCTGCTGGGCGAGGACGGGGCGGGCCTCGATGATGGGGGAGGCGGGTAGGTCGTCGGCCCGCCGGACCAGGACTTGGTTGAGGGCGGTGGCTTGCTCGATGTGGCCAGCGGTGGTTGCCAGGACTGAAGCCGGCGACGGGGCGGGGGTCAGGGGCCGGTGACAGCCCGAAAAAGCGAAAATGGCGAAGTTGGCGAGCCCAGCCCATATAATTAGGCGTCGGACGGTTGTTTTTGCTGCAATCGGCATAAATGGCCTCTGTCGCCTGATGCTACGCCAAGTTGACCCCGGATTCGCCATTTAATTCCGGTCAGATTTACGGAGGCCGGAGCGGGAAATAATTTTGGGGAAGAGGGAATAATGAAGAACGAAAAGTGCCGATCAATATGGCGTGATGGCGTCAAGGGAAAAATCTTTCCTTGATGGCGAATTGGACTACGTTTTGTCGTAGTATCTCATGTGAACGCAGCAGACAGTACAACTTCGCCATCACAGCCCCGCGTGGCTTCCGAAAGCGTTCACACACGCGGGGATTTTTTATGCGCCCCCGATGAGCTGATCGACTTCAGCGCCCCCACCCTTCCCCAAGCCCCAGCCCCCGCGCCGATCCCGGCCCCAGAACCCACCCCCTCTATCCCGGCCGAGGTCGGGGAAGCCTTCGCCACCCTAATATACGGCCGAATTGACCGTCTGGCCTACGGGTGGCGAGCACTTGACGGCGGCAAGCCGCAGGTCAGCCGCGCCAAGCTTGACGTCCACTTTACCAGCCTCCACCAACAGCACGTCCACCAGTGCGGCGGGGCAGTGCCGATCATGCGGCAGTTCGCCCGCCCCCTGACCAAGGCCCGCATTGCCGCCCACCTGAAGGGCGGTACCTTATATTGCCGGGGTGCGTGGGAATCCGGCCTGCTGTTGGTGCGACTTGACGGGGACGCCCATGGCGCAGGCCAGACCGTGGACGACGCCCGGCGGGCGGTGGAGTGGGTTAACGCCAAGTATCTCGGGGGGCGGGCTTACCTTTGCCCATCGGCGCGGGGCCACAGCGGGTATCTCTGGCTCCGCGTCCCCACCGCCCAGAACGACGACGGCCAGACCGTCCCCACCCTGACCCGCGCAGCAATGAATAAGATCGTCGCCGATCTTAACCGGGGGGCCGCTACCTTGGCCCGCCGGGCGGGGTTCACTTGCGGGCTTGAGGTACTGGGTTCGTTCCTTGTTACCGGCCAGGAGCGGGAAGCGGGCACGGGCCTCCCCCTCTCCCCGAAAAAAGTGACGGCGATGGGCGCCACGGCCAAGCTCCCGACTGTAGCCACCTTGGCCGATGTCGATCGGCTCCAAGCGGCGGTGGTAGACGTAGCCGACATCCAGGCCCTGCGGGCAGACTGCCGGGCGGCCGCCGCGGAGGTTACCGCGGAGCGGGAGGCGGTACGGGCCGCACTGACCGAAGCCGATGAGCCGGCCTCTCGATCCGGCCGGCGGCCCGAGCTGGTGCCGACGGGGGACAAGTGGTGTGATACCTGCACGGCCATCTCCCGCGCCATGGCCGAAGCCCGCTTCCGCCCCGGCCAGGATGAGGGCGGGGTACTTGAGCGAGCCCATCAGTTATACGTCGAAGCGGGTATGGGGGATGCAAACCAGGACGCCAGCCGGGAGGCACGCTTCGCCAAGGCGGCGGGGTATATGGCCAGCACCTTCGATGAGGCCAAGGCCGGGCAGGGGAAAGGCAAGTGCTGGTTCCCGGCGGAGCACGTCGAAGCCACCGAACAGCGTATCCGCTCGGTGCTGGCCGCCCATAAACTGGACAAGATCAACGCCGTCCTCAGCGCCGGACACAAGCCACTTATCAGCTACCGCCTGTTATCGGTTGTCTTCTGCACATTTGACAAAGATATAGCAACCAGCGCCGGCCAGGTGCCGGCTTCGGCGCTGGCGGGGATGGCCCGACACTTCGGGTTGACCGGGTACGGCTCTACCATCGCCGCCGCCGTGAATACGCTGGAAGGGCTGGGTCTGGTCGAATGCATCTGCCGCATTACCCGCAAGGGAGTATGTAGGGTCTGGCGCGTGCTCAAGACGGGGTGGGCGATGTTCCAGGGCGCGGGTAAAGCTGGTGCTCGCGCTGAAGCCGGGGCCAATGCCCCCTTCGGGGCCGGGCGGGGGGCAGAGCCCATTTCTCTTCCTAATGGGTATAGAGGTAGGGGTGAAGGTGAAGGTAAAGGCGCGAGCGAGCCGTGGGTCGGTCAAAATGGGTGGGACGTGCTCAAATTGTTCCCCGACGCCCCTAAAATGGCAAAATTGGCCTGATTGACGTGGGGGCACTGCGCCCGCCGGGCGTCGTCCACCCCCCGAGAAAAAAAGCGACTGGCGAATCCTCCCCGGCCGCGCCGTACAAATAAGTAGAGGGCGCGACGCCCGATCAAAAAACAGGAGGATCGTATATGAGCAAGAGTGAGTTTGTCCCCGAGTTCATCCCCATTGAGAAAAAATCCGGCCTATGGCTGTTCGCCTTGGCCCTCGGCGGCGAGGAGTTCGCCGCGCGGTTCCGCGCCGTATGGCGAAAATTGCCGCTTGCCGTCCGCCGGCGGCTAAAAAAGCATTGGCGGAGTGTAAGGTGGGAGTGTATGCCTTCCGAAATCAGGTGGCCCCTCATCGAGCTGTGGGAGTGTGAGCTGGAGCGCGGAAACAGCCCGAGCCGCGCCGTCGGGGGCTGTTCGTGGCGCGGCGATAAATTGACATTCGACGGCGAGTTCGCCGCCGGCCAGTGGCCGGTGGTCGTGGAGTCAACTATCGCTCACGAACTGGCCCACGTCTACCTAATCGCCCGCGACGGCTGCGAACAGCACAGCCAAAACTGTGGCACCCCGGCAACGTATTACAAGGCCAAAGCCGAAATTGAAGCAGACCAGTTGGCCGTGGCGTGGGGGTTCTGGCGGCCTCCCCGGCGACGGCCCCGCCGGCGGCGACGGCAGAAGAAGCAAAAATAGTTCCGTGCGCAAACAAAAGCCCCCGCCCGTTCAGTCAGGCGGGGGCATAGTGTTTGTCGTCGTCGGCGGCGTCGGGGCCTACCTTCCAGCCCCGGCCTCTTCCAGTCGCGCCAACAGGTACGCCACATCGCGTTGCGCGTTCAGGAGGGCGTCCACCACGACCTCATCGGCCCGATCCTTCCCCACTTCCCCGAATGCGGACACGTCCACCGTTAAGGCTTGGCCGTCGTCGCCCTCCACCTCCAAGGTGGCGGAACGGGTGGCGTACCGCCGGGCCTTGCCGTCGGCGTCGGGGATGACGCTACCTCCCGCTCGCGTTCGCTTGACCTTGGCCCCGGTCAGGTCGGGCAGGGCGGCGTAGCGCTGGCGGATGGCGTCCAGTTCCTGCTGGGCCGAAATAAGAGTAGCTGACTGACACATACGAATCTCCTGCCCCGTTCGGGGCTGCAAAGTGTTCCCCCTGTTGTTTTATTTTTGGGTGCCGGTATCAGCTTCGGCGGGATCGGGGGTGAAGAGGCGGGCGGCCTTGAGCTGTTCCCCGAACTGCCGCAGCGGCTCCACCAGCGGCGTAAAATCGGTTTCGCCGGTGTAGTGCTTCCGGGCGATGCTGCCGCTCGAATGGGCGAGCATTAACTGTTGCACCGCCTCCGATCCGCTTAGACGGAGAATGGTGTCGCTGGCGGTCTTGCGCAGGGTCTTAAACGGCAGCCGCCGCACGGGCGGGATGTCTTCCCCCGCCAGCCGGCGGCGGTCCAGCGACTTGAAGAGCCGAGCCCACGTCAAGGCCACAGAGTCCGAATCATTGGCATCGTCCACCACCGGACGGCCTTCTGACGTCAGCAACGCCAGCCCGTCCGGGTTCTTGGGCGTTGTGGCCATCCGCGCCTTGAGTAGGTTGGCGGTCTCCTGCCAAAGCCCCCAGCGGCCCCGGATAGCGGCCCCGCGTGTCTTGTGGCGGATGCGGTCGATGACGGGGGCCACGCCCAGCACTAGATCGTCGGCGGCCAGGGTGGCGATGTCCTTCTGGGTGAAGGCGCAGTTGAGGCCGAGCAGCAGATAGAGGCGTTGCTGTTCGTTGGCGTGGGCGTAGAGGGTTCGCAGTTCGGCGGGGGTGAAGACGGCCTTACCATTGGCCGCTGCCCGCTGTTCGGAGGGGGTCATGAGTACATTGCGGCGAAGGCGGAAAATCTTGTCGATGCGTCGGGGGGCCGCCAGGGGCTTCGCATTTGATGTTCGGCGCATGTTAGGCTTGCGCGATTGAAACGGGGGCGGTAAACTGTGGGGGAACGGTCGCGAAGCTTCGCAGCACATCCCCATTTTTCACCCAAGGAGCTTGCGCATGGACGCCAAAGCGACCCAGGAACTGTTGCGCTTTTTTCGGGGCCTGCACGACCCGCGTGCGGCCAACGCCCGACACCGGCTCGACGACGTCCTGAGCATCGCCATCCTGGCGGTGCTGTGCGGATCGGACAGTTGGGCGGCGGTCGAGGCGTGGGGATGGGGCAACCTCCAATGGCTCCAGACCTTTCTGGACCTGCCCCACGGCATCCCCAGCCACGACACCTTCGACCGCCTCTTCGCCCTGCTCGACCCCCTGGCGTTCGAGAAGGCCTTCAACCACTGGACCGCCACGCTGGTCGGCGACGGCGCGGGCCTGTTCGTCGCGGTGGACGGCAAGACGCTGCGGCGGAGTTGGAGGCATGCCTGGAGCAAGACCCCCGTTCACATGGTCAGCGCCTTTGCGACGCAAAACCAGGTGGTGCTGGGACAGCTGGCCACCGACGCCAAGAGCAACGAGATCACGGCCATTCCCAAGCTGCTGGCGATGCTGAGCCTGGCCGGGGCGACGGTGACGATCGATGCGATGGGCTGCCAGCGGGAGATCGCCGCTCAGATCCTCGGGCAAAAGGGCCGCTACATCCTGGCGGTCAAGGACAACCAGCCCACCCTGCACCGGAAGGTCAAGGCGTTGCTGGACGAGGCGGTCCTGGACGGTTTTTCAGCCCTGCGTCACGGGTATGACCAACAGGACGACGCCGGCCACGGGCGGATCGAGAAGCGGCGGGTGTGGGTGACCGACGAGGTGGACTGGCTGGGGGAGGATTTGCTCTCGGCCTGGCCGGGTCTGGCGGCGTTGGTCGTGGTGGAATCGACGCGGCGGGACTTGGGGGACTTGGAGGGGAAGGTGAGTGTGGAGCGGCGGTACTTCATCAGCAGCCATCCGGGGACTGACGCCAAGCTGCACGCGGCGGCGATCCGGCGGCACTGGGGCATTGAAAACACGCTGCACTGGCAACTGGACGTGAGCCTCAACGAGGATCAGTGCCGCCTGCGGATCAAGCACGGGGCCGAGAACTTCTCGCGACTGCGGCGGATCGCGATCAACAAGCTCAAGCGGTGGGAGATTAAGAAAGACAACGGCAAACCGATGAAGACGAGCCTGCGGATTAAGCAAAAGTCCTGCGGCTGGAGTCGCAAATTCCTCATCGAAGCCCTGTTAGCCTAAATGCGATGGCCCTGGGGGGGCCGCCCATGCGTCGCCGTCCAGCCAGTCGAAGAACTGGGCAATCTGCTTGACCGTGGTGATGACCATATCGGGGGCCATCCGCCGGCCCGTCTTCTTGCGCACCGGGCGGGAGGTGAAGTGGGCGACAAGCTGCTCAAGCTCCCGCTTGCCCACGGCAGAGATAAGCGTGCCGGCGGGGATGACTTCATGGACGCACTTGAGGCTTGCCGCCTGCCGGTTGTAATTCCCTTGGGAAAGCTGATGGGGCACCTTGAGGCGGAGCAGGGCGGTGTAGTCGGCGATAGCCGTCTTCATCGTCATCCCCGGCCCGGTCGGGCTGGCGGTCAGGGCGGGGGCGAAGGTCTGCGCAGCGGGCCGGGTTTCCGCATCGGGGCCGAAGCGCGACAGCGTGTATTGTGCGCCGCGTACCATATCATCCCACAGCTTGTGCCGTCGTTCAATCGCCGCCCGGATGCGGCTGATGTGGTCCGGCGTCCAGCATTCGCCCATACCTTCGGCGCGGAACTGGTCGAGGGCGAACTGGATGAGCTTGACCAGCTCGACGGCCTTAATTTCGTCGCGGCCCAGCCACCAGATTTTGGGCCGCTTCTGGCCGTCGTCGCCGACGGTCCAGCCGATCATTTTCTTGAAGCCCTTGCCCGCCTGATAGGTCAGTTTTATCTCGTTCACGCCTTGCTCCTGTTGCCCGTTTGATCGGGCGAGGGGCGCATTTTACGGTGGGTTCAGAAACCGAATTGGATACGGATTAGATACGGGCAAGCTAAAAGCCCCTTTTTAAGGGGCTTTCAGGTTCGTCGTAAGTCCTTATTCTATCGTGGAATGGAGCCGACCAGGATCGAACTGGCAACCCCTGCCTTGCAAAGGCAGTGCTCTCCCAATTGAGCTACGGCCCCGAAACCCGGCTTCAGTATAAGCGATGCACGGCAGGCCGACAAATCGCTTAATTGACCCATGCGAAACAAAAAACGCCGTGTGCCAAGTCGTCTGGTCACACGGCGGAAAGCCGAAGAAGGGATTTGAACCCTTAACCCCCGCTTTACGAAAGCGGTGCTCTACCGTTGAGCTACTTCGGCGGTGGGGCGGCATTATAGCCAAGGCCTATCGCGCTCGCAAATCCTCTTTCCCGCTTCCCGGCGGACTCGTCAAGGTCGCGATCACTTGTCCAAGGGAAGCTTCTGTTCTGGTTCGAACATGCCGACAAGATGAGCCGACCACCAGGCGCCCATCACGGCTCCGAGCTGCATCATGAGCAGCGCCATAAGCAAGACGAATGGATGCATGTGCAGAACCCAAAGGCCTACGGCACAGACCGTCCAGATGAAGACCTGGGTGACGAAAAACCGCTTGCGATATTGCTGCCACATGGCGGGGATTATACCCGGATTTGCCGATGCCGGATCATTCGGGCTGGTTTGACCATGGGAAAATACCGGCCTACCGTTGACCAGAGCGGGATCAACCGATCCGGCATTCTCAAGAATTGGAAGGAGTATCACCATGGCATTCACCTTGCCGCCTCTGCCTTACGCGTTTGACGCTTTGGAACCTTACGTTGACAAGCTGACGATGGAAATCCATCACGACAAGCACCACGGAGCTTACGTAACGAATTTGAACAAGGCCCTGGAGTCTGTGCCGGCATTGCAGGGCAAATCGATTGAAGAACTGCTGGCCAATAACTGTGCGATTGTTCCGGAAAACATTCGCACGGCGGTGCGCAACAACGGGGGCGGGCATATCAACCACACGATGTTCTGGCAGATCATGGCCCCCAGGGCTGGCGGCCAGCCCGGTGGGACGCTGGCCGAGGCAATCAAGAGTACCTTCGGCTCGTTCGATCAGTTCAAGGAAAAGTTCAACAACGCCGCCCTGACCCGCTTTGGGTCGGGCTGGGCGTGGCTGGTCAAGACCGGCGGAAAGCTGGAGATCGTTTCGACGGCCAATCAGGATAGCCCGGTCATGGAAGGCAAGTACCCGGTGATGGGTCTGGACGTGTGGGAACACGCCTATTACCTAAAGTACCAGAACCGCCGGCCGGAATACGTCAGCAACTGGTGGAACGCGGTGAATTGGCCGGAGATCGAGAAGCGGTTTGCCGCGGGTAAATAGCCGACGACGGTTTAACCGGGGTTATTCACCCAGGCAAGTGCCCACCATTCGTGCCGCATGGATCATCACATGATCCAGCGGCACGGTTTTTCTTTTCCCGGCGACTTTTTCGAGCGGAACAGGCACACACTGACCGGCCTGATATCCCACCATGACGTTGTAAACGCCTCTGGCCAGCAGCTCCGCGGCCTTCGTGCCCAATTGCGTGCAGAGGGCGCGGTCGAAGGCGGTGGGAATACCTCCTCGCTGGACGTGTCCCAGCGAGGTCACGCGCGCTTCCATACCCGTCAATTCCTGCAACTGCCTGGCAATCCGGCTGGCCATGGGTTCCTGCACCACGTGATAATGAATCAGTTCTCCTTTTGTCCGCCGAACAATAAGCGGCATCCCGTCGCGCGTTTCATCCTCCCAGGTCGTGTCGGAATGGTGTTGACCGGTTTTGGATTTTGCGACTTTGCCTTTCTTGCCGGAGGCGGCCGCTTTTTGCATCGCCTTCACGTCCTCGGCGGATCGGGCGCCTTCGGCGACGGCAACGATCGAGAATCGCTTGCCCGCCCGGCGGCGGGCCTTGAGGAACTCGGCCACTCCCATCAGGTCGTAAGAGATTTCGGGGATGAGGATCACGTCGGCACCACCGGCCAATCCGGCGCCCAGCGCCAGCCAGCCCGCTTTATGCCCCATGACTTCGCACACGATGATGCGATGATGGCTGGTTGCGGTCGTGTGCAGCCGGTCAATGGCCTCCGCGGCAATGCTCGTGGCGGTGTCGTAGCCAAACGAAACGTCGGTTTCGACCAGGTCGTTGTCGATGGTTTTGGGCAGCGTCAGCACGTTCAGTTTTCCCTGTTTGTGCAGCCGCATGGCGTTTTTATGGGTGCCGCCTCCACCCAGGCAGACCAGACAGTCGATCTGGAGCCTTCGGATATTTTCGATGGCCGTATCGGTCATATCCAAGACCTTGTTGCCCATCGGCATCTTGTGAGGCTTGTCGCGGCTGGTGCCCAGGATTGTGCCGCCGCGGGTGAGGATGCCGCTGACCATCTGATCGTCCAGAAGGATTGTTCGATTCTCCACCAATCCCCGGAAACCGTCATGAATTCCGATGACTTTCATTCCATATTCGTTAATCGCCGCCTTGGTGACGGCGCGGATCGCGGCATTGAGTCCGGGACAATCTCCGCCCGACGTCAGGATTCCGATGCAGCGTGTTTTAGACAGCGAGGTCATGACTTCGTCTCCATTTCCCCCATAGCCGTTGGTCGAGGGTTATTCCTGGGACATTTCCCGCCGTGCGATGTCCATCAGCGCGGCGTGCGTGCCCGGGGCTTCGCTGTCGTCGGCATCGGCCGGGAGGGAACGCAGCGTATAAGAACCATCGGGATGCATTTCCCATGCCTGCCGTCTGTCGTTCAGCATGGTGTGCAATATCTGCCACAAGCGCGCCTTGCCGGCGGGGTCTTCGATCGGCGTGACCACTTCAACCCGCGAACAGAGGTTTCGGCTCATCCAATCGGCCGATCCGATGTAGAACTCCCCGGCCAGCGGATCGTGTTCTCCCGCCGCAAAGTGGAAGATGCGCGAGTGTTCCAGGAATCGTCCGATGACGGAAATCACGCGGATGTTCTGGCTGAGATCGGGAACCCCGGGCTTGAGGCAACTGAATCCGCGCACGATCAGGTCTACCGGGACGTTTGCCGCCGAGGCCCGGTACAAGGCCTGGATTACATCCGGGTCTTCGAGCGTATTCATCTTGGCGATGATTCTCGCGGGTTTTCCGGCCTGGCAGTTTTCAATTTCGCGCCGGATCATCTCCAGAAACCGGGTTTTCATGTTGACCGGGGCCACGAGCAGCTTGTGGTATTGCCAATTCTGAGATCGGCCGGTCAGGAAGTGAAAGAGACTGGTTATGTCTTCCGCGAGTTCCGGGCGGCAGGAAAGCAGGCTCAAGTCGGTGTAGAGCCTGGCCGTATGGGCATGATAGTTGCCGGTTCCGATGTGTACGTAGCAACGAAGCCCGTCCGGTTCGTTGCGGACGACGAGTGTTGTCTTTGTGTGGGTTTTCAGACCGACGACTCCGTAGACCACGTGAACGCCGGCTTTTTCCAACGCCTGGGCAAGGGTAATGTTCCGCCGCTCGTCAAACCGGGCCTTGAGTTCCACGATAGCCACCACCTGCTTGCCTGCTTCGGCGGCGCGAATCAGAGCGGGAATGAACGGGTTGTCATCGCCCGTGCGATAGAGGGTGATCTTGATCGCCATCACGTCGGGATCGTTCGCGGCGACGGTGACGAATCGCTCCACGCTGTCGCTGAAGCTCTGGTAAGGGTGATGCACCAGCAGGTCGCCCTGACGGATCGCGCTGAAAATTTCCGTATCTTCGCCCATCAGTCTTCTGGGCGTCAGGGGCTCCCAGTATGCGTAGTGCAGCTTCGGAATCGGCAGATCGGCGATTTCCTTCAAGCCGGTGTAGTCCAGCAGTTCCGGAAGTTCGTAGGTGTCGTTCTGGTTGATGCCCATTTCCTTGCAGAGAAAGTGCAGCATCCACGGGTCCGGTTTGCCGGCGTACTCAAGCCGAACCACTTTTTCAAATTTCCGCTGGTGCAATTCCTGGGAAATCAGGTCCATCAAATCTTCCGCCGCCTCCTCATCCCGCTCCACATCCGCGTTGCGCGTGATTCGGAACGGCATGGAGTTCAGCAGGGACATGCCCGGGAACAGGTCGTGGACGTGGCGGGTGACCAGGTCGTTGAGGTGGATAAAATGATAAGGGCCGTCCAATCCGTTTTCATCGACGCGGATGAAGGCGGGCAGCACCTGGGGGATCTTTATCCGGGCGAAGAGTTTGCCCCGTCGCCCGGGTTGCCGGAGCACCACCCCCAGCGACATGGAGAGGTTGGAGATGAATGGAAACGGGTGGCCGGGGTCTACGGCCAGGGGAGTCAGTACGGGAAATACCCGCTCGCGGAAGTATCTGTCGGCTCGCAGACGGTCTTCGTCGGCGAGTTGCTCGTACTTCATGACATGGATGCCGTTTTCGCTCAGAGCGGGTACGATTTCCTTGCGATAAATGTCGGCCTGCTCAAGCAGCAGCGAACCGGTTTTCCGCCGAATTGCGGCCAATTGTTGTTCGACGGCCAGTCCGTCACGACTGGGCCGCCTGATTCCGGCGTGCAATTGTCGGTTGAGGAATCCCACCCGCTTCATCACAAATTCATCCAGATTCGAAGTGAAGATGGATAAAAACCTCACCCGTTCCAATAGCGGGGTCGCTTGGATCCTGGCTTGATGCAGCACCCGTTCATTAAACTCCAGCCAGCTCAATTCGCGGTTAAGATAGTGTTCCGCTGGCGGAGAATCCGCGCCGGAGGAACAAGGGAGAGAATTATTGACCGTTTCGACGAAGATATTGCCGTTTTTGCCCATAGCCCACAGCTACCCATTCTTTTAATCCTGCTAAGGATAAAAGGCAATTATTAACTTCACATTAAGCGGAGCGGGATATGCGCTTGCCTGTTGAGCCCGCGTAGCGTACAAGTGGCAGTCTATGCGGCGACTGTACTTACGCGATTGTGCTCCCGGTGACGTGGTGGAAGACGTATTTGTCATCACCGGCAAACAGCTCTCGGCAACCACCACGGGCAAGTATTTCATCAAGGCGTTCATCTCGGATCGCACCGCCCAGGTGACGGCGCGGATGTGGAATGCGACACGGGAAATCTTCAATGCCGTGCCGGAAAGCGGCTTCCTGAAGATCCGCGGGCGCGTGGAAAATTACCAGAACAATCTTCAGTTCATCATTGAGCAGATGTGGCCGGTCAAGGCGGGGATGTTTGACTCCTCCGACCTGATGCCGCATACGACACGCGACATCGACGCGATGACCCAGCGGTTGTTTGAGGTTTGCGGGACGATCAAGAATCGCCACGTGGCGGCGCTCATCCAGGCGTACCTGGACGACGAAGACTTGATGAACAACTTCACCAAGGCTCCGGCCGCGATGAATTTTCATCACGCGTTCATCGGCGGGCTGCTGGAGCACACGCTGAACTCCATGGAAGTCGCCGATGCGATAGTCAAATTCTATCCGGGCCTCAATCGAGACATATTGCTGGCCGGCATTTTCCTGCATGACATCGCCAAGATATGGGAACTGTCTTACGACTGCGCGTTCGGGTATACCGACGGCGGGCAGTTGGTGGGGCACATCGTCAAGTCGGCCATGTGGATCGAGCACAAGGCCAAGGCGGTGGAGGTGGCCAAGGGGGAGAAGATTCCCCAGCCTTTGATTGACGTGCTTCAGCACATCATCATCAGCCACCACGGACTGCCGGAGTACGGCGCGATCAAAGCGCCCGCCACCCCGGAAGCCATTGCCGTCCACTACATTGAGAACCTCGACGCCAAGATGATGATGTCCCTGGGTGCGACCCGGAGCGAGAACGCCACCGGCGGCGAGGGGAACTGGACCGAATATATGAAGGCCTTCGGGGGCAGGCTGTACCGGCCTGATGTCGCCCCGGCCGATGCGGCGATGGAGCCTGTTGTGGACGGCGTCCCGTCGTCAGACGGGGAGCCGCAGACGTTGAACATCTCGATTACCAATCCGTTGTTTGAATCCACGAAGCCGCGGAAGAAGTAAGAGGCTCTACTTCACCACGGAGGCGCATCCGTCTCCAAAAGATTTGTTTGAACCGCCAAGGGAAGAGAATGATGAACGATGAATGATGAATGATGAATGATGAAGGAGGAAGAAAACCAGCTATTAAAACTGCTCTTCTTTCCTCCTTCATCATTCATCATTCATCATTCTGACTTCTCTTCCCTCCGTGTCTCCGTGCCTCCGTGGTTTCGTTGGGCGCTCCAAGCATCCGCTGATTCTGAGTTCGCGCAAAGAAAAACCGCCGGTTGTTCAACCGGCGGTGGTTTCTGTTGAAACTTTCTCTCTGAAAGCTCGTTAGAGAGTCGTGTCGATCACGGCTTTGAAGTCGCGTTCCTGGCGAAGGCCGACGAACTTCTGGGCCACCTGGCCGTTCTTGAACAACAGCACTGTCGGGATCGCGCTGATGCCATACTTGATGGAAATCTCGCGATTGGCGTCGGTGTCCACTTTGCCGACTTTCAGCTTCCCGGCGTAGTCGTTGGCAAGCTTGTCGATGGTGGGGGCGAGCATGCGGCAGGGGCCGCACCATTCGGCCCAGAAATCCACCAGCACCGGCTGGGCGGACTTCAAAACCTCCTGCTCAAAGTTCTGATCCGTAAACTCCTTTACGTTTTGACTGGCCATCACTTCTCCTGTGATTGATGTTGTAATGTTTCTTCCGTGAAGATCATAGAAGCGGACACCGGAACATGTCAACGTGCCGGGCCGGGATCAGGAAAATCCGATCAAGCCGCCGGCGTCGCGGGTTTGGTTCCCGACGATAATTGTTTTTGCACCAGCCAGACGTTCACGGCCCCAAACGCCAGCATGATGAACCCGAAGACAATGAAGATGATGGGGAAAATACCCTTGAGGCTGCCCATCGCGGTATCGACGTCGGCGAAGACGACCAGGAAGCCGAAGGTCATCAGCAACAGGCCGCTGGTCAATAAGATGGGAATGGCGGTCTGGCGGAATTCCGCCGTGTTAATGCCCACTTTTTTGCGTTTACGCTTTGCCGGGGCCGAAGGCGACGGCCTGTGTACAAAGACGTCCAGGGAGGGGGCCGGTGCGATCACCGCCGCGTCGTCGTCGGCTTCCTGGGCGGCTTGGATTTCGCTTCCCTCCTGCACCAAGCCGATGGCCTGGGCTTCAGATTCGAGCTGTGATTCGACAAAGGATTCCAACTTTCTGGCGGCATCCTCTTCGGATTGAAGAGACGGTTGCGAATTTGAAACCGCAGCCACTTCAGTGGTGACGGGTTCCAGGCTGGATTGAATCTCGGGGGCCGCGTCGGTTGGGACGGAGGCTTGAATCGGAGGTGGAACCTCCACAGGCACGGGCGCCTCGAGCGTTGCCGGGGCGGCAACGGGAGTCGGGACTTCAACGGTGGCGGGTGTCGCAACGGAATTGGTCTTTACCGGAGCAACCGGTGAAACCGGCCGGTGCGATACGGGCGCGGAGGGCGGTGTCGCTAAAGGAGCCTTGGGGCGGTCAATGGGCGTGGCGGGGCGTTGCCGCACGGGATGGGGAACTGGCGGGGGAGGGACTGCCGGAGCGGGAGCCGGGGCAATGGGAGACGCGGGCCGTGCCGGACGGCTGGGGGCCGGGACGACCGGAATACCCGGTTGGGCGATCTTCTGAACAGGCGGTGGCACGGCGGGCGCGGCCTTGATCTGCGGCGCCACGGGCGCGGTCGGTTTTGCCGGTGCGGCGACAGCGGGTTTGACTGGGGCGGTTTTAGCTACACTCGGCGGAGCAACTTTTGCAGGCGCGGCAGCCACGGGCTTGACCGGGGCGACCGGTTTGGCTGGCGGCGGGGCGGGGGCCACGGCAGGCGGAGCGACCTCAACGGGCGCTGGCTCGACGGGAGCGGGATCGAACGCGATGTCTTGCTCAGGTTCCCGGTTGTCAGCGGGTTCATGTGCAACGTCCCCCGCAGCCATTGCGGCCAAAGCGTCGGCCAACTCATCGTGTTTGGGCTCAGCCATCAAATCACCTCGAAAAGACTTCTTTCGTGCTTATTGGGCCTGAATATTCTCGGACTGTCGCGAATGCCTTTATCATTGCCGGCATTTGGCGGAGTTGATTATAGTGGATGTTATGGCTGAGCCAAGAGAAGTTACGACGCGATTGCCAGCCGTGGCCGGGCGGTTCTACCCCGTAGAGGGAGACGACTGCCGCCAATTGGCTGAGAGCTACCTGCGACCGGCGGGTGGGGCGGCGGCATCACCCTGGTGTGGTGCTCTGGTGCCGCACGCCGGGTGGATTTGCAGCGGGGCGATTGTCGGCGAGGCAATGGCTGCCTTTTCCGGGCGGGATGAAGTGGATCTGGTTGTTGTGTTCGGGGCCGTCCATACCGCGCTGCCGGTGGATAGGGCTGTTTTGGACGACTATGCCCGCTGGAGAGAGCCTTCCGGTGAGTCCGTTGTCTCGCAGGAACTTCGGCGGAAATTGTCCGAGCTGTCGGAATTATTTCTGATCGACAGACGGTTTCATTCCCGCGAGCATGCGATAGAGGTGGAACTGCCGCTTATCCAGCTTGCCTGGCCGAAGGCGGAGATATTGCCGATTGAGGTTCCTTTGGTCGAGCAGGCGGTTTTGATTGGTCGGCAGACGGCGCGGACGGTGCAGGCGTCGGGGTGCAGGGCCGTCTACCTGGCCAGCAGCGATTTGACACATTACGGCCCAAACTATGGGTTTACCCCCGCCGGGGTCGGATTAAACGCCTTGCGATGGGCCAGGGATAACGATCAGCGCCTGTTGCGATTCATTACGGAATTGAAGCCGGAACGGATTGTTTCGGAGGTGCAAAGCCGGTTCAGCGCCTGTGGCGGAGGCGCGATTGCGGCGATGTTGGCCGCCTGTCTGGAGACGGGCGCGTCGCGGGCGAACGTATTGCGTCACGCCAGCAGTTACGAGACGTTGGCCGACGTGGCGCCGAAAACGCCGGACAACGCTGTGGGTTATGCGGCCGCAGTAGTGGGTTAAAGGTTTCGTGTGACGGCAAAACACCGTCAGGCCGTTTTTTTGATGCCTGCGGTCAACATCCGACATAAACCATCCCGTCGGTCAAAGTCCACCGGAAGCCAGACCGTGTGGCAGCAGGCTGAAAACAGATAAGTGGGTGATGGATCGCGTTTCTCGCATGGACGTGGAACGGGGTTTGCCTTTGAGCGGGCAACGGTACAGAGGAGCGACTATGAATGAACAGGAGTTCCAGTCCAAACTTGCGGAGCTGATGGGCGAAATCAGCACCCTGCCACAAACGGAGCGGCAGAAGCTCGAGCGACTGGCTGACGAAACGCGTCAGCGGCACGAACGTCTCCGGCAGACGGTGGATTCCCTCCAGGAAAGCCTGGATTATCTGCGGCTCAGCATCAAGTATCTCGTATTCGATCTTGAAGCCACTCGCCGCGAAAACGGCTACCTGCGGAAGATGCTCGAAGAAACCAGCGACAACGAATGACGCATTTTGAATACCCGCGTATTGGCATTTGGGTTTCGCCGCGATATGGGTTGGTCGTTCACCGCACGCATCAACCGCCCGGCGTGATAGGTAAGTCCACAGAGAAATCGTCCATCACCAGAATCTGATCGTCGGCCCCGCGCCCTGATATTCATCTGGCCGGCCCGTGCGTGTGGGAGGGGTCGGTGAAATTTCCCTGTTGCACCGGCAGGCGTATTGTGAAGGTCGTGCCTTCGCCGGGCAAACTGGTGACGGTAATTGCCCCGTCGTGTTCTTCGACAATCTTTTTCGTTACCGCCAGACCCAGCCCGGTGCCTCGATTTCCCTTGGTGGAGTGGAACAGTTCAAACAGGTGCCCCATCATGGTCGGCGGGACGCCCGTCCCGTTGTCGATTACTTCCACGATGCTTTGCTTGTTCGCTTCATCGTAGCGGCAAACCACACGGATCAGCCCTTTTTCCGGTTCAACGGCGTCCATGGCGTTGCTCAGGAGGTTCATGAGAACCTGGTGCATTCCGTCCGGGTCCAAGGGGGTGGGAGGATGATCCTGCTCAACGTCGGCGATGACCATCACGCCCTTTTCGTTGGCGGCGGACGAAATTAATTCGACACACTCGTCAACCAGCGTTTTGATGTTGATTGGTTCGAGCCTCGGTTCGCGCGGCCGGCTGTACGCCAGCAGATTCAGCGTCAGGTTGTAGATTCGATCCAGGTTGCGATCGACGATGTGCCAGCCTTTTGACGCCTGCATGACGTTCCCGGAACGCAGGCCGATTTCCACGACGTCGGCGCCGCCGCGCAAAGCCTGAAGAATGTTTTTGATCGAATGCGACAGGGCGGCGGTGGTTTCACCGATGGCGGCCATACGCTCGGCCTCGACGCCCATGCGGTAGAGTTTGGCGTTCTGAACGGCCAAACCGGCCTGTAATCCGATGGCGGTCAGCAGGCGAAGCTGGTCCGGGGAGTAGGTGTAATTGATGACCGACGAATCGATGTAGATCACGCCGATGATCTCGTCGCCGTCGCGCCCGTCCAGTTTTCTTGCCTTGATCGGCACGCACAAGGCCGAGCGGATGCCAAGGTTTTGGATGCTCTTACCCTTGCTGAACCGCTGGTCGGTCATGGCATTGGACGACAGGACGCCTTCGCCGCTGGAAACGACGTGGTTGATGATGGTGCGGGAGGCGTTGATTTTTTCGGCGCTGGCGGGCTTGGCGGCGGGGGGCGTTGCGCCGGAAGTTCGGACGGCGCTTTCGTCACGGACGCGAACCACTTTGGGAACGGGCGTGCCCGCGGGATGGTCCAGCAGCAGAATGATGCCACGGTCGGCTTTGATGTGTTCCAGAACCAGGTCCATCACCACTTCTAGAACTTGATCGGCGTCAAAGCTGCTGCCCAGGGTGGCGCTGAGCTTGTAGAGAATTCTCAGGTTGCTCATGGCCGCGGCGGTCGGCTCGGGGACGGCCAGCACCATGGAATCTTCGTTGGAGGCGACGGTGTGCATGATGGCCGCATCCATGCCGCTTTCGGCGCCGGCCAGCGCCACGTTGCCGCTGCTCGTGCGCGACACGCCCGGCTGAACTCCGAAAATCATGACCGTCCGGCCGACGCGGATCTGATCGCCCAGCTTCAAGGTGCATTGGTTGGTTACTCGGGCGCCGTTGACGTAGGTGCCGTTGGCGCTGCCCAGGTCGCGCACGACCCATTCACCGGTGATGGGAAGCAGATCGCAGTGCCGCCGGCTGACCGTGTCGTCGGCCAAACCGACCTGGCGACTCTCCCGGCCGACCATGGCCGGCGCATCGGGCAGTTCAAAACGACGGCCTTTGTCGGGGCCTTGCAGGACTAGTAAGGTCAGCACGGTATTCTCTCGCCCGACAATCCATCACCCGGCCGGTTTGCGGGCTACTGTTTTTTGGCCACAAAGGGGATTGTCGAATCCTCGGCCATGATGACGTTGTCGTATTTTAACAACGTGCCTTTGACGCGTTCCAGGTTGGCGATGGCCACGTTGTAATTGCCAACGGCCTCGACTTCGGCTCGCCAGGCGTTGGCCAGACGTTCCTGGGTGTCCAGCTTCAGTTGTACGAACGTCGGCGTCAGCGGCTCGTTATTTTCCTCACGCAGTTGGATGGCCCGCAGCGAGTCGGCCGTGGCAAACCGCGCCTGGCGGGTGGTGACCATCTCGTCCCAGGTCGTCTGCACTTCCCGCACGGCCGTGCGCACGTCCAAGGACACCTGCTCGATCAAATCCCGATACCGGTCGATCTCCTGCTGCCTCAGCAGCAATTCCCGCTGATAAGCGGCCCGGGGAGCCCGGTTTCCGATGGGGACTTCCAGTTCCAGACCGACTTTATAATTGATGTGGTTGAAATCGTCCTGGGTATCGACGGCGTTGGAAAAATCCTTGCCCAGCCCCTGGGCTCCCAGCGAGCCGATCAGGTTGAGCGAAGGCAACAGGTTATTCTTGGCCACCTTCACTCGGGTTCCCGCTGAATCGATGCGCAACAACTGCTGGGCCAGCTCCAGGCGGTTGAACAGGGCGGTATCGATCTGGTCGGAAAGCACGAAGTGGATCGGCTCCTCGTTGGGAGACGTGGCGGGCAGGATCAGGTTGTTGGCCGTGATCGGAAAACCGGGGTCGTTCATCAACCGTTTGATCTGATCGGAAAAGTCTCTCACCCTGGCCTTGGAACGGATAAGCACGGCCCGGCGGGATTCGACGGCCGCGTTTGCCTGAGAGGTTTGTACGCGGGTCACGTCCTGCGCTCCGCGTTTGGCAAGCAGGCTGGCGGTGTCGATGGTTTGTTGGAGCAGATTCTCCTGAATTTTCACGTCCTGCTCGGCCACCACGAGTTGCCAGTAAGTCCGCTCCATGTCCGCGAGATTTTGTTCAAGCGTTTTACGAAAATCCAGGAAGCTGATCCGCTGTTCGTTGCGGGCCAGGGTGATGCGGGAGTGGGTGATTTCGTTGCCCAAGCCGCGAAGCAGGGGCTGCGTGACTTCCAGAACCAAGTTGTTTTGCCAGTAAGGGTTCAAGACGGTCTGGGCGGGAATGTAATCGTTTCGCGAAGTTTCGTAGCGAAGCTCGGCCTGCCCGCCGCTTTCGAGTTGCTGCCTCACGCCTGACGCAACGGTGGTGATATTGGCCTTCTGCTGATTAATCAGCTCGAAGTTGAGGGGGTTGGTGACGCCGCCGGTCAGATTATTCCGGCGTTCAAAGGCAGTGTTGGTAAAGAAACGGGGATCGAAGCGGCCTTCCTCTTCGACCACGGTGGCTCCGCGTACCGCCGGGTCATAGCCGGCTACGCGCACGCCCAGACTGTTAACAGCCGAGCGCCGGACAAGCTCTTCCAGCGAAAGGCGGACGACCGGTTCGGTTCCCAAAGCCGCACCCGTGGTCGGCTGGGTGGTCGGTCGGCTTGCGGGACCGCCACTGGTGCGCGTGGGCAGAAACGGGCTCTCCAGCGTCGTTGGCAGGGGGCGCATGGGCTGAGGCTGGACTGCCTTGGCCTCGCGCCGCTCTTGGGATTGCAACGCGTGAGGATCAAAGACGGTCTCCTCGGTTGCGCAGCCAACGATGACGCTGGCCAGGATGGACGCGATGAAGATGCGCGACAAGTTCATTGTATTCATTGATCAAATCCCCGCTTATAACTGACGCCATTATAGATGAGCTTGCCGAGAACGCAAAAGTGACAAGAAAGCTAAAATTTTATTATTGGCCGGATATTTTATCTCCCGACGGGCCTTTCTCGTCTTTTCCGCCGGTATGGCGGACGCAAGTATCCCTTGTAGTAGGGGGTGGATATTTGTTAGATTGAAGCAATGCCGTCATCACACGAGCCGATCAAAGAACGAACACTCCAGGACGTGGTGGAGGAGACAGGTCTATATCCTGTCGAAGCTTTTGATTTTGTTCAGCGGGGATTGAGCTACACGGTTTCCAGTCTGCACGGTTCAGAATCGGGCAAAGGCGAACAACTGCACGTCAACGGACAGCAACTGTGCGAGGGGTTGCGGGAATTCGCCATTGCGCAGTGGGGGTATCTTGCCGGCACGGTCCTTCGCCGATGGAACCTCGCCTCTACGATGGATTTCGGACGCATCGTCTTTGCCCTGGTGGAAGGCGGACTGATGCAGGCCACCGAAGAGGATTCCATCGAGGATTTCAGGAACATTTACGATTTTAAGACGGCCTTTGAAGCAAATTACAAAATCGAGTCCAAGTCATGAAGCGGGGAAAGACCAAGTCCGGCTCGCCAACCGGCCAGACCGCCGCCAAAGAACAGGTGCGAACCCCTCAACCGCTCAGGCCGCGTAAGGGGTTGTTTGTGGTTATGAGCATTATCATAGGGATTTGGATCCTCACGCTTCTGGTGCTTTACGGGGCCACGGTTTATCCCGCCCGGCATTCATCATCGACGCCGCAAAACCGCCCGTTGTTTTCCCTGGTCGGTTGAAATCGTGAAGTAAAGCCTTTGTCCAATCGGGCAGGGAGCTACCGCAATCGGATCCGCCGCCACATCGCCCTGATGCGTTCATGGTGGCGTTCGTGGATTTCGACAATCTCCTCGCGTACCGAATGGCGTTCGCACCGTCCGTCGGGATGGAACCACAGCCGATACCTTGGCGGCAGAAGCCGTATGCCCCGGTGCCGTAGCCAAGGCCGCACCCGACGCCGGCCTCTCGGGATTATTTTGAGCAGCAGATTCAGCCCCAGCAAAAAAAGGATGGCCAGCAGGCCCACCGCTACCACGGCAAGAAGGTAGGCCCCGGCAAGCGACACCGGGTTGAGTGGGGGAATCCTTTTTGGTGCCGGCAAGTAGCGGTCCAACACGTACAGCCCGGCAGGTAGAATCACCGCGACGGCAATGACGGCTATGCGAGTCCGTCGTGATCGCAGCGAGATCGGCCGGCCTCGCAGCACGCGCGAGGTCAACCGGCGTTTACCGGGAAACGAGATCAAGGCAAAGCCCAGCAGGAACAGCGGAATGCCGCCGGGACCGGGGATCAGCGGGCCGATGACCAGGGACGAAAGAATCATCGTCCAGCCGGCAATGTTCTTCAGGATGAACCAGAAATAGCCGGCGATGAACCGTCCCGCGCTGCCGAGCGGCATAGAGGGGAGAGGCGGTTTTTTTTTGTCACGGTCGATCATGCAACCGTCGCCGATTTGTGTTCGCTGCGAATTAAGCTACCCGATCAAACCAGACTCGGGAAGAACCATTTGAAGCTTCCCCCCGTCAGCGGATACAGTAGCGTTGTATGCAGCATAAGGATATCGAGCGAGTTCTGATTTCGCAGCAGCAGATCGCCCAGCGCGTCGCCGAACTTGCGCGTCAGATTACAACCGATCATTCCCCGCCGAACATTCCGGCCGACGGACAGCTTGCCATCATCCCCATCCTGACGGGAGCCATGATGTTCTGCAGCGATCTAATCCGCCACATGCCGCTGGCGATGAACATCGGATTGCTGACGGTCAGCAGCTATCCCGGCAGCAGCGTTCGCTCGCTAGGGGCCAGCGTTCTGGCCAGACAACTGGGCAATCTGCGGGGCAAATATGTCCTGCTGGTGGACGATATCCTCGACAGCGGCGGCACGTTGAATCTGGTGGTTCCGATGCTCCGTGAAATGGAACCTGCGGGTGTGAAAACCTGCGTTCTGCTGCGGAAAAAACGTCCCGAAATCCGGCAATCCCATGCGGATTACGTTGGCTTTGAAATTCCCGACGAATTCGTTGTCGGCTATGGGCTGGATTATAATAATTACTATCGGAATTTGCCGGACATTGTTACCTTGAAAGCGCAAGCACTGAAAGGAAGTTGTGAGAGACAAACCCTTTGATTCGTCATCTCACCTCAGCGATACGGTTGGGGTTGGGGCCGCGGCCGCAACGCCGTCGCTGGCCACTCTTCTGACGCGCAACGTTCTTCAGGACGGCGAAATCATCCTGCTCATTCTCAAGCCGTCGCTCTGGTTCATTGTCTTCAGTTCGATGCGATTTGCCGCCGTCATCGTGCTGCTGCTGGTGATCGCGAGGGTTCTGCCGGGACCGGACGCGGCGGTGATGCAGATCGGGGTACTTCTGGTGATCGGACGGGTCATGTGGGCCGTGTTGCAATGGATGAGCCGGCTGTACATCCTGACCGACCGGAGGATCATCCGGTTGCAGGGCGTGTTCACCGTTGACGTATTCGAGAGTCCGCTTCGCAAGGTTGCCCGCACCCGCCTGATTTTCAGCCTGAGGGAACGTCTTGCCGGGCTTGGGTCCATTGAAATCATCCCGGAAGACAATTCGCTGCCGGTCGGCGGGTGGCAAACCATCAACCATCCGGCCGAGGTTCATGAAAAAGTCGTGGCCACCATCAACCGCGCCAAACAGTGCGGCAGGGCGTGCCCCTCGGCGTAAAAGCCGCTCAAGTCATGATGATGCTCGACGCGTCATAGTAGAATCGCTCCCGGGCGATTTTGTCCCCGCGCCAGGTCTGGAAGGCCACTTCCTCCATGCGCATGTGCGTCCCATCCTTTTTGGTGAAGTCGTGGACCCACTGAATCGCGACACGGTCGCCGTCCACGGCGAAAGAGATAGCTTTGTTTTCGTTTATGCGGGCAACCGAATCCAACCACCGCCGCTCCCGTTCGATGTTCTCCTGTTTGCCGATCGTCGGGGGCGAGAAGTTGTCCTGCAATATGGCGTCATCGGCGTAAAACTCCTGAATGGCCTCGGGTACCTTCCCGTGTTCCACCAGGCGGATCAACTGCTGTACTCGTTCGCGGCTGGGCATGGCATGTCTCCTTGATGTGCGAGGACGGATTGTAGTACAGTGCGTTTTTGCCGGACAATTGTGATTATGGACAAATTTGAACACTTCAGCCTCGGCCGGATCGTCTTCGGACGCGGACGGTTTTCCTGCGTCGGTGAGACGGCTTGCCGGTTCGGCTCGACGGCATTGGTCGTGCATAGCGGCCCTGAGCCCGAAGACCGGAACATGACTGGTCGGCTGGCTTCGCTGCTGGCGGCGGCAAAGGTGCGCGGCACCTTTCTCCGCCAGCAAGGTGAGCCGCAAGTCGGTGACGTGGATGCCGGCGTTGCGATGGCTCTTCGCGAGCGGTGCGACCTTGTCATCGGCTTGGGCGGTGGAAGCGCCATCGACGCGGCCAAGGCCATTGCCGGTCTGGTTACCAACGGCGGGTCTGCAATTGACTACATGGAAGTCATCGGCAAGGGATTGAAGATCACCCGGCCGGCGCTTCCGTGGATCGCCATCCCGACGACCGCCGGGACCGGGGCCGAGGCCACTCGCAACGCGGTGATTGGTTGCGCCCAAAAGCAGTTCAAAGCCAGCATCCGCAGCGAACATCTGTTGCCGGCCGCGGCGCTGATTGATCCGGAATTGGGCGTATCGGTTCCACCGGAGGTTACCGCCCGATCGGGAATGGACGCGCTGTGCCAGTTGATGGAATCGTATACCTCGACCGGCGCCCAGCCGATTACCGATGCCTTGGCCTTGAAGGGGGTTTCGCTTGCCGCCGGGTCGCTGGCGCGGGCTTACCATAACGGCGCGGACATCGAAGCCCGCGAGGACATGGCCCTGGCGGCACTGCTGAGCGGCATCACGCTGGGCAACGCCGGCCTCGGGGCGGTTCATGGGTTTGCGGCGCCGCTGGGCGCGAAATTTCCCGTGCCGCACGGGACGGCGTGCGCGGCATTGCTGCCGCATGTAATCCGGGCCAACGTAAAAGCGTTGCGGGAACAATCCCCGGATCATCCCGCCCTGGCCCGGTATGCAACCCTTGGGCGGGTGCTTGCCGACGATAATGGGTTATCAGCCCCGGCCGCTATTGAAGTTTGCGTCACGTTTACTTCGGCGATGAGCCGGGAATTGAATATCCCGCCGCTGCGGAACTTTGGACTGTCGGTATCCGACGTGCCCGAAATGGTGGCGATGTCGCGAAAGTCCAGCAGTATGCGGTTCAATCCGGTGGTGCTGTCGGATGCGGCCTTGGGCGAGGCCCTTGCCGCCGCGATTATCGGCTAGCGGCTTGAAAGCGGCATCGTTAGGCGGGATGATGCTCGGCATGTCCTCCAGGCTGGTTTTTGACGCCCACTCGCACGCATTCCCGGACCAGATTGCTGCCGGCGCGGTGAAGGCGCTCAGCAGCGAAACGATCTGGGAACCGGTATGTGCGCACCACGACGGCACGGTGCGAGGCCTGCTGGCCGGTATGGATGCCGCGGGCGTTCATCGAACAATCTTGTGTTCGGTGGCGACCAAGCCCACGCAGGTGCGAAAGATCACCGATTGGTCGGCATCCATCATGTCCGACCGGATTTTTCCCTTTGCCTCGATCCATCCCGATTACGATCAACCCGAGGCGGAAATCCGGCGCATCGCGAGCCTGGGCCTCAAGGGATTGAAAGTCCACCCGCAATACATGCGATGCCCGCTGGACGATGAGCGTTTTCTTCGCATCGCCCGAGCGGCGGCCAGGTCCGGCCTGGCTCTGGTGACACACTCGGGATACGACGTCTCATTCCCCGCCGACGACTTGGCCAGTCCGCGGCGCATCCGCGCCTTGCACGATGCCGTGCCGGATTTACGGCTGATGGCCTGTCACATGGGCGGCTGGAAACAATGGGAACAGGCATTGGAATGTCTCGCCGGCCAACCGATCTACATGGAAACCAGTTTTGCCCTGGACGGCCAATGCCCGCCGGATTTACTCCATCGTCTTCTGGATCGCCACGGGGCGGATTTTCTTTTGTTCGGGACTGATTCGCCGTGGCTGGATCAAACCCGGCAACTCTCCCTGTTTGAACAACTGCCTCTTTCCGATGACGCCAAACGCCGGTGTCTGTGGGACAACGCCTGCCGCTTTCTTGGCATCGAATGCCCTACAAGGTGACGAGTGCGCATGGGAATATCCACACCCGACATCTCCGGACGTGAACACGACGATACGGCCGCCGATCTTGCCCGACTGGTTGCCGGCCAGGTTCGTTTCGACCGCCACACCCGGATGCTCTATTCCACCGATGCGTCGATCTACCAGGTGGAGCCGATCGGCGTGGTGATTCCCGCCGGCGTCGAGGATATTGCGAAGGTCGTGGATTACTGTGGACGACGCCGCATCGCCGTGCTGGCGCGTGGCGGGGGGACCAGCCTGCCGGGGCAATGCACCAACCGCGCCATCGTCGTTGACCATTCTCCGGCCTGTCGGGCAATCCTTTCGATTGATCGTGATCGTCGGTTGTGCCACACCGAACCGGGTATTACCGTCGATGAATTGAACCGGCAATTGGATTCGGCGGACGCCGGCCTGTTTTTTGCCCCCGATCCGGCCACCTCGGCCCAGGCCACCATCGGTGGATGCATCGGGAACAATGCCGCCGGGGCACGATCCATCCGATACGGGCGAACCAGTGAGAACGTCGCCGGGCTCGACGTGGTTCTTTCCGATGGTCGGCGGACTTTTCTGGAAAGTGGGGCGGGTCGAAAAGACCCCGTTGCCCTGGAGTTGGCCCGGCAGATTGCCGACGTCGTTCATCGTCATAGCGATGAAATCCGCCGGCGCTTTCCTAAAACAACCCGGCGTAATGCCGGCTATGCGTTAGACCTCATCCTTTCTCAACTCGACATGGGGGTGACGGTTGAAGACCTGGACCTATCCGGCCTGATCTGCGGCAGCGAAGGCACGCTGGCGGTCGTGCTTGGCGCAAGGCTTAAATTGCATCCCGTGCCACGCAGCAAAGGTTTGGTCATCGCTTCGTTTCATTCACTGGAAGAAGCCATCGAAGCCGTCCCGGCGTGCTTGCGCACCGGCGCCAGCGCCGTCGAATTGATCGACGACGTGGTTCTGGAGGCGGCCGCGGGCAATGCGGAATGCCGCCGGTATATGGATTTGCTTCCCGCCGTGGACGGGCGTTTGCCCAAGGCTGTGCTCTACGTCGAATACCAGGAAACCGGCTCCGTTGACGAGATCCACGCCCGATTCGAGCAACTTCGTCAGGCACTGCCCGGTGTGGCGACTGCCACCTATGTTGAGCAGGGGGCGCTATTGCGGGCATGGGCTTTGCGCAAATCCGGCGAGCCGCTATTGCACGGAATGGCCGGCCGTCGCAAACCGGTGACTTGCGTGGAAGACAACGCCGTCCCCGTCGAAAATCTCTCGCGGTTCGTCGCGGGGTTCAAGCAAATCATCACCCGGCATGGCACCCATGCCGCGTATTGGGCTCATGCGTCCGTCGGCGTGCTGCACGTCAGGCCGATGCTCGATCTGCACGACCCGGCCGACCGGGACCGTCTGCGCACCATCGCCGTCGAAGTGGCCGAATGGGCCAAAACCTGTGGCGGAGTCATGTCCGGTGAACACGGCGACGGCCGATTGCGCGGACCCTTGTTGCGAGATTATTTCGGCGACCCACTCATCGAAGCCTTCGGCGAAATCAAGCGGATCTTCGATCCGGCTGAAATCCTCAACCCCGGCATCATTGCCCATGCCGGCAACCTTCAAAGCATGACCGAGCGTCTCCGCGTCAATCCTGCCGGCCAGGAACTGATCTGGCCGAACGTTGACACGTATTTTGAATACACTGACCAGGAGGGATTCCGCATCGCCGTTGAAACGTGCAGCGGCGCGGGCGTCTGCCGCAAGACCGCCGGGGGAACCATGTGCCCGTCATACCGGGCCACGCTGGATGAACGCCACTCGACGCGCGGACGCGCCAACGCATTGCGTCTAGCCATCTCCGGCCAGCTACAATCGGCGTGGAACGATCCGGATACCTTTGAAACGCTCTCCTTGTGCCTGAGCTGCAAAGCGTGCAAAAGCGAATGTCCCAGCAACGTGGACGTTGCCCGGCTCAAGGCCGAATACACAGCCCAGGGTTATCGCGAAAAGGGCCACGTTCCGTTGCAGGCCAAAACCTTCGGCCATATCCGCACCCTGAATCAGATCGGTTCTCTGCTGCCGGGTGTGGCCAACTGGCTGAACTCGCTGCGTCCGATCCGTCGAATTCTTAACAATGTGTTAGGGCTGGCCCCGCAGCGCAGTCTGCCGACGTTTACACCATCGCTATATCGGTGGTTTCACAACCGGCAACAGCCACGCGCCGGAACCGGTCAACCCAAGGTCGTCTTGTTTGCCGATTGTTTTGTGACCTACAACGAGCCGGAGATCGGCAAGGCGGCCGTCCGTGTTCTGGAAGCCTTCGGATACGTTGTCGAGATGCCCAAGGTCGGATGTTGTGGCCGGTCGATGATCTCCAGCGGCTTGCTCGCCGATGCGATCCGCTCTGCCGATAGCGTCTTATCCAGCCTGCGCAGCGCCATTGAAGACGAACAGGTCGCCGCCATTCTCGTCTGCGAGCCTTCGTGTCTCAGTGCGATGAAAGACGACTGGCTGCAATTAAAGTTGCAGACCGACATGGCCCTCCGCAAACAATTGGCCGACAAAGCCATGCTGGTGGAGGAATTTATCGAACGTCGATGGGACGCGCATCCCCTCAAACCCCATTTCAACGAGCAAAACCTGAAAGGCCAGGATTTTGTTCTGCACGGTCATTGCCACCAGAAAGCCCTATGGGGCGACCAGACCAGCAGCGCCATCCTCAAACGCATCCTGGGCTCCCGCCTGACGGTCCTGCCCTCCGGTTGTTGTGGCATGGCCGGCGCTTTCGGCTACACACAGGAGCGATACGACCTGTCTATGAAGATCGCCCGGCAATCGGTTTTCACCCTGCTCGAAAACACCAACCCGACCGCAACCATCCTCGCCCCCGGCACATCCTGCCGCCACCAGATACGGGACGGTGCTGATCGTTCGGCGGTCCATCCTGTTGAATTGCTCGCTCGTCTTCTCGGCGGAGAATGAGGGGATTTGCAATTTGCAATTGCCGATTTGCAATTGGAATACGGGGGACGTCTACCGTCTCTTCAATTGCAAATTGCAAATCGCAAATTGCAAATCCACATCACTTTTTCGCAACTCGGCGACGCCGGGCCAGGAGGCCCAGGGCCGGCAGGGCCATCAGGCCCAGGCTCGTAGGTTCCGGCACCACGCCGATGGCCGTCACGCCCACCCCGCCATCGACCTGGCTGAAGTCGAAGGCCAAAACGCTCTTGGCGGAGTCGAAGCTGTCGAACTTCACCAGCACGTCGAAGTCGCCGATGTCCGTGCCTTTGTAGGCGCTGTAGCCGGACCAGTTGGCCAGCATCTTGGTGATCTCATCGTTCTGGCCGTTGAAGTAGGCCGTCACCTCGCTCAGACCCGCGTTGTTGATCGCTGAGGCCACATGCTCGGCCGTCAGACTGTTCAGGCCTGACACGCCGTTCAGGGCGAGGAGCACATATTCGGGTTTGGTAAAATCGCTTGGCGTCTGCACGTTCACGAACGCCTGGCTGGTTCCGCCGGCGTTGGCGGCGGTGGCGGTGGCGGTGGCGAAGACGTAGTTGCCCTTGGAGCCGCTGACGACGACTTTATTATCGCCGGAAGCAAAGGCGTTGTAGGAGCTGGAGGCGACCTGCTCGATGGGGTTGAAGACCGTGATGGTGGTCTGCCCGGCCGAGCCGCTGAGGCTGGCGATGGTGCCGTTGTCGCCGGTGACGGTCCCGGTGGCGGTCAGGGTGTAGCTGCCGGCCGCGGCCGTGAAGCTCTGGACGGTGTTGGCGGAACTGCCGCCGGCCAGGGCCGAGCCGCTGGTTGCGGCGCCGGTCAGGTTGGCCGAGGGGGTAGCGCCCAGGCCGCTGTAGCTGATGGTATCGGCCCCATCGATGTTGGTGTTGGTCAGCGTGGTGGTGACGTTGGTGCTGGTTCCGGCCATGATGCGGTTGGAGGCCGCGGCGATGCCCAGGGTGTAGGGGGGATCAGCAATCGTGATTATGCCTCCGTCTCCGTTGTGATTCAACACGGCCCAGACGGTGTTGTTGGTCGTGTCGATGCCCCAGTCGCCGACTTGATAAGTAGTCGTTGGGTTGTAGACCTCGGCATACTTGGTGCCGCTGGCGGCCTTGGTCCAGACACCGTTTTCAAGAAAGCCCAGCGTCAGACTCGACTCGCTTCTGCCTCCCAAGTCGGTCTCATTGTAAGTCATTTGCAGAACATACTTGCTGACGGTTAGATTGGACATATTCAGATCAATCACGTCGCCAAAAACCCGGGTGTCATTGCCTGTTTTGGCCCGCCATGTTTCGCTGAGGGTGCCGGTCTTGGATGTACTGCCGGAGAGGATGGTGGCAGTGTTGTGGCCGGTGGTTGAAGAGAGACCCGCCAGGGAGTCGCCTGCCGCGAGGCTGGCGGTCTGGGCTACACCATAGCCGGCGACGTTGCCGCTGACGGTGGCGGCGAGGCTGTAGTTGTAGGTGCCGACGTCGCCGGCGGTGGCCCCGGTGAGGGCCGAGCCGTTGGCTTGGGCGTTGGTCAACTGTACCGAGGCGGTGCCGGTGAGCTTGGTGCCGTTGAGGAGGTTGCTGGGGGAGAGGAAGGCGACGGTGCCGCTCAGGGAGCCGCCGGCGGCGGCAAAGTTACCGCTGCTGAGACCGTTGATGCTGAAGCCGGTGCCGGAGACCGAGAGGCTGGTCACCTTGGCGGCGGCGCGGTAGATGCCGGAGGCGTTGGTGAAGCTGATGGCGTTGCCGGCAACCAGGGGCGAGGCATTGGACGTGGCGGTGATGGAGGCGGCGTCGAGGACGGTGCCGGAGACACTGCCGCCGAAGTTGTAGGCGGTGGTGCCCGAATGACCGGCCTGGCTTTGATTATCGCCGGCGTTGATGGCGTAGGCGACGTTTTGCAGGCCACCGGTGCCGGCGGCGTCGAAGCTGACGGCGTAGGCGTGGTCACCGGCGGAGAGCAGGCCGGTGGAGCCGCTCAGGTTGCTGCTGAGGCTGGCGACCTGGACTTGGGCTCGGGCCTGACCGCTGCCGTTGGTGGCTTGGGCATTGAGGTTGACGGAAGCACTGAGATTCTTGGTGCCGGCCAGAACGATGAAGCTGTTGCCGCTGGTCACCGAGGAGGTGGCGTTGGCGTGATCCAACACCTTGCCGGTGACGGTCACCCCATTGGTCGCGAGGTTGGCACTGGCTCCGCTCAGGGCGGAGTCGTCGGCGAAGGTCACGTTGAGGATTTCATTGATGGCGCCGACCCCGCGACCGGCGGCCAGACTGGCCGCGAGGCTGCCGGTGCCGCCGGCGGCGACATTGCCAAAGCCGCTGACGGTCACAAGGTTCTGCGACCCACCGGTGGCCTTCAGATTGGCGCGGTAATCGCCGTTGCTGCCGTTGACGACCGAGAGGCTGTTGGCCCCGGACACCGGATTGGTATAGCCGACGATCACGTCGGCCAAGGTGATGGTGCCGCCCGTAAAGCTTCCGACGCTGGCGTGGTCCTGCACGCTATAGTTGATGTTTTGACTCCACTGGGAGAGGCCATAGTGCCCGGCGAGGCTCTGCTGGTCACCGGCATAAAGACTGACAGCCAGCGACTTGTTCTGTCCCACCGTCGTGGTGTTGAATCCCGTGGCTGTATAGGTGCCGGTTCCGCCGGAAGCCACCACCGCCGTACCGGTTCCGCCGCTGAGGTTGTTCAGGGTGTTGACGTCCAAGGCCGAGCGGCCCGATCCGGCATTGGTCAGATTCAACGTCACGGCGTTCAGCGAACCGCCGGCAATGATCGTCTGCGAATTGCCCGAGGCGATAGCCAAAGCCGCGTTGGAGTGGCCTACGACAGTCACTGCCACGCTGCCGGACAACGTGCCACCGGCGTTGGTGGTGTTGGGATCGGTGACGGTGAAGGAGCCGGTCTGGGAACCGAGGGCTGCGCCGTTAAAGCTCAGGCCGCTGATCGAACTGCTGGTGGCTTGGGCCGCCACGGTGGTCGTACCCCCGAACGTTCCGGTGGTGTTTGTGCCGGCGGCAACGGTAAAATTGAGATTGTCGGAGCTGGACGGGGCCGAGTTGCCCACGGTGAAGGTAAAGGGCGTGGAACCGCCGGTGATGATCGTGGAATAGGTTGGCGTGGCGGTGATCGTGCCGATGGTGGCCTTGTGGATAGCCAGAATCTGGTTGGAAGCCACGTTCAGCCGATAGGCTGAGTCCAGGCCTGTAACACTTGCAAAACCGCCCTTGGTGGCATCCGACCCGGACGTGAGTGATGTGGCGCTGGCCAGGACGTATTGACCGGCATTGGGGCTGACAAAGTGCAGCGACAATTGATTTGAGCCGTTGTTGGTATTCAGTGTTCCGTTGACCGTCAACCGGTCGGCTGATCCGGCGTTGATATCAATATCCAAAGTGCTGTAGGCACCCAAGGTGACGGTGTCGTTATTGCCGGCGGTCCCGATCGTAAACGTGGCCGGTGTGGAAGAACTGCCGGGGGCGAGAACGGCGCGATTGGTGCTGCTGGTGCCTGTCACGGTGACGGTTTTGCCGCTCGCCAGGCCAATGGTGCCGCTGCCGCCGAGAGTAGCGGGAGCCGCAAGGGTGCCAAAGGAGAAGTTGCCTTGGCCGCTGGTGGCGCCGTTGATATACAGTGTGCCGCCGTTGATGGCCGTCGCGCCGGTATAGTTATTATTTCCATTAAAGGTAAGTGTATTGCTATCCGACTTGGTTACTCCCGTGGCTCCCGAAATAGTCCCGCCAAATGTGCTGCTGGCACTGGATAAGCTCAGGGTAAGCGTGCCGCTGCCGGTATAGGCCCCGCTTCCTGAAAGGGATGTAATGGTGGCGGACGCCACGTCCACTATTGTCCCGCCGGTGAAGGAAAAATTGTCAACGGCAACCGTTCCACCACTGCCCATGTCGAGCGTTCCGCCCGAGACGTTCAGTGAACTGGTTCCGGTCGTGTTGCTCATGGCGCCATTAATCGTGAGGTTGCCGGTACCGCTAACGTTAATGGTTGCATTGTAGAGGTTGAGGCTTCCACCGCTGGCCACTGTAAAAATACCGCTGCTCACGTTAAGTGTTCCGGCGTTCCCGTTGCCTATGTTTACGGTGCGACTAGGGTTAAGTATGCCGCCGTTGATGGTTAACGTGCCGGCACCCGGATCATTAGACTGGTTGTGGCCAATGTTCAAGTCACGGGGAGCTTGCGTACCGCTGCTAAGCGTCGCCGTACCGTTATTACCGATCCAGCCGTCATTCCCGGAGCCGGGAACGTTTCCGTTCCAATTGGCATTCGTGGCGTAGTCGCCTGCACCCACCTGCCAGTATTTGCTGCTACCCCCGTAGGCGGTTTGCGTTTCCATGAACAACTGATCCGCCACCAGAGCCCCGCCCACCGCCGCCGAGAGCATCATCAACCGCCGCTGTAATTTCTTTGTCATGTAATCTCCCGCCTTTTGGGTTTCACAAACTCCGCCCCGTGCAAACACGAATTGCACCGGCGGCATGCCGAGCTCGCCGCGCGACGGACGAACCGTCGGGCGGGCGGCAATTCCGGTCCCGACCGGAACGCCTGTCGTGAAAGTTGATCTGCACCATTGATTTCCCGCGCAGAGCAACATGTGAACACGAACCTGTTAGGCAGTATTCCCTCGACGGTGACTTTTGAGAGCGCCAAAACTTGAAGAATTGAAAGTGGCAGATGCAAATCGCAGCCAGGCTATCTTATTGGATGATTTCCCGGCATGGGCTGAATGCCCGAGCGTTAACAGATTGAATTGTCGAGAGCAGAAAATTAGCCACAGATGGGACACAGATAAGAACTCCCTCTCCCCGCGAGGGGAGAGGGCAGGGTGAGGGGCGAGATACTCGATTTCCACCGGCCTACGTTCGCCAACCGCATCCAAAGCTTTTACCCCTCACCCTAACCCTCTCCCGCAAGGGGAGAGGGAAAAAGAGGAAGCGGGGAGAGGGGATACGCAGCCACCTCATCTGTGCTCATCTGTGCCCCATCTGTGGCTGAAAAAATGAAACCCTATCCTAGAACCGCCGATCGAGCAGGCGGTATTGCACGGCCTCGGCCAGGTGGGGTTCCTGGATATGATCGGCCCCTTCGATGTCGGCAATCGTCCGTGCAACCCGGCGGACCTTATCATAAGCGCGGGCGCTGAGGCCTAGTTCGTCCATGGCCTGTTTCATCAGCAGCAGACAACTGTCGGTCAACTCGCAGTGGGCCTTGAGCTGCTTGGAATCCATTCGGGCGTTGGTGGTCTGGTCGCCAAAACGTTTGCGCTGGATGTCGCGGGCGCGGTTCACCTGCTGTTGCATGGTGGCGCTGCTGGTGCCGGTTTGTCGGCTGGTCAGGTCGCGGTAGGGGACGGCCGGGACTTCCGCATGAATGTCGATGCGGTCGAGCAGAGGGCCGGAAAGCTTCTGAAGATATTTGTCGCGCACCTTGGGATTGTCCGAGGCGTATCCGCTGGGCGTGGGGTTCATCGCGGCCACCAGCATGAAGCGGGCGGGGAACTTGATCGAGCCGTGAACGCGGGCGATAGTCACTTCGCCCCCTTCGAGCGGCTGGCGGAGCATCTCCAACACGTACCGGCTGAACTCCGGCAATTCATCCAGAAACAAAATGCCGTGATGGGCGAGAGAGACTTCGCCGGGCGCGGAATGCTGCCGCCGCCGATGAGCGATTGGGCGGTGGCCGAGTGGTGGGGCGTGCGCACGGGACGTTCGTCCATAAGGGCCACGCCCTCGGGTAAAAGGCCGAGAGCCGAGTAGATTCGGGTGGTTTCGAGGGATTCGCTGCGCGAGAGGGGCGGAAGGATGCCCGGAATGCGCTGGGCGAGCATGGTTTTGCCGGTGCCCGGCGGGCCGACCATCAGCAGGTTGTGAGCGCCGGCGGCGGCGATGGTGATGGCCCGTTTCACCGCTTCCTGCCCGCGCACGTCGGCAAAATCCAAGGCCGGGTTGAGCTTGGAGGCTTCGTACGTTTCCCCGTCCAGTTCGTAGGCTTCGAGCGGTAACTGTTCGTTTAAGAACGAGACGGCCTGCGATAGTGTGGCCACCGGATAAACTTCGATGCCCTCAACCACGGCCGCCTCGCGGGCGTTCTCCGCAGGCAGAATCACGCCGCGCATCTTGTGCTGTCTGGCCAGAAGGGCCAGGGACAAAGCCCCTTTGATCTTGCGGATTCGGCCGTCCAGGGCCAACTCCCCGGCGATCAAAAAATGTTTATGCAGATCGTTCTGGATGAAATTGGTGCCGCGCAGAATTCCGATGGCCATCGGCAGGTCCAGGGCCGGGCCTTCCTTCTTAACGTCGGCGGGGGCGAGGTTGACCAGCAGGTGGTGCTGCGGGAAAGCGTAGCCGCTGTTGATGATCGACCGGCGGACGCGTTCGATGGACTCCTTGACCGCCGCCTGGGGCAGGCCAACCACCGTGGTCTTTTCCAAACCGCGATTAGCAACGTCCACCTCGACTTCGCATTGCATTGCGTCGATGCCGATCAGGATGAAACTTTGAATTTTCGCCAGCACGGGGAATACCCTTATTATGGACAGGTTTCTGACAGGAAGTGTAGTCGAGCGTCAAGGCGGGTACAAGACCGAAGGTAAAACCAAGGTGGTGATGCGGCTTGCAACCGCCGCGCCGGACTCGTACATTCCGTTTTACCCAAAGCCCTTTCGGGAACTCCGAGGCGTGGGCGTACTCGAACTTGAGCCTTTATGATTCCGATTCTTCATCTGCAAGCGGATGCCCAGCGACAGCGTATCCAGGAACTGTTGCAACAGTTGCGGCTGGACCCGGCCGATCTGGCGCTGAACCGCGGCAGCCGATCCAAAGACGCGGCGGCGGTGCAGGAAATCCTTTCCGACGTCGCCCGGCGTGGCGACGAAGCAGTCGTCGAGCTGTCGCGCAAGTTTGACGACCCGAATTTCACGGCGGACCAGATTCGCGTCAATACCGATGAAATGCGAGAAGCGGCAGGGCGGGTGCCACAAGATCAGATGCAGGCCATCCGCCGGTCCATCGCCCAGGTTCGGGAGTATCAATCGCACATTATGCCCCAAAGCCCCGAGCCGCTGCGTCGGCCGGGCGTGGAGCTGGGGTTGCGGTTTACGCCGCTGGATAGTGCGGGGCTGTATTTCCCGGGAGGCAAGGCGTCGTATCCGTCCAGCCTGATCATGCTGGCGGTGCCCGCGCAAGTGGCGGGCGTGAAGCGGGTGGTGGCCTGCACCACCCCGAGCCGGTTTGGCCGCAGCGATCTGGTTCTGGCGACCTGCCACGAATTGGGGATGAAGGACGTTTTCCGCTGCAACGGCGTGGCGGCCATTGCGGCGATGGCGTTTGGGACGAAGACCATCCCGGCGGTGGATAAGATCGTGGGGCCGGGGCATCCGATGGTTCAAATGGCCAAGCGGGCTTTGGCCGGTTGTGTCGGCATTGATGGGTTTCTGGGGGCCAGTGAGATCGTGGTTATTGCCGACGAAACGGCCCGGCCGGACTTCATCGCCTCGGACCTGCTGGCCCAGGCCGAACACGATCCGGGTAGCTGCTTCATGGTGACGACGTCGCAGGCCATGGCCGAGGCGGTCGTTGCGGAGATTGCCCGGCAGATCAAGGCATTGCAGCGTGTTCCGGCCATCGAAAAAGCCCTTCGGGAGCGAAGCGCCATCATCGTGGACGATTCGATGGATCGTCTCATTGATCTGGCCAATCAGTTTGCCGGCGAGCATGTGAATATTCAGACCCGTGATGACGATGCGGTGTTGGCGAAGTTGAATCATGGCGGGGCGGTCTTCCTTGGGCCTTATTCTCCGGTGTCGGCCGGGGATTACGTCGCCGGGCCGAGCCATTGCCTGCCGACCAATACAACGGCCCGCTTTGCCAGCGGCATCAGCGTTTACGAATTTCTCAAGCGGGCCAGCGTCGAGCGCTATACCGCCGAGGGTATCCGCGATGATGCCAAGGCGATCATTACGCTGGCCACGGCCGAGCATCTGGATGCCCATGCGGCCAGTGCGAAGGTGCGGTTGTAGACGCCATACGTTTCAAACCCGCCGGGTTTGCTTATAATCTTCGGCATGGCTTTGAATTTCGTACGTCCGACGGTAAGCAAGATGGCCGGATATGCTCCGGGCGAGCAACCACGCCCCGGGGAGCGTATCATCAAGCTCAACACCAACGAAAACCCCTTTGCGCCCAGCCCGAAGGTCATGCAGGCGATTCGCGAGGTGCCTGCCGAGATGCTGCGACGATATCCCGATCCCAACGCCGGAGCCTTTCGCGAGGCGGCCGCCCGACTGCTGGGCATGACGCCCGACATGATCGTCACCGGGAACGGCAGCGACGACGTGTTGGCGTTTGCCATCCTGACTTTTACCGGCCCTGGCGATCTGCTGGCTTTTCCCGATCCGACGTATTCTCTCTATCCGGTCCTGGCGGAGCTGGACGAAGTGAAGACCGTCGGCGTGCCATGGGAAAAGGACTGGTCGCTGCCGATCGACGCACTGCTGGCCACCAAACCCCGGGCCATTTTCCTGGCCAATCCCAATGCCCCCTCCGGCACGTTCGTTTCGCCTAAGCGGATCGAAGACCTGCTCAAGCGGTTTGACGGTCTGCTGCTGGTGGACGAAGCGTATGTGGATTTTGCCGACGACAACTGCATCTCGCTGGTGAAGAAGTACGAGAACCTCCTGGTGTCGCGGACACTGAGCAAGGCATACTCGCTGGCAGGTTTGCGGTTCGGTTACGCCGTTGCCCAGCCGACCGTAATTGCCGAACTGGCCAAGGCAAAGGACAGCTACCCGTGCGATGCCATCTCCATCGCGGCGGCCACGGCCGCCATTCTGGATCAGGATTACGCCCGGCAAACCTGGGAGCACGTCCGACGCGAGAGGGCGCGTTTAAGCGTAGAATTGAAGAAGATGAATTGGACCGTTTTGCCCAGCCAGACGAACTTTCTTTTTGCCGGCCCGGCGTCCGGTTTGGGACGGGATGTTTATCTTGGCCTCAAGCAACGGGGCATTTTAGTTCGATATTTCGATAAGCCGGGCCTGTCGGACAAGGTCCGGATAACTATCGGCACCGCCGAAGAGAACGACGCGGTGTTGCGTGAACTGAAGGCGTTAGCGATTTAGGACGGACGGCCTCGGCTGCCCGACAAACATGGCCAAGCAAACTCACGAACGGACGGCCCAGGTTTCCCGCACCACCAAGGAAACCAAGATTCAAGTCGATCTGCGCCTTGACGGCACGGGGCAATCGTCGATTGAAACGGGCATCGGTTTTTTCGATCACATGCTCGATTTGCTGTCCCGGCACAGTCTGATGGACTTGACCGTGAATGCCGAAGGCGACCTTCAGGTCGATTCCCATCATACGGTCGAAGACGTCGGCATCGTCATCGGTCAGGCGTTGGAAAAAGCCTTGGCCGACAAGCGCGGCATCTATCGCTACGGCTGGGCGATCGTTCCGATGGACGAAACCCTCGCGCAGGCGGCGATGGATTTGTCGGGCCGGGCGGCGTTTGTCTACAACGTCAATTTCAAGGGCGACTCCATCGGAACCTTCCCCGTCGAATTGGTTGGCGAATTCTTCAGGGCGCTGGCCAACAGCGCCAAGATGAATCTGCACATCACCGTCCCCTACGGCGACAACAATCACCACATCGCCGAAGCCATTTTCAAGGCGATCGCCAAAGCCTTGCGGCAAGCCGTCAGTTTGGATCCCCGCAACCCGGGCGTGCCCAGCACCAAGGGTTCGCTGGCGGGGTGAATCATCTTTTCATCCTGTGCGGGTAAACGTCGCCCTATGGGCGACGGCGAAACGGGCTTGCGGGCCGCTTATTGCGCGACGGGATCGCCGTCGATCCATACCCGGCAAGGCAATCCATGTGTCTCCAGAATGAACGCCAGCGGGTCTGAGCCTTGGACGTCAAAGGCGATGACGTCGGCGTATTTCCCGGGGGTCAGGCTGCCCAGCTTTGAATCTTGAAGAATCGCGCGGGCTGCGCGGATGGTGGCCATTTCCCACAACTGCTGAGCCGGGACGTGTGGTGCGATCCGGTGCATCAGGCGAAGGTCGTCCACGAGATTGAGATTTGGAGAACTGGCGCAACTGTCGGTGCCGATTGCCACGTTGATTCCGGCCTTGAGCATTTCCCGCCAGCGGTGGGGGGGATGCTGGAAGTGCGCGTGAGTGCGAGGGCAATACACGACGCTGGCTTTCCCGCGGGCAAGGATCGCCATTTCATCATCGTTGCAGTAGTTCACGTGGGCCAGCAAGGTGGGATGCGACAACAAGCCGGTGGATTGTGCGAAGCGGATCGGGCCACCCGGGAAGCGGGGGACGTTTTGATCCCAACCGAGCAGATCATCCCACAACTGGCGGAATGGGCCGCTGTGGTCGGCCAGAAAATCCGCCTCGGCAATGGACTCGGCCAGGTGCGTTGCGAGCGGGAGCGATTGGTCTTTTGCGATTTCCAGACATCGGCGGTATCCGTGCAGCTCGACAGAGTAGGGTGCGTGAGGCGAGAGGCCGATGATTAGCCGGCTGGTGGCGTCGGCTGTGTCGATGGCCGCCATCAGGCGGTCTTCCAGCAGATGCCGACGCTGGGCCATGGCCTGAACTTCGCCGTAACTGACGACCCGCAAAGGGCAGAACGCCAGTAGCGGCCGGGTGATATCGCACATGCGGCTGATGTCGCCGACCGTGGTTACGCCAAATCGCAGACACTGCTCAACCCCTTGAGCGACGGCCCAGATTACCTTGGAACTGAGTTCGGCAGGTTCCAACTTATGCCGCTGGATCATCGCGGCCAGCCAGGCCGTGAACTCCCCGGCCGGGGATGAAGTGCAAAGACAGTCGCTGAGCTCAAGGTGGGTATGCGCGTTAACCAGGCCGGGCATGAGGATCACATTACCGAGATCTTCAATGATCGCGTCGGGATAAGCCTGGGCCACTTGCGTGGTTGGACCGACGGCGATGATCCGGTTTGCTTCAAAGACCAAAGCGGCATCCCGTATCGGCGGGCGATCCATGGGCGCAGCCCAAGCCGCCTTCAGGAGCGTTTGCGTTGGCTTTGCGGCTGCGTTCATCGATTTCTGTTGTATCATGAGCGGGTGGGTATGATCTAGCAGGTCTGGACAAGGAAACGGAGATTTCATGTACCTTTGTTTGAATTGGCATACCGCCGGCAAGGGGTTGCCGCTGGAGCAATTTGTTCAGCTTGCCGCCGATGCCGGCTTTGCCGGCGCGGACGTGGACATGAGTTATGGTTGCCAGCATGGCGCGGCGGCGTTGAGCGAACTCTATTTTTCACGGAACCTGCGGTTTGGCGGATGGGGGCCGCTTGACTGGCGGGGCGACGCCGAGACGGCCGGGAAGAATCTGGCGATCCTGAAAAAACAGGCCAGGGTTGCCGGCGAACTGGCCATCGATACCTGCGCGACGCACGTGAAGCCGTCGGGCGACTTGCCCATGATGGAAAATTGGAAATTCCACGTCGAACGTCTCAAGCCGATTGCCGAGATACTGGGCGATTGCGGCCTGCGGCTCGGGCTGGAATTTGTCGCGCCCTATCACCTTCGCCGTCAATTCAAACACGAGTTTCTTTTCACGCCCGGTCAGATGCTCGAACTGGCCGACGCCGTGGGGAAGAATGTGGGGTTGCTGGTTGATTCGTACCATTGCCATACTTCAGGAACGCCTTGGCGAACCATCGCTCAAATCCCGGCGGAGCGCATTGTCCTGGTCCACATCAATGACGCGCCCCGGCTGCCGCTGGCGGATATTGAAGACACCGCGCGGGTGCTTCCCGGCGAGGGCGGCATTGACTTAAGCGGATTTCTATCCGCACTGAACACGGCCGGTTATTCTGGCCCGATCGTGCTGGAATTGTTCAACCCGGCGTTGCGGGCATTGTCGCCCATCGAGGCTGCCCGAAAGGCTCGGGCCGCCGCGGCTTGCCTGGCCATTGGCTGATCTGCGACATCACGATTCGGCCAGGACTTTTTGGTAGCACTGCATGAGGGACTTGCGGCTGATTAACCCGATGACTTTGCCGCCATCGGGAGAAATACAGACCGGAAGGTGGCTGACGTTGTATAGGGAAAATGTGTTGAACACGCTGGCCAGGTCGTCGCTCGTTTTGACGAGCGGAACATCGGGGCGCGTCAGTTCGTCAACCAGCAGCAGGGGAACCGCCTCCCGTTGAAGCAGGGCGGTTTTGATGTCGTCGGCGGTAATCATGCCTTCGTAATTGCCCCGGCTGTCCATTACGATGAAATCATCTACGCCGGTGTCGATTGACAGGTCCAGCACCCGTTGCAGGGGATCATTGCCGCGTACCACGATAGCCGGTTCGAGTGGCACCTGCTCGACGTTCATCCTTCGCAGGAGGGTGAAATCGGATGCCGTCCCGACGCGTACGCCGCGATGACGCAGGCTGAGGGTGTAGATGGAATCGCGCATCACCATCCGCGCGATTCCGATGGCAATGATCGAAGCGAGCATGGCCGGAAGGATGATGCGGTAATCCCGGGTCAATTCCAGCAGGATGAGGATGGACGCCATGGGGGCGTGTACGACCGAAGCCAGCACCGCGCCCATGCCGATCAGGGCGTAAATACTGGGCTGGACGTACGAGAAATGACCGGTTGCCCGCAGGATGATGCCGAGAATTCCACCAACGACCGCACCGAGAAAGACCGAGGGCGCGATGATCCCGCCACTTCCTCCGCTGGCCAGGGTCATGCAGGTTCCGAAGAGCTTGGCCGCGCAGAGAAAGAGCAGCAGTAAAAACAACTGGTATCCGTTGTGGCTGCTGTAGAAGCCGGCGTCGAGCAATTGCTTGATCACTCCGTAACCATCGCCGAAAAAAGCGGGGAGGGGATAGTGTTGGAATGCGAAGGGCTTGGGCTGGCCCAGCATCCACCAGCCGAAAATCATGACGTAGAGTACGCCGATAAGTCCGAGGATCGCCCCGCCGAATGCCGGGCGCAAGACCTTGGGAATCGGCAGGCGGGAGAAGCGTTCTTCGAAGGAATACATCAGCCGGCTCAGGCATACGCCGATGAATCCGCAAATCAGGCCGAGCACGGCGAAATTCGGCAACTGCGCCCAGTCAATGTAGGAGGCATTTGCCTCGCCGCCCGTGCCCGGAAATGCCCCGGCCGGGAGTGAGAAGATCGCTCCGTAGCTTTCGCCCAGCAGTTGGCGGAAGATGGCTTGAGTCGTAACGTTGGCTATGACGCTGGCCAGCACAAGCGGTGCGAATGTCCGGATGGAAAAGTCATACAGCAGCACTTCGAGCGTAAACAGGACGCCGCCGATGGGGGAGTTGAAGATCGCGCTGATCCCGGCGGCGCTGCCGCAGCCGAGCAGGATGGGCATGTGTTGTCGCGCCACGCGGAATAGCTGTCCTACGCCCGATGCGATGGCTGCGCCGATTTGCACGATCGGCCCTTCGGCGCCGGCCGATCCGCCGGTTCCGATGGTTACGGCGCTGGTGACGATTTTTTCAACGGCGGCGCCAGGTTTGATGAATCCGCGGGAGCGGATGATGGATTCGATAACGTCCACGATCCCGTGGCCTTCTCTGGCGTGTGCAACGTATTGGCTGACGATCCCCACGATCAGTCCGCCAAGGGCCGGCAGGACGATGAGAAGGGCTATGCCTTTGCCGTACAGGAATCGTGCGTCCAACTGGTTATAGAGGAGTCCGCGTATGCCCAGAATCAGTTCGTGAAACGTGACAGCGGCCGCGGCCGTGACGACGCCGATTAAAATGGCCAGGATCAGCAGAAAAGATTCTTCGCGAAAGCCAAAACGCGCCAGCACTCTGGTGACGGCCAGACGCAATCGTTCGGCTGCGGCGGTAATAATGAGAAACATGGGGATGAGGATATCGTTGCCAGCGTACGCCGCAATACGAAACCTTCCACTACGCCACGGCTTGCTGCGGCGGGATCAGGCGAATGAGAACCGTTCGCAGGATGTCAATCATCCGGTCAATTTCTTCGTCGCTGACGGTCAGCGACGGCATGAACCGTAAAGATTCGGGCTGGGGGGCGTTAATCATCAACCCTTCCTTAAACGCCTCGGCCGCGACCGTTTTGGCGATAGGACGCTTGAGGTCCAGGGCCAGAAGCAATCCTCGCCCGCGAATCGAACCCAAGCCCAGTTCGTGCGAAAGCAGGTGCAGGCGTTCGGCCAGATGGCGTCCTGCGGCCTGCACGCGGTCGAGAAAGCCCGGCGCCGTCAATTCACGCATCACTGCACATCCGGCTGCGGTCATCACGGGATTGCCGTTGTACGTTCCACCTTGATCGCCGGCGGCAAAACAGCAGACTTCCTCTCGCGCCACGAGCGACGCCAGAGGCAGACCGCCGCCGATGCCTTTGCCCAGGGTCATGACGTCGGGCTTGATCCCCGCGTGTTCGTGTGCGAACAGCCGGCCCGTGCGTCCCATGCCGGTTTGAACCTCATCCACGATCAGCAGAATGCCCGCTTCGTCGCATAACTGGCGGAGGCCTTGCAGGTAGCGGTCGTCGGCCGGGTAGACACCGGCCTCTCCCTGTACGGGCTCGAGCATGACCGCCACGGTCCAGGAGGTCATGGCCTGGCGGACGGAGTCCAAGCTGTTCAGCCTGGCCTTGGGAAATCCGGGAACCTTCGGCTCGTAAAGGCTGCGAAAAGCCGACTTGCCGGAAGCGGACATGGTGGCCAGCGTACGGCCATGAAAGCTCCGATCCATGGTAATGACTTCGTAGGCGCCGTTCTTATGCAACCGGCCCCATTTCCGGGCAAGCTTGATAGCGCCTTCGTTGGCTTCGGCGCCGCAGTTGGTGAAAAAGACTCGCTGAAAATGGCTGTTTGCAACGATCAGGTCGGCCAGTTCGATCATGGCGTGGTTGTAGTACGCCGGGCTGGGATTGATTAGCTGACCGGCCTGTTTCTGGACCGCTTCCACGACGCAACGGGGCGAGTGACCGAGGCAGTTGACTGCCCATCCCTGCACGAAATCCAGGTAGGCTTTGCCGGTATGATCCCAAAGCCACGACCCTTCCCCACGCACCATGACCGCGTTTGGCCGGTCGGTGATGTACATCAACGAATCCGTTTTAACTTCCTGCGTCAAAATCGTGTTCTCCATGAAAGTCGGAATCTTATGCGCCCTGCGAAGCGGGACAAGAGGAATCAGGACCGCCGGCTCAGCCAATGCACCAATGCCTTGTCGTACGGTTCGTGGGTGTACATGGCGTGGTATTCGATGTCGCAACCATTGCAACAGCGGCGGATATCCGCGAGGTAAGTCTGCACCTGCTCAACGTAGGCGGTTCGCAGATCGGCCGGGTCAACTTCCAATTTCTCGTTGGTTTCCAGATCCTGAAGAGTCACGCGGTTGTCAAACGCGCCGCCCTCCAACTCCACCTCGGCCTTGTCCAGCAAGTGCAACACAACGCCCTGATGGTTTCGATACCGAAGGTGCTGAAACGCCTTGGACAGTTCCTCGGGATCAACCCACAAGTCGCTGAGCAGTATCACCAGGCTGCGGCGTGGAAGCCGTTCGGCCAGCGAGTGCAAGGCGGGGGCCAAGTGAGTTCCCTTGCCGACCTCGACGGACTCCAAGGCTTTGAAAAGTCGATCCAGATGGGACGGGGATGAGCCGGGCGGAAGTTCGCTGCGGATTTGCTCGTCCACGGTGACCAGCCCGGCCAGATCCTGTTGCATGGCGAGAAGGTAGGCGATGCAGGCGCTGAGGTGCCGGGCATAATCAAGCTTGTTGCCGAACCGCATGGATGAACTGGTGTCCAGGACCAGCGTTGCGCGGAGGTTGGTTTCCTGTTCGTAGAGTTTGATGTAGTAACGGTCGGAACGGGCGTAGGCGCGCCAATCCATGTGGCGCAATTCGTCTCCGGGAAAGTACTTCCGGTGTTCGGAAAATTCGACGCTGAACCCCTTGTGCGGGCTTTTATGCATGCCCGTGATAACGCCCTCCACCACCTGCCGGGCTGTAAGCTGGAGGCTGCTTATGTGTGCCGCATCAGAGGGGGCAAAGAACTTGTAGCGGTGTATGGGCATTGAATGTCCCCTAGGGGCGACTCGGTAAGGCATCGGGGCGCAACAGTTCCAAGGTCATGCTTCCGTATTGACGGACATCGTATCGCGTGAGGCCCGGAAGCTCCAGCGTATCCTGTGCGTCATGCCGGAATACGACGGTGCCGCCGGGGGTTAGATGATCCGAGACCAGTCGCCTTGCCAGTTGCCGCAGGTTCTCGGCCCGCTCGTTCAAAAAACGGTAGGGGGGATCGAGAAAGACCAGGTCGATTGCTCGGGAAACGGTTGTGGAAGCCCCTTCAAACCATTTGAAGATATCGGAACTGACGATGTAGCACTGGGCGGCGACTTTCAGGGTGTCGATGTTTCGTTTCAGCCGCCCCAGCGCCGAACGGTCCACCTCGAAGAAGGTCGCCTCGCCTGCGCCCCGGCTGATCGCCTCCAATCCCATGGAACCGGTTCCCGAAAAACAATCATAAACGCGGGAATCCGGCAGCAGGGGGGTAATGACGTCGAACAGCGACTGTTTGACCCGATCGGTGATGGGCCGGGTGACGTCGCTTTCCGGCGGCAAGAGCTGACGACCCCGAAACTGACCGGCAATGATACGCATGCCCCATAGCATAACCGGTTCTTCTTCATCATTCACCGTCAATCTGGTACCCTGTTGGCCATGGATCGCACTGTTCATTACGAGGCGGCGTTTGAAGCTTTCCTCCGCGAAAAAGGGATCCCCTACGTTGCCGTGGACGAAGCCAAGAAGGCGCTGTTTGCCAACGCCAAGCTGAAGTCATTTGACTTTGTCGTCTACAGCAAGAACGGCCCGAACCTGCTGGTGGACGTCAAGGGTCGGAGCCTGCGCGACCGGGCCAAACGCAGCGGGTTTGAAACCTGGGCCACCGAGCAGGACGTCAACGACCTGCTCCAATGGGAACAGGTTTTCGGCCAGGGGTTCACGGCCGTCCTGACTTTCGTCTATTGGATCGACCCGCCCATGCATCCGGAACCGGGCATGTTCTGCCATCGTGACCGCTGGTACTGGCTGCTGGGCATCGATTTAGCGGAATACCGTAATCACATGCGGCGACGCTCGGCAAAGTGGGAAACCGTCTCGCTTCCGGCGGCGGATTTCCGGTCGCTTGCCCGACCGCTGGAAAGCTGGTTATGATGTCCTGACGATCAAGAACAATTGCCGCGCTGCGGTCGAGTGACCGGGGCCGGTTGCACAAGCGTCCCTCTACAACCAACGAGGAGGCATCAATGAAGTCGAGTATCCTGTGGGGCCTTGCCGGCCTCAATGTTTTGCTTTTCGGGATGTTCCTGAGCGGCATGCTGCGGGACAATACCGCGATGGCACAGCGAGTCGGCCGTCCTTCCGACTACGTCATCATCCCCGGAGACATCAGCGGCGGTTCGGTCGGGATTGTCTATATCATCGATTCAAGCAACGGCATGCTCAGCGCCATGGCCTACGAAGACTCTTCGCGAAAGCTGGTTTCCATGGCGCCGCTGGACCTGAACCGCGTGTTTGATGCGGCCGCCAACGGTGGAAGCATCGGCTCCCGCAGGCGCTAGGAGAATCGTTCACTCATTGCTTGACGTTTCCTACTACTCTCCAACTTGAAATTCGAGGCTGACAATGGATCGTAAAACTCTTGGAATCGGAATTCTGTCCCTGACGGCAGTGGTGCTTCTCCTGGCCAACTTGATGCCCAGAACCCCTGTCGCCGCATCTACCGCGGTTGCCGGCCGGGATTACCAGGCCGTTACCGCCCGCAGCCAGCAGGGCGGCGAAACGCTTTATATCGTGGACAACAAGACAGGGCTCATGGGCGTATTCGTCTATGATACCGTCTCGAAGGGCGTTGTGGCCCGCGACGTTCAACCTGTGGCCAAGTGTTTCACGGGCCGGTGATTGAACGACAGGGGCTGTTTCAATTTATCAGTGAGTGGAGGTTTTGTGCAAGGCCGAATCGCACGTATCGCCGACCGTGTTCTCGCCGGCGAATTGATCGACCGTAGCGACGCCGCCTTCTTGGCTACCGTGGACGGGGACGACGTATACGACCTGTTCTACTGGGCCAACAAGATTCGCATTCGTTTCGTCGGTCGCGACGTCGGCTTCTGTGCGATCGTGGCCGCCAAGGCGGGAGCTTGCAGCGAAGACTGTAAATTCTGCTCCCAGTCCGCGCACTACGAAACCGCCATACAGGGCCAGAACATTCTCACGGACGAACAGATCCTTCAAAGCGCCTGGCACGCCGCCGAAGTTGGAGCCGAAAGTTTCGGCATCGTCAACAGCGGCCGCGGACCCCGGCGCAAAGAACTGGAGGAGTGGCTCAAGCCGCTGATGATCAAAATCGCCCGTGAAGGCAAGACTCGCGCCTGCGCGACGCTGGGCGCTCTTACTCCCGAAACCGCCAAGTTTCTCTACGATTGTGGCATTCGCAGGATCAACCACAACCTGGAAACTTCCGAGCGTAACTACCCCAACGTCGTCACCACCCACCCCTTCAGTGAACGGATCAAAACCCTGAAAATTGCCAGGGAGGCCGGGCTTTCCCTGTGCAGCGGGGGAATTTTCGGCATGGGCGAAACGTGGGAAGACCGCCTGGACATGGCCTTCACCTTGCATGAATTGGGTGTTGATGTCGTTCCGCTGAACTTCCTCAACGCCATCCCCGGAACCCCCCTGGCGGAGCAACCGAAACTTTCTCCCATGGAGTGCCTGAAGATCATCTCCATCTATCGATTTATTCTGCCGGGCAAGGAATTAAAGGTTGCCGGCGGACGGGAAGCCTGCCTGCGAGACCTGCAAAGCTGGATATTCTTCGCCGGGGCGAGCAGCACGATGATCGGCAACTACCTGACGACCTACGGCCGATCCCCCGAACAGGATCAGCAGATGGTTCGCGATCTGGGTTTGGCATGGCGCGTCTACGGCAGTGGGGGAGTTGAACCGATGGGCGACCCGCACGTTTCCCCGGTCTCGCACACCGGCAAGCATCGCATTCCCATTCTCTACGAGCGGGAAGTGGTCGGCAGCGTGCCGGGCGAGTCAACGGACTGACCGCGGGATGAAGTGAACTGCCTTTTGACCATCACGGGACTGGGCCTTGTGACGCCGCTGGGGAAGACTGCGGATGCCACATGGGATGCCATTGTTCAGGGACAATTCATCGGCGACCATGCTCGAATTGACGATCTGCCTCCTGCAGGCCAACCCCGAGTGACAACGATGGCCATCCGTGCCGCCGACGAGGCGATTAAACAGGCCGGATGGAACGCCCAACAACTGCACGATCCGCAAACCATGCTCGTCGTCGGGACGAGCAAAGGGCCGGTTGAAGCATGGATAACCCCCCTATCACATATGGCCGAAAGTCAATATGTTGTGGGGGGGTTATCCATGTTAAGCCTGGCCTCGATAGCGTCCGCCGTTGGCGATGCGTTTGGAGTGGGTGGCCATCGGTTGACCTACTCAGCGGCCTGTGCCAGCGGACTTCATGCTCTTATAGGAGCCGCCCTTGGCTTAATGCATGGGCCATATCGACGGGCATTAGTGGTTGCCAGTGAAGCTTCGGTTCATCCGCTGTTTTTGGGGAGTTTCAAGCGACTAGGCGTTTTACCCCGGCCGGGTGTTGGGTGTTTGCCATTTGACCAGGCTCGTGAAGGTTTTTTGATGAGTGAAGCGGCCGCCGCCGTCTGCATCGAATCCGGGCCTGTCAGTGAACAATCAAAAGCCCGGACATGGGGAGTCATTGAACGGTTCGCCCTGGGGGGCGACGCTACACACTTAACCGGCGGCGATCTCCAAGCGACCACATTGCGGCATTTGCTTCGGCAGGTCATCGACATTCGACCTGTCGATCTGATCCATGCCCACGGCACCGGGACGGAATACAACGATCCTACGGAACTGGCCGCTCTGGAAGCGAGCCTGATTTCAAGCCAGACGCCGCCGCTGGTGTATTCCCACAAGGCGGCAATGGGTCACAGTCTGGGCGCGGCGGGGCTTGTGGCGGTAGTTCTCAACTGTTTGATGCATCGCAAGGGGATGGTGTTGCCAAACGTCCGAACAACTCGGCCGCTGCCAGTGGAGCGGGTAAGGATCAGTCAACAGATCGAGCGGAGGGACATTGGCCGAAGCCTGGTTATCGCCTCCGGTTTTGGCGGAGCAACCGCAGTTGTCAGCCTGATCCGGCCCTGAATCCCCCGCGCGATGCCGAGCTTAACATAACATGGATTATAGGACGTCAAGGCGGGGCGGCTAAGAGGGTGAAAAGCCGCTACGGCATTATCAGATGCCGTGCATAACCGCTAAGTGTTCGAGGCGTTCGTCGATAACCCGGCAGGCGGAGATTGCGTCGAATCGGTGCAAAGCCTGAGCCAAATGCCGTTCGTAACCGTCCGGGCGGCTTAGATCCCATACGTCCATGATCCGATTCGCCAGGTGTTCGGCGTTGGCTTCGTACAAGCAACTGGTGTGCAAGGGTGCGGGGAGGATTTCCGGGTAAACCCCTGATTTGGGCAATAACGGCCAGCAACCTGCCGCAATGGCAATGATCGCGTAATGGTCGCACGTTGCGCCCATTTTGGTGCTTAGGATGATTTCCGATTCGCGCAGAGCGCGAATCTGGGCGATGTCGTCGTTTTCGGGAATCGTGCGTCTCGGCAGGTGCGGCGACAATGACTCCACCGGACCTACCGTAATCAGCGAATACGGCACCCCCCGGCGGGAGAGGATATCCAAGGCCTCGTTCAACAACGCGGTGTCGGCATCGCGTGTATCGACGAAAATCGTCCGGCTTTTCCGCTCGATTTTCTCGGCGGATTGCACCTGATTAATCAAACTCGTCTCAATCGGCGGGGCAATCACCTGTGCCTTGCCCGTTAGTTTCGGAAGCGGATTTCGGCTGGAAAGCTCCGGGTGCCTTTCCACCAGGGCATTGGCCCGGGATAAAAAATCCTTCAGATGGTACATCGAATTAAACCAGACCTCCGTGGCGGCGGCCGTCGTGCTGAGATTCACCAACTCAAAAGAGCTCTCGGAGGTTGCGTGTATGTCCGGAAGCTGGTTGCTATGAAAGTAGACCACCGAAGGCTTTTGGGCAAGGGTCGGAGTCAGGCGGATCAGGTCGGGCAGGTTCATCGCTTCGCTGGTGAAAAGCACGTCCGTCCGCCCTACCCAGTGACGGGAAAGCTGCTCGGAAAACCAGTGGGCGGCCGCCTCCAGCCGCCGCTCGATTCGCCGCGGCGGCAATTTCAACAGCGTCCATCGATGGCGGCTGCACCGAATAATCGTTTCGAGCATCAACCGCCGGATTCCGCCGTAAAACGGTTCAAGGGCCAGGATATCCAACTGGGTAGACATATTTTACTTGCCCTCATGCGGACATGCGTTGGATATCATATAGAACGGCCGTGACGTTTTGAATATCGCAATACGAAATTCAATGGCTTTGGCCAATTCGGTTTGCCCCGATGCCTGGGCAAGTGATTTCGCCTGTATTGCAGTCGTTACGGCCTCGCCGAACCGCCCAGCGGCGGCGTACGCCGCCGCCAGGGAGTCCAAGGCGACAGGTTGCCGGAATCCGGTCAACCGACACGCCCTTTCCGCCGCCCGCACGGCCTCGTCCGGATTGCGAAATTGCGCCTTGTCCTGTGTAGCCAGAATCCAAGCCAGGCCGCTCAGCGCCTCCGGCCAGTCAGGCCGCAGCCGCAATGACTCGCGATACTGCACAATAGCATCGGCAATCCGGCCTTCCACAAAACAGGTCATGGCCAAGTAATAATGCGGCAGAGGGTCGGCAGGCTGCAAGATGATGGCCGATTTGAAATGGTCCGTGGCCAGACTGGTCTGGCCCGAAGCCGCCAATGCCCTACCCAGGTTGGTATGAATTTTTGCCGTGCCGCGGGTCTTGAGACGCAAAGCCGTCTGGTATTCCGCGACGGCCTCCTTGTAAAATCCCTTTTCGGCAAGGCGATTGGCCAGATTGGCGTGCGCGTCGGCGTAGGTCGGATCGATCTTCAACGCGATCGTGTAATGGGCAATCGATTCTTCGATTTTACCTTGCTCGGCCAGGGCGTTGGCAATGTTATTGTGGGATACCGGATCGCCCGGAGCGGCTTGGACCGCCGCCAGGTAATGAACCATCGCCTCGTCATGCAGTCCTCGTTCACCCAGGCAATAACCCAGATTGGTGTGGGCCAGATAATTGTCCGGGGTTACTTCCAGTGCGTGGTGAAAAACCGTTTCGGTGTTTTTCCAATAACCCACCTGGTGCGCCGTGAGGATGGCACAAGCGCCGACCATTGCCACGGCGATCCATCGGCAGACTGATGGCCGGCCCATCCTGCAAGCCAGGTCATACCCGCCCCACGCCAGCATAATGAATAACCCGATCAGCGGAATGTAGCTATAGCGATCGGCCATCGCCTGGTTCCCTACCTGAACCAAACCAATAACCGGTACGAGAGTTCCCAGGTACCAGAGCCATCCGACAAGCAGATACGGCGATCGTTTGCGCAGCAGGAAAACCATCACGCATACGGCCAGCAAAACCGCGCCGGACAGAATCACCGATCCCGATGAAATGCCGCCAACCGAAGCCGGGTGCGGGTAAAACAGGGCCAGATCGCTTGGCCAGATCATTTTGCGAACGTAAGTGGCGTACGCCATGACGGCATTGGCCACCCGACAACCAACCGGCATATTCAACCAGACGGCACTACCGCCCTGCTGCACCAGAAAGGTGGTAACGCTGGAGGCTGCCGCGATGACCAGTAGGGGAAGCTTTTCCGCAAAGAGGCCGAGCGGCGGCGCGTTTGCTGATGCCACCCCCCCACCTTCATGATGCGCCGCCATGCGATTCAACGGCCAGTAGTCCAGGAGAAGCAGCACGAATGGCAACGTCACGAGCATGGGCTTGGCCATCAGTCCTGCCGACAGAAACAGCATAACCAGCAGATAACGGCCGGGGCGTCGGTTTTTGACGTAGGCCCCATAGGCCCAGATCGTCAGGATGAAGAACAACGTGCTGAGGGTATCTTTTCGCTCCGAAGCCCATGCTACTGATTCCACGTGCAACGGATGCAATGCAAAGAGGAAGGCAACCAGGGCACTTGGCCCTTGAGCCCGCGTCAGACGATTCAGAAGCAGGTATAGGACCGCGCCGTTGACGGCATGCAGCAGGACATTGACCAGATGGTGACCGGCGGGATTCAAACCAAAAAGCTGGCAGTCCAGCATATGGGACAGCCAGGTCAAAGGATGCCAGTTGCAGAATTGGATGCTGGAAAACGCCCACCCAACGCCTTGCAAGGTCAGGCCGGACGACACGTGAGCGTTTTCGGTGATATAGCTGGGGTCGTCGTAATTGATGAACCCGTTGGTTCGCACCTGCCAGTAGGCGGCGAACGTAACAAGCATCAGAACCAGACAGACCCCACAACGTCGCACCAGGTTACCCGTTAAGGTACTGCATCAGGTACGCCAGCAGTTTATCGGTGGCAATGCGTTCCTGACGCATGGAATCGCGTTCACGAACGGTGACCGTCTGATCCTGCGCGGTCTGGCCGTCAATCGTGATGCAGAAGGGTGTGCCGGCTTCGTCCTGACGACGATACCGACGCCCTACCGCGCCCTTTTCGTCATAGAAGACGGCAAAGTGCTTCTGGAGATCCTTGTAGATGGCCATGGCCCGTTCGGGCATGCCGTCTTTCTTGACCAGCGGGAAGATGGCGGCCTTCACCGGCGCCAGGCGCGGGTGCAGCTTCAACACCGTGCGCGTCTCCATCTGGCCCTTTTCATTGGGGGCCTGGTCTTCGACGAAAGCTTCGCACAGGAACGCCAGCAGCGAGCGAGTAGCGCCGCCGAGGGTTCGATGACGTGCGGCACGAACCGTTCCTTGGTTTCGTCGTCGAAATAGCTCAGATCCTTGCCGCTGAATTTCATGTGCTGGGTCAGATCGTAATCGCCTCGGTGGGCGATGCCTTCCAGTTCGCCCCAGCCCCAGGGGAACATGTATTCCACGTCGCTGGTGCCCTGCGAGTAGTGGGACAACTCGTCCTGGCCGTGCTCGCGCAGGCGGAGATTGTTGCTCTTGAGCCCCAGCTTCTGGTACCACTGGAACCGCTCGTCGCGCCATTTGACGTACCATTCCCGGCTGGTGCTGGGATGGCAGAAGAATTCAATTTCCATCTGCTCGAATTCGCGGGAACGGAAGATGAATTGCTTGGGGGTGATTTCGTTGCGGAAGCTCTTGCCGACCTGGGCGATGCCGAAGGGAACCTTGATGCGGGTGCTGTCGCAGACGTTCTTGAAGTTGACGAAGATTCCCTGGGCGGTTTCCGGGCGGAGATAGACTTGGGCGGCGTTTTCCTCGACCGGGCCGACGAAAGTCTTGAACATCAGGTTGAACTTGCGGGCCTCGGTCAGTTGGCATTCAGAGTGTTCGCCGGGATGCTTGGACGGTTTACGCGGGCACTGGCTTTCCTGAATCTGATCCGCGCGGAAACGGGCCTTGCAGCACTTGCAGTCCACCAGAGGGTCCGTGAAATTCGATTCATGCCCGGAAGCCTGCCAGACGGTGCGGTGCATGAGGATGGCCGTGTCCACGCCCACGATGTCCTCACGGGTGGTGACGTTGTCGTGCCACCAGGCGTTTTTGATGTTTCGGAGCAACTCGACGCCGAGGGGGCCGTAATCCCATGTTCCCTGCAAACCGCCATAGATATCGCTGCCGGGGAAAATAAACCCGCGGCGTTTGCAAAGGGAGACAAGTTTTTCCATTACGGTCGTGTCGGCCATGGTTCACTCCGGATGACGGTTGCCAAATACGGCATCCGGCACAGGGTGGCAACCCGCCAGTCCATCGCTGATACAAGCGAGTCTGGCAGGCACAGCCCAGTGCCGGATGCTGAATAACCCAAAATTACGAATCGGCGAACGGGATCGCGATCAAGCCTTGGCGGCGGCCTTGCCGGTTCCGGCCTTGGCCGCGTTCAAACGCTTGGTCAGGCGGCTGCGTTTGCGGGCGGCGGTGTTCTTATGGATCGTGCCCTTGACGGCCACCTTGTCCAATTGCCGCACGGCCTTGCGCAGTTCGGTTTCCGCCTTGCCCAGATCGCCGCCGGTCAGGGCTCCGAGGAACCCTTTGACCTGCTGCTTGACCTGATCCTTGCGGGCGCGATTGCGAGCGCGACGCTTGATATTCTGCCGGATGCGTTTCTTCGCCGATAAAGAATGAGCCACTTTACTCGTCTCCCATGAATAACTATTGCCCATGACCCGTTCCGGGCCACAAGGGGTGAAATAGCATAATGATACCGCGGGAAAAGTCCAGTCCCGGCGGTATCAGGTTTCGGCGCGCAGGCGTTTGATGCGCGACTGCACGTCACGGTAATTGAAATCCCACTGCGCCACCTGGCTGAGGCACTTGATTGCCGCGGGAATGTCTTTCTTCTGTTCCAAGGCCCGGCCGTACCAGTAGTACATCTCCTTGGACTTGTTGTCGCCTTTCAGTTCGTAGCCCTCGATGGCGGATTGGAGCGTGTCGGCGGCTTCGTCCATGAAACCGGCTTCCAGGAAAGCTCGGCCCATGTAAACGGTGGCCTCGATCCGATACTTCGGGTCGTTACGGGCAGCCTGGAACACAGGAATGGCCTCGGAAAATTTCTCCAGTTGGAACAGCCGCACCGCCATCTCGTAGCGGAATTTCATATCCGTAGGATAGTTCTCCGCCCACAGTGTGAACTCGCTCAACTCCGTCTGGACCTTTTGTTTGGCAAACTCCGCATATTCCTGCCGCAGCTTTGCGTCGGAAGACGCGGCCGCCAAGGCATTGCGTCTGGCGCGATCCTGCCGGGTAAGCTGAGCCAACTTGATTTGCCCGATGGCGTGCCGGAAGCGGAACTGCTTGGTCCGCTCGTACGCCTGGGACAGCAGATCAATCGCCCGCTGCTCGTATCCGGCCTGTTCTGTTCTGACCAGCGCTTGAACCAGCTTCATCAGCTTGCCCGGCTCGTTGGGATCCTTGCTGAATTCCGCTTCGGCCTCTTCCACTGCGCGGGTGACATTGTCTACCGTCCGCACGTCCATGTCCTGCCTCATCAACTGTTCCTGCTTCTTCATGTCGCGAATGCTGTCGCGGAAGCTCTGGCCGGTGGCATACTTGCCTTGGTCCATGGTGTGATTGGCGGCCAGATGGTTCAACTCGCTCTGAAGGTCCATGTCGTTTGGGCGCATCCGATAGGCCAGCAGGCAGGCATCGCCCGCCAGCTTCCATTGATGCAGTTCCTTGTAAAAGTCCTTCAGGGTGATGTATTTGTTGAATTCGGGAGACTTGCTGTCGGCATTGGCCCGCTGGAGAATCGGCCCGATCCAGAGCACGGTATCATAAAACCCGCCCTTGAGGGCGCTTTGCATGAGGTTGACCATGTGGTCGGTATTGCCCGGGTCATAAGCCAGAAGCCGCTCGGCGTTGAGCATGTTCTGCTTTTCGTCTTTGCCGGATCGCCTGAGCTTGAGCTTGTCAAACATGCCCAAGTCTTTGCCGCCGCTGGCCTTTCGCCGCAGAGAAATATCCCGCAGTGACTGATGCGCCTCCGCCGCGTTCGGATCCCAGTTCAGACCCTGAAGGTACATTTCAATGGCAAAGTCGAAGTTGCCCGTGTCGCCAACGGTTCGGCCGCGATCAAAGAACGCTTTGGCTTTCTTGGAATCTTCCTCGGAAACTTCTCGGTAACCTTGTGGAATGTCAGACACGATAAATTTCCTATAATTGCGAAACCACGGTTTGACCGCCGCCAACCCCAGCCAATATCTGTTCACGGCGTGCGTAGACTATAATACCAGAAAAGGAATGTACGCTGAACTGATTGAAGCTGTCAACAAAATGGTCTAGTGTTTATAGTTAGAACTCGTCCAGGGACAACGCCTCCTATGTTTGAAGACCTTGAAATTATCGTTTATCCCGACCCCCGCCTCAAGAAGGTGAGCAAACCCATCGAATGTTTTGGCCAGGAACTGCGCGACCTGACCGCCAGGATGTTTGAGTTGATGCGTGAAGACCACGGCGTTGGGCTGGCTGCCCCCCAGATTGGCCAGAACATCCGGCTCTTTGTGATCAACCCCACCGGGGAACCTCAGGACGACCGAGTCTACGTCAATCCCGTGCTGACTGATGCCGAAGGTGAGCAGGAGGACGAAGAAGGCTGCCTTAGCCTGCCGGACATCCGCGTGCCGATTGTTCGCAGCCGGGATCTCCGCATGCAGGCGAAGGATCTGGACGGTCGGCCTTTTGAAGAGCGAGCCAGCGGCTATATCGCGCGCATCTGGCAACACGAATTCGATCACCTCAACGGCATCCTGTTGATCGACCGCATGGGCCCTGTCGCCAAACTGGCCAACCGAAAAATTATCAAAGACCTCGAACAGCAATACGCCGCCGATCACCGTCCGGTCAAGCGGTAATGCCCGCCCCGGACCTCGGCACACGTCTTAGCGGAAGGAGAATGGCCCGGTGCGCCGGTCCACCTATGAAACCCTTGCACATTATCTTCGCAGGCAGCGGTGAGTTCGGCGCGCCGACGCTTAGGGCACTGGTTGGCGCTGGGCACCGCGTCGTTCAAGTTTTCACGCAACCCGACCGCCCCGCCGGCCGGGGTCGAAAACTGACGCCCACCCCTGTTGCCCGGCTGGCCGAAGAGTTGGCGCTGCCGGTAATCCGCACCGCCAACATCAATCAGGAGAATCTGTTGCCCGCCGACGTCATGATCGTCGTGGCCTTCGGGCAGAAGATCAGCGAGTCTGTCGTACATCACCCGCGACAGGGCAGCATCAACCTCCACGCATCCCGGCTTCCCCGTTACCGCGGGGCCGCTCCCATCAACTGGGCCATTATCAACGGAGATGCCGTCACCGGAAATTCAATCATCCGTCTTGCGCCGCGAATGGATGCCGGGGCGATTCTGGCCATATCGCAGGTGACCATTGGCGAACAGGAAACCGCCGGGGAGCTTCACGACCGCCTTGCCGTGGATGGCGCGCCGCTCGTGCTGCGGGTTCTGGAAGAACTGGCCGAGGGGCGAGCCGTCGAAACTCCGCAAGACGAAACACAGGCGACACAGGCCCCGAAGTTGACTCGGGAAGCTTCGATCATCGACTGGAACTGGACGCCAGGCGGGATTGTTCGTCGGATTCATGGGCTGTATCCCTGGCCGGGATGCCGCGTCCGCCTGCTCGATGCGGCCGGCAATGAGCTGGCGAAAGTGACGCTGGTTCGCGTCCGCCTCAGCGAAGGCGAAGGTTCGCGGTGGCAGGCGGGCGAGGTCATGTCTACCGGCGCCGTGTCAGTCGGCGACGGCGGCGGCGGCATTGAAGTTCTCGAATGCCAGCCGGAAGGCAAGCGTCCCATGAAGCTTGCCGAGTTTCGCAACGGCCATCCCTGGCAGCCGGGGCTGCGTCTGGAATCGATCGGATGAACGCTCGCGACTACGCCTTGCTGCAATTGGATGCTCGTCCGCTGCCCGGTTGGCCGGCGCGGCAATTTCGTCGATTGCCCCGCGAAACCGCGGCTCCGGTAGACGTTCGTGATCGAGCCTTGGGTGAAAACATCTTGATCGGGGTCGTCAAAAATCTCCTGCTGTTGCAGCACCTGATCGAACACTATTCGCGCCGGCGGCTGAACCAGATTGATCCGCCCGTGCAGAAAATCCTCGCCGTCGCTTTGTATCAGTTGCGGTTTCTCTCCCGCATCCCGGCCTCGGCCGCCGTTGACGAGGCTGTCGAGCAGGTCAAGCGATTCGGGCTTGGCCGGGCTGGCGGGTTTGTGAATGCGGTGCTTCGTTCGGCCACGCGCCAACCTGACGCGCCGCTGCCTTTGCCGGAGGACGATCCCCGCGGCTATGCGGCCGTGGCGTTGTCGCATCCGCCGGAGCTTTTTGACCGTCTGGCGCGGCTATTGCCGGCGTGTGAAGCTCTGCGGTTTTGCGAACACGATAACCATGAGCCCCCCACCATCGTTCGCCTCGGCCGGGATGTTTCCCCGGATCGGCTCGCCACGCCAGGGGTAACGATTTGTGCTCACGAGCAGCCGGGCATGTACGTGGTTGATCCGGCCCGTCAGCCTTTGCTGGCCGAATGGTCTGCCGCCGGTCTTGCGCAAGTGCAGGATCCCACCGCCGCCCTGGTTGTCGGGCAGTGCGACCTGAAACCCGGACAAGCCGTATTGGATCGATGTTCGGGTCTGGGAACCAAGACGCTTCAGATGCGCGAATGGATCGGGAACACGGGCACAATCGTCGCGGTCGATCCGTCGCCGGCGAGGTGTACGACGCTACGGCAGTTGGTAAGGCAAAGAAACCTGCACAACATTACCGTTCATCAGTCGGCCTTTCTTCGTACGATCGCCGACGAAATTCCCAAGGCATTCGACCGGATTCTTGTGGATGCACCGTGCAGCAACAGCGGCGTGCTGGCCCGTCGGCCCGAGGCGCGTTTCGCCCAGGACGAGCGTACCCTCCATTCACTGTGGCAACTGCAAATGGACATCCTCAACGATACGGCATCCTGGCTCGCATCAGGGGGACTGCTCGTTTACAGCACGTGCAGCGTTTGGCCGGAAGAAAACCAGCAGGTTGTCGAAGCGTTTCTCAAGCAGCACTCTGATTTCGGACTCCAGGTTGAACAGGCTACGCTGCCAAGCATGGAGAATAACCCACTGTCTTACCGCGACGGGGGTTACTATGCGGTATTGCGCCGGACCTGACGCAGCAGGTACGGCAACAATTAATCCTTTCGGCCTGAATCAACCGATCTTTCCAATCAGGTCATTGCCTGACCGCCATTATGATGACATGGTTTGCAATAGGTTCGGTTGTCTGCACGTGGGCGATGCTTGCACTACTCGGAGGGGAGCGATCGCGCAGACTGAGGGAACTGCAAAACGAAGCCACCGAGGCCCGGAATGCATCGGAAAGCGAGTCGGGGAAACGGGCCGCCTAAGTGTCTTACTTCGCCTGACATAAAACGATTGACAGGCTTTTCCCAAGGTTCTACACTGCATTAAGAACGGACTCGGCAAGGCAATAAGATAACTCCTACCACGAGGTGGCCGTGGATAAGCGTACCCCTCCTTCTGTGACATGGCGATACTCTCTGGCCGTGGTGCTTTCTTTGGCGATTTCCGCCGCCGGAATTTTCCTTGTGTATGAAAAGCAGCAGTGGTTGATGCTGGCAGTTGGCTTTGCCTCCCTTGTGGCTGTGTTCATCATCTGGCCGCTGGCGTTAATCCTGGAATCACTCCTTCAACATCAACGGCAGACGCAAGACGAGTTGTACAATCTCGTTTCCGACCGTTTGGAGCAGATCTCAGTCCTGCTCAACACCATCAGCGAGCAGCAACTTCTGTCCGACCGTGCGAAGGCCGTCGCATTCCGTGAAAAAGATCGGGACGCGTTACGCCGGGCCATCCGGGAAGAAATGAACAAGCAGGATTGGGATGCGGCGTTGGTTCTGGCCAACGATATGGAATCCCAATTCGGCTATCGGCAGGAAGTCGATGGTCTGCGAGAGGAGATCAACCGTCACCGGCAAGGCATCGTCACCAAACAGATCGCCGACATTACGGGCGTCATTGATCGGCACTGTCGCGCCGAGGCATGGAGCGACGCGATTTACGAAGCCCAACGGCTGATCCGCCTTTTCCCCGACAATCCGCAGGCACTGGCATTGCCTCAGGACATCGAAGTCCGCCGACAGTCACACAAGAAACAGCTCGTGGAAAGCTGGAATGAGGCCGTCAACCGCAAGGACATCGACGGCAGCATCGAGATTCTTAAAAAGCTGGATCTCTACCTCACGCCTGCCGAAGCCGAGTCCATGCAGGAAACCGCCCGCGGCATCTTCAAGGCCAAGCTCGACATTCTCAAGACCCAGTTCTCGTCCGCGGTTACCGATCACAAATGGTCGGAGGCGATCAAGCTTGGGGAAGCGATCATCAGCGAATTTCCCAATACGCGGGTTGCCCAGGAAGTGCGGGAGAAAATGGACGCCCTCCGCGGGCGGGCTTCGGGCCTGCCTGCCTCTCCTACGGCTTAATCGCCCGCTTCTTCCCCGGCGGGCGCCTACAATCTCGCTATGCGTGACGCGGTGGTGATCGGCGCCGGTTCGTCCGGGTGTGTTGCCGCTGTCCTTCTGGCAAGGCTCGGCTGGCAGGTCACTCTTGTCGAAAAGCAGTCCTTCCCACGCGACAAAGTTTGCGGAGAATGTGTCAGCGCTCTCGGATTTGACGTCTTGAATCGGGTGGGATTGACTCAAACGCTACAGCAACAGCAACCCGCATTGCTGACCCGATCCACCTTGCATACCGTCTACGGCGACTCATTGGTCATGGATCTTCCCAGGCCCATGTGGGGCTTGTCCCGTCTGTCGCTGGATTACACGCTTCTAAACTCGGCCCGCCAGGCAGGGGTAACCGTTTTACAACCGGCACGCTGCGAGAGCATTGATCCTCATAACCGGCCACGGGTTCGGGTTCGGGATTTGCGGACCAATGCGATTCACATTCTGAACCCCTCGCACGTCATCCTTGCCGACGGCCGAGCGGCTTTGCTCAATCTCCGTCCCGCCGCCACCGGGGATCTGGGCATCAAAGCTCATTTTGTCGGCATGAACGGTGCGCACGATGCGGTCGAGTTATTTGGCCTTCGCGGTCACTATGTCGGCGTTGCACCCGTCGAAGGCCTTCGATGGAACGTCGCCTTCAGCGTTCCCGTTCGGAAACTGCAAAGCTTTCACGGGAACATCGACAGGCTCTTTTTGCAGATGACGGAAGAAAACCCTGCCCTGAAACAGCGGATCGCATCAGCCTGCCGCATCGGCCAATGGCTTGCGTCCCCCCTGCCACGATTTCCCGTTTCCTACGACTGGCCTGAGGGGATCATTCCCGTCGGCAATGCCGCCGCGGCAATGGAACCCATCGGCGGCGAAGGAATGGGGATAGCCATGCGCAGCGCCGAACTGGCGGCAATGGCGGTGGATTCATTTGAGAAGACCGGCAGCCGGCGCGAGATTCAGCGGCTGCCGGTGCAGTTTCAGAAGATGTGGGGTGTCCGGCGGTTTGCCTGTCGTGCGGCAGCGATGGTCATGTCCTCGCCGTGGCTTTCGCACCTCGCCGTCAATCTCCTTGAGATCGATAAATCGATAGCATCCGTCATTCTGGCGGCAACAGGGAAAGGTGCTGACTACTTTGCCCCGGCAGGCTGATTGTTGGCCGAGACCGTCTTCAGTTCCCGGTCATAGGCCATTCGCAGCAGGTTTCGCAGCACCATCAGAAGCGTTTCGGGGTCCAGATACAATTTGGGCGGCCGGAAGTAGACCGTTTTTTCATCCACAACCCGCAATGTTCCCGGTGCGCCGTTCAAGCCGCCTTGGGCGCGGGCCGCGTCCCGCACCGTCAGCAGCACGTCGGGTTCCTGTTTGATGATGCTTTCGATCCCGAAAAGACCTGCCAGAAGCCGCAGCTCTGTCAGGGCAAAGAGCAGCAGAGCGGGTCGGGGCGGTTCGCCGAAGGCGTCCTTCATGTCCTGTTGCAGCCCTTCGAGCATCTCCAGACTGGTGCATCGCGTCAGGCGGCGATAGAAGTCCATTCGCTGCCGGTCGGCGGGGATGTACTGTTTTGGGAGGTAGGCCGATAGGCCGATATCCACATGCGCCTCGGGGCGAGCCGCCTTGGGCTGGTTCTTGAGCTGCTGCGTGGCTTCCTCCAGAAGCTGGCAATACATCTCGTAACCGACCGTTGCGATGTGCCCTGATTGCTCGGGGCCGAGGATGTTGCCGGCGCCGCGAATTTCCAGGTCGCGCATGGCGATTTTGAAACCCGCGCCCAGATGGCTGTATTCCTCGATGGCTTTGAGTCGCTTGGCCGCCACCGGAGTCACCGGCCGATCCGGGGGCAGCAGCAGATAGCAATACGCCCGGTGCTTGTACCGGCCGACACGGCCGCGAAGCTGGTGCAATTCGCTCAGGCCAAAGCGATCCGCCTGATTGATGAAAATCGTGTTGACGTTCGGAATGTCCAGGCCGCTTTCAATGATCGTCGTGCAGACCAGAATGTCCGCCTCGTGGCGCACAAACTGCAACATGACCTGTTCCAGTTCACCTTCGGCCATCTGTCCGTGGCCGATGATGATCCGGGCGTCGGGCACCAGATGCTGAATCTCGTCGGCGATCTCGGCAATGTTGTACACACGATTGTGGACAAAATAGACCTGACCGTCGCGGTTCAGTTCGCGAAGAATCGCCTGCTTGACGCGTTCCTTGTCGTACGCCATGACTTCCGTCACGATGCTGCGCCGGTCCTGCGGCGCGGTGGTCAGGGAGCTGATGTCGCGCAAGCCGAGCATGCTCATATGCAAGGTGCGCGGGATGGGCGTTGCCGACATGGTCAGCACGTCCACGGTCTTTCGCATCTGCTTCAACCGCTCTTTGTGCGTGACGCCGAATCGTTGTTCCTCGTCCACCACCACCAGCCCCAGATCGGTGAACTTGACGTCCTTGCTGAGCAGACGGTGCGTTCCGATCAGGATGTCCACTTCGCCCTTGCTCAGGCCCTGGATAACTTCCTTCTGCTTTTTGCCGGACTTGAACCGGCTGATGGATTCGACCCGGAAGGGGTAATTGACCATTCTTTCGCTGAACGAACGGTAGTGCTGCTCGGCCAGCACCGTTGTAGGCACCAGCACTGCCACCTGCTTGCCGTATTCGACGGCTTTGAACGCCGCCCGCATGGCCAGTTCTGTTTTGCCGTATCCCACGTCGCCGCAAAGCAGGCGATCCATGGGCCGAATCTTTTGCATGTCCTGTTTGATTTCCTCCGCGGCCGTGACTTGATCCTGCGTGGGCGTGTAGGGAAATTCCGCTTCAAACTCCCCCTGCCACTGCGTATCGGGCGGATAGGCCATACCCTGTTCGGCTTCTCTGGCCGCCTGGACTTCCAGCAGTTCTGCCGCCATGTCCATGACCGCTTCGGACACCTTGGCCTTCTGCTTTTCCCAGACCCCGCTGCCCAGGCGGGAAAGCTGCGGATGTCCGTGGAACCCCCCGATGTATTTCTGGATCAGGTTGATGCGTGCCGCCGGCACGTGCAGTGTTGCGTTGTCCGCAAAGCGAAGGCTCAGATATTCTTCATTGCGCCCGTCCTTGTTGATCGTCTGCATGCCCATAAACTTTGCGATGCCGTGGGCGACGTGAACGACGTAATCCCCGGTTTTGAGGTCCAGGAACGAATCGACGGGCCGGGATGCGATCACCTTTTTCACCCGCCGCCGCATCTCGTATCGGTGGAACAATTCATGATGCCCGAGCAGGGCGATGGGCCGATCCGCCTCGGGCTCCCAGACGAAACCCCGATGCAGGTATCCGATAGGAATATCGATCTTCTCCCGCAGACCCGGATGGTTCTGATCGACCAACTGCGCGAATCGTACGGCCTCGCCGGCGTTGTCACAGAAGACGGAAATCTGATGCGTCGCCGCCAATTCCACCAATTCCGTGATCGCCTTGCTCGCATCCGTTTCAAAGCGTTGGAGCGAACCGATCGGCAATCGAACGTGCGGCGTATTCCCCATGCCCAGCAGGCTCGGCGCCGATGACGTGCCCTGGTCAAATTGGCTCAGTTCCAGCCGAATCATTTCCGAGGCGTTTCGCAGCACCGCCGCCAAAGGATAAATCCCCTGCAATTCCGGCAACCGCTCCAGATAACTCTTGGCCTGCTCCTGAATTTCCAGCGGTTCCCACAGCACCACCACCATTTCCGGATCGAGGTAGCTGAACAGGTGCGTTGACGCCCCCGCCTCCGGCAGTTTCCCCCTCAGGTCCAGTACCCGCACCTCGTTGATCGTCTCCCCCGAGCCCAGCGTATCCAAGTCAAACCGTTTAATGGATTCGATTTCATCGTCAAAAAAGTCCACGCGAACCGCCAGCCCCACCTGCTCGTCGGATTGCTCGAACTCTCCGGCCAGGTAAATATCGATAATGCCTCCACGCACGGCAAAATCACCGGGAACTTCCACCTGTTCCAGCCGGTTATAGCCGTGTTCGCTCAACCAGACGATCAGTTTTTCCGGCTCAAGCTTCAGCCCAGGGCGTAACACCCGCATGAGTTGTTCGAGCTGTTGATGCGAAGGCACCGACTGCATCACCGCCTGAATCGGCGCGACCAGCAGCAGCGGTGACGCCGGCTTGGTGTCGGTTGCCAAACGGGTAATCAGCTTCATCCGGGCGGAGACTTGCTCTTCGCTGACGTTTCCCAGGCTTCCCGCCAACTCCAGCGCCGCCAGCACTTCGGGCCGACGCCCGTGGAACAACTCCATGTCGTCCGCAAGGTCATCGGCCTCATCCACATGTCCGCAAATCACCAGAACCGGCCGGCGCAGCTCCGCCTCGATGGCGGCCGTAACCGCCGCGACGCTGCTGCCCCACAATCCCGAAGCCGTCACGGCACGGGCTCCCGGCAGGGACTTGGCCAGCTCTCTCAACGGGCGCACAGCGACAAGCCGCCCGATACTTTCGGCAGGGGTGGGTCTACTCATAATTGTCTCTTATCGTAGCGCAACGCTCCCCGGCGGTAAAGCAATCGACCCGGACATAATTTGACGTTGCCGCTATGAAAACAGCGACCCGCTATTGCCGCCCGCCCTGTCATTGCCAAACTTTTCAATGAACTCATCCTCCGTCAGCACCGGAACTCCAAGTTCCTGAGCCTTGGCCAGCTTGCTGCCCGCAGCCTCGCCCGCGACGACAAAGCTGGTCTTCTTGCTGACGCTGCCGGACGCTTTGCCGCCCAGCTTCACAATCAGGTCTTCAATCTCCTTGCGATCAAACCTGGCCAGCGTGCCGGTAATCACAACCGTCTGTCCCGCAAGCGGCAGTTCTTGTCCTTGTTCCTGCGTCACTTCCATTGTCGGATCAATTCCGACCGACTTCAGTTCCGCAATCGCCCGCCGACCGGCTTCGTTGGAAAAGAAATCATGAACCGATTCGGCAATCGCCGGCCCGATCTCCATCACCCGGGCCAACTCGTCCTGGCTGGCCTTGCCGATGGCGTCCAAGGATCCGAAATGTTTGGCCAGCACATACGCCACGCGGTTACCCACGTGCCGGATTCCCAGCCCCGCCAAGAGCCGATCCAATCCCCGATCCCGGCTGGCGGCAATCGAGTCCAAGACGTTGGCGGCGCTCTTTTCGCCCATTCGCTCCAGGTTCACGAGTTGGTCGTATCGCAGGCGGTAAATGTCGGCAAACGTCTTGAGCAGGCCGACATCCACGAGCTGATCGATTAAAGCTTCGCCGAGTCGTTCGACGTTCATCTGGTTCCGCGAACAAAACCATCGCAGGCGTTCTTTAAGCTGAGCCGGGCAGGCGGGGTTCACGCATCGGACGTAGGGGCCGTCCGATTCCTTTTCGACTTTTTCCCCGCACGAAGGGCAAATTGTGGGCGTTTCGATCTTCTTTGCATGTGCCGGCCGTTTGTCCGCCACAACCTGCACGACCTGGGGAATGATTTCACCCGCCTTTTCCACCACAACCGTATCGCCGATCCGCAGGCCAAGCCGTTCGATCTGGTCGATGTTGTGCAGCGTGGCCCGCTTGACCGTCGTGCCGGCGACAAACACCGGTTCCAACTCGGCCACCGGCGTCAGCGTTCCGCCCTTGCCCACCTGCCAGGTTACGCCATGCAACAGCGTCTGTACCTGTTCGGCCGGATACTTGAAGGCAATGACCCACCGAGGCGATTTGCTGGTTTCTCCCAGCCGCCGCCGTTGTTCAAAGGAGTTGACCTTGACCACCACGCCGTCCGTTTGATACGGCAGAGTCCCGCGGATTGCGGCAAAATCATGAATGTACCGGATTGCCTCGTCAACGTTTTTCACCAGTTTCGTCTGATCGGGAATCGGCAGATGCCAATGCTTCAGCAGTTGCAGCCAGTCCCAATCGTTATCCACCGGCAGCGGTTCAACCAACCCCATCCCGTGCGACACGAACCACAGCGTTCGGGATGCCGTCACTTTCGGATCAAGCTGCTTGAGCGTTCCGGCCGTCGCGTTGCGCGGGTTTTTCATGGGCTCTTCGCCACGGGCCGCCAATCGCTTGTTGATTTCCTGAAAGACCTCGTTGGTCATGAAGATTTCACCGCGCACCTCCAGAACGCGCGGAATCTCCCGCCCGTCGTGTAACCGCAGGGGGATGGCCTGGATCGTCCGCGCGTTGTTGGTGATGTCATCCCCCCGCCGTCCGTCGCCGCGCGTCGCCGCCTGAACCAGCAGGCCCTTCTCGTACCGCAAAGACACCGCCACCCCGTCCACCTTGGGTTCCATCACATACTGAGGCTGCTCGCCATTGAGCCCCTTTCGCACACGCTCGTCGAAGGCCCGCAGTTCGCCTTCGTTGTACGTGTTGTCGATGCTCATCATTCGAAGGGTATGCTCGACAGTTTTGAATTCGCCGATTGGCTGGCCACCGACGCGCTGCGAGGGGGAGTCAGGCGTGAGGAGTTCCGGGTGGGCCGTCTCCAGATCGATCAGTTCCGTCATCAGCCGGTCGTATTCCTGATCACTGATCTCGGGCTTGGCCTGGACGTAGTAGAGATAGTTATGCCGATTCAACTCCTCGCGGAGCCCGGCAATTCGCTTCTCGGGGGAACTGGTCATGATGCTATTTTAGTGCGCCGACGGTTTCGGGGAAGTGCGGAGAGCGACAGACTCTTCTTTTGCGTAAAGGGAATTTACCGCAGAGGACGCAGAGAAACGCAGAGAAGAAATTATTAACCGCCGATAAACGCTGATACACGCAGATAAGAAAGAAATCTTCTCTTTATCGGCGTTCATCTGCGTTCATCGGCGGTTCCTGTCGCTGCTTATTCGGGCTGGCCTTTGCCCAGGTCGTAGACCCAGCCTTGGATGGCCGGCGTCCATTCGAGCAGTTCTTCGGGTTTGAAGAACAGCCCTAATTCCCGCGTGGCGCTTTCGGGCGAATCCGAACCGTGGACGAGGTTGAAGGAGTTGCTGACGCCATAATCGCCCCGGATCGAACCGGGCTCGGCCTTGGAACCGAACGTCGCGCCCATCATCTTTCGGCAGATGACGATCACGTCCTTGCCCTGCAATGCCAGCACAATCACCGGCGACTTGGTCATGAAGTTCACCAGAGGCTCATAAAACGGCTTACCCTTGTGCGGCTCGTAATGCCTCTCGGCCAGTGACCGGGGAATCTGCATCATTTTCATCCCGACGATCTGGATGCCCTTCTTTTCAAACCGGGCCAGGATTTCCCCGCATAGCCCACGCTGGACGGCATCAGGCTTGAAGATGATCAGTGTTCGTTCCATGTTTTTTCTCCGTAAATGCAATTGACGATGCGAAGTTATATCCGAGCAGTCTCCGCCCGCCAAGGTCCAAACCCGCATGCCGGCATCTACAGCTTGGCCGAATCGGTTGAATCGAGGTTGATCCCGCACTCCAGTTTCCCCTGCCCAGCCCACCGCCCCGAACGCGGGTCTTCCCCCACCTGGATTGGCCGAGTGCATGATTGCGGGTTGCAGCCGATGGAAAAATACCCTTTCTCTACCAGCGGGTGATGCGGCAGATCATTGGCCTTCATATAGGCGTAAATTTCCCGCCCCGTCCAGTTCAACAGCGGGGATATCGCATGGCAGTTGTACCGCTGCGACCACTCCACAAATTGCCGATCCTTCCGGCTGGCCGCCTGGTTCCGGCGAATGCCGCGCAGCCAGCCCTTGGGTTGCAACTCCCGCATGGCCCGGTCGAACGGCTCGTTTTTATTCGCCGCGCAGCAGCCTTCCACGTTGTTTCGCCAGGTCGGGTCGTCCTCCCCCGCCCGGCGGAGATACTCGATCGGGTCATTCTTTGTGCGATAAATCCACACGTTCAGATCGAACCTCAGCCGCAGTTGCTCCATGAACTGATGCGTCTCGGGAAACAGATAACCCGTGTCCACCATGATGATGCGAATGTCAGGCAACGCCCGCGTCGCCATGTGGATCAACAGCGCCGAATCCGCCCCGAACGAGGAAGACATCACCAGCTCCCGCCCGAATTGCTCCGCGGCCCAGGCAACGACGTCCTGCGGATGAGACTTCTCGAACCGGTCATTCAATGCCTGCAAGCCCGTTTGTTCCGCCGAAGAACTCATGGCACTCCCTGCGGTTTACCCTGAATCCGTTCGATCAACGCGTCGAAGAATCGCCGCGGTATCCGCCGACCTCTGGCCGTACCCAGCGAGATGTCCTTCTTGTTGGTTCCGTGAAAATCGCTGCCGCCGGTTTTGAGCAAGCCCAAGCGGTCGGCCAGCCTGCCGTATCTTTCCGTCAGCGCCGGATCGTGGTCACTGTGGATCACCTCGATACCCGCCAAGCCCATGTCCGTCAGGTCTTTTACCTGCCGTTCCAGTTGTGCGTCATTTTCCGCTCGCAACTGGATCGGATGCGCCAGGACCGGGACGCCGCCCGATTGCCGAATCATTTCTATCGCCCGTCGTGGCGAAAGCCGCTCTTTATCAAAATAGGCCAATCCCCCGGGCGCCAGGTACTTGTCGAAGGCATTCTTGATCGAAGAAACGTACCCTTTCCGCTGCAAGATCGCTGCCATGTGAGGCCGTCCTATGACGTCTCCGCCGGCCTGGTCTTCGACCTCCTTCATGCTGATCGACACACCCAACTCATTCAGCCTTGAGACGATCCTGGGGTTGCGGTTATCCCGTCCCGCCAAAAGCGTTTCCGTCAGGCATTTCAGTGTTTCGCTGGCCGGGTCTACGCCGTAGCCGAGGATGTGCATTGTTCCCGGATACGGATACTCCGCGCTGATTTCGATTCCCGCGATGAAGTCGATGTCCAGCCGCCGGGCCTCCGCATGGGCTTCCGCAATCCCGGCAATGGTATCGTGGTCCGTCAAAGACAAACCGCTCAACTCGACCTGCCCGGCCAGGCGGACCACCTCCGTCGGCGTCAGCGTTCCGTCCGAAGCCGTCGAATGGCAATGAAGATCCACGTACTTTTCCGCCACAATGCTCCCTTACGCTTGCAGATACCCGCGCCCATCCAGATAGGCCAGGATTTGCCCGGCCGCTGATTCCGGCGTTGTTGCTTCCGTATCGACCACGATCTCCGGACGCTCCGGTGCTTCGTAGGGATCGTCGATCCCGGTAAAGCCTTTGATCTGCCCTGCCCGGGCCTTTTTATACAAACCCTTGGGGTCGCGTTTTTCGGCCGTTTCCACGGCAACCTTCGCGTAGACCTCGATAAAATCCCCCGCCCTCATGCTCTGGCGGATCGCATCCCGGCCCTTCTGATACGGACTGATAAAGCTCGCAATCACGATCACGCCCGCATCCGTAAAGAGCTTGGCCACTTCGCCGATCCGGCGGATGTTTTCCACTCGATCTTCCGCGCCGAACCCCAGGTTTTTATTCAAACCCATGCGCACGTTGTCGCCGTCCAGACGATAGGCGTGCTTCTTGCGGCGCAGCAGCATCTGCTCCAGAAGACAGGCGATCGTGGATTTGCCCGATCCCGAAAGGCCGGTCAGCCAGACGGTCACGCCCTTGTGACCGAGCAGCTTTTCCCGCTCGGCGCGGGCTACCGTCCCCTCATGCCAGGTTACGTTCGTCGCTTTCACTTGTACCGCCATAAAACCCCGTCCGTTTCAAGCATTGCCCGTGATGCTTATTCCTGCTCAAACAACGGCGTACTCAGGTAGCGCTCGCCGATGCTCGGTAAAATCGTAACGATCAACTTATCCTTGTTTTCCGACCTGGCCGCCAATTTTGCCGCGGCACACATCGCGGCGCCGCTGCTGATTCCGCCGAAAACGCCTTCCTCCTTGTGCAGCCGCTTTGCCCACTCGAAAGATTCGTCATCCGTAACCTGCACCACTTCGTCGATAATCGCCGTGTTCAGGTTTCGGGGGATGAATCCCGCGCCCAGACCTTGAATCTTATGCCGCCCGGCCTTGAGCGGCTCTCCCGCCAGCGTCTGCGTGATCACCGGGGAAGCCGTCGGCTCCACGGCCACCGCCTTGAAGCCGGGCTTCCGCTGCTTGATGACCTCCGCCACACCGGTGATCGTGCCTCCGGTGCCGACGCCCGATACGAGGATGTCGGCTTCGCCGCCGCTGTCGATCCAGATTTCTTCCGCCGTCGTCTGGCGGTGGACTTCCGGGTTGGCCGGGTTGTCAAACTGCTGAGGCATATAACTCCTGGGATGCAGTTTCAGAATTTCCTCGGCCTTGCTGATCGCGCCGCGCATTCCTTCGGCCGCCGGCGTAAGCACCACCTCGGCCCCGAGCGCCTTGAGCAACTTGCGCCGCTCGAGGCTCATCGAATCGGGCATCGTCAAAATCAATTTGTATCCCCGGGCGGCACACACGAACGCCAGCGCAATGCCCGTATTTCCGCTGGTGGGTTCGACGATTACGGTATTCCGGTCGATCTTCCCATCCCGCTCGCCGGCCTGGATCATCGCCCAGCCGATCCGGTCTTTCACGCTCGACAGCGGGTTGAAGAATTCGCACTTGGCCAGCACCGTAGCCCGTCCACGAGGGACCAGATGGTTGATGCGCACCATCGGGGTGCCGCCAATGGTTTCTGTGATGTCACCAAATATTCGGCCCAGGGGCTTTAATGGCATTGTCGGTTACCTCCGCTTGCGTCCGCCGGGGATCGCTCCTTTCTGTGCAGGTGCAAAACGCAAGCCGAAGAGGTCTTTTCGCCTAAATTTCCTACTAATTCTATGTATTAATAGAATTTCGTCAAATTTCGCGTCTCTTTATCGGGACACATCCGAGACTTACCGGTATCATCACGGCACAAAATGGCTCGCACGCGAATCAAGTTCTGCGGTATTTGTCGCCCCGAAGACGCATTGGCCGCCGCCCGGATCGGCGCTGATGCCATCGGCCTGGTTTTTCATCCCCCATCCAGGAGAAACGTACCCTTGAATTGCGCCGAGCGGATTCTGGCTGCCCTTCCGCCCTTCGTCACACCCGTGGGGCTGTTTGTGGATGCGCCGACGCAAACCATCCTGGATGTTTCGGATCGGCTTCGCCTTCGTCACGTGCAACTGCACGGGAACGAATCACCGCAGCAGGTGGCGGAATTGCACGGCCTGACCGTCCTGAAGGCCATCCGCGTCGATTCCCAGCGTTTTGACGCCACCCTTTCCGCCTGGCAACGAGCCATTGCGACGTTTCGCCTCACTCACTTGCAGGGCCTTGTCCTGGAAACCGCCAACCTGGACCAGGCCGGGGCGCGGGTATCGAGAACGACTGGCAAACAATCCGCCGCCATCAGCATGCCGGGGATTTCCAAGGTCTGCCTGCGCTGATCGCCGCCGGCGGGTTAACGCCCCGGAATGTCGCTTCGGTCGTTGAGCAATTGCGGCCTTGGGCCGTGGACGTCAGCAGCGGCATTGAGGACGTCCCGGGACAAAAGTCGGAGGAAAAAATGCGGGCTTTCGTGCAGGCGGTGCGCGGCGTCTGCGATTGAAGTCGCGGGATTATTTCTTTTCACTGACAACCATGCGTGGCGTGAGCAGCAAAACCTGCTCCTGCAGCTCGGCCGGTCCCTCCCTGGTCAGAAACGCGTGTCCGATGCTCGTCGTATTCGCGGCCTCCGGCGACGGCGCGACGACCAGAAAACTCCCCATCGGAATTTCCGCTTCCAGTCGCATGTCATATAGCCGCTCGGGATAAACGAGTTGCACCTCGCGTTCCCCATTGGACGCAGTGAACTCCAACCGCTGTCGCAAGGCCCGGACCATCGGGCAGAGTTTCACTCGGACGGCGCCGGGCTTCCGTGGCACGGGCTGAAACGAAATCGTCAGGAGGTTGGTGCTGCGGTCGTACGTCCGGCCTTGCAGTTGGTTGTTGCCGTCATAATAGAAGACGTCCTGGCCTTTGACGTCTTTATTCATTTCCAACTCAACTGTCTGAACCCGGCTTCCCGCGTACGTGGAGACCTGCGTAAGAAGAGCGGGCTGTTCAAGGATGGATTGAACGTAGCCTAAATCTCCGAACGAAGTGATCCCCACCCGCACGCCGTTGCGGTACAACGTGTCGTACACGCCGACGTCAACGCATTGTTCGTTAACGTGTTTCCAGAACTCTTCCCGGCCGCTGATTTTCCCCATCGGGACGGATATCTGGTAAACGTTCAGGACAGCCACCGAATCATTCGCCGGGGTCGGATCTTTCGGGTTTTGCCGGCTTGCCCCTGGCGCAGACAGCGACGGCTTTTGATTTCCCTCCGCCGAACCGCCCTGCCCGCAACCAGCCAGCAACAGCGGCAAAATAAGCAGCAATCGCTTCATACCGGTCATCCGATTTCCGCCAACACGTCGATCAGAATATCCAACCCCGCGTCCCAATCGTTTTGGCTGATGTTGATTGCCGGAGCAAGGCGAATGACGTTCTGGGCCGTCAGGTTGATCACGACGCCCCGCTCCAAGGCCTTTTCGACCAGTTTTTCTCCGGGCGATTTAAGCTCCACCCCCAGCATCAGCCCCCGGCCGCGGATTTCGGTAATCTTTCCCTCCAAACGCCGGGCAGTCTGCAACCGCGCGACCGCATGCCGCCCCATGGCCTGGGCATGCGTCAGAAGCCCGTCGCGTTCGATCACGTCGAAAATTGTTTTGGCCACGGCCATGCAGATCGGGTTGCCGCCCAGCGTATTGCCATGTTTCCCCGGCCCCATCAATGCGGCGGCTTCGGGCTTGGCGTAGATGGCCCCTGCCGGCAGACCGCCGCCCAGAGCTTTGCCAAGGGTGATAACGTCCGGCTCGACGATGTTTCCCGTCGGCGTCGAAAAATGCTGGTACGCGAACCACTTGCCCGTCCGTCCGCATCCGGTCCATACTTCGTCAAAGATCAAGGTCAATCCGTGTTCGTCGCAGAGCTGCCGAACTTTCTGCGGATATCCTTCCGGATAAAGGTTGATCCCGCCTTCGCCCTGGATCGGCTCCATGATGATGCCGGCGGTTTCCGCATCAACGGCTTTGGCCAATGCGTCAAAGTCGCCCGGCTCGACCTGCAGGAATCCGGGCACATCCGGGGCAAACCCCACGCGCACCTTTGGGTTTCCCGTCGCGGCGATCATCGCCAGCGTTCGTCCGTGGAAGCTTTTGTGCAGCGATATGATCTTCCATCGTCGCGGCGATTTATCCTGTCCGCGCAACCGCGCCAGCTTGCACGCCGCCTCGTTGGCTTCGGCCCCGCTATGACAGAAAAAAGCCTGACCGGCAAAGGCGTGCCGATTGAACCGCTCGGCCAGTTCGATCTGGGGCTCGGTGTAAAAAACGTTGCCCACGTGCCACAACTTTTCAGCCTGTCCTGTCGCGGCCGCCACAAGGTCCGGATGGCAATGCCCCAGTATCCCCCCGCCAAATCCGGCGAACAGATCAATGTAACGCTTCCCGTCGGCATCCCACAGAATCGAACCTTCCCCGCGGGCCATCGAGATCGGCAACCGCGCGTAGTTCTGGATTAAAACCCGTTTGCCTCGTTCCACAATCTGCTGCATTTCGGACATCTGTTCCTCGTAAAATTGAAGGATAAATCATATCAGAAACGACCCGCTTGGCGAGAAGCCGGGGCAAGCTCGCTTTCAAGTCAGGCAGCCTGACCTGAACCCACTTGTTCCCTTGACGTAATGGAATGCCTGATTGATTACACTGCGCCGGCGCATCAGGCCGGTTTGTTCGCTTTACCCCCGGCCGCGGCGTAGGCTTTGCAACCGGTAAGACGACAAGGCAGAACGCGACGGCGGTTGAGTAACACTAACTATCGCCGTCTGCTATAATTGAATACCGATGACTTCCTTTGTTGAATCGTGTGTGGACACCGTCGAGGATTCGGCGGCAGCCGTTGAGCGACGCTCACGAGGCCGCCCCCGCGCCCACCAGCTCCTTCGCCTTCTGGCCAACAAGAAGAATATTCTTGTTACAACTCATGAACACCCCGACCCGGACGCGCTGGCGTCCAGCATCGCCCTGTGCGAACTGCTGAGCTTGGAACTCAAGCAGGCCAAGGTGCATGTTTCCATCAAGGGCAAAATTGGCGGAGGTCTGAATACCATTTTCGCCCAGGAAACAACCGAAGCCATCCGTATGCAGTGGGACGATGCCGCCCTTCCCAGCTTTGACGCCATCATTCTGGTGGACTCCCAGCCCAGCTTTACCAACAGCCCTCTGCCGCCGAACGTGATGCCGACGGCCATCATCGATCACCACCCCAGTCTTCGCGGCCGCCGGCCCAAGTGCCCCTTCGTGGACATCCGCACCGACGTCGGCGCCAGCGGGTCAATCATCTTCGGGTACTTCATGGAAATGGACGTGCCCATCTCGCGCGATCTGGGGGCGCTGCTGTTGTTCGCCATCGAATCCGACCTTGCCGGCGCAGCGGGCCAACCCGACGAGCTGGACAACATGGCCCTTTCCAGCCTGACGCTCATCGCCGACCCACGCAAGCTCTATCGCATGCGGTATGTGGACCTGCCCCAAGGCTACTACGTCGCCTACGCCAATGCGATCAACAACGCCATTTATTACGACCACGCCCTGGTTTCACATCTGGATTCGATTGATTCGCCCGAGCAGCCCGCCATTCTTGCCGACTTTCTCCTGCGATTTGACCAGGCCGAATGGGCACTGGTCACGGCCGCGAACGGGAAAAACCTGGTCATGTCTCTCCGCACGTACAATCCCAAAATCTCGGCCGCCGAGTTGATGCGCCGCCTGGTCCGCCGGCTGGGAGAAGGCGGAGGCCATCGCAACAAGGCCGGCGGGGTCATTGCCATGGAAAACGGCTCGGCCACCGAAACCGAGCGGCTCCGCACCACCCTCCGCCGTCGTTTTCTGCGAATCCTGGGTATCCCCAAAAATACCCGGGGACAGCGGCTGGTACCCAAGTCGGCATAACTCCCCCGCCCTCTACCCGAACGCCCCCTCTCGTTGTATCCTTCCTGGTCTGTTTTTGAACAAGGGATCCATGAGCACTGAGCTATCCAAGACGTACGATCCGTCCGCGGTTGAATCCAAGGCCTACCAGACGTGGCTTGATGAAAAGGCGTTCCATGCCGACCCCCATGCACCGGCGAGCCCTACAGCATTGTCATCCCCCCGCCCAACGTCACTGGCGCTTTACACCTCGGCCATGCCATCAATAACACGCTCCAGGATATCCTTGTCCGCAACCACCGCATGCGCGGGTTCAACGCGCTGTGGGTGCCCGGCATCGACCATGCCGGCATCGCCACCCAGGCCGTCGTCGAAAAACAGCTCAAGGAAACCGAAAACAAAACCCGTCACGACGTCGGCCGCGAAGCCCTTGTCCAGCGCATCTGGAAATGGAAGGAGCAATACGGCAACCGCATTCTCGAACAGCTCAAACGCCTGGGCTGCTCCTGCGATTGGGACCGTACACGCTTCACCCTCGATGACATGTGCGCTCGCGCCGTCCGTGAAACTTTCTTCAAGCTCTTCAAAGACGGCCTGATCTACCGTGGCAAACGCCTGGTCAACTGGGACATCTTTCTGCAAACCTCCGTCTCCGACGACGAGATCTACCACGAAACCGTCAAGACGCACCTCTGGCACATCCGCTACCTCATCGAAGGCACCGACAAGTTCATGGTCGTCGCCACCACCCGGCCCGAGACGATGCTCGGCGATACCGCCGTGGCCGTCCACTGCGAAGACCCCCGCTGGAACTGGGCCATCGGCAAACAAGTCCGCCTCCCCCTGGTGGATCGCCTCATCCCCATCATCGCCGACAACATCCTCGTCGATCCCAAGTTCGGCACCGGCGTCGTCAAAGTCACCCCCGCGCACGATCCCAACGACTACGCCGTCTGGCAGCGTCACAAAGACCAGCCCGATGAGATCGGCATTCTCAACATCCTCACTCCCGATGGTAAAATCAATGAGGAAGGCGGCCCCTACGCCGGCCTCCGCCGCGACAAGGCCCGCGCCAAGATCGTGGACGATCTCAAGGGCCACGGCCTGCTCGAAAAAGAAGAACCCTACGAAACCCAGGTCGGCCACTCCGATCGATCCAAGACCCCCATCGAGCCCTACCTGTCCGATCAATGGTTCGTCCACATGGCCCCCCTCGCCGAACCCGCTTTGGAGGTCGTGCGCGAAGGCATCATCAAGTTTTACCCCGAACGCTACGCCAAGACCTACTTGGATTGGCTGGGCGAAAAGCGCGATTGGCCCGTCTCGCGTCAGTTGTGGTGGGGACATCGGATTCCCGTATGGACTAAACCTGCACCAGTTGGAGAAGTTTGGGGAAGTCTTGACTTTAGTACCGAAAAGCTACGTCAATGGGGAAGTGAAGGCAGAATATCCTACAAGAAAACGGGCGATGATACCTTCTTGCGTAATGGCTTCTATCAACAGCAGTTCCAAATTTGTGTTCGGAACGAAAATGACAGAGAAGTCCTTGATGCTCTTAAGCAAGAAGGTTTCGCCCAAGACCCCGACGTTCTCGATACCTGGTTCTCCTCCGCGCTCTGGCCGCACAGCACGCTGGGTTGGCCCGAGCAGACTCCCGAACTTGCCAAGTATTATCCGACCAGTGTCCTCGTGACCGGCCGCGACATCATCACGCTTTGGGTCGCCCGCATGGTCATGACTGGCATCTACAACATGGGCCATGGCCAATTCACCGCCCACAGCCAGGAAGAAGCCCATACCAAAATTGCAAATTGCAAATCGCAAATTGCAAATGCCATCCCTTTCGCCCACGTCACCATCAATCCCACGATTCTTGACGGCAAGGGCGAGCGGATGAGCAAGTCCAAGGGCAACGGCGTGGACCCCGTGGACATCATCGAAACGCACGGCGCTGACGCCCTGCGGTTCACGATGACGATGATGGCCACCGAGACGCAGGATGTGCGTCTGCCGGTGAAGAAAGACGCCGAGGGCCGTAACACTTCCGATAAGTTCGACCAGGGGCGGAACTTCTGCAATAAGCTCTGGAACGCCTCGCGGTTTGCCATCTCGAATCTGGAGGCGACCGCCGTTCAATCGCCGGATAGTTCCACATGGACCCTGGCCGACCGATGGATTCTTTCCCGTCTGGCCCGGACCATTACCGAGATCAACGAAGCCTTGGAGCATTACCGCTTCGATCAGTACGCCAAGTCGGCGTATGACTTTTTCTGGCGGGATTTCTGCGACTGGTACGTTGAAGCTTCCAAGCCGGTGATGAAGGATGCCGCCCGTGCGCCCCAGGCTGCTGCGGTGCTGGCTGCCGCTCTGGATGCGTCCTTGCGGTTGATGCATCCGATGATCCCGTTCATTACTGAAACCATCTGGTGGAAACTGAATGAGGTTCGGACTGGGCGCGGGTTGCCCGGAAAACTGACCGGCAGCGACAGCCCACGGCTCATCAAGGCTGCCTGGCCGCAGGCGGATGCGTCGTTGATCGACGAATCCGCCGAGCGGGACTTCACGATGCTGCAAGGCATCGTCGTCGCCATCCGCAATCTTCGTAACGAGCACAAGGTTGATCCCAAACGCGCAGTGGCCGTCTCCATCCTTGCCCATGAGGAACTGGCCCATGTGATTCGGCAGAATCAGCAGATCGTGGACGTTCTGGCGACCTGCACCGTCAGCGATGCCCGTGCCGATCTGACGCCCCCTGCCAACGCCGCCCGCGCTACCGTGGGAGCCTGTGAAGTGTATGTTGAAGGTCTCGTGGATGAGGCAGCCGAGAAGCAGCGACTTGCCAAGCGAAAAGAGGAACTCGTCCGACAAATCGCCGGGCTGAAAGGGCGGCTTTCCAACGAATCCTATATTTCCAAAGCGCCGCCCCACCTGGTTGAGCAGACCCGCAACCAGCTCACCGAGGCCGAGACGGAACTGGCAAAACTTTCATAATGCCGCGTACGCCGCCCCCGCAACGCCGGGGGGCTTTTTTATCGGGATACCCCCATGCCCAAACGCCCCGGTTCGCTTCATCTGCTGCGTCTTTTCGGCATCGACGTCTTTCTCCACTGGACGTGGGCCGTCGTTGCTTTGATTGAATTGCGGAACCGTTCCGATATCTATGACAACCAGATTTGGAACATCGCCGAATATCTGGCGCTTTTCGCCATCGTCCTGATGCACGAATTCGGCCATGCGCTGGCCTGCCGATCGGTCGGTGGAGTTGCCAATCAGATCCTTCTCTGGCCCTTTGGCGGCATCGCCTACGTATCACCGCCGCCTCGTCCGGCAGCCCATCTATGGAGCATTGTCGCCGGCCCCCTTGTCAATGTTGTCCTTTTCCCCGCTCTTTATGCCATCCTGCATTTTGTTCCCATTGCCTCGCCGGACGTTTACGACTTTTTCCGGGCCGTCTTTTTCATCAATCTGATGCTGCTGATCTTCAATCTCCTGCCGATCTATCCGCTGGACGGGGGCCAGATTCTTCGTTCGCTGCTCTGGTTCATCCTTGGCCCCATCAGGAGCCTGATGATTGCCGCGGTCATTGGTTTTCTAGGCGCCGGCGCCTTCCTGCTGATCGCCCTGTATTTTCACAACTGGTGGCTCGTCATGCTGGCGCTGCTGGGCGCCAGTCAGTCCTTCACCGGCTGGCGCGCCGCCCGTTATCAGGCTCGCATCCAGTCCGAAGAACGCACCGTCCTCTAAACAGAGAGACACCGGCTTTACAACCGGTGTCTCCTGCAACACCACAATTAACGGTGTGTTTGGACGGTATCAAAACCCGTCGTCGGTCGCTACTCGTACCGGCGTTCGGTGGCAGAAGCACCGACCGCGGCGGATATCAGGCCAAGTATCAGCGAGATGAACCCGCCCCAGGCGGCGCCGACTCGGGTCATTCCAGGCACCACCGGGCCGGCAAGCGGGGATCCGGTGATGGCCATGCGGGTGACGTCGCTGCCAATCAGCCCGGCCTGATTGGTCAGGACGGTCTGACCGACGCCGAAGATCAGCAGGATCAACGGAATCGCCAGCGCCCACGTCATCACGCCGTGAAGGACGCGATACTGCCGGTCAGTCGCCGCGGCCAAATGTGCCGCCAACCATCCGCCCAGGAAGAAGCAGATGATGGACGTTACGACAGACCATATGCCGGCCCCCCATCCGTATGCGCCGGTCCCGCGGAATGCGGGCACGCCGACGGCATAAGCAAACGTGGCGGACAGCACCAGCAACGAAAGAGCCAGCAAGGTTCCTGCGATGACCGAGCCCCACGATACGTGGCTGCGGATCATCACCGAGGCCTGCCTCTCCATTGCCGCGCTTTCCTCCGGAGAGATAAACCCCCTCCCCGTCACTGTGGTTCCGGGAACTGGTGTTTGAGGATTTTGCGGGCTTACCATAACGCATCTCCTTGCCCAGACGGTGGGCCTCAAAAACATTGAATCAAAACGCGGCCTGTATTTGCCGGTCATTGCGGCCAACATGCCAACGTGACATTTTTTTTCGCCCCCACGCTCAGGAGACAATGCAACGTCTGTTCCGAACCAACGAATTTCCGCTTTCCAAGTTTTTAAGTTTTTTCCTGCAATTCCGGCAAACTCACCCGAGCTTCCAATCCCCTTTAACCGTTCAAGTCGCCTGAATCGGGCCATCACCCTGCCGCTTGCAAATCCGCCCTCCCGGCACGCGCCAAATCGACGGACGGTTCAATGTCGCCTTGGCACCCCGCCTTACACTTTGACACCTCCCGCTCCAGCCGATACCATGCCCAACTTTCCTACATTTGGAGACCTAGACCTATGGCCGAACCATTAAAGATGCTCTACGAGAAGGACGCCCCCATTGATGCCCTCAAAGGCAAAACCGTCGCCATTATCGGCTTCGGTTCCCAAGGGCATGCCCATGGCTTGAACTTGCGTGACAGCGGCGTGAAGGTAATCGTCGCCAACCGCAAGGACAGCGCCAACGGCCGGCTTGCCATCGAACACGGTTTTGAACCCCTCAGCGTCGCCGATGCCGTCAAACAGGCCGACCTGATCATCATCACCCTGCCCGATGAAGTTCAGCCCGAGGTCTACACCAAGAGCATTGCCCCCAACCTCAAGCCCGGCCAGGTGCTCGGCTTCACCCACGGGTTCAATGTTCACTTCAAGACCATTGTTCCCCCCGCCAACGTTGACGTGATCATGGTCGCCCCCAAAGGCCCCGGCCATCTGGTCCGCAGCGAATTTGAACGTGGCGGCGGCGTTCCCTGCCTGTTGGCCGTCCATCAGGACGCCACCGGCAACGCCCGCAACGTCGCCCTCGCGTGGGCTCGCGGCGTCGGTGGCGCTCGCTCGGGCATTATCGAAACCAACTTCAAGAATGAATGCGAAACGGACCTCTTCGGCGAACAAGCCGTTCTCTGCGGCGGCCTGAGCGCTCTGATCAAGGCCGGATTTGAAACCCTCGTCGAAGCCGGCTATCCCCCGGAAATGGCCTACTTCGAATGCTGCCATGAGGTCAAGCTCATCGTTGATCTGATCTTCCAGGGCGGTTTGGACTACATGCGGTATTCCATCAGCAATACCGCCGAATACGGCGACCTGACCCGCGGTCCTCGCGTCATCACCGAGCAGACCAAGGTGGAGATGAAGAAGATTCTCGCCGAGATCACCAGCGGCCAGTTCGCCCGTGAGTGGCGAGCCGAATACGAAGGCGGCTTGAAAAACTTCAAGCGTCTCTACGAGCAGGACAACACGCACCCGCTCGAAGTGACTGGCCGTCGCCTTCGCAAGTTGATGCCCTGGCTCAAGGCCAAGGAACCGCCGAAGGCCTGATGTATTGTGAAATCAGAATTTCGAGAACTGAGCGAGCCCGCAAGTGCTCGCTCAGTTCTTTTATCCGGCAGACCCTGCCGAATAAACCATGACCCTGACAACGCCCCTCAAGATCGGCGACTTGCACCTGGCGACCAACCTGATGCTCGCCCCGGTGGCCGGCTATACAGACGTTTCATTCCGTCTGGTCGCCCGATCCTGTGGCAACCTCGGCCTGGCTTTCACCGACCTGCTCTGCCCCCAGGGGCTTCTGAACGAAACCCGCCGCTCAATGCAGCTTGCCGCCACCTGTGCCGAAGATTCTCCGCTGGCCATGCAGATATTCGGTTCCGATCCCACTCTCCTGGCCGACGCCGCACGATGGGCGGAAGAGCATGGCGCACACGTCGTCGATATCAACATGGGCTGTCCGGTTGATCGAATCACCCAGCGCGACGGCGGCAGCAAACTGCTGTGCAACCCGGACCATGCCGTCCTTATCGTCGAGCGCGTGAAAAAATCACTCCGTCACGCCCCGCTCACCGTCAAATTGCGACTGGGATGGGATGACGATTCGATCGTCGCCCCTTCGCTGGCCCGCCGATTGGAAGACGCCGGCGTGGCGATGATTACCGTCCACGGCCGAACCACCGCCCAGGGCTTCTCCGGAAAGGTTCGATTGGATGGCATCGCGGCCGTAGTCGCCGCGGTTCGCTGCATCCCCGTCATCGGCAACGGCGACGTCCGCACGCCACAGGATGCGAAACGAATGATCGAACATACCGGCTGCGCCGGCGTCATGATCGGACGGGGCGCTGTGTCCGCACCGTGGATCTTCCGCGACACCTGGAGCTATCTCACGACCGGCGTCATTCCTTCCGAGCCGACGCTCCAGCAGAAATGCCAGTTCATGCGCGACCATTTTGCGAACCTGGTCCATTTCCGTGGCGCCCGACCGGCCGTGTTGGAGTTTCGTCAGCGTGCCACCTGGTACGCCAAGCACATGAACCCCTGCCGGATGCTTCGCGAGGGCATGCGGACCATCCAGACCCCCGCCGACTTTGAATCCGTCCTTGATCGTTTCTTGGATTGGCGATCAACCCGCGACAAAGAAGAAATACCCGACGAACCCTGATTCGTTTTGCCGCGGCCCCAACGGGTTGCGGTTCCTTTTCATATATACAAAAAAGCGAGCGGAACGAATGTTCCGCTCGCTTTTCGTATTTCTTCGTAAATCCAAGTCCTAGAACAGCTCGGCAAGAACCTTCTGGGCCGCGGCAACGCCGTGACCAAACGTCACGGGCTTGCCGAGGGTCTTCAGAACGTGCTCGATAGCCGCGACCACCGCCAGGGCGTCGTAGGCATCGCTGTAGCCCATGTGGTTCACGCGGAAGATTTTGCCTTCCATCGAACCTTGGCCGCCGGCGATGTGGATGTTGTGCTTGCTCTTGAGAGCGCCGCGGAACTCCTTGTCGGTCACCCCGGCCGGATACTTCACGGCCGTCACCGAGTCGGCAGGGCTCTGCGAGAACAGCTCAAACCCCAACGCCTTGACGCCGGCCCGGAAGGCTTCGGCGATCACGTGCGTGCGCTTCCAGACGATCTCCAACGTTTCGTTTTTCACCATGGAGAGGCTGACGCGAGAGGCTTCGATCAGCGTGTTGGCCGGGGTAAAGGGCGTATCGCCGTCGTCGAAGCTCTTGCGGTATTTCTTCAGGTCCAGGTAAAAGTCCTGGCGGGTTTTATTCTTGTCCACCGCGGCCCAGGCCCGATCCGACAAGGCCACGTAAGCCAGACCCGGCGGAAGCATCAGCGCCTTTTGGCTGCCGGTGATGGCCACGTCCACGCCCCATTCGTCCATCTTGAACGGCAGAGCGCCAATGCTGGTGATGCCGTCAACAATCAACAGCGTGTCGCCGCTGGCGCGGACAACCTTGCCGATGGCTTCCAGGTCACAAACCGTGGCCGTGCTGGTTTCCGAATGTACCAGGATGACCGCGTTGTACTTGTCGGCCTTCAGTTCCGTGGCGATCTGGGCGGCCGTGGGAGCCTGGCCGTATTCCAGCTTCAAGTCCTTGTGTTCAATCCCGTAGGTCGTGCAGACCTGCGACCAGCGCTCGGCAAACTTGCCGTTGGTCACCACCAGGGCCTTTTGCCCGGTGGCCAGCGTGTTGACGATCCCAGCCTCGGCGGCAGCGGTGCCCGAACCGGTGATCGTGTGAACCTTACACTTGGTCTGGTAGACGTACTGGAGCATCGCTTGAACTTCACTGAACATCGCCCGGAATTCGCCGGTGCGATGGTGATGAACGGGCTTGGCCAATTCAATCAAGGTGGCTTCCGGCACGCTGGTCGGGCCGGGCGTAAACAGGCGATACTTCATGAGCATAGTGTGATCCTGTAACTAGGTCCGTTGCCTGCCATCGGGGTAGTTTCAAGCATGACTGTTCGCGGTCGTCAACGGACAACCCACCACGAACCGCCAGCTCATTTCGCGGAACATGATAGGGGAACAGCCCGCCCAATGCCAGCTTTGGAACAGGGCAGGCAAACGAACCTTTCAATCATGGGGCGCAATACCGTCCGGGGTGATTAAAAACAACCGTTCTGAGACCTGATGCGGCATCTGCCGGTAGTCTTGCTCGATCTGCGCGCGCAGGCGGGAGACCGTCTCCTTGTCGTTGCGGAAACACAGCAGGATATCCCGGTTGGGAACCCCGGCGGCAAACGGACTGCCCAGATGCTCCCGCAAACGGTCGTGCAAAGTCGGTAACAGAATCCGGCTGGCGTCATAGCCGTCCATCGTCTGGAACAAAATCAGGTTGATCCGTCCGTTTTCATCCTGTGCCGCCTGGGCCGGGATGGATTCGCTCTTGCGGACCAGGTTGGCCATGGCCGCTTCGTGCAACTGATCAACGGACATATGCCAGCCGGCAAAATGCTGCATGGGGATGTACGCGATCGTCCGGTCGCTATCGACGGCATAACTGACAATCAGGTTGTCCACGAGAGGCTGGGTCACCATCGTGCCGGTGCTGACGTCACTGGTTGTGCGGGACAAGACCATGGGCATGATGCGGTCCTTAAGGTCGTCGAAGGCGCCTTCCTGATCCGGGCTGCCTTCGGAGGCCCGCAGGAGTTCGACCATCCAACGCTCAATGTGCCGCTTGAAATCCTCCGGCCGAAGCGCCGAAATGCGGTAAACGTTCTCAAGCGACGCGACGTGTCCGTTAATCAGCAGCGAAAAGGGGTGTTGCTTGGCCCGGGCGATCTTCACCAATGGAAATCGGCCGTGGACGACGTCTATGACCTGCTGGATAAATTGCTCTCGAGACTGTTCGCTCATATCTTCGACTATATCTCGCCTGCCGAATATTGACTACGGCGAGATGAAAATGCCGAAAATATATCGCCAAGCGCCTTGCGAAACGCCGTCTGCGAGCAGAGCGGCTAATCGTCCGGGCGGTTAAACGCCGACATATTCACCGGCGTTATTGATGAAAGGATTTCGGATGTCTGACACAACTCGTGTGGGAATTATCGGCGCCGGCTGGCCCGGAGAAGCCCACGCCAAGGGCTACCAGGCCGCCGGGGGGTTCAAACTTGCCGCCGTCGCCGACCTGATCCCCCAACGGCGGAAAAACCTCATGGCCACCTTCGGAATCGCCAGGGAGTACAGCGATGCCAACGATCTTCTGGCCGACAAAGACGTCGATGCCGTAAGCATTTGCCTGCCCAACCACCTGCACGCGCCCGTCACCATCGCCGCCTTGAAGGCCGGCAAACACGTCCTCTGCGAAAAGCCCCCCGCTCTCAGCGTTCGCGAAGCAATCCAGATGGACAAAGCCGCCACCAAGGCCGGCAAGATTCTTCTCTACGGGTTCCAACGCCGATTCGGCGGCAGCGAACAGGCCGCCCGCCAAACCATCGCCAAAGGGTTTGCCGGCGACGTCTACCACGTCCGCTCCACGTGGATGCGAACGCGGGCCATCCCCGCCGGCACAGGTTGGTTTACGGAAAAGAGCAAATCCGGCGGCGGTGCTTTGATCGACATCGGCATTCACATGCTTGATCTTGGCTGGCATCTTCTGGGAGAACCCAAGCCCGCAAGCGTGTACGGCTTCACCAGTCGCCGATTTTCCGACCTGTTGCCGCAGGACAAGCCGTTTGACGTGGAAGATGCCGCCTTTGCCCTGATCCGTTTTGAAGGAGGAAAGTCCCTGGAGCTGGCCGCCAGTTGGGCCATCAATCAGCCTGCCAACCAGAACGGCACCGTCTGCCGGGCCTACGGCAGCCAAGGCGCTTTGGAAGTCTACACCCCTCAAGGCGCGGTGCTCTATCGCCATTTCGATTCCAAGGGCGAATCAAAGACAACCCTGCTTAAGCCCCCCAAAACCACCCATCATGCCGCCCTGATGCGCCATTTCCGGGAGTGCATTCACGGGAAAAGCACCCCGCTCACAGGCGGACCTCAGGGCATCATGCTGATGGAAATCGTCGAGGCCATCTACCGCAGCAACGAGCTCGGGAAAAGTGTGAACCTGAGTTAGGTCGCCTGAAGTCTCATCAGACCACAATGACCTTGGCCGGCGGGATGCCGTTGAAGGTCAAGGCGCTGGCACAGGAGTAAGCCCCGATGTTGGGAACGTACACGATCGACCCGACGTCCAATTCCGGCATCTCCTCGCTCAGGGAAATCGTGTCGAAAGAATCGCACGTCGGCCCGGCCAGGATGCTGGCGTACTTCTGGGTTTTGACCAGCGTCCGGAATTCATACTTGCAGTGGTCGAAGACGATGCCGGAAAAATCACCGTAAACGCCATCGTCGAGGTAGTAATAGTTCTTGTTGTTGCGGATGGACCGCCCCACCACGCGGGTAATCAGCATGCCCGCCGGCCCGACAAGAGCCCGACCGGGCTCGGCGATGATTTCGATGTCCTTGGGGAACAACCGGTCCATCTCCCGCCTCAATTTTCCGGCAACGGCCTCGATATTAACCGTGTCGTCCTTGAAGTGACGGATGGGGAAACCTCCGCCGACGTCGATCACCTTGATCTTCAGCCCGCGGCGCTCGGCCTCGGTGACGATCCGCGATGCCTGCTCGAACGCCCGCTGATAACTTTCGATGTTCGTGCATTGCGAACCGACATGGAAGCTGATGCCCTCGGGCTTGAGGCCCAGGCTCTTGGCCTTGAGCAGCATGGGAACGATCTGCTCTTCGTCAGCGCCGAACTTCAGCGAAAGTTCGACGATGCTGCCGAGATTGCCGACCTTCACGCGGGCCAGCACCCGGCAGCCGGGCGCGTGCTTGGCGATCTTGTACAGTTCCGGCTCGTTATCGAAGGTCACAAAATTAACCTTGGACTTACGGGCAAATTCCAAGGCTTCGGGCCGCTTGATGGTATTGGCGAAAATAATGCGGTCGGGGCTGACGCCCTGGGCCAGCACCAGCTTCATTTCCCCTTCACTGGCGCAATCGTAGCAGCCGTCCAGATCGCGGAAGGTCTTGATGATGTCGGGATGGGGATTGGCCTTGATCGCGTAAAACAACCGCACGCGAGGCATCATCCGGCGGAACGTCTTGTACTCCTCGATGAGCTTGGCCTTGTCGATCACCATCAACGGCGTCCCGTGCATCTTCACCAGCGCGCGGATGCGCTTGGGAAGAGCCAGTTTCATGATCGACGCGGGGGTCTTGTGGACGTGAGCCGGTACAAAGCGGGATTCATCAATCAGCGGCGCACCGTTAAGTGATGCAGAACCGTTCGAACCATTTTTCTTGGCCGGCAATGCCGCCAGTGAAGCTGTGTTCAACTCAGGATACCTCTCAATCGGAAGTAGATAAGCGCGAGTACGACACCCAAGGCCATATTATGCGAATCGTTGGCCGGGCGTGTCAAATCTTCCCGCGTCTCACACCAAAAATTAACACGCCACAAACGCCTCTATCGCCCGGAGCCGCGACGCAACGCGTCGCGGAGCCCTCGCATACGCATAACATTCGATCCCTGCGACGCAACGCGTCGCGGAGCCCTCGCCCGCGCATGCCCTTGGCGTCTTACAACTGAGGCGACCGGAGCACCGCCCCGGTATCGGCGCTGGTCACCTGCGAGGCATACCGCGCCAGATACCCGTAATTCACCTTGGCCGGCGGGCACTTCCATGCCGCCCGCCGCTTGGCCAACTCGGTATCCGAAACCTCCAGCATGATCGAACGGGCAGGAATATCGATGGAAATCATATCGCCCGGCTGAACCAGTGCGATCGGGCCGCCCGCGGCGGCTTCTGGACTGACATGGCCGATCGAACCGCCGCGGGTCGCCCCGGAAAACCGGCCGTCCGTAATCAGAGCGACCGATTCGCCCAATCCCATGCCCTGAATGGCGCTGGTCGGAGCCAGCATCTCCTGCATCCCCGGCCCGCCGCGCGGCCCTTCGTAGCGAATCACCACCACGTCGCCGGCCTTGACCTTGCCGTTAAGGATGCCGTCGAGGGCCTCTTCCTGCGATTCAAAGATCACCGCCGGCCCACGGAACTTCATCATGGACGGCGCAACCCCGGCGGCCTTGATGACCGAGCCATTCGGAGCAAGATTGCCAAACAGAATGGCTAGGCCGCCCCGCGCACTGTAGGGGTTGTCCAGCGGATGAATCACTTCCGAATCCAGCACCCTGGCTTCGGCGATGTTTTCGCCGAGCGTTTTGCCGGTCACGGTGATGCACCCGGTATTCAGCACACCGGACTTGCCGGCGATGGTCTTGAGGATGGCGCTGATGCCGCCGGCGCGGTCCACGTCTTCCATGTGGTGGATGCCCGAGGGGGCAACCTTGCAGATGTGCGGCACGCGCTCGGCAACCTCGTTCAAGTGCTTCAGATCAAACGGCTGACCCGCTTCGATAGCGACCGCCAGCGTGTGCAAAACCGTGTTGGTCGATCCCCCCATCGCCATATCCAGGGCAAACGCATTTTCAAAAGCGGCCCGCGTGAGAATATCACGAGGACGAATGTTCTTCGCCACCAGATCAACAATCGCCCGACCGGCGGCGGCGAACAGTTCGTCCCGCCTGGGGTCGGTAGCCAGGATCGATCCATTTCCTGGAAGGGCCAGACCCAAAGCTTCGCACAGGCAGTTCATGGAGTTGGCCGTAAACATGCCCGAACAGGAGCCGCACGTCGGGCAGGCGTTCTGCTCGATCTCGGTCAGTTCCTTTTCGGTGATCTTGCCGGCCGAGAGCTGCCCGACGCCTTCAAAGACGGAATTAAGATCGAGAACCCGTTTGGTGGAGGGAAGCACGCCGGCCTTCATCGGCCCGCCTGAAACGAACACGGCCGGGATGTTCACACGGGCCGCGGCCATCATCATGCCGGGAACAATCTTGTCGCAATTGGGAATACATACCATGCCGTCAAAACAGTGCGCCCGGAGCATGGTTTCGACGCAATCGGCAATCAGTTCCCGGCTGGCCAGGGAATACTTCATGCCGCTGTGTCCCATGGCGATACCGTCATCCACGCCGATGGTGTTGAACTCGAAAGGCACCCCGCCGGCCGCCCGGATCGCCTCACGCACTTTCCGCCCGACCACATCGAGATGCGCATGGCCGGGGATGATCTGCACGAACGAATTGGCCACGGCAATAAACGGCTTGTTGAAATCGCTCTCGGCCTTGATGACTCCCGTAGCCCGCAACAGGCTCCGATGCGGGGCGCGGATTGAACCTTTCTTGATGGTATCGCTGATCGACATTATTCGTATCTCCTTAGGCCCTAATCATAGCAGAACCAGCCCCTCGAGGCACGACTGCCGGCAATGCCTATAATTTGCCATCGGCGGAAGGAATGGTTGCGAGGCAACCATGATTAAACGCACCTTGCTGAGCCTGGGTCTGCTGGCGATGATTCTAGCTATCGGCTGCTCCTCCGAGGACCGGACGACCGCCGGACATCATCCTCATCGCATCGGCCCGGACAATTGCTACGACTACACTTTGATCTCCGGCGATTATTCCGGCTGGAACACTCCCGAGCCGCCTTGACCGCAACCAAATCCCCTCTCCCCCTAGCCGCCGGGACGCTACTGGCTATCATTAGCCCCCTTATGTCATTGCCTTATCTCACCAGCGAATTTCCCGGCATCGGCGGCGTCATCAAACAGCGGCCCGAGGATTTCTTCGTCCAAGAACTTCCTCTATACGAACCCTCCGGCCAAGGCGAACACGTTTACTGCGAGGTCCAGAAGATCGGCCTGACCACCTTCGAGGTCATCCATCGGCTGGCCCAGTCGCTGGGCGTCTCTCCGCGCGACATCGGCTATGCCGGCATGAAAGACGCCCAAGCCGTCACCCGCCAATTGTTCTCCATCCTCGGAACGACCGAAGACGCCGTCTCCAAGCTCCAATTGCCCGGCATGACCGTCCTCTGGGTCGCCCGGCATAACAATAAAATCCGGCTCGGACACCTGGCCGGCAACCGCTTTGCCATCAAAATCCGCAACGTCAACCCGACCGACGTAGTCAAACTCCAGCCCGCCCTCGAAGTCATCAAACAGCGTGGCATGCCCAATTATTTCGGCGAGCAGCGATTCGGCCGCCGCGGTAACAACGACCATTGCGGCGCGGCCCTGATCCGCGGCGACTACGAAGCCGTGCTCAAACTCCTGCTGGGCAATCCCGATTCCGCCTTGGATGATCCGCAGTCTTTCCGCGCTCGAAAGGCGTTCGACGAACGCGACAATGCCCTGTCCATGAAACTCTGGCCGCGTCATGCCGGGATGGAGCGTCGCGTGCTGGCCCGGCTGATCAAATCCCACCGGCCCAGCGCCGCGATCCACGCCATCGACGAGAAGGTCCGCCGGTTATGGGTTTCGGCCTTGCAGTCCAAGTTATTCAACGACGTCCTGGCCCATCGAATCAACACTATCGATCAGGTAATGGATGGCGACCTGGCCTACAAACACGACAACGGCGCCTGCTTCCATGTTGAAAATGCCGCCGTCGAACAACCCCGCTGTGCAGCCTTTGAGATCAGCCCAACCGGTCCTTTGCTGGGCTACCGCATGACGCTGCCCGAAGGCCGCCCCCTGGAAATCGAACAGGAAGTATTCACCGCCGCCGGTCTTACTCCCGGTGAATTCCGGCAGAGCGGCAAGGAAAAAGTCAAAGGCGCCCGGCGGCCCTTGCGCGTTCAACCCAAGGACGTGGATTTATCCGCCGGCGCAGACGAACACGGCCCGCACATCACGGTTGCCTTCACGCTCCCAGCCGGCTCCTTCGCAACAATCCTGCTGGAAGAACTGCTCAAACAACAACAGAGAGCTTTGGAAGAGTAGAACACCCAGATTCACCACGGAGGCACGGAGACACGGAGGCCAACTCGTGGAGGAAAGAAGAATTTGAACCGCGAAGATGGACGCGAAGAAGACTTGGAACCGCCAAGGCCGCCAAGAGCGCCAAGAAAAGAGAAGTCAGAATGATGAATGATGAACGATGAAGGTGGAAAGAAGAGCAGTTAATAAAAGCTGGTTTTCTTCCTCCTTCATCATTCATAATTCATCGTTCATCATTCTCTTCTCTTGGCGCTCTTGGCGGTCTTGGCGGTTCAATAAAATCTTTTGGACACAATAGCGCCTCCGTGCCTCCGTGTCTCCGTGGTTTAATCAGCTTGCCACTAGTTAACGTTGAAAGAGTTCACAGTCCCCGCGTCTGCCGGCACGGGCAATCGTCATTCACGCGCACGACCCATTTATCTTCCCCGGCGGCATGTCGGCGGTCCCGTTCCGCCATGGCCCATTGTGTGGCTTCGCTCTGGGAACTAAAGCGTTGCAATACGGTCCCCCGCCCGTTTCCGCCACAAATCGCGACCCTCCAACCAATCAGGTTTTCGTCGCGCAAAACGCAGATGCTTCCGCCGGAATCAGCCATGGGTCACTCTCGAGGCAGTTTCGTTCTAAGATACCGGTCAATCGCAGCGGCCGTCTTTTTCCCGTCGCCCATCGCCAGGATCACCGTCGCCGCCCCGCGCACGATGTCTCCACCGGCAAAGACTCCGGGCTTACTGGTCATGTTGTCCGCATCCACCTCGATATAACCCTTGGGGTTGACCTTCAGGTCCGGCGTCGTCTGCGTCAGCAGCGGATTGGCCTGGGTGCCAATCGCCTCGACAACGATCTGGCAGGGAACGTCAAATTCGCTGCCGGGCACCGGAACCGGGCGGCGACGGCCGGACTTGTCCGGCTCCCCCAGTTCCATCTTCTGGCACCGCAGCCCGCAAACCCAGCCCTTTTCGTCGCCGAGCACGGCCACCGGATTGGTCAGCATCTGGAACACCACGCCTTCTTCCTCCGCATGGCGCACTTCTTCAATGCGGGCCGGCATTTCCGCACGCGATCGGCGGTAAACCAGCGTGGCCGGGTCCGCCCCCAGCCGCCTTGTGATCCGCACCGCATCCATCGCCGTATTTCCGCCTCCGATCACGGCAGCCTGTTTAGCCCGCAAAACCGGAGTCTCTGCCTCAGGATTATAGGCACGCATGAGGTTGACGCGGGTGAGATATTCGTTGGCGCTGTACACGCCCTTGAGATTTTCCCCGGGGATACCCATAAACACCGGCAGGCCCGCACCGTTGGCAATAAAGACGGCGTCGAACCCCTCCTCGTTCATCAAATCGTCAATCGTATATGTCCGCCCGATGACGATATTAGTCAGAATTTCCACGCCCCCGGCCTTGAGCGATTCCACCTCGTTCTTGACGATCTCCTTGGGCAGGCGAAATTCTGGAATCCCGTAAACCAGCACCCCGCCCGGCTCGTGCAAGGCTTCAAAGACCGTGACCTTATGCCCACGCCTGGCCAATTCACCGGCGGCGGTAAGCCCCGCGGGGCCGGCCCCGACAATGGCTACCTTGAATCCGCTGGCCGGCATTTTCCCGGTGGTCAGAACGTGATGATGGGCTCTGGCCCAGTCGGCCACGAAACGCTCCAGATATCCGATGGCGACCGATTCACCCTTTTTGTTGCGAATGCACAGCGATTCACACTGCTTTTCCTGCGGACACACCCGACCGGAAATCCCCGGCAACGCGTTATCCCGCAAGAGCACGTCCGCAGCCCCCGCAAAATCGCCGGCCGACACCTTTTCAATAAACGCCGGAATGTCAATTTGCACCGGGCAACCCTGGATGCACTTGGCGTCTTTGCATCCCAGGCATCGCCGGGCCTCCATCATGGCGATGTGCTCGGAAAGACCCAGATTCACTTCCTGAAAGGAATGCGAACGTTCCCCGGCATCTCGCGACGGCATGTCCTGCCGCTGGATTTTCATCCGTTCCGCCGCTTTCAATTTCTCGGTCTCTGCCATGATGATTGCCCTGATTGCTGGTTGATGGGTTACTTCCTGCACTGACACTGATGGCGCTGGATGGCGGACTGTTCCTGCTCGCGATAGGCCGTCAGGCGATCGGAAAGCTCGCGGAAATCGACCGCATGTGCGTCAAATTCGGGTCCGTCAACACAGGCAAATTTCATCGCCCCGCCCACCTGTACGCGGCACCCGCCACACATCCCCGTGCCGTCCACCATGATCGGGTTCAACGACGCGACGGTATGAATGCCCATCGGGCGCGTCAGCTCGGCCACCGCACGCATCATCGGAACCGGGCCGGCGGCAATCACCTCGCGCACCGGCAGATCGGTTTCCTGGATTAACTGCCTGAGCCGGTCGGTAACAAACCCCTTGTAGCCATAACTTCCGTCATCCGTGCAAGGATAGACGGCGTCACAAACGGCCGACAGTTCCTTTTCCAGAATCACGTAAGGCTTGCTGCGCCCCCCGATGATCGCCGAAACGCGATTGCCCTTGGCCTTCAGCGCCCCGGCCTGGGGATAGATCACCGCCGTACCGACCCCTCCGCCGACGATGACGGCATGGCCGACGTTGTGAATGTCGGTCTGCCTGCCCAAAGGACCGACCACGTCGGCCAATTCACCGCCCGCTTCCAACGAGCAAAGTTCCTGCGTGGTAGCGCCAATGGATTGAATAATCAGGGTAATTGTCCCGGCATCACGATCGGCATGGGCGATGGTCAACGGGATGCGCTCGCCGCAGCCCGTAGACCGGACAATCACGAACTGGCCCGGCCCGCAATGCCGCACCACATGAGGTGCGCGAACGACCAGACGCCGGACATTCGGCGCCAACCATTCCGACTGAACAACCGCATGACCCATAAACTAGCGCTCCGATCCCCCGAGACGCTAATGATAATGATGTGCCCGGAACGGGTAAACCTCCAAATGACCCGAAGAGCCGGCTCGCTCCCCCTCTCGCCCTCTAATCCGCCGACTCAATGCCCAGGTCCTTAACCTTCTTGTTAAGCGTGTTGCGGTTGATCCCCAGGAAATCAGCCGCCTTGGTCTTCACGCCGCCGCACTTGACCAGCGCTCGATCGATCAGCGCGTGCTCGATCTGATCGATGACAAGCTGATAAATCTGCCCCTCGCGCAATTCGTAATCGCTGATCGCCTGATCCGCCAAACGGCGCGTGATCGTTTCGGTCGATTCGCTGGGCTGGTTGGCCCGGCGCTGGGCCGCGAACATCTTCACGCTCAGCGGCAAAAGGTCTTCGGTAAAGTCCTCGTCCCGGCTGAGCACGACGGCTCGCTCAATGGCGTTCTCCAACTCTCGGACGTTTCCCGGCCACGGATAACGCAGCAGGATATTGAGCATATCCCGGCTGATCCGCCGAAGCTTCCGGTCGTTGAGCTTGTTGTATTTGTCGAGGAAATGGTCAATCAGCCGCGGAATGTCCTCACGCCGATTGCGCAGCGGCGGCAGATACACGCTCACCACGTTCAACCGATAGAACAAGTCCTCGCGGAAATTGCCCTTGGCCACTTCTTCCTGAAGATCGACGTTGGTGGCCGCGATCACCCGCACGTCCACTTTGACCGTATGCGTATCCCCGACGCGCTCAAACTCGCGTTCCTGAAGAACCCGCAGCAACTTGACCTGCAATTGCGGCTCAAGGGTGCCGATCTCGTCGAGGAAAATAGTGCCCTCGTCGGCCGCCTCGAACCGGCCGATCTTGTCGCGAATCGCGCCGGTAAACGATCCTTTCACATGTCCGAACAACTCCGACTCCAGCAGCGTGCCGGTCAGCGCCCCGCAGTTCACCCGGATGAATGGCTTGTCTTTGCGGGGGGAGTTGTAGTGAATCGCCTTGGCGATCATCTCTTTGCCGGTGCCGGTTTCACCCAGCAGCAGCACCGTCGCGCGTGAATTGGCCACCTGTCCGACGGTGGCAAACACCTCATGCATGGCCGGCGAGTCGCCAATGATGTTTTCAAAACGGTATCGGTCACGGACCTGGGCGCGAAGCTGGGCGTTCTCTTCCAGCAGATCATCCTTTTCCCGCATGACCATGCGGTTGATCTGGATGGCCTGGGACAAAAACGCGGCAATCAATTCCAGAAAAGCCCGGTCGTGACTCAGCGAATCCTCCCCGACATAAGGCTTGTCAACCGACAGCGCCCCGGCAGTCCGCCCGTCGATCTTGATCGGAACGCACAAAAAACTGACGGCGTTGGCGACCACTTCAGGCGTAAACCGACCAGTTCGGTTAAGAAAGTCCGGCTCGTTTCGCACGTCGGGAATCACTCTCGCCCGTCCGGTTGCCACAACATTGCCCGTAACGCCTTCGCCCAAGGCGTATTTTCCGCGTTCGATCTCTTCCGGACTCAGCCCGACTGCCGCTTCAGTGCGCAGCCGGCCGTTCGTTTCGTCGAGCAACACGAGACAGCCGCGATGCATATTCAGCTTGTCTGAGATGGTTTGCATCACCCGCGTAAACGCATCGCGCAATTCGAGCGTCGAAGAAAGGATCTGGCCGATTTCTGTCAAAACAGACAGTTCTTGGTCAGTCGGAGCGTTTTGTGCGCGTGATGAAGGCATTGCAGAGCTAGACATGACACTATTATACGCACAAATTGAAATGCTGCAAACTACATAGGCATTTTGTATTTTATAGCTATTCCCACCCCTCATTTTACCAAGATATTAGCGTCGCACCGTTGCCAATTCTTCCCACGCCACCGTATCAATCGCAGCGGTGATTTCCTCCGGAAGAACAATCCCTTGGATTGGCTCATCGGGAACGACGCACAAAACAGGCACCTGCCCCCATTTTTCGATAGCCCGAGGGTTGGTTTCCTCGGCAACGGTGGGGCTTTCGGCCGGGTAACGGTTGATAACCACGCCCGCCACGGGGACACCGGCCGAGCGAAGAGTTCGAACCGTCAAAAGCGTGTGGCTGATGGTGCCCAGATTAGGTCGGGCAACTACGACCGTGGACAGCTTTAACCAACCGGCCATGTCCAGCACCGTGTGCTTGGCATCCATCGGAACCATCAGCCCCCCCACGCCTTCTACGAGCAGAACGTCACTTTGCTGACAAATAGTTGCCAAGGCCCGTCGGACAGCCGCCCAGTCCAGCGGTTCCCTGGCCCGCTCGGCCGCTATCGCCGGGGCCAGTGGCTCCAGGTATCGTTGTGGGCAAATGACGTCCAGAGGAAATCGAACCCGGCCGCAATGGGCCAGAAATTCCGCATCCTCGCTGACAAGCCCCTCCCGGCGTCGCAAGCAACCCGAGGCCGCCGGCTTGAACACGCCCACACGCAGCCCGCGCCGGTGAAAGTATTGCGCAATCGCGCCTGTAACAATCGTCTTGCCGACTTCGGTATCTGTCCCCGTAATGAACAAACCGGGAATGGTGGGCGGTTGAAGCACGGGATCAATCCTTTCAGCAAATGGCTTTCACTTCCGCAACAACGGCATCCACAATCGTCCGCAAATCCTCCGTCGGCATCGCCGGTGGCGGCATGAGCACCAGCACGTCGCCCAGCGGCCGCAAAATGACCCCGTGACGCCGAATCCTGCCACAGACTTCCGCTCCCATTCGCCGGCGCGGATCGAAGGGCTGGCGGGTCGTGCGATTCTCGACCAACTCTATGCCTGCCATGAAGCCCTTCTGTCGGATATCGCCCACATGTTTCAGCGGACGAAGCTCGTCGAGCATCGACGCCAGCCGCCGGCTCTTGGCCTGAACGCTGTTAACCAGATCGTTGCGTTCAAACAGGTCGAGCGACGCAATCGCCGCCGCACAGGCCAGAGGGTTGCCGGTGTAGGTATGGCCATGATAGAACGTGCGGCCTTCCCACGGCTCGCCCAGGAACGCGTCGAAAATCCGCTGCGTGGCGAACGTGGCCGCCAGCGGCAGGTATCCGCCGGTAATGCCTTTGGCCACACACATCAGATCCGGCTGGACGTCTTCATGTTCGCAAGCGAACATCCGACCCGTCCGGCCAAACCCCACGGCAACCTCGTCGGCGACAAACAGCACGTCATACCGACTGGCCAATCGACGAACCTCACGCAAAAAACCTTCGGGCTGCACGATCATGCCGGCCGCACCCTGAACAATCGGCTCCAGACAGACGGCCGCAATCCGATGGCCATGCTGCTGGAGAATCCTTTCCAGTTCCTTCAGGCAGCGATCACACACCGCCTGAGGATCGTCCGGGGTATCGCTGCGATACACGAACGGCGTCGGCGCAAAATGAACCTTGAACAACAGCGGGAAATACGGCTTGTGAAATGCCGTCGTCCGTCCGATGGACATGGCCCCGACCGTATCCCCGTGGTACGCCTCGGCAAAACCGACAAATTCATTTTTCTCCGGCCGACCGATGTTGTACCAGTATTGCGCCGCCAGCTTGAAGGCGATCTCCGTCGAAGTCGCACCGCTGTCGGAGTAAAAAACTTTCTTGAGATTGGCCGGAATCAGCTTCATCAGGCGATCCGCCAGAACAATGGCCGGCTCACAAGCCAACCCCAACATTGTCGAATGTGCAACCCGATCAAGCTGGGCGCGGACGGCCGCGTCAATCTCGGCCACACGATGACCGTGTACGTTGCACCAGAGACTGGAAACTCCATCAAGATAACGATTGCCGTCACTGTCGATCAGATACATTCCGTCGGCGGCGGTAATGACCGGCGGATCGCTCTCCATCCAAAGCTTCATGGGAGTAAACGGATGCCACACGTGCTGGCGGTCAAGTTGGCGAAGCTGATCCGTAGTTAACATTTCAGGTATACCTCGTCCCCAATGTGCAAATCCAACTGCCCGGCAGCCGATCCATTGCGCACGGCGATCTCAAGCAAATCGCTGCTGCCGACCAGCGCCAGCGGCTGCCCGGCGGCAATGTCGGCGTAAGTGGTTTTGACTGAGCCGATAATCGCGCCATTCACGCAAACACGGCCAGCCCGGTGGGAATCCACAACACGCCGGGGAATGTTGGTGATGACATTGCCGAAGTGATCGATGTAAATGATCCGCCCCTTGGACGAACGGGCGGGCGCGACGTCCAGCAACTTCGGCATGGCAACAGGCCGAGCCAATCGAACAAGCGGAACGCCTGCCGCAATCATCCCCGCAACCGGACCCATGATATCCCGGCCATGAAACGTGGAACTGGCCGCGGGAAATGATCTCCGGATGGCATACGCCCGCGATCCACGATGACGCCGCCAGGTCCAGGTAATCAGTCCGTTGTCCGGGCAGACAACGAATTGTCCCTTCACGCGAACGACCAACATGCGTCGTCGTGTGCCCACTCCGGGATCAACAACGGCCAGATGAACCGTCCCCTCCGGGAAATCGGCCACAGCCCGTTCCAGCACGAACGAGCCCGCCAGAATATCCTGCGGCGGAACCTGGTGCGTCACGTCAATCAGGCAAACCGAAGCACAGCAGCGCAGAACCGCCCCCTTCATCGCCGCAACGTAGTGGTCGCCCAACCCAAAGTCGCTGACGAGCGTAACAATCGGTGGCATGGCACAAGCATCCTTCATCGACATCGCAGAATAGAAGCCCACCCCGGCAAGGTCAACATTGCCGTCAACGGGTTCTCAGTTCACTTCACGATCCAACGCCTCATAGAATCAAGGAATCAAAGAAAAGGGAGGTCGTCATGCCCGCTTACGAATACCAGTGCAAGGTTTGCGGCTACTGCTTCGAACAGACCATGACCATTCGCCAGCACGAACAATCCAAGCCCCCGCAGTGCCCGAAATGCAAGAGCCGGCACGTGGAACAACGCCCGGTGGAATTCCAGGCGGTAACCAGCGCAAAGACATAATTAAAAGACGGTGGCGAAACCTTTTAGTTTCGCCACCGTCGGTTTTCTTGCCGCAACGGCCCGTTTACGGCCTTACCGGAGCGCCTGCACGGACTTGTAAATCCCTTCGGGATCGAGCCCTTGGGAGCCCATTTGTTGCCAGAGACCGCCGGACCCTTCCCGGTTGGTCCCGATGTTGTTGTAGCGTCCCTTGAAGCCGGCCTTCAGCAGTTCGCTGCCAAACCGGCACCCAAGGCCCGTGTTCACATTGAACGATTCAACCACCAGCACGAACGGGGCCGCCGCCAACATCCGCATCGTCTCGCGGTCGAAGACGTTGAGCGTGGGCTTGTTGATCAGACCCACGGCCACGCCGTCCTGATTGAGCCGGGTAACGGCATCCAGTGCGCGATAAAGCGTATCGCCGAAGGAAATAACGTAACCGCCGCCGGCCGGCGCCTTGCGGATGACGTCATCCTTGCCGGGCGTGAAGGTGTAATCGGGGCCGTAGAACGGCGTCCCATCTTCGCGAAGAATGTCCGGCACCGCCGAGCGGGTGGAGAAGACGAAGCGAAGCCCCGCATCGTTGAAGATTCGCTTGACGCAGGCGGCGAACTGATGCTGATCGGCCGGGAAATACAGCCGGGTCAAATCGTGCCCGTCATCGGGCAGCCCATTGGCGGCAAAATAATTGTTGATTCCGAAGTGGCAGGTGTTGTCGGCCATGTCGTCACAGCCGGCATGGCTGAAGTGCGCCAGCACGTTGGCCTGATTCAACCGGGCCATGGTGATCTCGGAAATGCACATTTCCAAAAATGCGGAGAAAGTTCCGAAGATGCCCTGCCGGCCCTTTTCCGAACCGAAACCCGCGGCGGCCGAGTAGTTGCCGCGTTCCATGATGCCCCCGGCAACGTAAACCTCCGGGTGAGCCTTGTGGATGTGGTGCAGGCCGCAGGAGCCTTCCAGGTCGCAATCGATCACCTTGACGGACGCGACGCGCTGCTCGGAGCTCATGCCGTCGAGGATTTTGTTGACGATCTTGCCGAAATCGTCACGGTTCTTCCCGGCGCCGCTGGAGCCCTTGTAGGTCAGCGGGCACTTGTCGCCCTTGACCGACTTGAGGAACGCAACGGCCTCGCCGTAGCCGCGTTTTTCCAGGTAGGCAATCGCAACCGAAGTCTTGATGACGTCATGGGCGTGGCACGAACCTTCCAGCCCTTCAATGCCCGGCGCCATCTTACGCTTGTTAATCAGCGCCACCGGCCCCTTGGTGTTCAGCGCCTTGCACATGCGGGCGTAAAGCGAATCAATGTCCTCGCCGTCGCCGACGTCCACCGTCAGCCCATGGCCTTGCAGGGTCTTGGCCACGTCGTAGCCAACCAGGTACTTGCTGGGATGGCCCGCGATGGTCACGTCGTTGTCGTCGATCAGAAGCTTGACGTTCAGGTTCTGTGCGACGGCAAGGCGGGCGGCCTCGGCGTCGTCGCCTTCCATCTGCGATCCGTCCGAACCCAGCATGAACACGGCCTTGTCGGGATTGGCCATGGCCACGCCGTTGACGTACGGCCACATGTGCCCGAGGCGGCCGGAGGAGAACTTGATGCCCGGCAGCAAGCCGCGTTCGGGGTGCCCGGGCAGACCGGACTTGTACTCGCGATAATGCAACAACTTCTCGGCCGGGATGTCCCCGTCGAGCGCCGCCAGCAGATACTGCGTGGCCACGCGATGACCGGCCTCGTCATAGTAGGCCGGGACGATCTTGCCGGCTCCCGCTTCCAAAGCCCGCGCGATAAGCACTTCCGGAACGGTGTCGTAGGAACCGCCGGTGTGACCACCCAGGCCCTTGGCGTCGGCGATGGCGGTGAAGAAAACGATCGCATCGCGGCAGAGTTGAATGTTGGCCTTGAGGGCCGAACGCTGCTCGGCGGTCAGCGTGGGCACGGACGGATCAAGCTTCAGCGGCTTGAGGGCGTTGAGATCAATCGGGAAACCAGCGCAATTAATCATGATATCTAAACCTCCACAATGGTAATAGCAATTCCGTTCGCACCGGCCGGCTCACAAGGCCAGCGGACAGGGCGGCATGATAGGGTTTATGACAGAAAAAATAAACCAGACGAACGGCAAAAGAAGACTATCGCATTCGGCAGGTTTTATGTCGTTTTACTCACAAACGTTGCAACGGCGTCTGACAATCCCGCCAAAACGGAGCATATCCTTTGACCTTTATGCCGCGAGTTCTTACCTTTGCTGATAATGATTCGGCGTGAAACCAACGGCGACTTCCTGCTCATCACCCAGGAAGAGCATTCGCGGCTGTCAGGAAAGCTGGCCGCCCATTTCGGCAATGCAACCTTCGCCCTGCCTCTGCCTTACGAACCGACGATCCGCGCCATCGGCATGCACGATGAAGGCTGGCCAATCAACGACACCGAACCTGCCCTCAACCCCAAGGGCTTTCCGCTGCACGTGTTTGAAACTCCCCTGCCGATGGCGCTTTGCGCCTGGAGAGCTTCGGTCGATCACGCCGCCAAGGCCGGGGATTACTGCGCCTGCTGGTCAGCCTGCACGTCCTGGCCCTGTCGGCCATCCCCGCATCGCGGTCCCATACCCCCGCCGAAATGTTCGAGCTAAACCGATTCCAACAGTTTGAGATCGAGCGACAGGAACAGCTCCGCCAACAACTGGGAATGCGAACGGACGTCCCCCTGCGTTACGGCTTGGCCAACTGGGGCATCGATCCGGTGGAAGACCAGATCGCGTTCAACGTCAAGCTGTTGCAGGCCATGGACCGCCTCAGCCTCGTCCTCTGCTGCCGGAATGATGGCAACGCCCCGCCGCTTCTGTTCGAGCGCATCGACGACCTCCCGCCCCGCCCCGGATCGCTTCCGCTGATTATCCGCCTCTCCCGCACCAAGGACGATGCGCTGATCGTGGACCCCTGGCCGTTCGACGCACCGGCCATGTCGTTCACCCTGTCCGGCCGAAAAATTCCCGCGACGGCATATCCCTCCCGCCCGGCATTGTTCGACGCCTTGGCCCAATCGAGCCTCGAGCCGCTAACCGTTTCGCTCCGTGCCCCGGAGGAATGAAAACCACCGCGGGGATCAAGGACGATCTGCAATGGCATCACTGCTTAACGTGTTTGCGAACCGACGAATGGCCGCACTGATGGCATTGGGGTTCGCGTCAGGGCTGCCGCTGGTCCTGACAAAAGACACGCTTCAAGCCTGGATGAAAGACGCTCACGTTGACTTAAAGGAGATCGGCCTGTTCTCTCTGGTGGGATTTCCTTACGCCCTGAAATTTCTGTGGGCGCCGGTCATGGACCGATTCGTGCCCCCGCTGCTGGGACGGCGGCGTGGGTGGCTGGTGGTAACGCAAGCCCTGGTGATCGCCGCGATCTTAGCCATGGCCGTCACCGGACCCGGCAAATCGCTCCTGCCGCTGGCGCTGGTGTCGCTCGCACTGGCCTTTTGCAGCGCAAGCCAGGACATTGTCGCCGACGCCTATCGAACCGACGTATTGCCCGCCGAAGAACGCGGCGCAGGCGCGGCCGTATTCGTCACCGGTTACCGGATCGGCATGATCCTCAGCGGCGCCGGGGCTTTGATCCTTGTCGGCAAATTCCATGTCTCCTGGCCGCTGGCCTACGCACTCTTGGCCGGGTGCATGACCGTCGGTCTGCTGGCCAGTCTTCTTGCCCCCGAATCGGACGCCGTCATCATGCCGCCCCGAACCCTGGCCGACGCCGTCATTCATCCCTTGCAAGAATTTCTGCTGCGTCCCTCGGGCTGGCTGGTCCTGGCGCTCGTGCTGCTGTTCAAGCTGCCCGAAGTCATGGCCGACGCCATGACCCTGCCTTTCATGCTCGACATCGGCATGAAAAAGGAAGAAATCGGAACCGTCAAACAGGGACTGGGCATCGCCATCACCATCTTCGGCGCACTCGTCGGCGGCGGCGTTGTGGCGCGGATGGGCGTTTTTAAGTCACTGTGGATATTCGGAATCCTGCACGGCATAAGCAATCTCGGATTCCTTGTTCTGGCCAGAACCGGACCCCGCTTTGACGTCATGGTCGGCGTCATCGCAGTGGAAAATTTCGTATTCGGTCTGACAACAGCCGGGTTCTCCGCATTTCTCATGGCCCAGTGCGATCCGCGATTCTCGGCAACACAGTTCGCACTCTTGTCCAGCCTGATGGCTCTGTCTCGCGTCCTGGCCGGCACCGACCGGATACCTCGCACAGCAACTGGGATGGACAGGGTTCTTCACCCTTACCATTCTTGCCGCCGTTCCCGGCCTGTTGCTGTTGCCCTGGCTGCCGGCCCCCTCCAAAAAACCGCAACCCCGCCTCGTAAAATCCGGCACGTGACGATCTGTTATCAGACCAGCGATCAACCCCGTCCTATAAATTCCTTCCCGGAAAAATTCATCGCCATTTGCCTTTGTTCCATTCGTATTGGATGTCATGGCGTCAGCCAAGTGGAACCTTGATAAAGGATGGTGGAGCCATGAAGAAACTGATTTTCCCGGTGATGGCCGTGGCGGTGGGCTTGTTAACCGGATGCTCGGCAGGGCCGGCATCCAACGCGACGACGGCTCAGCCGGTCAAGTGGAACAGCCTTGCCGCCGCCGACTCAATGGGCGCCGCCCTGATGGACCCGGCCTTGTATCCCAGTCTTGCAGAACGGCAGACAATGAACCTGCAACAGCAGGCCGCCCTGGAAGCAACCGGGTACGATGAGTTCGCAAGCGATCTACCCTGAACTGCAACCCCGTAAAAAACGCCCGGACAACGTCGGAAAATTTCCAAAACCGCATACGCCCTCCCTTAGAGTGAAGCCGCCGGCGAGCATTTTTTAGAGCTCGCTGGCGGTTTCCTGTTTTACCGGCCCAAAGGTCATTAGCGGCTTTTACCGACCGGCTTCAGACGAGGAACCCGCCATGATCGCCGCCGTCAGTTGCGCCTCGGTTAGTTGGCGCGGGCAAATCCCGCGGAGCAACTCGTGCCGGGCGTCCTTCAACTCGGCCGGGGTCAGGCCCAGCAATTCCAGTTTCGCAAACAGATCGCGCAATCCATTGAGGCATTCCCTGGTCGTGCGACGGGCCGAGTCGTCACCACCCGACTCGATGGCAACGCGCAAAGCCGCCCCGTTGAGCGTATTCGGTTGCCCTTGGATGGTTCTGGCCGATACCGCCAGAGCCCGCCTGAGTTCGGGCACGCGCGAGATGCGGCCGTTCTGACCGGTCGCGGCATCGGTCGTCACTCTCCAATACAAACCTCTGTAAAGCTGTACGATCTCCATCAGCGTACCACTGTACATCCGGTCAGCCGCCACCTGCCGGCCCGGATAGTCCACGATCATTCCACCGCCGCGCAACATCGTCAGCGTTTCATCGCTGCGAAGGTTACGAATGTTGATGATCCCCGCCTGGGCCAGTTCCGCCCTCACCGAATCCGGCACGGCCGTATCACTCTGCCAGACGACGGTCGTCACCCGCGGCGCAGCGCCGGAAATCGCCGTAGCCAGTGGTATGTTCGGCGTGCCGCTGGCGGCGGCGTCGCCAAAGTTGATAAGAATCAACCTCAAATCCTGGGCAGTCTGCGGGGATAACTTGACGAACGAAAAAGCGTTCAGGCTCGCATTGCCGCCGTTGTCGGCAAAATTATCCGCCAGATACGGCACAGGCCCGGAGCCGTCGGCGGCAACCGTCCCGGCGATGACTATTTTCCCGCCGGCAACCAAGTCCTCGCCCGTGTCAAAACCTGCCATGTGGGCACGCGTCAAAAGCAAAACCGAGTTGGCATTAATGTTCATGCCGTCCAGCGTCGTGATATCGCCCAATTTGGCAACATTGGCGGCAGCACCGCCCCCGTCGATGGCCAGGCTGCCGTAGACGCTGATTTTTTCGCCGCGACCCATGAGAAAACTATTCTCGGTATGAATAGCCAGCGTAATCGGGCTGGACGTGTTGACTGAGCCGTCGCCATTGAGATGCCCGCCGAAGATGGTAGCGTGCCGTCCCGCCGCCATTCCGCGGTCCAGTACCACGCCCGATCCAGTCTCCTCGTAGTTCAGTTTCAACGTATCCAGCGGCTGGCTGGCGCCAACGTCGCCACCCAGCAGAATCCGGGCGGAAGCGGGCGCCAGATCACGCCTGACTAAAACCGACAGAGAGCGAGGCGTCAGCGCCGAATCACTGTCGATCGTCGAACCAAATCCGATGTTCCCTCCCCCCATGTTCTGCAGGGCAACATTGGCCGTCAGGACGACCGGATCATAGAACCGCTGGCCCGAATTGGTCGTTACCGAACCGCCAATCCAGGTGGCCCCCGCCGCATCGGTCACAACGCTGGTCAAGGCAGACAGATTCCCGACGTTTCCCTTGAACTTCGTAATCCCGCCCGTATCGACGGCCAGCGTATACGTCCCGTTGACGCTCGAACCGAAGATAATATCCCCGGCGGAATTGCTGGTCAGCGTCGCCGCATGTTGGAGCGTAAGCTGGTCCTCAAAATCCTGCCCTCCGCTCGTCGTCACCGAACCGTTGGCCAGGATCGTTTCACCTCCACCGTCGGTCTTCAGGCTCGCCAGCGGAGTCGTATTGCCGATCACCTCGCTAAAGGTTGTTGTCCCCGACGTGGTTACCGTCAAAGCGAATGCGCCATTCACGGTTCGTACAAAGGCAATCGCCTGATTGTTGGAAGAGGTCGCAACGACGTTGGCCGTCAGGGTAACCGGGTCGTTGAAGGTTTGGTTGTCCAAGGTCGTTACATTACCGCCCAGTTTAGTCGCTTCGCCGACGCCGCTTTGGAAGTCGGTTGTCAGACTTAGCAGCGTATAGGCGCCGCCGACCGCACCGCCAAAGGTCGTCGTTCCGCCGGTATTGACCGTCAGTGACCGGGCGGTAACCGCATCCGAATCCACTGTCGAGCCGGTGGCAATATTGCCCGAACCGGTGCTGGTCAGCACCGTGTTCTGGCTCAGGGTCATTGCCCCGTCATAGGCCTGGCTGCCGCTGGTTTTCACGGAAGGGGCGGCATTCGTGCTGCCGGAAATATTGACGTTGCTGGTGCCCGTAACGTGCAATGACGTCAGAGGGGTTGTACTTCCGACCCGACCATGAAAGCTTGCGTTCCCGGTGGTCGTCAACCCGTAATTGCCGTTGATCGTGCTGGAGAACGTTACGCCGGTGCCCGTCAGCGTCGTGTCCGCCCCCAGCGTCAGGGCTCCGCCGTAGGTCTGGTAGCCGTCGGTTCCCACCACCGCATTGCTGGTGGACACCGCCCCGCCGTCCAGACTCGTCGTCCCGCTGACGGTCAGGAACTGCAGCTTGCCTCCCGCCACGCCGCCCACCACGCCCTTGAAGACCGCGTCGCCCGCGACCGCCAGGCTCTTGTCCCCGTCCCCGCCGCTGCCGTTGACCGTCGAGTTAAACCGGACCGTCGTGCCCGTCAGCGTCGTGTCTGTCCCCAGCGACACCGCGTCGCTGTACGTCTGCGTGCCGCTGGTCGTGATGGTTCCGCTCAGGATCGTGCTGCCGCCGTTGTTGCTGGTCAGGTTTCTGATCCCCGTGAAGGAACCGGTAATCGCCGTGTCGCCCGTGAAGCTCAACGTCAGGTCGTGGCCGTTGCCCGCCACGGCGGAACCGAACGTCGGCGTCGTGCCCGTCAGCGTCGCGTCCGCCCCCAGCGACACCGCGTCGCTGTACGTCTGCGTGCCGCTGGTCGTGATGGTTCCGCTCAGGATCGTGCTGCCGCCGTTGTTGCTGGTCAGGTTTCTGATCCCGGTGAAGGAACCGGTAATCGCCGTGTCGCCCGTGAAGCTCAACGTCAGGTCGTGGCCGCTGCCCGCCACGGTGGAACCGAACGTCGGCGTCGTGCCCGTCAAAGCAAGGTCGGACCCCAATAGGACCGACCCATAATAACTTTGCGTGCCCGAAGTCGAGATTGACGACGTACCCGATCCCGTCCCCAGCGAGATCGTACCGGTAGTGGTGCGGATCGTCAGATTGCGCACGGTTGACCCACCGGCGCTGCCCATGGATCCGACCGAGACGTTCCCACCCGTAAGCAGGCCGCCGCCTGTACGAGTGTCGATCGTCAGATCAAAAGTGCCAGCCTTGGCGGAAATGACTGTATCACCCAGATCGACAGCGCCGGCATTACCATCGTTGCCGGTTTCGGTATCCAGTGTAACCGAAGTGGCCAGACGCACATCAGCCGCCGGCGCCGACGAAGTGCCGTTGTGCAAGGTAATACCGCCGCCGTCCGTGCTCAGGTTTGCGGTCAGCGTCACAACCGAAGCGTCTACGTCGATGTTGGCCGCCGTGCCGCTGGCCGAGATGGTTCCAAGGACCAGCGTAGTTCCGGACAAGGCGATGTGCCCTCCGTTCTGGCTGGTCGATGCCGACAACACACCAGGCGTATTCGTTGCTCCCCCGCTGGCGGTTCCGAACGCCACGTCGAGGTTGTGCGATCCGCCGGTAATCGCGCCAGGACTGGTCAGCGTGATATTACCCACTTCGGCCGTATCCGCTATCGCACCGGTTCGGCTGGCCGACCCGATCACGAGGGCTTGGCTTCCCCTGGTCAGATTGATGTTCCCGCCGACCAGACCGGTTCCCGCCGTGATGTTAATGCTCCCGCTGCGAACCACATCCGTCCCGGTGGCGTCCGCCCCGGTAAGCGTGGCGTTGCCCGTTCGGAGTTGGCCCGTCCCCAGCACCGAGGTGCAGGCGGAAACCGTGATATCTCCCGAGGCTACGGTTTCATCCGACCCGCTGAGGTCCGCCCCCGTCACCGCACCGGTGCTGACGACACTGTTGATTGTTACCGCACCGGTTGACGAAGTCAGTTGGATCATCCCACCGGACACCGGTTGGTCGAGGGTAAGACCGTTGTGGGCCAGCAGCGTGACCGCACCGGCGCCGGTCGCGATGCCGGTTGTCGCAACGGTGATGCTGCCGGCCGTGTTCTCGTAAGTCAGATCCAACGCCGAAGCGGTAACGTTGTTGATCGTCGTATTCCCCGCCGCTTCAGATACGTTATAGGTCAACCCGGTCGAAACCAGCGACTGTGGGCTGATCGTGCCATTGGTCTTGATGTTCAGGCTCGTAAGCGTGCCAGCGTTGGTGATGTTAAAACTGGTTCCGGGAACAATGGCCAATTGGTTCGTATTGATGGCAATGCTGCCGGCTCCCGAAGCGCCGATGGCGTTAACGCCCCGCAGCGTCAGCAAGCCGCTGGCCGCAACCGTGCCGGCCGAGCGGGATATCCCATCGGCCGAAGTCAGTTGCACAGCGCCGCCTGTTACGTCAGCACCCAGCGAAAGATTGGCGACTGTCGCTTCAAACAATTCGCCAGCCACAAGCTGCACGTCCGCATGTCCGGCATTGACGGCATTGCTCACCGCCAGCGCACCGTCCACCGTCTGCACCGTAACCGTGTTGGTGTAAGGCGATGCCGAATCGGCCGTCGTAATTCCGCTGGCAGCTAGGAATGCGTCCTTGGCCGTCACCGATCCAATGGTCAGCGCATGATAGTTCTGAAAGTCCGTTTTGCTGCCGGCCGTGCCACTGGCATCCACCGCCAGTATGCCTACGTCATTGGCCGCCAGTGACAACGTAACGTCCCCTCCGCTACGCACGCCCAGGGCCGAAGCCGTGATCCCGGCGTTCACCGAAGCGGCGTTAACCGGCCCGCTGGACAGGATTCGCACCACCCCGTCGGGAGCATTGACCGGCTGATTCAGCGTCAGTCCGCCGCAGTCCAACAGCACGTCGTTGTGATACGGCGCAGTCGCGTCCGGCGTTGTCGTAATCCCATCCACCTGGCTAAACGTACCGGCGGCGGTAACCGTGCCGATCACCAGCGGATCAACACTCTTAAACTCCACTTTCGCCCCGGCCTGACTGTTGGCCACCGCCAGCGTCCCGACGTGGTTGGCCTGATTCAACGTCACGTCCCCGTTCGCCCGTACTCCCAGCGAACCGGCCGTGATGGAATTAACCTGGCTCACCGCGCCGTTGGCAACCAACCGAAGGACGCCCGCGCCGACGTCAACCGGGTTGGTCTTGCCGACGCAAATATTCCCGCCGGTATTCTCGTAAGTAAAATCGAGTCCACTGGTCACCAGTTTGTTGATATCCGCATTCCCACCCGATTCCGAAATATCGCAAACGACTCCGGTCGAGCTTAGATATTTATTTCCGCCGTTTCCGTCGGACTTGAAACTCAGGGACGTCAGAATACCGGCGTTAACGACATCAAAACCGTTGCCGGGCACGATCTCTAATTGTGTCACATTCACGTTGAACGGATTGGTGGGATGGGTGCCGATCGCTCCGCCGGCATCAAGGGTCAACAGATTGCTCGGCTGCAGCGAAACCGCAATCCCGGGACCGACATCGTTGATCGTCCCGGCCGTGGCCAGGCGGATGCTTTTGTTGCCCGTTACAGTCAGACCGTCCACGACGATGTTGTTGGCCAGATCACGGTTGCCGATGCTGATCGTTCCGGTGGAAGCAATCTGGTTGATCTCCGAACCGCTCACGGTAAAACTGCCGGCTGCGTTGCCGACGCCGATGCTCCCGCCCCCCGCCGCGGGCATGAGCAACACATCGCCTGAACCGGTATCAATGCTTCCCGTCACGCCGAGAACAAAATCAGTCCCGGTGATGGAAAGCGGCTTGCTGTCCGTGCGGATCGAGGCCCCGTTTTCAACCGTCACAACGCCATTGCCCACCAGGGTGACGCTGCCCGGCCCTACGTCGATTGTCGATCCCAAACCCCCGCCGACCGCCTTGACCGTAATCCCCCCGGCCGTGTTTCGATAAGTAAAATTCAGGCCGTCCACCGAATCGGACAATACCCCGTTGATACGCGTCAGGTGCGTGCTGGCAGACTCCGCCACGTCATACCCTGTGGTGTTGTTGAGATCGACCAGCGACTGAAGCGCAACCGTGCCGTCCGTCGTAACGCTTAGATCTGTCAGGACGACCGAATCGATGATATCAAAAGCGGTTTCGGTAATGATGGCCAGTTTCGTGGCGTTGATCCGAAACGACCCGGTGTCTCCGATGATGCCCGCCGCATCGAGAGTCAACTGCCCGCTCGTGATGACGGAATTGGTTACGCCAAAGGGGTCCATGTTATTGATGTTTCCGCCGGTGGTCAGGTGGATATTCTTTGTCCCGACGTCGAAGCCGTCGGCAAGAATATCGACGGCCAGCGCACGGTCGCCGATGGTGATCGTTCCGTTGCCGGTGCAGTTGATGCGATCCACGTCGTCACCGGTCACCGTAAAATCGCCCGACGCATTGCCCACGCCGATCGAAGTAACGCTGGCCGCGGGCTTGAGCGTGACATTGCCCGCCCCGACGTCGATGGACAGGGGCGCCGCGTTGAAGTACACGAACGAACCGGTCACACTCACATTGCCCGGCGAACTGCCGCCCGCCGTATCGAGCAGGCCGCCGATTGTGACTACGTCTGTGAAGTTAAGATTGATCTGCCCGCCCTGCGTCGTGACAGGACCGCCCGTGTTGTTAAAACCGTATCCCGAACTGGTAAAGTTACCTCCGTTGGTCTGAATCGGGGCGGTAATAACCACGTTCCCCGCCGAGCCGGCCGTGAGCGTCAAGTTCAGGCTGTCGCCTCCGCCGGCAACGCTGTCCCAGACTTTGGCATTGATATTAATGTCGCCCGCCGCCTGGAGGGTCAGCGAATTGCTGCCCTTGCCGTTGTAGTCCAGTTCCGACGCGAGAGTGATGTTGCCCGCCCCCGCCCCGCCGGTCGTTCGGATAATGACGTTTGCTCCGCCCGTTAATGCTCCCTTCAACGTCGTCATGCTCAGGTAGGAAGGGTTTGACCCGCCGGTCGTGTCAAAAGGCGACGACCCGCCGGTCAGTCCGGCATCCGAGTGGGAGGCCGTAATCTGTAGATTAACCGGATCGAGCAGCCAATTGCCGCTTTGTCCGTTGTTCGCCCCCGCATCCACTGAACCGAATGCGTTCAACGTTCCCTTGGACGACGTCTCGATCAAACCGCCATTGCCCGATTCGCCGCCGCCGCGAGCGCTCAGTGCGCCGAAAAAACCCGTCGCCAGATCGGACCAGACGATAATCTTCCCGCCGTCGCCCGCTCGGATGGCATCGGCATTGATCCGGGCGCCGGGCGCAACGTAAGTGCGCCCCGCGGTCGGGGTATCGCCCTGGCCCTGGTAATCTCCACCGACCAGAACCTTCCCGCCGCCCGCATCGCCGGAAGCGTCGATCTTGCCCGTAACCTTTACATTCCCCCCGAGCACTTCCACCGTGCCCCCCTGGGTTCCGGTCGATCTGTCCGATGCGTCCAGCACTCCTCCGGCTTCGACAGCGCCGGTCTTCCCGGCATTCAGTGTAATCTGCCTGGCCCGGACGTTGCCCGTATTGCGGATGGCCAGCGAATACAGATCCCCGGCCCCCAGCGACGACTTGCCCTCCGAAGCCGAATCGACCGCCTTGGCCGCTTCGGTAGCGCCGTTGTCGATTTTCACGAAGAACCGGCCGGTGTCCGAACCGATCAGCACGTCACTGCCGGCGATCATGGCCACCACGCCCTGCTCGGCAACGATCGACCCTTCATTGGCAACCGACCGCCCCGCCAGAAAAACCGAACCGGCTTGGATATTGCCTTGATTCAGAACGTTACCAGTCAAGGTAAAGACGTTGTTGTTCTTCAGAAAATTCGCATCGGTAATATTCCCGGCCGCCGCATAAAGCTTGTTGACGTTGACAATAGCGTTCGGCCCGAAGATCACACCCGCCGGGTTCACAAAATACACAATCCCGTTGGCCGTCAAACGCCCGTTGATGACCGAAGGCGACTGGCCGTTGATGCGGTTGAGCACCCGGCTTTGAGACGTCGGCTGAACGAACGTGACGCCGCTGCCTCCGGGCACGTCAAAGCGGCGATAGTTGATGATCGTACGGTCGGCGGCATGGATAACCGTATTCACGCCGTTCTGCTGAAACTGAGCCGACCCGGCGACAACCCGATCGACCTGGATCGCATCCGCCGCCCATGCCGCCGGATACAGGCTTGCAACGACCACGGAGGTTGCCAACGTCAGTGCGCCATGACGTCTGCCCAAAAGGTGATTGCGCTGCCGGCCCGACTTGCGTGTGCTGCTTCCCATGATGCTCCTCACCTATGTTGCTTGTACGGTCAAACGAAGCGAGAAAAATTGCCGGCTCAATACAGGAACGTCGCCGACAAGTGAATCCGGCTGTCGCCGCGGTCCACCGGCTTGCTGGAACTGTCAACATTGACCCCTTCCAGCGCAACGCCCCAGTCCAGGCGAATGTTGAAGTTCTGCTTGATCTGCAATTCCACGCCAACGCCGGTACTCAAAAGATTCTGATCCTCTTCGCTTTTCACGTTGGAGTGGGTGCTGGCCGCATCCACGAACGTGCGAAAGATCAAATCCCAGTCCGGCCGGCCGTAGCGACGCCCCGGGGCATAGCGGAACGGCTGGCCGAAAAACATGCTCGGCTCTTCATGAACCGAAAGCCCCCGCGGAATGTGGTAGCGATATTCCACCGTGCCGATCACCACGTTATCCGCGGCAACGAGCGATTCGGGATACCCCCGAACCGTGTAAAACCCGCCGACCGTCTGCTCTTCCTGGGCAATGACCTTGCGCCCAAACGCATATTGCCCGCGGGCCGAAAGCATGATCTCATGCGCCAGCGTGCCTTCACTACCCTGAAACTCCGCCGGAGTCAGCAGCGGTTCAAGATAAAACGAGTACGTCGCATTCCCCTGGGCAATCCACCAGTTCGGGTTCGCGTTAACCCGCCCGACGCGATCAATGTTCTCCTGAGACGCCTGCGTCTCGCCGTACAAAATCCGCGTATCGCCGTAGAGCGAACTGGTATCCTTGAACTGTTCGGCACGCACCCCGACGTAGGGCTGAACCACATGGATCGTGCCTTGGTTCTCATCGAGGATCACACCTTCGCTGCCGTTGCCGGTGATCTGCGACCAGGTGGAGCCGGCAAACACGTCCACGAAAAGTTCCTTCCGCTGATACACGTTGGCGATGATTTCCGCCCCGCCCATCGTTTCGTCGCCCTTGAAGTTTTCCAGGTTCAGCCCGATGTCCGATGCGGTAAACTTGCTCCACGTGCCATACACCCGCCCCCGCAACCGCCGCAACCCGAACAGCGGCGCCTCGTACGAAGCCATGACCGCATGCGAGCTATCAAACCCCGCGGTCACGTAGTCGATGCTGAAAACGTCGTCATGGTTCGTCAGTTGCGTGTTGACAAAGCCAAAGTGCTCGCGCCACTCGCTGGTTTCCTTCGTACCCGTGTTGGAAACCTGCCCGAACACGTACCACGGCCGATTCTCCGTCACCAGATAATCAAGCATCACCTCGGCCGGTTCGTCCGAATCCGCCCGGGCAATCGCAACATCAACCCGGCGACCGGGCTGGCGGTTAAGCTGCAAGACGTAATCGTCCACCACGTTCTTGTTCACCATCTCGCCCGGCTTCACCGGCGACTGCTCCCGAACCATCGCGTGCGCCGGGTTCTGGATTCGTTTGGCCGGGTCGATCCGCTCCCCCGAGGCAATCGTCCGCACCCCTTTGACTTGCGCCGGAGTAATAACCAGCCGGAGATTTACCTGCCCCTGGGGACGGAGATCCTTCCCCTCCTGATTGATATCCCGCACGTCGGGAGCGACGTACACCCCGATAAACCCGTGGTTGTTGTAAAACTCGACAATCTTCTCGTTGATCCGCCGCAGGGCGCTGGCGTGAAAATATTCGGGGCCCGCAATGCCGATGTCCTGGATTCGCCGGGTCACCATCGGCAATCCCGGCCGCCACGCAACGTATCCGTCGGCGGTTCGCCCCAGAGGCACGAACACTCCCCTCACCTCAGCCAGCGACGGCTGTGAAGCCATGTTCACGCGGTATGCGACGTCGATCCGGCCTACCGGAAACCGCGCCCCGTCCGAAACCGCCACCACCGCCTGCGACGAAGCCGGCGCGGATGCGGGCAAAGCTTGGCCGTACCCGCTCGTGCCGGCCAGCGCCAGAATGCAGCACGCCGCCAGCAAATGCCCGGCCTTCGCCTTCTTCCTCGCTGCTTGCGATGGACCCTGCCCGGCCACTATCCGCGCACACCGATTCGACTGCTTATTCATGCCCGATCCTTCCGCCAAGGCCGTCCGCTTCCGGCGTCTTTGCCACACCTGAACGGCAAGCCTATTAAGAACAACCAATACGCGTGGGCATCCCGCCCCGCCACAAACGCATTCGATGAAATCTGGAGTTTCCTTACCCAATGCCGTTCCCTGCGCAGGATGGCGTTCCCGACTACCGGCCCAACGGTTTGGCCCTGGTCCGAGAATAGGCCGAATCGGCACCTGCAAGCCGACATTATAGGCAATTTTTAGCGTTTATCCGGTACCTTTGTCAACGATTGCAACTGGATTAACAAGAAACGCTTATAGAATTTTCACCCAACTCTTTGAACGGCGCTCGGAAGATGCCCCCAATTGCCGATAATGGGAGTGGAAGGTATGAAGACCGTATTCGCAAATATCTAAAGAGGTCGCGTGAAAATCATCAACGTCGTCGGCGCCAGGCCGAACTTCATGAAAATCGCCCCGCTCATGGCCGCCTACGCCCGCGTATCGGCCATCGAGCCCTTGCTCGTCCACACGGGCCAGCACTACGACCAGCGGATGAGCGACTTGTTCTTCCGTCAACTCGGCATCCCCGAACCGCAAATCAACCTGGGCATCGGCACCGGATCGGCCATCGAACGCACGGCCCGCATCATGACCGCCTTTGAACAGGTCATCCTCGAACACCGTCCCGACGCCGTTCTTGTCGTCGGCGATGTTGACAGCACCATCGCCTGCGGACTGGTAGCCGTTAAATTGCGAAAAACCCTGATCCACGTCGAAGCCGGCCTTCGCAGCGGCGATCGGTCCATGCCCGAAGAAATCAACCGCATCGCCACCGATTCCATCAGCGATCTCCTGTTCTGCACCGAACAAAGCGGCGTGGACAACCTCCTGCAAAGCGGAACCCCCGCCCAACAAATTTTCATGGTCGGCAACGTAATGATCGACACCCTGCTGAAAAACAAAGCCCGTGCCCAGACCACCACCATCCTCCAAGACCTTGGCTTGGAACCCGATCAATACGCCGTGCTGACGCTCCACCGCCCCGCCAACGTGGACAACCCGGCCGTGCTCGGCCGCATCTTCGACGCACTGGAAATCGTCCAACGCGATATGCCGCTCATATTCCCCATCCACCCGCGAACCGCAAAAAACCTCCAGGACAGCCCTCTGGGCCGCCGCATCGCAAACATGCCTAACTTGCGTTTGATCGAACCCGTCGGCTATCTGGAATTTCTCAAGCTCATGTCATCCGCCAGGATCGTCCTGACCGATTCCGGCGGCATCCAGGAAGAAACCACCATTCTCAAAGTCCCCTGCCTGACGCTCCGGGAAAACACCGAGCGCCCCATAACCATCCACATGGGCTCCAACCAACTTGTTGGCACCGATCCTGACAAAATTCTCGCCGGCTATCATCGGGTCATAAGCAAGAGCCAACCCGCCTCCCAAACCCCTCCCCTCTGGGACGGACACGCCGCCGAGCGTATCGTGGATATCCTCGCCAGGCAGCTTTGCTGAAGCTCAACGCTGCTAGCCCGCCACGGAGATTCATTAAACGCCGTTAGTACTGATGGCTCGCCAAATCCGTAACCGGGCTTTCCGCCAGGAACTCTTTCACGCTCCTGAACGCGAACCGCTCCAGCAAGTACCGGAGCTTTGATTCCGTTTTGCGCAGATGGACCCGATGTCTCCACCTGCCAAGCCTGCTCATCGGCAAATCGGGTTGATCCGGGTCCATCTCCCACGGATGCAGATAGATCATCGACGACTGCCCCGCCCGCCCCGCAGACCGCAATGCGGCCGACACCACCCAAGCCGGCAACAATCGCAGGTATCCTCCCCCGCCCACCGGAAAGTTCATGCCCATTGCACGCCAGGTCAGCGGCGGGATTTCCAATATCCGCCCCCCATCCGGCCCAACCGCATAGTGCATCCACCTGGGCGCACCCGCAACGCCGTACCGGTCATGCCGAACCGGGAACACCGACGAGTCATATTGGTAGCCCGCACGCACCAGCGCATCCAGCGACCAGGCCGTCTTCAGTGTGATCGAAAACGTAGGGCGCGGAAGCCCGCCACCGGCTTGCCCGCAATGTCCTCCAGCAGTCTTTTACTTTCCGTCAGTTCATTTGCGAACTGCTCCGCCGTCAACCGCCCGATCATGCCATGACTCATCCCGTGCGACGCGATTTCATGGCCCGACTCGGCGATCCGCCGGACGATCTGCGGATACCGCCGAGCAACCCACCCCAGAACAAAGAACGTCGCCGTCTGCCGATACGTCCCCAGAATTTCCAGAATCCGATCCACCGCCGGCATCAGGCGGCTTTCGTACGAATCCCACTGCGCAGCGTCCACCTCGGCCCTGGCCGACTCCACATGGAAATACTCCTCCACGTCAAAGCTCAGCAAATGCACGGGCATCCGGGACGCCCGCGAACCGACCGTTTTGACCTGGTATTCCATGCCCGTCACTCCAACGCCGACAACTCGCTGATGATATAGCGGTGCTTCCCCGACGCGCCCGGCAGAATCTCCTGGCACATCTCGACCGATGCGCTTCCCCCCGGCCCGAGCCGTTGCAAAACAGCCTTCAGCAAAACGTCCCGGCCTTCCTGCGCAAACTGCTTATCCGTCACCAACCGAATCCGGACGTGCCCATCCGCACTCTGGAGCAATTGAAAGCGAACGATCCCCGGAATCCCGCTCAGCGCCGCATGCACCGCCGAACTGTGAATCCTCCGCCCGTCCGGCGCAATAAGAAAATCATTACTCCTCCCCTGAATCACTTTCATCAACTCCAACCCCCGGCCGCACGAACATTTCAAACCCGAAAGCTGCCCCACGTCGCCCGTCCGATACCGAATAAACGGCATCGCCAGGCAATCAAGCTGAGTGACCACGATCTCCCCGTCTTCATCCTCCCCGACCGGCCGACCGTCGCGAAGCGTCTCCACGATCACATTTTCGCTGTTAATGTGCATCCCTCCCGCCGGGCATTCGCAGGCAATCAGCCCGGCCTCCCGGCTCCCGTATCCGTTCACCACAGGCACGCCGCCAAAGGCCCCGGAAATCAACTTCTTCTGATGCTCGTAAAGTACCTCCGCCGTCGAAAAGATCGCCCGCACCGGCAGATCATCCAGCCGCAGATGAACTTCCGCCGCCAAGCTGCACATCAGCGCCATCACGCTCGGATATCCAAACAGACACCGCGGGTTGAAGTTGCGGAGCTGATGAACGAAATCGCTTATCGTGTGCCGGGAAATCGTCGAAGCCGGGAAAATCCGGTCGTTCACCAGCCAATCGCGGAAGTGTTTGATCTTGTCCTGCCGATCCAGCTCCACCGGCGAGTTCCATACGTACGCCTCCCGCTCGCCCGGTCGAATCCCCCACCACTCATGCGCGCGCCATCTCAGGCCGACGTCATATCCCATCCGCCGCCGGTCAAAATAAAAAATCAGCGGCTGCCCCGAAGACCCGCCCGTCCGATACCGCACCGGCCCGCCTTCAACCTGCCGATTGGTCAACTCCTCCCGATGCTGCGAAATCAAACCCCGATCCAGCAGCGGCAGTTTCTTCAAATCATCCAGCGTTTCAGGTAGCCAATCCTTATCCACGCCCGCAAATTGCGAGTAATACTCCGTCTGTCGCAGGGCCGTCCCGACCAGCGTCCGCAGTTTCCGCAACTGCAACGCGCGCAGTTCCTGTTCCGACAGCCATTGGGTCCGCAACAGATCGCGGTAGACGCTGAAACTCGCTCGCCGGCACAATCGCTCGTGCAGCGGGAAGATGACATGCCGGACCAGCCAAGGATTCATGCGCCGGCCCTCCCTATCTCCGCATAGACGTCCATGATCCGCCGGGCCATCTTTTCCAAACCGTATTCGGCTTCCACCCGCTGCCTTGCCGCCGCGCCCATGCGCAACCGCATCTCCGGTTCCCGCTCCATCCGACGCATCCGATCCGCCAGCGCCTGGGTGTCGCCCGGATCAATGATAAAACCATCTACCCCATCCCTGACGAGCGTCGGAAGCACTCCCACCCGCGTGACGATCACCGGCAATCCACACGCCATCGCCTCCAGCACCGCCATAGGCAACGATTCCACATGACTGGGCAGAACCAGGCAACACGCCGAGGCCATCGCTCTGGCCTTCTCTTCGCCGGCCAGCACCCCCACGAGTCGCACCCGCCCTGAAAGTCCGGCCTCGGATATCAGCCCCCGCAGCGTCTCACGCTGGCCGGGTTCTACCTCGTCTCCCGCCAGGTCGATTCTCGCGTTAAAACCATCTTTGCATGCAATCGATGCCGCATTGACCAGATCAATAGTGCCTTTACGCGGGCCGAGATTTCCCAGGAACAGAAACACGTTGTCACCCAGCGACGCCGACGACGCCGCCAGCGATACCCCGTTGGGCACGACATGCCAGGATGCCAGCGGTGCGATCGGCTTAAGCTGCTCGAAAGATTCTCGCCCCAAAACAATCACCGCCGCCGCCCGTGACAGCGACCGCCGAATCCACGCCCGCCCCAGCGACTTCTGCCTCTCGGCAAACGCGGCAAATCCTCCGCCATGGATATGCCAGACCACCCGACATCCCATCAACCCGGCCAGGCACATATGCGCCGAATCCCGCCAGAAGGTAAATCCACTGCAAGTATGAATGTGGACGATCCGGCCATTGCCCTTTGCCATCTCCCACAACAACCGCATCGCAAGCCGCAACTGCGCCGTCACCCCGCTTGCCAGCGACCGGTCTGCGGAAGTCGTCTTGCCGTTGTTAATCATCGTAAGCCGGCAGCGTCGGCTCAATTCGCTGCACCGAAGATTCTCCACCACGCTCGCCATGCCGCCCACCAGCGGCGGCCTCGGCCCCAGCATGATGACCCCCGCCGGCTCGTCTCCTGCTTCACATCTCCCTCCGCGTCGCCGAATCACATCCTCGTAAATCCCCAGGTATCCCTTCATCATAATGGCCGCACTGTATTGGCTGTGAACCAGTTCCTTTCCGCGAGATGCCAGCAGATCGGCAAACAACGGCGCTTCCAGAACCGATGCCATCGCATCGGCCAGGCTTGCCGGGTCAGCGCATTTCGCCAGCACCCCGGCATCACTCCCCAGCAATGCCGGCACGCCGCCCACCGCACTAGCTACGACCGGCAATCCCGCGGCCATCGCCTCCAGCATCGCCATCGGCAACCCTTCAGTCCGGCTCGGCAGCACATACCCGTCGCCCGCCCCATAGATTGCCTGCACCTCATCCCGATGCCCCATGAAACGTACGACTTTATCGAGCTTCAACTGTGCCGACTGACTCGCAAGCCGATCCCGATATCCCTGGTCAATCACCTCGCCAAACACCGCAACCGCGAACTTCCGCTCCCCTCGCTTCCGGCGAAGAATCTCACACGCCTCCAGCAGATCCTCATACCCCTTCTCCGGCCGAACACTGCCCGCCGCGACGAAGAGAAAATCCTCCGCCTTCAGCTCCAGCTCATCCCGGATATTCTGCCCCCGCTTGCGATCCGGTTCGCGGATCGGAACCCCGTTGGCTATCGATTTCACCGGCCGATCAAGTCCCATGTACTGCCGATACTGCCCGGCGCACGCTTCGGAAACAGCCGTCACCTCATCCGCACTCCGCGTCACCAGCCGATCCACCAGCGAAGGCCGCTGCTTCCACAGCAGTAGCCCATGACAAGTCAGCACAACCGGCCTCCGCCCCATCAAAACGTTGGCCGCCGCCACGTACCGCTGGCTCGAGATGTCATGCACATTGATCACGTCCGGCCCGAACCGCCGCAGCAATCTCGCCAGCCGGAACACCGTCAGAACATCCCACCCCCGACTCGACTCCATCGCATAAACCGGAATCCCCTCTTTCTCTATCTTCCGCCCTAATGCTCCCATCTCGCGCATGCACACGACCATCGGCACATGTCCCGCCCTGGCCAGTTCCATCGCCAGATGCATGACCACATGTTCCTTGCCGCCCGACATCATCCGGTTCACAACCAGCGCAACGCGGCGAGGCGTAAACTTCTCTTCCTCCTCGGCTATCCCCTCATGCACAGGTTCTTCGGGCTTGCCCGGCAATCCCGTCACCGCCTTGACCGCCCCGCGGAAACCACACAAATCCAGCTTTAATGCCGCCAGCGAATGATGCCCCCCGACCGGAAAACGCCGAAGCTGATACACCGGCGTTCCCACCCGGTTATACCCCGGAAACTCGGCCGCCGCCGCGTAGCAACCGGCATCGCGGACCATCCGCTCGATGTTTCGCGTAAAGTCCGTGCGCAGGCCGTTGGGATAGCTGAACGCAATCCGCTCCGGCCCCACTTCTTTTCGCACCGCCGCCACCGATTCGACGATCTCCCGCCGGGCGTCATCCTCTGTTTCACGCGAAAGAATCGGATGGGTCACGCAATGGGCGCCCATCTCCATTCCCTGCGCCGCGGCCGCCCTCGCCTGTTCCCACGTCATCGGCGCATACACCTCCCGCAGCAAATCCCGCGCGGCCGGGAACTGGCCCTGCAAGGCGTCAATCACCGTTCGCCGTTCAGTGGCCGGCAGCGTCCGAAGGTGCGCCAGAATTTTTGAATAACTTTCTCGCGCATCCCGCGACGTGCGAGGCGAGAAATCTCCCAACCCCTCCACCCGAATGCTGCGAAAGTTCCGCTGTGCCGCCAGAACACACCGCTTCACCTCCAGCCACCACAAATCCACCCGTCCCTCGACAAATCCGCTGGTCAGGAAGATCGTCGCCGGGAAACCGAACTCCTTCAGCATCGGCACGGCATGCTCGACAACGTTGCGGTATCCGTCATCAAACGTAATCGCCAGCGCACACGGCGGCAGCTTGCCCCGCCCTGCGGCAAAGTCCGCAATCGCCCGCAGCGGCACGACGTTGTAACTCCGCCGATAAAACTCCAGATGCTCCCGGAATAGATCGTCCGGCACCAGATCGGCCGTCTCCCATTCCCTCCATTCACTGCGGGGGATAACCCCGTGATACGTCACCACCACAGGGTCCGGCTGCGCCTGACGCATCACCCACGGCAACGGACTGCCTGCCAGAATGTTCCTGACCACACATTGATGTTGATCTTTCACCGGCATGGTTTTCACTTCGACATTCGGACGCTTAAAGGCGTCTATGGTAAGACGTCCGAGCGTGCCCAGCCAGTCACCCCCCCGACGTATCATCGGCCAGGGATCGTCGGCGGCGAAAACACTGCTCACCTTCGCCCCTCCAAGCGTAGACCTCCATCCCATCAAACCCAGATGATATTCCCGCACCGCCGCCGCCAGATCATTGCGATGTTCAACCCACAAAACCGGCTTCGTCGGTGCGACCTCCCGCTCCGGTTCCGTCCCGCACACCAACTGATACAACAGATACTCAAAATCCACCCCGGCCGCCGCAAAGCCTCTGTTCTGAAGCACCGGCCGGGTGTTGATCTCCATCAACTTCCACTTGCCATCCCGCGAATCACGTTTGAACTCCGCCTCGGCCACCCCCCAGTATCCGACTCGCGCCGCCACCCCGTCCAATATGCCGGCATCAATGTCCACTTCCACGCCGCAAATCTGGCTGGTCGCACACCCGGTTAATGCCGGAAGCTTGCGAATCACCTTGAACTTGCACCACGCGGCCCGCCTGCCCGACGTGTCATACAACGCCATCAGCCCGGCGAACTCTCCCCCGGGAATAAATTCCTGCACGACGACAGACAGCTTGCCCTCCGCCGAGCGTTTCAAAACGTTCCGCAACTGCTCCGCATCTTGGGCGACAACGTTCTTCGCATGAAATACCGCGTTGAACGCGGCCGCCTGGCATTCGGCCGGTTTGACCAATCCCGGAAAGATCGCCTTGCCCGCCACCGATTCCAGATCATCCCCGGCCGAAAAACAGAGCGTCAGAGGCTGCGGAATATCCACCGCCTCCGTCCCGACAGCCCCTTTATCCGCCAATCGTCGCAGCGTCGTCCATGCCGGGAACGTAAACCGCAATCCCGTCATCCCGTAAATTCCCTCGCGCGTCAGCCAGGCCAGCGCCGTATCCGAAGAGGCAAAGACCACCGGATTGCGGGCCCCAGGGCTCTTCATCGCCGCCGAGGCCAGGACATCCCCCAGTTCCTTTGCATTGCCCGCGCGGGCTTCAAACGCGTACCGCGAACCCATCGGCCGGGCCGCACCGATCACTATCGCCAGTACGGGAATGCCCCGCCTGCCGAAAGCGCGAATCAATCCCAGTTGGTTTGCCCCGCCCTCTCCCACGGAAATGACTTTGGCCTGTGGCGTGGGTATCGCTCGCCAGCGGCCGACAATCTTTGAAGCCTCGCCCGTCATGCTGCGCACCGTCCGCCGGTCTTCCGGCGCAGAAGAAAACCCGGTGCCCGAACCGCCGAGTCCACCACGGCCAACTATAAATCCCCGTCATGCGAAGCAAATCGTCCGCGCAACTCCACATATTCCAGGGCCTCCGCCATATCGTCGGCAGCGACGCAAACGCCGTCATGCCCGTAATGGCAAACCCCGCATCCGCAAGGCTCCGCGCAAGCCGTACCAAGTTGGATTCCTCGCCGGTCAGACGATTGTTGAAAATATCCACCATCAACGTCCCGCCCACGGCCATCAACTCATAGACCCGGCTGATCAACCGGCCGTGGTCTTCCTCCGGCACATAGATCATCACCCCCACCATTGTGGAAAACGTAAAATGCCCCACAGGCAGAGGCAGACGCCCCAGGTCGCCGTGAAACAGTTGGCGCGGAACACAAACAGACTTCTCCCGTTCAAACAAATCCAGCATGCCCCGGGCAATGTCAACGCCCACGTAATCGCCTTTGTACCGGCCGGGAAGACGCGAATAAAATTCCCCCGCGCCGCAGCCCACGTCCAGCAAATGCCCCTCCGAAGGCAACCGGGCGTACATGTAACGCGCCATCCGATCCATCTGCGCCCGCAACCAGCGAAGCGACTGCTCGTCCACGTGCGGCAAGGCCCGGCTGGCGCGCAGCCCGTCCGTGTTGATCGACAGACGGTCAAAGAAGTCGCCAACCGTCTCATCCTGCCGGGGCCGGGAACACATACCGGGAAGCGGCGCACCCATTCAGCCATTCTCCTATCGACTCATTGAGCCGCAAAGGCTTCGTACTTCACTTCTCCCTCTCCTTCGACGAGCGTTACCTTATCAACCTCCTCCGACGTGATCACGTAAAGCGGCACGCTCAACATCAGAATGGCGTAAACATACTCGAAGCCCATCTGACTGAGAAACGAACCTGCGATCGCGTACGCGATCAACGTCGTATCGATCATTGACGCATATTGCCGGGCCCACTCCCCGTCTTCTCCCAGGTATCGGCTGGCCAGGTAACGGGTTCGGAAGTTCGTCGCGAACACCGACACGATCATCGCGATAAACAAAATCAGTCCGGGATATCCCATGCCCGACAAGGTGGTAAACCAGACGCTATGCGCCACGTGCGGATAATCGTCCTTGTTGTCCATGTACTTGGTGTATTCCAGCATGAACGTCTCGGCGCTGACGCCCACGCCCACCAGCGGGCTCGCCTGCACCATGCGCGTGGCGGTGTTCCATGCCCGCAGTCTTGCCACGGCCGAACCGTCTTTCTCGTACGACTCAATCGTTTTGTAACGGGCCATGGTCGAAGGAGGAACCAGCGCGATGGCGAGCGGAATCGCCACCGCCCCCAGAAACACCGCCTTCCACCACGCGGTTTTCCGACCCAGCGTCATCAGACCGGCCGCGACCATGGCCAGCATGCCCCCGCGAGATTCGCCCACGATCACCGCCGGCACCGCCAGCACGGCGGCGGCGATGAATATGCGCCGCGCCCACTTGTTCGTCATCTCCACGACGGAGAACGCCAGCATCGGAATGCCCATGGAAATGAACATCGCGATGTCGTTATTGTCCATCCCCAACGGCCCGCCGTGATGGGTCGCCGTCGCCCCCCCCAGCAGGAACAAACCCAGCTTGATCGCGTAAAACCCCGGACATGCCGCCAGAAGAATGATCGTCCACTTAAGCTGCTCGCGGGTGCGAACCAGCCCGGTCATGAGAATGGCCGCCAGACCGATCTTGGAAAACTTTTCCAAGAACACCAGCGATTGTTCTACGTGCGTGGAATTCCACGTACACACGGCCATCCATCCCCAGAACGCCACGAAAATCAAACTCGGCAACCGAATCCGAAACCGCGGCCCGAACGTCAATGCCGCCCGGTAGGCCATCACCGAACCCACCGCCAGCGTAAACCGCGCTTCGCGAACGCGGTCATCCCACACCAGCGACTGGGGGCTCATGAACGACAGCCAGAAATACGCCAGCAACCCGTAGAAGGCGTTATACAACGCGATGGGCACGCAGCCCACGCCCAGAATAATCATGAGAATATCGCGCCAACCCATAAAGCGATCCCGTTATTCGACCCATCCCGATTTTGCCCGCGCATCCGGATCACACAACTCCATCATCCGCCTGGCCGAACCCGGCCAGGTAAACGCCTTCTCCACCGTCTCCCGACCGGCCTCGGCCAATCGGTTGCGGAGGGGTTTGTCCTGAATCAACCGGACAATCGCCGCGGCATGGGATTCGGCCGTATCGGCCATGAGCAAATTACGCCCGTCTTCCGCACAAATGCCCTGACACGCCAGCGATGTCGCCACAACCGCCCGTCGCATGGCCCACGCTTCCAGCAGCTTGTTCTTGATCCCCGACCCGATCCGCATCGGAAGGGAAACGACCGTTGCGGCTCCGACGTAAGGCCTCACGTCTTCCACCGTTCCGGTCACGTCAACCCGCTGGCCCTGCAACTGCCTGATATTATACGGAGGATTGGCCCCGACAATAACAAATTTCGCCCCTTTGCAACGCGACCACACCCTGGGGGCAATCTCGTTAATCAAAAACGTCGCCGCATCCTGATTTACCGTCGAACCCATGTTCCCCAGGAACACCACCCGCGGCTCGCCATCGCCGGCTTCTTCGCGACCATCCAGAGGCTGAAAATACCCCGTATCCACACCGATGGTCGCCACCGCTGACGGAACTTGCGGATTCCTCCCACAAAAACACGCCTGATCCGCCGCCGTGACGAACGTAACGCAATCCACATCCCGGCAGAAGCTCCGCTCATAGTGTCTCTCGCGGAACTTGAACCACCACTTCCGCAATCCCCGCGTCATGGCCGGCATACCGTCGCAACGGCGGGAATAAGTAAGGACCACGTCGTCGATCACGTCAACGATAACCCGCCCGGCCGCCCGAGCCTCTCTCGAATACTGCATCGCCTTTTCCCGCACCAGCACCACCACGTCATACTCCCCCGCCAGCCGGGAAACGGCCCTCGCCAGATTCTCGTCATAAACATGCTGCCCCAGCAGACACCGAGCCTTCCCACGTACCGGCGGAGTCCCCGTCAACCCCGGGACCAGCTTCACGCCGATCTTCGCATACGCCGCTTCGCCTTCTGCGGGAACCGGATAACCAAGAACCGACACCTCCTCCCCCATCCGCACCAGCTCCCGTGACAAATAGTAAACCCGCATCCACGACCCGTGGGTCAGCGGCCAGGGAGACCAATGTGTCACGAACAGCCATTTCATCGTGGCTTCCTCAGCAATTCGTCAACCGCCGCGACAATCCTGCCCGTTTCGATCACGTCCATGCAGTGGGGCTCTATGTCGCAATGCCGCCGGTAACACGGGCCGCACGCAAGCGACGTCTGAAGCTTGATCCCGTTGTCAAACAGATCGATCTCCTGCTGACACGTCGGCCCGAACAACGCCACCACCGGCACCCCGCGGGCCACGGCCACGTGCATCGCCAGCGAATCGCCGCTGACGATCGCGTCGCACTGACTCACGACGGCCACGAACAACTGCTCGCCGTGATCCTGTCCGATCAGATGCACTCCCGCCCCCGCCCGCTGACGAATCCACGCATTGCGTTCGTCCTCCTCGGCCCCGCCCAGCAGCACCACCGAATAACCCCGAGCCACCAGCGTCTTGCATATCTCCACCCAATGCGAAGGCCGCGGAGCCTTGTTGGCGAACACGTTGCCGCTCCCGGTGTTCAACCCGATGATCGGCCCGCGCAACTCTTCCCGCACCGGAGCCAGGATTACCCTGGCCCTGTGCGCCGACGTCTCATCGCAATACAACCGGTACGGCTCCCGCAAATAGGGCAACCCCACCGCCTGGTGAATCAACTCCGGGTAGCTTTTCTCGTTCCCGTGAAACTTCAATTCGTCATCCAGCCCGAGCCGGAAATAATCCTCGCATTCCCTGTTGATCGGCTGAACCGTCCCCCACCGCGACAAACCCATCCCCCGCTTGTCCGCGCACCGAACCGCATTGCACAATGCCGCCGGACCCGCCTCTTTGTCCAGCGAAAGCACCAGGTCATACTCCTGCTGACCGGCCACCAGAATCCCCTCGGCATCAAACGCCAGCAACTGGTCGATCAATGGATGCCCGGCCAGCATCCGCACTCCCGCCGGCTTCGTGATCCACGCGACATGCGACGGTGTATACTGTCTTCGCAGCGTCGGCAACAAACACGCCGTCCGCACGACGTCTCCCAGCGCGCCCAGCTTGATAATCAGAATCCGGCATCCCATCGGCTCGAAGTGCTCGCACCGGCATGCGCACTTGAACTTGCACGGCCGGTCGCCCAGATAATGCCTGCAATTGAAGGCCAACTCGGATTCCATGTTTACCCAACCTCCCGAAGTGCCCCATCAAATACCGAGTGTATCCGCCCGGCGCACGCAGACCAAGTGAAAGCCTCTACCCGCCGTTTCCCTCTGCCGACGAGTTCTCCGCAAAGCCGGTCATTCGTCAGCAATTCCCGCAACCCCTCGCTGATCTGCCGCGAATCCTGCGCATCAACCAGCACCGCCGCATCTCCCGCCACTTCCGGGAGGCTGGTCGAATTGCTGGTCAGCACCGGCGTCCGGCAAACGAACGCATCCAATATTGGCAGCCCAAACCCCTCGCTCAGCGACGGATAGCACAGCGCCGCCGCGCCGCTCAGCAGCGGCGGAATGTCCCCCTCGTCGGCAAACCCCCTCAACACACAACCATCCTCGATCCCAAGCTGCCCCGCCATTGCCCCGAATGCCGGCATGACCCGATCCTGAATCCCCACCAGAAGCAATTGATGATTCTTTCTCAACGATTCCGGCAGCGCCGCCCATGCCCGAAGAATTCCTTGCGTGTTTTTTCGCGGGTCCGCCCCGCCAAACCCGAACACATACCGCCGCGTGCAATCCAATCCGTATTTCCGCGCAACCCGGCTCAGCTCATTTTCATCCTCAACCCGCCTGCAACGCGCGTCGGCCGCCCAAGGGTTCACAATGATCTTCTCCGGGCAAACGCCCAGAGTCCGCACAATCTGTCCCTTCGTATATTCGCTGGGCGTCACGACCCGAACCGCCTTGCGTGCCGCTCTGGCAAGCCGACTTGCCTTCGCCTGCCATCCATCCCCCCGAAACCGCTCGTCCAAATCAATCAGATCATGAATGGTGAGAACGACCGGAACAGTCGGCCACCGCGGAGCAAAATTAGCCGGGCAATGCAGAACATCCACCCCCGCCCCGCGCGCCGCCAGCGGAAGCTGGATTTGCTGCCAGAGGTTCCACCGATCCCCCGGAATGTCCACCGCCACGTCCCGCACGTTGGCAAATCCATCAAACGGGTTGTCCCTGCCCTGCCCGCGATGAAACAAAACAAACCGCCAGTCCGGCCGCAACTCGGCCAGATGGCGGTACAGATCGATCAAGTTCTTGCCCGTCCCCCGCCGGTTCGGCTGATAAATCGTCCGGGCGTCCAACCCGACAATCATGCCTCACCCCTTTTCTCCGCCGAGAGACACAGCGTCTGCCCCCTCCACCGAAGCCCCGCAACGCCCGGCCAACGCACCTTGGCGCAAAGCGGCTGCAACCGCCAGAACATCGGCCAGTGCCGCACGCCCCAACTGCCCAGCGTAAACACCCTCAACACCCTGAACCCCGCCGAAGCAAACAACTCCGCCAGTTCCGGCCCCTTGAAAATATGCTTGTGGTCCGGGTCGTCGTAGCATTCCGGATGCGAGAAGCTGCCGTTCGGCGTGGTCAGCACCACCCTTCCCCCCACTGCCAGCGCCGCATGCCAGGCCTTCACCGCCGCCGCCGGATCAGTCAGATGCTCAATCAGATGCATGTGGACAATGCAATCCAGTGACCTCGCCGGCATCTGCAAGTCACACGCATCGCCAACCCGAAACTCGTACTGCCCGTTCAATCTCCCCGCCAACTCAACCGCCTGCGCCCCATGATCGATGCCAATCCCCTTTCGCGGCTCAAGCGCCGCCAGAAGCGAACCGCAGCCGCACCCGATATCCAGCACCGTCCCCTTCCCTGCCGCTCCCGCCATATCCCGCACCGCCGCCGCCTCAATCCGCCACATCGGATGCCGGGCTCGGGCCAGGTAATAGTCTTGTGAATAGTCCCGATCCATCATTCCCTCGACGATCCGTGCCCCTTGCCCATCTCCCGAAGCCAGAACCGTCCTTCACCCAGCAGCCGATCAAATTCATCCTTATCCCGCCGTTTGATGACCTGCGCCGGATTACCGCCCACGACGGCACAGCATTCCACGTCCCTGGTCACCACCGCCCCCGCCGCGACGATCGCGCCCTGCCGGATCGTCACGCCCGGCACGATCACCACGTTGGCCCCGATCCACACATGATCTTCAATCCTCACCTCCCGCTTATCCAACTCCGGCCCGTAAGGAATGTACGACACCCCTTCCGTCCGATGGTTGGACGTCATGATCGACACGTCCGGCCCGATGGCAACGTTATTTCCGATCCACAATCCCCCCGATCCGCTCATTCTCGCTCCCGGCCCGATATACACCCAATTGCCGATGCGAATCCCCTCGATCTCCACAAACGAACAATCCCGGCTCAGGATCACGCCCTCGCCGTAATGCCCCCGCAGCTTCCGGTACGGATCGTCGATAATCCCCCGCACGCACCGGTGCAGCCGGATCACCACGTCCTTGAGCCAGTTCTTGATCGTTTTCATGGCAACGTTTCACCCCATTGCTCCCGAGTCTCTCTCCCCGCGGGCAACAGCCCCGCAACCCGAAGGATACGCCGCCGATCAATATCATCCACGAGCAGGAGAAATCCTATCGGTACGTAGACAATAACCGCCATCGCCACTTCCAGCATCAAACCGCCCCATCCCATGTTCGGCGACAAGCTCCTGGCCATGAAGCACCAGGCATAAAACATCCCGCCCGCCACGAAGCCCGGCGCCAGCGTCCGCCGAACGTAAAGCCGTATGCTTAATTTCGACAAACGGCATGCGTACCAGGGATGAATAATTCCCTTGAACAGAATCATCCCCACCAGCGTGCCCATCGCCACTCCCCCCACGCCCCAGTGAAGGCACGCGACAAACGCCACCGACAAGACGACGTTAATCACCGCCTCGATCACCGCCAGCACCGCATTGAGCCGGATGTGCCCGATCGCCGACAGCAACGGCGCAGCCCCCTGGCCCGAGAGGAATACCAGCCGCGAGCCGCAGAGAATCGCCATCACGATGCTCGCCTGGGCAAGATCATCCGTGCTTAAGCCCGACTGCCCCAGCCACAGCCGGAGAAACCGACCCCCGAACGTGAGAATCCCCACGTACAACGGAATCCCGATCAGCAGGCTCATTCTCGCCTGCCGGATAAACAGCCGATGCACGTACGGCAAGTCGTTCTGCACGTACGCCCGCTGAATAGGCGGGAAAAATGTCTGCGATACCTGATGAACAAATCCCCACAGATATTCCGGCAGCATCGCCCCCACCGCATAGACCGCCACCAGGGAAATCGTGGTCAACGCCCCGACGACAAACAAATCCGTCTGATGAATGATCCGGTACGCCACCGCCGAAATGAACGCCGCAACTCCGTAGCCGATCAGTTCCTTCACCCGCCCCCGCGAAACCCAGAACGGCCAGATCGCCATTTGCGGGAACGTCTTTCTCGCCATCACATAATTCCCCACCAGCGAAACCAACTGCGCCCCAATGGTCGCCACCACCAGCCCCGGCAAGCCAAACCCCAGCCCCAGCGCCATGACAGTTCCCCCCGTCCGAACCGCCAACATGCCCAGGTTGATGGCCTGCACCAGGTCATAGCGATCGTGCGCCACCAGCACCCCGCCAAAAATCGCGGACACCGCCATCAGCCAGATGTTGCCCGCCAGCAGCGGCAAAAGAATTTGCACCACCTCCCGATGATTCGATGGAACGTCTCGAAACATGCTGGGAAACGCCCACCCCAGCCCAAACCCAAGCACCAGCAATCCCACGCCCATCGCCGAGAAAAATCCCAGGCTCGCGCGAATCGTATCATTCACCAGGTTAAACTGTCCCCGCCCGGTATGAAGGATGATGTGCCGCTCGGTGCTGGCCCGAATCCCCAGATCAAACAGACCCATCGATCCCGTCAGCGATACCAACAGGTTCCAAATCCCGTACTCCGTCTTTCCCAGGGTGTGAACAATGTACGGAGACAGAAAGAACATCACGGCCAGGTTCGCGCCATGGCCGATCCAGTTCGCCAGCAAATTGCGGGCGTAAATGCGGGCCTTACTCATGCCGCGTCTCCTTTGTCAAAACAACGGCATAGAAGGCAGTCAAAAACTCGCCCACCATCGGCAGCCCGGCCAGCGATCCCACAAGCCGCCTCGCCCCGGTTCCGCCAAAACCCTCTGGCCGGATGCGGCAAGACAACCCAGCCTCCCCGCAATGCATCTTAAACTGCCGCAGCGTCAACTTGTTCAACCACCCGCTGAAGTCCGGCTCCTCTTTCCACCGGTTCACCTTCTTCTTCCCCGTCTTCTCATCGATGTCCCACAACCGGGGAATGTAGCTCGGGTCGTCATACACGCGCGACGCCACGCGAGAAATCGTCCGGTCGTCAAAAAGGATATGCACCCACGGCAACGGCACCAGGCTGTTCATGTGATGCCCGTACGGATGCCGCCACGGCGACCACCAGATCCACACCTGTCCCCCCGGCCGAAGCACGCGACGCCACTCCCGCATCACCGCCCCCGGACACATCACGTGTTCCATCACGTCAAAGCAGCAGATCAGATCGCAAGATTCATCCCCGCACGGAATTCTCTCCGGATCCCCCGATAACTCAAACCGAACCCTGTCGCTGTCGGCATGCTCCCTGGCCCGTTCGATGCACTCCGCCGACAAATCCACCCCGAAAACGCTTCGTGCGCCGATCTCCGCCAGATAAAACGCCAGCGATCCCCCGCCGCAACCAAAGTCCAAAACATCCTTCCCCGCCACCGCCCCGACGTCAAAATTCCCTTTCAACTGCCGCACCAGATCCCCGTCCCGCCATTGCCGATAGGCATCCGCATCCAACGTCCGGGCAATCTCCGTCGGTTTATGATTGCGCGCCCGCTGCAATTGCCGCCGGCTCATGCGAAACATCACATTCTCAACCCATCGCATTGGCCCCCTCCTTCCGGCAAAGATGATCGCAAATCTCCCCCACCCTGGCCGGCCAAGTCATGCCGCTCACCGCCTGCGACCGCTTGAAACGATCCGCCGGGTCGGACTTGAGCAGCCGCTCGGCCGCCTCGATCAACGCCCGCGGACCCTCCACTACCGCCACCAGATCATCCATCTGCTGAACTTCGGGCATGGGCGTGGAGATCACCGGCAACCCCGCGGCCAGATACTCCCTCAGCTTGATCGGATTCACCGCATGCGTCAGATCATTGGTGACGAACGGAATCAACCCCAGATCAAATCCCTTGCAGTAAGCCGGCAATTCCGCGTAAGGTTTTCGGCCCAGAAAGTGCATGTTCGCAATCGCGCGGTACGGCGACAAATCCACCGTCGCATCCCCCAGCAAAACAAACTGCCACTCGGGTTTTTCCCTGGCCACCGCCGCCAGCAGTCCCACGTCCACCCAATCCCGGATCAATCCGAAGAAGCCCAGCCGCGGATGGGGAATCCGCCTCAAATCCTCCGGCTCGGTCAGCGAATCCGACAGCGCCTTGGAAAAATGCTCGTAATTCACCCCATGCGGAACCAGGATGGTGTTGCGATTCAGCGACGCCTTGGCCTGCAACAGCGGCGTCGAAGTCGTCACAACCAGATCGGCCCGGCCGGCCAATTCCGCCTCGTCCTTCAATACCTGCTGCTTGTCATACCCCGTAAACTCGGAATACTCATCAACGCAGTAATACACCACCTTCTCAGGCCCAAACGCCTCCAGCAGATACGCCACGTCCGGCGCAAAGCTCCATACCTGGACCGGCCCGCCGCCCACCTTCTTGATCGCCCGCTGGATTTGCCACTTCAATATCCACCGGTTCAGCCGTCTCGCCCACGCATGCGACGGCAACGGAATCGCCATCGGCGTCAGCACATGCACGTTCCGCCTCGGACTGTACATTCCACCCGCCACCTGCTTGAGCTTGCGGAATATCCGCATCAAGTCCGATGCGCTCACCGACGGAGCACGCGACGCATGATAGTTCACCCAAAGCACGACGTTCCGCTCGGCCAGTTCGTGCATCACATGATGCTTGCTAGTCGGCGGTGATTGATACCCGCTGGCGAAACAGACAATGGTCTTACCTTCGATCATCACACCTCGGCATATCGGTTCGTCTTCCGGCCCAGTTCCCGGCAAACCGTCACCAGCGGAGCTAAACGCTCCCGCCAACTGGCCGTCTCACGCACATACCTGGCCGCCGCCTCGCCCAGCTCATTGCGGAGGCCGGCGCTCGCCAGCAATTCCAAAATCTTTTCCTGCCACTCTTCCGCACTCTTTGCCGCCACCAGATGTTTTCCCGGCGTCGCCTCCACCCCTTGCAACGAGCACGGCGAAACAACAATGGCCTTCCCCATGGCCATCGCCTCCAGAACCTTGTTCTGCACTCCCCGGGCCATCAACAGCGGACACACAACCACCGTAGCGCCCGCCAGGTACGGCCTCACGTCTTCCACGCTCCCCGTCACGCGCACGCCATCCATCCGCGCCAGCTTCCGAACCGCCCGGCTCGGATCACGCCCGATAATCACGAACGTCGCCTCCGGCACTTTCCGCTTGATTGCCGGCCAGACGTGCTTCGCAAACCAACAAACGCCCTGCACGTTGGGCATGTAGTTCATCGTCCCAATAAAGGCCAGACTTGCGTTTCCCATTTCCGCCGGTCTAACCCCTTGCGACGAAAAGAAGTCCGTATCGTTCCCATTCCCCGCCACCACCACCGACGCCCGTGGCACAGATGCCTCATGGTCCGATTTATCGGACGGCAACGCCGCCACTTCCGCTTCACTCACCACCGCCACCGCGCCGCACGTCTCAATCGCCTCCCGCTCCAGCCTCGCAACGGCACGACTTTCCCTGCGATACACCCACTTCATCGGCCATCGCGACATTTCCGCATACGCCCCCCATTTGGCGCTGTCCGTATCGACCAGATCGACAACCTTTCCCCCCGAACCCGCCGCCGCCAGATAGGGCACGACGGCCGAGGAATACCCCAGAACCACGTCAAAAGGCTCGCGCACCGATTCGGCCGCGATCATCGTTTCCAGGTTTTTCCGGTAATAAATCCCTTCCGTCACGCTCCGCCCCCGCAATAGCGCCCACACTCCCCGAACCATGCCGCATCCCTCCGCCGGCGCGATCAGCAGCTTTTCACACCATTGTCCCAGGGACTCCGCCGCCTTCGCCTCCGTCTGGTCATGCGCAGCGCAGCCAAGGTGATGCGGAAATGCTCCGACAAAATTCTGATTTCGTGGAAAAGGCGAATCCGCTCTCCCTTGTCAGGCGGGTAAGGCACGCGAGGCGTTATGACCAGCATTCTCATCCGCGCACCTGCCAGGAGTTAAGGGATCCATCGCGTGATGCTTTCCCCCGCCAATCGCGTCACCGACAAAGGCAGCCGTTTCCAGACCTGTCCGGCTATCGCAAACTTCCGGTTGCCCGGCGAAAGGTTCGGCAGTTCCGCCGCCCCGGTTAGAAGGAACTGATAGTGCAGCGGCACGGGCTCAAACCCCTGGTTACGCTTAAAAGCATACGGCCCGTGGTTGTCCCGCCTGGTGCGATTGAAATCAAACACCTTCAACCCGCGCTCGACGGCATGTTCCATCAGTTTCAGGTACATCACGTTATTGGCGTTGCTGGCCATTCCCTGCTCGATACTACCGGAAAAGTAGGCCACCAGTTCATCCCGGAAGACGAAGCTGACCACCCCCGCCACGGGTTTTTCACCAGCCCGCACCACCAGGCATACGCAATCCTTGCCGAACTCCGCTTGCAGTTCCCGAAAAAACCGGCGGCGGTAATTGGGCGATCCCAATCGCCTCAGGGTCACAGCATATAAATCGTAAATCGTGTCCAGATACCCGTCATTAAAATCCACGGACAGAACCTTCATGCCGTTGTGCGCCGCCGCCCGGGCCTTGCGAGGCAGTCCGTCCAGAACGTCTTCCACCCGATCGGGCAGCCGTTTGCGGAATGTGTCGTATCGATCCACGCACGGCAGTTCCAGACCGCTGGGTTCCCGGTGCCGAAACTCCACGTACCGCGCCCCGAATTGTCGTGATAACTCCCCCGCGGCGTCCATCAGGCATTTCGCCGCTTCGTCCGAATCGGCGAGAATCCCCCCGTACGTGCCGTAGGGCACGGAAACCAGCACCTTCCCGACGAAAATGCTTTTCACCAGAAACAGCGGCAAAATCCCCGCCAGCCGCTCATCTTCCCAAACCGTCAGATGCACCGGCCGGTGATGATAAGCCGATTCCACGGCCCGGCTCCAGGCCAGGCGATGAAACAGCGTGGCCGACGGATGTTCGTTGACGTATTGGTCCCAGGCAGAAGAATCGGTTTGCCGGTAAGGCCGGACATGAAGGGTTGCCGTGAGCATAGCCATCGCCGGGGCTCGTCTTCTATAGCCAACGGTACAGCGCGTCGGGAATGAAGAATCGTCGGTCGGTCAACACAAGGCCCGATACACCCACGTGGCTGGCGCGGAGTTGACGGATCGCCCTGTCCACAGACTCCCGCGGCGTCTTGTACATGCGGACGACCAGCAGAGCCTCACGCACCACGGAACCCACAACCGCCGCATCGGTAGCAACGTTGATGGCCGGGGTGTCAATGATGACATGGTTGAAGTGCTTTCGCAACCCGGCGATCAGATCGCTCAACGGCTGCGTTGCCAGAAGAAGGCTGAAATTGCGATAATTCTCACCGGCCGATATGCAGAACAACGACGGATACGTCGTCGGCTGGATGGCTTCCTGCAACGTCGCTTCACCCCGCAGCAGATTGGCCACGCCCGGCCCGGAAGACATCCGCATCATCGATGACAACCGGGCCTCCCGCAGATTGCAGTCCACCAGAACCGTCTGCGTGTTTTCCCGTTCCGCCATCACCATCGCCAGGTTCATGCACGTCACGGTCTTGCCTTCGCCGCTCCGCGCGGACGTGACAATGCAACTGACGTTCCCGTCCGGGTGCGAGGCCAGCAGGTTGGTCCGCAACGCCCGGTACTCCTCGGCCACCTGACCGGCCGGATCGTGATACGCAACCGCCAGGTCCGGGAAATATCCGTCCCGCGGCAGCGCGGCAATCGGCGCCGCCGCCTCGGGCAGATCAAAATCAAAGCTCGCCGTATTCGGCCGGACGGCAAATCCCTCGTCGGCCAGGGCGTAAATTTCCGACGCCCGTTCCGAGTCGGCATGACCGCCGCCTACAAGCTTACGAATTGAATCCCAAATCCTGCTCAATTGCGTTTCCCGTCTCGAAGTCTCTTACACATTCCATATCGACTTAACTTCCCGACAACTCAACTTCCCAGCAACCGCCGCAGCAATACCGTCTTGGTGTACTCGCCCGGCGCGGACTTCCACTTTTCAAACCGATCCGGATCATTCAGCCGCAGATTGATGCTGATGACTCCAACGCCCACCGCCACCAGGAGTAACAGCCCCACCGCCGGCAACACAAACCGGCGCTTGAACGCATTGGCGACGCGAACCGGTTCGGTCAGCACCTCGCCGATCACGCCATGCACCGGAACCTGGAAATGATCCGTCGCGTCTTCGACCGTCAAAACCGACCGGTCGTTGGAATGAACCGCAAACACTATCGTTCCGCCGAAGAGCAAACCGCCCACCAGCGCCAAGGCCAGCACCTGCGGGAAACGCGGGAACGACGGCGACTCCGGCCGCTTCGCCGGCTCCACCGACGAAACGCTCGTACGCCGATTGGCCATTTCCGCATTCAACGCCATTTCCACATCCCGCAACCTCGCCCGCCAGTTCTCTGTCGTCGTCTGGGCGTCCTGCAACTTGCCCATAATCATCGTATACGTCCGGCGGGCCGGCTCGTACGTGGTCATCATCTTCTCATAACCGACAATCTGACTTTCAATGCGGTCATATTCGCCGGAAAGAATCTCCGCTTCCGACTGCGCCGCCGCCACCTGGGCCGCATAGTTGTCGGCCCCGCTTCCCGATCCGTAAATACGCTGCAACACGATTTCCGTCGGCGTATTGCGGATGCGCTCTTCCATGATCCGGATACGCGACAAAAGCGTCTGGATCGCCGGGTGCTCCGTGGTCATATGCTGGAGCGTCATCGCCAGGTCCAACTCCACCTTGTACTGCCTCAGTTCGTTGCCCAACCGTTCCAATTCCGGATTGGGGCCCTTGATGACCTGCACCGGCTGGGTCGTCGGTTCCGTCTGCTGCTTCCTTATCGCCAACAGGCTGGCATACTTGGTCCGGGCGATGTCGCGCAACCGGCGCACCGCATCCAGGTCCGCCTTGGACTGCTGCTGACGACGGATGATGTCCGGCTGCACGCCTTCCAACAGACCGACGTACTGCGTTTCCAACTCCACCCGCTGGGCATAAATCTTCTGGTATTCCTGATCGTGGTTGCGAACCTGTTCCCGCAGAAAGTCCCGGCTGGCCTCCAGCCGGCGACGGTTCTTGCTGCTGGCGTTCTGAACGTAACGGTCGATCAAGGCGTTGGGAATCAGATACGCCAGTTCCCGGTCCCCGAACGTGAAATTGACCGAAACCATGTCCACCGTATGGGACTGCACGTCCCAGCGGATGTCCAGACCCTTGCGAATCTGCGAAACAATGCCCCGCTGCATCTTCGGCTGATCGGCTCCCGCGGAAGACGCGGCGGCCGTCGTCGGTTGTTTTTCAACCAGGCCCAGTTTCCGGGCGACGTCCTCGATCGCCTCCGAACTGCCCAGTTCCTCAATCAACGTCATCTGAATGTTTTCCAACGCATCACGGCCGCCGACGCCTCGAAGCATGCCTTCGCTGGCCATAGCGTCGTCCACACGCCGCTCAAACTTGGCGACCGTGCTGTATTCCACCGGAAGGTAATGCACCCCGACCAGGGCCAGCAGCGCGAAACCGCCGGCGCACACGATAAACATGGCCTGCCGACGAAATACCATCGTCGCCAGATCACGCGTCGTGCTTTTCTTCTTTCGTTCCGCCATAACCGTCCCGGAAAACCTACCGAACCCTCAGCGTCGCACTGTTATCACGCGGCTGGCCGTCGCCGATCCACCGCACGTCGTCCACCACGTTGCGATAGCTCCGAGTCGTCTCGCTCAAGCCGCGCATCGGGAAAAGAACCTGCTCGATCGACAAACCAACCTTGGCAAACGGATTGGCCTGCACGTATATGACGTCGTTGGGCTGAAGGAGAATGTTCTTGGACATGTCTCCCTCTTCCACCATCGCCGCCAGGTTGATGACCATCTGTTTCCGCGGTCGATCCTTTCGCTCCGCGGCAATCCCGCTCTTTCTGTACCCGTCGTCTTCTTCTTCCACGAAATCGGTCGTAAATCCCCCGGTCTTCGGATCATCGCCACGCGTGACAATAATACGTTCCGGCCACGACAGAAAGTTCGGTTGCGTTTTGGCTAAAGCGTCCAGCAGGGTATCCCGCCCCGTCCAGGGCAACGGCCCCGGGAATACGACCTGCCCGAATACGTAAAAACGCTGGGATTCGTAAGACCGAACCTCCACCGTCGCCGCAACCTTGTCGTAATACTTGTGGGCCGCTTCCGTCAATAATTGCTCGATTTCCTTCGGCGTCTTGCCCGCAACCGCAACCTCGCCCAATAGCGGAAGATTGATCTTCCCGTCCGGACGCACCCGCTGCATGTTGTTGTTGATCTCCGCCACGTGCAGGGATGTGATATAGATCACGTCCGGTGGATAAACGCGGTATTCCGTGGCCGCCACCGCGCGCGAGGCTTGTTGATGAACGCCTTGATCGACTCCGCGTTGTAGCAGCCACACAGCGCCACCAGGCATATCGCCAGGCCCATCAAGGTGAAAATATTCTGTCTTTTCATGGCAACTGCGCCCCAAACCGCTTTCAGCCCACGCCGGGCCGCTCATTCATTCCACCACAGTCACTATCGTCACAAAATGTCACTAAGTTTTGTCCCGCAAACTTTATTGAACACTTTTCTCGCAAACCTGCGATATGGATTACACCGCCGCCGGCCGATTATCGGCACCTTTGCCGCGCCGGCGTTGCCACACTCCCACCACCAACAGCAATCCCATCACCGACGGAGGCCCCAGCGCAACCGTCGTATTGACCCAGCCCTGGCCCAATTGGTCCCAGGCCCGATAGTAAGTCATCCACCATCCCGTATACGGCACCCGATCCGCTCCGACCAGCGACTTGGGGTCCGCCCGCCAGATCGTATAAAGTTGCCGGGCCGTAACGACCTTCACTCCGGGATCATTCACCAAACCGCTCACCAACCGTTCCAGGTTTTCCTCGGCATAGGTGTTCACAACGCCCCTGCGGCTCAGGCTGAAACTGTGCGCCATGACCACCGCCACTCTCGCCCCCTGATCGCGAAGCTCACCTATCACTTTGTGAAACTCCGCCTGCGAACTGGCCTCTATGTCCAGAAACCGCAACGACCGCCACTGGCCCGCACTCGCCTGAACGTAACAAGTCACCGGGACCACCAGCACGCCGCCGCTCACAACCGGCGCGTTGTGCGTTATGCCGCTCCTGGCCAGCTCACACCCCGGCCAACCCATGTTGAACGAGAAATCCAGCGGAATCCCCGCCCGACTCGAAGCAAGCAGCGTATCCTTGTTCGCGCCATATGCCCCGGCCCGATGCGCCACCGGCGTCTCCCCGATCCATTCATGAATCAGGCCGGCTCCGTATTCCATGATCCGAGTCTGTGTCGGCAAATCCGCCTGCCGCATCTCCCAAATTCCAAAGACCGGCGACGGATGCGTATGCAATTCCACATCATGCCCGCGGCGATGGATCTCCCGGCAGACGTCCCGCATGAACAGATTGGCCTCCCCCTTAGCTTCGTACACGTTGGCGAAAAACGTCCCCTTAACCCCGTGCTTGTCCAGGACGTCCATCATCCGCCCGATGCCATGTTCGTCGCTGCGACCGGGCAAACGCCCCCAGATGCTCTGCTCGTATCCCGCCTTGGAGGTGGTCTCCACGTCAACAGTCACCATCACGTAAAGCGGCTGCCCCGCTCCGAACGACACCGCCGCCATAAACAAGACGGCGATTCCCACCCAGGAACTTGTTCGCAAATACCCTCTAAGCATGAAATGACCTGTTCGAGCCACCAACCCCATCAATTCATAATATCACGGCTTTTACCAATAGCCAAAAACTTGGCAATAAATGGTAAAATATTCTCTCAAAACCGCCCTTTTGACATTTCCCGACACGCTCTCAAATAGGTGGTATAATCACCCAGAGGGCAGACTATGCGGGTTTCAACGTTCACCATATCGGCTGTCGCGGGTTTGGCGTTACCCCTGTCATTTTCACTGAACGCAATGGCCGAAACCCCCAGCGAAGTGCTCCGCAACGCCTCCCAGCCAAAGGCTTCCGAAACCCGGTGGAAACAACCCTACGTCACCGGAAGTTACGAGCGGCGGATGAATCTGATTCACGACGGCTCGTCCTCCCAGCTTTTCGAGCCCGGCCGAATCAAGGACGGCCGCTACGAACCGTCGTCTTTCTTCTCTCCCACCCGCAACCGTATCGCCGTAACCTATGGGGATCAGAACTTCGCCCGCTTCTCTGTCATTTCCATTAGTTCCAACAACGGAACCTATGCCTTCAGCACCTCCCCGGAATCACCAAGTTTCGACCCCATGGGCGCCTACAACTCTTCCGGAAGCTATGTTTCCTCCTTCTACAACCTGCACCTGAACTGGACCGGCCCGGCCAACACCGGCGCCGTCAAGTATTTCACCCAGCCCGGCCAGCAAAATCAGCGCCCGCCCGAAAACTACGCAGCCGGCCTTGCCGGAAAGACTTACCTGGTTCGCACCCGCGGTACGACGTACGACACGATCGGCAGACCCCTGGCTAAGCCAGAACCAGGAACCGTCTTCTTCCACGGGAAATCCTACGTCGGCGACGACACCTATTCCCGCGAATACCTCAAGCAACCCCCCAAAGAGCTAAGCCGCGACACCCCCGTCAGCTACATCGCCAAATAACAACCCGCCCCTCTTCCCGGAGCGGCTTGCTCTTCGCGGCGCCCCTTTACCCCGCATAACGCTTGTAGAGGATAGACTTCTATTCAGCCCCGTCAGGGGCGGCAGGTTTTAGCACACGGCGTGTCAGCCGTAGGGAAGAAATGACCGCAACCGAATCAGCCCCGTCAGGGGCGACAGGCTCTAGCCCACGGCGTCAGCCGTGGGGAAGAATGACCGAAACAAAATAAGCCCCGTAGGGGCGTAAGAAGCTCTTACGCCCCTACGGGGCTTATTTATCTGGCGTTCCGGTTTTCCCACGGCTGACACGCCGTGGGCTAGAGTCTGTCGCCCCTACCGGGGCTGAACAGGAGCCTCCCCTCCACAAGCGTCATCATTCATCGTTCTGACTTCTCCGCCCTCGGCGCTCAATCTCTTCTCATCTCACGACACGCAACCGTTCTATCCCCTAGAGGCAGGTTTTGTAGTCGGCTTCGTAGCCGGTATCCGGTCATCCGGCCTGTCAATCACATCGGTATGCATGATCGCCGGCACCGGCCGACCCAGAATCCAGTGGGCCCAGTTAAGTTCCAGCCTGCAACCATCGCCCCCCGTTGCCAGGTAAAAAGGCCGGAAAAATACCTGCGTCTTGCCGGCCATAAAATATCCGTAAGCCGCAACCTGCTCGTAAACCCGGTCCTGTTTCCGGTCCACTTCATGCTGCTTCCGGTCGCCATACTTTGCCGGCCCCCGAGGCCGCATATTCTTGGCGTCCCGGTAATAGGCAAACACCGTCGTCCGTGGCGTCCATCCCGCAGTCATGCCCTCCCACACATAGCTCCGCGATAATTCATACTCACGCCAGTCAAACGGAACCGTCACCAATGCACAGTCCGTGGTCACCGGATGCGGATGAATCATCTCCAGCGCCCTGGCCGTGGAGTCATTGTCCGACCGGAACAGCGCCGCCCGTCCGCCGAATAACTCGGCATACCGGCCGATCTCCTGCCCCATCAGCATGACCCGGTTGTATCCGCCGACCGCCCATTCCCGAAGAATCCCCATCTGACTGTTCGATAGCTTGTCCAGGTCGATATCCAGACGGACGAAATCGGCGTTGAACCTTGGCTGCTCCCGCAAACGGTAAATGCAGTCCTGGGTCAACGACGCATACGTCGGCCTTTTCCCGTCCACAACGTCCTTGTCGAACTGCACCATGATCCGCTCGGGGATTGTCTGATCAGGCTTGCGATCGGGATCGCAAAGGTCCATCGGCCGGGACGTCGCCTGCGGATCGGCCTGCGGCGACTCCTTCGGATTGCCCTGCGCTTCCTTCTGAACCGGAGGCCGAGTCCAGTATTTCAGCGTGTCTTCCACCTCGGCGTAAACGTGTGCGGCCGTGAAAACCACGGCCAGCACCGTCACTACGCTCACGACCCCGCCCATTCCCGATAAGTGTCTGCTTGCTCGCATGGCTATCCCAATATAAACCGTGGGAGAGTGCTCAAAATGATGCGCACATCCATCCACCAGTTGCGATCCCGGATGTACTCCAGATCACTGTCAAGCTTCCGGCGGAACCGCTCCGGCGTCGTATCATAGCCCCACTTGATCTGCGCCAAGCCGGTAATGCCCGGCAACGCGTTCAGCCGCCGATACGTCCCAGGATGAATTTGCGCCAACCCCGCCAGTATCTCCGGCCGTTCCGGCCGAGGCCCCACCAGCGACATCTGTCCGACAATGACGTTGAAAAGCTGCGGCAATTCATCCACATGGCTACCCCGCATCCAGCGGCATCCTTTCACCACCCGCGGATCGTCATCCACGGCCCATACCGCGCCGGTGTGCTTCTCCGCGTCCGTTCTCATCGTCCGCAATTTCCACATCCGAAACGGCTTGCCGTCCTTGCCGGACCTGATTTGCACGTACAGAATCGGCCCCTTGCTCGACAACTTGATTATCACCGCACTCGCCACCAGAATCGGCAGCGCGAGAACCAACGCCACGAACCCCAACACGATATCCGTGGCCCGCTTGGCAATGAAATAGGCGTTGATTTCCGGGCTCTCTATGGTGATCAAGTCCGAGCCCGACAAAACCGTGTTGCTAGCCCTCTGCAACATACTTAACTCCCATCCCCTCAATCCACGCGTCAGAGGCTCAAAAGCCACGCAGCATCACCCTCTCTGACGCATATCGAAACCATACGAAATGCGTGGGATGACATAAGACCATCCCGTTGCACTATCGGATTATGGCTGCCTTCGCTTAACCGCCATCTACCCAATCAGTGAGACATGTGTTCGTTCGCTCATAATACCCCATATTTTGGCCTTTGGAAAAAAAAATCCCTCCCCCCCTGGGGCTCAGTGCCCGCCGCCGCCCCCGGCCTCGATTTGCGGACGTGCCGAATCGGGCCAATCAAGGTGAAAGAACTTCCCTCTCGGCTGATCCACCCGCTCATAGGTATGGGCCCCGAAGTAATCCCGCTGGGCCTGAAGCAGATTGGCCGGCAGGCGTGCCGCACGGTATCCGTCGTAATATGCCAAGGCCGACATAAACGCCGGAGCCGCGATCCCGTTTTGCGCCGCCATCACAACCACCTTCCGCCAGTTATCCTGCCCATGCCTGATCTGGTCATTAAAGTATGGGTCCAGCAGCAGGTTAACCAACTGCGAGTTGTTCCGGTATGCATCGGTAATCTTTTGCAAGAAACGGGCCCGGATGATGCACCCTCCCCGCCAGATAGCCGCAATGGTCGCAAAATCCAGCTTCCATCCATATTCTTGCTCGGCCTCCCGCATCAGTTGGAAGCCCTGGGCATAGGCACAGATCTTGGAGCAATATAGTGCGTCCCGCACGGCGCTGACCAGCTCCCCCCGGTCCCCGGCGTACTTGGGCGTCGGGCCGGTGAGGATGCGTGAGGCCTCAACCCGCTCTTCCTTCAACGCACTGAGAAACCGTGCAAACACCGCCTCGGCCATCGAACTGGCCGGCACCCCCATGTCCAACGCATTCACACTGGTCCATTTCCCCGTTCCCTTCTGCCCGGCCGTGTCGAGGATGACATCCACCAGAAAGCGATCGGGATGAACCGGATCACGCTGCCGAAGAATGTCGGCCGTGATCTGAATCAGATACGAGTCCAAATCCCCCTGATTCCAATCGGCAAAGATTCGAGACAGTGCATCCGGTCTGTCGCCCAGCAACTGCTTCAAGATGAAATACGCCTCGCAGATAAGCTGCATGTCGATGTATTCGATCCCGTTGTGAATCATCTTCACGTAATGCCCCGCGCCATTGGGTCCGATGTACGCCGTGCAAGGCTCGCCGCCGACAACCGGATGCCCCGGGCAGGCAGTTTCGATTGGCCTTCCCGTTACCGGATCGACCTTGGCCGCGATGGCCTTCCAGATCGGCTCCAGATGTTTCCACGAATCAAAGTTCCCCCCCGGCATCAGCGACGGCCCGAACCTCGCCCCCAGTTCCCCGCCCGATACGCCCGAACCGAAAAATCGGCACCGGCCGGCGTACTCCTTCTCCCGCCGGATTGTATCGGTCCAGAGACTGTTGCCGCAATCCACGACAATATCCTCCGGCTCGATCCCCGCCGCCAGCAGTTGCTGAACAATCGCATCAACCGCCGGCCCGGCTTTGACCAGAACGATGATCTTCCGCGGCTTTTTCAAAACCGCCACCAGGTCCGCAAGCGTCTCGCACCCTACCACCCCGCCCGGCGTATCGGGATGCCCGGCCACGAAATCCCGCATCACCTTCGTCGTGCGGTTATAGACGGCGATCCGAAACCCGTGGTCCGCGATATTCAAAGCCAGATTTTCCCCCATCACCGCCAGACCGATCAGCCCGACGTCCGCTTGCGTCCCGTATTCGTTCATGCGATTGCTCCTTCGATATCAATGATAGGAAGGAACCCGCCCCACGCCAACTCCGCTCCACCCGCCAACCGGCCCATCAGGCCATCGCACCAGCCCCCTCCGTTTCGCCGCGTCTCTCCCCTACCGTTTTTTCATCCGGTTATGTAATCTAGTCCCCATGTTTACCGGAATCGTAGAAAAACACGTTCGCGTTCTTTCCGTCACCGACACCGAGATGTTCCGCCGGCTCACCCTGGCCGGCGACTGGACCGACATCAAGCACGGCGAAAGTGTCGCCGTGAACGGCTGCTGCCTGACCATCGCCGAAATCGGCCAGGGATGCATCGGCTTCGACGTCATTAAGGAAACACTCCAGAAGACCAACCTCGGCCTGCTTAAGGCCGGCGACAGCGTCAACGTCGAACGCGCCCTCAAAGTCGGCGACCGCCTCGACGGCCATTTCGTACAAGGCCACGTTGACGGCACCTCCCGCCTGATCAAAGTCATCAACAACCCCGACGAAGTCCGTCTGGTCATCGAGCCCCCTCCTGAACTGGCCAAATACATCGTCGCCAAAGGTTCGGTCACGATCGACGGCGTAAGCCTCACCGTTGCCGCCATGGCAGGCACAACCTTTGAAGTGGCGCTCATCCCGACCACGCTCAAGCTGACCACCCTCGGCTCCCGCCCCCTCGGCTGGCCCTTCAACCTCGAAACCGACATCGTCAGCAAACATATTGTCGCCTGGCTTGAAGCCCGGGGAACTTGAGCACGACTGAAATACGACGCCGAGAAGTGTCAAGAAAATCGAAGCATAATGACGAATAATTTTAACACCATATATGTGGCTGTAGCAGGTGTAGCGGTATGAGCGAATATACGCAACAAGAAATCGACCATTTGCTAAAATGTCCCAAGGTAGTCATTGAACCACCTCGCAAGCAAATGGTTGAAGAGCGGGGCAGTCGCCGAAACAATATGCGGCTGACCTCGGAAGATGGCAAAATCAAATTTGAAGCTTTCATGCGTATCTGTGAGGACTTCCCCGAAAACTTCTCCATCGGACTGAGCTATTGTCCCGAAGACGGCAGCGGTAACATCTGTTTGATTCGTTGCAACGGTCCACACGAAGGATTTTCTGACAACCCTAACGAAAAACGGCAGCACTTTGGCTTTCACATTCACACAGCAAAAGCCGATAATATTGAGGCTGGTTTGAAGGCCGAGAAGGGTGCTGAGCGAACCCATGCCTATGCTTCTTATCGGGATGCGTTGCGATGGTTTGTTAAGGAATGCAACATAAAAAACGCGGACCAGCATTTTCCAAATGAATTGAAAAAAACACTTTTTGATGATGTATAATCAAATCATGAACTACCTTGAAACAATCAAGCAACAGTTCAATGACCGGGTGGAAATGAAGGAGAAAAGACCCGGGATTGTTCAACTTTACGCCCCTTTATACCACGAAGACGGGGATATGGTGGATATTTTCCTTCAGGAATCCCCAGGGGTTCCCGCTAAGGTGCGGGTGTGCGACCACGGCATGACGCTGATGCGATTGAGTTACGAGTACGATGTGGACACGCCGAACAAGGAGCGAATTTTCCAGAAGATTCTGAGTGAAAACGGTCTAGGGGAGATCAACGGAAACCTCTACATTGATGCCTCTCCCGAAGAGCTATACCCCGCCATCCTCCAGTTCGCCCAGACAATTTCCAAAGTGTCGAATATGCGAATGTACCGACGGGAGGTAATCCACAGTCTTTTTTTTGAAACACTGGAAGAAATCGTAGAGAGCCAATTACAGCGATTCCATCCGCGACATTCCTACTTCCCACTGCCTCAACAGGAAGAATACGAAGTTGATTACTGCTTCAATAACCGTGAACGTCCCATTTTTATGTTTGGTGTGAACAGCCCTGCCACGGCTCGCCTTGCCATCATCTCATGCCTGAAGTTTCAAACAGAGAATCTCAAGTTCTACGGCGCGGTTGTGCTTGATGGGCTTGACTCGCTTGGTCGAAAGGACCAATCTCGCCTGCTTTCCGCCGCCGACAAGGTGTTTCCCTCTTTGGATGACCTTCGTGAAAACGGTGAAAAGTTTCTGGAACGGGAAATAGCCTGAAAAAGGGCCGAGCCTAATCGCATCGTGGTGTTCCTGTCTCCAAGTGAGAGCCAATTCCGAGAATGCCCGTCACGAGAGTAAACCAAGCTGATTTCTAATCTACCTTGGTAAACGCGTTCGGATACATTGAGAGTGCCGCTTGGCTGCCTAAACTATGACTATGAGCGATTACCGACCCACCATTGCGATCACCATGGGCGACCCGGCCGGCATCGGGCCGGAAGTCGTCGTCAAGGCCCTGGCCGATCCGGTCCTGCGGCAGCGGGCGCGGTACGTCATCTACGGGATGAACGAGCTCCTGCATTACGCCGCCGACTTGGCCGAATTCGATGTTTTCTGGTGGCGGGACCAATACAACGGCCGGCTGCGCAGCTATCCCCATGACGTGGTCGTGGTGGATTACGACCAATATTCCATGCTCGGCTCGGCCATCCGCTCCCCCAGCAAAATGGGCGGCGAAGCCTCCATGCGCTTCTGTCTCGACGCCATCGAGGCGGCCAAGAGCAAGATCGTCGATGCCGTTGTCACCGCTCCCATCGCCAAGGAAAGCTGGAAATTAGCCGGGTTCCATTACCCCGGCCACACCGAACTGTTCGCCGAACGCACCGGCTCCCGACGATTCGCCATGATGTTTGCCGGTGGCCCCCTCAAGGTCGTCCTCGCTACGGTTCATGTGTCATTGATGGCGCTTTGGAACAAGCTCAACATCGGCGCCGTCTTTCAGCCCATCGAACTGCTGAATCAGGCCATGGTGGAATGGTTCGATATCCCCAAGCCTCGCATCGCCGTCTGCGGACTCAACCCCCATGCTTCGGAAAACGGCCAGTTCGGAGACGAAGAAGAACGCATCATCAAGCCGGCCATTCTGATGGCGCGCGACCAAGGCATCGACGTCAGCGGCCCCTATCCCGGCGACACGATCTTCATGCAGGCACGCGACGGCCACTTCGATGCGGTCGTCGCCATGTATCACGATCAAGGACTCATTCCCGTCAAGCTGCTGGCCTTCGACAAGGCGGTCAACGTCACGCTGGGCCTGCCCATCATCCGCACCAGCCCGGACCACGGCACCGCATTCGATATCGTCGGCCACAACCGCGCCAACCCCGGCTCCATGCGCAGCGCCATCGAACTGGCTATCAATCTGGCCGTCAAGCGACACGGCCGCCGGCAGGCCGCCTCACAAGCCGATGCGTCTCCCAGCAAACCCCCGTCTCCACACGTCGAAGATCAGTTGGAATGAATCCGCACCTGCTGTTCCGGTGCTTTTCGATACAGCGTCCACTTCTGATTCGGGTATTCCTTCTTGGTCAGCTCGATAGCGTGCCCGTCATTGGCGGCACTGAACTCTGCCTCCTTGGGCGGCCGGGGGTCTGAGAAGACAACGACATAGTCAAAAAGATTTGCCTTTGACGGGTCCGGCATATTCACGGCCTGCGTCATATCATCACCTCGCCATTCTGCGCCCTCGCTGTTTGCAGTCAATCATAGGCATTCCCTCTCATTCCCGGACTCCCAATTGTTGCCTTTTATCGCGCGTAAAAGAAAGCGATCCTGCCAAAGGATTTCTACGTACCAATCCGGAGCAGGATCGTAAGCGAACTGTTGATCACTCGGGTTTCCGTCCGCGGACGGAGACACGGGAAGCATGGCCGAGGGGCGGTCGAAAGGCCGCCCCTCCCTTTTTGCGCAGCGGATCATTCTTTCAGTTCCCCGCCGCCTGCTTGTCCCACGGCACTCGCCTGCCGTGCCTGCCGCCATACCAGCCCGCCCACGGCCGCAGTTGCCGCCAGCAGCAACGTCCACAGCAGCCATGCGTAGCGGTCGCTCCATGGAACGGCGCGTGTGACAATCGCATACGCGGGATTTTCCCTCACGACCCCGAGTGTCGCCTCGGTTAACCCTTCCCCTCGCAGTCTTGCCGCGTAATGCTCCAGATCGTATTGCGGCCTGGTCGCCTCAGGATTGCCCATGTACAGCCGATACACGCCCGCCTGCGCTGCCTGAAACGCCACATATGCCTGAAACCGCCACGCCTCCAGCCCTCCGAAAATCAACGGCGCGTTGTCGCCATTGAAAATCCGAATCAGCACATACCGGCACTGGCCTTCCACCGACAATTTCAACCCCGTCTGCGCCTCCTGGCCCTCCTCGCCCGGCAACCGATACACCATCCCCCCGCCCAAGCGGTTCCAAGGCTCTTCCACCTCACGCTTTCGCGGCTGACCATTCTCCACCGGCTCGACAATCGTCCGTGTCCGCGCGTTTCGTCCCATGATCTCCACCCGCCGCACGAAATAACCGCTCCCCAGCGACAGCCCCACCTCCGCCAGCGACAGATTCTCATATCCCAGATCCGCCTCGATCTCCGTGGCCTTGAGCTTTCCGTTCTCGGTTATCGTCATCCCCCTCGCCGGCGCGGCCGCCAGCTTTGGCTTTGCCGCCTTGATCCGCCATGCCATCACACTATGAATCGGCACCTGCTCCGGATCGTCCGGCGCATTGAACACCGTGATCCGCAGATAGCGAAAATCATTCTCAGGCAATGTGATCTCGCTTTTGCTGTAGACCCCCGCATCGTAAGCAATCTGAAACAGCCAGGCCGTGGGAACCAGCACTTGCCAGTGATCGCCGTCGGCGCTGGCCTCGACCATCGCCCGCCGGCGGAAATTGGCGCCCGGCGTGTCCACGTCCACGCGCGTCCGCACCGCCTTGTTGCCAAAGTCCACCACTACGCTGCTCTGTTTGTACGGAATAAACACGGCGTTGTACTTCCGCAGAGGCTTATACGATGCCAACTGCCCCGGCTCATTGCGATCCACGCGCGTCACATAGGGCGTCGTCTCCCCTACCGGCCCGACCATCCGCAAATCGCCCAAGTCCGCCCGCGCCGTGGCCAGCGTCTCCGGCGTCAGCGCCACCTCCACCAAACCTTTCGTCGGCTTTGCCGGCACCGCGATTTCCGCCACCTGCCGCCATTGCGACAGTTCTCCCGCCCATACCGCTCCCGCCAGCCACATGGCTACGATCCCCGCCCCACATGTCCAGTTTCGCCTGTTCATCGCGTCCCTCCTGTTGCCATCTCTCGATTCCCGCCGCCATTGGCTCCACCAGCCAGGCGTTTTTCCAGCCGATGGTACACGTAAGACGCCGTCAGCATCAGCAGCCCCAACACCAGGAATGCCACGATCCGGTACACGTCTTTCAGATAGGTCAGGTCCATCAGCACCAGTTTGATCGCCGCGATTCCAAACAGCGCCAGCCCCGTCAGACGCAGCGCCCGCGAGAGCCGCCAGAATCCCACCAGCAGCAGCACGGCCGCATACACGCTCCACACCAGTGTGATCGACATCTGCCCGGCCCGCCGTGCCCGCATCAGTTCGGCAATGGCCGCCATGCAATAGGTATAAACCTCGGTACTCAACAGCGCCAGCAATCCCACGATCCCACACGCCAGATACGCCACGCCCAGCATCTTTGCGTTTTCACGTGAAAGCCGGCTTCGCATCACCACCCACGCATACCCAAACACTACCGCCGCCAGCAAAAGCCCCGCGCCAAACCGCGCATTGGCAAAGAGCGCCAGTCTGTCTGACGTCTCTTCGGCGTAGCTCAGCATGCACAAATTCACCGCCACCAGCAACGCCAGCGTCCCGCCCCCCCACACCCACAACATTGCCTCACGCGCCTTTGATCCCGCCCACAGATAGATCCCCGCCCCCAAGACCCACAGCGCCGTCACCGCGGCCATGGCCGCATACGCACTCATCTCATTCCTCAACCATCCCCCAACTTCCGCATGCACAATCACCAGCCCCAGCAAACCCGCCCCCACACCCGCCGCCACCTGCAATCCCCGATCCAGCAGCGTGCCCTGCCGGGAATGAAACCCATGCACCAGCGCATAGACACCCATCGCCAGCGGTACCGCCGTCGCGCTCAAAAACTGCCTGTTCCAAAATGGCACAAACAACCCTTGATGCAGCGGCCAATGCACATGCGAGAAAAACAGCCGCCCCACCGCCACTACCAGCACCGCCGCCCCAAGCACCCGCACCGGTCGATACCCGAAGCGATATCCCAGATACACCAGCACCGGCGCCTCGGCTGCCCACGCCAATAAGATCCCGTGCGCCTGAAGTTGCATTGGCGCCGCCAGCGTGAGGAACATGACCGCCATCGCAATCAGACCAAACAGCGCCTTCGCATCGCCCGGCAGCCGCCGGCGGACCATCGCCCCCAACGTCACATACGCCCCCGCCATCCCCAGCGACACAAACCCCATTGCAAAAAGATGGTTCTGCCGCAACGTCATCCACGCATACGCCAACGCAAAAAAGGCGTTGCCCAGCGCCATGATAAACCGTTCCACCGTTACCTCCTGCTTTCGCACGAAGTGATAGGCAAACGGCAACACCAGGAACATGACGTAAAACACCCCCAGCCACGCCAGCGACGGCCCCATCACCTCAGGCCGATAGAACTTTGCGTACCACCCCCCATACATGAAGAACGTCCCCACCATCGCCAGCGTGTCCAGCAGCCGCCACCCGCGGAAAAACGCCACCGCCAGCACGCCCAAATCCAGCAGCAGCAGATAAGTAAACAGCGTGTCGCGCGAATCCTGCCCCGTCGAAACTAGCACCGGCGTCAGGATTCCCCCCAGCACCGCCAGAAATGCCATCGATATCGCATCATGCACCACCGCCAGCGTCATCCCCCCAATCGTCACCGCCACCATCAGCCCGAACGCCGTCCTCTGCGACATCACCGGCGGGGCATACACAGCGAAAGCCGAGTAAAATGTGGCGTACAAAATCGCCAACCCCAGACCGATCACACTCTGTCCCAACATCCGCCATCGTCTGGCGATGAAATGGCTCCCCACCCCCACCATCGCCACCGCCGCCAGCGCGCAGATAGCCACCTGCCCCGTCGGCCCGATCCAGTCGTTTTCAAACGCCAACTTCAGGAAGAACACCGCACCGAGGAACACCACCACCGCCCCCACCCACGCAATCCACTGCCGCCCGATTTTTGCTTCCAATCCCTCCGCAGTTTCCCTCCCCGTCTTCGCTGCCACCACAGGCTCCGGCCGCCATACCGGCGGCGCAACCGGTGCCGCCGGCACAGGCGCAACCACCACCGGGGCCTTTGCCGGTTCGACCACCACCCTCTCCTCCGGCCGCAGTTTCCGCACTTCATCCCGCAGCCGCGCCACCTCCTGCCGCACCGCACCGATCTTCACCATCGCCAACAGCCCCATCACCGCCCCGACGCAAACCACGACTCCCATCAACACCAGCATCACGGCGATAAAAAAAACTTCGATCATAATAGTGATACTCCGTCCTTGTTACGGCACCCCTCGCCCTTGCCACTTTATTATCGCCAGCGGATCGTCTTGAACGATCCCGACGACATCCAACGAATTCAGGCGGGCGGCATAATCTATATCCGCCGATAAATTCACCGCCAGCACGTTTCGACCGCCGATCCCCTCGGCCATCGCCCCTCGCAAATCAGACCGACAAGCCCGGAAGAGACGTTGTGCCACTTGGATTGCATCAGAGTTAAATTCAATGTTTCCAATCCCGGCTAATTCTTCCGCGATTGCGCCGACGCCTAGAACATCCTCCAACGCGATTTGGCCTTGAGTCCCGGCACACAGCAACGTCACGTCCAGCCCCTCTTCAGCCAATCGCCTGGCCACCGCCCCGGCATTGACGATCGCCCCGACCCACACCCGTCTGGCGCGGCGAGCGGCCACGATGGCCCGCGTGCCATTGGTCGTACACATGAAAACCGTGCATCCGGCGTATTTCTCCGCCGAAAACGCGCCCGGACTGTTACCCAAATCAAACCCCTCCGGCGGCAGGCAACCCCGCTCGCCACACAACACCCGCGGCCCCGTATGCGCACGGGCGGCCGTCAACGCTTGATCCACGTCATCAAATATCCGGATTTCCTTGACCCCCGCCGCCAGCGCCGCCGTCATGGTCGTCGTCGCCCTCAACACGTCCAAAACGACAATCGCCCTGCCGTTGATCTGCGTATCGGTCAACTCGCCGGGCAAGAACGCCGCGTCTACCTTCATACCTACCGTTTATACCCTCTGATGCGCTCCTTTGCGACCAATCACTTGCCCGTAAAAACGAAAGGAGCGACGGGTTTGTTTTACCCGTCGCTCCGATTTACTGTTAGAACTTCCCACCTAGTACCGGTTGGCGTTCTCCAGAATGCTGCCCGGCCTGGCGAAACGCTCCCACGACTCCCCGTGGCACTTGGGACAAAGCTTGGGCGGAACTACCACGTCCTCCGGCTCATATCCGCAGCACCTGCACTGCAACTGAAAAACTGTCACCCGTTGCGGTGAATGCATAAATGGATCATAAGTGGCAAAATGTCCCTCTGAGGCAAAGCGTTCCATGCTGATAGACATAACTACTCCTATTGAGACCCGAGAGATTGAATGGTGACACGGTCACAACAGGAATTCAGCAAACACCATACCGATAAATATCCCCTTTTCAGGTGAGATAGGGCACATACGGGAAATAGGGGGTTTTTCAGGCCTTTGGGCTTCTTGCCGCCAAACGGCCCCGAATCCGATCAGCTCGGCGAGGTGCGACAATACGTCATTCTGTCCCTGCACGCGACGGCTTGTCACGTCTGTGTCAGGGCGTCATTCAGGAACGGCTTGGCCTGGCCTTCCCGTTCGTACTGGCGCAACTTGCGTTGCAAAGTGCGTACTGAAATGCCCAGCCGATCCGCGGCGTGCGTCCGATTCCCCCGGCACTGCTCCAATGCCTTGGTAATCGCCAACCGTTCCAACTCTTCCATCTTCACCCCGGTCGGCACTTCCTTGGGACTGGCCACGTCGGCGAAGCTGTCCGCGATCCGCTCGGGCAGATCGTTTTCTGTCAGAACCTCCCCCTCGGCCAGAACCATCATGCTCTCCAGCGTGTTGCGCAGTTCCCGGACGTTGCCCGGCCAGCGATACGTCTGAAACCGCCGCATCACTTCCGGACTGATCCGCCTGGGGCCGGTGTGCTTCTGCTCGGTGATCTCTTTCATGAAGTGTTCAACCAGGATCGCAATGTCATCCGGCCGATCCCGCAACGGCGGCAGCGTGATGGTGACGACGTTCAGCCGATAGAACAAGTCCTCGCGGAACTTGCCTTCGGCAACCATCTTCCCGATATCCCGGCTGGTCGCCGCCAACACCCGAACGTCCACCTTCCGGTCCTCATGCCCCCCCACCGGGGTCACCGTCAGCGTCTCAAGCACGCGCAACAACTTGGCCTGCAAGCCCAGCTCAAAATCGCCGATTTCGTCGATAAACAGCGTCCCCCCGTCCGCCTGCTCGAACCGCCCCATCCGGCGATCCGTCGCCCCGGTGAAAGCGCCTCGCACGTGACCGAACAATTCGCTCTCAACCAGAGTCGCAGGAACCGCCGCGCAATTCACTGCCACAAACGGTCCCTTTTTCCGAGGACCGTTGTGGTGCAACGCCTGGGCGACCAGTTCCTTGCCCGTGCCGCTTTCTCCGAGAATCAGAACCGTGCTGTCCACCGGCGCAGCCCGCTGAATCTTGGCGAAGACGTCCTTCATCTGCTTGGATTCGCCTACAATCTGATCCAAGCCGAAACGGTGATCCAACCGCCGCCGAAGATTATCGATCTCCTTGTCCTTCCGCTGCGCCTCGATGGCGCGCTTGATCAGCAGAATTAATTCATCTGGATTGACCGGCTTGGTCACATAGTCATACGCCCCGGCCTTGATGGCTTCCACGGCCGTATTCACCGTCGCCTGCCCGGTCAAAAGGATGAACTGCGTGTCAGGACGCTGTTTTTTCCACAACTGCAACAGGTCGATGCCGCTGACGTCCCCCATGTGCAGGTCGCTCAACACGACATCCACGTTTTCATCCATGTACCCAAGGGCTTTGTCGGCGTTTTCGGCTCCGAATATGGTAAAGCCTTCCCCTTTAAGGATTTGAATGACCGCGCGCCGTTCGCTCTCGTGGTCTTCGACGACAAGCACCCGCCCTGGACTGCTCATACTGTTCCTCAGTTCTGTGTCGGGACTCACGCCAATGCTACGTCTAAAAGTCATACCATACTTCCCCAGAACCACACAAGGCTAAATCCGATAAAATCCAATGCAACACCCCCTCCCCGTCCGAACCAAAACACTTTGGGGAGCCACTATACTATGCCTCGCGGCCTCAGTGTGTAAAATCCCCCTTGCATGTTTAAGCGCCTCCGCCATCTGCGCCTGTCTCTCGCGGCCAAGTGCCAGTTGCTGTTCGGCGCTGCCGTGGTGCTCATCATCGCCGCCGCCCTGTTCGTGCCCTGGCAGCGCATGGAGCAGTTGACCGAGCAGCTAAACGCACGCACCGCCGCCGCCCTGGTTCACGCGGCCGTCCTCGACCATATCAACCGCCATTCAAACTCATTGTCCCATCCAACGACAACGTCGCCTGAAAGCGAACCGATCACACCAGCCACGACCGACGATCAGTTGTATCTGCCGTCCCGATTGGTCGGCCTGGTCAACGGCAACGTTCCCGATTATGCAACCTCCTTCGAACGCCGATCCTTTGCCCATTTCTTACGACAGCCCGACAGCGAACCCTTCTTTCGCTATTACGACCGGAAGCACACCCGGGGATATCGTTATTCCGCCGCCCTTTACGCGCGAGATGCCTGTCTCGCCTGCCACAACGCCTATGCTCAATCCGCTTCCACAACCCAGCCGACAACCCAGCCGGCCCGGCTGCTGGGTATCGCCAGTGTCGATATTCCCTCCCAGATCGAACCCAATCAGTTGCTGCTGAACCGCGTGTTCATCCTCACTGCCGGACTCCTGGCCGGGACTCTTGCCATTGCCGCGTTCTACCTCATCACCACCCGGCTGATTCTGCAACCCGTCCGGGTGCTCCAGGAAACCGCCGAAAAAGTCAGCGAAGGCGATCTGGACATCCGCGCCGACATCAACACCGGCGACGAATTTCAACAGTTGTCCGAAACCTTCAACGTCATGCTGGCCAACCTCAAGGCCGGCGAAGACCAGCTCCGCGCCATCAACAAGAGCCTGGACATGAAGCTCGGCCAGCTTGCCGAAAGCAACGTGGCGCTGTACGAATCCAACCGCCTTAAAAGTGAATTTCTGGCCAACGTCAGCCACGAATTGCGGACGCCGCTGAACTCCATCCTGGGCTTCGCCGACCTGCTGAAAGACTCCCTGGTCTCCGGGACAGACCCCAAGATCACCCGCTACATCCAGAACATCCTCAACAGCGGACGCAACCTGCTCGATCTGATCAACGACCTGCTCGACCTGGCCAAGATCGAGGCCGGCCGCATGGAAGTGCGTTCCGAACCCCTCTCCCTCAACGACCTGTTCGAGGGATTAATCAGCATCCTCAAACCCCTCTGCGAAACCAAAGATCTGACTATCGCCGCGATCGTCACCCCGGACACGCCCATCGTTCACACCGACCCGGCCAAGCTGCAACAGGTTCTCTACAACTTCCTGTCCAACGCCATCAAATTCTCCCCCGCCGGCGCAAATCGAACTGCTCGCCCAACGCGACGGCGAAGAAAACGTACACATCTCCGTCACCGACCACGGGCCGGGCATCGAGCCGGACAAACAGGAAATCATTTTCGAGAAATTCCGCCAGATCGACGGATCGGTCACGCGGCAACACAGCGGCACCGGTCTGGGCCTCGCCATCTCCAGGGAACTGGTGCAACTGCTGAGCGGATCCATCGGCGTGCGCAGCACGCCGGGCCAAGGGGCAACCTTCTGGATCGTGCTCCCCTCCAAAATCCAGGCCGGCTCCCAGGACTTGCGCAAAAGACTTGCGCCAAACTGATTCAATACCAGAGATTCAGGATCAGCGCCGGTTCGCGAACCTTTCCTTCAAAGGTTCCCACCGTGCTGGTTACGAACTTCACCTCGACCTCCGGATGCTGATCCAGCCACTCGTTGATGGCGTTGTCGAGGTATTCCATCCCCTGCCCGCTGAGTTTCCCGTGGAAGCTGCGCACTCGCACCGCGCCGGACCCCGTGCTGCGGGTCTGCCGTTTCCATTGCCGTTCCCGATGGGTTGCTCCAACGCCGAAGGCCTTGAACTTCACTTCCGTTGTCGCGGCGGATGCGGTTACGTCTTCCAGGCCGATCGGATCCTGTCCCGATTTCGTGCCGGCTTGTTCTTCCGATGATCCCGCCGAATGCGCATCGCTCATGATTCGACTCCTCACGCCTGTTTTTTCCCCCATCGCATCATACTGGAACAGTGAAATGCAATCGAACTATACCTGAGTCCCCGAACCACTACAACTTGTTTTCACATTGTCCCCAGACGCATCTTTTACGCCATCCTCGCCAAACCTCCGGCGGGTAACTCAGACGCCGGTAAAACCCGTCTGTTTCGCCCCAAAATCTCCGGTCAGGCTTGCGATTCGTGGCCCCTCCCGGCGCATTGCCCACGCCCTCTTACTTGCTCCCGCGCACTTCCAGCAGCGAGGATGCCGCGGCGACCAGGTCATCCATCTTTTCCGCCATCCGCGTGATCAACACCGGATCAATACGGACTTCCGCAAGCCCGGCCTCTTCCACCCGCTGGCGAAGGGCCGTCAGATTAAACCCGCGCTCCTGCTGGCAACAGAGGGTGTCGGCCACGTAAACCAGCGTGACCATCAGCTTGGCGTCGGCCGTTGCGAGCTTGGGACGATGGTGAAAGCCGGCCACCTGCTGGCAGACCTTCGGAAACCGCCACTGTTCCGCCACCGCCGCCCCCATTTGCATATGGTCCACGCCGACCACTTCCCGTTCAATCAGGCAGAAATCTTCCCCCGCCTTCGCCCGCTCGCAGGCGGCACGCACCCTCTCAGGCCACATTTGCAGCGAGATCAACAGCCCCAGGTCATGGATGATCCCCGCCAAAAAAGCCTCTTCAACGGTCGGCAGTTTCATCTGCCTGGCCAGCTCCCTTGCCCCCACGCCGACGCAGATGCAATGCTTCCATAAATCCCGGGCCGTAAACCCTTCGCACAAAGTCACACCGCGGAACAACTGCCCCAGGCTGGCCGCCAGCGCCAAACTCTTTACCGTATTGAACCCCAGCAGCACTATCGCCCGCTCAATCGAACCCACCTGCCCGGGCATTCCGTAGAACGCGCTGTTCACGACCTTAAGAATTCGCGTCGTCAGCGCCGGATCGTGTGAAACAATCCCATGCAGTTGGCTGGCGCTGCTTTGCGGATTCTCGATCGTTTGAATGATACGAGCCGTCACTTCCGGCAGCGACGCGATAGCCGCAACCTTGCGAATGGCCAATTGAACGAGTGATTGTGAATTTGGTAGTGTCCCGCTGGCCATCAAAATCCTATCAATAACCCCACCCTGGCTCTCTTATCGAAATCCCCGACCAACAACTTAATAGGCGATCAATTTTGGCCTCATTCGTTCATCCATCGGCATAGTCGCCAGGATTTCTGCGATGTTATACCCAGCCCGGCCCGCGCCGTATACATTCTTCGCCCGGCTGCGTCTCACATTTCCTCCGCTCCATATTTGTTCGAGCCGTTGCGCGATTTTCACGGGCGAATAATCCACGTTCACCACGTTGCCGCTGCGCTCTCGCCCGAGTTGTCGCCAACCCACGTCCAACACCGGAGTTCCGAAGCTCGCGGCCTCAATGATTCCGCTGGAGCTGTTCCCCACCAGCACCGCCGCATCCCGCAGCAAGCCCAGAAACACGTCCCGCCTGACGTCCCGCCTGACGACAACCCTCTCCCGGCCCGCCGCCGATTCCCAGCAATCAATGATCCCCCGGCATCCCGGATCATTGTTCGGATACACAATGACGATCTTCTCGAACGGAACCGACCGAACGCCACGCAAAACTCCCGCCGCCCGCTTTCGTTCCAACTCACAATCCCCGTCCACCGGATGCAGCAGCACCAGCGCATACCGCCGTGGCGACAGCCCCGGAAATTCATCCGCAATCTCTTCCTGCTCAGCCGCCGCCTCGACAATCCCGTCAACCCCCGGCGAACCAACGCCATGAATTCGCCAGCCATCTTCCCCCATCCGCGCGATCCGCCGGGCGCTGTCGCGCGTGGCCGGAAAATGCACGTGCGCCATTTTGGTGATCGCATGACGCATCGCATCGTCCACCTGCCCCATCGCCCTGTCGCCGCCGTGAACGTGTGCAACGATCTGCCCGCCCACGTGCGCCGCCGCCGCCGCCGCAAACGCCTCCACGCGGTCCCCCAACACCAGCACAATATCGCTCCCAAGCCGCTCAAACGCCTTCGCCAGCCCGGCCATGGCGTATCCGGTATTGCAGGCGTTGAAACACCGGCTCGACCCCGACGACCGCCGCCACGGCGTCACCGCATCAACCTTCCACCCCTGCCTGCGAATCGCTTTCAGCCCATCCCCGTGCGCCGGGTCCAGGTGCATCCCGGTTACCACGATTTGCAACTCCAGCGCCGCATGATCCCGGACGGCTTGCAGCGTCGTCGCCATCAGTCCGAACTCCGCCCGCGTGCCCGTCACGAAGCACACCCGCCGTTTTTGTTTCGCGTTACCCTTGGCCATTCGCCATCAACCTTTGCGCTGTTACGCCAGCATATCCCACGCCAGCATTTCCCCAGCCTTGATCGCACGCCCGGCCTTCCGTCCAACAACGTCCGGCATCCGACCCGCTGAAATGCCCGTCCCCGGCCTCTGAACCACCAGGTCCGATTCCTGAATCACGTGCCCCGCCGAAATATCCTGCCCCGCCACCAGGCTTTGCCGGCTGACCTTCCGCACGTCCTGCTCAACATCCAGAACCCGCTTCCCCGGCTTGCCATTCAGACGCTCGGCCAGACGGATCATCCGCACATACTCGGCAAACTGCCCCGGGTCCGCGCTGGCCGAATGATCCGGTCCCGTCGCCCCTCGGTCGTACGTCAAATGCTTCTCCACAATCCGCGCCCCCGCCGCCACCGCCATCGCTCCGCTCATCACCTCCTGCGTGTGATCCGAAAAACCCACCGCCACATCAAACCGCCGCGACATCTCTTCCATCCAGCACAAATTCGCCTGATCCACCGGCGTCGGATAGCTGCTCACGCAATGCAACAAGGCAAACGACGCCCCCCACTGCCGCAACCACCGCACCGAAGTCTCGATCTCCTCCATCGTCGCCGCGCCGGTCGAGATCAAAAGCGGCAGCCCCGTCTCCGCCGCACACCGCAGCAGCGGATAATTCACCAAATCCGGCGAAGCGATCTTCACCGCCGGCAACTCCAGTTCCCGCACCGTCGCCACGTCCGGCAGAGAAAACGGCGTCGCTATCGCCACCATTCCCCGCAACGCCACCTCGCTCACCACCAGCCACAGCATCTCGCTTTCCAGCTCATACTGCCGCAGCATCTCCATCGCGCTGCTTTCCCCACAGGCTTCCTTCTGATACCCCGCCATCAATGACGACCCGTGCATCAACGTGGCCGCACGAAATATTTGTAACTTGACCGCATCCGCGCCGCACTCGCCCGCCGCCCGCACCAGTTCCAATGCCCGCTCGACCGACCCGTCATGATTCACCCCGATCTCGGCGATCACAAACGTCGGCTCGCCCGGCCCGACCGTCTTTGCCCCGATCTTCAGTGCATTCATGATGCTCCCTTGTCTTAGAAGCGGTTTCAGAACCCTTTAGCGGTCGGGCTTGCCCGACCTGTTTGCCGGTTCTGAAACGACTTCTCAGCCCGCGGCCCGCTCCCGCAACACCGCCTCGGCCCAGAACAGATCCCGCAGATGATCGATCTCCACCGTCTCCCCCATCTCCGTCCGAATGCCCCGCCGATCCACGCCAAAGAACGCATGCGGATCCGACGGATTCGTCTGCCCGCGCAGCATCGACGCCCGCGAAACCGCCACCACCGCCCCGTCATGCAGATACAGCGGCGTCAAATCCTGCCGCCGATGAATGCTCCCCGGCTGAAGCGCCTCCACCCGATCCCCCTCCAGCTTCGACATCCACGCCGGATGCCACTTGCCCACCGGGCAAAAACTCCGCACCGAATCGCACCCGCTGCTCTCCAGCAACTCCAACGCCCGATCAATCACCCCATCCCCCCGCACCGGCACATTCCCGTACAACACCACCAGCGCCTCGGCCACAAAGCCCGTCCGCTTTTCCACGCTCTCCATCGCGTGCAACATCACATCCTGCACCGACGCATCGCTCGTCGCCAGCTCATCAGGCCGGCGGATCGTCTCCATCCCCCATCGCCCGGCCAGCGCCAGTATCTCCCCGCTATCGCTGGACACCACCGTCCGCGTCAACCGCTTGGCCGCCCGCACATGCTCAAACGTATACTCAATCACCGGCCTGCCCAGCAGCGGCAGCAGGTGCTTGTTCGGCAACCCCACGCTCCCCCCCCGAGCCAGAATCACCCCCAGCGTCTTCATGCTCATTCCTTCATCCCTTCCGGCTTCGCGTAAGGATCAACCGCCGTATCGCTCCACTCATGGCCGGTGCCATTCTCGACACGCTCCACATAAGGGCTGTAACGCCCACGATCCTTCCACGTGGTGCCCATGAATCCGCAGGATTCGCTTCCACAACTCGGCGACCGGCTCGCGTCCGATCTCACCGACGGCTTGCTTGCCCACGACATCCTGCTCACACGAAACCACCTTTCCGTCACAAAGAATACTCATCCGCGACGTCAGCCGCATGCACGCCCGACGTTTCGGCGGCGACATATCCGCCACCGCCTTATCCGCAATCTGCCCCGCATAATCGCTCGGCCCGCAGATCACCGCGCCGCCCAGCGCCCCCAGCCACTGGTCATACCACACTTCCATCTCAGCCAAATTCTCCCGGCATTTCACAAAAGCCGGCGCCAGCAGCGGAACTCCCCGCTCACTCCGCTTGCGCTCCTCCAGCACCAACCGAATCCCCCCCATCGCCTGCTCCAAACCTGCCGTCCCCATCACCGCCTCATACGTCCCGGGCAGCATCGCCGGCACACGCACCGAAATCAAATCCACCTCCGCCTGCGCCAGCCTCTCCGCCTTCTCCGCATCCAGGTTCAGCAAATCCGTCTCAAGATGAATCGCCTCAATCCCCGACCTTCTCGCCTGACCGATGATCCCAAACACATTCTCCGCCAGCAACGGATCGCCCACCCCTCCCAGCGTCAAACGCAGATCATCCACCTGTCCCAATTCCGCAAACAACCGCCCGGCCAGTTCCATCGTCAAGTCCGGCCGATCAATCTGCAAATACCGTCCCGGCCAGAATACCGGATTGCTCGCCCGCCGAACATTCAGCTCCAACACCACCTCACGCGGCATCGCATCATAACCAGCCTGCTCGCCCACCCGATGCACCAACTCCTCCGCCGCCGTGGACATGAGTTGCCCGTTCAAACTCTGCGTCGAGGAATTGATCTTGTCGATCTGCCGGTGCGAATCCAGCTTGAACCGATGCAGCGTCCGGGCCACCGGCGCCGCCGCCGCCACGCACGCCGGGCTGGTAATCGGGTCCAACCCGTACCGCCCCGGGCTGTAATGCAGCAACCTCCCCGGATGCGACTGCCCCGCCGCCAACTGGTCAATCAACGACGGCCGAATCACCACCCCCGCCAACCCCGGCGCGGCCGGTGTAAAGCACAATTCCAATTCATCGTTTTTCTCGGCGTGCTCCACCAACTCATCCACCAACTTCGGATCCACCAGCGCCGACGCCGGATCAACCAGAACCACCGCATCGCTGTCCAACTTCTGGTAAATCTCCTTCACCCAAGGCCCGTAAAATCCCGCATCAAAATCACACGTCCCCAGCAATCCCCCCCGCCAGCCATCCGCCCATCGCCTGGCCGCCGACACCGCCTCCATCGCCCCAAGCCGCGTCCGCACCCCCTTGGACAGCACGTGCGTCCCCTGCGCCTGCGCAATTTCCATCACCGGCGCAAACTGATCTTCCCAGCAGAGAATCAGCGTCGCGTCCACCCGCGTTGCCTTGGAAAGCCGATCCAGCGTCCACGCCGCCACCGGCCGCCCGCGAAACATCCGCGTAGCGCTGTTGCGATCCGCCCTTTCATGGAGCATGGAGAGCACCGCCACAACGTTTCTCATGCCCGGCCCTCCCGCGTCGTCTTTTCCTTGGCCGCCAGCACGTTGCCAATGGCCTCATCCATCATCTGCTGAAACGCCTTGGCCGCCTCGATCACCGCCCGCACGTTCTCAATATCCCGTTCCACCTGCCGCCGCTGCCGATCCAAACCCTCCGCCCGCATGGCCGTGATCCGCCGATCCCGATGAAACCGCTGTAACTCCGTCTGCTGCGTGAGCTGAACCACCATGTCATAGCACGCATGCAGCGTGTTCATCCTGGCCCGCAGCGCATCGATCCGGGCAATCGCCCGATTCACCCGGCCTTGATCCTCCAGATGATCGCGTATCTCCTCCAGCAGCGGCAGCGTCTGCTGACTGATCTGGTGCATTTCCCCCGCCTCCTGAATCCGCTGCCGCAGGCTCTTCACGCATTCATCCAGCAGATCCCACCGCAGCCCCGGATGATCGTCCGTCACCACCGGCAAGGGCTTCGTGCAATACCGCTCAATCGCCTCGGCCAGTTTCATCGGCGTAGCCCCCCGCTTCATCGCTCCGCCCTCGCTGGCGTCAATGATCCGCGCCGACGCCGCGGAAAAATCCCGCTCGAACTGCTGCAGATAACTGAACAGCCGTTCCTCCGTATACATCGGCCGGCCCTGATAATCCGGAATCTTCCGCATGATCGGCCGTTCCCGCACGATCTGCTCCCACTGCTTCATCTCCACCGTACAGAACCGCGAAAGCTCCGGCCGCCACACGTCCTCATACGCCGTCCCCGGCAGATAATACAACCCATCACTAAACCCCAGATCCTGCCCCACAAACAGAATCGGATCGCACCCCATATGCTCCGCCAGGTAATACGCCAGATGCGCCACCGTCGCCCCCGCCCGCAGCGTCGGCTTGCCCAGCTTCATCTCCGCCAAAAGCCCCTCGGCAAAGTCGTTGCCCAATACCGTCAACCGCCCCGGATACATCCCGAAAATCTTGCTCGTCGCCTTCGGCTCGGCCACCAATTCCGTGCGGATCGTCCGCGGGAGCTTCTCGAAAAACCGCGTGCTCACATCATGATAATCCAGCGACGTCACAAAATGCGGCTCAATCCCCATCTCCAGCAGCGGCATCAGCGTCGTCTGCACGGCCACCAAGACCGCCTTGTCTTCCAGCCCCTTGAGCAGATGCTTGTTCTTCCTCAGCGACGGCCCCGCCGACACCACCACGGCCGGCATCCCCTTGTACCGATCCTTCAGCCGTCCCACCCCCGGCGCAGCCGCATACCATGCCAGATTGCGCGAGATATTCTCCGCCGTCCGTCGCCCGTTAATCAGCAGCGTGTTGATATTCGTGCGGGTATACGACACAAACTCCGAAATCCAAGTCTGCATCTGCCGATGGAACTCGCTGTGAATCTGCACGCTTGGCGGATGCGCCACCGCCTCAAACCCCAGCGTCAGCAGCGCCGAATGTGGCCCCAGCCGAAAGAACAGTTCCGCCTTGTCACACCGCCAGAAGAACAGCACCCGCCGGCTTTCGATCAGCCGGGACAAATCCCGCTGCTCCAGCGCCGTCCGCAGCAGCAGCAAGTCCGGCTCCAGCACACAAAAAATCGCTTCCTCGCTGGCCCGTTCAAACAACTCTTCCAGGTGATACCCCAGCCCCATCCCCTGAAGGTAGAACGCGACACACTCCTCCACCTTCACCGAATCAATCAGCCTTTTCGCCTCCTGCACCGGCTGATACTTGCTATGCAGATACTGCACCCTCCCATCCCCCGTCTTCACCGCCACCGTCACCCCCCCCGCCTTAGCCGCCTCCACGTGATAAGACCCCTCCCCCTCCATCGCCTCAATCTCCCCCGCCAACCGCGCATCCACAGCCCACAACGCCGCCATATTGCGCAAATAAGGCGCATCCTCCGGCAAAACGAATCGACAGGATGGATCAGTACACAAGGTCATCAAAGGTCCAAATATCATTATCGGACCTTTGGCACGGAAATGTTGAGTATTTCCCCGTTTGTTACAGTTTACCCCACAAGAAGATACACATAGCGTAACGTGGCAGGGGTGCCTCGCCCGTGTTTGCTTTTGTTTCAAGACGCGGGCGAGGCACCCCTGCCACGATTTTCAAAGGACTCCTCAATTCACCTGGCCAATAGCAAGAATAATGGTTAGCCCTTCGCTCAATTATCGAACCGATGTGGCATCACGCGGCTTGAACTCGATGCCCAACTTTTCCTTCAAGTAGACTTTTAGCACGAAGACCTCGATCTTAATCTGGCCATTCGGATCATCAAGCATGAATCGAGTATGCGCGCCCGGCACGGCGGGCTTGCTGATCTTCATCCACCGTTTGCTACCCAAAATATCCTCGATCTCATCATCCTGCTTCAAGCGTGTTTCCCAACAAACAATATGCATGAGATTTTTGAATGTATGGTTGAAGGCAAAGCCCAATTCATGCTTATATTCGACGTAAAAATGCTTGGCATTCTGAATGGGTGTAGTGGCATCCCCTTTGACGATTAGATCGTAGCCCGACCTCATATCGTAATCAACAATGGTAAACGGAAACAAATTAGGTTCCAGTACCGAAAGCTGCGCCACGATCGCCAGTACGCCGACTTCGCTGTATGGCTCGACCAAGGTCACACCCTTGTATTCTGCCACTTTCGCCTTTTCAGCTCGCTTGAGGCGGCTTTCGAGATCACGCTTTTCCTTCTCAGCCGTCTTTTTCGCTTCTGCTTGATCGGCGAAGTAATCCAGCATGTTCATATCTGGACCGGCCATGATCTCGTCATAAAGCTTAACAATCTGCTCATCGATAGCTCGCTTGATGCGCCCTTCAGTTGGCCCAATGGAATCACGGTTTGCCGATAAACGAAGGTCTTGACAGTTGAAGAATGCGTGCAGCTTGGTGAACTCCGATCCCTTGTAGTTAATAGGCTCGTTGCGTCGCTCAATGGGAATGAAATCTTTGCACAGCCATATACCGTAACGCTCGGAGACGGTATAAGCGCCGGAAGGATAATCCTTCTTTCCAGCGCGGCGCAACATCTTGTTGTAGTCCTGCTTGATCTTATTGCCCTCCACGTAAAAGACAGCATGATAACTGCATTCGGGCAGATCAGGCAGTGTGCCAGAACGAACATAGCGTTTACAAAAATAATCTGGCGCTTGATCAATATATTGGTCGAACAGCTTCTCCAGACCGGTACTCTCCGGTGGGAACATATGGCCGAAAAGGATTTCTTCCGGCTGGTCGTGGTCCAATCCTTTCAGAGAAAGCTTAACATCTTTATGAATCATCACGCCCAACTCCTTCTCGAAGGAGCCGAACTTAGTAAACCAGAGAATGTGATCCTTCAGCCGGTCATGGTTAAACAACTCCGTCTGATTGTTATTGTAACCATATATGACGATCTGCGTGCCTCGCTCATTGGCTGAAGCATCTTTGACCTCAACCTGCGCCGTCGGCACCCGACCATCACTCAGCGCCGCAAAGGGATCATCCATTACGGCATGATAGGACTTGCCCTTGCTGGACGTGTGAACCTCAATCTTCGAACTGTTGAAATACACCTTTGTTCCATGCCCCTTTTCGCCAATGGGAACCAGTTTTCCTTCATCTTTTAGTTTCTGCTTTTGGGCTTGTCGGAGCGAATTGCCCAAGTCAAAAAAAGCATGGAGTGCATCACGATCCATACCGTCGCCATCATCATCAACGATGATTTTCAGAACCTGCCGGCCCTTTATCTGTTCTTTGAAAAACCAAAGTTTGATGAATTTTGCGTGGGCATCAAAACTGTTGCTGATGGCCTCGCGCAGAATGTCTAGCGGGGTGCCAAAATCGAAGGCAATCTCCTTGAACTCAGCGGCGGCATTCACTTGCGGCGCAATTTCAAATGGCTCCATAGTTCCCTCATGGGTTTTTATTCAGAACTTGTGGCATTGTACCGAAACCGCAGAGACCGATCAAGTTAGCAAAAGAGACCGGGCACTAATCAAACTAGTACTCTGTCATCCCTAGCGTGCCGGGTCATTGGCATGGCCGATGCTGGCGGGACTCCTTTGACCAAGGAGTCCCATGAAAAAGTACAAAGTGACGCTGGAGCCGCAAGAACGTCAACAGTTGCTGAAGCTGATCGGCCAAGGCAAGGCCGCGGCACGCAAGCTGATGCATGCCCGCATTCTCCTGCAGGCCGATGAGGCCGAAGGCCAAACGGCCCAAAAGGATCAGGACGTGGCCCGCAGCCTCCATGTGGACGTGCGGACCGTCGAGCGGGTCCGACAGCGCTTCGTGGAGCAGGGGCTGGACTTGGCCCTGGTGCCGGCGGCCAGCAAACGCATCTACAGCCGCAAGCTCGATGGCCGGCAGGAGGCGAAGCTGATCGCTCTGGCCTGCTCCCGACCCCCGGCCGGCAAGAAGCGTTGGACGTTGCGGTTGCTGGCCGATGAGGCGGTGGAGCTCGAGATCGCCGAGTCGCTGTCGCATGAGACGGTGCGGCAGACGCTGAAAAAAACGAATTGAAACCCCACCTGCGCAAGATGTGGTGCATTCCGCCCAAGCACTCGGGCGAGTTCGTGTACCACATGGAGGACGTCCTGGAGGTCTATCACCGGCCGTACAACCCCAAGCGTCCGGTGGTCTGTCTGGACGAGACGTTCAAGCAGCTGATCGGGGAGACCCGCGACCCCCTGCCGCCGCTGCCGGGGCGGGTGGAGCGTTACGACAGTGTTTATGTTCGTAACGGCGTGGCGAGCCTGTTCATGAGCTTTGAGCCGCTGGCCGGCTGGCGGCAGGTGCGGGTGACCGATTCGCGCACGGCGGTGGATTGGGCGCAGGTGGTGAAGCAACTGGTCAACTCCCGGCGCTATCGCCAGGCGGAGAAGATCGTGCTGGTGATGGATCAGCTCAACACGCACACGCCCGCCAGTCTGTATGAGGCATTCCCGCCCGAGGAAGCCAAACGGCTCGCCGACAAACTGGAGATCCACCACACGCCCAAGCACGGCTCCTGGCTGAACCTGGCGGAGATCGAACTGAGCGTTTTTGAGCGGGATCTGCCCGAGCGCCTTGGCGACAAGCCTGCCATGCAAACGCACAGTGCCGCGTGGGAAACCCGACGAAACGACTCCAAGGTGAAGGCCCACTGGCAATTCAGCACCGACGATGCGCGGATCAAGCTCCGCAAGCTTTACCCGACCATCGACGAATGACGGAGTACTAGGGGAAAGAAAAAAGGGGCGTCATTGATTAGCTCGCTTCGAGCTAGGCTCTTTAATACCAATGATGCCCCTTTTCTTCGCCGCACATTGCTCAGCCAAGGACATCGATAAATGCCTCAAAAACCGACCATGCATCCGTGGGTGTATACACATTTTTTCCTTTCACGAACCGCTTTGTAAACAGCGTAAATGCGGGATACCCAAGTCCGGAGGAAGTTACCGCATGCTTGTAATTGCATTGCTCGCCAATGCTGACATACGCGCACTGAATGAAGGGATTTGCAGCACGAATTGCATCAAAGTTTTTGCGTATGGAAGGAGTAGTCTGCTCGCCATATGCGCCATTATTTTTTACTTCAAAGGCGCAAAGAATGTCCTTCGGCTCATACACCAAACCCAACTGGCCTGTTGCACCAGGCCGGAGAATCATCAGGTCCACCTCTATTGGGACGGTTCGGATGTAAGTATCGCGAGCGGATACGTTCAGCCCGATACCACAAAGATACTTACGCAGGACTTCGGTCGTTACCGCACCAGTAAACTTTTTGCACTGCGAGCCAAAACTGGCACACGTGCTGTTGATGAGCTGCAATAAATCGTGTTGGTTCATAATCTCTCCTTTTGCTTGATAAATTTAACAATTTCCCATCAAGGCTATTTGTCAGCCATACCGGTTGCCGTTGTTATTAAGGCTTGGGCCATCCCTTGAGAGGCCATCCAATTTCCTTGATCCGTTGTTCAAGGAGTTGCCCCTTGCGCCGTTCAAGCTTAATGACAGTCGCCCGATCATCCGTGCCATTAAATAGTTCCGAATAGCAAATTTCCGGCGTCTCTTCCAGTTTGGCACGAGAGATCAAGGAAAAAGCACTAGTATAATCGGCCAGTATCCTCGAAGTCTCTTTCCTGCCCTTTGCCTCCTTCTCTTCCGGCTCATAGCAAAGCAATTCGCAAGGCAAGTCTACCCTTAGCGAAGGTTCTCCAGTAACCACCATTCGGGCCACAATGCCGCACTCGTCGTAATTATTTCGAGGTGAAATCTTCCAGATGAAACCGACATCGCCAAGCTTTATTAATTGCCGAAATGGCCCATGATGAGCGGGGATCGCCCAACACGTCTGGCGTTCCTCAGTCATGGCCAAGCGTTTATCGATCTTAAATTGATCGGGTGTGGTCTTGAATATCCAGTAGTTCAGTTCTTTATTGCTATCCATATGATTCTCCTGATTACTTCAGCAACCTTTCCAGTTCCGCAATGCGATACCACGATTGAACGATCCTCAGACCCAAAATAGCCACTATTGCCGCCAAGGCCAACAACACCAGCTTCAATCCCAGCCAGACGATCAGGGCGAAATAGTCCCCGATGGTCGAACTGAGAAGCCCCTTGGACAGGATCGGCTCCCGCACCTTGCCGCCGTCGGCCAGCCATTGGGCGGCTCGATCCAGCTTGTCCGCATCCAATTCGACGTTTCGGACCTGGGCAATCTCCAGCAGCATCCGTCGGTATAACGACTGTTTCCGCCGCCGCATGAGCCAGCGGATTGCGTCGAACAGGACGCCAAAGATTACCGTACCCAGCGACAACAGCGCCCAGACTTGTCCGGCCGGATCGCCGGCTCGAGATGAACGAAGTCTGGACATCGCGTACCTCCTTTCCTATCGAACCGAACCACGCTGATCCACAACTTCCATCGTTGGCCTGGTGGCACTCTTGGCCGTCACTTGTTTTTGAAGTTCTTCCACCCGCGTTTGCAACACACTGCCCACCACGATTTCAACCACAATGACGGCAACGAGAAACATCCCCAGCAAAACCGCACCGCGGCACAGGCTCTTGGCATACGCCAGCGTGAACAGGTCTGTAACAGTAACGTCGCTCAGTCGCTTGAAAAGCATGGCTGGTTCTCCCGTTCCCCAAAGCCGGTCTATCGCCACCCACGCACCCATTCGCCCCTGTCGCGGCGATAGCGGTTTCGGCTCGACCAGACGCCGGACAGCAGAGCGATGCAGTTCATGTCGCACGGCTCGGTGCGCGCAAAACCATTCATGTCACCCACCACGAGGTTTGCGTTGTCCTTAAGTTCCTGACGGCCACTGTAATTGCTGCCGTAAAGCCACTGGAAATCAACCCCGCGGGTAATTTGCTCGAATGCGATGATCTGCCGCAAAGGCAGCATAAACGTGCCCTCCGGCCGCTCATCACCCACGGGCACGAGCGTGCCATAGTCCTGGTCCAATTCGAACCGCTGCAAATTTTCGCGCAGTTGCCCTTGCTCATACGAAGATGTGCGGATGGCCGTGCAGCGAAGCCCAACGTGAAGCAGGACGTACTCGTGAATGAATCGGCCACGTCCTTCTTCGCTGTAGTGATAGGCCGCCACCCAGCCGCTTGCGTCGGCCGACTCATCGGCCATGCGGATATAAGCGGTAAGTTCGACAAGCGTTCCGGTATGCAACTGATTGCAATACACCGCCATCGGCAGGGGATGGAGTTCGTTAATTATCCCCGGATGGACAGCCTCCTCGACACATGCCGAGTAACAGGACGGCTTGGCCGAAGTCGGTATCGCCGATTCGGTATTCGCGCTATGAGTTTGCCGGGAGGATTGGCCATAACTGCTGATCAACCCCACAAACTCGCCAATGCGGGCATCCAACGCCAGAGCCGACGGCGATTGATTCCAGAAACCGTTCAGAATAGCCGGATCCAAACCGCCGAGTATTTTCTCCTGTCGCTTCGGACCGGCCCACATCGCATACATGGCCGACAGCAGCGTGCGATCGTCTTCATCGTTTGCGCCCGCAATGGATCGTTCCAAGGCTTCGAGGGCAAATTCAGCATCATCTATCAGGACGAGAATATCGACGGTCAGCAGCAGTTCGAACACGTTGCCGGTCACCGCGCTCGCCCGCCTCAGAAGGGACCGATACCAGTCCCACTCCTTGGCACCGGCCACCTCATGGGCAAGGTCCATCAACCCCTTCCAGCTATCGGCCACCTGCGCTTCGCGCGCTTTAAGCTCGGCGATTTGACTGTCCGTCAGAGAACTCATTGCCACACCTCTCCTTCCCTATAGAGACACGACAACCACGACAGTTCAATCATCAGTACAAACTGCACCTAAAATCAGGCTATAAATTGTTGTAAGGGTTTATGTATAAAAGACTTGAATAACGGGAGGCAGTCTACCACACTTTTGCGTTCTGTCAAGTGAATTGCTTAAAAAAAGTTGATACAACCACAATGTTTTTATTAGTGATTCTGTTCACTCAAGTTATGCATTCGATGCTTTCCTATACCATTTCCTCAGCCCTCGCCACCTAGCCGCAGTCGAGTCGCCGGACGGTTCACCAGCTCCCCTGTTTAGGTTAATTGAATCCAACCGGCCCCGGCTGTACCCTCTCCCCTGTAGATACCGGTCTCATGTGACCACCCACGGGGAGTGCAATGGCCGTACGATTCATCCTTGGCAGATCAGGCAGCGGCAAAACGCAGCACTGCTTCCGCGCCATCGTCGAGACGATGCGGCAAGACCCCATGGGGCCGCCCATCTACTGGCTGCTGCCCAAGCAGGCCACCTTTGTGGCCGAACGACAGCTTGCCTGCGCCAGCGGCCTTAAAGGCATCTGTCGCACGCGCGTCGTTTCCTTCGATCAGTTCGGCCGGGACATCCTCAGCGATTGTGGCGGGGCGGCCGTCCCCGAACTCACCGCCCAAGGCCGGCGGATGATCCTCGGCCATCTGCTCCGCCAAAACCGCAACCACCTCCAATACTTCACCAGCGTCGCCCACCAAGCCGGCCTGCCCGATAAGCTCGACAGCGCCTTTGCCGAACTCGAACGCACCGGTAAAACCCCCGCCGACCTGGCCGCCCTCCTGACCAACCTGGAGTCCGCCACCCCGGCCGGCATCGACAACGATTCCCTCCAAGCCAAGCTTCACGACCTCCATCTGATCTACGAAGCCTACAGCGCCTACCTCGGCCAAGACCGTCTCGACCCCCACCGTCGGCTCAGCCAGGTCCTGGCCTGTCTGCGTCAATGCTCCTTCCTTCCCCGCGCGATCGTTTACGTTGATGGCTTCATCCAATTCAGCGAATACGAACGCCGGATCATCGCCGCCCTGGGCAAAATCTGCACGCAGGTCCAAATCACCCTGCCCATGGACCCCTCCAGCCCCATCCTGCACAACAAAAACTATCTCCCCCTCGATCTAAGCCTGTTTTACCGCGTCGAAGAGACCTACCGCCGAATGTGCCAGGCGATCAAGGACGAAGGCGCAACCCTTTCTTCGCCGATCCTGCTGCGGGAAATCCATCGTTTCGCCAACCCCGCCCTCGCCCACATCCAGCGGGCCATGTTTGACGATCCTTCTCCCGAGCCGGTCCACGCTGCCGACATCGACCTGATCGAAGCCCCCGACCGGCGCAGCGAAGTCGATGCTGCCGCCCGCCACATTCGCTCGCTGCTCAACCAGGGCTATCGTCTTCGCGACATTGCCGTTCTGGCCCGCGACGTGGAGACGTATCACGAGCTGATCAATACCAGTTTCACCGAACACAACATCCCCTACTTTCTGGACCGCCGCCGAAAGGTCACCCACCATCCGCTGTTGCAGTTCGTCCGTGCCGCCTTTCAAATCGCCCTGCGCCATTGGCCGCACGAGCCGGTCATGACCCTGCTCAAAAGCGGCTTGGCCGGTCTGACGCTGCATGAAGCCGACGCCGTGGAAAACTACGTCCTCCTGCACCGCATCCACGGCCAAGCCTGGGCCGACGTCCAGCCCTGGACCTATTGCCGCACGATTCCCCGCACCCCCGAAGACGAAATCCCCGCCAGCGAACGCGACGAAGCCTCCCGTGCCGACGCCCTGCGCCGCCGGGTGCTCCAGCCCCTTCAAAACTTCCTCACCTGTCTCCAATCTACCCAGCCCATCCCCTTGCGCCAGATCGTCATCGAGCTGTTCAACCTTCTGGAGCGGTTCCAAATCCGCCAAACCCTCGCCCGTTGGATGGACGAAGCCGAAGACGCCAACCAGCTCGAGCAGCGCGACGAGCACCAGCAGGTCTGGGCCAAGCTGACCGAATTGATGGACCAGATGGCCGACCTGCTCGGCAGCGAAACCATCGCCCCCGCCGACTTCCTCGAAATCCTCGAATCCGGCCTGGAACAATTCGACCTGGCCCTCACGCCCCCCGCCATCGATCAAGTCCTCGTCGGCGAAGTCGAACGCACCCGCAACCCCGACGTCCGTGCCGTCATTCTCATCGGCATGAACGAAGGCCTCTTCCCCCGCATCCCGCGCGAAGACTCCATCCTCTCCGACTCCGAACGCCGGCTTCTCCAGCAACAGAACATCGACGTCAACCCCGACACCCAGCGGCAACTGCTCAACGAAAACCTCCTGGCCTACATCGCCTTCACCCGCGCCTCGCATCGCCTCTGCGTCACGCGCACCCTCGCCGACGACGCCGGCCGACCCCTCGCCCCCTCCCCCTTCTGGCGCCGCCTGCGTGAACTCTTCCCCGCCCTCCAACCCCGCATCCTCCCCCGCGAAGACCAATCCACCCCCGACCTGATCGACACCCCCCGGCAACTGGTCACCTCCCTCATGCGCTGGGCCGGCAACCCCTCCGACTCCGCCAGCACCTGGCCCCGCCTCTACCAGTGGTTCGCCCAACACGACCACCCCGGCCAATCCCTCCAACTCTTGCGCCAATACTCCTGGCAAGCCCTCAGCTACGCCAACTCCGCCAAACTCTCTGCCGACGTCGCCGCGAAGCTCTTCTCCTCCCCCCTGCGCCAGCGTCACGCGGATCGAAGCCTTCGCCTCCTGCCCCTTCAAGCATTTCCTTCACTACGGGCTGAAACTTCAAGAGCGCGAAGAGCAGGACGTCACCACGCTGGACATGGGCAACGTCTACCACCACATCCTCGAGCAGCTCGTCCGCAAGCTGCTCGAAAATCGCCAGAACTGGAGCGAACTGCAACCCGCCGTCGCCAGCGAACTCATCCGCACCTACGCCCGCGAGATCGGCAAAAACCTCCGCGGCGAACTGCTGCTCAGCTCCGCCCGCAACAAATACATCCTCCAGCGCATCGAGAAAACTCTCACCCAGGTCGTCGCCACCCAGCAAGCCGTAGCCGTCCGTGGCCAATTCCGCCCCGCCTTCGCCGAGCTCGGCTTCGGCATCAACGGCTCCCAGCTTCCCCCCTTCCGCGTCCATACCCCGCGTGGCCGCGAAGCCTTTCTCTACGGCAAAATCGACCGCGTCGATCTCATCCAGGACCAGGCCGAATGCGCCGTCATCGACTACAAACTCACCGGCCGGGCCTTGGAACTCGATAAAGTCTACTACGGCATCTCCCTGCAACTGCTCACCTATCTATTGGTCCTCCAGGCCAACGGCCAACCCCTCGTCGGCCATCCCCTCACCCCCGTTGCCGCCTTCTACACCGGCCTGCTCCGCAAACTCGAAGACACCAAACGCCCCCAGGACGCCCTCCCTCCCGACGACCCGACTTTCAACCTCAAAGTCAAACCCCGCGGCATCTTCGACGCCCGCTGCATCGCCCATTTCGACAACGAACTCCAACGCGGCTCCGCCTCCAAGGTCGTCAACGTCTACGTCAAACAGGACGGCAACATCGGCAACCGCGACCGCTCCGACGCCGCCCACTCCCACGAATTTTCCGCCCTGCTCAAGCACGTCGAAAGCCAGCTCGGCCAACTGAGCGACCGCATTCTTTCCGGCTCCATCGACGTCCAACCCTACTGGATCAACCGCGACACCCCCTGCCCCACCTGCCAATACCACGCGGTTTGCCGATTCGACACGATCCACAACCGCTACAACATCCTGCCCGCCATGAAGCGGGACGAAGTCTTCAAACGTCTCACCGGGGAAAGCGACGATGACCAGTAAGCCCGACTCACCGCAGACTTGCAAATGGACCGATGCCCAATGGGCCGGCATCTCCACGACCGGCTCCAGCCTGCTCGTCTCCGCCGCCGCCGGCTCCGGCAAAACCGCCGTCCTCGCCGAGCGCTGCGCCTACCTGGTCTGCAACGCCGCCCCTCCCAGCAACATCGATCAACTCCTGGTCGTGACCTTCACCGAAAACGCCGCCGCCGAAATGAAATCGCGCATCGAACAGGCCCTGCGCGACCGCGCCGCTCATCAGCCCACGCCCCACCTTCTCCGCCAGCTTGCCCTCATCGACCACGCCCAGGTCAGCACCCTCCACGGCTTTTGCGCCCGTCTGCTCCGCCAGCATTTCCACCTGCTCGGCCTCGATCCCAATTTCACCATCCTCGACGGCGACGAAGCCCTCCTCCTTCAATCCGAAATCATCCGCGACCTGCTCGACGACCGCTACGAACAAGACGAAACCGGCCTCTTCCACCACCTCATCGACGTCTACGGCGACGGCAACGACGACCGCCTCCGCGACCGCATCCTCTCCACCTACCACATGCTCTGCAGCGTCATCTCCCCCGACGCCTGGCAAACCCACGCCCTGAATCGCCTCACCGAAGCCGCCGACCTCCCCCTGGAAAATTCCGAACTCGGTAAAGAATACCTCGCCGGCATCGCATCCCGCCTGACCGCGCTCCTCCAACGATGCGCCGCCGCGATCCGCGCCATCACCGACCTCCGCTCGTTCCCCAAATACGTCGAGCTGTTGCGCGAATCGGAAGTCTTTCTCAACCACTGGCTGACCGTCCTCAATGAAGACGGCCTCGATGCCCTGGTCGAAATCTTCTCCGACCTGCAACTCCCCAAACTCCCGCCCATGTCCAGCTCCATCCCCGGCAAAGACCTGGCCAAAAACTGGATCGACTCGGTTCGCAACGAAATCAAGGAAGGCGCCCTTCGCGAAAGCCTGCAATTCACCAGCAACCAGTGGCAGGACAACCTGCGCCGCACCCTCCCCTTCGCCCAATCCTTCCTCTCACTGGTCAGCGAATTCGCCGACCGCTACGACCGGGCCAAGCAGGCCGTCCGCACCGTCGATTTCAACGATCTCGAACGTCTTACCCTCAAAGTGCTTCGCGACCCCGCACAAGAGAACCTCGCCCCCTCCAAGGTCGCCCGCCTCTATCACCAGCAGTTCCAGCACGTCCTGGTTGACGAATACCAGGACATCAACGAAGTCCAGGACGCCATCCTCACCCTCATCAGCCGCGAATGCGTCGCCCACGAAGGCCAACTCGCCGCCAACCTCTTTTGCGTCGGCGACGTCAAGCAGAGTATCTATCGATTCCGCCTCGCCGAGCCCGGCCGATTCCTCGACCGCCACCACCGCTTCACCCGCACCCCTCAGCAAAGCCACGGCCAAGTCATCGACCTCCAGGCCAACTTCCGCAGCCGCGGCCCTCTGCTCACCGCCATCAACGAAGTCTTCGCCCGGCTGATGACCGCCCAGGCCACCGAGATCGAATACGACCAATCCCATTGGCTTCACCCCGGCCTGAACTACCCCGACGCATCCCCCGCCTGCTTCAAAGGCGCTCCCATCGAACTGCACCTGCTGCCCAAAGACCCACAGGCCGCCGACACTTCCGACGAAGTAGACCCCGACCGCACCGAATCCGAAGCCCTCCTCGCCGCCCAACTCATCCGCCAGATGACCGGCGCAGACGGCTCCCCCCGCCGCCAGGTCATGCAGCGCGGCCCCGACGGCAACCTCCACCCCCGCGACCTGCGCTACAGCGACATTGTCATTCTCCTCCGCTCATTGAAATACAAAGCCGATCAATACGCCGACGTCCTGCGCGCCGCCGGCATCCCCGTGCATAGCGCCAGCCGAACCGGCTATTTCGCCTCCCTCGAAGTGCGCGACATGCTCGCCCTGCTCCATCTGCTGGACAACCAGCAGCAGGACATCCCCATGGCCGCCGTCCTGCGCAGCCCCCTGGTCCACCCCAAAATCTCCGAAGACGACCTGGCCAACATCCGCCTGGCCTACCGCGATCCCCCCATCCCGTTCCATCAGGCCGTCGCCCGCTACGCCACCGAGAAAGAAGACGACCTCGCCATCCGCCTCCGCGGCTTCCTCGTAGCGCTCGATCAATGGCGTCTCATGGCCCACCGCCGCCCCCTGGCCGAAGTCATCTGGCATCTCTACGAATCCACCGGCTACCTCACCTTCTGCGCCGGCCTGCAAGACGGCCCCCAACGCTGCGCCAACCTCATCGACCTCCACGAGCGCGCCCGCCAGTTCGGCACATTCCAGCGGCAAGGTCTCTTCCGCTTCCTCCGTTTCCTGGAAAACCTTCAGGAAGAATCCGACCTCGGCCAACCTTCCGTCGCCTCCGAAGCCGACAACGTCGTGCGCATCATGAGCGTTCACGGCTCAAAGGGCCTGGAATTCCCCGTGGTCCTACTGCCCGACCTGGGTAAAAAGATCAACTTCCAGGATTGCTCCGGCTCCATCCTCGTAGACCGCAAAGCCTACCTCGGCATGTCCGTCGTCGATGAAGAACGCCGTATTCGCTATCCCTCCCTCGCCTCGGTCATTGCCCACGACCGCCTGCGTCAGCAAACCCTCGCCGAAGAACTGCGCGTGCTCTACGTCGCCATGACCCGCGCCAAGGAACACCTGATCCTCCTGGGCGTGTGCGGCGATTCCGCCCCCGACAAATGGAAAAGCATGTGGGCCAACCACGCCGGCCCCTTCCCCTCCGACGCCATTCTGGGCGTCTCCACCATACTCGACTGGCTCGGCCCCGTTTCCGCCGCCGCCCCCCATGCCGTCCAGCTCATTTATCACGATTCCATCACGCCCGATCAACAGGCACTGCGCGGTTCAGACGCCTCCACCTCCGATCCCAAATCCCCTCTTGCCGAACTCAAACCTCTCGATCCGGAGCCCGCCCCCGATCCCACCGCCGACGCCATCATCGCCCGCCTGGGCTACTCCTACCCTCACCGTGCCTTTTCATCCCTGGCCGCCAGCCAATCCATCACCAATTGGACCAAGCACGGCCGAACCGCTCCCGCCGGCAACCCCGACGACGCCCAGCGCCCCATCCCCTTCGACCGCGTACTGCCGCCACCCCGCTGCATCCTGGAAGACGTCCGCCCCTCGGCCGTCGATCGCGGCACGGCCACGCACCTTCTCCTTCAATTTCTGGATTTCTCCCGTTCCTGCGACACCCTCGACTTGGCCGAACAGGTCAACGTCCTGGTCACGCGCCGGCTCATCGCCCCCGCCCACGCCGCCGCCATCGACTTCGACGCCGTCGCCTGGCTGATGCAAAGCCAGATCGGCCAATTCATGCGCGACAAAAACCAATCCCTCTGGCGTGAACTCCCCTTCTGCTACGCCGTCCCCCCAACCGCATTCGCCGCCGCCTCTTCCTCCGACCCTCTCGATCAGGTCATGGTCCGTGGCCGACTCGACGTCCTCATCTCCACCGACGAAGGCTTGATCGTCATCGACTACAAAACCGATAACGTCACCCCCGAAACCCTCCCCGCCCGCGCCGAGTTCTACCGCCCCCAGGTCGATCGCTACCGCGAAGCCGTCGAGCAAATGACCTCCCGCCGCGTCACCGCCGTCCACCTGATCTTCCTCACCCCCCGCCAGGTATGGTCCCTGCAATAACCCACCCGCGCATACAGCGACAATAACCGCGACGCAACGCGTCGCAGAGCCCCCGCAAACACATAACATTCGATCCCAGCAACACAACGTGTCACAGCCCCCCCCCACCCACCCTCTACAATTGCCTAAGCACCCCCCCCACATCGAAAACACCTCAATAGCCGCAACGCAACGCGTTGCGGAGACCTCGCCCACGCAAGCCATTCGATCCCAGCAACGCGTCGCGGAGCCCTCATCCGGGTGTACCGCTTACGGAGGGTAGGCTTCCGTTCAGCCCCGTCAGGGGCGACAGGCTCTAGCCCACGGCGTATCAGCCGTGGGAAAACCAGAACGCAAGATAAATCAGCCCCGTCAGGGGCGACAGGTTTTAGCCCACGGCGTCAGCCGTGGGGGAAGAGTGATCGAAACCGATTCAGCCCCGTCAGGGGCGACAGGTTTTAGCCCACGGCGTCAGCCGTGGGGGAAGAGTGATCGAAACCGATTCAGCCCCGTCAGGGGCGACAGGTTTTAGCCCACGGCGTCAGCCGTGAGGAAAGAATGACCGAAACAAAATCAGCCCCGTCAGGGGCGTAAGAAACTCTTACGCCCCTGACGGGGCTCTTTGATCTGGGCGTTCCAGTTTTCCCACGGCTGACACGCCGTGGGCTAGAGTCTATCGCCCCTGCCGGGGCTGAACAGAAGCCTACTCTCCACATGCGTTACCCCCCCCTCATCCTTTCGTCAGCTTCCGATATTTGATCCGATGCGGCTGATCCGCGCCAATCCCCAGCCGGGCCTTGCGCTCCACTTCGTATTCCGAATAGTTCCCGTCAAAGAAAACCACGTTGCTCTCCCCCTCAAACGCCAGAATATGCGTCGCAATGCGATCCAGGAACCACCGGTCGTGGCTGACCACCACCACGCAACCCGCGAACGCCTGTAACGCCTCTTCCAACGCCCGCATCGTATTCACGTCCAGATCATTCGTCGGTTCGTCCAGCAGGATCACGTTCGCCCCCTGCTTGAGCATGCGGGCCAGATGCACCCGGTTGCGCTCGCCGCCCGAAAGATTCCCGACTTTCTTCTGCTGATCCGTCCCCGTAAAGCCGAACCTCGACACGTACGCCCGCGAATTGACCTGCGCACTGCCCAGCCGGATGTTCTCCTGCCCGTCGGAAATCGCCTGCCAAACCGAATCCTCCGGATTGAGCGTATCCCGCCCCTGCTCCACGTAAGCCAGTTTCACGCTCGCCCCCAGTTCAAACTCGCCGGAATCCGGCTTCTCCAGACCCGTAATCATGCGGAACAGCGTCGTCTTGCCCGACCCGTTCGGCCCGATCACCCCGACAATCCCGCCCGGCGGCAGCGAAAAATTCATGTCCGCCATCAACAGATTATCCCCGTACGCCTTGCTGACGTGTACCGCCTCAATCACCTTCTCGCCCAGCCTCGGCCCCGGTGGAATCAGAATTTCCACTTCCTCCACCCGCTTTTTCACGTCCTGATTCAGCATCGCCTCATATGCCGCAATACGCGCCTTGGACTTGGCATGCCGGGCCTTGGGCGACTGGCGAATCCATTCCAACTCATGCGCCAACGCCTTCTGCCGGGCCGACTCCGTCTTCTCCTCCTGATGAAGCCGCGCCTGCTTCTGTTCCAGCCACGACGAATAATTCCCCTTCCACGGAATCCCCTCCCCGCGGTCCAGTTCCAGAATCCACCCGGCCACGTTGTCCAGAAAGTACCGGTCGTGGGTCACCGCGATCACCGTCCCCTCGTACCGACGCAGGTGCTGCTCCAGCCACGCCACCGACTCGGCATCCAGGTGATTCGTCGGCTCATCCAATATCAACACGTCCGGCTTTTTCAGCAGCAACCGGCACAACGCCACCCGCCGCCGCTCCCCGCCCGACAGCACCTTCACCGGCGTATCGCCCGGCGGGCACCGCAACGCATCCATCGCCATCTCAAGCTGCGAATCCAGATCCCACGCCCCCAATTTATCCAACTGCTCCTGCACCTCCCCTTGCCGTTCCAGCAGTTTGTTCATCTGCTCGTCCGACATCGGCTCGGCAAACTTTTCGCTGATCTGCTCAAACTCCTTCAGCAAATCCACCGTCTTCTGCATCCCCTCCTCGACGATCTGCCGAATTGTCTTGCTGTTATCCAGCGCCGGTTCCTGTTCGAGATGCCCCACCGTATATCCCGGCTGCAACACCACCTGCCCCTCAAACTGCTTGTCCACGCCCGCCAGAATTTTCAGCAGCGAACTCTTCCCCGACCCGTTCAATCCCAACACACCGATCTTCGCGCCATAAAAATACGACAGGTAGATGTCCTTCAACACCACCTTCTTGTCGTGCGCCTTGGTGACTCCGATCATCGAATAAATAATTTTGTTCGCTTCGTTTGCCATGGCAGATTCAACACCTTTGATGTTTCGTTCACGACCGTAACAATTCGCTTCTCTATACCCGAGACCGTCGCCATCCGCCACCGGTTGCAATCCCGGCCCAGACGTTACACAATACGCCCCGTCCAACCACGATTCGACTTTCGGGCTTCGGACAATATCAGGAGAATCCGCAAATGAACGGCAAGGGTGACAAGCCGCGACCGCTGTCGGTGCCGCGGGAACAATTCGAAACCAACTGGGAATCCGCCTTCGGCAAAAAGCCAACGCCCCCCAAAGGCAAACCCACTCCACCGACACCGCACAAGTAACTATCCCACGCCCTTTTCGCCACTAAACCCTCACAACGGCTTGCTCTTCGCGTCCCCCGATTACGAACAGCTCTCGTATTCAAAACTCAAAGCCCCGGATGTACATCCGGGCTCTTGTGCTACAAACCCCATCCCGCTCTCCCTCGCCCTCGCGTTCCCACCCTCGCTTGCGGTTTCGCGAATCAACCAACTCCCGCTTCCCCGCCCGCCAGGCACATCCGTCACATTCCCCCCATCAATATCGCCAGCAAACTCTTCTGGAAATGCAGCCGGTTTTCCGCCTGCGGAAACACCAACGACCTCGGCCCTTCCATCGCCGACTCGCTGATCTCATACCCCCGATATGCCGGCAGGCAATGCAACACCACCGCGTGCTTCGGCGCCGCATTCAACAATTCGTCATTCACCTGATACCCGGCAAAGTCCTTGATCCGCTGACTCTTCTTGGCTTCCTGCCCCATGCTGATCCAAGTGTCGGTATAGATCGCATCCGCATCGCGAACCGCTTCAATCGGATCCTGCGTCACGACAAAATCCATGTTCGGCACCTGCCGCATGATCCGGTCCATGTCATCCGACGGCAGCTCATACGACCTCGGCGCCGCCAGCACGAACCGCATCCCGAACTTCCCGCACCCCACCGACAGCGACCGCGCCACATTGTTCCCATCGCCGATAAACGCCAGCGTCCGCCCCTTGAGGTTCCCGAAGTGTTCCTCAATCGTCATCAAATCCGCCATCGCCTGGCACGGGTGGCTGTAGTCCGTCAGCCCGTTGATGACCGGCACCGACGCCCACCGGGCCAGATGAAGCACCTTCTCATGCTCGAACGTGCGGGCCATGATCCCGTCGCACATCCCCGACAGCACCCGCGCCACGTCCTGCACCGGTTCGCGCGTCTCCAGCCCGACTTCCTCCTGCCGCAGCAGGATCGAATCTCCCCCCATATGCGTCATGGCCGCCGCGAAGCTCACCCGCGTCCGCAGGCTGGGCTTCTCGAAGATCATCGCCAGCGTCTTGCCCGCCAGGATCGGCTCATTGCGCCGCGTCAGTTTGTACTGATTCTTCAGCCGCCGCGCCACATCCAGCATGTGCCGCAGTTCCTCGTCACTGCAATCAGCGATTGAAATAAAATGCTTCATGATGCCATCACAACACGATTTCCGTGCCGATTCCCGCCTCGGTATAAATTTCCAGCAGCAGGGCGTGGGGGATCCGACCGTCGATAATATGGGTCTTGCTCACCCCGCCGTTCAACGCCGTCACGCACGCCTCAACCTTGGGAAGCATCCCGCTGCTGATCGTGCCGTTCTTCACCAGTTCGTCGATCTGGGCCACCGTCATGTGGCGCATCAGGCTTTCCGGATCGTCAATCTTCGAGCGAATCCCGTGCGTATCCGACACCACCACGAGTTTCTCCGCCTTCATCGCCGCCGCCACCGCGCCGGCCGCCGTATCGGCGTTGACGTTCAACTTCCCCCCGCCTGGTCCCGCGCGATCGTCGCGATGCACGGAATCGAATCCGCCTGCACCAGCAACTGCAACAGCCTCGCATTCACCGATTTCACTTCGCCCACCAGCCCCAGGTCAATCTTTCGCCCGTCCGGCGAATTCAAGTACGTCTTTTCCGCAAACAAAACCACGCTCGACAGCGAATGCAATCCCATCGCCTCGCAACCCTGGCTCTGGATGAAGCTCACGATGAACTTGTTGATCTGGTTGCACAGCACATGTTCCGCAATCGCAATCGTCCGCTCGTCGGTATACCGCCGGCCCTGCACCCATTGCGGCTTAAGCCCCGCCGTCTCCATCGCCTGGTTGATCGCCTTGCCCCCGCCGTGTACCAGCACCGGCTGCATGCCCACATAGTTCATGAAGACGATGTCGTTCAGCAGGTTCGACAACGCCGCCTCGTCGTCCATGATCGATCCCCCGACCTTCACGACGACGACCTTGTTGTGAAACCGCTGAATGTAGGACAGTGCCTCCACCAGCGCCGACGCCTTGTTGATTGCCGCATCCATCATGCTGTAATTTTCTCCAAAAAGGAAAAACGCGAAGTTTAGGGCGCATCTCAACGCCTGTCAAAACGGTTGACGCCTCCCGCCCCGGTCCTACAATGCCCCTTTCCCGTATCCGGGCCGTGGGCAAGCATTTACCCCCCGGCCGACGCCCTATGAAATCCACCAGCCCGCAAACCTCCCCTTCCCCTTCCCGGTCATCCTGGCCGGCCCATCCCCCAACACCCCGGCCCCTTGCCATCCCAAAACGCCTGTGCATCCCCCTCACCGCCCGCAATACCGCCGACGTTCCCTCCCTCAAACCCATCGGAACCCACCTCGCCCCCGGCCAACCCCTCCTCGCCTCGCCGTTTCCTTCCTCACACGTCCCCCTCTCTCCCGTTTCCGGCCGCATCGTCGGCCTTTCCCACGCAACCCTGCTCAACGGCCGCACCGTCCCCGTAGCCGATCTGGAACCCGACCCCTCCGCCTCTCCACCTTCCCTCCCGGCCTCCGACCGCCCCCGACCCGTAACCGGTCTATGGGAAAATCTGCAATACTCCCACCTCCCCGCCTGGATCGACCGCCTCCACGGCGCGGGCATCTGGGCCGATCGCTGCACCAGCCCCAACCTCACCGACCAGCTCAATCGAATCCTTCGCCAACCCGTCGATACTGTCATCTGCACCGTCCTCGACAGCGACCCCTCCGCCCGATTCAATAGCCTCCTGGCCGCCCAGTTCTCCACCGACGTCGTTGCCGCCGTCATGCTCCTTTCCAAGCTCACCAACGCCCGAAACCGCTGGGTCGTCCTCGAAAGCGGCACGCCCCCTCGATGGTGGAAACACCTTCGCTACTGGGCGCGCCGATTGCGCATCACCCTCATCCCCCTGCCCAACGATTACCCCCAGGCCGACCCCACCCTCCTGCTCTACACCCTCCTGGATCGACGCCTCTCCCCCGGCCAATCGCCCATCGACCAAGGCGTGCTCCTGGCCGATGCCGCGGCCATGTGCGCCCTCGGCGATTACATCCTCGACCAACGCCCCATGCTCCAAGTGCCCCTCGCCGTCTACGATCACATCCGCCGACAAACCCATCTGCTCCTCGCCCCCGTAGGCATGCCGCTCCATGACGCCCTGGCCCAACTCCACTTCCCCGCCGACGACCCCTTCGTCATCCGCAGCGGCGACCTGCTCCGCAACCGGCAGATCACCCCCGATTCCATCATTGCCGGCAGCGAACTCACCGTCCACGTCATGCGGCCGGAACACGCCGACAACCCCGAACCCTGCATCCGCTGCGGATGGTGCGTCGAAACCTGCCCCTCACGCGCCCAGCCCGCCGGCCTTCTCGAAGCCGCACAACGCAACAACCTCGCCCTGGCCCATCGACACGGCCTCGACGCCTGCATCGAATGCGGCATCTGCTCCTACGTCTGCCCGGCCAAGTTGCCCTTGCTCGACGGAATCCGTAAGTTAAAAGGAGCCGAACCCGGCCGCTGATCTCAGCCCGCCCCGTTCACAAAACTTTATGCACGATTCCAACCCATCCACCCCGATCTCCTCCGCGTCGCCCCAGCAAGTCCAGCCCGCCTGGTCTCTTCTCCCCGGCCCCTACGCCGCTTCCATGCACAGCGGCCTCGGAATCCGCCAGTTCTTCATCATGCACGTCCCCGGCGTCGTCTTCCCCCTGGCCGCAGGTCTTTTCCTCTACGGCTGGCGGGCGCTCCTGCTCATTTCCGCCGTCCTCTTCTCCACCCTCCTCGGCGCTCTCGCCTGGCGACGCATCGGCGCACGCGGAACCCAGATGCGCACCGCCCACACCGCCTGGCTCTCCCTCCTGTTGGCCATGATGCTCCCCGCCCACCTCGCCTTCGGCGGACTCGACCTCCAAAGCCCCTGGCCCATCATCCCCGCCGCCGGATTCCTCCTGGCAACCCTGATCTGGCTCCTCGGCGGCGCCGGCTCAGGAAGAATCCACCCCGTCCTGATTACTTACCTCCTGCTCACCGTCTTCTTCCAACAACAACTCATCCCCAATCGCATCCTCCAATTCGGCTCCAACTTCCTCTCCGACGCCACCGACGCCCCTCATCTCGAATCCGCCTCCTCCCCCCACGCTCCCTGGGTCTTCGGCAAAAACCGATCCCCCGGCCATGACGCCCTCCGCGTCGAACCCGCCGCACCTCAGCTTCTCGCCTTCACCAGCGCCACCGCCAAGTCCTCCCGCACCTGGCTCACCCTCGAAAACCTCATCCGCGACCGAATGCCCCCCCTCGAAGATTTCATCATCGCCGGCCATCCCGGCCCCGTAGGCATCAGCAGCGCCATCGCCATCATCCTCGGCGGACTGTTCCTCATCTACCGCGGTATCATCGACCTCCGCATCCCCCTCCTGGCCGTCCCGGCCGGATACCTCGCCCTGCTCCTCCTTCCCATCCCCGTCGTCATCACCGAAACCGCCCCCACCTGGCGATGGCTCGCCGCCACCGAACACGGCATCGGCTGGGGCCTGGCCCTCACCTTCGCCAACTACCAGCTCATGGCCGGACCTTTCCTCTTCGTCGCCTTCTTCCTTGCCACCTCCCCGGCCATCCGCCCCATGACCCGCCGCGCACGCGCCATTTACGCCGTCCTCCTCGGCATCGCCGTCGCCGCTTCCCAGCTTTACGTCTCCGTCACCTGGGGCCCCTACGCCGCCCTCTTGATCGTCAGCATCCTGACTCCCGCACTCGACATCGGCTTCCGCCCTCGCACTCTGACCTGACCCCGCACCATTTCGCTTGATCCCTTCCCTCTAAACGACACTAAACTTAAGATACCTGCGTCTTGGTAACTACTAAACCGGAGATTCAACATGCTTAAATGGTTCATCCGTATCGGCCTGGCCCTGATCCTGCTGGTCGTCATCCTCCTTGCCGGCACCCTTATCTTCATCGACCACGTCGCCAAAGTCGGCATCCAGTTCGGCGCAACCCAGGCCCTCGGCGTCGATACCACGCTCGACAAAATCCGCATCGGCCTCCTTTCCGGTAAAGCAACCCTCAAAGGGCTTAACGTGGCCGAACCCCCGGGATTCAAAACCCCTCACTTCCTCAACCTCGCCCAGGGCAGCGTCGCCATCTCCCTCCCCTCCCTGACCAAAGACGTCATCGAAATCCCCCAGCTCGAACTTTCCGGCATCGATATGTACATCGAAAAGGACAAGGACGGTAAGCCCAACTACCAGGTCATCATGGACAACCAGAAGCAGCACGAAACCCAGAAAACCTCCACCGGTAAAAAATTCGTCATCCGCGACGTCACCATCCGCGACGTCACCCTCCACGCCGACGTCCTGCCCATCGGCGGACCCCTCCTCGTCAAAGTCCCCGAACTCAAATTGAAAAACGTCGGCACCGCCGGTGAAAACGGCGTCGATATGGCCGAACTCGTCAACGTCCTGGTCAAAGCCACCCTCTCCAGCGCCCTGGCCAACGGTAAAAACATCCTCCCCAACGACCTGGTCGCCGACATGGACAAGGGCCTCCAAAACCTCTCTTCCCTCACCGGTACCGGCGCCGAAGCCATCGGCAACCTCGGCAAACAAATCACCTCCGGCGTCGGCGCCGGCCTCGACAACGTCGGCAACCTCTTCGGCAATAAAAAAGACCAGAAAAAATAACCCCCGACAATCTGCGTCCAAGACGCCTTGCTCTCCGCGGTTTCATCCAACCGGAGTCTCTATGAGAAAGTTTTTCTCCTCGGCTTGCCTCCTCTCCTCCATCGTCATCCTGGCCGCCGGTTGCGCCACCGCTCCCAAAGATTCCAGCGAAAAATTCCTGCTCCGGCAGGACGCCGCCGACGCCGTCTCAAAATTCAAACTCGAAGACCCCGACATCTCCTCATTCTTCACCAGCTCCGTCGCTTACGCCGTCTTCCCCCAGGTCGGCAAAGCCGGTCTGCTCCTCGGGGGAGCCTATGGCCGGGGCGTCCTCTATGAAAAAAACGAAATGGTCGGCTGGTGCGACCTCTCCCAAGCCACTGTCGGAGGACAGATCGGCGGCCAAACCTATCACGAAATCATCTTTTTCGAAGATGCCGAGGCCCTCGCCCGCTTCAAAACCGGTAACTTCACCTTCGCCGCACAGCTCTCCGCCGTCGCCCTCAAATCCGGTGCTGCCGCCAACGCCAAATACGCCGATGGCGTCGTCGCCTTTACCCTCCCCGAAGCCGGACTGATGGCCGAAGCCTCCATCGGCGGACAATCGTTCACTTACATCCCCAGATAACGCCATACCGCTAAATTCACCCCGCAACGCAATATTTTTCCGCCCGAACGTTAATATTCCCCGGTGAGTGTGATTCCAAAATTTGCAATGGAAATACAACCAAGAATGTGATAAAAGTTTCTTCGGGTTTGGTGAAGTAGGGGTAAGCAAGGGGTTTGCCGCTTCGCCGGCCTGTAACCAAGCGAAAGATCACATGCCAGACATTAGTTCGTCTAGCAGCGACCCGTCCTCTCAGCACGCCTCCCATTGGCGGGCTGGCGTCTTTGCCGGCGCCCTCCTGACCATACTGGCCGTCGGATTCGTTGCCATCGTGGGTGTTTTCGTACAACACCGCTTCTTTACCCCTCCCGTACTGCTGGCGCAACCACAACCTTCCGACAATCCCGCCACGGCCCCGGAACCACCCTCCCAAGCCAAATCGGCCGCCGCCCTCTTGTCGCAACTGGCCGCCGACGTCGATACCTGCATGGCCGCCAGCAGGCCGATTCTCCTCGGCAGCCGAGACCCCAAAGGCCCCAGTTGCGTCTCCGTCATTCGTCCCGGCGACGTCGTCAACACCGTACCCAACAACCCCGGTGACCTGGACGGTGGCCCGGGAACCCAGCTCGCCACCCTCTACTACTTCGCACGGCGAAATTGCGGCAGCCCCACGGAAGACTTCAACTGGCATCAAAACCGCCTCAAAACGTTCCTTCAAAACAAAGCCACCGTCAACAAAGAAGCCCTCGCCCTGAGCCACGATTTGACCACCAAGGCCATGGAACTCTCCAGGGAAATCGAAACCTGGACCGACTGGCCGGCCGGTTTCTCCGCCATCTATTTCACAAATAAATGCGACTGGCCCCGTTACTGCCTTGCTTCGCTGGACGAAGCCATCGCCGCTCGCAGTCTCGTTGCGACCAAACGCTGGGCCGCCGAATTTGCCGCCGCCGCCTTCGCCCTCGAAGACCTGCACCGCTGGCTGGATTTCCTGACCGAAAACCAGCTCGACGCCCTGGCTTTCCAGACCCAGTGCCAGTCGCTCTTCTCCGCCGCCGACGCCGTATGCAACAAGTACGATCCCACCAGCACCTTCAGCCAGTTTCCCGCCGGCGAGTTATGCCTCCACGGGGTCGGCAACTACTACGAAGTGGAACACCAGGCCGAACGCCTCTTCGTCGTCCCCGCAGAACGCATCAACGAAATCACCACCAATAAACATCTCACCCCCGCTTCCCTCTGGGTGCTTCCCGGCCTGCGAGAATGCTACCTCAAGCTCGAAGAGGTTCTCTCCCCGGAAAACAAAAACACCCTCGCCCTCGCCGCACGCTCTCCCTACGAACACAGCTACCTCGCCAACATGCTCTTCCGCGCCTGGCGGGGCGACATGGCCGAACAACTCTGCAACGCGCTCCGCCGCTTCAACACCATCAACCCCCAGGCCTCCGTCCCCGACCTCATGGGAACCCTGATGTACCGCGGCCACTCCTTCGGCGGTCTGGAATGGGCCGACCGCTACCAACCTGAACTGATCGATGCCGCCAACCAAGTCGCTGGTTCCGACTCCGAATCCCTCATGACCGCCTGCAACTGGACGTTCAGCTTTTACCACGGCCCGGCGAAATACGGCTCCACCCTCACCCTCCGCGACGCCATCGAACACAAAAAACTCGACTGCGTACGCGCCACCGACATGATCGGAGCCATCTACCGCAACGCCGGTCGAACCCGCTTCGGACACGTACGATGGTGCGCCGAATCCGTCGGCCACTCCGTCGCCGCCATCATCACCAGCGACAACGGCCAATGGAAAGCCCTCGTCGCCGACGGCATGATGCCTCCCCCGCAACCCGAACCCTGGCCCGACACCTACTTCCACGGCCACGCCTGGCCCCATGACTTAGCCGGTAACCCCACCCCCTACGCCGTCGAACTCTACGTCCGCGGCATCGACAACTACGTCTGGGCCGAAGGCTACATCGTCCGCGGCCCCAACGCCGGCACCCTCGCCAAAACCACCATCCCCTACCTCCCCTACTACCCAAAAAACGTCACCCAAAAAGTCTACGACGGCCCCTACCCCCATTAAAGCAACGCATTTCACCTTCGCCGCAAATCGTAGCTTTACAAACCCGTCATGCCGAGCGCAGCGAGGCATCCAGCCCCGAACAGGAGGAAACCGCCCCTTTTCGCCCGCCGCCACCCCAAAAGGCTTGCTCTTCACGGCGACTCCCGTTACCCCTCCTTCGCCCCCACTTTCCCGACCTCGCTTGCGGTTTCGCGGATCAACAACCTCCCTCTCGCCGCCCCCCCCAGCACCCCCTGGACCATCTCATTTTTTTCTTCCTTGGCGCTCTTGGCGTTCTTGGCGGTTCCAAGTCTTCTTCGCGTCCGCCTTCGCGTCTTCGTGGTTCAATCAAACCTTTTGGACACAATAGCGCCTCCGTGTCTCCGTGCCTCCGTGGTGAAAAGCTCTTGGCCTTCCAATCCCCTCTTCACCGCTTATGCCGAAGATACTCCGCCACCCCATCCGCTATCCCTTCCGCCAGCCGATTCTGAAACGTCGGATCGCTCAACCGCGCCGCATCCGTCGGGTTCGACAAGAAACCCATCTCCAGCAAGATCGCCGGGCACGTCGTCCTCTTCAGCACCACCAAACCCCGATCATCCGTCCTCAACCCGTGGCACGGCGAACCATACATGACCAGTTGCCGGTTCAACCACTGCGCCGCATACAGCGCCATCGGATTCCCCGACTGCGGCAGCAAAATCGAATGCCCGAACTTCTCCGCGCTTCGGTTGGAGTCCGCATGGATGCTGATAAACAAATCCGCCCTGAAACCGTTGGCGTACTTCGCCCGATCATCCAACTCGATAAACACATCGCGGCTGCGCGTCAGCATCACCGTAACGCCCCGCTGCTTGAGTTTTTCCGCCGCCAGGTTCGCCACCGCCAGCGTCAACGACTTTTCAACCCGCCCCATCGCGTCATGCGCCCCCGGATCTTTCCCACCGTGCCCCGGATCAATCACAACCCGGCCTCTGACCGCCCCTCGATTAACCGGATTGGCCCCGGAAACAGCTTGTCCGCCCGAAAAAACCCGCGCGTTCGGATTAACCGCCTGCTGAATCTGCGCCGCCACCGAAACCGGCACGTACATCTGCCCCCCGCAGAAGACGATCCCCGACCCCCGGGCAATCACCCGCCCGTTCAGATTCACCTCCGAAACCGGGTCCGCAAAAATCATCAGCACGTTGTTGCCGCCCACCAGATGCGACAACGCCGCATCCGACTGCAACACGCCAAATCCCAGCCGTCTGGCCAAATCGGGAACGGCAACCACGTTATCCGGCACGGTAAGACTCTCGCCCGTCGCCTCAGGCTCTTTCACCGTCGCACAGCCCGACAACACGGACAACAACACAACCCCGGCCGCCATCGGCTTCCAAAGCCAACCATAGCTCGTCAACACAAACGCTCCCTGTCAGTTACGCCCCCTGCCGTGATAATACGTTCACATCCCCCCCGTGCAACTCCAACCCACTTTTGCCTCTTCCCCCTGACAATAACTCACCCTTGTGTATAATCCGCCCGTCCGGCCGGAGGGCCATGCAAGGGCGAGCCCTTCCCGAATCGCTTTAAGTCGTTACCCACAATGCCAAACCGCACCCGTTCCATTCCCCACAGCAAGGCCCAGACCTGCCAGCCCAATCCCATCCGCCTTGTCGCCGTCGATCTTGACGGAACGCTTCTCGACGACTCCAAGCAGGTCAGCTCCCAGACCCTCCAAGCCCTGACGCAGCTCTCCGAGCGTGGCGTAAAACTCATCATCGCCTCCGCCCGTCCCCCCCGAAGCGTCCGCCACATCTACTCCCAACTCGCCTTGGACACCTGGCAGATCAACTACAACGGCGCTCTCATCTGGGACGAACCCGCCCGTCAAGTCATCTTCCACCGTCCCATCGCCGGCGATCTCGTCCACCAGATCATCATCGCCGCCCGCAAGCTCCACCCTCAAATCCTCATCACCTGCGAAATCCTCGACCGCTGGTACACCGACCGTTTCGATCAATCCTACACCACGGAAACCGGCCGGCTCTTCAAACCCGACATCATCGCCCCCGTCGAATCGTTCTGTAACCAGCCCATCACCAAACTGCTGTTCCTGGGCAGTTCCAAAATCATCCCCTCCCTCAACGCCGAACTGGCCAAGGCCTTCGACACCCACGTCTCCTTCGTCCGCACCGACGACGAACTCATCCAGATCATGGACCGCAAAGTCAGCAAATCCCGGGCCCTCGAAAAAGTCGCCGCCCATTACCAAATCCCTCTCTCTCAGACTATGGCCATCGGCGACGCGCCCAACGACGTCGGCATGATCCAACTCGCCGGCATCGGCGTCGCCATGGAGAACGCCCACCCCTTGGCCATCAAAGCCGCCGACTGGATCGCCCCCTCCAACAACGCCCACGGCGTCCTCGCCGCCCTCCGCCGCTACGGCCTTTGCGATTGAATCCAAACTCCTCTTTCGCCCAATCCCCCTCGACAAGGCTTGCTCTTCGCGTTCCCTTCACGATTCATCCTTCGGTTTCTCCTTGCCCCCTCCCTTCGCATCCCCCGTCGGCTTTTTCCCATCACTCTTCTTCCCCGCTCCGCCCCCCGCGCCGCCTCCGCTTACCAGCAACCACTGAAACACAATCCCCAGCAGTAGCAATCCACCCACCAGCGACACTTGCACCCACATCTTCCCCGGCAGCTTCGCCACCCCCGCCAGCCAATTCCATTTCATCTCCGCTAGCGCCGCCCCCACCATCAGCGTCACCCCCGCCAATGCATAAAACATCACCTGTCCCGCCTTCGGCCAGAACAATCCCGCCGTCATCATGGCCACCAGCGTCATCCCGCACGCAAACGGCACAACCCGCGTCACCTCCACAGGCATAGTCTTCCAACCCGCCGATGCCGTCTCCCACATCACGCCCCACATCGTCCCCGTCCCACCCGCCGGCCAACTCCACTGCCTCCCCGGACCCATCATCACCCACACACCCAACCCCACCCACAACGCCGACACCAACCCCAATCCCATCGCCACCCAAAACCTGTAAAAAATATACCCCGCCAGCCCCAACACGATCGCCCCGCCCACGCCCGGACCCATCCCGCTGACGTTCCACATGAATATTTTCGGCAGCGACATCCCCACCAACGTCCCTATCGCCACCAGCGTCAATGTCGTTAACGTCTGGGTATACTTCCCCCCTCTCGCCCAGATAAACCCACCCAACGCCATCACCCCCAGCGCCATCAAACTCGCCACCCGCACCCACTGCGGAGCCGGCGAACCAATCAACGTCAACAATTCATAGACCATGAGCGATTACCTTCCTTCTGCTGGTTTATCGGCCCAAATCCCGTAATTTCTTGCGTTTACCGCCCGCCTCCGGTTCGCCCAAAATCCACGCCCAACCGACCGTTGTGTTTGACGCACCGCCCCCGCTGAGCTAAAAACACCGCATGGCCGGCGACTTATCCAATAATCCCGATCCCTCTGCCCTCGATGCCCTGCGAATTCAGATCGACTCCCTCGACGAAAAAATCATCGACCTGCTCAACGCCCGCGCCCGCGTCGTCGTCGAAGTCGGCAAGATCAAACAGCTCGGTCGGATCCCCGTCTACGCCCCAGACCGCGAAAAAGCCGTCCTCGATAAAGTCCGCCGGCTCAACAACGGCCCCCTCCCCGACCGCTGCCTCGAAGCCGTCTATCGCGAGCTCATGAGCGGCTCCTTCGCCCTGGAAAAACCCCTCCGCATCGGCTATCTCGGCCCCGCCGGCTCCTTCTCCCACGCCGCCTCCATCCGTAAGTTCGGCTCCAGCGTCGAATACGTCCCCCTGGCCGATATCCAATCCGTCTTCGCAGAAGTCGCCCGCGGACACATCGACCACGGCCTGGTCCCCGTCGAAAATTCCATCGGCGGCGGCATCGTCGATACCCTCGACGCCTTCCTCACCAGCTCCGCCAAAATCTGCGCCGAAGTCCTCATCACCGTCCACCACAACCTCCTGGCCAAAGAGCCGTGGGAAAAAATCACCCGCATCTACTCCAAGCCCCAGGTCTTCAGCCAATGTCACAGTTGGCTCAGCGCCCTCGCCAAGGACCGCAACATCCAACCCGCCGCCAGCACCAGCGCCGCCGCCGAGCTCGCCGCCCATGAGCCCGGCGTCGCCGCCATCGCCTCCGCCGTCGCTGGTGAAATCTACGGCCTGCGCGTCCTCTTCGAGAACATCGAAGACAACCCCGACAACGTCACCCGGTTCTTCGTCATCGGCCGCGAAGGCGCCCGCAAGAGCGGCGACGACAAAACCGCCATCATGTTCACCACCGCCCACAAACCCGGCGCCCTGGCCGAAGTCCTCGACGTCTTCAAGGAAAACGGCATCAACCTCACCGACATCGAAAAACGCCCCAGCAAAAAAGTAAATTGGGAATACTACTTCTTCATCGACGCCCAAGGCCACGCCGACGACCCCTCCATGCAAACCGCCATCACCCAGGCCAAACAACACTGCCTCCAACTCACCGTCCTCGGCAGCTACCCCCGCGCCACCGAAGTGCTATAAAAAAATACCCCACATGAGGAATGCCATGTATTCAATCGCCATCCGATGCCGCCAAGTCGTCGCCGCAACCTTCGTCGCTGCATTTCTAGTATGCGTTGCATCCGGTTGTTCCAATGCCAAGCACGTCAGCGGTGAGGAGTTCGTCCGTTTGGCAAAAAAAAGTACGGAATTGAACAGTGCCAAAAGTACCGCCTACATTGGGACCACCGGCGTACGAGCCTATCTTGAATACTTTGAAGCACCCTTTTTTTACGGCGATGGGATCACGATCTATTGGACACAGCTATCTGAACTCCCCCCAACCCTTGCCGCAGACCTGAAGGCCGGCGAAAACCCATGGGCTTGGCATAACTAACCCAACGCTTGCCTACATCCCACCCCCTTCGTCATTCGGGTTTCGTCATTCTTTCGTCATTCCGGTTTCGGATTTCGGGCTTCCCCTCATCCCACCGGCAGCACCGCCCGCACCCTCCCTATCACTTTCGGCAGCACCTCCAGCGTCCTCTCAATCTCCGCCTCCGTCGTAAACCGCGACAAGCTGAACCGCACCGCCCCATGCGCCACCTTCTCCTCCACCTTCATCGCCCTCAGCACATGCGATGGCTCAAGACTTCCACTGCTGCACGCCGCCCCCGCCGACGCGCAAATCCCCTGTTCGCTCAGTAGCAGTAAAATCGCCTCCGCCTCCAACTGCGAAAACCCGACATTCGTCGTATTCGCCAGCCGCACGTCCGTCCGCCCGTTCACGCGCGCATCCGCAATCCGCTCCAAAATCCCCCGTTCCAGCCGATCCCGCAGCATCCCCACCCGCGTCATCTCCGGCAGCGCCGCCCGCGCCAACTCCGCCGCCTTTCCCATCCCCACAATCCCCGGCACATTCTCCGTCCCCCCTCGCCGCTGCATCTCCTGCGGCCCACCAATCAACCACGGCCTCACCCTCACCCCCCTCCTCACATACAACGCCCCCACCCCCTTCGGCCCATGAAACTTATGAGCCGCAAAACTCATCACATCCACCCCCGCCGCCTTCACATCCACCTCCACCTTCCCTATCGCCTGTGTCCCATCACAATGGAACGGCACCCGCGCCCCCCGGCACACCTCCGCGATCTTTTCCACCGGAAACACCACCCCCGTCTCATTATTCGCCCACATGATCGAAACCAGCGACGTCTGCTCCGTCACCGCCTCTCTCAGCGCATCCATATCCAGCATCCCCCCGCCGTCCACCGGAACCTCAACCACCTCCGCCCCTTCCCTGCCCAACTGCTGACACAGCTCCCGCGTCGCCGAATGTTCCACCGTACTGGTGACGATCCGCCGTCGCGTCCCCCGAACCGCCAATAGTCCCCTCACGGCCGTATTGATCGATTCCGTCCCCCCGCTGGTAAACACCAATTCCCCCTCATCGCTCCCGATCAACTCCGCCACTTTCCCCCGCGCCTCGTCCACCGCCTGCCTGGCCCTCTGTCCGAACCGATGCACGCTGGACGGGTTGCCGTACCACAATTCCAGCATCTCCCGCATGGCCTGCACCACCGCCGCATCCGGCTTCGTCGTCGCGTTATTATCCAGATAAACCACGTCCATATCCCCATCTTAAACCCGTCCCCCGCAGTTGTCTTCACCTCGCCCCACATCTCTCGCAGTGGCTTGCTCTTCGCGATCCCCAAAAACGTATTTTCAATATTTCCGAAACTTCCCAAACCCCGTCGCCCACGGCTGAGTCCCCTCTATAATATTCCAATAGTCAAGGAAGGATGGATTTCTCAGTGAAGACGACTTCGGCTCTGGGCTCTCTGACAGAATGCATCACCCCCCACCTCGCCGCCGTGGACAAGCTGTTCCACGAAGAGTTGGCCAGCCAGATCAAGTGCGTCAACACCCTCGTCAAGCACGTCAGCCGTTTCCGCGGCAAAATGCTCCGCCCCTGTCTCGTCCTCCTCTCCGGCCAAGCCTGCGGCGAAATCACCCCCGACCACATCGCCATCGCCACCGTCGTCGAAATGGTCCACATGGCCACCCTCGTTCACGACGACGTCCTCGACGAAGCCGAACTCCGCCGCAAAGGCGCAACCATCAACCACCTCCGCGGCAACGAAGCCGCCGTCCTCCTCGGCGACTATCTCATCAGCCACAGCTACCACCTCTGCTCCAGCCTCGATTCCCAGTTCGCCTCCCGCCTGATCGCCCGCACCACCAACGAAGTCTGCGAAGGCGAACTGCTCCAGATCGACAACCGCAACAACCTCGACCTCGACGAAGACACCTATTTCCAGATCATCCAGCGCAAAACCGCCACCCTCTGCGCCGCCTGCTGCCTCTTAGGCGCCAAACTCGCCGGCGCAAACGACGCCCGCTGCGCCCAGCTCCAATCCTACGGCCTGTCCATCGGCGCCGCCTTCCAAATCCAAGACGACATCCTCGACCTCATCGGCGATCCCTCCACCGTCGGCAAATCCCTCGGCAGCGACCTGGCCAAAGGCAAGATGACTCTCCCCCTCATCCACTTCCTCCAAACCGCCCCGCGCGAGCACCGCGACCTGCTCCGTTCCATGCTCGCCTCCCGCGAGCCCGACCTGTCCGAGCGCGTCCGCAACCTCATCCTCCCCAGCGATTCCATCCCCTACGCCCGATCCCGCGCCCGCCGACTGATCTCCCAGGCCCGTACCGCCTTAACCACTCTCCCCCACACCGACGCCCGCCGCACCCTCGACGCCATGGCCGAGTTCGTCCTCTCCCGCCCCCTCTAACAAACACCCCCTCCCTCTTTTAGCCGAGGCCCAAAGGGCCGCGTTAACACCCCCGCCCCATCTTCCCCTCCCCCCCTCAATCCCGTATCATCCTCGCGCTCAAAGGAACCACCATGCTCCGCAAAACCCTTTTCATCACCGCGGCATTGTCATACGCCCTGACACTCGGCTGCGTCTTCTGGCCCTCCACCGCCCCCGCCGGCAAATCTTCCTCCACCGATCAGCCCGCCCTCGCCCCCACTCCCCTCCCCGCCACCCTCAATTCCACCCTTCCCTACCGCGGCGCTGCCATCCAGCTCCAGCGGGTCGATTGGATCGACGACTACAAAAAAGCCATCGACCAGATCGCCGCCGTCGGCTGCGACACCGTCTCTCTCGTCGTCGATGCCCGTCAGGAAAACGGCTCCTCCAGCCGAATCTACCTCGACATGCGCATGACCCCCACCCCCGCCCAGCTCGCCGACCTCATCGGCCACGCCAAAGCCCTCCACCTCCGCGTCGTACTCATGCCCATCGTCCTTCTGGACAACCCCCGCAACGACGAATGGCGCGGCAAAATCCAGCCCGATAGCTGGAGCGAATGGTTCGACAGCTACCGCGACATGATCCACCACTACGCCTGGATCGCCCAATCCAACCACGCCGACGTCCTGGTCATCGGCTCCGAGCTCGTCAGCACCGAAACCAACCTCGACGAATGGACTAAAACCATCCAATCCACCCGCAAAATTTTCCACGGCCAACTCACCTACTCCTCCAACTGGGACCACTACACCGCCATCCATTTCTGGGATCAGCTCGACCTGGTCGGCATGAACAGCTACTGGAAACTCGGCGACGACCGCCACGCCTCCGTCGAAGACATCACCAAACACTCGCGCGACATCCAATCCGACCTCATCCCCTTCCTCCGCAAAACCGGCAAACCCCTTCTCTTTCTCGAAGTCGGCTGGTGCAGCCTCGCCAACGCCGCCCACGAACCCTGGGACTACACCAAAACCAGCGAACCCGAGGATTTGGACCTGCAACGCCGCCTCTACGAAGGCTTCTTCAAAAGCTGGTACGGCAACCCCCATCTCGGCGGCTTCATGATCTGGGAATGGCCCCCCGACCAGGGCGGCGACGACAACCGCGGCTACACCCCCCGAGGCAAACCCGCCGAATCCGTCCTCCGACACTGGCTCGCCCAACCCCGCTGGCCAGTCAAATAAATTCCCCCCACAGATGAACGCGTGTAGAAGCCAGACTTCCATTCAGCCCCGTCAGGGGCAACAAACTCCAGCCCACAACGTGTCAGCCGTGGGAGAGAAATGACCGCCATCGAATCAGCCCCGTCAGGGGCGGCAGGTTTTAGCCCACGGCGTATCAGCCGTGGGAAAGAATGACCGAAACAAAATCAGCCCCGTCAGGGGCGTAAGAGGCTCTTACTCCCCTCCCCGTCCCCGTCGCTTTCCCGACCTTCCATTCACTCAATAATCGGGTACACTCCGCGTGCTTCGTAAAAACTGCGGTGCCGGTGTTTGGTGCGGCAGTTATTTTTTGCGCCGTGTTCGACGCAGGAGTATGATTATCGTTCGCTAAGCTGTGAGGTTTCCATGTCCGTCGTCCAAACGCCTGCCTCCCCCCGTCCAAACGCCCCCGCAACCAAGCCGGCGGGTCAGATTCACGTCTCGCCGCTCCTCGTGGAAGCCGCCCGCAACGACAGCGCCAACGCAATGGCAAAACTGGCCGCGTCAATCACCGGCCTGAACTCCGAACAAGTGACCGAACGGCTCGAACGCCACGGCCCCAACGAGGTGGCCCAGGAACGCCGCCACGGCTGGGGCCGGCGACTGGCCATCACATGCGCTAACCCCCTGGTCATTCTCCTGACCGTGCTGGCCGTCATCTCCTTCGCCACCGGCGACCCCCGCGCCGGCACGGTCATGACGCTCATGGTCATCCTCGGCGTATCCCTGCGCTTCGTCCAGGAGTCTCGCGCCGACAACGCCGCCGCCAGGCTCAAGGCCATGATCACCGTCACCGCCACGGCTCTTCGCGACGGCCAATACAAGGAAATCCCCCTCAAGGAACTGGTCCCCGGCGATATCGTCAAGCTCTCCGCCGGCGACATGATCCCGGCCGACGTCCGCCTCCTGTCCAGCAAAGACTTGTTCATCATCCAGGCCAGCCTGACCGGTGAATCTCTTCCCGTCGAAAAGTCAGACCTCCCCGAAACTCGCGACAACATCTCCCCCATTGAACTGAACAACGTCTGCTTCCTCGGCACCAGCGTCGAGAGCGGCACGGCCACCGCCCTGGTCGTTGCCACCGGTAAAGACACCTACTTCGGTAAAATGGCCGGCACCATCCTCGGACAACAGACCCAGACCAGCTTCGACAAAGGCGTCGGCCGCTTCACCTGGCTCATGATCCGCTTCATCATGGTCATGGTGCCCCTGGTCTTTCTGATTAACGGCCTGACCAAACACGACTGGAAGGAAGCCTTCTTCTTTGCCGTCGCCGTCGCCGTGGGGCTCACCCCTGAAATGCTCCCCATGATCGTTTCCGTCTGCCTCTCCAAAGGCGCTATCGCCATGAGCCGCAAAAAAGTCATCGTCAAGCGGCTCAACAGCATCCAGAACTTCGGGGCCATGAACGTCCTCTGCGCCGACAAAACCGGAACCCTGACCATGGACCACGTCGTTCTCGAACGCCACTGCGACGTGGTCCGCGAACGCGACGACAGCGTCCTCCTGGCCGCTTACATCATCAGCCACTTCCAAACCGGTCTCAAAAACGTCCTCGACCGCGCCATCCTTGACCACGCCCAGGCCCATCATCATGACGCCGTCGGCAACTATACCAAGGTGGACGAAATCCCCTTCGATTTCTCCCGCCGCCTGATGTCCGTCGTCGTCGGCATGCCCGACGGGCAGCATCGCCTCTACGCCAAAGGAGCCCCCGAAGCGATCTTCCGCCGTTGCACTCACTTCGAACTCAACGGCGAACTGCTCCCCATGGAAGACCTCCTGATCGAAGAACTGAAAGAAGAGTACGAAACCCTCAGCGCCGAAGGCTTCCGCGTACTCGCGGTGGCGTTCAAAGACTCCCAGCCCAGGCCGGCCTACTCCAAAGCCGATGAAAACGACCTCATCCTCAAAGGTTACGTCGCCTTCCTCGATCCGCCCAAAGAAACGGCCGGCCCGGCCATCGCCGCCCTCCAAAAACACGGCGTCGCCGTCAAAATCCTCACCGGCGACAACCATCTGGTCGCCCGCAAGGTCTGCCACGACGTCGGACTTTCCACCGACCGCATGCTCTTAGGCGACAAGGTGGACGGCATGACCGACGCCGAACTGGCCGACGCCGCCGAACAAACAAGCCTCTTCGCACGCCTCTCCCCCGCCCACAAACAACGCATCATCAAAGCCCTCCAAAGCCGAAACCACGTCGTCGGTTTCATGGGCGACGGCATCAACGACGCCCCGGCCCTCCGCGCCGCCGACGTCGGCGTTTCCGTTGATACGGCCGTGGACATCGCCAAAGAATCCGCCGACGTGATCCTCCTGGAAAAAAGCCTCATGGTTCTCGAAGAAGGCGTCCTGGAAGGCCGAAAAGTCTTCGCCAACATCCTCAAATACATCCGCATGGGCGCCAGCAGCAACTTCGGCAACATGTTCAGCGTCCTCGGCGCCAGCGCCTGGCTCCCCTTCGTGCCCATGGCGCCCATCCAGATCCTGACCAACAACCTCCTCTACGATTTCTCCCAGGTGGCCATCCCCACCGACGACGTGGACGAAGAACAGATCGCCAAACCCCGACCCTGGCGCATCGACGAACTCAAACGCTTTATCCTCTTCATCGGCCCCATCAGCTCCATCTTCGACTACACCACTTACCTCATGATGTGGTTCATCTTCAACTGCCGCACAATCGCCCAAGGCTCCCTCTTCCAAACCGGATGGTTCGTCGAATCTCTGATGACCCAAACCCTCATCATCCACGTCATCCGCACCAACCGAATCCCCTTCCTCCAAAGCCGCCCAAGCTGGCCTCTCATGGCCACAACCGTCTCAATCATGGCCCTCGGCATGTGGCTCCCCTTCTCACCCCTGGCCTCCGCCCTGGGCTTCTCCCCCCTCCCTCCCCTTTACTGGATACTTCTCACAGCAACCCTGTTCTGCTACCTGGTGCTGACCCAGATCATCAAAGGCTGGCTCTTGCGCAAGGCATGGATATAAAAAACATCCGACAGAACCACGCCCCCTCGCAAAACGCAAGCACCCCTTCAAAGCCCCGGATGCACATCCGGGGCTCCCGACCACCCCACGCCCCCTTTCGCCCCCACACTCTCGAATTCGCTTGCGGTTTCGCGAATCAGCACCCTCCCCTTCGCCTCTCCCCCAATCCAAAATCCCCAATCCAAAATCCAAAATCTTCCCCCGGTTTCTTATTCCCCCTCTCCGCATTGCATCCCTCCCGCTCAATACGCTATCATTCGCCCCTCTAACTATTTACCCGCGACCACAGCGTCGCCTTGATAACCGGAATCGCAACATGGAAGCCATTCAAACTCGCTATCGCACTCACACCTGTGGCCAACTCCGTCTCTCCGACGCCGGCCAACAGGTCTCCCTCGCCGGCTGGGTCCATTCCTACCGCGACCACGGCGGACTCGTCTTCATCGACCTCCGCGACCGCGACGGCATCACCCAGATCGTCTTCGACACCGACGCCTGTGGCCAAGCCTTCCACGACGAAGCCCGCAAACTCCGCAGCGAATGGGTCGTCAGCGTCACCGGCGTCGTCGCCGCCCGTGGCCAAGGCCTCGTCAACCCCAAGCTCCCCACCGGTGAAATCGAACTCCGCGCCCAATCCCTCCAAGTCCTCAGCGCCTCCCCCACGCCCCCCTTCACCCCCGGCGAACACGAAACCATCAACGAAGAAAAACGCCTCGAATACCGCTACATCGACCTCCGCCGCCCCGAGATGCAACAAACCCTCCGCACCCGCTACCGCGTCACCAAGATCATGCGCGACTTCCTCGGCGACCTCGGCTTCTGGGAAATCGAAACCCCCTTCCTCACCAAGTCCACCCCCGAAGGCGCACGCGACTTCATCGTCCCCTCCCGCCTCATCCCCGGCAGCTTCTACGCCCTGCCCCAGTCCCCCCAGCTCTTCAAACAGCTTCTCATGGTCGCCGGCTGCGACAAATACATGCAGATCGTCCGCTGCTTCCGCGACGAAGACCCCCGCGCCGACCGCCAGGCCGAATTCACCCAGCTTGACGTGGAAATGTCCTTCATCGACGTCGAAAACATCACCACCATCATGGAAGGCCTGCTCCGCGACATCTGGAAGCAGATCCTCAACCACGAAATCCCCCCCATCCAGCGCATGGAATACGACCAGGCCATGAGCCAGTACGGCTCCGACCGTCCCGACCTGCGCTTCGGCATGCAACTCTTCGACGTCACCGACCTCGGCCAACAGACCGATTTCGGCGTCTTCAAAAACGCCCCCCTCGTCAAAGCCATCGCCGTCCCCGGCGGCGCAAAGCTCTCCCGCAAGGAAACCGACGCCCTCGCCGAATGGGCCAAGGGCTTCGGCGCCAAGGGCCTCGCCGTCACCAAAATCATCAAATCCCCCGACGGCGCTCTCCAGCTCGACACCGGCGTAGCCAAGTTCCTCGCCCCCATCGCCTCCCAGCTCATCCAGCGTCTGGCGCGTAGCGAAGGCGACCTGCTCTGCTTCGCCGCCGACAAACCCAAGGTCGTCCACAAGGTTCTCGGCGAACTCCGCCTGAAAATGGCCCGCGATCTGCAACTGCCCCCCTCCACCGATTTCGCCTGGGTCTGGGTCGTCAACTTCCCGCTCTTTGAATGGGACGAAGAGGAAAAGCGTTTTACCAGCACGCACCACCCCTTCACCGCCCCGCGCGACGAAGACCTCCCCAAACTCGACAGCCGCGACCAGGCCACTGTCGAATCCATCAAGAGCAAGGCCTACGACATCGTCGTCAACGGCTCCGAAGTCGGCGGCGGCTCCATCCGTATCCACCGCATGGACACCCAGCAAAAGGTCTTCCAACTTCTCGGCATCGACGAAGCCGCCCAGAAGCTCAAGTTCGGCTTCCTCCTCGACGCCCTCTCCTACGGCGCCCCCCCCACGGCGGCATCGCCCTCGGCCTCGACCGCCTCGTGATGATCCTCCGCAACATCGCCAACATCCGCGACGTCATCGCCTTCCCCAAGACCCAAAGCGGTGCCGACCTGATGTGCGGCTCCCCCTCCATCATCGACGAAAAACAACTCCGCGAAGCCAACATCCGCATCGCCCTCCCCCCCAACAAAAAGCCCTGACCATCCCCCACAACCGCCCACATACACAAAGCCCACCGACACCCATCGGTGGGCTTTGGTTTTATTGAAACCCCCTTTCGCCGCCTCATTCCCGCAGCGGCTTGCTCTTCGCGTCCCCCCACACGAACAGCCCCCGTTGCTCAAAGCCCCGGTGTACATCCGGGGCTCTAACGCCACAAACCCCATCCCACCCTCCTTCGCCACACCGCCCCCGACATCGCTTGCGGTTTCGCGAAGGGACAACTTCCGTTTCGCCGCCCCAACCAAGCATTTCAACAGAGCCGAGCTTGTTCCTATCCGCGCCTCTCCTCTTCCCCCTCCCCCCGCAAACCTCTTCTCCCCTCTCCCCGCGCGGGGAGAGGGCCAGGGTGAGGGGCGAACCCCCCGCATACAATCCGCCCCCATTCGCCACCCCACCCATCACATCCCCGCCCCCAACGCATCATACGCCTCAAGAATACCCGCACGGGTGGGACCGGGACGTCCATGCGCCTCATCTTCCTTGACCACGCCTTGGAACTGATCCAAAACGTAATCCACTTCCTCTCGCTCCAGCCCGTAAAGGTGAAAATAAGCCGCGTCCAGTTCCGCCCGCAACTGCCGCCGCTCCTGCTCGTTCCACTTGTGAACCCCCTCCTTGAACCCCGCCGCCTCGGCCAGCGGCCGCATATCGTCCGCCGTGCATGTCAGCTTCAACACCCGCTCGCTGATCCACTTCTCCAAACTCTGCTTCTTGTCCCACGGACATTTCTCGTCATACCGATCCGGCGGAAGTGTCGGGAGCTGTTCGACAATGAAAAAGTTGAGGGTAATACCGCCGATTTTTTGTCGCGTTGCGTAGTCAAAGGCAAAACTATTGAGATTCCCCAAAAGGCAAAGCTGCCGCCGCCATGGCACGCTCATAAGCAGCAAAGGGAAATGATTGGTAACCGCCGAGTAAGGGATGGCGCTGGCGATCATCGTTCGCTGATTGGTTGGGCTGGTAATATCCTTGAACCCAACAAAGGCCGGGAATGATGCGCCTTTCCCATCCAAGGCCCGGACAACTTCTTTCTCGGCAACCCAGCACCGGGGCATAGCCACAAATTCAGGGTTTTGATGGTAAACCAGCGTCGTCTCCTCGGTCTGCCCCTGTCGCATCCAATTGTTTTCCGCGACAAGCACGCTTGCCGCCCGATGGTCATACGCCTGGACCATCTTGGCTTCATAAAGCGGCAAATACGTTTCCTTCCGCCGCACCCAGCGATTACCTTCCAGATGAAAACCTTCCCCCTGCAACGCCTCTGCCGATTGAAAAAGCTCCGCGTCGTTTGTCTGATCGAACATCCGAACAAACTTTGCCCCCCACGGATTACCGCCTGACTTGCGACTCTCATCCACGAGGATAGGAACGTTGCGATAGATACGTTTAGTCAACTCACAATCCCGCCGACTGCGGAAGATGGGACACGTGCGGGTGTTCGGATTGAGAAGCTTCAGATCACGGGCGGAAAGGCGAATTTGCCGGTCTCGCGGCTTGAGGTCTTCCAGATTGCGGGCAAAGAAAACAAAATCAGCTTCGTCCGTCTGGCGGTTGCCCCCGTTCATCAGCAGCACCGAAAACTTAAACCGCCCATCTACGTCAGGGAAAATACCATCGCGGTTCTCAAAGTCATACAAAGCCGCAAGGGCCTTCTTCTCCATCAAATCGCCAAAGAAATGTTTGGTGGTGTCATCGGTGGCAATGCCGCTGGGAACAAGCAGGCCAACCAGCCCGTCAGGAGCGACCAGTTGCCGGGACAACTCGGCAAACAGCATGTAGGTGTTCACGTCCCCCCTTCCGGTGAAGGGAAATTGCCCGCTCTCGCGAACGTACGCCAGCGTCTTTTCGGCCGACGCCTTGGCGGCGTTGTAACGAACCCACAGTTCGGGATTGTCCTTCTCCACCCGCTCGATAAGCCGGCGGCGCTCAGCGGCATTGACGGCCGAGGCGATCTTCGGCGAAGAAAGTGCGAAAAACTCCCGCTCCTGAAGCTTCATCCGCTCCCACGGCGGATTACCGATCACACAATCAAACCCGCCGTTCTTGAACACGCCGGGGAAAGTATCCTTCCAGTTCATCGCCCGCGAATGAACCCCGCCGTCGGCAACGAGACTGTTGCCGCAGATAATGTTCCTGGACAAATCCGACAGCGGCGTTCCCTTGCGGGCCGAGCGAATCCACAAGGCCAGTTGCGTAATCTCAACCGACTCCGTTGAAAGGTCCACTCCAAAAAGGTTGTCGGCCAAAATCCAGTCAGGATAGCGGCGTCCGATCTCCCCGGCCTCTTCCTGCCGCCCCCGAACCCGCAGCAGGTGAATGGCGTCATCATACGCCTCTTCCAACCGCTCATAGGCGGCAATGAGAAACGCCCCCGAGCCGCAAGCTGGATCAACCACCTTCAGTTTTCGCAGCGCGGCAACCCGCTCCAGCGGATCGTCCAGCGATTCAACCCGCTCGCCGATAAGCTCTCCCAGCGTCTTGTCCACAATGAACCGGGTAAACTGCGGCGGCGTGTAATAAATGCCGAACCGCTTGCGCATTGCGCTCTTGGGCATCTCCGGCTGCCCATCCTGACCCGCCTGCTTGCCGAACAAGCCCACCACACGCAGCTTTTCCAGCTCGGTAATGCTCTTTTCAAACAGATGCCCCAGAACATCAACGTTGATTTCGCCTTCGTCCCGAAAGTCATAACTTCCGATGCTTTTGAAAACCTCGGTCCACGGCTCATCATCGAGTTTCAGGTCGTCCACCAGCGGATCATGCCGGAACAACCCGCCGTTGTACCCGGTCGGTAAATCCAAGGCATGGTGTCCCTTGTCGATGAAGTAAAAAACATCCAGAAAATTCCGCCAGCGCGCTCCGGCCCGCGAAAGCGGCGGCACGCTCTTCCACGTTTGTTCCAGAAGTTTCGGCGGCAGCAGGTTCCGGTCTTCGCAAAAGGCAATGAAAATAATCCGGTCCAGAAGTCGCTGGGCGGCATGAATGGCATCGTCCACCGAGTACTTGTACTGATCGATCAATGCGTCAATCAGCCTCAACCGCTGATCGCTGTAATAGTTGTACAAATCATCGCCGACGGTAACCCGACGATCCTGCGAATTGGTCAGCAGCTCCAGCGCCCGGGGCGCTGAATGATCCCGCCCAGCAATCCATCAGGTTCAAACAGGTAGATGAATTCCATCGCCTTGGCCGGGTCACGAAAGTCATTAACCGTGAACTCCTGATAGACCCGCATGGGGCTGTCGCGATGGTAAAGGCGAACCGTCAGGTAATTGGAAAGAATGCCCCACGGCGTATCCGGCAATTGGGCCAGATAATCCCAAAGCTGCTGCACGGGCGTCCGGCCGTTGGACTTGTCATGATCCAGATCGGTCGCCGCATCCTTACATTCAATGACAACCGCCGGTTTCGGCGTCTGCCCGGTGGCAAACCGTCCCAGCGCCCCGTCGGCCGTGCCGGTGCCGGGAACATTGAACTGCCGTTCCATCTGGTAGGCGTCGGGATGATCGGTGCGGCTCTTGTACCCAAGCGCCTCGCCGAAAATGACGCGGATAAACTCCGCATCCAGCGACGTTTCCTTCTGATGCAGCGCCCCCTTCGCCGCCAACTCCGCCCAGCGTGCCAGCACCTCCACCCCGCAGCGCAGACGCCCAGGATCAAAAGGGAATTGGGATGCCTTTTCATTAAGCAGCTTAGGCAGAATCAGATGCGGATGCCGCCGCTTGAGATCAGGGAACAGCATAACATCTTCGATGGGTTGAGCCTTCTTCGCCATAGCGCCGCCCATCTTACCCAATTTCCTCCCCCCGTCACGTCATCCCTCATCCCAATCGCACCTACCCCTCCCACACAAAAATTCCCCACTTTCGTGATACCCCCCGTTGTAGATAGAAGGAGTTGTGGATTAGCCGAAATCGAAATCCGAATGACCAAACCAGAATGACGAAACGTCCCTCGCCATTGTCACCTCGCCCGCTGCCGACACCATCTCGAATCCGACCCATGTCACCCCGAGCCTCAGCGAGGGGTCTTGCCTCGATCCCGGCAGACTCCTCGCCAGCCTCGGATCACCCATCCACAGACACCCCTTTCGTCATTCGGATTTCGTCATTCATTCGTCATTCCGGTTTCGTCATTCGAGCTTTCCCCCCCTCCCCTCACGCGCCCGCAACAAACAAACCCAAAATTTCCCCCGTTTTTAATAGCGCCACCCGCGTTTCGTGATAAATAACGAACCCACCGCCCCCGACTAATGACTAATGACTAATGACCAACACCCATTAACCCCATCCCCCACATGCCCTTATATTGTTCACCCCGCCCATCCAAATTTGACCGCTCGCCATTTTGGTGCTATATTCCATTGTTCGGCTCGTCTGTTCCGCACCTTACGCATTGATTGGCTTGAGCTTATCAAGAAGGGCGGAAGCGAATGCTCGGCATACGCTTCGCCCCGGCGAGCAATTGGCGGCCTGCTCACGAAGCGGGGTGACGTGGTGAATACGGCGAATCTTGGCAGCGACTTCCGTGGACAAGTCCTCCAGGCTACCGACATTGTTGAATTGATCGGCCAGAACGTAGCTCTCAAACGCCGCGGAAAGGACTATCTCGGACTCTGTCCCTTCCATCAGGAAAAAACGCCGTCGTTTCACGTCAGCCCCGCCAAACAGTTCTTCCACTGCTTCGGGTGCAAGGCCAGCGGAAACGCCATCGATTTCGTGATGAAACGAGATCGAATCGAGTTCATCGAAGCCCTGAAACTGCTCGGCCAGCGGGCCGGGATCGAGATGCCCAAATTCGGCGTCTCCAAACAAAAAACCGGCGAACGACAAATGCTTCTCGAAGCCCAGTCGGCCGCCTGTTCGCTCTTTGAAAAATCGCTCTCCCATCCGCAAGACGGGCTCGCCGCCCGTCAGTATTTCGAAAAGCGCGGATTCACCCCCGAAACCCTCCGCCGGTTTCAAGTCGGCTTGGCCCCCGACGCCTGGGACGCCCTGTTGCGCTCCCCCCTGGTCCGCAAGTTCACCCCCGACCAGTTGGCCCTCGCCGGCTTAGTCAAGCCCCGCGAGAACGGCGGCGGATACTACGACACCTTCCGCAACCGTCTCATGTTCCCCATCCGCGACGAAAACGCCCGCATCATCGCCTTCGGCGGCCGCGTCATGCCCGGCTCCGACGACAAGGCCAAATACCTCAACAGCCCCGAAACCCCCCTCTTCTCCAAAAGCCGCTGCGTTTTCGGCCTGGACCTCGCCCGCCAGCGCATCGTCGAAACCCGCACCGTTGCCGTCGTCGAAGGCTACACCGACGTCATGATGGCCCACCAATACGGCGTCACCAACGTCGTCTCCATCCTCGGCACCGCCATGACCCCCGACCACGTCTCCATCCTCCGCCGGTTTGCCGACCGCATCGTCCTCCTCTTCGACGCCGACACCGCCGGCGACAAGGCCGCCGACCGTTCCGTCGAACTCTTCCTCACCCAGCCCGTTGAGATTCACATCGCCTCCATGCCCCCCGGCATCGATCCCGATGAATATCTCCTCCAGCACGGCGCACAGGGATTTGAACAACTCCTGACCAACGCCACCGACGCCCTTTCCTACAAATGGAAACAGCTCGCCCAGCGTTTCGCCTCCGGCGACGGCGATCTGACCGCCCAGCAGCGGGCCGTTGAGGAATATCTGGAAATGCTCTCCGCCGCCCGCGGTTCCGGCCCCGTCGATTCCCTCCGCTGGGGTGCGGCCCTGACTCGCGTCAGCCGCCTGACCGAAATCCCCGTCGCACAGCTCAACCAACGCTTCCGCACAACCCGCCCCTCGCCAAAGCGACCGCAGACCCAGCCCCAGGACGACAATCTGCCGGCAACCCAACCGCCTCCCCCCCTCCGAACCAACACCTCCCGCGACCGGGCCGAGGGATGGATCCTCGGGGTTCTGCTTATCGAACCCCACCGCTGGCATCAGATCCAACACCAGGTCCAGGCCGAGGATTTTCACACCCCCCTGCACCGGCGGCTTGCGGAAATTTACTGGAATCATCAACGCGACGAGGGAGAGCCGGTATTTAATGAGTTCCTCGGGCTTTTAGACGACCCGGCCCTGACCGAACTCGCCGTCGAGCTGGTCGATAAGACCGCCGAATTTGAAGAGCTCGATCAAATGTTTGCTGATGCCATCCTCCATCTGGCTCAGGAACGACAAAGGCAAGAGGAACAAAAACTTGTGGCCGAGTTGCGCCGTACAACCGATGTGCAACTGCCCGAGCAGGACGAAGTTGACCTGCTGAAACGTTTGCAGGAAAAAGCCCGGCAGCCTGATTTAAGGCGCATCGGCTCATAACAAACAGAGCGGCCTTGTATCACAAGTGGCCGTTCGCCAGGGGTTAGCCTATTGTCTCCCCTGAGGGCGTGGACTTGCAGTCACGCCGGGCAACCACATAATGTTGCCCCGTCCGGTGTCCTTGATGACCCGGACACTTGGGTGCTCGGCCCGCACGTTGCAGGGCTCAGGAACATCCCTGAGGTCCTTGGCCTGATGTGGTCGTGTCACCCCGTTAGGAAGTCCTGTTGTCTTAAGGATGACCTGGTTTGTGTAGGATTGTTTTATGGAAACGCCCTTGATTGGGTCCGGTTCGCAAGAAGAAGTTGACCTGCGTGTACAAACGCTGCTCAACATGGGGACGTCGCGCGGTTATCTCACCTACGAGGAGCTCAACGAACGCCTCCCCGACGAAGTCGTTTCGCCCGACAAGCTCGATTCGTTGCTCATGATGATCGACGAAATGGGCATCAAGCTCATTGACGAAGCCGATATCGGCGAATATCAGAAAGCCCCCAAAGGCAAAGAGGCGGCCCCCGCCGCCAAGCTCACCGAGCCCGACATCCCCCTCGTCGAGGACGAGGACGAAGAAAAGATCGACCTCAATCTCGAAGCGGAACTCGCCGAAGCCTCCACCAAGCGCATCGACGACCCCGTCCGCATGTACCTCACCCAGATGGGCGAAATCCCCCTGCTCACCCGCGAGCAGGAAATCTCCCTGGCCAAACGCATCGAAATCTCCCGCAAGATCTTCCGCTCCAAGGTGCTCGAAAGCGACTACTGTCTCCAGTCCGCCGTCGAAATCCTCCAGCAGGTCGATGAAGGCGACCTGCCCTTCGACCGCACCATGAAAATCAGCACCGCCGAGAACCAGGCCGACAAGGCCACCATCGGCCAGCGCATCCCCCTCAACCTCGAATCCGTCCGCCGCATGCTCGCCCGCAACCGCGAAGACTGGGACAGTCTCCGCGACGTCAAATCCAAGAAAGAACAGGAAGAGCTGCGCCTCGCCATCCGCCGCCGCCGCCGCCGCGCCGTCAAGCTCCTGGAAGAACTCTCGCTTCGCACCAGCAAGGTCACTCCGCTGATGAAGAAGCTCTCCAGCATCTCCACCAAGATGGTCGAGCTGGAAGAACGCATCGATGAACTCAAAAAGGTCAAAGACCCCGGCGAAGACCTCGAAGTCTGTCAGGAAGAACTCTCCGGCCTCGAAGACCTCGTCCTCGAAGACGCCCAGAACCTCCACAAACGCGTCGTCGCCGTCCGCAAGATCTACAACAAGTACGAAGACGCCAAGCGCAAGCTTTCCGGCGGCAACCTCCGCCTCGTCGTCTCCATCGCCAAGAAATACCGCAACCGCGGCCTCTCCTTCCTCGACATCATCCAGGAAGGCAACACCGGCCTGATGCGGGCCGTGGACAAGTACGAATACCGCCGCGGCTACAAGTTCAGCACCTACGCCACCTGGTGGATTCGCCAGGCCATCACCCGCGCCATCGCCGATCACGCCCGCACCATCCGCATCCCGGTGCACATGATCGAAACGATGAGCAAGCTGCGCAACATCTCCAAGATGCTGATGCAGGAACTCGGCCGCGAACCCACCATCGAGGAAATCGCCGAAGCGCGCCAAGATGACGCGTCGGCGAAACCCGCCGCGTCCTGAAGATCAGCCGGCACCCCATCTCCCTCGACCGCCCGGTCGGCGAATCGGAAGACAGCTACTTCGGCGACTTCATCGAGGACGAGAAGGCCGACAACCCCGTCGAAGTCGCCACCCAGGAGATGCTCAAGGACAAAATCGAGCAGGTGCTCAAGACGCTGACCTACCGCGAGCGCGAGATCATCAAGCTCCGCTACGGCATCGGCGACGGCTACACCTACACCCTCGAAGAAGTCGGCCGCATCTTCAAGGTCACCCGCGAGCGCGTCCGCCAGGTCGAAGCCAAAGCCATCCGCAAGCTTCAACACCCCGTCCGCGGCCCGCAAGCTCGAAGGCTTCCTCCCCGGCGGCGTCCCCCACTAAGCCGTAACGCCCCATCCTAAAAGCACTTAACGCCCACTGACCTCAAGTCAGTGGGCTTTTCTTTACCCCGGGGACGCCTACCGCCACCTGATCGGGATCGTCATCTGCATGAAAATAAACGTAACAAAGGTAATCCCCCCCGCCAGCAGCGCGGCCCGCATCGGACTTTTACGGCTCATCTTCAAATCCTTTCATAGCCCCCCGTCAAGCCGCCGAAGATAGCAACCGTCCGCCCCGACGTCAGCCGGCCTGAAGCGCAATACTCCCCCGCCTCCGTAACCTCGCTCACCCCATCAGCCGTTCTTTCGCTTCTCGCTTCGCAGGATCGACACCACCTGCTCATGCAGCGCCGCATTCGTCCCCACCGCGTCCGGCCCCCAGATCGTCGCCTCCCCGCTCCACGTCGTGAAACGTCCGCCGGCTTCGCTCAAAATCGGCAGCATCGGCGCACAATCCCACGGCTTCATCGCCGCATCCAGCATCACTTCCACCCGCCCCGTCGCCACCAGCACATAACCGTAACAATCCGCCCACGTCCGCTGGATTTTGGTCCGCCCCGCCAGTTTCTCATACGCATCCGATCGGGCCGTCGCCGCGCTGATGCTTGAGCACATGACCGCCGCGTCCTTCAAATCCGACACCGACGACACCCTCGCCGGCCGGCCATTCCACCAGCACCCCAGCCCGGTCGCCGCCGACACCATCTCGTCCAGCGCCGGCATATAAATCACCCCCGCCGCCGGCGTCCCCTTCACTTCAACCCCGATCAGCACCCCATACAACGGCACCCCGCGAATGAACGTCTTGGTCCCGTCAATCGGGTCGATGATCCACCGGTAATCCCCGTCGCCTCGCGTGTCGCCGCCTTCTTCCCCGAGGATCGAATGGTTTGGAAACGATCGAACGATTCGTTCGCGAATGACCTGTTCGCATTCGCGATCCGCCCGCGTCACCGGCGTATTATCGTCCTTGGTTTCAATCGGCACCCCCGCATTGAAGTACGCCAGCGTCCGCCGTCCACCCAGATACGCCGCATCCATCGCCACCGCAAGCAGATCATTCAGTGATGGCTGACCCACGATAACGCTCCTCTTACCTGGTTCCCCGATCCATTTTCCCTCCACACTGGCAGAAAAAAGGTTTCTGCTGGTGTGGCCGAACCGGTGAAGGTTTCTTGACTTCAATCGCACACCCGCACCGCGGGCACACAAAACAATCCCCCGCCTCCGTCGCCACCGCATCGGGCGTCTGCACCGGCGGTTCGTCCGCCTCGCTCACATCCCCCCGCCTGTCCATCGCCATATTCGCCAGCTTATCCGCCAGCGTATTGTGTTCCCGCAGGTTGTGCGTGATCTTCGCCTCGTCAAACTGATGCAGCAGGAACTGCGCTTCCTCGTACAGCGTGCGCATGTCCGGGTGCTTCACCCGGTATTCCCCCCGCATCTGCTTGATAATCAGTTCGCTGTCCCCCTTGATGACGATCTTTTTCGCCCCCAGCTTTTTGGCCTCTTCCAACCCCGTAACCAGCGCCCGGTACTCGGCCACGTTGTTCGTCGCCCGCCCGATATACCGTCCCAGCGTCACCAGCGGCGTCCCGTCCTCGGCCCGCAAAACCACCCCGATCCCCGCCGGCCCGGGATTGCCGCGACTACCGCCGTCAAATTGAACCGTGATTACTTCGTTCATGGCGTCTATACAAACAGACACGGGAACGAGCCAAAACCGGCCGCGTCTCCCGTGTCTGCTGTTCCCTCCTGTATCTTATTCCTCCGCGACCTTGGCGACAGTCCTCTTGCTATTGATCGCCAGTTCCGGCGGCAGATCGTCCGGGATGTACAGATACCGCTGACAACTCGGACAAGCCACCGGATCGTTGCGAACCTTCAACCGGTTGTAAACGTCCACCACCAGCGACATGTGGCAACCGCCGCAGATGTACTCTTCTCGCTTGGGATTCGGCTTGCCGATGGCCGCCATCGCCTCCCCTTCATACCGCTCCGCCATTCGCTCAAACCCATCCCGCGCCTTGGCCGGAACCGCCGCCGCCGCCTCGTCCCGCCTGGGCTTCAACTGATCGATCTCGGCCTGCGCCACCGCCGCCTTCTCGCCGATCTCCTGCTGCATCGCACCAAGCTTGGCCTTCTCCGCATCCACCAAAGTCAACAGCGTGCTAACTTCGGCCTGGACCTTTTCCACCTGCTCCATCGCCTTGATGACCTGCTCTTCAACCTTGTTCCGATCCACCTTCTCGGTGTTGATCTGAATCAGGAAATTCTGGTATTCCTTGTTGTTCTTGGTGTTCTGCTGCTGGGACCGCAGCTTTTCAATGTGAGCGTCGCGCATCGTCAGGTCCAGCTCCAGATTGGAAGACTGTACCTGCTGTTCCTTCAGGCTGCTCTGCGCCGCCTGCAATTTCTCGGCCAAATCCCTTACTTTCCGCTCCTGAATGCGCACGCCTCTGGTTACCGCATCCAAACGCCCTTGGGCTTCGCGGAGTTGCTGATCGGCCTTATACAAGTTGACCAAAGCGATGTTGGTCGGACCCATTGCTGACTTCCTTTTGATAAAGAGCATGCCCGTCGTCAAACCGCGACCGGCCTTGCGATGTCGAACCACCAATTATGACAATCCGCCGCCGATTGAAAAGGGCACGCCCCCGGAAATCCCGTTGCAACCCCCTTACCCCCGATTCCTCTTATAAAAATTAATCAACCCGTTGGTCGAAGCGTCATGGCTCTTCACCTCGCCGCTCCCAGCCAACTCAGGCAAAATCACCTTCGCCAACTGCTTACCCAACTCAACTCCCCACTGGTCGTAACTGTTGATGTTCCAGATCACGCCCTGCACGAAAATCTTATGCTCGTACATCGCCACCAGCGATCCCAGCACTTTTGGGGTCAACTTCTTGAACATGATCGAATTCGTCGGCCGGTTCCCCTCAAACACCTTATGCGGCCATAACGACTCGATCTGCGCCGGGCTCTTGCCTTCCTTAACCAGCTCCTCCCGCACCTGCGCTTCGGTCTTTCCTTTCATCAAGGCTTCCGTCTGGGCAAAAAAGTTCGACAGCAGGATCGGATGATGCTGCCCGATCGGATTCTGCGTTTGCACGGGAGCCAGGAAGTCGCACGGAATCATCTTCGTCCCCTGATGGATGAGCTGGTAAAACGCGTGCTGCCCGTTGGTGCCCGGCTCGCCCCAGATGATCGGCCCGGTCTGGTAATCCACGTGCTGATTATCCCGCGTGATCGACTTGCCGTTGGACTCCATGTCCCCCTGCTGGAAGTAGGCCGCGAAACGGTGCATATATTGATCGTACGGCAGAATCGCCTGCGTCTCGGCCCCGAAGAAATTGTTGTACCACACCCCAAGCACAGCCAGAATCACCGGTAGATTCTTCTCAAACGGCGTCGTGCGGAAATGCTCGTCCATCTCAAACGCCCCGCCCAACAACTCTTCAAAGTTGTCCATCCCGATATACAATGCAATCGGCAAACCAATCGCCGACCACAGCGAATACCGCCCCCCCACCCAATCCCAGAACTCGAACATGTTGGCCGGATCGATCCCGAACTTCACCACCTCCGACGTATTCGTCGAAAGCGCCACAAAATGCCTGGCGATGGCCGATTGATCCTTCGCCGACTTCAGGAACCAATCCTTGGCCGTATTGGCGTTGGTCATCGTTTCCTGTGTCGTGAACGTTTTGGAAGCCACGATAAACAGCGCCATCTCCGGATTGATCTTCTTCAGCGTCTCGGCGATATGCGTCCCATCCACGTTGGACACAAAATGCACCCGCAGCTTATCGCTGCCATACGGCTTCAGCGCCTCGGTAACCATAACCGGCCCCAGGTCCGATCCGCCGATGCCGATGTTCACCACGTCGCTGATCGTCTTGCCGGTATATCCCTTCCACCCGCCGCCGCGCACCTGCTCCACAAACTGCCGCATGTGCTTCAACACCGCATTCACGCCCGGCATCACATCTTTGCCGTCCACCAGGATCGGCCGATTCGATCGGTTGCGCAGCGCCACATGCAACACCGCGCGGTTCTCCGTCATGTTGATCTTTTCCCCGTCGAACATCCGGCCGATCCACTGCCCGAGCTGCATCTCCTCGGCCAGCTTCATCAGCAGCGGCATCGTCTCATCGGTAATCCGGTTCTTCGAGTAATCCAGCAGAATATCCCCGAACTGCGCCGAAAACTTTTCAAACCGCCCCGGGTCGGCCGCGAACATCTCCCGCATCTGCATCGCCCCAACCACCTTTTGATGCCCTTCCAACGCCTTCCATGCCGCCGATTGTGTCAACTTGCTCATAATTCTTCCTCGAAAAAGATAATCCGGGAAAGGTAAGGTTTTCCCCCATTTTTCGCAACCATTCCCATCCCACCCCGTGTGGTTTGGCCTGCCGCCCACCGCTCCCTATAATCAGGCACGTGACACCGCGTCCGATCCAACAACTCTCCCAGTCCCTGGTGAACCGCATCGCCGCCGGCGAGGTCATCGAGCGCCCCGCCTCCGTCGTCAAAGAACTGGTTGAAAACTCCCTCGATGCCGGCGCTACCCACGTTACCGTCGAGGTCGAAGACGGCGGCCGCGCCCTGATCCGCGTCATCGACAACGGCTCGGGCATCACACCCCACGACCTCCCCTTAGCCTTCGCCCCCCACGCAACCAGCAAGCTGTCCAGCGACGACGACCTCTTCCGTATCGCCACCATGGGTTTCCGCGGCGAAGCCCTCGCCAGCATCGGCTCCGTCTCCCACTCCCGCATCCTCTCCCGCATCGCCGACAATGACGCCGCCTACGAGGTTCACAACCGCGGCGGAGCCATCTCCGACCCCCAGGCCGCCCCCGGCAATGTCGGTACTACCATCGAAGTGCGCAACCTCTTCTTCAACACCCCCGCCCGCCGAAAATTCCTCAAAGGTTCCCCCACCGAATTCGGCCACATCAGCGACACCCTCCAGCGGATCGCCCTGGCCTGCCCCCACGTATCCTTCTCCCTCTCCCACAACAACCGAACCTCTCTCAATCTCCCCGCCGCCAGCGAAGAAGAACGACTCCTGACCGCCTGGCCCGATCACTTCCGCGAACAACGTCTTCTCGTCGATCTGCGCGACGCCGAACTCCGCATCCACGGCATCGTCGGCCTCCCCGAACTCGCCCACCCCACCATCAAATACCAATACCTCTACCTTAACGGCCGACACATTCGCGACCGCTTCCTTCAACACGCCTTGCGCGAAGCCTACCGCGGCCTCACCGAGCCCGGCCGACATCCCGCCGCCATCCTTCTCATTGAAATGCCGCCCCAGGACGTGGACGTCAACGTTCACCCCACCAAGAGCGAAGTTCGCTTTCGTGACTCCGGTCGGCTCCACGGCCTGCTCCTCTCCGGCCTGCGCGAAAAACTCCTCGGCTCCGACCTTGCCCCCCATGCCATGCCCTTCCGCTCCGACGCCCCCGCCCCTTCCGCCACTCCCGAACCTCGCGAAGACATGCGAACCCGACTTGCCGCCTTCTTCAAACAACCCGCCCCCTCAAACGAACCCGCCATCCCCTCAAACGTTCCCCCCGTGCCGAACGTTCCCACCGCCTTCCCGCAGCCGCAGCCGACATTGCCGGCGCCTCTACCTCCCGCCGCCCCAACCGAGGTTTCTCCTCCCATTCACGCCCCGGCCATCCAGTTGCACAACAGCTACCTGGTCGCTGAAAGCGACGACGGGCTGATGATCATCGACCAGCACGCACTGCACGAGCGAATCCTCTACGAAGAACTTCTCGCCCGCCTCAGCCGCGGCGCCCTTGAATCCCAGCGCCTGCTTATCCCCGAAACCCTCCCCGCCTCGGCCGCCCAGATCGATCTGCTCGAGCACATTCAATCCCTGCTCCAGCGGCTCGGCATCGAAGCCGCCCCCTTTGGCCCCGACAGCATCGCCATCCAATCCTTTCCCTCATTTTTAGGCAGACTCGATCCCGGCACGTTCATGCGCGAACTGCTTGAACGTGGCGAACAGGAACTTCTCGATCTTCATCAGGAAGAACTGCTTCACGAAATTCTCGACATGATGGCCTGCAAAGCCGCCGTCAAAGCCGGCGATCCCCTCACCCCCACTGAAGTCGAAGCCCTGCTCGCCCGCCGCGACCTGGTGGACCGCTCCAGCAACTGCCCCCACGGCCGCCCCACCACACTGCGCCTCTCCCTCCGCGACCTCGAAAAACAATTCAAACGAACCGGCTTCTAAACACCCGCATCCGTTGCAATCTACATATCCTCAGAAATATCTACCCCGTGCGCATCCGCCTCACGAAAATATACCGACAACCCCTCCGCCGACGGATAAATATGAAATTCGTACTCACCCTCCCCCGGCACAAACCCCGACCGGCAATGCACGGTCTTCTTCTCCATCGCCGCCCGTTGCAGCGCACCGCCCACGCCGCACCCCATCGCCTGCGGAAACACCTCGTCAAACGTCTTCCCGATCAGATGTTCCCGGCTCTCCTGCGCAACCGCCTCGGCCCTCGGGTTCAAATAGAGGAATCGCCACTGGCGGTCCAACGCAAAAAAGCCATCGGTGATTCCTTCTAGAATATTGACCACTTTGCGATTGGTTTCCCACAACGCCTGCTCCAATCGCTTCCGATCACTCACATCCACCCCCACGCGCATCACCGTCCTTCGCCCGTCCGGCAGACGCCCAAGGTAAACCGTGCTGAATTCACAAACCCGCGTCGCCCCATCCCGCCGGGTAATCGTATATTCCCCCTCGTCAATCCGCTCGTCCCATCCATCCAGATGGGCCACGTCTTCCCCGCAAAACCGCTCGGCGTTCCCCTGTCCTTTACGCAGCCAGGCTGACATCGTCGGGATATCGCGAATGGTATACCCCGTCACTTCGGTCCACGCCTGATTAAGCTGCAACACTTTCCCATCCTCGGCGTACACCATGATCGGAAACGGGGCCAGCAGCATGGCGCTCGGCAAATACGTCCGAACCACCGGCTCTCTCCTCCGCCGACCACCCGAGCGTTCCTCTCGAACGTACCGCCGATACCTCCGGAAAAACCTTTCCAGCTTTGGCGTCTCACGCCGCATCGGCTCCAGATACGCCAGCACCCGCGGCTCTTTCGCGCACGCAAGCTCCGGATGCGACTCGGCCCAAAGATGGCACCCCTTCGCATACGACAACAGCGCCATCAGATGGTTATACGCAGGCTCCCCCAACACCTGCCGCAAAATCTCATGACACCGACCCCACCCGTTTTTCCGCAGAAATACCGCCACCGCACAATCGAATATCGCCTCTTCCAACGCCGGCACCCCCGCCGGCCAACCGCTCAGCGGCGGCTTCACCCCCGCCAGCGCCTCCACCGCCTGCTCGATCCGCATCCCGTCCGGCCCCGGTCGTCGCAACAGCGCCAGAATCTGCCCCGCATCCCACCCCAACCCCCGCAACCCGCAACTGTGAACCAGAATGCAATACGGCGCCCGGCAATACCGCGCCAAATACGCCAGCAATTTTTCCTTGAACGGCAGCGGCAGCGGATTGTCCACATACCCGCACAGCATCTGCCGCCAAAGATTGTCCAGCACGCCCGGCGTCGCCTCGGCCGGCTCAAAGAACGGTGGAAAATACCCGAGATGTCCTTCGATATCCTGTCGCACTGTCGCCCTTGTCGGCATGCCCGCACCCGCCTGCACTTAATGACGTTACTCACCTCCACCCCGGAGGCGCCAATGGTTCGCCGGATCATATCCCCGTTCTCGCCCGCGCCGGAACGTCAAAAATTCCCCAAAGTAAAAGCCGCAACCAGTCCCATGACCGGTTGCGGCCGCTCTCTCGATAATCGAATTTGAAGCCCCGTTTAGCCGCGACCCAACGGCCGCGCGTCTTCTTCCCCCCTTATTCCTTCCGCCTCTTTTCCCGCTCCACCTCCGGCACCGCATCCGCCGGCTTAGGCTGCGGCTTCAACCCCACAACCTCCCTGGCGCTATTCAGCGCATCATCAATGTTCTCAAACAGATTCTCCTCCCCGATCTTGTCCAGCAGCCCATACCGCGCCAAGGCCACCACGGGCTGCGCATGGATCCCCGACAGCATCAGCCGCGTCCCCTGCCGCCGGCACTTCTGGAAAAACTCGTCCAGCGCATGCATCCCCGTCGCATCCACCGCCGGAACTCGCCGCATACGCAAAATGAACACCTTCGGCGGCCGCTCAAACTCACGCAGCGTATCCTTCAACCGATCCGCCACCCCAAAGAAAAACGGCCCGTTGATCTCATACACCTCTACCCCCGCAGGCACATCCCGACGGACAATCGCATTCGGATCGTTCAAATACGCCAGCTCATTCACCGGCGTCTCCTCGATCTCATCCCGGATCACCCCCACGTTCGTCACTTCACTCATCCGCTTCATGAACAAGACCGCCGCCAGCACCAGCCCGACGCTGACCGCCATCGTCAAATCCACAAAAACCGTCAGCCCGAACGTCAGCAGCAAAACCGTCACATCGCTTCGCGGCGCCTTGAACAGATGCCGGAAATGGTCCCGCTCGCTCATGTTCCACGCCACCATCACCAGCACCGACGCGAACACCGCCAGAGGTATCTTGCTCGCATATGGCGCCAGCAGCAGCATGAACAGCAGCAGCGTGATCGCATGAATAACGCCCGCCAGCGGCGTCTTTCCTCCCGACTTCACATTGGCCGCCGTACGCGCAATCGCGCCCGTAGCCGGAATTCCACCGAAGATAATCGACCCGATGTTGGCCACCCCTTGCCCGACCAGTTCGCAGTTGGACTTATGCCGCCCCCCGATCATTCCGTCCGCCACCACCGCGCACAGCAGCGACTCGATCGCCGCCAGCATCGCAATCGTCCCCGCCTGCGGCATCAACTTCCGCATCTTCTCCAGCGTCTCCCACCCCAGCGACGGCATCCACGGCCTGGGCAGCCCGCCGGGAATCCCGCTCGGCGCCGCCGGCGTCCCAAACCGCGTTCCGATGGTATCGACGTGATACCTGCTGGCCGGATTGTCCAGATGGAACACCCCTACCGCCGCCGTCGCCAGAATCACCGCCACGATCGCGCCGGGGATCTTCGGCGCAAGCCGCCGAAACAGATTGATCACCAGCAAACCGCCTGCGGAAATCCCCACGGCCGCCCAGTTAACACCCGTGGTAACGATCGCGTGGTAATACGCCCCCCACTGATGAACAAACTCCCCCGGCAGCTTCCCGTCGATCTGCAACCCGAAAAAGTCCTTCATCTGCGACGAAAAGATAATCAGTGCGATCCCGGCCGTGAACCCCGTCGTCACCGGATACGGAATGAACTTGATCATCGCCCCGAACTTGCACAACCCCATGACGATCAGGATCGCCCCCGCCATCAGCGTGGCCAGCGCCAGCCCGTCATACCCGTATTGATCGACGATCCCCGCGATGATGACCACGAACGCCCCCGTCGGCCCGCCGATCTGCACCCGGCTGCCGCCAAGCAGCGAAATCAAAAAACCCGCGATGATCGCCGTGTACAATCCCTGAGCCGGGCTGACGTGCGAGGCGATGGCAAACGCCAGCGCCAGCGGCAGCGCGATCAATCCCACCGTGATCCCCGCAAACAAGTCGCTGAAGAACAAATGCCGGTCATACCCTTCGCGCCAGCAGACCACCGACTTGGGAATAAATGCTTCAAATTTTGAAACGGTCTTTTTGGGCAAATTGCCCTCAACCCGTTCCGACACGAGTGTCTGGGACATCTAATTTTACTCCGGATGATAGTGAAGAAAGTCCCTGCGGAATGCTAAGGCCGTTTCAAAGTTCGGCGGCAACTGCCTTCGCGGCAACCCGCACGAAAACCCAGGCCCGACGCAGCGGACTTCACAAGTTTAAGGATGCCGTACCATATCGCACCCTCTCCAACCCCGCAAGGGCCAAGATCAACCAGGCTGTTCCACCTCTCCTCCGACCGGCCGCCCATCCGCCATTTTTTCCACGCTAACGTCTTGCGTTTTCTCCGTTTTCGCCTTACTTTTCCCCCATCGCCGGAGAGGTGGCCGAGTGGCTGAAGGCGACGGTTTGCTAAACCGTTATACGGGGTCAAACCCGTATCCGGGGTTCGAATCCCCGCCTCTCCGCTTTTTTCCCGGAAACGCCAATCTCCCGATTGGCGTTCTTTTTTTCGCCCGCCTACTCATACAACCGAAAAACCTGAACCCCTCTGGCCCGAAGCGAAGAAGTCTGTGCCCAGAACTGGTCCTGATAGGTGTCGGTGCTGAGGACCACGGGCGGGATGGTTTGTCCGGCTGAGGCTTCAGACACAGTCTGATCCAGCTTTCGCACCGGCAAATCCAGGTACATTGGATCGGTTGCAAAGCGGGGATGGTCATCTATCAAACCCACAACCCGATGGCCGCGCGATTCCCAGACCTGCCGTTCGGCCAGCAATCGGGCGGTGTGCTTGCCGGCCCCGTACAACAGAACCTGCGCGGGATGGCCGGTCTGTTGTTGAATGTCGTTCATGATCCCCAGCAACCGTCCGCCCGGTGTTTGTCGCAATTCCATGACGCCCGTCAGCCGCCCGGTCAACGTCGCAATGGCCGGAAGCAGCGACGCCAGATGCTGCACCGGCAGTGTCGCCAAACGCTGCGCAAGCGGTTTGCGATGCCGGCGATTTTCAATCACCTCCCGATAAAACCCCAATCGCAACGCCGCAACCCGATCCTGAGAATACTCGCTGCGAATCCGCCCATAAGCCCGGCCGGACAATTCCGCCAGCAATCCTCTATCCCGATAAAGACGGTCCATCTGATCCAGCAGACTCGCCGGCGATTCCCGCTCGGCCACCAGGCCCGCATCACTGATCACCTCCACCGATCCCGTCCCCGCCCCCACCACGCACGTCCTTCCGGCCGCCATCGCTTCGCAGCAGGTCATCGAAAAGTTTTCCCACAGGCTCGGCAACACACAAAAAAGAGCCCCGGCCAGCTCCCGCTCCACCTCAGCCCCGCAAAGTTCCCCGGTAAATTCAACCCGACCGGCAACGTCCGCCCGCAAAAGCGATTGGGCATACAACCGCATCGACTTCCCCTCCGGCGCACTGCCGGTATCCGGGCCGATGAAACGAAAACGGGCATGCGGATGCCGCGCCAAAAACTCATTCAGCGCCGCCGCGATAACTCCCACCCCTTTGAGCCGCTCAATCCGCCCCACAAACAAAATCGGCCCATCCTCCCCCGGCGGACAAAAAGCTTCATCGCCGCAAACGTACGAATGAGGAATATACCGAACCCCATCAGGAACCGACGTAAACTGCCGGGTCGCCTCCACAACCGCTTTCGTCGGGCGCACAGCGCATCAGCCAGATGAACAGCCGAAAACTCCATCGCCCGGATCAGGTTTTCCGCCTGTCCGATCGGCATCTGATTCCCCGCCTGCGAGATCGCCGTACAGCAATGCAGATGGGTGACAACGGGAACGTCAAACCCTTCATCCAGCATCAGCGGCAGCCCCAACGCCTCAACCTCCGAGGCTTCCACAACGTCCAGCGGCCGATCCCGGTGACACTCCCGCAACGCCCCCGACAAAAGCCACCCCAGCGCCAGCCGATACACCGCCTCCCCGCCGGCGTTGATGACGGCCGCCAGCGCCGAATCCAGCGTCCCGCGCTGCACTCGCGTCGCCAGATCGGGCACTTCATGCAGATGCACGCCCGCCGGCGCCGCCGCCCGCGCGGTATCGGGGAGATCGAACGTAAAAACATGCACCTCATGCCCCGCCCGCGCCAGCATGGCGGCACATTGCCGCACGTAGCTGCCGATCCCCCCCATCCGTGCCCCTGGCCATTGGTGTGACAGTAAGCCGATTCGCATGGAAAGATTATCGGACAAAGCCGGCCGGTGCCGATAATAGTTGCATTAGATTGGTTTTACATGATAAGCAAGGACGTTTTTCGCAAACTGCTGCTCATGTCCGATGTTCAGCGTGATCCGTACACGGTGGGCAAGGCCGCCGCGTCGCTTCTTGCGCTAGGCCCGACCGATCTGCCGGTCATCGGGCAATACGTTTCCGCCCTGCTGTCGCTGGGGTTGGTGGGAGTGGTTCGGCGTATTCTGACTCACCTGATTCAAAACCACCCGGAGATAAGCCCGCCCCTGGAGCAAACGCTGGCAAATCTCGCCGCATCTCCCACCGGGCACAACCTCTGGAGCAGTCGGCGGCGGTGCTTCAACGCCAATCTCGCGGCCTTGTGCCAGCGCTGGCCCGAAATGCAATTTCTGCAAGGCGTGGCCGACCAGCAGCTATCCCGCTTCGAGTTATACCAAGGCTGCGAGGGTAAGTTTCAGTTGCTGGATACTCAGGCGGCAGACCCGCTTTATCCGCTGGTGGGCGGCTTGGAAGACCACCGCGCCGTTGCCGAAAACGGATGGAACTATCAGCCCAAGGGGCCTGAAATCGTCGATGCAATTGCGTTCGATGGCATCGGCTGGGGCTGGACGCTGCAAAAGGTGCTCAAGACCACCGCCAACAGCTTTCTGAACTATTCGTGTGCCGTGTATGTCGTCGAAACCAATCCGGTCCTGTTCTGCATTCCCCTTTTCATCCACGACCTGCGCCCCTGGCTGAGCCACCCGCGGCTGCGCGTCTTCGTCGGCCCATCGGCGGCCGAAGATATGATCTCGGCGATAACCGAGCGCCCCGGCTGGAGCACCCCCACATCTACATCGGAGATCGGCTGCCGCTGCGCGAGCCGCTTTCGTTGCAAAAACGCGGAGAAGTGCTGCTGGCCGAGAGACAAAAGCAGGAGCAGCAGCTTCGCCAGCAGGTCGAACGGATGTACAAGGACCGGGACTACCGCTACTGGCAAAAACGCTATGCCGAAGCGACCACCGGCGGGCCGGCGCTTTGGGTGCTGGGGATCAGTTCGCAATACACGACCGTTTTGAAACATTCGCTGGCCGAACTAGGCCGGGCCGTAACGGAATCCGGGCATGAGTTTCGGCTGTGCGTGGAAGAAGACGAACATTCGCTGGAAAATCCGTGGTTCCGTCAGATCGCGGAATTTCAGCCGGACCTGATCGTGCAGATTTCGCGGATGCGGTACGAAAATCCCGAGATGCTGCGCAACGTGCCGTTTTTGTCCTGGGATCAAGACAACCTCTCGTGCATGCGCGACCCGAGGGCCGGAGAAAGTCTGGACCGCCTCACCTACGTGGCCGGTCACGCGGCGGAGAACGGCTACTTCCACATGGGCTGGCCAAAGCGCAACTGCATCCTCTGCCTGCCGGCCACGATGATCTCGTCGAGCAGCCGGCAAAAGGCCGCCGAACTGCCGGCCGATGCGCCGCGCTATGATTTCAGCTACATCAGCAGCGCATCCGACCCGGCCGAAAAGCTGGCCGAGAGCAAGGCCAGCCGCTGGTCGGAAGACTGCCTGGAGCGGACGCTGTTCAATGAGATCATCGCTTCTTTCCTACAACCGCTGGCGCAAGGCGAAAGCCGGCGGTGGAAGGATATCGACGAGGCCGCCAAACGCCGCCGGGCTGAATTCGGCGCGAAGATGTGCGACGCGGCATTTGCGGACGTCCGGCAGGAAGCCATGCTGGTTTTCGACCGCGCATTTCGTCACGCGTCGCTGCGATGGGTGAAGCGATGGTGCGAGCAGCACGGCGCAACCCTGGCGTTGTTCGGCCACGGCTGGCAGAACCACCCGGAATTCGCCCCCTTCGCCAAAGGCCCCGTCCAGCCCGGTGAAGCCACCCGTCGCGTGCATCTGGCCAGTGCGATCAACCTCCAAATCATCGAAACCGGATTCGTTCACTCCCGCTCGCTGGACGCCCTGGCCGACGGCGGGTTTGTCCTGCATGGCGTATCGGCGCTGGAGGACTATCGATCCTGGCCGATCTACCCGACAATGGAACGTCTGACCCGCTGGATTGAGGAACACCATCTGACTTCACCGCAGCAGATCCGATCCTGCACGGACGCGCAAATTCAAACCGACTGGCAACTGGCGACCTACCTTTATCCCGGGGAAGACATGGCTTTCAAAGCCGCCCAGGCCAAGGTCTACCGGAGCCTTCCGCCCACGCTGCTGCTGTTTCGGCATCTGCCGGACCTGACGTTCAGCACCGAAGCGGAGTTCGATAAACTGGCCGACAAGTTTGCAGGCAACGCCGAGGCCCGGCGGGCAATCGCCGAGGAAATGCGGCAGGTCGTGCAAGACCACTTCTCGGTCGAAGCCCGATGGAAACAATTCTTGCAGGGCATCATAGCAGGACTGAACGACTAGCCATGAACTGCGACGTCGGAACCCATAACGAGGCCAATCGCGTCCGATGGCTGGAACAACAGCTTCGGCGATTGCCCGCGGGCCAGCGCATCCTGGACGCCGGGGCCGGAGAGCAGCGGTATCGCCCCTTCTGCCAGCACCTGCGCTATGTGGCCCAGGACTTTGCGCAGTACACGCCCGACCCGTCGGGCTCCGGCTTACAGATGGGAAAGTGGGACTATGGCACGCTGGATATCATCAGCGACATCATCGCCATCCCCGAGCCGGACGCTTCGTTCGATGCGGTCCTGTGCGCCGAAGTGTTGGAACATGTCCCCCATCCCCTGCTGGCGATCAAGGAATTTGCCCGATTGCTTCGCCCCGGCGGAACACTGCTACTCACCGCGCCCTTCGCCAGCCTGACCCATTTCGCACCCCACTTTTACGCTACAGGGTTTGGCTCGAGCTATTACCATACACACCTGCCGGCCCATGGCTTTGAGATCGTCGAAATGCAAACCAACGGAAACTGGTTTGAATATCTGGCCCAGGAAATTCGGCGAATATCCCAGGTGTCAGTGCGATACTGTGCAGTGCAGCCCACCGCCGCCGACAAGGAGTGCATGAAAGGGGTGCTCGAATTTCTACAACAATGCTCAGGGGCCGACACCGGCTCCTCCGAACTCTCCTGTTTCGGCTACCACGTTAAGGCCGTCAAAAACTGACCGGGATCATCTATGGCCCTGCAATGGATCAAGACCCAACTCCAGAAGTTTCCCCCCTACCGCATGCTGCGCAAGGACTATTTTGTCCATAAGACCGCACAAATCCAACTACGCTCGCTGGTTTCGATTGCGCGGGCGCTCAAATCAAGGACTATGTGATCATTCAGACCCTGACGGCTCCCGTCACCATCGGCCGGCACGTGCAGTTGAACCCGTTTACGGTCATCTACGGCGGCAGCGGCGTAAGCATCGGCAACTACGTCATGGTCGGGCCGCACTGCATGATCGCAGGTGGAAACCACGATTACCTCCAAACCGAAAAGCCGATGCGTTTTGCGGGAAGTCTGACCAGAGGCCCCATTGTCATTGAAGACGACGTCTGGATCGGCGCCAACAGCACGATTACCGACGGCGTTCACATCGGCCAAGGCGCGGTCGTGGCGGCCGGGAGCGTGGTGAATAAAGACGTGGCCCCCTTCGACATTGTCGGCGGGGTTCCGGCACGGGTCATCGGCAATCGCAAATCGCCAAAAGGCGATCAGGCCAACCCGGTCTGTTTGAAGACGGACTGAAACCGCTTGTGCCAGGTGTGATCCCGCCGGCAGCGCTCGTAGCCGGCCAGACGGATGGCCTCCCGCTCACTGTCGTGGCTGAGGTAGTAGCGAATCTTGTCGCGCAAATCCTGGCGGTCGTGATAGCAGACGATCTCTTTGCCGATCTCGTAAAACTCGGCCAACTCTTCCATGTAGCCGGTCATGTAAAATCCACCACACATGGGAATTTCAAAATCGCGCAGGCGAATTTGCAGAATAGGTTTGGCCTTTTTATTTGTGTCGCCGCAGACCGAAAAACCCAGGTTGATTTTGGATCGGCTGACCATCTTGACCAATTCTTCGTCCGGCAAGGGATGGTTGCGCAGATGCTCGGGAAGGCCGGCCCGGGCGTCAGTTAAAGGCAGTGGCTGGCTCGGCCGCCAGTTGGCGCCGTAGCAGCAGACGGGCACTCCTTCTTCATAAAGGTAGCGGATCGTACCCGGCCGCTCGCCGTAGCATTGACCGATGAAAGTGACGTCATGATCTTTGGCCAGGTCGCAGGGATAATAAAACTTCGGATTGGCGGCCTCCTGGCAGTAGATCGGACGGGCTCCCACGGCGCGATAATCCGGCAGGCGGAATTTTTCCGGCACCAGCGACCAGTCGTAATGCGGCGCGATTTCCGAAACCAAATCGAACTGGTACGAACCGTTGCAATACCAGTTGATCGTCGTGATGCCCATCGAACGGATTTCGTCCAGAGCTTCGGGCAACACGCAGCAGGAATAGAAATACGAAAAGAAGACGTCCACGGGCGTCTGCGAATGGGCCTGGCGAATCTGCCGAACCAGCTCGGAGGAAAGACGCGGGCGGCTGGCCTCGATGAACGCCGCCTGTTTGGGATCGCCGGCGTAGAGGTTGGCGAAAACACTGGCCATGTCGTAATCAAACTCGATGACCTCGTGGCCCAGGTCGATCAACGGATGATAAAGGTTGACCCGCCAGATGTTGGATTTGACGCCCTGAAACGTGGCGTTGGGTGAATCGTCGGAGGCGTAAAAGATCCGCAGTTTACGCATAAGTCGTTCGATTGGTTATAGCAAGCACGAGGCGGATTGTCGAATCGGACGATTTGTTGGCAAAGGCCGGCCGAAGTATAGTTTTTCCAAGACGAGGACTATCGCGACATGAAACCAATCAAACTACTGCTGGCCAGCAACCTGGCATTTTATCCGATGCACTGGGAAGCGATGCGGCTATTGTGCAGCCGGTATCCGGTGCGGGCCAGCGTGATAGCCGGCATACCGCCGTTCATCCCGGACGTACACACCCGCCTGGGGTGGGTGGACCTGGAGACAGCCCGCAACGAACCGTTCCGGCCGGATATCCGGGTCATGCCCGCCGGGGATTTCAAGAGCCGCCGAAAATGGGTAAGCGAGCAACTGTCGGAGATTCGGCCCGAGGTGGTATGGATGCAGGCCGAGCCGATGGAGGATATCGCGCTAATGGTTCTGCGGCATTACCACCGCAACCCCGGGGCGCGTGTGGTGACGGCCGTGTGCGAAAACATCTTTCCCCCGGCCAAACGGTACTGGAGAAATCGACTGCGGCATCTGCTGTGGCAGCGGTTGGACGGTTTGCTGGCGGTGGCGACGGCATCGACAGAGGGAATTCGGCAGGCGGGGATGCCGGAGAGCATACCGACGTGGACCCTGGTCGCCGGTGGAGGCGGCCCGCCCGAACCTTTGGAACCTCTGCCGCTGGATTTACCGCAAACCGCGCGCGGGTTTGTCGTCGGCTTTGCCGGACGGTTGGTCGAGGAAAAGGGGTGGAAACTATTGATGGAAGCGATTTCCGGTTTGCCGGCGAGCTTTGGCGTTGCCATCGCCGGGAATGGTCCGCAGCTCGATGAATTGCGGCAGTGGATGAATCGGCCGGAGCTTCGGGGGCGAGTCTGTTACGCGGGGCTGCTGGATAAAGCCGACCTGTGGCGGTTCTATAAAAATCTGGATTGCCTGGCTGTGCCGTCGCTGACCATCCCGCGATGGAAAGAGCAGTTCGGGGGAGTGGTGGCCGACGGACTGGCGATGGGATTGCCGATCATCGGATCGGACAGCGGCGCTATTCCCGAAGTCATCGGCCCGGCGGGCATCATTGTGCCGGAAGGAAACGCCCAGGCCATCGCAAATGCCATAAGCAAATTGGCCGGCGACCGCGACCATGCCCGCGCCGTCGGGCAGGCGGCGAAAAAACGTTTCGCCGAGGAATTTTCCATGGACGCTTACGTGAGGAAGATCGCGATCGGACTGGGCTTGATTAGATTGCTCCGGCATGCAAGTACGGCACAAAGGGGCAATCTTCAAAACTCAACAGCGATTGTTTCAAACCCAACGAATCGGCCAGCCGCACCACGGTAACCCATCGGCCGGTCAAGACGCGCGACAAGGCATTGACCGGATAGATGCCGGTTTGTTGGTTGGCCGAGTAGAGCTTTCTGAGCCAGGCATCGGCATCCCGGATAAAAGCCTCGTCCGGTGGAAGTTGGCCGAGACTGAGGGCCTCGTGAATTTCGACTTCACGGGCATGGGGAATCCGGCCGAGTTGTCGGATCAATCCCAGTCGCACACGAGCGGCGGCGGCAAGGCTGTCGGCTTGCTGACAACGGGTCGCCTGATTGGAATGCACGCGGTAGTGCAACAGCACCTGCGGCACATTGGCCATCGCAACCCGCCCCGAGCAGCGAGCCCACAAATCATAATCCTGGGCGCGCGTAAGGGCCGGATCGTAGGTTAAGCCGGCTTCGATCAGAGCGGCTTTGCGGATCATGACCGTCGGGTGGGCCAGGGCGTTGCGGAATAGCAGCGAGCAGCGAATGTCCGCATCTTCCCCAGGCAGACGCCAGATTTGCCCGCCGGTCTGGCCGATGGTTTGAACCCAACTGCCCACGATGCCGATGTCGGGGTGCTCGTCGAGAAATGCGACCTGCCTCGCCAATCGCGGCGGCAGGCTGACGTCGTCGGCATCCATCCGGGCGATATAACGGCCGCGAGCCAGGGCCAGACCGCTATTGAGCGTGCCAGGCAGTTCCATGCGGCTCGGATTTTTCACCAGGCGGATGCGCGAATCCGAGAACGAGCGAATGACGTCAATGCTGTTGTCTTCGGAGGCGTCGTCGATCAGCAGCAGCTCAAAGTCGCGGAAGGTCTGGCTCAGGATGCTCTCGATGGCCTCGGCCAGAAATTCGGCGGAGTTATGCACCGGCAGCAGAACCGTAAGAGCGGGCGTTTGATTCATGGCCGCACCTGATGATGTTCCAGCCAGAGGGCCAGCGTCAGCAGACACCAGGTCTGGTAGTTCTCACGCCGGACGGCCTCGCGCGTCAGATCGAAGGGCAACAGGTCAAACAATCGCCGGTGCGGATCGTCAAGGTATTGTTCTTTGAGCCGGCTCACCGGGCCGCGTTTCAACCAGTGCGAAACCGGAGCCCCGAAACCTTGCTTTGAGCGGGTGTGCAAGGACGCGGGCCAGAGATGGCCGAAGGCTTGACGCAGGAGCAGCTTGTCGTGCTCGCCGTCGATTTTCAACCGGTACGGCAGACGGATGCAGAAGGCGGCCAGATCGACATCGAGAAACGGGGCGCGAAGTTCCAAGCCGTGGGCCATGGAGGCACGGTCGATCTTGGTGAGGATGTCGCCGGGCAGGTAGTCGCACAGGTCCATGCGCATCGCGTCGTCGAGGGTGTTGGCATCCGTGACGACGCCGGATGCGGCCGAGGGTTGCAGGCCGAGTTTGCGGATCGTGGCCTCGGAAAAATACTGCTTTTGCTTCAAGTGAGCAGCGGCCACCGTCGTGGAAAGCGCATCGGGATTCAGAAGCGGGCGATACCACATTCCGTAGCCGGCCAGCAGTTCGTCGCCGCCGTCTCCGCTGAGAACAACCTTGGCGTGCTGGCGGGCAAGCTTGCAGATCAAGTAGGTTGGGACGTTGGAAGAGTCGGCAAACGGTTCGTCATAGACACGGGCCATCGTCCAGAGCAAATCGGCCAAATCGCTATGCTGGTCTTCCAGATCGTGATGGTCGGTGCGATAGAGCGATGCGACCTCATGGGCGAAGGGCAGTTCGTTAATGGCATCGCCGAAACCGAAGGCAAAGGTTTTGACTTGCGTGCTGTGGCCCGCGGCCAGCGCGGTGATGGTGCTGGAATCCAAGCCGCCGCTGAGGAAAACACCGACCGGAACATCGGCCACCAGTTGCCGGGCAACGGCACGGTCGAGCCGATGCCGAAGTTCCTCAACCGCCTGATCGGCGGTGATCGTTTCATCGCAGGCGGGAAGTTCCCAATAGCGGCGAACGGTGATTTTCCCGGCCGCATCCCGCTCCAGAAGATGACCGGGCGGAAGAGGATGAATCTCGCGGTAGATGCTCTGGGAAGGATGAACGTAAAGGTATTGGAGGTAGTGGGCCAGTGCGTCGCGGTCCAGATGAGGGTCTACCAGACCAGTGGCGAGAATGGCCTTGATTTCGGAGGCGAAGATAAACTCGCCGTCGCAGCCGATGGCGTAATAGAAGGGTTTTTCGCCGAAACGATCCCGGGCGGCAATCAGACGCTGATGGCGGTCATCCCACAAGGCAAAAGCGAACATGCCGGGGAGATGGCATGCCAGATCGGCCCCGAATTGGTCGTAGAGGGCCAGGATGACTTCGGTATCGCCGCAGGTGCGGAAGGGATAAGGGTGAAGTTGCTGGCGAAGCTGGCGGTAGCCGTAGATTTCACCGTTGAAAGTCAGGCCGACGGCGTCGGAGGTCGGGCTGAGCATGGGTTGAGCGCCGCCGGCAAGGTCTACGATGCTGAGACGGGAATGGCCGAGGATGCAGTTATCAAAGCAATGGATGCCGTGGGCGTCGGGGCCGCGGTGGCGCAGGGAAGCGACCATCCGCTGAAGGGAATCGCGGTGGCGATGAGATTGGGTGGCGACAATGCCTGCGATACCACACATGGAGGAAACTCACGGTAAAAAGACAAGCGGATCGGATTTTGTAAATGGGACAGTGGGTGTCATAGCGACCCTGGATGGATGTAAGGAAAGAATGGGGAACGGTTGACGTTCAGTTCATGTTCAAGGCCCAGGGTCTGGGCCAGTTGAACGACGGCAACCCATCGACCGGTCAACACACGCATCAGCGATTCATGGGGGTAGAAACGGGAATGGCGGTTGGCCTCGAGCAATCTGCGGAGCCAGGCGTCGGCCGACAAGACGAATTCAGGCGTGGCGGGAAACTGGGAATTACCCATCGCCTCGTGAATGGAGAGTTCCGAAGGGTCGGGAACAAGCCCCAGGGAATTGAGCAGCCGCTGATGAATCCGCTTCACCGAATCCAGTCGCAGGGAATTTTGGCGCACGCTCGCCTGTCCGCGATGAATACGGTAACGCAGGAGAGTTTCAGGAACGTTGGCCAGGCGGTGGTTCGGCTCGCAGCGTGTCCAAAGGTCATAGTCCTCGGCAAGAGGATACTCGGCACGATAGCGCAGGCGGGTGGTTTCCAGCCAGTCGCGACGCATCAGGACCGTCGGATGGGCGATGGGGTTGCTGAACAATAAACGGCAGCGAAGCAAATCGGGGTCTGTCGGAAGTTGCCAGACCTGGCCGGGGGCATCGCCGAATGTCTCCACCTGAGTTCCGGCGGCCACGATTTCGGGATGCGACCGAAGGTATCGCGTCTGACGGATAAAGCGATCCGGCAGCGAAACGTCGTCGGCGTCCATGCGGGCGATGAACTCCCCTTGTGCCAGCGACAGGCCATGATTGAGCGCGGGCACGATCCCGGCGCGAGTGCGCGTTGCCACGCGGATGCGGGAATCACGGGAAGCGTAATCGTTGAGGAGGTCGGCGGTTTGATCGGTTGAGCCGTCGTCGATGATGATGAATTCAAAATCGCCGCAGGTCTGGTGGAGAATGCTTTCCACGGCATCGGGCAGAAACTGCCGGCCGTCGCAGACGGGCATGACCACGGAGACTGAAACGGCATGCGACATCGTAACACCTGGGCGCGGTTTACAATTCGGTGTATTTCCTGGCTGATCCGCGGGATTTTTCCACCGGGTACTTCCGGGCGTTTTTAACCATCTTCCGCTTGAAGGCTTTGCCGAGGTCTATGTCCAGTTCGGCGGCCATCAGCAGCGTCGCGTGGAGTACGTCGGACAGTTCGTCGGCAACGTCCTGTTTTCGGCGGCGCAGTTCCGCTTCCAAATCGCGGCCGTTCTTCCACTGCATCAGTTCCAGCAGTTCGGCGGCTTCGAGCGAGAGGGTAATGGCCAGATCCTTGGGGTTGTGAAACTGCTTCCACTCGCGCTCGTCGCGGAATTTAAGGGCGATTTTCGTCAGTTGGCCAAGGGTTGCGCTGCTCATGTTCGTCCTTTCATCGCAGACGTCGAGTCTTATCGCCTGGCCCTCAAGTCGGCCAGCATCTGCTTGAGCGTGTTGCCGACCAGTTCGACAATCTCATCGGATCGCAATCCCTCCACGTGCATGGGCGGGCCGTACATCACCTTGACGGGGTGGGGGTGGAAGATTTTTTTATCCTTGGGCCAGGCATGGAAGGAGCCGTCAACGACAACCGGAACGATCGGCACACCGGCCCGGCGGGCGATCAACCCAATGCCGGGTTGGATCGGGCCGATATTGCCGTCTTCGGTGCGCGAACCTTCGGGGTAAAAGTTCAGGACGTACCCTTCCTTCAGACGTTCGATAGCCTGCTGCACGGCGGCGCGATCGCCCTTGCCGCGTTGAACGGGGAAGGCGTGCAGGCAACGGATCACTCTGCCGAAGAAGGGGTTTTCAAACAAGGAGGCGCGGGCGAAAAAGCTGACGGGACGATACAGCGGCAGGGATACCAGGACCGGGTCCAGAAAGCTCTGGTGATTGGCCACCAATAGAACACCGCCGCGGGCCGGCATGTGGCGGCGGCCGTAGACCTTCAGATCGAACATCAGCGTGCAAACAAGCCGGCAGATCACCTGCCCGCCCCGCCAGAATAAGGACCGCTCGATTACCGGCGATTCCGGGTCGATCCCGACGGTTTGTATCCGAGTCGCTACGTCCACGGGCACATTCCTGCTTTTCAGTTCCTCCAGCATGGTCCGAAGCGTCTTGTCGATGAGCTGCGTGATTTCCCTGGAATCCAGGCCATTGATGTCCAGAGGAGGTCCGACCTTGACCCGAACCGGATGGCGGCGGAACAATTTTTGTCCCTTGGGCCACGCCTCGAAAGATCCGTCAATGGCGATGGGAACGACCGGCACTCCCGCCCGCTTGACCAGCAGGGCCGCGCCCGATTGAATCGTCCCGATCTCGCCGGTTTGGGTACGCGAGCCTTCGGGATAAATGTTTAATGCCCGCCCGGCCTTGAGCCGGTCGATGGCCTGCTGCACGGCGGCACGATCGCCTTTGCCTTTCTGAACGGGAAATGCGTGCAGATGCCGGATCAACCAGCCGAAAAAGGGAACGTCAAACAATTCCGACTTGGCGAAGAAGCTGACGCGACGGTGCAATTGCGCCCCGATGAGCGGAGGATCGAGAAAACTCTGGTGGTTGGCCACCAGCAGCACGCCCCCTTTACGCGGCACGTTGTCCAGGCCCTCGACTTTCAAATCGAAACAGAGTGTCGTAAGCAGGCGGGAGACCATCTGCCCGACGTCCCAGAGAAACCACGGTTCACCGGGCGCACGCCACTTCGGCCCCCTTCCCGCGGACTTCTTCTGTGATGCTCCTTCTTCCTCGCTCACAAACAGCCCTTTCCGCTCATGACCGCCCGGGCCTGCTCAACCAGCAACTCGATGACCTGATCCTGCGTCAGGTTGGTGGTATCGATCACCTTGGCGCCTTGCGGGATCGACAGCGGCCCGACGGAACGACTGGAATCACGCTTGTCACGAATGATGATCTGATCCAGAATCTGCTGGTAATCGGCGCTTTCGCCTTTGGCGCGGAGCTGTTCGACCCGTCGGCGGGCCCGCTCCTGCGGACTGGCGTCCAGGTACACCTTCAAGCCGGCGTCGGGAAAGACGACCGATCCCTGATCACGTCCTTCGGTGACGATGTTGCCCCGCTCCCGGCCGATCTGCTGCTGAAGTTTCACCATGACCTCACGCACGGCGGGCACGACCGCTATTCTGGAGGCGGAGGAGGATGCCTCGGCGCTGCGAACCAGGTGCCCTACCGGCTGGCCGTCAAGCGTGACTTCCGGCGGGGTTAGGGTCCAGTCAAAGCCCACCTGGCTTTCGCGAGCGACGGCCGCCAGACCTTCGGCATCGTCCAGGCTGATACCGCGACGAATGGCCGACAAACCCAGGGCCCGGTACATGGCGCCGGTGTCGAGAAAATCGAACCCCAGCCGACGCGCGACTTCGTGCGAGACGCTGGATTTACCCGCCCCCGCCGGCCCGTCGATGGTGATAATCATGTTTGGTCCTCCCTACCTTGCGGCCCAGTTGAAACCGCGGCGCATCATTTTCAGGATTGGCGGCAGAGATACCGTGGCCGCGTCGTGACCCAGGGAGTTGTAATACACCCGGCCCTGGCCCCAGAATTTGGTCCAGGCGACGGGCATCTCGACGGGGCCGTTGGCGGCGTGCGGGCCGGGGGCGACGGGGAAACGCGTTGTAGCCAAAACGTGTACGGCCGGGTCCACGTGCAGATAATATTGTTCGGAGGCAACTTCAAAATCCTTGATCCCCGTAACCAGGGCGTTGGCGGTGTCCTTGATATGAACTGCGTACTTGACGTTTCCGCCGGGATGGCTGACGAATTGGCCGCCGGTCATGAAATGCCAGTCGGGGTTGTCGCGGAAGGCGTCGCACACTCCGCCATGACAGCCGGCCAGACCCACGCCGTTCTGGACGGCGGTGAGCACGCCGGTGGTCTGCTCGGGCGTCAGCTTGCCCATGGTCCAGTGGGGAACGATCAGGTCAAAGCGCATCAGCCTGGCCGGGTCGTTGAAGGCATCGAGAGTGGCGGACATCTCCACTTCAAAGCCTTCGGTTTCCAACACGCGGCGGAAGACGCTGGCGACCTGTCCGGGCTGGTGTCCCTCCCAGCCGCCGAAGACGATCAGGGCGTTCTTTTTCACACGCGGTTCCTTTTTGCCGAATATGTTCCAGTTCACGCCGGTATCTTATGCAATCCGCCGTGCAGAACAACAGCCGGATGGAGAATCGGGATGGGGAGGCGGGGAGATCTTTACCGCGGAGGACGCAGAGAAGAGATTGGAACCGCCGATGAACGCCAATGGCGGAATTCAGGCGTAATTATAGGGAGGATTCGTTCACGCTGATGCCGTGGGCTTTGAGGGTGTTGATCTGGACCAGCTTGGCTTGCTGGGCGTCCCGGACGTTGTCGCTATGGCAGGCGGCTTTCTCGCCTTTGTGGGCCAGCTTGCGGATTTCTTCCTGCGACAATACGGCTCGCTTTTTGAGCACTTCCACACCGTCTTCGCTGACGCCGGGAGAGACGATGGCTTTTTTGGACGGCTGCGATTCCTGAGCCTTACCGGAGTAGAACTCGGTGATTTCCTTGCTGATGCGAACCGAGCACCAGTCGTGGCCGCACATGGCGCAGAAATCCGTGTCCACCACGAGGTCTTCGTCGTGGTAGGCGCGGGCCAGATCGGGATCGAAAGACAAGTCGAAGTGTTTTTGCCAGTTCAAAGCGGCACGGGATTTGGTCAGCTCGTCGTCGCGGTCGCGCGTGCCGGGAATACCCAGGGCCACGTCGGCGGCATGGGCGGCGATTTTGTAGGCGACACAACCCTGCTTGACGTCATCCTTCTTGGGCAGGCCCAGATGTTCCTTGGGGGTGACGTAACAGAGCATGGCGGCGCCGTGGTAGGCGGCGGCGGTGGCGCCGATGCAACTGGTGATGTGGTCGTAGCCGGGGAAGATGTCGGTGACCAGCGGCCCGAGTACATAGAACGGCGCGCCGTGACAGAGCTTGCGCTGGAGTTTCATGTTGTATTCGATCTGATCGAACGGCACATGGCCGGGGCCTTCAACCATCACCTGACAACCCTTGGCCCAGGCCCGCTCGGTAAGCTCGCCCAGGGTGGCCAGTTCACGAAGCTGGGCTTCGTCGCTGGCGTCGGCCAGCCCGCCGGGGCGCAGGCCGTCGCCGAGGCTGAAGGTGACATCGTATTCGCGCATGATGTCGCAGATGTCGTCAAAGATGTCGTACATCGGGTTCTGCTTGTTGTGGTGAATCATCCACTTGGCCAGGAGCGATCCGCCGCGGGAGACGATGCCGATCAGGCGGTTGCGGACGAAAGGCAGATGTTCGCGGAGCACCCCGGCATGAATGGTGAAATAATCGACACCCTGTTTGGCCTGATGTTCCAGTCCCTTGAGAATCTCGGCGTAGGTAAGCTCCTCGATCGACTTGCCGATAATCATGGAGTAAATGGGGACCGTGCCGATGGGGACGTTGCTGTTTTGGATGATGGCTTCGCGGCAGGCATCAAGGTCGCCGCCGGTAGACAGGTCCATGACGGTATCGGCCCCCCACCGCTCGGCCCACTTGAGCTTTTCCACTTCTTCATCAGTGCTGCTGGAAACGGGCGAAGCGCCCATGTTGGCGTTGACCTTGGTCAGACCGGCCCGGCCGATGCACATGGGTTGAATCCGGTATTTCAGGTGGACTTTGTTGGCGGGGATAACCATTCGGCCGGCGGCGACTTCGACGCGGATTTGTTCGGCAGTGAGATGGGTTTCGCGTTTGGCGACGGCGATCATTTCCGGGGTGATGACGCCCCGGCGAGCCTGTTCAAGCTGGGTTTTGCCGTCGGCGTCGGCGGCACGGGCAAAGTCCATGGCGGTAAGGTTGGAAACGTCGGGCATGCCCGGCGTATCGGGAGAACTGTACGCATAGGGGGTGCCCAGACGGGCAGGATTGGCGAACGAAGCGGGCGAGGTGCCCTGCTTCTGGCTGGAGGGGTTGTCGCCCAGGGGCGGAAGTTCAAACGGACGGTCGGCGGCCTTACGCGAAATCATTTCATCAACTCCTAATCCTAACGAGGGGAAGGCCTAATCGAACGAGGGAGAGGCTTGACCGACAGAGGATCATCACCCATCGTCCGCTTCCCTACGCCGGCGTTTAACCGGATCAGGTTCCAAGGGTTTACTCTCAGGCCGGGGTCCGATACCGCCGACCACCCCTAGCGAACACCGGGAGTGTAGGAGGGTACGGGCCGGCTTGCAAGGGTGAAAAGCAGCTTATGAGCCCGCCGGGACGGGTGGCCCTGTCAATTCAACCGGGGTAACTTGCTTCGCATCCCGAAGCGTTTACAATTCCGGCCGTAACACATTCTTAACGATGGAGCTGGGCAAAAATGTTCAATCTGTTACCTAAAGACACGGTCTTTTTCGATCTTTTTGAAGGGTTGTCGCGTCACGTGGTTTCGACCGCGGAGCATCTTCGGCGGCTGGCGAAAAATTTTCCGAACATCGAAGCCGACATCCAGATGATCCGCCGGGAAGAACACGAAGCCGACGAACTCGCCCATGCCGCACTGGAACGGCTGGATCGCACCTTTATCACGCCCTTTGATCGGGAAGACATTCACGCCCTGGTGGGAGAACTGGACGACATCGTTGATGCCGTCGATGCCCTGGCCAAACGCTTCACGCTCTACCACATCAAGCACATGGACCCGGCATTCATCAAGCAGACCGAGGTGCTGGTGCAGGCGTCGGTGGCGTTGAGCGAGGCCGTACACCGGCTGCGCAAGAGCCGCAAGCTCTCGGAGTTGAGCGACAAGCTGATTGAGATTCATCACCTGGAAAACATGGGCGACGACAACAACCATGCCGCCGTCTCCAAGCTCTTTGAAGGCGGAACCGAGCCGCTGGAAGTGATCAAGTGGAAAGGGCTATACGATCTGATCGAAGGCGCGATTGATGATTGCGAAGACGCCGGCAATACGCTGGAGCGGATTGTTTTGAAGAACGGGTAAGGGTTGATCGTCGGGCAAGGGGCAATCGGGATTAAAAGTTGAGTTACCATGATTAGCATCGCATTGTTGGCCGAGGCCGCAAGCGCGTCCGGGGCGAAGTCTGAAAAGTTCGCGATATTGGTTTTCGCGATCATCGGCGTTGCGCTGGTGTTTGATTTCCTCAACGGATTTCATGACGCGGCCAACTCGATCGCCACGATCGTTTCCACCCGCGTGCTGTCGCCTACGACCGCGGTGGTCTGGGCCGCTTTTTTCAATTTCGTCGCGGCGTTTCTGTTCGGCACCAAAGTCGCCGGAACCATCGGCAAAGGGCTGGTCGATCCACATTACATTGACATTTACGTGGTCTTCGCCGGATTGCTCGGGGCGATCATCTGGAACGTGATTACCTGGCTGTTGGCGCTGCCGACCAGTTCGTCGCATGCGCTGGTCAGCGGCGTGGCCGGCGCGGCGGTGGCCAAGGTGGGTTTCGCCGTCATCCTGTGGAACGGGTGGGTGCCGCTGCTGGCGTTTATCGTGCTCTCGCCGCTGATCGGTTTTGTGCTGGGTGGGATGAACATGATTATCGTCAGTTGGCTGGCTCGGCGGTCAACGCCCCACCGGGTGGACAAGCTTTTCCGCAGGCTTCAGCTTTTCTCGGCCGGCATTTACAGCCTGGGCCACGGCGGCAACGACGCCCAGAAGACCATGGGCATCATCGTCATGCTGCTGACGGCGGCCGGCATGAGCCAGTGGACCCAGCCCGACCCCAATAGCTGGTTCAACCACATCAACGTTTTCGGTTATACCCATAACGTGGCCTGGTGGATCATCCTTTCGTGTCACTTCGCCATTGCGATGGGCACGATGTTCGGCGGATGGCGCATCGTCAAGACGATGGGCAGCGGGATTACCCGCCTGGCCCCGGTGGGTGGGTTCTGCGCCGAGACGGCCGCCGCCACCACCATTATCGCCGCCACCCGCATGGGCATTCCGATCTCAACAACCCATGCCATCACGGGTTCCATCCTCGGCGTGGGCACCACCAAGGGCGTGCGCAGCGTTCGCTGGATCTGGGGCCAGCGGATCGTCTTGGCCTGGGTTCTGACGATCCCCTGCTCGGCATTCGTGGCGGCGGTGGCTTACGGTCTGATCCGCTGGACGATTCAGCCCTTGTTCCAATAAAATTCCGTACCGGTGCAACCCGTTAAGAACAGCCCGCCGGATAGCGGGCCGAACTGTTTCAATGCTCGACACCTCCGGCAATGCCGGTACACTGGCCCGATATGGTCGAAAAGTCCTTCCTGGTACAAAAGTTCGCCAAGCTCCGCTTGGGAAGCATACACGTGATCGGCTACAGCGTGGCCGGTGAAGAAACCGTGGTGCAGATCCCGGAGCTCAACACCTGCTTTGACATCGGGCGATGCCCGTATTTTGCGCTGACCAGCGATTTTATTTGTCTCAGCCACGGCCACATGGATCATCTGGCGGGGCTCCCCTACTACCTGTCGCAGCGACATTTTCAGGGCATGAAACCGGGAACGATCCTGCTGCCGCGGGAACTGCACCAGGGCGTGGATCAGATGCTGCGGTGCTGGCGGGACGTGGAGCGGCAAGGCACGCCTTACACGCTGGTGCCGATGGCGCCCAACGAGATGCACGAAATCCGCAAGGACTTCGGCATCCGCGCGGTGGCCACGCATCACGGCGGGCCGAGCCTGGGGTATGTGCTGGTCAGTATCCGCGAAAAGCTCAAGCCGGAATACTTCGGCAAGACCGGGCCGGAGCTGGCGAAACTGAAAAAAGAGGGAGTGGAAATCCAGTATCGCATGGAGGTGCCGCTGGCGGCATTTCTGGGCGATACCACGACGGGCAAGGTCTTCGACCATCCCGACGTGCAGAACGCGGAGATTCTGATCACCGAGGTCACGTTCTTCGATCCCGGCCATCGCACCAAGGCCAAGGCCGGGAAGCATATGCACGTGGATCATTTCGTGGAAATATTGCCGAAGCTGAAAAACCAGCACATTATCATCTCGCACGTTTCCAGGCGGACGAGCATCCGCCGGGCGCGGCATCAGTTGCGCAAGCGCATCGGCGAGGAGCGGATGAAGAACATTCATTTCCTGATGGACTTCGAGGGCGCTCACGAGGCCGGCGACGTCGAACAGGCCGGTCCCCCGCCGGCGGAGAACGCGGAGTAAGACGGGAAAAAACCAGTATCCTTGCGGGATGAAAGCCCTACAATTAAAGGAAACTTAGCGCCGCCCTGCGAGCAGCGAAACGAGGAGAACAAGAGACATGGCCAAGGTTTGGCAACAACCTCTGCCTGAAGTTTACGCCCATCTGTCCGACGAGCAGTTGCGCAGCCGGATCGCCTCGGCCAAGGCTTCGCTGGGGAAAAAGCTGGTGATCCTCGGGCATCACTATCAGCAGGATGGGATTATCGATTTTTCCGACTTTACCGGGGACAGCTTTGAGCTGTCGCGCAAGGCGGCCGAGCAGAGTCAGGCGCAGTACGTCGTATTTTGCGGCGTTCACTTCATGGCCGAGTCGGCTGACATTCTTACCGAGAAACACGTGCGGGTGATCCTGCCGGACTTGGGCGCCGGCTGCTCAATGGCGGACATGGCCAACCTCGAACAAACGCTGGACTGCTGGCAACAGCTTCAAGAGCATTGCCCGGATCAATTGATCGTGCCCATCACCTACATGAACAGCACGGCCGCCATCAAAGCCTTTGTCGGCGAGCACGGGGGGGCCGTCTGCACCAGCAGCAATTGCCGCAGCATATTGGAGTGGGCGCTCAATCAGGGGAAAGGCGAGGGGTCGGCACGTCGCGTCAAGATTCTGTTCTTCCCCGATCAGCATCTCGGGCGAAATACGGCCTATGCGATGGGGTACGCGCTGGATCGGATGGTGGTATGGGATCCGGGACAGGAACTGGGCGGGAATGATCCACGCCGGATTCGCGAAGCGGATTTTGTCCTGTGGAAAGGCCACTGCTCGGTGCATCAGCTTTTTCGGCCGGAGCACGTTGACCAGGTGCGGGCCAAGTACCCGGGCATGAAAGTGATCGTTCATCCCGAATGCCGATGGGAAGTGGCCCAGAAGGCGGACTTGACGGGGAGCACGGCCTACATCGTCAAGCAAATCGAACAGGCCCCCGCCGGCAGCCAATGGGCCGTCGGCACCGAAGTGCATCTGGTCAATCGGCTGGCCAAACAGCATCCCGAGCAAAAGATTATCGTATTGAGCGACTGCCAGTGTCTGTGTACGACGATGTACCGTATCGACCTGCCCCACTTGTGCTGGGTGCTGGAAAACCTGGTCGAGGGCAAAGTAGTCAACCAGATCTCGGTGGATGACAAGACCCGCCAGTGGGCGACGGTCGCGCTGCAGCGGATGCTGGCGCATCGCGATCAGGCGCTACCGAACAAATAGCATGTCACTTGCGATCCATAGCCCCGGATGCACATCCGGGGCTTTTCGAGGTCATTCGCATAACGGCGCAGTTCGCAATTCCTGAATTTTCCCCGAGAAATCATCGGCGATGCGTTTTACTTCGCGAAGGAAGTTCGCGGCATTGCCGCCGCATTGGTCGGCCTGGAACATTTCCAATGTGACCGGGCCTTGATAGGGAGAATCGGCGATGATTCTGAGCACGGCCGGCCAATCGACAATCCCATCGCCGGGGAGGCGGTGACGGTCATGCTGGCCGTCGTTGTCGTGCAGATGAAGGGCAATCAGCCGGCTGCGGTTACGGGAGAGAAATTCGACTCCCCCGCCGGTGATCTGGCCGTGGCCGGAATCGTAGCAGAAGCCGACCAGGGCCGGATCGGTGCGATTGAAAACGGTTTCCATCACGTTGAAATTGGCTACAGGGAGGAAGATGTTCTCGATGGCGATGCGGACGTTGCAACGCATCAAATCCGGGCGCAGAGAGATGACCGCGCGATCGATGCGATCCAGGTAAGACGGGCCGCCGAACTCATCGTCAGACTCGGCTTCCATATGCAACACAATGGTTGATGCGCCCAGTTCGCCGGCCAGTTGGATTCGGTTGCGCACCAACTCCACGCCAGGCAGGCGGGAGGTTTCGTCGGGAGAGGTCCATCGGTGTTTCTTACCGCTTGAGGCGTGCAGGTCGGCAACGGCCAGGCTCACCGATTGCAACTGCCGGCGGACTTTTTCCATATCGCGGGGGCGGTAGAAATAGTCGTCGTTCCAATGCTGACACCAGTGAACTTGTTTGAAACCGGCCTCGGCAATGAGTTGAAGACGTTGAAGCCGGTTGCCGTACTGGCCGCGAAAGTCGGTATTCACGGAAGCGGCAAGAGGAGGCATCATTGGCCTGGACATGCTCAAGGATAGGGCTTGTTCCCGACGGGTGTCGAGAAACCGGATCAGTTGCCGTTGAGCCGCTGACGGATGAAGTCGGCACGGGCGGCGCGGCGCAGGTCGCCTTCCAGCTTGCGGCCTTGAATCCGCTGCAAGTGTGCCGGCTGGGTCAGCAGGAACAGTTCGTTGACCGTGCGGATGTCCACGTCTTTCACCCGGCCCAGGTGAATGCCCATGCGCAGGTGACTCAACAAAAAGAGCACTTCCTCGCTGGCCAGCAGCCTGGCCGAGCGAAGGATGCCCAGGGCGCGGCAGACCTTGTCGTCCAGCGCCACGGTGCGGTCGTTGAGCAGCGAACGGCGGGCGTGGTGTTCGTAATCGATGATCTTCGGGATCACCATATGCTTGAAGTCGCTGATGATCTCGTCTTCGCTTTTGCCCAGCGTGGTCTGGTTGCTGATCTGGTAGAAATCGCCGGTGGCTTCAGTGCCTTCGCCGTAGAGGCCGCGGACGGCCAAGCGCATGTCCTTGGCGGCGCGGAAGACTTTTTCGATCTCCCCCGTCAGTTTCAAAGCCGGCAGGTGCAACATGACGCTGACGCGGATGCCGGTGCCGACATTCGTGGGGCAGGCGGTGAGGTAGCCGAAGCGGGGATGGAACGCCCAATCCAGTTTCTTTTCCAAAACGTCGTCGGCCTTGTTGATCTGCTCCCAGGCTTCTTCCAGTTGCAGGCCGCTGCGAAGCACCTGGATGCGCAGGTGGTCTTCTTCGTTGACCATGATGGAAACGGTTTCGTCTTCGCTGACGGCCACGCCGCGCGCTCCCTCGGATTGGGCGTGGGGCTTGCTGATCAGGTGTCGCTCCACCAGCAGTTGACGGTCCACCTCCGGCGCCTGGTCAAGGTCCACGTAGAGCGTCTTGGCGGATATCTGCGAATTGAGAATCGTATCGCGAACCCGGGTTTCCAGCGTCTGGCGCTCACTTCGCGAGCAGCGGCTGAGGAACGGGAATCCCGCCACGTTACGGGCCAGGCGAATGCGAGAGGAGATGACGATCTCGCTCATCGGCCCGCTTCCCCGAAGCCATTCACCGGCATGATTGGTTAGGTCACTGAGTTTCATGATATTCGCAACTCGCAAACGCCGATTTGCAAATTGCAAATCGGCAATTGCAAATCCTCTTAGTCTTCTTCCGCCTCGCGGATCTGGTCACGCAGCTTGGCGGCCCGTTCGTAATCCTCGGCTTCCACGGCGCGAGCCAGTTCTTTTCGCATACGGGCTGTATCGGGCTTCTTTTTCGCCGGGACGGACGCCCCGCCGCCGTGACGCGCGGGGGTTTTACCAACGTGATGGGTTCCGCCTTCGTGGGCCCGCTGCAACAACGGCGTCAGATCCTTTTCAAACAGCTCGTAATCGTGTTCGCAGCCGAACAGGCCGTTCTGGCGGAACTCCGCCCAGGTGATGCCGCAATGCTCGCAGGTTACGCCGAGTTCCTTTTGCAATCCGGAATGGGCGAGCACGAAATTGGTCAGCAGTTCGTTGATGGGCGTGTGGCCTTTGACGGGAAATCCCTCGTTCTGGGCCGCACACTGCTCGCACAGGTGTTTCTCGACCTTTTTCCCGTTCTTGATCTCCGTGAGATGAACGGTTGCCGGCTTGTTGCAATTATCACATTTCATACGGCTCAATTCCCCAAGGAAAAGACTTTTCCCGGCTAATGGTATTTCGCGCCGGAGGCAGCGTCAACGTGCCGGGGGAACAATAAGTAATCAATCCGGGCGGTAGACGGCCGAGTTTCCACTCGTCTCCCAGACCTCGACGCTCAGCAGGCGCACGTTTGGAGGCAGCCGCAAGGCCTGCCCCACCGCCAGCGCCACGTTTTCCGCCGACGGATTCATCCGGGAAAACCCCGGCAATTCGTTGAGATGCCGGTTGTGCATGGGTTCGATAATCCGGTCCACGAGGCGTTCCAGTTCGTGAAAATCCATGACCACGCCAATGGCGTCGAGCTGGTCGGCGGCCACCGCCACGCGGACCCGCCAGTTGTGGCCATGCAACGGCTCCAACGATTGATCGTATAACCGCAATTGATGGGAAGCGGAAAATTCCCGGATTGTTGAAATCTCAAAAGCCATTGGACACCGTTGTACCACCGAGGGCGATGAATTTCACCTTTGCGATAAGTTATGCCTGCGACTACAATTCCGCCCGATGCCGCGATACTTTCCTGATATCGAAACGTTTTCCGCCACCGCACGGGGCGCCGAGGTGATTCCGGTTTATCGCCAGATGCTCTCGGACCACCTGACGCCGGTGATGGCCTTTGAGGTTCTCGGGCAGGACGATCACGCATTCCTCCTGGAAAGCGTCGTCGGAGGCGAGAAGATCGCCCGTTACAGTTTCATCGCCACCGCGCCGTCGCTGGTTTATCACGTTGCACAAGGACGAGCCTGCATTCAAAGCAACGGCCAGGCCGGTCATGAGTTTCAAACGACCGATCCCTTGGCCGATCTGCAAAAGCTGCTGCCCAAACGGCGGTATCATCGCGATCCGGGCCTGCCGGCCTTCACGGGCGGTCTGGTCGGATATGCCGGCTATGACACCATCCGCTACTACGAAGGGGAAAAACTCCCCCGCCCGCCCGAGGACGACCGGCAACTGCCTGACCTGCTTTTCGGATTGTATGGCGAGCTGGTCATCTTTGACCATGTGGACAAGACGATCAAGGTCGTGGCCAACGCCGACTTGTCGAGCGGCAAAGATCCCCACGCGGCCTACGAAGATGCCTGCCGGCGAATCGATGAGCTGACGCGGCGGCTTCAGCAATCGCCCCAACCGGGTCAGGGGGAAATTGACCCTCGTGCCCCGCTGCACCTGAATTTTCAAAGTAATTTCACCCGCCAAGGCTTCGAGCAGGCCGTCGTATCGGGCAAGGAATACATCAAGGCCGGCGATATTTTCCAGTTCGTTCCCAGCCAGCGGCTGCGCGTCCCCAGCAGCGCCAAACCCTTCGACGTGTATCGGGCTCTGCGGGTCATCAATCCGTCTCCCTTCATGTTTTATCTGAAAAGCCCGGCCTGCGTGCTGATCGGCGCCAGCCCGGAAATTCTCTGCCGGGTTATCGACCGGCAGGTGACCAGCCGGCCCCTGGCCGGCACGAGACGGCGCGGCGTCAGTGTCGAGGAAGACGTCGCATTGGAAAAAGAACTGCTGGCCGATCCCAAGGAGCGGGCCGAGCACATCATGCTCGTGGACCTGCACCGCAACGACATCGGCCGTGTCGCCGAGATCGGTTCGGTCCAGATCAGCGACGTGATGAGCGTCGAACGCTACAGCCACGTCATGCACATCACCAGCAACGTCACCGGCACGCTACGGCAGGAACTGACCGCCTTCGACGCGCTGCGCGTTTCGCTGCCGGTGGGTACGGTCAGCGGCGCACCCAAGATTCGCGCCATGCAGATCATTGATGAATTGGAACCCACCCGGCGCGGACCCTACGGCGGCGCTGTGGGGTATATCGACTTCGCCGGGGACATGGACACCTGTATCGCGCTGCGAACCATCATCTGGAAAGACGGCGTGTTCGACGTCCAGGCCGGCGCGGGCGTGGTCGCCGATTCGGTGCCAGCCAGCGAATACGAAGAAACCATGAACAAGGCCAAGGCGTTGCTCAAGGCCGTGGAGATTGCTCAGCGGGGTTTTTAGGGCCGTTTTCCTGTGCGAAGTCTCCGCGACTCGTTGAGTCGCGGCTCTCGGGCGATGGAGGAGGCATCTCCATCGGACAAGCCCGCACATTGCAAACGTAGCAATTGGCGCAGCGTTTCTTCCGTGAGTGCTTGTCATGGGTTGGGGGCCGACGATCCATAAGCGATAAGTTTACTTGCCGCCGGGGTATCAGCCAAACCCGAGTCACTGTTTCACGGCCTCACGGGCGGCGGCCAAGGCTGCGTCGTAGTTCGGCTCGTGGGTGATGTCGGAGACGAGTTCGACATGGGTGATCCGGCCATCTTTGCCGACGACGAAGACGGATCGGGCCAGCAGGCCGGTTTCTTTCATCATCACCCCATAGGACCGGCCGAAGGATCGGTCGCGATAGTCGGAAACGGTCTGCAGATTCATCACCCCTTCCGCGCCGCACCACCGCTTTTGTGCAAAGGGCAGGTCCATGCTGATCGTCAGGATGCTCACACCGCTGCCCAGGCCGGAGGCTTCCTGATTGAACCGGTGAGTTTCGCGGCTGCAAACCGGTGTATCCAGCGAGGGGACGGCGGACAAAATCCATACCCTCCCGTCGCCGGGAACAAACTGAAAAGTGGATAAATCATCCTTCACGGCCGTAAACGCGGGGGCCATGTCCCCCGCTTTGACCGGCGAACCGACCAGCGTGACAGGTTTACCCCCCATGGTCACCACGTTTGTCCGCTCGGCAGGTGCCGAATACGAGGACTCGCCGCAACCCATCATGCCCCAGAACGCCGCAACGAGCGGCCCGATTAGTACGTTGATCCGATTCATGCCTTGCTCCTGTTTTGTATGGCGACACAAGATTGTAGGCAGGATGTGACTGCTGATCTTATTGAACGTCGGGATGAGAATTTCGCAAGTCGTCCAGGTTGTAGCGTTGGGCAAAGAAACTGATTTCGGAAGGAGCGGCAAGACGAATCTCAGCGCCTTTCCATCGGTCCACAGTCAAAAGAAATACTTTGGAGCGGTCACGCGTGACAAAGATGCTCGGCACGCCGGGACAGCCGGTCGTGTATTCGATCATGTCGTCGGTATCGTAGGTCGTGCCATCAAATTGAAAAATCATTCGTCTTCCCCGAACAAGCGACAGGGCTAAAGCGGAAATCATAGAGCTTACGTGACCCTGCCGCCATTGACCTAAATAGGTGATGCCGGGGTTTACTGCCATCCCGAAACGTCAGGTGTCAAAAAACCTCTGGCTTCCAGCAGATCGACAACCTGATCCGCGGCCTGATCGACCGGGATCTGGTGCGTGGGCAATACCAGATCGGGATTCACAGGCTCTTCAAAAGCAGCAGTGACGCCGGGGAAGGAGAGGAGTTTCCCGGCTTCGGCTTGTTTGTAAACGCCAAAGGGGTCGCGTTGTTTGCAGACTTCGACGGGGGCCGACAAATAGACTTCCACGAAACGATCTGGGCCGATGACTTGTCGGGCTTTTTGTCGCACGGCTTCGTGGGGAGCGACGAAGGCGGCGATGGTAATCAGGCCGGAGTCGTTGAGGATTTTGGCGACCTCGGCGCTGCGGCGGAGGTTTTCGGAGCGGTCGTCGGCGGTAAAGCCGAGATCCCGGCAGAGGCCGTGGCGCATGTTGGGGCCGTAAAGAACAGCCACCGCCCGACCGGTATCAAACAATCTCTTTTCAAGGGCGGCGGCAAGGGTCGCTTTCCCGGAGGCGGGCAGACCGGTCAGAAGAATGGTGACCGGCTTTTGACCGAACCGGGCTTGTCGCTGGGCGAGAGTGACCTGGCCGGTGCGAAGACGCAGGGAACCGGAAGCAGGATGGGTGGCCCAGTGATCGCCGCTGCCGCCCCGGTCGGCGGGTTCGAGAATCATACCGGCGCCGACGGTATTGTTGGTCAGACGATCAATGACAATAAAGCCGCCGGTGGCGGGATTGGATTTGTAGGCGTCGAAGGCGATGGGCTGGGTCAGCTCGAGGACGACATGGGCGACTTCATTAAGAGACAAAGCCGGTGAAGCCGAATCGTCCGACGAGCGTTTTTCGAGCGTGTTGACGTCAACGACGTAGCGAAGCTGGGCAAGTTCGCCGGAGACGGTGCGGGTGGTGTGCTTGATCCAGTAGGATCGACCTGGGGTGAGGGGCTTTTCGTTCATCCAGACAAGCATGGCTTCGATCTGGTGGGCCTGGTGGGGAGCGGGTTGGTTGGAATGAACGAGCATGTCGCCGCGAGAGATGTCGATTTCGTCTTCAAACGTGACGGTAACGGCCATAGGTGCGAAGGCTTCTTCCAACTCCCCTTCCCAGGTGACGATGGATTTGACCTTGCTGAATTTTCCGGAAGGAAGCACGGTGATCTGATCACCCTTGCGGAGGATGCCGGAGGCGATGGTGCCGGAAAAACCCCGGAAATTGAGGTTCGGGCGCAGGACGTACTGCACGGGGAAACGCAGGTCGGCAAGGTTGCGGTCGGAGGCGATGTGAACGGTTTCCAGATGCGCAAGCAGCGGCGGCCCCTCGTACCAGGGCATGGCGGCGCTGGGCTCGACGACGTTGTCGCCCTTGAGCGCGGAGAGGGGAATGAACTGGACGTCAGGGATGCCGAGCTTGGCGACAAAGCCGGTGTAGTCGGCTTTGATCTTCTCAAAGACGTCCTGGGAATAATTCATCAAGTCCATCTTGTTGACGGCGACGACAACGTGCTTGATGCCCAGCAGCGAGACGATGAAGCTGTGTCGCCGGGTCTGCACGGCCACGCCGTGCCGGGCATCGATGAGAATGATGGCCAGTTGGCAGGTGGAAGCGCCGGTAGCCATGTTGCGGGTGTACTGCTCGTGGCCGGGGGTGTCGGCGATAATGAACTTTCGCTTGTCGGTGGAGAAATAGCGGTAGGCGACGTCGATGGTGATGCCCTGTTCTCGCTCGGCCTTGAGACCGTCGGTAAGGAGGGCCAGGTCTACCCCCCCTGCTTCGCCGGTGGTGCCGAACCTGGCCGAGTCGTGTTTGACGGCGGCAAGTTGATCCTCGTAGATCATCTTGGTGTCGTGCAGCAGCCGGCCGATCAGGGTACTCTTCCCGTCGTCAACGCTGCCGCAGGTCAGAAGACGCAAAAGCTCCTTCTTCTGGTGACGGTCGAGATAAGTGTGGATGTCTTCGTCAGCAAGATCGGCAGTGTCCATGGGAAATCCTAATCTAATGATGAATGATGAACGATGAATGATGAAGGAGGAAGAAAACCAGCTTTTATTAACTGTTCTTCTTTCCTCCTTCATCATTCATCATTCATCGTTCATCATTTCCTCAAAAGTATCCTTCGCGTTTCTTTTGCTCCATGGAGGCGGCTTCGTCATGGTCGATCATTCGGCCTTGGCGTTCGGAATTTTTGGCCAGGAGCATTTCCCGAATGATCTCGGGTAGCGTGACGGCAGTGCTTTCGACCGCACCGCTGAGCGGGTAGCAGCCGAGGGTGCGGAAGCGAACGACCTTTGTCTGCGGTTTTTCGTCGGGACGCAGGCGCATACGCTCGTCGTCAACCATAATCAGATTGCCGTCGCGCACGACGACGGGACGAGGGGCGGCAAAGTACAGGGGGACAATGGGAATGTTTTCCAGGTGTATGTATTGCCAGACGTCCAGCTCGGTCCAGTTGGACAACGGAAAGACGCGGATGGATTCGCCTTTGTTGACCTTGCCGTTGTAGAGGTTCCAGAGTTCGGGCCGCTGGTTTTTGGGATCCCATTGGTGCAGGCGGTCGCGGAAGGAATAGACGCGTTCCTTGGCGCGGCTCTTTTCCTCGTCCCGGCGAGCCCCCCCAAATGCGGCGTCGTAGCCGTACTTGTTGAGGGCATCCTTGAGGGCCTGCGTCTTCATGATGGCGGTGTATTTGTTGGAGCCATGATCGAAAGGATTGATGCCCTCGCGGATGGCCTCATGGTTGGTATGAACAATCAATTCGAGCTTGTTGTCTTTGCAGAACCGATCGCGAAAACGGATCATCTCGCGGAACTTCCAGGTGGTATCGACGTGCAACAGGGGAAACGGAAGCCGGCCGGGATGGAAAGCCTTCTGGGCCAGACGAACCATGACCGAAGAATCCTTGCCGATCGAGTAGAGCATGACCGGATTCTGAAACTCGGCGGCCACCTCGCGGATGATGTGGATGCTCTCGGCCTCCAACTGCTTCAAATGGGTCAGGTTGTAGCTACGCATGCTGAATCGCCTGTATAAAGTACTCCTATAGGAATAGTAGGCTATCCTAAACCAAATAGCAAGCTCTTCTTTTGAAAATGAACGACGGTTTGGCAGAGTGCGGGTCAGGGATGGGGTATCCCCCTGCCATGCTGATCGGTAAGTATCGGCGGTTGGAGGCTTTGACGATTGAAGGTCGGACGGTGGAACGGGGGTTGCACCATCGGCGGAGCGGAATTTCGGTCATAAAAGAAAGGATGGCGGTCATGAAACGAGCAGGAACAATTCTTACGGCGGTGTCGGCGGTCAGTCTTGGATCGGCAGCATGGGTGATGGCGGAGGCGAACGGATCGAGCAGCGATGCAAGCCGGCAGGGAATGCAACAAGGACAACAATACCAGCAATCACAACAACCAGGCGGCCAAGGCGGCGGGTCTACCGGACAAGGGCAATATCTGGATTGGAACAATGCCGCCCCGATATCCCAAGGCCAGGGGGGAGGAGCCGTGCAGGGACAGCAACAACAGCAGGCGGGAGCGGGTATCAGCGGACAGGGACAAGCTCAGCCACAGCAGCAGCAATATCAGCCCCAGCAGCAGGCGGGATCGCATGGGATCGGGCAGGTTCAGCAGAATAAGCTAGGCAAGACTTTTGGTGGGAAACCTTCGCAGCAGCAGGGGCAGTTTGGCCAGGCGGGGCAACAGGGACAGCCCGAGGCGCAACAGGCGGCCGGGCAGATGCAACCACAAGAGCAGCAGCCAATGGGACAGGGCATGGGAGGAATGATGGGGCATCACATGCGGCATATGGTCTTCGGGCACGTTACCAGCAGCCAGCCCGTGAAACTGAGCAACGGCAACGTCGCTATCCACGTACAGCGTGGGGATGGCAAGGACGCGCTGGTGGACCTGGGTTCGCCACAATCGCTGGGGGATTTGAAAATTCGACAGGGTGAAACGGTGATTATCAGGGGTCAGGAGACGACACAGCCGGATGGGACGTCGATCTTTCAGGCTTATTCAGTCGCGCCGGTTTATCACGTGCGCCAGGGACAACCCCAGGGATTTTGATACAACCCCCGCGTAGAGATTCTGAAAACGCCCACCGATTACATTCGGTGGGCGTTGGCGTTGGGCTGTCGATGACCTATGGAGTCCAGGAGGGGGCAAGGCCAAGCGGATCGCGCAGGGCGGAAAGCGACTCGTCGGCATAATCCGTGAACCACTTCTCCACGATGGTTTGATCCGCGGTGACGGGATAACACGAGAACGTCCACGTCGGACTGATGAGGGCGGCGGTCGCGCCGATCTGGGCGGGAGAGGGAGTGTCGTCTTTGCCGGCGGTGACTTTGACGGTGGTTGAGGGATGAGTGATGTGAACCCGGGTGGGCAGGCCGGGACGAACGACGGCGATGCCGTCGATGTTCAAGGCGGAAGGGTCTTGCAGATATTGAGGGGTCGGCTCAACGGTGGCGTCGTGGAAGACGTTAACAACGGCGGTGTGGACGGTTTGGAGACGGGCTACGCCGATCTTCATGGCGCTTAGAGAGAGAAACAGGATGGTGATCAGGACAACGGAGGAGACTAAAAGTTCAATATCGGCCGAGGCGCGGAGGAAGCAGGCGGATGCGCGCATAACGACTCCGTTTCGCGGACAGAGGGAATATGCGCGAGGGTGATCAGTGGAGGATGAGAGATTTAATCGCTTGGGGATCATGGCTGGTTACACCGCCGTCTTGGAAGAATTGTTGGAAGTCGGGATTGTTGAGCAGGGCCGGGCTCAGGCCGTCGGAGAGGGAGAGCCGGGGGTTCCAGCTCCATCCGCCGACGGTGCTCAGACGCCAGCAGCGGGGAGAGGCGGTGACGACATAGTCGGCCTGGAAGTTGACCTGATCGTAGTGGTCGGAAACGCCATAGTTCTCATGGTACTCGTTCCAGTTAAACGTTTCAGCCTGGGCAAAGGCAACCTGGGGATTGAGAGCTCCGGAAAAGATCTTGGACAAGGCCAGGCGGACCTTGGTCTGGTCCGTGTTCTTTGCGCCAACCAGGAGCGAGAAGTAATTCAAACGATCCGCGTCGGTGAGGCCCTGCGGAACCTTTCCATTCTCACTCGCAGGAGCAACTTCGTAGGGCCAGGGACGATTGACATATTCGGCGGCGATGATGGGGGCAACGCGATCGGCGGCGTCAGTGACGATTCTCAAAGCCGCCTTCGAGGCGTCTTCGCTGTACGTGGCGCGAAGGAACTGATCGCGGGCCGTGGTGTCGGTAAAATCTCCACCCAAACCTTGAGGATCGATCCCGGCGATGGCGTTAAGGATGGCCTGGGTAACGCGGAAAAGATTGTTTTCCATGATGGCGTTGTGTATCCACGCTTCGGCGCTGACGTTTAAGTTGGCTTTGGCCCAGTCGGGAATCGGACGGAGCTGATAGGAGGCCATGACATAGAACGGACGATCGACGCCCAGTTGTTTGAGGACGATTTCCCGGGCGGCCCGAATGCTGGAATACCAGGTTCGCACGGCAATGTGACGGGTAAATTCGCCGAAGTAATTGGCCATTCCCTGGAGATTCGAAGATAAGGTGCGAACGGCGGCGGTGTACCGGCCGGCGTTGGTGTTATAGGTGGCTATGGCCGCGCCGAGGCTGGCGGGACGGAGGGTGTCGTCCAGACGCGGCAGGACGTGAATCATGGGGTAGTTTTGGCCCGCAGGGTCCTGGGGGTCGGGAACCGAATCGCTGAGTTGGTAAGGCAATGGAGCGATGTTGCCGGGAGTGGGAAATGCCAGGTCATTGCGAAGTTGGTCGCGGATGTCATCGATCTGCCGCAGAAAATCGCGGAGGATTTGCAGGTCGCGGCCTAGACGTTCAAAAAAGTAACGGGAGAGGGGAGCACAGAAATCATGGCCCCAGCCTTCGGAATTGTCGTAATCGCAATTGATCGTGAAACTGCCGGGAAGACCGGGATACTTGGACAGAAGGTCCGATGGCGTCGGCTCGACGATGTCGGGGTAGGCGATCCGGGCAAAGTCGGCGTGAACATTGATCGGGTCAATGGTGATGGTTTCGTTGCGGATGCTGTCGTAATAATTGGTGACGGGTTGGACCTGGTCGGCGGGAATAATGGGAACCAGGCCCCGGCCCGGGCCGTTGGACTTGGCGTCGCTGGAAGCGGCGTAGGTGGTGTCACATTTGTAAAAGTCGGCCAGGATGGATCGCTGCTGCTCGAGAGTTTGGACGAGCAGGTCCACCATACGCCGCTCGTTTTGATAAATTTCCTGCTGATGCGCGTGGAGGCGATCCGGCACGTCCGCGCCCAGACCCGGACGCGTGCGCTGATCAAAAGCGTCGAGAACGGCGAGCTCCTGCTGGATGGCCTGGAGAATCATGTTCAACTCGGCCAGGTTGCTAGGATGCATTTTCCAGTTGGCGACAAGTTGGCGAAGACCTTCGCCGTTTGGACCCGGAGGACCGGGACGACGAGGGCCGCCGGGTTGACCGTCAACGTAGGTATTCTGAATCCACCGAATGGCTTCCCCCGCCTGGCGAACGCGATCGAGGAACTGCTGACGCTGTTGCGGGTCGGAAATCTCAACGTTTGCAGCCTGGGCGTTAACGGCATCCCATGAAGCCTGGATCAGTTGATAGCGGTTATCGACTCCAGCCAAGGCGTCCAGAATACGTTGGCGACCGGCAGCAAAATTGGGGTCGTTGCCGGCAATCATTTGCTGCACTTCGGCCAGTTCACGGTTGAGTTCATCACGCAGCCATTGAGACGTGGGAGGAACGGCCCGCCAGATGGTTTCGGCGGAGGCGTCCTGGCAAATGAGCATGTTCTGAGCGGTGACGGCATTCAACGTTCGGCTGATCCATGTGGAAGCGGAATGGGCGGTGGTGTCGGCGGCGGTCTGCACGTGCTGGCGGCGGGTGGCGGTTTCGCCGGTGTTCCAGAGAAGACCCAGCAAAGCCACCAGGGCCATGATCGTCAACAGCAGCAGCACCCCGATGTTGCCCCGCTCGTCACGGTGCAGGCGGCGGAAAAGGTAAGCGGAAGAAGTAATCATTGGGCCTGTCTCCCGTGGGAAGTTTGGGCGCGGCAGGTGGAGACAATATCCAGAAAGCGGCCTTGGACGCCGGCAACAGTCCCGTCAGCGCCGACAAACTTCATGGCGGCGGGAACCGTCAGGCGAAAACGGTAAACGACCTTGACCTCGATTTCCTGACTGCGCGAACGGAGAAAATCAATGTCAGGAGACCATGAAACGTTAGTGGCGTCCAAAGCATAGGTGTATCGGCCGGCGAAAGTATCGGGAGTATCCACACCCATGCCGATCAACGCCTGCTGCAACGTCGTGGCCTGAGCGATGGGAGACGGAGCAACCGGAGACAAGGGAGCCAGTGCCATGCAGGCGGCAGCGGTAACGTTCTCCGGATGGTCATCGGGAAGCGATGTAACGGCGGCCCGTGCGGCCATCTGGGCGGCATGATCGATGGCAACCTTGGCGTTGGCGATCAATGCGAATTGAACCAGCACGGCCACGATGACAAGGAAAATCGGGAACGCCAGAATGAACGAGACGGCGACTCCGCCACGGTCGTTGTGGAGGTTGGCCAGAACATTGGAGAATGTTTTTGCGGACGTCCGCATGGTCATCCTTTATGCTATGTGCCGCCGATGCATTGCCAGAGCCGGGCGGTGAGGGGAAGGCGGGAGGCGACCAGGCCGAGAAAAAGCGGAACGGCCAGGGGGATGGTGGACTTGGAGGTAACGGCGACAGGAACAATCCGTCGCAGGTAGAGAAAGTGGAGAAACCATGTGGCCGCGGAACGAAAAACGGCGTTGAGCCGGCCGACTATGGCGAGGTTAATCAGAGCGTAAAGGACGGCGACGGCCAAGGCGCACAGGAGCACGAAGCCGACCGCGGAAAAACCAAGGATCGCACCCAGGGCGGCCAGGAGTTTCATATCTCCCCCACCCATGCCGGCAGAGAAGAGACAGACCAGACCGATGCCGGCGCACACGGCAAAACCGGCTAGAGACTGCAAGGGGCCGACGGCGCCAAGGGAGATGCGGGGAAACAAGGGGAGAATGCCGTTAAGGGTCAGGCCCAGGAGGATGGCGGTATAGGTGATCTGGTTTGGGATGCGGGCGGTGGCGGCATCAAAGCCGGCGCAAAGAAGGCAGACAATCAATGCCAAAGCCGGGAAAAATGGGCTGGCGATGGCGGCACACGAGGACAAGAGCAGGACGACGCACCATAGCCAGAGCCATGTGGCAAAGCAGGGTGGCGAAGCAGGCGCGGATTGAGATAAAGGCGAGGTCATTCAAACGCCCTGGCACGGCCCGCAAGCAAGCCGGCTAAACGAGAATGGGTGCGCCCTGACGCAACCGGCGGTTCACGGCGCCAGTTGGCCGGATTGGTCGTTGAACCAGCCGACGATCTTCTGGCGGAACAACAGCAGGACGATAAGGATCGGGACGGCTATCAGGGCCAGAATGAGGATCTTCTCAACCGACATCGCCCCATGCGTGTCATGATGGAGCTTGGCGGCAAGCCGGCGTAAACGCGAAACCATAACAACTCCCTGTAAGTGTTCACGGAACCCGTAACCGCAACGTACAGCACTTTTTCAACTGTTAGAACGCCCGTACTGCAACATTATTTCCCTTACTTTCAGGGAAAAGGCAAACCCATCCAGGTCACCAGACGGGTTCCATAAATCCGGGCCATGTTGAGAAAAAGGGGCAACAGGAGGCCGATGGGCAAAACAACCAGGGCCAGAACGAGAATATATTCGGTGGAGGAGGCCCCCCGCCGAAGTTTATTGGACGGTCGTAAATCAGCCATGTTGCACCGCCTTGTCAGTAAAAAGGATCGGCTTTGTAAGGTTGATCTCTCCAGCAAGATGTTCCAGCATTGGATCCTCGGCCAGGCGGGTACGGTTGCCGGTCCACTGAAGGCAACGACCGTCGCCTTCGCCTTGGAGAGTAAAGAGGTCGGAAATGACGTAATGGTTCTTTCCTTCGTCAAACAGGACTTCGCTGATGTGGGTGATCAACCGCCGACCGGAGGGGAGACGGGACGTTTGTACGATCAGGTCAATAGCGCTGGCGACCTGTCGGCGGAGGGCAAAAAGGGGCAGGCCGACGTCGGCCATCAGGGCCAGGGTTTCCAGTCGGTGGCAGGTGTCGGCCGGGGTGGCGGCATGGAGGGTGGCCAGCGCGCCGCGGTGGCCGCTGGTCATGGCTTGGATCAGGTCCAGAGCTTCGCCGCGACGGACCTCACCAACGACGATGCGGTCGGGCCGCATACGCAGGGATGCGACAAACAGATCGCGGATGCTGACCTGACCCCGGCCGTAGGCGTCAGGGCGCGGGCTTCCATCTGGACGACGTGATCATGCTGGATTTGCAGTTCGCGGGTGTCTTCGATGACGATGATGCGTTCGGCGTCTCCGAAACCCGTGGACAAAACGTTGAGCAACGTGGTCTTGCCGCTGCCCGCCCCGCCGCTGACGATGATGTTGTGGTGCGCCTTGACCGCAAGCAGGAGAAACTCCATAGCCTGTTCGGTAAGGGCTTTCTGCTGAAGCAGAAACTGCGGAGCGACGGCCGTGCGCACAAATCGGCGAATGTTGATCTGGGTGCCCCGGTCGGCGATGGGACCGAGAACGACGCACACGCGGGAACCATCGGGCAGTCGGCCGTCGAGAATGGGACGCTCTGCGGTAAGGGGTTGGCCGATGAATTGAGCAATGTTGTTGGCGGCGGCCTGGACGTCGGCTTCAGAGGCGAAACAGGCTCCGGTGTGGTGGATCTGACCGCCCTTTTCCACGTAAATCTGCTCGGGACCGTTGACCATGATTTCGGTCACCCGCTCGTCGGTCAGGAACGGCGCCAACGGGGCGAGGAAGAAATCGAGGCTGGCCTCGTAGGCGACATTTCGGCCGGAAATGGCCTTGGGGCGAGGGGGTTGCGATTGAGAAGGCGTTGGATTGGGCATAGGACGTACCTGTTATGCGATGCAGCCCGCCGATTGGAACCGGCAGGGGTTGGAGGTCATTGTTTGGCGATAAAAACCATGATTCCCTGGGGTAGATCGCGAACGGCCGCATCATCGACAAGCCACTTGCCAGCTTCACATCGCGCGACGCGGAGAAGCGGCGCGGGCGCTGGGAGGATTGGGTAAGCGGATTGAAGGCAAGGGCGACGCTGCCGGTATCGGCGGCGGCCCGCGTATAGATCGCCCACGTGCCGGCTTCGTCGCGGAGAAGCGTGCCTTCGCCAACCAAGTTGCATTGAAGCGACTGGAACAGTTTACCACGACGGTCGGCGAGGGTGTCGGCCGCAACCTGCGGACGCGGCATGGCGTCCATGATTTTTTTCAGGGCTTCAAGCACGGCCGGCGCTATGGGATGTTCAAAATCGTACCAGACGATGCTCTCGACCTGCTGACGGGCAAGGTCGGACAAGGTGCGGTCATAAAGGCCGGCCAGACCCCAGCCGGCAACCTTGCTTGTGGCCTGAAGCGTCTGCTGGAGAAGGATGGCTTTGACAGTCAGGTCCATTTCCTTGTCTTTAAGCAACTGGTCGATGACCGAGATGCCAAAGCTGTCCCAGTTCTCGGGACCGATCTGACGCATCTGCATGTTGAGATTTTCGACGAATCGGACGTGAGGCGCCAACTCGGGTTTATCCGTAACCAGCTTCTGGGGAGGGGTGACGGAGATCACTTTCCGCTTGGCCAGGTTGCCCGGATCAATGGCCTCGAAGGTGACATAGGCGCGATCATTCAGACCCCGGGTAGTCTGGTGGACATCCCCAATGACGTAATAACGGGAACCGTCGGAGATGGTGACGTAGCGAAGCTCGGACAGCAACGGAGTGCTGAGCAGTTCCTGAAAGGTCACCTGCCAACTGCTCTTCAACGCCAGGGCGTCGGCGGCCTCCGTGAGATAGGCCGCATAGGCATTAAGCGAAGGGACGTAAGGCGAAAGAGGGTAATCCTTGAGATACTGTTTGACGCGATCCAGCCGTTCCCGGGCCATGGCTTCGCTGGTGGGAGCAAGCTGGCCCGACCAGCCGTCCAGCAGATCTCGCAGCGATTCAATGGACGAGGCGGCCGCGATGGCTTCCAGCGATTGGGAAAATTCCTTGCTGATGGGAGCATCGGGGAAGCGCGCAATATAGTCCTTCATCTCCTTGCTCCAGAGGGAAACGGACGTGGCGCGATTGCGGATGGCTCGGAGAACCTCGATCTGATTCAAGCCCTGCGTCAGCAGGTTGCGCGTCTTCTCCAACCGATCCGCCACGGCATCGATTGCCGACTTGGCGTCATCGGAAATCCCGGCGAACCGCCGCAGCAACTGAACTTCGGATGCAATCGGCCCCACGGCGGCCAGTTGCTCCTGAGGATTGCCCGCACCGGCAAGGGAATTAAGACGGTTATCCAGGGCCGACGCCTGGTCCTTGACCTTGCGAACGGCGGCAGTGCGAAGCAGGCCGACCAGTTGGCGCAATTGCTCGACGGATGAAGCCAGCTTGTTGTCCGAATCCACCCACTTCAGGTTCACAGCCAGTTGATTGGCCTGCTCGATTTCGACGCTCACCTTGTCGGCTCCGGCAAGCAGGTCGTCCGCTTCAGCCTTTTCGCTGCGGACCAAGACGTCAAGCGACTGCTGATCTTTCTGCAAATCCCCCAGCAGCCGGGCAAGCGTTTGACGGTCGTGATCGAACTGCTGCTGAAGAATCTGCGTGGCGTTTTTGGCGCCGATAAGTTCGGGAACGCCGTTGAATTCGGGGCGCGGCGCTGCTGTTCCTCAATCAATTTATGGGCCAACGTAAGGTTGCGGGATTCGTTGGCGTGCTGGATTCTCTGCGCCCAGCCGCCGGCCAGGCCCGAACGGAAGTAGAGATACCCGCCGACCAGAACCAGCAAAGCCATGGCCGCAACCGTCACCAGCATCAGGCGGTACTTGCGCTGAATGGCATGGTGGCGGTCCTGCAACCGTTCGTGATAACGCCGATCCAGGTCTTCGGACACGGGCTCGTCGAACTGCTTGAGTCGTTCGTAAAGGGATTCAAGCTCCACGTCGTCAACATCGCCATCAAGGGCTTCGGCAAGGCGGCGCTGGGCTTCGGCGATGGCGGTGCGTTTGCGGGCAAGTTCCTTTTCCTGATTGACCCAGGCCATCACCGGCCGAATTTCAGCGGCCACTTCGGGGGAAACGCCGGTCTGGGCAGCCCCCCCGCCGCCTAGAAGTTTGGCGATCTCGTCGAGGACCGCAGAACAGGCGGGATGATCCTTGGCGGCGAATGCGTCGCGCAGCCGGCCGACGAGAACCTTCAATTTCGTGTTGACGATCGAGAGGCGGATACGCTCGTGGGCATTGGAAGCCATGGATTGAAGGCTGGAACTGAGCGGCTCACGCCAGGCGCTTTGCAACACTTCGACGGAAAGCCGGGCAACGGTTTCGGCGTCCTGATCGCGGATGGCGACGGCGAACTCGCATTTGAGTTCCTTCATCCGGGCCAGCTCAAAGGTGCGGATATCCTTGTCCCAGAAAGTGCTGGACGGATCGGCATCGGCGATAGCCCGCATGGCCTGTAAGCGATCTTTGATGGGAGCATGGCAGAGAGCCAGCCGGCGATGAACCCGAAGCAACTGGTCCAGACCGTCGCCCTGGCCATAGGCTTCGTTCAACTGCGTGGCCCGGTCTACCTGAAGCGGAGGCGGAACGGGCAGGTCGTTCTGCTGGCAGAACTCCGCCCAGGCGGTGGGATCAGGCAGGTCCAGCGCGGCGACCAATTCCAGCAGGTTGGGAGATTCTTCCGCCTGGTGAATCGCCTCGCGCGCAGCCCCTGTTGGAGAAACAGCGAACACTGTCGCAGACGGTCGTTGGCCTTGGCGCACAAGTCGGCGTACTCGCTGGCGCAGCGCCGCACGTCGTCGGTGATGCGCTGGCCGGGAGCGGCGCGAAAGTCGCGGAGAAATTCGATGGTGCGTTGATAGTCGGTCATAGGTCTGATTCACCCGTTGCAGTTTGCATCGTAGATCAAAACACGGGGCTCCGAAAGATTTTTCAAACAAGCTATTCCTGATCCCTCAGAAAGCGGACGTTCGCGACACGCAAAACCTGGGGAACTTCCAGGACCAGTTTCAGGTTAACCGCATCCAATTCACGGTATCCCGCCAACGCGGCGGCGTAGGCTCGCCGGGCCTCAAGTTGTTCCTGTTGCCGGGCCCGCAGCGGAGAAGTCAACTGATCCAGCGCCACCTGGCGGGCGTCGATCGCTTGTTGCACGGCTTTGGTTTCCGCCTGTATCTGCTGGATCGTCGCCCCCCCCGCCGCCGGGCCTTTCGCCTGGCCGGATTTTAATTCCGCCAAGTCGGCCAGCCTGCGGTTCAGGGCGTCCATATCCGGTTGAGCAGCGCTTTTGGCCCGGTTGATTTCCTCCTGAACGAGACGCAACTCGCCTTCAACGCGAGATAAACCTTCGCGAAGAGCGGCCAGGTTTCGGACCAGATCACATTCCGTTGCCCAGGTGTCGGGAGAAAAACGGATGGTCAGATGCGTGCCCAAAGCGGTCTTGGCCACTTTTTCCACGACCAGCACCTGAACCGCCGGACCCGATGAACCCTTGGCGGAATTTTCTTGAGACGAGGTCAATTGCCAGCCCGGCGGCAGCGGGCGGTCCAGAATAAGCCTGGCGGGCAACGGCAGGTCACAAGGAATCGAAGCGACGTCAATGGAAGACGCGGAAAGATTGACCGGCTTGAGTTGGACGGGATTAAAGCTTAGACGCTGCGGGCGAAGTTTCTGGGCATCGAGCAGAACCAGCGAAGAGTTCTGCGCCACCCAGTAGGCCAGGGACACGAGCCGGGACTGCCGCAGCATAATGCTGGTGCGCCAGGTGAATTCGAGCTGGGATTTGGCTTTGTCCAGGGCGATGGACAAGATGGATACCGAACCGCCGGGTTCCGCGTGTGATTTGCAGCCGAGGATCACTGCCGGACGACGATTGTCCGTTTGGGGCGTGACAACAAAGAGGCCGGCAAGATCATCCCGCTCGAAAGCCATCTCATTGCCGCCGCCGGGAAGAGTCAGGCCAAGGGATGTCACGGCATCAAGGTTGTCAAAACTGCCCGCTGGAACGGGCAGCAGGCGGGTGGCGTCGCGCAGGCCGTTGCCGGCAATCGGGGTTGGCAGTGCCTGCGAAATAACGATGTCTTTCGGCAAAGAAGGAGGCGGCTGAACAACGACCGCCGGGGCGGACGTGACAGGCTTGGGCGGCTGAATTTGCGGACGAGGCTCCACCGGCGCGGGCGACGGAACCGACGGAGCGGGCGGCGTCACCGGGACAACAACCGGCGCCGTAGCGGGAATTACCGGGGGCTGCGGCATGGCAATGGCGGGAATTTCACGCTCACTGGAGGCGCGATAAGCCCAGATCTGCATCCACACCCCGATGCCGATCGCCAACAACGCCAGCGAGTACAAAACCATCAAACGCCGCCGATGAGAACGACGACGCATGACGACCCAGGAAGTATCCGGCCGAGAAGAAAGACCGGGATGAACCGACGTATTTTGGGCCTCCGAAACGGACGGGCCAGGATCGGATGCGGGCGCCGCTGTGACAACCGGTCTTCCCTCGGGCAGTGCGGCAGGTTTAGCGGAAAACGTCGCGGGAATTGAAGCGGGTTTCGGCGATATGGCCGGTTTGCCTGTCGCAGGCGCCTGACCGGTGCGGGCGGCTGTCACCCAAGGGTCTTGCGGCAACGGCGGTAGACGGTCGGGACGGGATAAATCGAGGATCAAACCGCCGGCGGCATGACGAACGGCCGCCACCGCGGCCGGGGTGTCGGCCAGGCAGCAACGCCACTGGCAGGAAACATTGGTCGGCAGGCTCGTGAAATAGCTGTTGAACGTGACCTGCCAGCGCATCGGGGCCGGCAACAAAGCGAACACGTCCTGGACCAGCGGCAGAATATCCTGACCCAGAGCGAAAAGAAGGCAGGCGGGCTTCCAGGGACTTTTTACGAACTGCCCGGCGATCAAGCCGGCATAGCCGGCATCGCCCGTCAATTGCTCCCACGCACGGCAAGGCTGGGGCGAAATATCACCCTGCGGCAAAGGCGCATCCCGAACGATCGTACCGACCTGACCAGACCAGCTTTCGAGCATCGCGCCGGGCTGGGCGAGCATCCAGGCAGGACCGGCGGCGGCAAATTCGCCGGCTTCGAGAACCAGATGATGGGCCAAGGCATTGGTTCGCTGGCTGTAATCGATGCCGGAATCACACACGCGAGACAGAACGTGATGATTCGATCCACTCAGGTGCAGGATCCAATGCGCATAGGAAACAGGGCTGCGGCTGGGACGGCCGGCGGCATCCACATGATGGCGATAGCCACTAAGCCCTTCGAGACGCTCCCACAACGCCTTGGGCATGCCGGCGGTGACGGCAACCGTGCAGAAGCCACGGTCTCCGGGACGAATCCCTTCGGGCGCCGACGTATAGTAAAGCTCGTGGGCCATGGTGTTGGGCGGCCGGGCCGCGGTAGTCCATCAACGGTTCAAGGTCCAGGGCTCTTCGGTCTGTTCGAGCTGGCTGAAACCACGGATCAAACCGCCCTGCCAGCGGGAAAAAGCGTACAGCACAGGCACCGTGACCCAGTGGGGATTAATGTCGCGCGGGCGGATCAACAGCCCGGCGTTATCGTCACGGCGTTCGGGCGAATGCCCCAGAGCGCTGACGGGGATATAGGTCACGTCGGAACAGAAGTCTTCGGCAACGGTCACGATCTCGGGGGCGATGTCCAGCAGCAGCGCTCGCAGCTTCCGCGAAACCTGGTGGACCCGATCCAGATCGAGCGTGGCGGGAGCAGCGTCCTGCGAAAACAAGATCGGCTCGGCAGTCAGGTCTTCGTCCAGCAACGAACCCCAGATGTCGGACTTGGCGACGAGCACCAGCAGCGGCCGGTCGTAGCGGTCGTAGGCCGATAGACCCTTATGCTTGCGAACGCGCGAGGCGGCTTCGGCCAGGATATTCTCCTGGCGAAGGGTTTGAATCGCGTCCGTGATTTGCGGATCGGAAGAGATGGGTTTGCAGCGGTCGCGGAACCGGGGATCCTGCGTCGGATCAAACAGGTACATCAACACCTTGGCCCGCGGGAGGTGTCGTGTTACGGGGGTAAACGCGGTGTCCTGTCCGACGGCGTAATGTTCGCCGGCGTTGTCGTATAGACAGAGAATCGTTCCCGAGCGTTTTCGCTGATTGGCCAGAGGGTGATCGTTACCGGGATGGATGGAGAACAGCAGCGGCTTGGGCAGTTGCATCTGCTGACCGTGGAGACGGATCGAGCGGTAAAGGTCGCCTTGGGTGCGGGTTTTTTCCAGCAGAGTTGGCCGGTCGGGGTCGTCAGGGAGGAACAGCATTTCCTCGTAGCGGTTGAGAACCCAGTTGGCCTCCTTGTCGCCGTCGGAAAAGATGATGTTGAAATGCCGGGCCAGTTGCTTGCGCAATTCCCAGGTCATGGCGGCCAGGAAGTTCGACTTGCCGCTGCCGACACTGCCGATCAACGAGAAAATCGTGACTTCGTTTTCCAGCATCGAACGGGGAATGCTCAAATGACATTGGGGGCAGGCCATGGAATGGCAAATCATTCCCCGCGCATCCAGAGCCATGCCGTCGAGATTGAAACGGGTGGGCAGGAAACGAAGCGGTTCCTCTTTCAGCACCGCGTCGCCGGCGAGGTCTTCGTGCTCGGCAATCCACAAAACGTCTTCGGGGGCAAAGGCGTGCCAGCAATGCGGACAAGTGACGGACTTGACCAGGGAAATCGCACCCGGAGCCTTGTCGGACGGAGCCGGCCGTTTTTCATCAAGAGTGTTGCCGCTGCTAGACATTCATATCCTCCATCACTACAGGATCAAAACAAACCTTCCAGGGTTCCGGCATTACGCCAGGCGACACGATCAGCGGAGACCTGATGCAGACGGGAGATCAGGCCTTGCCGAACCTGTCGCTGAAGCGACGACATATCAAACGGCCCGGAAACCTGCCCGCGTAAACGGACGTAATACTTGATTTCGCCTTGCGAGCCGTCGGCAGGTTTGGCGGCAACGGGCGACGCGGGTGGGAGAGGGACGGGGTAAGCCGAAGCGCCAGCCGGCGCCGGCGTCGGGGCGGATGCCGGGGATTTCAATTGCTCCAGAACCGCGGCAGCCGTGGGACATCGCTGGTCGGCGGATTTGTTCATCATCGTGGCGATGAGCTGGCCAAGCCACTGGGGAAAGCCGGGCAGCAGGTCATGGACGGCGGAGGCGTGGGTTCCGGTCGAGCAATGCCAGGCCAGCCATTTGGCGGGAGTGGCATCCTTGCCCGACCCTCGCTGGTCATAGACCGCCGGAAACTGGGCCCGGTAAAGTTTTCCGCCCAACGCCATTTCGTAGGCGATGTGGCCCAGAGCGTAGAGATCGGTCGAGGGGGAAAGCGGGCCGAATTCGCGGCTGAGCAGTTCGGGGGCCGCAAACCGCACGCTGGTCATGACACGGGTCCGATCAACGGACGCCGGCGCGGCCAAACCGAAATCACTGATTTTGTAATTGGACCATTTGTCGGCAAGGATGTTCGATGAGGAGAGGTCGTTGTGCAGCAAGGGCGGGTTGAGCGCGTGGATGGCTTGCAGACCGCCGGCCACGTCCAGCATCATCCGCGCCACGTTGTGCGGAGCCGCGGGCTGTTCGCCGATCTCGCCGGCGAGAGTGGTTGGGAGCAACTCCATCGCAATCCACGGCACACGATCATCCATGCCGACGGCGTAAGTGGTGACAACGTTGGGATGCCCTCCCAACGATACGGCCAGACGCACTTCGTTATAAAACCGCTCCCGGGCGCTCTCGTCAAAATTGCCCAACGCGGGCAAAACTTTCAGGGCCACCGAACGCTTGATGCCCCCTGGCAACTCTTCGTCGGCCCGGTAAACAGTCCCGTTGGGGCCATCGGAAAGCACATCTTGAATGACGAATCGGTCGATCTTTTTTTTCACGGCGCTAACCCCGATGTTTTGAGAAATCGGCTGCTCCAGAGAAGCCGACGTTTGACGAACTGAACCAAAGCACCGGCCAATTCAGCATCGCCGGGCTCGGCGAGCTGGGACGGCGCGGGCGAAAGCATCATTTGCAAGGCATTGGGATTTTCAACGGACAGCCGACTGAAATGCCGGCGATCTTCCAGCCCGTCCAGAAGCAGTTGCAAACGAAGCCACGTGGCATAGGAACCCTGGTAATCCTTGGCCTGTTCCAGCCGCCAGCCTTCGCGGAACAGTTGCGACACCTGCCGGGGCAATTGCCGGCACGCCGCCTGCCGATCCGTCCAGGAGACGGTCTGATTGAAAACCCGCTCCCAGTCGCTATCGCCCACCTCGCTGCGGGCAAAAGGATTGGCCAGCACCAGCCAGCCCAAAAGAACCAGGGCCAGGCCGGCAAGCCCCAGTAGCAGTTTGCGGTTGCCCAGCAGACCGCCGTCGCCGGATTCGGATTCGAAGCGGAGGACGGTATCGCGGGAAAGACGCAGTTGGTCGCGGGTGCGGAGCTTGATCCGCCCGGTGATTTTGGCGTCGTCAATATAGGTTCCCATCGACGAGAGATTTTCGACGGCGTAGTCTTCGCCGTTGCGGATGACGAGCACATGCTCCCAGGAAATGTCGGGGGCGGTGAGCTGCAACACCGCCCGGGAGCTGCGGCCGATGAGGTTGGGACCAGCCTGCAAACGGCAGGAAAGTCCGGTGTCGGGGCCCTTGATGACTTTGACGATGCAATCCATAGTATCTAGATTCAGTAAAAGCCCTAATAACCCACAAAGTCGCTTTTGCCTCTAAAAGTGATTGAACCACCAAGAAAAGAGAATGATGAACGATGAATTATGAATGATGAAAGAGGAAGAAAACCAGCTTTTATTAACTGCTCTTCTTTCCACCTTCATCGTTCATCATTCATCATTCTGACTTCTCTTCTCTTGGCGACCTTGGCGGTTCAATTTCTTCTTCCTCCACAAGTTGGCCTCCGTGTCTCCGTGCCTCCGTGGTTAATTCCTACGCTTTCAAACAATCGCCTCCTGCTCCACTATTTCAGCATTAATCCGCCTTGGAAAAACCGGACGATCATCGGCCCGAAAAGCAGCAGAATCGCTGCCATCAGCACCAGGGTTGATGGCAGCATGACGATAACGCCGGCGGCGCCGGCCTTGGACTGGGCGCGGAGGATTCGCTCCGTGGCCATGCGGTCGGACTGCCGGTCCAGCGTGTCGGCAAGGGGCCAGCCCAATTCCTCGGACTGAACAAAACTCTCGGTCAAGGCCGTAATATCGGGATTGGCCATCCGCTGCGCAAATCGCTGCATGGCCTGACCTCGCGGCGCGCCCATCTCAATTTCCGAAAGCACCTGGCCCAGTTCCTCCCCGACGGGATGGTCGGCGTAATCGCTGACCACACGCGAGAGGGCGATATTCAGCGAGGTTCCCGAGCGGAGCACCAGCACCAGCAAATCCAGGACGTAGGGCATCGCCGAGAGAATCCGCCGCTGACGGACTTCGCCCCGGGTCTGGAGGGTGGAGATGAGCAGAAGGAATCCTGCCGGCATCGCAAAGAACCCCATCCAGCTTGAGGTGATGCCCAGAAAGACGGCCAGCGAAATGCCGGTAAAGATACCGATCAGCAGACTGATAAGCAGGCCGACCGTAACAACTTCGTCATCGTCCAACCCGCCGGGATAGCCGGCCTTGGCGTAAGGGCCGTGGACGTAGTTTCGCAATACGTCCAGGTCCATGCGGGCGACAACGCCGGCGGGCAGGCGCAGGACGGTCAGGAATATCGCGTACAACGGCGATTTGGCCATGGCGCTTTTGCGCATGTCGCCGCGGCGCTGGGAAGCGTCGGCGTAGGCGTGCCGGCCGAGGCTTTCGCTGCGCAGCAGGCGATAGACCACCACGGCGATCATGGCGAAGGAACCGCCGAAGGCGACGGCCGCCAAGGCTCGGAGAATGTCGGGGGAAATGTCGTTCATCGCCGGTTTGTTAAATCTCCGTACGCGTAATTCGCGCGGCAAAGTAAACGCCCGTCCCCATCAGGACAAAAGCCACCAGAAGAACTCCATAACCCGGGGGGGTGGTAAAGAGCATCTTGACGCCTTCGGAATCGGCGGTGGACATCATCAACAGCAGCAGCACCGGGGCCACCAGAAGCACTTTGATATTGGTGCGGCCTTCGGAGGTGTGCGCTTCGACGGTCTGTCGCATCTGATGAAGCTTGTCCAGCGACTGAGAGATGCGCTGGAGGGTTTCGGCGACGTCGCCGCCCATTTCGCGGTTGATCAACAGCGCCGAGGCAAACAGGTTGAAATTGGGAAGCTTGAGCCGATCCTTGGTTTCACGAATGGTCGCTTCCAGATTAGCCCCATAGGCGTAGCGGTTGACCATGACGCGAAAGTCGGTGCGGATCGGTTCCGGAGCGGTATCGGACAGCCGTTCCATCGCCTGCACGAGCGTCAGACCGGCCCGGAGGCTGTTGGCCATCGCCGCGACGGCCGCGGGAATCTGCTGGTCGATCATCTCCCGGCGACGGTGCCAGAGGACTTCCACCAGGATTCGAGGCAGCGTAAGCAGGACCAGCCAGAAAATGACCGCCACCAGCGGATGCGGAGCGATGAAAATCAGGGCGGCCAAAATCAGAAGAAAGACAGCATAAGCGATCAGGGTTAACCGCTCGGGATTGCCGGGCGTCGGCCGAAAACGCAGGGAGGTTTCCCGAACCCAGGCCACGTCCAGTTGGAAGCGGCGCAGCAGCCAGTGACGCCCGCCCCAGACCAGGAGCGATATCGCCAGCCCCATCAGAATTGCGCTGCCGATCATGCTCATGGGCGCACCTGCTGAAACCAGGAATGCAACTGAAGATACCCTTTGTCAACCATTTCACCGAGGAAAGTAGGCATGAAGCCGGTCGGGCGGAGCATGGCCGAGCCGCCGGATTCGGTGAAGCGCATGATATCGCGGGTTTCCACTTCGCCGGTGACCGGATGAATCCCCATGACTTCGGTAATCTGTCCGACGATTCGGCGGCCGTCGCCAAGCCGTTCGGTATGGATAATCAGATGAATCGCCTGGGCGATCTGCCGACGAACCGCCGCCAGCGGAATCTCAGCGCCCATCAGAACCATCGTCTCCAGACGGGAGACGGCGTCGCCGGCGCTGTTGGAGTGAATGGTGGTCATGGAGCCGCGATGGCCGGTGTTCATCGCCTGGAGCATGTCCACGGCTTCGTCGCCGCGGCATTCACCGACGATGACGCGATCAGGACGCATCCGCAGAGCGTTTTTCACGAGATCGCGGATGGTGAACTGTCCGGTGCCTTCGGCATTGGCGGGTTTGGTTTCCAGCGTGACGACGTGCTCCTGCTGCAAGCGAAGTTCGGCGGAATCTTCGATGGTGACGATGCGATCGGCGGCGGGAATCATGCCGCTCAGGACGTTCAACAGCGTGGTCTTGCCGGAACCGGTTCCGCCGGAGACGAGAAGGTTGCAGCGGTTGAGGATGCAAGCCTTGAGCAAGGCCACGGCCGAGGGAGTCAGGGATTGCCAGCGGATCAGGTCATTCACACTGACGCGCGATTCGGGGAACTTGCGGATCGTGATGCACGGCCCTTTGACGGCCAGCGGTTCGATGATGGCGTTGACGCGGGAACCGTCGCGGAGGCGGGCATCGACCAGCGGCTGAGAGCGGTCGATGCGCCGGCCCAGCGGAGCCACGATGCGCTCGATGATGGAGACGGCCGATTCCTCGGAGGGAAACGTCTGGGGAACTTTCATCAACCGGCCGTTGCGCTCGATATAAATCAGCGACGGAGTGACGACCATGATTTCGGTAATGCTGGGAGAACGAAGCAGGTCTTCGAGCGGGCCGAGGCCGAAGATCATGTCGTAGAGAAGTTTTTTCAGGTAGGCGGCGACCAGGTAGGTCCGTACGTTTTCCAGCAGTTCGTCCACAACGCCGGTGGAGGCGGTGGCAAAGTTATCGTCAACGAGATCCTCGGCGTCGGCGGCGCTCATCTTGTTTTCGACGATGCCGACCTTGGCGGCAATACGCGAAACGACGGCGGCAACGCTGGATTCCAAGTCGTCGTTGACGCCCAGACCGTGCCAGTTGGAAGAAGTCTTGTGCTCCTTGGAAATGCGGGCAAAGACCCAATCGCTCAGACGGGTTCGCAGTGCGCGATGAGTAATCAGGGGCGTCAGTTCGGACTCGAACACCTGGCTCCGAAACTCGCCCAGCAGCAGATCGTCCACCACGCGGTTGAGCTGTTCGATACGCTCGGTGGAAAAATCCGTCTGCGACCAGCCGCCAACGCGAAGGTCCAGGCGTCGAAGTACGTTGGCATGGAGCGTGTTTTGCAGCTCAGTAAGTCGCTCCTGCTCGGCGGAACGTTCACTGCCCTGCTGAACGTCAACCAGGGAGAGAACGAACTCCATGAGACGAAGGCGCGCCGAGCCGCGAATGATGATCTTCTGGCCGGCGGCGCATTCCTTGCCATCGACCTCCACGGCGTTGACGCCCGGCAGCAGTTCGACTTCCCAGTGGCCGTCGTTGCGCTCCACGCGGGCATGAACGGCGGAAACGAACCGCGAATCAAGCTTCACGTCGCACGAGGCGTCGCGGCCGATAGTGAAGCCGGAGGAGCCTTCAAAGCCCACCCACTGGCGATTGGTCAACGTGTTCTGAACCAGGACGCGCATAACATGACTCGTATGGAGGTCGATCCCGGGTCAACGCGGGGCTAGTTGGCCTGCGGCGGACAGAGAATCAACGTCACCGGAAGTTGTCCGGCCCCGGTCTGACCGAGAATATCCTGAGCCTCGGCTTCGGTTACTTCCAATGTCACCGTCTGCTGGGATTCAGGTTCGCCGGAACTCTGGTACTGATCGGCCACGAGAATCTGCTGCCGGGAACGGGATAGCCGCGAACCCACCGCCAGCACCTTAAACGCCTTGGGCGACACGGGAACCGTTTCCCATTGGGTAACGCGCCCGGCCGCACTGGCGGCGGCCGAAGCGGCGCGGGAGGCGGCCGAGGGACGGGTGACAATGAGCTTCACAAAATCACCCGGAATCAGCAACCCACTCAGAGCCTGAGCGCCGCGCACGGGAATGGACATGGCCCGGCTTTCGCCTTTGAGTTCCAAGTCGGCCACGGCGGCCAGGTCGGCAAACATGACCGGCGTGCCGGCGAGAATACGACGGTTGATGCGCTGGCCCTTGTAGCCGGCCTTTTCCTCGGGCCGAAGGCCGCGGGATTGGAGAGCAGTCATGCGGGCGGGAAATTCCATCTCCTCAAGATCCTTTTCCGGATCCAGAGGCGTGTTTTCCCGCAGGTCATGCTTGGCCACGAGAACCTTTGCCTTGGGGCCGCGCTCCATGCCGGTCGCCTTGTCCAGATAAGCAAAGGAGACAATGGCGGCCAGAATGCCTAGTACGATGGAGCTGATGAGAAATAGCCGGCTTGATTTGCTTTCCTGCATGCGAGCGACTCCGAGAAACGCCCGGGATGCGCCCGTGCCAATGCACTTGTTGCACACCCATTAAGGAACCATGCCGCAGGGGCTGAGGCTGGTTAACGACGGTAACGGTAACATACGAAGTCGCCGGCGTCAAAGCCCTATTTGCCCTTGTACAAAACGCTTACAAGCAGGATTTATTGCGAGAAAAAGCAGCAGGGCCGCCCGAAAAGGGACGGCCCTGCCAATTGCGCTGGATTTGGAAAACAGGGGCAATTACTCGCCCAGCTTGATATCTCCCAAACCGCTGGTGTTTTCGCCGCCTTCCAGACCGCCGCGAAGCCCACGCTTCTCGGCACGCTGGGAGCGAACCTCTTCGCGGGCGGCTTCTTCGGCAGCCCACTGGGCACGCTTGAGCGACAGACCGATCTTCCGTTCGTCGCCATCGACGCGGAGAATCTTGACTTCCAGTTCCTGCCCGACCTTCAGCGAATCCTCGGGCTTCTCGACCTTCTGGTCGGAGATTTCGCTGATGTGCAGCAGGCCTTCCAGACCGGGTTCCAGCTCGACGAAGACGCCGAAATTGGCGATCTTCGTGACGTGGCCCTTGACGACCATGCCCGGGCGGTAGTTGGCCGGGATGACGGTCGTCCAGGGGTCTTCCTGCATCTGCTTGAGGCCCAGGGCGATGCGCTGCTTTTCCTGGTCCACGCTGAGGACGACGGCGCGGACGTTCTCGCCCTTCTTGAGCACTTCGCTGGGGTGGCCGATCTTCTTGGTCCAGGACAGATCGCTGACATGCAACAGGCCGTCGATGCCTTCTTCGATCTCGACGAACGCGCCGTAGTTGGCGATGTTGCGGACCTTGCCCTCGACGACGGAGCCGGGCGGGTACTTCTCGGCAACGCGTTCCCAGGGGTTCTCCTCGACCTGCTTCATGCCGAGGCTGATTTCCTGCTTGTCCTTGTTGATCTCCAGAACCTTGACCTTGACCTTCTGGCCCACGGTGACCACCTCGGAGGGGTGGTTGATCCGCTTGGTCCAGGACATTTCGGAGATATGCACCAGACCTTCGACGCCTTCTTCCAGCTTGCAGAACGCGCCGTAGGACATGATGTTGACCACTTCGGCTTCGTGAATCGCGCCGACGGGGTACTTGGCTTCGATGTTTTCCCAGGGGCTGGCGTCCTTCTGCTTGAGGCCCAGGGCGATCTTCTCCTTGTCGCGATCGATCTGCAGAACCTTGACTTCGATCTCCTGGTCGATCTTGAGCAGTTCGCTGGGATGATTGATGCGGCCCCAGGACATGTCGGTGATGTGCAGCAGACCGTCGATGCCGCCGAGATCGATGAACGCGCCGAAGTCGGCGATGTTCTTGACCGTGCCCTTGATGACCTGCCCGATCTGGATGCTCTCGAAGGTCTTCTTCTTGAGCTCTTCACGCTGCTGCTCGATGAGCTTGCGCCGGGAGATGACGATGTTGCGACGCTCTTCGTCGATCTTGAGGATGACGGCGTCGATGCTGCGGCCGATCCAGTCGGAAATCTCGCCGGGCCGGCGAATGTCCACCTGGCTGGCCGGGAGGAAGACCGGCACGCCGATGTCCACCAGCAGGCCACCCTTGATCTTCTTGGTGACTTTGCCGGAGACGGGGTCGCCTTCCTTCTTGGACTTCATGATCGCTTCCCAATTGATGATGCGATCAGCCTTGCGCTTGGAAATCTTGACCAGGCCGGTGTCGCCCTCGACGTCTTCAAGGAGCACGCGGACTTCGTCGCCGACCTTCACGTTTGCCGGTTCGTCAAATTCGGATTTTTCGAGAACGCCTTCGGACTTCAGGCCGAGCTCGACAATGAAGTCGTCGCCGACCTGACCGCTGACGCGGCCCTTGATGATGGCGCCGGGAGTGAAATCCTGCACCTCGTCGGAACCAACCAGTTTGGCCAGGTCGGTCGCGGCGTCGCCGAGCGCTGAGGAGACGGCCGAATCCACGTCGGCGTCAATGTTGCCCAGCGAATTGATGAGATTGTAATCAACCATGAGAAAAAAAGTTCCTGTCGCGTGGCCCGTAAATAAAGACCGCCGACATCCACGCTGTGCCGACGTGCCATACCAGATTTACCCCCGGCGGACCGCCCGCCGAGAGGCGAATTGAAAATTATAGGATTTCCGGCAGCTCTCCGCAATGGCAGTCGGGAGGAAGCCAGCAGTTTCAAAACCCTTTAGCGGTCGGGCTTGCCCGACCTGTCCCCAGTTCTGAAACGACTCCTAAATATCGCTGATCGACTTGTCGTAGAACTCGACGTAATTATCCTTCTCGGAACTGGCCCGGCAGGCGATGGCGTGACGCGGGTGCTGGTTCAGTTGCCCGGCGATGTTGTACGGAACCAGAGGCCCCCACTCCATCTTTTCACGCAACGTAACAAAGTGATCCTGCAACAACTTGAGAACCGGGCGAAGCCGGAACTTGGGGTTGCGAAGGAAGCCCAGCAGCAATTCCATCGGACAGTTGCCCGCCCCGCGACCCAGGCCGGCCATCGTCGCATCGACCCGGTTAGCGCCGTGGATGATGGCTTCGATGGTGTTGGCGAAGCCGAGCTGAAGATTATTGTGGGCATGGATGCCGACTTCCTTGCCGGTAGCCTTCACGGCAGCCAGATATTTCTTCACGAGAATCTCGATCTGCTCGGCATACAGCGAGCCGTTGCTGTCCACGACAACAACCACGTCCGCGGGAGTTTGCGCCAAAACTTCCAGCGCCTGGTCCAGATCAGGTTCGGCCACCGTGGAAACAGCCATCAGATTCGCGGAAACCTCGTAGCCTTTGTCCTTGGCGTCCTTAATCATGTCCACCGCTTCGGGAATCTGATGCACGTAACAGGCGACGCGCACCATGTCGATGACGCTCTGGTCCTTCTTGGGAATGTCGTTATGCCAGTCGCACTTGCCGGCGTCAGCCATCACCGAAAGCTTCAGCGGCGTCGGATTGTCCCCGACAATTCGGCGGACGTCGTCCTCCTCACAAAACCGCCAGTCCCCGGACTTGCCGGTGGCAAAGAGCTTGCGCAAAGCGCGATAGCCGATCTCCATGTAATCGATGCCGGCCTCAACACAGGTGTTGTAGACGGCTTTAACCAGCGTGTCATTGAAGTTGTGATCGTTAATCAAGCCGCCGTCGCGAATGGTGCAATCCAAGACCCGGATTTCCGGCCGATAAGTGATCCACGGAGCTTTCATCGTTACCTCGTGCTGTGAAAGACGCGGGGATTGTGCTGCGGCGCGGAGAAAGTGTCAAATGCCGCCGTGTCTGCTACCCGGTCATTGCCGGCCCATTCACTCTCGCGGTTTATGGTAACTCGTCGCCAGCGCCGTAAACATCCGCATCGCAACCGGCAACGCGGCGTCGGTGAAATCGTAATGGTCGCTGTGCAGCGGGGGCGAGTCGCCGTCGGCAGGTTGGACGCCGACGAAGAAGAAACAGCCGGGGACTTCTTCCAGGTAATAGGCAAAGTCTTCGCCGCCCAATGAAGGACGGGAGACGGCGAAAAAATGGCCGGTGCCAAAAGTTTCCCCGACAACGCGGGCGACATAGTCCGTCATGGCGGCATCGTTGACGGTCACGGGATAGCTTTCGGTCCACTGAATCTCCGCCTGGCACCCGTGGGCGGCGGCAATGGCCGTGCATCGACGGTGAAATGCCTCGCGGGCAACCCGCCGGGCCAAGGCGCTGATCGTCCGCACCGTGCCCTCCACAAGAGCGACATCGGGGATGACGTTAACCGCCGTGCCGGCATGAATCATGCCGATGGTGACGATTGCGGATTCGGTAGGATCAAGATCGCGGCTGACGATCTGCTGGAGATTCAACACCGCCTCGCTGGCGGCCACAATGGGATCGTGCCCCATGTGCGGATAAGCCCCGTGCGATCCTTTCCCGATAAAACGAACGGCGAAGTTGTCCACGGCCGCAAGAAGCGGCCCGGCCTTGGTGGCGATGTGGCCGACCGGAAGCCCCGGCCAGCCGTGCAATCCGAAGACGGCCTGAACCTTGGGACCAATCCGACCATCAAGCACGCCCGCTTCAACCAGACGCCCGGCCCCCCCGCCGCCCTCCTCGGCCGGTTGCCAGATGAGCTTCACGCACACGGGCAAGGTGGACTCCATGCTTTTGAGAGCGGCAGCCACCCCGACCAGCGCCGCGCTGTGACCGTCATGACCACAGGCATGCATCCTCCCGGTATGGGTGCTGGCATACGGCAGCCCGGTTTTTTCCAGAATCGGCAAGGCATCGATATCCGCCCGGAAAGCAATGCACGGCTTATGCATCTCGCCAATCACGGCAAAAGTAGCCGTTGGAGCGCCAGGAATGCCATCGATATGCGAAACGCCAAGACGATCGAGTTCGGCTCGGATCGCCGCCGCGGTCTTGTGTTCCTCGTAGTTTAACTCTGGAATCTGGTGCAGGCGGTGGCGCAAGTCGATGACGGAGGGGAGGTGCGAATGAATAACTTCGGTAATCATAACGGGATTACCGTAACAGTGGGTTGATGGAATGGCAAGGTGGTCATTAGTCATTAGTCATTAGTTTCGCAATCACCAACCAATGACTGATGACCAGAAACTAATGACGCATCAAAACAACTGATCCAATATCTTCTCAATCGGAGTCTGCACACAAGTAAAAATCGGCGTATCACGCTGCGTAAATCGGCTGCTTTCGGTTTCACGCAGTTCCATGACCAAGTCGAGAAAGTCCCTGGGTTCTTCCGATTCGAAAGCCACCACAAAGTCCTGATCGTCCAGACCAAAACTGTAGGTGGTGTTGAGCTTGACGCTTGGATACTTGTTGCCGACGCGGATATGGACGTCCATGATCTCCTGGCGGCGATGCAACGGCAACAGATACCAATCGCGGGTTTTGACGAAGGGATACACAAAGAGAAACTTTCGCTTGCCGGGGATGACGTGCGTGCGGCTTTCGGTATGGGACGGATCGAGTTTGTCGATGTACATGCTGCGTTTGGTCATCGACAGGTACGAATAGGGTGTGGAAAGATAGCCGCCAAGAAGGGATTTGTTGATCGCCTGCGACTGAACCTGAAATTCATCCGGGGAAAGGCTGATTCGCCAAAGCATAAAGTCCACGTCGCCCCGAAGGCCGACGGTGGAATAACTGAGACACATCAGCCCCGGCGAATGATCCTGAATCACGGACACAAACTGCTCCCGGGCGGCGGATTTTTCACTGCCGCTCAAACGCCGAAACGCCGGATCCAGCTTATAAAAAGCAAAGTTGACGAACTGCCGATCAATTGCAGGCGCAGACATCTTCAAGCCTCCTCGTATGAGCCAATGGTAGCGCTCGCAACCCCAGAAGGCCAACCCCCGTTAAAAAACCCAACTACCCCCTCCCCGTTTCGCGGCGGCCCTCCGGGCCGCATTCTTCACCGAACCAGACTGCAACAAGCAATCATCCGAGGCGAATCCGCAACAAGCCGACTGCCATCATAATTCCCATACAGGCTCTCAATCTTCAGCCCGTTGCGTTCGAGCAGTAGCTGAAGCTCACGGGGAAAAAGAAACGTCAGATCAAAACAAGTCTTCTCCCTGTGCTCCCGTCCGACAGAATCAAACCAGGCATAATGAAACGTGATGTGCTGAACCTGCCGAGCCGGATCGCGACGAACCTCAATCGTCTTGAAAACAGACCGATCCAACCGGGGAACGTGAAAGAGACGCGGCTCCAGATCATGCGTGACGTCCTGGGCGAGAATGGCCAGGTTGGGCTGGAAAATATCCAGCCAGAAACGTCCGCGGGGTTTGAGATGACGACGAACCGTCCGAAGAAAACGGTCCTGCTCCTCCAGCGTGGTAAAAGCCAGAAGCGTATTGAAAAAAATGCAAACCCAATCAAACTTCCGGCCGAGGTCCAGCTCCAGCACGTCGCCATGCCTCAGCTCAAGCTGACGCGCCGCAAGCCCCACGGCATCCCGCTTCCGGCAGGCAATATCGAGCATGTCCCTGGCATAGTCCACACCAACCACACGATGCCCCGCCTGGGCAATGGGAATGGCGGCCCGGGCAGTGCCGACGGCCAACTCCAAAACGCTCTGGCGTCGCTTAGGCAGATGATTCAGAAAGCAGGGAACGTCTTCCTGCAACATATCATGCCGCTCGTTCTCAGCGTCATAATATTCCGCAATGGCTTTATATCGTTTCACGCTTTGTAAAAATCCTCTATTCCACCCCAAGCTTCCACAGCACCCTGCTCTTCACGTCCCTCGCAAAACGCAATCGCCCCTTCAAAGCCCCGGATGTACATCCGGGGCTCCCGACTTCTCCAAGCCCCCTTTCGCCAAAACCCGCAGACCGTCATATGCAAGTTCCATCCCCTCGGGCAATTCACGATTAGTCTGCTCATGACCCAGTGCGTGGGCAATATGGGTAAAGAGCGTCCGGCGAGCGCCAATCCGCCGGGCGGCGGCAATGGCATCCTCAACCGTAAAATGCGTCGTATGACGCTTGTATTGCAAAGCATCTAATACCAGCACATCCAAACCTTGCAACAACGCGAAAGATTTTTCGGGAATCTGACTGACATCGGTGCAATAGGCCAGGTTGCCTATGCGATATCCATTGATGGGCACTTCGCCGTGGTACAGCTTGATGGGAATCCACGTCTGACTGTTAATCTGAAACGGCCCTTCGACAAACCGGCGGATCAAATGCGGGCGGAAAAGTCTTGATTCGGGGTTAGGTTCCTTGAAGGCGTAGGCAAAACAGCTTGTCAGAACCTTATGGGTAGGCAAATCAGCCCACACGTCCAGCGGGCCATGACGCAAGGCGTTGAATCGGCGGACGTCATCCAGACCCATCATGTGATCGGCATGGCCGTGGGTGAAGACGACGGCGTCGATCATCTCCACGCCATTCGCAACGCACTGAAGGCGCAGTTCGGGAGTGGTATCGATCAGAACCCGGGTAGAGTCGTAAGAGACAAGCACGGAGGGACGTGTCCGCTTGTCGTGCGGATCGGAACTGGAACAGACCGGGCAATGGCACCCGATCATCGGCACGCCGGCGCTGGTGCCGGTGCCCAGAAAAAGCAGTTCAACGTTACTCATCAGCACAATTTATAATCGCAGAGGCGCGGAATATGAAATTCATTTCTGTACTTTAGTCCGGGTATGTGCTACCGTGTATACGGCGGTTCGCCGAACGAGATTCAGGTACGCGATAGCATCTCCCTGTAACGCTCCCCTCTTTCTCTCTCGCCCTCCTGCCTTTTGGGCCGAAATGGCGGCCTCTTTCATGTTCGACCTGCGAAAGTAAAAGCGACGGGTTAACGCCCCAACTCAAAAGGAGTTTATCATGGGCAAGAAGTTATATGTCGGGAACCTGAGCTACGACGTCGATAGTTCGGCCTTGCAACAATTGTTCACCGCGCACGGCACCGTCGAAAGCGCGGAAATCATCGCCGACCGGGAAACCGGCCGCAGCAAGGGTTTCGGATTCGTTCAGATGGGCACCGACGAACAGGCCCAGGCGGCCATCGCCGCCCTCAACGGCCAGCAACATGGCGGCCGAGCCCTCACCGTCAATGAAGCCAAGCCGCGCGAAAGCCGCAGCGGTGGTGGTTTCGGTGGCGGACGCAGCGGCGGCGGTTTCGGAAGAAGCCGCGGCGGACGCAGCAATTTCTAAGCTGCTCTGTTAATCCAGGAGAGGACCGCATAACTGTGGCCTTCTCTTTTTCATCGTCCATCTCCGGACGATGTCGTCCGACCGGCCGGGAGTAGACTCATGTTCAAACAAGCTCAATCCATATCTGCCGACACGGAAGCGGCTTGGCCGATGGGTTATAAAACAATGCTCTCCCGCTTGGGCATGAAAGACCGCCAAAGCTTCGAGCGACAGGTGGCGGCCCAGAAAAGCAAGACAGACTCCGGCTTGGCCAAAAAATGGTGCCGTCTGGCCCGGGTCATGATGAGTCTGACCGAAACCACCACGAAAGTCAGCGGCCAGCAAGCCAAGCTCTGCGGCATCCGCACCATGCAGTTCTTTATCCCCGATGGCAAATATCGCCAGCAGGTCTTCGCCATGCACGTCCGTGATGACGGCACCCTGGCGGTTTGCGTGCCGGACGTCTTGGATGACGCCATCCGCGAAGGCGCCCTCGCCCACGCCGGTAACGAACAATACCGCCTCCCGGAATCGGGAAAACTCCTGGCCATCCACTCCCTGGACCGGAACACCCCCAACCCCGAAGAATTTTACAAGGGCATGACCGGCTGGTATCGCAAAGCCATTTGCATAGACCTCCCGGCCAGCGCCTGCACCGCACAAATCGGAGCCGTGGAACGTCTGTGCGTGCTGGCGGCATCGAAATGGGCAACGCTAACGGTTCCAGAACAGGTTTAACGGTTCCACATGCTACATCCGCAGATTATCCAAGGCGGTATGGGCGTTGGTGTATCCGGATGGCGTCTGGCACGCGCCGTCACCCGCCAAGGTCAACTCGGCGTGGTCTCAGGAACCGGCCTGGCCGTGGTTTTCGCCCGCCGTCTACAAGAAGGCGACCCCGGCGGACACATGCGCCGCGCCTTGGCTCATTTCCCCATCCCCGGCATCGCCGACCGCCTCCTGCAACGCTACTTCATCCCCGGTGGAAAAGCCCCAAACCAGCCCTACAAACTCACCCCCATGCCCCAGATGCAATCGGCCGCTCCTTTCTTGGAGCTGACGGTGGCCGCCAACTTCGCCGAAGTTTTCCTCGCCAAAGAAGGCATCCCCGGCTGCATCGGAATCAACTACCTCGAAAAAATCCAACTCACCACCCTGCCCTCCCTCTTCGGCGCCATGCTCGCCGGCGTCGATTGCGTATTGATGGGCGCCGGCATCCCCCGCTTCATCCCCGGCGTCCTCGACGCCTTCGCCCAAGGCCAACCCGCCGAACTGAAAATCGACGTGGAAGACGCCCCCGCCAACGAACAGCACACCATGCGATTCGACCCCGCCGCATTCTGCGGCGGCACAGCCCTGCCGCTACGCCGCCCCTTCTTCCTGGCCATCATCTCCTCGGCCATATTGGCCACGACCCTGGCGCAAGTCCAACGGCCGGGTTGACGGCTTCATCATCGAAGGGGCCACCGCCGGCGGACACAACGCCCCCCCACGCGGCCCCATGCAATTAAACGTTCGCGGCGAACCCGTCTACGGCCCACGCGACGTAACCGATCTTGAAAAGGTCCGCGAATTGGGACTCCCCTTCTGGCTCGCCGGTGGCTTTGCCACCCCCGCCAAGCTCGCCGAAGCCCTTGCCGACGGCGCCAGCGGAATCCAGGTCGGAACCGCCTTCGCATTCTGCGAAGAATCCGAAATCGTCCCCCTCTTGAAAAACCGGGCCCTGGAACTCAGTCGCACCGGCTTAGCCGACGTCTACACCGACCCGGCCGCATCGCCCACCGGTTTCCCCTTCAAGGTTCTCCAACTCCAAGGCACACTCTCCGACGCGGCAACCTACACGCTTCGCTCGCGCATCTGCGACCTGGGCTACCTGCGCCACCCCTACATCCGCCCCGACGGAACCGTCGGCTACCGCTGCCCCGCCGAACCCGCACAACAATACCTGGCCAAAGGCGGCCAACTCGCCGACACCGTCGGCCGAAAATGCATCTGCAACGCCCTCTTCGCCACCATCGGCATGGGCCAACACCAAGCCACCGGCACAGAAGAAAACGCATTAGTCACCGCCGGCGACGACGCCGTGGACGTAGCCCGCTTCCTCAAACCCGGCCACTCCTCCTACACCGCCGCCGACGTAATCCGCTACCTCCTCAAAGGCTCCGCCACAAAACCCCTCGTCGAAACATCAAAGTAACGCCACCCCGACAGGCAAACCGAAAAAGATTTTTAACCGCGGATGAACACAGATGTAAAACCGATCACCCGCCATTGTCGCCCCAAACACCAACGAGGGGTCTTGCCTCGATCACGGTAGGTTCCTCGCCTTCGCTCGGAATGACCGCTCATGGGCAGCTCTTTCGTATCCTCGCTTCGCCTGAAAGGATTCAGTCCTTCGCTTTATATTCCCTGAACCCTTCAACCAGTTGCTTGAACGAGACAGGCTTAAATCTTTCAAAACTTTCCTGATCCACGAACACAAAATCGTATTTCACCTTCGATTGCACCCGATTGATATCCTCGCACCACTGCCGCAACCGCTCCATTTTCTGCGGCACATCCAAATCTTCCTGCCCCTTCGTTTCCACAATCACCACGCGATCATTCGCCAGCTTCACCAGAAAATCAGGGTAGTAATTCGAAATATCCCCCTCCGCGTTCACATAATCCAGCTTGAAATGCACCGCCAGGTAATTCTTGGCATACGAAACCACGTCCTTGCAGTCCTCCAGAAACGCAGCAAACCGCAGTTCAAATTCGCTGTCCCCGATGATGCGGTTAAACACGCTCTTCTTCGGAATCAAATACCCCTGCTCCTTGGCCACAAACGGCCGCGTCTGCCTCAGCTTGATCGAATCCCGGATTTCCGCATCCCCCTTGTCCTGCACCGTCAGCCCATTGATCCCCTTTTTGAAAACTTCCACCAGCGTTTTTGTGGCCGCCAGTTCCGACAAATTCCGCAGCGTATTGGGGCTTTCGAGTTCCACCTTCCGGTCAAACAACTCATCCCGCACAAACGATTTGACCTTCCCATACAGCACGTCATACCCGCTCACCAGCCGCAAATCCTTCATGATCGTCTGTGTGAAATACCCCAGCACGCTCCGGTAATCCGCCACGCCCGCCGTATCCAGAATCGTCGTGTGCGTCACCTCGCCGGTGGCGATATCCTTAAAGACAATCTCCCGCTGCTCCTCCTCGCTGAATTGCTGATACAACACCCGCTCATGCCCCAGCGCCCCCGTATCCAGCATGCTCAGATTCTTGTATTCCCGGTACACCCGCGGCGTCATGACGGGAATCTCAATATCCAACTCCTCGATATCCTTCCGCTCGTTCTCCTCATCCACCTCCACCATCAGCGGCGTCTTCGGGCCGGTCCCCTCGCCCATCGGCTTGCGTTCCAGTTCCACGCCTTCCGCCTGGATCGATTCCACAAACTCCATAAACGCATTCGTACCGACCACGCTGACATACTCCGGCACATCGCCGGGATACATCTTCCGCAACCCGCGTCCCAACGTCTGTTCGGGCAGGATATTGCTCTGCGACGAATACGCCCGCAACCCCACGATGGTCGTCACATTCCGCACGTCCCATCCCTCTTTCAGCATCATCACCGACACAATCGCCTTGTACGGGCTGGCCGGATCGTCAATCGCATTCGCCTGCCCCCGCAACTTCTCCAGCTCCTCCTTCGCCTTCCCCGATGCCGACTCGGATATCTCGCCGTTGCTCTTGGTATGAATGACCAGCACCGCCCCCTTCAGTTCGGGATAATTCCCTTCCAGATACTCCGCCACGTCATCGCAGTTGCGGGTATCGTCCGTCATCACAAACAATATCGCCTTCTTCCCCACCTTCTCATGCTCGGCATAAGCCTTCCGCCACTCGATCACGCCAAGATCAATGTAATCGGCATACTTCTCGGTGTACTTGGCGCTCTGCCGTTCCGCCAGCTTCGTCCGGCTCGCCGCATCGGGCAACACCGGATGCTTGACCACGTTCTGCCAAATCGCCTCCACCAGCGGATAATCCGCCACCGTCTGCACAAAAATCGCCCCGTTGTCATTCCTGGGCGTCGCCGTCACATCCACCTGCAGCGAAAGTTCCGCCCCCTTCTGCTTCAGCCGGTTATGAATGTCCTGAATCGACTTGAACCACGCCATGCGCGGATCGTGGATATGGTGCGCCTCATCGTTCATCACCATCAACTCTTCCACATCCCGCACGATCATCCCCAGATCCACCTTGGAATCCGTCGTCGCCCCCGTCGGACGCTTCCCCAGAAAATAATCCATCGTGTTTTCATCGTCCGCCGACGGCAACGCCTCGTCCCCCGTATACACGCGGTGAATGTTCGTCAAAAAGATATTCCCCGTATGCCGCGTGATGCGCACCTCATCCTGCACATGCAGCGTCAGTTGAAAATCATCCCGCCAGTTCCGCCCGTCCACCCCGTTGTCGGGAATCACCGGGTCTTCAAAGAAGATGCGCAGCCCCTGAAAATCCTTGTAAATCCGATCCAGCACGATGATGTTCGGCGTAATCACCAGAAAATTCCGCGACAGCTTCGACTCCGGCTCATACAGCTTGTGGTAAAAACTCCACGCCAGCGCCAAACTCAGCACCTTCGTCTTCCCCGACCCCGTCGCCATCTTCACCACGAACCGCCGCCACGTCTCATCGAACATCCCCGCCGACACCAACCCGCTCCCGTCAAAGCGCATCAGGTCGTACTTGTCCTGCACCCCCACCGCATCGTACAGGTAAACAATCGTCTCCAACGCCTCCCGCTGGGCGAAGAAATACCGAAACTCCCCCATCGTCCCATCCGTCCGAGGCAGCAAATGCGGCGTATTAAACCACCAGTTCAGCAGGCTCTTGCTCGTCTCCGTCGCCCCGACATACCCCCCCTCCCGCCACCCCTTCACCTTCTTCCGCAACTGCGCCACCAGCGGCGGCATCAGCTTCTCCATGCTGCTGTCGCGCAACGCCTCATCCGCCGGAAACCACCGCACCGCCGGATCGAGAACCACATGCGGATCAATTGGAAAATCTTTGTGCAATGCCATGGCCTTATCGCTCCAACCCCATCAAATTCGACGGGTTATTCACCCTCGCCGATCTGCTTCCTCTTCTTTTTCGATTCGAGTTTCTTGATGCTTTCGGTCACGGGCAGATTTTCAGGCATCGTGCCGCCAAGCTCCTCGATGGTCTGCCGCACTTTCCGACCCACTTCGTAATGGGTGCGGTTGGCGGCCGGCCTCCCCTTCACCTTGTCGCGGCGCAGCTTTTCCTCCGTCTGGGTTGCGCGGAACAGATTCGCCGCAAGCTCGGTGCTGCCCATGTGATCGAGGATTTGCTGCCCTTTCTTCAGCCCCTTGTGCCGGTGGATGTCCTGCGCCGTCATCCCGTCATACAAACCCTGATACCCGTGGTTCTGGAAAATCGCGTAGTCCATCGGCTCCACCACGCCGCACTGCCTGGCGGTATCGGCAAGCTGCGTGTTGTGCTTCTTCAGCTCCTCGCGAAGCAGAAGCCTTCGCCCCTCTTCAATCTGCTGCTCGCTCAACTCCTGCTTGCGGGTCTGCACCGCAAAGTAGGTCTGCCCCATCGCCACGATCTGTTTGCCCGGATCGGCATTCTGGATAATGAGATAGCAGGCGTATCGGGAAAGTAGCGTCGATGCAATCGGACGCGTTGCGCCGCTTCCGATCAAAACCATTTCGTCGATATCAACGAAATGGTCTTCAATCCGCTGCCCGCTGTTAAAACACGCAGTCTTCGCCTTGGCAATCACTTGCTCAAAGTTGCGGTAATTCGTGTATTCCAAGACCTTTGCAAAGTCTCGACTCGACCAGTATTCAACCCCCGCGTCGTTCGTCCGCTTGATCTTCTCGAACGGAGAAAGTTCCCCGTCGCCGCCTGACTTGATGATTTCGCCTGACATTCACTTCCGCCCTTTCTTATTCGCTTCATCCACATTCACGTCCACAATCGTCATTGTGTCATTGCCGAAGATGTCCACCACCTTCACCGCCACCTTCCGCCGCCCCGGCTTGCACTCCTGAGACGCGCTGCAAAGCTCCAGCGACCGGTCCTTCTTCGTGCGGAACGATTGCCACTCGTTCTCAAAAATGTAATCCCCCGTCCACTTCTCCTCCCACGCAATCAGGTTCATCTGGTCCGGCCCCATCCCCGGCAGCCGCTTCTGCTCCTCCACGTCCAGTTCCCTCGGCACGCGGATGATCTCCCGCTTGCTCTCATAGTCGTAATCCACTGACCAGTAATCGATCCAGTCCGTCCAGTGCTTCGTCAATACCTCCCGCTTGACGATCCCGTGCTTGTCCTTGCTCACCTTCACGATCTGCCCCTTCTCCACCACGATCCGGCTCCCCTTCTCCTTCAACGCCGACTCGGCCGCCGCTATCGAATCCTGCGAGTAAAAGACCGAAAAATCCGTCAGCTCCACCGCCACGCAATTCCCCTTCACATGCGGCTTAACCTCAATAAAGCTCACATCATGGAAAACCACCTGGTTCTTCTCCACCGCCCGCTTGTCGAAAACATCCGCCGGAATGTACTTGGGCACAATGTCGATCCCCTTGGCCCGCGCCTCATCCAGCACGTTGGGAAACAGCCCCATCTCAAACTCAAAGCCCAGAATGTCCACCCGCGTGATGTGCTTCTTGCGGCACTCTAAAATAATCTCCTCCACAAACAGCCGCGTCACCGGCAGATTCACCGGCCCCACCGCCACCAGTCGCCCCGCCTTCTTCCCGTGGAAACTGGCAAACCCCTCCGTCTTCTCCGCCCGATACGCCCGAAGAATCAAATCCAGAAACGCCGCCTCCTTCTCCGCCAACTGCTTCTGCTGCTCCGCTTCGCGGAGGTTCGGGTTGATGCCGATGTAGTGCTGTCGCTCGTATTTGCCGAGATTGAGAATCTCGAAGGCGCGGTAATCTTTCCCATCCGCCTTAAGTTCCCGCTGCACGCCAATCATTCGCTTGCGCGTCGTATGAATGGCAAACTTGCCCAAATCAGTCCCAATCCATTTTCGTCCCAGTTTCTCGGCTACGGCAACGGTAGTCCCGGAACCACAAAAAAAGTCGGCTACGAGATCGCCGGGGTTGGAGGCCGTATTAATGATCCGCTCGGCGATCGTTTCCGGCTTCTGTGTTGGGTAGCGAAGGTTCTCTGACTTGTCTGCGGGTTGCAGCATTGATAGTCGCCAGATGTCGTCAACGGTTCGCTCGTCCGTTTCAATGTAAATGACGTGACCGTCCTTGTCCTTCGCGTTGACGATAGAACCCTTTTCTTTGTCCCATACCCGCTTGATCTGCTTGATCGTCTTGCCTCGCGATTCTCGCTGTTGGTTGAATATATAGTTTTCACCCTTTCTGTACCAATAGATGGTGTCGTGATTAGACGCGAACCGATTGATGTTCCCCTGCATCTTATTGTAGTAGTACCAAATGATTTCATTGGTAAAGCCGCCCTTAAATACCTCCTCCATTGCAATCCGTATGAGGGCACTCGTCTTCCAGTCACAGTGAAGAAAAATACTCCCATCCTCCGCCAGCAGATCGCGCATGAGGATGAGGCGCTCGTAGATCATGGCGATGAACGAATCCGCCCCCTTGCCCCAGGTGTCGCGGTAGGCGATTTCTTCGAGGATGTTGGGCTTCTTGGTGAACGTGTCGTCGCCGATCTCGATATCCATCGAAAAATCGGCCCCCACGTCAAAGGGCGGGTCGATGTAGATCAGCTTCAGCCCGCCCTGCTTCTCGATCTCCTGCCGCAGCGGGCCGTTTTTCAGGCTGGAAAGAATCAGCTTGTTGTCCCCCCAGATCAATTTGTTCGTCCACCCCTTCATCTGCCTCCCCCGCGAATCAAACAGCCCCCCGGCCAACTCATCGTCCACCTTGCTCTTCCCCTCCACCCGCGGCTCATCCACCTGCTCGATCACCTGAAACGGCAGAACGATGTTGCACACCTCATTGGTCTTCCCGTTCCAGACCAATTCCACTTCCCGCTTATCCTCAAAGAGTAAAAACCGATACTTGTCCGGCAGCGGCTTGCCCGCCTCGATGTACCGAATCACATCCTGCTGTTCCTGTTCCGTCAGTAGCGGCATAAAAAAACCTCTTCTTCCCGGTCTTCCGCCCGGAAGGACCGGACACCCGAGCCCAATCAGTTACCCAAGGTCCATTGCCCATAAGCCCTTTTCAAGTCCCGCCCCATTCTCCCTCCCCGCCCCATCCAACGCAACATTCCAGCATCCCTCCCCATTGAACCAAGGCAACGTCTTCACCCCCCTCTTCATCGGTGCCCCATCGGTGGCTGAAGATTTTTTCCCTAATCCCTCTGGCGCTACGGCCAATGCGGTTTCGTGATACGCCGGGTTATAGATAGAGGGAGCTACCCCCGCCAACAAGTTCCAGCCCATGCTGACCCGACTCTCGAAAGCCGAAAACCCATGCCGAACCAAGAAGGGAAGCCCGAATGACGAAAGAGTCTCCCTTGCCATTGAACCCCTTCGTCCTTCGGATTTCGTCATTCATTCGTCATTCCGGTTTCGTCATTCGGGCTTCCCCCCCCCCTTTTTCCGCCACGCGCCCGTGACAAACGAAGCCAAGTTTTCCCCCGTTTTCGATAGCGCCACCCGCGTTTCGTGATAAATAACGAACCCACCGACCACCGACCAATGACCACCGACCAATGACCAATGACCACCGACCAACCTCACACCAACAATCGATACCCCACACCCGGTTCAGTCAAGAGATACCGCGGCTGGGCCGGATCGACTTCCAGTTTTTGCCGCAGTTGGTTCATGTAGACCCGGAGGTATTGCACCTCCTGAGAAGAACCCGGCCCCCACACTTCCTTCAAAAGCTGCTTATGCGTAAGAACCCGCCCGGCGTATTTCACCAACAGGGCGAGCAGCCGGTACTCGTTGGGCGTCAGGTGTACCTCCCGGCCGGCGACCGTCACCCGCCTGTGAACCAAATCCACTTGCAACTCCCCGGTACTAAAAACCGGCTCCGAGACTTCCGGGCCGCTGGCGGCGTGCCGCAGACAAACGCGCAGGCGGGCCAGCAATTCTCCCACCCCGAAAGGCTTGGTCAAATAATCATCCGCCCCCGCATCCAGCGCCACGACCTTGTCTTGCTCTTTCCCCCGCGCGGAGACAATCAAGATAGGAACCTTGGACCATTCCCGAATCTGGCGGGCCAGTTCCACGCCGTCCATATCGGGCAGGCCCAGATCGAGAATGATCACGTCCGGCTGCGCCGATGCCGCCTGAAGCAGTCCGTCCTGACCGGTCGTGGATTCGACGATGCGGTAGCCCTGAGCCGACAGCGTAACGCGAAGAAATTTACGAATCGGGTCTTCGTCTTCGATGACAAGAATAGTCGGCTGCGGCTGGTTCATTACTGGAGCTCAACTCCTTCTTCGGGCGGACTCGGCGGCGTCCCGCCCACAGGCAGTTCAATGCGAAACAACGCGCCGCCGCCCTGGCTGACAGGTCGGTTGGCCGCCCAGATCGTACCACCATGCAACTCAACAATCCCCTTGCAAATCGCCAACCCCAACCCCGCCCCCCGGCGCGATCCGCCCGAAACCCTGTCCTGACGCTCGCGAACCTCGCCCCGGAAAAACTTCTCGAACACCCGCTGCGGATTCTCCTCAGGCAATCCCGGCCCCGTGTCGTTGATCTGCAAGACGACCCGTTCGCCAATCATCTGGGCCGAAATGGTGATCGGCGTTCCCGGCGGTGTGTAAGCCACCGCATTGTCCAGAATGTTGATTATCACCTGCTCGATGGCCATGCCATCGACCATAACCAACGGCAGACTTGGCGAACAATTGGTGTTTACGGGATGGCCAGACAACCGCTTGCGCATTGCGTTGATCGACGAGCCGATCAATTCGTCCACCGCATGCCATTCCTTCTTCAACTGAAAACCCCCGGCTTCCAGGCGGGTCATGTCCAGGAGGTTATTGACCAGCCGTTCCATCCGGTCGGATTCGTTGACGATATTCTCCGCCAGTTCCTTGCGGTCGGCGTCGGAAAGCTTGTCGGTTTCCAGCAGACTGGTGGCCGCCCCCGTAATGCCCGCCAGCGGCGTGCGCAAGTCGTGGGACACCCCCGACAGCAGCGTATTTCGCAAAAATTCCGCCTCAACCCGCTCCCACGCCTTTCGCGATTCTTCGGCCAACACCGCCCGCTCAACGGCGATGGCGGATTGACTGGCGAAAGCCTCCAGAAGATGCATTCGTTCCGGGTCTTCCATCCCGTGCGGAGACAAAAGACCCAGCACGCCGACCGTCTTTTCCGTCGCCGTGAGCGGCACATACAGCCCCCGGGCGGCGGGAAGGGTCATCGTTCCCGAACCGGCCATCTGCCCGTGTTCAAACACCCACTGGGCGACGCTCATTTCCTTCTCGTCAAGCCGAACATCCTGACGGCCGGCGGGAACCAATGTGGTGTCGTTCATATGAACAGGAACCATCACCACCGCCGGATCGCCGAACACCCCGGAAACGTGCCGGACGACCGCCTCGACCAACGCTTCGCGCTCCCGCGTCGCGGCCAATTCACGGCTGAGCCGCAGTAGCGATGACGTCTGGGCCTCCCGGCTTCTGGCGCTGACGGCCTGCCGACGGATCAGGTCTGTCAGTGTGCTGATAAGCAGCGCCGTCACCAGCATGACGACGAGGGTGATCAAATACTGGCTGTCGGACACCGCCAATGAACCAAACGGCGGCACCACGCTCAAATCGAACGCAATAACGCCGAGCACGGACGCCAGAGCGGCCGCGGATCGACTGAACCGCGAGGCGATAAGCAGCACGCCCAGCAAATACAACATGGCGATATTCGCGTTGGAGATTCCGAAGCGATGGTAAAGCAGAAAACCGAGGGCGGTATTGATGACCGTCACGGCAACGGCCCAGAAATAACCCGCCCAATGCCGCTGGGTAAAACGAGGCAAGGGGACGATCGCCCGCTTTTCTCCGCCGCCGCCTTCATGACGGATGACGTAAACGTCGATCTGCCCGCTCTGGCGGATCAAATCATCCACGACGGAGCCGAACAACCGCTCGCGCCAACGGGGTATGTCCGGCTTGCCGATCACGATCTTGGTGATGTTTTCCCGGCGTGCGTAGGCGATGATTTCATCCACCATGCGTGGGCCGCACAGAGAAACGGCTTGCCCGCCCAACTGTTCGGTCAGGCGCATGGCCTGCAACAGCCGCTGCTTGGCGTCCGCCGACAGGGTTGTCGTTCCCGGCGTTTCCACGTATGCCGCAACCCACGGCGCGAAACGCCGCAGCCAGCCGTTTGGTCGCCCGCACCAGTTGATTGGAAAAGGGACTCGGCCCCACGCAGACCAGAATGCGTTCGCTGGCCGCCCACGGCTGCGACGTGGCGACCGCCCGCCGCGCCACCTGCATCTGCGCATCAACCCGTTCGGCCGTCTTGCGCAACGACAACTCACGCAATGCGATCAGGTTCCCATGGGTAAAGAAATGCTTCAGGGCTTGTTCCGCCTGCTCCGGGCGATAGACCTTTCCCTCGCGCAGACGCTCGGCCAGCTCTTCGGGCGAAATATCCACCAACTCGACTTCGTCCGCCTGCTCGAATACCTGGTCCGGCAACGTCTCACGCACCCGCACGCCGGTGATCCGCTCCACGATATCGTTGACGGATTCCAGGTGCTGCACGTTGAGCGTCGTGTAGACGTTGATCCCCGCGTTCAGCAGTTCGACCACGTCCTGCCATCGCTTGGGGTGCCGCATGCCCGGAGCATTGGCGTGCGCCAGCTCATCCACACAGCAGATGGCCGGATGCCTCGCCAATGCGGCGTCCAGATCAAATTCCTTCAGAGTGGTGTTGCGATACGGAACCAGTTTATACGGCAGAATCTCCAGCCCCAGCAAAAGGGCTTCGGTTTCGGGCCTGATATGCGGCTCGGCATAGCCGACCATAACGTCCATGCCTTCGGCCGCCCGCTTGCTCGCTTCGTCCAACATCGCGTAGGTCTTGCCGACTCCGGCATTGGAACCGAAGAAGACCTTCAGCTTCCCCCGGCGCGACTTGTCGGCCTCCTGGGCAATCTGCGAAAGCAGTTCATCCGGATTGGGGCGTTGTTCCGTCATCTATTTTCCCTGGGCAACGTGATTAGCCAAACCATCCAGCGACAGGTTCAATTGCAGCACGTTCACCCGCGCTTCGCCAAGAATCCCGAACTTGCGGGATTCGGTGCATCGGGCAATCAGTTCCCGAACGATATTTTCCGACAAACCACGCACGCGGGCAACACGCGGGGCCTGATACTCCGCCGCCGCGGGGCTGATATGCGGGTCCAGCCCGCTGGCCGACGCCGTAACCAGGTCAACCGGAACCGGCTTCTTGTTATCAGGGTCAACCGATTTCAGTGCGGTCAGTCGCTGTTTCACCGCGTCAAGCAGCGCCGGATTCGTCGGCCCCAGGTTCGATCCCGTTCCACAGGTGCCCTTCTCCCCATTGAAGGCCGTATACGGAACGGGCGACGTGGCGGAAAGACGCGGCCAAAAGTATTTCGCATCGTCGAACGGCTGGCCGATCAGCGACGAACCAATCGCCCGTCCTTGTGCGTCAACAATGATGCTGCCGCCAGCCCGATGCGGAAATACCGACGAAGCGAATCCCCAGACGGCCAGAGGATAAGCAACCCCGGTGATAATGGTAAATATGACAAGTATGACAACCGTAGCACGAATAATCGAAAACATGGCTTTCCTCACTTAAACCAGATGCAACGACACCAGGATCAGATCAATCAGCTTGATACCGACAAACGGAACGATCAGCCCGCCAACGCCATAGATCAGGAGGTTTCGCGACAAGAGTTGCCCCGCCGGCAAGGGATGATAACGCACCCCTCGCAACGCCAGCGGAATCAGGGCGATGATAATCAAGGCGTTGAAGATCAAAGCGGACATAATGGCGCTGGCGGGCGTGGCCAATCCCATGATGTTGAGCTTCGCCAGCACCGGATAGGTTCCGACGAAAATGGCCGGGATAATGGCGAAATACTTGCTCACGTCATTGGCGATGGAAAACGTCGTCAGCGCGCCGCGGGTCATGAGCAGTTGCTTGCCGGTCTCCACGACTTCAATGAGCTTGGTGGGGTTGGAATCCAGATCCACCATGTTTCCGGCTTCTTTGGCCGCCTGGGTGCCGGAATTCATGGCGACGGCCACGTCGGCCTGGGCCAGGGCCGGTGCGTCGTTGGTCCCGTCGCCGGTCATGGCCACGAGACGACCGCCCTGCTGGTAGTCGCGGATCAGCTTCAGCTTGGTTTCGGGGGTGGCCTGGGCGAGGAAATCATCCACGCCGGCCTCGGCGGCAATCGCGGCGGCGGTCAGGGGATTGTCCCCGGTAATCATCACCGTCTTGATGCCCATGCGCCGAAGCTCGGCGAACCGCTCCTTGATCCCGCCTTTGACGATGTCTTTCAGTTCAATAACCCCCAGCACATGCGGCCCCTCGGCCACGACCAGCGGCGTACCGCCGCGTTTGGAGATTTCCTCCACCGTGGCCCGGGCGATGCCGGGAAACTCCCCGCCCAATTCCTCCACATAAGCCCGCACGGCATCGGAGGCGCCCTTGCGGATTTGCCGACCATCCAGGTTCACGCCGCTCATGCGCGTCTGCGCCGTAAAGGGAACGAAATGGGCATGAATCTCATGAACCTCACGCCCGCGAAGCTTGTACTTTTCCTTCGCCAGCACCACGATGCTGCGCCCTTCCGGCGTCTCGTCGGCCAGCGAAGAAAGCTGCGCCGCGTCGGCCAACTGCTGAGTGTTCACGCCGTCGGTCGGGATGAAGTTCACCGCCTGCCGGTTTCCCAGGGTGATGGTTCCGGTCTTGTCCAGAAGCAGTACGTCCACATCCCCCGCCGCTTCCACGGCCCGACCGGACATGGCGATCACGTTCTTCTGGATCATCCGATCCATCCCGGCAATGCCGATGGCCGACAGCAGTCCGCCGATCGTCGTGGGAATCAGGCAAACCAGCAGCGCCACCAGCGCCGTAACCGTTACCGGGCTTCCCTGTCCGGCGCTGTTGACCGCGTAAATGGAGTATGGCAGCAGCGTCACGGTCGCCAGGAGAAACACGAGCGTCAGCGCCGCCAGCAGAATGTTCAGCGCGATCTCGTTGGGCGTCTTCTGCCGTTTGGCGCCTTCGACCATGGCGATCATGCGGTCCAGAAAAGTCTCGCCGGGGTTGGAGGCGACGCGCACCACCAGCCAGTCGGACAAGACGCGCGTGCCCCCGGTGACGGCCGAGCGGTCGCCGCCGGATTCACGAATGACCGGCGCGCTTTCTCCGGTGATGGCGCTTTCATCAACCGACGCCACGCCATCGATAACTTCGCCGTCAACGGGAATGATGTCGCCGGCTTCCACCAGGACCACGTCGCCCTTGCGAAGCTTTGTGGCCAACACATGCTCCCATTTTTCACCGTAGCAGGGCTTGGTCAGGCGTTTAGCCGATGTGTCCCGCCGGGCCCGCCGAAGGGTGTCGGCCTGGGCCTTGCCACGCCCCTCGGCAATCGCCTCGGCAAAATTGGCGAACAGCACCGTGAACCAGAGCCACAGGCTGACGGCCAGGATGAATCCCGCCGGCGCTTCGCCTTTACCCAGTAACGCCTGCACGAACAGCAGGGTTGTCAGGATGCTGCCGACATAAACGACGAACATCACCGGATTACGAATCTGAGTACGAGGCGATAGCTTTTTGAAAGCATCAAGAACCGCCCGCCGGAGTATTGCTGCATCAAACAGGGATTTGGCTTTGGTTGCCATATTTCAACTCGCTTTGTTTCAAAGTTCTGCGGAGAATCCACCAGCCACACGCGGTGGATGTGGTCGTATCCGACCTGCCACTCCGCGAAAAATGCGGATAGCGTTTTGCTCCACCGCATGCCTATCTCCATAACTGAAGGTGCTCGACAATCGGCCCCAGCGCCAAGGCCGGGAAAAAGGTCAGCGCCCCCACCAGCAGAACCGCTCCGACCAGCAGAACCACAAACAGGGCGTTGTGCGTCGGGAGCGTTCCGCTGCTGGTCGGCACGATTTTCTTGGCCGCCAACGAACCGGCTATCGCCAGCGTGGGTACGATGATCCAGAACCGGCCGAAGAGCATCAGCAGGGTTCCGACCAGGTTGTAGAACAGAGTATTCGTACCCAACCCGGCAAAAGCGCTGCCGTTGTTGTTGCTGACGGAACTGGCCCAGTAGAGCACCTGGGAAAATCCGTGGGCGCCCGGATTGCTCATGGCGCTGGTTCCAGACAACGTCACCACCGCCACCGCCGCCCCCAGTTTTACCAGGCAGGGCGTGACCAGAATGATCAACGACGCCATCTTCATCTCATAGGCTTCGATCTTCTTGCCCAGATATTCCGGCGTGCGACCCACCATCAATCCCGCGATGAACACGGCGATAATCGCGAAGATCAGCATGCCATACAGCCCCGAACCCACACCGCCGAACACCACTTCGCCGAGCTGGATCAGCCACATGGGAATCAGTCCGCCCAAGGGTGTGAACGAGTCGTGCATCGAGTTGACTGAACCATTGGAGGCGGCCGTCGTCGCCGTCGCCCAAATGGCGGAATTGGCAATGCCGAAACGGACTTCCTTGCCTTCCATGTTTCCGCCGGGTGAAGTTGCCGACGTCGATTGATCGACGCCCAACTCCGCCAGTCTCGGATTACCGGATTGTTCGGCCCACAGGCATCCGACAATCAGCGGAACCAGGATCACAAACATGGCCGCCAGAATCGCCCAGCCCTGTCGCGTGTCTCCCACCATCTTGCCGAACGTATAACACAGGGCGGCCGGGATCAGCAAAATGGCCAGCATCTCCATGAAGTTGCTCAGGGGCGTTGGATTCTCAAAGGGATGGGCGGAGTTTGCGCCGAAGAATCCGCCGCCGTTGGTGCCGAGCTGTTTGATTGCCACTTGACCGGCAACCGGGCCGAGGGGGATCGTCTGTTCCTTGAGGGCAAGGCTTTCGACCGGCTGTACCAGCCGCACTGTTTTGTACGGCGAGAAGGTCTGAACGACGCCTTGAGAAACCAGCACGCCAGCCAGCAGAATCGACAGCGGCAGAAGGATGTAGAGAGTGCTTCGGGTCAGATCAACCCAGAAGTTGCCCAGGCTGCGGCTCTGGCGGCTGCGCAGGCCGCGGATCAGCGCCACAAGCACGGCCATGCCCGTTGCCGCGGAGAGGAAGTTCTGCACCGTCAGTCCAAGCATCTGGGTTAAATAGCTTAGCGTGGTTTCGCCGCTGTAGCTCTGCCAGTTTGTGTTGGTCATGAAGCTACTGGCCGTGTTCATCGCCAGATCGGGCGCTACCGAAGACATGCCGGCAGGGTTCAGCGGCAGCATGCCTTGGATGCGTTGCAGGCCATAAACCACCAGCATCCCGGCCAGGTTGAAGGCCAGCACGGCCAAGGCGTAATGCTTCCAGTGCATTTCATCCTTCGCCTGCACCCCGGCCAGACGGTAAATCATCCGCTCGATGGGGCCGAGAAGACGATCCAGGCCGCAAGGCTGGCCATCATAGACGCGGGCCATAAACCAACCCAGCGGCTTGACCAGAAGCAGAAGCACGATCAGGTACAGTCCGATTTGGGCAAGGGCGATTGAGTTCATGAGAATTTCTCCGGAAGAAGCAATGCCGCCAGCAGATAGGCCGCGAGCATTCCAGTAAGCACGAGTCCCGTCCAATACAGCGCCGTCATGAGGCACCTCCCAGTTTGTCGCAAAGCATCAGGAAGCCGACTGTGACGCCGAAGAAAACGATCCCTCCGGCAATGAGTATCAGGTCCATAAACCGCTCCTTTATCTTGTGCGATTAGTTAACCAGATTCTTGGCCGGGGTGTGATTCGGAAAGCATCAATTCGACTGGGGAAGGGATAAGGAAAGCATAAAGCCGGAAACACAAAAGGCCGCAACCTGTTTGGCTGCGGCCTCTTGCGTTTAGTGGGCCCGACAAGATTCGAACTTGTGACCTCGTCCTTATCAGGGACGCGCTCTAACCAACTGAGCTACGAGCCCGTCTTTGCACCCGGGTGGCCACGGCCACCCTCGATGACGGAGCGAAGATTGTAAAAATCCTTGTCGCCGTGTCAACCTCTCTAAATAATCTTAGCCGCCAGCCTTGCGCAAGGAACAAGCCGAAATTCAACCTTGACACCCCTTCATCGGGGCCGAAGATGGGATGATTGGTTGCCAAACAGAGGGAGTTTCAACATGGCTATATTCAGTGTGCTGCTGGTCACCGCCCCGCCGCCCGGACAGGCCGTTGAGGCGGGTGGGCCGTTTGTGAAGATCGACGGCCGGGAAGCACTGCTCCGCAGCATCGAACTGTTCCTCAATCGGGATAACGTCCGGCAGATTCAACTCGTCGTCCCGGCCGACATGCTCGAAGAAATCAAGCGGAAACACGGGGGCCATCTGGGCTTTTCCGGGGTCAAGCTGATTTCGGCCACGGGGCGTTGGGTGGATCAGTTTGCCGCCGCCGCCGATAAACTCGCCACCGACTGCACCCATGTGCTCGTCCACGATGCGGCCCGGCCGGCCGTGCCCTACAGCGATATCGACGCCATCATGCAGGCGGCAGAAAAAAACCCCATCGTCTCTCTGGTCAGCCCGGTTCGATCGGCTCTGCTGGAAGTGGACGAAGGGGGCAACGCGCTGGCGTATCATGCGGCCAGCGAATTCGTACACCTGCTCACGCCACAGACGTTTACCAAGAAAAAGTTTCTCGAGATCGCGTCCAGCAAGAAAGAGCCGCACGCTTCGGAGCTGACGTTGATCAAGGGCTCGCCGCTGAACATCCGCATCGGCGGGCCGGGGGACGGTGCTTTGGCCAAGTCGATGATCTCGATGCTGCCCAAGCCAAAGATCAAGCCCGGAAACAGCCCGTTTGAAGAGGCGCAGTGGTAAGTTCGTCATCTCGTGAAAAAAAGAGCATGCGACCCATTGAGCCGCACCGAAACGGAAAGGAATCCAGAAGAGGGTGCCTCAACTTAACAAAGAAAGCGTTTGTGGCGGCAAGCAAAAGTGTCCTGCTCTGTCTTAACCCTCTTGAAAATGGCCGTGTTTGGTTTTTAGACACCTCGGATTTCGGGAAAATTTCGCGTCCAGCACCGGCCAAGCCCGTTCGTTTAATAGGATCGAGACAGAGCAGCAGTGTTCCCCTTTTCCCTTCCGGATAACTTTTCGCAGGATTTACGAGCCTTGAACGACAAGGCCCATTTGCCTTGGGGATGCCTGGACTGCCGCCACACCTTCGGCAGCCAGCTTGCCATGAAGGGTGAATCGCTGTACAAGGTTGCTACGCTGATGGAAAATTCACCGGAGATCTGTCGCAGGCATTATGCCGCGCCGATTCCGGAGACGTTAGGCGATACGGTGGAATTTGGTGCAGAAACTGTACCTGCTTCCCGGAGTGGAGGTCTGAATCGCGAGACGATGACCGGCTAAGCCATGACCTGTCCAGGATGCCTTGACAAGCTGATATCGGCGATCAGGTCTACAAGACCTCCAAGATTGTCCGGTTCGATCCCACGGCACACTGCGAACATCAGGTAAATCAATTTAGGGATCGCAATGACTTCACCCGAACGCCAACTTGAAAACGAGCTGATCGCCAAGCTCCGCGACCTGAATTACGTGTACCGCGAGGACATCCGAGACCGCGCCACGCTGGAGCAGAACTTCCGCAGGAAGTTCCAGGAGCTTAACCACGTTCGCCTGACGGATGGCGAGTTCCAGCGACTGCTCGACGAGATCGTCAGCCCCGACGTTTTCACCGCCGCCCAAACGCTCCGCAACCGCAACAGCTTCACCCGCGACGACGGCACCCCGCTCAACTACACGCTGGTCAACATCAACGACTGGTGCAAGAACACCTATGAGGTTGTCAACCAGCTTCGCATCAACACCGACAACAGCCATCACCGCTATGACGTGCTCCTGCTCATCAACGGCGTGCCTGTCGTCCAGATCGAACTGAAGACGCTCGGCATCAACCCCCGCCGGGCGATTGAGCAGATCGTCGAGTATAAGAATGACCCCGGCAACGGCTACACGCGCACGCTCCTCTGCTTCGTCCAGCTCTTTGTCGTCAGCAACCGCGACTCCACCTACTACTTCGCCAATAACAACGCTCGACACTTCGCCTTCAATGCCGACGAGCGATTCTTGCCCATCTACGAGTACGCAGCCCCGGACAATCAGAAGATCAAGGGCCTTCACCCCTTCGCCGAAAAGTTCCTCCAAAAATGCCCGCTCGGCCGGATGATCAGCCGCTACATGGTCCTTGTCGCCAGCGAGCAGAAGCTGTTGATGATGCGGCCGTACCAGATCTACGCCGTCAAGGCCATCGTCGAGTGCATCGACAAGAACCGCGGCAACGGCTATGTCTGGCACACCACCGGCAGCGGAAAAACGCTCACCTCGTTCAAGGCCTCCACGCTTCTTAAGGCCAATCCTAATATCGAAAAGTGCCTCTTCGTCGTCGACCGCAAAGACCTCGACCGCCAGACCCGCGAGGAGTTCAACCGCTTCCAGGAAGGCTGCGTCGAGGAGAACACCAACACCGAAACACTCGTCCGCCGACTCCTCTCCGACGATGCCGCCGACAAGGTCATCGTCTGCACCATCCAGAAACTCGGACTCGCCCTCGACCCCAGCAACCAGCGTAACTACGTGGAGCGGCTCAAGCCGCTCCGCGACAAGCGGATGGTTTTCATCTTCGACGAGTGCCACCGCTCGCAGTTCGGGGACAATCATCAGGCGATCAAGGAGTTCTTCCCCAACGCCCAGCTCTTCGGCTTCACCGGCACGCCGATCTTCGAAGAGAACTCCACCTATAAGCGAATTGAGGGCGACCAGGCGTCACTCAAAACCACGAAGGACCTGTTCCAGGAAGAATTGCACCAGTACACGATCACCCACGCCATCGAGGACGGCAACGTCCTCCGCTTCCACGTCGATTATTACAGGCCTAACGGGGAGAATGCCCCCAAACCCGGCGAGCCGCTCGCCAAGCGTGCCGTCGTGGATGCCATTCTCGCCAAGCACGACGCCGCCACCGGCAACCGGCGATTCAACGCCATCCTCGCCACCGCGTCGATTAACGACGCCATCGAGTACTACGCGCTCTTTGACGCCCTGCAGAACGGCCGCAAACTCACCGACCCGAACTTCGTCCCGCTCAACGTCGTCGCCGTCTTCTCGCCGCCCGCAGACGTCAGCCCCGACGTCCGGCAGATTCAGGAAGATTTGCCGCAGGAGCAGGAAGACAACAAGCACGACCCCGAGCAGAAGAAGAAGGCGCTCAAGGCGATCATCGCCGACTACAACGACCGCTTCGGCACCAACCACCGCATCGAGGAGTTCGACCAGTACTACCAGGACGTCCAGAAACGCATCAAAGACCAGCAGTTCCCCAACGCCGATTTGCCCAAGAAAGGCCGCGAGAAGATCGACATCACCATCGTCGTTGACATGCTCCTGACCGGCTTCGACAGCAAGTACCTCAACACGCTCTACGTTGACAAGAACCTCAAGCACCACACGCTGATTCAGGCCTTCAGCCGTACCAACCGCGTGCTCAACGCCAGCAAGCCCTACGGCCACATCCTCGACTTCCGTCGCCAGCAGGAGGCCGTGGACGCCGCCATCGCGCTCTTCTCCGGCGCCAAGGCCGACCAGGTGCGCGAAATCTGGCTCGTGGACAAAGCCCCCGTCGTCATCGAGAAGCTCAAAGCCGCCAAAGCGGAACTCGAAACCTTCATGAAGTCGCAAGGCCTTAACGGCAAGCCCGAGGATGTCGCCAACCTCAAGGGCGACGACGCCCGCGCTGCGTTCATTGAGCACTTCAAGCGGGTGCAAAAGTTCCAGACCCAACTCGACCAATACACCGACCTCACCGAGGAGCAGGAGAAGACGATCAAACAAATCCTTCCCGAAGACGAGCTCCGTGCCTTCCGCGGCCAATATATCGAGACAGCCCAGCGGCTCCGGGAGCAGCACGAAAAACCAGGCGAGCAGACCAGCCCCGAAATTGACCAGCTTGATTTCGAGTTCGTCCTCTTCGCGTCGGCCATCATCGACTACGACTACATCATGAAGTTGATCGCCGACTTCTCGTCGAAGAAGCCCGGCAAAGAAACGATGACCCGCGAGCAGCTCATCGGCCTGATCCAGGGCGATTCCAAGTTCATCGACGAACGCGAGACGATCACCGAATACGTCCGCTCGCTCAAGGCCGGCGAAGGACTCGACGAAAACGCCATCCGCGTCGGCTACCAGTGGTTCAAGAACGAGAAGAACGCTGCCGAGGTCGCGGGAATAGCCGAAACGCATAGCCTAACCGCCGAATCGCTCCAGGCGTTCATCGACACCATCCTCGGACGGATGATCTTTGACGGCGAACATCTCACCACGCTGCTCGCCCCGCTGGAACTAGGCTGGCGTGCCCGCACGCAAAAAGAACTGGCCCTGATGGCCGATCTCGTCCCGATGCTGAAGAAACGCGCCGGCGGGCGGGAGATTTCAGGGCTTAATGCATACGAGCAGTAAGGCGGAGGCAAGGCGATGCGCGATGGCAACGAGAGAAAGACGCTGACGCCGAAGCTGCGGTTTCCGCAGTTCCGTGATCGGTGGACAAGCGAGCGGCTTGGCCGACTAGCCAAGACCATCACGGAACGGGCTGGCGACAAGGATTGCACGCCGTTCTCTGTCACGACGGGTGTCGGATTGGTGAGCCAGAAAGAACGGTTCGGACGAACGATCGCGGGCAACGCATTCAAAAACTACTTCCTGCTGCAGAAAAACGACTTTGCCTATAATAAAAGCGCGACCAAGGCATATCCGCAAGGCTATATCGCCCGGTTCATGCGAGACGAGAAGGGCGCGGTTCCCAATAGCATCTTCACCTGCTTCCGAGCCGATCCGTGTTTGATAAATCCGGTATACCTCGACTATCTGTTTGCCGGAAACCTTCACGGGAGATGGCTGAGGCGTTACATCGAGGTTAGTGCACGCGCCCACGGTTCTCTGAGCATTGACGATGCTGACCTAATGTCCCTACCCGTTCCGCTTCCCGGCGGTGCGTCATCACTCGTCGAGCAACAAAAGATCGCCAACTGTCTGACGTCGCTGGACGAGGTGATTGCCGCCCAGGGGCGGAAAGTGGAGGCGTTGAAGGCTCATAAGAAAGGATTGATGCAGCAGCTTTTTCCCCGCGAAGGCGAAACCCTCCCCCGCCTCCGCTTCCCCGAGTTCCGCAACGCGCCGGCATGGGAAGAACGAAGTCTGCGAAGCATTTGCGAGCGAATCATGGACGGCACACATTTCTCGCCAAAGGCCAAGTCCGGGCCACGACCATACCTGACTTCTAAAAACATACGAGATGGTTGGATAGACCTCTCTACCGTCTCGTACATCTCCGAAGAGGAACACCGTGAAATCTACGCTCGGTGTCCGGTAAGGAAGTTCGACATTTTGTTAACGAAAGACGGCGCAAACACCGGCAACTGCGCGATCAACACGCTGGATTATGAGTTCTCTCTTTTGTCGAGCGTAGCAGTACTGCGTGGCAATTCTTTGCAGTTGAATCAAGAGTTTTTATACCAATCAATCGCCTCTGAACGCATTCAATCGATGATCGCGAATTCGATATCGGGCCAAGCCATTACTAGGATCACGCTTGAGAAGCTCGCGAATTATGCGATTTCCTTGACCAGCATTCCAGAGCAGGAGCGCATTGCATATTGCCTTTCCACTCTCGATCTCCAGATCACTGCCGAATCCCAAAAACTCGATACCCTCAAGACCCACAAGAAGAGCCTGATGCAGCAGTTGTTCCCGTCACCGGAGGAGGTGGAGGCATGAGCAACAAACCAAAGATTAATAAATATGCAAACTTGAGAACACTGGCCAGGAAGCTGCGTGATGATCACGGCGGAGTTGAACTCATCCTTCTCTACGCATACAACCGCACCGGAAAGACGCGGCTTTCCATGGAGTTCAAGGATATGGGGAAGCGCAAGACTAAGAAAAACCTCGAGGGCAAAGCAGATACGCTCTACTTTAATGCTTTCACCGAGGACCTGTTCACATGGGACAACGATTTTGAAGGCGACAGTGATCGGCACGTCCGGCTCAATGACAAATCAAAGTTCTTTGACGCTCTCAAAGACCTTGCCCTCGACGAAACCATCGCGGTTTACCTCAGCCGTTATGCTGACTTCGAGTTCGATATAGTATATGCCGATTGGAAAATCACTTTCCGCAAAGACAGTGAAGAGAATATCAAAATCTCCCGCGGCGAACAGAACATCTTTATCTGGTGCATCTTCATGGCCATTTGCGAGCGGATGCTCGACGGGCACGAATCGTATCAATGGGTGAAATACCTCTACATTGACGACCCCATCTCATCCCTCGATGACAACAATGCCATCTCGGTCGCTTGCGACCTAGCCAAACTCCTTCGGCGGGCCGCGAGCAGGGTTGACAGCCAAGGCAAGCCGAACCCCATCAAGATTGTCTTTTCCTCCCATCACGCCCTCTTTTTCAACGTGATGTGCAATGAGATCGGCAGAGCAAAGGAAGGTGAGCCCCAGGTTTCTCACAAGCGATACTTCCTCCACCGCCCCAACGGGGATGGCGTCTATACCCTGCGCTCCACCGAGGATACGCCATTCTTTCACCACGTCGCTACCCTCGCCGAGCTGCAACGGGCCGCCGATCCTGCCACTGGCACCCTCTACACTTTCCATTTCAACGCGCTGAGGAGCATCATGGAGAAGACGGCCTCCTTCTTCGGACACAAGGACATTTCCTTCTGCCTCAAGGCACTCAATAACGAAGAAGACAAAGCACTCTACAACCGCGCCCTCAATCTCCTCAGCCACGGGAAATACGCCATTCAGGAACCGACCCTAATGGGCGACGACAACAAAGAACTGTTTCGGCGCATCATGACGGACTTCATCAACGCATTCAAATTCGAATTGCCGAAGATTCTGGAGACGGCACCAGCCGCAACGGCAGCAATCGCAGCGCCAGCACCAATTCCAATACCAACACCGGGAGCCACCACTTGACTGACCTCGACCAAAAACAACTCGGCAACACCCTCTGGAACATCGCCGACCAGCTCCGCGGTGCGATGAACGCCGACGACTTCCGCGACTACATGCTCTCGTTTTTGTTCCTGCGCTACCTCTCGGACAACTACGAGCAGGCGGCGAATAAGGAACTGGGCAAGGATTATCCCGACCCCAATGCCATCGGCAACGGCGGAAGGACGCCGCTGTCAGCGTGGTATGCCGACAACCCCGGCGACGTCGCGGCATTCGAGAAACAGATGCGACGGAAGGTGCACTACGTCGTTAAGCCCGATTTCCTATGGAGAAGCATCGTCCACTTGGCCAAGACGCAGGACGGCAAGCTGCTCGACACGCTGCAGAAGGGGTTCAAGTACATCGAGGAAGAGTCGTTCTCCAGCAACTTTCAAGGCCTGTTCTCGGAAATCAACCTCGGCTCGGACAAGCTTGGCCGCAAGTACGATGACCGCAACGCCAAGCTCTGCTCGATCATCAGCGAGATCGCGTGGGGGATGGCATCGTTCTCGACCGACTCTGACACGCTTGGCGATGCTTATGAGTACCTGATCGGGCAGTTCGCGGCGGGGTCGGGCAAGAAGGCGGGCGAGTTTTACACGCCACAGCAGATTTCGCGCATCCTCTCCGGCATCGTCACGCTCGACAGCCAGGAGCCGAAGACCGGCAAGCGGAAAAAGCTTGAAAACGTCTTCGATTTTGCTTGCGGGTCCGGTTCGCTGCTCTTGAATGTCCGCCACCGCATGGGACCGCACGGCATCGGGAAAATTTATGGCCAGGAGTACAACATCACGACCTACAACCTGGCGCACATGAACATGCTGCTGCACGGGGTAAAGGACACGGAGTTTGAAATCTATCACGGCGATACCCTTGCCAATACGTGGGACATGCTCCGCGAGACGAACCCGGCCAAGATGCCAAAGTTCGACGCAATCGTCGCCAACCCGCCGTTCAGCTACCGGTGGGAGCCCGGCGAGGCGATGAGCGAGGACGTGCGGTTCAAGAATCATGGCATGGCCCCGAAGAGCGCGGCCGACTTCGCGTTCCTGCTCCATGGGCTGCACTACCTGCACGATCAAGGCGTGATGGCGATCATCCTGCCGCATGGCGTGCTGTTCAGAGGCGGCGCGGAAGAACGCATCCGCCGCAAGCTGCTGGATGACGGCCACATCGACACAATCATCGGTCTACCTGCGAATCTGTTCTACTCCACGGGCATTCCGGTCTGCATCCTCGTACTCAAGAAATGCAAGAAGCCCGACGACGTGCTCTTCATCAACGCCGCCGAGCATTTCGTGAAGGGCAAACGTCAGAATCAATTGACGCAAGAGTACATTAACAAGATCATCGACACCTACCAGTCCCGTAAGACAAAGGACCGATATTCCAAACGCGTGTCGATGAAGGAGATCGCCGCCAACGACTACAATCTGAACATCTCGCGATACGTCAGCACCGCGCAGCAGGAAGAGGAAATCAATCTGGCAGCGCCTCATGCCGAACTGGTGGAAATCGAAAAGGCTATTCGTAAGGCAACCACTAAACACAATGAATTCCTGAAAGAGCTTGGGTTGCCTCCATTGCCATAGAACTATCCTAATTTGTCGAGGGGAGGATGAAGGGTCAAAAGGCTCTGTAGAAAACCTGTAGGAACATCAAAGTAATGTTGTGGGTCAGGACGCGCAGGAACAGGTCCCGTTGCCGGGCCTGATGGCTGCTGCCCCGCAGGGCCGGTCCTAGATTGCGTTTGAGCATCGAGAAGACGGTTTCGGCCTGCGCCCGTTTGCCGTAGACCTTGGGCCGCTTGCCGTCCTTGAAGCGGCACTTCATTGTCCGCCGGTCTTGATCGGTGGGCATCGGTGCCTCATCGGTGGCTGAAGATCTCTCCCTATCCCCCCTGGCGACATGCCCAATGCGGCTTCGCGATACATCGGGTTGAATATCGAGCGTTCAAGGCAGCGGGGTGAATTGGGACAGGTGGCTGATGCCCAGGGACTTTTCCAGGGTGGCAACCTGTTCCACGGCCTTGTTGAATCCGTCTTTGCCGAACAGTTCCCGCTCGCGGGCTTCAAACTTTTCGCCTAATTGGGCGTACTCTTCGGGTTTGAGGGCCTGATGCAGGGCGGGAAAGAGGACCGTGTCCTCGTAGTTGGCATGCGGCCGGTACATCACGACGAACTTGCGGAGCAGTTCCGCCAACCGCTTCTGGTTGGACGGGATTTTGCCGGACTGCGGGAGCGACAGCCAGTGAATCTCACAGGTCAGACGGCGGCCCAGGTCATGCTGTTCTTTCAGGACATGCACCAGGTCCGCATACAGGGGCGAGTTTTCAAAACGGGGGAAGATGTAACTTTCTTCCAGCCGCTCGTGGTAGTCCTCGATGAAACGGTGCATCAGGCTTGATGCGCGGGGGAGGACTTCGGGCGGGAGCTGTCGTTTGGTCTCCAGTCGCATGGCGAGTCTTCGTAGACCATCAACAGGCGTCGCAATACGCCGTGCTCACGCATCAAATCCTCGGCGGCGGTTACGGAGGATTCTTCCTGGCGTTGCTGGGGGAGGGTTTCGCGGGTTGCCGGGCCGGCCGAAGGCATGGTTGTTGTCGAGTGCGAGCAGGATATGGCCGACAGCAGCGAAACCATGGCCAACGTTACGCAGGACAGACGCCGAGGAATCCGAGCAGTCATTTCCCCTCCACGTTTTGAGTGTGATGCGACGGTTGCGAGCATACCGGCCTGAACCTGCTGTGCCAACGGATGATTTTCGCGGACGTGCAAGTGATGGCCGCTTTGCGGATAATGCCCCGGCTATGAACTGGTCACAGCAAACGCAGCATGCGGCGATGTGGATTATCTTTGCGATCACCTATGCGGGAATCGCACTGGGGAGGTTCCCTAAACTGGTATTGGACCGGACGGGCATTGCCATTCTGGGTGCGATCGCCATGTTGCTGGTGAAGGGGGCAACGATCCACCAGGCGGCGGAGTTCGTGGATTACGAAACCATTCTGCTGCTGTTTGGCCTGATGATCTTCTCGGCACAGCTTCGCGTTGCGGGATTTTACAGCATGACGGGAGAATATCTGACGCATCTCATGCAGCGACCCAGGACGCTTTTGGCGGGGTTGATTGTGACCAGCGCCGTGCTCTCGGCGCTGCTGGCCAATGATATTGTCTGCCTGGCGTTCACTCCCCTGCTGTGCAGCGCGTTGCTGGGCGCCGGGCGAAATCCCATTCCGTATTTGCTTGCCCTGGCCACGTCGAGCAATCTGGGTTCGGCGGCCACCATCATCGGCAATCCGCAGAACATGTATATCGGGACGGTCGCCAAGCTTCCGTTTGGACACTATTCGCTGGTGATGCTGCCGATCGTGGCTCTCTCGCTGGTGATTTGCTGGGGGATAATTGTGCTGCTATTTCGCAAACAGCTTTCCTCGCCGACGCAGACATTTTCCGCCGGGGTGGCCGCCATGCACGAAGGGGATACGCTTGTTCCCTCGAGCCTGCCGTTGCAAACCCGTCCGCCGGAGCGGGATTTGTATCTGATTTACAAAACGCTGATACTGCTGGCGGGGCTGGTTGTCTGCTTTATTTTCGTCAGGGGCCAGTGGCGGGCGGTGGCTGCGCTAGGCGGCGCGGGTATTCTACTTTGCTCGCACCGGGCCAAGGCGGCAAGGCTTTATCAACTGGTCGATTGGAATCTGATTCTGCTGTTCCTCGGCCTGTTCGTCGTGAACGGAGCCATGAAGGCGCAGGGCCTGACGACGTCGGCGTTCGATCGCGTTGCCGCCACGGGAGTGAATCTTCAGCATCCCCTCACCTTGTCCGGCGTCACCCTGCTGCTCAGCAATGTGGTCAGCAACGTCCCGGCAGTGCTGCTGCTGCAACCGTCGATTCCCCCGGATTATCATCAACTCTGGTATCTGCTGGCGCTGGTCAGCACTTGGGCGGGCAACCTGACGCTGGTCGGGTCGATCGCCAACCTGATCGTTGCCGAATCGTCAGCGGCGTATGGCGTGCGATTGGATCTGAAAACCTACTGTCTGGTGGGCATTCCGCTCACGCTGGCGACGGTTTCACTGGGAACGATGTGGATCATGCTGATGATGTGACGCGGTTATCGCACCAGGCGGATGCCTGAAAAAGCGCGTCATCGCGCCATTTCCAGTTTATATTTCAGGGCGAAAATGCTAAATTCCCCTGTGCGATACCAATGTCTCCCGATCAGACCATTCAGATAACGATTACCGCCGTTGCCTTAGGGTTGGCGCTGGTTTTCCGCTTTTATCGTCCCCGCCCGAAATGGAAGCTCATTTCCGTTAAAAGCGATTTCACGACGGAGCATCATCTGCCCGATGTGTTGCCCGTTCCCGCGGCCGAGGAGCAGCGGGCGCTGGCCGGGGATTTTTCGTTCGATCAGGCGTACCAGTGGATCCAAAAATTCGTGAAGGTTCGGCGGCGTCACCCGATGATGGCCGAATTTCGCCTGGCGTTGAAGAAGATTGAGTTCTACAAAGAGTTGGCGGAGAAGATGGGGCGAGGCCGATGGGGAGAGGTTGACGAGATCGCCTCCCGTCTGGCGGAAGTTGATCCATTGGACCCCAGCGCGGCCCTGGCCCGCGGACGTGCAATGCGCCAGATGGGGCACATGGCCTCGGCCATCCGCTTCTATCAACAGGCATTGCAGCTTCAACCGACCCACTCATTGGCCCTGCCGGAGTTTGCCGCGACCTGCCGGGCCATCGGACAGCCACACCGGTTTCAAAAGGCCCTGGACGCGGCCAGGAGCCAACTGGGGGAAACCCACCCGCTGACTATCGAATCCCGCGTGCAACTGGGAGAATTGGTGCGCATCTTTGCCGACCCGACCGACCCGGCCACCATCGCCCATATCCCCCGCGATCAGTACCTGCGAAACGTGCAAGCCCGGCTCGAAGAAATGGAGCCGGACCTGGCCTCCGCTATTCCCATGGCCCAATCCATGCTCGATGACGACATGCCCGAACTGGCGCAGAGAGTTCTGGACCGGTGCGAGGAAGCGTTCGGCTCCCGTGCCGAAACCCTGATGCTGCGCGGAATAGTCTGCCACTTCGAACAGGACTTGACCGGTGCGGAAGCTTCACTTCGGGCTTCGCTTGACGAAGACGACACCTCGCTGGCCCGGATCGAGTTGGCCAGCGTGCTGCTGGATCGAGCCCGGAAAACCCGACTCGAATCCGGGCAAACGCGTCTGCGCCAGGAAGCCCAGCAACATCTGCGGCTGGCGATCGATCGTGAAGTGGAATCGCTCGACGCCGTCAGCCTGTTGGCCGAATCCTACGAAAATCAGGGACAGAGCGTGGTCATCGATGAACTCCATCGTCTGGCGCAGGCTTATCCAAAGGCGTGGACGCCCTGGCGGGTTTTAGGCGACGTTCATGCCGCCCACTCCCAGTCGCAGCAGGCGCTGCACGCCTACGAGCAGGGCCTCTCCCGGCAGCAGACAGACGCTTTGCTGCTGCCATACCTGACGCTGCTGGGCGAGTTGAATCTAAACGACCGTCTATTGCAGGCGGCCGACCACATTGACGACATTCTACGCCGTGACGCCATGCTGCGATGGCGAGTCGCTCAAAGCTACTGCGAAGCGCGTCGGCTGGGAGAAGCCGGCAAGCTCCTGGAGAGCGTGGTTTCCGACGAAGGCGCGGCGCCGCCGCTTAGGCAACGGGCGCGGGAGGTATTGCAGCGGTTGGGTAAAATACCGGGGAGCGAGGGCTCCGCAGCTCGTTGAGCTGCGGCTATTGGCGAATACATGAGTATTGGGCGCGGTTAGAGTGTGGGAGGGGTCAGGAAATCGGGAATACCCTGCAATTGGCCTTGTCGGTCCACGCAGGCGATGGTGGATGTGGCTTCTGCCAGGAGAACTTCGCCCCGCTTCAGTTCATAGCCGTGATCGATGCGAACCGAAGTCTGTTTGATGATCCGCGTGGTCAAAGCCAGTTCTTCGTCATAGCGGGCCGGAGCTTTGTAGCGGCATTCCAGCTTCACCACGACAAAGAAAACCCCCTGCCGCTCCAAATCGGCGTAGCTGTGCCCCTGTGCCCGCAACAGCTCAACCCGCCCCATTTCAAAATACTGGAAATACCGGCTGTGATGCAGATACCCCATTGCATCCACTTCCGGATACCGAACGCGAATCTGAATCGTATGAACACTGGCCATTTCCACACCTTTTTTACGTCGTCTTTATTGTGGGCCGTCGTTATCCGTGGGAACCAGATAAGAATCAGTCTTCCACGCCGGGCCGATGGTCGGATCGCAATAGCCGTTGGCCTTCAAGTTGGGCTTGACGCCCGTGAAGATCGGGCTTTTGGCCAGGGCCGTATAGATGTTGTCCCCGCCCATGCCGCAGTACGGCGTGCGGACGAACTCCACGTGCATGTCGCCATAGAGCACGGACTGCCCCGCCCGGCCGTGGTTCCGGGAATTGGCTTTGGCCAACAGTTCCCTGGGCGCGTCCCAGGCCGGCCCCGTTACATCAGAATCCTTGCCAATGCCGGGGTTTTTGTCGGCCATGACGACAAACGTGCTGCTGAGAAAGTCGCTGATCATGCCATAGCCGGCGGCATTGCTGAACGGCGAGCAGTAGGAATAACTGAGGTTCCACGCCTTGCGGAAATTTCCGCGCCGCTCCAGCGACACCGGGTTGCCCGCCGCATCAACCAGGGGATCGACTTTCGCCCACGAACTGGGACAAACGAACACGGAACTGGCCGGCGTGTAGTCGGCGGGGATGTATCGCTGGCGGACCAGCAGCCACAACGAAGCCGTCACGTCGTTGGCCGACACCTTCCCGTCGTTGCCGAACGGATTGCCCGAATCCGGGCCGGTAAAGGACGTGTATCCGTTCGGGTTATTCTTTTCATCGTACACCACCCGCGGCAGGATGCCGTGATTGTCACTGGCGTAATTGCTCAGGGCGATGCCGATCTTGCGAAGGTTTTCCTGGCAGCGTTGCCGGTTGGAGCTTTCGCGAACGTCGGCCGCATAGGGCACGAATATGGCGATGAGGATGACGACGATCCCCAGCAACACCATGAACTCGACCAGCGTGAACCCGCGACGGAAAGGCCTCGCTCCGACTCCTGATTGCCTTGCGTGCCACATTTCGTATTCCAATCCCTTCGACTCTCAAAACGACAGGCGGAAAGTTGTCGCACATCCATTAACAAGAAGCAATAGTTCCGTCCTGGGTTTGCCGCTCGTGCTTGCGTCGCAACTGCCCGCAGGCGGCGTCAATATCCTGGCCGCGCGATTTGCGAACGTGGGCATTCACTCCGCCCTCCCGGAGAATTTCCTGGAACGCCGCCACGTCTTGCGAACGGGGACGCGCAAACGGCAAGCCCTGCACCGGGTTGTACCGGATCAGGTTGACGTTCGCCCGCAGCGTCCGACAGACCGTCACCAGTTGCCGGGCATGCCAGGGTTGATCGTTCACGCCCGACAGCAGGATGTACTCCAGCGTTATTTCCCGACCGGTGCGCTCAAAGTAATAGCGGGCCGCGTCAAGAATTTCATCCAACGAAAAATGCTCCGCCCAGGGAATCAACTGCTTTCGCAACGATTCGCTCGGAGCGTGCAGGGAGATCGCCAGGTTGATGGGCAATTCCTCCTCCGCAAGCTGGCGGATTTTCAGCGGGACGCCCACCGTGGAAATCGTCATGCGCCGGGCCCCCAGGTTCAGACATTGCGGATCGTGCAGAATCCGCACCGCCGCCATCACGTTGTTGTAGTTGGCCAGCGGTTCGCCCATGCCCATGAATACGATGTTGGTGATCCGCTGCCGGGATGCGCCAAGGATGGTATTCAAGGCATAGACCTGCTCCACGATCTGGGCGGCTGACAGATTACCCCTGGCCCCGTTCACGCCGCTGGCGCAGAACTTACAACCTACGGGACAACCCACCTGGGAGCTGATGCAGGCGGTTCGCCGGTCGGCGTCGGGAATCATCACGGTTTCGGCGTTGCTGCCGTCCGGCCAGGTCAGCAGAAGCTTCAACGTGCCGTCGCCGCTTAGCTGGTTCCGTGTCACCTCGGCGGTTGCGAACTCCACGTTATCGCTTAGCCGATCCTGATCCGCCTTGGATAGATTGCTCATCCGAGACGCGTCGGCCACGAGCTTGTCATAGACCCAGGAGCGAACTTGCCGACCCCGGAACGCGGGCCATCCCCAGCCGGCGGCCAGAGTATCAAACTCGGCGGGGAACAGGCCGAAAAACGGAACTTTCCGGGGAACTACCGTCAACGAGGGCATATGATGTACTACGATGCGAGAACAGAGCAGTTGGGCGGCCTGACTTATAAACACGGCAGCCGCAACCATACGAGAACGGCACGATAACGGGTTTGCCTAAGGCGTGCAAATGTGCCCATCACCAACAAATCGCGAAGGCCAGCGCCGGCCGGGAGAAAACAAGGAGTTAAATCCCGACCGGCCGACCCGAACCAAACCGCCGCAGCTCCCCATGGATGCGACCGTTCTGCCCCGGATTGTCGGGCGGGATAACCGAACCGATGAACAACTTCTGGCCGCTTACCGCGGTGGGGACAAGGCCAGCTTTGCCGAGCTGGTGGATCGATACCAACGTGAACTGTTTCATTTCCTGGTGCGTTTTCTAGGGGACCGAGCTGCCGCCGAGGACGTGTTTCAGGAAACGTTCCTCCAGGTACATCAGTCCGCCGACCAGTTTGATCCCCAGCGACGGTTCCGACCGTGGCTGTTCACCATCGCGGCCAACAAAGCCCGCGACCTGATGCGCTCCCAGGCCCGCCGGCCTACCAACCCCCTTCAGGCCGCCATCAGCCCGGGCGATGAGGAAAGCGGACAGTTCATCGACTTGATGCAATCGACGGCCGAACTGCCCGGCGCACCGATGGAACAGCAGGAACTTCAGCAACTTGTACACAAAACGGTTATGGACATGCCCGAGCATCTTCGGGAAATTCTCCTGCTTTCGTATTTTCACCAGTTTCCCTATAAACAGATCAGCGACATACTGGACATTCCGCTGGGGACGGTGAAATCCCGCCTCCATGCCGCGGTAGCTCATTTTGCCGACCGCTGGCGGGTGGCGAACCAGAAGCACTCGGTATCGTAATTAACACATGAGGGGGCAATTCGTGCCTTGTTTCTGGCCTGTTGGTATCGGCTAAGCCGATACCTATCTCAGATCGGCATGGCCATTGTTTTCAGAAAATAGATGTGTTGCGGCTGACTTGACGGCATCAGGACGATTGACCACACTTTTTAGATAACCATGACATTACAATTACACGACGAGGACCGACGTGCGGTTGATCTTGTGCTGGACGGCCAGGCCGCGAATCCGCAAAAGAGCGGCAAGCCATCGGCCCCGCAATCGCTCAAGTCGCGGATTCAGGCCGTATTGCGGATTCTGAACCTGTTGAATCGGTGCCCCGCGACGGACCCGCCGGCGGATCTGACGTTGAAAACGATGCAAAAGCTGGATCAGGCGATTCTCACCGCGTCTCAAGCGGCCGATCGTGCCGCACACGCCCCGACTGGCGCCCCAGGGACCGGAACCTGACGCCCGTTTGTCACTTCATCCTGAAATGCGCCGGCTCTGCGACTTATTGAGTACGTGAGGACCATCGCGTCACGGAATTCACGAGGGCGTCAATTTCACTATCCGTATGTTCGCAAGAGAGCGTGACCCGCAGACGGCTGCCGCCGCGCGGAACCGTCGGAGGACGCACCGCGCCAACCAGCAGCCCCTGCTCCCGCAAACGATCGGCGGCCCGTAAGACGTCCTGTTCCGCGCCCAACACGATTGGAATGATCGGCGAATTTCCCTCGCCGATTGCCAGCCCCGCTTTGGACAACCGTTCACGAACCCGCAGCGCCAGCTCCCTCAACCGCTGCTGTCGCTGCGGCTCATCGCGGAGGATGTCGATGGCCGTCCGCGCCGTGGCGGCCATCGATGGGGAGACGGCCGTGGAATAAATGTACGCCCTGCCGTGGTTGACCAGCGACTGACAAAACTCCCCGGCCGCACAAATCGCCCCGCCCATGCCGCCCATGGCCTTGGACAGCGTAACTACACATACGTCCACCAAACCGGTCAGACCGTATTCGACCGCCAACCCCGCGCCGGCCGATCCGTATATTCCGCTGGAGTGGGCTTCGTCCAGCATCAATACGAACCGCCCCTCGCCTTTCAGTTCCGCCAGCCCGTGCAGATCGGCGGCGTCCCCATCCATACTGAAAATCGATTCGGTAACGACCACCTGTAATTCTGATGCATCGGCCTCATCCAGAAGCCGCTTCAACTTGCCCATGTGGTTGTGCGGAAAAACGCGGAAGGGCAAGCCCGTGGCCCGCACCGCATCGACCAGCGATGCATGGACAAGTTTATCCAGAAGAAACCGCAGCCCGCCCGGCGATTGCTGCGACAACGCAGCCAAAGTCTGAACCGCCGCGCAGTTGGCCTGATAGCCGCTGGGCAACAGCACGGCCGATTCGTACCCCTTCCATTGTGCGATCGCGCGTTCCGCTTCGACGTGTTCGGGGAAATAGCCGCTGATCAACCCGGCCGCCCCGCTGCCCGCGCCGTAGCGTTTGATGGCCTCGCAAGCCGCGGCAACCATGCGGGGATGATGAGTCAGCCCCAGATAGTTGTTGGAGGCGAAGTTGATGTACCGCCTGCCCTGGATCGTCAGATGCGTCGCATCAATCGGGTCAACGATGCGGCGTTCACGATAAAGGTGGGCTTCGCGCCGTTGGTCCAAGTCCTGAAGCAAGAGCCTGTTTAATTGCTGGTGGCCCATAATGAAAAGAACTGAGGGCCGGGTGAGAAGCGTAGGAAGCGTTTCGTCACCCGGTCCTCAGTTTTCGGAACTCAATTCTGAAAATCGAATCTGCCCGGATTACGGCTGGCCCGTATGAGACTGCTCGGTCGTCGGCTCGTCGTCTTCGCCACCGTCCGCTTCAGCCATCTCCGCAATATCGCCGGCTTCGTCGTCGATCACCACGCCGCTCAGTTCCGCCAGCCGCTGCTTCATCAACCGGCCGACCTTGAATTTGACCGTGCCGCTTTTCCGGCACCTCGACGGGCTCCAGCGTCTTGGGGTTTTGCGCCTTGCGAGCCTTGCGGAGCTTCGTTTCAAAAACGCCGAAGTCGCGAAACTCCAATCGATTACCCCGGCCCAGTTCTCCGATGACTTCGTCCAGGAATTGCTGCACCACGCGTTTGACTTGAACGCGTCGCTGCCCCGTGCGCTCTGCGATACGGTCAATCAATTCCTTTTTCGTGATAGTAGCCATGTTCTCCTCGGATGGTTATTAACACTCGACGGGCAACAGACTTAGTAAAATATGACGCGGATTTCGGAGAATTGCAAGCCCTAAATGGAATTTCAGGATTTTCTGCAAGCCCACCCCAGCCCTTGCATTCCCCCATTAGAACTGTAAGCGATTTATATTGAACAACTTACAAAACTTTTCAACGATAACTCACGCCCACCCGCTGACTGACGGCCTGACGTTCAAAACGGTCGGTAAAATCGTTGGTTTGCCGGTCGTTCATGCGGATATCAAAGTACGTGATCGACACTTCGTCTATCCCGACAATCGCGGCCCGCTCCCGAACGTCACGCGACAATTCCAGCGGAGGCTGGTCCCTGGTGATCGACGGATTGAACGCCAACGCCGACGCCGACGCCGGAAGATAATGCCGCTGGGCTGGAGGCGACTGCGTAGCCACCTGATGTGAGGCAGCACACCCAGCCAAAACAAAGCCCGCGAGAATAATGACTCCGCATCGCATATCCCCACGATAGACAAACCCGGTGCCAGACTCAGGAATATCAGCAAATAGAGACTTTATGCACTCATAGCGGCAGTCATGATTCCACCCGAAGGCCGCTTATGCCGGATGTTGATTTCCGGCAACGTCGTGCGCGCCTTGAGGCAACGCCGGAGGTTCAATCCGCCCCGGCTTGGCCGGTTGGATTAGATTTGAAAATCGAGGATGACTTCGCCGGTAGCCTTGGCTTCGCGGATGCGCCGTTCGCGGTACTTGAGCTTGGGCGGTTCGGCGCTCACCTGCGTCTGGGCGGTGACGCTGGAGGTGATGAACACGTTGCCGCCAATCACCGAACCGCGGCCGATCACCGTGTCCCCGCCAAGAATCGTCGCCCCCGCGTAGATGGTCACGTTGTCCTCGATGGTCGGATGCCGCTTGTACCCGCGAAGTATCTGCCCCGCCGCCGGCGACAATGCGCCCAGCGTCACGCCCTGGTAGATCTTCACATGATCGCCGATCTCCGTGGTTTCGCCGATCACCACGCCCGTGCCGTGGTCGATGAAGAAGCTCCTCCCCAGCTTGGCGCCGGGGTGAATGTCGATGCCCGTCATGCTGTGGGCATATTCAGTCATGATCCGCGGCAGCAGCGGTACGTCCATCTTGTAGAACTCGTGCGCCAAACGCTGAACCGTAATGGCCATCAGGCCCGGATAGGAGAAGATCGTCTCGTCAGTGCTCTGAGCGGCCGGATCCCCTTCAAACGCCGCCTGCACGTCGTCGGCAAGCATGGCGCGAACCGCGGGAATGCAATCGAAGAACTTGGCCACGATCTTCGCGGCCTCCTTATCGCATCCGGCGCACTGGTGGTCGCCCCCGTTGGAGCCGGGGATCTGCTGCCGATAACGCAGGCAGCAACGCACCTGCTCGTAAAGCGCGTCCGACAGTTCAATGACTAATTCCCCGATGCGGAAGGAGACGTTTTCGGTCGTCAGGCCCTGTTTGCCGAAATAGCCGGGGAATACCAGTTGCTTTAACTTTTCAATGCAGTCCACGATGATTTCGTGGCTCGGCAAATACACCCGGTTGAGGTGCTGAAGCCGCGGCTCGGCGATGACACTGTCCACGATGGACTTGACCACCTGCGCCAGTCGTTCATTAAGTTGCTTGCGGTCCATAAATATTCCGGACGATGCGTCCGCATTCCTTTGGGGGTTTATTGAAATCAACGAGCTCGTCGGCGTGACTCAGTCACACCGGCTGGTACAGACGCACCGAATCGGCATTGCCCGGAAGAACATAATTGACTAATCATATCGCTTGCCAGCACGACGTTCAAACCAATAATACACCCCCATGGAAGCATTAATGATCGGCGTCTCCGGAATGCGTGGCACCATCGGTGGCACGCTTACCCCTGTTGTAGTCAACCAGATGGTTTCGGCTTTTGCCGTCTGGCTCAACGAAACCGAATCCCCCGCCAACGGCAAGCACTTCCGCGTTGTCATCGGACGGGATTCCCGCCCCAGCGGGTCGTGGGTCCGCGATGCGGCCGTCGCGGGCCTGGTCGCCAGCGGCATCGAGGTCATCGACCTGGGCGTGGTGACGACACCGGGCGTGGCCATGATGGTCAAACACCTCAACGCCGATGCCGGGGCCATCGTCACCGCTTCGCACAATCCGATTCAATGGAACGGCATCAAGTTCCTGACCCGCATCGCCGTCGCGCCGTCCCCCGCCAGCGCCGAACGCATCAAGCAACTCTACAACGAAGCCAGGAACTGTTACCGCCGGGTCCAGGATTTGGTCCCCCCTTCCAATAACACCGAAACCCACGCCCTTCACGTCAAGCGAGTACTCGAACACGTTGACGTACTGGGCATTTCCACCAAACGATACAAGGTCGTGCTCGACAGCGTGAACGGTGCCGGCTGTGTTGCGTCCGCCACCCTGCTGAGCAAACTGGGCTGTCAACTCGTCCACATCAACGCCACGCCGGACGGACAGTTCCCCCACGAACCGGAACCCACGGCCAGGAATCTCACCGGTCTGGCGGATGAAGTCCGCCGACAGCACGCCGCCGTCGGCTTTGCGCAGGATCCCGATGCCGACCGTTTGGCCATCGTTGATGAAAACGGCACTTATATTGGCGAAGAATATTCCCTGGCCCTGGCCGCCAAGTTGATCCTGGCGAAAAAGCCCGGTTTCACCGCGGCCAACCTCTCCAGCAGCCGAATGATCGACGACATTGCCGCCGCCACCGCAAGCCAGGTCATCCGCACGCCCGTCGGCGAAGCCAACGTCGTTCTGGCCATGCTCCAGAAGGGAGCGATCATCGGCGGCGAAGGCAATGGCGGGATCATCGATACCCGCATCGTTCCCGGCCGGGACAGCATGGTGGGCATGGCCTACATCCTGCAACTCATGGCCGCCACCGGAAAAACCATCAGCCAGCTCGTCGCCGAGATTCCCCGCTACGAAATCGTGAAAACCAAGTTTGAATGCCGCCGCGAAGACGCCAACCGGGCCGTCGAAGCGTTGAAGAAAGAATTCGCTTCGGAAAAGGTCGATACCCAGGACGGCATCCGCATCGACTGGGATCGCGCCTGGGTGCATGCCCGCCCCAGCAACACCGAACCGATCATGCGCATCATCGCCGAGGCCCCCGATCGCGCCACGGCCGATCAGCGCGTCGCCCAGGTGCAGGCGGTCGTCAACCGCGCGCTGGGACGATAAACGCCAACGCGGAACTTTTCGCCGCCAAAGGCCGCCTGCTATTTCCCGACGCAGAATGCGGAGAAAATCCGGCCGAGCAGGTCGTCCGGAGAGACGCTTCCCAGCACCCGGCCCAAGGCATCCAAAGCGTCCCGCAGCTCCACGGCCATCAATTCCGGTCCCATCCGCGACGTCTCCGATTTAAGCCGGGCCAATGCTTCGCCGGCCTGGTGAATCTCTTGCAGATGCCGGGTATTTAATGCCAGGGCCGATCCCTGTCCGGGTCGGCCAAAGGCCAGTTCGTCCAGTCGATTCCTCAGGCGTTGCACGTTTGCGCCGCTGTGAGCGCTGACGCGTATTTCACCGTCTTGATCGGTGATTTCGTCCGTTGCATGATCCGCCTTTGAAATCACCGTCAGGTCTATCGACCGGTTCACTTTCAGCCTTGGCCGAGCGTCTTGGGCCTCTTGCACGAGTACGAGCACGTCCGCTTTAGCCACCGCCCGCAAGGCGCGATGACGCATCTGCCGTTCGATCTCGTCGGCCGCCTCCGGCAAATCTTCGTCCCCCACTCCGGCCACATCCACCACTCGCACGATTCCCCGGGCCAATGTCACTTCCGCCCAGATCGCGTCGCGCGTCGTCCCGGCCACCGGCGACACCACCGCCCGCTTCTCGCCCGCCAGCGTGTTAAGCAGCGTACTCTTGCCCGCATTCGGTCGGCCCACCAGCACAATCCGCGGCTCATGCGTCAATTGCTCAAAATGTGAACTCTCGGCCACCAAACGCAGCAGCATTGCCTCCGCATCCGTTACCCGCCGCGTGATTTGCTCTACCGAGAGGAATGTGACGTCTTCTTCCGAGAAATCGATTCCCACTTCGACAAGCGCCAGCGTCTCGGCGATGAGGTCCATGATGGGCCGTAATCGCCTGGCCAGTTCACCGGCCAGCAACTGTCTTGCCGCCAGCATCTCCTGTTCGCTGTGCGCCGCGATGGTCGCCGCCACCCCTTCGGCTTCGGTCAGATCGATCCGGCCGTTGAAATAGGCCCGGGCGGTGAACTCCCCCGCCTCGGCGGGCCTGGCGCCGAGGCGGAAGATTTCTTCCAGGACCAGCTTGGCCAGCGTGGGATTACCTGGGATGTGAAATTCGATCAGGTCTTCGCCGGTGTAGCTTCGGGGATTGAGAAAGGAGTAGACGCAGGCGGGGAAGATGAGATCCCCTACTGCCATGCGGGTTTGCAGGGTTTTATTGGGGGCGGGGGAGATATTGGCGCAGAGGTGTTGGGCGATCTCAAATGCGCGGGAACCGCTGAGGCGGACGATGATTCTTGCCGCCGATCCCACGGCACTGCTAATGGCTGCAATCGTGTCGCCGGTAGTCATAACAGAAAAAAACGGTGATTGTTCCTCGTACATCCAGTCAGACTATTGTACGCATTAGTGGCAGACACATCAGCAACCTTAAAATGTCAACAAATCCTCATGCAAGTCGCGAAAAATAAATTTGATATTATTGACTATGTTGATATCATGGATTCAATGGTAAATGTAATGATCAGCGATACGGCGACACAGCAATTAGCTGATCTTCCCGTCACGATCATTCATCGAATTTCCGACATTCTGGAGCGATTGCAGCGGTGGCCGGATGTATCGGGTGCAAAACCGCTTCGCCACGGACGCAAAGGACAGCATCGGATCCGAACCGGCGATTACCGGATCATCTTTGAGGTTTCCGGCAATACGCTTCTGGTAGCTCAGGTGGGACATCGAAAAGACGTTTACGAGGATTAATCCATGACCATTCAAACCATCAAAATCGACGACAAAGAGCTTGTCCTTATCGACAAACGTGCCTTTGAAGAACTGATGGAAAAAGCCGGGGTCATGCCTCCGCTTCCCCCGGTCGATGAAAAAGGTCGTCGACCCGCCGTTGACACCTGCACCGCCCTCATCGCCCGGAAGATCGTCACCCAGCGAATCAAAGCCGGCCTGACACAAAAAGAAATGTCTCGCCGTGCCGGTATCCGTCTCGAAACCGTCTGCCGCATCGAAGGCGGAAAGCAGAAGCCCAACCGCGAAACCCTCCTCCGAATCGAAACGGCCTTAATCAAGGCCGGAGCCGCCAGGTAAATCGGCCGGCAAGATGCCCAATCTATGTTCAGGTCCTTCACTACAGTTGCGCATCGCCACTCCTGTTCTGCTGTCGAGAGCGGCGGGCGATGGCCTGATGCTCGCGGCGGAAAGCAGAACAGGCCAACGCCAACTGAACATCGTTGAGCCGTGGCCAGACGATCCGCATCAGCAGCACTCGCACCTCCGGCTCCGTCAGGGGAATCAACTGGCCCCCTGCCGCCGATGCGTCGTTTTTTTTGCCGCCAGACGCACCGCCGTCAGGAACGCCGCCGCCAGCAGGCTCAGACTGACGTGGCGGTACCATCCCACATACGAACGCACCTCGTAATGGTCCAGTCCCGTCTCCCCCTTGGCGCACTCAAAGCAGCTTTCGATCTGCCAGCGTTGGCCGCTGGCCTGAGCCAATTGCCGACAACTGGTCCCCCGGGGCGCCAGACACAGGTAATAACCGCACTCCCCGGTGCGGAGATGCCGACGGATCAACAACCAACGCTGCAATCGGTCGGCCGTCGGCTGGCCGATGGGCAAGGCCGCAAAGTCATAGGCCCGGTCCGCCTCCTGGCCGATGCTCAATCGCTGCCATTGGCTGGCGGCCACCCGCGGCGGAATCTGTTTGATCGGAATCAGGTGCTGGCCCACAAAGACCCGATGGCGGCAGGACACCGCCAGCACATACGGCTGGTTCCGCTTCTCCAGGAACGCTCGGAACTCCCCGTCGCCTCCATAGACCTCATCGGCCAGCACCCATCGGGGGCTGATGCCGGCCGCAAAGCTCCGCGCCAGCAGGTCCATCGCCAGCTTGGCCTTGCGGGCATAACGGCGGTGGGTGGGAATGCCGGCTTCCTGGCAGCGGGGCGGATCCTGGCACCAGCTTTTCGGCAGATACAGTTCCCGGTCGATCAACATCCGTCCCCGCGAACTGGCCAGCGTCAGGAACACACCCACCTGGCAGTTGACCACCGCCCCCACGCTCCCGCAGTACTGCCGCTGCACGCCGGCGGATTTGTCCCCCCGCTTGGGAAAGCCGCTTTCATCCACGATCAGGATCCCCGGGTCCGAGCCGTCCAGCAGATGCTCCTTGGCGTAGCGGATCAACTCATCGCGCAGGTCCTCGGCGTTCCAGCGGGCCCGGCCCAGCAGCCGCTGCATGGCGTAGGGTTTGGCTTCGCCCAGGCGCTCGGCGATTTGCCAGCTGTTCTTGCGCTGGGCGTCGGAGGTCAGGCCCTGAAGGTACTCCCCGGCCCGTCCCCGCAAATCCCTGCGGGCAAAGCAGGGTCCAAATCGTTGCATCAACTGATCAAACTGATCCCGCCAACTCGCTACCGTCTGCGCATCCATGCGTTCAGCTCCTTTGCCGGGCCACTTGGCCCGATACTTCTTCTATCGGCAAAAACCAGCGATGCGCAACTGTAGTGTCCTTTCCTGTTGGAAGTTGGGATTTCAATATCTACTTCCCCTTCTTTTCCTGTTCGCGGCGGATTTGCTCGGCGCGTTCCTGGAGGCTTGCCAGCCAGCCCATCAGTCCGCCGGGCTTCTTGGCGGGATGGGCCTCATCCTTCAGCATTTTGCCACGTCGCGTGGGCTTGGCGTCCACCAGAACCCGGCCGGCTTTCTCGGCCTCTTCCTGGGCCTTGAGATGATCGCGAATGCGCTTGCTCTCCAGAATTCCCAATCCCATGCTCGTCACATAGTAAAGGTTCAACCCGCTGGGCATGCTGTAGAACATCAGCGGAATGATCATCGACATCCACTGCATCATCTTCTGCTGCTGTTCCTGTTCAGGCGTGGCCGCCACCGGCTTGGGCTGGAACTTCTGCTGCAAATACGTCACGCCCGCCATCAACACCGGCAGCACGTTAATGCTCGCCAGAGTCCATCCGAAGATCAGCGGAATCGGCTGGGAAAACTTAATCAGCGCATCCGGCTTGGCCAGGTCGTGAATCCACGTATAGCCCCAAAGGAACGGAGCCTGACGCAACTCGAACGTCCCCTGCAACGCCTGCCACAACGCGATCCAGATCGGCATCTGCAAAAACAGCGGCAGACAACCCAGAATCGGCGTGACGCCCTGTTCCTTGTAGAACTGCATCATCGCCTTGTTCAGCTCGTCCTTGTTGTCGCCGTACTTCTTTTTCAGCCGCTCCATTTCCGGGCCCATCTTGCCCATCTTCTGCATGGAAATGGTCGAACGCTTGGTGATCGGATGCAGGATCAACCGGACCAGAATCACCAGTGTAATGATGGCCAGGCCCCAATCGTGCAACACCCAATGAAACGCCGTGAGCAGCGACACCAGCAGATTAATCAGCGGCTGAAACGTCATGAAGCCGCAGCAGCCGCCGCTGGTCACCAGCGTCTTTTCGTAGCTGCGCGGGAAGTCGCTGTAATACGGGGTATTCAACACCTTACGCCACTTCGGCCCGAGGTACACGCTCAGCGGAATCGACAACGCCTTGCCGGTTCCCGGCGATACCGTTAAATCGGTGGTTTGGAAGTTCATCGCCACCGCCCGGTCTTTCAGTTCCGATCCGGGATTGATGGCCTCGGCCGTGACCTTCCCGATATAACCGGCGGTCGCCTTGCTCTTTTCCAGCGGTTCGGGAAATACGATCGCATCGAAATAAACGCTGGACATTCCCGCCCAGACTACCGGGAAACCCTTGTCGTTTTTGGTCAGGTTCTGTACCGACTTGTCCTTGTCAAAACTCTCCAGCGGATGCCCGGCCAACTGAATCAACTCGTCGTCGCTGTAGCCTCCGATCACCTGCCGATCCGGCCCGTTGTCGAGTTCCCGCGGCGGTTCGTTGGTGCCGTTAAACGTCGTCCGCACCGTCAGGGGTTGCGAGGTATGATTCTCCACGCTGGTGCGGACTTGAATCTCGTAACCCATCGTCGGCAAGTCGCGATCCGGCACCGAGAACGTCTTTCGCACCGTCGCCACCGGCCCGTCGGGGCCGGCCACTTCCACGGCCATCGTTGCACTGTCCGGCGATTGCTGCTCGAGTCGCCAGTTGACCTGCGACAAATCCACGGTCTTGCCGTTGATGACGACTTCCCGCGTCGCCAGTGAGCGGATCGAGTCCGGCCCCAGCGGCTGCTGGTATGCGTATCGTGCGTTGCTGCCCACCTTCTGCGTGAAGCTGTTGAGCACGACTTCTTCCAGCCCCGCGCCTTGCGTCGAAACCGTCAGCGCCATCGCGAACTTCTTGTCGTTCGCCTCCGCCGAACCGAGCGTCACCGTCGCCCCGGATGCCACCCCCACGGCTCTGAGAGACGACCCGGCCGAGATGGAAGGCTGCCCCGACGCCCCGCGCAACGCGGGCGACACCGGCGCAGCCTGCCCCTGCGCAACCGGTTGGGTTGCCGCCGCCGGCTTTGCCTCCGGCATCTGCCATTGATTCTTCTTGTAGAGGTAGTTGACGAACGTCATCCACCCGAACACCAGGGCCATCACCAGCGACATGCCAATGAGGAGTCGTTTATTATCCATTCAATTCCTTTTACCTTCCGTCCAACAGCCGAGCGCCCAGAAAATTGTCCAGCGCGCCAATCGCTTCCACTTTCTTCACCGTCGCGGCCACGTCGTATTGCAACCGGACAAATTCCACGTATGTATCGTTCACCACGACAAAACTCGCCCGCGGATCCCGGTCTCGCGGCTGGCCCACGCTGCCTACGTTAATGATCGCCTTTTCGTCCGTGAGGTTAAACCGGTAATCAAGTTCCTGCGGCGTATAGAAATCCGGCCCTTCCAGAAACACGCCCGGAACGTGCGTGTGCCCCACGAAACAAAGTTTGTCGAACCGCTCGAAAATGCTCACAAACTTTCCCGGATTCGTGTAAATGTCATCGGGAAAAAGATATTCGTTGATCGGCCGGCGCGGCGAAGCATGCACCGCGACAAAATCATTGGTCCGAATCCGAACCGGCAGATTTCCCAGAAACCGCCAGCGGTTGGCGCGACGAACCGGATCCGGGTCGTCTTCAAAACATTGCCGCGTCCAGAAACTGGCGGCCTCTGCGCCCGCATTGAAGTTGTACGGCTCATAGAAGACGGCAAAGTCGTGGTTCCCCATCACCGCCGCCCGACACCGGGAGATCACCAGGTCCAGACATTCCATCGGATTGGGGCCGTATCCGACGATGTCGCCCAGACACATAATGTGCTGGATTTTTCGGCGGTCCACCTCCTGCAACACCGCAGTGAAGGCTTCCAGGTTCCCGTGGATGTCACTGACTATCGCAAACATGTCCACGCTTTCACAGCCGGTCTTCGCCAGGCTTTACCGTAATTCCAGACCGCCAAGGCAGTTGGCTCATTCCCAAGCCCACCGCCCACCGAACCAAGTATGTTACCGGAACTATACCGGAAGCGTCAAATTACGACGCGACGCTCCGGCCACGCTCAAGTATAGCTGCAATTTGCACTCTTGATCCAAACCGATCCGATCCTTACAGTCATCCCGCTTTACAAAGGGTTATCAAATGGCTCAGCGATCCATCGGTATTTGCCTTCTCGGTTGCGGCACCGTCGGCGGCGGCGTCGTCAACATCCTCATGCAGCAAAACGACATGCTCTTGCGCCGGACCGGCATCCGCTTTTATCTCCAGCACGTCGTCGTCAAAAGCAAGGAGGAATATCCGCCCAACGCCGCCGAACTGCCCATGTCAACCGATGCGGCGGCCGCCATCGACGATCCCAAAAGCCAGATCATCGTTGAACTCATCGGCGGCACCGGTGTCGCCGGGCAGTTCGTCGAACGCGCCCTTAAACTCGGCAAACCCGTCGTCACCGCCAACAAGGCCCTTCTGGCCACCAAAGGCCGCGAACTCTTCGCCCTGGCCAAGCAGAACAACTCCTGCATCGCCTTTGAAGCCAGCGCCGGCGGCGGAATCCCCATCATCGACGCCATCATCCGCGGCCTGGTCGCCAACCGGATCGACGCCCTCATCGGCATTGTCAACGGCACCTGCAACTTCATCCTCACCAAGATGACGCAGAACGGCTGGTCCTACGACCAGGCGCTGAAGGAAGCCCAAAAACAGGGCTTCGCCGAGGCCAATCCCGCCATGGACGTCCAAGGCCGCGATACCGCCCAAAAACTGGCCCTCCTCGCCAGCCTGGCCTTCAACGCACGGGTTGCCGAATCCGACATCCACGTCGAAGGCATTGATAACCTCCAGGCCGTGGACATCCAGTTCGCCAAAGAACTGGGGTACATCATCAAACTCCTGGCCATCGCCGAACGCCAGACCGGCGACAGCGTTTCCCTTCGCGTCCATCCCACCCTCGTCCACAAGGACGACGTTCTGGCCGACGTTTCCGGTTCGTTCAACGCCATCAGCGTTTACGCCCACGCCCTCGGCCACGCCTTATGGTACGGTCGCGGCGCGGGCCGCATGCCCACCGCCAGCGCCGTCGTCGCCGACGTCATCGGCGTCGCCCTCGGCGTCACCCCCCTGGCCTTCCAACAGCTCAACATCTTTCCCGACACCACCGACCCGGCCAATGTCCTCCCCTTCCGCCAACTTCAGTCCCGTTACTACCTCCGCCTGATGGCCAAGGACGAACCCGGCGTTCTCGCCCAGGTCACCGCCATCCTCGGTAAACACGCCATCAGCGTCTCGGCCATCAGTCAGCACGAAAACGTCGCCGGCCAACTCGTCCCCGTCGTCATCACCACTCACCGAGCCAACGAAGGCGACGTTCAGGCCGCCCTCAAGGAAGTCGATTCTCTCTCCACCATCCAAGCCCCCACCGTTTGCCTCCGGATCATCGACCAGCCGCAGGAGTTCGCTAACGCCTGACCAGATGGTTTTCGACGCAAAAAAGACGGTGGCAATTTGACGGAATCCCATCCGCAATCCTCCAGCGTCGAAGCGAAACAGAGAAGCCATTCCGGCACCAACGCTCGGCCCGCCACGCGCCTATACTTTTTAGCCGGTACAAACGCGCCGCGGTTTTGCGGCGATCACCTCGCCGCAGGTGTAACGCATATGGAGGTTAGACCCCTGTCCAGCCCCGTCAGGGACGACAGATTTTAGCCCACGGCGTCAGCCGTGAGGGGAGGAATAACCGAAACAGAATCAGCCCCGTCAGGGGCGTAAGAGTCTCTTAACTCTGGCGGGGTCGAACAGAAGCCTCCCCTCCACAAGCGTTACACCCCCCGCCGCACTTCCGCCGCCCCCCGGCTTCGGGTATTCTCAAGTCCGGCAGTTGACATTGAATCACGGACGAGCCAACAGAACTTACCATTATGAAATACGCCATCATCATTCCCGACGGTGCCGCCGACGAACCCCTCATGGAACTCGACGGCAAGACGCCCCTCGAAGCTGCCAACACCCCCAACATGGACCGCATCGCCCTGGAAGGCCGCCAGGGGCTTGTCCAGACCGTTCCTGCCGGATTCGAATCTGGCTCGGATATCGCCACCATGTGCCTGCTCGGATACGACCCGGCCGTCTACCACACCGGTCGCGCTCCCCTCGAAGCCGCCGCCCAGCAGATTCCCCTTGCCCCTTCCGACTGGGTCTTCCGTTGCAACCTCGTCACCGTCGTCGATGGCGTCATGAAAGATCACTCTGCCGGCGGCATCACCGATGCCGAAGCGCGGAAACTCATCGACGAGCTTGCCGCCGCCCTCTCCATCCCCGGCGTTGAATTCCATTACGGCGTCAGCTACCGCAATCTTATGGTCTATCGCGGCAGCGAACCCCTCGACGTCACCACCACACCTCCCCATGACATTCCAGAACAGATCGCCGCCAAATATCTGCCCAAGGGCAAAGGCAGCGAACTGCTCCGCGCCATCATGGCAACTTCGTCGGAATTGTTCGCCAAGCACGAAATCAACGCCGTCCGCAAACAAACCGGCCTCAACCCCGCCAGCCAGGTCTGGCTTTGGGGCCAGGGACACGCTCCCGCCATGCCCAAGTTTTCCGAGCGTTTCGGCGTCAAAACCGGCTGCATGATCACCGCCGTCGATCTGCTGCGGGGATTGGCCTCCCTGCTCGGATGGAACGTTCTCAACGTCACCGGCATGACCAGCTTCCACGATACCAACTATGCCGGACAAGGCCTCGCCACCGCCAACGCCCTGGACTCTTACGACCTGGTCTTCTCCCACGTCGAAGCCCCCGACGAAGCCTCCCACCAGGCCGATTTCAAAACCAAAGTCGCCTCCATCGAACACATCGACAAGTACGTCGTCGGCCCCGTCCTGGAAAAGCTCAGTGCGTTCCCCGAGTGGCGCATTCTGGTCATGCCCGACCATCCAACCAACGTCGCCACCCGTAAACACGGCTCGGCCCCAGTCCCCTTTGCCATGGCCGGCACCCGCGTCCGCAGCCTGCGCAAAGGCCCCTACTGCGAAAAAAACGCCCAGGCCAGCGACTTGCACATTACGCACGGCCACGAGCTGATGGAATACTTCCTCCGAGGCGGCAACCTGTAAGCCCTCCCGGCAAGCACCCACAACCGCCTCACGCAACGCAGCATATTTGCGGATTTTGCTCGCCCGAAGATTCCCTCGCCAAGCAACCCCCGTTGCGCCCGTTCTTTTTTTACAGCGAACCCGTATCGGACGAAAACGTCCTGTCACTAGGCACGATACGGGCGCCAAGGCAGGCTAAGAGGCGAGAACTTGGAAAGGCAGATTAATTTCTACCTACCGGTCCTACCTTGATCTTGTCCTTGGCGCTCTTTTTACTTTCCCTCACCGGTCAAAGTGGGCATCAAACGCCACGCTCGACGGTTTGAAATCCAGCCGTTTCACGAACGCAGCCGCCTCGGCCGCCCCGTGTTCCCGGTCCATGCGCGAATCTTCCCACTCCACCGACAACGGCCCTCCATATCCAATGTCATTCAGCGCCACGATGATGTCTTCAAACTTGAGGTCGCCGTGCCCCAGAGACCGGAAATCCCAATACCGACGCGGGTCGGCAAACGTCGTGTGGCCGCCAAAGACCCCCACCGTCCCGTCGCCCCGGCCCCACCAGACGTCCTTCATATGCACATGGAAAATCCGGCCCGCAAACGTCCGGATGAACTTGACGTAATCCACCCCCTGATACCCCAGATGCGATGGATCATAGTTAAACCCGAACCGCTTATGATGCTTCACCGCCTCCATCGCCCGCTGTGCGGTGGCGATATCGAAGGCGATTTCCGTCGGATGCACCTCCAACGCGAAGTTGACGTTCACCTTCTCAAATTCGTTCAGGATCGGCGTCCACCGCTTGGCGAAATCGTCAAAACCCTTCTGCCAGTATTTCTGGTCCGTCGGCGGAAACGCATACACCGCATGCCACACGCTTGACCCGGTAAACCCGTTGACGATGCCCGCCCGACCGCTCTTTTCCGGGGCCGCGTCCATCAGCTTGCGACAGGCCCGGGCCGTCTCGATCATGCGTTTGGCCGCCCGCTTGCGCACGCCCTCCGGGTCGCCGTCGCCCCAGACCTCCTTGGGCAGAATCGCCTTGTGCCGTTCGTCGATGTTGTCGCACACCGCCTGCCCGACCATGTGATTGGAAATCGCAAAACACTTCAGGCCGTGCGCCCGCAGAATATCCCATCGCTGCTTGCAGTAGTCCTTGTCCTTCAGCGCCCGCTCCACGTCGAAGTGGTCCCCCCAGCAGGCCAGCTCCAGCCCCTGATAGCCGAACACCCGCGCCTTGTAACACATGCGATCAAACGGCAAATCCGCCCACTGACCGGTATACAACGTGATCGGCCGAGCCATGCAATTTCTCCTTTACCCGAAAAACCTTCCGCCAGTAAAACGCCGACCTCTCCCGCAACCTCTTTCTCCCTCTCCCCGGAGGGGAGAGGGCCGGGGTGAGGGGGGAGATCCACGCATTCAACTGGCGTACATTCGCCAACTCCATCCAAAGCTCTCCCCCCTCACCCCAACCCTCTCCCCTCGCGGGGAGAGGGAGGAAGAATGTCGCGGGAAGAGGGATTCATCAAAGCTTTATCTGCGTCCATCCGCATCCATCGGCGGTTCCAAACCTCTTTCCCACCTTCACCACAATGGAAAATCACCCGCAATTCTAAGCCCTTTTTCCCCCTCCCGCCAATCCCTCTCTTCGGAACCGACAGCTAATGACTAACCCCCTGATCTTTGCTAAACTAAGCGACGATTGACAGCGTTGGCTTTCTTGCGCCTAATCCCAACCTGAAGCAGGAGTGGCGGAACTGGCAGACGCGCAGGACTTAGGATCCTGTACCGAAAGGTGTAGGGGTTCGACTCCCCTCTCCTGCATTGGAGTTATTTGAAAAGGAAGATGTCATGAGTCAGCTTGCAAAACGTCTCAACATCGCACGACAGAATTCCCTCCTCTGGGCTTTACTGACCACCCTCCTTCTGCCCGCCTCGTCCTATGCTGACACCCTGTGGGTCAAATCATCCGCCGAAGCCAACACCTTCAAGATCGCCAATATCCACATCCTCCGAGTCCATGATGGCGGCATCTTCTACGAATCGGCCGGCCGGGAAAATTCCAAGCCCTTTGCCTCCATCGTGAAGATCGCCCTTGACGACGAGCCCGCCCTGACGTCGGCCGAAGATGCTTACGAATCCAAAACTTGGGACAAGGCCACCGACGGCTACCAGCTTGCAATTCGCGCCACCGCCCGCCCGTGGGTTAAGGATTGGTGCGGCATCCGTCTTGTCGAGGCCGCCAACAAGAGCGGGCGCTTTGATGCTTTCGTCACCGGCTATATCACCCTGGTCTCCAAAGACCCCGCCCTGGTCAAAGATATCAAACCCACCTTGCCCGATTCCAAATCTCCCGCTCTGGCGTTGGCCGCCGGCGCAATCAGCAAAGCCCTGACGACCAGGCTCAATGATGCACAGAAGCAGGTTCTGCTGGTCCTCCAACTGGACATCCAGCGGGCACGCGACGACTTTGACGCCGCCGGCATCGTGGCCGAGCAGCTCATCAAGCTCGACCCCGCTTCCGCCAACAACCCTGCAACCCTCCGCGCCTTGGCCGGCCTGAAGCTTAGCAAGGCCCGTACAGCCATCGCCAACAAGCAGTACGCTCAGGCTATCGCCGACATCGATGGCAGCCGCACCCTTTTCACCGAACCCGAAACCCAGGTCGAAGCCCTCTACTGCCTGGCCACGGCACAGGATGCTTTAGCCGCCGACAAGAAAGATCCCACCGCACTGAAGGACGCCGCTTTGACCTACATGCGGATTGTCGCTAACTTCAAGACCGTCGAGGGCAAACCTCATGTTGCCGAAGCCCTCTTGAAAACCGCCGCCATCTGCGAAAAATTGAACGATCCCAAGGCCGCCTTGCTCCTGTACGAGCAGACCGCCGATGAATTCAAAGGTCAGCCCGACGGCGACAAGGCCCGCGAGAACGCCGATCGCCTGAAATCAAAACAACAGTAAACGTGAGTTTCCGTTAACCACTGACAACCGATAACCGTCAACCGATTGCAAGGATTTTCATGTTAAAGTACATCCGCAAGAACCAGAAGAAGATGTTGGCCGTCTTTTCCGTCTTCCTCATGATCGTTTTCATTCTCCCTTCCGTCACCAAGAACCCCCGAGGCGGCGACAGCGTCGAAGGAACCATCAGCAACGGCAGCGGTGGAAAAATCAAAATCTATGGCCGGGAACTCGCCCAGTCCAAGAGCGAATGGGATCTGCTCAAGCGGATTCAATTCCCCCAGATGATCCCCAGCGGCGTTCCCGGACTCTCCCGTCCCGGCCTCGTCCCCTTCGTCTATGGCCTCAGCCCCATCGTCTCCGACCCCGCCACCGGCAACACCGGTAGCATCGCCTATGGCAACATCGAACGCCATCCCGATATGTACCTTCTGCTCCAGAAGGAAGCCCAGCGAATGGGCGCAACCGTCAGCCCCGAACGCCTCAACTCCACTCTGCTGACCATCGAACAGTACAACAAAGGCCTCATGAACGACGAGGATCTCCAGCCTCGGGTCGAACAGGCCGTCCGAAACTTCCTCCTCGTCCAGGCCGCTTACAACCAGGCCGCCAGCGTCATCAAGATCAGCTCGCCCTACCGCGATCAAGCCCTGGCCAACCAGTTCCAGCAAATCCGCCTCAAGCTCGTGGAGTTCGCCTCAGATAACTCCACCGCTGCCGAAGCACCCACCACCCAGCAGATCGACGAGCAATTCCTCGTCTATCGCGACGAAGATCCCGGCAGCACCGCCAACCCCTTTGGCTTTGGCTACCGTTACCCCAATCAAGTCAAGTTGCAATACATCGGCGTGCCCTACGCCCAGATTCTCAGGCAGATCGAGCAAAGCAGGACCGACCACGACTGGGAGGTTGAAGAATATCGTTATTACCTGAAAAACAAGGAATCCTTCGCCGCCACGCAGCCGGCCCCCACAACCTCGCCGCTCTCCCTCAACTCGCTTCCCGAGGCCGCCGTCAAATCGTCCGTCAAGGCGGGCTACAAACCCTTCGAACAAGTCCGTGACGAGATCAAAACCAGGATTCTAAATCCCGAAGTTCAGCGGCGGATGGACGCCATTCGCAACGCCATCGTCACCACCCTCAACGCCGACTGGACAACCCATTACCGCGATCTGACGGCCAAGGCTTCCGCCCAACCCGAATCCATTGCCCGCATCTCATCCCAAGGCGTACCCTACGTCAGCGTCGATTACCTGCCCAGGCTGGCGCTAATGATCCAAAAGCAATTCGGCGTGCTTCCCAAGGTCGTTTCGCTTCAGGACTCGCTCCGCACGGCCAAAGAACTCGCCAATGAAAGCGGCATCGGCCGATCCAGGTCCGCCGAGCTTGGCGGCGTTGATTTCTCAACCTACGTCAGTGTCATGGGCCAGGCATTCGTTCCTGCCAGTCAGCAGGACAACTCCAACGTACTCAATCTCTTCAAGCCGTCGCAAGTGCTTCGCGACGATGCCAACAACATCTACGTCTTCCGCCTCACCGCCATGGACCCGGCTCACAGCCCTACCGACAAAAACGCCGTCCTGAACCGGGTCAAGCAAGACCTCACCGTCGCTTCCACATTCGCCAAGGTTCGCGAGCGGGCCGACAACTTCCTGAATTCGCTCCAGAACACCACTTTGGAAACCGCTGCCGCCAAGGCCGGCAAGAAGGTCATCACCACCGGGTTTATCCCCAACCGGCCGGGCGCCGAAATCGATAACTACCTCGTCAACGGCCCCGCCAACGCAGCCTTTATTTCCCAGGCGTTCCAGCTTCTCGCCGAAGCCGGTCGGTCGGCCAATCCGCATCCAACCGGCCTGATCGAATTGCAACGCGAAGGCAAGGTTCTGGTTGCCCAGATCGACGGCATCCGTCCCGACTGGGATAAAGACAGCAAGACTTTCCTGGAAACCCGCATCAACAGCGAGATCAACGATAGTTTCTCGCAGGCTTTCCAGATAGCCTGGTTCGACTTCGATTCTCTATCCGCCCGCCTCAAATACATCAGCGAGCGGCCGTCCAAACCCCGTACCCAACAGGAGAATCCCACCACCCCCCAACCCGCCCTCTAACCCCATTCGACCCCGCGAGTAGCGGCCGATCACCGGCTCGTCCAGGGTTCCATTCGCACCCTTGACATTCTCCATAGGATCGATACATTCTCTCTTCCTTGAACGGGCGCCATTAGCTCAATTGGCAGAGCAGTTGACTCTTAATCAACGGGTTGTAGGTTCAAGTCCTACATGGCGCACTTCGCCCTCACCTATGCCGGTGAGGGTTTTTTGTTGCCAATTCCCGCCAATTTCAGGGCTTACGCCAACAGTACCCTTCCCCCCTTGTCTGCCGATTCCTGCCGAACATACCCCTAATTCAGCCAATGGACTACTGCGCCTTTCACTGCGCCCAATGCTTTCGTCGGCACGCCCGGCACCATGTAGGTTTTCACTTGCGCCTATAGGTTTTCCATCCGTCCCCGTCGCCTTCGCCGCTTGGGCGTTGTCGGGCTTCGCCAAGTTGATCGGTAGTTTCTCCACCGCCCCGGCCAAGTCGAATACGCGGGGATCGGTGTACACCTTCATGGTTAGCCGCAAGTCGGTATGCCTCATCAGGCTCATGGCCTCACGCGGGCTTACTCCGCCCTTGCTCAATAGCGTCCCGTATGAATGCCGTAGGGCGTGAAGGTCCGCCCGCCGGCCAGCGTCATCCGTCCACGGGATGCCCGCCGCCGCCAGATACTTCCTATGCGTCGGGATCGGCGGCAATCCCCTCACCACCGTATCCACGTCATCGGCATCCCCCTTCGCCTGCCGCAACAAGTCCGCCAGGTCCATCCGCAAGGGCAGGGCATCCGCCCGCTTGCTCTTTGTGTTCGCCGCCCGCAGTTGGATGAACGGATAGGGCGCATTCAGCTTCACGTCACCCCATCGCAGCGCCAGCAGTTCGCCCCGCCTCAGCCCCGTCGCCATGAGCATTTGATAGCCAAGCCGGTAATGATCCGGCACCACCGCCAACAGCCGGGCCAGTTCATCCGCCGTCAATGCCCGCCGTTCCCGCCGCACGTCGCCCGTCTCATCCACCTTGCCCACTTCGGTCAATGGGTTTGTCGCTATCCGCTTGCGCCTGACACACCACCGGCAGAATGCCCTCGCCGCTTCAAGGTACTGATTCATGGTTCGCGGGCCGATCCGCTTATCTTCGGATGCCACCATGCGTTGCCTGATGGGGTTTTCCCGCCATTCGCAAAATGAATCGGCGGCAATGTCCCCCAGCAATGCCCAGCCGCACAGCTTCAACAGCTTCGCCAGCCGCTTTTCCACGGTGTAAACGTACTTCTCATCCCGCCCCACCGTCCGCAGTTCGGCAACGTAATCTTTTACATGATCGGCCAAGGGGCGATTGCGATAGGGTTTGTAAACATCCACCATGCCTTGCTCGCCCCGCGCCTTCGCCCGCTCCAACTTCGCCCCCAGTTGCAGGCTCGCGGTTCGGTCGGTGTACCCCTTCACCAGCTTGGGCTTGCCGTCGATGAACACTTGAACCGTCCAGAACCGGGACTCCTGCCACGTCGCCCCCGGTGTCCCCTTCGGACATTTCCGCCCCTGGGCGTCCACCCATCGGCCGCGTTTGAACACGCTCGCCATACGTCACCTGTAAACTTCCCGCCGGTGCGCTACTCGCAACACCAGCACAATCAACTGCCCGTCATGGATTTCGTACACGATGCGGTATTCGCCCACCCGCACCCGCCAAAGGTTCTCATCCCCGGCCAACTTCACCACGCCATGCGGGCGCGGTTCAATCGCCAATGCGTCCACCACCGCCACGATTCGGCGTTGCACGTCAAGCGGCAGCTTTTGCAATGCCTTGTCCGCCGATGGCTTGAAGAATACTTTGTAGGGGCGTGCGGGCATGGCCGATCACCTGTGAGCAAGCCGGGCCTTGATCCGTTCCAGCGGAATACCGCCGGGTTCCTTGCGGGCCTGGATTGCGGCCTTAAGATCGGCCTGGTTCTCAAGTTCCTCCAACAAGGCCAGGTCATCCATGCTGATAAGCGCGGCAATGCCTTCGCCCCGCCGGGTGAGAATGACACGCTCGCCGCCGTAGGCCGCCCGGTTGATCGGATCGGCCATATCGTCCCGAAAATCCTTTATCGCCATGTGCATAGAATGCTCCATTGAAGAACCAAAGCTAATATAGCTATGTACGCTAATTCCGTCAATGCGGTTCTTCAACCGAATTTGTCCGTTTAACATCCATTTCCACGGTCAATCGCCTTTGGCATTATCAGGCATAAAAGGCTAAAAAGTTGCCGGAAAGCCCGTTTACACCCGTTAAGACGGGTTACTCTCGCCGCATTTCCCTGCATAAAAGCAAAAAAGGTTGTCGGAAAGTCCATTTAAGCCCATTTAGATGGACTACTCTCGCCCGCATTTCACCGCATAAATGCAAAAGTCAGCCGGAAAGAAAGTCAGTCTCACCTTCCAACAGTTCCCGTTGTGGTCCTGTTTGTTTCACCTTGAGGGAGTACCTACAGATATTGCCTTCCACCGCCCGCGCCAGTTCGATATAGGCTTGCCGCTCGCCTTCGCCCCGGCCCATGCCGCCGTCATGCTGGCAAATGCCCACCCGCTCATCGAGCGCTTCGGCCAGGGCTTCCCGCCGCTCTGGATCGGGGATAGACAGCAGCAGGGCCAGGGCCGCGCGGGGATAGTCACCATTCAGCACCGCCAGCAGTTCGCCCTTGCGGGCTTTGATCCACTCCCGCAGTTGGGGCGTCACCACCCCGGCGGGGGCATCGAACGCCAGCCGGTCCCCGTTGGCACTCAGCACCACCCCGGCCCGGCGCAGGTCCGCCAACAGCTTCCGGGCCGTCATAACTCACCCCGCTCTCTGCCGTCACCTTCACCGCCCAAGACGCCAAGGTTGGAAGGCTTGGCATCTTCGGTATCTTGGCACACGGATTCGCCGCTTTCACCTTGGTTTTGCCCAAGATGCCAAGATGCCAAGTTCTCTTGCTCTTGTGGGGCTTGGCATCTTCGGTTGGCATCTTCACCGCCCGGCTTGGGGAATCGCCATTGCCAGCCGGCATTGAAGGCATTTTTCTCCCGGATTACCCCAAGGGCGTCCGCCGCCCGCTGAACCGTCCGCCACGCCAGCCCGGCGGCCGTAGTTTCCGCCTTCACCTTGGCGGCTTCAACTTCACCATCCGCCAGCAACTTCCCAAGCCATTCCTTTGCGGCATTCAGGGCTTCCGGCTCAGGTCCGGGCCTGCCGCCGTCCCCGCCGCCGTTCCCGTTCTCCTGGGCCAAGGCGTCATCGGCGCTCATCGTCACCGGCTCCCGCTCCCAAACAATCGCCGCCGGCTCGCCTTGGATTGTGAACGCCAGCCCGTCGCCTTCGGGGGCGATATTGTTCTTGCCGGGCAACAGCAACCGCCGGGCCTTGTTCTCAGTGTCCCGGCTTAAATGCCACACAGCGCGGGCAATACCCGTGAAGGCTCTGCTACCGAGCGCCGTTTCGTCGGCACTGTTTCCCCCACCCTTGCGCCGGTGCGCCACCACCAGCACCGCCGCGCCGTACTTTTCCGCCAGCCGGGCCACGGGGGCAAGCACCGCCCTTACCTCGTTGTCCCGGTGGGCGTCGGTAGCACCGCCAAGGAAACTCCCGATGGGATCAATGACGATTAACCGGCAGTCGGGATATGCCTTCAATGCCGATTCCATCGCGGGCAGGTCCGCCAGCGTAAACATGCGCTCTTGCGGCTTGGCCTTTTCGTCAAACCAGCGCACCGCCGATAGAAGATGCACCTTGCGGCAGTCGGCCCGGTGGGCATCCAGCCGGGGGCGGATTGTGTCGCCAGGGTCATCTTCGGCAGATACCAGAATCACCGATCCCGGTGGGCAGTCGCACCCATCCGGCCAGGGCGTTCCCGTTGTCACCCGCGCCGTCATATCCGTTGTCAAAAAGCTCTTTCCTTCGCCGGGCTTGCCCACCAGTAAGGTAATCCGCCCCAGCGCCACCCGGCCCGGCCATAGCCATGAAATCGCCTTCGCCTCCACGTCCGCCATGCACAACAGCACCGGCCCGCCGATCAGGTCATCGGTGGCTTGCTCCTGGGTCTGCGCGGCCAGGGCTTCCACTTCGGCGCGGATCATCTCAGGGGCTTGGCCGGGTCGGGCGGCGATGTACTCCACCGCGTCGCCCGCTTGCGGCAGTCCGGGCAATTCCACGATTCTGATTCGCGCCGGCTCATGTAGCTCCGCCAAAATCCGCGCCACGGCCTGGGCATACTTTCGCCCCGGCTCATCGTTATCCGGCAGAATCACCACCGCCCGGCCGGCCAGGGGCGTCCAGTCCGTCCGATCCGCCGCCGATGATCCATGCGCCGATGTAGTCGCCGCCAGCCCGATCCCTCTTGCGGCATCCGTCGCCTTTTCCCCTTCGCACACAAATACAGTTCCATCCGCCGGCAGTTCATCCAGCCGATACAACGGCAACTTCCCTTTAGGGTCTCCGATTCGCCAGCCCGCGTTCGCCAAGCTCACCGGCCGGAATTGCTTATTGCCGTCCGCCAGGTCAAAGCGCCCCACCCGCATAACCTCTTGCCCGTCTCGGTTGTGATAGGCGTACACCTTCGACAGCTTGCCGCCGTCCACGCTTGCCCCTGCCGCCTCCATTGCGGCTTCGGCGCTGGGATAGGTCCGGTGGGCCTTCCCGACATAATGCGTCGATCCTGGGGCTTGCCGGTGGGCTTGCTCGCCGATCCGGTGGAAGTGCCAGCCTTTGCTTTCCTTGAACGCGCCTTGCCTGATGCGCAGGCACATTACCACCGCGCCGTCACCGCTCACCTTGCAGGCGTCCGGCTTGCCGCACACCGGGCAGGGGTTCGCCTTGCTCACCCGTTGCCATTGCCCTTTGGTATGGTATGATTCCATCTTGGATATTCCTTATTTAATCCCCGGCTTTGCCCGCCGGGTTTTTTATTCACTTGGGCAACCATTGCGACATCGCCACGATTGCCAGCCAGATCCGATTGAACATTCGCCTCATTGCCCGCCCCCCTGGGCAGTAATCCATTGCTCCACAGTCGCCCGCCGCCAATAGCGCACTTTGCCGCCAAGCGAAATGTCCGGCCGTGGGAACGTGCCAGATGAAATCCACCGATCCAGCGTCCTCGCGCCAGCCGGGATGAAATGTTGTCGGATTAGCGCCTTTGTCAGCAGCGCGGGGATCGTTTGATTCTCAGGCATGGCACACCCCCAGCCGCCGGGCGTCGATAGCGTTTAACTCATGGCGTACTTGGGCGAAAGCATCCCGCCGATATAGCCGGATGTTCCCCGCCTTCGCCATTGGTTTGATATGGGGTCTGCTTCCCAGAACATGCAGCACCCGGTGCAACGGCTCGCCTAACTCCTGGGCGATGATGCCGGGCGTGATTGCCTTTTGTCCGTCGTTCATATTGCGCCTTTCTGTCCGCAACTCAGCGGTACCCCCTAAGGCGCGTTGTCCCCGGACAAATGAAAATCGCCCGGTGTTTCCGGGCGAAAGTAGCCGAAAAATTAGCGGACAAATGCGGACAAATGTTGCGGACAAATACTATTCCATCCGCTCACCCCTTACCCTTACGCTCTTGGCAGCGGTTCGTTTGGCAGGCGTATGAATATCCACGTCATCGGGGTATCGGCTTATGTCCACCCCAGATATTTCCCTGGGCTTGCAATGCCTTTTTCTGGCTTTCGCGTATGCCTCCCATGCACGCAACTCTCCCGCCCGTGTTTTGCCGCATTCAAGACGTTTTGCTAGCTCACGCACTCCTACCCTCTGCCCGGCATCGGTTGCAGCGGCAAGGTATTCTTTTGCTTTTTCCTCTAAATCCATTGGGTCTAAAAGCCGTTTGGATTGCACATTTATAATTGTTCCAGCCGCACCCTTTGAATACCCGCCGCGGTGTTCAGCAATACATGCTTGCACTGTTTCGATGTCCATGCTTACACGAACATAAAGTAGATTCATCAGCCTTTTATTGTTAGCTAATGGGTGATGATAAAACATCTCAGCCAGCGGTATTCCACAATCCTGAACTATATCCGATATTCCCACGCCAATAGAAAATGAATTCCATCGGTCACAAATTTGTTTCATGTACCGACGTAGTTCATCTTTGTTGTGTGCGGAATCTGCCTTGCGAATATCCTCACTTTTGGGCAGCGGTCTATCACAATCCATCCCCATCTGCCACAACCCAAGGTCATAAATCGCCCTTAGTATAATGGAGCCTGTCCACAACAATTGTCCGTACAACTCTTGCAAGGGAGTAAAAGGTGAATCAGTAAAGAATGGAGGGTATCGTTTGCGGATATTCTGACCTTCAACCCGTATGACAATACGCATTATTTCTCGGCATGTCGGCAAAAATTCTTGGCAAGCTCGGTAAACATCTTCCAGCGTCAACTTGCTGGGCCGTATCGTTCTCTTTGTCGAATTGGTTTTCATAGCACCCTTGCCCTTTTCGGGTTGCCCGCCCCCGCCGTCCAAAGGGTGCAATGGATCGGCGGGGGCGAACACTTGGCCGGGGATCAACCGGCCTTCCCGATGTTTGATTATCTCGCCTCGCCCGCCAACCTCCAAATCGACCGCACCAGCATTCCGCAGGTTATCCACAATCGCCCGGCGGCCTTCCCGCGATGCCATTTCCCCTGCTGAACAGGCTAATTTTCTTTAGAGCCGAACCCATGATGATAGACGAAATACGCCGATCCGATTGCCGCCACCGGGATGAACAGCAATGCCTCACCCATGTCTGAATCGCCAAATAGCAGCCCCCAGCACCAACACCGCCATGAATGCCAGAACCGCCCACGTCCATTTCATAGCTTGCTTTCCATGTTCACCTGCATCTCATGCCCAAAATATCCGGTACAGCTTTCTCGCTGACCCGCCTAGTATGCTGGCCAGTCCAGCCCCGGCCGTCCACAGGCCGTAATCGCGGTATTCGACCGGCACGGTTCGGACGTGATCGAAGCAGCATACCGGGCAGGGAAATCGCCGATTTTCTAAATAGTCGCCGTATTCCCGTCGGTAAAGTTTTTTGCCCCCGTGTGGTTCAAGGTGATAGAAACTGCCTTCGGACTCCAAATACACATCACTCACAATTCTTTTTTCCCGCTTCTCCACCGGCGACCAGTACCAGTACGCCGCCGCCCCCAGCCCGGCCAGAACCAGCAGCACACCCAGCGTAATGAACCGTTTGGCTTTCATAAAATCAGCACCCTTTCGTTAGCGGGAACACGGCTTGAACATCACCACAACATGCCTCTTGTGATTGTTGTATTTCCTACTGTATTGCAATTCCGACACCTTTACCAGCAAGGATATACCAATCTTCCATTTACCCGTGGATCATTTCCCGGCCTTCACCATCGCCAGCATTGCCGCCCGGATGGGCGCGGGCAAGCTGGGCCAGGCATCCACCACGGCTTGCAAATCGGCATCGGCAGGCATCGGCGGGGATAGGGCTACTGCGCCTTTCACTGCGCCCGCGTCCGTGTTTTGCGGTTTTTCTTCGGGAATTCCCCCGTTTCCAATAGATTCAAGTCCTACATGGCGCATTAAACCCTCATCACCTGATGAGGGTTTTTTATTGCCAAATTCATCACTATGAATCGAAATGGCGGGGGAAAATCGTCGGACGAAGGCTCCGCTCGCTCTACCTCTGCGGGATACAAAACACAAGGTAATACACAAGACCCCCACCTTGGCCGGCAGACTAATACGGATCAGGATTGAAACCCGCGAGCGGTTCGGCGCTTGTTCGGTAGCGCCCGGGGCGGGTTTATGGCAGACTATGGCAAGCCAGGAGGCTTGCCATGCTTGTGACACTCAAGGAACCCACCGACTTGCAGACGCAGGAGCAACGCGTCCGCCGGGAACCCAACGCCTTGCAGCGGGACCGGTATCGCGCCGTGCTGCCGGCGACGCAAAACCGCCAAGGCGAGGAGATCGCCCGGCAGATCGGCCGCTCGCCCCGCTTCGTGGACGAATGGGTCGGCCGATGCTCACGCCCACGGTGAATACCGATCTGATGAACCGGTTCCTGACCGGGCTCGGCGGTATGCTGGGGCCGCAGGAGCATGGGGTCTTGGTGCTGGACAATGCCGGCTGGCACGTGGCCAAGGCCTTGCAGGTTCCGCCCAACCTGACCCTGATGCCGCTTCCGCCGTACTCGCCGGAACTGAACCCTGCGGAACGGATCTGGCAGTACCTGCGCAGCCACAGGCTGTCCAACCAGGTCTTCGAGGACTACGCCGATCTGCTCCGCAAGACCGACCAAGCCTACAGCCAACTCGATGAGCCGACCCTCAAGAGCCTCTGCCGCTGTTCATGGATGGAGCGCGCACTTCAACCCTGATCCGTATGACCTGCACAGAAACGCCGATTCTCGTGTTCTTGCCCGGATGAGGTTTTCGGGGGGGGGCAATCGGCTTCGGGCATGTCAATCAATCCGCCAGTTCCTTTTCAATTTGCTCCAGGCTCTTGCCCCTGGTTTCCGGCACCAGCCGCCAGATGAACAGGAAGCCGACCAGGCAGACGCCCGTAAAGACCCAGAACGTCGCGGCGGTGCCGATCTTCCTGTTCAGCACGGGGAAGGCGAAGGTCAGGATGAAACACGCGACCCACAGCGCGGAAACGGCAATGGAAATCGCGGCACCGCGGATGCGGTTCGGAAAGATTTCGGAGATCAGAACCCAAGTGATCGGGGCCAGCGACATGCCGTAAAACCCGATGGCGCTGAGCGTGAAGCCGAGCACGAACGGCCCCTTCAGCCCGTGGGCATACGCCACCGCCAGCAGCAGGTGCGACAGGCCAATCAGCAGGCACCCGGCGAGCATCAGCCCGCGCCGGCCGAACTTGTCCACCGTGCCCATCGCCACGAGCGTGAACACCAGGTTGATGGCGCCGGTGATCACGATGTTGAACAGGATGTCGTTCACGCCGTACCCGGCGCTGCGGTAAATCTCTTCGGCGTAGTTGAAGATGACGTTGATGCCGCTCCACTGCTGCAGGACGGCCAGAAAAATGCCGATGCCGAGGATCTTCCGCATCCGCGGCGCCAGCAGGTCCGAGAAGCGGACCTGCTGCACTCCCTGGGCGTCGATGGTGGCCTGGATGTCGCGGAGTTCCGCGTCGGCGTGGGCATCGCCGCCGATGCGGGCCAGGATACGCCGCGCCAGTCGGCGCGTCCGTTTTTCACCAGCCAGCGGGGACTTTCGGGAACGATCAGCGAGCTGACCAGGAAGACCAGGGACGGAATCGCCACCGCGGTAAACATCCATCGCCAGGCGTATTGCCCGTTCCAGGATTGGCGGATCATTTCGGCTGTCGCATCCGCCGGCACTTTTTCGGCAATCTGCCAGTTGGCGACCTGCGCGGCGACGATGCCGAGGACGATCGTCAACTGGTTCAATGACACCAGCCGCCCGCGCCAGGGAGCGGGCGAGACTTCGGCGATGTACATCGGGGACAGGTTGGACGCCATTCCGATCGCCACGCCGCCCAGGATGCGCCAAGTCACGAACAAGGTGAAGGTGTAAGCCCAGCCCGTGAGGACCGAGGAACCGGCAAACAACAGCGCGGAGATAATCAGCAGTTTCTTTCGGCCGAAGCGATCGCTTAGCCCGCCGGAAATGATCGAGCCGAGCAGGCAGCCCAGCAGGGCACAACTGTTGGCCCAGCCCACCAGTTCGGCCCTGTTGAGCTGGAAGTATTTTTCAAAGAACGGTTTGGCCCCGCCGATCACCACCCAGTCGTAACCGAACAGCAGCCCCCCCATCGCCGCCACCAGGCAGATCAGCCAGACATACCCCATGTTGTATTCAGTCTTTCCGCCCGCGCGAGTCTCCACAGTCCCGGTGTACATGCGCCATCTCCTGTAAAATACGGCTGCTCATCCGAACGCAACTGCCCGAGTCACCGGCCGTCATTGACGGCCCGGAACATCGCCAGCAGATTCTCCACCGGCACGTTGCTTTGCACGTTGTGAATGCTGTTGAAGACGAACCCGCCGCCGGGGGCGAAGATGTCGATCCGCTGCCGCACTTCGCGGTAGACCTCCTCGGGCCGGCCGAACGGCAGGGTCTTTTGCGTGTCCACGCCGCCGCCCCAGAAGACCACCTGCTTGCCGAATTCGTTTTTCAGGCGTTTCGCTTCCATCCCGTCGGCGGAGCATTGAACGGGGTTCAGCACGTCAAACCCCGCTTCGATCAGTTCGGGAATGAGGGGGAAAATGCCGCCACAACTGTGGATGAACGTCTTCCACTTGGTCAGCTTGTGGATTTGGGCGTTCACGGCCTTGTGGAAGGGTTTGTACAGTTCGCGATAGGTTTCCACGGAACAGAACGGCCCGCGCTGGGTTCCGAAGTCGGTCCCGCTGACGAAGACCACCTGCACCATGTCCCCGACGGCCTGGGCGAGGGTTTCGATGTTCTTCAGGGCGTATTCGCACTGCTTTTCGAAAATCGTCAGGATGTGGTCCTTGCGCATCGCCGTGGAGATGTACCACTCTTCCACGTCGCGGATGCCCTTGGGGTTTTTCATCCACGTCGCCGGCACCAGCGCGATGTCGCCGAACGCCGTCCCCGGCAGCGTCATGTAGATGCCGTAGGACGTGTTCTTGTGGTAATACGAAACATTCTCGACGTAATGGCGCACGTCCGCGTCGCTAAGCAGGCCGAATTCTTCGCAGTTGTCGGCGGCGTTCAGGTTGTCCTCGTCCAGCGGCCGCTGGCGATTGAGGGCGTCAAAGAAATAGCCGCCCCTGGGCATCGACGCGCACGGCGGGACGCTGGTGTCGCCCTGGGGATGCATCAGGATGTCGCCGGCGTCGTTGGTCGTGTAATTGAACTGCCCCGGCACCCAGACTGGGGTGCCGTCGTGCATCGTGAAGGGCTTCCAGTCCTCGTTGGGAAAACCGAACATCGTGCAACGCGGATGCACGCCCACCACGTCCAGCTTCAACGCCTGGCGCATCGGTTCATCCACTTCGCCCAGCATCTGGTACGGTTCGGTGATTTTCACCCGGAAAGCCGCGGGGTTGCCCACCACCTCCCGCCGCAGCCGATGGACGGCCCCGGCCCCCATGCCGGTCTGCCCGCCCGCGCCAAAATCGACGCACAACCGATCCGCCGCCCGATGATTCAGGGCCGCATCCAACCGCTCCCGTGACGTCATGATCGTCTTCTCCTGCAAGGCGTTTTCAGGACATGTATTTTCATGAGATATACCCGGAACCACAAAATGGGCCATGTAATTCTTCCCGGAAAACCTGTAATATCTTCCTGCATGCACGATCCACACAATCCGTGGTTCATCTACTCCCAGAAATACCCGAATGTCCTGACGGGCCATTACCGGATGCGCGAGGCCTATCGCATTCGCCGGCTGCGGGGCACGCAGGACTGGCTGTTGATCTATACCCTTGGCGGCCGAGGGTTGTTCCGTCACGCGCAGGTGTCGCGGGTTTCCAGGCCCGGCGATCTGATGCTGATCGGCCCGGCCACCGCACACGACTACGGGATCGATCCCGCCCTGGGTCGATGGGACTTGCTCTGGGCGCACTTTCATCCGCTGCCAACCTGGCTTCCGCTGTTGGATTGGCCGCGGGTTGCGCCCGGTCTGATGAGCCTGCATCCGACCAATCAAAGCATCCGCCAGCGAATCCTGGATTACTTCAAGCAGGTCAATCATCTGGCCAGCGGGGCGATGGCCCGGCACGAATGGTTGGCCGTGCATGCGTTGGAGGGGCTTTTACTCTGGTGCGACACGATCAACCCCCGGGCCGCCGCCTCCGGACTGGACCCGCGCATTCAGGCGACGATGGAATGCATCCGCCGCAACCTGAGTGAACCGTTGACGCTGGCGCGGCTGGCCCGGGTGAGCCATCTGTCCATCTCCCGGCTATCGTGCCTGTTCCGCGCGCAGGTCGGCATGACGCCGCAACAGTACGTGGAAGCCCAACGGCTTGACCGGGCGACCCGGCTGCTGCAAATCCCCAGCATCAGCATCAAGCAGATCGCCGCCGAAGTCGGTTTTAACGACCCGTTTTATTTTTCGCAGCGGTTTCACCGCCGCAACGGAATCAGCCCCCGCGAATACCGTCGCCGGTGTGAAGGGGAAGCACGCAACGAGTCGGGATTGGCGCCAGAGAGTTAGAGAGTTCTTGCCCCGGAACCGCCCCCCGCCGGGCAAGAGGCGCTCGCACCACGGTTCCCATCGCCCTCAGCACGTTCGCATGGCTTGGCGTAAACCCTTGCGATTGTGGCGGAAATGAAAGAACCCCGCGACCTCTTGGCGCGGAGTTCTGCGTTAACTGGTCGGTTGCGTCAATTCGCAACCTGGAAGAAAGCTCGCTCCTGCCGGTGCGCACCGTGCGGGGTTTGCGACAAGATCGGCTATTTCAGGGCGATCCCCCGCATGGACCATTTGCGTTTGCCCTGACCCAACCCCTTAGCCGAAAGAGAATGTCTTTACGGAACACCGCTATGGCCGTCAGCCATTTGCCCATCAATCTCGACGATCTGCTTTCCCACAAAACCGTGGAGAGCGAGAGAATTGAGTACAGCTGTCAAGTGACACCCAGATTCGCGCAGTTGAGCTGACACCTACTTTCGCGCACTATTTCCATGCGACAGGCCGTGGGGGCAAGGGGCTACGGCTGCGCCTTCGCCCCTTGCCCCCACGGCCTGTCGCAACGTCCCTACACGCCCTCCTTCCCGGCCGCCATCAGCCGCTGGTCCAGATGCCGCAGGCGGTAGCTGTGGCCGTCGATCTGCACCACGTGGTAGCGGTGGTTGATCAGCCGGAACAAACGGTTGGCATCCGCCCGCTCCAGGGCCTGGAACCCCAACTCGTCGATGATCAGCACCCGGCAGGTCATGTACTTCCGCAGGCCCATGCGCCGCTGCTGAGCCTCGTCCCGACGCATCATCTCAATGAGTTGATCGGCCAGGACGAACCACACCGGATAGCCGCTGGCCAGCAGCCTCGATCCCAACCCCGCCGCCAGGTGCGTCTTGCCCACCCCCGCCGGACCCAACAGCAGCACCGTCTCTTTCCGCCGGGCAAACTCGCAGGTCGCCAGCAGTTCGATCTTGCTCTTGTCCACCCCCGGCCAAAGCCAAAGTCGAAGCTCTCTGACCTTCCCCACGAACGGTGGGCGTGTCATTATTGCGTCAGTTGAGGCTGGCCTCGAACTGCTCGGGGCTCCGATGGCCCAACGCCGAATGACGCCGTCGGCGATTGTACCATCCCTCGATCCATAAAAATATTGAACGCCTCGCCTCCTCTCGACTGGCGAACTTTCGCCGGTACACGTGCTCGGTTTTCAGCGTGCCCCAGAAGCTCTCCATCGCCGCGTTGTCGTAACAGTCGCCCACGCGACTCATCGAACAGTCGATATCCATCAGCTTCAACCGCTTCTGATATTCCTCGCAGGCGTACTGCACGCCCCGGTCGCTGTGGTGCAGCAGGCCCGGTCCCGGCGTTCGACTCCGGATGGCCATGGTCAAGGCGTCGAGGCACAGTTCGGCTCGCAGGTGATCGGCCATCGCCCAGCCCACGATCTTCCGGCTGTACAGGTCCATCACCGCCGCCAGGTACAAAAAGCCCTCCCCGGTGGACACGCAGGTGATGTCGCAGACCCACTTGCGGTTGGGTGACTCGGCCGAGAAGTCCCGATCCAGCCGGTTTTCAAACACCGGATGCTCGTGATTGGAATCGGTCGTCGGCGGCACGAAGCGACGGGGCGTGTTCGCCCGCAGACCCTGGCGGCGCATCAGCTTGGCCACCGTGTTCACGCAGCAGGCCACGTTCCTCTCCGCCAGCTCGGCATGCACCCGCGGGCTGCCGTAGGTGCCGTCGGACTCGTCGTGCGCCTGGCGGATTTGTCGCATCAGTCGTTGCCGCCGCGCCTCGGAACTCGAGGGCGGCCGCCGCCGGCGAAGTTGCCAGGCGTGGTAACCCTGGCGGCTGACGGCCAGCAGTTCGCACATGGCCGCCACCTCGAACATCTGGCGGTGAGCGTGGATCCAGGCGAATCTCACAGGTTCTCCTTCGCGAAGTAGGCCGTGGCTTTTTTTAAAATTTCGCGTTCCATCTCGGCGCGGCGAAGCTGTTTTTCCAGCTCGCCGATCCGCGCCCGCAGCGCCGCCGGGTCGTCCTGGGCCACGCCCGCGGCGATCTGCGCCGAGCGTTGCTGTTTGCGCCGCGGCCGGACCCAGTTGGCCAGGGTCTTGTGGGGAATGCCCAACTGCTTGCCGGCCTGGCGGCAGGAGTAACCCTGCTCCTCGACCAACTTGATGGCCTCGGCCTTGAACTCGGACGGGTAGTGCTTGCGAACCATGATCTCGCTCATCGAAGTTCTCCTTGGCGGCCATTATGCCGCCGCTTCGACGCGCCCACCATTCGTGGGGAAGGTCAGAATCGCAGCGAACTGTATTGTCCCTTACGGCATTTATCATGGTGGGGCTTCTCTGTGGAACGTCGTGGGCAGGAAACACTGCTTACACCCCTACTCCAGAAGACGTGGCCGACACCCAGGCCATGCTTTCGGAGCAGGAGGGGGCTTACGAACACTTCTACAACCAGAACAAGCAGCAGGCCGTGGCAGCCACACGGGAGTACGCCTCCTTCGCCGACAAATACTTCTACGATACTGCTGCCGGGGCATTGAACGGTCTCGAAGGGGCGTTCAAAAACACCGTGAATGCCGCCTGGTTGATTCCCGAAGGGTTTGGAGCCAAGCCGCTGGATCAGCAGTGGGTCAATTCCAGAGAGAATGAGACCCGCTTCTGGACCGGAACAGTTGGCAGAATATCAGTGCAAGTTGCGTTGGCGCTAGTGGCAGCTTTGGTTGCACTGAATCTATTGGTAGCCTGTGTCAATCCAAGATCAACGGCTCTTGCCGAAATTAAGCGTAGAATGGTTGCATATGGCATGGGCATCCTGCGCCGCCGAGGGCGGGATTGAGATTGTTCAGAAGATGATTAGAGACCACAGGGTGATAAAGGTGACGTCCACGAATGCCATTCGGTTAAGCCTGCAAGCCTCTGTTAAGCCGATACTTATAGCAACTGGCGCGAAAGGGCCATTCCTGCGAAGATAGTCTGCTGGTCGATCAGACTCTTTTCCCAAAGGAGGCCAAGGATGGGCCGGATTGGCGGCATACTGACGCGCATCAAAAACGAATTGGATCGATATCTTCCTCCGGACTCCATCCTGGCGGCGGTTCGCGCTCAGGGACATCAGTGGCGAGAGCGACAACTTGGGCCGGTGCGGACCATTCATCTGTTCCTCATTCAGGTGATGGCCTGCAACACCGCCATGACGCATCTGCGGCACATGGCCGGGCAGGTGTTCAGCATCGGCGCCTACTGCGATGCGCGGGCGCGGTTGCCTTTGGGGGCACTTCAGGCGCTGCTGCGTGAAAGTTCACTGACGCTTCGCAAGGCGATCTACAAGAACGCCAGGGACGATTCGGGCGACGAAAAGGACCAGGGGCTGTGGCACGGTTTGCGGACATTTTTAGTCGATGGCTCCAGCACCATCACGCCCGATACGCCTGATTTGCAAAAGTCGTTTGGCCAGCCCAGGGGCCAGAAACCCGGTTGCGGTTTTCCCGTGCCCAAGTTGCTGGCGCTATTCGACGCTTTCACCGGCATGGTGGTGGAGATGCTGGGGTTTGCACTCTACACCCACGAGCAATCCAAGGTCTGGATGCTGCATCCGTTGCTGAAAGACGGCGATCTCTTGGTGGGAGATCGCGGCTTTTGCTCTTTTGTTCATCTGGCGATGCTGCGGGCACGCGGGGTGAAGGCCTGTTTCCGCTGCCATCAGCGGCAGAAGGTGGTCTTCCGCGGCCGGGGGTATCGCAACAGCCGGGAGAAGATCCGTTCCGAATTCGTCCGCCGGCTTGGCAAGCGCGACCAGGTTGTTCGGTGGAAACGCCCGGACGGCAAACCCGCCTGGATGACCGACGAGCAATGGGCCGGCATGCCCGAATGGCTTGAAGTGCGGGAAATCCAATATTCGATCGCAAACAAGGGCCAGCGCACGCACGGGGTCACCATCGCCACGACGCTGCTGGATGAGGCCGTCTATTCAAAGCAGGACATCGCCGACTTGTACGCCACCCGCTGGGGCGTGGAGACGCGTTTTGGCGAACTGAAAACGACGCTGAAGATGCGCAAGCTCAAGAGCCAATCGACCGATGGCGTGATGAAAGAACTGGCCGTTTATTGCCTGGTCTACAACCTGGTGCGCGCGATCGCCGCCGCCGCGGGCCTGAGGCAGAAAGTGGATCCGGTGCGAATCAGCTTCATCGACGCTTTACGCTGGCTGCTCTGGGCCGAGCCCGGCGCGGGCATCCCCGACCTGATAGTTAATCCCGTGCGGCCCAACCGGCATGAACCGCGCGTGGTAAAGGACGTTCCAGACAGCTACACCCGAATGCAAAGGCCCAGAGCCCAGATGCGAAAAGAGCTGAAAAACAAGGGAAATATTGCTTAACCGAATGGCATTCGTGACATCCACGAATGCCATTCGGTTAAGACTGCAAGCCTCTGTTAAGCCGATACTTATAGCAACTGGCGCGAAAGGGCCATTCCTGCGAAGATAGTCTGCTGGTCGATCAGACTCTTTTCCCAAAGGAGGCCAAGGATGGGCCGGATTGGCGGCATACTGACGCGCATCAAAAACGAATTGGATCGATATCTTCCTCCGGACTCCATCCTGGCGGCGGTTCGCGCTCAGGGACATCAGTGGCGAGAGCGACAACTTGGGCCGGTGCGGACCATTCATCTGTTCCTCATTCAGGTGATGGCCTGCAACACCGCCATGACGCATCTGCGGCACATGGCCGGGCAGGTGTTCAGCATCGGCGCCTACTGCGATGCGCGGGCGCGGTTGCCTTTGGGGGCACTTCAGGCGCTGCTGCGTGAAAGTTCACTGACGCTTCGCAAGGCGATCTACAAGAACGCCAGGGACGATTCGGGCGACGAAAAGGACCAGGGGCTGTGGCACGGTTTGCGGACATTTTTAGTCGATGGCTCCAGCACCATCACGCCCGATACGCCTGATTTGCAAAAGTCGTTTGGCCAGCCCAGGGGCCAGAAACCCGGTTGCGGTTTTCCCGTGCCCAAGTTGCTGGCGCTATTCGACGCTTTCACCGGCATGGTGGTGGAGATGCTGGGGTTTGCACTCTACACCCACGAGCAATCCAAGGTCTGGATGCTGCATCCGTTGCTGAAAGACGGCGATCTCTTGGTGGGAGATCGCGGCTTTTGCTCTTTTGTTCATCTGGCGATGCTGCGGGCACGCGGGGTGAAGGCCTGTTTCCGCTGCCATCAGCGGCAGAAGGTGGTCTTCCGCGGCCGGGGGTATCGCAACAGCCGGGAGAAGATCCGTTCCGAATTCGTCCGCCGGCTTGGCAAGCGCGACCAGGTTGTTCGGTGGAAACGCCCGGACGGCAAACCCGCCTGGATGACCGACGAGCAATGGGCCGGCATGCCCGAATGGCTTGAAGTGCGGGAAATCCAATATTCGATCGCAAACAAGGGCCAGCGCACGCACGGGGTCACCATCGCCACGACGCTGCTGGATGAGGCCGTCTATTCAAAGCAGGACATCGCCGACTTGTACGCCACCCGCTGGGGCGTGGAGACGCGTTTTGGCGAACTGAAAACGACGCTGAAGATGCGCAAGCTCAAGAGCCAATCGACCGATGGCGTGATGAAAGAACTGGCCGTTTATTGCCTGGTCTACAACCTGGTGCGCACGATCGCCGCCGCCGCGGGCCTGAGGCAGAAAGTGGATCCGGTGCGAATCAGCTTCATCGACGCTTTACGCTGGCTGCTCTGGGCCGAGCCCGGCGCGGGCATCCCCGACCTGATAGTTAATCCCGTGCGGCCCAACCGGCATGAACCGCGCGTGGTAAAGGACGTTCCAGACAGCTACACCCGAATGCAAAGGCCCAGAGCCCAGATGCGAAAAGAGCTGAAAAACAAGGGAAATATTGCTTAACCGAATGGCATTCGTGACATCCACCTTTAGCAGCAAAAGCACAGGCGAATTGACACTTCAATCGCAGCGCGACGGCGAAAACACCAAAAAAAGGTGGACGTCACCCTACCTTTCTCAATAGCCGCGACGCAACACGTCGCGGAGCCCCCGCCCACCCTACCGACGTCCCGCCCTCTCCACCAGCAACCGAAACACCGCCAGATGATCCGGCTCATTCGTCAACCGTTCCGGGTGCCACTGCACGGCCACAAACAGCGGCAGCGTCGGATCCTCCATCGCTTCAATGATTCCATCCGGCGCCCTCCCCGTCACACGCAGCCCCCGCCCCGGACGATCCACCGCCTGCTTGTGATAAGTGTTAACCGAAATCTCCGTCTTCCCGATCACCCCGGCCAAGATGGAATCTCCCGCCAGTCGCACTTCATGCCGACCCAGCGACGCCCCCACCTTCCGATGCTCAATCGGATTGTCCCTCAAATGATCCGGCAGAAACTGGATCAAACTCCCCCCCGATGCACGTTCATTACCTGCGCCCCCAGGCAGATTCCCACCGCGGGCTTCCACCGATTTTCCACTTCCTCAATCAGCTTCAGCTCAAACTCCTGCCTGCGCGGATCAACCGGCTGAGCCTCCGGGTGCCAGCTCTGCCCATACAAGGCCGGGTCGAGATCGTCACCGCCGGTGAACAAAACCCCGTCCACCCGATCCACGATTTCCCGAATCAGCGAAAACTCCGAATGATACGCAATCGGAAACGGCATCCCCCCGGCCTTCTCAACCGCGGACGCATAGTCACAGACAAGCTGATACCGGTTCGGCCGGTCCCCCTTGTCCATCGTGATGCCGATCAAAGGACGGGACATATCCATCAGCCTTCAAGCATATTCCCTCTCCCCTTGAGGGGAGAGGGAGAGTAAAAGCTAGTCGTCCACCACCGTAGCCGCCTTGCGGTTGGCTTTTTTCCGCTCGTTTTCCGTCAGCCGTTCCTTACGCAGACGGATGCTCTGCGGCGTCGTTTCAACCAGTTCGTCTTCCTCAATGTACTCCAGCGCCTGTTCCAGCGTCATCTTTCTCGCCGGCTTGAGGATGATGTTTTCATCGCTCGATGTGGTACGCATGTTGGAAAGCTTCTTGGCCTTGCACGGATTGACGACAATGTCGTCGCTCTTGCAGTGTTCGCCGCAAAGCTGCCCCTCATACGTCGGCTCGCCCGGCTCCACGAACAGCGTTCCGCGATCCTGTAGAACGTTCAAAGCGTACGCATTCACCGTACCCGAGCCGTTGCTGACCATGACGCCGTTGCTGCGGGCGGGAATGTCTCCCCGCATCAGGGCGTACTCGTGGAAATTATGGTGCATGATGGCTTCCCCCTGCGTGGCCGTCAGCATTCGCGTCCGCAAGCCGATCAGGCCGCGGGCGGGGATGGTGAATTCAAGATGCACCTGACCGTTGCGGTTGTCCATGCGCACCATTTCGCCGCGCCGATTGCCCACCAGTTCCATCACGCCGCCGAGATTCCGCTCGGGCACGTCGATCACCAGGTATTCGATCGGCTCCAGCATGTTGCCGTTCTCGTCCTTCTTGGTGATGACGTGGGGCTTGCTGATGGAAAGCTCAAAGCCTTCGCGGCGCATGTTCTCGATCAAAATGCCCAGATGAAGCAAGCCGCGCCCGGAAACCTTCAACGCATCCTTCCGGTCGGTCTCTTCCACCCGCAACGCCACGTTGCTCTGCAATTCCTTGAACAGCCGCTCCCGGAGGTTTCGGCTGGTGACGTACTTGCCTTCACGTCCGACGAACGGCGAATCGTTCACACTGAAAATCATCGTCAGCGTCGGCGGCTCGATCTCCGTCGCTTGCAGCGGATGCGGATCGACCGGATCGCAAATGCTGTCGCCGATGTCCACCGTCTCCAAACCAACCAGCGCAACGATATCGCCGGCCTCGGACTCCTCAACGTCCTTTCGACCCAGGCCGTCGAATACCTGCACCTTGGCCACCTTGCTGCCGATCTGCGTGCCGTCCCGCTGGACGATCTTAACCTGCTGTCCGCTCTTGATCCGACCGTTATAAATTCGCCCCACGCCGATTCGCCCGACGTAATCGTTATAGGTGATGCTGGTGATCTGAACCTGCAAGCTTTTTTCCGCATCGCCATGCGGCGCCGGCACGTGCTTGAGCAACGCCTCAAACACGGGCTGAATGTCCTTGCCCGGCTCTTCCAACGTCCACGAAGCCGTCCCCGCCCGCCCGCTGGCATACAACACGGGGAAGTCCAGCGCCTCGTCATCCGCACCCAGTTCCATGAACAGTTCAAAAACTTCGTCCAGCACTTCATGGGCGCGGGCGTCGGGCCGGTCGATCTTGTTGATGACCACGATCGGCCGCAATTCGTGTTCAAACGCCTTTTTCAGCACGAACCGAGTCTGAGGCATCGGCCCTTCGGCCGCATCCACCAGAAGAAACACCCCGTCCGCCATCGACAACACGCGCTCCACCTCGCCGCCGAAGTCGGCGTGGCCCGGCGTATCGATCAGGTTGATCTTGGTTATCGTGCCGTCCGGCGAGGCGTATTGAATCGCAACGTTCTTGGCCAGAATCGTAATGCCCCGTTCCCGCTCCAGGGGGTTGCTGTCCAGCATGCATTCCTGCTGAAGCTGACTGTCCCGGAAATTTCCGCTCTGCTTGAGCAGAGCGTCCACCAGCGTCGTCTTGCCATGATCGACGTGAGCAATGATGGCCACGTTGCGGATGTCGTTTCGCACCTTGTTCATTATATTCCTGACTGACGTAAAAGACCTGGACGCCAAGACTTAAAAGTCTTGTTCTTTTACCGCGACCTCAAGTTACAAAGCTTGGGGAAAGCGATTGCCGTGTCGCCCCTGCGTCCACAAAGGGGGCGGCGGGGTACTGTCCAATACCCCATTATACACCTTTGTGAAGAATGTTAAATGCCAGACACGCCCCTCCCGGTTCGCTTGGCGGTCCCTGCCAGGAAATCCTACCTCACCCACGTCCTGCGCAACAGCAACAGTATTCCCCCGAGCACCGCCACGCCAACTGCCGTCGTCGGTTCTGGCACGGGCTGTGCCGCGTAGTCCACTAGCGCCTGATACTTTGGTGCAAAAGACGCATCCTGCCCCTGATACTCCAGCGACCCCCACGCCCCCGACGGTGTAATCTGCCCGACATAGTTATAGTTCATGAACAATTCCGCCCCCACCGTATCAAACCAGTCTTTAAGCAGGTCGTTGTACAACTGCTGCATTTCCGGGCTGCGCTCCGCCTCCACATACGCATTCCACCACGGAGAACTGCCGCTGCCGGGCGCCAGGCTCTGTCCGCCCTCGTAAGCAACCAGCGGAATATCCCGCCCCAGTTTCGCCGAGAAATAATCCGCCAGTTCCTTCTGGTAAATCCAATCCCCCTTGGCCTGGTCCGTTCCGAGCAGATAACCGTCCCGGTTCGGATCGGACGTGTTGGCCGTGTCCGTCCGCTGAGTCTTGTCGATCAGGGAGTTCAGGTTGCCGCGCAGGTCGTTGATGATCTGTTGGGCCGTCGTCGCCGACGTGTACTGGCCGGAATTGACGTTCAGATAAGGCGCAATGGCGATCACGTCGAACTCGCCGTTGAGCGCGTCATAAAACCGCGGCGAATCCCACCGATTTGAAGTCTGCCCCGCGGCAACCCGCACCACCCGATCCTCCTGCCCCGCGAACACTTCCCGCCAGATTCGAAAATCCGCCTGCGCATTCTGCGCCCAATATTTCGGCCACATATAGTCCGGCTCGCCATGAAGCTTGGGCTGATCGAAAATATAACTGCGCAACGTCGGGTCCGTCAGCCCCCACACCTCGTTGCCGTATTCCACATACACCTTGTGCTGCGGATCAAGATTCTGCTTCACATAGGTGGCAAACTGCTGGACATAATTAGCATCCGCCATTACCGGCATGGTAAACCACGGGTCCACATTCGTCTGATTCGCCATCGCCACCATCTGCTCAATCGGCACCCCGCCGTTGAGATCATACCGCATGTTCTGCGGCTGAGGCCGATCCGCCCACGACGTCGTCTTGTTGGTATTGGCGTTCATCCAATCCATGAACCGCACCGTGCCGAATGGCTGCAACTGCTGCGTAAACGTCTGATTGAATGTCTGCCCGGCATTGCTCTGCCCCGGCGCATACGTCGGCATAAGAATCTGAATGTTCCGTAACGGATCGCTGGCATTAACGCCCGCGATCTGCAAGTACAGTTGCGCGCTTGGCGAACTGAGCGTGAAGGCTCTCGATCCCGAGCCGCTTACCTGGACATACCCGGTCCCCGTAAAGTTGAACGCCCCCGCCCCCTGCCAGGTAATGGTGTATTGCCCGGTCGGATAGTAAGGCAAAATCGTCTGCCCCGATGAATTCAGCGGCAGGCGCACGTTCGTCCCAACCCATCCAGCCCCCGTCGGAATGGCCGTCGGCCAGCCGTTGGCGTCCACGCTCAGGGCCGCCCCGTTAGGGACGTACCAACTGCCCGCGCTCTTCATCAAATCCACAAAGTCCCACTGGGAACTCACCGGCCCCAGGCCCGACAGATTAATCCCCAATACCTCCCGCTGCGGATACATCTCACTCGCCCCCGCCGTCCCTGCCATCAGTCCCGCAACCGTCAAAACCACGCCCGTTTTTAACCGATCCCATGTCCCTTGTTTCATTCTGAAATCATCGACCCGCCCTGGCGGAAGTGTCCAGCCTGCCTCCACCCTTCACGTCAGAAATCTGGCCAATCCTGATAGACATCTCACACAGCTTCTTTCCTCCGCATCATTTCACCAAACAGGGTTTCCCCGTTGCCGGGCGGGCTGTTTTCAATATGCTTGATGAATAGGACAACAACCATGAAAAGTCGTCTTAACTTCGGAATCTTGAGCACAGGCAACATCGCACGGCAATTTGCCGCCGGGGTCAACGGCTCCCGGCGAAGCGCCTTGGCCGCCGTCGCTTCGCGAGATCACGCCAAAGCCCAATCCTTCGCCAGCGAATATCGCATCCCCTGTGCCTACGGCAGCTACGAAGCCCTCCTGGCCGATCCAACCGTTGATGCCGTCTATGTCGCCCTGCCCAACACGATGCACCACGAATGGACCCTCAAGGCCTTGCGTGCCGGCAAACACGTCCTGTGCGAAAAACCCTTCGCCACCAACCCCGCCCAGGCCGAAGAAATGTTCGACGTCGCCGCCCAAACCGGCCGACTCTTGATGGAGGCATTTATGTACCGATGCCATCCATTAACCCACGCCGTCCTGAAATCCATTCAATCCGGCGAGATCGGCCAGGTCCGTCTCATCCGCACCAGTTTCTGCTATCGCACCAACCGCATTCAAGGCAACATCCGTTTCATGCCCGAACTCGCCGGCGGCGCGATCATGGACATCGGCTGCTACTGCATCAGTCTCGCCCGTCTCATCGCCGGTCAGGAACCCTCCGCCATTCAGGCCACCGCCCACATTCACGAGTCCGGCGTAGACGACCTCACCGCCGGCACGCTCCGTTTCCCAAACGGCGTCATCGCAACCTTCACCTGCGGCATGCAGGTTCAAGCCAGCAATGCCGCCTATATTTGCGGCTCCGAAGGCTACATCGAAATTCCCGTCCCCTGGAAACCCCCCGCACGCCAAGCCGCCTACGCCATCCACCGGGCCACGCCCCCGCGGCAAGACAACCCCAACAAACCCGCTACCACCCCTCCCTCCGAAACACGCTACGTAGACGCCGAAGTCGAACTCTACGGTATCGAATCCGACGACTTCGCCTCCAGCATCCTCGGCGGAACCCCGCCCCGAATCAGTCGCCAGGAAACGATCGGCAACATGCGCGTCGTAGACGAAATCCGCCGCCAGATTGGTGTCATCCGCTAGACCCGAGCCCGTTCAATCGTCTCGTGTCACTCTCACACGATCGTCCCTCCTCCTTTCGCCTGCTCGCTCCCGACACGGCTTGCTCTTCGCGGCCCCCGAATACGAACGGTCCTCGCTATTCAAAACTCAAAGCCCCGGATGTACATCCGGGGCTATAACAGCCCTCGACGTCGCTTGCGGTTTCGCGAAGGGACAACCCTCCCTTTCGCCAAGACCCATATTGTCGAAACCCCTTTAATCGCATATGAATAAAGTTATGGAAATCCTCATGGCCACCGGCGGGATCGTTCAAACAAACTGCTTTCTCATTGCCGACGAGAAAGCCAAACAGGCCGTAATATTTGATGCCCCCAACGACACCACCGCCGATCTCCTCGAAGAAGCCCGCCGCCGCGGCTGGGACGTCATCGGCCTCTGGTGTACGCACGGCCACTTCGACCACATCGCCGACCACGCCGTCGTCACCCGCCTGTTCCCCAAGGCCAAAGTCGCCATCCACCGCCAGGACGAGCCCAAACTGGACGGCCAAATCCCCGTCGTCTTCCCCATTCCCTTCACCATCCCCACCCGCAAAGCCGACCTGCTTCTCGAAGACAACCAAACCCTCCAGATCGGCTCCATCCCCGTCCAGGTTCTCCACACCCCCGGCCACTGCGCCGGCCACGTCTGCTACTACCTCCCCACCGAAAACGTCCTCGTCGGCGGCGACCTCATCATCATGAACGCCATCGGCCGAACCGATCTGCCCGACTCCAACAACCAGCAGATGCGTCAATCGCTCTGCCGGGTTATGAACCTCCCCGAACAAACCCGCCTCCTCCCCGGCCACGGCCACCCCTCCACCCTCCGCCACGAACTCCAAACCAACTGCTACATCCAGGAAGCCCTCGCCGCCGGGCTATAGCCCCCCACAACGAACGCACAAAACCCATACAAGCCCGGCGATTGCCTCATTTCCTGCCTCAAGCCCCCCTTACGCCTCCATTACTCCACTTTCGTGATATCCCCGCGTGTATATAGAGGGCTCACGCATTCGAGCCCCGCAACACAATGAAACACCCCCATCTCATTCCCGCCTCACTTGCAAAATCAAACCCACCAACGGAGAACTGCGCCCCCGTAGCACCCCCCTCTCCACGCTACAAAACAAAGCCACCGACCCCGCTTTTTCGCCTCCCAATGCGGTTTCTTGGCGTCCTCCATCCCAGCCCCCCCCTCACATCCCCGTCAAAACGAACCCAAACCCACCGCGACAAAACAAACCCAAAAAGAAAGCCCCGGGCATTAACCCGGGGCCATTCCTTGGCATGGTGGTTTCACTCGCCGCAATCAGGTCGCGTCCGACGACGCCTGCGCCAACTGCGGTCCCGATCCGCCCTGGGCGGCCGTCAGGGCCTCAAAGTACAGGTGCTTGTTCCCTTCGGGTTCGGTCTTGACCGTAATCCGAATCAAGTCCTTGCCTTTGAAGTTGCCGCGGAGGATTTCTTCCGAGAGCGGGTCTTCAACGTGCTGCTCGATCGCCCGACGCAGCGGACGGGCGCCGAAGTCCGTGTTGGTCCCCTTCTCGATCAAAAATTCCTTCGCTTCGTTGGCAATCTCAATCTTCAACCCGTGCTCGGTCAGCCGGCGGGTCACCTTGCGCAACTCAAACTCGACAATCTTCTCAAGGTTCTCCCGGCTCAGCGGCTTGAAAACGATCACATCGTCGAGCCGGCCGATGAATTCGGGGCGGAAGTACCGCTCGATCTCCTTCATCAGCGTCTCTTTCATCTTCTCGTAGCTCTGCTCTTCGCGAGAGCCCTTGCCCCGGCCAGACAAACCGAACGGCTGGACGCCGCCCTTGATGAGATCAGCGCCGATATTGCTGGTCATGATCATGACGACATTGCGGAAGTCAACATGCCGCCCGAACGAGTCGGTCAGCCGCCCTTCCTCCATGATCTGAAGCAGCATGTTGAACACGTCAGGATGCGCCTTTTCCACCTCATCCAGCAGCACCACGCTGTACGGCCGGCGGCGGATTCGCTCGGTGAGCTGACCGCCTTCCTCGTAACCGACGTAGCCCGGAGGCGCGCCGATCAGTCGGCTGACGTTATGTTTCTCCATGTACTCGCTCATGTCGATCTGCACGAGAGCGTCCTCGTCGCCGAACATGAACTCGGCCAGCGCCTTGGACAGCAGCGTCTTGCCCACGCCGCTGGGCCCGAGGAACAGGAAGCTGCCCATCGGACGGTGCGGATCCTTCAAACCGCTTCGAGCCCGGCGGATCGTCTTGGAGATGGCCTTGATGGCCTCGTCCTGGGACACGACACGCTTGTGCAGTTCGTTTTCCAACTCCAGCAGACGCTGGGCCTCTTCTTTTTCCAGACGGGTCAGCGGCACGCCGGTCATCTTGCTGACGACCTCGGCGATCACTTCCTCGTCCACCACGCCGTCCACTTCCTTGGCCTTCTCACGCCACTGACGCTGCATCTCTTCCTTTTTCTTCCGCAGCGTCTCGGCCTGGTCACGCAGCTTGGCGGCCTCCTCGTACTCGGCGTTTTTCACCGCCTCGTCCTTCTGGATGCTCAGCCGCTCGATCTGCTCTTCCAGGTCCGCCAGATTTGGCGGCTTGGTCATGCTCCGCAGGCGGATGCGGGCTCCCGCCTCATCCAGCACGTCAATAGCCTTGTCCGGCAGGCATCGGCCGGTGATGTACCGATCCGACATCTCCACCGCCGCCGCCAACGCCGCGTCGAGAATCTGCACGCGGTGGTGCGCCTCGTAACGGTCGCGCAGCCCCTTGAGGATCTCGATCGTGTCGTCCTTGCTGGGCGGATCGACGTGGATCGGCTGAAACCGCCGGGCCAACGCCGCGTCCTTCTCGATGTACTTGCGATATTCGTCGAACGTCGTGGCGCCGATGCACTGGATCTCGCCGCGGCTCAGGGCCGGCTTGAGCACGTTGCTGGCGTCAATCGCCCCTTCGGCTCCGCCCGCCCCGACCAGCGTGTGCAATTCGTCGATGAACAGAATCACGTTCTTGGCCCGGCGAACTTCGTTCATGACCGCCTTGATGCGCTCTTCAAACTGACCGCGGTATTTCGTCCCCGCGACCATCATCGCCAGGTCCAGCACGACAATTCGCCGATCATGCAGAATTTCCGGCACGTTGCTGGAGATCACCATCTGGGCCAGGCCTTCGACGATAGCCGTCTTGCCCACGCCCGCCTCGCCCAGCAGCACCGGGTTGTTCTTTTGCCGCCGGCAAAGAATTTGAATGACGCGTTCGATTTCGTTTTTTCGACCAATGACCGGGTCCAGCTCCCCGTTCTTGGCCAGCTCGGTCAGATCGCGACCGAAGCTGTCCAGCGCGGGGGTCTTGCTGCGGCTCTTTTGGCCTTGTTTTTCGGCGGTACCACCGGGTTCTTCTGTTTCCACACCTGCTCCAAGAAGGTTTAAAACCTCTTCCCGAACCTCTTCCAACTTCAAGCCGAGATTCATGAGCACCTGGGCTGCCACGCCGTCATGCTCACGCAGCAGTCCAAGCAAAAGATGTTCCGTTCCCACGTAGTTATGATTCAGATTGCGAGCCTCTTCGATGGCGTACTCGATAACCTTCTTGGCACGCGGGGTCTGGGGCAGTTTGCCCATCGTCACCATGTCCGGCCCGCTCTTGACCAGTTTCTCGACCTCAAGGCGGACCTTGCGCAGATCCACATCAAGGTTCTTCAGGACATTGGCCCCGACGCCGCTCCCTTCCTTGACCAAACCCAGAAGGATGTGCTCGGTCCCGATATATTCGTGGTTAAACCGCTGCGCTTCCTGATTCGCCAGCGCCATGACCTTTCGGGCCCGATCCGTAAATCGTTCAAACATGTCCATCTCCTGTTGACCGGCTTCTCCAGTCGGCCCCTCTTAAAGAACCCACCCCGCCCGGCAACGTGTTGATACGCCTCCGGCAAAGGTGATGTTCGTAACCGATTGTAGAACCGCAGTATCAGTAATCAAGGCTCAGCAACGGCCCGTGACCCACCGGCCGCTTCGATTTTATCGGCTCAATGTTACCGTTACGTGAGCAATCTTGCGGAGATATAAAACATCCGTCCGCTCTCTGCACCACCCCCGTCCGCTCGCACGTTTCGCCTTTGAGAGATTGTGCTGCGGCCCCGGGTCTGATATGAAACTACCTTCTCAGTCGGCCAAATGACAATGGAGCTCATGAATGGAATTTCTGCATCAACTCGTTAACACCCTGCTGCACCTCAACCCCGAAAGCGTCGGCAACTTCGCCGAATACTGCGGCCCGTGGCTGTACGTCGTACTCTTCGCCATCGTCTTTTGCGAAACCGGCCTGGTCGTCACCCCCTTCCTGCCGGGCGACTCCCTGCTGTTCGCCCTGGGTGCCGTCGCGGCCGGCAGCCACTCGGTCAAACTCAGTGCCGTCGGCATTCTGCTCTGCCTTGCCGCCAACTGTGGCGACCTGCTCAATTACACCTTCGGCTACCGCATCGGCCCCAAGGTCTTCAGCAAGGAAGGCTCCTGGCTGCTGAACAAAAAGCACCTGCTCGAAGCGCAGCGGTTCTACGACAAGCACGGCCGAAAAACCATCATTCTCGCCCGCTTCGTCCCCATCATCCGCACCTTCGCCCCCTTCGTGGCCGGCGTCGGCCGGATGCCCTTCGCCCGTTTCGCTCTGTTCAGCGTCACCGGCGGCATCATCTGGGTCTGGTCCTTCCTCTTCGCCGGCTACTGCTTCGGCCGCCAGCCCGCCATTCAGCGTAATTTCAAACTGGTCATCATCGCCATCATCATCATCTCCGTCCTCCCCGCCGTCATCCACTACCTCCAGGCCCGCCGCCAAGCCAAACGAGCCGAGTTGGAGCCAACCCTGCCTGCCTCCGGAGATGAATAGCGATCGCCTTGGACGAAAGCCGCCCTGCGTTCAGCAACCGCTTGACGCTCGCGACCGCGCCTGAATTCACAATTGCACGAAACCTAGATTGACGCTATGCCAAGCTCAGCGATAATACCGCCATGCCTTTTCCAGATCATAAAGTGGTGGCAGAACAACGTGATGGCGATGGGCACGCCAAGGCAATTTGAGAGCTGGAAACAATGAAAAAATTTGCAATCGGAACCGATATTGGGGGCAGCCACATAACCTGCGCCGTAATCGACTTGGGGAAGAAGCAACTGATAAAGGCAAGCACCGCTACCCAAGCTGTCGATAACCAGGCTTCGGCCGACCTCATCCTGGGCAACTGGGCTGCGGCTCTTAAAAAATCGATCACCACCATCGATCCCAAACATCTCGCTGGCATTGGCTTCGCGATGCCCGGGCCATTCAATTACGAGACCGGCATTGCCATGTTTACGCACGAGGTGGCCAAATTTCAGAGCCTATATGAAGTCAACGTTTCTGCACGGCTCAAACAGTTGCTCAACCTCGGTGTCGATTACGACCTGCGCTACATGAATGACGCCACAGCTTTTGCTGTTGGCGAGGCGTGGATCGGCAAGGCTGCTGGCGTCAAACGCTCCGTATCCATCACCCTCGGCACGGGCTTTGGTTCGGCCTTCGTGGATGCCGGGATTCCCGTCGTCAAGGGGGGCAGCGTTCCCAAATTGGGATGTGTTTGGCATCTGCCCTTTAATGGTGCCATCGCCGACGAATCTTTTTCTACCCGCTGGTTCATCAAGCAGTATTCCGCCAAGTCCGGCAGGAAGGTTGGTGGAGTGAAAGACATCGCCGATAAGGCCGGGACCGATCCGGTTGCAAAAGGCATTTTCATTGAATTCGGAACTAACCTCGGTATCTTCCTGGCTCCCATCCTTAAGCAATTCGGTGCCGAGACTCTTGTGATCGGTGGCAATGTATCGGGCGCCTATAGCCTTTTCGGTGATGCTCTTGAAAAGACTTTGGCAAAGCAAAATGCCCGCATCTCCGTTCAAATTTCGGACCTAATGGAAGATGCCGCACTGATAGGCAGCGCCCGCCTGTTTGATGACGACTTCTGGACCAACGTGAAATCCTTGCTCTCCAGCATGTAGAACCCTACCCAAATCATACGAAAAGAGAAACAACTCTACCCAATCCGGCAGTCGTTAAGCCGTGCTGGTCCCCTTGGCCTCGTACACCTACGGAGCCATTCTGGTGACCTTCGCCCTGGTGGAAATAGGTAACACCTATCCTCCAAGTTTCTTTAAATCCCCTCTTAGCCAATATTGTTCGAGAAGACAATTAACCAGCAGTCTGACCTTCGGCCAGTTCGTCAGAGCGATTGCCTCTTGAAGGGCAAGACAATGTTCATGTTCTTTCCGGGCATCTTGTTCGGAGTCGGAGTTGAACTCGGATTGAGCACGATCATCCCGAAGTTCTTGATGGAACGTTGTGAAATGCTCCTCACTGTGGCGGGCTTGATTTGTACCCACTGTGATTCCGGAAGGACCAAAAATAAATCCGCCCCGGTCTCACGTGAGACCGGGGCGGAGAATATAAAGCCAAGGCTATGGGCACCATCAATCCTGCACGCCCAGCTGCTTTTGCAGTTCCTCCAGCGAGACGCCCTTGGTCTCCGGCAGATACTTCCAAACCAGGAAGAATTGCAGCACCATCATCAGCGCGAAGAACCCGAAGGCGCTGGCTCCGGACTTGCTGGCGATCACCGGGAACGACCAGCTCACCGCCGCGCACAACAGCCACATCAGGAAGCAGACCGCCGCCCCGCCCGAAACTCGAATGGCGTTGGGCAGCAGTTCATTGATGATGACCCACACCACCGCTCCCTGCGAGTAAGCGTGCGAACCGACAATGCCCATCAGGGCCAAGATTACCACCCAGCCGTGGGTGACCTTCCCCACGAATGGTGGGCGCGTTGAAGCGGCGGCATAATGGCCGCCAAGGAGAACTTCGATGAGCGAGATCATGGTTCGCAAGCACTACCCGTCCGAGTTCAAGGCCGAGGCCATCAAGTTGGTCGAGGAGCAGGGTTACTCCTGCCGCCAGGCCGGCAAGCAGTTGGGCATTCCCCACAAGACCCTGGCCAACTGGGTCCGGCCGCGGCGCAAACAGCAACGCTCGGCGCAGATCGCCGCGGGCGTGGCCCAGGACGACCCGGCGGCGCTGCGGCGCGGATCGGCGAGCTGGAAAAACAGCTTCGCCGCGCCGAGATGGAACGCGAAATTTTAAAAAAAGCCACGGCCTACTTCGCGAAGGAGAACCCGTGAGATTCGCCTGGATCCACGCTCACCGCCAGATGTTCGAGGTGGCGGCCATGTGCGAACTGCTGGCCGTCAGCCGCCAGGGTTACCACGCCTGGCAACTTCGCCGGCGGCGGCCGCCCTCGAGTTCCGAGGCGCGGCGGCAACGACTGATGCGACAGATCCGCCAGGCGCACGACGAGTCCGACGGCACCTACGGCAGCCCGCGGGTGCATGCCGAGCTGGCGGAGAGGAACGTGGCCTGCTGCGTGAACACGGTGGCCAAGCTGATGTGCCGCCAGGGTCTGCGGGCGAACACGCCCCGTCGCTTCGTGCCGCCGACGACCGATTCCAATCACGAGCATCCGGTGTTTGAAAACCGGCTGGATCGGGACTTCTCGGCCGAGTCACCCAACCGCAAGTGGGTCTGCGACATCACCTACGTGTCCACCGGGGAGGGCTTTTTGTACCTGGCGGCGGTGATGGACCTGTACAGCCGGAAGATCGTGGGCTGGGCGATGGCCGATCACCTGCGAGCCGAACTGTGCCTCGACGCCTTGACCATGGCCATCCGGAGTCGAACGCCGGGACCGGGCCTGCCGCACCACAGCGACCGGGGCGTGCAGTACGCCTGCGAGGAATATCAGAAGCGGTTGAAGCTGATGGATATCGACTGTTCGATGAGTCGCGTGGGCGACTGTTACGACAACGCGGCGATGGAGAGCTTCTGGGGCACGCTGAAAACCGAGCACGTGTACCGGCGAAAGTTCGCCAGTCGAGAGGAGGCGAGGCGTTCAATATTTTTATGGATCGAGGGATGGTACAATCGCCGACGGCGTCATTCGGCGTTGGGCTATAGGAGCCCCGAGCAGTTCGAGGCCAGCCTCAACTGACGCAATAATGACGCGCCCACCGTTCGTGGGGAAGGTCACAGCCCTTGGGCCGTCAGCAGCCAGATGGTCCCGTCGGTTGCCTGCGCCAGCTTGAGGATGTCGCAACCCAGCGGCGGTTTTGGGGAATCAGCAATAATCGCTTCCCATCCTGAAGGACCATGGAACCAGGCCCCGCCCGTCCCATGGACCCAGATCACGCCTTGCCGATCAAACCGCAACCCGTGGAAGCTGCCGGCCGAGGTCATGAGCGGCGGCGAGGAAAGCGGGCTGTCGAACTGGACGCCGTCGAAGCGGCACAGCCGATGGGGCGTGACCAGCCACAGGTAGCCGTCGGGGGCGAAGGCCAGATCCCGCACCTCGTTTTCCGGCAGCCCCTGGAGCACGCTCCAGCTCCGAAACGTGTACTTGTCCGTTAAAGGCTTGATTTCCGACGCTGGTATCGATCCAGCGTACAGCGTATTCGCTGCCAGCAGTAACAGAATGCCCAAAATGGACGCTTTGCAAACCATGGCCCTCAGGGGTGCTTATACCTCGTAACGGGGACGGATTGCAAATCCGCCAGAGACGATTTTGCTCAGCCCAACTGCCGGATCAGGTCGTCGGCTTCGGCCGGGCCGGCGGCGGTCTTGTCCGCCACCCTTACGGGAGTGTCCGCCGCCTGAACCACCTGGCCAATGAACAGCAGGAGAGCCACCGTTGTCGTTGTCATGGCCACGCCCGAAAATGCCACCGATAAAACAATCCTAGAGATTGCCGTTTTCATTGTTTTTTCTCCTCTGATTCGGCAGAACCCTTCCCGGGATAAATCGCCTGAATCCCTTCAAACCACGTTTGCGCCATCCGTTCGTACGCCGCCGCGTTGGGATGGTTGATGCCGTTGGAGAAAAGCGTCCGATCAATTTTGCCGCCCTTCAAGAAGTTCTGGTACTGGTCAACGGTGCTCACGCGCTTCCCCCGCGCACGAAAGGACGGAACCAGGGTGTCGCGGATGTAGGTATTGTACTCCTCAAGGGCCTTTTGATAGCCGGCCTTGGGCGTGATCTGCGCGACGATCAGGCGTGCTTCCGGCCGGGTGGTGACGACCGTCTGAACGATCTGGTCCAGATTGGTCCGAGAGATGGCCCCCGGTGGGTCATTGATGCCGATCATCAACAGGATCAGATCCGGTTTGTCTTCCTCCAGCCAACCGCCAATGCCCAAACGGATCAAGCCGGTGCTCGCGCCGCCATACCCCCGGTGCCGGTCCTGATTCAACGGCCGCAAATCCAGTCCCGGGGTGTTGCGGGGCTTGCCGAAACGGCCGTTCCACGGCTCCTGGGAAGCGCCGACGAATTGGACGGCGTAGCCGTGGCGCGTCAGCAGCGAATACAGGCTGCTGCGATAGCCGAATTCGAAAGGCACGTTCCATTTCGGATTGTCCGTGTACCCCGCCGTGATCGAATCCCCGACGCACATGATGCGGATCGGGGTTGGCGTCGGAACGACGGGTTTTGTGCTGGCGGGATTTTCATTTTCGCCACCGGCGGCGATTCCAACCGTCCCGAGCAAACCGAACACACAGACAATCGGGATGGCCAACCATTGAGCTTGCATCTTCATATGCGTAATCCTTTCATTGTTCCACCACCACCCGCACCGGGCCGAGCAGGCCGGCGGGTTGCAACCCGTCTTTGACCGATTCGAACAAAATGGGATGCCGGCTGACCGTCAACCGCTCTTTCACCGGCAACGCGCTGTCGGCGCACAGGCGGTTCTGCCAGGTGTTGGCCACCGTGATCTCCAGCTCGTTGCCTTTTTCCCGCAACAGCCCCGCCGGAATCCGCACCCGCCACGGCGGCGCCCACGCCACGCCCAACTCCCGTCCGTTGATCGTCACGCGAGCCAGGTCGTACGCAACGCCCAAGTCTAGGACGATTTTGGATTTGGGATCGCGAAGTTCGGATTGCAGATCGAAGTTCTTGCGATAGGTCGCCATGCCGGAGTAGTGCTTGATCCCCGCTTCGGGGCGCTGGGTCCAGTCCGTCAGTTGGTCAAACACCACCGGGAGCACGCCAGCGGTGGAGGCCACCCCGGCCGGCAGCGGCTTGACCCAGGCGGACTCGAAGGTCACCTGCCAAGGTCCGGCGAGTTCCACCAGCGCCTTCAGGGCCGGAAAATTCCTCCCGGCCGCGTTGCTTGCCTCTCCTGCTTCATCTCCGATCACCACAAAGTACGCCTGCTCGGATTCGAACTTCAGCGGTACGCTGGTGCGGCCATCGGCCAGGAGCGTCCGCTGCGGCAACTCCCGCACCGAACCGTCCAGCGGCTCAAAGAGCCGGATCGATCGGCCCTGGGTCCGCAGCGTCACCGGAACCTCCAGCGGCTTGTCGAAGGGATTGGCCAGAAAGTAGATGTCCACACCGCGGCCGCGGCGGTGAATCCAATCGAGCAGGATTGGTTTATTGTCTAGGCCCAGCGCCTCCACATCCGGCTTGAGACCATCCGAGGCCATGACGCCGGCAAGGGAGCGGCCCCAGATGACCCGGCCCCGGCCGACGTGGCGCTGGCCTTCGGCGGCGGGATTCTCCCCCCACAGCGCATCGGCATCCGCCTTGAGCTGCGCTTCGGCGTGGGGCAAATCCGTCAGGCCCGGCGTGCCCAGCGGGCGCAGGCCCACCAGCGTTACGCCGGCTTCGACCAATTGCCGCAGTTTGGCCAGTATCATCGGGGACATGCGCCGGCATTGCGGGTCGCACAGGGCCAGGTAGCGATAGCTCAGGCCTTCGGGCAACACCAGTCGGCCGTCCCGCGCCTCGGCGCGGCTCAGCAGCACTTCGGCATTGATCCCGTCGTAGTCGCAGCCGGCCGGCAGCTCCGGCTTGAGCGCCTGCTTGCCCGGCACAAACCGCCAAGCCCCTTCGCCGACGAAGTAGGCGGCATCGGCGACAAACTGCCCTTCCTGCAGAAGCTGCTGCGAGCGGCTCATGTAGCCGAGGAACCCGTCGGCCATGGGCCACCAGGCGAAATGGCGATTCAAAACGTCGTAGTTGATTTCTCCGGGTTTGTCCTCATAGGGCTGGTGGGTGTACTTGTGGATCACGGCCTGATTGAGTCCGCGGGCCCAGGCGGCATGCAGCGTCTTGCGGTAATGACCGGGCGGCGTGGCCACGCCGCGGACCGGATGGTAGGTCAGGGTTTCCGCCTGCACATAGCGGTGGCCGTAAATCCGGGCGCTGGAAGCGGCCGTACGCATCTCGTCAGCCCATTTCTTATCCACCCACGGCAGTCGGCCGGGGATGTTCTCGATGTGCCAGAACTCCGCCATCGGCCGATCCGAGCGGCCGAAGATTTGCAGCCCATCCATCTGCGGATGCGGGTAGCTGCCGTAACCCGATTCGGAATTGACGTAACCGTTCAGCTCATGGGCCCGTTCCTGCAGCCGCGTGTAGTACGTCGCAAGCAGGTCGGCCACCGTGTCGCGATAATCCCGCAGAAAGCGATTGGTCGTCTCGCGCTTGTCCACCACCCGCCGCGCCATCGCCGGCAGGTACGGCAGCAGGTCGTAGCCGCGCCGTTTCTTGAACTCTTCGCGAAACCCTTCCGTCCAGGTCGGCTGCAAGCCTTTGCACCCGGCGCCGATCTCCCAACTGTCGGTGTGGAAATAGATCGGCGCGCCGCCGGCCTGCTTGACGCTCAAGTCGCGCATGCGGCGGGCGGCGTTGTCCATCAGCAGATCGGCGCTCTTGGCATTCAGCACGTCCACCTCATAGCCGCCGCTGCCGGAATGCCGCGCCGGCTCCGCCAGCGTCGTCCAGCCGAAGCGCAGGATCGTCCAGCGTCCCGCCGGCGCCTGCCAGTCCAGCCGCCCATCGGGCCGCAGATGGGCGGTCAGGTCCACCACCTCGGCCGAGGCCAAATCGCGGATATCCTCGCCGGCATATTCCTCCTCCATCGCCTCATAGGGCTTGGCGGGTTCATCGATAAACGCCGCGCGGTTGGCGGACTTGAAGTCCCACCATTTGATCCCGGGCCGCACCACCGGCTCGTCGCCCGCCCGCAGCAACTGGAACTCGGCCAGGCGCAGATCGGGCGTGTGGGCACGGAAAACCGCCAAGCGAAAGCATGGAGCCGAAACCGGCTCGAAGTCCACGCGTTTGCTCTCCCCGGGTTGCAGGGTGAAGCGCAGCAGCGGGCGGAATTCCTTGCCGTCCGCGGAGGCCTGGATTTCAGCCTCGGCCGGGCCGGCCTTGGGCATCCCCACCACCAGCGCCGCGGCCATCCGCTGCGGCTGGGCGTAGCGGTACTCCAGCCAGGCCGCATGGGTCGGGCTGCACGCCTTCCCCAATCGCCAATACGTCTGCGGGTCGCCGTCGGCGGCATGGATCGCCGGGTGGTTTTCCTCGCTGCAATATTGGCCTTTAACACTCGATGCATTCACTTCCAGCGGCGCCGGCGGACAGGCGTTTTTTTCCCTGAACGCCACAACCGCCACGTCGCGGTACAGTTCTAAGCGTGTGAAAGGTTGCGGCAGAGTCCGCTCGACACTCGCAGGCCCCTCCACCTGCGTTTCGGAATACACCAGTTGCTTGGCGCTATCCGCCTTGCCCACCCACCAGCCGCCGTAGCCCCAGCCGTCGGAAATGGAGGCGGAGAGCGTCATGCCGCCCGCCTGGGCCAGGTGCAGCATCTGGCCGAACCACGCCTCCCATTGCGGCCCCAGCATTTTGCCGTATTTCGGATCGCCCGCCTCCGTCTGCATGTGCATGACGCCGCCGATGCCTTTGGCTTTCATCTCGGCGATGTCCTTGGCCATGCCGCCCGGATCGGCGTGGTTGCCCAGAAACCACCAGTACACCCACGGCTTGGCCTCGTGCGACGGCCGGGCGAAGGCCCGCGCCAGCTCGTCGGCGCCGGACCCTGTCGCCGCCGAAGCATCCGTACACCCCTGCCCTTGGGCCGGATTGACCGTTGCGGGTTCGGCGGCCCAGGTCATGGCCGCACACATCCCAACCAACAGGTTTAATAGCAACAGTTCATTTTTCACGGCAATGTTCCTTTCCACCATTAGTCGCGGCCCGCCCGGCGCGTCGCGCGGAGTTCATGGACGCCCGCCCCGACCTCAAGCTCCAAACGCTCGTCCCTCCGGACGGGCGTGGCCCGGGCGCCGTCGAGCGTGACAAGCAATTCCGCGCCCCACTCCGCCGGCAACACCACCCGCGCACTTGTGGCGGGCGGCAGCGTCACCCGCAGTGCGTACGGGCCTGACACCGGACTCTCATATTCAACGCGAACCGGCCCGTGAAGGGTCGGCACTTTGCCAGCGACCCGGGCCAACCCGCCAGGTGAGGGAGCGATCAGCAGTTTCGTGAAGCCGGGTTCCAATGGACGCACCCCCAGGACATAGCGCGGCAGGATGTTGGCCGGGGCGGCACCCAGGCATGGTTCCAGTCCAGATTGTGCTTCACGACTATGTTCCAAGCCTCCAGCGTCATCGTCGCGCCGACGTCCTCAATCATATACCGCCAACTGCGCTTACCAGGCGCGGTGATCAGAGCCAGCGCATGCGCGGCCTCACCGTTCTCGAAAAGCGACTCGAGCAAGAATTGGGCGCCATAGACACTGCAGGCCATTCCCCGGGAACGCACAAAGGCCACCACCTTGGCCCGCCGCTCCGGCGGTACCAAGCCGAAGGCCAGCGGAAACATGTTTGCATGCAGGGAAGCATGCGTGGCGCCTTCGCCATCAACGTACAGCCCCGTCGCGGCGTCCCAGAGTTTGGCGTTGAACGCTTCAGCGGCACGGACTGCCGAAGCGGCGAAGCGGGCGGCATCCTGCGGTTTGCCGGCGACCTCCGCCAAGCGCGCCATCAACTGCAGCGAGCGGATATGGAACGCATTGACCACCGTGTTGATCGGCAACATCTGGCATCCGTCCCGCTCACCGGCCGGCCAGTCCACGATATCATTTAAGGAGCATCGCTTCGGCTGACCGGGCGGAGTAAACGTGCTGATCAGCCCATCGGCCCGCGCGAGATGGCTCAAGGTCTTTTCACACAGGCGATCGTAGAACCGATTTACGCTCGCCGCGTCGGCGGTATGGAGGTAATCCTCCCAGGCCATCAACACCGAGCACATGCGCCATTCCGTCGGCCAGGTCGAATACTTGATCAGATGTTCATGCGAATAGCGAGGCAAGGTTGTGTCCGTCGTGCAAGCATACCAGCCGAGCTGGTTGATGTAGGCATCGGCTTCGTACGGGCTTCGCTCGCGGTCGCCATCGACGAACAGCCCGCAGAAGCTCGTCGCTTTGATCGTATGCTTGCAGAGCGCCCAGACGGCGTTGAGTTTTTCATCCGAGCAGGAAAAATCGGCGGCATCATCCTCGAACGGATAATGGACCATCCGTTGACGGAAATTGCCGGCCTTCAACCCCGCTGGCGCGTTTTCCAGTTCGACATAGCGAAACGGCATCACCGGCCCGACGTCCGCGGGCATTCCGCGCACGTCGCCCGATCCCAGCGACGGCCGGTACACATGCACGCCGGCACGCAGTTGGTTGGTGGCGCGATGATAGCGCACGCACACGCTCGGTTTGCGATTGACAGCGCCATCGGCGGTTGCGGCTTCGCCGAGGTGGACAATGACCTGGCGGCCGGTATCCGGATTTTCGATTTCATACTCGAAGGCGGCAAAGCACGCCTTGCCGAAATCGATCAGATAATGGCCTGGCTCCCGTTCCACAACCGAGCGGGGGGCAAGCGTCACCTGGACCAATCCCTTCCGCTCCACCGTCCCCGGTGGTTCGGCAGACGCACGTCCCGTGGCGCCCCGTACGGCCGCCACGCCAACCGTCAACTGCAAGACCGTCCACAGTGCCACGCCGCACGCGGCACGAGCATGAAAGGGATTGCATTCCGTCGGGTGAATAACCCCCGCCGCTTTATTTTCAATCATTGCCATAATTTACTCCCTATCTGAATCCATGACGACATCTGACCTTCCCCCGAACGGTGGGCGCGTCATTATTGCGTCAGTTGAGGCTGGCCTCGAACTGCTCGGGGCTCCTATAGCCCAACGCCGAATGACGCCGTCGGCGATTGTACCATCCCTCGATCCATAAAAATATTGAACGCCTCGCCTCCTCTCGACTGGCGAACTTTCGCCGGTACACGTGCTCGGTTTTCAGCGTGCCCCAGAAGCTCTCCATCGCCGCGTTGTCGTAACAGTCGCCCACGCGACTCATCGAACAGTCGATATCCATCAGCTTCAACCGCTTCTGATATTCCTCGCAGGCGTACTGCACGCCCCGGTCGCTGTGGTGCAGCAGGCCCGGTCCCGGCGTTCGACTCCGGATGGCCATGGTCAAGGCGTCGAGGCACAGTTCGGCTCGCAGGTGATCGGCCATCGCCCAGCCCACGATCTTCCGGCTGTACAGGTCCATCACCGCCGCCAGGTACAAAAAGCCCTCCCCGGTGGACACGCAGGTGATGTCGCAGACCCACTTGCGGTTGGGTGACTCGGCCGAGAAGTCCCGATCCAGCCGGTTTTCAAACACCGGATGCTCGTGATTGGAATCGGTCGTCGGCGGCACGAAGCGACGGGGCGTGTTCGCCCGCAGACCCTGGCGGCGCATCAGCTTGGCCACCGTGTTCACGCAGCAGGCCACGTTCCTCTCCGCCAGCTCGGCATGCACCCGCGGGCTGCCGTAGGTGCCGTCGGACTCGTCGTGCGCCTGGCGGATCTGTCGCATCAGTCGTTGCCGCCGCGCCTCGGAACTCGAGGGCGGCCGCCGCCGGCGAAGTTGCCAGGCGTGGTAACCCTGGCGGCTGACGGCCAGCAGTTCGCACATGGCCGCCACCTCGAACATCTGGCGGTGAGCGTGGATCCAGGCGAATCTCACGGGTTCTCCTTCGCGAAGTAGGCCGTGGCTTTTTTTAAAATTTCGCGTTCCATCTCGGCGCGGCGAAGCTGTTTTTCCAGCTCGCCGATCCGCGCCGCAGCGCCGCCGGGTCGTCCTGGGCCACGCCCGCGGCGATCTGCGCCGAGCGTTGCTGTTTGCGCCGCGGCCGGACCCAGTTGGCCAGGGTCTTGTGGGGAATGCCCAACTGCTTGCCGGCCTGGCGGCAGGAGTAACCCTGCTCCTCGACCAACTTGATGGCCTCGGCCTTGAACTCGGACGGGTAGTGCTTGCGAACCATGATCTCGCTCATCGAAGTTCTCCTTGGCGGCCATTATGCCGCCGCTTCGACGCGCCCACCATTCGTGGGGAAGGTCAATGCCGGTCCGACGCAACATCCGGCACAGTTGCCGCACGCCAAAGCGGGGATGGGCCCCGGCCAAGTCCTTCAATCGCTCCGCCAGGGCCGAATCGTCCTTCCGGGAGGCGTAGGTCAACCGCCGCCGGCTGACTCCGATCAACTCACAGGCCCGCGAGACGGGGATCCGACGCCGCTGGAAGCAGGGCACCAGCTTTCGCCGCTCGCTTACGTCGGGAGTTTTTTTTCGATGATCTCCTTCATGACGTCGATCTCGACGTCGCGATCCGCCAGCAGCCGCTTGAGCCGGGCGTTCTCCTTCTCCAACTCGCGCATCCGCCTCACGTCCGGCTCGTCCGTCGCCCCGTACTTGCGCTTCCAGGTATAGAACGAATTGGGGCTGAAGCCGTGTTCCCGGGCGAGTTGCTCGACGGTCTTGGTGCCGAGCTGGGCCTCACGCAGGAACCCGACGATCCGTTCTTCGGTAAATCGTTTCTTCATCACAGGCCTTTCCGGCCCGCGATTCTACTCCTCAAACTTGGGACATTTTAGGGGTACAGGACAGTTCGGGGATGGCAAAAGGCAGATATGCCGCCTAGAGGCGATATGAAACGGGAACCCTCTGAGGAAACTAAAAACGCTCCCCCCCTACTCTCGCTGGCCCAATAGCCCGTGGAATCGGGACGGATGGAGTTTTCGGGAGGGACCGGCTTTACACTTATCCCAGCCGGTGCGGAGCGACGATTTTTCGGACCCTGCGGGTGGTCGTGGCCGGATAGCATGCGGCCATCCGTGTCAGCGCCGAGATATCGAGCCGATCCAATCCACGTAACGTAAGCTGGCTGGCGGGGTCCAGGCCTCGGTGCAGCATCGTGAAGACCCAATCGCACAAGGCCTGTTCGGGGGCAGCGAGCACGCCCTCGGTCGGGGGCGCATAGAGGGGCGGACGCACGCAGGTGAAAACAAACCTGCCGACGGCGGTGAGTCTCACCCGCGCCGACCATGGCGCCGGTTGGTGAAACAGACGATCTCCGTGGGCACTTGAGTCGCCAGGTTGTGCCGGTACATCGCATAGGCACCGGTGATATAGGCGCCGGAGTCCAGGTAGGGTAACAACGCTTCAGGGGTCCCTGCCTCGGGCAGACCATACTTCCCTCTCGCGTAGCGGACCATCAGTTGTCGCTTGCAGAGGCGATCCAGTTCCACATTCAACGCATGCGGCGGACGGCCCGACACGGTAGCCAGCTCGGTCACGGTGAAGATTGTCTTGCCATGCCGTCGCCGCTGCGACTCTAGGTAACGTTGCCACTCACTGGCCTTCATGAGGCACCTCCGCCGAGAGTTTCAGCTTCTTCAGCAGCACCTCCAGAACGCTCTGGTAGACTAAGCGGGCACCGCCGGCGGCATTGATGTTGACGGCGGCTGTCGGGTCGAGTTGACCATCGACCACGGCCTGAATCTGCCGGAGATGAAAGTCTTGTTTGGTCATGAAATCGCGCAGCCGACGCGCCACCTGCTCTTGAGAGATGCCGAGCTGGGTCAGCTTGGTGTGCAATCGCTCCGCGGCATCGGCCGCCAGATGGCTGCTGAACAGGAAGAGATCGCAGAAATCACGATGCTCGGTCACGGGGCGATTCAGCAAGGCGATGACCTTGCTCTCGATCAGATCGGCATCCGAGGCGGTTGGGTAAACCACCCCGTTGGCCGTCCGCGCCGCCGGGGAATCCAAGCAGACAATCCGAGTGACCTCCACGGGAATCTCCAGGCGACTGTTCGGTACGCCAGGTAGCCAGAAAGCAAGTTCGACAATGCGTAATGCGGGAGAGTCCGCGTTCGGTCCCGTAGCCGCCCGTACATTCCCCTCATAGCCCCATTGGCGCTTGATCTCCGGCAGCAGGCGGCGATCCAACAACGAAATCAGCTCATGCTGCTTCGTGTCCAGATCCCCTTCCCAGTGATAATCGATGTCGCTCGATAGGCGAGCGCTCTGATCCAACAAGCGGTAACGAAAACCGCCAATCAAACGCAGGTTATAACCAGCGGGATGGGTTGCCAGCAGCTTGACCACCGCTTGCTGAATCGCTTCCAATATTCTTTGGACCTCGGTCATCGATCCCATCCCTGCTCTATCTTTTCGGGCCGTTGATGCCCCTTTGCTCATCGGCCTTTTTTATTATAAGCATAACAGTACAACATAATAGTTGTACTACGTTACCTGGGATTTGTAAAGTACGGCCATGGGGTCGAGGCGATGAGTGGAACCGATAAGGGCGTCTATCTCCTTGTGGATATCAGCAAGGGGAAATCCCATTCCTTTTCATGCTTCTTCCCTTTTCCTACGCTGCCTGATTACTTGACTACATACATCAACAGATCGGCCATGATCTCCGTCGCCGTCTGGGGTGTACAACCCTAGGTTCCTTCTACCGGCTGACCTGCCAGTCCCACGCTCAAATCCTCTCGGCTATAAAAAATCCGCGGCTTGCCGCTGAACTCGATCTCTGACATCACGGTCGCCAGCAGCAGCGGCCAATCGCCACGGTTACAGACTTCCATATTCACGCCATGCCTCCCGGAAGTGCACCAGCGTTGTCCATGGTGCCGTATAGGGTGTGTTGCAACTGGCTGACAGCATGAACCGTCCGGCGTAGGGACGCATCCGATCGAACAAGTTCTTCACATAGGCAAACACCTGCTGGCGGGTTTGCAGGCGATTGAATTCCGCGGCACTGATGCCGCCGGTCATGATTAACCGATCCCCCGCCAGCCGCATCGCCTCGTCCAGTTCCACATCGCCCAGCGGAGGAAAGGCCACGCCCTCCAATCCGTCTACGCCTAACGAGGCGATCAGTTTCAGGTTGTCCCGCTGTCGGCCGCAGGCGTGAATGAAGAATGAACTGCCCTGCTCGTGGCAGATTCGGCTCGCTTTTTCATAGAACGAGGCGGAGTATTGCTCCACATACTGCGGCGGATGGAACGCCGTGTCCAGATTGTCCATGGCCATCACCGCAGGCACGCCGGCTTGGGCCATTTGCTTCACCAGTTCTAGCTGCGCCGTTTCGTGTAACGCCAGCAATTCCAAGGACCGTTGCGGTTCGTCCATCAACAGATAGGTCGTCTGCTCCGGACCCAAAATCAGATGGAGCATCTTCAAGGGGCTGTACAGTTCCCCGGCGACCACCACGCCGTCCGGCCCCACCTGCTGGCAGATTTCGTTGTAGCGGGCAGGCTGAAATCGCCAGCGCCGGGCTTGGAGCAATTCTGCCAAGGCATCGAGCTGGCTGGCGTAATCGTCCACCGCGAACTTCTCCTGGACCAGTGTCGATTCCTTGAACACATAGCGTAATCGCTCGGTGAGAACTCCCTTGCGGGTGCGGTAAATCCGCTCGATGATGCGGTCGCGGCCTTCGAAACGTTCCTGCTGTTCGTACTCTGCCCCGGTCCAGAGCATATCGCACAATCCGCCGAACCAGTACTGCTGCTCATCGCAGTAGATATTGCGGCTGAAGATATCCAGACCCAGGTGCCGGATCACATCCAGTTGCGTTTGGCACTGGGCCAGTTCCGGCGGCAGCAGGCCGTGGTTGCGGTGATGGGCAAACCATTGCCAGTAATTGGGCGCATAGGCAAAACGTGGTGGTCGATGCCGTTGCAGGATTGCCGTAACCACTTCATGACCGGTGGATGGATTTGCCACGTCTTTTTTATCCATGATAAAATTCCTTCTTATTCACACAATATTCAACGGTAAATGCCATACTCCCGGGCCGTCTCGAACACCGCCAGGATCTTCTCCGGCGGGATGTCCGGCTGAATGTTGTGAATCGTGCCGAACACATAGCCGCCGCCCTGGCCGAGCATCTCCACCCGCTGGCGGACCTCCCGGCGGACCTCCTCAACGCTGCCGAAGGGCAAGGTGGTCTGCGTCTCCACCCCGCCGCCCCAGAAGCTCAGCCGATCCCCGAAAAGGGCCTTGATCTTCTGCGGGTCCATTCCCTTGGCCGAGGTCTGCAGCGGGTTGAGCACGTCGATGCCGATCTCGATAAAGTCGGGCAAGATCGTTTCAATGGCCCCGTCACAGTGGATGAAGACCTTGGCCTTGGTCTTCGCTTTCACAAAATCAATCCATGTCTTCTGGCAGGGCTTGAACACCTCCCGGTAAATGTCCGGGCTGATCTGCAGACTGTCCTGGGCGCCGAAGTCATCGTTGAGTTGGACCCCCTGGATGTACGGGCCGGCGATGGCCAGGAACCGCTCCAGGATACGCATGTCGTTTCCCAGCATCCGCCGGAGCCAGTGCTCGATCAGCTCGCGGTTCAACATCAGGTGCTCCATGAACCGCTCATACCCGAACAGCAGCAGGCTGATCTCGAAAAACGAGCAGTTCATCAGCGGCAGCCCGGCGAAGATCGCCTTGTCGGTGCCGTCGTAAAGCTGCTTGATGCGGGCCTTGAGGTAGCGTTCTTCCCGCTCGCTCCAGGCATCGGGAAACACAAAGGCATCAATGTCCTCGGGCGTCTCGGCCGCCGCAAGGGGGGCATGGCACACGTCAAAGTACAGCGCCGTGGTCGGACGGCGGGCGATGATCTGGCTCTGGTGCATGATTTCGATGACCCCGTCGGGCAGGTGCCGGGATTCGTACGCCTCGGGAACCAGGCACGGCGACTGGTCGGTCATGTGCCCGGGCTTCCAACTGTCCACGAACAAAAATGGCATGCCCGTGGTGGGCGCCAGCCGGTGCAACTGCACCACGCCCCCCCCATGCGCTGAATCATCGCCAGCGACGGATCGGCCAATTGCTGCTTGAGGTCGTACACCTGCACCTGTTCCCGAACCCCCAGGTGCTCCAGCAACCGCCGATACGCCACGGCCGCGATTCCCGTCACCCGGCTGCCGCCAAAGTCGATCGGGACCCGATCCGCCGTCTCATGGTTCAATGCGGCCATCACCCGATCGCGCGAAGTCCACGCTTTCACTGTATTCTCCTTGTTAAATGTCGTCATGCCTTTACGAATTTTCGACCGAACCACAGCCCGCGGCCACGCCAGCCGCCTGAACTTCCGCCAGACGCATTTGTTCCATTCTCGGCAGCAGTAGATGAATGACGCCCAGCCCGATCAAGTAGGCTCCCGACGCAATCGCAAACGGCACCATGTAGTTGTTGTTAGTCAGATACAAAATACGCGAGACCAGTTGGGCAAAGACCATCCCGCCCAGCGAGCCGGCCATGCCACCGATCCCGACCACGGAGCTGATGCCCTGCCGGGGAACGGTGTCGCTGACCAGCGTAAACAGATTGGCCGCATACCCGCAGTGCGCCGCCGCCGCCAGCCCCACCAGCGCCACCGCCAGCCAGGGATTGGCAACCAGCGGCGTGACCGCCACCGGCACCACGCACACCGCGCAGATCAACAACGTGATCTTGCGCGCCGCGTTGACGGTCCAACCGAGCTTCAACAGCTTCGACGACAACCACCCGCCGCCGATGCCACCGACGCTGGCGGCCAGGAACATGATCATCAGCGGCAGACTGCTCTGCGTCAGATTCAGATCGTAGCGTTTGTTCAGGAAATCCGGCGCCCAGAAGATGTAAAACAACCAGATCGGCGCCGAGACCGTCATGCCCACCACAAACGCCCACGTTTGCCGATGCCCCAGCAGATCCAGCCACGGGATTGAGCCGGCGGGATCGGGTGGGTCCTTGCGGATGTGCGCCAGTTCCGCCGCCGAAACCCGCGGGTGTTCGTCAGGCGAGTGATATAACCACAACCAGAACGCCACCCACACGAACCCAATCGCCCCCGTCACGATGAACGCCGACTGCCAGCCCCATTGCGACGCCAACCACGGCACGATCAACGGACACGTCACCGCGCCGATGTTGCTGCCGGCGTTGAACAAGCCGGTGGCCAGCGCGCGTTCCTCTTTCGGATACCACTCCGCCACGGTCCGAACCGCCGCCGGGAACATGCCGCCTTCGGTCAGGCCCAGCCCCGCCCGGGCGATGTTGAAGCCCGTCACCGTTCGCGCCGCCGCGTGCGCCATCGCCGCCACGCTCCACAGCGCCACCGACAGCAAAAAGCCCCATCGCACCCCGATGCGGTCGATCACCCGCCCGGCGAACACGTAGCCGAGCGCGTAGGTCAATTGGAAGACGGTCACCATCCAGCCGTACTCGATCTGTGTCCAGTGCAGTTCCCGCTCCAGCATCGGCTTGAGCACGCTGAGCACCGCCCGGTCGAGATAGCTGATGGTCGTGGCGAAAAACAACAGCCCGCAAATCATCCAGCGAACACGCGTCATAGAGTTTCCTCGCTCAAATCCCGTTGTGCCGCGTTACCGGCTCAGCCAGCCGCCATCGACGGCGATGGTGTAACCGTTGACATACGCCGACGCCGACGACGCCAGGAACACCACCGCGCCTTGCAGGTCTTCCGGCTGACCCCACCGCCCGGCGGGAATGCGCCCGAGAATCTCGGCGTTGCGCTGCTCGTCGGCCCGCAAAGCCGTGGTGTTGTCCGTGGCCATGTACCCCGGGGCGATGGCGTTGACCGTGATCCCGTGGCCCGCCAGTTCGTTGCCCATCAGCCGCGTCAGCCCCATCACCGCGCTCTTGGAGGCGGTGTACGACGGCACGCGGATGCCGCCCTGGAACGAGAGCATCGAGGCGGTATTGATGATTCGCCCGCCCTGGCCCTGCCGGATCATCACCCGCGCCGCCGCCTGGCTCAGGAAAAACAGCGTCCGCTGATTGAGGTTGATCACGTCGTCCCAGTCTTTTTCCGTGAACTCCGTCAGGGCGCCCGGCGGATGATCCCGGCGTTGTTCACCAGGATGTCGATGCGTCCCAGTCCGTCCAGCGTGCTCTGCACGATCCGCGGGATGTCCGCCGTCCCGCCTAGGTTCGCCTCAATGGTCACGCAGCGCCGGCCGCGCCTGGCGATCTCGGCTTTCACCTCCGACTGATCCAGAACGTCCACCGTCGCCACATCCGCCCCGGCCTCGGCCAGCGCCAAGGCCATGCCCCGGCGACAGCGCCGCGGGATCCGCCTGTCACGATCGCCACTTTTCCGTCCAATTTGAATTGATCCAAAATACCCATGATTGCTCCTGAAAAGCGGTTTACTTCAACGTCTCCATCGCGATGGCGTCCATGTCGTCGAACTGAAATGGAACACAACACACAACAAAAAAAACAAAACAACAATATTTCGGTTACTCGTGACAAACTCTCCATCCCCCGAATATTTCGATTGCTTATGATGAACTCTCAATCTCCAGATCGTTGCCTTTCGCTATTTTCCAGATTCCACAGCCCCGATCTTTAATGAGGGATCGCCCGTTCCGGTTGCAAAATCCACGGCTTGCCCTTTGCGCTGCTTTGCCAACCATCCCAAGGCTGCGGCGGGGATGATCTGGTGGCCCCCTCGAAACAGCGTCACACGCACATTATTTGAAGTACGCCGGTACAAAGCCGAATTAGTGACGTAAAGAGGATCGTCAATAGACTGTTTCAATGCAGCAGGAACTTCCGGCTTGGCCATCAGTTCGGCAATTTCGGATTCAGGAATGCGGGCAGTTTCTGTGGCAACGGCATTGAATGCATACAAAGAGTGGCTGATGGGTACCGAGCCTTGGTGCCCATCGGCAATCCCCGCGTTAATATCCAACGGAACACCACCGGCATTTTTCAACCAGGTCAGCGGAGAGCGACGTTGATATTCCCCATCTACTGTCAAACCACCGCCAGGGCGCCTCCACATGCCTTCTCCAGTGATTGCCAATAGCTAAGCCCGGCGGCTTTGGTTTGCCGGTGCCAAGCCGCAAGATCACTGATCCCGCACCAAGCAGAAACACCCGCCCAGACCTCCGGGGCACGCCCCGCCATGAGCAAGGCCATGTGCCCGCCGCCGGAGACCCCGACCAGATAGATGCGTTGAGGATCAATCGCCAGGGTCTTGCGCATATTCGACCGCACTCAGGATGTCCTGCACCGCCAGTTCCGACCCGCAGGCCTGGTGCGTCGAGTTCGGCCCTCGAAAGTGGGGATGGAGCATCGCCCAGCCATGATCGATGCACCACTTGGCATAAACTGTTTCGCCGCCAGATTGCCGCCAGTCTCCACTCCATGTGTGCAGCGCGACCAGCAGCGGCACGGGCTGGTCTAGCTTCGGATTATAGAACAATGAAGGTTGTGTGGTGTTGTCTGCCGCGCTTGGATAATCAATCCTCTCAACCCCAGCTGGCCATCCTGATATTGCGCTCATGGATGCGGAAGGCGTTCCTTCAGACACGGCGGCACCGGTAGCCGTACTACCGGTCGTCGCGCCACCGGTGGCCGCATTTCTTCGTTTATTGAAGGTGATTTCGCGGATGGCCGGTTGCTTGCCGCTGGCCTTGCCCTGCATCTCCAGCTTCACATAACGAACCTGACGCCCAAGAGTCAGAACGGCTGGCGTCTGGCCCGGCAGCTTGCCGACCTCATCCCATTTGTTCCCGTCGAGGCTGGCCGAGACCGTGGCCGTTTGCGGCATGTGCGTGGCACTGAAATAGGTCACCGTCATGTCCGTGACCTCCTGGAGCTCTTTCAAGTCAAGAGCCAACTGCCATGCCTCGGCTTTGGGATCACCGGCCCAGTAGGTTTCGAAATTATGGTCCACGGCTCTTTCCGGACCCCAACGGCCACCGGGATAGTCCGGGCCCCCGCTGGCCACTATCGAACCCGGTAGACTCTCCTGTGCCTTCGCTGGTTGGGATTTTGCAGACTGGGATGTAGTAGGCGTGGTTTGGGGCGTATTGCCGCCAGTTGCCGCGTCCGGGGTTGCCGCTTTCGCTTGAGCATTAAAAATGATTTCACGAATGGCCGGCTGCTTGCCGCTGGCCTTGCCCTGCATCTCCAGCTTCACGTAACGCGCCTGACGCCCAAGAGCCAGAACGGCCGGCGTCTGGCTCGGCAGCTTGCCGACCTCATCCCATTTGTTCCCGTCGAGGCTGGCCAAGATGGTGGCCGTGGCCGGCATGTGTGAGGTGCCGAAGTAGGTCACCGTCACGTCCTTGATGTCCCTGGCCTCTTTCAGGTCCAACACCAGTTGCCAGGCCTCGGCTTTGGGATCGCCCGCCCAGTAGGTCGCAAGCGCATTGTCCACGGCCTCCTCCGGATCCCAACGGCCGCCGGGGTAGCTCGGTCCCCCGCTGATCGCTACCGAACCCTGCTGAATGGCCTGTGCCTTCAGCACTCCGGATAGACAACAGAAGAATATCACGAACACTGATACCAACATGCCCCCTGTTTTCCACCAGCCAATCAGTGGAACAGAAGCGGCCGAATTACCACGTTTATTTTTCATCACGACTCTCCTTTAAGAATTTTATTGCTAAGAACTTTATTGCACCCGTCTTGGATAGACAGAATTGTTACCTTGTCCCAACCGACAGTTGACCAGCAGACGGCCACGTCGTTACCCTGAACCAGTCGGTGGATGCCCGTCGCCAAAGCGCGGGCCATGACGTTGGGCATGTGCCACCAGTCGGGGGTCAGCACGATCTCCACGGGCAGCATGGGATACTCACCCGATCGGTTCATTGATTCCTCCTATTGCTTAGGCTCGACCATGCGTGGATCGGCAGGGGACTCTATGCCGCCAAGCCCGATAAACCTGCTGTCCACCTGCTCGTCGTCTGTAAAGCGTTTGCGGTCCAAGCTCATTGTCTTCCGTCTCACGGAAGGGAGGCGACCCATTGTTGCTGTTTTTCCAGATCGCCGCGGAATTCCTCAAGGCTTCTTTGCCACTTGCTGCTCAAATCATTGGCGGAGAAGTAGAAGGAAATGCCATGATCCACCAACTTCTGGCAGGCCTCGACGGACTGTTCCATTTCCTTGAGAAATTCCGCCGCCCGGGTTTTTGATTTTGTGAGCTGCATGCGGGCCTTGAGGATGGCCGCGTTCTCCTTGTGGATCAGCGCCTGGGTCGCCAGCATGTACAGCTCGCTGTCGATGACGAAGCGGTGCAATTCCCGCTTCTGGGCCGGATCGCGGGCCTCATGTTCCGCCGCCTGCGCCAACTCCAGCGACTCGTTCGCCAGCTTGTGCAGCAGGCGGACGACCTTGTCCGGCGTCAGCGCCACCGTCACTTCCTTGCCGGTCTCCAGCCATTCGGCATATTGGCGTACCGGCATGCAGTGGTGCTGCTCCAGATCGTTCACGCCCATGCGGTTCTTGTAAGGCTCGAACTCCTTGTACATCGCAACGCATTCCCCGGCCTTGGGAACCCCGTATTCCTTCTGGTAGCATGCAAAAAAATAGGCGTCGAAAGGACGGGGGTAAAACCGTTGCCCCGCCCGCCCGGCCTCTCCATACAGCGTGTAGGGCTTCTCGTCCAGCCGCTTGTTGTAATCCAGGATCTGATCGACCTTCTGATTCGTCAACTGAATGGCACCCCACCAATTGGCTACCTTGGTGGCGTTGAGGTTCTGGACGCCCGGACTGATAGGCCCGCTCACCGCATACCATTGCGCAAGCAACTGCCCGATTTTCTCCGAGCCATGCCGCCGGCTCATGTAGCGTTCCCAATAGGCTCGCTCGCCGGCTTCCTCCCGCTCCACCTTCCAGAGATACCGGCCGAAAGCCGCATAGTACGGGTCATCCCGGTCCAGGCTGATCAGCCGGAATACTTTCTTCTTGCCGTCAGCCTGCACCGCGCCGGGATCGTCCGCCTGCGCCTTATCAGGCGTATAGGGCCACTGCCAGAACGACTCGCCATAGAACTCCACCCCGGCGACGAACCCCAGCGCCCGCCAGTGCCGGGCGGCTTCCTGAATGCTCAGCGGGCTGGCCCAGCGCATCGGCTGCAAATCCGTGGCCGGTCCATGCACGTTGACGATGTGCCCCTTGGTCAGGCCTTCCCATTGCAAATGGCGCACGTCGGGATATGGCGAGGTGAAGCTTTCGTCATTGTGCTTCAGCTCCGAATAGACGTTCTCATACATCGCCTTCATTTGCCCGCGGAACTGCTTGTTGAGCGTCCAGTCCCGGATAACGATGACCGGGTTCTTGCCGCTCTTTTTGGCCGCGTCAAAGATCACGTCCTGAAACCATTCCATCTGGCAACTGCTCTTGAGCGACTCGCCGGGGCAGACGTACAGACCGACCATGGGAAAGGATTCAAAGAATTTTCCCAGCGCATAGCGGGTGTAGTCCTTTAGCAGCGGCGTGGGCGTACTCGGATTGGTGAGGATTCCGTGTTTCTTGGCAAAGGGCGGGGAGACGTGAATGTTGTAGAAGTGCACCAGTATCTGGATGTTCCGCCGGGCGCACTCGGTGGTGAACCATTGGAACTGCTCGCGGCTGGCCTTGACTTGCTCCGGGGGCACGTCGGCCGCCGCCTCCGGGTACTCCGGCATCTCCACGATGTAGGGGAACAGATGCCCGCCCCAGAGGAACACCGTGTTCAGCCTCGCCTCGGCGAAACGATCGAGGATGCGACGCATGAAGGGCTTGTCGTAGAACTAGGGGAAAATGCCCGGCGACACGGTTGAAACATAACTACCGCCCCCGCTCATCAGGCACAGCGTTGAACCGCGAATGCCGAAATCGGGTTTGTCCACTTTGTCCGGCTGGTAGTCGCCGGCCAGCAGGGCTTGGACGCCATAGAGAACACCGGCGCTGCTGCCTCCCTCAACAATGTTTTTCCCTTCAGCGGTTCGGATCCGGAAGGCCTCAGGGTGCCCAAGCTCCGGGACGATTTTCAGTTCCGCCTGCTTTGCTCCTTCGGCCAGTTTCGCCTTGGCATACTCCAGTCGCGCCGCCCCGATATCGGTTTCCACCGTTGCCGCTTGTATGTCCATCACCATTGCCAAGCACAACGCGACCGTCAACACGAACCAGTGCAGTCTCTTCAAACTCATTTTTTCTCCTTTTAAACATGCTCTCGTATCGGTGGCCACATCAGCAAATTCCTTCAACCGGGTTCATTCCTCTCTAACTTGGCTTTTCCCTATTCGGCTATAAGGATTGTCACCGGCCCCAATAGGCCAGAGGGAAACAGCGGCCTCTCCTTGCCGTCCTTCTCCGGCGCGTACCAGTCGATTCCGGAATACGCCGCTTTGGTGAACCGTTTTTCCTTCGGCAGCAAGCCGTCGCCGATCAGGCGGTTGGGCCAGTTGTTCACTACGTCAATCTCCAATTCGTTGCCCGTGGCCTTCACCGCCGCCGTGATCTCCACCCGCCATGGTGGGCACCAGACCACGCCCATGCTCTTGCCATTCAATCGCACCTCGGCCATCTCCTTCACCGTCCCCAGGTCCAAAAAGATTCGGGGCTTCGGATCGCGGATTGGAGATGGCAAATCAAAGCTCTTGTGATAGGTCGCCGTGCCGGAGTAGTACTTGATCCCCGCTTCGGGCCGAGTCGTCCAGTCCTCCAGTTTCGGGAACGTCACCGGCTGGTCCGGCCCGCCCCACTTCGGGTCAAACCGCACCGTCCAATTGCCTTCCAGCGTTTGCATCGGCAAGAGGGCCGGGAAGTTGCTGGCGAAAGATGATGCGGCCGCGGGTTTGCGGAAGACCACGAACAGCGAGCCGTATGGCGGCAGTTCCAGCGATACCGCCGTGCGATCCTGAGTCGGTTGAAACTGGGTGGCCAGCCGGGTCTGGCCGGTGACGGCGTCCCACAATTCCGGCTGTTTGCCTTGCACGCGGAAGACGCCGGTGAAGCGGACCGGCTCGGCCGCCTGATTGCTCAGGAAGTAAATCTCCGCTTCACCAGTACGGCGGTGGATGTAATCCAGTTTGTCAGTGCCTTTGAAGTCTCTGGCCTCAAAGTCAGGCAACACGCCCAAGCTCGCTAATACAGCCTTGGTCGGCTTGGTGACGATCTTGCCCGAGCCCCAGAGTTCATCGCAGAGCGACTTGAAGGTCGCATCCGCATCCGCACCACCCGTCAACGACGGGTTCTGTTCCGGGCGCGGCCCCGCCACCGCCGCCCCGGCCTGGACCAGTTGCTCAACCTTCTTCAGCACCGCCAGGGACATGACCTTCAGGTCCGGCAGCACCAGCAGGCGATAGCTCATGCCGGAAGGCAGAATCAGCCGACCCGCCTTGACCTGCATCTGCAGCAGCATCTCCTCGTTGAGGAAATCGTAATCGTAGTTCGGCAGGACCTTGGCCGGATCGGTCTGCTTGTCGCCCGGGACATTGGGGACGTGATCCCCGTAGTAGTAGGCCACATCGGCGACGAACTGGCCCTGCTGCAAGAGGAACTGGCAGCGGTTTAGGTAGCCGATGAAGGCATGGGCCTGATTGGCCCAGGTGAGTCGCGGATTAAAATATGTTCCGGCGAAACAATCTTGGCCGGGGATACCCATTGCCGCCGGTGAACAGGTGAACATGCACCAGAAGACGAGGTTCAATCCCTCGCAGGCGTTGCGATCGAAAACGGGTTTTTGCATGCACCAGAGACTATCGTTCCAATACAGGTAGGAGGTGAAGGTTTCTCCGCAGGCGATCGGTTTGCCGTAGATGTGCGAGGCGCTGGCAGCGCCTTTCATGCAATTGCGCGACTGTTTGGGATTAGCGAAAACCCAACACTCGCCCATCGGCCAGGTGCAGCGGCCCCAGTTCTTCAAGGCGTCAAACGGACCCCCATGGGGACCGCCCGCCTCGCAGTGGATCATCAGCCCGCGATCCGCCGCCAATTTCGCCATCACCCCATAGTGGTTCTCGGCCATCAACTCGCCCACCGTTTTGCGCAGGTCGTAAAGGAAGCGGTTGGAGGCCTCGCGGCTTTGGACGATCCGCCCGGCGAAGACCGGCAGATATGGAATCGGATCGTAGCCGCGGCGTTTCTTGAATTCCTCGGGCATCCGGGCCGTCCAGTTGATCCCGCCGCCTTCATAACTGTCGGTCTCAAAGCCTCGGAAGGACTTGCCGAGGTACGGCTTGATATCGTCCAAGAGCGGATCGACCACCTGACGCCAGTACGTCGTCAGAGCGTCAGTATCCAGATAATTGAGCATATACCCGCCCCACCTACTGCACGAGAAGGAGACTTTCCCCCCATTGACCGTGTAGCCGAAGCGGAAGACCTGCCATGTTCCCTCCGGCACGTCCCAGCGCAGCGTGCCGTCCTTCTCGAGCTTGGCCGTTAGATCAACCACATCTTCCGGGCGGGCGTCCTCGTCGCCGGGCTTGAAGGGCAGCGGGTCGGTCACCGTCGCGTTGGCCCCCTCCTCATACATCGACTTGCTCTCCAGCAGATGCACCGGCGTCAGCGGCTTGCCGAAATCCAGCGGCTTGCCGTCAGCGCCCAGGAACACGACCTCGCCCACGGATACCGACTCGGCGTCCGGCCAGCGGTCGAAGGCCTCGTGGAACACCAGGCGGAAAGTCTTTCCGCTCACCGCCGGGAACGCCATCTCGGCCAAATCTTTTTTCGCGGTCTCAAAGGGCGCTACCGACCGCAAGACACCGTCTTCGCCTTTGACCTGCAATTCGCCTTTGCGCGGCTGCCAGCGGGGCATCCCGGGGCTGAGGATCTTCAGCCCGGCGAGCGTGACAGGAGCGGCAAAGTCGAATTCCAGCCACTCGGGGTTCGTCGCCGAAATCCCAGGCATCTTTGCGACCTTCCAGTGCAACGTGCTCGTCCAGGCCGTCCGGTCGCTGCCATCAACTACGGCATCGGTTCTTTTGGATTTGGCAGTGGAACTGGCCTTGACCTCGGGCCGCGACACCCGACCCACCGCTTCGGACTTGATGCGATAGGCCAGCACCCGCGTATCCCGGTAGAACTTGTCCCGGCACGGCGGGAGCGGCAACATCTGATGATAGGAACAGGAACCGAGCACTTGCACTTCGGACCAGGTAATATGTTTGGAAGCCTGGTCTGGCGTGACCATCGGTCCGCCCAGGTTCCAGCCGCTCTGGGGATTGAGGGTCAGTTCCAGACCCAGGCGATCCGCCTCCCGCACGGCATGCTTGAACAACTCACGAAACTCCGGGCTGCCAAAGGTCGGCCCTTGGGGCGTCGGGCCGACGCCAGCCTGGAAGATCAGTCCCCCGCCCATGCCGATCTTCTTCATCCACTCCAGATCCTTGGTGATGGCCGCCTTGTCCACGTTGCCGTTGAGCCACCACCAGTAGCAGCGGGTGCGGGCCTGGAGGGGAGGATTGGCAAACCCCTGGTCCAGCAAGTCGGCGGCCAACGCCACTCCCGCACAAAAAACACTCAGAAGTATTGCCGCCAGAAGCTTATTGCCAGCCCGGATTTTCATAAAGGAACTCCTTGGTTGTTCAGGCATCACGCCCAATCAATGGGAATGGCCACTTGATCGTTCGCTTGCGCACTGTGACACGATGATGGATTTATGGGTCCGTTGCGTCATCAGCGTCGTCCGTCACCACTTTGCGTACCCATCGGGGGTTCAACCGCACATTCCACCGACCTGCCGGGGTTTAATGGGAGTCAACGGCAACAGGCCAATTACTACGAAAACCCCAACAGGCACAGTGGGACTATCCTTCTCCGTCCCTATTGCCCCGCCGATACGGGAATCCGAATCGCCCAGGCATATTGGCACGGACGCGTTTTCTCATCCTGCAGCGCAGCCGGAAGGACAATCGACAGCCCTTTATCCGTCTGCTGCCACTTCAGCGGCTCGGTCACCCCCAGCATCGTGATCTTCACGCCGTCGGCGGCCTTGAGGCCCTTCAGTACCAACTGCTCGCCCGGCCAGGCCAAACAGATCGCATAGGTGATCTGACTGTCCTTGCTGCGGGTGAAGCAGACGTTCTCCTGCCGAGGCAACGCTTGCGGGCGCGTGGCAAAGATGGCCTCCCCATTGACCTTGATCCATTGGCCCATCTCACGCAGTCGATTCAACTGCATTTCCGGGATTTGGCCGCTGCCGGTGGGGTTAACCACCAGCAGAAAGTTGCCGTTGTTGGCGACAATTTTCACGAACGTATGCACCAGCTCGGCTGCAGAAAGCACATCGGCATCGCTGTCCTGCCAATTGAAGCCGAAGGAATGGCTGATCGAGCGGCACTGCTCGTAATACTGCTTCTGGCCTTCCTTGTACCCCCCGAGATTGGAAAATTCGCTCGGCCAGTACGTGAAATAATGTTTGTGACGCTCCTTGCCGCCAAAGCGGTCGTTGATGGTGACTTCCTGCCCGCGGGCTTTGGCCTGATTGAAGTAGTAGGCGGCCATGTCAAGGGAACGCCAGAATTCAGGCGTCTGATCCCATTCCCCGTCGAACCACACCAGATCGGGCGAGTACTGATCGACCGCCTCCTTGAACAGCGGCAGCAGGTACTGATCGATGTAGTCGCGCACCGGTATCTTGCCGGAGCACTTCTTGTTCATGATAGCGGAGTTGTACCCGCCCAATTTCTTGTTTCCCCATCCGGAGGTGCCCAACGTCCCCTTCTCCGAGATGCAGGGATATTCCCACTCTCCCAGCGAGTAATAGAGGCCGAATTTCAGCCCCTCAGTACGGCAGGCATCGGCAAACTCGCGGAAGATGTTGCGCTGTGGCCCCATCTCCATGGCGTTGCGTTTGGTGAAAGCCGAATCCCACATGGCCCAGCCGCCGTGATGCCGGCCAAAGGGCACGAAATACTTCACGCCGCACTCCTTGAACAGATGGATCAGCGCCTTGGAATCGAGGTCTTTTCCCGTCAGCAAGGGCAGGAAATCGTCCCGGCGAAAATCCTTGCCCCAAGTGGCGTCATGGTAGGCGCGAACCGGGTGATTGGCGCCGTGATACATCATTTCTTCATACCAATCGGAATAGGTCGGGCCTTTCTTTGTCGGTGGGGCATAACCTGGGACCGACCACGGCCCGTAGTCCAGGAAGATGCCGAGCTTGGCGTCTTTGAACCACTCTGGAATCCCATAGGTCTCCAGTGATTCCCAATTCGGCTTCCACGTGCCGGCGGCGTTGACCTGCTCCAGTTGCTTGCGGGCCTCATCGGCCAGCGCCATCGTCTTCTCCGAGAGTTTCTCTTTCAGTTCCTCAATGGTCATTTTGTAATGATAAGGAGTAAAATTCTCCGGCCGTTTCGGCTGTGCTTCCTGCCCTCGAACCGCCCCGCCCATCAGGGCAATTGCTAAAATCAATCCTGTGATCTTCTTCATGTTAAAACTCCTCATTAAATCCGTGACGGAAAGGCTCATCACATGGTTCTAAAAATTCAACTTCTCTCGATTACTTACACCTCACCACTCCCTGGTCGTCGGCAATCTGCTGGCATAGGAATCTATTCGGCCTGCCGAATCGTCACCGGCCCCAGCAGACCGGAGGGCACGAGAGGTTGACGTATGTCAATGATCCCAGCTATCTCCTTGAGATTTGTACGTCGCTGCGACTCGTCCAGCTTGTCATCGCCCTGCAAGCGGTTGAACCACGGCGTGGCGATCTCCACCTCAAGCGTGTTCGAGCCGGCTTTCAGGGCCGAGCCGACCGCCAGCCGGTATGGTTCCGTCCACACGATGCCCAGCTCCTGGCCGTTGAGGCGGACCCGCGCCAGGTCGTTCACTTTTCCAAAGTCCAGGAAGAGCGGCCTGGCCTGGTCTTGCGACGGCGTATAGTCGAAGCTCTTGCGATACGTCGCGACGCCGGAGTAATACTTGATCGCCTCCTCCGGCCGCTTGGTCCAGTCCTCCAGCTTCTCAAAGCGCACCTTGCCCCCCGTGCCGTTGTCCGGATAGAACCACTGGGGATCAAACTGCACATCCCAAGCCCCGGTTAGTTCCAGCACTGGCTCGAACTTCGGAAAATTCTTCTTTGCCTTCGGCTCACCAGCTTGGGCAGATCGACCAAACACGACGAAACAGCTGCCGCTGGGCGCAAACTCCAGTTCGATTTCTGTGCGTCCGTCGGCGCTGGTCGTGAACTGCGGCAGCGGCCGGCGCTGACCCGTAACCGGATCCCACAACTCCGGCTGGCGGCCGCTCACTCGGAAGAGAACTTTGGTTTTGGCAGGTTTATCGGTCTGATTGGCGAGGAAATAGATATCCCGGTCACCATCCCGGCGGTGCTTCCAAACAATACTCTTGGGAGCGATCACATCGGGCAGAGTCTGCAACCGCGCTAAAACGCTGGCGAGATCCCCATTCGTGATGATTTTCCCGCCGCTCCACAGTTCTTTCGCCACGACCCGCACCGCCTCGTCACAGGCGGGAAAATTCTGCAGGCTGGGTGAGCGGCTCGGTGCCAAGGAGCATTGCACTTGACCGCCGGCCTCGACCAATTCCTTAATCTTCTTCAGCACCTCCGGCCGCATCGTCTGACTCGCCGGCAACACCAGCAGCTTATAGCTGGTGCCATCGGGCAGGACGAAGCGCCCGTCCTTGACGCTGAGGCGGTGCTCGATCACGTCGGCATTGATGCAATCCGAATCATAGCCGCTTGGCAGCGTCGGTTCGTTTGGCCCAGTCATCTTGGGAGTATCCTCGGTGATATAGTAAGCCAAATCGGAGACGGGATTGCCCGCTTGTAGCATCACCGTGCAGCGACGCTGATAGTCGAGAAAGGAATTGACGTAGTCAAACCACGGGGTGTGGCGGTAAAACTCGGTACCAAAGGCGTAGACTCCGGGCTTGCGCTCGTCCGGCTGATGGAGGTAGACGTGCAGCACGAACTGATTGATTCCCCTCGAATACGCCTGATCGCCCAAGCTCTTGAGCCAAGCCGGTGTGGAGCGGAACTGATAACCGCAGGTGAAAGCCTCGGAGAAGACCTCCTTTTTCCCATAGATATGGGCGGCCGAGCTGGCGCGGCCATTGTTGGTTATTGACGGTACTTTGGTGTTCCAAAATTCATCACTGACTTCATCGGTCTGGCTGGCATAGTTGAGAAATTCAGCCGGAAAGCCACCATGGCCGTAGTTCTCCAGCCACAGCTTGAGGCCATCCCGATTAGCCATTTCTCGCAGCGTGCTAATAAAGTCCGTGGCGATGCGGTCGGCGACCAGTCGGCGCAGGTTCCAAAGAAACCGATCGGATTGATCCGCACTGCCCACCAGCCGGCCACTGAGAGTCGGCAAAAAGGGCCGCGGATCGTAACCGTAACGCGACTGGAAAACATCGAAGAGATCCTCCGTCCAGTTCTCCGCCCCCACCTCCCAACTGTCGATCATGACGCGCTTGAGGGATTTCCGCTCCGCAGCGGAAAGCCGGGAATTTAACTTGCCGATGAACGCCTGGTAATGCGCCTTGATGGCCGCCGGGCTCATCTTATCGACCTCAAGGGCCTTAGTGGGCACAGTGGACACACCAGTCGGCGCCGCCATGATTCGTTGAACCACCCAATTTCCAGACGGCACTTCCCAAACGAGTGCACCGTCGGGACCAGCGATAGGCTGGATCGCCACCACCGAATCTTTGCGGACGACCAAGTTCGGCTGATCGGGCTCTGCTTTCAACGACCAAGTATAATAATCGAAAGGCGGATTATTCCCCTCGAACATCGTCGCCAATTGTTTCTCCATGTACCGCTCAATGCGGGCGGCGGCCGAGAGGGTGATCTGGACCGGTGCACACGGCTTGGAGAATTTTACCCGAAACACTTTGGCACTCACGGCAGGAAAGCTGACCGCAACCGGCGCAAAGATGATCGGCCCCTTGGCGCTCAAAGCCGACCCCATAAGTCGGCTGACCGGTAGTTGGCACACGGACTGGAAGGCCTTGCCATCTAGGGATGCCTCCAGCTCACAAGTCACGTCAATCCGGCTTTCCGGCTTAATTATGAGACTGCGTGCCGTAAATGGTTCGGCCAACTCATAGGTGATGGTCCCTGTTTTTGTGTCACCGCTGACTTTAGGAGTATGTTTGAGTATTTCGTCCTCGTCCCCGGCTGGAGTGGGAAACGCCAGGAAGGTGATGAGCGTGGCGTTCTTTTTTGGTGCGGGAAATGAGAGCTTCACCTTGCCCGGCCCTTGGACATGCACTTCATCCAGCGCCATGTAGCGCATGGACTGTTCCGGCTTGACCCACGGCCCATTGGCCGCATTCCATCCGCCAGGGCAGAGGAATAAGCAGATATCCACACCGATGCGCGTGCCTTCCCGGATGGCGTGGTCCATATACTGCCACCACTCCTCAGTAAGATACTTGACCCCTCCGGGCGCGGTACCGAAGACCGTGCCGATATAGGCTTCACCAATTCCGGCGCGATGCATCGCCTCTAAGTCTTTGGTGATCCCCTCCTTCGAGTATCTCCCACTGCACCAATACCAGTAACACCGCGGCTTGGTGACCTCGGGCGGCGACTGAAAATCCTGCGCCAGTTTATCGCCGGCAAAGGCCGAAATGGAACACAACACACAACAAAAAAACAAAACAACAATATTTCGGTTACTCATGATGAACTCTCCTTAAATTTCAGCCTATTCTTGCACCATCATCCGCACCGGTCCCAGCAGGCCGGAGGGAAACAGCGGCCGTTCCTTGCCGTCCGCGCCGGGACCGTACCAGTCGGTGCCCATGTACGCCGCTTTGGTAAAGCGTTTCTCCTTCGGCAGCTTGCCGTCGCCGATCATGCGGTTGGGCCAGTTGTTCACCACGTCGATCTCCAACTCGTTGCCCATCGCCTTCACGACGCCGGTGATCTCCACACGCCACGGCGGGCACCAGACCACCCCAAGGTCCTTACCGTTCAGACGCACCTCGGCCATCTCCTTCACCTCACCCAAGTCCAGGAAGATTTTGGATTTTGGATTGCAGATTTTGGATTGCAGATCGAAGCTCTTGCGGTACGTTGCTGTGCCGGAGTAGTACTTGATCCCTTCCTCCGGCCGAGTCGTCCAGTCCTCCAGCTTCGGGAACGTCACCGGCTTCTCCGGCCCGCCCCACTTCGGGTCAAACCGGACCGTCCAATTGCCTTCCAGCGTTTGTATCGGCAAGAGGACCGGAAAGTTGCTGGCGGAAGACGATGCGGCCGCGGGTTTGCGGAAGACCACGAACAGCGAGCCGTATGGCGGCAGTTCCAGCGATACCGCCGTGCGGTCCTGGATCGGTTGAAACTGGGTAGCCAGCCGGGTTTGACCCGTAACGGCGTCCCACAATTCCGGCTGTTTGCCCTGCACACGGAAGACACCGGTGAAACGGACCGGCTCGGCCGCCTGATTGCTCAGGAAGTAAATCTCCGCTTCACCAGTACGGCGGTGGATGTAATCCAGTTTGTCGGTGCCCTGGATACCCTTTGCTTCAAAGTCCGGCAGAACCCCCAAGCCGCTCAGCACGTCTTTGGCCGGCTTGGTGAGTATCTTGCCCTGGCCCCACAGCCTCTCGCAGAGCGACTTGAAGGTCGCATCCGCATCCGCACCACCCGTCAACGACGGGTTCTGTTCCGGGCGCGGCCCCGCCACCGCCGCCCCGGCCTGGACCAGTTGCTCAACCTTCTTCAGCACCGCCAGGGACATGACCTTCAGGTCCGGCAGCACCAGCAGGCGATAGCTCATGCCGGAAGGCAGAATCAGCCGACCCGCCTTGACCTGCATCTGCAGCAGCATCTCCTCGTTGAGGAAATCGTAATCGTAGTTCGGCAGGACCTTGGCCGGATCGGTCTGCTTGTCGCCCGGAACGTTGGGGACGTGATCCCCGTAGTAGTAGGCCACATCGGCGACGAACTGGCCCTGCTGCAAGAGGAACTGGCAGCGGTCCAGGTAGCCAATGAAGCCCTGGGCCTGGTTGGCCCAGGTGATTTGCGGATTGAAATGGGTCCCAGCGGTATAATCCTGGCCCGGAATGCCCATTGAGGCGGGCGAGCAGGTGAACGCATGCCAATAGACCAGGTTCAATCCCTCGCAGGCATTGCGATCAAAGATCGGCTTTTGCTTGCACCAAAGCGTATCGTTCCAATGCAGCCAGGAGGTAAAACTCTCCCCGCAGGCGATCGGCTTCCCGTAAAGATGCGCCGCGCTGGCGGCGACTTTCATGCAGTTGCGATCTGACCCACGTTCAGGTTTAGGAATCCAGAACTCGCCCATCGGCCAGTCGCAGCGGCCCAAGTTCTTCAAGGCATCGAACGGTCCGGCATGCGGTCCGCCCGCCTCGCAGTGGATCATCAGCCCGCGCTCCGCCGCAAGCTTGGCCATCACCGCGTAGTGGTTGTCGGCCATCAGTTCGCCCACCGTCTTGCGCCAGTCATAAAGAAAGCGGTTGGAGGCATTGCGGCTTTGCACAATGCGGCCGGCAAAGACCGGCAGGTAAGGAATCGGATCGTAGCCGCGGCGTTTCTTGAACTCCTCGGGCATCCGCTCCGTCCAGTTGATCCCGCCCCCTTCCCAACTGTCGGTCTCAAAGCCTCGGAAGGACTTGCCGAGGTACGGCTTGATGTCGTCCAGGAGCGGATCGACCACCTGCCGCCAGTACGCCTTCAGGGCCTCGGGATCGAGATAGTTGACCACATATCCACCCCAGCCCCACACGACATGGCCGTTGTTGACCGTGTAGCCGAAGCGGATGACCTGCCATGTTCCTTCCGGCACGTCCCAGCGCAGCGTGCCGTCCTTCTCGAGCTTGGCCGTTAGATCAACCACATCTTCCGGGCGGGCGTCCTCGTCGCCGGGCTTGAAGGGCAGCGGGTCGGTCACCGTCGCGTTGGCCCCCTCCTCATACATCGACTTGCTCTCCAGCAGATGCACCGGCGTCAGCGGCTTGCCGAAATCCAGCGGCTTGCCGTCAGCGCCCAGGAACACGACCTCGCCCACGGATACCGACTCGGCGTCCGGCCAGCGGTCGAAGGCCTCGTGGAACACCAGGCGGAAAGTCTTTCCGCTCACCGCCGGGAACGCCATCTCGGCCAAATCTTTTTTCGCGGTCTCAAAGGGCGCTACCGACCGCAAGACACCGTCTTCGCCTTTGACCTGCAATTCGCCTTTGCGCGGCTGCCAGCGGGGCATCCCGGGGCTGAGGATCTTCAGCCCGGTGAACGTGACAGGAGCGGCAAAGTCGAATTCCAGCCATTCGGGGTTCGTCGCCGAAATCCCAGGCATCTTTGCGACCTTCCAGTGCAACGTGCTCGTCCAGGTCGTCCGATCATTTCCGTCCACCACCGCGTCGGTTCGTTTACCGTTGGTGATGGAACTGGCCTTGACCTCAGGCCGCGGCACCCGACCCATCGCTTCGGACTTGATGCGATAGGCCAGCACCCGAGCATCCCGGTAGAACTTGTCCCGGCACGGCGGCAGCGGCAGCACCTGATTGCATGAGGAGGGTCCGCGCAATTGCGTTTCCGACCAGGTGATATGCTTGGGCGTCTGGTCCGGTGTGATCATCGGCCCGCCGAGGTTCCAGCCGCTTTGGGGGCTGAGGGTCAGTTCCAGACCCAGGCGATCCGCTTCCTGCACGGCATGCTTGAACAACTCGCGGAATCCTGGGCTACCGAAGTTGGGACCTTTCGGAGTCGGGCCGACCCCGGCGTGAAAAATCAACCCCCCGCCCATGCCGATCTTCTTCATCCATTCCAGGTCCTTGGTGATGGCGGCCTTGTCCACGTTGCCGTTGAGCCACCACCAGTAGGCCCGGGTGCGGGCCTGGAGGGGAGGATTGGCAAACCCCTGGTCCAGCGAGTCGGCGGCCAACGCCACTCCCGCACAAAAAACACTCAGAAGTATTGCCGCCAGAAGCTTATTGCCAGCCCGGATTTTCATAAAGGAACTCCTTGGTTGTTCAGGCATCACGCCCAATCAATGGGAATGGCCACTTGATCGTTCGCTTGCGCACTGTGACACGATGATGGATTTATGGGTCCGTTGCGTCAGGTGGCGATTCGGCATCCGCCTTGGCCTTGCCTCCCGCCGCATTCGGTGTCTTCGCCGCCCAAGCCGTAGTCACACAGGCCAGAGCGCCTCGCCATTGCCACGCTTGTCATCCATTGTCTTTTTATGATCTTTTTACCTTTCATTGTTTCCCGCCATTCGGAATTCGGATCGCCCAGGCGTGCCGGCAGGGCCGCGCCTTCTCGTTCTGCAACGAATTGGGCAACGTGATGGTCAAACCCTTTTCATCCTGCTTCCACACCAGCGGTTCGGTGACACCCAGCATTGTGATTTTCGCGCCGTCGGCGGCATTGAGGCCCTTCAGTACCAGCTGCTCGCCCGGCCAGGCTGTACAGATCGCATAAACTGTCCGGCCGTCCTTGCCGCGGGTGAAATAGGTCGTGCCCTGGCGGCAAGGCGACTGCGGGCGCGTAGCGTAGACGGCCTCGCCGTTGACTGCCATCCATTGCCCCAACTCTCGCAATCGTTTCAGTTGCAGCTCCGGGATCCGGCCGCTGCCGGTGGGGTTGACCACCAGCAGGAGGTTGCCGTTGTTGGCGGTGTTGTGGACCAAGGTGCGGATCAGTTCGTCGGAGGAAAGACTGTTGGCGTCGGTGTCCTGCCAGTTGAAGCCGAAGGAATGGCTGATCGAGCGGCACTGCTCGTAATACTGTTTCTGGCCTTCCTTATAACCTGGAAGAGCGCCGAATTCGCTCGGCCAGAAGGTGAAGAAATGCTTGTGCCGTTCCTTGCCGCCAAAGCGGTCGTTGATGGTGACTTCCTGCCCGCGGGCTTTGGCCTGATTGAAGTAGTAGGCGGCCATGTCAAGGGAACGCCAGAATTCAGGCGTCTGATCCCATTCCCCGTCGAACCACACCAGATCGGGCGAGTACTGATCGACCGCCTCCTTGAACAGCGGCAGCAGGTACTGATTGATGTAGTCGCGCACCGGGATTTTGCCCGAGCACCTTCCGTTCATGGATTCGGCGCCATATCCAAACGGCTTTTTTGACCAGCGGTCCGCAGTGAATCCCCAACAGCACCGGCCCAGCGATCCATTCTCCCTGATAATGGGATATTCCCATTCGCCCAGCGAATAGTAGAGGCCGAATTTCAGCCCCTCAGTACGGCAGGCATCGGCAAACTCGCGGAAGATGTTGCGCTGTGGCCCCATCTCCATGGCGTTGCGTTTGGTGAAAGCCGAATCCCACATGGCCCAGCCGCCGTGATGCCGGCCAAAGGGCACGAAATACTTCACGCCGCACTCCTTGAACAGATGGATCAGCGCTTTGGAATCGAGGTCTTTTCCCGTCAGCAAAGGCAGGAAATCGTCCCGGCGGAAATCCTTGCCCCAGACGGCGGCATGGTAGATTCCAAAGGGGTTGCCGCCATAATACATGTATTCCTCGTACCAGTCGGAATAGCTTGGGCCTTTGGATTTCGGTTCGGCGTATCCGGGAACCGACCAAGGCCCGTAGTCCAGGAAGATGCCGAGCTTGGCGTCTTTGAACCACTCCGGAATCCCATAGGTCTCCAGTGATTCCCAATTCGGCTTCCACGTGCCGGCGGCGTTGACCTGCTCCAGTTGCTTGCGGGCCTCATCGGCCAGCGCCATCGTCTTCTCCGAGAGTTTCTCTTTCAGTTCCTCAATGGTCATTTTGTAATGATAAGGAGTAAAATTCTCCGGCCGTTTCGGCTGTGCTTCCTGCCCTCGAACCGCCCCGCCCATCAGGGCAATTGCTAAAATCAATCCTGTGATCTTCTTCATGTTAAAACTCCTCATTAAATCCGTGACGGAAAGGCTCATCACATGGTTCTAAAAATTCAACTTCTCTCGATTACTTACACCTCACCACTCCCTGGTCGTCGGCAATCTGCTGGCATAGGAATCTATTCGGCCTGCCGAATCGTCACCGGCCCCAGCAGACCCGATTCCAGCAGCGGACTATCCTTGCTCCAGGCTTTGTAGTTGGAGAAGGTGAAGCGGCCGCTGGGGCGGGGCTGGCCTTTGGCAAACCAGTCGGGCAGCCGCTTGAGCAGCACCCAGTCCCCCGTGTTCCACTGGCAGTCGGCGGGCAACTGCTCATCGCCGATCATCCGGTTGGGCCAGAGGTTCACCACGTCGATCTCCAGCTCATTGCCCGTGGGTTTCACCGCCGAGGTGATCTGCACCCGCCACGGAGCGCACCAGACAATCCCCAACGCCTGACCATTGAGTCGAACCTCCGCCACGTTCTTGATTCGGCCTAAATCCAAGTAAAGCTTGCTTCCTTGAGCGACGGCTGGCAGATCAAAGCTCTTGCGATAGGTCGCCTTGCCTGAGTAATACTTGATCCCGCTCTCGGGCCGCTTCGTCCAGTCCGCCAGATTCTCGAATGTCACCTGAGCCGGACCACCCCATTTGGGATCAAAGCTTACGCTCCACGCTCCGGTCAATTCGCAGATCGACTTAATGCTCGGGAAGTTCGTTCCTCCGCTCCGCCCCTCGGCCGGATTCACCTGCTTGCTGAACAGCACGAAGTAGCTCTGTCGCGGCTCCAATTGCAACGGAAGGATCGTCCGCCCGCTGTCCCGGCGGCACTGCGGCAGAGCGCGGATTTCCCCGCTGATCGGATCCCACAGTTGCGGCGTGCCCGCGTCCGTGCGGAAAGCGAGGTCCATCGCCTGCGGCTGAGCGGAGGAACTGGCCAGGAAGTACAACTCCCCTTCGTCCAGTTGCCGGTGGATGTAGCGCACCAGCGGCTTGTCGGCGGGCGTGTCCAGGTCCGCCGGGATGCCGCAACCGGCAAGCACCTTCTCCAGCGGCACGCCCCAGAAGAGGCGACCCTGGCCGTAGCGGCGCTGGGTGGCCTTCCCGCCGTCGCACTCGCCCCAGATCGCCTCGGCCAGGGCCTTGACCTCCTGATCGGCCTGGGGCTGGTCCACCAGACTGGGGGAACGGGTGGGCTTGGGCGCGATCACCGTGGCCCCGGCGTGAACCAATTCCCCGATCCGCCGGACCATCGCCGGGGTCATGGCCGCCTCGTCCGGCAGCACCAACAGCCGATAGCTTCCCCCCTCCGGCAACATCAGCTTGCCTTCCTTGACGCTCAGGCGATTGAAGATGACATGCGGGTCGCACACGTCGTAGTCGTAGCCGCGGGGCAGGGCCATCGCCCCGGAGGGATTGAGGCTTTCGTTGGGCGAGTTCTCCCCGCAGGAGTAAAGCACGTCGGCCACGAACTGACCCTGCTGCAGCAGGTGTTGGCAGCGGCTGATGTAGCCGGTAAAGCCCGGCATCTGCTCCCACCAGGTGTTGGTCCGCTCAAAGTGCGTGCCGTAGACCGCCAGCGTCTGGCCCGGCGCCGCGTTCAGCCACGGCTGATGGGCGTAGACGTGGAAGACCATGCGGTTGACGCCGCCGGTGAACATGGCGTCGCCGCACTCCTTCATCGCCCAGAAATCCGTGTCCCACTTGCCGCCGCTGCCGTCGCGATTCGTCGCGGTGAAGGCCTCGGCTTGAACCAGCCGCTTGCCGTAGACGTGGGCGGGAGAGGCCCCCAGCTTGGTCCAGTACGGGCCGGCAACCCCGCCCATCCAGAATTCGCACATGGGAATGTCCGCCTGCCCGCCGGCGGTGACGTTGTTGAACTGGGTCTGGTGATACGCTTCGCAGGTGAAGCGCTTGCCGGCTTTCTGGCAAAGCTGCTGCATGCGGGCAAAGTAGTTCTCGTGCATCAGGCTGGTGAGTGTGCAGCGGAAGTCCCACAGGAACCGCTCGGATTCGGGCACGCTGTTGACCACCCGCCCGGTCAGCACCGGCAGGTAGGTCCGCAGGTCGTACCGCCGTCGCCGCTGGAACTCCTCGGGCAGCCGGGCCGTCCAGTTCTGCGCCCGCGCTCGTAGCTGTCCACGTGGACGTACTGGATGAGGGGATTGAGTTCCCGGTCCTCGAACCACGGCTGGAGGGAATGCTTGAAATGAACGTCCAGCGCGGCGGCGTTGAACTTGTCGCACTCCAGGCCGTTGTAGCCTTCGGGGGAGGGATTGGTCCGCGAGCCGGTGGGCGTGAAACCGAAACGCAGGATCGTCCAGTGGCCGGGCGGCACATCCCAGACCAGCCGGCCGGAGGCCTCCAGCCGATCCGTCAAATCCACGATCCGCTCCCGGTAGATCAGGCCGCTTTCGGGAGCCGCCTGGGCCGGATCGGTGAAAGCGGGTTTATCCAAGCCGTAGGCATCGAACATAGCCTTGCCCGTCCACTGGGAAATCCGGCAGCGGGCGCTGAGTTGCAGTTCCGTCAGGCGGATCGATCCCTCCGCGGCGAAGACCACCCGCCAGTACCGGACCGGGGCGGCGGCGAAGGCCAGGTCCACCGAGGCGCGATTGCGCGGGGCAAACGATTGCACCGGCCGCCAGTGGGTTCCATCCTCGGAAGCCTGGAGCGTTCCCTTGCTCCCGGGGCCGTCGAAAGCCAGATGCAGCGAGCGGGCGGCAAAGGGCTGGGGGTATTCCATCTGGACGAAACAGGTCTGTCCCTTGGGCACGGCGGCCAAGAGGGCCGCCGACGCGGGCGTGGCCTGCGGCCCGTCCCAATTGCCCCCGCCCACGGTGGCGGACTGGTCGGCAAGCAGGCGGGCGGGATTGAACCGCGGATCGCTGGCCGTGATGACCGGAACCGGATCGGGCCGCTGCTCGTCGGGGGGCGTGGGGAAGGCCAGCACGGCCACATCCCGGTAATAGCCGAGTTTCGCCGGCGGCTGCGCCAACACGGCGTCGAAGATCGTTGCTCCCCGGACCGCCGTCTGGCTCCAGGTGAGCTTCTGCATGGCCAGGTCCGGGGTGATCCACGGCCCGCCGCTGGAGGACCAGCCGCACATGGAGTTGTTCAGGTTGATCTCGATGCCCAGCCGCCCCGCCTCGCGGATGGCGTGGCCCATCAACTCCCGCCACTGGGGGCTGAGCACCTTCACCGGTCCGGCCGTGCCATGGCCGCCGATGTTGAAGATCACCGCCCCGCCGATGCCGGCGCGTTTCATCGCTTCCAGGTCGGCGGTGAGGCCTTCGCGGCTGATATTGCCGCTCATCCAGTACCAGAAGGTGTGGGGCCGAGCCTCGGCCGGCGGACAGGAAAACGTCTCCCGCAGTTCCGTCGCCATACCGAGGCGGCTTGCGGACAGCAAGCCCAACACCATCGCGGTCATCCATCGCCATTTCATGTTGCTTCTCCAATTTCCATGCTTATTGATACACCCGGAAGAAGTCCCAGTCACCGTTGACTTCCGGGATCCCGGCGGCGTTGTCGTTGTTGCCATACAAACCAACCTTCACCTGATCGCCCAAATCCATCCGCAGTTCACCGGCGGGACACCATTTTTCTCCGTCGGCCGAACAGGCGAACCGGTAGATGTCACCACGCTTCTGCAGGCGGAAAAAAATTGTCCTGGCGTCCATCTCGCGAGTGAGCTGCACGAGGGGAGCGGGGACCGTGCGGTTGGAGTAGCCGGTCAGGATGGCAAAGATCATCACCGGGTCTTTGGAACTGAAGAACATCCGTGCCGTCAGATACGTTTTGGCGTCCTTGCGCACCTGCAAGCCGAACTGCTGGCGGGCCGCGGGCGAGGCGGGATTGCCGGAGGCGTCCTTGAGATCCAGTTTCGCGACAAGGATCCAGTCGCCGGACAGATCCCGCATCAGAATATTCTTGCCGGAATCCTTCTGCGTCCGAATTCGCAGGCCGCTTCCAGTCAGACTCCAATGCGTGGCATCCTCATTCGCCCACCGCCAGCCGGGAGCCAAATGAGCGGCGTTGAACTCATCACTGGCGGCGGTGCGTAAGGGGAAGTGCGGCGGGGTCTGACCCGCCGGCGGCGTCAGCAGCCATTGCGCCTCGCCCATCGGCTTGCCGGCCGGGGCCGAGACGTGGATTTCCAGGTCGCACATGCCCGCCACCGGACCGGAAAGCGGGACCGCCAGAATACGCGCCTCGTCCAAGCCGCACTCCGCCGCGGGGACATCCAATCGGGCCAACACCGCCGGCGAACCCGCGCGGCGCAGTTCCAGCACCCCGCCGGCCATGGGCTTCAGCTTCACCCAGAGCTGCCGGGCGTTCTCGGGTAGTTGCACATTCCGCAAGGAAATTATTTCTCCATCGCCGGCCACCCGGTCCAGCCAGAGGGGATTGGAAGCGGATTGCACCACCGAAAGCTTCGCCTGCGCCGCTTCACCCACATCAACTCCCGCCTCCGCAGCCGACGCCCGGATCACATAATCCCCGCCCTCGCGCAAAATGGCCGACGAGGACCATCGTCCGGAGGCATCCACCGAGGCCTGTCCGCGTCCGATGAGCTTTCCGCCGCCGTCGCGGATCTGGAGGGCCACGGCCTGCATCCCGGCGGCCGTGCCGCGGATTTCAACCGGGCCGCTGGGAATGGTTGCATCGGAAGCGGGCGAGGTGAGTTTCACTTGCGCCACCGGGGCGACAGCGCCTGCGGACGCTTGCGGCGCGGGTTCCACCGCCCACTGGTTGCGGCAACCCATCGCCAGCATGTTGAAGAACAGCAGATCCGCAAACGCATCGGCCCGCCGCTGCATCGCGGCCGCTTCCGCGATCGTGCAGCCCTTGGTGGCTATCGTGTCCAACGAACTGCCCAGCGGGTAGGCCGGGGCCAGAACGATCCGCCCTTTGCCATAGCGGATCGTGGCGTTGAGAATCAGCAATTGATTGTCCCGGGCGAAAAACGCCCCGTAGACGTTCGTGGGATACCCGCTTTGCAGGGGGTAGAACCCGTACGGATCGCAGGGCACTTCCCAACCATTGGTGCCGATGGTGGATTGGGAAGGCACGGCCTGGTTGCCGATGAAGTGATCCAGATAGCCCCAGCCGTTGCCGGTCCAGAAGCCGGTCTGCTCCCCGCCCCATTCGGTGACGGGCGACGAGAGAATGCCCGCCTGGTGCAAGGCCGCCGCCCACTCGGGGCTGAAGTCACCAGCAATACGGTGCCCTCGTCTTGTACGCAGTGCAGGGCCGCGGATAGCTTGCCCATGTCGGCAGTAGCGCCGGCGGCAATATACTGGAGATTCTTCTGACCGGGGACAAACTCCGGCGACACCGCGCCGGCTTCCGTCAGAGCCGTTTTCGCCTCCTCCCAACCAAGGACCGCGCCTCGAAGCCCTTGCAGGTCCGAAGCAAAAGAGGGACGGTTCTTCAGCAACACCTGCTCGGCGCCATCGGCCACCACCTGGCCGGAGGAGGCCAAAAGCGTGCCTTTGACCGTGATGTATCCGCCGTGCCAAGTGGCCTCCAGCGGAACGGAAAGTTCCTCGATCAGCGGCTGGGCGAACACATCGCCCCCCACCACCGTCACCGGCAATTCCCGGCGGAAGGCCGTCGGTTTGCCAGCGCCATCGGTGACCGTGAGTTCAAGCGTGTACGCGCCGGCCGGCAGGCGGTGCTCGTTGATCAGGTGGACGGCAAAGATCGCCTTGTCGCCGGGCTGGAAATACTTGCCGTTGCGGTGCTGGATCGCCACCTGCAGCGGGCGCGTCCAGTAGGCCATGTCCTGCGCCGGTCCCTTGAGGTTCCGCGCCTTGTCCAGGATCGCCGAATCCCAGTCGGCCCCCATGCGCGGGTCTTCGCTGCCGTTGGTCCAGCCGTTGATGGCATAGCCGTCGATGCTGTTGCTCAGCAGGATGGACTGGGCCACGCGGCCGTTGCAATACATCAATCCTCGACCGGCCTGCGTGGACACCTCTGCCGGGGAAGCAATCACACGGCTGCCGGTTTCCGCCAGCCGGTGCCGGGTAAACAACTCGACGATCTTGTCGTGCAGCGGCAGGTAGGTGTCGCGGCAATCGTAGCCGATGCCGCCGTCGAGATTGGACCGCTGCTCCTCGGCGGTCTTGAACCAGTTGGACGGCCCGGTGAAGCATCGCACCTCGCCCCAGTAGCGAAGCTTGGCGTCGTCCTTGAGCGGATGGCTGCCCAGGTCTTCGGCTTCGCTGAAGCGGCTGTAGCTGTTGACCGTGTGGTAGTCCGAGAGTTCCAGACGGATGTCGGACTCGTACGGCCGCATGTGCCGGATATGGGAAGACCAGGGCGAGGAATTGGTGACCATGCGCGTGTCGTCCAGGCCGTGCAGCAGGCGCATGGCCCGCTGCGCAGGCTGTCCCAGCGGTCGTTTTCGTTGGCCAGGTTGAACCAGATCATGCTGGGATGGTTGCGTTCGCGGATGGCCATGCGGCGCAGCTTCTCCAGGGTGATCTCGCCGCCGAAGACCTCGCTGGCGGCGATGTGGAACGCCCCGGGTTCCTCGTAGAGAAACAGCCCCAGTTCGTCGGCGGCGTCCATGACCGCCGGCTGACCGACCTGGCGATGGAAGTTGATCCCGTTCTGGTTCAGGGCCTTGGCGGCCGCCACGCTGCGCTGCGCCAACTCCGGCGTGGCGTAGAATCCGCCCTTGCTGTAATAGCCCCAGTCGATGGCCGAGCGATGCCGGATGCGCTGGCCGTTCACATAGAGGTTCTGCTTGCCGTCCACCGCCTTGGCCTCAAAGACGCGGAAGCCGAAGCGCACGGCGTGCGCGTCCTCGATGCCCGCCCCGCGCAGGGTGACGCGGGCGGTGTAGAGGTTCGGCTCCTCCACGCTCCAGAGCCTAGCGGCCGGAACCTCGATCTCGTGTTGCACGACGGTGGCGGTGTGGCCCTGGAGCGAAGCGCCGTCGTAGGCGTCGGCGGTTATGCGCCACGACTGCTGGAACACCGCGGCGCCGCCTTGGGCCGGCCGGATTTCCACCGACAATTCCAGCGGTTGGGGGCGGTCCAGGCGATTGTGCAGCGTCGCTTGGATGGAAACGCGACGCGCCCGGCGGGCTGGAGATTCTTCACAAACACGTCCTCAACATAGCAGGGGCTAGTCGCTACCAGACGCACTCCCCCCCCAAGCCGCTGAAGTTCTTGGTGGACGTGAAGGTATAACCGCCCCAAGTTCGCGGGGTGTCCTCCCAACCGCGGGTGCCGCCGGGCGAGGTGATGCGGATGGCCAGGCGATTCTCCTGGCCGTAGTTGAGGAACTCGGAAATGTCGAAGGCGAAGGGCGTTTCCGGCACGATGTCGTAGCCGGCCAGCTTCTCGTTGACGTAGATTTCCGCCCGCAGCCGCGCGTTGTCCACCTGCAGGCGGACGGTCTTGCCCTTCCAGTCGGCCGGCACGTTCACCGTGCGCCAGAACCAGCTCACGCCCTTGTACTGCCAGGTGCGGCGGCCCTGGGCA
>CAWJBR010000003.1:0-119595 GCA_963841305.1 uncultured Phycisphaerales bacterium | reverse complement strand
CGCAGTTCCGTCGCCATACCGAGGCGGCTTGCGGACGGCAAGCCAACACCATCGCGGTCATCCATCGCCATTTCATGTTGCTTCTCCAATTTCCATGCTTATTGATACACCCGGAAGAAGTCCCAGTCACCGTTGACTTCCGGGATCCCGGCGGCGTTGTCGTTGTTGCCATACAAACCAACCTTCACCTGATCGCCCAAATCCATCCGCAGTTCACCGGCGGGGCACCATTTTTCTCCGTCGGCCGAACAGGCGAACCGGTAGATGTCACCACGCTTCTGCAGGCGGAAAAAAATTGTCCTGGCGTCCATCTCGCGAGTGAGCTGCACGAGGGGAGCGGGGACCGTGCGGTTGGAGTAGCCGGTCAGGATGGCAAAGATCATCACCGGGTCTTTGGAACTGAAGAACATCCGTGCCGTCAGATACGTTTTGGCGTCCTTGCGCACCTGCAAGCCGAACTGCTGGCGGGCCGCGGGCGAGGCGGGATTGCCGGAGGCGTCCTTGAGATCCAGTTTCGCGACAAGGATCCAGTTGCCGGACAGATCCCGCATCAGAATATTCTTGCCGGAATCCTTCTGCGTCCGAATTCGCAGGCCGCTTCCAGTCAGACTCCAATGCGTGGCATCCTCATTCGCCCACCGCCAGCCGGGAGCCAAATGAGCGGCGTTGAACTCATCACTGGCGGCGGTGCGTAAGGGGAAGTGCGGCGGGGTCTGACCCGCCGGCGGCGTCAGCAGCCATTGCGCCTCGCCCATCGGCTTGCCGGCCGGGGCCGAGACGTGGATTTCCAGGTCGCACATGCCCGCCACCGGACCGGAAAGCGGGACCGCCAGAATACGCGCCTCGTCCAAGCCGCACTCCGCCGCGGGGACATCCAATCGGGCCAACACCGCCGGCGAACCCGCGCGGCGCAGTTCCAGCACCCCGCCGGCCATGGGCTTCAGCTTCACCCAGAGCTGCCGGGCGTTCTCGGGTAGTTGCACATTCCGCAAGGAAATTATTTCTCCATCGCCGGCCACCCGGTCCAGCCAGAGGGGATTGGAAGCGGATTGCACCACCGAAAGCTTCGCCTGCGCCGCTTCACCCACATCAACTCCCGCCTCCGCAGCCGACGCCCGGATCACATAATCCCCGCCCTCGCGCAAAATGGCCGACGAGGACCATCGTCCGGAGGCATCCACCGAGGCCTGTCCGCGTCCGATGAGCTTTCCGCCGCCGTCGCGGATCTGGAGGGCCACGGCCTGCATCCCGGCGGCCGTGCCGCGGATTTCAACCGGGCCGCTGGGAATGGTTGCATCGGAAGCGGGCGAGGTGAGTTTCACTTGCGCCACCGGGGCGACAGCGCCTGCGGACGCTTGCGGCGCGGGTTCCACCGCCCACTGGTTGCGGCAACCCATCGCCAGCATGTTGAAGAACAGCAGATCCGCAAACGCATCGGCCCGCCGCTGCATCGCGGCCGCTTCCGCGATCGTGCAGCCCTTGGTGGCTATCGTGTCCAACGAACTGCCCAGCGGGTAGGCCGGGGCCAGAACGATCCGCCCTTTGCCATAGCGGATCGTGGCGTTGAGAATCAGCAATTGATTGTCCCGGGCGAAAAACGCCCCGTAGACGTTCGTGGGATACCCGCTTTGCAGGGGGTAGAACCCGTACGGATCGCAGGGCACTTCCCAACCATTGGTGCCGATGGTGGATTGGGAAGGCACGGCCTGGTTGCCGATGAAGTGATCCAGATAGCCCCAGCCGTTGCCGGTCCAGAAGCCGGTCTGCTCCCCGCCCCATTCGGTGACGGGCGACGAGAGAATGCCCGCCTGGTGCAAGGCCGCCGCCCACTCGGGGCTGAAGCGCACGAGCAATACGGTGCCCTCGTCTTGTACGCAGCGCAGGGCCGCGGATAGCTTGCCCATGTCGGCAGTAGCGCCGGCGGCAATATACTGGAGATTCTTCTGACCGGGGACAAACTCCGGCGACACCGCGCCGGCTTCCGTCAGAGCCGTTTTCGCCTCCTCCCAACCAAGGACCGCGCCTCGAAGCCCTTGCAGGTCCGAAGCAAAAGAGGGACGGTTCTTCAGCAACACCTGCTCGGCGCCATCGGCCACCACCTGGCCGGAGGAGGCCAAAAGCGTGCCTTTGACCGTGATGTATCCGCCGTGCCAAGTGGCCTCCAGCGGAACGGAAAGTTCCTCGATCAGCGGCTGGGCGAACACATCGCCCCCCACCACCGTCACCGGCAATTCCCGGCGGAAGGCCGTCGGTTTGCCAGCGCCATCGGTGACCGTGAGTTCAAGCGTGTACGCGCCGGCCGGCAGGCGGTGCTCGTTGATCAGGTGGACGGCAAAGATCGCCTTGTCGCCGGGCTGGAAATACTTGCCGTTGCGGCGCTGGATCGCCACCTGCAGCGGGCGCGTCCAGTAGGCCATGTCCTGCGCCGGTCCCTTGAGGTTCCGCGCCTCGTCCAGGATCGCCGAATCCCAGTCGGCCCCCATGCGCGGGTCTTCGCTGCCGTTGGTCCAGCCGTTGATGGCATAGCCGTCGATGCTGTTGCTCAGCAGGATGGACTGGGCCACGCGGCCGTTGCAATACATCAATCCTCGACCGGCCTGCGTGGACACCTCTGCCGGGGAAGCAATCACACGGCTGCCGGTTTCCGCCAGCCGGTGCCGGGTAAACAACTCGACGATCTTGTCGTGCAGCGGCAGGTAGGTGTCGCGGCAATCGTAGCCGATGCCGCCGTCGAGATTGGACCGCTGCTCCTCGGCGGTCTTGAACCAGTTGGACGGCCCGGTGAAGCAGCGCACCTCGCCCCAGTAGCGAAGCTTGGCGTCGTCCTTGAGCGGATGGCTGCCCAGGTCTTCGGCTTCGCTGAAGCGGCTGTAGCTGTTGACCGTGTGGTAGTCCGAGAGTTCCAGACGGATGTCGGACTCGTACGGCCGCATGTGCCGGATATGGGAAGACCAGGGCGAGGAATTGGTGACCATGCGCGTGTCGTCCAGGCCGTGCAGCAGGCGCATGGCCCGCTCGCGCAGGCTGTCCCAGCGGTCGTTTTCGTTGGCCAGGTTGAACCAGATCATGCTGGGATGGTTGCGTTCGCGGATGGCCATGCGGCGCAGCTTCTCCAGGGTGATCTCGCCGCCGAAGACCTCGCTGGCGGCGATGTGGAACGCCCCGGGTTCCTCGTAGAGAAACAGCCCCAGTTCGTCGGCGGCGTCCATGACCGCCGGCTGACCGACCTGGCGATGGAAGTTGATCCCGTTCTGGTTCAGGGCCTTGGCGGCCGCCACGCTGCGCTGCGCCAACTCCGGCGTGGCGTAGAATCCGCCCTTGCTGTAATAGCCCCAGTCGATGGCCGAGCGATGCCGGATGCGCTGGCCGTTCACATAGAGGTTCTGCTTGCCGTCCACCGCCTTGGCCTCAAAGACGCGGAAGCCGAAGCGCACGGCGTGCGCGTCCTCGATGCCCGCCCCGCGCAGGGTGACGCGGGCGGTGTAGAGGTTCGGCTCCTCCACGCTCCAGAGCCTAGCGGCCGGAACCTCGATCTCGTGTTGCACGACGGTGGCGGTGTGGCCCTGGAGCGAAGCGCCGTCGTAGGCGTCGGCGGTTATGCGCCACGACTGCTGGAACACCGCGGCGCCGCCTTGGGCCGGCCGGATTTCCACCGACAATTCCAGCGGTTGGGGGCGGTCCAGGCGATTGTGCAGCGTCGCTTGGATGGAAACGCGACGCGCCCCGGCGGGCTGGAGATTCTTCACAAACACGTCCTCAACATAGCAGGGGCTAGTCGCTACCAGACGCACTCCCCCCCCAAGCCGCTGAAGTTCTTGGTGGACGTGAAGGTATAACCGCCCCAAGTTCGCGGGGTGTCCTCCCAACCGCGGGTGCCGCCGGGCGAGGTGATGCGGATGGCCAGGCGATTCTCCTGGCCGTAGTTGAGGAACTCGGAAATGTCGAAGGCGAAGGGCGTTTCCGGCACGATGTCGTAGCCGGCCAGCTTCTCGTTGACGTAGATTTCCGCCCGCAGCCGCGCGTTGTCCACCTGCAGGCGGACGGTCTTGCCCTTCCAGTCGGCCGGCACGTTCACCGTGCGCCAGAACCAGCTCACGCCCTTGTACTGCCAGGTGCGGCGGCCCTGGGCAAAGTAGTCCTCCACGCTGGCCGGCACGGCGATGTCCTTGCCGTAGCGCGCGTACATCTCCCGCCAGCCGATCGTCGGGGCGTTGTTGGGCATGTCGGGCAGGTACACGTCGTAAGGCATGTACAGCGTGTCGCTCTCCCAACCGGCCGCCTCGTCCAGCCACAGCTTCCAGCCGGTCCCCGTCAAATCCCGCTCCTCTCGTTTGGGCGCGGCCACTTGTTGCAGCGGAGCGCGGCCGGGGACGGCCTTGAGGGTGAACTCGCTCACCGGGCTGTCCAGCCAACCGGCCTTGCGGGCGGCGACCTTGAGGCCCATCGTGGTCGAGACGGTCATCGGCCCGTCATAGCGACGGGCGTTGGCGGACTTGAGCGGGTCCGCGCCGTCGGCGGTGTAGAAGATGTCGGCCGACTCTTTGGAAACCAGGTTGATTTTCGCGCCAATCGGCACATGGAGCGTCGAGACCGCCCCCACGGCGGTTCCGTCGGCCAGCGCCAAGCCCACGGGCTTGAGGGCGATGGGCGTGGAAACCGGAAGAATCTCCAGGGCGTTGAGGTATTTGCCCGGGTTGACCTCTAGCAAGCCCGATTCATCCACATGCGCGGCAAACGACTTGATCAGCGGCGTGGCAAAGGGCGATTCTTTGAGAATGTCGAAGATGGGAATCTTGTTCTCGTTCTGAACGCCGACGCCGTACATGACCCGCTGGCCGGGCTGCTTGTAGAACAGTTCCGCGTAGTGAAAGCGCACGTCGTAGTTGCCCGGCGGAATGTGTTCAAACCGGTAGAAAACGGCGCCCTGCAAGCCGTCCTGATAGAGCTTGCCGTCGGGGGTTCCGGCGACGGGCGTTTTGCTTTGGAAAACCGGATTGACGGCCTTGGCCTTGGGCAGCGCAACAGCGGGGCTGCCGGAGGTGGTGATATATCCCCAGCTTCCGGGTACGTAAGCCTGATCGGCTTGCCAGATCTGCCCCTTGGAGTCCCGGTATTCCCCGCCGCCGCAATTGACGCGAATCGGCTGCGGTTCGGCCGCATACGAAAAGGTCGTTACCGCAAATGCCGCGAAGCCCAACACAATGGCCAACGGGCGAAACACAAAACTATTCTTCCAGTTCATCGGAACAGTCCCTTAGAATGACGTAAAACAAACTATCCAATTGTTCTACCGATCCATTCGCGGTGCGAATTATTTCACCTATCCCATTGCATGCTTTTCAACTTTCAGAACCCGAGTGCGTACGGTAATTATCCGCCGCCGTCCTATTCGCTTATGACACGCACCGGTCCCAGCAGGCCAGAGGGCTGAAGCTCTATGTTCTTGCTCCCGATCGCGCACGTGCTTATTTCTTCACCTTGTCGGCCTCAATGCCCTTGTCCCGCTCCTTGGCGCTCAGCGGCAACGGGACGAATTCCGACCTCCAAGATCGACTGAAGAGCCTGATTGTTGGAAACCTTTTGCTTTCATTATTCGAATGTCACTCGTACAACGCCCTTGGCGTGGTCGCCGGGCTTGAACACGGGGCTGGGCAGCACCCGGCACTCATAGAAGTAGTCCAGACAACCTTCGCAATTCACATCGCTCACCAGCAGACGATTGATGGCGCCGTCGGCCCAGGCGCGGACATGCTGATTGCCGTCGGACACCACCCGCAATCCCATCCCGTCCGCGGCCGTCAATGACGCCTCGTAGATGTTGGCCTTGGTCGAACGGAAATCGGCGCTGCCTTGCGGCGTCGTGTCCTGCGACCACAACCACGTCGGCTTGGTCTTGTAGAACGGTGTTTCCGCGCACAGCGGCGTTCCCGGAAACGCCTTCGCGGTTCCTTCCGGTCGTCCGATGTGATCCTCGGGGTACCAAGTCCACTGCGCCTTGCGCCGCCAGGAGAGCGTGTCACAAGCCTTGGGTAGATCGAAGACCAGTCCGAGTTGGCGGGGCGTGATCGCGCCTTTCTGGATTTTGACGCGCCGCGGCGGCTCATCCTCGCTCGTCCAAGCCAACCCGTCGGTCAGCGCAAAGTCGTAGGCGGCGTGGCACTCCCCCTCCGGCGTAAACCGCAGAATGAACTGGCCCGTGGCCTCCGCATAGTCGCCGGTCACCGTGACCTCCACCGCCTCGCCCACTTTCTGGACGTTCACAGCCTTGACCTGCCATCCGCTGCAGGTGGCCGTCAGAGGCGTCGGCGCTTTGAACCAGGCCTCGGTTCCGCTCTTCTGGATTAGGGACGTCGTGAACCCAACGTTGCGTCCGCCCCGCAGCAAGGCGTACCGTTCGCCGCTGAGCGGCAACACCATCAGCGTAGGCCCCGTAAGGGGCAACGTTTCCGCGCCCCGGGTGACCTCCACGATCATCCCGCTGTGAACGTCCAGCTTCCACGAGGTCGCCCCGCACCGGATCAAGTGGTGATCGGTCCCCTTGATCCATTCCACCTTCTGGGGTGCCGGGGATGGTACCGTCTTTTCTGTAGGATTACCCACGGCGATCCGCCAGGCGTCCACCATCACGCCCTCGGCGTTGAAACCTTTTAACTCCAACATCCCCGCAGACAAACCGGCCGGACAGGGAATATCCAACAGGCCTTTTTCGCCTGGCGCAAGGGCGGTGCTGGCATTTCCGGCCTGCTTATTGAGAGTCCAGTCGAACCGGACTTCGCGCAGATCGCTGAAGGCATACCGGTTTTCGACTGGGATTCGGAGCGGTTGGCCGGCGGCGGGCATGGATAGCGCAGTCGTGGTGATGTGGATCGGAGAGAAGACCTTTTTGAAGTGCCAGTACTCGGGCTTGAGCCTCCGCCAGATATCCACAAAACCGTATTCGCCCCAGCCGCATACCGTCCCGTCGGGCATGAGCCAGAAGTCGTCGATCCCGGTCCAGATCGAGCCGCCCAGGCAGGCCTTGAGCGCGCACATCTTCTCCCACTTGTCGGCGATCCCATAGGCCCAGATGTCCCGCACGCCCGGATCGGTATAGACCTCGCGGCAATTGTAGCTCATTACATGCCCCCACTCGCCCTGCATATGCGGAACCTTGGTAGACGTTCCGGCGCAGCGTGGGAACTCGGTGTAATGGAAATTGAGAATCGGCATCTGCCACCCCTGGCCATCGCTCAGGACCGGCCGGCTGGAATCCAGCGGCAGCATCGCCAACCGATGGGCGATCAGCAGGTTGTGGTCCACATCCGTCTCGTTGCCCAGCGACCACTGCACGACACTGGGCCTGCTGCGGTCCCGCATCACCATCTCCACCGTCGAGCGCAACGTGAACGGCAGCGCCTCCACCCCCAGGCGGCTCCAGCAGTAGGGCAATTCGTCCTCGAGAAACACGCCCACCTCATCGCAGGCCTCGACCAGTTCCTCGGCCGGCGGCCCTCCGACGCACTGGAAGCGGATGTAATTGCAGTTCATATCGCGCAAGAGCTGCATGTCCCGCCGCCAGTCACCGCCGGAGAGGACCCGCCCCCGCAACGGATCGGATTCGTGCCACACCACGCCGTGATAGCGGACCGGCCGATTGTTGATGAACACCTGCGGCCCGCGAATTTCGATCTTGCGGAAGCCGATCCGTTCGGAAACCCGCTCTGATTCCTTGCCGCCGGCCAACAATGCGACGCTCAGATCGTAGAGATTCGGGTGCTCCACATCCCACTTCTTCGGTTCGCGCACGTCCACTTGAACGACCTGCACCACCGATTCTCCGGCCGGCACATCCGATACGCTGGCCGTCACCGGCTCGCGCGCATCCTGGCTCTGGCCCCGTTGACGCAGCCCCAGTTGGAGTTGGAGGCCGCGCGCCGTCTGAGCGGATTCATTGCGGACTTCCACCTTCGCCGTCAAAACGCCATTGCGATAGTCCGAATCGAAATCCGTCAGGACATACACACCGCTGATGTTCACCGCCGGCACGGGGAAGAGGTAAATCTTCCGCAGGATGCCCGCCGGGTAACGGGCGATGAACCAGGAAACCGCCGGAATATCATCCGCCATTTTATCGACCCGAACCGAGACGGCTATGACATTTCTCCCACCCGGGTTGACCGCTGCGGTGATATCCAAATCAAAAGGCGTAAAGTCGCCGACGTGTCCGCCGACTTCCACTCCGTTGATCCAGATTCTGGCGGCATTGTAAATCGCATCGCACTTGAGTTTGATCCGTTGCCCTTGCCAAGCCAGCGGACACTCGAACTCCCTCCAATAGGCCGCCGCTGGCATGGTCTTGGGGTTCCCGGGGAGCAGGCGGGGAGACTCATATTCCCGATAGTAGGCGGCCGTCGTCCCCGGGATCACCTCCAGTCCCTGCATCGCCAGTTCGCCGGGCACCTGCACCGGTTTCCAGTTCCCACCTGAAAGCTCCGTCTGCTTCCAGAACCCAGGCGATGGTTCGCGGCTCGCCTGCCAAGTGCCGCCCAAATCCACCTGCAAGGGCGCCACGCCGGGGAGCACCACTGGACGCGGCGTCAGGCGGACGACGGGCACTTCGATCGGATGCGGCAGCACGACGGTGACGGCCCGGGCGCTGGGCTCCGCCGCCACGAGCCGCACATGGACCGCGAACGGATTGGGCGACACCACCTCCGTTTCGTTCTTTTTCACGGCTCCCGCGGCGCCGTTGGTAATCACCTGCGGTACGAACTCCTTCTGCGCCGTCTTTTTCACCGGTTGCAGCGCCTCGATCCGCTCTAACCGGACCGTCACTTGGCCATCGTGGATGGCGGTGGCCGGGATCGGCTGGCGTAGCGCTGGCGGCAGGGGATTATTCCCAATCGTCGTCGGGATCACCACCTCGCGGGCGAGTTCCACATCGCCAGCCGACACCCTGCCAATCGTGCATTTGCTGCCGGCGTACTTGACGAAATAGGCGAGAAACTCCATTTCCAGCGTATATCCGGTTCCGGCATCCAAGCCTGTGAATTGAAGTGTTTCTTCCGCCTTGCCGCTGGTGAGCATCCAATCGTCATAAACTGCCGTGGCATCCGCCTTAACCCCGGGCGTGACCACATCATTCGGTTTCGCAACCTGCACCTCCGCCATCGTGGAGCGGGTGAATGCAAAGCACAGCAAGGCCGCCAATGCCACGGACAGCAACCCATGCGAATTGTTGGTTTTCATCATGGTTTCCCCTGGAAATTGCCCTTGTGTTTGCGCGATCGGGATTTACTTGCCCGACTTGGCAAAGGATAGTTTGGCTTTCATTAACATCTATTTTTCCGAGAAGACACCTTTTAAATCGCTCTCGGTCAGTTCAACCAAGGGCGCAAAGGCCGGGCTGGCGACGTACTCCAGCAGGCTCCGGCGAAGCTGCCGGGCGGCCGGACGGCTCTCCAGAGCGGAGTCCAGATCGGCGGAGCAGACCAGCAATTTGCCCCGCCCGACGCGAGCCTCGAAAATCAACCCCATTCGGCGGCAGGAGTTCATGTCATCGATCGACTGGACGATCAGCTTCAAGGTTCCGGGCAGGCGGTCCAGCACCACGGCGCGGGCCTTGGTCACGATCTGTTCCCATTGCCAATCCTGCCAGAATTCGCTTGGGAACGATTTCAACGCGGGATGTGCGGCCTGAATCAGCAAGCCGCAAGTCTTGCGGGGCTGACCGCCGGCAAGATAAAAGTTCCATGCTGGCGGCTCAAAAGTAAGCCGGGGATTACTGGAAGGCAGCTTATCTGAAAACAGGGCCACGGTCGCACCGGTCTGCAAGCGACTGAGCACCGATTCGTTCAGTGAGTTGACCACCAGGACATCGGTCGGGGCGGGCGCGGTCGGCGCGGCGGGATAAACCCAGATGCTCCAGTCGTTTTCAAAGGCCGTTCCTTGCAGGCCCACAATGATCTTGTATTGGGCGGGAGCGGGCAAAGCGGCCAGATCAACCTGCACCTGACCGAGGGGAATGCCCCGGCCAAGGGGAATCGTGCGGGGGGCCCATGTGCCACCAGCCACCGAGATTCCCTTGCTGTCCACAATCTTCCAGTAAGGCGTCGCCTGCTCAAACGGCGCAGGTCCGGCATGGAGCAGTTTTGCCTCGGCCACGAGGGTTTCATTGGAAAGCCAGGTTCGTTTGAAAAGGTTCAGTGTTGGAACAGTAGCGCCGCAGAAGCGGCGGAATTCCTCGGGCGTGACATACCCCTTGGACTGGCGGAACCAATCCAGCACGCCGACAATGGCCGTCCCTTGGCCGGGGAAATCGTGCAGACCGAGCAGTTCGAATCCGCCAACACCTTCGGTGCGCAAGTCCGCTTCGATGTCCTCCTTGTAACAAAGCACCTGAAGTTTGCCGGCTGCGATTTCCAGCTCTGGCCACTGCTCCAAGAGACCATGCCGGCGGGCGAAGTCGCGAACAATTTCCAAGCTGGTCGCCTTGAGGAACAGGTTGCGATGTTTATCGATGGTGCCCAGATCCGGCAGGCCCGTCCACTGCCCCTGCTCATGAACGATCACCGGCACGGTCACCTTTTGCACCCCTTGATCCGTGGGAATAAATGAAACCTTGCCTTGCAAGCCTCGCTTGATGGCCGCCGAATAGTCCTTGCCATGCCAGCCTTGGGAACCCCGGGGCTGAATGGAGACATGCACCTGATTGTCATTCACCGCCGGCCAGCCCGCGCCGGTCGTTTGCAAGATGCGCGGCTCCCGCACCTTCCAATAGCGCACCCAGCTCGCCAGAAAATCAAACACGCCCGGCGGGCCAAACGGCTCGTTGCCCCAGGCCATGATGACAAACGAGGGATGATTGCCGTAAGTACGAACGATCCGTTCCCCTTCCTCGAAAAACCACCGCTTGAGGCGGTCGCCATCGATGTAGGTCCAACTGGCGCACTCGACCTGCAGATAAAAACCCAACTCATCGGCGGCAATAAACGCCGCCTCCGGCGGGCACCAGGAGTGGAACCGATAGCCGTTCAAGCCATAGCTCTTGGCTATGCCGATCACACGCTTCCACGAATCGACATCCACCGGCGGATGGCCGGTCAGGGGAAATTCACTGCAGTCCAGCGTTGCCCGGAAGTAAATCTTGCGATCGTTGAGGGTGATCTGGTCATCCGTCGAGCCAAGGTCGCGCAAGCCGAAACCCACCTCGCGGCGATCCTCCGCGCCATCGCCCTTGAGTTCGACTGTCAGCTTCTGAAGGTTCGGATTGAACTCATCCCACGTGCGGGCGTCACTGCCCAAGGGAACCCGAACCTCCGTCACGCACGCATGCAATGGGCGGGCGGATACGGCTTGGACTTGCGACGCCGAACCGTTGATCTTGCCGGCTTTTCCCGTGTATCCCTCGGCATACACCGCATTGCCCAACACCTGATCCACCGGGCCGGACGCTTCCGCCCCAGCCGTCTTGCCTGGTTGGGATGACGGAGCCGAACGCATCGCCTGCAGCGCCGGCGCAACCAGCGGATCCGGAACCTCGGATTTCGCGCCCCAGGTGACGGGAACCGAAACGTCCCCCGCCTTCAGCACGCCTTGGCCGGATTTTCCCGTTGCGTTTCCGATGAAAACTCGAACCAGCGCGGTTTTCTCCCTGGCGTTGGGATACACGCGCACGTCGTCGATCCACACCGGCGAGGTGGATGACAGTTCAATGCGACCGATGATCCCGTTCCAGTTGCCGGCCGTGTGATCGGTCACGCTGTGGGACATGTTCCCCACGTTGACGATCAGCCGGTTGTCCACGCGCACCGTCAGGCTGTGTCTGCCCGGCGTCAGTTCCGTGCCCAGATCGTACACGTGAGCAGTGGAGAGGCCTTCGTTGCGTCCCACCGGTCGGCCGTCGATCCAAACCGTCGTTTCCCAGTGCGGCCGCTCCAACGTCAACACCACCCGCCGGCCTTGCCAGTCGGCCGGCACCTCGATGTCCCGCTGATACCAGGCGGCGCCGGCATAAAGCCGCTCCGGCTGGAGCATGAAGGGGAACTTGATGTTTCCCGGCCGGCGATACTCGGCATACTGTGGAGCGGTTTGCCACTTTTTCCGCCCGCTGTCGCCGGTCAGTTTGGAATCCACGGCGACCGGATCGCCAAACCCCTGCCGCTGGAGCGTCCCCGGCAGCGTCAGGCGATCCGAAAGCGTGCGGCAAAACCACTGTTCCTTGATCCCGACATTGCCCCGATCCAGCGCAAAACGCCACTGGCCGCTCAAGTCCCGCGGGGTCAAGTCGCCGGCGGCCAGCGGCGAAGACGCCAGCAGCCCGCCGAGCAACAAACCAATCAGCCGTTGGGAAAAACACTCCATCATCCCAAGAACTCCCATTCCCCCTCATCGCACTCGGAAACACCAGGTCTTATTTCTTCACCTTGTCGGCCTCGATGCCCTTGTCCCGCTCCTTGCCGCTCAGGGGCAGCGGGACGAATTCCTCCCAGTTCCAGGCATCCGGCACGAACTCGCCCACCCCACCGTAGATGGCCCGCATGTTGTGCCCCAGCAGCCATGGCCCGCGGTAGTAATAGAGCATGAACCCTTCCACGCTGCGGTCCACCGGCATCTCCGCCAGGCATTGCAGGTAGCGGTCCAGGTACGGCTGGGCCTCGTTGCAGATCGCCACGATCTTCGCCTTCGCCTCCGCCGACAGATTCTCCGGCATCCGCTTCTTTGCGTAATCGAAATAGGCGTTGGTCTCCTGCAGCGTGCGGATCGCCTTCAGGTGGCAAAACGCCGCCTCGCTGCGGTTGGCCAGCAGCGCCAACCGCCGGGCGTACTGCTCGTCGGCCACGCCCGCCTTCAACTTCTTGAGGCTTTCCACCACCGCCGCGAAGCGGTCGGCGGCCTTCTGGTTGCGGTCCTTGCTCCACCACCACAGCCCGCCCACCCCGCGGGTCTTGGGATCGATCTGCCAGCCAATGTTGAAACCGATGTTCCCGTTGATCGCCCGCAAATCACTCAACTCGTCGATCTCGCTCATCGCCTTCTCAAAGGCCGCCGCGTCGGTGATTCCTGCCGCCTTGGCAAAACTGTCCACGTAACTTTTCTGGGTCAGTCCCGAATTGAAACTCAATTCGTCCAGACAACGCAGCGACATAAAGTTCTCACCCGTCCGCCAGTGGTTGGCCACCAGGCCGTGCATGGGCTTGCCGCCGTTGATCTGGCGGGCCTGATCCAGCGCCTTGATGAAACCGGAGCAGGCGAACTGCTGCAAACACATATATCCGTCGAACTCCAGCCAGCTATACAGCACCGTCCGCGCCAGCAGTTGCTCGCTCATCTGGCTGGCAACAAAGTTATCCGCCACCACGCGCGAGGAGTGTCCGGGCATCAGCGTGTACCAGACGTCTTTGGGCAGGTACTCCTCGGCGAACTTGACTACCGCCCGCACCATCTTCTCTTCCAGCGCGTAGTTGCCCACCGCCAGTTGCACCTGGTGCTGTTTGTCCCAGCCTTTGGCCTGGAGGTGGCGCACCGCCCGGAACGCCATGGCCAGATCCCGCGTCTGTCCGGCGATCTCGTCGGTTTTCTTCCAGGGGTATTTTTTGTCGGCCGCCGCCCCGTCCTTCATCCCCAGCACGTCATCCATGAACGCCTTCTGCCGGGCGAACCAAGGCTCGAAGTCCCCCCGCACCCGCCCGCCGCCTTCGTGGCTGATGATCTCCAGCACGTCGATCTGGGGGTAGTCCTCCAGGATGAAGGTGAGGATCTTTTCATTCTCCAGTTCATCGAAGAACTGCGGCTCGGTGGAGAACTGCACGCCCAGCCCGCACCGCTTGCACTCGCTCATCAGCTCGCGCAGCCAATGGGTCAAGAACGCCTCGCGGGCCGCGCCTTCAAAGTACAGCGGCTCCAGCTCCGGGATGCAGAAGATGCTCTTGTTGAAGCGGATCGTCTTGCGCACCGGGTCCAGGTCGGGGATGGCGAAATGGTCCCCGTAGAACAGGCAGCCCTTGACGTAATCGTTGTCCTTGTAGTGCTTGGCGGTGATCTTCTTCCACGGCCCGCCACCGCTGACGCGGTTGTAGCGAGTGCGGTTCCACTGCCCCGGATAGCTGTGGAAGGTGATCCAGTTGTAGCGCTGGCGGGCCAGGTTGTGGATGTACTGCTTGGCCTCGGCAAGCGGGTAGGCCGACAGGTCGTCGGCGAAGTTCATGTGCTGGCGCACGCCGCGGCGTTGGATGGCCGGGACGATGACCTGTTTGCTGTCGGACACCTTCGCCGCGTCCAGCTTCGCGGGCGCGATCGGTCCCAGCACGTCGAAGCGGTAGCCCATCTGCTCCAGGGCGGTGTACCCGGCCGCCAGCGTCTCGGCGGGCGTGTGCCCGGCCAGGCGGATCGTCCCGCCGTCACGCTGAATGGAAAAGGCGAACGGCGGCAGGGATTCATCCACCGCCAGGCGGAAGACGAGGGGTTCGCTTCCCGCCGTTTTCCCGCCCAGTTGTTTCAGTTCCTCGGCCGCGAAAGCCAGCGTCCCGTGCTGGTCCTTCGCCTGCGCCGCCGCGTCGATTTCCGTCGTGATCGTCGCGGCCGACGCCGTCCCGGCCAGCATCGCTACTCCCAGCACAATCCCCGCCAGCACATATTGCCGCCAAGAACTCATCCGGATTCCTCCGTTAGTGAAAAGAAAAACCATTTTGCCTCGATTCCGCTTGTGAAAATTCGTTTACGACAATGGGGAAAATTCACCTGTAGGGATTGCAATCAAGACCCGCGACGCCCTGGCCCGGCACCGCTCCACCGGGCACGCAGTCCACATGCCCGTCGAAAAACAGCACGTTGCAGCTAAGGTTGTGGCGCAGGGAGATAATGAACCCGTAACTATACCCATTTTCACCAAAATATTTATACCAGTAGATAGTGCCGTACTGCACGGATTTCAGCCCCGTTCCACTTCCATCCGCCATGAACAGTTTTTGGCTTGCGGACTTCACCAGATTCAGACGTTGCGCTTGAAACCCCGTACTCCAGCTTGAGCTGGGTATCCCATTGGGCGGCAAGTTACAGTTCATCACATAGCAATTGTTGGGCAGAAGGGTCGTATTGCTATTCAAGTTCACCGGACACAGAAATCCCGGAGGCCACGGCGAATATTGATTCGGGATATGAAAACCCAAACCGGCAGGCCACGCCGGGTGGCCCGGCCACATACCGTACGGATCGCAACGGAACGGAATGCACCACCCCTCGTTGTCGGCGGCATAGGCAAGATTGGCCACCCCCATCTGCCGCAGATTGCTCATGCATACCAGACCATTGGCCGCCACTCTTACCTTGTTGACCACCGGCAGCAATAACGAAATCAGCACGGCAATGACGGCGATGACCACGAGCAGCTCGGTCAAGGTAAAACCCTTGGGGATTTGCAATTTGCGATTGGCAATTTGCAATTGAGCGGCGGAAGACGGATTGGGGATTGTGCCTGGTGTGGAGTGCGTCATGGGTTCACCATTGTTATCACTACATTCACTTAACTAATACACACACGTTCGCTCGATGTTGAAGTTTTTTTTCTTTCCCCTTCGTCCGGAAGAGAATGATGAATTATGAATGATGAACGATGAAGGAGGAAAGAAGAGCAGTTTTAATAGCTGGTTTTCTTCCTCCTTCATCATTCATAATTCATCATTCCGACTTCTCTTGAAGAACCCCCGGCCAGGGGAGGGCGTCCTGGCCGGGGGTCGGAGGCGTCCGCCGGAGGAGGGCATTCCGACGGACAGCTATGGAATCGGGGGAGATTTGCAATTTGCAATTTGCAATTTGCAATTGGAAGACAGGAGACGTTCCTGGTTTTCAATTGCAAATTGGCAATTGCAAATTGCAAATCTCATCAGGCTTTCTTCATCGCCCGGCGGCGGCGGGCCAAGAGGCCCAGGGCCGGCAGGGCCATCAGGCCCAGGCTCGTGGGTTCCGGCACCACGCCGATGGCCGAGACGGAGGCGGCTCCGCCGTCGATCTGGCTGAAGTCGAAGGCCAGGACGCCGTTGGCGGCGCTGTAGCTGTCGAACTTCACCAGCACGTCGAAGTCGCCGATGTCCGTGCCTTTGTAGGCGCTGTAGCCGGACCAGTCGGCCAGCATCTTGTTGGTCGCCGCATCCTGCCCTTCGTAAGTGGCATGCACGCCGCTCAGACCCGAGTTGTTGATGGCGCTGGCCACGTCTATCGCCAGGGTCTGGTTCGTCAGGCCCGACACGCCGGTCAAAGCGAGCAACACATATTCGGGTTTGGTAAAGTCGCCCGGCGTCTGCACGTTCACAAACGCCTGGTTGGTTCCGCCGGCGGTGGCGGCGGTGGCGGTGGTGAAGACGTAGTTGCCCTTGGAGCCGCTGACCACAACCTTGTTATCGCCGGAAGCAAAGGCGTTGTAGGAGCTGGAGGCGACCAGTTCGATGGGGTTGAAGACGTCGGCGGTGTAGTTGATGGCCACGTTGCCGTAGGTGCCTTCGCCGGTCAGACCTTCCCCGGTGACGCTCAGGCTGTTGAGGGAGCCGGAGGCGCCGGTGAGGGTGCCGGTGACGCTGGCGGAGTAGAGGCCGGCATGATCGACCGCGCCGGTCACACCCGCCACGCTCAGGGTGGTGGAGGTGTTGCTGTCTCCGCCGCCGGCGCTGAGGGTAGCGGTGCCGCTGAAGCTCTTGGTGGAGCCACTCATCAGGCGGCCGGCGTTCACCGTGCCGCTCTGGGCGATGGTTCGCTTGGTCAAGGCGGTGGCGTCGTAGCCGACGGCCACGTTGATGGGGGCTTCGCCGGCCAGCCCTTCGCCGGTGGTCGTCAGCGTGGTCAGCGTGCCGCTGGCGGCGAGGCTGGCGACGGTGCCGGTGGCGGTGGTGTCCAGGGTGCTGCCGGCGCTGTTGAACTGGTGGCCTTTGACGGTGACGGCGGTGTAGTGGTCGTTGTCGCCGGTGGTGCTCAGGGTGGTGCTGCCGCCGACGCTGCCCAGGTTGGCCCCGAGGATCTGGCGGCCCAGATGGACGGTGGAGGCGGTGACGATGCGGTTGGCGACGACGGTTCCGCTGACGGTGACGACGTCGTTGCCGTCGGCCGAGCCTTGGCCGGCTGCGGCGCTGTCGGCGGCGAGGTTGTCCACGGTGACCGTGCCGCTGCGCAGGCCGGTGGCGGTGGTGTTCAGGGCGGCGTTGATGGAGGGGGTTCCGCTGTAGGCGATCCCGGTGGTGGCCGAGGAGCTGGTGGCGTTGCCGGCGGCGGTGACGCTGTAGGTGGTGGCGTCGGTGCCGCTCTTGTTCAAGGAGACGTTGGCCTGCTGGGTGCTGTTGAGCATGACGCGGCCGAAGCTGGTGGAGTTGGCCGAGGCGCCGTCGGCCGGCGGGGTGGCGCCGAAGTAGAGCTTGGAGTTGTTGCCGCTGGCGGCCAGCGAAGCGAGCGTCAAAATGCCGGAGGTATAGTCCATGGTGAAGGTGGCGCCGGCGACATCGGAGGTGATGCTGGAGAAAGTGCCGCTCTTGCTGGCGAAGTCGAACAGGTCCCACGTGCTGCCTTGGGTCAAGGCCCCGCCGGATTTGTTGGCAATGTTCAGCGTGCCGGCGTAAGCCAGGGCGGTGGTGACGCTGACCTTGTCGGCCGAGGCGAGGGATCCACCGGCGAACAGGTCGAAGTAGCTGGTGGTGTTGCTGTTGAGGGTCAGGCCGCCCGTGGCGATGGTGAGCGTGCCGGCGGCCAAGGAGCTGTCGCCGACGGTCAGGGAAGCGGCGCCGCCGGAGGAGGCGAAGGTGACGGCCCCGGAGGTCTTCGTCTTGACCGTGCCGCCGCCGCTCAAGGCTTGGAGGGCGGGCATGTCATAGGTATTGGCGTCGAAAGTGCTGCTGGATTTCACCATCAGACCGGATCCGGCGGTGGCGGACGGGAGGGCGTTGGCACCTCCCATCTTCAGCGTGCCGCCGTTCACGGTGGTCCAGCCCTTATAAGCGTTGGTGCCAGAAAGGGTCACTGTATAAGCAGCGCCGTTGCTCACGGTCAGGCCGCCGGTGTTGCTGTTGTCGATGCTGCCAGCCCAAGTTATGCTCCGCGAATTGGCATTGTAAACGATGGCCGAGGTGCTGTTCTTGAATGTGCCGCGTGATGAAATGTCATCAGTACTTGACCCTTGCTGAAGGGTTCCGCCGGTGAACGTGTAGAAGCCCGTGCCGAGTTGAGATGCGAGAGCAACCACCGTGCCTTCTTTGAACTCGGTCACGCCCGTATAAGAAGAGGTTACGTTGGCCATAGTCAACGACCCCGCACCGATCTTCGTTATCCCGCCCCCACCACTAATGGTGGCAGTACCGCTATTTACGAAATTATTAACTTGGCTACCGGTATCAATGGTCAAGCCACCGCTGCTTAAGTTTATCGTGGTGGTACCGGTGACAAACCTCGTACTACTGTTTCTAAATGTGCCGCCGTTGAAATTGAAAGTCGAACCAGTCAAATAACTCGTACCCACCAGGAGGCCCCCGCTGTCCACATTAATCGTTGAACTAGCGGTAGCCCCGCTAAGAGTCAACTGCCCATTATTGGTCACCTTCACCGCTGCGCCGCTGGCGGTGGTGAGACTAGTGGTGAGGTTTCCGCCATCGCCCACCAGGAGCGTGCCGCTAGTCAGATTAACCGTTTTGGCAGCCAATGTGCCACTGACGGTAACCGTGCCGCCACTTCCGGCGCCGATGCTGGCATCAGTACTCGAACCCGGCCAAGCCACGTCCGCCGAGCCGGTCCACCAGTTGGTGTTGGTGGTGTTCCACGTTCCGGCGCCGTCCTGCGCCCGGTCGTACCGGTGTCGGCGTCCCAGGTGTACGTCGCCGCCTGGGCCGAGTGAATCAGCCCCAGCACACTGACGCCCGCCGCTGCCGCCGTCAGCAGCAGTTGACCCCGCTTGTTGCCCTTCCGACTATTCGACTTGCGAACCATAGCTCCTCCGAAAGTGAAATGTTGTCTAACGACTGTCCCGATCCGAGTTTCGAACTTGGAGAACTTTCTCCCAGAGTCCGACTGAAATATACCCCACTTTTCCCACGATGCATGTCGGATGAAGTGTCAATTTTGAAAATTCATCCCGATCAAGCAACAAGATAACAATTCAGCGAAATTGCCTGTATTGCAACCAATAAATGAAGGCGACCCCAAAAACATTTTGTGATTATTGGAATGAGGCGGCTCGGCTGAAGCTTATCGGGACGATTTGCTTCGGGACTGGTCCTGGACAAAGCGGGCGACGGCCTCGGTGCGGGAATGGACTTGCAGCTTTTCATAGATACGGACGATGTAAGTCCGCACCGTCGAGACGCTGATGCCCATTTCATCCGAGATCTGCTCGTAGGTTTTTCCCTCGGCCAGGTGCGCCAGCAACAACCGTTCTCGCGGGGCCAGGGCCTGGGACTCCGGGGCGGATACGGGTCGTTTCTGGAAATGTTCCACCACTTTGCGGGCGATGTGGGCCGACATCGGCGATCCGCCCTCGTAGACCTCGCGGATGGCCTCCAGCACTTTGCTGAGCGGCTGGCTCTTGACGACATACCCCAAGGCCCCGGCGGCCAGCGATTCGTAAACCGTGTCGTTCTCCTCGTAGACCGTCAGCATGATCACCTTGATCTTCGGGGCGGCGGCCATCAACCGGGAGACGCATTCGATGCCGGTCATCCCCGGCATCTTGATGTCCATCAACACCACGTCCGGATTGTCGTGCGGCAGTTCCCGCAATGCCTCGGCGGGATAGGCGTAGTGGCTGATGCACCTGAACCCGGAACTGCGGTTCAGGAACGCCGTCAGCGTCTGGCGCACTTCGGAATCATCTTCGACCACCGAAACCTTGATCGTCGGCATGGCTGGTTCACCTTGTTGAATCCGCGACCAGAGGCATGCGCAAACGAACCCGCGTGCCCCGGCCTGGATGACTGATTATTTCACATTCCCCGGCGATGTCCCGCATCCGCTTGTACAGGTTGGGCAAACCGTTGCCCCGGGCAATCCCCGCATCGGGGAGCGCCGCGCCCACGTCGAATCCGCATCCGTCGTCGCTGATTTCCACCTGAAGCCACCGGGGCAACATTGCGACTTCGATCTGCAGGCCCGTGGCATGCGAGTGCTTCAAGACATTGTTCATGGCTTCCTTGCAGGCGGCGAACACGTTCTGCCGGACCTCGGGCGTCAGGCGCAGCGGCGGAATGGACGGCGGGGTCGCGAAGCGGCAGCGCACGGGTGTATCGGCAAAATATTCCTCGGCATAACGGAAAATCCGCCCGATCAACTGCGAGAGGGTGTCGTACTGCGGACCGACGGACCAGATCACCTGCTCCAGCGAGCGGATGGCATCCCGGGCGGTGGCGGCCACGCGATGGATATGATCGCGGGACTCCGGTGGATGATTCCCCAGGTCGGCTTCCATCTCCGCCAGGTAGGAGATGCGCGTCAGTTTGGAACCGATTTCATCGTGCATGTCCTGGGCGATGCGCGTCCGCTCCTGATGAAGCGCCTCGGTCTGTTTCAATTTTTCCACGCGGGCCTTCCATCGGCGGCGGGTGATGGTCCGGGCGGTCAGCCCCGCGGCGGCGGCAAATGCCAGCACGACCAACCCCAAAAACCAGGGGGTTTGCCAAAACCACGGCTTGACATTCAGCACCAGCATCAGGCCTGTCTCATTCCATGCTCCGTCGGAAGAGCAGGCGATCACATGCAACTCATGCCGACCGGCCGGCAGGTACTCAAACTGGGCCACACGGTCCCGACTGAGAGGACTCCACGCCCCGGCCTGCGGCCCGCTCAGGCGGTAGCTGAAACGCAGTTGATCCGGCGAGGCGTAATGGAAGGCGGTGAAGGCGATGCGGATCTGTCTGGCTCCCGGGGCCAAAGTCAATTCCCCGGGGATCGCCGGAGCGGCGAGGGAATCCCGCCAAATTTCCCGGCCCGACACCGCCACCGATTGCAACCGCACTTGCGGCGGAGGCCCGGCGGGAGAGATGGATTTCGGGTCGAAGCTCACCAATCCCCCCGCCGTCCCGAAGTACAGCCGATCCTTCGGCGGAGCCATCCCGGCGTAATTGAAGCTGCCGGCGCATTGGGCAGCGGGCATCCCCTCGTCTACCCCCAACCGGCGGGCGTGCAGACGGGCGCGTTGGCCGGCCGCCACCTCCGCCAGTTCCGAGCGGCTCAGGCCCCAAATCCCATCCGGTGTGCCCAGCCACAGCCGCTTGTGTTCATCCTCCACGATCTGCGTCACCGGCAGCCCCCCGAAGCCGCACTCGGTCGGCACCAACCAATGGTTCTGCCCATCCCAACGCGCCAGACCCCGCCGGCCACCTAACCACAGCACCCCGTCGGCGTCTTTCCAGATGGCATAGACGCCCGAACCGGGCAGACCATCCGGTTCATGAAACAAGTGAAATTTTCCATCCGGCGCACGCCGGCCCAGCCCTTCGGATTCGTACCCCACCCACAGGCCGCCATCACGATCCTCGTGCAAGGCGGTGACGACGGATTCCGGCCCATCGCCCCCTTTTTCCACCCGAAGCACAGGCTTGGTCGAAGGGCCTACGCACTTCATCAGCCCATCGTTGGTCCCCACCCAAAAGGCGCCGTCCGCCACCTGTCGCATCGTTTGGATGCGTGTTCCCTTAGGATGAAAAATCCCCTTGAAATCCGCGACGACAATTCGTTCACTCCCTTTCAAACGCCACAACAGGGTTCCCTGCGAGCCTGCCCATACATAGCCGTTGGCATCTTTCCAGAGTGCCGACGCAGTCACATTGGGAATCAGGCGGGCCTCCGGAAGCGAGCGAAGGCCATCCACGCCACCCCCCATGAGATAAGGCCCGGTAAAGCCTGCCAGCAATTCCCGGTTCTCCAGAATCGTCACAGATGAAACCCGGCGGGTACCGGCTTCGACGGGAACTGTGGCAATTGGCTGAATCCGTCGAGGCGACAGGCGAACCAACCCACCGTTGGTCCCCACCCAGATGTTTCCCATTGGATCGCAGGCAATCACCCGGCATGTCATGGGAAGCTCGGCTTCGTTATGATTTGAAGACCACCACTGCCCACACAGATAACGGTAAAGTCCGATATCGGATGCGATCCACAGGCCGCCATCCGCGGCTTCCAGGAATTCCCCCGGTATTTCGAATGTGGAGGAATGCTGTGGCGTTGGAACCAAATGCCATGCCTGATCTTGCCAGAAGATCAAATCTTCGCGAGTCGCCGTCCAGATGTGTCCGGAATGGCCGCTATGGATGAACCAAAATGCCGGAGTTTTAGGAATCTTCATATCCGCCGGCAAAAGACAAGGATCATATTGTCCCGCCTTGAACCGCAGGATCCGGTTCGTCGCCGCCAACCAGATTGTCCCCTGGATATCGATCGTCAATCCGGCCAGACGGGCCGTGGCCGGCATGCTCGGCGGGCAAGGGTAGGACTGAAGCCGTGAGTCCTTCCAGGCATACAGTCCCCCGGCCGTCAGCAACCACATCGTCCCGTCCGCCGCCTGCGCCAGCTTGAGAACATCATGCTCCGGCAGCGGCTTGTCTGAATTGGGAAAAACCGCTTTCCATCCCGCGGCGTCGTAAAACCAGGCTCCGCCAGTCCCATGAATCCAAAGCCTCCCCTGTTGATCAAAACACAATCCCCGGAACCCATTGGCGGGTTCGAGCAACGGATAGTCAAACTGAACCCCGTCAAAACGGGCCAGCCGGTGCGGCGTGATGATCCACAGAAATCCGTCCGGGCCGAACGCCAGTCCCCGCACCTCGTTTTCCGGCAATCCTTGGATCACGTTCCAACTTCGGATCGTGTACAGATCGGTCAATGGTTTAACTTGCTCGGGCGGTATTGATCCGGCACGCGTCATCGCCGCCGAGAGCAGCAGAATCCCCAGGATGGATGCTTTGGAAACCATGGCCCGCAAGGACTGCTTATACCTCGCACCGAGCCTGAGTTGCAAATCCGCACCGGGCCGACCACACCTATTCACCACGCCGCACGCCGGCAGATGGAACAGGGATGCAACCGCGGAATTCGAATTGCCCGTTATTCGGCTCACCGGTACCCGGCCTGCTTCAATTTGATGAGCCGATCCACGTCGGCCGCGCGGACCACGGTCGCCCCGGCGTCGATGTTGGCCGGGCGAATGCCGTAGCGGCAGTACTGCGCCAACTGCACCACCGGGTAGAAGCCCTGGATGTAGGGCTGCTGGTCGATCGTGAAATCAATCACGCCGGCTTTGATCAACCGCAGGGTGTTGGCCGACAGATCGAATCCCGCGACGTAACAGCCCCGCCCGGCGAAATGCCGCTCCACGGCCAGCCCCGCCCCTTCCGTGTCCGCCTGCCCCGTGGCCAGCACCGCCTGGATCGCCGGGTCGGCGCGCAGGGCATCGGCGATCACCTTCGCCGAGGCTTCGGGCGTGGTGCCGGTGACGACCACCGGGCCGGAAATGCCCTTGGTGGCGAGAACTTCCTGAATACCGCGCAGGCGGTTGTCCAGCGACGAGACCCCCTTGGAATGCAAGGTGAACAGCACCTTGCAGCCGTGGGGCAGTTTGGCCAGCGCCTCGCGGCCGACAGTGCGGCCGGCCTCACAAAGGTTCTGGCTGATGCCGCTCATCCGCAGGCCCGGATTCTTGCCGTCATCGGTGTTGAACGCCACGACTGGCACGCCTTTGTCCCGCGCCTCGGCCAGGACCGCGTCGAAGCCGCTGGGGTCGATGATGTCCACGGCGATCCCGTCGTACCCTTGCGCCAGGCCCTTGCGGACCAGCTCACACTGGGCGGGGATGTCCACGTCCTCGGTGCCGACGAACTCGCACCGCACATTCAGCAGCTTGGCCGCGTCGGCCATCCCCTTTTTCACCGGGTTGAAAAAGTCCTCGTGAACGCAGGGCGAGACGAACAAAAAGCGTAAGGGGCGCTCCTGCTGAGCGGGAGGCAATGCCGCCTGCCCCAGGCAAAGGTTCAACGACATCAGCACCACAAACACTGTAATCCAGGTTCGCATGACGATTTCCTTTGCGTAACGGTCCATGAAGTCCAAACGGAGTCACCGGCCCGACACGGGGGTAACGCCTTTTTTCAGGAGGATGTTGCCATACTTGGCCGTCTCGCCGGTCATCACCACGGCGAAGGCTTCCTTGGTCCGGTCGTAAAACGCGAAGCGGTCGATGCGGCGGATGGCCGGGGCCTGGGGGGCGTGGCGGTCGATGGCCTGGCGGTAGGCCCGTTCCACGGCCGGGTCCAGTTGGTCGCCTTCCACCGCCGCCATCATAATCAGGGGCGCATCGACATAGCTGTCCAGTTCAAAGAGGGGCAGGATGGCGTCCAGCAGGTCGGCGATCTTCAGCCCATCGGCCCGCAGCACCCGCCGGCCGATTGCCTCGCCGGGGAAGTGGGCGTCGGCCAGGATGATCTCGTCGCCGTGGCCCATCCGATACAAGACGCTCAGCAGTTCCGGGCCGAGCAGCGGGGAAATTCCTTTCAGCATGATCCGTCTCCTTTTGCAACAACCCAACAAATCGGCGTCACTCGTACTTCATGGCTTCTTCCTTGGCCACCCGGCACCACTCCACCACATTTTCCGGGCGGTGGCCCAGGGTGTGGTTGTCCTTCATGATGCATTCGACACGGCACCCCCGGGCAATCGCAAAGGCTTTTCGCAAGTCCTGACGGATCGCGTCCGCATTGAATGTCGCCGTCGCCAGCGGGGACGGGGAGGGTTTCATTGAAAAGATGTAGTCGCCGCGCAGGTGGTCGGCCATTTTTTCGAGATTGGCCCAGGCCGAGCAGGAAACCCGCCGCAGGTTGGGGTGTTTTTTCACGATGTGCCAGCGCGCATCCAGCGGCTCGCAGCAGCCGTAGCAGTTGAGGCCGAAGCGGGCCATCAACGGCGCCTCGCAGGGGAAGATGAACTCCTCATACATCTCCGGCGAGATGCTCACCGTCTCCTGGCTCTCGCAAAAGCCCCACATGTCCTGGCAGCGGACCCGGCCGGCGTAATCCTTCCCGGGCAGCTCATCGGTGAAGCCGAAGCCGCCCGACCCCACATAGGTTCCGTCGTTGTTCAGGCTCAGCAGGCCGTTACGCTCCAGGTAATCCACCTTGTCCATCAGGCCGCGGGAAATGAGGGCAAACAGTTCCTTCAGTTCATCGGGGTGATCGATCATGTCCAGGTACAGCAGATCCAGGTGGCGGAAGAAGACGGCCCGCACGGTGATCCCCAGCGACCACCACCAGGTTCCCTTGCGCCGCACGGTCAGCAGATCGCCGAACAAGTCCCGCGCCAGGTCCAAGGTCGCGTCGGTGGTCTTCCAGTCGATCTCGAAACGCGGCGAATGCAGCCGCTTCAGGTCCGTGGCGTAATCGGCCAGGGGCGACGTCCAGTTCTTGGCGCCGTTGCTGTCGGTCTGGCTGACGGCGGCATTCAGCCCCCAGTCGTCGGGGGAAACCGTGTACGGCACGTCCAGGAACGGCTCGACCGGCCGGTCGTCGCCCATCTCCTCGCCCCAGAAAATCTCCTTGCGCAGTTCCCATTCCCAGCGCCGGGCCAGCTTGCCCCGGCAGAGCATCTGGGCTTCGGTGATGATTTCGTTCCAGCCATTTTCCGGGTCGCAGAAGATGACGGGACGGGTTTTCTCCAAGCGGTTGTGCCGCCGCCACAATTCACGGCGCTCGGCCATTTCGTCGCGCGCCGCGAGGGCGGCGACCTTTTCCGCCAGTCCCCGCAAGACCTCCCGTTCCCGGTTGTCCACTGTGGCATCCGCCTGCGTCAGCCCCGTCTGGATACGCCACAACTGCACCAGATCGAATTGGCAGTCTTTGCCTCCGCCGTAACCTTGCATCTTGTTTCCTTTCAATTGAACCCAAACCGCCGGCCCAGTTCCAGGCATTCCTTCAGCGGTCGAATGCTGGCGGTGCAGGTGGCGTCGAACAGCGAACTGGCGGCCGCGCAGGCGGCGATCCGCAGGCACTCCGTGATCTTCAGCCCCTCGTGCAACCCGTAGAGCGCCCCGGCCGCGAAGGCGTCGCCCGCCCCGGCCGTGCCGGCGATTGATTCGCGCGGCACGCGCAGGCACCCCATCGCCGCCTCCTCGCCCGCCCGGCTGCGCAGGGCGCCTTGGGCGTAGTGAATGATGACCCAGTCGCGGACGCCTTGGCCCAGGATGGCCCGGGCGGCCTCGGACAAGCGGGCGGGGTTCACCACGCCCGCTTCGGCGGCCTCGATCCCGGTGATCCGCGACGCCTCGAACTCGTTGACGATCAGGTAATCCACGTGCGGCAACACCGGCGTCACCACGGCCGCAAACCGGTCGCTGTCCTCGCTGACGGCGTCCACCGACGTCTTGAACCCCAGTTCGCCGGCCCGCCGCAGCAGCCGCGACGCCCCGGTGGTCCCGTCGGCCGACAGCGTGTCCAGCGCATCGAGCAGCAGCAGGTAGCCCAGGTGGAAGATCCGGGCCCGCGACGCCGCCAGATCGAAATGGCTTTCGTTCAGGAGGCGGTTGGCCCCGCGCAGGTGGAAGAACGTGCGCTGGCCCGTCGATTCGACGGTCATCACATCGGTGTAGGAAGTCGGGGCTTCGGGGGTGATGCGCACCTGCCCCATGTCGATGCCAAGCCGCTCACAATCGTGGATGATCGCCCGGCCGTTTTCGTCATCCCCGACCAGGCCGACCCCCGCCAGCGGGAACGGCGCGCCGAGCTTCGCCAGGTCCACCAGCACGTTGTAGGGCGAACCGCCGGTGCCGCGGCATTGCCGCCGGATGCTGGCCAGGGCCTCCTGGGCGGGAAAGGTGTCGATCAGCTTGACGTGATCGACGATCCAGTTGCCGCCGGACAATATCCCGCTTCGCTTGCTGCCTGCGGCCATGTCACGCTCCCTTGACGCTATGCAGGTCGGGATTGCCCGGCCCGAAATGCTTGAGCATCACGAGCGGTTCGGTTTTCGATCCATTGGTGATCGTCACGCCCGCCCGGGCGGCCGATTCGCTGACGAAGAACTCGTCGCTGGTGAGCTGACCATAGCGGATGAGGCTGGGGGTTTCGATGTCCCACACGCCCATGCGGCCATGTCCCTGCATGAGGATCATGCCGTAAGCGGCGGCATCCTTGATGACCGCCGTCGCGCCCGGCAAAATAGTCAGTTCCTTGGCGCTGAAGGCCTGAGCCCTGTAGCAAATCCAGTTGTCGATGTAGCCATCCGCCTTCATCGCTTCAATCTCCCGTACCGGCCGGGGAGCCATGAATCGGTTCTGATACAGATGGGGATCGACATTCAACTCCCAGTCGAGCACTTCCATGAGCCAATCGATGTCCTTGATCCGTTCCTTGGGCGTATCCTTCCAGAGCAACTCTTCCGGCACAATCGCATCCCCCGTCAACGACTGGTACATCGAAAAGACATCCGAGGCTTTCTGCGGCTCGTAGGTGCAGAGGCTGCCCGGCGCATGCAACAGGCCCGGCGGCACATCCCAGCCCGTGCCGGGGTCCAGGCGATACGCCTGGGAGAGGCTGGTGATCTTGTTGTCGCCTTTGGCGAAGTTTTCCAGGCACTGGCGCACCTGCTTCTGGGTGACGCCGGGGGCGAAGCCGAAAAAGGTGTAGGGGAAATCGCCGCCGTGGTTGTTGACCTGCGGCGGAAAATAATAGGCCTCCGGCTTGCCGCTTTTGCCGGTCAAAGCGGCCTGCTCGTTGCGATGATGCACGTGATGCGGCAGCGCGCCCTTGTTGTCGAAGAACTTGGAGTACATCGGCCAGGCCTGGTAGTCCTTCCAAATCCGCTCGCCGATCAACTCACCTTTGAGGGTGGCGACGGCGTCGCGCAGCAGGGCCTTGCCCCGCTCGTGGCCGTGTTCGAAGACCAGAAAACTCTGACCCTCGTTCTCCGAGGTCAGCGGCCCGTTGTCGGCCGAGGTGGTGGAGGAAAACCACCGCTCGTCGATTCCGCCGCGAACCCCGCCCAGCGCGTAATAGTCGTCGGGGTGCAGCTTGATTCGCCGCCCCGGCACGCAGAAGGACCGGGGCACCCAGTTGGGCGCCAGCCGAAGAATCCCCTGTCCCTGCTCGAACGCTTTTTCGATCAATCCCATAATGGTTTCCTTTCCTGGTGGTTTAACGAAAGATGAAATACAGCACGACAAAACTGGCCAGCACGGTGGCGGACATGACGCGGTAGTCGGACAGTCCCCGGCCGCACCGCACCCGGATCGGCTCGGTCCAGTGCTCCCAGACCAGCGGCCCGGCCTCCTCCTTCAGCGGCTCGCGCAGGATCAGCGAAGCGAGGATGAGCGTGGCGACGCAAAGGCAGAATATGCCGAACGAGGCCATCATGAAATCCTTCAGGGCCACGTCGTAGATGAAGCGGTAAACGGCGGAGCGTTCAATCGCCTGCCGGGCCGCCGCGCCCTGCCCGAGGATGCCGGCCTTGAAGAAATCCAGCACAAAGCCGACGGCCCCCAGGATCGCACCCAGCACCATCGTGAGGAAGGCGGCGCGGCCGCCCGCTTTCCTCCAGAACACGCCGACCAAAAAGACGGCCGTGATGGGCGGGGCGATGTAGCAGACCATGACCTGGATGCCCTGGAAGATGGTGTCGTAATGCCCGAAGACCGGCGAGAGCACGATGGCCAGCAGCGTCGCGGCGACGGTGGTCCAGCGGCCGATCTTCACGAGGCTGTGGTCGGTGGTTTGCGGCCGCCAGCGTTTGACGATGTCATAGGCCACCAGGGTGGCCGTGGAGTTCAGCGCCGCCGAACAGGTCTGCATGGCGGCGGCGAGCATGGCCGCCGTGACCAGCCCTTTCAGCCCGACCGGCAGCAGGTGCGTGATCATGAACGGGTAGACGTCCTTGGAAGTGGCCGGACCGACTCCGGCGCCGAAGTAGCCTTTCTGGACCAGCGCCACGCAGATCGTTCCGGGCAGCACGAAGAGGAACACCGGCAGGATCTTGATGAACGCGCAGAACAGCGGCCCCAGGCGGGCGTGCTTCTCGTCCTTGGCGGCCAGCACGCGCTGCACGATCGTCTGATCGCAGCACCAGTACCAGATGCCGATGACCGGATAGCCCAGCAGAACCGAATACCAGGGGATGTTGCCCACGACGGTGTTGTCGCCGGGTCCGTGGGCCATGTGGAGGAACGAGCGGGTGGAAAGCTCGGCCGGGCCTTCCTTGCCGAGCAGCGGATGGGGCTGGGTGGCCAAGAGGTTCGACAAGGCTTCCCAGCCGCCCACCGCATGGTATCCGACGACCGTGATGCAGACCGCCCCGGCCAGCAGCAGGACCGTCTGGAGGCTTTCGGTCCACACCACCGCCAGCAGGCCGCCGATGACGGTGTAAATGCCGGTCAGCACCCCCAGGGCGATGATGAAGAACATCAGGGCGTTGATCCCGAAGATGGGCTGGGTTTCGGGGATGGCGAAGATGAAGCACAGCACCGCCGCCGCCGTGAACAGCGCCACGCCGATGTGGATGACGATCGCGGAGATCAGCGACACGAAGGAGAGCACATCCCGGCAGTTGCGGTTGTAGCGGCGTTCCAGGTAATCCGGCAGCGTCGCCACCTTCGAGCGCAGGTACAGCGGGGCGAAAAACAGCGACAGCAAAATCAGCGTGAAGCCGGCCATCCACTCGTAGTTGCCGTAGAGCAGGCCGGAGGTGTAGGCGGATTGGGCGAGGCTGACGAGGTGGACGGTGGAGATGTTGGCCGCGAACATGGCCATGCCGATCAGCGGCCAGGTCAGGGACTGGTCGGCCAGAAAATAGTGCCCACCCTCGGTGCCCTGGCGGCGGAGGAAGCCCGCCGCCACGCCGATCCCCACCACCCCCAGCAGGTACACGGCGATGATGCCCCAATCCAGATTGGTCATACCGGTCGTCATGATGGTTTTCCTTTGGCGCCGCCGCGGCGGGCGCCCGTTCATTCCCTTGCCGCCCTGGGTTCCGCAATACCGGGGACACTATAACCGACCCGAACCGCACATTTCGCGCAGAAATTTTGCACTTTTGCGCACCAGGTTGGCGGGATCACCGAGCCTCGGTTAAACTACCGCCCATGCTCCGCCGCCGCCGGCTTCCCCACGTCCTGCTGCTGATCGAGACCTCCCGGGCCTACGGGCGGGGCCTGGTTGAAGGCGTCGGCCGCTATGTCAAGGAACATGGGCCTTGGTCGATCTATTACGAGGAGCGTGGCCTGAACGACCCCCTGCCCCGCTGGCTGAAGGATTGGCGCGGCGATGGCATCATCACCCGCACCGCCAGCAAGGCCAACCTGACGCGTCTGCAGGCCACCGGGCTGCCGATCGTGGAACTCGGGGCCGACCCGGCTTTGGGCCTGCCCAGCGTCTTTCCCAATCATGACCGGGTCAGCCGGATGGCGGCCGACCATTTTCTGGACCGCGGCCTGCGGCATCTGGCCTTCTACTGCACCGACGGCCTGTGGTGGATGGACAAGCGGCGGGAGGCGTTCGCGCGGGCCTTGGCCGAACGCGGCCTGGGCTGCGAGGTCTTCGGCCGACCCCGCCGCGGACGCGAGTGCAAGCGGCCCCAATCCCTCGAACGGGAAACGCTCGCCTGGCTGCGCCAACTGCCCAAGCCCTGCGGCGTATTCTGCGCCTCGGACCTGTACGCCTCGCGGCTGACGCACGCCTGCCGCAACGGCGGCATCGCCGTCCCCGAGCAGGTCGCCGTGCTGGGTGTGGACAATGACCCGGTGATGTGCGGCATGAGCTTTCCGCCGCTGTCGAGCATCGACCCGGCCAGCCAGCAAATCGGGTATCAGGCCGCCGCGCTGCTGGATCAACTCATGGCGGGGAAAAAGCCCCCGACCTTCGCGGTGCAGGTGGACCCCCTGGCCGCGATCACCCGCCAGTCCACCGACGTGCTGGCCATCCCCGACCCGAACGTGGCCCAGGCGGTCCGCCTGATCCGCGAACACGCCTGCCGCGGGCTGCGTGTGGCGCAGGTGGCCGAGGCGGTGGGCCTGTCGCGGCGCCTGTTCGAGCAGCGGTTCCAGCGGACGTTGCAGCGGACCGCCAAGCAGGAAATCCTCGACGTTCAAATCGAGCGGGCCAGGATGCTGCTCCGCGAAACGGACCTGCTCACGGCGGCGGTGGCCCGCAAGACCGGCTTCGCCTCGCTGGAGTATTTCAGCCGGGCCTTCCACCGCGAAACGGGCCTGCCCCCCCGCGAATACCGGCGAAAAAGCCGTTTTGCCGGCCCATCCGCATCGTGAGGCCTTGGCGCAGGCGGTCCAGCGATCCGCCGCTGAAGGGCAAGCCCGAGGGCTGGGCGGCGTGCCCGAAATGCTGAACGCCGAGTTCGAGCAGTTCATGGGCGTGTCGATGGGAACCGCCCGCAGGCCGTTTACATGGCAATCTGACGTGCCGCATCAATAAACGCTTCGACGTTCGCCCAAGGGATGGCCGGATCGAGAATATGGGCCGGCGCCAGCAGCAACCCGCCGCCCTGGCCCAACAGGTGGGCCGTCTCGCGGACGGCATGCCGGACCTCCTCCGGGGTGCCGTGCGGCAGGACCGATTGCACGCCGATCCCGCCCCAGAAGGAGAGGCGGTCGCCATATTTGGTCTTGATCCGCCCCAGATCGTTGCATTCCGGCTGCACCGGGTTGAGCACCTCGACGCCGGCCTCGATCAGTTCCTCGATCACCTCTTCCACGCGGCCGCAACTGTGCATGAAGATAACCACCTCGGGATTCACCTCCTTGGCCGCCGCCACGATCCGTTTGACGCAGGGTTGGAGAAATTTCCGGTAGATCTCGGAGGAGAACATGCGCCCCTGCTGCGTGACGATGTCATCGCCGAAGCGGAGGATGTCCACGCCGGCCTTGGCGAACTGGCGAGCCTGCTGGATGCGGAGAAGCGTGATGCGCTCGCAGATGGCGTGGGCGATCTCCGGCTCCAGGACAAAATCCATCATGAACTTCTGCATGCCGCGCATCAGCCAGGCCACTTCGAAAATGGTCTGGTACATCTCGCCGCAGACCGCGTAGCCGCGCTGGTGATAGGATTGGACCTTGGCGGCCACATCGACGTAGCGGTAGTCGGCGCCCAAGTCCGGCCAGGCAAAGCCATCGATCTGATCGACCCGCTCCATCGCCTCCAATGGATGGTACTTGTAGTCGGGGATCTCATAGACGGTGGGGACCGAGCCAACCCCCCATTCGTCAAAGCTCACCTGCTCTTCCACTTCGGCAAAATACGCCGAGAAATCCGTCTTCAATCGGGTGGGACCGGGCAGAACAAAGCGGGTGTCGAAATCGAAATACTCCTCCGGCGGCAGGTCCGAGCCGGTCTTTTCGCGGTAGGTTTTCATGAGCCGCGGGGTAAAAGCACCCCAACTGATTTCAAAGGGAACCCGATCCGGCATGCCCTGCCGTTTGAGCGTTCGCAGAACTCGTTCTCGCGCAGTCATTGGATTTGCACTCCGTTAATCTGCAACAACCTCATCTTGTCGCGATGGAACAAATCGGCCGGGAATCGCTGTTTGAATCCGCGGCGGCTTGCCGCTCGCCATGCGAGGCCAGGTAATTGCCCGCCGCGGTGATGACCGTGGACAGGACCAGGACCAGGATGGCCGAACAAACCAGTCCCATGGTTCTTCAACTCACGCCTTTCCATTCCTTCAAGGCGATGCCGCACAGGGTGCTGAAGACGATCACGAAAGCCAGATGGATCGACCAGCTTGAAAAGTCATACTGCCGGCCCATCTTGGTGGTTCCCATGCCGTAAAAGAAAAAGCCGGTGTACCAGATCAGCCCGGCCGCAATCGAGTACAGGTAATTCCAGCACAGGGTTTCCCCGCCGCCGGATCGGTAATCGCCGAAGGTCTTGTTGCGGAAATTCAGGATCATGCACCAGACGGCGTTGACGGTCACCCCGCCGGCCATCACGAGGATGAAGACGGGGGAATTCTTGAAAATGTCGGGCGCCCCGGCCCGCAGCGCCGCCTCGGCCACGGGCTTGCCGGCCGTGATCCCATAGGCGAAGCCCGCGCTCATGATGCCTGAGAAGGTGGCCACGAGAAATCCCTTGCCCAGGGCGAATTCCTTGACGCCCGCCCGGCACTGCTCACTGGTCATCTCCCGCTCCTTGCGGATGCCGGCGTAGCCGCACAAACCGATGCCCGCCAGGCAGACCGCCACGCCGGCCAGGACGACTCGGCCACCGGGGTTCATCAACAACTGTTCCGTAAACGAGCCGTCCACCAGCGGCGGGATGAGCGTGCCGAAGGAAGCGCAATACCCCAGCGCCACGGCCATTCCCAGCGACATGCCCAGGTACCGCATGGTCAGGCCGAAGGTCAGGCTGCCGAATCCCCACATGGCCCCAAAGAGGTATGTCAGCACCAAACTCTGCAAGGGACTTGTGCGAAGCACCTGGACCGGATTGGTTCCCAGCAGCCAGGCTATCAACCATGGGGCGACGATCCAGGCGGCCAGCCCCTGCACCAACCAGGAACTTTCCCACGCCCATCGCTACACCCGATGCAACGGCGCGTAAAACGAGCCGTGCGCCACCCCGCCGATACCGTGCAGGGAAACACCTAAAAAGGGATTGCCGCTCATTATCGATCACTTCCTTCCGGTTAGAGAACGGTCAATACGTTCCGTACTCATGGATGGCCGCGATCATGGCCAGGAAATTTTCATGAGGGATGTAGTTGACGATGCTATGGCTTGAGCCGGCGATCCAGCGGCCGCCGGGTTTGAGGGCGTCCATGTGGGCTTTCACGTCGCGGCGCACGTCGTCGGGGGTGCCTTGGACGAGGGGCCAGGTGACGTCGATGTTGCCATGGAGCGTCACGCGGTGGCCGTAGCGTTTCTTGTAGTCGCGGTAATCGATTCCCGATGGGTCCATCGGCGAGATGCAATTGATTCCCATGCCCAGGAGCATGTCAACGGCCTGGTCGATCTTTCCATCCGAGTGGAACCACATGGGGATGTTGGCTTCGCGGGCGGGGGCGAGGATGCGGTCGTAGTGGGGACGCCACATAGCCTCGAATTGGCGGGGTTCGACAAAGAGGCCTTTGTTGTAGGCGAAATCGTCGGCCGGGTAGAAGATGTCGATGCCGGCGGCGACGGCGCCGCGGACCACTTTCGCGTAGTAATCGGCGGAACGAGCCATCAACTGGTCGAAGAAATCGGGTTCCTCGATCATGAGGATCATGCAGTCGTGCAGACCAATGACAAATTCGTAAAGGCTCTGCCAGATGCAGCAGCCGCAGAATACGACGCCGATTCCGGTGCCTTTGGCGGCTTGGACGTATTCGCGCACATAAGCGACGGTTTTTTCCACATCGCTGTCGTCCGGCCAGACCACGCGGTCCATGTCGGCGGGACCTTTGAGGCTCTTGTCATTGAGCAGAGCGATGGAGCCATCGGGCATCCGCTGTTTGATGGGTGTCCAGAAGTCCGCCAAAGCAATGGCATCCTGGCCAATCTTCCGGCACAGATCGATGTAATCCTTTGGATACATGGGGCGGACGTTCTCGGCCGCGGCGCTTCCCTTGGCCGGGTCGCCACCGACACCCAGGGTGTTGCCCGCCTTGCGGCCCAGGAGTTTTTCGACGTGCTGATCCTCAATGAGAATCTCAAAGTTCGGCACACGGTCGGCCGGTTCGCCGCGCAATGTGGCCAGGAGACGATTAAGATCGGGCTGAAGAATGGATTGAGCGGACATGGTTTCTCTCCAGTTGGGAAAATATTGAAATCAATGGTTCAATACAACTTGGACAGATCGATTTTATCCGCCGAGTCCTCATCTCCACGGATGCTGAGGATGGAGTCATCGATCTTCTCGCACAAGCTGCCGGCCGCCCGGTACATCGCCAGGGCATTTTCCAAGGGCGTGCCCACCTGAATCGCGTGGGTCGGGCCCAGGATCAATCCGCCCTTGGGGAACAGTTTCAGCCGCCGCCGCACCTCGTTTTCCACGTCGGCCACGGTTCCGTGCGGCAAGGTGGACTGCACGCACATCGTCCCGCAGAAGGCCAGCTTCTCGCCGTGGTGCTTCTGCAAATACGCCACATCCATCGTCGGCGAGACCGGCTGCACCACGTCGTAGATGTCCAGCCCCAGCTTGATCAGCCGCGGCAGGAATGCCTCGCAGCAGCCGCACATGTGCATCATGGTTCTGGCCCCGTAGCGGTGGACCATCGCGAAGTATTTTTCGAGCTTGGGCGCGAAGTGCTTGTCGAAGACCTCCATGCTGATCATCGGCCCAATCTGATTGCCGAAGTCCTCGCCGACATGCATGATGTCCATCAGTCCATCGGCGGCCTGCAAAATCCGCTCGTGCATCTGGTAGTAGAACTGGAAGCGGGCCTCCATGATGGTCAGGTAAACCTCGTTGTCAGTCACCAGATCTATCAACACTTCTTCCATCCCCCGGGCGCGGGAAATGCCGTTGATGAAGTCCAGGTCGCCGGCGGTTCCGCCGCACAGGGCGAACTGCCCCTTCCACGCCTGGCAGCGAGCCTTGACCTTGGAGTAATCAAACCAGTCGGCCGAAGGGAAGTGTGAGCGGTCCAGCTGATCCATCGTCTCGATCCCGGCGAAGGGCTGATAGCAGCTTTCCAAGTATCGCCCGCCCTCGAACTGAGCGTAAATGTAATGCTCGCCCCAGTAGCCTTCGATGCTCCCGTCGGAGAAGGTGCGCAGCTCCGGTCCGATGTAGTCCGGCCCCACATAGCGGAAATCCTCACCCACCACCCGCAGCAGTTGTTCCATGTTCGTCAAGCCCAGCTTTTTCATCAGGGCGTGGTTGATCTCCGGCGTGCCTTCGTGCTTGATGGGAATCCGGTCGTACCCGGTGCGGTTCAATGCGGACAAAACGCGTTCACGGCTGCTCATCTGGGATTTCATGTGTGTTCCTCACGACCAAGTGGTTTTGCTGTTGCGCCAATGCGTCCCCATCCTTGCCTTGTACCCTGCTTTCATCAAAAGGAAATGGACGATTTGATCGTTCTCTTGCGCGTTTTGGCACGGCGGCGGATTCATTCCGTCGTTTGGATCGTCACCGGACCCAGCAAACCGGAGGGGAACAAAGTCTGTTCCTTCCCGTCTTTTCCCGGGTTGTACCAGCCGGTGTAATGGGTCTTGGCGATCCGCTTCTCCGGCGGCAGCTTGCCGTCGCCGATCAGCCGGTTGGGCCAGTTGTTCACCACGTCGATCTCCAACTCATTGCCCGTGGGCTTGAGCGCATCGGTGATCTCCACCCGCCACGGCGGACACCAGACCACGCCCAGGCTCTTTCCATTCAATCGCACCTCGGCCATCTCCTTCACCGCGCCCAGGTCCAGGAAGATTTTGGATTTTGGATTGCGGATTTTGGATTGAAGATCGAAGCTCTTACGGTAGCTGGCCGTGCCGGAGTAGTACTTGATTCCTTTTTCCGGCCGCCGGGTCCAGTCCTCCAGCTTTGGGAACGTCACCGGCTGGTCCGGACCGCCCCACTTGGGGTCGAAGCGCACCGTCCAGTCCCCCTCCAGGGTTTGCACCGGGGACAGGGCCGGGAAGTTGCCGGCCGAGGCCGAAGGGGCTTGCGTGGCCGGCTGGCGGAAGACCACGAACAGCGAGCCGTACGCCGGCAGCGCCAGCGGCACGGCCGTGCGACCTTCCGCTTGCTGGAACTGGCCGGCCGGGCGGGTCTGGCCGGTGACGGCGTCCCACAGCTCCGGCTGCTTGCCTGAAACCCGGAAGACGCCGGTGAACTTCACCGCTTCGGGGGCCTGGTTGCTCAGGAAGTAAATCTCCGCCTGCCCGTCGCGGCGGTGCAGGTAGTCCAGTTTGTCCACGCCCTGGACCTCCCGCGCCTCAAAGTCGGGCGGCACGCCCAGCTTGGCCAACACGTCCTTGGTCGGCTGGGTGAGCACCTGGCCCCGGCCCCACAGCTCCTCGCACAGTGCGGCGAATTCCTGGTCGGCGGCTGCTCCGCCCGAGAGGGAGGGATTGCACTGGGGACGGGGACCGACCACCGCCGCCCCGGCCCGCGCCAGTTCCCGGACCTTCCTCAGCGCCGGCAGCGACAGCACCTTCAGGTCCGGCAGCGCCAGCAGGCGGTAGCTCATCCCGCAGGGCACGACCAGCCGCCCAGCCCGGACCTGCATCTGCAAGAGCATCTCCTCGTTGAGGTAGTCGTAGTCATAAGTCGGCAGCACCTTGGCCGGGTCGGTCTGCTTGCGGCCGGGCACGTTGGGCACGTGATCGCCGTAGTAATAGCAGACGTCCGCCACGAACTGGCCCTGCTGCAAGAGGAACTGGCAGCGGTTCAGGTAGCCGATGAAGCCGTGGGCCTGATTGGCCCAGGTGATTTGGGGGTTAAAGTGCGTGCCGGCAAAGAACTCCTGGCCCGGCACACCCATCGAGGCTGGCGAGCAGGTAAAAACTGCCCAGACAACTAAGTTTAATCCCGCGCAGGCTTCATGGTCGAAGGTGGGTTTCTGCGAACTCCAGAGCGTGTCGTCCCAGTGCGGCCCGACGGAGGTGAAGGCTTCGCCGCAGGCGACGGGTTTGCCGTAGAGGTGGGCGGCGCTGGCCGGGCCTTTCATGAAGAAGCGGGCGTCCTCGGTCAACCGGTGCGGGGATTGCACCCAGAACTCGCCCATCGGCCAGGTGCAGCGGCCCCAGTTCTTGATGGCGTCGAAGGGGCCGGCGTGGGGGCCGCCGGCCTCGCAGTGGATCATCAACCCGCGCTCGGCCGCCAGGTTCGCCATCACGCCGTAGTGGTTCTCGGCCATCAGCTCCCCCACCGTCTTGCGCCAGTCGTACAGGAAGCGGTTGGAGGCCTCGCGGCTTTGGATGATGCGCCCGGCGAAGACCGGCAGGAACGGCAGCGGATCGTAGCCGCGGCGTTGCCGGAACTCCTCGGGCAGCCGGGCCGTCCAGTTGATCCCGCCGCCTTCCCAACTGTCGGTCTCGAAGCCTTTGAAGGCCTTGCCCAGATACGGTTGGATGTCGTCCAAGAGCGGATCGACCACCTGACGCCAGTACGCCCGCAGGGCCTCGGGGTCCAGGTAATTGACCACATATCCTGTCCACCCGGCGCAGGAGAACGAAACCCGCCCACTGTTGACCGTGCAGCCGAAGCGGAAGACCTGCCACGTCCCCTCCGGCACGTCCCAGCGCAGCGTGCCGTCCTTGTCGAGCTTGGCCGTCAGGTCGATCACCTCCTCCGGGCGGGCATCCTCGTCGCCGGGCTTGTAAGGCAGCGGGTCGGTCACCGTCGCGTTGGCCGCCTCCTCGTACATCGCCTTGCTCTCCAGCAGGTACACCGGGGTCAGAGGCTTGCCGAAATCCAGCGGCTTGCCCTCGGCGTCCAGGAACACCACCTCGCCCACCGACACCGACTCGGCGTCCGGCCAGCGGTCGAAGGCCTCGTGGAACACCAGGCGGAAAGTCTTTCCGCTCACCGCCGGGAAGGCCATCTCCACCACGCCCTTCTTCTGGCTCGCAAAGGGCGCAACCGACCGCAAGACACCGTCTTCGCCTTGGACCTGCAATTCGCCTCGGCGCGGCTGCCACTTCCAAAGCCCCGGACTAAGAATCCGCAGGCCCGTGAGCGTGACGGGCGCGGCAAACTCAAATTCCAGCCATTCGGTGTTGGTCGCCGACAGCCCTTTCTTGCCCTTTTCCCCCTTCCACCGCAACGCGCTGGTCCAGGTCGTCCGGTCGTTGCCGTCCACCGCCGCATCGGTTCTTTGGGATTTGGCTGTGGAACTGGCCTTGACCTCAGGCCGCGGCACGCGACCGACCGCCCCGGGCTTGATGCGATAGGCCAGCACCCGCGTATCCCGGTAGAATTTGTCGCGGCAGGGCGGCAGCGGCAACGGTTGCTGGTAGGAGCGGGGGCCGAGCACCTGCGCTTCGGACCAGGTGATGTGCTTGGCCGCCTGATCCGGCGTGACCATCGGCCCGCCGAGGTTCCAGCCGCTTTGGGGTTGTAGGGTCAGCTCCAGGCCCAGGCGGTCGGCCTCCCGCACGGCGTGCTTGAACAGCTCGCGGAATTCCGGGCTGCCGAAGGCCACGCCGGTCCTGGGCATGACGCCCGCCCGCCCATCCCCGTGGTAGATATGTCCCCCGCCCATGCCGATCTTTTTCATCCACTCCAGGTCCTTGGTGATGGCGGCCTTGTCCACGTTGCCGCACAGCCACCACCACCAGCACCGGGTGCGGGCTTGGAGGGGAGGATTGGCGAATCCTTCATCCAATGAATTGTCCGCCAACGCCATCCCAACGCAGAATACGCTCAACAACATTGCCGCAAAAAGCTTGTTGGCAGACCTGATTTTCATGATTAGATTCCTTTTTGCTGTTTCGCCGTTCCCCCCCATACCAAAACCCTTCCCCAACTTTCATTTGTACATCAAGCCCGGTAAATGGAAATAGACCGTTTGGTCATTCTCTTGCGCATTTTGGCATAGAAGGGCATATTGGTTTAAAATGCAAACCATGCCCAGTCCCGTTCCGGAAACGTACTTCCGATATTTGCCGGCCAGCCCTGTGGACCGGAATTGGGAATTGTTTGTGACCACCGCCGGATACGACTGCGTGCCCAAGGGACCGGCCGGCTACAAGCCGATCATGCCGTTGCATCCGCCGGACTATCGCTTCGCCTGGACCAGCGGGCGGGTTCTGCGGGAATGCCAGATCATCTACACCCTCCGCGGCACAGGCACCTTCGAATCGGCCGACGGCGGGCAGCGGGCCATCCGGGGCGGGGATGCTTTTCTGATTTTCCCCGGCCAGTGGCACCGCTACCGCCCCGATGCCGACAGCGGCTGGGATGAATACTGGGTCGGGCTGGACGGGGCGTATGTGCGCCGGCTGCTGAGAAAAGGGTTCTTTTCTCCCCGCGATCCGGTGTTTCATCCGGGACAGGAGCCGGTGTGGGGAAGTTTGTTCACGAGTCTCATCGAGACGATCCGGCTGGATCCGGTCGGCTGCCAGCAGGTCGCCGGCAGCATTGCCTTTCAACTGTTTGCGCGGCTGGGCGTGCTGGCCCGGCTGCAAAAGGAACCGGGGCCAGTTCAGGAAACCCTGGCCCTGATTCTCCGGGCCAAGACCATGATCGCCGCCCACCTGGAGCGGGAACTGGACGGCAAGGCGTTGGCCGAGGAACTGGGCATGGGCTACTCCCGCTTCCGCCACTGCTTTGCGCAGTACACCGGCTTTTCGCCCGGACAATATCACCAGCAGATGCGGGTGGCCCGGGCCAAGCACCTGCTCAGCGGCACGGCCAGGAATGTCAAGGAAGTGGCGGCCGAGCTGGGCATGGACCCGTATTACTTCTCCCACCTCTTCAAGCGAAAAACCGGCGAAAGCCCGGAAACATGGCGGACGAAATTCCGTCCGACGAAAAGTAGACCGACCGCGTTATAAAGACGTCATGATCTTCTGATGCCTACCCCAACTGCCGGAGCAGGTCATCCGCCCCGCCGGGCCGGTTGAAATCAGCCGGGTTGTACTTGGCCCCGCCGCAGCCCTGGCAAGGCGGAATCGGTTTGTTCGGCGTGATTGCCACCGGGGAGGGCTGAACCGGCACCTCGCCCAGCCCATGCTGCTGGAGCAGGCGGCGGAGAAACCCTTCCGGCAGGACTTGGCCGGTCAGGCACTGGCGCACCGCTTGGGCGGTCGCCTGGACATCCTTGTTCACAATCGCCTGTCGCAACTGCTCGACCTGCGGGATGTCGGGAACCGGCTGGCGGAGGTCTCGCAGCAGTTGCCACATCAGCGGGTAGTTCATGGGCCACCTTCCACTTTCGTGACCGTCAGCGCCGGGTAGCTGCCCATGGCAAAGACCTGGCTGCCTTCCCCGTCCCACGTGGCCGTGCCGGTGTACGCCCCCGGATGGCAGCCGGCCTGGCAGTCGTTGGTGAGTCGCCAGCTGTACGGCGGTTCGGTGCCGCTGCGCACCAGGCTCCAGTTGGACGAGCCTGCCGGCCCGCATCCATAGGCCCTCCAGGTCGAGGGTCCGCCGGAGAGGGTCTCGTCGATGGGGCCATCGCCGTAATTGCAGCAGCCGCCGTCGCTGCAACAATCCCAGCCGTAACGGCTGAAGCCGGTAACACGGTAGCGGATGCCGCCCTCGCAGCAGCAGGCCGGGTCCATCGCCACCTGCCAGTTCACAAAGAGGATTTGGCCTTTGTAGAACTGAATCTGCGCCATGGCTGCTCACGGTTGCGGGCATTCGGTGCCGCTGTGGATGGTGGCCCAGTCGTTGGGCACGCTCTTTTTGGCCAGCACGCGGACGCTGTGGGTCTGAATCTGAATATCCGTGCCGCTGATCTGCACGCCCACTACTACGTCCAGATCCTCGCAACTGGGCTGCTCGTCGCACCAGATCAGGTCGATGGATTCCCCGCTGTGGGCCGCCAGGCCCACCGTAGCTTCTTCGTAAGGGCTGTTGGCGATGCGCTGGCTTTGGAGGCTGACGCCGCTGTCCAGCGGCTCGGATTCGCTCATCGCCGTCAGCGTGTAGGTGAAGCTGCAGGTGGTGTCATAATCCCCATCGCTGCCGCCGTCCTTGGCCAGACTCACCGGAATCAGACCCGTGACCACCGGCAGCAGAATGCCTTCGCCTTCGCCGGTGGGCAGGTAGGCCAGGATGTCCCCCTGGCTGATCCAGGCCGCCGGCGTCGCATCGGTCGGGCTGACCACGGTACAGTCTAAATCGTCCTCGCCGGTTTCCGTCGCGTCGTCGGCTCCCTTGCAGGGCGTCAGCGTGATCGTGTTGCTCCCATCCCAGTCCGCCGTGGCCACGCCCCAGTGCAGCGGCGAGGAAGCCTCCGGCAGGCGCACGATGCCCCACATCTGGCCCGTGCCTGGCGGTTTCCAGAGGATGCGGGCGCTGCCGCTGGTTCCCGTGGTGAGCACCACCGTATCCCCGTCGCTGATCTCGGCGAACTGATCGGTCTCATTCTGCACGTCCAGCCACATCACGCTCACGCCGCTGACGGCCGTGATCATCCGCACCGTTGTGGCCGCTTGGCGGCCCGCCAAACGTGGCCGGCGGGGCCGGAGTCGGGCAGCGAGAGGGTCGGGGGCTGATAGGCGGCCCGCTCTTTCTGCCGCTGCCGCTCCTTGTCCCCCACACGCCCAGCCGCCTCGGCCCAGGGTTCGATGACCAGGGCGTTGATCACATTGCCCACCCCGGCCGGCTCGTTTGGCACGCTCAGCAGCTTCAGTTTCAGCAGGCCGCCGCTCACCCGCACGCGGGCCGATTCGGTGTCGTACTGCAGGGGCCTCAGTCGCACGTCCATCAGGGGCCGGTCCTGCACGCGGGCGTGGAAGTAGTCGTAGCCGCTAGGGTCCCCCGCCAGCACGGTCACGAAGTACTCCCCATCGGGAACGGCAACGGCAAAGAGGGCCTCGGCATCCTTGCCTCCCAAACGCAAGAGCCCATCTTGCAGGAGGCTGGGCACCTTGTGGCGCTGGAGGATCTGCTTCTGAAGGTCTCGGTCCCAGCCGAAGCCGCGGGCGGCGTCAAAGGGCTCGCCGCCGGAGAGCTTCCAGTTCCGCAGAGAAGGCTCGGACTGTTTGCCGAAATGGATCTTGATCGCGTGGGGGCCGTAGAAGTCGAGCGGCTCACCGGCGTCCAGTTTTTCCAGCTTCACGTCAGCAAACTCGCAGGCATGCCAGCTTCCGCCCAAGGCGATCGTGCCGCCGCTCAGGGGCGTGGGGTCGGTGTAGTCGAGCTGGGGATACTTGGCGTCGCCGGCCCAGGCGAGGAGGCGGGGGCCGCGGACCTCGATGCGGAAGGGGATCCAGCTTTCGGTGTCGGGCTCAAAGCCGAGGGGATAGCAGTTGGCGATGTTCACCGTGCTGGCGGGGAAGTCCTGCTCGCGGTAGCGGAGGAGGAACAGGTCGTTGAGCAGGCCGTGGCGCAGGGCCAAGGCATAGCGGGTGAACTCGCCCTGGTAGCGGAGGGAGACCCAGATCTGCCCCAGCTTTCCTTCGCCCCGGCAGCGGGCTTTGAAGGTAAGACAGAAACTGTCAGGCGCCGTTTCTTTCAGCACCGCCGGGCGGTCCTTGACCCGCAGCGAGCCAGCTTCGGAACTAAATATACCGGGCGGCTCAATGCTCCAGCGGTCGGGGGATATCGACACCTCTTGAGCTATCGCCGGAACGGCGACCACACCCATCAGTAGACACAACACTCCACGCCAATTCACCATCCATGTCAATCCACGCATCATCAGAATCTCCATCATTGCCCCAGTGGGGTCACTCAATATTCACCAAACTTTTGGCCACCTGAACCGGCTGGTTCGATTTCTTACCACTCAATGGCGACGAGCGAGGAAGGCGGACCCTCGAAACCGTTTCGGTCCACCGCCGTCACCTGATAATGCCATGTCCCTTTCAGCGGTCAACCGAGCAAGTCCTCGCCGTTGTCGGTGAAACTTAAAGAAGCATCGCCTGCCACATAGGTCAGAAAATTGTCCGGGCCTATCCGGAACGACGTCTGCAGTGAACGGTAAATCCGATAAAACGAAGCCCGCGGCGTCGCCGGCCAGGAAAGCGTCCGTGCCTTGGCAACCACGCTTGGCGACAAAAGTCGCTCGCCACCTGTCGGCAGGACTTCCAACACGAGCGAGAGCGGACGGAGGAAAGCTCCTGACGGATACACCGACGTGCTATCCCCATCGCTCGCTTCGATGTAGTACTCCAGCCCCCCTACCGCTACTTCCTGGGCGGGAATGGCCGCGGCAAAAATCGCCTTCACCCGCCGGGCCATCGGCAGAGCCGTCCACTCCTTTTCACCCCACTGGCGGTAGAACAACGTCGCCCGCTGAAGTTCATAAACCCGGTTGTCCAGCAGGCGGGCCTTGATCCAGATCGGCTGGCCGGCTGGAGCGGAGGTCGGCGGTGAGATGACCACGATCCGCGGCGGGGTCTGGTCGGCCTGCCCCGCCTGGCAGGCAACGGCCAGAGACTTGGCCGTTTCCTGATCGTCCCACCGCAGCGCCGAAACCGAGTAATTCGCCTGACCACTGAACACATCCGCAAATTCCCTTGCCGTGGATGGCAAGGGTTCGGCCGTGACCTTCTGTCCGTTTCGGTACACGACAACGCCGCGAGCCTCCGGTTCCACATTGCGCCAAGTGATGCGCGCCCCTGGCGCGTTCCCCTCGCCTGCACATCATCCGGGGGACAGGAGGACAGTTCACGACGCAATTCGGCTTCCTTGCCCAAATAATTCTTCCGCACATAGCGATTCTGCACACTGACCACGTTGCCCAAAGAGGAGATGTCATTGACCCGCCCCAGGAAGTTGCCCACCCACGACGCCATCGGACCGGGCAGTTGGTCAAATCGTTGCAAATTCGGAAACTGCAGGTTCAACAGATTGTGATCCCGGGCGGCGGCGATGCGGCAGCGCAGCAGGCCGAGCCGATACTTCTGCTCCGGGGTCTCGGCCTCGGCGATGCACTGGTCGATGGTCCGAAGCTGCTGCTCGGCTTTGAGGTTCTGCTCCTCGGCGCTGCGGTTGCGGAAAACCAGAAACAGCGTCAATCCGCCCCGAGGATTGCGGAACTTGCACTCCACGGTCTTCCATTGATCCAACCCGCCGGTGGGCGGCACCTCCACCTCACCGATCTTCGGGCCGGGTTGATCGACGACAAACGAGTCCTCTTCCCGGGCCAAAGTGCGCAGTTCGATTCGCCCGCCCCGACCGCTGGCCAGCACGAACTCAATGCGGTCCCACTTGGGATCCAGAGTGATGCGGGGGTAATAACCGTAGGCGAGAAAATCGTTGTGGCTGATGTCGCCGACGAATTTCTCACCACCGGCGGTTTCAATCTTGACCCCGCGCTGGTCCTGATAGCTGATGGCCGGGATTTCCAAATCCTTGACTCCCGGACCGCGGAAGCGGATGACCTTGAGATTCATCAGCACGTCCCATTTGCCCGTAATTTTGAACGGGCGGGTGGGGCCGCACTCGCCCCAGTCGCTGGTGACCGGCTCGTTGTTGTTGAGGATCGTGGCGATGGCTGGCGCCGCCTTGGCACCGTAGTGGCGCTGGGCAAAGAGACGGTAAACGGTTTCGGCGTCCTTCAACTCGCCCTTGGTGTCCCAGGGAGCGCGGGCGATAAACCAGATTTTCGGGGCCACGGCGTCGGCTAATCGCCAAGTCAGGCAGAACAGCCCCTTCATGTTGGGCGAACGGGCCTGCCAGGCCCGGATCGTGTCGGCCAGATGGTAGTTGTAGGGGTAGTAATATTCGGAACTGACAAAGTCGCGTTCCATCCAGGGACAGCCCCAGTAGTCGCGCTGACCGTAGGCGGCGCCGGGATCAAATTTGGCGGAATAAAAGGAGATGGGGGTGCAGGCGACATCCGCCGGCAGCGAGGCCACGTCATGCGGCGGCAAACCCCAGCCGGAGACGGTGACCTTGATCTGCGGGGCATTGGCTTTGAGGTAGGCGTAAATTCCGTCAAAAATGCCGCGCCACTTGGCCCGGCGCACCGGGTCTTCGCCCTCGGCAAAAAAGCAGGTCAAGTAATCGAGTTGAGGATAGTCGCGGGCGATTTGCCCGGCGCGGGCGGCAATGACCTTGGGATCATTGGGGACAAGGCCGTAGCAATGGGAAATCACATCGAGATCCAGTCCGAGGGCGACTTTGATGCCGCGGCGGTGGGCGTAATCGAGGAGGCGTTGGAAGGTGACGACGCCCTTGCGGAATATCTGGCGGTTGTCCAGGTTCTGGTTGTGCAAGGCGCTGTCGGCTCCAAAGTCGTAGTCATCAAACAAGTCGGCGGCCCCGAAGAGGTAGCGGTTCACATCCCAGCCGGGCATCCCGCCCCAGCAGTGGCCGCTGCGGGCGGTGGGGAACCAGCCGCGGGAGAGGCGGTCTCCGACCTGGAAATTATGAAACATTTCATTGTGGCCGTCGAAGTTGTAGTTGTGGATGAGCAGGAAATTCATCCGCATTTTGGCCATCTGGTCCAGCACAAACGTCCAGTCCTCCCAGGAATAGGACGAGGGGGACTGGGGGAAGTTGGTCCAGGGGAGAATGCCCCGGGTGGCCATCGACGGCGTGCGGACTTCATCCACGTCAGGCAGGTAGAAGGCGGGAGGAGTTGAAGGCAGCACATCCCCGTCGAGGTGGAAGCTGAGGCCGAAGTGGTCTTCGAGCAGGCCATAGACGCCGTAGAGCACGCCCGCCTCATCCTGGGCGGCAATCACCAGCGCCTCGCGGCCATCCAGCGTCAGCTTCTTGAGCGCATAACCCTGGGGACCGGGCTGAGTCGCCGTGACGGCCAGTTTCCCTTCGCCGATCAGGCGGTCGATCAGCGGATGATGCCCGATGCGACCGACAACAAAGGCGGAACCGGCCAAGGTCTTTCCCGCCACCTCAACCTGCGGCAAGGTGCCCGTGACGGCATGCACATAGCGACGCAGTTCCCCCGCCGCATACTGTTCCAGCGGCGAAGCCTCTGCGGAAAGGACAACTGCCAACCGTTCCGCCCCGGCCGCACCTCGCCCGGTCAGCAGCCCGACCAGTACAAAAAACACAATCCTCCATACATGTTTCATCGTTATTTCACTCCGCTTCCATCAAACGCACCGGCCCGAGCAGACCGGCGGGAATCGGCGATGCCTTTCTGTTGAGATTCCAGTAGTGCGTCTCGTTACCCGTATCGACCAACCGCTTTTCCTTCGGCCGCGATAAGTCAAATAAAACCCGGTTGTACCAGGTGTTGACCACGTCGATCTCCAGTTCGTTAGTCCCCGGCTTTAGCGCCTCGGCGATCTCCACCCGCCACGGCGCACACCAGACCACACCCAAATTCTTTCCATTCAGACGCACCACCGCCAGTTGGTGGACGGTGCCAAGATACAAGAGAATTTTGGATTTTCGATCTTCGATTTTGGATTGGAAGGTCGTTCGGTAGGTCGCCGTGCCGGAGTAATACTTGATGTCTTCGACCGGGCTTGTCGTCCAGTCGCTCAGTTTTTCAAATACCACCGGCTCTTTGGGGCCGCCCCACTTGGCATCGAACTGAACCGTCCAAGGGCCGGTCAGCTCCGTCACCGGCCTGAACTCCAACCAATTCTTTTCCATCGCATTGGGTTCCGGATTCCCGGTTTTCTCCCGGAACACCACGAACGCCGACCCATATGCAGCCAGTTCCAACGGCACGGTCGTGCGCCCATCCTTGCATTCATACTGCGCCAGCATTCGCCGGCTGCCGTCCATGGCGTTCCACAACTCCGGTCGCTTGCCCGCGACCCGGAAGCTGCAGTCCACCCGCTCGGTGTGGTTGCGGCGGTTGATGATAAAGTAGATTTCCGCCTCCCCGTCCTGACGGTGGATGAAATCCAGCAGCGTGTCGGGCTGACCTCCGGAAAAAGCAAAATCCACGGGCGTGTTCAGCTTCGCCAGCACTTCTTTTTCCGCTTGGTCGCTGAGGATATTACCGCTGTCCCACAGCTCGTCGGCGATGGCTTTCAGTTCCGCATCGCACTGCGGGTAGCCGCTGAGACTCGGCGTGCGCACGGGCTTGGGACCGATGACCGCGACCCCGGCCTGCACAAACTCCTTGATCTTCCGCGCCACCGGCAACGTGAGGAAGGGTCGTTCCGGCAACACCAGCACGCGATAACTCAGCCCTTCCGGCGTCACCAGAGAGCCGTCCTTGACGCTCAGGCGAGTCAAGAGCACCTCGCTGTTGCAGGCGTCGTAGTCATAGCCGAAACCCAGGCTGTCGCGGATGTGCTTGGGCGTCACCAGCGACGGCGCTTCATCACCGATGTAGTAGAGCACGTCGGCCACGAACCGCCCCCGCTGCAGCAGCGCGCAACAGCGGGTGATGTAACGAACGAACGGGTCGATGTGCGGCCACCAGGTGTTCTTGTCGTTGAACAGCGTCCCGACATAGGTGCTGCCGGGCGAACCTTCCGCGGCGGCCGTCGTGTCCGAGGAATGGAAACTCATCTGATTGACGCCTTCGCACATGGCGACGTTGGCGTGCAGCAGCAGATCACATGGCGCGTCGCGCCAGTATGATCCCAATGAAGTGAAGGACTCCATGTCCACCAGCGGCTTGCCGTAGAGGTGGGCGGCGCTGGCGACCATCTTGACGTCCGTGTTCTGTGCCTTTTCCATCCAATCGGTCGGCGAGACGTTGTTCTTGTGCCAGTTCTGCTTGACTTCGCCCATGACCCAGAACTCACCCAGCGCCCGGTCCACCCGCGGCAGTTGGCCATGCCGTCGTAATTGAGCGTCAGCGGCAGAAACGGTCCGGCCGCCTCGCTGCGCGTCTTCATTCCTTTGGCATGGGCCAGGCGGGTCCACTCGGCATAATGGTTGTCCGTTACGCAGTCGGCCACCGTACGGCGCACATCGCTCAAAAATCGGTCAGTCACCTCCACCGAATCGACGATTTCCCCAGCCAGCGCCGCCATGTACGGACGCGGATCGTACCCGCGTCGCTTCTGGAACTCCTCGAACATGCCCGGCGTCCAGTTGTACAGGCAGTGGATTTCGCTGTTGTCCTCGTGGTAATACTGCAGCACCTTTCCGGCCTTGTTGCCGGCAGCCCGGCCGAGCACATCCATCCCCTTCTCAAAATCCTCGCGTGTCGCTTCCACGCTGAGATAGTCCGGCAGGCCCATCGTGACTTCCATGCCATTGGCAATGGACCGGCGAACCCAGACGATCCGCCATCGGCCCGGCGGCGCCTCCCAGTCCAGCGATCCGTCCGTACCCACTTTCCCGGTCAGATCGACCATCTCCGCCCGCGCAAGGATCCGATCCGTCGGCAGGCCGTAAAGCGGTTCGAGAATGAACTCGAAATCGTCACGGTGGCACGGACAAACCGTGGTGAACTTGCCCCGGAATCGCATCTGCTCTTCCTGTGTCGGCAGGTTCAAGCCGCACAACCCCGATTTGCACGCCATCAGCGCCCGGCGCAGAACTTCCTGGCGGGTGCCGATGGCAAGTTCCTTGACACCGGCTTTCAATGCGTTGGTCCGCATCTTCTCTACGTTATTTTCGAATTTGATCCCCGCCATCGACAAGCGGAAATAGCGGGCCGTCACGGGCTTGGCCAGCGGGCTATAACCGCTGCGCGCGATCTGATGGATGCGCTTGAATGTCTTGCCATCCTCCGAAGCCTCAAAGGTAAAACCGACATAGGCGCTCTCCACCCAGACCGCTTCCACCAGACGCGGCCGGCCAAAGTCCATCTGCACCCAGGAAGGCGACACGGGTTTCGAGGCGTCAGTCGGCGGCTCGTCATGCCAGCAGGTGTTCCAGTTTCCATCGAACATCGCCCGGATCAGTTCGGGATGGGCACTGGCGGTCACGACCGGTTCCGGCGAGAACGAATTGGAACACTCCGGCAGGCGAAAAGCATGAACCGCCAGCGTCACCACGGCGTTGCGCTGGACCCACTCCCGCGCGGAAAGCCCGTCGGGAAATTTTCGGAGTTTGCTCGCAAACCCTGATTCCAGATCACCAGCCAGCGGAGGCTGCGGCAGTTTGCCTACAAACCGACGGCCGCCTTCAATATCCAGCACGCTCGAAACCGTCGCCCAGGGCTGGTGCTGCCAGGACACCCACGAGCCTCCGGCCGGCCAGGCGCCGGTGTTGTTGGCGCCCATGACGAGGTTGTTGCGCTCGGCTTCCTTCAGAATGTGGGGCAGCAGCGGATTTTTCGCCAATGCCGGCGGCGTCCCGAAGTATCCGATGAATCCGCCAAACCCTTTGGTTTTAAGCTGATCGAAATGGCGCGTGTAATCCGCCGCCGTCAGTTTCGGATTCGCTCCGATAATCAAGGCCCACGGTTTGACCTCCTGCGGCGGAGATTGAAACGCCTCGGCCAGATCGTCCCGGGACGAGGCCGCCGCCATCGCCATCGCAACCGACATCATCACCGCCACGGCCGCGTATATTTTTAGCTTCTGCTGAACAGACATGATAATCCTTTCCACTGATTCGCCCGTTTCGAGAAAACCGCATTTCTGCTTGACGCTTCGGTCGCCTGAGTGAGAATAAAGCCTAATACAGGGTGACGCTCTGAATGACCAGCTCCCGACCATCAGCCTGTTTGCCGTCGATTCGCAAGTTGTCAAAGGGGAAGCAATTCTCTTGCGGGCTGGTCTTACACTTGAATTGGGACCAGGGGATTTCGATCCGCTGTTTGCCAGGGCCATAGCGGACCACAGAGGCGAACTCGCGCTGGGCCTGGACCGCGCTAAAATTGCGAACCAGCGACACGGTCATTTCACCTGGGCTGCCGGCGTTCAGGGTGATTCGCAATCCCTTGTGCGTTCTGGCGGAAGCCGCGGCGAGCACGATGCTGCCGTTGACCAGCGCAAAGGCGTTCTTCGCCGGATTGGGCACAATGCCAATGCCGCCCGATTCGTGCTGGCCCACCTTCGCCGGCGACACGCCCGAGTGCCGGTTGGGTCCCACCGGACGCCATGAACCCAGCCCGGTTTCGACGTCCAAAGCCTGTCCGCCAGGCCACCAGTTGCCCGCCGTCTCCTGCGGGTTGAGGCCGGCCGTGAAGACGGGAACCGTGGACACCGCCTTCCCTTTCTCCCCGCGGAGGGTCATGAACGCACAGCGCTCCAGGGCGGCGTAGCGGGCGGGGATTTCCGCCTGCCAGAGGCCGTCTTTGCAGGTGGCGGGAACTTCCAGCCAGTAGCGGGCGGGCCAGACGAGGTTGCGCCCGGGCTCCAGTACAGCGAGGCGCTCTGGATGCTCGCCCCGGACTTGGCGCGGACGCGGTAGACGGCGCCGGCCTGGGCAAACGAGTCGATGGCCGGATAATTCGGCTCCCGCCCCAGGGCATAAGGCAGCCAGGCCATGGCGTTGTGCTTGGCGGCGCCGTAGCTTCCCTCGGTGTGGTTGAAGTTGGCGCTGAGGCACAGGGTCTTTTCGCCGGCCAGGGCTTCGTAATTCTTCAGCCCATCGCCCAGCCAGAAGAAATAGTCGTTGGCCGCCAGGTTCATCAGCATTTTGGCGCGGGTGTTTGGGGCGTGGGAATAGGGGTCGAAGGCCTTGATCCAGAGGGCTTTCTCCGCCGGGGACAGCTCGAATTGGCCGAGGCTGCTGTCGGTCTGGGCCTGGTAGCCGGCCCCCAGTTCATCCATGCCGAAGCGGATGCGCGCATCCACGCCCGCCGCCAGCAGCGTGTAATAGCCGCCCATGGACCCGCCGCCGCAGCCGAGGCGATCCAGGTCCGTGCCCGGCTGTTGCGCGGCGAAATCGATGGCCCGGCGGATGCCGCTCACCAGGCGGAAGACCATGTTGGCCTTGAGCGAACCCAGCTCCTTCATCGAGCCCAAGCCGCCGGCCGCCCATTTGGAGCGGAATTTGTTTTTGCTCCCGCGCCATTCGATGTCGAGGACGGCGCAGTGGTAGCCGCGGGCCATCCAGGCGCCGCGGTCCGCCTCCCCGCCGCCGGTCAGTTCGATGTAGAGCGGGCATTTTTTGTCGCTTGGCTCCGGGCGGGAGTAGTAGAAGAAGAGGCGATCCTGGCCGGCGGCGTCGCCGTAGCCGTTGATGTAGATGCCCTCGGTGCGATAGCCGTTGGCGACGGATGAGTAAACGATTTCCGGGTTCAGCGGGCGTTTGGCCTGCTCCTCCCAGTCCCACAGCGTGGCCAGTTCCGCTTCCAGCTTGCCGAGGTCGAGAGCGTTCTTGGGTGACGGTGCGACCGGCTTGAGCGTGTCGATGTTGTTGAGCAGCCGGTTGTCGGCGTGATTTCCGCCGTCCTGTTTCTCACCCGCCCGCGCGACACCAAGCATGACACAAAACACGACGGCGAAACAAATGGCATTTTTCATTTTTCCGTTTTCTCCACAGGCGACAGAATATAGCAGCCGCCTTGCACCGTTGAAAACTCCAAGACCCCGTTTTGTTCCACCACCGCCGCCGCCTGACCGTCGGCGGCCCGCACCGACACCGGCTTGCCCGGCCAAGGGTTCACCAACCGGCAGGGCCGGCCCTTTTCGCTGGCGATCGCCAGTTCGGCAACCGTGCCGCTCTTCAGCGCAGCCGAAACTAGGAATGCCCCCACCGCTCTTAACTGGTGGAAATGAGCGTCGGAGCCGTCCCAGTTGGGGAACAGCCGGATGACGCCCTCCTGCGACTGCATCAGCATGCTGTTGACCGCCTCGATGGCCCCCACGCACTCAAAGTAGCCGCCGGCTTGGATTTTGAAGTTGTTGGGGGTCATCGCCGACAGCCACTTTTTGAACTTGGCCTGAATCTCGGCAAAGTCGTAGCCCAGGCGCACCGCCTGCACGGGGGTATGCACGAAGGAGTTGGGCTGGGACCACCAGACCCGGCCGCACTCGCGGAGCGTGTCGCGGTAGAGCTTCAGCTTCGCCGGATCGGACCCCAGCCCGATCAGCTGCGCCGGAAAGACCGGGTACAGCGGCAGGGTCATGCTGGCCCCGAGGGTGGGATCGATCTTCTCGCCCTGGTCCTCGGCATAACAGGCGATGGGTTTGCCGCCGTGCGTCCGCGTGGGGAAGTCCGCCAGGTTCGCCAGGATCTCCTGCCATTTGCCCCGGCGATCTCCGTCCACGCCCAGCACGGCGCTGGCGTCGAGGAGGCCGGTGTAAAACCGCTTCACGAAGGCCAAAGCGCTGGCGCAGTTGTAATTCTGCGGCCGGCCTTCCCAGATGGACGTGCCCTTGATGACATACCGCCCCGAGGGTTCCTTGATGAGGAAGGCGTCCCAGAAGTCGGCCGTCTGCCGCAGGTAGGGATAGACCTTCTTCAGAAATTCCGTGTCGTAAGTGTAGAACCAGTGGTCGATCAGCGGCAGGGCGCACTCGGCGCTGTTGGTCTTCATCCCCAGGCCGTCGTGGTTGACCACCCCGCAGATGGCCACCCCGCCGGGCATGACGATTCCCGGATAGCCCAGCTTCTTGGCCGCCTTGACGCCGAAGCCGTCGGCCAGAGGCTTGATGAGCCGGAAATAGGCCTCGTCCAGGTCGGCCCGGTTGGATGAGTAGATGCCGTAATAGATCGCCTCCAGGTTGTAGTCCAGCGTGTGCCCCGCGCCCCAGCCGGTGCATTGGGCGTCATAGGTGGACCAGCCCACCAGCCCCGGCGCCCAGCCGCTGTTGTCGGCCCGGTGCGCCGAACCCAGCCCATAGAGGGCCCCGTAGTAGTAGCGTTCCATCTCCGGCTGGGCGGGGATGGCGATGCAGGAGCGCAGCCAGTAGTCGTCCCACGACGCCTGATGCGCTTTCTCCAGCGAGAGCAGCGAAGCCGGGGTGATTTGAGCCGCCTGCTCCAGGGCGGCGGGGATGGGGTCGGCCGGGTCGTTGGTCAGCGGCACGCCCGTGCTGGTCACGGCGGTGACGAGGGTGACGGCCTGGCCGGCGGGGATGGTAAACGAAAGGGTGGACGTGTCGGTGTTGTTGGTGGTGAATGTCCCCTCGGTTCCCAGCAGGCGCGTGGCCATGCCGATCCACATGCGGTACTTGTGGCATCCGGCATGGTTGCGGCGACTGTTCCAGATGGTCTGGCCGTGAAGGCCGGCAAAGCGGTCGATCCGCAGGGATTTGGGTTCGTCGCTGGGGGTGGCGAAGCTGTTGAGCTTCACGTCCAGCGGCGCCGATCCGGTGTTGTGCATCACGGTCTGGATCAGGTTCGGGCTCGTCCGCAGCACTTTGGAGGTCATGGCCAGGGCATGTGCCCCCTGAGTTGCCATGAGACGCACCTCGGCCCGATACAGGTCCTGTTCCTGCCGACAGGTGGCCTCCTTCAGGGCCGGCAGGTCGAACTGCAGTTCCCCGGCCATCAGCGGCCCCAGCCGCCAGTAGCTGCCGTGCGTTGTGCCGCGTTCGTCTTTCACGGGCTGGCCCATGTCGTAGTAGCAGTCGTCCCGCTCGACCATGAAGCGGCAGGCGTCGGGGGTGCCCCAGGCGCTGACCTTGACCGCCCCGCTGCCGATGAAGTCGGCGCCATTCTTCAGCCCCGGGCCTTTGGCCATGGCCGTGCGCACGGCCAGGTTCCGCTCGAGGATCGCCTTGATCTCGGCCAATCGCTCAGCCCGGCTCTTGGCCGCGTTAGAATTTATCGAATCGGTCGATTCCGGTCCCGCCGCCATCGCCCCCAGCCCGCAGCAAAAAACCAGCAACCCGGTAAAAAGAAACATCCTTTGGCCATTCATACCCATTTCCCTTTCCACGAAAAGTCCCACAACACACTGACGCAATGGCTCGCAAGGGAGCCGGACACCGTCCGCACAGTCTCTTTACCGCGCCAGGCAGATCCGAATCCTTGCCGCATCCATCACGCGATGCCGATCCGCGACGATCGCCTTGTCATGGTTGATCCCCGCGTATTCCTTGTTTACCGCCGACACCAGCAGCAAATGCTCCGGGTCGAAGTCCACCCACTGAAACTTTTCCCGCTCGCCGACGGAATCCGCCGTGGCCTGGAGCGTTCGGTCCTTCGGATTCCGCGTGACGAATTTCCCGTTGGCCCGCGACTTCAGCGCCACGTGTCCTCCGCCGGCATCCACCACCTCAAATCGATCTCCCGGCCCCGCGGAAGAGCGATCCGCCCGCAGTTGGCCGCTGGAAGAGTCCACCGACCAGCAGCCGCCTTCGGTTTGGATCATCACGTCATAGGAACCAACCGGATCGAACCGGAACCGGCTGAGCGCAATGCCCGCATCCAGAAACTTCACCACCAGGGCATGCCGGCCCGTCACCGGCCCCACCGGACCGGTGAACCAGTCCCACTTCAGCTTATCGCCCGTGGGGGCAATGACACACGTCCCCAGCACCGGTCCGTCCAGCGCATCCAGACGCAATTCCAGGCGGGCCGGCTGTGCGGACGCATTGGATGCACGCACCTGAAAACGGGTTGCCCCACCCAGGAAGTTGACATTGTTGAACTTCAGCCACGTACCGGGCTGGTTGCTGCCCACCGCCAGGCTCGACCCCTCACCGGGAATCATCGCCGTCAGGTGTTGGCGCATCGAGGTCTTCTCGTCGTAGCGCCCGGCCTCGATGTCCCGGAAGGCGATGTGCCGGTTGCCCGAAACCGCCTCGTGGTAGACGTGGAACCCGTTGAAATCGGCATGCCCGCCGGCGGCTTGCGTGCTGAAGTCAAACAGGGCGAAGGAATAGCCCTTCCATGAGCGATAGCGCATGACGTAATCCGTGCCGATGCGATGCCAGGTGCGGTTGTCGGCGCTGTAGAAAAAGCGGGCCGTATCTGCCCCGCCTGGCAGTGATTCGACTCGCAGCCAGATCGTTTTGCCTAGGTAATCCGGCACCCTCGCCACCGTGACCGGGGCTTCCTCTTTCGTCTTCCGCTCGGCCATGATGATCGTGTTTTTACCGTTGAGCCGCTGCACGCCCACATAGCCAAAGGTGGGGTAGATGAAGGCGCACAGACCGGCCACATCCCCCTCCTGCAGACCGTCCAAGTCCATTTCCACCGTGCCGGTGCAGCCCCCGCCGGTCATCCGCTGCACCAGCGTGTTACGGGCGTGGCCAATGTCATACATATCCGCCACCGGCTTGCCGGTTTTGAGCCGCAGATACCCCGGACGCTCGCTCAGCGACCAGCGGCTGTTGTCGGGGTTGTGGTTCCACTGCCACTGCCTGTTCAAGCCAGGTCCGTCAAACTCGTCGTTGCCGTCGCGCTGTTCGCTAGACCCGGCCGCTCCCCCATCCGGTTTGCGCAAGTCACCACGCCGTAGCCGTCCCCTTCGGGACCATACATCGGCCAGCCGTCCACCCATTTCAGCGGCTCCAGCCACAGCACCCGCCCCATGGCGCTGCCGTCCTCAAAGAGAATGGACCACCATTCTCCCTTGGCCGTCTGCACGATGCTCCCCTGCTTGGGCCAGGAGCGCTGGGGGCCCCAGCCTTTGAGGATCGTCTTGCACTCAAACGGGCCGGTGATGTTCTTGGAACGGTGAGCCGACATCAGCCCCTTGCCGCCGACGTTCAGGAAGTAGTACCAGCCGTTGATCTTGTAGGCGCGATTGCCCTCGAAGAAGCCTTCCCCGTTGGTCTTGCCGTTCCACAGCAGGGCGGGGCCGCTCTTGACGGATTTGCAATCCGCGTTCAGTTCGTAAAGCATGATTTTAGACTGCCCACAGACAACGTACACCCGCCCGTCATCATCGAAGAGCAGGCTGGGGTCGTACAGGTACGCCTTCAGGTCCGTCACTTCCCACGGGCCGGCCGGATCGCTGGCGATGCAGATATAGGAGGTATGGGGGCCCTTATCGCCGGGCGGGGCTTTGTAGTTGCCGTTGAAGGTCGTCAGGACGTAGAATTTGCCGTTGTGGTGGCGGATCGAGGTGGCCCAGGGGCCGTCGCCGTAGACGGTGCCGCCGTCCATGTCGAAAAACCGGTGGGCGTTGGAGCGATCCATCGCGTAGCCGACGGTCCACCAGTTGACCAGATCCTTCGACTTCATGATCGGACAGCCGGGGAAAAACTCCATGCTGGTGGAGACCAGGTAGTAATCCTCGCCGACGCGGATGACGTCGGGGTCGGGATAGTCCTCAAAGAGGATGGGGTTGGAGTAGGTCCCGTCGCGGTTGTCGCCGGACCACTGCGCCTGGACCGTTCCGGTCAACAAACCCAGTTGCAAAGCCACACTCGCCAACCAGAAACGACACCATGTACTCGACATATTTTATCTTCCTTTTACACACCACAGGCCCTTGCGATCCTCACTAAGCTCGACTTTCGCCCTTTTCCCGGCTTGGCCCGCGAGGAAGGCACCCTGATAATCGCAATCCGATGTTTGCTCATGATAATTAGATATTTCCGCCCATTCTCGACCCCACATCCGCGTTACATTTTCTGTAATGCATTTGATGTCACAGGGATTGATCCGATTGTTCACGCTTACAGCTTCATCACCTAAGAATCCTCACTGACCCGCGCCTGGACGCACTGGCTCATAGCGTACCGTAAAGGGCCCTTTGTGACCGGACGGATCCAACGTAAAGATATTAAAACCGCGCACGTCCTCGCGGACATCCTTCGGCTCCATCGTCGCACCGGCTTTATCCTGAATCACTATCCGCGCGGGCTTGGGGACACCTGGCGCCGTGCGCACCGACAACGGCACCGGCGTCTCCACCACCATCCCGGCGTTGGAAATCTCCGAAATCTGAATCCAGACCGGTTCAAAACCCTGCCGTCGTGGCGTGAAAACATACTGTAGAAAACGAACCTCGATGCCTTGGTCAAACTGGACTTGGACCGGTGGCCGGGATGCCAAAGGGCCATCAAAGGCGGCCGCGACAGCTTGGGCCATCGCCCGTGCGCCCGCCGCATTGGGATGAATGACATCGGTGTAAAGCTGCTTGTCGTGGTTGATCGCACGATGCAGATCAGCTACTCGGCAACGGTACAGGGCGGCGATTTCCTGGATGGCGATGTTGGCCTCGCCGATCCAGAGATCGGAATGCTCCGGCCAGCGGAAGTCGGCCACCAATGTACACAGCACGATCGGCATCTTCGGCTTGGCCTGCCGCAACCCGGCCACCAACCGCTCATAACAGGCCGCAAAATGCGTCACCGAGCAGCCAAAGTACTGATCATTGACACCCCACTGGATTACCACCGCATCAGGGTTCTTCTGGAGGATCTCTTCCGTGTAAGTCGACGGCTGCTGGCTGAGCGCACAGCCGCTCCGCCCGCAGTTGATCTCGGTAATCCGCGGGAACCGCTCCTTGAGCAGGGCCGTGGCCACGGTCGAGTAGCGATGCGCCGGATCCCCCGCCCCGCGGCCACAGGTGATACTGTCACCGACGAATACGACCCGTTCAATCGCCTCCAGCGCTCCGGAGGGCACCGATTCTGCCGCACCCGCCGCCACCACCACCGCAACTGCTCCCATCATGCTTGTAACAACTGCTCTCATCACGCTTGTCACAAACCGTCTTTTTGTCATTTTGTCCTCACTGCCGCTTCTTCCGAGAATCCGCCTTTCTGTCCCGCATCGTCAACCGCGCAAATCCGGTAGAAATAGCCGGTGGCCGGGGCGACATCCGTATCCTTAAACATCAGGTGATCGTAGGCCCGATGGTCTTTGTCGCTGAACTGGGCGATTCTAGTCGCCTCGGAGGGTGTAAAACCCGCCGTCGTCGAACGGTGGATTTCGTAGCGAGAGACGTCGGATTCGCAGCTCGTCCGCCACAACAGGTTGACGAAATTGTCGGGGCTCAGCGGACTCACCCCAATCGCCTTCAGCCCTTCGACACGCAGAGGCGCCATGTTCTTCTCCGTAGCCTTCAGTGTGTGCGACTTCACCGCCGCCAACACCGGCCCCTGGTTATTCATGCGATCCACCGCCGCGATCCGGTAGTAGTAAGTAGTCTCCGGTTCAAGGCGGCTGGTAATCCACCCGCCGGTGTGCAGTTGCGGCTGATCCAGGTAATCGGTTACTGGCGGCCGCGCCACGAGATTGAGCAGGGTCGGCTTGAAGTCCGCGGTTGTTCCGCGATAGACGTGATACCGGCTGATCCGGTCGGTGGATTTTCCGGCCAATTTCCAACGCAATCCGATCTGCATGTCGGAAACCGCTGTTGCCGTGAGACCCTCGATGTGCAGCCCAGCCTCCGCCGGCGCGGACAGCACGCGGATCGTCTTCACGCCAAAGGGCCGCATCTGGAAACGGATGACCCGGCCGTCGCTGACCGGCACGGAGCCCGGCCGGTCGTTCTCCACCAGGTCCGTCTCCACCGCGCCGCTGAGCGGCCCGGCGAACGCCAGCGTTGCGGCCGCCTCGGTCGCGCGCCCTGGGTTTCGACGAACCGCAGGATGAAACCGTTGCCGTTGATTTCGGCGGACTTGAGCGTCGTGCAAACCACGTTGGGCTGGTCCACGGAAAGGAAGCTATGGGCGCCGGCGAGGAGCGCGCCCGTCTGCGGACCTTTCACCAGGCGGGCGATCAGCGGATTGTGCGTGTCCCAGCCGAACTCGTCCGCCTTGCCGGATTTCCAGTCGCCCGCATGGCTACGCAGCGACCAGGAGAATGACAGCGGCCCCCGCTGATCCACGCGGACATTGGTAATAAACATGTTGTTCAACATGTATAAGAAGACGCTACTGTTGTTAGGATACTTCAATTCTTGATCAAAGTCAGTGGCCGATTTCCAACAACTGGAACGGGGCCGACCGTATTCCACCAAGGCCGGCTCGACCGGTGCCAGCGTGACTCCGAACCGCTCGTTCGACAGGTCGGTGAAATGCCGCACGGTGTAGTGCGCGGCACAGGTGCCCTTGAACTGCTGCCTGAACGGCTCGACGACCGCACCCGGTAATTCATGGTGGATACTGAAATCGGGAATCGCGAAGGGCAACGCCAGGTAGACGGCCTCCTTGCCGGCCACATTACCGACGCGATAGTCTTGCAGCGTCCGGCCCGAAGGCGACTTGTTCAGCGACATGGCAAAATCAATGCGTTTCACGTCGTCGAACAGCGTGACACTCTGCACAATCTTCTCCGCGCCCGGAGCCAACGCGGTGACCGTCATGCGTTGCGCCAGCGCACCGCGGGAGACGGAGAGTTGGGCGGACTTGACGCGGTGCCACGAGGAGGTCACTTGCGCCTGGTCATTCGTCTCAAGCCGCTCGTACAGATATTCATTGAACTTGTAGGGCGAGGAGCGATCCACCAGCTCCACATTCAATTCCTTGTCGAACAGACTCGTGATGGCACCGGAGTCCGGATCAAACGCAACGCGATAGAAGCGATTCTCCAAGCCGGCCGGTTGCGGCGCGTTCACCGGAGTCTGCCCAACGGACGAACCTAAACGAATCTCGTATGTCTTGTAACCCAACGAAGGGACATCGGCGGCGATAAAACACGCCGTACCGCCGTCAAACGGCTGCCAGGCGGCCGGCTTACCGGTAGCCATATCCACCACGGTTTCGCCGCCCTGCAGGATACCTGCCTCGATCCGGACCACCTCCGTCCGCATTCGATCCATCGGATTGAAGACCACCAGTGTTTTCCGGTGTGGAGTTTGGATCGCCCCGGCAATCCGCCCCAGCCCATCGTTTAACGCGCAGTCCGGCAAAGTGGCGGGCGTCCGCGACCATTTCCCGATTTTCAACCTGCTCCGTCTCGTACTGCTTTGCGCCCTCGCCCTTCAATGCATAACCAGCCGCCCAAGCGGCGCTGCCGTCGGTATGTTCGTGGTACGTCAAAAGCCGGTGGTACGCTTGGAAGAGATCCGTCCAGGGATAGCCGCCGGGGGTCAGAGCCGACGCGACGGTCGCGAATTTTTCCGCCGTCGGAATCAGTTCGCCGGTCTTGCGCCTCGCCAAGCAGCCAAGCGTCGGTCGCATCCTCATCCGCCCACTGGTTGTTGCCGTCTTTGGCGAATGTCTCCACCTTCGTCTTATCCACCTGACGATTGATCTCATCGAAGAACATGTCCAAGGTGGCCGTGATCATGTGCGGGTAGGCGAACTTCGCATTCCAATCCCGGACGATCGTCGCCCGCGTCAATGAAGCCGGTGAAAAATCATGCCCATCCTGGGACAGAATGGCGTCGTATGGCCACCGACGCCAATGTTGGTCAATCGCGCGAACAACCGCCCACTCGATGGGCTCACCAACCCATCCATAGGACTGAAGCAGTCCCTCCACCGTCTCGCCTTTCTTCTTCGGTCTCGGCAGGTTGAGGGCAAAGGCGCCGTAAGCAGCCGACCGCACCAGCACCCTATCTTGCGCATCGCCAGTGGGCCCTTGCCAGAAGGCGACGCCGCCTTTGGTCTCTTCCAGTTCACGGCAATTCCCGCAGCCATTATGGCCGTGGGAGAAATACGGCACGCCGGCCTCAGCGCAATAAGTGGCCAGCGGCCAAGTCAGCCCGATGACGTCGTCGAGCATGGCGGTCCGGTTGCCCGGCGTTACCAGCAAATCGCAGGCATGGCGCCGGCCGAGGTAGAACAACCGCGCCATGCACTCATGACTGAGTTGTTCGGAATTAACCGTCGTGTGCAGGGGGTTGATCGCAATCCGCCCCTCCGCCACCCGCCGGGCCAGATCCTCGGCTACTGAGGTATCAACACCGCTGAGAAACGAAGTCAACGGCTCAGCGGTCTCTTGTTGATAACGAAACTTGGAATCGTTATCCCAGCCATCCGTCTCGCGGCACAATTGCAGTGCCAGGCGGATGTTCTCGTGCCGGTTGTCGGTTCGCAGGCGATGCGGATAGCTCTTATACCCGAGATCCTCATGTGAAAAAGAGACGTTGTAGATCTTCCATTTCTTCTGCGGCTCCCAGGTGACTTCCTTGGTGGCCAGCGCCGCGCCCTCACCGGTCGGCAGAATCTCCACAACCAACCTGGTGGGTTGGCTGATATCCGTGACCAGAATCGCTACGGATGACACGCCCGTTTCAATGGAACCGAGAGTCTGCGTGTAGGGTGCGGCCTGGCCGACGGTTATTCGGGCCGTGGCAGTTTGTCCGTTGCCTGTATTATTCAGGCGAAGGATCGCGCGTTGCCGCAAGGGCTGACCCGCTGCCACCTTTGGAAATAGAGGCGTCGGCTCAATCTTCGTGATCGCAAGGCCGCCGGATTCCCCGGCCCGGACCTGCGCGGCAATACCGATGAAAAACAGGATTAAACAAATGGCTCCGTACCGCTTTTTTCGTTTCATCGTTTCTGTCATGGTCGCTCCATCTGACAACTCAAGATTCATTCCCTTCACTCCTCGACCATCACCCGCACCGGGCCGAACAGGCCGGAGGGGAACAACGACTTCTCCTTGCCATCCGGCCCGGGTATGCACCAGCCGGTGTAGTTTGTTTTGGTGAAGCGTTTCTCAGGCGGCAACTTGCCGTCGCCGATCAGGCGGTTCGGCCAGTTGTTCACCACATCAATCTCCAATTCATTGCCCGTTGGCTTGAGCAATCCCGTCACGTCCACCCGCCATGGCGGGCACCAGACTACGCCCAGATTCTTGCCGTTGAGGCGCACCTCGGCCATTTCGCGAAGCGTGCCCAAATCCAAGACTACAGACTTCAGACCACAGACAGCAGACCCAACATCAAAGGACTTCCGATACGTGGCCGTGCCGGAATAGTATTTGATGCCTTCGACCGTGTTACTCGTCCAATCGGTCAGCGTTTCGAAGATGACGGTGTTCGTCGGGCCACCCCACTTCGGATCAAATTGCACCGACCACGGTCCCGGCAGTTCCTGAATTGGTTTGAGTTCCGGGAAATTCTTTACTGTCAACGGCCCACCGCCCACTGCCAACTGTTTTCTAAACACCACAAACGCGCTGCCATACGCCTCCAGCTCCAGCGACACGCTCGTCCGCCCATCTTTGCACACAAACTGCGGCAAATCGCGCCGCGTGCCCGTGACGGCGTCCCAGAGTTCCGGCTGTTTGCCGCTAACGCGAAAGACGCCCGTGAAGCGCACCTGTTGCTCCGCCTGGTTGCTTAAGAAATAGATCTCCGCCTGGCCGTCCCGGCGGTGGATGAAGTCCAACTTGTTTGTCCCGGTCACTTCCACCGCTTCAAAATCCGGCTGCACACCGAGCCCCGCCAGCACCGTCTTGGATGTGTTGGTGGAAACCTTGCCCGCGCCCAGAGCTCCTCACACAGGGAGTTGAACTGCGTTTCCGCCGCCGCACCGCCGGAAAGCGACGGATGCCGCTCTGGCCGCGCCCCGGCCACCGCCGCGCCGTTTTTCACCAGTTCGGCGACTTTCTTCAGCGCCTCCAGCGACATCGTCTTGAGGTTCGGCAATGCCAGCAGACGGTAATTCATTCCCGAGGGAAGAACCAACCGCCCGTCCTGCGCCTTCATCCGCAGCAACATCTCTTCATTGAGGTGGTCATAATCGTACTCAGGCAACACCTTCGCCGGATCTGACTGTTTGTCGCCTGGGATATTCGGTACTTGGTCGCCATAGTAATAGGCAACGTCAGCGACGAACTGCCCGCGTTGGAGCATGAACTGACAACGGTTCAGGTATCCGATGAATCCTTGAGCCTGGTTCGCCCAAGTCACCTGCGGATTAAAATGCGTTCCGGCAAACATTTCCTGCCCCGGAATCCCCATGGCGTCTGGAGAACAAGTCGTTGACGCCCAAAAAACCAAATTCAGCCCCGCGCAGGCTTCGTGATCAAAAGCCGGTTTCTGCATCCGCCAGAGGTGATCGTCCCAGTGAATCCAGGAGGTAAAGCTTTCGCCGCAGACAATGGGCTTGCCATAGATGTGCGCGGCGCTGGCCGCGCCTTTCATGACGTAACGCGATTGTCCAGCCCAGAACTCGCCCATCGGCCAATCACAGCGCCCCCAGTTCTTCAGCGCGTCGAACGCCATCGAGTGCGGCCCGCCCGCTTCACAGTGGATCATCAGCCCGCGCTCCGCCGCCAGTTTTGCCATCACGCCGTAATGGTTGTCCGCCATCATGTCGGCGATGGTTTTACGCCAATCGTAGAGGAACCGGTTCGAGGCCGCACGGCTTTCCACGATTTTCCCGCCAAAGACCGGCAGATAGGGCACGGGATCGTAGCCGCGACGCGTACGGAACTCCTCGGGCAGCCGCGCCGTCCAGTTCATCCCGCCGCCTTCCCAACTGTCGGTCTCAAATCCCTTGAATGACTTGCCCAGATACGGCTTGATATCGTCCAAGAGCGGATCGACCACCTTGGCCCAGTAGCTTCGCAGGGCGCCGGCATCGAGATGATCCAGCACGGGACCGGCCCAGCCGGCACTGAACGAGACGTGGCCGCCGCTAAAGGTCCCGCCAAAGCGCATAATCTGCCACCGCCCCTCCGGCGCCTCCCAATGCAGCATGCCGGCGGCATCGAGTTTGTCCGTCAGATCGAGCACATCCTTGGCCGCCACGTCTTCGGTACCCGGAGTGAATGGCAACGGATCGGTAATTGAGCTGTCATTCATATCCTGGTAGTAAGCGGCCTTCTGCATCAATCGCGCCACCGGTGGATTGCAGCGGGTAAATTTCAGGGGCTTTTGCTCTGCGTCGAGCAACGCCAGTTCGGCCACCTGCGCCGCGGGTTCGAATCGCCCGGAGGGCTCCCATGTTTCCTGAATCATCAACCGGAAATGGCGGCCGGTCACGGCTGAAAAAACGAACTCCAGGACACCCTTCTTTTCGGCCCGAAACGCTTGGACTGTACGGAAATTCTCCCCATCGTCGGACACCTGCCACTCGCCCACCTTCGGCACGTTACGCCGGGCGGCGATGATCCGGACCCCGCCGAGCGTCACCGGGGCTTCGAAGTCCAACCGCAACCATTCGGGCTTGTCAGCAGAGACCGGTTGCGGACGGCGCGCGAACTGGAAGACGGTATCCTCGTACCCATCCATGGCCACGTCGGGGTGTAGCGGCCACCAAGCCGTACTGCTGGTCATCTGAGGCCGGGCTAATTCTCCAGCAACCGTGCCTTTGAGCCGGTAGGCGATCACCCGTCCTTCTTGATAGAACCCATTCTGGCAGGGCGGCAGCGGGAGTTTTATGGGCTCGTGCCGCGGTCCGTTCACCATCAATTCAGACCAAGTAATGTGCTTGGCCGCCTGATCAAGTGTGACAACCGGGCCTCCCAGATTCCATCCGCTCTGCGGTGTAAGGGTCAGTTCCAGCCCCAGCCGATCAGCTTCCTGAACCGCATATTTGAACTGTTCACGGAATTCCGGCCCGGCGAAAGGCGTATTCTCACGCATATTTCCAGCGGCGCCCCCCGCGTGGAATATCAACCCCCCACCCATGCCGACCCTCTTCATCCACTCCAGATCCTTGGTGATGGCCGCCTTGTCCACGTTTCCCTGCAACCACCACCAATAACACCGGGTGCGGGATTGGAGCGGCGGTGCGGAAAATCCCTGCTCCAACACATCCCCGGCCCAAACCAGCGAGGCGCCACCTACCAACAACGCCGTGGCAACACACCTGGCAATACTTTTTTCCCACATGTTTGCTACTCCCATTTCAGTGTTTTCTTTAAGACCTCGAACCATCTCGCGGCATGCGTCTCCAACCCCTTCTGGTTGAAGTGCACGCCGTCATGGCGGTACTCCTTGCCCAACAGGTCGTCGGTCATCGGTCCCTGCAAAGCGATCTTGCGTTGCCAGAGCAGGTGCTGGCCCTTGGCCACTCCGCCGCCATCACCCGCACCGGGCCAAGCAGACCCGAAGGCAGCAGCGCCGCATCCTTCTTGTAGCGGATGTTGGACCGCGTCCGCCCTTGCCCCGCCGGCAAGTTGGCGTCGCCGATGAGCCGGTTAGGCCAGAGGTTGACCACTTCCACCTCCAGTTGATTCGCTCCCGCCTTGGCTTGGCTGGTGATCTCCACCCGCCACGGAGCAGACCAGGCCACCCCCACATCCTGGCCGTTGAGGCGGACGCGAGCGGTCCCATTGGCCACACCGCCCAGATCGAGATACAGCCGCGGGCCACCGGCGGCCGCCAAGGTAAACGCATTCCGGTACACCGCCGTGCCGCTGAAGTACTTCACCGCAGGCTCCGGCCGCTGGCTCCAGTCCTCCAGCTTGGCGAAGGCGACCAGTCCTTTGACGGCATCACCTTGAAGCCCGGCAGTGGGATAGAACCACCGGGGGTCGAACTGCACCGTCCAAGCCCCCGTCACCTCCACCAGCGGCTTCAGCTCGGCAAAGTTCTTCCCGCCTGTGGATGGAGCGGCGGGCTTGCGGAAGACGAGGAAAGCTGACCCATGCGGTTCAAACTGCAGCGGCACGCGCGTGCAGCCCTCTTTCTGCTCAAACACGGGCAGGTCGCGTCTCTCGCCCGTGATCGGGTTCCACCACTCCGGCTGCCTGCCGCTGACGCGGAAGCGGCAATCCACCGACTCTGCACGGTCGTTGCGGTTGGCCAGGAAGTAAACCTCCACCCCATCGTCCGTGCGGTGAATGAAATCAATGAACGCGTCTTCCCCCGTATGCGTGAAGTCCGGCGAAACGCCGTCCGCCGTCAGCACATCGCGCATCGACTTGCCCCAGACCACCCGGCCCTGGCCACACGTCCGCTCGGTTTTCTGTTTGCCGTCCAAGTCGCCCCAAAGCTCGGCGGCGATGGCTTTCACCGCCGCATCGCAGTTGGGATAATCCCTCAGCCCCGGATCGGACTCCGGCTTAGGCCCTACCACCGTGGCCCCGGCCTGCACCAGTTGTTTGATCTTTTGGATTACCTCTATCGGCATGCGTTTGGTATTGGGCAGGACCAGCAGGCGGTAGCTCATCCCATCGGGCAGGACGATTTTTCCGTCCTTGACCGAGAGCCGGGTTAGCAGTACCTCGGCATTGCACACGTCATAGTCATAGCCTTTGCCCAACAAGGGATCCACGTGCTTCGGCTCCACCAGGTTCGGCGCCCAGTCCCCGTTGTAGTAGAGCACGTCGGCCACGAACAGGCCCGACTGGAGCAGCGCCTGGCAGCGGTTGATGTAGCCGATCCACGGCCCGGCCGCCTGGTTCCACCAGGTGACGTTGGGATTGAAGTGGGTACCGGCGAGAAACTCGTTGCCCGGCAATCCATCCTTCGGTTGTGTCGCGGTCACCGTTTCCAGGACAAGCCGATTAATGCCTTCGCAGAAGGCACGGTCGGCTTTGGACTTAAGAAACGCCGGCGATTCGCTCCAGTGCGGCAGGAACGAGGTGAACGCTTCGGCCGAGGCGGTGCGGCGGCCATAAACGTGCGCAGCGCCGGAAGTTTGCTTGCAAACCTTGTTCTGGAAGATCGGCGCCTTCGGCGTCCCGACATTTTGAGTGAATAGGTCTGTCCAGAACTCGCCCATCGGACGCTCGCAACGTCCCAAGTTCTTGAGGGCATCCATGCAAACTGTGCCGGACCATGACGGACCACCCGCCTCGCATTGGATTTCCATCCCATGCTCCCGCACCCGCTGACCTAAATATCCGTAGTTATTGTCGGCCATGCAGTCAGCCACAGTCTTGCGATAATCGTGCAGGAAACGGTCGGAGATTTCGGCGCTGCCGACGATCCGACCCATCAGTACAGGCAAGTATGGCATCGCATCGTAACCGCGATAGCGTTTGAACTCCTCCAGGAATTTCGGCGTCCAGTTCGGATATCCGTCCTCAAAACTGTCCGTAAAGAAGTACTTGAGGGTATTGCCGACCAACGGGCCTGCGTCCGCCAATAGAACCTTAATCAGATGGTCCCAGTGCAGGTCCACCGCCGCCTTGCTCAGCCAATCCACCTCAAGCCCTTCGCTGCCTTTCACCGGAACCGCCACCTTGGCCCCGATCACGCGGTGCCCTATGCGGAGGATCGTCCACGAGCCTTCCGGAACCTCCCATTCGAGTTTGCCGCCCGAACCGAGCTTGGAGGTCAGATCAATAACCTCGGCAGGCTTGATCGGGTTATCTGACGGTTGATTTTCCCATACCGTCAGCGTTTTTTCCATCACTGGTCGTGCCTGTGCGAAACAACCGGCATCTTCGCGGTTGCTCTTGGCCGGCAGATTATCCAGTCGCTTCCCCCTCAGCCTCGCGCCACCGGACGATTCACGAAAGGCAAGGACTACGGCATCGCGATAGTCTATCTGGTCGAACGGCCTTTTCAGGGCGTCTTTCATCTGCAACCTCGGAGGGGAATCGTAACCGTCCTTTGGCCCGGGCAGCGGCAGAACACCGGAAAATCTCTGCGGCCCGACCACATTCGTCTCGGACTGGAGATACCACCGGCCGGCATGTTCGGGAGTAATCCATGGCCCGCCCATATCCCATCCGCCGCAAAGATTGACACCCACTTCCAGACCATAGCGACTGGCTTCCATCAGCGAAAACTTGTAGAGTTCGCGCCACTGGGGAGAGAGATAATCAGGCCCTTTGGCGCCCCCCCCCGATGACGAACAGATCATCACGCCACCGATTCCCTTGGCCTTGATTTCTTCCAAATCGTGCGTGATGCGTTCCTTGTCCACATTGCAGTTGAGCCACATCCAGAAACAGGCCGGCTTTGCCGAATCCGGCGGGTTCAAAAAGTCCTGTTCAACTTTGCTTTCACCCCGCGCCCCTTCGCTCCACAGTACCAGCAACGCCACCGTGAATGTAATCAACATAAGTTTGATTGTCTGCATCTTATGATCTTTCTTTCATTCATTTAACCGGCACAACCATAGCATCGCACGCGTCGTTGTCCGTCAGCCGCAGATTGACGCCAGCGGCATACCCTGAAGGAATCTTTGCAATCGGGCAGTAGTTGCCCCATTGCAACGACGGGTAGCCCAGTACCGTGTTGATCCGCAGCTCCACCCGCCCGTCGGCCGCCACCTGCGAACGCACCGCCGCCGTCGCCTCCGACTCCACCCGCACCCGCTTGGGCGACCCGGCTAGTTGCGCCGAGTAGAACCAGACGTTCTCTTTGGTGCTGCGGAAGTCGTTGCTGCCCCGCCCGCCGGGGTCGTCGGCCCCGAAGTAGTAAAAATTCTTCTCGTCCTGCGACCACGGCCAGGTCGGCTCCTGCCGATACACCGGCACTTTCCCGGCTCGCGTGGCTGTGCCCCGGTTGCGGCCGATATGATCCTCCGGATACGCCGACCACAGCCCCTTGCGATCCCAGTTGATCCGGTCGATCCCCGCCGGCAGCAGGTACGTCACCCCCACCTCGTCATAGCCGGTGTTGCCGTATTGACTGGCGTTGGGCGGCGGCGGGTTGGTGACGGTGAAGTCGGTGGTGATCAACCCCTGCCCGTCAACCTTGACGACAAAGGTCACCCCCACCGGGCCACTCGGCTTCTGGTAATGGACGCTTTTTTGACCGGGGACGGGAATCTTGTCCTTCCAGCCCTCGATCTCCACCTTTTCATAACGCCCGGCGAGGGTGATCACCGCCTGGGTTGGGGTCGTGGAATGGCTGAGGCTCGACAAGGACCAGCCGGAGAGCACCACGGGAGCCAGGTTCAGTTCCGGCCCGCCTTCGATCAGGTTGGCGCCCCCGAATGTGGCGCCGGTGATCTTGCCGGTGATCTTGCTGAAGACCACGGCGAAGTCCTTGCCGACGACGGTGATCGAAGCAGTATCTTCCGTGACCTTGGGGGCCGGCCCGGAGGCGGCGGGGAACACCTTTTTGATCTCTCCGCCGACAGGCAGGTTGTATTCATCAATCATCATCCCCGACCAGTCGAATTTCAGGTTAAGTATCTCCCCGGCCTGCCACGCACGCGCCGGGATCATGAAAGTTCCGCTGCCGCCAGGGGCGACATCCGGCCCGGGGATTGTCCCGGACTCCCGGCCCACCGCCCAGCGGATGCCCACCTCGTTCAAATTGGCGTGGTCGAACCAATTGGCAATCGGAATTTGAAGCGGCCGGCCAGCCGCCAGCAATGCCACCGGAGCGTCCTTGACCCGCACGGGAGAAAAGGCCTTCTTGGTCAGCCAGTACTCGGGCTTGGCCCGACGCCAGCCGTCGATGATTCCCCACTCCCCGCCTTGGCTCTGCTTGACAACCCGCTCCTTGAGCGGCTGCTGCGGGTATTGAAAAACATCATCAATGGCGGCCCAGATGGTGCCGCCGAGACACCCGGCGGCCGGATACATCCCCTCCCACATTTTCCGGACACTGATCCCCCAGTAATTCCGGATATTGGGATCGCGCTTGATGGTATGGACGCAATAGTCCGCGACGTGCGCAAACTCGTTGTAAATCGTCGGCGATACTCTACCGCCAAACCGGGTATTCCACGCGGGGTAATGGTGATCGAAAATAACCTCCGGATCTGGAGAGGTATTGTACGACGGCCAAACGAACGGCCGGGTTTGATCCTCACGCTTGAGATAATCGCTCATTTTCGGAATTTTCGTGCCGATCGGCGATTCGTTGCCGGCTTCCCACAGGATGATCGAGGGATGGCTGCGGTTCTCCTCGATCTGCTCCGCCCAGGTGGAGAGCGCGATGGCATCGGGCGTCTTGGGAGCGTTATCGAAGCCGTCGTGAACCAGAGACGCGTCATCCTCGAGATACATGCCAATTTTGTCACACAAATCGTAGACCTCCGACCCCTGCGGGTAACAGGCGTTGCGCAAATAATTGACATTCGCCTGCTTGTACATGCGGATGGAGGCTTCGGACATCTCTCGCGTCAACGTGCGCCCAGCCAGCGGATGCGCGGGCATTGTGCCCAGGCCGCGCAGCTTGACCACACGGCCGTTGACCAGTATCTGGCGGTCCTTAAGCTCGACCTTGCGGAACCCAATTTTCTTCGTGAGCGTCTGGACCATCGCGCCATCGACTTCAACCTTGGCCTCCAGCGTATAGAGGTTGGGGTGCTCCGCATCCCACTTCAGCGGCGCGGCGACAGGAACGCTCAGCGTCATCTCGGGCTTGCCCGGCGACAACTCCAGTGACGACGGCGACAACGCAACCTCGGCGCCGCCCGGATCTCTCAGCGTCAGGCGGACTGCGGCGCTGGCGGCCTTCTGGAACGACATAGCACAGGTCGTCTTGAGCAAGGCATTCGAGTATGCGGCGTCCAAATCGGTCTCCACTTGCACACGCGTGAGGCAATCCGGCGGCACGGCGAAGAGCCGCACGCCGCGGATAATCCCCAGCAGGGAATGCTGCGCATAACCGCTCATGTTGTTGATGTACTCATCCACTTTCGAATCGGTCACCCCGACGGTCAACCAGGCACGTTCGCCCGGCGTCACGCAGTCCGTGATCTCGCAGTTCCAGGGCGTGAACCCGCCGTGATGGTCGCGGACGAATTTGCCGTTGACCCAGACGCGGGCATAGGTGTACACGGCGTCGAACCGCAGAAAAATCCGCTTGCCCCTGAAATCGTCGGGAATGGATAGCTGCCGCTTGCAGGGAAACTCTTTGTCGTAACCGCCTCGCAGGGCAATTGGAAACCCTTGCATGTAAGCTTCACCGGGCACCTGAATGTCTGGCCAGCCGGACGGATCGACACTGTTCAACCAGAAATTCGACGGCGGCGCCAGCGTGAACTTCCATGTCCCGTCGAGACTGAGGACGGGGTTGGCCACCCCCGCAGTCCGGGCCGGTAGCGGCACAATCACCGGGCGCGGGAACCGCTTGCCCTCGTCCGGATTGGCGCGACCGATAGCGATGCCCTGTTCAATATTGCTGTATACATCGGCCGCGATGCCGCCGCCCTCGGTTAGCGACCCGCTCAACCGTTCCGGCGTCTCCGTTGGGCTGGAATTCGGCATCGGCGGCTTGTTGCTTTGCGCCGACGTGGCGGCACAGACGTTGAGGGCGGTCACTAATACGAGCAGTAGCCCACGTGTAATCTTCATTGTCATGGTTTACTTTCTATTCGTCGGTTTCCTATTTGCCTGTTCCCACCGTCCACGGCTGGCCGGATTTAAGTTCAACCGTTTGCACCGACTTGCCAGGCAGGCGTACCTTGTATTGCCCATCGCGGTCCGCCGTCAACCGAGCCGTTTTCAGTAGGCCATCATTCCAAATCATGTCCACCGTGACGGCGCCGCGGGCACGCAGCCCCCGGACCGAGCCTTGCGGCCAAGCCTTTGGCAACGCCGGCAACAAGGCAATTTCGCCGGCGTGGGACTGCAATAGCATCTCGCAAACTCCGGCCGTGTAACCGAAGTTACCATCAACTTGGAAAGGCGGACAAGCATCCAACAAATTCGCGTAGAAAGCGCCCGTGAAGTTAACGGACGGCACAGCGGTTCCGGCCAGATGGTAATTCAACGACTTCCAAGCATGCTCGCCGTTGTATAGCCTCGCCCAAAGACTGATCTTCCATGCTTTGCTCCAACCCGGACCGCCAAATCCTCTCGCTTCCAGTGATACTGTGGCTGCCGCCGCCCATTTGGGAGTTTTTGTCGTTGAGATTTGACGCCCCGGATACACCGCCACCAGATGCGACAGGTGGCGGTGCATGTCTTTGGGATCATCTCGATCCACCATCCATTCCTGCAATTGTCCCCATTTTCCAATCTTGGGCGTCAACAGTTTGTCCCGCTTGGCGGTCAACGAGTCGCGAAATTCCTGGTCAATACCGAGCGTGGCGGCCGCTTCCACGGTATTGTTGAATAGCTCCCATATGAGTTGCTGATCGTGCGAAACTCCGTCTTCTCGCTTCGGTCCGTGTTCCGGAGAATAGCCGTTGGGAGCGACAAGCGTACCGTCGGGCAGGGCCTTGAGCCGATCAACCCAGAATTCGCAGATATCCTTCATCATCGGATAGGCTATGGTGCGCAGGTATTCTTTGTCACCGGTGAAGGCATAGTGGTCCCAGACGTTTTGCATGAGCCAGGCACTGCACGAAGTGACCCAGTTCCATGACGAGCCGCCGAAGAGGCCGTTTTCGCCCCGCATCGTCCAGCCGCGAGTCTTGAACTCCGCCCGCGTGTCTTCCTTGCGGACCTCGCGGATCGAGTCAAGCCATTTGGCGAAAGGCAGGAAGCATTCGGAGGTGTTAGCGACATCGACCGCCCAGTAGTTCATCTGCATATTGATGTCGGTGTGGAAATCGCAGCGGCAAAATGGCCGGTTGGATTTGTTCCACAGGCCCTGCAAGGTCGCCGGCAGCGTGTCGCGTGAGCAGGCGATCAGTAGGTAGCGGCCGTATTGAAAAGCCAGTGATTCCAGCCCCGCGTCCCGCCCACCTGCACGATAGTTCGCCAGCCGCCGGTCGGTTTCAATGTCCTCTGTCGAGCCGCCCAGGTTCAGTGCCACCCGGTTGAAGAGACGCTGATAATCCTTCACATGTTCCTCCCGCATCGACTCAAACGGCGTTGCGACCGCCGCCTTTAGGCGGGCTTCGATCTGCTCATGCGGATGCGGCCCCACCCATTTTTTACCGCGATCCTGCAGAAAGTTGGTGCCGGCATCTAAAATCAGCGTCAGGTTGTCCACCTGATTAAAGACGAGCTGGCCGCCCTTCGCCTCGACGGTCCCGCCTTCGTGCAGAACCCGCACCTGTGCCTCATACGCAAGACTGATGGCGTAAGGCCGCCCCATCGCCTCGGGTTTGCTGGATTTTCCACAGCCGCCAAGGGAGGCGGGGCTGTAGCCTTCCAATACGCCGGAGGACATGATCTGCTTTCCGCTGGCGGTGATTTTCGCCTGATGCGCATCGGAGAGATTAATAAGCCCGGAATAGGCGCCCGGCTTGTCGGCCGTGAAGCGGAAGACCATGACATTGGCCGGATGGCTGGCAAAATATTCTCGGCGGTACTTGATGCCGCCCTGTTCATACGTGACGGTATGAATGGCCCGGCCGATATCCAACTCGCGCCGATAGGCCGCGACGGGCGCTTTGGACTGCGCCTTGAACTGAACGAACACGTCGCCAAAAGCCTGGTACGCTCCCGTATCCTGCTCATCGCCGATCCAAAGGGTGCCTTCGTTGAATTGGATGTGTTCCATTTGGATGTCGCCGAAGAGCATGGCCCCGAGGCGGCCGTTGCCGATCGGCAGCGCCTCAGTATCCCAATTCACCGCCGGTTTTGAATACCACAATTTCAATTCATTCGGATCCCTCGCGACGGCAAACGCATCAGCCGATGCAACCACCGCCCACACCATTGATAGAATCACGCCACCTAAGCCGATAATCGATATCCGCTTTAAACTGTCATTGTACTTTTTCATCGTTCAGATACTCCCTACATTTATAAAAGCATTGCGACGAATTCCATCTTGCGGCCAATGAGTCGGCGAAAACGAATTAGCGGGAATTGCCGCCGTCCACCTTGCCAGGTGAATACTCTTTCCAGTTGAATGCCTGGCTCAACGCCACGAACCACCGCTCGGCGTGCTTCTCCAGCCCCTTCTGGTTGAAATGTACCCCGTCACAGCGGTACTCCTTGCCCAACAGATCATCGGTAATCGGTCCTTGGAACGCGATCTTCCGTTCCCAAAGCAAATGCTGCCCCTTGGCCACCTCTTGCTGTTCCGGCGCCTGCGATTGCTTATGAAATGAAGCCTGCGCCACAAACCATGGAATCGAATAGCCCGCATCCTTCGAGAGCGTCTCGACAATCGTCTTGACTCGTTCATAATAGGTTTCGGCAGAGGTCTTGCTCAAAGTGTCGGATTCCCCTTGGTGCCAGAGCACCGCACGGACGCCATTAGTCCCGGAATCTTTCGCGATATAGGCCAGATTCTTGTACAGCCGGGTGTCGGGAGGAAGCCAGTTCTTGACCTCGGCCCACGTCAGCGAAGCGGAGCGAAAACAGACCGGAACCTGCTGCGATGCAACGACCCGGTCGCCCAGCAAAGCCCAAGGACTGCCGCTCTTGCCACAGCCGCCTGGGATCGGATCCTTGGCGTGCATAAAGGACCTATTCGGGAAATACATCACTTTGGTCTTGCCATCTGGCTGCGTCAGCGTCCGGGTGATGGCCGTACCGTCAAAATACACGACCCGGGAATCTTTCGCCTCCTGGCGAGGTTGCCCGAAATTGGCGGAATTGGACTGCCCCGCCGTGATGAACACCTCCCCCACCCCCACCTTGTCCACCGTCTGCTCGGCAAGAACCCGCTCCCCCTGCCGGACTCGAACGGTGAGCTGATACCACCCGCCAGCCGCCAATGTCAGCCGCCCGGAAAAACGGCCCTGCGCGATCCCTTGTTTGGAAGCGATCACCACCCAGGCGACAGGCGTACCCCGCCTGGCTTCAGGGGTCAAATCCGCCTTGGCCTCGATCACCTCAGCCTCGCCGGGAACTTGTCCTGCCACCAGGATCGCCGCACGGTCATCTGTTCCGCGCTGAAACACCTGGCGGGAAATGGGCGAGGTCAGACTCAGATTCGGTGAAACCGTTTCCGCTTGCGCACCACCGCAAACCGTCAACAGCAAAATCCACAAGACCGATGCCGACCCACTGCAAATGCATCTGCCGAATTGACCCATGACTGTTTCCTCTTTGTTGCATGTTCGCATGAAAAGCACCATTTCTCATTCAAAATCAACTAAATCCAATCGGAACGAAACTTGACTCTGACCCTTGAAGGCCAGACGAATGTTCATCGTCCCGACTTATTTTTCAGCCGGCGCTCGGCGGTCTGCCGTGATTTATTGGATATACCAGTCAACGGGGCAGATAGAGACCGTCGAGTAGAGGAGTTGGCCTCGGTTGTAGCCGCACTGGATGCGGGGCACGGCGTCCACATGCCCATCGACGAACAGAATATTGACCCGCCCCGTCTCGTACTGCCAATTCGGGCGGCTCTGATCCCGAGTTCCATGCCGGCCGACAATTCGGTATGTGACGACGGGATTGACGCCCGCGCCATCGTACAGGAACACCAGTTTTGACGAGTTGTGAATCCGCGACATCTTGCAAGTCCCCGTCCCCGACGACGGGCCTTGAGTGTTCAGCCCGTACGAAGTCGCAGAATATCCAGTGTTTACCCAAGACCCATCCACCAATCCCCGTTGCGTGTCGTCCCACACCGAATCAGCGGCAGAGGGACAAATGAGGACAGACGTCGCATCAAAGGGCGGCCCGCTCATCGCCTTGGGGCCACTCAGGTAACCGTAGTAAAACATGCCGTAATGCCACATCCAGTTGACGCTACCACACCGCCACCATTGGGGACAAATGGAACCTTTGTTGTCACCAGAGTAGATCTGGGCCGCAATGCCGATCTGCCTCAGGTGGCTCATGCAGATTAACGAGTCGGCCGCCTGCCGAGCCTTGTTCACCGCCGGCAGCAGCAGCGACATCAGCACCGCGATGATGGCGATCACCACCAGCAGCTCGGATAGGGTGAAACCGGGAAGGGATTTGCAATTTGCAATTTGCGATTTGCAATTGGAAGGCATGGGTGTGTCCTGGTCAGTGGTCAGTGGCTTTCCCTTCGATGTTCTCTCCCCCTCCCGCCCCGTCGTCCTTTCCCCTCCCCTCCTCCGCCAGCTGCAAACCGCCCACCGCCAACTCTTCTCTTCCAAAGAACCCCCGGCCAGAGGAGGGGATCCTGACCGGGGGTCGGAGGCGTCCGCCGGAGGAGGGCATTCCGACGGACAGCTATGGAATCGGGGGAGATTTGCAATTTGCAATTTGCGATTTGCAATTGGAAGACAGGAGACGTTCCTGGTTTTCAATTGCAAATTGGCAATTGCAAATTGCAAATCTCATCAGGCTTTCTTCATCGCCCGGCGGCGGCGGGCCAACAGGCCCAGGGCCGGCAGGGCCATCAGGCCCAGGCTCGTGGGTTCCGGCACCACGCCGATGGCGGTCACCGCCACCCCGCCGTCGATCTGGCTGAAGTCGAAGGCCAGCTTGTCTCCGCCGAGGCTGCCGAACTTCACCAGCACGTCAAAGTCTTCCGTGAAGCTGCCGTTCTTGTAGTGGGCGTAGCCCGACCAGTCGGCCAGCATCTTGTTGGTGCCGAGGTCTTCGCCGTAGTAGGCGGCGGTCACCCCGCTCAGGCCGGCGTTGTTGATCGCCATCGCCACGTTCTGGGCCGTCAGGTTGTTCTGGCCCGTCACGTCCTTCAGGGCCAACAGCACGAACTCGGGGGCGGCAAAGCCCGTGGCCTTGCTGGTGTCCACGGTCACGAAAGCCTGCTGGGTGCCCGTGGCGTTGGTGGCGGGGGTGAAGACGTAGTTGCCGTTGGAGCCGCTGACGCTCACCGTGTTGCTGCCGCTGTTGAAGGCGTTGTAGCTGCTGGAGGCCACCAGTTCGATGGGGTTGAAGACCTGGGCGCTGTAGGCGATGGCCACGTTGTTGTAGGTGTCGCCCAGGCCAGTCTCGGCCGAGGTGACGACCAGGGAGTTCAGGTTGCCGCTGGCGGCCGAGACCGTGCCGCTGACGGAGGCCGAGTAGGTGCCGCCGGCGTTGACCGTGCCGCTGACGCCCTGGACGCTCAGGCGGGTGTAGTGGTCGTCGTCGCCGCTGGTGGTCAGGCTGGCCGTGCCGCTGAAGCTCTTGCTCGAGCCTTTCATCAGCCGCCCGGCGTCCACTTGGCCGCTTTGGGCGATGGAGCGCAGGTCCAGGACGGCGATGTTGGCGGAGGCGGTGCCGCCGGTGACGGCTTCGTTGAGGTTGGTGCTGGTGCCGCCGGCCACCACCTTCAGGGCGTTCAGGCCGGTGGTGCTGCTGGTGAAGCTGCCGTTGACGGTGGTGGAGCCGCCGCCGGAGAGGGTGCCGCCGCCGCTGAAGGTCAACCCGCCCGTCGAACCGTTGTTGGCGCTCCAGGTGAGGGTGTCGGCGCCGGAGTCGCTGTTGGTGTTGGAGACGACGGCCGAGACGTTGACCGTGCCGCCGCTGATCATGCGGGCCGGGGCGGTTATGGCGCCGAGGGCCAGGAGGGCCTTGGTGTAGGCGGCGTTGTCGCTGATGGCCAGATCGATTTCGGAGCCGGTGGCGGAGAAGACGTACTTTTTGTTGGTCAGGCCGGTGACGCCGGCCAGGGTGATGCTGCCGGCCGTGCCGCCGACCGAGGTGATGGTGCCGCCGGTGAAACCGGTCTGGCTGGTGAATCCGAAGAGCTTGTAGGTGCCGTTGCCCGCCCCGTTGCCGGTGAGGCTGAGGTTGAGGTTGCCGTTGACGGTCAATGCACCGGTCAAGCTGACCAGGTCGCTGGTGTTGGAGGTGCCGAGGTCGAAGTTGAGGATGGAGCCGCTATTCAGAGACAGCCCGCCGTTGGTGATGGAGAGGGTGTCGATGTTCCCGTCCTGCATGTTGACGGCGCCGGCGATCACCTTCTTTCCGGTCGTACCCAACGTGATGGAGGCGGTGCCGGTGCCGCTGGATTTCAGGCCGGCGAAGGTCAGATCGCGGCCGGTGGTGTAGCCGTCGGCGAAGGTTGCGCCGCCGACCACGTGGAGCGTGGAACTGCTGCTCAGGGCGGAGGTGCCGCCGTTGTTGGCCAACGTCACCTTGCCGCTGCCGGTGGTGGCGATCTTGGTTTCGCCGGTGTAGGTGTTGTTGGCATAGAGCGTGGTCGTGCCGCCGCCGGAGAAGGTCAGGCCGCGACCGCTGCCGCCGTCGCCGATAGCGCTGTAGACGTCCACCGTGCGGGCGGCGGCGTCCTTGTCGCTGCTGCTGATGACGGCGTTGGTGCCCGTCAAAGTAACCGTGGGGGTCTTGCTGCTGTTGCCCAGCGTCAGGTTGTAGCCGGCAAGGGGCCGGAGGGTTGCCGTTCCAACCGTACCGCCAAAGTTGAAGTTGCTGTTCGCTTGGACGGTTGTGTTTCTGTTAATTTCAGTGGCCTCGATCACGCCTTGCTTAAAGTTCAGCGTCCCGGTCTGGGTATTACCGACAAGTATCGTGCCAAGACTGCGAAAAACAGATTGGCTGCCGTCCACGTTCATGGTCCCGGTGCCCCCATTCCCAATTGCCCACGCATTACTGAAACTGGTTGTAACGGTGTTTTGGTTGTCCAAAATGCCGCCGCTCAGAGTGTAGGTTCCGGCAGTGGTGCTACCCAAAAAAGTTACCGGACCACCAGTATAGGTGCTTCCGCTTATAGTGATCGTCCCTGTCGTCTGCTCGACCGTCGAATTGCCAAGAATTTGAAACTGTGATATGTTGACCGTAGTAGTACTCAACTTCACAGTACCACCTCGGTATGTAGTTTCAGTGACGAGAATACCTTTGGTCGCAGGAGCCGTGATCTTGTTTATTCCAATCTCCAGTGTCTTACCCGCACTAGCCCCAAGGGTGAGGTTGTTACCAGTATTTATCGTCCCGCCGCCGGTGACACTGACGTTATCCGATGCCAAAATAGCCTGAGCGGCAAGGGTGGCATTCATCGTTACAGTCGCGTCGGTGCCGGTCGTGAAGTAGGCCCAGTTACCACCGGCTCCAAACGCAGTGGAAGAGCCAGCATTAAGCCAGTTGGTAGTGGTTGTATCCCACGTGCCTGTTGCGCCGCCGTTCCAAGTGTAATTGGCCGCCTGGGCCGACTGAACCATGCCCAAGGCGCTCAAACCGACTGCCGCCGCCGCCAAAGCCAATTGACCCCGCTTATTGCCCTTCCGATTGTTCGACTTGCAAGCCATAGCTCCTCCAAAAGGTGAAATGTTTCTCCGAATTGACTCTCTATCCCATCCGAATCACCCTGCGGCGAATCGGTTTTTCAGCCCGACAAACGTCTAGATGACGCCACAACACAAAATATAACGCGCTTTTTTCAAACGGCTTCCAAAATCCGCATTTCCGTTTTGCGAAAGTGTTGGGATCATCGATTTCCGATTGTCGCCAACAGCGCTGAGCATACCTGCCTGACCGATTCTTTCTCCATCGGTAGTTCTACCGATTTTTATTTTTTTCATCCTGCCGCTCGTAGATCGCCCGGTACCGGGTGGGGGTCATTCCGGTGAACCGTTTGAAAACCGTGGAGAAGTGAGCACTTCCAGCAAGTCCAACTTCATAAGCCACTTGCGTTGCACTGAGGCCCTGCCGCAGCAAGTTTCCGGCTCGTTTGATCCGGCAACGCATCAGGTATTCCTGCGGCGTGCAGCCTAATTCTCCGACAAAGTGGTTTCGCAGTTGCCTGGTACTCATCCGGCAATGCTTTGCCACCTTTTCCAGCGATATCCCCATCGCCAATTCCCGATCAATAAAATCTGTGGCTCGCCGCATGACCGGCGAAAACCGCCGCCCCGCCCTCGCTTTCCCGCACGATCCAGCCAGATCGATCTCCCCCACCAACCGCACCGCCAGCACGGTCAGCAATGACTCGGCCAACAGGTCCGAAAATGCGGCCGGATTCCGCTGCGCCGCCAGCAACTGCGGCAAGATCGCCTGCAATTCGTCTGAGGCGGCAAAGGGACATCCGCCCCCGATCCGCTGAAGTTCCCGCTGCAGCGCCGCCCCGACGTCCAGGATGACGTCGCCCCGCCCCCACTTGCGGGGATCGCGGAATTGCAGCACCCACAGATCGCCGGGCAATCGCACGGCGGCTTCATGGCCGTGAGACACCGAGGGTCCGACCAGCAAAGCCTGCCCCGGTTCCACTTCATGGACGGCCTTTTCAGCGACGATGCGCTGATGGCCGTGCCGCACGAGATATAAAGTGTAATCGTCGGGATTGCTCCGCGGGGGTTGGTTGCCAACGGCCTCGGTGGAGTGGAAGAATTCCAAAGCGAACAACGGCCGCCGCACCGCCGGCCGAGCGGCGCCCTGATTCGCCGAGACAGAACCGGTTGTCCGTATTCCATCGCCCATGGGACGGAAAGGTATCGGCCGCACAGACGGTTATCACTCGGTAGAATTACCGGTTTTGTTAGTTTCTGCCTTTTTCCAAGAACTGGGCGATGGCCTGGGAGCGGGTGCGCACGTGCAGCTTGTGGTAGATGTTTTCGATGTGGGTGCGCACGGTGCTGTAGCTGAGGCACATGCGTTCCCCGATTTCCTTGTACAGATACCCTTTGGCCAGGTATTCCAGCACTTCCCGCTCGCGTGCGGTGAGCGTTTCGGCCTGCTTGGTCGCCGTCTCGGCCTGCTGGAAGGACTGCACGATCATGCGGGCGATGCTGCTGGTCATGGGCGCCCCGCCGGTGTAGGCGTCGTGGATGGCGGCCAGCAGTTGCGGCGGGGAGACGGGCTTGAGCAGGTATCCCACCGCCCCGGCCGACAGGGCACGAAAGATGGAGTCGGTATCCTTGTAGACCGTCAGCATCAGGATCATCGGCTTGGGATTGAATTTGGCCAGTTCGCGAACGCAATCCACTCCGCTCATGCCCGGCAGGTTGATGTCCATCAGGACGATCTGCGGCTTGAGTTTGGGAATGGCGACAATGGCATCCTCGGCCGTGCGGTATTGCCCCACGCACCGGCAGTCCCCGGCGTCATCAATGACCTCGGCCAGTGTTTGCCGCAATCGGTTGTCATCTTCCACAATCGCCACGCTAATTTTCATGGCACATGCCTCTCACTTTTGGGATGTCCCGACATCATACCACAGCCGCACCCGCGTCCCTTTTCCAGGCTCACTGTCAATTCGACATTCCGAACTCAACTTTTCCATTCGCCGGCGCATATTGGCCAAACCGTCGTGACCGGCATCGCAATCCACCCGCAATGGATCAAACCCACACCCGTTGTCTTCAATGCAAATGGCCAATCGCCGCCCATCCAGATTCATGCCGATGCTCACCTCCGTCGCGCCAGCATGCTTGACGATATTACTGAGGCACTCCTTGATCACCATGCACAGTTCGTGTCGCACATTGGCATTGATCGGCATCGGCGGCAGAACATCGGGAATATTCAATCGGCAGGGAATGTCAACCAATGCAAGAAATTCCCGCGAATACTCGATGATGTACACAACAAAGCTGCGGAGGTTGTCATTGGTCGGGTTGATCGCCCAGACGATTTCATCGACGGATCGGGTCAGTTCGCCGGCGCGTTGGAACATCCGCCGCAACCGTTCTTGGGTTCGGGCGGGAGGTGCGTCCGGCCGTTGCACCAATTCGCTAAGCAAGGTCACTTCGGAAAGCCCGGCGCCCAGTTCATCATGAATGTCCCGCGCAATGCGGGAGCGCTCCTGTTGGACGGCCATTTCCTTTTCCATGCGGTGCAACCGCATCTTCCAACGCCGCCGGATGATCATCCGCACCGCCCATCCCGTCACCATTCCCGCCGCCAGCAAGACGGTGAGGAAAAACCAGCCCGTCTGCCAGAACCAAGGCCGTACGTTCAATACCAATGAAACCCCCGTTTCATTCCATGCCCCATCGGATGAGCAGGCGACTACCCGCAGTTCATGCGAGCCGGCTGGCAGATATTCAAACTGGGCGACGCGATCCCGGCTCAGGGGACTCCACGTGCCGGCAGATGGCCCGCTCAGCCGATAGCTGAAACGCAACTGATCCGGTGAGGCGTAATGAAAGCCGGTGAAGGCGATGCGGATCTGGCGCGATCCGGGCGCTAGCGTCAGTTCCTTCGGCATCACCGTGCCCACCGAACTAAAAAGCGGCGCCCGCCAAATCTCCCGGCCCGACACCGACACCGATTGCAGGCGTAACTCTGGTAGACGTCCGCTTGGCAAGACCATCCTCGGCAAAAAGCTCACCAGCCCCCTCGCCGTCCCAAACCACAGTCGATTTTTCGGCGGAGCGGCTCCGGTGTAATTGAAACTGCCTGTGCATTGGTCGGAGGGCATCCCCTCATCCACACCCAATCGACGGGCGTGCAGGCGGGTGCGTTTGCCGACCGCCATCTCCGCCAATTCCGCACGGCTCAGACACCAGACCCCATTGGGCGTTCCCAGCCACAGCCGCTTCTGCTCATCCTCCACGATCTGCGTCACCGGAATTTCCCCAAAGCCACATTCGGCAGGGACCACCCAGTGGTTCTCCCCCTCCCAGCGGGCCAAACCATGGCGACCGCCCAACCATAAGACCCCATCATCGTCTTTCCAGATGGCGTAGACACCCGGACCGGGCAGGCCGTCAGACTCGCGGAACTGTTGGATTTTTCCATTAGGGGCACGCCGGGCCAAGCCCTCCGATTCATAGCCGACCCATAAGTTTCCCTCACGGTCTTCGTGAAGGGCTGGCACCGAAGACCTGATGCCGCCCTCCGGACTGAAATAAGTCGGATTTTTCCCGCTGGCGTGGGGATCCAAGATGCGCATCAAACCATCATTGGTCCCCGCCCAGAAGGTTCCATCGGCAGTTTGCCGCAATGCCAAGATTTGGTAGGCACGGGGAACATTCGATTTGCTGAAAAGGCCCACCCATCGGATGTCTCGATCTTTTATCCGCAATAGGTAAGTCCCCTGCGAACCAATCCACCAATACCCTTCCGAATCTCTCAGCAACGCCTTGGCGCTGATCTTCGGAAAAGCCGGTGAGTTTCCCTGCTGCTGTAACAGCCCGGCATAACCCGCGGCAATTTCCCCGCTCTGGAACCCGACCAGCAGTTCCTGGCGTCCCTGCACCGTGAGAGTTGAAACCCGCCGAGTGCCAAGCTCATCCGGCGTGACGAAAGTCGACTGCGCCAGCCGGGGTGAAAGCCGCACCAGCCCCCCATCGATTCCCACCCAAATATTCCCTTCCGAATCCTCAACAACGGTCCGACAGACCAAGGGAAAATCCATCTCCTTTTCCTGATAGGTCCGCCACCAGCGCCCCTCGTGCAGGCGGGAAAGTGATTCCCGGCCCGCGATCCACAACGAACCATCGGCGGCTTCCCAAAACTTCCCCGGCAACACCCAGCGACTCGCAGGGTTCGGCGATGGCACGACTCGCCAGGCCCCATTGTCCCGGACGAACAGTTCCGCATGTGTGGCGGTCCAGACCCGACCGGCCGAGTCGGTGTAAATGTGCCAGATGGCGGGGGGATTGCCCGTGGGCAAATCCGGCAAAGGAGACGGCTCATAGCGCCCCTGATCGAAACGCAGCACCCGGTCCATCGCCGCCAGCCAGATCGTCCCCTGAGGATCAATCGTCATATCCGCCAGATGAACATGGGAAGGCAAGTTGACCGGAAGCGGATAAGAGCGGAGCGACCGACCGTCCCAGGCATACAGCCCTCCAGAAACCAGCAACCAAAACGTCCCATCCGCCGCCTGCCCGAGTTTGAGGATTTCATGGCCCAACGGTAGTTTTTTGGAATCGTCAACAATCGCTTCCCATCCTGAAGAACGATAGGACCAGGCCCCGCCAGTCCCATAGACCCAAAGCACACCCCGCCGATCAAAACACAATCCACGGAAGTCTCTGGCGGCAATCCCGACGGGCGGTTGGGGAAGTGGGCAGTCGAACTGGACTCCATCGAATCGGCACAGTCCGTGAGGCGTGACGATCCACAAATATCCGTCGGAGGCAAACGCCAAGTCACGCACCTCATTTTCCGGCAATCCCTGAAGCACGCTCCAGCTCCGAACCACATATTTATCGATCAGTGGCATGACCTGCGCGGGCGGTATTGACCCGGCATGCGCCATTACCGCCATCAGCAGGAGTAGAATTCCCGGAATGGATGCTTTGGAAACCATAGCCCGCTCGATGCTTATACCCTTTAATGAGGACGATTGGCAAATTCTACTCCGGTATATCCGGCTTAGAATCAGGGCAAAGTCATTTGGCCAAAACCGGCGACAACAGCACATGGGGCAGGTAATCGCGGTTGCGGCCGGCTTTGAGCCGCTTGTTCTTCGCTCCCAGCTTCACGCTTTTCTCCCGCCGCAGCAGGCTCAGGGCAATCCGCCGCAGCACCGCCAGGTTCTGGTCCCCATGATCCTTTCGCACCCAGCTCTGATCCTCATTGAACGCCACGTCCAGACACCAATGCTGGCTGTTCTCGATGGACCAGTGGTTGCGGATCAGGCTCGCCAGTAAGCGTGACCTTGGTGCTGGCAAGGGAGAGCGAGCTGCCTTTAATCGCCTCTCGCCGCGTTTTTTCCAGCTAGATTGCCGCAAAACGCGATGAGATTCGGCATTGGAGGCCCATTCTATTGACCACCATATAAATAGTATTACCCTGATCGAATGCTCACGCCAGCCTGCCTGCTTCCGCAAAACAACTTCCCGCCGGTGCTGTCAATTGCCGTACTTCATCGCTACTCCCGCACACCCAGTTGTTTTTGCAGTTCTTCCAACGACACGCCTTTGGTCTCCGGCAGATACTTCCACACCAGAACGAATTGCAGCACCATCATCAACGCGAAGAACCCGAAGGTGCTGGAACCCGACTTGCTGGCGAGCACCGGGAACGACCAGCTCACCCCTGCACATAACAGCCATAATAAAAAGCAGATCGTGGACGAGCCTGAAGCACGGATTGCATTGGGCAACAGCTCGTTAATGATGACCCACACCACCGCCCCCTGGGAGTAGGAATGGGAGCCGACGATCCCCATCAGAGCCACAATCACAATCCACCCCTGGGCGTGGCTCCAGAACACCCACGCCGCCAAGCCGTGGGAGAGGATAAACGTGACTGAGCCTACCAGCAGCAGCGCCTTGCGGCCAAGGCGGTCGATCAGCATCATCCCTGCCAGCGTCATCACCAGATTGGTCAACCCCACGATCATCGACTGCTGCAGGGCACTGGCCTTATCCGCTCCGGCCATGCGGAAGATGTCGGCGGTGTAATAAATAATCGCGTTGATCCCATCGAGCTGATTGAATACCGCAATCATCCCCGCCAGCATGAGCGGCTTGAGATACTTCCGCTGGAAAAGACGCTGATGAGTCCCGTGCATCTCGCCCTGAAGCGACTGGACAATTTCCCCGGCCTCGGCCGCCGGGTCGGCATGCCCGAAGCGGCTCAACACCTTCTCGGCCTGCTCCCGACGGTTGCGCCGGATCAGCCAGCGCGGACTTTCGGGAATGATCATCGCGGCAATCAGGAAGGCCAGCGAGGGCAGAGCCATCACCCCAAACATCCAACGCCAATTATGGGCATTCTCCGAGCCCAAGACGGCAGCAACCAGGTAGTTGGAACAGTAGGCGGCGAGGATTCCGACCACGATGTTCAACTGGGCAATGGCCACCAGCACGCCACGGCGTTTGGCCGGGGCGATTTCTGCAATGTACATCGGCGAAACGACCGAGGCCCCCCCTACCGCTACCCCGCCTAGGAAGCGGAAGAACAGCAGAGCATACCAGTTCCAGGCCCAGGCACAGCCGAAGGCAGAAATCACGAACAGCACCGCCAGCACTGCCAGCACCGGCCGTCGCCCCCACCAATCGGCTGGACGTCCCACCAACAGCGAACCAACCATGGTTCCGATCAGTGCGCTGGAGACGGTAAAACCCAGCCAGAATTCCGAGAGATCGAAAACCTGCTTAAGGGCCTCAGTGGTGCCGGAAATCACCGCTGTATCAAAACCAAACAGAAGAGAACCCAAGGCCGCCACGGTCACGCTAACGATCAACATGGCACTGGTACCCTGCGAACCGGCCTGCTTGTCTCCGACGTCTACATTCATCATCGCCATAGCCAACTCCTTGTTTGATGCGACTTTTGATCAACACCCCAGCTCCATCGTCATCACGCCCTGATCAGTCAATCTCATGGGCCGCCTCGGCCAGCGCCGCCACATTCGCCGGCGGCACGTTGGGCAGAATCGCCTCGTGGCTGGGGCTGACAATCAGGTTCGGGCCGAGTAGCTTCTTGACCCGTCGGACCTCGGTCTTGATCTGCTCGGGGGTGCCGTTGGTCATCAGTTCTTGGGCATCGATTCCGCCCAGGAAGGCCACCTTCCCTTTGAAATCCCTGGCCAAGGTTTCGGCGTCCATGTTCGCCGCCAGCGCCTGCAGCGGATGGAGGCAGTCCGCGCCCGCATCGATCAACCGCTGCATCACGCCGTGAATGGAACCGCAGGAGTGAAGGATCACCTGATGGCCGTGGCGGTGTCCCTGCTCGGCAAAGCGGCGAAACCAAGGAAGCATGAACTGGTCGAACTGCTCGGGGCCGCAGATCAGGCTCAACTGGGTTCCGAAGTCATTGCCGAAAAAGAAGCCGTCCACCAGGTCCCCGGCCAGACGGAAGAACCGTTCGTTGGCCTCGTAGTAGAACTGGCAGACTTTGTCCGTGACCGCCTGCACGACCTCCGGATGGGTGTACATCTTCACCAGGTACTCTTCCATGCCCAAGAGGTCCGAGACGTTGTGAAAAAAGCAGGTCCAGAACCCGCTCAGGCGGTACACGTCCCCGGCCTCCCGCAAGTCCTTCAGGCAGGCGTCAAAATTCAAATAGTCAGGACTGGGCCAGGGAAACTGCTCCACCTCCGCGATGGTTTCGCAATCGGCCAGAGGCGGCCGGGCGTGCTTTTCCCGGTCGAGTCCCGCGTCGAACAACTGCCGGCCCGAAGGATCTCGATAGACATCAGGATAGAACTGGGGGCTAAGCCACACCAGTTCATCTCCAATCTTCCGGCGGAACTCCTGCTCGGTCCGGGTACCAAAGTGCCGGTGCAGGATCGGCCAAGCCTCCGCATGGGGCATGCCCACCCAGAAACCGCAGCGTTCAACCTTCTCGCCGGCAATCAGCCGCTTGATCAATTCACGATTCATGTTATTTCCCATTTTCTCGTCAACGCAGTTCCCGCCCTGCATGGATCATTGCCAGATATCCTTCCGGCGGTACATATCCAGGAATGGAGTTGCCCGAGCCCAAGGCGTAACCGTTGGCCGTGCGGCGGAAGCGGCCTGCTTCCTCCAGCGTAAATCGGTAGATGTCGTCCGGCTTCATCCGGCACAGCCGATCCGTGTCGATCCCGCCGAACAGGCCGATTCGCGAGCCGTAGCGCTCGATCCACTCGTCATAGGGCGCAATGGCCTCTTCGTTGGAGTGCTTGGCGTTGATCCCCGCTTCGATCAGCCCCTCCATGACCGGAAAAATCCTGCCGCAGGAATGCATCAGAAACGGCTTGCCCGAATCATGCACCACCTGGATGATCCGCCGGTATTGCGGCACGACGTGTTCCAGCAGCGTGTCCGGCGCCAGCAGCGTCGCCGTCTTGAAGCCCATGTCATCGCCGATCCGGCAGACCGCAAACACATCGCCGAACCTGGCCAGCAGTTGGCTCCACAACCTCACCAGCAGATCGCCGATCCGATTGTACAGATCCCGGAACAATTCTGGGTCATCGGCCATCAGCAGGCACAACTCCTCGTAGCCGACCAGGTCCTCGCTGATTTCGAACACGCCGTTGCCCACGCCGCCAATGACTTTCATGCCCGCCGGCAGGGTCGCCGCTAGCGCCTCAAAGCAAAGCTCGGCACGTTGCCAGAATATCCGGGGCAGATCCGCCCAGGGGTATTTCTCAAAGTCGGCCCGGTTCTGGATCGGCCCGGCCTGCCCGCTAAGCAACGCCCCTCCACCGGGCAGGATCTGCGTCACACAGACTTCGAACGAGACCGTGTCGTAGCCATGGCCACGGAAAAAACCGCTGTACAATTCGAAGAACCGGCGGCGGTCGGCCTCGTTGCCATCTATCAATCCAGCAAAGGACCGACCGAGAATTTTTTCCATGGTGTCCGTGCCAATGATGTGCTCATAGAACGGCAATCGGAGCGGTCGCTGGTTGCGGGCGGCCATTTCTATATTCCGATAATCGGGCGTAAATGCGTCCATAGCGATTTACTATGCTTATTTTATTGCCCCCATGCTACGACATTTCGATCAATCAAATGGTACAATCCGATCATGCGCGATCTGCATCTCAAGCCGGTTCTTTATCCCCCTCCGCTGAAAGGCCGGGCGGTGGAAGTATCCTATTACAGGGGCGATCCTCACTTCCGTTACCACTACCATCCGGAATTCGAGTTGGTTCTGGTCCGCGGCTCGATCGGCCGCCGTCTGATCGGAAATACCATCTCCTCTTATTGCAATTGTGATCTGGTGCTGCTCGGTCCGTATCTGCCTCACACTTGGGCATCAGAACCGGAGCTTGAGAGGAGGGGGAAAAAAGACAACATCGTCGTCCACTTTACCCGAGAATCACTTGGCATGGACTTGCTGATCAAGCGGGAATTGCGCGGCATCTGTCGGCTGCTAGACCAGGCCTCATGCGGGTTAAGCTTCAATAAAGCCGATGTCCCCGAAGTGGTGTCTCTGATGGATAGCCTGCCGAACCTGCGAGACTTACCAGTCCTGCTGACCGTCTTTAGCCTGCTGGACATCCTGGCCCGCTGCCGGAAGGCCACCGTCCTTTCCAACCGCAGTCATTTCTCGACCTTAGAACGTGATCATCTTCTGTTTTCTCGAATCCTGGACTTTATCCATCACAACAGTGGAAAGAGTATTTCTCTGGCCGAGGCGGCCTCCGTCTTGCAAATGAGTGTACCGACCTTCTGCCGCTTTTTCCGTCGGGCCAGCGGCAAGAGCTTTGCGGACTACCTCAATGATTGGAAGACGTTCCACGCCGGCCTTTTGCTGGCGGAAACAAGCCGTACTATTACGGAAATCGCCGGCTTGGTCGGCTACAATAACCTCTCCCACTTCAACCGCCAATTCCTTTGCCGACACGGGATGACTCCCCGGCAGTATCGCCGCAAGCATTGCAATCCTAATCCCGTGTGAGTACCCAACTCGATCCGCCGTCAGTTAACCCGCTGTTACCTCTACCGAAGCGGCTCAGCGAGGCTTGATGCAGTTGGACTGAACGACCGTTGCAAGTCAGTGGTCTCTTGGAGCCCCAGAAATGGACAAGCATCCCTGACACACGAGCCGGCCTATCCAAAAGTCTCAGGGGATTGTGCCGCTGCGACTGAGCAGCCCCCCGTAACACCCCCGCCAAGGCGGTTTTGGACCGGCCCATCTCAAAAACTCATCTTTTTGCATCCTATGTCCCTCTGGAGGCCTCGCCCATGAAGGTAAAATCGCACTTTCCGGCTGTGTTGCGCAGAGTACTTCGTTTGATGAAATAAACCGCCTGACCCTCCATAACGGCGTCCCCCACTGCGTGGAAGGGACCGCCAAGCTCAATCCCGACGAGTTTGGTTCCGATCTTCCAAGCCGCCTGCACGCCGTACCACAACGACGAGCTTTGCTTTAAGGTGAAAACGTAGTGCAATGAGATAGTCCCTCAGATCCCAGCGGTGTACACATAGCCGCCAGGGATGTTCCATTTGCAGATGATCAGCCCCGTCGGATCGTCCCCCAGCACACGCCACTGATAACCTGTATAGGAGCCGTTCTGCAGGTGATAGGGATTGTCCGCTGGCCGCTCCGGGTCGCTTGGCGTCCAATGGGCAGCTAGCTCCCCTACCGTCGCCGTGAGGGTCTGGGCCGTCGAGCAGGTGCCGAAGTGACGATATTCACACCAGGTGTTTTCGCTGTACCCATCCCCGTGATCCGAGAAGCTCGTCACCGGAGAAGAACCCCGCTGGGGGCAGATCCACAAGGCGACCTCTCGGGCCTTCCCGCCGCCTCCAACGGTCTGGAAGGTGATCTGTCCATCGTAGCGCTCGACATAGTAGCTATCTCCCATCGTGTCCCCCAGGCAGCGAAAGACGACATGGCAGGCGGCTCCGAAGGTCGCTCCCGAATCAATTGGATTGTATTCCCGCGGGGGATTGGTCCCGTAGCTGGCCACGGCCGCCGCATAGGTATCTCCCCCGCCCCAGTGCCCGCTAATTCGAGGAACTGTTCCTGCGGCATGATAGGTCCACACCAGCAGGTTCAGGCAGGAGCGAATCTCGTTGTAAATCCAGGGTTCCAGGTAATCACCCGCCTGAATGCCAAACCCGCCCTCACCATAAGAGGTTTTGAGCGTGGGATTCACGCCCGCCACCGGCTCACTCCAGATTCCCTGATCTCCGTAGATGCCGCCATCGAGATAGCCTTGAAGCGGATAGACTCTCCCGTCGGTGCGGCAGCGAACAAAGTCGCCGATCTCGAATTGATAAGTCTTGATCCCGCTGCCCCAGTTCGTGAAGCCGGTAATCCGGTCCTGGAGCGTACTGACCTCGGCGGGGAATTTTCGGGTCCACCCCTTCTCATTCAATCCCGCCGCCGCCTTCAGCCCGTAGAAGTTCGCTCCGGCATAGGGGGAGCGCCAGTAGAATCGGCCGGTTTCTAAGGCGGTGGCCTGGGGATTGAAAAAGCCGCCGCTGAGGTAATTGCCCCCGAACCATCCCTGGTCCGGCGTCAGGCTCCACCAGGCACACTCCTCAATCATTCGCTGGATGAAGCCGAGGTAGAGCCTCCCGGAGTGACCCGTCTGCCCCGCGTGGGCCAGATAATTGTAAACAGCAAAGGGACTCGTGTTATTCGACCCCGAGCAGTCATCTCCGACTTGGGGGATAGCCGCCCCGGTTCAGATGCCGGTAGACCAGGTTGGGCTGGACGACCTCCCCCAGCGGCGTGCTGTTCAGCAGCCGCACCGCCTCCGCCGCCCGCAGGTGTTTAACGTCAATCGCCATGGCCTTGTCCCTGAGGGTGTTGCACTTGGCGCAGCAGCCAGGCGGTGTAGGCCACCAGGTTGATCCGCCCGTTGGGACCGACCGGCGCGCCGGACGCCAGGTCCGCCTGGACCTCCTGGACCGAAACCGCCCGGCCGCCGGCCGCCGAGAGCAGTTTGGCCATCTGCTCGACGCTCAGCGCCCTCGGATCGACCGGGCCGGAATCTGCCGTTTGGGTCATGGGGAAACTCCCGAAAAATAGCCGAATCACAGCGTCCTTGCGGAATCCCAGCGATCTGCCGGGAATCATGGATTATTCAAGCATTCAACTTGATGATCCGGCCCACGCCAGGCTTAATGAACGTAGAAACAGAGGAAAGGGACGACGATGAACGCGAAGAACCCAACGACGAAGAACCCATCGAACCTGACGCCCGGAACGCAGGTGGTGTCCACGGTGGACGGTGAAGTGGGCCGCATCGAGCGGGTCTGCACCTACTGCCGCAACGGCCGCGACGCCTGGTCCTACCAGGTCGCCACCGCCGCCGGAAGCGAAATCTGGCACCGGGGCGACTTGTTCCAGATCACCGAATAACCCCAAGCCCAGGAGAAGACAATGAAAGAGAAGACAATGAAAACGAACCCGACATACCCGAGCGAGAGACTGAAACGGATCTGGAAACAGACCTCCCGCTTCCGCCAGCGCCAGGCCGCCTTTGACTTTGCCAACGGCGCCGCCAAGCCGCTGGGGGTGATGCTGGGGGACGACGGGCGGTTCTGGGTCACCACCCCCGCCAACTGCGCTCGCCTGGAAAAGATGGGCTACGAGTGGGCCGACTAAGCCAAGGAGCAAGCCATGTGGACTAAACGAATTGAACTCGAAGGAAAAACGGGACGCCTCGCCATCGAGCGGGATGCGACGAAGCGGATGATCCGGATCGACAGCCTCATTCACGACCCGCTCCGGGGGCAGCAGGCCTGGAAGAGCTGGGAGCTGCCGGTGACGATCAGCGATACCGAGCTTTTCAAGGTCGCCATTGAAGTCCAATTCCGCAGCGACGGCTACACGGGCACCAACAGCGACATCCAGGGTTACTACCAGGAACTGCAGCGGTTTCAGAACTAACAGGAGCGACCCATGAACAGCGAGCACACGATGGAAAATGAATTTGCGGTGGGCGACGCGGTGAAGGTGATCGACGCCTTCAACGGCCGCGAATGCCTGGTCTGCACCGGCAACGTCGAACGGCTGACGGCCACGTTGGTGATCGTGCGGAACGAGCACGGCAACTTGACCCGCTTCCGCCGCTGTGACGGCCGGATGGTCGGCTACGCCTGGCCGTACCTGACGCACCAATTGCGGAAAAACCCATAGGAGAACGCCATGACCACGAAAAACGAGCTGTTCACGCTGATCGCCCGGACCCACCTCGATATCCCCACGCTGCAGGAGCGCCACCGGGATGGCCTCGATTTCCACGAGGTCGGCGTCGCCGCCCTGCGGCAGGCCTTGTCTGTGGCTTATGAGGCGGGCCGGGCCTCGCGCCGAGAGAAAAAGAAAATGAGGAAAAACCCACCGCGTCCGGTGTCCTGAACAAGGGCACCGGCCGCTTGCGGGGCATACCGCCCCCAGGGCTTGGCCCGCCCCAATTGGGCTCAAGGAGTCTGAATGATGAAAAAGAACAAGACCACTCGGACGAAGACCGCCCGCACCCCTCGCGGCTTGAAAAAGAGCCAGCGCATCCTCGCCGCCTTGGAAGCGAGCGGCACCGTGCCCATCACCCCCCCCTACCGTTCCAGTCCTCACCGCTCCGGTGATGACACCTCTGGTGATGCCTGATCCGATAAGGCCTCAAGCGGCGCCCACTCCGACTCCGGCGGCGAAGACAATTCCCCTGCGCCCCCGCCCCACCAAGATACAGGGCCTCGGCTGCCTTGACGCTGCAGTGCAGGTCCTCAAGGAGGCAGGAAAGCCGATGCGCTGCCCGGAAATGATCGAAGCGATGGCCCAACAGAAACTCTGGACCAGCACCGCCCCGACCCCTGCAAGTACTTTGTACAGCGGAATCACAAGAGAGATCACGGCCAAGGGTGCCACCTCCCGCTTCGCCAAGGTCGAACGGGGTCTGTTCAAGTTCAACGCATGAAATCACATCGCCTGAAGTATTCTCACCTCCGCTTTCCCCCCGGCCCACGGGACCGGGGTTTTTCACGGCCGGAAGATAAAGGAAGAAAACAAGGCCAGGTAAGAAAACTTGACTAGCGGACGCCGCTAGGCACGATTTCCTTCCTAGCCCAGACACTAAGGAAAGGAAACGTTCCCCCTGAAACAGGCAATCGGAATCTATCGGGGCACCCGCTTGAGTGGGGAAGCGGTGCGCGACTTCGTGCCGCACCCGTTGCCGCCGGGCAGGGGCTTCGCATTTGATGTTCGGCGCATGTTAGGCTTGCGCGATTGAAACGGGGGCGGTAAACTGTGGGGGAACGGTCGCGAAGCTTCGCAGCACATCCCCATTTTTCACCCAAGGAGCTTGCGCATGGACGCCAAAGCGACCCAGGAACTGTTGCGCTTTTTTCGGGGCCTGCACGACCCGCGTGCGGCCAACGCCCGACACCGGCTCGACGACGTCCTGAGCATCGCCATCCTGGCGGTGCTGTGCGGATCGGACAGTTGGGCGGCGGTCGAGGCGTGGGGATGGGGCAACCTCCAATGGCTCCAGACCTTTCTGGACCTGCCCCACGGCATCCCCAGCCACGACACCTTCGACCGCCTCTTCGCCCTGCTCGACCCCCTGGCGTTCGAGAAGGCCTTCAACCACTGGACCGCCACGCTGGTCGGCGACGGCGCGGGCCTGTTCGTCGCGGTGGACGGCAAGACGCTGCGGCGGAGTTGGAGGCATGCCTGGAGCAAGACCCCCGTTCACATGGTCAGCGCCTTTGCGACGCAAAACCAGGTGGTGCTGGGACAGCTGGCCACCGACGCCAAGAGCAACGAGATCACGGCCATTCCCAAGCTGCTGGCGATGCTGAGCCTGGCCGGGGCGACGGTGACGATCGATGCGATGGGCTGCCAGCGGGAGATCGCCGCTCAGATCCTCGGGCAAAAGGGCCGCTACATCCTGGCGGTCAAGGACAACCAGCCCACCCTGCACCGGAAGGTCAAGGCGTTGCTGGACGAGGCGGTCCTGGACGGTTTTTCAGCCCTGCGTCACGGGTATGACCAACAGGACGACGCCGGCCACGGGCGGATCGAGAAGCGGCGGGTGTGGGTGACCGACGAGGTGGACTGGCTGGGGGAGGATTTGCTCTCGGCCTGGCCGGGTCTGGCGGCGTTGGTCGTGGTGGAATCGACGCGGCGGGACTTGGGGGACTTGGAGGGGAAGGTGAGTGTGGAGCGGCGGTACTTCATCAGCAGCCATCCGGGGACTGACGCCAAGCTGCACGCGGCGGCGATCCGGCGGCACCGGGGCATTGAAAACACGCTGCACTGGCAACTGGACGTGAGCCTCAACGAGGATCAGTGCCGCCTGCGGATCAAGCACGGGGCCGAGAACTTCTCGCGACTGCGGCGGATCGCGATCAACAAGCTCAAGCGGTGGGAGATTAAGAAAGACAACGGCAAACCGATGAAGACGAGCCTGCGGATTAAGCAAAAGTCCTGCGGCTGGAGTCGCAAGTTCCTCATCGAAGCCCTGTTAGCCTAAATGCGATGGCCCTGCGTCGTTCGTCCGGCGAGCAGGCCGACTGATTGACAGCGGCCTGGCCGAGCGGGTATGATCGAGCTTGTTGAGAAAGATGCGTATGCACTGGTGCCGCTGCTTCATCCTCGCCGCTACTGCGCTGGCCCTGTTGGCGTCGGCCGATGACTCCTGCGCAATGGACCTTAGGCCACTGCCGGGCGAGACCTCAGAGGAGCACCGATCCGAGGCGGCGGAGCACCATGCCGTGGTATGCAGTGACCAATCCGCCAAGCGGGCCAGGCGAACCATTCCGGGTCCCGTTGGCGGGTGCCACGTCGCATCGGCAGGAACTAGCCTCCGAGTCGGAAGGAACAAGTGGCCGCTAAGCCCTGTTTTCCGAACCGGCCGAACATCCCTGTTCTCGCTTCACTGCTCTCTCCTTACCTGATCCTCATCAGCCCATTTCATCTGCGGTCGTGGCCAAGGCAACGGGCGTCTGTTGACGCTCATCCGTAGCTGACATCAATGCCTCTTGGCCTGACGACGGCGGTTGGCGCCAGGAGTACGCGCATGACTATGACGCAACCCAATCTGTCCGGTCTCTCACAGGCCGATGCCGCCGCACGCTTGCGGGACGACGGCTACAACGAACTACCGGCCACGCAGCGGCGCGGCACATGGCGTATTGCCCTGGAAGTGGTCCGCGAGCCCATGTTCCTTCTGCTGGTCGCCTGCGGAATCCTGTATCTGCTGATGGGCGAGCCGAAGGAAGCCTTGATGCTGCTGGGCTTCGTGTTCGTCGTGATGGGGATTACCGTGGTGCAGGAGCGACGGACGGAACGCGCGCTGGATGCGCTGCGTGACCTGGCCAGCCCACGCGCCCTGGTCATTCGGGACGGGAAGCAGCAGCGGATCGCGGGCCGCGAGGTCGTGCGCGGCGACCTGGTGGTGCTGTCGGAGGGCGACCGCATTCCCGCCGACGCGTTGCTCCGGCAGAGCACGAACTTGGCGGTCGATGAATCGCTCCTAACAGGCGAGTCAGTCCCTGTCAGCAAGGAAGCATCGCTTGATGCCTCGGCGCTAACCCGCCCCGGCGGCGATGACTTGCCTTCGGTTTTCTCCGGCACGCTGGTCACCGCCGGCCAAGGCATCGCTGAGGTTGTCGGTACGGGGCTGCGAACTGAGATCGGGAAGATCGGCAAGGCGCTGAGAACGCTGGAGCCCGAGCAGACCCTGCTGCAAAGGGAAACGGGGAGGCTGGTCCGCAATTTGGCCATCGTGGGCCTTTCGTTGTGCGTCGTGGTCATCGTTGCCTACGGCCTGACGCGTGGCGGTACGGCGCAGGTGTGGAAGGAGGGCTTCCTGGCCGGGATCGCGTTGGCGATGGCCACTCTCCCCGAAGAGTTCCCGGTCGTGCTGACCATCTTCCTGGCCATGGGCGCCTGGCGCATCTCCCGCCAGAATGTGTTGACGCGCCGGATTCCCGCCATCGAAACCCTCGGTGCGGCGACGGTTCTGTGCGTGGACAAGACCGGCACCCTCACCCAGAACCGCATGTCCGTCAGCAAGCTGGTGGTGGAGGGGACGATCTATGACGCCGGGACTCCCGACCAATCGCCACTTCCCGAAGCCTTTCACTCGCTTCTGGAGTTCGGCATTCTGGCCAGCAAACGGGAGCCGTTTGATCCGATGGAGAAGGCGCTGACCGACTTGGGCGCGCGATGCCTGGTCAATACTGAACACCTGCACGACAAGTGGACGCTGGAGCGCGAGTATCCGCTGTCGCGCCAGCTCTTGGCCGTCTCTCACGTCTGGCGGGACATCGAGGGGGGCGAGCTGGTTCTTGCGGCGAAGGGCGCGCCGGAGGCCATTGCCGACCTGTGCCATCTGGCCCCGCGTCAACTATCCGAGTTGTCGCAGCGGGTTCGGGAACTAGCCGAACAGGGGCTACGCGTCCTCGGTGTGGCAAGGGGCGCGATCACTGAGAGCGATCTACCGGCGAGCCAGCATGATTTCCATTTTGAGTTTCTCGGGCTGGTTGCCCTTGCTGATCCGATTCGGCCGAGCGTGCCGGCCGCCGTCCGAGAGTGCCACGACGCCGGCATCCGCGTGGTCATGATCACTGGGGACTATCCCACGACAGCGCAGAGCATCGGCCGTCAGATCGGTCTGGACAGTGAACAGCAGCTTGTCACCGGCCCGGAACTGGACCAGATGAGCGACGCGGACCTCGCCCAGCGTATCGGGAAGGTGAGCATCTTCGCCCGAGCGGTGCCCGAGCAGAAACTGCGGATCGTCCAGGCGCTGAAGGCCAATGGGGAGGTCGTCGCCATGACCGGTGACGGCGTGAATGATGCCCCGGCCCTGAAGGCCGCCCATATCGGCATCGCCATGGGCGGTCGGGGCACCGATGTGGCGCGCGAAGCCGCCTCACTGGTCCTGCTGGACGACGACTTCTCCTCCATTGTCGCGGCCGTGAAACTCGGCCGTCGGATTTTCGACAACATCAAGAAGGCCATCGCCTTCATCTTCGCGGTCCACGTCCCCATCGCCGGGCTGTCGCTGGTTCCGGTCTTTTTCCGCGACTGGCCGCTGATCTTGCTGCCCGTGCATATCCTGTTCCTCGAACTGATCATCGACCCATCATGCACGATGATCTTCGAGGCCGAGGGCGCGGAATCCGACATCATGAGACGCCGGCCACGTAATCCTCACGAGGGGCTTTTCGGCTTTCGATCAATTGCCATGAGCGTGCTTCAGGGGCTTGGCGTCTTGGCCATCGTATTAGGGGTCTACCTCGTCGCGCGGCGCCTGGGCCATGGTGATGACGAGGCCAGAGGGCTGACCTTCGTCTCGCTGGTGACAGCCAACCTGGCGCTGATCCTAACCAACCGCTCGTGGCGCAGGAGCCTGCTATCGATGCTGGCAACGCCCAACCAAGCTGTCTGGTGGGTGGTCGGCGGCACGGCGGCGGGGTTGGCGCTGGTTCTATCGGTGCCTCTGTTCCGCGAGCTGTTTCACTTCGCGCCGCTGTCCAGTATCGACTTGCTGCTGTGCGTCGTCTGCGGCGCCCTGAGCATCGGCTGGTTCGAGGTGATGAAGGCCGTGCGCAATACCAGGAACCGCATGTTGCCGGCAGCGGCTGGGACTTCAGGAGTCGCACTGTGAAGCAAGGAACGCCGCAGATTTTGGGAGAGCCAATGGAAGCGTGTGAGATATGATCTGGATCTGGTCTAGTTTCGTGGCATTTGTCCTGGCCATGTTGGCGCTGGACCTGGGCGTGTTCCACCGTAAGGCCCACGCTATCAAGGTCCGGGAGGCGCTGATCTGGTCGGGCGTCTGGATCGCGCTGGCCTTGGCGTTCGGGGTCTTCGTCTACTTCGGATATGAGGGGCACCGGTGGGGGTTGGGCAGCCGGCCCGATCCGGTCGGCCAGCAGGTCAATGATGGCAAGGGCGCGCTGCTGAAGTATCTGACCGGCTATGTCATCGAGAAGTCGCTGAGCGTGGACAACATCTTCGTGATCGCCATGCTCTTCGGCTTCTTGGCGATCCCCGCCAAGCTGCAACACCGGGTTCTCTTCTGGGGCATCCTCGGGGCGCTGGTTTTGCGCGGCATCATGATCGGTCTGGGAGCAGAACTGGTCTCCCGCTATCACTGGATTCTCTACATCTTCGGCGCGTTCCTGATCCTAACCGCCGGCAAGATGCTGGTGATGAACACCGAGAACCGCGATCCTGGACACAACGTTGTCTTCCGCCTGGTGCGACGCCTGTTCCCCGTTACGGATCACCTGTGCGGGCAGCATTTCGTCATCCGCCACGGAAGCCAGGCGAAATGGGCACTCACGCCGTTGGCCGTGGCGCTCATCGTGGCCGAAGCCACCGATGTCGTGTTCGCGGTGGACTCGATTCCTGCCATCTTCGCCATCACCGCCGACCCCTTCCTGGTCTTCACCAGCAACGTGTTTGCCATCCTAGGGCTGCGGTCCCTCTATTTCGCGTTGGCCGGGATGCTTGACCAGTTCCGTTACCTGAAGGTCTCGCTGGCCATCATCCTGGCGGTGGTCGGGCTGAAGATGCTGCTGGCCAGTCAGCTCAAGGGATTGCTTGGCGAGAGCTTCAACCTTTATCTGCTGATCGTGGTGATGCTCATCCTGGCCGGCGGCATCGTGGCATCCCTGATCAGTGCCCGGCCCACGCCGTCTGTGCCCGACGCAGCGCCCCTATTGCCGTTGCAGGAGGAAACATGAGCGACTTCATAGCGTATGGCGGCTTGTTTGGTCCCTCGCAAAAAGGAGTACGCCATGCTTATTGACGTTCGCACCCACGGGTTTGCCGTGACTGAAGCTATATCAACTCACTGCCAGCACCGCATTGAAGCGGCCCTGAAGTTCGCGGCAGAGCGGATATCCAGTGTGATGGTGCAATTGAGCGACATCAATGGCGAGCGCCATGGCGGCGATGACAAGGCATGCCACATCACCATTCGCCTTCGTGCCACGCGCATGGCAGTGGTCGAGGCAACCCATCACAACTTGTACGTCGCTATCGACCAGGCGGCCGCCAAGGCCAAGGCCATCTTGTCAAAGAAGCTCTCGCGCTGGTTGCGCATGCACCATCGGCCGGAACGCGGCGTTGAGCGGTGGCACGCACGGCTGGCGCATCGGTAGATCAATCGTCTGGTGGTTGCAGGGACAGGTGTCCTTGCCCAGGCGGCGCAGGGCGGTGGATTGGTCCACCCTCTGCGCGAATATGCGGGCCGGCGAGGGTGAGGCTGCCGTCGGAGCCACGTGTCGCGGCAGCCCGCCCCCGCGCCCCTACATGCTGGAGGTACCCCATGAAATGCCCTGTGTGCAACGTGGATCTGGTGATGAGCGAGCGTCAGGGAGTCGAGATCGACTACTGCCCCAAGTGCCGGGGCGTGTGGCTCGACCGGGGCGAGCTGGACAAGATCATCGAGCGGACGATGGATGGCACCCCGGGCCGAGCAGCGCCGCCCGCAGGCTCGTCTCAAGCCTATCCGGACGGCGATGACGACGACGATAGCAGCCAACAGTACGGACGGAAGAAGTCATGGCTCGGCGAGCTATTCGGTTAGCACAACGGAGACACACATGCGACAGCCTGGCGTTGGTGACTCGGTGCGATTCGTGCGCGGCGTTCCCGAACTGTTCGTGCAACGTGATGAAATCGGGATCGTTTGCAGTGTCTGGTTTGCGCCCAACGATGCGTTCGAGGTTGAGTTGGGTGACGGCGAAAGCCGTCGGCGCGTGCTCGCGCGCCTGGGGACATCGCGGTCGTGCTCATCGAGCGGCCGATGGATGGTGGTGAAGCTCAGGCATCGTCTGTCACAGCCCTTCTGCAAGCCGATGCGGCTGCGGAGGACGACAGCCAACGCCAGTCTCCATATAGACGAGCGGAAGCTTTGGCTCGGGAATGTCTTGGCCAGGGCGGTGAGGATCAACTATGAGTGCTTTCTGGAACAGAACAAAGACGGCCCTGCTGATGACCGGGTTGATGGGCATGGCGTTACTCATTGGATACGCAGTGGGCGGTCCAGCGGCGATGGCGGTGGCCTTGGTGCTGGGCGGCGCCGTCAACCTGGTCGCCTTCTATTTCAGTGACAGGATCGCGCTGGCGACCATGCACGCACAGGAGATCGCCGAACGAGACGACCCTCTGCTGTGGCGCACCGTCGCCGCATTGTGCCGCGAGGCGAACCTCCCCATGCCAAGGGTCTACCTCTCGCCGGCCGATGCGCCCAATGCTTTTGCGACCGGCCGGAACCCCCAGCATAGCGCGGTGTGCGTCACGGCGGGCTTGCGGCGCCTGCTCAACGAAGAGGAACTGGCCGGCGTGGTGGCGCACGAGCTGGCGCACATCAGGAATCGCGACATCCTCATCAGCACCGTTGTGGCCATCGTCGCCGGCGCGATCAGCTATCTGGCATATATGTCGATGTGGTTCGGCGGCAGTCGTGACAACGATGACGAACCCAATCCCCTCGTTGGCCTGCTTCTTATGATCTTCGCTCCTGTGGCGGCGACGCTGGTCCAGTTGGCCATCAGCCGCTCGCGCGAATATGAGGCCGACCGCCTCGGCGCCGAACTGGCGGGCAGCCCGCATGGCTTGGCGCGGGCACTGGAGAGGCTTGAGACCGGCGCCAACCAGATTCCTCTGCCGGTAATGGACGCGCAGCGGAGCATGTTCATCGTCGAGCCGTTGACCGGGATGAAGGTTGCCAAGTTGTTCATGACCCATCCCCCGGTCGAGGACCGCGTACAGCGGCTGTTGGCGATGGAGCGAAATGCGCGATGAACGGCAACCGGTGCCGTGGTCATCTGTGACGACCTTCGATGGAGCTACGATGATGGACTTGGTTCGCAATCTGAGTGATGTCTTTCTGCATCTGGACAAGAACCTGAATCTCTGGGCCGCGAGCATGGGGGGATGGCTGTATGTGGTGCTCTTTCTGATCGTGTTTTGTGAGACCGGCCTGCTAATCCTCCCGTTCCTTCCAGGGGATTCGCTGCTGTTCGCTGTCGGCGCCCTGGCTTCCGGTGACGGCTCATCCATCAACTTGCCCCTGGCGGGGGTCCTGCTGTCCATAGCGGCCGTCGTGGGCGATGCCATGAACTACTCCATCGGATACCGCCTTGGGCCGAAGGTGTTCCGCAGCCGCAGCTCACGTTTTCTGAATCAGAAGCATCTCCAGCATGCGCAGGCCTTCTACCAGCGCCATGGTGGCAAGACCATCATCCTGGCCCGATTCGTGCCCATCATCCGCACGTTTGCCCCGTTCGTGGCCGGCGTGGGCCAGATGAGCTACAGGCGATTCGCGTTGTTCAACGTCATCGGCGGCGTCGGTTGGGTCGCTTCGCTGATGGCCGCCGGCTACTACTTCGGCCAAGCGCCGTTCGTCAAAGACCATTTCGAGCTGGTCGTTGTCGCCATCGTCGTCATCTCTGTGCTGCCGGCGGTCTTTGAGTTTGTTCGGGCCAGACGCTCCAAGAAGACCAAGCCTGCACTGCTCAGCGTGGCTGAGGTTCAGTAACCGCACAGGCCCGATACCGAAGGACACTGCTTTCTCAGGAGATCGCGCAAATGAAGATGCTGCTGTTGAAGATATCGAACATCTGTCTGTACGTTGTGACCTGCGCTCTGATCGGCACCGGCCTGCTGCTCGAACTGCGGCTTGAGGAGCGAGCGGGCCGGGTCCTGGGCATATCTAAAGAGGAGTGGAGCGAGTTTCACTTCCTGGTCGCCCTTGCGTTCATCGCCTTGGCCCTCGTGCATTTGGCGTTTCACCTGCGGTGGATTGCGAGCCTGGTAAGAAGCCGTAAGCCCGTGGCGCTGGTGGCCGCCGCCGTCGTGGCGATCGTCATCATCGGCGGATTGCTCATGGCGCCGGTCGCTGAGACGGGGGCTGGAGAACAAGGCGGCCGGCCCCACCATGTCGATGAGGACTGACGCCAAGCGTTGGTATTTGAGCAGAAGGAGACGTGATGATTGCTCTCTTTGCAGGCGGCCGCAAACGGTTCAGGTTGTTCGCTCGGGTATTGGTGGTCGTGGGCGTCGTTATTACCCTGAAGCTTACCGCCCACTGGTTTGGGTGGGAGGTCATCTCGCTGAACCCCTTGTTCTCCGGGATCATCGCCGCGAACGTGTTCCTAATGGGCTTCCTCCTGTCCGGCGTCTTGAGCGACTACAAGGAAAGTGAGCGCCTTCCGGGAGAACTGGCGTGCAGCATCGAGGCGATCGCGGATGAAGCCCGAACGATCCACAGAGCCAAGCAGGCGCCGGTGGCCGGGAAATGTTTCGCGCATCTGTTGGACCTGACGCATGCCATCAAGGAGTGGTTCCACAAACGGCAACGGACCAAAGAGGTCATGGCGCGGATCGACGGCCTGGACGAGTTCTTCGTCGCGTTCGAACAGCACACGCAGGCCAATTTCATCATACGCTTGAAGCAGGAGCAGAGCAGCATCCGTCGGATGCTCGTCCGCATTCACACGGTACGGGAAACGAGTTTCATCGCCTCCGGGTATATAGTGGCCGAGACGACGACGCTGCTGATGATTGCCGGGTTGATCCTGTCCAAAATTGACCCGTTCTACGAATCCCTGTTCTTCGTGGGCGTGGTCACATTCCTGATGGTCTTCCTGAACCTGCTAATCAGAGATTTGGATAATCCATTCGGGTACAGCGACGCCGGCTCGGTCGAGGATGTGTCGCTGAAGCCCCTGGACGATCTGATCGAGAACCTGAACTCTGTGTCTTGAGACGTTTGTGCTATGGGATCGCTGCGGAATAAGGCGGTGCGCAGATGGAAGGCAGGGACGCATGGCGCCACATGATCTGCTGATCGCTTGGCTGAAGGCCCACGCAGGTTGGGTTCTGATGGCCTCCGTCACGCTTTTTGTCTTCGGTTTGATCGCCGGCATTGCGCTGGCCGTCAGGATGCCAGCCGACTACTTCATGCGCGAGCGAGGGGCGGGACATTCCATCGCGCACGGCACCCCTTTCTGCGCGTTCTGCTGCATGTGCTGAAGAACCTAGCCGGCCTGGTGCTGCTTGTTATGGGCGTCATCATGGCGATGCCGATGGTTCCCGGTCCCGGCCTGTTGTTCATTCTCGTGGGGGTTTCACTGCTCGATGTGCCTCACAAGCGTGCACTCGAACTGCGCGTCCTTCGCAGCCCGGTCGTGCTCGCCCCCCTAAACGCCATACGGGCCAGGTGGAAACAGCCGCCGCTGCAAGTGCCGGTTGGACAGGGCGCAGCGGTATTGCTGCCGCTCCAGCAGCAGCACAATAGCCTTGAGGTTGACGCTGCCGTCGGTAGCGATGGGCGTCCGGTCTTTGGGGGGACGCCGCCGCTTCAAAGGTTTGTGAATTTCCCGGTCCAGCGATTGGTTTGATTCGCCCGATCCGAGGCCCATCGCCTCCACCCGGTTCGCGTGCGCTGCTGGTAGACGTTCTGGCGAAGGGACTGAAGTATCCGGGGGATGGCCGCTTCCCAGTCGGGAATCGACCTGCTCGGCTGAAACCGGTAATGCCGGGGCCGGCCGTGACGCAGAATGTTCTCCCAGGACCGGAACATGCTCTGGGCCTTGCGATGCCAGGGGTCGGCCAGAAGACGGTGGTTGAACAGGTCGGCGTGGAGCCGGGTCAGCATCCGATTGAGGGTGCGATTGCATGTGATTGTCTCCAATTGAGTTCTGTGAGTCCGCACGATTTTTCACCCGAAAGAAAAAGAGTCATTATTGGGAGGCGATCCCCGCGCCCTCGGCGGCAAAAATCTGCAGGGAGGAACCATGGATTCTTGGCGGGATATTGCGCTTTGCATTGCAAGTCATTGCAGATGCCACCATTTTCTCCGTTCTTGTCCGATTGCTGCGCGTTTTGCATAGGGCGCGTTGGAGGCGCGGGTGGTCTTGTGGGTCCACCCAACGACCCATCTTCTGCTGGCGGGTGTCGGCCACCAGGCAGTAGCCCATCCATTCCTGGAGCAATTGCATCGACTCCAGGTCCTCGCCCCACAGCTGCTCCATGAATTTGATCCACCGCTCCGGCGGCTCGGCGTTGGCGTCGTAGTCGTAGTCCAGGGCGTTGATGTTGAACAGCGCCGGCGTCGGGGGGAGCATGCGACCGGTGGGGACATGCAGGTTGCCGGAGAGGCAGGGCAGCAATTCGTTGGGATTGGGCCGGTCGCCCTGGCCGCACAGCCAGGTCGGGGGCGTGACGCTGGCGGTCAGGTGGACGTGGGCGAGCAGCGAGAGGACGACGGCGTTGACCGTCGCCGGGTTGGAATCAAAGCCCACCAATTCCATCTTCCCGGTTTGTTTGTTGAACGCATACCGCAGCGCGTCGTGCAGCCACGGCAGGAGTTTCTGCCGAATCGCCCTTCCTCGATCTCGGCAAAGCGGTTGCCTTGCCAGGCCAGGAGCGTGCCGGCGTAGCTGTGGAGGGTCCGGCCTTCGGTGTGGGGATGGAACTCGGCGAGAAACGCCTTGGCGGTGGGCAGGGTTTTCCTGGGGGAAATCACCTGCCGCTGGGTCTTGGGGTCGCGCGTGCCCAAGGGAACAAAGTCATCCGCGCCGCCGCGTGGGGAAAGGTCCGCGTCGGCCTCGGCCTCCGCCGCCGGGGGCCTTGCACTCGATTTCCAGGCGCAGCCCCCCCGGCAGGATGCCGGTCAAATCCGCCTGCCCCGGCACCCCGAAGCGCACCGTGCGGTTGCGGCCCATGCGGGCCATGCCCGTGTTGGCGCGCCACAGCCGCAGTAGGGGCTTGCGCCGTTCATCGCGGCGAAAAAACTAACACTGTTTTTTTTCGGCGGGAGGAAATCACCCAGTAAAATAAGATTTTATAAATCAACGAATCCCTCGGTGGTTTCAGGGCCAAATGCGGGTCGATGGGTTTCGGAATTTTTCAGGCGTGTTGGAATTCGGACGCTTCCCAAGGCGTCAAAATCACCTTTCACCAATCAAGTCAGAATCAGAACCGCTCGGCGGCGCAGGGCGATTCGTGAAAAACTGTCCGGCAATTGTCCGGTTGCTCTAAAGAGGACAAGGCTTACCAATTTGCCGGACAGTTTTTAGGACGGAAAACCAATGAATGACGAATCGCTCGGTATTTGCGGGGGATTCCGCGCCTCAAAATTATTTTCTCGGCGCGAAAACGGGTTCCGATTTGTCCCACAGATTGTCCGCCGCGCGACGTTATTTTGGTGAGTAAAATGGTGAGCATTTTCATGGACTGCCCGACGAGGGTGCAGCGATGGTGGCAAGGGAATTGCTTTTGTCGCGCGCCGAACAAGCGGCGTCATCTGGTATAATCGGACTCGTCTTTTGTCCCCTCGCGAGGTCCGTATGACGCGCCACTTCTTCAAGTTTCAAATGCTCCATCACCTTCAACAACGCAACCAAGCCCAACAGGCCAACCGCTGGCGCAATGCCCTGGTCCAGGCGCATCTGACGCTGGTCAATCACCTGGCCCGGGCGCTACGGCGGGAACTTTCGGCGCATGTGGATTATGACGACCTATTCTGCGACAGGTCACTGGGGCTGCTGAAGGCCATCGACCGCTTCAACGAGAACAAAGGCCTCCAATTCGCCTCCTATGCCTACCCGCGCATTCGCGGCGCGATGCTCGACGGCCTGCGCCGGCGGGATTGGTTTCCGCGCCGGGAGCGGCCGCAGGCGGCCTCCCCACGGATTTTGTCCTTGGAAGAAGCGCCGGTGCATCAGCAGGCCGAGCAGACCTTGGCGCAGGCCGATGCCGCTTTCGAGACGGTGGACAGCGCCGAGGAGGTGGAATTCCTCCTGGCCGCGTTGCCGGCCGAGCAGCGGCAACTCGCCCGACTCCACTGGGTGGATCAACTCAACGAAAAACAGGTGGGCCAGGCGGTGAACCGGCCCCGAGGCTGGGTGGCGCAGCAACTCCGGCACATCGCCTTCCAATTGGAGATGCAGCCACGCAAACCGATCGTGTGGGATTCTTAGCGGGGGACCTTTTAGGTTTACAAATTCACCAGCCAGGCATAATACGAGGAGGCTTCGATGCGGTGGGCGTACCGGGTGCCTTTCGCGAAGAACTTTCCCTCCTGTTCCGCCCGCCTTATGCGCTGGCGGGCGGCTTCGTATTCAGCGGTGGAAAAGATCTTCTGGTAGGCCTGGATCGCCTGTCTCGTGGTGATGAATCCGTCTTTTTTCTTTGCGGTTTTGGATTTACGTTCCGACTTGGCTTTGGGTTTAGTCACGGGCGGCACGTGCCTGGCCTGCGGCGGCCCCGGCCTTTTGGTTGCGTCGTCGTCCCCGGCGGCGTGGCAAACATGAGCCATTAACGCCGCTATCTTTTTGTTCTTTTTGGAGTTTTTGCCCGGTTTAATGTGGACGGTCAAATCATATGAGTTCATGGGAAATCCTCAGCATAGAGAGAAAGCCAGGCCGACGATTCGGCGTGCAAGCTGAACCAATAAGATGAGGGGTTCAAGCGGGCGCTACGGCTCGCGGGGTTGGCCGCTGGTCTTCCATGACTTGCCGGGGTGTGGGAAACAGGAATCGACCGTTGGGGGGCTGGGGTCTTGCATGGCGTTGCACCCAAAACAAACCACTCCAAGGAGCGGTGGCGATGGACCCGTAATCTGCAAAGGCAATACCGGGGATAACAAATACCTAAACAGGGTATATGCTCTCCTTTTGCTGGACCGGCTCTCGTCCCAGCCGTCCCGCCGCTCGTTTCAGCCGATTTTCGCGATCACCGCCTTGGCCTTCTCCAGATCGCGTTCGGCGTAAACGGCATCGGTCAGCTCCATGGAGCTGTGGCCCAGGAGGATCGACGCCGCCTCGGCCCCGAAGGCTTTTCGGAACACCGTCGCGGCGGTGTGTCGCAGTTGGTGCGAATGCCAGCCATAGCGCTGATGCCAGCGGGCACGCAGCTTGTGCGCAGCCGGCGACGATGATTTTTCCGCTCGATTTGTTCAGGGCCGTCCTCGGGCCGGACCTGGTCGGCGGCGTTGGGCAGGTAATGCCCCGGCATGGCGAAGGCCTGCTCGCAGGCGAAGTAGATGGCGTGGCCGTAGGCTTCCGTGGTGTAGCGCGGGCCGGGGCGGCGCTGCGGTTCATCCTTGAGGTTGCTGCCGGGGGTGTTGCCGCAAGACAGCGGCGTCTGCCGCTGCTGGCTCCGTTCCTCCCGCCGCTTGCGCGCCGACTCGGCCGGGGAAAACAGGTAAGCGTCCTCGGGTCGCAGCAGGTACGGCTTGAGGATCGCCTGGGCGGCGGGACCGAAAAACAGCGTCCGGGGCTTGGCGGTCTTGTGGCTCATCTTGTGCTTCTTCAATACCGCCTGCCAGCAGGCCGGGTCCTCGCAATTGATATCCCTTGTTCGCAGGTTCAGAATCTCGCTGGCCCGGCGCCGCTCAGCAGTTGCAGCTCCACCACGTCCCGCAGCACCGGCGAGAGGTACGGCTTGACGCGGGCCACTCTCGCCACGTCCACCGGCCCCACCGGCTCGGTTTCCGGGGCGGCCGTTTCCCCGCAGCGCAGCGGCGGCACCGCCTCCAGCGCCGTCACGACCAGCGCCGGGCAAAAGTCGTGGCCCACGCCCCACTTGAAGATGCGCACCGTGCGGTAGACCTGGCGGTTGATGTATTTGCGGGACCAGCCGCGTTGGACCATCGCCTTGCGGACCAGCCGCAGCTTGTTGGGGGTGAAGGTTCGGATCGGTTCCGTGCCGAACAGGTCCACCAGCACCTGCCAGGCGACGCGGATGTGCCGGGCTTCGGAGCGGCAGTAAATCCGGCCGGCCAGGCCCTCCCAGTAGGCGGCGACCATCTCGACCACGCTCGCCTCGGCCCGATTCTGGTTGGGTTCCTCCAGCCGCCGGCCCCGCGCTTCCCACTGGGCGAGAACCTGGTTGTAGCGGATGCGGCTTTCGGGGCTGTTCCATTCGCCCAGGAAGTGGTCCTTGACCTGTTTGGTCACGGCGTCCACCAACGTGACGACGGCTTTGTGCTTGCCGCGCAGGACGCGGTGGCGGTAGGCCGGTTGCTTAGATTTTTGGCGCTGCATGGCTTGGCTCCTTGGTGCGCGGGGGCACCGGTAGGTGATCTCATTTGTTGCATTTGTTGCGTTTGTTGCATCTGTGCGCGGTGCGCACTGCGCCGAAAACGCCTTTTCGGCCTCGCATCCCCGGATGGCGTGGATTGTAACCTTGGGCAGTTACGCGACTTGGAAAATGGGAGCGCTCGGATTCGAACCGAGAACCAAGGGATTATGAGGCCAACGCGGTCGGGGGGAAAAACGGGCTTTTTCGGGCGTTTTTGCACGGTTTCCACGGTAAACCGCAAGTTTGAGAAGCTCAAGTTAATTCTTCTTGCCGCCAACTTGTTGCAATTGTTGCATCTGTTGCGTCTGCCGCGGTGCGCACTGCGCGGGGTTTGCGACAAGATCGGCTATTTCAGGGCGATCCCCCGCATGGCCTGTTTGTATGAGGCCAAGCCTCGGCGTGTTGCACATCGCGAGTGGATATCGTCTCACTCGCCGATAGGTCAAATCCTCAGATGTGATGACTTGTATGGGGACGCCGGTTCTCCTGTTCTGGCCCGGAGGGAGTTTTCGGGAGGGACAGGCGAGATCGGTGGTCATTTGCCGCGACCCCTGATCTTCCGCCGGCCCTTGTCGGTCAGGCGGTATTTTTGGAGGCGGCTCTTGGGTTTGGTGGGAATCGTCATTCGCAGAAAGTCACTGGCCAGCAGCGGATTGATGACTTGGTCCCGGAACTTGGTCCGGTTCTTCCTGCCTACCACGGCCATAAGTTCCATCAAGGATTTATCCGCCACGGAGTGGTGCAGAACCGCGACTTGGTCCCGACTTAGTCCCGACTTGGTCCCGACCCGGTCGCTAAACCGGGTTGCCGGCTCAGTCGGCGCGTGCCGGCCGACTTGGGCCTCACTTGGTCCCGACTTGGGCCGCCACAGGGTCTGGATGAACTGGCCGCTCTCCTGCCGGAACTCGGGCGGGCGGAGATGGGCCTCTTTGCACAGGCCGATCATGTCCAGGATGCCCGTCCCCGCCTTTTCGATGTATCGCGTGAGGAAAAGCGGCTCGGCGATGAGCGGGTTGCGGGGGATCGAGGCGTGCGGCGACCGCAGCGTCTCGGGCGTGAGCGACGGCGGCAACTCGCCGGGGTTCCACACTTCCAGCCGGTCGGCGAAGAGCATCACCTGGACGGAAGCGTTGGAGGCATAGTCGCGGTGGGCGATGGCGTTAACGATGGCCTCGGCCACTGCGAGTCGCGGCAGTTCGTAGGTGACCGGAGCGCGATTGCTTTGGGCACGCGTGCCGACCGTTGCCGCGACCTTCGACATGACGAAGCCCACCGCCTGGTCCACCAGTTCGAAGACCGTCCCCTTGTAAATCTTGTAGTCCGGGATCGGCTTGGCGATGGTTGTGCCGTGAAACTGGAGGCACTTGACTTCCGAGGCGATGAGGAATCGCTGGGGCTGTTTGCCAAACAACAGGACCGCGGCATGACTGGGCTGTGCCCCGTCGAGCAGGTTCAAATGCGCCAAGGCCTTCTGAACGGGGGTGCGCGGGCCAAGGGGATAGTTTCGCTCGGCTTGGGCGCGGGCCAGGAACTCCCGCACCTTCTGGCGGGAAAGATCGTGCGGCGTGGCGTCGGGGCAGGCCGCCGCGTCGAACGGGCGGGTGCGAACGGTTCCGGCCCGGACCAGGTGCTCGACGAGGCTGGAGTACGCCATCGCGGTCAGTTCGGGAATACTGCCGAATCGCCGCCGGATGAGTTGGTTGGCGGCCTTGCGCACAAGGGCCTGCATCTTCGGGTGGCGGGCGGAGTCCCTGTCGCCCTTGACGAAAATCAGGCGTTGTTTCCCGGCAGCGGCGGCACGGTCGAACTCCCGCTCGGTGGGCGACAACCCCTTGTCATCTTCGTGCCCGTATGCATCGCTCAACAGGGCCAGATACACGTCACAGCGGTCCACTTCATCCAGGTAAACCTTGTCGGCGCGGCGGTCCGAAGCGGGCAGGTCCTCGAAGAGGAACACCTCGAAGAACCGGCCCAGGAGGGCATCGCCCTGAATGTAATTCTTCAGCGCCAGGCGTTCGACCGCCAGTTCCTTCTGGACGCTGCTGATGAAGATCCGTTCCTTCATGGCTTTCCACTCTTACCGACACTATCACCCCTCGGCCGGATACGCTTTCCCACAACCTCACCGCGGCGCCTGACCGCCCGGAGAATGCCGTTCCATTGCTCCATGGATGCTCACGCCGCCAATCGCCCCATTGTAGACTACGGCCTCGCTCAAACGAAGGGAAAGCTGAGATGGTTCTGATCCGTAGCGTGTTCCTGTTCTTCCGCGCCTGGCTCGTCAGCCGCACCCGCCTGGCCGCCGAAAACCTCCTGCTCCGCCACCAGTCGGCCGTCCTCCATCCGCCCTCCTGTTCTGGCCCAGAGGGCGTTTTCGGGACGGACAACAATTAAAGGCTCCCGTATTCCCGCCAGGCATCCCGGAAATGCACCAGCATTTCCCACCGCGCGGTGTAGGGGGTGTTGCAACTGGCCGAAAGAACGAAGCGGTTGGCGTGGGGGCGCAGCCGCGTGAACAGTTCCTTGACGTAGGCAAAGACCTCCTGCCGGGTTTGAAGGCGTTCGAATTCCTTGGCGCTGATGCCGCCGGTGAGGATCATGCGATCCCCGCTGAGCTTCATGGCCTCCTCGAGCTGGACATCGCCCAGGGGCGGGAAGGCCACGCCTTCCAAGCCGTCCACACCCAATGCGGCGATCCGCTGGAGATTGTCGCGCTGCCGGCCGCAGGCGTGAATGAAAAACAGGCTGCCGTGTTCGCGGCAGAGGCGGCTGGCTTTTTCATAGAAGGAAGCGGAATAGGCGTCCACATACTGCGGCGGATGGAAGGCGCTGTCCAGGTTGTCCATGGCCATCATCGCCTTCACGCCGCTCTCGGCCATCTGCCGCACCAGATCCAGTTGCGCCATCTCGTGCAGGTTCAGCAGTTCATTGAGGCGATCCGGGAAATCCATGATGAGGTACGTCGTCTGCTCCGGCCCCAGCAGCAGGTGCAGCATCTTCAAGGGACTGTGCAGTTCCCCGGCGATGGTCAAACCGCCGGCGCCGACCGCCCGCTGGATCGCTTGGTATCGCGTGGGAACAAAACGCCATCGCCTCGCCTTGAGCAGTTCCTCCAGCGCATCGAGCTGGCTGGCGTAATCGTCGATGGCAAACTTCTCCTGCACCAGCGTCGATTCCTGGAAGACGTAGCGCAGGCGTTCGGTGAGCACGCCCTTGCGGGTGCGGCAAAGGCGTTCGATGACGCGGTCGCGGCCTTCGAAGCGCTCCCGCTGCTCGAACTCGGCACCCTGCCAGGTCAGATCGCACAAGCCGCCGAACCAGTGTTGCTGCTCATCGCAGTAGAGGTTGCGGCTGAGGACGTCCAGGCCCAGGTGTCGGATCACGTCCAGTTGCGTTTGGCACTGGGCCAGTTCCGGCGGCAGCAGGCCGTGGTTGCGGTGATGGGCAAACCATTGCCAGTAATTGGGCGCGTAAACAAACCGCGACGGCCGGCGCCGCCGCAGAACCGCCCAGACGTCGTTTTTTTCCGTGTCCATAGGAATGCCTTTCCGCGTTACGGCTCACCCGCCGGGACCTTGGCATAGGTGAAGCCCATGGTTTGCATCTGCAACCGGCGGTTGGCCTGGGCGATCAGCCGCACCAGCTTCGGCGTGCGCTTCCCATCCACGTCGAACCGCTGGGGGTTGGTCTGGTCCATGGTCCGGTCCGACTGATAGCACCACCAGTGCGTCAGGTTCGGCTTGGCCGCCAGAACCTGCTCCAAGGCCGTCTGCACGATCTGTTCGGCCTTCTGCCGATCCGGCCCCTCGTAGGACTCGAACCACTGGGGGTTCTGGTCCCAGAACTTTTTCTGTTTTTCCGTCCGCGCCACCGGCATGGCGCTGTACTCGCCGATGTACAGCGGCTTGCCTTCGCCGTGGGCGATCTTCGTCCAGTCCGCCAGGTTCACCGCCGTCAGCTTCCCGTCCGTTCCCATCACCTCGTGGCAGCCGTACGTCAGGCTGTGGTAGTAGTTGTGGATGCAGAACACGTCCACCGGCTTCTGGGCCATGGCCACGCCCCGGCCGATGTCGGCCATGGTGTCCACCCCCCACATGGTCTTGCTCTTGCCCTGGCCGAACTGATACAGGTTCCAGATGCCGTTGCGGTAGCTGTCGCCGGTGGTCACCGGATGATTGGGGTCCAGCGAACGGATGAAGGCGGCTTCCTGGGCATGGAAGCGGGCGATCTCTTCCAAGGTGGGGATTTTCATGTGGTTCCAGGTGCGGCTTCGGCCGCCGATGTCGGCCTTGAGCAGCAGTTCGTTGCCGTGCTCCCACAGGGCGATGGTCTTGCGGTCGCGGTAGCGCAGGACCATCTCCTTCACGTACTGGCGCATCTTCCGGCGGGAGGCGGAGTCCTCGCGGCAGATCAGGTCCGCAAACGACTCGCCGCACTCTGCGGCGTAGTGCGGCTCGCAATTGCCCAAAGAGAAGACCAGGCGGATGTCGTAGCGGTCGCACAGCTCCAGCATACGGTCCATGGTCGCCAGGAAGCGGGGCCGCTTGAGGGAGTCAAAATAGTCCGGCGAAGCATTGCAGAAGACGCGGAGGGTCTTAAAGCCGAAGCCGTTCAGTTCCTTCAGGGCCTGCTCGGCGGAAGCGGCCGGGTTCGGACCAAAGCCACCCCGGCCGAACTCAGCGGCGAGCATCTGCCAGAACAGGTCGAACTTGTTGAAGCTGATCTCGTAGAAGGGCTTGCCGTGCAGGTACAGCTCCGTGCCCCGCACCTGCAGAAAATCGTCGGGTATCTTCATCGGCTCAGCCGCGACAACAAAAACGCCCGACAGCGTGATTGCCAAAAAACTCGCCAGAATCCAGTAGAACCGGTTCATTAACTTCTTCTCCTTCTCTTGGGTATGCGTTCTTGAATGCTCTTTCACTTTTTCAGTTCATAGTCCCCTCGCAAACGCAAGTCGCGAGAGGAGGCCCCGAGGCTGATCTCGAAACGGCCCGGGGCGGCCGTCCAGGCCTGGGCCTTCACGTCGTAGTAGCTGAAGTCCCGCCGACTGAGCGTAAAGGTCACCGGCTTGGTTTCGCCGGGTTGCAGTTCCACCCGGGCAAAGCCCTTCAGCTCCCGCGGCGGCCGGGCCACCGGGGCGTGATCGTCCCCCACGTACAGTTGCACCACCTCCGCCCCCGCCCGCCGGCCCGTGTTGGCAATCTCGCCGGCCACCTGTACCGAACCATCCTCCTGCGGACGGATCGTCAAGTTGCGGTACGCGAACGTGGTGTAGCTCAGCCCGTGGCCGAAGGGGAACAGCGGCTCGGTGCCCGCCTTGTCATAACCCCGGTAGCCCATGAAGATTCCCTCCCCGTACTCCACCGGCATCGGGTAGGGCTTGGACCAGTCGGCCTTGAATGTGGCCGTGGAAGGGTTCTCCTCCAAGTGCCGATCAAACGTCACCGGCAGCTTGCCGGAGGGGTTGACCCGCCCCAAGAGGATCTCCCCCACCGCCGTGCCTCCGTTCTGGCCCAAATACCAGGCCTGCAGCAGCGCCGGCGTGCGCTCGATCCAGCTTTGCGTTTCGCAGGCCCCCCCGCCGCTGAGCACCACCACCGTGTTGGGGTTGGCCTGCGTCACCTGCTCGATCAGTTCCTTCTGCCCGTAGGGCAGCTGCCAGGTCCGCTCGAAGCCCTCGCCTTCGGTCATGTACTCGTAGCCCACGCACAGCACCGCCGCGTCGCAGGAGCGGGCCGCGGCCACAGAAGCAGAATAGTCCACCGGCCCCCAGCCGAACTGGAAGCCGACCATGTGCCAGACCCGCGGGTCGTTGCGGTACTCGATGCGCAGCGCGTAGGTCTTGCCCGCCTCCAGGTGCCGCACCGTCCCGCGCGAGGCCACCATCCAGTGGCCCTTGGCGAAGGCCGGCCAGTCGTCCAGGATCGGCTCCCCGTCCAGCCACACGGTCGTGCCCAGGTTGGACTTTTTCACGAAGCGGTACTCCCCGCTCTTGTCCGGGCGGATTTGCCCTTCCCAACGCACGCTCAGGTTCCTGAACGGCTCCAGTTCCCGCAGCCAATTCTTGTAGCGCCAGCGGTGGCCGCAGCTCAGGTGCTCTTCCACCCGCTCCAGGGCCGGCGGCCCGGCAAAGTCGTTGTTCTTGTAATAGCGGGCCAAGAGGCCGGGGGCGGTTTTGCCCTCGGCGGTTCGGTGCTCGTAGCGGGCCTGCTCGTACATCGTCTCGATCTCGTCGGGCACCCAAACCAGCTTCACGTCCGAACCGGCCGCCGCCTTCAGCCCCGCCAGGATCGTCACGGGATTGGCGCAGTCCAGGGCCGAGGAGCCGGAGGGACCGTTGATGTAGGGCACGCCGGGGCGTACCGGCTGGCTGTGCGGCCCCAGCACGGCAATCGACTTGATCTTCTTGGGATCCAAGGGCAGCAGATCCCGCTGGTTTTTCAGCAGCACGATCCCTTGGCGGGCCACCTGCAAGGCGACCTGCGCCCCGGCCTCGTCGCCGAACTTCAGGCTCGAGTCCTTGGCCGGGCGGTCGTAAAGGCCGAAGCGGAAACATTGACGCAGGATATTTCTGACCTTCACATCGTAGACCTTCGGATCGATCTGGCCCTTCTGGATCAACGGCAGCACGGTCTTCGCCTCGCCCATGGGGCCGGTGGGCATCGCCAGGTCCAGCGGTCCCATCGCCCAGACGGAAGCCGAGCCGGAGCCCGCGCCCCAGTCGGACATCACCAAGCCGTCGAAGCCCCACTCCTGACGGAGAATCTGCTCCAAGGTGTGGCGGTTGACGCAGGCGTGGATGCCGTTGACGTGGTTGTAGGCGGCCATGACCGTGGCGACCTTCGCCTGTTTCACGGCCATCTCAAAGGGCAGCAGGTACAACTCCCGCAGCGTCCGCTCGTCCACACGCGAATCGCTGAAGGTGCGCGGCAGGTCGATGTCGTTGGCCACGAAGTGCTTGATGCAGGCCAGGATTCCCTGCTTCTGCACTTGCCGGATGATCTCCACGGCCATGGTGCCGGCCAGGTACGGGTCTTCCCCGAAGTACTCGGTGTTGCGGCCCAAGAGCGGGTTGCGGGCCAGGTTCACCGCCGGCCCCAGCAGGATCTGATACCCCACGGCCCGGCAGTCGTGGGCTTCGACGGTGCCAAAGGCTTTGGCCATTTCCCGATCCCACGTCGCCGCCAGGGCCAGGGCCGAGGGCAGGACCGTGCCGGTGCCGAAGGAGCCTTTGACGCCGGTGGTGGAGCCGTCGGCCATGGCCACGCGAGGCAGGCCCAGACGAGGCACGCCGTTGATGAACCACATGTCCACGCCGCCGCAGAGGGTGATCTTCTCCTCCAGGGTCAGGCGGGAAAGCAAGTCCTCCACGCGCTGGTCCACCGGCAGGGCCGGATTTCTGTACGGCGGCAGGTCCGCAGCATAAATCCTCAGATCAGCTGCCATCAACAGAAGAACCGCACACAAGACTCGGTCGATTGTTTTCATTGTGACTCCTGAAAATTACGGTTGTTCAAATCGCAGCACGCTCAGCGACCGGGGTGGAAATTCGTGGTCGAACACCGGTGCCTCCACCTGAATCGAAATCGGATCGGCAACCACCTTGTTCGGAGAGGCAAAGCCGTTCATCTCCAGATCACTGCTTCCCGTCAGGATTTCGCCCTGAACGGAAGCCGTGAAACGCCCCAGGCCCTGAAGATCCACCCGCGCCGTCAATGGCGTGTCGCCGACATTCACCGCCTTCAAAATGATCGTTTTGCCCTTCCGGCCGACGGTAGCATACAGCACGCGGGCATGCGGATAAAGCGCCACGTCATGGATCAGGTTCCCATTCACATGAAAACGCATCCGATCCGGGTGGACTACGATTTTCACGTTCCACCACTCGCCCCGCTCGGCCGGGAGCGCCGCCGACTGCGTGGCAAATGCCGGGCTGGTCAGCACCGACTGCTTTGGACTCCATTCCCCCAGGTGCCAGGTCACGTCCCCGCCGCTGTCGCGGTGGATCGTCAGGCGAACGCCGGCGGCCGCCTGGGCAATGCGCACCTTCGCCGTCAGCGTGTAATCGCTCCAGGTTCCGGCCACACACACCAGTTCCCCGGCCCCGCTGCAACTCACGCCGCCTTCGGCGCGAGGATACCAGACGCCCGGTCGCTGCGCCGAGCGGCCGGCGAACACGTTGTTCGGATCGCTGCCGGGCATCTCCCGCTGCCACCAGCCTTCCAGCGGCTTGGCCGGGGACATGGCAAAGCGGGGTTGTCCTTCCGCATTCACCTGAAGGTCGCGGAACTCAACCAAGCCCCCGCCGTTGCTGCCGAGGGCCAGGCGTCCGGCCCGGGTGGGATAGACAAACCGCGGGGCCGTCACCTCAGTCATCAGGGCCTCTTGCGGCAGGTTCCGCCCAAACAGGCACTGCGCGTAATAGCTGGGCGTGCCGAAAGCCTTGGCGTTGTCAAAGCAGATCAGCCGCGAGTCCCACTTGGACCAGTCCACCCGCTCCAGCAGCGGAGAGTAGGACGCCATCGCCACCCGGCTGCCGTGCCGCTCCAAGCCGGTGAGAAAGGCGGCCTCGGCCAGCGCCACCCGCAGGTTGTTTCCCTTGTCCGCATCGCGCAAGGCCGCGTATTCTCCGACGTAAATCCCATGCTTACCATGGGAGTCGTGCTTGGGGGTGAAGTCCCAGGTCGCCCATTCCAAGTATGTCGCGGGCGTGCCGTAGGGATGCTCGTCGGCCAATTCCACCGGCCGGCTGCGGGGGATGGTCCCCTCGCAGTTGGCGATCACCGTCACGTCCGGGTACTTGGCCTTGATCGCGTCGTAAAACAGCGCGTAGCGTTCGTTGTAAAGCGGCCCGCCGTTTTCATTGCCGATCTCCAAGAATTTCAGGTGGAAGGGTTCGGGGTGGCCGTTTTTCGCCCGCTCCTGGCCCCAGCGGGTGACCTGGGCATCGCCGTTGGCGTACTCGATGGCGTCCAGCGCCTCCTGCACCAGCGGCCCCATCTTCTCCAGGGGCATCACGCCCTTGGGCGGGAAATGCCACATGCCGGCGTTGACCACCATCAGCGGCTCGGCGGCGACGTCCTCACAAAACTGCAAGTACTCATGGTAGCCGAACCCTCCGCTGGCCAGGTAGCCCCACTGGCTCCAGTTGCCCACCCGCTGCTCCACCGGGCCGATGCTCTGGTACCAGTGATAAGCGTCGGCGTAGTTGTCGCCGCCTTCCACAAAGCAGCCGCCGGGGAAACGGATGAACCCCGGCTTCATGGCGGCGATCATCTCCGCCAGATCCCGCCGGCAGCCGTTGACCCGGCCCTTGAAGGTGTCCCGCGGAAACAGGGAGACCATGTCCAGCCAGAGCACGGCCGGCTGATCCAGCCAGATCACCAGGCGGGCATCGGTTTCGCCGTGGGTCGGCGTAGAATCGCCTCAAAACGCTGCCAGTGCGTCTGGTCTATCTGGAACCGGCATTGGGCCAATTGCTGGCCGGCGGGGGTTTCCAAGGCGGCATGCAGCGTCACCGGCGCATTGCCCGCGCGGGCGTGGAGCGAAAGGCGATAAGAGGCGTGGGCTTGCACCGCCAGACCGGCCGCCTGATGCTTCACGGCCGACTCAAACGCTTTTTGCCACTGGCCCATGTCCTTGTCGAAACCGCAGGGCACGCCCTTGAAGCCCTGATTGACGATGCCCGCCCGCCCCCGAACCGGGGCTTTCAGCTCCAGCTTCAAGCTGTGGGATCGCGATCGTTGAGCGGCCGAGTGCGATCCAGGGTGGCCGACAGATTCGCATCTCGGGGCTGAAGGACCGTCCAGCCGGGCATCCAAGGAGCGTCTTCGAAGGAGCGGTTTTGCAGCATCTCGGCGTACAGCCCGCCGTCGAACGAGCGGTTGATCTCCTCCAGGAACAGGCCGTAGAGGATCGGGCTGACGGGCGTCGCCGGCCGGTCCAGATGCACCGTGATGCGGGCCTGGCCGCTTGGCGCCGCGCCATCCGGCGTTTTGGACCAAACCGAGGTCGCAATCCATGCCACAAAACAAGCCGCTGAAATTATCCGTCTCATTGGTTCTCCATCACTTGTTGGCCAGCGGAACAACCTGTTTCCTCTCGCCGTTGACGCGCACCCACACCTCCGCTTTTTTTTCGGGCACCGTGTCGGCGACGATTCGGTAATCCGTGACTTTCCCGTCCTTCCAGGCGAATCCACCGCATACCCACCCCGGGCCGACCCCCTGAACGACCCGGACGCCGCCCACGCCCGCGGCAAGGCCGGCAGCAGGTTGATCTCGCCCTCGTGGCTTTGCAGAAGCATTTCCGCCATCCCGCCGGGGATTCCGAGATTGCCGTCAATCTGAAACGGCGGGTGGCTGGCGAACAGGTTCGGATAGACGTTGTAGCTCAGCCGCCCGCGCCACCATGCGGAACGCGTTCTCGGGCTGGCCAAGCCGGGCCCATATCCAGCAGCGCCACGGCCAGGTCCAGCTTCGGCGGCTGTCGCCGACCTCGCCGCGCGCGGCCAGCGAGACCCCGGCCGCCTTGGCCCGCTCCGGCGTCTGGCGCAGGGTGATCTGGTGGCCCAGTACCGGCAAACAGGTGCGAGGTGTGGCGGTGCTGATCCTGCGGGTCGTCGCGGTCGGCCTGCCATTCTCTCTCGCTGCCCCCACCGGCCGATCTTGTTGGTCCCAGCCGCGATTGCAGGCCGGCCACCTTCTTCCGGTAGCCCTCGTCCACGCCCAGCGCCCCGGCGGCGTCCAGGTAGTCCTGGAACAACTCCCAGACGATCTGCTGGTCGTACATGACGCCATCCTCGTGCGGCCCGTGCTCCGGCGACCAGCCGTCGGGAACCGCCAGCGAGCCGTCGGGCAGCGTTTTCAGGCGGTCTTCCCAGAACTGGCAGATTTCCTTGAGCAGGGGATAGGCCGTCTTCTCAAGATAAACGCGATCCTGCGTGAACGCCCAGTGTTCGAAGGCGTGGGTGGCGTACCAGGCGCTGACGGGCACGTTCCAATTCCAGGCCGTGCCGCCGAAAGGACTCTGGACGTCTGTGCTGTCCAACCGCGGGTCTTCTCGCCGAACTGCTTGCGCGTGGCGATGCGGCACGGCTCCGCCTGGGCCACCACGAAATCGATCAGCGGTTCATGGCATTCGGGCAGGGCCGTCGGTTCCGCCCCCCAGTAGTTCATCTCGATGTTGATGTTGTTGTGGAAATCGGAGCCCCACGGCGGTTTTTTCATGTTGTTCCACAGCCCTTGCAGGTTGGCCGGCAAACTGCCCGGCCGCGAGCAACTGGCGTAGGCAGTACCGCCCCTGCTGGAAAATCATCTCTTCCAAGTCGGGATCGCTGCCGCCCGCCGCGTAGTGCTTCAGCCGCTCGTCGGTCGGCCTGCTGGTTACAACCTCGGTCGCCGTGCTCCCCAAGTCGATGTCCGCCCGGCCCAGCAATGCCGTCAGATCCTCAATATGCGCCTGCGCAGGGCATCAAATCCCCGGCCCGCGGCTTGGGCAAGATCGTTGGCGATCCGCAGCGCCGGGTCATCGCCCCGCCACC
>CAWJBR010000002.1:0-2494565 GCA_963841305.1 uncultured Phycisphaerales bacterium | reverse complement strand
AGTTTGTCGTCCTGCACCTGCATGCGATTGAAAATCACATATGGGTCGCACACATCATAGTCATAGCCTCGGGGCAGGGTCATTGCTCCAGAGGGGTTGAGGCTTTCGTTGGGCGAGTTCTCCCCGCAGGAGTAAAGCACGTCGGCCACGAACTGACCCTGCTGCAGCAGGTGTTGGCAGCGGCTGATGTAGCCGGTAAAGCCCGGCATCTGCTCCCACCAGGTGTTGGTCCGCTCAAAGTGCGTGCCGTAAACCGCCAGCGTCTGGCCCGTCAGCATCATTGACGGCTGATGGGCGTAGACGTGGAAGACCATCCGGTTGACGCCGCCGGCGAACATGGCGTCGCCGCACTCCTTCATCGCCCAGAAATCCGTGTCCCACTTGCCGCCGCTTCTATCACGACCGGTCGCGGTGAAGGCCTCGCATCCCACCAGCCTCTTGCCGTAGACATGGGCGGGAGAGGCCCCCAGCTTGGTCCAGTAAGGACTGGCAATTCCGTCGCCCATCCAGAATTCGCACATGGGAATATCCGCCTGCCCGCCGGCGGTGACGTTGTTGAACTGGGTCTGGTGATAGGCTTCACAGGTGAAACCTTGCCGGCTTTTTGGCAAAGCTGCTGCATGTGGGCAAAGTAGTTCTCGTGCATGAGGCTCGTCAGTGTGTTGCGGAAGTCCCACAGGAACCGCTCGGATTCGGACACGCTGTTGACCACCCGCCCGGTCAGCACCGGCAGGTAGGTCCGCAGGTCGTACCGCCGTCGCCGCTGGAACTCCTCGGGCAGCCGGGCCGTCCAGTTCTGCGCCCGCGCTCGTAGCTGTCCACGTGGACGTACTGGATGAGGGGATTGAGTTCCCGGTCCTCGAACCACGGCTGGAGGGAATGCTTGAAATGAACGTCCAGCGCGGCGGCGTTGAACTTGTCGCACTCCAGGCCGTTGTAGCCTTCGGGGGAGGGATTGGTCCGCGAGCCGGTGGGCGTGAAACCGAAACGCAGGATCGTCCAGTGGCCGGGCGGCACATCCCAGACCAGCCGGCCGGAGGCCTCCAGCCGATCCGTCAAATCCACGATCCGCTCCCGGTAGATCAGGCCGCTTTCGGGAGCCGCCTGGGCCGGATCGGTGAAAGCGGGTTTATCCAAGCCGTAGGCATCGAACATAGCCTTGCCCGTCCACTGGGAAATCCGGCAGCGGGCGGTGAGTTGCAGTTCCGTCAGGCGGATCGATCCCTCCGCGGCGAAGACCACCCGCCAGTACCGGACCGGGGCGGCGGCGAAGGCCAGGTCCACCGAGGCGCGATTGCGCGGGGCAAACGATTGCACCGGCCGCCAGTGGGTTCCATCCTCGGAAGCCTGGAGCGTTCCCTTGCTCCCGGGGCCGTCGAAAGCCAGATGCAGCGAGCGGGCGGCAAAGGGCTGGGGGTATTCCATCTGGACGAAACAGGTCTGTCCCTTGGGCACGGCGGCCAAGAGGGCCGCCGACGCGGGCGTGGCCTGCGGCCCGTCCCAATTGCCCCCGCCCACGGTGGCGGACTGGTCGGCAAGCAGGCGGGCGGGATTGAACCGCGGATCGCTGGCCGTGATGACCGGAACCGGATCGGGCCGCTGCTCGTCGGGGGGCGTGGGGAAGGCCAGCACGGCCACATCCCGGTAATAGCCGAGTTTCGCCGGCGGCTGCGCCAACACGGCGTCGAAGATCGTTGCTCCCCGGACCGCCGTCTGGCTCCAGGTGAGCTTCTGCATGGCCAGGTCCGGGGTGATCCACGGCCCGCCGCTGGAGGACCAGCCGCACATGGAGTTGTTCAGGTTGATCTCGATGCCCAGCCGCCCCGCCTCGCGGATGGCGTGGCCCATCAACTCCCGCCACTGGGGGCTGAGCACCTTCACCGGTCCGGCCGTGCCATGGCCGCCGATGTTGAAGATCACCGCCCCGCCGATGCCGGCGCGTTTCATCGCTTCCAGGTCGGCGGTGAGGCCTTCGCGGCTGATGTTGCCGCTCATCCAGTACCAGAAGGTGTGGGGCCGAGCCTCCGTCGGCGGACAGGAAAACGTCTCCCGCAGTTCCGTCGCCATACCGAGGCGGCTTGCGGACAGCAAGCCCAACACCATCGCGGTCATCCATCGCCATTTCATGTTGCTTCTCCAATTTCCATGCTTATTGATACACCCGGAAGAAGTCCCAGTCACCGTTGACTTCCGGGATCCCGGCGGCGTTGTCGTTGTTGCCATACAAACCAACCTTCACCTGATCGCCCAAATCCATCCGCAGTTCACCGGCGGGACACCATTTTTCTCCGTCGGCCGAACAGGCGAACCGGTAGATGTCACCACGCTTCTGCAGGCGGAAAAAAATTGTCCTGGCGTCCATCTCGCGAGTGAGCTGCACGAGGGGAGCGGGGACCGTGCGGTTGGAGTAGCCGGTCAGGATGGCAAAGATCATCACCGGGTCTTTGGAACTGAAGAACATCCGTGCCGTCAGATACGTTTTGGCGTCCTTGCGCACCTGCAAGCCGAACTGCTGGCGGGCCGCGGGCGAGGCGGGATTGCCGGAGGCGTCCTTGAGATCCAGTTTCGCGACAAGGATCCAGTCGCCGGACAGATCCCGCATCAGAATATTCTTGCCGGAATCCTTCTGCGTCCGAATTCGCAGGCCGCTTCCAGTCAGACTCCAATGCGTGGCATCCTCATTCGCCCACCGCCAGCCGGGAGCCAAATGAGCGGCGTTGAACTCATCACTGGCGGCGGTGCGTAAGGGGAAGTGCGGCGGGGTCTGACCCGCCGGCGGCGTCAGCAGCCATTGCGCCTCGCCCATCGGCTTGCCGGCCGGGGCCGAGACGTGGATTTCCAGGTCGCACATGCCCGCCACCGGACCGGAAAGCGGGACCGCCAGAATACGCGCCTCGTCCAAGCCGCACTCCGCCGCGGGGACATCCAATCGGGCCAACACCGCCGGCGAACCCGCGCGGCGCAGTTCCAGCACCCCGCCGGCCATGGGCTTCAGCTTCACCCAGAGCTGCCGGGCGTTCTCGGGTAGTTGCACATTCCGCAAGGAAATTATTTCTCCATCGCCGGCCACCCGGTCCAGCCAGAGGGGATTGGAAGCGGATTGCACCACCGAAAGCTTCGCCTGCGCCGCTTCACCCACATCAACTCCCGCCTCCGCAGCCGACGCCCGGATCACATAATCCCCGCCCTCGCGCAAAATGGCCGACGAGGACCATCGTCCGGAGGCATCCACCGAGGCCTGTCCGCGTCCGATGAGCTTTCCGCCGCCGTCGCGGATCTGGAGGGCCACGGCCTGCATCCCGGCGGCCGTGCCGCGGATTTCAACCGGGCCGCTGGGAATGGTTGCATCGGAAGCGGGCGAGGTGAGTTTCACTTGCGCCACCGGGGCGACAGCGCCTGCGGACGCTTGCGGCGCGGGTTCCACCGCCCACTGGTTGCGGCAACCCATCGCCAGCATGTTGAAGAACAGCAGATCCGCAAACGCATCGGCCCGCCGCTGCATCGCGGCCGCTTCCGCGATCGTGCAGCCCTTGGTGGCTATCGTGTCCAACGAACTGCCCAGCGGGTAGGCCGGGGCCAGAACGATCCGCCCTTTGCCATAGCGGATCGTGGCGTTGAGAATCAGCAATTGATTGTCCCGGGCGAAAAACGCCCCGTAGACGTTCGTGGGATACCCGCTTTGCAGGGGGTAGAACCCGTACGGATCGCAGGGCACTTCCCAACCATTGGTGCCGATGGTGGATTGGGAAGGCACGGCCTGGTTGCCGATGAAGTGATCCAGATAGCCCCAGCCGTTGCCGGTCCAGAAGCCGGTCTGCTCCCCGCCCCATTCGGTGACGGGCGACGAGAGAATGCCCGCCTGGTGCAAGGCCGCCGCCCACTCGGGGCTGAAGCGCACCAGCAATACGGTGCCCTCGTCTTGTACGCAGCGCAGGGCCGCGGATAGCTTGCCCATGTCGGCAGTAGCGCCGGCGGCAATATACTGGAGATTCTTCTGACCGGGGACAAACTCCGGCGACACCGCGCCGGCTTCCGTCAGAGCCGTTTTCGCCTCCTCCCAACCAAGGACCGCGCCTCGAAGCCCTTGCAGGTCCGAAGCAAAAGAGGGACGGTTCTTCAGCAACACCTGCTCGGCGCCATCGGCCACCACCTGGCCGGAGGAGGCCAAAAGCGTGCCTTTGACCGTGATGTATCCGCCGTGCCAAGTGGCCTCCAGCGGAACGGAAAGTTCCTCGATCAGCGGCTGGGCGAACACATCGCCCCCCACCACCGTCACCGGCAATTCCCGGCGGAAGGCCGTCGGTTTGCCAGCGCCATCGGTGACCGTGAGTTCAAGCGTGTACGCGCCGGCCGGCAGGCGGTGCTCGTTGATCAGGTGGACGGCAAAGATCGCCTTGTCGCCGGGCTGGAAATACTTGCCGTTGCGGCGCTGGATCGCCACCTGCAGCGGGCGCGTCCAGTAGGCCATGTCCTGCGCCGGTCCCTTGAGGTTCCGCGCCTCGTCCAGGATCGCCGAATCCCAGTCGGCCCCCATGCGCGGGTCTTCGCTGCCGTTGGTCCAGCCGTTGATGGCATAGCCGTCGATGCTGTTGCTCAGCAGGATGGACTGGGCCACGCGGCCGTTGCAATACATCAAGCCGCGACCGGCCTGCGTGGACACATCCGCCGGGGAAGCGATCCGACGGCTGCCGGTTTCCGCCAGCCGGTGCCGGGTAAACAACTCGACGATCTTGTCGTGCAGCGGCAGGTAGGTGTCGCGGCAATCGTAGCCGATGCCGCCGTCGAGATTGGACCGCTGCTCCTCGGCGGTCTTGAACCAGTTGGACGGCCCGGTGAAGCAGCGCACCTCGCCCCAGTAGCGAAGCTTGGCGTCGTCCTTGAGCGGATGGCTGCCCAGGTCTTCGGCTTCGCTGAAGCGGCTGTAGCTGTTGACCGTGTGGTAGTCCGAGAGTTCCAGACGGATGTCGGACTCGTACGGCCGCATGTGCCGGATATGGGAAGACCAGGGCGAGGAATTGGTGACCATGCGCGTGTCGTCCAGGCCGTGCAGCAGGCGCATGGCCCGCTCGCGCAGGCTGTCCCAGCGGTCGTTTTCGTTGGCCAGGTTGAACCAGATCATGCTGGGATGGTTGCGTTCGCGGATGGCCATGCGGCGCAGCTTCTCCAGGGTGATCTCGCCGCCGAAGACCTCGCTGGCGGCGATGTGGAACGCCCCGGGTTCCTCGTAGAGAAACAGCCCCAGTTCGTCGGCGGCGTCCATGACCGCCGGCTGACCGACCTGGCGATGGAAGTTGATCCCGTTCTGGTTCAGGGCCTTGGCGGCCGCCACGCTGCGCTGCGCCAACTCCGGCGTGGCGTAGAATCCGCCCTTGCTGTAATAGCCCCAGTCGATGGCCGAGCGATGCCGGATGCGCTGGCCGTTCACATAGAGGTTCTGCTTGCCGTCCACCGCCTTGGCCTCAAAGACGCGGAAGCCGAAGCGCACGGCGTGCGCGTCCTCGATGCCCGCCCCGCGCAGGGTGACGCGGGCGGTGTAGAGGTTCGGCTCCTCCACGCTCCAGAGCCTGGCGGCCGGAACCTCGATCTCGTGTTGCACGACGGTGGCGGTGTGGCCCTGGAGCGAAGCGCCGTCGTAGGCGTCGGCGGTTATGCGCCACGACTGCTGGAACACCGCGGCGCCGCCTTGGGCCGGCCGGATTTCCACCGACAATTCCAGCGGTTGGGGGCGGTCCAGGCGATTGTGCAGCGTCGCTTGGATGGAAACGCGACGCGCCCCGGCGGGCTGGAGATTCTTCACAAACACGTCCTCAACATAGCAGGGGCTAGTCGCTACCAGACGCACTCCCCCCCCCAAGCCGCTGAAGTTCTTGGTGGACGTGAAGGTATAACCGCCCCAAGTTCGCGGGGTGTCCTCCCAACCGCGGGTGCCGCCGGGCGAGGTGATGCGGATGGCCAGGCGATTCTCCTGGCCGTAGTTGAGGAACTCGGAAATGTCGAAGGCGAAGGGCGTTTCCGGCACGATGTCGTAGCCGGCCAGCTTCTCGTTGACGTAGATTTCCGCCCGCAGCCGCGCGTTGTCCACCTGCAGGCGGACGGTCTTGCCCTTCCAGTCGGCCGGCACGTTCACCGTGCGCCAGAACCAGCTCACGCCCTTGTACTGCCAGGTGCGGCGGCCCTGGGCAAAGTAGTCCTCCACGCTGGCCGGCACGGCGATGTCCTTGCCGTAGCGCGCGTACATCTCCCGCCAGCCGATCGTCGGGGCGTTGTTGGGCATGTCGGGCAGGTACACGTCGTAAGGCATGTACAGCGTGTCGCTCTCCCAACCGGCCGCCTCGTCCAGCCACAGCTTCCAGCCGGTCCCCGTCAAATCCCGCTCCTCTCGTTTCGGCGCGGCCACTTGTTGCAGCGGAGCGCGGCCGGGGACGGCCTTGAGGGTGAACTCGCTCACCGGGCTGTCCAGCCAACCGGCCTTGCGGGCGGCGACCTTGAGGCCCATCGTGGTCGAGACGGTCATCGGCCCGTCATAGCGACGGGCGTTGGCGGACTTGAGCGGGTCCGCGCCGTCGGCGGTGTAGAAGATGTCGGCCGACTCTTTGGAAACCAGGTTGATTTTCGCGCCAATCGGCACATGGAGCGTCGAGACCGCCCCCACGGCGGTTCCGTCGGCCAGCGCCAAGCCCACGGGCTTGAGGGCGATGGGCGTGGAAACCGGAAGAATCTCCAGGGCGTTGAGGTATTTGCCCGGGTTGACCTCTAGCAAGCCCGATTCATCCACATGCGCGGCAAACGACTTGATCAGCGGCGTGGCAAAGGGCGATTCTTTGAGAATGTCGAAGATGGGAATCTTGTTCTCGTTCTGAACGCCGACGCCGTACATGACCCGCTGGCCGGGCTGCTTGTAGAACAGTTCCGCGTAGTGAAAGCGCACGTCGTAGTTGCCCGGCGGAATGTGTTCAAACCGGTAGAAAACGGCGCCCTGCAAGCCGTCCTGATAGAGCTTGCCGTCGGGGGTTCCGGCGACGGGCGTTTTGCTTTGGAAAACCGGATTGATTCCCTTGGTTTTGGGCAGGGAAATGCCGGCATTGCCTGAAAGCGTGATGTATCCCCAGGCGCCCGGGGTGTAGGGCTGATCGGCTTGCCAGATCCGCCCCTGGGAATCCCGGTATTCCCCGCCGCCGCAATTGACGCGGATCGGTTCGGCCGCATGCGAAAAGGCCGCCAGCGCAAACGCCGCGAGACTCAATCCAACGGCCAGCGAGCAACGCACAAAAGCATTCACTTTCATTGAAGCAGTCCTTGTAAAACGCTTTATCAAGGTCATCAACCTGATTGATTCGGCCATCACCCGAACCAATCCATCAGGCCGGCGGGTTGAATCGCCCGTGTTTGTTTTCCATCGGGGCTATTCCCGACGGACTCCCGTTCGGTTACTCCTTCAAACTGTAAGGGATCACCACTTCCCGGCACAGCCCATGGTGATCATGTTGTAGAACAACAGGTCGCAGAAGGCCGTGTTCCGGTCCACCGGATAACTCGGGGCAAGGATGATCTTGCCCTTGCCGTGGTCGATCGTGCCCAGCAGCACCAGCAGCGTCTGCTTCGCATCCGACTTGCTCCAGTCGGCCGGACGTGACACGTGCAACCCGTACACGGCCAGCCGTTTGGTGCTCGCGAACGGATAGAAACCGACCGGTCCGCGAGGGGCCTCCCAACTGGTCGTCGAAACCACTGCCCGGCCGGAGAGCGTCTGATCGCCGACAAAATGTTCGAGGTACCCCCAGCCGTTGCCGTTCGCCTTCGGAGTCTGCCGCCCGCCCCATTCGGTCACCGGCTGGCTGAGCAACCCCTCCTTGAACAGGCGGCCGGCCCACTTGGCGTCAAACTTGACCAGCAACAGCGTGCCGTCATGTTCCACGCGTCGCAGCAGCTCATCCACCTGGTCGTCGGCCACGTTTTCACCGGCGGTGATGAATTGCAGGGTAGGCGACTGCGCGGTCCACTCGGACGCACTGCACCCGGCATCCGCCAGCGCTTTGGCCGCCGCCGGCCAACCGGCCACCGCGCCGCGCAGAGCGGCCAGGTCCTTGCCGAAACTCGCCCGATTTTTCCACAGCACCTGCTCGCACCCTTCCGCCACGACCTTGCCCGCGGCGTCCTCCAGCTTGGCTTCGACCGTCAGGTATCCGCCCCTCCAAGTCGCGTCGGGGCGGACGCCGCGAATGGGCCGGAAACGTTTGTTGCCGATCTCCACCGCAAACTCATCTCCGCCGTGAAGCGCCACCTTGGTGCCCCATGCCGCCTTCTTCACATCCCCCTTGCCGTCGCGCGGCGTCAGCGTCAACCGGTAGTTGCCCGCGGGCAGAACACCCTGATTGATTATCGTCACACCAAAGTTCGGTGGCTCCGCGACATCCGCATCGGAGCTGCGTTCCAGCACGATCTGGGCCGGTTGCGCCAGACGCGAAAATCCGCGGCCGACCCCTTGAGGTTCCGGTCCGCATCGCACAAACCGCAAGACCATCCCGGCACGTCCGCCCACAGGCCCGTGTACACCGCATCCGATACCGGGTTGCAAAGCGGCGGCTGAATCAACCGGCCCTGCGTGTAGTACAGGCCGAAAGCCGCAGCCGCCAGCACATTCTCCGCGGTGCGGATCGTGCGGGTTCCCGACTGCCCCATATTCCATTCCTTCAGCGCCGCCTTGAACCGTTGGGCCAGGCCGGGATGCTGCAAGAGATCGCGGCCGGGACCCGTGGAGTACGGCGTCCCGCTGATCAGGAGCAAGGCGTACTTCAGGCCATAGCTGCCGATGGCGGTCCCATCCATGAGATCCACACCCATCTGCGACTCATAGGGCCGGACGTGCCGCGTAAAATACGGCTGCCCCCTGGCGGGAACCATGCTGCTCTCCGTGCCATTGTAAACCAGTCGCGAATCATCCAGTTCCCGGATGACACGGAAGATCCGTTCGCGAACGGGGGTGTTCTCATTGTCGGATGAACTGAGGTTCCAGGCCCACACGCCCGGATGGTTCCGGTCGCGCAAGACCATGCGGCGGACTTTCTCCTCCGCTACCCGCGCGCCGAACTCCGTGTCGTAAAATCCATGAAACGCGCCCGGTTCGTCCTGGATCAACAGCCCCTGCTCGTCGGCAGCCGACAACACCGCCGGATCGGCCATCCGCCCGCTGAAACGCAATGCGTCAAGGCCCATCGCCTTGGCGTTGGACACGCTGCGCTTCGCGGCGGCCTCCGACGCCAGCCATCCGTCGCGGCCATAATACCCGCCGTCCACCGCGCCGCGGGGACGGATTCGCCGTCCGTTCAGATAGAAGTTGTGCCCACCCTCGTCGTTTTCGCCCATTCGCGTTTCCCAGACGCGGACGCCGAAGGGCGTGGTGAGCGTATCGTTGCCCGCCACACTCACGCGGCAGGAGTAAAGAACCGGCGTTTCAGGGCTCCACATCTTGGCATCCGGCACCATCATCGCTCGGGCAGTACGAGGCGCGCCCGCTTCAGTCTCCCAACGCTCGGTGGCCACCACTTTCCCGGCCGCATCCAGAATTTCGGCGCTGAGCTTCTCCCGACCCGCCGACGCATTGTGCAGCGTCACGCGCACCTCGACCTTGCCCCCGCCGGCCGGCGGCAGATTCTTCACGAACATGTCCTCGATATAAACCGCCTCGCTCGCCACTGCCCGCACCCGGCCCAGACCCGCATAATCCCTGGCGCTGGGCAACGTATAGACGCCCCACGCCACCGGCGCATCCGTCAGGTCCTTCGTGCCGCCGGGGTTGGTCAGGCGGAAAGCGATCCGGTTCTTCCGCCCGTACTCCAGGAATTTGGAGACCTCAAACGCAAACGGCGTCTCTGCCACCAGGTCATAGCCGGCCAACTTGCCGTTGACGTACAGTTCGCAGCGCAGCCGCGCTTGCTCCACCTGCAGCCGCACCGTGCGGCCTTTCCAGGCGGCCGGAATCTCCACTTCGCTCATGAACCAGCTCACGCCGTGATAGCTCCACGTCGGCACGCCGCCGCTGAACAGCGACTCGACGCACGCCGGCAGCGTGCAGGTTTTGGCATCGCCGGACTGCGCTGCCCACCCGCCCGACGGCGCGTTGACAGGCAGCTTCGCCAGGTCGGCCTCGCCGGGCGGATAGAGCACGTCATTCGACCAGGCTGCCTGCCGGTCCAGCCACACCGTCCAATTTGCCGACGAGAGGTCCATTTCTTCCCTCGCCGCCTGCGCCGTCACGGCCATCAACCCCAGCAGCAATCCCCCCAGCATCGTCATGGAATAGTGTTTGTTCATGGAAAACTTCCTTTTCACCATGGTTTATCTCGTGTCCGCTCCGTTGGTCGTTACCACTGCCCGGCGCAGCCCATGCGCAGCATGTTGAAAAACAGCAGGTCGTTGAACGCCTGCTCTTCATCGATCGGGTAACCCGGCGTCAGCAGGATTCGTCCCTTGCCGTACTCGATACAGCCACAGAGCACCAGCAGCGTCGGCAGCGCATCGTCCTTGCCGGGCGGACCGCTGGCGGTCCACGGCCGGGCCACATAGACGCCATAGGTGGTCAGCCGATGTTTGCTGCTGAAAGGATAGAAACCCACGGGATCGCTTGGCACTTCCCAGCCGCAAGTGCCCAGTATGGCCTTGCCCGGCACAACCTGATCGCCGACAAAATGGTCCAGATACCCCCACCCGTTGCCCAGCCATTCCTTGGTCTGTTTACCGCCCCACTCCTTGACCGGTCCCGAAAGCACTCCGGCGCGGTGCAGCAGTTCCGCCCACGCGGGATCGAACTTCACCACCAGCAACGTCCCATCTTCCTTGACGCGACGCAGCAGTCCTTCCAACTGTTTTTCGTCTGGCAACGCCCCGGCGGCGATGAAACCGACCGACCCTTTGACATCGGCCATCGGCCGAACCGACGATCCGGCTTCCGCCAACGCCTTTTCCGCCCCCGGCCAGCCCAAGACGGCGCCTTTCAGTCCGGCCAGATCCGCCTTCCACGTCGGCCGGTTACGCAGCAGCACCTGTTCCTTGCCGTCGGCCACCACCTTGTCGCCCTGATACAGCCGGCCTTCGACGGTGATGAACCCGGCGTGCCAGTCGGCCTGCAAGGGCAGTTCCACACCAGGCCCTTCGCTACCGCGCAACGGGCGATCAACCTGGATGCACTGCGCGTAGGCATCGCCGCCAAGCACCTTCAATGGCCGTTCCCACTTCCACCCCGTCAGTCGCCCCGCGCCGTCACGGGCGGTCAGTTCCAGCCGGTACTCGCCGGCGGGGATGACGCCCCCGTTGATCAGATACACGTCGAAACGGGCCTTCTCGCCGGGCTGGAAATACTTGCCCGCCGTGCGCGTGATCGCAATTTGCGCCGGGCGGATCCAGTAACGGAAGTCCTCCGCCGGCCCCTTGAGGTTGCGGGCCTCGTCGCACATGGCCGAATCCCAGTCCCCGTCGCCGTTCTGCGGACCGGAGGACCAGCCGTTGATGGCGTAGCCGTCGGCGGTCTCGTTGGCCAGGATGGTTTGCGCATGGCGGCCCATCATGTAGAGCATGCCCCGGGCGGCCTGTTCGCTGATGAGTTCCGGCGACGTGATGATCCGGCTGCCGGCCTGGTCCATGTTCCAGTCTTTGAACGCCTTGGTCAGCTTGGCGTTGTTTTCGGTGGCGATGTTCATGTCATAGCCGGTGTAGCCCGCTGGACGGTCTTTCGGCAACTGCCGAGCGATCTTGACCCAATTGCACGGGCCGGTGGTGGAGATCACCTCGCCCAGGTAGTTGACCGTATCGGGGAAGGTCCAGAAATGCCGGGAGATGTACCGGTCCATCCCGTAGCCGGAGAGGTCCGTCTCGTTGAATCGCGCTCCGCGGTTGTTGGCGGTATGGAAATCGATGTAATCGATGCGAATTTCCTTTTCGTAGGGTCGGATGTGCGGGGTAAACAGCGGGCCGTTTTCCGAACCGCTGGTGTTGACGATCATCCGGGTGTTGTCCAGGTCGCGGAACAACATGAAGATCTGTTCCCGATCCGGACCCCATCCATTGCTCTCATTGTATAGGCAGTAGAGCAACAGGCTGGGATGGTTGCGGTCGCGGATGAACATGCGCCGGCATTTTTCCAGTTCCTTGTCCCATCCGCCCGGTTCCTCAGTGAGGTAGAGTCCGAGCTCGTCCGCACACTTCATCACCTCCGGCTCGCCGATCTGGCGGTGGAAACTGATCGCGTTCTGTCCCAGCGATTTCGCCGCCTCGACGCTGCGCCGCGCCGCATCGGGCGTCGCATAAAATCCGCTGTGCGCGTAAAAACCCCAGTCGATCGCCGACTGGAGCCAAAACCGTTTCCCGTTCAGGTAATAATTGTGCCCGCCGTATTCACCCTTCTTCACCTCGAAGGTGCGAAACCCAAACCGCTGGGTGCAACCGTCCGAGGGTTTGCCGTTGTCCACCAGCGACACCACGCAGTCGTGCAGATTCGGAGTGCCGATGTCCCACAGTTTCGCCTGGGGAACGCTGAACGGAACCTTCACCACGTTCTCGCCCGGCTTGAGTTCCGCGGCCACTTCCCGCGTCGCCAGCACCGTTTTCCCGGTGTCGGCCACCTCGATTCGGACCCCCCGCGTCACCGTCGTGCCGGCGCGGTTGACAATCGTCACCTGCGCCTCGACGTTGCGCGCCCCGGCCGGCAGCAGGTTCTTCACGAACACGTCCTGGACGTACACCGCCTCGGTCGCGGTCAGCTTCACATGCCCCACGCCGGAAAATGCGTGCGGGCTGGGATATTTGATCGAAGGATTGCGGGGCAACCACAGTCCCCCACCCCCCCAGCCGCGATTCCCCCCGATGCTGGTGAGGCGAAAGGCGATCCGGTTCTTTTGACCGTACTCCAGAAATTTGGATGCATCGCATTCAAATGGCGTCTCCGCCACGATGTCGTAGGCGGCCAGTTTTCCATTGATAAAAAGTTCGCACCGCAAGCGGGCCTTCTCGACCAGCACGCGCACGACCTTGCCCTTCCAGTCGGCCGGCACGTCCATGTCGCGCCAGAACCAACTCACGCCGTCGTACTTCCAGGTGTTGATCCCGCCGCTGTAATACTCCTCAATGCAACCCGGCAACACCGCCGGCTTGCCGACCTTATCCAACGTGCCCCATCCATCCGTCGGGGGATTGACGGGCAGCTTTTCCAAATTGACCTCACTCGGCCAGTAAAAGGGATCCTTCTTCCACTCGGCCTTTTCATCCAGCCACACCTTCCAGCCCATGCCGGAAAGGTCCAGCTCCTGCCGCGCCGCTTTGGCCTGGCCGATCCCGCTCAGCAAACAGCCGACCATCACGCCGATCAACCAGTTGCGATTCATATCTACCCTTTCTCTAATTCCTTTTACCAAACCGATCTCGGCCGCCCGTCTCCAGGCAGTCGCCGGCACCGGATACTCGCCGGTTCCTGCCTTTAATCCCAACGACCTCATTTTTCTCATTCTTCCCCCATCACCCGCACCGGCCCCAGCAGGCCGGAGGGGAACGGCGACCGGCCTTTGTTGATCGCGCCAAACGTTTCGATGAGGAATGTCCGCCGCTGCGACTTCTCCAGCGTATCATCGCCGCGTATGCGGTTGATCCACGGGGTGGCGATTTCGATTTCCAGCGTGTTCGAGCCGGCTTTCAAGGCCGACCCGACCGCCAGCCGGTACGGCTCCGTCCACACGATCCCCAGCTCCTGGCCGTTGAGGCGGACCCGCGCCAGGTCATGCACCACGCCGAGGTCCAAATACAGTTGGCCGTTGGCGGCGGGCAGTTGGCACTCAAATGTCTTACGATACGTCGCGACCCCGGAATAGTACCGGATCGCCTCCTCCGGCCGCGTGGTCCAGTCCTCCAGCTTCTCAAAGCGCACCTTGCCCCCCGTGCCGTTGTCCGGATAGAACCACTGCGGATCGAACGCCACCTCCCACGGCCCGGTCACTTCCACCACCGGCTTGTATTCCGGGAAGTTCCTTGCGGCCAACTGCCCGCCGCCATCTGCCAACTGATTCCCGAACACCACAAAACAACTGCCGCTGGGCGCAAACTCCAGTTCGATTTCCGTGCGTCCGTCGGCGCCGGCGGTGAACCGCGGCAAGGGCCGACGCTGGCCCGTCACCGGATCCCACAGATCCGGCTGGCGGCCGCTCACCCGGAAGAGGACTTTGGCCTTGGCGGGGGTGGCCGCCTCATTGGCCAGGAAATAAATCTCCCGCTCGCCATCACGGCGGTGCTTCCAGATGATTCCCTTGGGAGCCACGACATCGGGCGGGGTCTTCAGTTGCGTCAAGACGTTCGTCAGGTTCGTCTCCGTGATGATCTTCCCCCCGCCCCACAGCCCCTTGGCCATGGTCCGCACCGCCGCGTCACAGGCGGGATAGTCCTGCAGGCTGGGTGAACGCACCGGAGCGGTGGCGCATTGCACCGCCCCGCCTGCCTCCACCAGTTCCTTGATCTTCTTCAGCACCGCCGGCCGCATCGTTTCGCCGGCGGGCAGCACCAGCAGTTTATAGCTGGTCCCATCCGGCAGGACGAACCGCCCGTCTTTGACGGCGAGGCGGTTTTCGATTGCGTCGGCGTTGATGAAATCGGAGTCATAGCCGCCCGGCAGCGCCGGCTCATGCGGCCCATGCATCTTCGGGGCGTCCTCGGTGATGTAATAAGCCACGTCGGCGACGGGGTTGCCCCTCTGGAGCATCACCGTGCAGCGCCGCTGATAGTCGATGAAGGGATTGACGTAATCGAACCACGGGGTGTGGCGGTAGAACTCGGTGCCGAAGGCGTAGACACCGGGCTTGCGCTCGTCCGGCTGGTGCAGGTAAACGTGCAACACGAACTGATTGATTCCCCTCGAATACGCATGGTCACCCATGGTCTTGATCCCAGCCGGAGTGGAGCGGAACGGAACACCGCAGGTGAAGGCCTCCGCGAAGACTTCTTTTTTCCCGTAGATGTGGGCGGCCGAGCTGGCGATGGGAAGATTGGGCTGATCGCGGGGAGGAGAATTCCAGAATTCGCCGCCGATTTCGTCGGTACAGTGCGCATAGCTGAGAAACTCGGCCGGGAAGGCGCCGTGGCCGTAGTTTTCAAGCCACAATTTCAGCCCACGCCGATGGGCTTCCTCACGCAACGTGCCGATAAAGTCCCGGTCGATGCGGTCGGCGACCATTCGGCGCAAGTCCCAGAGGAACCGATCGGATTGATCCGTCCCGCCCACGACCCGGCCGCTGAGGGTCGGTAGGAACGGCTGCGGATCGTAGCCGTAGCGCGACTGGTAATCCGCGAAGAAATCATCCGTCCAGTTCTGCGAGCCCACTTCCCAACTGTCGATCATGATACGCTTGAGGGATCTCCGCTCCGAGGCGGGCAGGCGGGAAATCAGCTTATCGACAAACGCCTCGATGTGCGCCTTGACGGCCGCGGGATTCATCTTATCGACTTCCAGGCCGGTGGGACTGCCCACACCGGTCGGTACCGCCGTGACGCGTTGCACCACCCACGGACCGGCGGGCGCCTCCCAATCAAGCTGTCCGTTGGCGTCCCCGCTCAGCTGGATCGTCACCACGGACTCCTTGCGCACGACCAGTTCCGGTCGCTCCGGCTCCGCTTTCAACGGCCAGGTGTAATAATCGAATGGCGGCTGCGACCCCTCAAACATCGTCGCCAACCGCTTCTCCATGTAGCGGTCGATGCGGACGGCGGCCGAGAGGGTGATCTGAACCGGATCGCACGGCTTGGAAAATTTGATGCGGAAGACTTTGGCAGTCACCGCTGGAAAACCGGCCGACACCGGCGCCAGCATAATCGGCCCTTTGGCGGTCATCTGCATGACCAGTTTCCGACTGACGGGCACTGTGCAGACGGGCTGGAATTCCCTGCCGTCCGAAGAGGCCTCCAGTTCGCAGATCACGTCGGTTTTTTTCTGGGGCGTGAGGATGAGGCTGCGCGGTGAACGGTTCGGCCAGTTCATAGGTGATGACGCCGGTCTTTGTGTCGCCGCTGATCCTGGGGGCATGCTTCAGGATGTCATCGTCATCCGCGGCCGGCGCGGGAAACGCCAGATACATGATGGGCGTGGCATCTTTTTTCAATTTTGGAAATTCGAGTTTGACCTTGCCCGGCCCCCGGACATGCACGTCGTCCACCGCCATGTAGCGCATGGACTGCTCCGGCTTGACCCACGGCCCGCAGGCCGCGTTCCAGCCCCCCGGGCAGATGAACAGGCAAATATCCACGCCGAGACGCGTGCCTTCCCGGACGGCGTGGTCCATATACTGCCACCATTCCTCGGTAAGGTACTTCACGCCGCCTTTGCCGGAACTGCCGACCGTGCCGATGTAGGCTTCCCCGATCCCGGCGCGACGCATCGCCTCCAAGTCCCTGGTGATTCCCTCCTTGGAGTATTTTGCATTCAACCAATACCAATAGCACCGCGGCTTGGTGGCCTCCGGCGGGGAGCGAAAGTCCCGCTCCAGGTTATCCCCGGCGACGGCGAAACCGCAAAACAACAGCCCGCACAAAAACCAAATCACACTATTTTTGCCGCTCATGACGAATTTCTCCTGAGGTTTTACCGTTCCAAATCCCGGTCTATTCTTCCGCCATCACCCGCACCGGGCCCAATAGGCCGGAGGGCTGAAGCTTTATGTTCTTGCTTCCCAGCGTGCCATCCCGCTTGAGCACCCGCTTGGCCGGCGCAACCTGCCCGTCGCCGTACATCCGATTCGCCCAGGTGTTCACCACCCGAATCTCCAGCTCGTTGCCCGACGCCTTGAGCAATCCCGCCGGCACCGCCAGCCGCATCGGATAACACCAGATCACCCCCAGATCCCTGCCGTTCAACGTCACCTGCGCCATCGACTTGACCTTCCCCACATCCAGAACCATCGGCCGGTCTGTCGCCACGCCGGCAGCGTCAAAGCTCTTGCGATAGACGGCCGTCCCGCTGTAGTAGCGAATCCCCTCCTCCGGCCGATTGATCCAATCCTCCAGCTTCGCGAACGTCACCTGACCCGGCCCGCCCCACTTGGGATCAAACGTCACGCTCCAGCTTCCCCCGATTTCCGCGACGGGCCGGAGGGCCGGGAAGTTCTTCCCCGTCCCCTGTCCTCTGTCCCCCGTCCCCTGTCCTCTGTCCCCCGTCCCCTGCTTCTGGAACACCACGAAATAACTTTGCCACGGCGCCAGTTTCAGCGGCACGGCCGTGCGCCGGCCCGCTTTGGTGAACTGCGGCAGCGGGCGGATGGCCCCGCTCACCGGGTCGAACAACTCCGGCTGCCGATCCGCCACGCGGAACACGCCCGTGAACGCCTGCTCCACGGGACTGGAGTTCACCAGGAAGTACATGTCGGCTTGCCCGTCGCGGCGATGACACCAGCGGACCTTGGCCCCCTTGGCCAGCTCGCGCAGCTCCACGTCCTCCGGCACGTTGCCGGCCTTGAGCACCTGCTCGGGCGTCTGGCCCCACGCCAGCCGGCCCTTGCCCAGTTGCCGCTCGCCGCCGGCCGCCGCTTCCGTTCCCCACATCGCCTCGGCCAGCTCCCGCGTTCGCCGGTCGTTGCCCGTCAATTCGCCCAGGCCCTGGGCGCAAACGGGTTTGGGGCACAGCACCGTCGCCCCGGCCTCGATCAATTCCTTGACCTTGGCCAGCAGCCCCGGCGACATCGCCCGCAAATCGTCGGGGAACACCAGCAGGGCGTAGCTCATGCCCGTGCCGTTTTCCCAGGTGCCCTTGGGATCGCCGGGCAGTTCGATCCGCCCGTCCCGCACCTTCGCCCGCGTCAGCAGCACCTCGGCGTTGATCCCGTCGTACTCGTAGCCGGCCGCCAGCGCCGGGCGGATGAAATCCCGGCCCTTGACGAAGCCGCACGAGCCTTCGGCGGTGAAGTACGCCGCGTCCACCACCGGCCAGCCCCGCCGCAGCAGCGACTGGCAGCGGGCAATGCAGGTGAACCAGGCGTGCGACTGCTCCAGCCAGGTCGAGTGGCGATCCAGAATCGTCCACGGGTCTTCCGTCTGCAAGGGCGCATCGCTCCATTGATGCTGGAAGAAAAACAGGCAAAAGTCGTTCAACCCGTTGACCATCGCCGTGTCGGTGAAGGTCTTGTAGCCGTAGGATTCACCCATGAACGAATCCAGCGGCGCCTTGGTGTGGGTGCCCAGGCCGGTCAGCGATTCGGCGCTGAGCAGCCGGTGGCCGTACACCCGGCCCGCCGAGGCGGCATTGCGCATGTAATCGCAGACGTGGTTGTTGTGGTAGTTGCCCTGGATGCACCAGAATTCCCCTTTGGGCAGCCCCACGCGCCCGCCGCTCATCAGCCCGTCCATGTGCGGGAACGGGTACGTGCCGTAGGCCGACTGGGCGCACATCTGCGTGCCATTGGCCTCGCACAGCTCCTGAAGTCGGCCGTAGAAGTCGGCGATCAGGTCGGCGATGGTCCGGCGGTAGTCCCACAGGAAGCGGTTGGACGTCTCCCGGCTGTCCACCACCCGCCGCGCCAGCACCGGCAGATATCTCAGCAGGTCGTAGCCGCGTTTGGCCTGGAACTGCCGGCGGAACTCATCGGTCCACGTCGGCTCCTGGCCCGCGCAACTGGCGCCCAGTTCCCAACTGTCGATGTGGAAGTAGGCCGGCGGCTTGCCCGTCTCCCGCCGGGCCAGGTCGATGATCGGCTTGGCGCAGGTATTGAAGGAATATTCGGCCACGCGGGGATTGAGCACATCCGCCTCGTAAGGCATTTCCTTCACCTTCCGCTTCAACGAAGGGACCCAGCTTCGCGAGACCATCCCCTCGGTGTTGTAGCCGAAGCGCAGGATCGTCCAGCGCCCCGGCGGCACGGTCCAGGCGAGTTTGCCGTCGGCGGCCATCTTGTCGGTCAGGTCGATGACCTCGCCGGATTTCAGATCGGCGGCGAACCCGTCCGCCGGGTATTCCTCCTCCAAGGCCGCCGGCCCCTGCTTGGGATAGTCCCAGAAGCCGCGGTTGGCCGACTTGAACATCCACCACTTGGTGCCCGCCCGCAAATTCGCCACATCGCCCTGGCGCAACAGGCACAGCTCGGCCAACCGGGCTTCGCCGCCTTGCGGCGGGATCATCACCAGGCGAAAGTGCTTCGCCGTCGTCCCGGCAAATTCCACCCGCTTGCGTTCCCCTTTGTTCAGCGTGAAGGCGGCCAGCGGCTTGAACGTTTTTTCGTCCTCCGAGGCCTCCAGCCGGCATGGCCACGGCCCGCCTTCCGGTCCGCCGACAACCAGCGCCCCGCAAGCGCTCAGCGGCTCACGGTAGGAGTGTTGCACCCATTCCCGGCCGTCCGCCTGTTTCGCCTTCTCCATCTGCCCCGATCGCCAGTACGTGTTCGGATCGGCGTCGGCGGTGTCTTCCTCCGGCCAATCGCGCTCGTGGCAGTAGCCCTCGTTGGCCGAGCTGGCCTGGATAAAATCCGGGCGCAGCGGCGCGTGGTCCGCCTCGCGGAACGCCACCACCGCCACATCCCGGTAGAGCGTCGGCTTGGCATACATCGTCCACCAACTGGTCCACACGCTCATTTCCGGCCCCACCGCCGGCAATACCAGGGAAGCGCTGGCCGGGCCGTCCACCTGGGTTTCGGTCCAGACCAGCTTCTTGGCCGCGTACGGTTCGGTGATCCAGTGCCCGCCGGTGCCGTTGCCTTCCGAGAGGCTGGAGCCGACGCCCATGCCGCGGGCGTGGGCCTCGCGCAAGAGCACCCCGTAGGCGTCCATCCAGGGCTTGGAGAGGATGTTGTCCACCAGCGGCGTCTTCACCGGGCTGATGTACTGCATGTGCAGAAAGCCGCCCAGCCCGCTGCGGCTCATCGCTTCCACGTCCTGGGGCAGGTGCGCCGGGGAAAGGTAGCCGTTGGGGGTGTAGAACGTGGCCCAGGGCCTCACCGACTGCGGCGGGCTGACAAAGTCGTTTTCCAGCGACCCGGCCAACGCCATCCCGCCCCAAAGCCAAACTCCAAGCACCGCCCCCAGCCGCAAACGATGTTTCATGGTCAAACGTCCTTTCCCTGCGGTCGAGCGTCCCGCACGCCCGCTCATTTCTTCACCTTGTCGGCCTCGATGCCATTGTCCCGCTCCTTGGCGCTCAACGGCAGCGGAACGAATTCCGACCAGTTCCACGCATCCGGCACAAAATCGCCCACCCCGCCATACAAGGCTCGCATGTTGTGCCCCAGCAGCCATGGCCCGCGGTAGTAATAGAGCATGAACCCTTCGACGCTGCGGTCCACCGGCATCTCCGCCAGGCATTGCAGGTAGCGGTCCAGGTACGGCTGGGCCTCGTTGCAGATCGACACGATCCTCGCCTTCGCCTCCGCCGACAGATTCTCCGGCATCCGCTTCTTTGCGTAATCGAAATAGGCGTTGGTCTCCTGCAGCGTGCGGATCGCCTTCAGATGGCAAAACGCCGCCTCGCTGCGGTTGGCCAGCAGCGCCAACCGCCGGGCGTACTGCTCGTCGGCCACGCCCGCCTTCAACTTCTTGAGGCTTTCCACCACCGCCGCGAAGCGGTCGGCGGCCTTCTGGTTGCGGTCCTTGCTCCACCACCACAGCCCGCCCACCCCGCGGGTCTTGGGATCGATCTGCCAGCCAATGTTGAAACCGATGTTCCCGTTGATCGCCCGCAAATCACTCAACTCGTCGATCTCGCTCATCGCCTTCTCAAAGGCCGCCGCGTCGGTGATTCCTGCCGCCTTGGCAAAACTGTCCACGTAACTTTTCTGGGTCAGTCCCGAATTGAAACTCAATTCGTCCAGACAACGCAGCGACATAAAGTTCTCACCCGTCCGCCAGTGGTTGGCCACCAGGCCGTGCATGGGCTTGCCGCCGTTGATCTGGCGGGCCTGATCCAGCGCCTTGATGAAACCGGAGCAGGCGAACTGCTGCAAACACATATATCCGTCGAACTCCAGCCAGCTATACAGCACCGTCCGCGCCAGCAGTTGCTCGCTCATCTGGCTGGCAACAAAGTTATCCGCCACCACGCGCGAGGAGTGTCCGGGCATCAGCGTGTACCAGACGTCTTTGGGCAGGTACTCCTCGGCGAACTTGACTACCGCCCGCACCATCTTCTCTTCCAGCGCGTAGTTGCCCACCGCCAGTTGCACCTGGTGCTGTTTGTCCCAGCCTTTGGCCTGGAGATGGCGCACCGCCCGGAACGCCATGGCCAGATCCCGCGTCTGTCCGGCAATCTCGTCGGTTTTCTTCCAGGGATATTTTTTGTCGGCCGCCGCCCCGTCCTTCATCCCCAGCACGTCATCCATGAACGCCTTCTGCCGGGCGAACCAAGGCTCGAAGTCCCCCCGCACCCGCCCGCCGCCTTCGTGGCTGATGATCTCCAGCACGTCGATCTGCGGGTAGTCCTCCAGGATGAAGGTGAGGATCTTTTCATTCTCCAGTTCATCGAAGAACTGCGGCTCGGTGGAGAACTGCACGCCCAGCCCGCACCGCTTGCACTCGCTCATCAGCTCGCGCAGCCAATGGGTCAAGAACGCCTCGCGGGCCGCGCCTTCAAAGTACAGCGGCTCCAGCTCCGGGATGCAGAAGATGCTCTTGTTGAAGCGGATCGTCTTGCGCACCGGGTCCAGATCGGGGATGGCAAAATGGTCCCCGTAGAACAGGCAGCCCTTGACGTAATCGTTGTCCTTGTAGTGCTTGGCGGTGATCTTCTTCCACGGCCCGCCACCGCTGACGCGGTTGTAGCGAGTGCGGTTCCACTGCCCCGGATAGCTGTGGAAGGTGATCCAGTTGTAACGCTGCCGCGCCAGGTTGTGGATGTAGGCCTTGGCCTCGTTCAGCGGGTAGGCCGACAGATCGTCGGCGAAGTTCATGTGCTGGCGCACGCCGCGGCGCTGGATGGCCGGAGTGATGACTTGCTTGTCGCCGGAGACCTTCGCCGCGTCCAGCTTCGACGGAACGATCGGCCCCAGCGCGTCGAAGCGGTAGCCCATCTGCTCCAGGGCGGTGTACCCGGCCGCCAGCGTCTCGGCGGGCGTGTGCCCGGCCAGGCGGATCGTCCCGCCGTCACGCTGAATGGAAAAGGCGAACGGCGGCAGGGATTCATCCACCGCCAGGCGGAAGACGAGGGGTTCGCTTCCCGCCGTTTTCCCGCCCAGTTGTTTCAGTTCCTCGGCCGCGAAAGCCAGCGTCCCGTGCTGGTCCTTCGCCTGCGCCGCCGCGTCGATTTCCGCCGTGACCGTCGCGGCCGACGCCGCCCCGGCCAGCGCCGCCACGCCCAACACAACACCCAACAACAAACACCGCCGCCAAAAATCCATCCGGATTCCTCGGTTTGCAAGCGTGAAAACCATGCTCACGATCCGCTTTGGTTGTGGAAATCCTGTTGATGTAAACGGGGAAAGTCAATCGTAGGGATTGCAGTCAACGCCCGCGACCAAATTGCCGGGCACGCGTTCCACATGCCAATCACAAAACAGGATGTTGCAGCCCAAGTTGTGCCGCAAGGAGATGTCAAAACCATAGCTGTACCCACGCCCGTCGCCGCTGTAAGAATTCCACCAGAAGACCGTGCCATACTGCATGGAGAGAATCTGTCCGCCATCTTTTACATCCCCCATAAACAGCTTCCTGGATGGAGACTTCATCCGAGACAGAAAATGCGCTTGCCAACCGGAGTGGTTGAATCTAACAGACGACGTTCCACTCAATCGGGTCATCCCATAGGATGTGGTGGGATCGTTCTGGTACAGGGCTGCCGAACACAGAAGTTTCACAGGCCACTGTCCTCGCGTGAATCCCAAGCCGTCAGCCCACGCGGGATGGGCAGGCCATTGGCCGTAACTGCTCCAATACGGAATGCACCAGCGATTATTATCGACGGCATAGGCCAGATTGACCTGGCCCATCTGTCGCAGGAGGGCATGCGCACTGCACCGTCTGGGCCGCCTGTCGCACATTGCTCACCGTCGGCAGCAGCAGCGAAATCAGCACCGCAATGATGGCGATGACCACCAGCAGTTCGGACAAGGTAAAACCCTTGGGGATTTGCAATTTGCGATTGGCAATTTGCAATTGAGCGGCGGAAGACGGATTGGGGATTGTGCCTGGTGTGGAGTGCGTCATGGGTTCACCATTGTTATCACTACATTCACTTAACTAATACACACACGTTCGCTCGATGTTGAAGTTTTTTTTTCTTTCCCCTTCGTCCGGAAGAGAATGATGAATTATGAATGATGAACGATGAAGGAGGAAAGAAGAGCAGTTTTAATAGCTGGTTTTCTTCCTCCTTCATCATTCATAATTCATCATTCCGACTTCTCTTGAAGAACCCCCGGCCAGGGGAGGGCGTCCTGGCCGGGGGTCGGAGGCGTCCGCCGGAGGAGGGCATTCCGACGGACAGCTATGGAATCGGGGGAGATTTGCAATTTGCAATTGCCAATTTGCAATTGAATGCAGTCGCCTGGTTTTCAATTGCAAATCGCAAATTGCAAATTGCCAATCTCATCAGGCTTTCTTCATCGTGCGGCGGCGGCGGGCCAACAGGCCCAGGGCCGGCAGGGCCATCAGGCCCAGGCTCGTGGGTTCCGGCACCACGCCGATGGCCGAGACGGAGGCGGCTCCGCCGTCGATCTGGCTGAAGTCGAAGGCCAGGACGCCGTTGGCGGCGCTGTAGCTGTCGAACTTCACCAGCACGTCGAAGTCGCCGATGTCCGTGCCTTTGTAGGCGCTGTAGCCGGACCAGTCGGCCAGCATCTTGTTGGTCGCCAGGTCTTCGCCGTTGTAGGTGGCGTGGACGCCGCTGAGGCCCGCGGCGTTGATGGCGTTGGCCACATCCACCGCGAGGGTCTGGCTCAGGCCCGACACCCCGTTCAAGGCCAGCAGCACATATTCGGGGGCGGTAAAGTCGCTTGGCGTCTGCACGTTGACGTACGCCTGGTTGGTTCCGCCGGTGTGGGTGGCGGTGGCGAAAACGTAGTTGCCGTTGGAGCCGCTGACCTGCACCGTGTTGCTGCCGCTGTTGAAGGCGTTGTACCCGCCGGTGCTGTTGTTGGCGATCATCTCGATGGGGTTGAAGACCGAGGCGGTATAGCCGACGGCGACGTTGTTGTAGGTGTCGCCCAGGCCGCTTTCCAGAGTGTTCACGTTCAGGCTGGCGAAGGTGCCGCTGGTGGCGACGGTGGCGTTCTGGCCGGTGACGCCCGAGAGGCTCTTGCTGGCGGTGGCATCGGTGAAGGTCACCGACCCGCCGTGGCCGTTGTTCACCTGTACGTCCGTCAGGCTGTTGTGGTCGCCGGCCTGGCTGTTCAGCGTCACGCTCTGGGCCGCCAGGGTGTTGAGGTTGCGTCCGGCCATCACCCGACCCAGAACCACGTCCTGGGCGCTGATCTGCCGCTTGTCCAGCACGGCAATCTGCACGGCGGTGTCGCCGGTCTTGGTGGCGTTGCCGCCCAGGGTGGCGTTGGTAGCCGAGGCGACGGTGGCGTTGATGGTTTGCAGACCGATGGAGCCGCCGGTGAAGGTCAGGGAGCCGGAGTCGTTGGAGCCGCCGCCCAGGGAGCCGTTGGACTTGGGCAGGCCGGCGCCGCTGAAGGAGCCGCCGCCGCCGCTGAGGTTCAGGCCGGAGTACTTCAGGGCGTCGTTGCTGCCCAGGGTGCCGGTGTTGTTGATGGCGGCGGTGACGGTGGCGGTCTGGCCGGTGAGGATGCGGCTCTTGTCGGCGCTGGCGGCCAGGGTGTAGGTGGTGGCGGCGAGGGAGGAGTTGTCGCTGATGGTCAGGAAGATCGTGCCGCCGCTCAAGCCGGTGTTGGAGAAGACGTACTTCTTGTTGCCGGTTTCGGCGGTGGTGCCGAAGTTGGTGGGGGTGGTGCCGATGGCGAAGGTGCTGTTGAAGTCGGTGTTGCCGCCGACGAGGCTGCCGTAGGTAAAGAGGCTGTAGACGCCCTTGTCGATGTTGCCTTTGCCGGCATCGTTGAGGTTGTCGATGACATTGAGGGTGATGCCGCTGGCGTTGGTGGGCAACGTCAGGGCGCCGGTGACGGCGATGCGGTCGCTGTTGCCGGGGCTGGCCTGGGTGCCGGCGGTGCCGAACTGGAAGTCGAGGATCGAGCCGCTGGCGAGGGTGAGGCTGGCCTGGGTTTGGGTGCCGATGGAGTTGCCGGGGGCCAGGTGGCCGCCGGAGGCGACGCTGACGGCGCCGTTGAGGGTGCCGGTGCCGCCGAGGGTGCCGGAGTTGTTGACGTAGACGTTGGCGCTGGCCAGGGAGCCGTTGACGCTGAGGGTGCCGGCGTTGATGTTGGTGGCGCCGGTGTAGGTTTGGCTGGCGGAAAGTTTGAGATTGCCGCTGCCCAGCTTGGTCACGCCCACCGATCCGCCGGCGGCGCCGGTGGTGTTGGCGATGGTGTCGCCGAGGGTGACGTTGCCGGAGGCGTTGGTGGTGTCGAAGGCGATGGTCGAGCCGGCTTTCAGGCCGGTGGTGGTGGTAGCGGTTCCGCCCAAGTTGGACAGCAGCGTGGTCACGTTGCCGGTGGTGAATTCATTGGTCCCGCCGACGTTCAGACCCAGCGTGCCGCCGCTGGCGACGATGATGTTGGTCTTGGTCCAACTGCTCGTGGTGCCGCCGTAGAGCGAGGCCGCCTTGGCGAATTGGAGCATGCCGCCGTTGATCGTGGTCGTGCCGGTGTAGGTGTTGCTGCCGGAGAGGGTCCACAGGCCGGTGCCGGCCTTGGTGACGTTGGCCTTGTATGAGCCGGTGTCAACGATCGCCCCGGCAAACTCGCCGGTGCCGGAAGTCGATCCCTGCAAGACAAGGGCATTACCAGTTGTAGTGGTTCCCGAGTAGGTATAATCGCTCGTGAATTTCAAGAGTCCCGAGCCGGATTGGTCAATCGTGACCTTGGCGGCGGCGTTGTTGGTGTTGTTCTTGATTTGGCGGTCGGTGGTCTCGCCAGCGCCGGTGTACACCAGAGTTGCACTCCCGCTGTTTAGGTTCCCCATCGTGATAACGCCGTTGACGGCGGTTGTCGGCGCGCCGAGGTTGCTGTACCCGTCGGCGTGGTGAGCCCATGTCCCGGAGTCAATGTAGTTGAGTGAACCAACGGACAGCGTGCCGCTAAAGGATGTCGCGCCGAGTAGGTGTTGTTGCCGGCAAGGGTAATCGTGCTGGGGTTCGTCTTAGCGTCTAATGCCTTACCAGTGCCGCTGATGTTGCCGTTGATTGTTATGGGTCCTTGTAATTTGAGGCTGGTGGTGGCATTGATAGCAGTGTTCCCGTTGATGGTCAACAGGTTCGTGGAGTTGTTCGTAATGGTAAGATTGGTGGCGGTATTCGATGTCATGTCAGAGCCGATCGTCACGGCACCGACACCGCTGTTGACGGTAATGGCACTAATATTGGTGATGGAGCCACCGGAAAGGGTGTAGCCGCCCGCGAAGGTGAGAGAACCACTGTTGACGTTGGCCGTCCCGGAGACGGTGACGGTTCCGGGGGTTCCGCCGACGCCGAAGAGGGCGGTGTTGCTGGCAGTCCCGGGCCAAGCCACATCCGAGCCGTTCCACCAGTTGGTGTTGGTGGTGTTCCACGTTCCGGCGCCGTCTTGCGCTCCGGTCGTACCGGTGTCGGCGTCCCAGGTGTACGTCGCTGCCTGGGCCGAGTGAATCAGCCCCAGCACACTGACGCCCGCCGCTGCCGCCAGCAGCAGTTGACCCCGCTTGTTGCCCTTCCGACTATTCGACTTGCGAATCATACCGCCTCCGAAGAAGAAATGGTTTCTCATCTCCAATCCAACGCCCAAGAGCCTTGCACACCGCAAAGCCTGCTTACAAGTTAGCTCTAATAATCCGTCGCGGTATCACGAGTTTTCGGGATATTTGAAATTTTTCTTTGTTCATCCCGATATTTCGCCACCGCTTGCATGCGCGACTTGCGCCAAGCTTGCGATAAATATGCCGCAGATGCGTATCAACGGTGTGGTAGCTGACGCCCATTTTTTCGGCAATCTCTTTGTAGATTAACCCCTGGGCCAAATAGTCCAGGGTTTCGACCTCACGGGCGGTCAAGCCGAACAGGCCTGATGCGCAGCCGATTTTGCGTGATTTTCCTTGATTGACGCCCATAGCCGGGCAGCGGATATACCATGCACAAAAGCTTACCCTATCCCGAAAATTCGGGATAAAATTTAAAAAAAGGCGGGGCAAGAGGTTATCCGGCGGATTCGGTCTTCCCCCCGGCATCACAGATGGGCGGTTCGCTGATCGCCGCGGTACTTGGCGATGGCTTGCGATCGGGAGCGGACGTGCAGTTTTTCGTAAATATGCCGGATGTGGGAATCGACGGTGTGATAGCTGACGCACATTTTATCGGCGATTTCTTTATAGCTGAAGCCTTGCGAAAGGTAATCGAGCACCTCGGCCTCGCGGTCGGTCAGTTCGGTGGCGGGGGAATGGGCGGGTCTGCGGAAGGATTGAACGATCTTGCGGGCGATGGTGCCGGTGATGGGAGAGCCGCCGCCTTGCACGTCGCGGATTGCCGCCAGCAGTTCCGCGGCCCGGTATCCCTTGAGCAGATAGCCGTGGGCGCCGCTGGCCAGGGCATCGAAGATGTATTCCGTGTCTTCGTAGACCGTCAGCATGAGGAATTGGGTTCCGGGCATGCGGGGGGCGAGTTGCCGGACGCAGTCCACGCCGCTCATGCCGGGCATGCGGACGTCCATCAGCACCACCTGCGGGCGCAGGCGGGGAAGCTCCCGGACGGCTTCTTCGCCGTCGGAGCACTCGCCGACGAAGCTGAAGCGGGGATCCTGCTTGAGAAACTCACGAACGTTTTTTCGCGCCCGCGGGTCGTCATCCACAACAGCCACCGTGATGGACATGTTCAACTCCTGATGGTTGTTTACGTTTCCGCGTCTTGCAGGGGAACGCGCATCGTCAATCGCGTGCCCTGGCCGGGACGGCTGTGCCATTCCAGGCGACCGCCGATCTCACGCAACCGCTGGTCCATGCTCACCAGCCCGTCCTGCCCGACGGATGTTCCGCTTGCGGTCGAAGCCGTCGGCTCCGGCAGACCGCGGCCATTGTCTTCGACGGCGACTTCCAGTTCGTCGTCCGAAATCCGGATTCTCAACAGGACTTCCGACGCCTGGGCATGGCGGACGGCGTTATTCATCGCCTCCTTGACGGCGAGGAACACGTTATGCCGGAGGGCGGAACTGTACGTGCGGGAAGGAGGGTTGACCGGCAAATTCAACCGGCAGCGAAGGCCCGCCAGCCGCAAAAACCGCTCGGCAAAACTGCCGAGGTAGGCGATGAAGTTTTCGGTCTGATCGTTGGCGGGATTGATTGCCCAGACGATTTCGTCCAGTGAACGGACCATGCCGCGGCCTTCCTGGAAAATCTGTTCCAGGTGTTCACGGTGGCGTAGGGGATCATCCAGGCTCACCTGAGCCAACTCGCTGAGGGCGATGACCTGCGTCAGACCGGCGCCCAGGTCGTCGTGGATATCGCGGGCGATCCGCGCCCGCTCTTTCTGAACCGCCTCGGTCTGTTTCAACTTTTCCACGCGGGCCTTCCATCGGCGGCGGGTGATGGTCCGGGTGGTCAGCCCCGCCGCGGCGGCAAATCCCAGCACAACCAGTCCGAAAAACCACGGGGTTTGCCAGAACCACGGCCGGACGTTCAGCACCAGTGAAATCCCGCTCTCATTCCATGCCCCGTCGGCGGAACAGGCGACTACCCGCAATTCATGCCGCCCGGCCGGCAGGTACTCAAATAAGGCGGTGCGAGTGGAGGAGGGCATGCTCCATCGCCCCCCGCCGAGGCAATAGCTGAATCGCAAATGCTCCGGCGCGGTGTAATGAAAGCCGGTGAAGGCGATCCGCACCTGCCGCGATCCGGGCGCCAGCGTCAACTCCGCGGGAATCGCCGCGCCGGTCGCACCGAAGGTCGGCGCTCGCCAGACTTCCCGGCCGGCAACACTCACCGATTGCAACCGCAGCTCCGGTGGCGGCCCGGCGGGGGGAATGGCCTGCGGTTCGAAGCTCGCCAGCCCCCCCGCCGTCCCGAAGTACAGCCGGTCCTTCGGCGGAGCGGTCCCGACGTAGTTGAAGCTGCCGGTGCATTGGCCGGAGGGCATTCCCTCGTCCATCCCCAGCCGGCAGGCATGCAGGCGTTTCCGTTTGCCCGCCGCCAATTCCGCCAGCTCTTGCCGGCTTAGCCGCCAGATTCCCTCGGGCGTGCCCAGCCACAGCCGCTTCTGTTCATCCTCGACGATCTGCGTCACCGGAAGCCCGCCGAAGCCGCTGTCGGCCGGCACGACCCAATGTTGGTTCCCTTCCCAGCGGGCCAAGCCCCATCGCCCGCCCAGCCAGAGCACGCCCTCGGCGTCTTTCCAGATGGCATAGACACCCGGACCGGGCAGCCCGTCCGATTCGTGAAACAGTTGGAATTTCCCGTCTGGCGCGGCGGGCCAGTCCTTCGGATTCGTAGCCGATCCACAGGCCGCCATCACGATCCTCGTGCAAGGCGGTGACGACGGATTGCGGTCCGTTGTCGGCTTTGTCCGTCCGAAGCGACGGTTTGGTGAAAGGATTCACGCACTTCATCAGCCCGTCGTTGGTCCCCACCCAAAAGGCGCCGTCGGTCGCCTGGCGCATCGTTTGGGTGCGTGTTCCCTTGTCGCGAAGGAGTCCCCCGAAATTCGCCAGGGCGATTCGTTCACCGTCTTTTAATCGCCACAGCAGGGATCCCTGCGAGCCGGCCCATACGTAGCCTTTGGCATCCTTCCAGAGCGCCGAGGCGGTCAGATTGGGAATCAGGCGGGCTTCCGGGAGAGATCGAAGGCCGTCCGCGCCACCCCCCATCAGATAAGGCCCGGTGAAGCCCGCCAGCAACTCCCTGTTCTCCAGGATCGTCACCGCGGTAACCCGACGATTGCCGATCTCGGCGGGAGTGGTGGCGACAGCTTGAACCAACCGAGGCGACAAACGCACCAACCCGCCCTCGGTCCCCACCCAGATATTCCCCGCCGGGTCGGAGGCAATCGCCCGGCATATCATGGGGAACTCCACTTCATTCTGACTCAAGGTCCACCACTGTCCCTGCTGGTAGCGGTACAGGCCGATATCGGATGCGATCCACAATCCGCCATCGGCGGCTTCCAGCAATTCCCCCGGCATTTCGAATGTGGAGGAATGCGGCGGAGTCGGGACCAAATGCCATGCCTGATCTTGCCAGAAGATCAAACCTTCGCGGGTCGCCGTCCAGATTCGCCCGGAATGACCGCGATGGATGAACCAGAATCCGGGAACTCTGGGGATCGTCAAATCCTTCGGCAAAGGAGATTGCTGATATTGACCGGCATCGAAACGCAGCACGCGATCGGTCGCCGCCAGCCAGATCTCCCCTCGGGCATCGATCGCCAGGTCGGACAGGCGTGCGGTGGCGGGCACGCTTGAAGGACAAGGGTACGATTGAAGCCGAAAATCCTTCCAGGCGTATAACCCGCGGGATGCCAGAAGCCATACGGTCCCGTCCGCCGACTGCATTGCTTTGCGGATGTCATGCCCCAGCGGCGAATTTTGGGAATCCCCAACGATTGTCTCCCATCCCGCCGGCCCGTGGAACCATGCCCCACCGGCCCCGTAGATCCAGAGAACTCCCCGGCGATCGAAGCCCAGCCCGCGAAATTCCCCGGCCGCGGTCCTGACCGCCGGTTCGGAGAGCGGGCTGTCGAACTGCACCCCGTCGAATCGGCACAGCCGATGCGGTGTGAGGATCCACAAAAATCCGTCCGGTCCGAAGGCCAGTCCCCGCACCTCATTTCCCGGCAATCCCTGAATCACGCTCCAGCTTCGAACCGCGTACTTGTCGGTCAGCGGTCGGACCTGCGTGACCGGCGCCGACCCGGCGTGCAGGATCGCCGCCAACAGCAGCAGAATCCCGGAAATGGAGGTTTTGGAAACCATGGCCCGCCGAATGCTTATACTCCGCAATCAGGACGAATTGCAAGCCGGTTACGCCTAACCAGAACTCATCGGATCGGCTTAAGGGCCTCCTCATAATAAGCCAGAATGTGTTCCACCGGCGTGTCGGCCTGGATGTGGTGGGCCGGGGAGAGAATGTAACCCCCGCCGGCGCCGCATTCGCTCTTCAGCCGCCGCACCGCCGAACGGATGGCGTCAATCGGACCGTGGGGCAAGGTCCGCTGCACGCACAAGCCGCCGAACAGCGCCAGCCGCTTGCCATAGCGCTTCTTGATGGCAAACGGATCGATGGCCATCGGCTGCAAGGGATTCAGCACATCCAGCCCGATCTCCACCATTTCATCCAGCACGGCCGCGCAGTTGCCGCAACTGTGGTACGCCACCTTGATGTCGGGGTTGATCTTCTTGGGTTCGGCGAAGATTTTGGCAAACCGCGGCTTGAGGAATTCCCGCCAGGCCTCCACCGAGAACATCATCCCCAACTGCGAGGCCAGATCGTCCCCCACCCAGATCATGTCCGCTCCCAGCTCGGCATAGATGCGGGCCGCCGTCAGGGGATACTGCATCACCTTGTCCATCAGCCGATGCACATACTCCGGCTCCAGCAGCAGGTCTTCCATCGTCTGCTGCAAGCCCCGCAGGTACCAGGCGGCCTCAAAGACGCTGCACTGGCAGGAGCCGATCAGCCACTTGTCCTTGCCGTAGCGCTGCTTGAGTTGCCGGAAATTCTCGTACTGCGACGGCTCGGCGGGATCGGGAATCCGGTAGCCCTCCAGCTTGTCCATGTCCCCGGCCAGGGGATGATCGATGATCTCCGTGTACTCGCCGCTGGCGTTGCTGGCGTAGCGCCAGCGGACGCCCCACTTGTCGGTGTATTCGGGCTTGGGCCGGCCGTAATAGCTCATCTCAAAGCCGACGCAGTCCTTGATCAGATCGTTGCCCAAGGCCGCGCCCAAATCCATTTCCGTGATGCCGGTGCGCCTCGCAAGCGTTCGGCGATCTCCGGCACATAGCTGGCGGAAACCGGCGGCCGATCGGTTTCCTGAAAATTCAACGCCGCCCAAACCCGTTCCTTCGAGGTCATCGTGTCTCCAATAGGTTGTAAGTAAAGAGGATTATCGCATCAGATACCAGGCGACGCTTGTGCCCAGGCAGACCACGGCCAACCAGGTGCGATAGCTTCTGGTCCAGGGGACCGAACCGGCCAGGGCCGGCTGGGGTTCTTCCGGTAAGCGGAACAGCGTCCAGTCCACCGTCGTGCCCTTGAGCTTCTCCGCCGGCGGGGGTGACGTCAGCAGCGTGACCGCCACCAGCAGAATGACGCAAACCAACGTCACCACCATCGCCCGGTGCAGCCAGGGGGTCAGCAAAGGCGTGTTGAGAAACGCGAACCACTGCCGATCAGGCGGAAGCTGGTTGTTGTACATCAGCAGCGGACAGAGAACGGCGGCGCTGACCATGCACGCCAGCACCCCCGGCGTGTTCACCCGCTTCCACAGCACCGCGAAGAAAAAGATGCAGGCGAAGGGCATCATCAGATACGCCGAGACGTTTTGAAGGTAAATGAACAGCGAGTTGTACCCGCCGATGATCGGCGCCCAGAACGCCCCCATCACGAACACCACCAGCACGGCGATGCGGCCGACCAGAATCTGCCGGCCCTGCGAGGCATTGGGATTGATCTTCAGGTAAAAATCCCGCGTGAAGAGCGTGGCTATCGAGTTGTAGGTGGCGCTCAAGTGCCCCATCAGCGCCGCCGTCAGCCCGGCGATCGTCAACCCCAGCAGCCCCGTGGGCATCAGCTCCCGCAAGAGCGTCGGATACGCATCGTCGTTGTGCGCCAGATTCGGATACAGCGCCTTGGCGATGATCCCCGGCAGCACCAGGATCAGCGGATTGAGCGTCTTGAGGAACGCGCAGAACACCGCGCCCAGCCGCCCCTCGTTCAAGTTTTTGGCCGCAAACACCCGCTGCACCAGCACCTGGTCCATGGAAAAGTAGAAACTGCCGACAAAAAAGACCCCGATGAAGACGCCCGGCCAGGGCAGGTTGGGATCGGTCGCCGGCCGCACCATGGAGAACATCGCCGGATCGATCTTCGCGTGCAATCCGGCAAAGCCGCCGACGTGGTGCAACCCGATCCCCGTCAGCAGCACCGCCGCAATCAGCAGCACGACCGTCTGGATCGCATCGGTGTACACGACGGCGGCCAAGCCCCCCTTCATGGTGTACACGCCGTGATCAGCCCGACGACCCAGATCACCGTCAAGCGGTCCCAGCCCAGCACGTCGGAAAAGACGATCGCCGCCGCCCACAGAGAGATGGCCACCTTCGCCACCACCGACAGGGCGATCATGAACCCGGAGAACATCAGCCGCACGCTGGGACCGAATCGCCGCTCCAGGAATTCCGGGACGGTGTAGATCTGGTTTTTGATGTAAAACGGCAGAAACAGCACAATCAGCGGGATCAGGCAGAAGACGGCGATCCATTCGTAGCTGCCGATGGCCATGCCGGTGAGGTAGGCGGTTCCGGCCAGACCCACGAAATGCTCGGTGGAGATGTTGGCCGCGTACAGCGAGGCCCCGATGAACGGCCAGCGCAGCGACCGCCCGGCCAGAAAGTAGCTTTCGCTGCTGTGCGCTCGCCGTCCGGCCCGCAGACCGATGGCAATCACCCCCGCCGCATACAGCCCGATGATCAGCCAATCCCATGTCGCCAGATGCATTGCCCGATCTCCTTGTTTATTGACCGCGAAAGCGGCGGAATTGTACAATCCGGTCATGGAGGTTTCGGCCTCCACGGATTCCGTTCCTCCCGGATCGCCAATGCCAGTAGATACCGGATATTCAAGTCCGATCCAATGGCGGATTTGACCATCATGATGAAGAAATTGGCCACCAGCCGACGTTTTGACTTTCTGCCCACCCCGCGGGATCGGGTCTGGGATTTCGTGGTCCTGGGCGCCGGTTGCCGCTTCGTGCCGCCGCATGCGCGCTATCAGGTGCAGGAAAAAGATTCGCCCTTTCAGTGGCATCGTGGCCGCACGCTCCCCGATTACGGACTGGTTTACCTCACCCACGGCGGCGGCAGCTTCCGCACCGCCGACACCCGCCCTGCTTGCGTGCAGGTCGGCGACGTGCTGCTGTTGCGGCCGGGGGTCTGGCACAACTACCGGCCCAACTCGCAGACCGGCTGGCACGAATACTGGGTGCTGTTCAACGGTCCCGCCCCGAGCATGATCCTGCAACAACTTTTTCAGCCCTTGTCCACTTCGGTTTTACACCCCGGCCTGGACGACACGCTGCACCACCTCTTCGAGCAATTGCTTGCCGTGGCCCAGACCAATCCGCCCTACTGCAATCCGATTCTGGCCGCTTTGACCAGCCAGATTCTGGCCACGATCCTCAGCCGCATCCAAACGCAACAGGAGCCGATCCATCGGGATCAATCCGCCGTTCATCAGGCCCGGATCTTTCTGGAAGACCGATGGAACCAGACGGTGGACATGCAGGCATTGGCCAAGTCCCTGGGCCTCAGCTACCGGCACTTTCGCCGCGTTTTCAAGAATTCCACCGGCCTGCCGCCCCAGCAGTATCTGCTGAACCTGCGGATCAACCGCGCCAAGACGCTGCTGGAAGAGCACCGGCTGAGCATCGGGCAGATCGCCCAGCAGTGCGGCTTTGCCGACCCCTACTATTTTTCGCGCACCTTCAAGCTGAAGACCGGTTCATGGCCGTCCCAGTGGCAGCAGTGAACTCTTGCAACTTGCGCACACTGGCCACCCAATGGCGATCCCTCCTGGACTCAGAACACCCGTCCAGGCCCCATTGCACTATGCGTTTTCTCGTGTTCGTAATCAATCCTTTCGCATTGCGTTATTAGAGCAACTTCTTCGGCTCGCTGTTTCCCTGCCCATACTACCTGGAACGGCACCATAACGGTTCCGCACGCAACCTTCATGGGGCAATCAAATGGTAAACCGTTTTTTGTCGGAAAGGGTTCCTTTCGATGCCGATGGCGGAGTTGCCGCCAATCACCGTTGCGACATCACCGCCCACCAGCATGCGCATCAGGTGTTTCATAGGTTCCAGCCTTTTGATTTTTCACTATTCCACGACGTCGAACTCGGCCAGATTAACCTGAGTCTGGCGGTCCGTGGCGTTGCGGATCACCAGTTTCAGATACCGGGTGGTCACGGGCTTTTCAAAGCGGATCGTCTGTTGATCCACCTCCGGCGGGAGAGCGCCGACAAAGACCGGCTCGCCCCACTGGACCCCGTCGGAACTGACGTGGATGGCATATTCGTTGATCCTGCCAACGCGGCTGCCATAGGAGATTGGCGCAATCCTGCAACCCCGCAGTTTTAATTCGCGCGTCAGGTCGAAGCTGATCTCGTGCGGGGCGGACGACGCGCCCACGTCCTGCTTCACCCACTTCTGCGTTTCCGTGTCAAAAACATCCTTGGAACTCGCCGCGGCCTTCCGCGCCGGAAGCGTAGCCCAGTACGTTTCGGGATCCGCATCGAAGGCCATCCCCGCCGGATGCTTCTTGTCCTCACTGTCCACGCCCAGCACTTTGGCACCCAATGCCTTCAGGCGGTTCTCGTACGATGCCGACAGGCGCGCCAGGGCATCGGCTTCCAGGATCTGCGCCGGCTGGAATTTATCCGAGGACATGTACGCCAGCAGACTGCGCAACAGCTGGCAAGCACCCGGTCGCTGCTCCAGCTTATTTTGAAGATCGAGGGAGCAGACCAGCACACGCCCTGAACCCACCTTTGCTTCAAAAAGGTTCCCGAGCTTGCGGTTGAGCTTGATGTTGTCGATCACCTGAACGATCGGCCTGAAATCCTTGGGCAAATCGTCCAGCACCATGGAGCAGGAGTTGTTCAGCAGGTCGTACCACTGCCAGCTGGTGTAAAACTCCGTCGGGAACCCGGCCAGAGCCGGATGCTTCGGATCGCAGAGGATGCTCATCGTCTGCTTGGGTCCAAACCAGATCGGGCTCCAAAAGACCCCCTTGAATGACCCGGGCAGCAGACACGGGCCGCGATGATTGGCGAACAACAACACCTTCCCGCCGCCGGCTGCTGCCTGGCGGGTCGGTTCATCCCACTGATGGCTGATGACGATGCCAGCCGGTGTCTTCGGTTGTTTGGGCGTTGGATAAACCCACATCTCCCAGTCATTGGCAATGGACGTGCCTTTGATCCCCAGCGTCACGACCAGCTTGCACGGAACCTGAAGGCCAGCCAGGGATACAGTAAAGTTGCCCAGCCTGATCCGGGTGCCGGTCTTGATAGTCGTAGTCGGCAATGACCCTGTGGCGATCTCCTTGCCCTGCGCATCCTTGACGCCCCAGACTGGTGTGGCCTGGATCAAATCCGCTTCACCGAAATGGGCGATTTCCGCTGCCGCGTTGAACGTCTCATCCGAACTCCAGGACCGTTTGGCAAATCGCGGCAAGGGCACGGTTGGGCCGCAAAACCGGCTGAAAGCCTCGGGCGCAATCACCCCTTTGGAATCCCAGAACGGATCGAGCAGGCCGACCGTGGCCGTGCCTTGGCCTGCGGCACATTGGCCTGCGGGGCTTCGACCTGGAAGATGATCCCCTCCTCGTCGGCCGCCACAAACGCCGCTTCGGGCGGTGTCCAGGAATGGAATCGCAGGTGGTTCATCCCGTGTGCTTTCAATACTTTCATGACCCGCCGCCAGGCGTCCGTGTCCATGAACGGATAGCCGGTTAATGGGAATATGGCGGACTCGACCTCGCCGCGCAAGCAGATTGGCCGGCCATTGAGCGTGAATTGCCGTCCGTTGACGCCGAAATCGCGCAGGCCAAACCGGACCCCGCGAGTGTCGGCCGAACCAGCGGAGGGGGTGAGCTTTACCTTCAGTTCATACAGATTCGGATGGAACTCATCCCACAGTTTGGCTTGTTCCCCCAGCGGCAATTCGACTTCCACCTTGCCGCCCTTGGCATCCCATGTGGCCTCAACGGCCTTGCTGAGCAGTTTCGCTCCCGCCGGCTCGGCCACTTCGAGATTGAGCTGTCCCTGGCCGGCCTTTCCCGAGTCGTTGCCTAAGGATACCACCACCCGCGCCTTGCGTTCGGCGGCGTTGGGATACACCTGGACGTCAGCGAGATGAACCGCCTCACGCGCCTGCAATTCGATCCGGCCGACGATACCGTTCCAGTTGCTCTGGGGTGTGTTCGGTATGAATCGAAACAAAGTTGCCCAGATCAAATCGGATGGTATTGTCCACACAGATGGTCAGCCGGTGTTTTCCGGGCGAAAGAGTGCCCAGATCATGCCGATGCGGCGTCACCAGGCTCTCCAGGGCCTCATCGGTTGCTTGGCCATCCACCCAGACGCGGGTTTCCCAGTGAGCCCGTTCCAGAAACAGGGCTATCCGCTTGCCGACCCATGCGGCGGGAATCTCAATTTCGCGATGGTACCAGGCCGGACCGGCATAAGTGTTGAGGCGGTATAGCCCCATCAGGTTTGGTTGCCGGGTATTGGGTACGCCCAGTTTGGCTTCGTCGGTGGTGCCGGGTAGCTTGATCCGGGAGGGCAAATCGGTCTTGAACCATTCCTGAGCCACTCCATCCTTTTTCGGATCCAAGCGGAAGGCCCACTCGCCTGCAAGCGACAGGGTGTCCGCTCCAAATACCATGGCCGGCATTAACACGGCCAATACCACACCGATCATCAAGGACCTCATCTGATATCTCATTTGTTTCATCCTCTCAGGGTTCTGTTCTACATCCCGGCGCTGAACTCCAGCCGCGCACTCGGACTGGACGATCTTGCTTTCCGTCCCGATCTGAAGATGGACTTTCTTCGGCTCGGCTGAAACGATCCGGTAGTCCGTCAGCTTCCCGTTTTCCCATTTCATATCCACCGTGAATCCGCTGCGGGCACATATCCCCTTGACTGAGCCATTAGGCCAGGCATTGGGCAATGCGGGCAACAGGCGGATGATTCGCAGACCATCGGCGTCCTGCTCGTGGCTCTGCAGCAGCATCTCCCCGACCGCAGCGGGGTAACCGAAGTTCCCGTCGATCTGAAACGGCGGACACGTGCAGAACAGGTTGGGGTGCAGGTTGAAAGCAAACAACCCCATGATGTAGTGATAGGCCTTCTCCGCCTCAGCCAGTCGCGCCGAGAGCGCACACCGCCAAACCCAGGTCCATTCATGGCGGGCATCGCCGGTTTCACCGCGCGCGGCCAGGGAAACTTCCGCCGCCTTGGCCAGTTCGGACGTGGCCACCGGCGTGATTTGACGGCCCGGAAAAACCGCAATGAGGTGCGAGGTGTGGCGATGCTTGTCCTTTGGATCGTCGCGATCAACCGCCCATTCCTGGAGCTGCCCCCATTTGCCGATCTGCGGGCCCAGCAGGCGGCTGCGCATGGACTCGACCTTCTTGCGAAACACCTCGTCCTTGCCCAAAACCTTGGCGCCTTCTATGTAGTTGCTGAACAGATCGTAGACCAACTGCTGTTCATAGGAGTTGCCTTCCGCCTTTGGTCCGTGTTCGGGGGAAATGCTCGCCCGGCTCACCAGTTTGCCGTCGGGCCGCTCCTTGAGGTAATCCTCCCAGAATTCGCACAACTCCTTCATGATTGGATACGCGCGGGTCTCCAGGTAAATTCCTGTCCTGCGTGAAGGCGTAATGGTCCCAGATGTTCTGCGCGATCCATGCCGCGTCGCCCGGAACGAAGTGATAGCTGGCTCCGCCGAACAAACCATTCTCCGAACGGCAGGCGAAACCGCGGATATTGTATTCCTTCCGAGTGGCCTCGCGTTTGACAGGGATCACCGACCAGAGCCACTCGGACAGCGGTTCAAAGCAGCCGGGCAGATTGGCCATGTCCACAAACCAATAGTTCATCTGAACGTTGATGTCGGAGTGATAGTCACAGCGCCAGGCCGGCGCATTGCGGTTGTTCCAGACGCCTTGCAGATTGGCCGGCAGATCGCCCCGGCGCGAGGAGCTGATCATCAGGTAGCGCCCGTATTGGAACAGCAACGCCTCCAATTCCGGATCGGGTGAAACGGCCGGGGCCTTGTTATAGGGATCGGCCAATTGATAGGCTTTCAGCCGCTGGTCGGTGGGCAACTGCCGGGCGGCATCGGAACTGGTTCCAAGGTTCAGGCTCAACCGCCCGAAAAGCGATTGGTAGTCCCGGATGTGCTCGGCCAGCAGAGTCGGATATGGCGTGGCGGCCGCTTTTTCCAGCCGCCCGGTGATCGCCGCATGCGGATGCGTGCCGCGCCAGCCCTTGCTGCGATCCTGCACAAAATCCGTTCCCGCAGCCAGCAGGATTGTCAGGGCGTCGGCCTGGTGGAAGAAGAGTTTCCCGTCCTTGACTTCGACACTGCCGCCCTCGTGGAGGACCAGCACTTGGGATTCGTAGTCGAGGCAGATGGCATAGGGTTTTTTACGGAACTCCGCCGGGGTTGAATTGGCCCACCAGCCAAGGAATTGCGGACTGTATCCGGTGAGTGATCCGGCGGCGGTGAGGCGATTGTCTTGCGCCACGATTTTCGCCTGATGCGTATCGGTCAGCTCCAGGCAACCGGAATAAGAAGCCGACTTGTCGGCCGGGAAACGGATGGCCAATTTCCAGCCCAGTCTGGCGCGGCCTGGTAGACGGCTTTTTGGTCCCCGCCGGCAAAACTGTAGGCGACTTCGCCTTCCGGAGTGGCAAGCATCTTCGCAACGGCCTTGGCCAAAGTCGGGCCTCCCAACTGCGTCGCCTCCTGGAATACCAGTTCGTTCTGCGAATGCAGGGCAATCTTGCCCTTGGAATCCAAGGCGTAGAACACCATGTCGGGCGGAAGTGAAACGGCCTGCGCGAGCCGCTGGCCGAACTTGTCCAGGTAAACGGATGCGCCGAATATTCCCACCACTTTCTCCTGGCGTTTGATGGGAACGGCAATGATCGTGGTATTTTCTCCCGTCGCCTTGCTGACGACGAGTTCGCCGATCGATGTCTGACCTTTCAAGACTGTCGCAAAGTAAGGCCGATCCTTGAGGTTCTTGTCGGTCAGCCCCTTTTCGAGAGTGAAATAGGAGCCATCCGGCCGGGCAAACCAGAGATTGGCTGGCAGAAACCGTCCTTCAATAGTGTGCAGCAGAGGCCGAATCTTGTCCCAGTCAGTCGATTGGGCCTCTTCGGTGGCTGCCGCGACCGTCAAGGCATCGGCCATATCCGTGATTTGGCTTTCGGCCAACATCGTCAACGCCGACAAGGCCACCTTCACGTCAACCGATCGTTCGGGAGTCGTCTTTGTTTGCGCGCCCGCCTGGGCAATGAGCGACAACACCGCCAGGCCGGAAATGATGATGCGATTCAGCGATCTTTTCATCGGATTCCTTTCGTTCAAGCACCCTGAAACTAACAGCGCAGACATGCAGCGGGAATACAAAATCCGAAAATAACCACGCCTGTATAAGACGCGATCCGCAAATGACATGCGAGGGTTTGCGTGGAGGCAGATACCGGAACGCAGCTAGTAAAGGTCTAACTGCGTTCCGGTATCGTCGTTTTTCCCGATCTTACGGGGTTAATGAGCAACGGGCACGGGATGGTGGATCGGACGAGATGCCAACCAGTCACTCCGCCTCTTTCTCGTCGCGATCTTCATCGAATAACTGCTCCGTCTGTCCCTTCATCGGATGAATCTCGTACAGCTCTGCAACTGTCCACTGCCGACCACCGCGCTTATCAACCTTCGCATCCAACTGCAGACGAAGCCCCGCATCGTGCCACTTCACGGCTTCACGATACATCGGCGGGGTCAGTCGCATCACGACCTTACGCCAACTTCCGCCGTGCTTGACTTCAAGTACAATCTCATGCTTTGGATCCTCCGTAATTGTTGGTCGGTCCTTATGGAGATTGACGACGAATCCGCTCAATAACTCGCGTTCGAACTCATCCGCCTTCTTCAGGCGGTCGTGAACGCTCTGAGCGCGGCTGTAAGTGAAGGTATCAAGCGACACCTCTTGTCGCGTAACCGCCGTCTTGTCCTCTTGTCGCCGCTCGGGCGGCAGCAATGCACTGAAGCGAACGTGCAGCGAACCGCCGCCAAAATCGGTTTCAGGCTTGAGTCTTCGCACCGCGCTCGCCACTTGGGCGTTCAGAGTGGGAGGCAATGGAGTCTCGGGATTGCTTGCTTCCTCAGAGGCCAAGAACTCGAAGTTCTCAACGACGGCCCGAGAGGCACCACGGCCAAACGGCTCATCGAAGTTCGTATCCCACGCCTGATTAATCGGATTGGTTGGACAAAAGACTTTGAGAACGAAGCTTCCGTACTCAGTTTGACCGAACTGGCACTGGTTTGCAAAAGCCTTAGCCTCTTCTGCGACGTTTGTATAACTGCGGCGCTGCGTCATTCGCCCAGCTGCTGAGTAGAGAAGGACATCGTATAGCGCGTGCATAGCTTGCTGCGTGTACCCAAGGCGAAGCCGACCCCATACTGATTCAGGGGTCATAACGCGATACCTGAAGATATCGCTATTGGGAAGGACGATTAAACCAACAACATCGTCAGGTGTCAGGTCGTCAGCGGAGAAGACGTCGATCACTCCACCAACGCACTTGGCGTAGTCTCTGGCGTCCTGAGACCTTGGGATGACGAACATTGTGTCGTGGCTCCTGAAAACGCGCGCACCGCCTGTCCGTGTATCCTCCACATAACCATGCCTTCGCAGAAAATCTGCGACCGCGTCAGGTGGCAGTGACTTAAGCAAAGCGTTTGTTACAGGTCCAATCAATGGTCAACTCCTCCAGCGTACGCCTCGATCGCCGACCTGTATAGCGAAATCAACGTCGTGGCAGTCAAGCGATTCGCGAGTGGAACGTGAACCGTGGTTCCGGTCTGAGGGGAACCATCGCCGTTCAAAGGCAACTCCCCTTGGCCACGAAGATCAAGGTAGAACCCAGCATGGCTCAGTTCACAGTAGTGAGACTCCAGGCTGCCGTGTCCGTTCCTGGAGCAAAACGTCAACCATCGATCTCTTTCGGGCGGCAGGCAATAAATGAGCAGTAAAGTTCGCGTCGTGCACTCATCTCGCAGGAGATTATAAGTATCCCTCTCCAACCAGAAGCTGATCGCCGTGCCAACAACACTCCAGTTGGACGTGGCCTTAATTTGGAAGCTTACCCATGTATTGGGAGAACAGGGGAGATTATCAAAGGGCTTCTTGATGGAACCAACGTCCCAGTCGAGCCCGTCATCGTATTCACCCGACGGACGAATGTTCAGGCCAGCCTGCGCCGCCAGAGCTCGGAGGAAAGCAACGCTAACGAACTCCTTCGCTTTGTTCTCCGTGACTCCAGCGGCAGGTACGAAGGCTTCGCTCATCTCTAACCTGGCCTGTTACCATTCTTCGACTGAATCGTCGAGAGCTAGAGGGTTTCTTCCGCAGTGACGCGCAAAGCTCTCTGCCCCGTAAACTGGCGGATCAGCGAGAGCGGCCAAACGGTGGCCTGCCCCGCGAACCAGCCCGTCGTATCTTCCGCCCACGACGAAGCTTGGGGTTAACAACAAACCCGTCGCGATGGAAATACGAAAAAGCCGCAAGCCATTTTTTACAACGACTTACGGCTTGAACTCGGCAGGTAGGACTCGAACCTACAACCAGCCGGTTAACAGCCGGCTGCTCTACCATTGAGCTACTGCCGAAAATGTCGCCTTCTTCAGGCGGTTCGATACTTTATCGCAGGCGGGGTAACTGTCAAGCTTCAGATGGCTCGATAACGGGAAAACCGCCAACCAAGGTCAGGCGGGATGGTCCGTCCGGGCGGCCTGGTGAAGATCGGTGCCGGGTTGAGGGTCGATCTTCAAACTCGTCGTGGCGGCGGAACGCACCCAATCCAAATAGCCAAAGCGCCACAAATAGGCGAAGCCCACCAGCAGGACGCCAAAGAAAAAGAGCATGTCCACCAGGGCCACCGGACGGACGGACGGCGAATCGCCGAAGGCGACGGCCCAAGGGTAAAACAAGGCCACCTCGACGTCGAAAATCAGGAAGACCAGGGCCACGATGTAAAAACGCAGGTCGAACTGCACCCAACTGCTGCCGATGGTCGGTTCGCCACATTCGTAGATGGCGGACTTTTCGGGGTTGGGCAGACGCGGGCGGACCAATGAGCCGACCGTCAGGTTCATCAGGACGAAGGCCGCACCGAAAAAGACGAAGATCGTGATCGACAACAACAGTTCCATAGCCGCTTTAGCCTACGGCCGGCGATCTAAAATGCAAGCGGATAGCGGGAACGGATGAGGTTGCGGAGTGGCCCGGGGGACGGGGGCGCGCCTACAGTTGATTAGGCGTCTATCGGGTACGGCGGTTCTGGGTGAAGACCCACCGATTGCTATCGGTGGGCGTTGGGGCGCATAGAGGACAAGGAGCGTGTCATGGATTCTTATTACCTTCGCAGTCTGATGCAGAACCATAGCCAGAGGATTCTTCGCAGCCTCTCGGATCGACAACATCTCAATCCGCATCAGTCGCTGACGCGTGCGCTGAAGGCCGCGGCCGAGGATTTGGGGTTCTGCCCGGGGGCGGCTGAGAACGCCATGACACGGCTGAAAGTCAGCCCGGAACAAAGCATCGGACGAATGCGGCGGGAAGAGCTGAGCCGGTTGGCTGAACAAATCAATCTCTTCTGGCAGCAGGCCGTCGCGACGCCGCAGGCGAAGTCGGCCTGAGGATCGGGGGATGATGGCATAGAATGTGCAATGGGAAGGAAGGAACAGCCGATAAGCAAGATGGCCGGTTGGCTGTTCTGGAGAGTTCTATTATGGCTCCCAAACTCCCCCAATGCTGTTCCCCGGTGGCTTTTAATCTGCTGGCCAGGCATATCGACGACCTCGAAACGTCTGACGCTCTGGTTTATGGGGCGATTGCCGTAGCCGCCCATGAAATGGAGGCGGTGAATCCGCGCGAAATTGACGCGGCGCTTCAGCGTTATGCCGACACGGTTCGCTCGCGGGTGCATGGGGAGCAGCCTCAGGCGTTGTTGGCGCATCTGCATGAGTTGCTGTTCGAGGAGGAGCATTTTCGGGGCAATACCGACAACTATTACGATCCGACCAACAGCTATCTGCCGGCCGTGATGAAGAATAAAACCGGGCTGCCGATCCTGCTGAGCCTTGTGTATAAGACGGTGGCGCAGCGGGCGGGATTGCGGGCCTGGGGCGTGGGGCTGCCGGGGCATTTCATCGCGGCGGTGGAAATTGACGGCACCCCCCTGCTGATCGATCCGTTTGCCGGGGGGCGGCTGCTGACGGCCGGGGAGGCCCACCAGAAAATCTGCGAGATTTTTGGGCCGGAGGTGGAATGGGCCGACGAACTGCTGGAGCCGGTTTCCAACCGTATTTGGCTGACGCGGATGCTGCAAAACCTGCTGACGGCGTTTGGGGGCAAGGGAAGGTACGCCGACGTGGCGGCGGTGCTGGAGATGGAGATGCTGCTTTGGCCGGACCAGGACCGGTTGCAACGGGATCTGGCGCTGGTGCTGGCCAGGGTGGGGCTGATCCAGCCGGCGGCCGTCTGGCTGCATCGGTATCTGGATAACCATCCGGATGATCCGCAGAAATCGGACCTGACGCAGTTGTTGCAGGTGTTGGATGCGTAAGGGTCATTGGTCAGTGGTCCTTGGTCATTAGTCATTGGTCATTGGTCATTAGTTGGGGGCGGTGGGTTTGGTTTTTATCACGAAACGGGGCTGGGGTGGTCAAAAACGGGGGAAATTTGGGTTCGTTTGTAACCTGCGTTTGTGACCGCGAATGAACGCCGAGGAACGCGGATAGAATTTCACTCCCTCTATAGTCAACGCGTAATATCACGGAAACGCATTGGAGCGGCGGTGGAGAGGAAGATTTGGCCACAGAGGGACACGGCGTTCGCTGTTGGGGTTTGACTCTGCTGATCCTCCGAGCTATGGTGACGGTCGCAATTTGGAAGGGAAGCTGGTGTGAATCCAGCACGGCCCCGCCACTGTAACCGGGTACGAACGCCGCATCTGGCAGCCACTTTTGAGACCTGATGGTCGAGATGGGAAGGCTGCGGCAAGTAGGATGATCCGGAAGTCAGGATACCTAAAGAGACGCGATCTGTCGCGCACCTTCGAGGAAAGGTCATCCATGTCTAAGCCACGCGTATTGTCCAAACGGATTTCCATTGGGTGTTTGCTGGCCTATGCGGCTCTTGCGTTTTGGCCCAGACCGGCCCAGGCCATGCACATCACCGAGGGCATTCTTCCCATACCTTGGTGCGGCCTTTGGTTTGTCGTGGCCTTGCCCTTTGTACTCTGGGGCTTGCATACCATCAACCGACGTCGTGCCGCCGAACCACGTTACATGGCAATGGTCGCACTGGTCGGAGCGGCGGTGTTTGTCATTTCCTGCATGCCCATTCCCATCCCGGCGGTGGGCAGTTGCTCGCACCCCTGCGGCACGGGCCTGGCCGCCGTTCTCATCGGTCCCGGACCCACGGTGGTCGTCAGCAGCATCGCACTGCTGCTTCAAGCGTTGTTTCTGGCCCACGGCGGATTGACGACGTGGGGCGGCAACATCTTCTCGATGGGCATTGTCGGGGCGTTCTCCGGCTACATTATTTTCCGGCTGCTTCGCTGGTTGCGCGTGCCGGTGTTCGCGGCGGCCTTTGCCGCCGGGCTGTTTTCTGACTGGGCTACCTACGCCACGACCTCGCTGGAACTGGCCAGCGCCCTGCACGGCAGCGACTCCATGTGGCGGATGTTTATGGCCATTGCCGCGGCCTTTGTGCCGACACAGCTTCCCTTGGGGATTGTGGAAGGGTTCCTGACGGCGGTGGCCTATCGCTTCGTGATGGCCCGCCGGCCGGAGTTGCTTGGGAATCAGGATACGGGAAGGACAAACGCCGGGGCTGACGAGGGTGAGGTGGCGGGCGACTCGGTTTGTGCTCCTGTTTCATCCTTACCCCTGATTTTCCTAGCCATTCTCGCCACGGCCCTCTTGGCGGCTGATCCGGCACCCAGTCGTGGAGAGGCGTGGAAGGGCGTGGACGATACCGTCGTTGGGAAGTTTGCCGAGGAAGCCGGGCATCCGGCCACGCAACCGTACATCAACACGGATCAAGGCGATCTGCTGTTATTCATGTTCCTTCTGGCCGGCGTCGGCGGGGGCTTTGTCGGAGGTTATACGTTTCGGGGACTGTTTCCGCCACGAACGAAGGCGGATAAATCGCGCGTTCACCCACCGGGTGACGGGGTGGTTTCTGCCCAATAGCGGGTGATTATAAGGGGCGGTGGGTTTGTTTGGTCAGTAGTCAGTGGTCCGTGGTTGGTGGGTTCGTTTGCGGGGGAGGGAGTTCACGAAACCGCGTTGGGGGGTGAAAAAACGCGGGGGCGGTGGGTTCGTTTGTACAGAAAAGATACGCGGCTTCGTGTTGCCGGGTGGCGGCGTGGCGCGGCTGGGGTGGGTTTGTTTTGTAATTTTTCCATGGGCACTGTCTCCTGGCGAGGCCGGGGCAAGCGAAGATTTTGAACCGCCGATGAAGGCGGATGGACGCGGATAAAACAACTCCCTCTATAGACAACGTGGGGTATCACGAAAAGGCGTTGGGGGTAGCGCTGCGGGGGTGTCGTCAATGCTTTTGGGGGGCTTGTTCGGCGGAGGAGATGTTCTGGGGGGAGAGATGGGCTTGCAGGAAGTCGGGGGTTGGGGGGAGGAGGAGGTGGAAGTCGGTCAGGGGGGCGATTTCGGCGGCGGCTTGGGTGAGGTGGCAGTCGAGCAGGTGGCCGGCGAAATGGTGGTCGGCGCTGAGGAAGTGAAAGTGGTAGCCGGGGAGGTTGATCCCGGAGGCGTAGTCGGGACAGCGGAAACCGATGGCGGCGCCTTCCACGTCGCGGGCTTCGAAGACGGATTGCTTTTTGACGGTTTCGGAAAGGGAGGGGTAGGGTTTGGCCTGGGCGGGGACGCTTCGGGTGGTGATGCGGGAGAATCGGCCGGTGATCTTGAGGGCGTAGAATTGGTTTTTGGAAGGCAGCAAGGCGTCGAGGTGGGTCAGGAGATCGGGGAGGGATATGTTGTTGGGGAGTGGGATCTTTTGGGTGGGAGCGAAATGGGTGGCGAGGGCGAAGGGGATGAGGGCTGAGTCGGGGGCGGGAAGGACTTGGCCGGTGCTTTTGATCTGGTAGACCTGGTTGTCGAGCTCGATCAGTTCGCCGTCGAGGGCGTTGAAGGTGCCGAGGGCGAAGTTGCCGTGGGTTTTGAGGGATTTGACGCTGAGGGCGCCGTCGAGGAGGCCGGATTGCAGGGCGCTGAGGGTGGAGTATTGGAAGAGGATGTTTTTGTCGGGCGCGGGGTGGGGTTGGAAATAGTAGATGAAAGGGATGGAGAGAAAGAGAAGAAACGCGAGGGTTTTGATGCCTTTCATGGGGGTATCATAGCAGGATGGGTGGGGATTGTGGGTGTCGGGGTTATTTGTGGATGGGCACAGTGGAGAATCGGCGAAACGGAGGTTTGTCCCTTCGCGAAACCGCAAGCGAATTTGAAAGCGTGCAGGCGAAATCGCGAAGAGCAAGCCCTGTCGAGAGATTGGGAGCGGAAAACGATCGTATCAGGCGGCGTGGAGGCGCAGGGGGATGGCGGGTTCGGGGGTGGAGCGGCGGCCTTCGGGGGGGTGGTATTCGGGGACACATTGCTCGAGGGCGAAGATCACTTCTTCGCGCGGGGCGTTGGTGACGTCGGAGAGACGGGCGAGCATCTGGCGGACGTGCGATTCGTCGGCGAGGGGGAGCTGCCAGACGCGAATCTTGGGGTGGGCGGTGGGACGGGCCTGTTCGTAGTCGCAGGCGAGTTCCTCGTAGAGTTTTTCGCCGGGGCGGATGCCGGTGAAGCGGATGGGGATGTCTTTGTCGGGGCGCAGGCCGCTGCGAAGGATGAGTTGGCGGGCGAGATCGACGATTTTGACGGGTTCGCCCATGTCGAGGATGAAGATTTCACCGCCCTGGCCGATAGCGCCGGCCTGCATGACCAGGCCGGAGGCTTCGGGGATGGTCATGAAGTAGCGTTTCATGTCGGGGTGGGTGACGGTGACGGGGCCGCCGGCTTGGATCTGTTTTTTGAAGATGGGGATGACGCTGCCGCTGGAGCCGAGGACGTTTCCGAAGCGGACGGCGACGAAGCGGGTGGGGCAGGCGCCGTTGAGGGATTGGATGTAAAGCTCGGCACAGCGTTTGGTGGCGCCCATGACGCTGGTGGGGTTGACGGCCTTGTCGGTGCTGACCATGACGAAGGCGTCGCACCCGGCGGCGGCCGCGGCGTCGGCGACGGTTTTGGTGCCGAAGACGTTGTTCTTGATGGCTTCGCCGGGATTGAGTTCCATCATGGGAACGTGTTTGTGGGCGGCACAGTGGAAGACGACGTGCGGCTGCTGGGTGCGGAAGATGTTGGCGATGCGCTGGGCGTCGCAGACGTCGGCGATGACGGGTTGGATGTCGCCGCCGACGAAGTTCTGGCGGAGTTCGCGGTCGATTTCGAAGAGGTTATTTTCGGCCTGCTCCATGAGGATAAGCCGCTGGGGGCAGAAGCGCATGATCTGGCGGCAGATTTCCGAGCCGATGCTCCCCCCGGCCCCGGTGACCAGGACGCGTTTGGCGGCGAGGAAACGTTGGAGTTCGGGGGTGTCGAGGTTGATCTGCTTGCGGCCGAGCAGGTCGAGCACGTCAACGGCTCCGGCGCGTAGACGGGCGCGGCGGCTTGAGCCGGCCAGACGCGGAAGAAGTTTGCGCAGGATCACCCGAAGGCCGTCGGACATAGACGCTCCTGGTCTATGTATCGGCCGAGGGGGGATGAGGGGTTAAAGGATTCTCGGACGTTGGGGGAAGGCAGGAGGGGTTTTTGGGACCGTTCCTGCCTTTCTCTGGGTGAGAAAAGAGCGGGGAGGGGTTTTTGTGGGACCGGTTCGGCCTTTCTCTTGGCGAGCAGGATGCCGCATGTGCGGCGGGACTTGGGGGCGCGGGCTCCGCGACGCGTTGCGTCGCGGTTATTGTCACACCTGCAAAGGTTTGCGGGTTTGATAGCTCTCAACGCAACGCGGCGCGGGGAGGTTGTTCCTTCGCGAAACCGCGAGCGAAGTCGGGGACGCAGCGGCGAAACCGCGAAGAGCAAGCCTTGTCGGGAGCTTTGAGGCGAAATAGGGTTTCGATAAAAGCCTTGCTCTTGCTGCGCGGGTGGGGTCATTTGTTCATGGAGGGGAGGCCGGGGATTTGGCCGCCGGTGGTGCGGGCGGCGTTGAGCAGGTCGCGGACCTGGGCGATGCGCGGTTGGAGGGAGGCCGGGAGGGAAGTTTGATGGGCTTCCACCTGGCGGAGGGTGGAGTCGGCGAGGTCGTATTTCTTATCCTTGATGTATTGGATGGCCTGATCGAGCTTATTTTGGGCTTCGGTGGCGGTCATCTGTCCGGCCGACTGAAGCTGGGCGGAGGGGGAGGGGGAGGTGGAGGGCATGGCGGGCGGAGGAGTGGTTTCGGGTTGGGCCGGGGGGGTTTCGGTGCGAGGCCGTTCGGTCTGGTTTTCGGTGGCCGAGGGTTCGGGCGGGGTGGCCTTGGGTTTCTTGCCACAGCCGAAAATGGCAAATCCCACTACGAGCAAACCGGCGGCAATCGTGTGACGATAGAGCATAAGGCGTTCCTCCCTTTTGAGCTTTTGTAACCTGTTGCTCTATTCAATCATAAGGAAGGCTGGTTCGGCTACGGAGAAACTGTCGGGTTTGGCGTGGATGGACTTTTCAGGACGGGTTTTTCGTACAAGACATTGCTCTAACGCGTGTTAAATAGATAATAATCCTGTTCCTCAGGGCACCACATGGCGGTGGTTTTCGTACCACGTGAAGCGACCTCATGAGAGGCTTGTGTAGAGAAGGGACAAGAATGGTCTGGATTATCGGCGAGCATCCCCTGGCGAAGAATGAGAAAGGCGAGCTGTATTCGCGTATCGCCACGGTTTTTCCCCACGGCAATGCCGTTGTCACCCTGCCGGGCATCCATGCCACGCAGCGGATCGCCTACCTGGAGGCGTTGAACGCCAAGCGGGCCGCGGAAGGCTGCCGGCCGCTCAGTGAGCAGGAAGAGAACGATGAGTTGGAGAGCGGCGTCGATCTGATCATGGAGGGAGACAACATTCTCATCCGGCCTGACCCGGACAACATGGGTCTGGCGTTCATGGCCGAGGAGTTGCTGCAAACGTTCGTTCCGAAATACCAGATCAAGTTTCTGTTCGTGCTGGATGCGCGTGTGCGGGAGGCGATCAAGAAACAGGGCGAATGCTGGCGGATCAGCCCCCTGCCGCGGTCGCAGGGCGAAATGAAGCAGATGGTCGAGATGTCGAAGATCGGCATCGGGGGCCTGGAGATCTACTACTACAACAAGGCGACGGGGACGCGTTGGCTGACGTACGAGAATTTTTCGGAGCTTGGGAACCTGGACGACGGCGAGTTGCGCAAGCACCTGGTGGAGATCAAGACGTATGCGTCGGTGGGCAACCGCCGGGGGACGGCCGAGATTGCGTTTTTCATGGCGGACCAGAACTTCGCGGCGGAGAGTTTCGCCCGCTACAGCCTGCCGTCATTGGACGGTCAGTCGTTGCGCAACGCGTTTGAGGAGTTGCGGGTGGCGTTCCGCGAGGCGGTCAAGCCGGAGTTTCGTCATGACGACGTGAACAATCCGGAATGGCGGCGGGCGATGTTCTCGACGCTGGTGGCGCAGGTGAACGAAGTGCTGCCGGAAGAAACGCTGCTGGGGCTGAGTCCGGAATTTTTCATGCAGATCGAATGGCTGCCCGGCGGGCGGATCGAGGACGGGGAACTGATTTTTGATCCCATTTTCGACGAGGACGGCAAGGGCGGCAACAGTGAAGAGATCGCGCACCTGCGCGACGAGAAGGCGCGGGGGTTCATCTTCAACTTCATCCGCGAATACGGCGACCTGGAATATGTGAACATCGGACGGGTGACGCATTCGCTCTCGCACCGCCCCACGGCGCTGGGCCGGCGGGACGTGTACATCGCGGAGATCAAGCAGCGCGGGTACCGCAAAGAGATTGTCCACATCATCCGCATGCAAAAATGGGGCATGCGTGAACACCTGGACGAAGGGAAGAACCTGCTGGAAGCGCTGGTGGAGTCGGAGGAGTACACCGAATACATTTTGGATCGCCGGCTGGGCTGCCGGCAGTTGGGCATGCATCTGCCGTCGTGGATCACGGCCAAGCGCATCAGCGAACGGTACAACGGCAGTCAGAAATCCCTGAACGGGATTTCGATCTGGTCGCCGTATTTCGAGCGGGATTACATCGCGGGCGTGGCGACGGACAAGATGGCCGGGGCGCGGCTGGAAAACGAGGTGTACGCGTTGCGGTTTGCGCAACTGCTGGGAATGACGGCGGCGCCGAACCTGATCGTCGGTCGGGTGGACCTGGTGGGGAAGGTGATTTTCGACGACGGCGATGAAGTCATGGTAGAAGACCCGGACGGCATGCCGATGGGGATCGTGGTGGCGGACCATACCGGGACGTTCAACGACTACCGCACCGATTTGGCCAACTTCGCGGCGACCTACGCCGGGCCGGTCAATCGGCGAATCCATCACGTGGCCAATCCCAAGGCGTTCAGCCAGGTTTACGTGGACGCGTTTGAGGAACGGTTTGTCGCGATCCAGAACGAATACCGCAAGCGGCAGCGGGCGTTTGACACGCTGTTCAAACACCGCCCGCGGCACGAAGGGGGAAGCTTTGCGTATCGGTGGGAACAGGTGCTGGCCCGATTGAATCGAACCGACGCGAAGGAAGTGGCGGAGTTGATCCGGAAAAACATGGTGGTGATTTAGTCCGGGCAGACGGAATAACAGCGGCGGTTCGGATTGGGAATCGTTGGGTGTCAGGCGTTGAATTAGCTTAAGGGCCTATGGTTAACGCGATCAGGACTGACGGGGCGGGGCCGAGCTTTGGGGGGCGGCTCAGGACGGCTGTATTTCTGAGTGTGTTGTGCGTGGTGGTTCATGTCGTGGTCGGGGTTCGCGCGGAAGTCATCAATAAGGACGGGACGACGTATATCAAGATGGCGACGGGGTGGTTGGCCAATCCGGCGAAGGTGGTCCGTGACTATGACTACCATGTGGGGTATCCGGCGGCGGTGGCTTTGGTGCATCGGTTTTTGGGGTGGGTCGGGGTGGGTGATTCGCTGACGGGATGGGAATGGGCGGGCCGGGGCGTTTCGATTGTCTCGGCGGTGGCGGTCACGCTGGCGGTGTGGTTGTTGACGGGCCTGACGTTTGACTGGCGGGCGGCGTTCTGGGCGGCGGTTTTCCTTAACCTCGGCGGGAAATGGGTGGGGTTGAGCGCGGACGTGATGAGCGATGCGCTGGCCGTGGCGTTTCAGATTTGGGCGATTCTTCTGTCGCTTTTTACGGTGGACCGGCTGCAAAGAAACAGCCTGGCGGCGACGCCGCTGGCGATCGGGGTGGGGTTGTGCGCGGGGCTGGGATATCTGGTGCGGCCGGAATCGCTGATGACGCTTGGTTTGGCGGGCTTGTTGTGGGGGTGCTTTCAGATCCGTTACAGGATGAATTGGCGGCTTACGCTGGGATCGCTGGCAGCGGCGGCGCTGACCACGGCGGCGTGCGCCGCGCCGTATATGATGGCCATCGGTTCGATCAGCAAGAAAAAACGTCTTGGCGAGATCGCCGGATGGGGGCATCCGATTTTTTCGTTGGCGCAGGCGGGGTCGCCGGATTGGTATCCTCCGCAAGCCTTTTTGGGGCAACTGGCCGAGGCGATGCAGCCGGTTCTGTTTGCGCTGGCGATGGTCTGGCTGGGGGCGTGGGTTGTGCGTCGGCGGAATCTGCCCCGGCCGGGTTTTGCGGGGGCGTTTGTGATAGCCGGCGGCGTGGGGGCGTACGGCCTTATGCTGATGGGGTTGTATTCGCATGTGCGGTATCTGGACTATCGCCATGTCATGGTTCCGGCGGTGCTTTTGTACCCTATGGTCGGGGCGGGGATCGTATTGATTGCGGCGGAAATCGAAGCGTGGGCCCGGTCGCGCGGGCTGAAGGAAGGCAAGTGGGCTTCGGGGCTGCTGCTGTCGGGGCTGTCGCTGGGACTGGTTCTCCACAGTCATCCCCTCCACTATGACAAGGGCTATTACCGTGAGGCGGGGCTATACCTTGCGCAAATTGCCCGGCCGGGAGATTATGTGCTGGCACAGAACTCCTTGATTCTGCATTACTCGCAGGTGCCGGGGGAACTGATCTTTCCCGATCGGCAGTCGGGGGATTGGCTGGTCAGACGGGCGGCGGGACTGGCCAAGCACACGACGTATCTGGTCGTCAGCGACCGGGAAGTCGCGTTGGGCGGTCCTGCGCTGGCGGAGCGTCTTGGCCCGCCGGACTTTTGCGTCATGGGGTCGTTCTCCCAGAAGAAGATCAAATCGCCTGATGTCGTTCGGGTCTACCGGATCAATACCATCCGGCCCTGATCTCAAGAGCGACGTTACCAAATATTGCCATACATGATACCATCCATTCGGTTTCGTTAAGGTTCTGGACGCCATCGCACAGCCGTATCCCGAGGCGGAGCTGTTTACGCTCGTATACGTTGCGGAGGCGACTGCGGAAAAGGGGAGGATGGTTCGGTGCTGAAGCGACACGGGCAGTTCATGCTGGGGTTGCTGCGGTTGACGGACGTGTTGACCGCGGCGGCGGCGTGGATCGCGGCCTATGGGCTGCGGGCGTGGATGTCGCACATGGACTGGTCGGCGTACGCCCCCCCGCCGTTTAGTGATTTCTACCATTACGAAGTGCTTTGCCTGGTGTTGAGCCCGCTGGTCTTGAACCGCATGGGGCTTTACACGCCCAAGCGGACGATGTCGCTGGGCAAGGAACTGTTCACCATGTTGCGCGGTCCTGACGGTGTGGGCCGTGGTCTACGTCAGCATCAGCCTGACTCGCGAAGGGTTGTTTTCCCGGCTGATGATGGTTCTGGTGCTGGGGTCATGGATCGCCCTGGCGACGCTCAATCGCACCGTCATGCGGGCGGCGTTGCGGCGCCTTCGCCGACAGGGACGGAACCAGCGTCACGCGGCGATTGTCGGGGCCGGGCGACTGGGGCAAAAGCTCTACGAGACGATCGGGCATAATCCGTGGACGGGGATTACGCCGGTTTATTTCATTGACGATCAATGGGAGAACAGGACCGTGCATGGGCTGGCGGTTCGGGGGCCGGTTGGTCAGTGCCGCCGGATTATTGATCGGCATCCGGTCGATATCGTTTTCGTCGCGTTGTCGAAGGTGAGCCAGGAGGACGTTGAAACGGTGGTGCATGAGTTGTCGTTGACGAACGTGGATTTGCGTGTGGTGCCCAATCTGCTTTCGGTGCAATTTCTCCGGCACGAGGTTTCGCAGCTCGACGATTTGACGATTATTTCCCTGACCGACAGCCCTCAGCGGGGATGGAACAGCCTGTTCAAATACACCTTTGACATTGTGGGGGCGTGAGCGTGTCTGTTGATCTGGTCGGTCCCGATGATGCTGATCGCCGCGGGGGTCAAGCTCAGCAGCCGGGGGCCGGTTTTTTACCGGCAAGTGCGCATCAGCACGGCGGGCAAGCCATTCGACATCATTAAATTCCGCACGATGCGGACGGACGCCGAGGCGGAATCGGGGCCGGTTTGGGCGGCGCGGTTTGATTCCCGCGTGACGCCGCTGGGAAGGTTTCTCCGCCGAACCAGCCTGGATGAGCTTCCGCAACTGTTCAACGTGTTGATGGGCGACATGTCGCTGGTGGGGCCGCGGCCCGAGCGGCCGGAGTTGATCGACGGATTCAGGCATGTGGTTCCCCGGTATATGCTGCGGCATCATGTGAAGGCGGGGATCACCGGCTGGGCCCAGATCAACGGCCTGCGCGGGCAGACGTCGCTGCGGAAGCGCATTCAATATGACCTTTATTATATTAAGAACTGGTCGCTCTGGCTGGACTTGAAGATATTGCTTCTGACGCCGTTTTGGGGGTTGATCCATCGCAATGCGTATTGAAGACAGGCTATTGAAAGTCTGACTTAACCACGGAGGCACGGAGACACGGAGGGAAGAGAAGTCAGAATGATGAATTATGAATGATGAAGGTGGAAAGAAGAGCAGTTTACATAACAGCTTGCTTCCTCCTTCATAATTCATCATTCATCGTTCATCATTCTCTTCTCTTGGCGGCCTTGGCGGTTCAAATTTCTTCTTCGCGTCTGTCTTCGCGCTTCGCGGTTCAATTCTGCTGGCAGGAGGAACGCATGCATCGATATAATGGGGTTGTTTCTTTTGGAAAGAAGCGTTGCCATGCCAATCGAACTGTCCGAGATTATTTCAGCCATGGAAGATCAGGGGGATTTGGTTCACGCGTACTTTGATCGCCATAGCAGCCAAACCGTCACGATAACCGAGGACGATATTGCTGCGGCGCGAAATCCTGATTGGGCCAAGGAGGCACCGGACTGGCAACGGGAAAACATTGCCATGGTCCGACTCATCGAGGAAGAGGCCACGGATCGCTTCGTGCCGCTGCCCGACCGGTTCGAGATCAACGAATGGAAAATGATGGAGCGTTTTGCCCTGAGCCTTGGGGATTCGTACACTGCCGATGCGCTTCTGGGGGCCATCCGGCAACGCGGGGCTTTCCGACGGTTCAAGGACATGGTTTATCAAAGGGGGCTTGCCGATCGGTGGTACGCGTTTCGGGATGAAGAGTATCGTCGAGTCGCAATCGGATGGTGCCGGGAACACGGGATTGAGTTGCATGAGGGGCAATAGGTTAAGGCCCACCGATTGGGATCGGTGGGCGTTGAGGTGCTTTACAGGGTTGCGTACTGGAGCCAGGCGTCGCGGAAATGGAGGATGGTTTGCCAGGGGGCGGTGTAGGGGGTGTTGCAACTGGCGGAGAGGATGAACCGGTGGCGCAGGGGCGCAATCGGGTGAATAGATCCTTGACGTAATCGAAGACCTGTTGGCGGGTTTCCAGGCGTTGGAATTCCTTGGCGCTGATGCCGCCGGTGATGATGAGGCGGTCGCCGGCGAGGCGCATCGCTTCGTCCAGTTCGACGTCGCCGAGGGGAGGGAAGGCGACGCCTTCCAGGCCGTTGACGCCCAGGGAGGCGATGAGTTTGAGGTTGTCGCGCTGGCGGCCGCAGGCGTGGATGAAAAAGAGGCTGCCGTGTTCGCGGCAGATGCGGCTGGCCTTTTCGTAGAAGGAGGCGGAGTATTGCTCGACGTACTGCGGAGGGTGAAAGGTCGTGTCCAGATTGTCCATGGCCATCATGGCGGGCACGCCGGCCTGGGCCATCTGTCGCACCAGGTCCAGTTGGGCTGTTTCGTGCAGGGCGAGCAGTTCGGCGGAGCGTTGCGGTTCGTCCATCAACAGGTAGGTCGTCTGCTCCGGCCCTAAAAGCAGGTGGAGCATCTTCAGGGGCTGTGCAACTCCCCGGCGACGACTGTGCCGAGCGGGCCGGTCTGGCGGCTGATGTCCTGATAGCGGGCGGGCTGAAATTGCCAGCGCCGGGCCTTGAGCAGTTCTTCCAGCGCATCAAGCTGGCTGGCGTAATCGTCGATGGCGAATTTCTCCTGCACCAGCGTTGATTCTTTGAAGACGTAACGAAGGCGTTCGGTGAGAGTGCCGCGTGAGGTTTGGCAGGTGCGTTCGATGACGCGATCCCGGCCCTCGAAATGCTCCTGCTGCCGGTAGTGCGCCCGGACCAGGTTACGTCGCAAAGTCCGCCGAACCAGTGCTGCTGCTCGTCGCAGTAGAGGTTGCGATTGAAGACGTCCAGACCCAGGTAGCGAATCATGTCCAGTTGGGTGCGGCAGCCGCGAAGCTCCGCCGGCAGCAGGCCGTGGTTGCGATGGTGGGCGAACCACTGCCAGTAGTTGGGGGCGTAAACGAAGCGCGAGGGTCGCTGGCGTTGCAGAACGGACAGGACGTTATTGTTCAGTGTTTCCATGAGCTTTATCGAGGTATCTGAGTTTCTTGGGGAAAAGCGGCGAAACAGAGTGAACTGATCCGCGAAACCGCAAGCGTACATCGTGAGCGTACAGGCGAAACCGCGAAGAGCAAGCCTTGTCGAAAGCCTGAGGCGGAGCAGGCGACTTCGACAAGGCTTGCTTTCATGGGATTTCCTTCGCTTTTTAAGCGGTCTGGTCGTTCAGACGCACCGGTTGCAGACGGGGAAGCAGCAGGTGGATGACCAGCAGCGCCAGCAAATATGCCGTGGCGGCGATGATGAACAACGGGCGGTAGCTGCCGGTCCATTCCAGCACGTACCCGGCCAGCTTGGCGATAAGCATGCCGCCCACCGCGCCGGCCATCCCGCTGATGCCGACGACGCTGCTGACGGCCTGGCGGGGCATGGTGTCGGAGACGACGGTAAAGATGTTGGCGGCAAACCCTTGGTGGGCCGAAGCCGCCAGTCCGATCAGACCGACGGCGGCCCAGAGGTTGGAGACCTCCGAGGCGGCGAAGATCGGGACCACGCAAATCGCGCAGAGCAGCATGGCCGTTTTTCGTGCGGCGTTGATGCTCCAGCCGCGTCGAATCAGCGTGGAGGAAAGCCAACCGCCGCCGATGCTACCGACGCACGTCATGGAGTAGATCGCCACCAGGGGCCAGCCCATTTTGGTGATCTCCAGCCCGTGGCGTTCGTTGAGGAAAGGAGGAACCCAGAACAGGTAGAACCACCAGATGGGATCCACCAGGAAGCGGGCGCAGGCAAAGGCCCAGGTTTGGCGATAACCCAGCAGGTCGCGCCACGGCAGCTTGCGGACGGGGGCGGAATCCTGATCGCTGTTGATGTAGGCGAGTTCGGCAGGCGAAACGCGCGGGTGACGATCGGGATCGCGGTACATCACCAGCCACAGCACAACCCACACGACGTCCAAAACGGCCGTGGCGCAGAAGGCGAACGGCCAGCCCCAGTGTGCGGCGACCCAGGGGACCAGGAAGGCGCGGTGATGGCGCCGACGTTGGCTCCGGAATTGAAAAGGCCCGTGGCCAAGGCCCGATCCTTCTTGGGGAACCACTCGCTGACGGTCTTGATGGCCGCGGGGAAGTTGCCCGATTCGGCAAGTCCCAGCGCGATTCGGGCGACGGCAAAGCCGAACACCGACAGCCCGGCGATTCCCATGCTGACGGAGAGGTTGGTGCCGAGGATGTTTTTGAAATCCACATGGGCGGATTTGGGAATGAGGGCGACCAGCCCGTGGGCGGCCGAAGCCATGCTCCAGAGAATCACCGCCACCGGAAACCCGAAGCGAACGCCGACGCGATCCATCAACCCGCCGACGACAACCAGGCCGACGGCATAGGCTAGCTGGAAGCACAGGACGATGTTGCTGTAGTCGATCTGGGACCAGCCAAATTCCTTGGCCAGCACCGGCTTAAGCAGCGCGATCACCTGCCGGTCCATGTAATTGACGGTGGTGGCGAAGAAGAGCAGGCCGCAGACGACCCAGCGGACTCGGCCAATGTTGCCCGATGCCGGCGGCGCGGCGAGAGTTGAGGAGCGATCCGGCGACTCGTATTGCGTGGTTTGAGACATGGCTAATCGTACCTTTCTGTCTGATTTCTCGACCCGCATAAACCCGGTCCCCCTACCGGAGTCGGACAGTGTACTGCGCCAAGCTCAACCGGCAACCCTTAAAACACCCTCAACTGTTAAGAAGTCGTTTGGCTCTGTTGAAATGTCTGAAGGATTCTGATTCGCGAAACCGCAAGCGGATTCGAGGACGCAGCGGCGAAAGCCGCGAAGAGCAAGCCACTTCAGGGGATTTGGGGCGAAAAGGGATTTAACGGTGATAACAAAACCACGGAGGCGCTATTGTGTCCGAAAGGTTTTATTGAACCGCGGAGGACGCAGAGGGAGAAGAGAAGTCAGAATGATGAATGATGAACGATGAAGGTGGAAGCAAACCAGCTTTTATTACTTGCTCTTCTTTCCACCTTCATCGTTCATCATTCCTAATTCATCATTCTCTTTTCTTGGCGATCTTGGCGGCCTTGGCGGTTCAAACTTTTTCTCCACGGGTTGGCCTCTGTGTCTCCGCGGTTTTGTTAGACGCACTTGAAAAACAATCGGCACGAGCGTTTGGGCTCGTGCCGATGGTTTTTTGATGCGTGTTGGAGCCGGGTCAGGCTTTGAGCATCTTTCTCAGGACGGCATGGAGGATGCCGCCGTTGCGGTAGTACTCGATTTCGACGGGGGTGTCGATGCGGCAGACGGCGGTGAAGTCGGTCGCCTTGCCGTCGGGGGAGGTGGCGCGAACCTTGACGTCCTGGAGACAGGAGAGGTTTTCGCCGACTTCGATGGCGAAGGTTTCGTGGCCGGTCAGGCCCAGGGTGGTGCGGTTCTGGCCGGGCTTGTAGACCAGCGGCAGAACGCCCATGCCGACCAGGTTGCTGCGGTGGATGCGCTCGAAGCTCTCGGCGATGACGGCTTTGACGCCCAGCAGATAGACGCCCTTGGCGGCCCAGTCGCGGCTGGAGCCCATGCCGTAATCCTTGCCGGCCAGGACGATCAGCGGGACGTGGTCGGCCTGGTACTTCATGGAGGCGTCGTAGATGCTCATGACCTGAGCGGTGGGCAGGTAGGTGGTGACGCCGCCTTCGGTGCCGGGGGCCAGGAGGTTGCGGAGGCGGATGTTGGCAAAGGTGCCGCGGGTCATGACGCGGTCGTTGCCGCGCCGTGAGCCGTAGCTGTTGAAATCGGCGGGGCTGACGCCGTGTTCGACGAGGTACTTGCCGGCTGGGCCGTCTTTCTTGATGGAACCGGCCGGGGAGATGTGGTCGGTGGTTACGGAGTCGCCGACCATGGCCAGGACGCGAGCCTTGGCGATGGGCTCGATGGGCTTGAGGTTGGACGAGAGGTTGGTGAAGAACGGGGGTTCCTGGATGTAGGTGCTGTCGGGATCCCAGTCGAAGAGTTCTCCGCCTTTGACGGGGATGGCGTTCCACTGCTGGTTTTTCTCGCCGACGTTGTCGTACTGGCTGCGGAACATTTCCGGGGAGATGGCCGAGGCGACGAGGGAAGCGATTTCCTGCTGGGTGGGCCAGAGGTCCTTGAGGTAGACGTTTTGGCCGTTTTTGCCGATGCCGAGCGGCTGCTGCGTCAGGTCGATGTCAACGGTGCCGGCGAGGGCATAGGCGACGACGAGGGGCGGGGAGGCGAGGTAGTTGGCCTTGACGTAGGGGTTGATGCGGCCTTCGAAGTTGCGGTTGCCGGAGAGGACGGCGGCGGCGACGAGGTCTTTCTTTTCGATGGTGGAGGAGACGGCGTCGGGGAGCGGGCCGGAGTTGCCGATGCAGGTCATGCAGCCGTAGCCGGTGGTTTGGAAGCCGAGCTGGTCGAGGTATTTGTCGAGGCCGGATTTGGCGAAGTAGTCGGTGACGACGCGGCTGCCGGGGGAGAGGGAGGTTTTGACGTGCGGGGGGACTTTGAGGCCGGCTTCGACGGCGCGTTTGGCCAGCAGCCCGGCGGCGAGCATGACGCTGGGGTTGGAGGTGTTGGTGCAACTGGTGATGGCGGCGATGACGACGTCGCCGTGGGTCATGTGTTGCACGTCGGCTTCGGAGACGCTGGCGGCGCTGCGGCCGTTGGAGAGCGAGGCGGTGGAGACGCCGGCCTGGCGGGCGCTGGTGACGAGGGTGGCGGCGCCGGTGGGGATGGTTTCGGCGGCGGTGGTCATGTTGCCGGCCTTGGAATCGGCCTTGGCGATGGCGTCGGCGAAGGTGGTGCGGAAGGTCTTGGCGACGCTGGGCAGTTCGACGCGATCCTGGGGGCGTTTGGGGCCGGCCACGCAGGGGGTGATGGTGCTCAGGTCGAGTTCGAGAATCTGGGTGAATTCGGGCTGGCTGTTTTTCTGCCGCCAGAGGCCCTGTTCCTTGCAGTAGCGTTCGACGAGGTCGATGTGTGCGGCGCTGCGGCCGGTGAGGCGGAGGTAAGAGAGGGTTTGTTCGTCGATGGGGCAGAAGCCGAGGGTTGCGCCGTATTCTGGGGCCATGTTGGCCAGGAGGGCGCGGTCGGCGACGCTCATGGAGGCCAGGCCGTCGCCGAAGAATTCGACGAACTTTTCGACGACGCCGAACTTGCGGAGGATCTGGGTGACGGCCAGGACCAGGTCGGTGGCGGTAGCGCCTTGGGGGAGCTGGCCGTGGAGTTTGAAGCCGATGACCTGTGGGGTGACCATGTAGATGGGTTGGCCGAGCATGCAGGCTTCGGCTTCGATGCCGCCGACGCCCCAGCCGACGATGCCCAGGCCGTTGATCATGGTGGTGTGGCTGTCGGTGCCGACGAGGCTGTCGGGGAAGGCGACGCCGTTGCGGGTGCCGACGACCTGGCCGAGATATTCCAGGTTCACCTGGTGGACGATGCCGGTGGAGGGCGGAACGACCTTGAAGTTGTTGAAGGCTTTCTGGCCCCACTTGAGGAACTCGTAGCGTTCGCGGTTGCGTTCGAACTCTTTTTTGACGTTGAAGGCCAGGGCGTCGGCGGCGCCGAAGGCATCGACCTGCACGGAGTGGTCGATGACCAGATCAACGGGGACGAGGGGGTTGATCTTCTGGGGGTCGCCGCCGGCCCGTTTCATGGCCGAGCGCATGGCGGCCAGATCGACGACGGCGGGGACGCCGGTGAAGTCCTGGAGGATCACGCGGGCGGGCTTGAAGGGCAGTTCGACGGCGTTGACGTTTTTGGCGTTCCAGGAGGCCAGGTCGCGGACGTTGTCTTCGGTGACTTCAAAGCCGTCAAGATTGCGCAGGCAGCTTTCCAGCAGAACCTTGATGGAGAACGGCAGCCGGTCGATATGACCGACGCCGGCCTCGGAAAGAGCGTTGAGGCGGAAGATTTTCAGGTCTCCGGCCCGGGAAGAAAGCTTGGATTCAGCGCCGAAAGGGTTTTTAGTGTAGGCCATATTCCGACTTATGAGATAAACGAGAGAGCGTGCCCCGGACACCCGGGGCACGAATGCTTGGTTTTGATCTTATGCGCCGAGGCAGGGAGTCTCAAGCAAAGGGGATACCGAATGGGTCATTGGTCATTGGTCATTGGTCATTAGTTATTTCACATTTGCCAGAACTAATGACTAGAACCGGTTTCAAAACCAATTTGTAGCACGGGCATCTTGCCCGTGCCTTCGATGGAGAAGAGACTAATCAAAGCCCAATAAAAGCGGACACGGGCTGGAAGCCCGTGCTACGGAGAGTAATGGCATTTTTTCTATACGTGAGAAAGCTTGAGTTTTTCGTTGGGGACGATCAGGGATCGGGTTTGGAAGGCCGGGGAATGGGAGGGGCGGCCGTGAAGGTCGGGCCCATGACGACGCCGGAGAAATTTTCCGACGTCCAGGGGGGAGCCAGGACGAGAGTCACCGGCAGCAGAGCGACTTGGCCGACGAACAGGGGCGTTTCGACAAAAGGATATTGCCAGTCGGCCAGGTTTTCGTTGGATTGGAATGCAAAGCCGGTGGGGCCGGTGACGACCGAGCCGTTTTCGTAGCGGGAGATGGTGACGGGCCAGTTGCGCTGTTGCATGGCCCGGTCGGTCGGCAAGGGTTCGCGTTGCATGGCGGCGGGCCAGCTTCGGACGGTGGGCTGGCAGCCTGCCGCGGCGCCGAAGAGGACCAGCGCGGTCAACAGGTTACGGGTTGAGCACATGGTTCAGATCCTTTTTGAACGCGTCTTTGTCAAAGTCGGTCAGCCCCCCGCCGCTGATGTCGTGCTTCTCCATCTTGGGGTTGAAGTTGTAGGGATCCTGTTCGGCCTGATCGGCCCAGGTGCTGGGCCGCGTGGAGGGACCGTCGGCGCAGCCGGCCAAGGCCAGGCCGGCAAGCAGCAGAAACGCGAGGAGGCGAGAGAAAGCTGACGTCATACGGCGCTCGGTTTTAACAGACACTTTGCAGCACGGGCTGGAAGCCCGTGCTACGAAGGAATCCTTTATTTGCCGCCGGCGGCGAAATCGTTGCTGTAGTTGGGCGCTTCCTTGGTGATGGTGATGTCGTGCGGGTGGCTTTCAGCCATGCTGGCGGCGGAAATCCGGCAGAAGCGGGCGTTTTTCCGCAGCAGCTCGATATTGCGGGTTCCGCAATATCCCATTCCGGCACGCAGACCACCGACCAACTGGTAGACGTAATCGCCCAGCGGACCCCTGTATGGTACCCGCCCTTCGACCCCTTCGGGAACCAGCTTGCTGGATTCTTTGACGCCGGCCTGGCCGTAGCGGTCCTTGGAGCCCTGGATCATCGCGCCCATGGAGCCCATGCCGCGGTAGGTTTTGTAGCGGCGCCCCTGGTGAATGATGAGTTCGCCGGGGGATTCGTCCAGGCCGGCAAACAGGCTGCCCATCATGACGGCCGAGGCGCCGGCGGCGATGGCCTTGGTGATGTCGCCGGAGTGGCGGATGCCGCCGTCGGCGATGACGGGCACGCCGGCGGGTTCGGCGACGCTGACGGCCTGCATGATGGCCGAGACCTGGGGCACGCCCACGCCGCTGACGATGCGGGTGGTGCAGATGGCGCCGGGGCCGATGCCGACTTTGACGCCGTCCACACCGGCCTCGATCAAATCCCTGGCGCCTTCGGCGGTGGCGACGTTGCCGGCGACGACCTGGATGTTCCAGTTCTTTTTGATTTCCTTGACGGTTTCCAGGACGTTTTTGCTGTGTCCGTGGGCGGTATCGACGATGACCAGATCGACGTCGGCGGCGATGAGGGCTTCGACGCGTTTGAAGTCGAGCACCCCGGTCGCCCCGCCGACGCGAAGCCGGCCGCGTTTGTCCTTGCAGGCGTGGGGGTACTGGTGGATTTTGTCGATGTCCCGCATGGTGATGAGCCCGGCGAGGCGGCCTTCCTTATCGACCAGGAGGAGTTTTTCGACCTTGGCCTGATAGAGGATGCGTTCGGCCTCTTCAAGGCTGGTGTTTTCCGGGGCGGTGACGAGGTTTTCGCGGGTCATCACGTCGCCGATCGGGCGGTTGTCGTCTTCCTGGAACTTCAGATCGCGTCGGGTCATGATGCCCAGCAGCCGGGGGGCCTTGCCGTTGCCCCGGGGGCGGATGCCGGTGGCCTGCTGCGGGTTGGATTCTCCGCCGTCAACGATGGGGACGCCGCTGACGTTGTATTCGCGCATGATTCGGCGGACGGTGGCGATGGTGGCGTTGGGGGGCAGGGTGAGGGGGTCCACGATCACGCCGTTTTCGGAGCGTTTGACCTTCTCCACCTCGCGGGCCTGGTTTTCGACGGAGATATTTTTGTGGATGATGCCGATGCCGCCTTCCTGGGCCAGGGCGATGGCCAGGGCCGCTTCGGTCACGGTATCCATCGGGGCCGAGAGGAAGGGGATGTTCACTTCGATGGACCGGGTTACGCGGCTGTGGGTGTCCGCGTCGGACGGCACGAAGTCGCTGCGGGAAGGGATCAGCAGAACGTCATCGAACGTAATCGCGTCGTAAAGAATCTTGGACTGTTCCATGGGATACGAATACGGCACGCCGGGAGCAATGTCAAGAAGAATGCGGCGAGCATGGCGATGAAGGGGATGCTGGGATAGTGGTAACGGTCCTGGGCGACGGTGACGGCATGGACGGCGGCGAAGTAGGCCCAGAGGAGTACCGGGGGTTGGAGCAGCCAGACGCGGAAGTCGAGTTGCCGCAATAATTGAAACAGCCCCCCTGCCGCCAGCAGGAGCATGATCCACCAGTACAGATTGCCGAGCAGTTTCAGGGTGGGGATCAGGATCGGGGGAAAGCGATGGGACAAGCCGGGCTGATTCCAGACGATCCCGATGGATTCGCGTTCGTGGGTGCGGAATATCTTCAGCAGGGTTCGGCGGAGGAAGAGGCCCGGATGCTGCCGGATGTATTGACCGGCCTGATGGCCTAAAACACGATCGCGTTCGGCTTCGCTCAGGTGGGCGGTGAATGGGGGCATGTCCATATAGAGGCCGGTGGAGGCGGGGTTGTTTCCCATCCAGGTGTTGACGCCGCCGTTGGTGGAGATCCATGCAAAGCGGCCCAGAACGCAGGCATTGCGGACGGACCAAGGGAGAATGCAGGCGATGATGACTATATAGATGAGTATGGTGTGGGTTGCGATCAGCCGGGGTTGTCGGCCCTGGCCCCACGCCAGCAAGGCCAGGATGACAGGCAGCAGCAACACCAGGGGGCGGATGTAAGCGGCTGCGGCCAGGAGCAGGCCGACGAATATGGATCGAGCCCAGCCGGGACGCATCCAGATGAGTACGGCTGCGAAGGTGAGAAAGATGAACGGCAGCTCACTGGCCAGGACAGTGGTGAACTCGATGAGGCCGGGCCAGAGGGCGAGGAGGATTCCAGTCGCCAGGCCCACGTTCGTCCCCTGCCAGCGTGAGGCCAGAGCCATACCCAGCGCGACAATGCCCACGCCCAGCAACACGTTGAAGACCACGATGGGCGCGTAGCTGTGGCCTGCAAAACGGTAGAAGACGGAATAGACCCAGGACGTGCCCACGGGCCAGAAGGCGGTTGGGGTGGCAGCGTTCCATCCATAGACGTGATGCGTGGCCAGGGTTTGGGCCAAGGTGTCATAGGCGTTGCTGTCGGATACGGGCGAAACGGGTACGGATACGCCCCAGGCGATGCGAAGTGCGGCAGCCAGGATCAGTATCGCCAGAGTCTGGCGCGGCATGTTGAGCTCGAGGCAAAGCTGATGCCGCGTGCGCTTGGCGGCATGGGATTTGTTTTGATCCGGCTTCTTCCATGAGCGGTCGGAAATATTGCTTGATTACTCCCTGCCGGGATGAAGCCCGGTTTGCCCGGCGAACACTGGAGAGCGTTGCGGCGCAAAGTGTTCCACCGGCATTATGGATTATTGTGGACGACGGATCGAAGGATGCCACCCCCGCCATTGTGGCTGAATATGAGCGGATTCTGCCTTATCTGCGACTCATCCGGCGTCCGGATCGAGGCCGGCGAAAACTCGGTGGCGGCGTGATTGACGCTTTTTATGCCGGGTATGGCGCGATCAACCCGGATGACTTTGATTACGTCTGCAAGCTGGATCTGGACCTGGACCTTCCGCCGGACTATTTCCGAATCATGATGCGACGGATGGAGGCCGAGCCACGGCTGGGGACGTTCAGCGGCAAGCCATACTTTCAGGATTCGCGGGGGCGGCTCATCAGCGAGAAATGCGGCGACGAAAATTCCGTGGGGATGATCAAGTTTTATCGCACGGAATGTTTTCGGCAGATCGGGGGATTCGTGCGGGAAGTGATGTGGGACGGGATTGACGGGCATCGCTGCCGGATGCGGGGATGGATCGCGGCCAGCCGGGACGAGCCGCAGACGCGGTTTCTGCACTTGCGTCCGATGGGGACAAGTCACCGGAACTGGTGGACCGGCCGAGCCCGATGGGGATTCGGGCAGTATTTCATGGGGACCGGGCCGGTGTACATGCTGGCCAGCGCCCTGTATCGCACGACGCGCCCGCCGAGGGTTGTGGGCGGGCTGGCGATGTTGTGGGGGTATGGCCGGGCCATGCTCATGCGTGAGCCGCGGTACGGAGATCGGGAGTTTCGGCGATTCCTGCGGCGATACCAATGGATGTGCCTGATGCGGGGGAAGACCAGAGCCACCAAAGAGCTTGAGCAACAACAGACGGCATGCTGGACCGGGCCCGCGAAATCACAGGTACCGGGCGGGGCCGATGGATGAAATTATTGGGGTTGTGCGATGGCGCAACGAGGGCCATAGTTTTCCTCCTACGCATCAGTGGGTGCAAGCGACCGAGCAATTTCTCTTGCTTATTGATGAATTCGCAACTTTGACGTCAGGCAGAGTGATGCATCTAAGCTCCGGCGAAATATTGTGTAAGTCGATGGAGACGGCCGAACCGGCGCAGGCGGAAGCGGTCGGGACGTCCGCAGTTCAAGTGCATTACAGGCCCCCGCGCGGGCAGATCATCGCACCTCGGAACGACCGGCGGAAGCTGCCGGTCATCCAACTCGGCGGGATTCGGGTGCATGCGGTGACGGAAGAGGCGTGCATTCGTCATGTGCTGGACACACTGGACGGCGGACGGGGCGGCGTGGTGGTGACGCCCAACCTGGATCATCTGCGGCGGTGTCTGCACGACATGCGGTTTGGCGCGCTGGTGGCTGAGGCCGATCTGGTGGTGGCCGATGGGATGCCGCTGGTCTGGGCCAGCCGGCTTCAGGGCACACCGCTGCCGGAACGGGTCGCCGGGTCGGATCTGATTTCGAGTCTGAGTGCGGCGGCGACGGAGCGCGGGCGGTCGATCTTTCTACTGGGTGGCACGCCGGGCTCGGCCCGGGCGGCGGCAGAGGTGCTGGCGCGGCGGCATCCGGAATTGGCCATCACCGGGACGCATTGCCCGCCATTCGGATTTGAGAAAGATGAAATCGCCATCGCGGAAATCATCAGCATTCTGAGCATCGCCGATCCGAACATCGTCTATGTGGCGCTGGGGTCGCCGAAGCAGGAACTGTTGATCGAGCGGGTTCGGGCCACGCTGCCCGACGCCTGGTGGCTGGGGGTGGGGAACAGTTTCAGCTTTCTGGCCGGGGATGTGAAGCGAGCGCCGCTGTGGATGCAGAAGCACGGGCTGGAGTGGGTGCATCGGCTTGTTCAGGAACCCAAGCGGCTGTTTCGGCGGTACGTGGTGCTGGGATTGCCGTTCGCGGCGGCGCTGCTGGGACGCTCGATGGTTCAGGGCGTGCCGGTGCGGTGGAGAAAGCGGCTTCGTGGAAAAACAAGGGGAGCTGCGTTGCCTGAGACTGTTGAGCGGAACACGGGCGAGGCGTCCGCGCCGCGAGTGGATTTGTCGGCCGGGGCGGATCGGGTTGTACGGAAGAAGCATCCGCTGCGCCGACTGCGGTCGATCATTCTGCTGGGGGGAGCGTTAAGGCCGAACCCGCTGTCATTCGCAACGCAGCGAAGCGTGTTGAATCTTCCGCTGGGGGAACGAGAAAGCATTGTCAGCCGGTGGCTGGAGCAGGCGGCGGACGTGGCCCGTACGGCGGGGCTGGATACGCTGCCGGTTCGGGTGGTTATTGATCGCCTGTCGCGTTTGCCGGTCGTTGAGCCGTTGCGCTATGAGTACGGGGCGGTCTGCGTTCAGCGTGATCCGGCCGACTTTCGCGGGACGGGCGGGGTGCTGGCGGATCTGGCCGGGGAATGGGCGGATGAGGATTTGATCCTGGTAGTCAATGCGCAGCAGGTTCTGCTGGAACCGCTGGGAGAACTGACCGAGGCGTTGCATCGGACGCGGGGGGACGTGTCGCTGGTGGTGCATGGGGATGGCACACCCAGCGGAGTCATGCTGCTGGCGTGCGGGGCCTTGCGGCAGGTGCCGACGACGGGGTTTGTGGATTTGAAGGAGCAGGGTCTGCCACAGATCGCCCGGCGGTTTGATGTGACCGTACTGCGGCGGCAGCATCCGACGGGTTTGCCGGTGCGCTCGGCGGGCGAATACGTTGCGGCGTTGCGGCAGTACCACCTGAGCCGCGCCGGTCGGCACGCCGTAAACGATCCGCTGGCCGAGGACTGGCGGCCGGCCTTTGCCATTGTCGAAGAGGGCGCGGATGTGGATCCGCTGGCGCGGGTGCATGATTCGGTGGTCCTGCGCGGGCGCGCGTCGAGGCGGGCGCGGTGCTGGTGCGGAGCGTGGCGTGCCCCGGCGCCCTGGCTCGCCGGGATCGCGTTCTGGTGGACCAGATGCTTACGACCCATGAGCCGGGCCGGAGGAGGGCAAGACGATGAGTGCGGCGTGCCGACCGTTGGACCGATGGAACCGCTGGCGGCTGCTGGGGGCGATTGCCATGGCCGCGCTGGGCGTCGTGGCGACGCGGAATGCGTGGGCGGACATTTATCACATCGCCAGCGTGGATGAGGAATACAGCCACATTTTCCTGGTTCCGGCCGTGGCGCTGTGGATGGTGTGGGTGCGGCGGATGCGGTTCCGGCATTGCAGCGCATCGGGGGCGATGCTGGGGCCGGTGGTCGTGCTGGCCGGGTGGTTGATCGGCTCGTACGGCTTTTATCACGGGATTCAGTTTTTCTGGCACGGCGGCGCGGTGATCGTCGTGCTCGGGTGCGTGTTGTCGGTGCTGGGGAAGAACGTGCTGCTGCGGTTTTTCCCGGCGGTTCTGGTGCTGGTGTTTCTGGTGCCCGTTCCGGGGCGGGTGCGCCTGGCGGTGGCGCAGCCGCTGCAAACGTACACCGCGCAGATCTCGCAGACGATCCTGGAGAGCCTGGGGGTGGATGCGACTCTCTCGGGCAACCAGTTGAGCATCAAGGGGACGAACGTGCTGGTGGCCGAGGCGTGCAACGGGCTGCGGATGGTCTTTGCGCTGATCCTGGTGGCGTACGCCTTCAGTTTCAGCATGCCGCTACGGAACCCGGTGCGTCTGCTGGTGCTGCTGGCCAGTCCGCTGGCGGCGATCGTGTGCAACGTGCTGCGCATCCTGCCGACGGTCTGGCTGTACGGCAACGCTTCGGAACAGGTGGCGGGGAAGTTTCACGACTACGCGGGGTGGATCATGCTGCCGGTGGCGTTCGTGCTGCTGCTGGGAATCATCAAGCTGCTGAAATGGGCGATGATCCCGGTGACGCGGTACACGCTGGCGGGGCAGGATGGATAGAGCGGTTGAGTTAACTACGGAGACACGGAGGGAGAAGAGAAGAGAATGATGAATTATGAATGATGAACGATGAAGGTGGAAAGAAGAGCAAGTAATAAAAGCTGGTTTTCTTCCTCCTTCATCATTCATCATTCTGACTTCTCTTCTCCCTCCGTGGTTTGATTCGAGCGGCTGAGCAAAAGGGAAGGAACATGAAGCGAGCGTGGAGCATTTTGATTGCGCCGCTGCTGAGCGGGGGGTTGCTGGCGGGGATTGCGGCGGAGAATCGGCGGCATCTGACGCCAGCGGATGCCGAGCCGTATCACCGGATGGCCCGGGAGGCGATCGGCGACATTCCCCGGCAGATCGGGACGTGGATCGGGCGGGACGAGGAGGTGGCCGTGGCCGCGGTCAAGCTGCTGCGGCCGAACGTCATCCTGAGCCGCACTTACGTGGACAGCTCTCCGCAGCCGGGCCGGTACGGGCGGGAGGCGGCGCTGCTGATCGTGCAGACCCGCGAATCGCGCGACATGCTGGGGCACTATCCGCCCAACTGCTACGTGTCCAATGGCATGACGCCCGGCCCCAGCGCCAGCCGGACCTGGAGCGCGGCCGGGCACACGATCAAGGGGATGGAATACCAATTCACCCAGTGGCGGCGCAACCACCTGTATCGCGTCGTCGTTTACAACTTTTTGATCGTCCCGGGGCGGACGGGAATCGTCCGCGACATGGGCGGCGTGTACAAGGCGGCGGAGGACTACCAGCAGCGTTATTTCGGCGCGGCGCAGTTTCAGGTGGTCTTCAACGGCCTGGACGGGATGGAACTGACGCGGCCGCAACGGGACGAGATTTTTCGGGAGTTGATCGGCCCCAACGTCTCCGTCATTGACACCTTGCTGAATGGAGGAACCCAATGACTCATGACATCCAACTGGCCGGTTCCGGCAGCGGATCGATGCCCGGCGAACTGACCTGCCCGGGCGGAGCGCAGGAGGCTTCGGCGGCCAGCCGGCTGCGCAAGATTCATCGCCTGCTGCGCGGGCGGTATCCGATCGTCATCGCGCTGGCGGTGCTGGGGGCCGTGGCGGGCGGGGTGCTGGGTTTTTCCAGCCAGCGGCCGTCTTACCGGAGCGACGGGCTGATCCAGATCAAGCCCAACATCCCCGATCTGACGGACGTGGACCGGGTCATGCCCATGTATACGTCTTACGTCGAATCGCAGGCGGAACTGGTGAAAAATCAGCGGGTGGTGATGGCGGCGATTGAAGACGACGCCTGGCGGTCCACCGGCCGGGGCAGCAACCCGGAAATGCTCGCCCAGTTCACGCGGCAGCTCGACGTGGAATACCTCAAGGGGACGTTCTGGATTCGGGTTTCGTACATAGATGCGGACCCCGGCGTGGCAAGGCAGGCGGTGCGGGCGGTCATCACCGCGTACAAGCAGTTGTTCTACGATCTGGACACCCAGGAGACGCGGGAAACGCTTGCCACCCTCGATAGCCGGCACACCACCCTGAGCGCCCAGCTCCGCGCCGCCAAAGAGCAGATTCTGGCGCTGGGCCAGCGGTTCGGCACGATCGATCTGGACATCCTGCACAACGAGAAGCTCAAGCAGGTGGTGGATATCGAATCGCAGCTTAACCAGGCGGAGTTTATTCTGGCTGCCGCCCGGGGGGCGTTGTCGCTGGGGGGAAACGGCGTGATCGACGTCGATGCCGAGCGTATCGCCGAGACCGACCATATGATGGGTTCCTTGCTGCAAAACCGGCTGGAACTGGAGATGCAGTATCAGAAGTTCAAGCAAAGCATGGGGCCGGCCAACCCGCGCATCCAGGAACTGCTCAATCAGCTCAAGGCCCTCAACGCGCAGATCAGCCTGCGGGTCAGCCGGTATCGACGTCAGCCGGTGGCCAGCCAGATTTCTCCCGACGGGACCACGAACATTCCCGTCACCAGCGAGGCCGTCAATCAGCTTGGGAACCGGGTGAATTATCTGCGAAAGCTCTACGAGCGGGAACGGGCCGCCACGGTGGATATCGGGCAGGTGTGCGTCAAAATCCGCAGCCTGCAGAACGACGTGGAGACGCTCACGCAGCAGTTGGCCGAGACCAACAAGGCCATCGACCGGCTGAACGTCGAGACGGTGCTTTCGGGGAAACTTCAGGTTCTCAGTTACGGCGACGATCCGGTTTCGCCGTGGATCGACCGGCGCAAGCAGATGGCCGTGCTCGGCTTCGTGGGGGGGGTGCGTTTCCGGTGCTGCTGTTCATTCTCATCGGCCTGCTGGACCAGCGGTTTCGTTATTCCGACGACACCCATGCCGACGTCAACGGCCTGGCGCTATTGGGCATTCTGCCCAACCTGCCTGACCGACCGACCGATCCGGAGCAGGCGGGCGTTGCCGCCCATTGCGTGCATCAGATCCGCACGATGTTGCAGATCAACGGCAGTGAAGACAACCACCGGGTTTTCGCCGTCACCAGCGCCTCGCCCGGCGACGGCAAGACGAGTCTGACGCTGGCGCTGGGGTTGTCGTTTGCCGCCTCGGGATCGCGAACGCTGCTGATCGATTGCGACCTGGTCGGCGGAGGTTTGAGTTCGCGGCTCGACGCCGCCGGCCCGGATGGCGTGCTGGATGCGATGACGTCCCGGGATTTGATGCGTCACATTCGCGCGACGGAAATCCACGATTTGTCGATCCTGCCGGTCGGCAGCGCCCACGCCCGCAGCGCCAGCGCCCTGGCCCCCAAGGCCCTGCGGCACATGATCGACGAGGCCAGCCGCCACTTCGATATGGTGCTGATCGACACCGGCCCGATTCTCGGCAGCATCGAGGCTTCGCTGGTGACGGTCGCGGCCGACGCGGTCATTTTGACCATCGCCCGCGGGCAGCAGCGGCCTCTGGTGGAAAAATCGCTGGGGCATCTGCGGGTCATCGGCGCCAAGCTGGCCGGCGTGGTTTTCAACCGCGCCCAGGGGCGGGATTTCGGCCGGTCGATGAGCTACATGTCGCTGCGGTCGGTCAACCGGCCGGGCGAATCCGACAGCTCGGTGAGCGTGGTTTCGCAGCCCTCCCGCCTGGGGCCTGTCGCCCGCGCGGTGGCTTCGACGACGCGCAACGCCAACGGCAATGCTTAAAACAAACCTTCCAGTATCGCACGCGCCGTCGGTCGCGCATGGCGCCAAGACCAGGACCGTATGGGGACTGGGGCCGCCACAGCTTCATACCCGGTATTGGGCAGCGCACGGCGTGCAGGTGGTGCGGCAGGGCCAGCCGTCGCAGATCGTGCGGCACGCGGAGTTGTTCCTGCTGATCGATCCGCGCCGGTTGATCCTGCTGAGGCCGGGCGAATTGATGGACGTGTTGAACTGGATCAAGCCACGGGTCTTGTTCCTCCGGCTGCATGACGAGCGCCAGCGGGGATATCGCGAGCGCGTCGTCACGACCCGGGAGGACCGCTTCGTGCGATTCCAGCGGCTTTACAACACGGACGCGCGCCTGGCCCGCGTGGCGCTGACGCCCGACCGGGAGATTGCGCAACTGTGGCAGTCGGCGCCGGACCCGCTGGCGGCATGGAGACGGTTGCGCAAGTTCATTCCGCGGCTGGATCGGATGACGCTTTCCATCTCCGGGGCCAGTTACGACCGCTCCGATGCGGGGGACGTGGCCCGGTTCTGCGGCGATCTGGTGCAGACGTGGAAGCGGCCGGACGCCACCATCTCCCGCGTCCACAAGGCGCAGGCGGAGGTCTGGAAAGATCCGCAGGCGCACATCGACGCCAACGCCAAGTTCATCGGGCCGGTGTGGATCGGCGCCGGCCGGCGGATCGACGGCGCGACGACGGTGATCGGGCCGGCGGTCGTCTGGGACGATCCCGCCGCCGCGCCCCCTACCGAGGCGATTCAGTGGCAGACGATCGAACCGGCCGCCCCCCCGCCGCGACCGCGGCCGCGGCCGCGCACCGTTTTGGATCGCGCCGTCAAACGCGCTTTCGATCTGGTATTTGCGACGCTGGGGATTGTGCTGACGCTGCCGATTTATCCGCTGGTCATGCTGGCGATCTGGCTGGAGGACGGCCGGCCGATCTTTTTTATCCACCGGCGCGAAACGTTGGGAGGCAGGCGGTTTCCGTGTGTGAAATTCCGCTCGATGCGAAAGGACGCGGAGCGGATCAAGGAGGGATTGAAGTTGCAGAACCAGGCGGACGGGCCGCAGTTTTTCATGGACAACGATCCGCGGCTGACGCGTGTGGGCCGGGTGCTGCGGGAATTTCATCTGGACGAATTGCCGCAGTTTTTCAACGTTCTGCTGGGGCACATGTCGGTGGTCGGGCCGCGGCCCAGTCCGTTTAACGAGAACCAGTATTGTCCGCCCTGGCGGGAGGCGCGGCTGAGCGTCCGGCCGGGCGTTACTGGGCTGTGGCAGATCAAGCGTACCCGCCGGGCGGGCGAGGATTTTCAAGAGTGGATCCGATACGACCTGGAGTACGTCGAGAACCGCGGATTCCGGCTGGATCTGGTCATCATCTGGCAAACTCTGCTGGTTCTGCTGCGAAGGATAACACGATTATGAACATGCGACCCAAGACCAAACGCCGGCTGGGGATTCTGCTGCTGGGGTTGCTGCTGACGATCGGAGGCGTGGCGGCGCTGTCCTACGGGCTGCACGCGAAAAACGTCCGGCGGCATCTGGCGTATCGCGAGGCGGGCATGGCGGCCTTTCGCGGCGGCGACTATGAAGGGGCGTTGTCGTCGCTGTCGCGTTATCTGGCCCAGGCCGAGTATCACAGCGATGCCGAGGCGCTATTGGCCTACGGCAAGGCGCGCAGCGGCATCGAGAAACCCAACATGCAGCACGTGCTCGAGGCCGTTCAGGTTTTCAAGCGGTATCTGGACCTGCGCCCCGACGACCTGGAGGTGCAGCGTCTGCTGCTGGAGCAATACACCAAGGTCGGTTTCAATTCCGAATCGATCACCCTGGCCGACGCCGTATTGCAAAAAAGTCCTGACGACGTCGTGGCGTTGAAGGCCAAGGCCATGGCGCTGGTGAAGCTGCGGCAGTTTGACAAGGCGCTGGAGTGCGCCCAGCGGTGGAACCGTCTTGCGCCGCTGGACCTGGACGGGCAGGCGCTGACGTACTACATCCTGGCCGCCTTGCGGCGGCCGGCGGATGAAATGGTCCGGCGGGCGGAGAAAAGCCTGCGCGAGCATCCGGGCGAAGTGCGGTTTCAACTGCTGCATGGATACGCCTGTCTCTATGCCTCGGAGCAGGATCCGCAGCAGCGCGGGCCGATGCTGGAAAAGGCGATGGCGTCGTTACGCGAGGCGGCGCGGGGCGTGCCGCCCGATGCGGCATTTGTGCAGCAACTGGCGCAGTTGTTTGACAGCCGGGGAATGTATCGTGAATCGGAAGAATATCTGGCCCGGGCGGCCGACAGCATGCGGGACGTCGGCATCTTGAGACTGCTGGCCCAGCGGCTCTGGCAAAACGGGCGCTACGGGGAACTGATCGAGCGGCTGAGGAACCTGGACCCGGCTTCGTCGCGGAGCGACGCGGGATTGCTGGCGCTGCGGGCGGCGGCGTTGTATCAACTGAACCGCCCTGCCGAGGCGCGGCCTCTGGTGGATGCCCTCGGGCAGCGCGACGACGAGACGGCCCGCGTCTGGGTGATGGCGCTGCGCACCCGCTACGGCCCTGGCGAACTCGACGCCCGTCCTGCCGTCGAGCGGTATCAGGCGGCCCTGACACGCGAGCCGAACAATCCGATCATCCGTCTGTGGATGGGCGAGGCGTATCAGCAGATGGGCGAGACGGAGATGGCGTTGCAAGCCTGGCGCACGGCCGGCGAACGTGCCCCCGGCTGGGCCGCGCCGCACGTGCTGATTGCCCGGGCGATGCTTGCCACGGGACAAACCCGCAAGGCGCTGGCCGAGGCGCAGTCGGCTTACGGGCGGCAAAAGACCTTGTCCACCGCGATCACTCTGGCGCTGGCCGCACATGCGGGGCTGGACGCGCAAGACAAAACGGAAACGCAGGCCGTGCTGGAGCTGGTGCGGCAAATCCAGCGGCAGGCGCCCGGTGAAAACGAGACGCTTCCGCTGTACGTCGATCTGCTGGCCCGGGCGGGTCATCAACAGGAGGCGGTGGATCAGGTTCGGAAAATCCTGGGCTGGTCCCCGCCGCCGGGGCAGGAATCATTGTTGCGGCTGGCGGCCGTCAGCCGGCGGTGGCGTCTGGGGATGGACTCGGCTTTGTTGCAACGCGTCCGTACGGCTTATGGATTGACGCCGCAACTGGCGCTGGTCCAGGCCCTGGACCTTCTGGCGGAAGGCAAACCACAGGAGGGGTTGCGTCTGTTGCGCGATGCGGCCAAGTCCGCAACCAATAATATCGAGTCGTGGCAACTGTCGCAGGCGCGCTATCTGGATGCGCTGGGCGATTCGTCGGCCGCCGCCGCGTGGGATGCGTTTGGCAAAGCCAACTCCGACAGCGTGCCGGCGCAGCAGGCGATTCTCCGGGCCGCTTCGGCGTGGAATGATCGCGCGCTGATTGCGGAAACCCTCGAACGCTTGCACAAGCTGACGGGGGACGACGCCCTGAGCTGGCGGCTGGCCAAAGCCCGTTGGCTGTTGCAGGGCGATCCGCGGCTTTCAATCCGGGAGAAAGAACGGAACTATACCGACGCGGTCTTCATGCTGTCGCAGCTCGCCCGCGAAGCGCCGGACCTGACCGAACCGCGCGAATTGCTGGCCCGGGGGTATGAACTGCTGGGCAATGCGCCCGGCGCTGTGGATCAACTTAAGATCGCCGTGGAAGTCGATCCTTCGGCCCATGCCGCGATGCTGTCGGCGGTGCGGCTGCTGCAGGCGGAGGGGAGATTCGCCGAGGCCCGCGTCTATCTGGATCGGCTGGCCGGCGGCCCCGCGCCAAGCCCGGTGTTGGCGCGAGCCGTGGCCGGGTTTTATGTCCAGCAGGGTTTGCCCGCCAATGCCCTGGCCGTGCTGGAGAAACTTCCCTCCGAGCGGCAGGATGAGGCGCTGCGGCTGATGATGGCCGGATTGTACCGCAAGCTGGGACAGAACGATCAGGCCCGGAAGTTGTACGAGCAACTGATGGCTGCGCCGGACGCCGATGTGTCGGTCTGTCGGGCGGCGGCCGACTTTTTCGCCGCCAACCAGGACGAGGCCGGGTTGCAGAAGGCCCTGTCTTGCCTGGATCGGCTTAAGCTTCCGCCGGGCACGAGTGAATGGGTGCGCGGGGAGTTGTACGAACGGTATGGCCCGGCGGAGTCGGCGGAAAAACGGTACGCGGCCGCCGTGAAAGCCGCGCCGCGCGATCCGATCGCGTGGCGGCAACTGGTGGGGTTTTATATCCGGCGCGGCAACGCGCCGGCGGCGCTGGCGCGCGTTGAGCAAGGGCTTGCGGCCGCGCCCGGCGATCCGGGGTTGCAAGCCTTGAAACTTCAGGCCCGAACGCTGAGCGACGGTTCGGGTCAGGCGGATTTACAGCCTTTGATTGAAATGCTCGGGCGGGAATCGGACACTTCGCCGCCGCTGCTGGAGATGCTCAAGACGCTCGATCAGTTGCGCAAGGACCATGTCGCCGGGCTGGCCATGATCGCCCGGTTGCGGCAGCTTGCAGACCGCTATCCGCGGTTTCTTCCGGCGCAACTGCTGCTGATTCGCGGGGACTTGTCCGCCGGTCGAAATGACGAGGCGGCCGAGCTGGCCTGGCGGCTGTTGGATGCCTTTCCCGCTGATGTGGAAGCGGCGCGGATGGCGGCGGCCGTTTTCGCGGCCACGGGACGATGGTCGGAAACGCTGGCCGCGGCGCAGCGGTGGAGGCAACGCTCGCTGGACCAGCCTCTCGAAGCGGATGTGGCCCTTGCCAATGCCTATGTCCGGCTGGCGCAGCCCGATCAAGCCGTCCGCCAGCTTCAGCCCTATCTGGGCCGATCCCAACCCGGCGAACTTGCGGCGGGCGTTTATGCCCGTGCGCTGGTACGGATGGGCCGGGTGCGAGAGGCTGCGGATTTGCTGCGGGAACGGTTGCCGCAATCGGCGGCGTTGCGACAGGCGTGGATCGAGATCGCCGCGGAGGATCTTGAGCCCGGTACGGCCAAGGATTGGCTGCGGCAGGTTTCGCCGCTGGTGGCAAGCGGCGCTGATGCCGAGCGGCTGGGTCTGGGAAAGGCGTGGTTCATGCTGGGGTTGCGAACCGGGGACTTGGCGGATTTTCGCACCGCCCGCGAAGTGCTTGAACCGCTGGCCGGCCGGGGCGATGCGATGGAGAGCCTGCTGGTCATCGGTTCCAGCAGCGAACGACTGGGGGATTGGCCGGCGGCCGAGTCGGCCTATCGCCGGGCGATGCGGCTTCGGCCTGATCTGCCGGCGGTAAAGAACAACCTGGCGATGGCGCTGTTGAACGAAGGTCGGGAGCTTCACCTGGCCGAGGCGATGGAACTGGCCGACCAGGCCGTAGCCGCGGTGATGCGGGCGGGGTTGTCGCGTGAGTCGGCGGTATATTTTGATACGCGGGCTCGCGTGCAGCTTCGCCTGGGCAGGCGGTCGCCGGCCGTTGCCGACTTTGAATCGGCTTTGAAGTTGAATCCCAACTACCTTGAAGCGCTGATTGGATTGGCCGACACGCTGGCGCAGGATAGCCGCCCCGCCGAGGCCCAGCCCCTTCTGGATCGCATTGATACGCTGATGCAGAACCAGCCGACGCCGCTCTCCCCGGCCGTCCGACGGCAACTGGAACACGTCCGCCAGACGCTGCGGCCTCTGTCGCGGGGGAGTTAGAAGGCTCATGGCTTTATTAAAATGCTCGGGGTTTCTGGGAGAAGTGGGGCGGAAGTTGCCTGATTCGCGAAACCGCAAGCGATATTGAGAGCGTGGGGGCGAACGAGGGCGTGGGAGGGTCGGGAGCCCCGGATGTGCATCCGGGGCTTTGAGTAGAACAGGTTTTGAAACCAATTTGTAGCACGGGCATCTTGCCCGTGAAGGCACGGGCTGGAAGCCCGTGCTACGGGCAGTTATAGCGGGGAGTAGTCGTATTCGGGGGGGGCACGGAGGGCGGTTTGCGGGGGAAGATCAAGAAGACGTTTTCCCCGTTAAGGCAGGACCAAGGCGTCGGGGAAACCGATTGCGGCGCGGGCTTTGGTGGCGCGGGCCTGGGCGTAGGATGCGAATGGGCCGGCGCAGGATGTGTCGGCCGGCGCTGTTGACGCTTTGCGTGGGGCTGATTCCGAGTTTGCGGAGAATGTTGCCGGCCAGGCGTGCGCCGGAGGCGTTGTCGAACGCGGCGAACTGAACGTAGAACGCGTGAACGCCCTGGTGTTGCGCGGCGCGCTGGGCCGGCATGGAATCAGGGAATCGGTCGCGAACGGTCTGGAATGTCCGGTCGGCATCGAAGAACCGCCCCAGTCGCTGTTGACTGACGCCGAGGCGGTACAAGGCCCAGCCTTTGAGTTCCGTGCGGTCGAGCTTGGGATAGGCGGTGGCCCATTGTTCGATGGCAGTGGTGTAATCGTCCTGGAAGTAGGCGACGTTGGCCAGGCTGCAACGGATGTAGGCGTCGAGAACGGGGGAGGGAGATTGAGTCAGGGCCTGGATGTAGGACGTGCGGGCGGCTTGCAGGTTGGCGGCGGCGTTGAGGCTGTTGCCGGCGACCCGCTCTTCGTAGCCGCGTCCGCGCAGGTAAAGGGCTTCGGCCGCGCCCAGGCCGCGGGGAGTCTTCCGCAGAAACTGATCGGCATGGGCGATGGCGGTGTCGGGCTGGCGGGTTTCCAGGGCCTTGCGGCTGGAGTTCAACGTCTCTTTTTGCTGATCGGAAACGCAGCCGGATGCGAAGGCAAGCAGGAGGAGAATGAGGATGCCTGGTGTTTTGGAAAATTCGTGAGCGGCTTGAGGGGCGGCGCCTCCGCGGCTCGTTGAGCCGCGGCTATTGGTCTGCTTGTTTGTCCAATAGCAAGGCGAGGCGATTGGCATCCGTTACTCCTGAGCTTTTTGCAGCGGGTATCCGCGCGGCGTCAGTTTCTACGGAACGGGATTCGGGGGCAAGGGGCGGGGAAGCACAAAAGGCCCGTCAGTAGGGGTTGAAATCACTTGGGGCAGCGGGGGAATTTTCCAATAGGTTTTCGCAAACCGCCGCAATTCGCCGCCGTCAATCAGGAGGATCGGATTGGGGTGACTTGCCAGGGCGGATTGGTCGATCCATGTGTGAAGCGCATCACCGTTGCCGTCGCCGGGCGCGTCGAAGACCGTGCGGTAGAGCAGGCGGGACATGGGCCGTTGATACCAGAATGCCTTGGCGTCGCCGATCAGACAGAGCGTGGCGTCGGGCGAGGCGTCGGCCGCCGCGGGGGGAGTCAGTTCCGCCAACTGCTCGGCGCCTACGATGCCGACAAACCGGTCGAGGCGGTGATGAACGATCAGGAACGATTGCACGGCAACCACGACGAGTGCGGCGGCGATGAAGGGCTGGGCTCGCTTCCAGGGAGCTTGCGCGATCAGCAATGCCGCGATGGGGACGGCCGGGACGAAAAAGCGGCTTTGCAGGTGGGTGAAAAAGAGCCAGAAGACGGTCAGTGACAATAAGAGAAGGGCCAGAAATTGAACGCGGGGCGAGCGGATGCCGAAGGCGGCGGCCGCGCCGGCCAGGGGCAGGAGCAGGTAGCCGTAGCGCCAGTCGCCGAGAATCTGCCGCCAGGCGGCATCAAGGCGAGCGGCAAGGGTCTGCTGGTCCGGACGGGGCGAGTGAGCCTGTCGCCATCGCTCGACTTGGACGGGGGTGAAGTGTCCCCGGCCCAGGTGTTCCAGAGCTTGGGGGAAAACGGGATTGCCGGCCCAGGCGACGTTGCGGATCAGCCAGGGGGAGAAACTCAGCGTCGCGGTGAGGAGGAAGATGGCGATGCCGGTTAGATAGGGGCGGATTGTTGGGCGGGACGGGAGTTGTACGATCGATAGCGCCAGGGGGATGCCGATTAACAGGAGGGGGACGGCAGTGAGCTTGGAGCCGCAGGCCAGGCCGGTGAAGAGGCCGGAGAGGAGTAATTGGGGGGTGGGGGCTCCGCCGCTCGTTGAGCGGCGGCTATTGGATGAGGGGAGGGCGCGCATCGCCCAGCCGAGGGCGAGGGTGCCGAAGAGGAGCAGGCCGCCTTCGTCGTAGGCGACGGAGGCCAGCAGGAGAGTCCACGGCGCGATGCCGGCAACGAAGGCCGCCAGTATGCCTTGGCGGGCCAGTGCGTACAGCGTCAGGATTGTCAGAACGAAGAAGGCCGCGTGCATGAGTTGGGCCAGGTACATGCCGGCCCAGGGGCCGCCGTGCAGGTGCATCGCCAGCAGGTAATGCATCTCGACGTTGAACGGCAGATAGGAAAAGACGTTGTGATGCAACGGGGCGATGCGTCCGGCTTCGTACCATTCGCGGGGGACTTGCAGATGGTATTCGACGACGTCATAGCCGGCCGGATCGTCCGCGCCCAGAGAACGCCGGGCGGCACGAAAGCCGCGATAATCACCAGCGAAAACAGGGGCATCAGGATGGGCCAGAGCCAGCGATAGGACGGGGGCTGGGGATTGGGCGATAATGCAATGGTGCGGACGCGGGCAAGCAGAAAGACGCCCGAGGCGATTCCAAGGACGAGCAGAAGCCAGGCCGTCACGATGGAGAGCAGGCCGAGCAAACCCAGCAGAAGCGTGAGCAGGCTGAGCAGGCCAAGGCCCAGGGCCGTTGAAGTGACAAGACGCAGGGGGATGGAGAGGGATGGCGGTTCGTTTTCGTGGGGTAAGTGCCGCCCTGCGGGCGGCGGCGAAACGAAGCGGAGGAGGGCGAAATTTAACACAAATGCGCCCAGTCCTGTGGCGGCGGCGAGCCAGGCGAGAAGGAAAAGCCCGTCGGTGAAAAGGCGGCAGGCTACCGCCGGCCAGGAGGGACCGGCGCAGGCCAAGAGGGAGGCCGAGAGCGTTCCCAGCGAAGCCAGCATGATGGTCCTGGGCCGTTGCCACCATGGCTTGAAAGACGGGATTCGGACGGTGTGGATCGCGTTGGGCATGAGTGAGGTTATTTCGGGTTCTCGTCCGGCAGGTTGAGCTGGAACATTTTTTCGATGGCGTGCAGATACTGGCTGGCCGGGCCGTGCAGGTCGCCGCCGTCGCGCAGGGCCTGGATTGGATCGTGCAGCAGCTTGTTGACGATCCGGCGGGCCAGGTCTTCCAGATGCAGTTTTTCGGCCTCGGTGACGTTGGGGAGCTTGTGAAGCGTGCGATCCAGTTCTTCCTGCGCGAGTTGATGGTAGCGGCGGTAAAGCTGTTCGATGACCGGCCCCATCTCGCGGGTGCGGTGCCAGACGGCGAACTCCTCGACGTGGCGGGCGACCATGCCCATCGCCGCCTCGACGGCGCCCTGCCGGGCCGACTGGGTGGAGGCAACCACCTGTTGCAGGTCGTCGATGTTGTAAAGGTAGACGCCCTCCATCTGCCCGACGGACGCCTCGACGTCGCGCGGCAAGGCGATGTCGATGAGAAACAGCGGTCGATAGCGACGGCGGCGGCGCAGCAGATCGAATTGGGCGCGGGTGATGATGGGCTGAGCCGAACCGGTGGAGGTCACGACGATGTCGGCGGCAACCAGATGGTCGGCGAGATTGTCGAAGGCCACGGCCTGGCCGTTGAAGCGGGACGCCAGGGTCCGGGCTTTGGTCAGATCGCGGTTGCAGATCAGCAGATTTCCGGGAGTCAGACCGCTGAAATGCTGCAGCACGAGCGTGGCCATTTTGCCGGCGCCGATGCTCAGGATGGTCTTGTCCTGGAAGTGCTCGAAAATCCGGCGGGCGTATTCGACGGCCACGCTGGCGATGCTGACCCGGCCTTCGGTGATCGGCGTTTCGCTCATGATCTGCCTGCCGACGGCAATGGCTCGCTGGAACAGGGGATTGAGCATCGCCCCGGCGCTGCCGAGCTCGCGGGAGGCATCGTAGGCTTCGCGGACCTGGCCGAGAATCTGGGTTTCGCCGACCACCATCGAGTCCAGCGACGCGGCGACGGAAAACAGGTGGACGGCGACGTCGTGGTTGGTCTTGTGGTAGAGATGATCGCGAAATTCCCCGGCGGCCAAAGCGTGAAAGTCGGCCAGGAAATCGATCATCTCCTCGGCGCGGGGGTGGCCGTGAACCGGACGGGCGGTGTAAAGCTCCACGCGGTTGCAGGTGGAGAGGATGACCAGTTCCGCCTGGGGAAAACGCCGGCGGAATTCGACGACGGCCTCCCGCCGACGGGCGGGGGGGAACGCGAGCTTCTCGCGAACCGCCAGCGGCGCGGTGGCGTGGTTCAGTCCCAGCAGCAGCAGTCGCCGCATCAGTGAATCTCCCCGGGCATGAACTGGACGGCCACGACCGTGCCGACCATCAGAACAAAACCGAGGATGCTGAGGATCGCCGTCTTTCGGCCCCGGAAGCTGGGGTTGATCGGCGAGTGCAGCACCAGGGCGTAAACCACCCAGACGGCCAAGGCCAGGATCACCTTGGGGCTGCTCAGCCAGTGTTGGCCGAGGCGGGTGTGGGGGCCTTCGTTGATGATCCGCACGGCGCCGGTGACCAGGCCGAAGGTGAGCAGCGCAAACCCGAGCGTCACCGAAACGAGCGTCAGGTGTTCCAAGCGTTCCAGGCTGCCCAGCGCCGGGCCGGCCGTCAGGGCCTTGCGGCGCAGGCGGCGGTTGGCCAGCAGATACAGCGCGCCGGAGGCGGCGGCGATGGCGAAGGCAACCGCCCCGCCGTAGGAACTGACGCGATGGGCCACCGACCAGGTGGTGGGCAGATAGGGATGGGGCTTGGTCGCGCCGAAGACGGCTGCCGCCAGCAGCAGCAGAATCACGATGGGCATGACGAACCAATCCAATCCGACCAGGGGATGCATGCGCTGAACGTACATCACAAAGAGCGAAAGCAGCAACCCCAGCCAGATCAGGGCGTCAAAGTTGTCTTCCAGCGGCAGCCATCGGCCGGTAGCGTGGTAGCGGTTGATCGAGTGCCAGACCAGCACGCCCAGGGCGGTGCAAACGCCGGCCCAGAGGCAGGCCTTGGCGAGCAGACGCAAGCCGCGATAGTCGGCCCAGAGCCGCGCCAGCGACACCCCGCCGCCGACGGCGAACAGCACGATGGCAAGCAGCAGCAGAGCGAGTTGGCCAAGCGTGGGCATAAGTAGACCCGGTTAGGGGACAGGAGACTTCGGACAAGGGACCGATGCAAGTTCGGGATGGCGCTGTTGCAGCCAGCGCCACAGCGCCGACATGCCGCCGTCGAGAATATCCAACGACTCCCGATTCGCCAAATCCCGGAAAATCTCCCGCCGGCGAACGAGGGGCAGACCGGGGATGGCGCGAATCACGGGACGCAAAGCCTGCATGACCAGAGCCATCCGCCCCCAGCGGGGATCGAGGTTCCGCGCTACGGCGTCGCGGATGGCGGCGGCCAGGGCGGGAGACCCGCCGGCGGAAACGGCGATCGCCACCGCGTCTTGCTGAAAAAGGGCGGGGGTGGAAAAGTCGCCGGGGGTTTGCTCGTCGGCATCGGCCCGGCAGACCAGCAGGTTACGGCGGCGGCAATCATTCACGATCGCCTCGTTGATGGCCGGGTCGTCGGTGGCGGCAAAGACCAGGCTTGCGCCGTCCAGATGTTCGGGGCGATAGCGCTCGCGGACGCAGGATACCTGCCGGATTGGGAATTCATCGCAGAACGCCGGGGCGACGGCGCGAATGCGCCCGGCCCCCGCGGCCAACAGGCCGAGGGCTTTGCGCGTCGCTACCGCGCCGCCGCCGATCACGACGACGAGGCGGCCGGCGACGTCCAGCATGATGGGGTATGCGTGGGGCACAGCTTGGGCAATTCTATCTGCGGAAAGGGAGATGGTCCATTTATCAATGCGCGAGGGCAACGCATCTGTTTGTCGTGAAGACGTGTCGCCCTTTGGGCGACGGCGAAACGGAGGAGGCGATTCTGTCTTAAAAATTGCCGGCGCGTTCGACGGCTGCGCGGAACGCGGCCAGCGCTTCGGGCCAGGGGCGCATGGGACGGCCCGTGGCGGCGGCGAAAGACGATCCGTCGAGTACGCTGTATCCGGGTCGCCTTGCCTGCTTGGGCCGGGCTTTGCGGAATTCTTCGGTGGTGATGGCCGTCAGGTTGGCCATGACGCCAAACTCCTTCAGCACGGCTTTGGCAAATTCGTACCAGTTGGCCGAGCCGGAATTGGTGACATGAAAAAGTCCCGTCGCCTGATGGTCCACCAGATCGAGCAAGGCTTCGGCCAGGTCATAGGTGTAAGTCGGCGATCCGACCTGATCGTCAACCACCCTGAGCGGTTCGCCGGCTCGGCCTTTTTCGACCATGATGCGGGGAAAACTGAGGCCGTTGCGCCCGTAAAGCCAGGCGGTGCGGGCGATGATCCAGCCGGGCGGATCGACTTGGCGGAGTTGTTCTTCGCCCAGGAGTTTTGACCGTCCGTAGGCGCTGAGCGGGTTGGTTTGATCGTCGGTTCGGTAGGGACGGGTACACGCACCGTCGAAGACGAAATCCGTGCTGATATGGATCAGCCTGGTCCCGTAAACTTTGGCCTGCTCGGCCAACAGCCCGACGGCCCGTCCGTTGACGGCCGCCGCCAGTTCCTGCTGTTCTTCACACAGGTCCACTTTGGTGTAGGCCGCGCAATTCACCAGCAGGGTTGGCCGATGCGTCAGGAAAATCCGCGCCACGTCCGCCGGCTGCGTCACGTCGCATTCGGGCAGATCAATTCCCACGACGCCATGCCCTCGCCGGCGCAGCGTTTCGGCGACGGCGCTCGCCAGCATTCCCTTGGCTCCTACGATGACTATCGAATCGTATACGGACACAATTATCCTCGTATCGCCGGGAATACCGGCGCCTTCTTGTGAAACAATCCCTTGTCGCCCCATCTTATCGCCCCCGGCGGTCAAATCCTACCTCCGCATTAAACCCCGGAGGCGAGAGGGTGTAACGCTGACGGAGGGTATGGCTTTTGTCAGCCCCGGCAGGGGCGCAAGGTGATAGCCCACGGCGTCAGCCGTTGGGATAGCGGATCGCAAAAAGGATCAGCCCCGTAGGGGCGTAAGAGTTTCTTACGCCCCTACGGGGCTGGAAATGTCACATGCTACCTACCCAACGGCTTGCGCCGTGGGCTATCACCTTGCGCCCCTTGCGGGGCTGGGAAAGATGACATGCCATTTTCCCAACGGCTGACGCCGTGGGCTATCATCTGCCGCCCCTGACGGGGCTGAATAGAAGCCTACCCTTCGTAAGCGTTGCACCCAGGCGAGAGGCGAGGGGGGATTTTGCATTGTCGCAGTCGAGGCCGTTTGCTATGTTCGGCCCTTTCAATCCGAAAGACGGCCTTGGGCGATGTCCATGCAGGCATGATTTAATTCTACTGAGACTGTGTCTCGGCCGTCGCGGTGGGGGTTTGACGCTTGACGCGCGGGGACAGAGCTGCAAGATAACGGGTTCCCGACAGAACCAATTACGCCGGGTAGAAGGAGCCTTTGATGGCTGGGGATACTGCATCGCATGCCGGAGCCGCGCCGGCTGGGACACTCGCGGCACTCGTCGCCGAAACCACCGGCGCTTCGCCGGTGAACTGCTACCAGTGCGGTCGCTGTGCCGCCGGCTGTCCGCAGAACGTGGCGGGCGAGATGGACCTGAGCCCCACGCGCGTGATGCGCCTGCTGCAACTGGAGGCGGCCTTCGCCGGCCAGAGCGGCAGCGGAAGCGAGCATGCCGCCAAGGCTCTGGCGGCCGACACGCCCTGGCTATGCGCCGGTTGTCAGGCCTGCACTACCCGCTGTCCGCAGAGCGTGGACATCGCCGGCACGATGGACGTATTGCGGCAGGAATCACTCAGGCGAAACGTCGCCTCCCGATCCAAACGGGCCAAAGACATTCAGGCGTTGCACAAAACATTTCTCGGCGGAGCCCTCAAGCACGGGCGGGTCCATGAGCTGTTCATGGTCATGGCCTACAAACTGCGTACGGGGCATTTCTTTGCCGACGCTTTGCTCGGCCCGGCCATGATGGCCAAGGGCAAGCTGCACCTGCTGCCCGGCAAGTCCCCCGCCACCGACCGCGTCCGCAAGGCGGCCGAGCAGTTGAAAACCAATCACTCCGCACCGGAGGCGCATCAGGCATGAATTCCATTGGTTACTATCCCGGTTGCAGCCTCTCGGGCACCGCCGCCGAATACGACCGCTCGCTCAAGGCGGTGGCCGGGCGGCTGGGCGTGGAGTTGAAGGAAATCCCCGATTGGGTCTGCTGCGGCGCATCGTCGGCCCATGCGATCGATCACGAGGCTTCGCTTTGCCTGGCCGCCGACACACTGGCCAAGGCCCGCCGGGCGGGGTTGAATCAGATCCTCGCTCCTTGCGCCATGTGCTATTCGCGATTGGCCTCGGCCGTTCATACGATGGCCGAGAAGCCGGCGCTGGCCCGGCAGGTGACGGCGGCGCTGGGTGAAAGCGAAGAACTGGCGATTCATCAGATGCAGCCGCTGAATCTGCTTCACTGGCTGGAGAATCTTCCTTCGCAGGCCATTCAGCAGCAGGTCAGCAAGCCGCTGACGGGGCTGAAAGTCGCCTGCTACTACGGCTGTCTGCTGGTTCGACCGGGAAAGGTCACCGGGGCCGCGGAAGTCGAAGCCCCGCGCAACATGGAGAACCTCGTGCAGATGCTGGGCGCACAGCCCGTCCGTTGGACGATGGCCACCGAATGCTGCGGCGGATCGTTCGCCGTCTCCCGTAAGCAAGTCGTGCTGCGTCAGAGCCGGCGCATCTACGAATCGGCCCGCAAGGCCGGGGCGGACGTGATCTGCCTGGCTTGCCCGATGTGCCACAGCAATTTGGACGTGCGACAGGCGGAGATGGGCATTGCCCCATCCGATCGGCTGCCGGTCGTGTACCTGACCCAATTGGCCGGGCTGGCCTTCGGGCTCTCCGGTCAGGCTTTGGGCTTCGGGGGGCACTTCGTGCCCGTCGAGCCCGCTGTTCAATCCGCCCTGGAACCAAAGCCGGTGGCGGCGAAGTAGGATATTCGGATCGAATGATCCACAACAGAAGGGATGCGTTTTGCCGTGTCCAGAATCGGCGTATTCATTTGTCATTGCGGCGAGAACATCGGTAAGACCGTCGATTGCGCCCGCGTGGCCGAAGCCGCCCGCGCCCTGCCCGGCGTCGCTTTCGCCACCGACTACCGTTACACCTGCTCCGAGCCGGGTCAGGCGCAGATCCGCGAGGCCATCGTTCAGCACAAGCTGACCGGCGTGGTCGTCGGCGCCTGCTCGCCGAGAATGCACGAGAAGACCTTCCGCAAGACCGTGGCCGCCGCGGGGCTCAATCCGTACCTGTGCGAGATCGCCAATTTGCGCGAGCAGTGTTCCTGGGTGCATAGCGACCGCGCCCAAGCCACCGCCAAGGCCGTGGCCATCATCCGTTCGGTCGTCGCCCGCGTGCAGCGCAATTCACCGCTGAATCCCATCAAAGTCCCCCTGACCCGCAAGGCGCTGGTCATCGGCGGAGGCATCGCCGGCATCCAGGCGGCGCTGGACATCGCCGAGGGCGGCGTGCAGGTGGTTCTCGTGGAGCGCACCTCCTCCCTCGGCGGGCACATGGCCCAGCTCTCGGAAACCTTCCCCACCCTCGACTGCTCGCAGTGCATCATGACCCCGCGCATGGTCGAAGCGGCCACGCATCCCAACATCCGTCTCGAGGTCTACAGCGAGGTGGAAAAAGTCGAAGGCTACGTCGGCAACTTCACCGCCACCATCCGCCGCAAGGCCCGCAGCGTCGATTGGACCAAATGCACCGGCTGCGGAAGCTGCTGGCAGAAATGCCCGCAGAAAAAACTCCCCAGCCAGTTTGACGAAGGGCTAGGCAAGCGCACCGCCATCGGCATCCCCTTCCCCCAGGCCGTGCCCAACAAGCCCATCGTCGATCGCGACAACTGCACCAAATTCAAAACCGGCAAGTGCGGCATCTGCGCCAAGGTCTGCCCCACCGGTGCGATCAACTATGAACAGCAGGACGAATTGCTTACCGAAAACTTCGGTGCGATCGTCACCGCCACCGGATTCCAGGTGCTGGAGAAGGAAAAACTCACCGCCTACGCCGACGGCGATCATCCCGACGTGCTGACGGGCTTGCAGTTCGAGCGATTGGCCTCGGCCTCCGGCCCGACGGGCGGGGAAATCCGCCGTCCCTCCGACGGCAAGACGCCCCAAACGGTCGTCTTCGTCCAATGCGCCGGCTCGCGCGACGCGGCCAAGGGCCGGGCCTATTGCAGCAAAATCTGCTGCATGTACACCGCCAAACACGCCATGCTCTACCGCCACAAAGTTCATGGCGGCAACGCCTTTGTCCTGTGCATGGACGTGCGTACGCCCGGCAAAGGGTACGACGAATTTTACCGCCGGGCCACCGAACAGGACGGCGTACACTACATCCGCTCGCGCGTGGCCCGGATTTATCCCGAAGACGGCGCGCTGGTCGTGCAGGCCGCCGACACGCTCAACGGGGGCCAGCGACTCGACATCAAGGCCGACATGGTCGTTCTCGGCACCGCCGCCATCCCCCAGACCGACGTGAAGGCCCTGGCCCAGAAGCTGGGCATCGGCTACGACGGCGACGGCTGGCTCAGTGAAGCCCATCCCAAGCTCCGCCCCGTCGAAACCAACACTGCCGGGATATTCCTCGCCGGCGCCTGCCAGGGCCCCAAGGACATCCCCGAGACGGTCTCGCAGGCTTCGGCCGTCGCCGCCAAGGTGCTCGGGCTTTTCGCCGCCACGGAGTTGCAGCGCGATCCGGTGGTCGCCCGCGTGAGCCGCACGGCGCCGCCGCTGTATTCCACGTGCATCGGCTGTTTCACCTGCGCCGCGGCGTGTCCGTACAAGGCCATCGAAAAGGAAGAAATCCGCGACCGCAAAGGCAACCTGGTCAAGGCCGTGGCCAAGGTGAATTCCGGCCTCTGCCAGGGCTGCGGCACGTGCGTCTCCCTCTGCCGCAGCAAGTCCATTGATCTGGACGGCTTCACCGACGAGCAGGTCTTCGCCGCATTAACGTCGCTGGCGTAAAAGCCCCGCAGGGGCGAAAGGAAATAGCCCACGGCGCAAGCCGTGGGTATGAAAACGACACCAAACCCGATGACGCATTACATAGCCCCGTAGGGGCGTAAGGCTTTAGCCCACGGCGTAAGCCGTGGGGCAAAAGGACCGCGACGAACCGAACAATGTATTGAATCAGCCCCGTAGGGGCGTAAGAAATGTCCCACACGTACACCAACATCCTCACGCACGTGATCTTCAGTACGAAGAACCGTGCATCCCTGTTGGATGCGGACCTGAAAAACCGTCTCCTGCCATACATGGGCGGAATCGTGCGGGAACTGGGCGGATCGGTCCTGTCGATCAATGGTCCGGCCGACCACGTGCATCTGCTGACGACGATGCCGGCAACGCTCGCCCTGGCTGATTTCGTCCGAACGGTCAAAACGAATTCGTCGAGATGGGTGCATGAGTCGCTGCCGTCGTATGCCGACTTCGCCTGGCATAGCGGCTACGGCGCATTCAGCGTCAGCCAATCGGCATGCGACAACGTCAAGACGTACATCGCCAGGCAGGAGGAACACCACCGGACACTCTCCTTTCAGGATGAGTTTCTGGCGTTTCTCACGAGGCACGGCATTCAATACGACGCGAAATACGTCTGGGATTAAACTGTGCCGCCTGGAAGTGCAGAACCGCCCTTTCGCCCCGACGGGGCTGAAGATGGGCGGTGAGTTTTGGCTTTTTTCCCACGGCTTGCGCCGTGGGCTGAAACCTTCAGCCCCTCCGGGGCTGTATTGGAATGAGTGAGTATGAATCAAACTGAAACCCAACAGTCTCCGTCTGCGGGGCAAGCCGGTTATGAACCGCGGATTGTGGCGTTTGTCTGCAAGTGGTGTACTTACGCCGGGGCCGACCTGGCCGGCACCAGCCGGATGGTCTACCCGCCCAACGTGCGCACGATCATGCTCCCCTGCACCGGGCGGATCGATATCAGCTTCGTCGTCCGCGCGTTTCTGCAAGGCGCAGACGGCGTGATCGTCTCCGGCTGCCATCCCGGCGATTGCCATTACACCGCCGGCAACTACCGCGCCCGACGCCGCTGGACGCTGTTCCGCGATCTGCTGGACACGCTTGGCGTGGACCTGCGCCGATTCGAGCTGGCCTGGATCTCCGCCGCCGAAGGCGTCAAGTGGGTCAAGACCATCCAGACCTTCACCGACGATATCCGCAAGCTCGGCCCTTACGAGCAGATGCACAGCCTCATCGCCCAGCGATCGGCGGACTTCACCCCCGTGGCCGCCTCTGACACGCTGCGGCTGCTGATGGACGATGGCTCGGCGCAGGCCGTGCCGATCGATCCCCAGCTTCAGACGGCTATCGCCGATGCGCTGAACGGCGGGAAAGTCAAAGCCGTCATCGGCTGGACGAAAAACGCCACCCTCTCGCGCCCGCGTCCGGCGTGGATCACCAGCACCGACGCCGTCGGGGAACTGGTCGCCCCAGGCCAGGCCGGCAACCTCGCCCGCCTGTTCAAGCACCCCCAGCTTAAGAACATCACCCCCGTCGGCATCGTCGCCCGCGCCAGCGAGATGTTTGCACTGAACGTCTTGATCCAGGAAGCCCAAGTCGATCCCAGTCAGGTCGTGGTCTTCGGCGTGGACGCCAAGAGCAAATTCCTCGGCGTCATGGATGCCGAAACCGCCTCGGCCACGCTGCTGGGCGAACTGACCCGCAATCTTCCCGCCGATCGTCCGGTCGGTTTCTCCGACAACATCAATACCGTTCTGGACGAACTGATGGCCAAGACGCCCGAGCAGCGGTGGGCGTTCTGGGCCGAGCAGTCGGCCAAGTGTCTGCGGTGTTATGCCTGCCGATCATCCTGCCCGATGTGCAATTGCGAACAATGCTTTGCCGACAAGAACCAGCCGCAATGGTTCCCCACCGCCGCCGACGGCCCCGGCAATTTCGCCTGGCAACTGTTCCGCGGCTTCCACCTGGCCGGCCGATGCGTCGGATGCGGCGCCTGCCAGGACGCCTGCCCCGCCGGCATCCCTCTCAATCTCCTCTCGGCGGCCATGGCCCGCTCGGCCCTGAAGCACTTTGACCACCGCGCCGGCGTTGACGCCAAGGGCGTGCCGCTCCAGTCCGATTTCCGTCCCGACGACAAGGAAGACTTCATTCTCTAACGAGAGCTATTCAGGAAGAACCATGACAGTCGCAGAATTTTCGACCTCCGAAACGATCCGCATCACCCTCTCGGCGCAGGCCGTCCGGCAGTGGCCCGCGGCCCTGCTGAAAGGCGGCGCTCGCGTGCTGGCTCCCGTCGCACAGGAAGCCAAAGGCGTTGAGTATCACGAGCTGACCGCCGACGCCCCCCTGCCCACCGGTTTGGGCCAGGGTCTGCCGCGCATCAGCCCCAAGTCGGCGTGGTTCCCCCGTTCCGAGCCGATCCTGCATATGCACCGAAATGATCGGGAATGGTCGCTGCAAGACCCTGCGATGGATTTCCCCCGCAGCGTCGTCTTCGGCGCTCGCCCGTGCGATGCCGCCGCCCCGGAAATTCTCGCCCCGCTGTTCGGCTGGGACTTTCACGACGTCTTTTTCGAACAGCGAAAGAAAAATCTCGCGTTCATCGTCCTGGGCTGCGCCAAACCCGTCGATGACGCCTGCTTCTGCACCTCCGTCGGCGTCGATCCGGCCGGGGAAGACTGCGGCGACGTGCTGCTGACCGAACTGCCCGACGGCAGCTACCTGGCCGAAAGCCGCACCGAAGCCGGCCGGCAACTGCTTGAAGCCATCCCCGGAGACGTCCGCCAGCCTGCCCCGATCGATCTGGATTCGCTGGCCGACGCCCGCGAGGCCGTGCGAAAGAGCATGCCGACGAAATTTGATCCGCAAAAAGTTCAGGTCAGTCTGACCCGGCGATTCGGCGATGCCCTGTGGGAACGGGCCTCCCGCTCGTGCCTGGCCTGCGGCACGTGCGCGTTTGTCTGCCCCACCTGCCACTGCTTTGACATTCAGGATGAAATGACCGGCAACGACGGGCTGCGCCAGAAAAACTGGGACGCCTGCGCCTTTCCGCTGTTCACGCTGCACACCTCCGGCCACAACCCACGCCCGGATCAGCCCGGACGCTGGCGGCAGCGACTCTCGCACAAGTTCCGCTACTATCCCGAGAAGTTCGGCAAGACCCTCTGCACCGGCTGCGGCCGCTGCATCCGCCTCTGCCCGGCCGGGATGGATTTGCTGGCCGACCTGAAAGAACTGTCCGCCTCCGTGCCTGCGGTTGCACCCGAAGCGCATTCCGCCAAAGACCCCTGTGCCTGCCAGCACGGGGCAGTCCCCGGCGTGCAAGCCCACAACCCCGCCTCTTCTCCCAACATCTACCGCCCCTACCTGGTGCGCGTCGCCGACGTGCGCGACGAAACCCCCGACGTGCGCACGCTGCGACTGGAATTTACCGATCCGGCCGAAGCGGCGGCGTTTGATTTCCGCGTCGGTCAGTTCGGCCTGTACAGCGCCATCGGCGAAGGCGAATCCACCTTCTGCATCGCCAGCAGTTCCACCCGCAAGGGCTACATCGAATGCACCTTCCGCCAGGCCGGCCGGGTTACCCGCGCCCTGCGCCGCCTCAACGTCGGCGACTTGATGGGCTTCCGCGGCCCCTACGGCAACGCCTTCCCCGTCCAATCCTGGAAAGGCAAAGACCTGCTGTTCGTCGCCGGCGGCATCGCTTTGCCGCCCATGCGCAGCGTCATTCAATACTGCCTGGACAACCGCGCCGACTACGGCGAGATCACCATCGTCTACGGCGCGCGCACCTGGGCCGACCACGTCTACAAGGACGAACTGTCCGAATGGGAAGCCCGCCCGGACGTGAACCTCTGGCTCTGCGTCGATTGGAAAGGCGGTCCCAACGGCCTGCTCGAACAACCCGCCCAGGAAGGCTGGACGCCCATCAACATGAAAGAACCGAGCACCACCGTGCTCGATCCCAAACACCGCCGCTACACGGCCTTTGTGCCGCAACTGGTCGAGGCCGCCAAGCCTTCACCGGCCAGCCGCATCGCGGTTTTGTGCGGCCCGCCGATCATGATCAAGTTCACCCTCGCCAGCCTCAAGAAGCTCGGCTATCAGAGCGAAAACGTCTTCACCACCCTGGAAAACCGCATGAAGTGCGGCCTGGGCAAGTGCGGCCGCTGCAACGTCGGTCCCGTCTACGTCTGCAAGGAAGGCCCCGTCTTCACCGCCAAACAAGTGGAAATGCTTCCGCCGGAAATGTAGCCTATTTGAGATTTTGGATTTTGGATTGCGGATTTTGGATTTACAGGCGGCGTTCGATAGCCTCTTCAAATCCAAAATCCGAATTCCAAAATCCAAACTATCGTGAGGGTTTCGTTATGAACCGTATCATTGTTCTGGCCATCGCACTGATCGGATTTGCCGTGCCTCTGTCGGCGCAAAGCACACAGCCGGATTCTCCCCGGGCGACCGCGGCGGCGTTGTCGCTGGCGATGCAGCAGGGCGACACCATCACGATCCTGTTTCTCATGCAGGCTGATACTCCCCGCCAGCAGCGCATGATCCAGGCGCTGGCGGACATGGCCGGCGCCATGGCCAACCTGCGCACGCAGGCCGTCGCCACGTTCGGCGCTGAATCCGCCAAGGAACTGATCGGCGACACGACCGCCGGCTGGGCTCAGGAGGCCAGGCGGCTGCAGGATTCCAAGGAAATGATCGAGGCCCAAACCGCCACGCTCACCGCGCCGGACGGCAAAGTCACCACGCTGCGCCGGGTGGACGGCCGATGGAAGGTGCCTGTGGGGCAACTGGCCCAGGGCCGGGACGATGCCGCCATCGACGCCATCCTGTCCGTCCTGGAGTTGCGCGCCAGGATTTTCCGCGACCTGATTGGGGAATTGGCCGCCGGCAAGTACAAGACCGCCGACGCCGCCGCACAAACTCTGCGCGTCAAGATGCTGAACCCCGAGAGTGATAAACCGCACCCTGCCACGCAGCCTTGAAGACGACGCGGCCCGATGGGCCGCCGCGAAACGGAAGGCAAAATCGCGAGTGTCGTCTACCCCTTCTTTTTGACGTGATAGTGTCCCTGTTCGCAGGCGATCACGAAACGCTCGGCGCACGCCTTCAGATCTTCCCACCGCTGGCGGATTTCATCGGCTTCGTCGCTGTCCACGCTGGAATCGTCGTCGAAGGCTTCGGTCACCGCGTCCAGCAGTTCGCTGAACTCGCGCATCATCTGCCGGGTTTCCAGGAAGATGGCCTGTTCCTGTTTTTCCCGCACGCCCGGCACCGGGTTGGCCGCGAAGAACCCGCCGGCCTCGTTGCACAGCCAGCGGATCAAGCGGATATCCTTCGTCAGCAGGTACATCTCGCGCACGCGGTCCAGCGGATTTTTCGCCCCGCTCTGCTCGGGATCGTCTTCCGCGGCGGCAGGTTCGCACCATTTGTACACCAGCGCCGGCGACACCTTCAGCGCCGCCGCCACCGCCTTCACCCCCGGCTCATCCACCGCCTGCCGAATGACTTCATGGGATCTCATACCGGTGATTGTAATCCTCCGCGGTTAAAAAGAATATTAACCGCCAAGGCCGCCAAGAGCGCCAAGACCGGAGAAGTCAGAATGATGAATGATGAATGATGAAGGTGGAAAGAAGAGCAGTTTACATTACAGCTTGCTTCCTCCTTCGGAAGTGTAAAGTTCTTTCTGTAAAAGCGAAGAAGGTCACCGTTTACCCCGATCAAAGGTTTAGCAGGACTTTTGAACAGGAGATAAACGATGACCGGGCGACATGGTGACGAATTGGAAGGGATGTTTCAAGGGGTATTCTCGGACCCGCAGGGGCTGAGGCGGCTGGTGGAGCTGGTGGCCCAGCGGCTGATGGACCTGGAGGTGGCCCGGCACGTGCAGGCCGGCCGCCACGAGCGGAGGGCGGATCGGCAGGGCCACCGCAACGGCTACAAGCCCCGGCGGCTCCGGACCCGTCTGGGGGAGCTGGAGCTGTCGGTGCCGCAGACGCGGGGCTGCCAGCCGTACCACCCCTCGCTGTTCGCCCGCTGGCAGCGCAGCGAGCGGGCGTTGCTGGTGGCCTGCGCGGAGATGTACTTCCAGGGAGTGTCCACCCGCAAGGTGCAGGAGGTTTTGGAGGCGATGTGCCAGGGGGAGGTTTCGGCCATGACCGTCAGCCGCGTGGCCCAGGAGCTGGACGAGAAGCTTTCGGAGTTCCGCGGCCGGAGCCTGGGGCTGCGGGAGTATCCGTATTTGCAGATCGACGCCCGCTACGAGAAGGTGCGGGTGGCGGGCCGGGTGGTGAGCCAGGCGGTGCTGGTGGTGGTGGGCTTCGACAGCCTGGGCCGGCGGGAGGTGCTGGACTGGCGGGTGGGGGACAGCGAGAGCGAGGGGAACTGGGGGCAGGTGTTCAGTTCGCTGAAGGAGCGGGGCCTGCGGGGCGTGAAGCTGGTGGTCAGCGACGCGCACGGGGGGATCCGGGCGGCGTTGCGGCGGCACTTTCAGGGGGCGGCCTGGCAGCGGTGCCGGGTGCATTTCAAGCGGGAGCTGGGGCGGAAGGTGAGCTACAAGGTGCTGGGGGCGTTGATGACGGAGCTGGCGGGGGTGTTTGCGGCGGAGGAGAAGGCAGAGTGCCTGAGGCGGGGAGAGGAGATGGCCGGGCGATGGGCGGGGCGGTATCCGGCGGTGGCGGGGATGCTGCGGGAGGGGCTGGAGGACTGCCTGACGGTCTTGAGCTTTCCGGAGCACCACCGCAAGCGGTTGGGGAGCACGAACCTGCTGGAGAACCTGATGAGGCGGTTGAAGAAGCGGACGGCGGTGGTGGGGGTGTTTCCCAACCGGGAGGCGTGCGAGCGGCTGATCGGCTCGCAGTTGCTGGAGGTGCATGAGCAGTGGCAGGTGGAGGGGGCGGCGTACTTCAACATGGAGAACGTGGCCTTGGAGAACGTGACGGAGGTGCCGACGACGGCCTGACCCGCCGCTGCGGTCGCCCCTTCGGGGCTCCCTCCGCGGCGGGTCAGGCGGGAAGGATCGAGGTAAACGGGAATTTACAGAAAGAATGTTGCACTACTCGGTTAATAAAAACTGGTTTTCTTCCTCCTTCATCATTCATAATTCATCGTTCATCATTCTCTTCCCTTGGCTCTTGGCGGCCTTGGCGGTTCAAATTCTTCTTCGCACCCGGCTTCGCCTCGTTGGGGCGCACGGGTATATTGGTTCGTCCATGGCTCAGAGCAAACACCAGATTCAGGAGCGATTGGCCGAGGCCGGCAGCGAACCGCGGCACCGCTTCGGGCAGAATTTCATGATCGACCAGAACCTGGTCCGGCTCATCGCCGAAGCCGCGGGAATCACCCCGGCCGATCTGGTCTTTGAAGTCGGCCCCGGCACCGGGACGCTGACCGAAGAACTTCTCGCCCGGGCCGGCCGGGTTGTCGCCGTCGAGATCGATCGTGATCTGGCGGGTATGCTGCGTAACCGCCTGGCCGACAATCCCAAGTTTCATCTCATTGAAGGCGACGCCCTGGCCGGGAAGCACGGCCTGAACGAACAGCTTCTTGCCGAACTGCACGCCGCCCGGCAGCAGTCCATGCCCGCCAAACTCGTGGCCAATCTCCCCTACAACATCGCCTCGCCGCTGGTGATCGAACTGCTGATTGCCGGCATCGACTCGCTCGTCTTCACCGTTCAGAAGGAAGTCGCCGACCGTCTCCGTGCCGGCGCCGGCGACGACGCCTACGGCCCCTTGAGCGTCATGGCCCAGCTTCTCTCCCGCGTCGAAGTCCTGCGGACGCTTCCGCCACAGGCTTTCTGGCCCGCTCCCAAGATCGATTCCGCCCTGGTCCGCATGATTCGCGCCGACCGCCTGGGCGACAAGGCCCCCGCCGTCGGCCGGTTTGTTCATCAAATTTTTTCCATGCGCCGAAAGACGCTGCGCAAAGCCCTGGCCCAAAACAACTACATCCCCGAGCCCGCGTTGACCGCGTTGAACATCGACGGGCAGCTTCGCCCCGAAGAGGTTTCCCCCGAACAATTCCTCGCACTGTACGAGCAGATCGTCAAATAGCCCGAAGGGCGATGCTCTTCTCTTTTCTCGACAAACAGACGCGTCGCCCTTCGGGCGGCGGCGAAACGGGATCGGGCGAGAGGAAATGTCCTTTGTTAACAGCCTCCCCCCGCCACTCTTTCATTCCCTGCCCGGCCCTCTACAATGTCTGCGTTATGGCAAACGATAAATCCTGGCAGGCCCGCATCAGCGAGGCTACCGACAAGCTGGCGCAATCCTTCGTCGAATCCATCTCCTACGACCGGCGGCTGTACAAGCAGGACGTCGCCGGCAGCATCGCCCATGCGACGATGCTGGCCAAGGTGAAGCTCATCACCGAGGGCGAACGGGATCAGATCATCGACGGGCTCAAGAGCATTCAGCGCGATATCGAGGCCGGGACTTTCGTCTTTGACGAAAGCCTGGAAGACATTCATATGGTCGTCGAGGCGGCCCTGATCCAGCGCATCGGCGAGCCGGGCCGGCGGCTGCATACCGCCCGCAGCCGAAACGATCAGGTCGCCCTTGATCTATCCCTGTGGATTCGCGAGGCGGCGATCGATGCGGGGAAAAACCTGCACGACCTTTGCCGGGCGTTCGTTTCGCTGGCCGAGCGGAGCATGGATATTGTCATGCCCTCGTATACGCATCTTCAGCGGGCTCAGCCGATTCTGGCGGCCGCCGAAGCCTTGGCGTGGTGTACGATGTTCTCGCGCGACGCCGACCGCTGCGCCACGGCCTTCCAATCCACCGGCAAGCACGACATCCCCCTGGGCAGCGGCGCCATCGCCGGCACGTCTCTGCCCATCGATTCGAACATCACGGCCCAACTGCTGGGCTTCGACGCCGCGCCGCAGAGCAGCATCGAACAGACCGCCAGCCGGGATCAGGCGTTGGAATTTCTCTTCTCTTTGGCGATGGCCTCGATGCACCTGTCGCGCTTTGCCGAGCAGTGGATCATTTACTCCTCGACGGAGTTTTCCTTCATCAAGATCGCCGACCGCTACACCACCGGCTCATCGATGATGCCCCAGAAACGCAACCCGGACATGCTGGAGCTGATCCGCGGCCGCTGCGGCACGGTGTACGGCGACCTGATGGCGCTGTTGAGCATCTGCAAGGGCATTCCCATCGGCTACAACCGCGACTTGCAGGAAGACAAGCGGGTTCTGTTCCGCGCGTACGACACGGCGATGTCCTGCATCACCATGGCCGCCGCCATCGTGGCCTCGGCCAATTACGCCAAAGAAAACATCGAGTCCACCCTGCACCGCGGCTTCCTCGACGCCACCAGCCTGGCCGAGTATTTCGTGCGTAAGGGCATCCCCTTCCGCACCGCCCATCAGATTGTCGGTGCGCTGGTCGCCCGCTGCGAAAAAGAAGGCAAGCTGGCGCTGTCCGATCTGTCGGCCGATGATTTCGCCCAGGCCGCCCGCACCGCCGGCGCAACCAATGCCCAGATCGGATCGGATGTTTACGATTCCCTCGGCGCCGCCAACGTCGCCCGCCGCTACCAAAGCCCCGGCGCCGCCGGCGGAGAACCGCTGAAACACCAGCTCCAGACGTGGAAGAAATCTCTGGGGATGTGATTGGGTTGCCGTAAAAAAGAGATTGAACCGCCAAGGCCGCCAAGAGCGCCAAGAGAAGAGAAGTCAGAATGATGAATGATGAAGGAGGAAGAAAACCAGCTTTTATAACTGCTCTTCTTTCCTCCTTCATCATTCATCGTTCATCGTTCATCCTTGTCTGTCTTGGCGCTCTTGGCGGCCTTGGCGGTTCAATCTTTTCCATTCAGTTACTGCTCGGAGGCATGCCAGCGGCGCAGGAGAAGATGGCCGATGGCGTGGACCAGGCCGAAGAGTAGCAGGCCCAAAAGGGAGGCGATCAGCACCGCGGCAAAGAGCACGTCGGTTCGCCATTGACGGTAGGCGGAGAGAACCGTGATGCCCAGGCCGGCGTTGCCTTCGGAAAAGCCGGCAACGAACTCGCCGACGATGGCGCCGATAACGGCCAAGCCCGAGGCGATGCGCAGGCCGGTGACGATGTTGGGGATGGCCGAGGGGAACTTGAGCTTGAGCAGCGTTGCCGGAGCGCCGGCTCCGTAAAGACGGAACAGATCGCGCAAGGCCGGGTCGGTCGAGCGCAGGCCGGTGAGCGTGTTGGCGATAACGGGAAAGACGGCCACGATGAAAGCGGAGACGGCCACCGCCCGCATGCCGGGTCCGAACCAGATGACCAGTAGCGGCGCGATGGCGACGATAGGCACGGTCTGAAAGAAAACGGTATACGGATAAAACGCCCGCTCGATCAGGCGGGAGGCCGACAGGCCGACCGCAACCAGGACGCCGAGGATGGCGCTGAGGGCGAATCCGAATACGGCCGCCTCGGCAGTCGTCAGCGCCGCGAGGGCCAGTGTCGTTCGCTGCGTCCAGACGGCCTTGAACACGTCCGAAGGCGGCGGCAAAAACCATGATGACACGCCAAACACCCGGACGGCCGACTCCGCAATCACCATCGACAAGATGAAGGTAACGACCGGCGGAAGCAATGCCTTGAGTATCCCGCTGCGCATGATTCAGGCCCCTCCCTTTTGCAACGCATCGAACAAAACGCCGGTGACCTGCGCAAATTCCGGCTCGCTGCGCAGCCGTGCGGTGCGATGCTCGGGCAGGCCGATGGCCACGTCGGCGACGATCCGCGCCGGTCGGCGGGAAAGCACCACGGCCCGCTGCGAAAGGAAAGCCGCCTCGGACGTCGAATGCGTGACGAACAGCACGGTCATCCGACGCGTCAGCCAAAGCTCGCGAAGCTGTTCGTCGAGCCGCTGGCGGGTGATTTCATCCAGGGCGGCGAACGGTTCGTCCAGAAGCAGGAGCTGGGGATTGGTGACCAGCGCGGGCCAGGGAAACCCGCATGCGCATCCCGCCGGACAGTTGGGCCGGATATCGCGTCAGGGAATCGGACAGCCCCACCTGCGCCAATGCCTCCTCGGCCGCCCGCGTGCGTTTGCGGCGGTCCACGCCCATTAATTCCAAAGGCAGCGCCACGTTGGCCAGAACCGTTCGCCACGGCAGCAGATGCGCATCCTGAAAGACGTACGCGGTGGAACTGCCGGCATGCGACAGCATCACCCGGCCGGCATCGGGATGATCCAGCGACGCGATCAGACGCAGGAGCGTGCTTTTGCCGCAACCGGAGGGGCCGAGGATGGCGACAAATTCACCGGGAGCAATGGCCAAGTCCATGTCGTCCACCGCCACCACGCCATTGGCAAACGCCCGGCGCACGCCGGCAAGCGTCACGCAAACCCCGATGGATGGAACAGGCAGAACCGCACTCATGCGTGTGTATTGTTGGCAAGTTATGTGGAAGAGACAAGCGGGGGAAATGACGAAATCCGAAACCAGAATGACGAAGGAATGACGAAATCCGAATGACGAAAGGGGTGTCTGGCACGGTCACCCCGAACGCTTGCGGGGGCTCCGCGACGCGTTGCGTCGCGGCTATTGGCGCGAATTCGACGTAGGCATGTTCGTCATTCGGATTTCGTCATTTGTTCGTCATTCTGGTTTCGGATTTCTGGTTTCGATTTCGGGTTTTCGCGAATGCTTGTCCTGCCCGGTATGGCCCTGCCAGCGGGCCAGCGAAATGCGGTTCTCGCCGTCGTCGGCGGAAAGGCGGTCTTCCAGCAGGTTGCGGTCGCTGGTGAATCCGGCAAGGCTGTCGGCGTCGATGTTGATGCTGCCTTTGGCGGGGTTGGCGTTGAGCAGGACGTTGTCGAAGACGACGTTGCCGCTGCTGCCGTTGCGGATGTTCAGCGACCAGCGGGCGTCGGCCGGCATGAGGATGACGTTGTGGGTCAGGCGGTTGTACGTTGAGCCGCCGGCCCCGTCGATTTTGTAGAGGGAGATGCCGTTGGCGTGGTTGTTGAGAAGCAGGTTGTGGCGGATTTGCGAGCGGGCGACGCCGTCGCAGTTGATGGCCGATGCGCCTTCGGCGCCGTTGTCGTAGATGAGATTATTTTCAACCACCGCGCCGATGATCATTCCGCTGTCGCCCTGGCTGACGTCTCCGTTCATGTGGATGCCGGCCCGGGCGTTGCCGAAGATGACGTTGCCGCGAAGGACGGGGTTGCAGGCGCTGTTGGAAACGTAGATGCCGTGCTGATGGACGGATCGGCAGGCGATGTTGTCGGCGATAAGCGTGTTGTCGCTGTGGCTAGTGAAGATGCCCCACTCGCCATTGCCGTCACAGACGTTGTTGCGGACTGTCACGTTGTCGGCATGACACACGCGGATGCCGGCGCGTTTCATGCCAACGATACGGAAGCCGTCGATAACAATGTGGCCGGCGTTTTCCACGTTGATGCCGTCGGGGGTTTTGCCGTTGCGCATGAGGATGACCGCGCCCGGATCGGCCAGAAACGCAATGGGCCGATCCGGCATTCCGGCAACGGGCTGATCCCATCCCATGCAAAAGCCCGCGTATTTTCCCGGCCGGATGCGAACGGTGTCACCGGCGCGAACATGGTCGGCGGCGTATTGGAGCGTACGCCAGGGAAATTGCCGGGTGCCGGGGGAATGATCGCTGCCCGAGGGGGAAACGTAGCGGGTGACGGAGGCGGCGTTGGCCACGCAAACGCACGCCGGACACAGCCATGTGCTGGCCAGGACGATTGTGCGGAATTTAGCGTGCAAGATTGACCTCCGGGTTTTCACGTTTTTGAGATGACCCGCCGCGGGGGTTCCAGATCAGTTCATGGTTGCGGGCATCGGCCACGGAGCCCGTCCAGCCGGCGGCGGCGGCACGAGCCAGGTTGTACATCTCGCGAGCCGTGACGTAATGGAAATGAAAACGGGGGTTGTCGTGCGCCCGCCGGGCCAGCATCTGGTGGAAGTGAACCATCGGCGGCCCCAGAAGAACCTGCTGGTTGGGTTCCGGTGCGCCGTGGGTGTGGAGCTTGACGAAAAACCAATCCGGCCGGGTGCGGACCTGCACGCGGGCCTTGAGCCACAAATCCAGACGTCGGGCGGAAGGTGGCTGACCGGCCTGAAGACAGCCGTTTTCAAGCCTGGGCACAATTCCCGCCTTGCAGCACTGCCAGTTCAACATCAGCGGCCCCTGGATGAGCATCAGGTCATCGCCGGTCGCAGCCGACGCGCCAACGTCCGTTCCCCAATCGTGCGAGCGAGGCCGGCGGGGATCGTCCGTCGCATAGTAGATGCTGTTGATCTTGCGAGTCTGGCAGCGGTTGGGGGCGGCGGGGAGAGTGAAGTCGGCATAGCAGCCGGTTTCGCGGAGGATGGTCAGTTCGCTGTTGACGCCGCAGCATCGGCCGTCCCGCAGGAAATTATCCAAGGCCCAGTCGCCGTGAATGAATCCGTAGGCGATTTCCTCGGTTTCACGATGGCGGGGAAGCAGGCCGTGTACGCAGTTGAGCAGTTCCTTGTAAGCCAGCAGTCGCCGGCGGAGGGATTCGGCCGTGTCGTGGTCGTGATGCAAATGCACCTCCACTTCCCCGAAGCCATGCCGGCACAATTCCGCCAGCGTATCCAGGTCGGCGGCGTCGTACTGCTCCAGGGGATAGAAGAACGTATGACAGGGAGTCCGGCCGTCGGCATCGTGAAAACCGGCGAAGAGCCGCGGATACTTTTCAACCCAGTTGCGGACGCGCTGGCGGGCCGTGGCCGGATCGGCCTGGCCGTTACGCGGCTCGAAGTGGTCGCAGACGCACAGCAGAACGTGAACCGGTTGGTCGGCCGACGGCAGACGACGCCGAGGCCATTGACGCAGGTAATCCGCCCCCCAGCGATCCACCCCCCGGCCGTACAGCAGACTCGCCAGCAGTCCCAGCAGAACAACACCAACCGATACAGCAAGGATGGTCATCAACATAATCAAGGGTAAAGGAAAATCCGGCCTCGATCCTGTCAGTTGTAGTCTTCGTCGCCGCGGAGGAAATACCATGCCTCAACGGGAACGGCCGTAGACTTGGCGGCAAAGAAGGTGATCTGAGGCGCGTCGTAATGGCGACGTAAAAAGCCGAACCGGCGTAAGGTCGTTTCCAGCGGATTTGCCCCGGCCAGCTCGCAGCAAATCGAATTCGCCCCGCGGCAGCGGGCCTGGCGCACCACCGCCGCCAGCAGGTCTTCCGCCAGTCCCTCCTCGTTCGCGGCCAGGAAGTCCACCACGACCAGGGCGTTGGATCGGGTGAGATAGTAGACCGCATAGGCGGACAGTTCCTTCTCATCCGGCGAAAGCAGGCCGAGCGTGAAATACTTCATCAACGGGCAATCCGCATACCGCCAGCGAAGCATTTCGCTGGTGCGCACGGCCGTCATCGTAAACGCCGACGCCGCACGCGCCCAAAGCGCATCAAACCGGGCATCGAACGCGGGCAGATTCCTGACCACCCAGCGGCGCGGCCGACGCCAGGTTTCCCGCGATACCGCCCGCATCGCCAGATCGATCGCCCCGGCAAAAGTGGGCAGGGATCGCAGGTACGGTTTGGCCGTCAAAACCTTGACGTAACGCGCCATCGCCGCGCCCGTCTGGAACCCCAGACACCGGCCGATGACCCGGGACTTTTCGCTCGGCAGCGTATAGATCAGGGACAGATCCTCGGACAGCGACGAGAGGATTGCCCGCTCGACCATCAGCGCCGGCGCAAGGCAGCGGTGTTCGCGATCGACGGCCAGGTCTGAAGCGACTCCCGCCAGCAGCGACCGGCCGGAGACGTGCAATCGGCGCAGGCCCAGGCCGGCCGTGCCCACAACCCGGCCCCCCGGGTACGCCAGCAGCAGCCAACATCGTCCCGGGCCGCAGGGGTTTTGCCGGTAGTGCCAGGCGAACTTTTTTCGGACGGCATCCTCTCCGGTGGAGAGATTGCGTCTCCATACGTTCAGAATGGCGTCTTCGTCTTGATTCAGATCGGCGCGGACAACGGTATAGCGGGTCATGGCGAGTGAACTTCCGGAACGGCCTCCACCAATAGAGGACGCTCATGGAGATAGTGGGTGGCGCGGCGTTTGGATTCGATATCACGGTAAACCCGCCGAACCTGATCGGCAGTCAGTCCGACAACAGGCGCGACGGTTGCCGGCGGCACGGCGTGGTTCAGCCCGTACAGGCACAGGTCCATCTTGTCGTACGGCAAAGAAAAGTAGAACTCCTCCTGGGTCTGGGCCAGCGAATAGGTATCGGTCGTGGGAGGACGGCGGCGGATTTCCTCGGGGACGCCGAGATAGTCAGCCAACTGATACACCTGGCTCTTATAAAGATGGGCGATGGGTTTGACGTCGGCCGCCCCGTCCCCGTTTTTCACGAAGAATCCCTGGTCGTATTCCAACCGGTTGGGCGTACCGACGACGACGTAGTTGAGCCGGTCGGCGTGATAGTATTCGATCTGTTTCCGCGTGCGCTGCTTCATGCTGGTGGCGGCGACGATACCCAGATAGACGGAAAGCGACAGGCGCAAACGATGCTGCCGCCCGTCGGGCGTTTGCACGATCAGCGACGACAGGTTGTAGCCTTCGTTGTTCAGGACATTGGGCAAAACCACCTTGCACTTGCAACCCGGGCCGTAGTCCGGGAAAACCTCGCGGATGAACTGATCGCGGCGTTGGTAGCATCCGGCCGCCTGCAAAACGGGGGCGATGTCTTCCACCACCGACGGAATCCCCAGATTGCCGGCGACCAACCGCCCCAGCCGCAGGCTTTCCTGATCCGAATCCTTCTCGGGCATGAACAACGCCAGCACATGCTCCGGGTCGAAGGCGCGAACGGCCAGGTAGGCGCACACGCTGGAGTCGATCCCGCCGGACAGACCCACGACAGCGCCCCGCCGGCGAAGGCGACTCAGAACCTGCTCGCGCAAGGCGCGGACGATCTGCCGGGTCACGTCCGCCGGGTCGATCTTCAGCAAGTCGGCGGAAAATCCGTTCATCGCTCGGTCACCGATTTTGGGCATGTCAGACATTAATCCTCCCTTGTTGCAATTCTTCGGCCTGAACCTGGCTGCGGCGAATCTTGCCGGTATCCGTCTTGGGCAACTCCTGACGGAACTCGACATGCTTGGGAACCATGAAATCTTCCAACCGCGAGGCGCAGTGACGAATCACATCCTGCTCGCTGAGCGTCCCGGTCTCGGCGCAAACCACGACCGCCTTGAGGGCCATGCCCAGAATGGGGTCGGGCACGCCGACGACGGCCGCCTCGCGGATGCCGGGATGCGCGTACAAGACGTTTTCCACTTCCTTGGGGCTGACCTTTTCTCCGCGGGTTTTGATGATGTCGTCCTTGCGGCCGACGAAATAGAGAAACCCTTCTTCGTCGCAGCGGAACAGGTCGCCGGTGTACAGGACTTTTTCCCACACATACGGCCCCGGCCGCAGAACGCGCTCGGTGGCTTCGGGGTTTTCCCAATACCCTTTCATGACGTGCCCGCCGCGAATGACCAGTTCCCCCACCACGCCGGGAGCGGTTCGGTCTCCGTTTTCGTCCACGACGTACGCCTGGGTATTGGGGATGGCGATGCCCACCGATCCGGGGCGGCTTTTGAGCTGCTCGGGCGGCAGGTAGGTGCATCGCTTGCACTCGGTCAGGCCGTACATGGAATAGATCCGCGTCGTCGGAAACAGTTCCTGCAACCGCTGAATGTACGCCGGTGGAAGTGCGGCGGCGGTGTTGGTGATGTACCGCAGATGCGGGAACGTCCCGGCCGTCAAATCCTTCATCTGCAAAAGAATCGCGGCAATGGTCGGCACCAGCGGAAACCCCGTGGCCCGCTCGCTGCGCAGCTTTTGCAAAACCAGTTGGGGGAAGGTGAAGGATTTTTCCAGGACCAGTGTGGCCCCCATCTTCACGACCATCAGCGCCTGGTACAGGCCGTAATCAAACGACAGCGGCAGAACGCTGAGGATGACGTCGTCGGCCGTGTTCTGCAGGTAGGTGGTGATGGACGTGGCGGCGGTGACGATGTTCTGATGAGTCATCATCACCCCCTTGGGAAACCCGGTGGACCCGGAGGTGTAGATAATCATGGCCAGATCGATGTCGATGCCCGACTGGGTCGGCGGCGTCGCCGGGCAGGCCGTCAGGGCCGTGACCAGCGAGACGCTGTCCCGAACGGTCGGCTCGCCGCGTGCCCCCACCACGATCGCCGACGTCACCGAGGGAGACTGTTCCATCGCCTCGGCGGCAACGTCCTGGAGGCGGTCCTGGGTAATCAGCACCGTAGCCCGGCAGTTGTTCAGAATGAACGCGAGCTTGTCGGCCTTGGTGGTCGGATTGACGGGACTGAAAGTCCCCCCGGCCTTGAGGACGGCAAAGATGGCCACAACCGCCTCGACGCTGTTTTCCAGAAACAGCACGACGCGCTGTCCGTCGGACACGCCGCGGACCCGCAAGGCATGCGCCAGCCGGCTGGAGGCGTTGTCCAGGGCGCGATAGCTCAGGCGGCTTTCCCCAACGACCAGCGCCGTCTTGTTGGGCGAACTGGCGGCGCTGTTCAGCAGAAACTCTTCTACACGCATAACGTTTCCCCTTCTTGCAGGCATAAAAGGCTCTAACCTCGGAGGGAAGAGAAGTCAGAATGATGAATGATGAATGATGAAGGAGGAAGCAAACCAGCTTTTATAACTGCTCTTCTTTCCACCTTCATCGTTCATCATTCATAATTCATCATTCTCTTCTCCCTCCGTGTCTCCGTGCCTCCGTGGTTAATTACACGTTCCCAACCAGCAACCTCCCGATTCACTTAGCCGCGGCCGCGGTCGTCATCTCTCGCTTGCGGCGGACGTAGGCGGCGAGTTGCTGAATCGAATCCAGGTTCTCGGGAACCACCTCGTTGTCGGCAACGTGAATGGCGAAAGTCTTTTCCAGAAACGCCACCAGTTCGAGGATGCCCGTGGAGTCAATCAGACCGGCATCCAGGAATGACGCGGTGTCGGGGAAAGAGTCCACGCCTTCGCGATAGAGAAAATTATCCGCAACGAACTTCCGAACGGTCGGTTCAATTTCGGCTTGCATGACGATGCTTTCTCCCGCCCCTCAAAGGGTGACGCTCAAAGCGGAGGCTGGGGCAGTGGCCTCCGCTTCACGAATAAACAGATCATCCCACAGTTGCACGGAAAGAATGCCCACCAGGGCCATGTTGTCCCGGAAACCCAATGCCGCCTGACTGCGGCATTTCTCGACGAGTTTCCCGACGGCGCGGGGATCAAAATAGCCGCTGCGGGAAATGGCCGGCGCGCTGAGCAGATCCTGCACGTATTCGGGGGCGCCGGGCCCGAAGAACGACTCGCTGTCGGGCGCGCGGTACGGCTGCTTGGGTCGATTGGCGATGGTCGGCGGCAGAACGTGCTCCATGCTGCGGCGGAGAATGTGCTTCTCACGCAGCGACTTGATCTTCAACCGCGGCGGAATCCGCGAGGCGAATTCCACCACGCGATGATCCAAAAACGGAAACCGCCCCTCGACGGCATGAGCCATCGCCACCCGATCCCCCTGCGAGGAGAGGATATACCCCGGCAACAGATACGCCGACTCCAGATACTGGGCCTGCGACAGCGGATGCCAGCCGGCGTACTCGGCCGGAAGCTGCCGGCGCAGTTCTTCCATCGCGTCATAGCCGCGCAGGGTCTGAAGCAGATCGCCGGAGAAAAAGGCCTTCGTCCGCGCGGTCATGTGAAACCGCGGCAAATGCGAAAACAACGGATCGTCCGGACGCTCCAGCCCGATGCGGAAAAACGCCTCCAGATAGGACTGCGGCTGGCCTTGGATTGCGGCCAGGTACGGATACAGCCGCCGCAACAGCCGCGGGCGACTGGCCGATTTCGGTTGGTGCGACCAGAACCGGCGAATCTTGGCCTCCTTGAAAATGTCGTAGCCGGCAAAGACCTCGTCGGCGCCTTCGCCGGTGAGCACCACCTTGAAACCGTTCTGTCGGACCAGGCGCGAAAGCTGGAACAGCGGCGCCGGCGCGGTGCGCAAAACCGGGCGTTCGGTATGCCGGATCACCGCCGGGAAAACCCGCCCGATGTCCGACTGGGCGCACAGGATCGTTTGATGCTCCGTCCCCAGGGCGCGAACCATCTCCTGCTGGAAGCGGGTTTCGTCGAACTCCGGGCTTTCAAACGCAACCGAAAACGTGCGAAGCTGGCTGGAGGTGAACAATTTGATCAGGGTCGTGATGACCGACGAATCGAGCCCGCCGCTCAGATAAGCCCCCACCGGCACGTCAGCGCGAAGGCGGATGCGGGTGGCGTCGATGAGCAGGGATTGCAGTTCTTCGGCGATCTCTTCCTCGCTGCGCGAGTCCAACTGCGAATCCTGACCCGCCTGGGGATACTCCAGACGCCAGTACGGACGGACGGCGACGTTGTCGCCCTGCGCGACCAGCACATGCGCGGGAGGAAGCTCCATCACGTTCTTGAACGGCGTACGCGGCGCCAGCGGAAACCAGAAGGTAAAGGCCTGGTCCAGCGCGATCGGATCGAGTTCGGCGGTCATCCCGGGAACCTGCAACAGCGCCTTCACCTCCGACGCGAAAATCAGGCTCCCGCCCAATCGGGCGTAGTAGACCGGTCGGACGCCCATGCGGTCGCGGGCGAGCATGAACAAATTGCGCCGCTTGTCCCACAAGGCGAAGGCGAAATCCCCGTTGAACGTCCGCACGCAATCCGGGCCCATCTCCTCGTACATGTGGACGATGGTTTCGGTATCGCTGTGCGTGCGGAAGCGATGGCCGCGGGCGACCAGGTCCTTGTGCAGTTCCACGTAATTGAAAATTTCGCCGTTGAAGGTGACCCAGATGGTTTCATCCTCGTTGGCCATGGGCTGCTGGCCCGTGGACAGGTCGATGATGCTCAAGCGTGCGTGGGCCAGGCCGGCGCGGTCGTCAACGTGGATGCCATTTTCGTCGGGGCCGCGATGCTGGATCGCGACGATCATCCGCTGGAGCAGGAGTTGCGGCGGCAACTGCCCGCAGGGAAGGCCATAAAATCCGGCAATACCACACATCGTCTCTCACCCCCGTTCAGTTTTGAGTTTCTTGATCCGGACTGGCGCCGCGCCAGCGGCGGCGGTTGCGAAACCGGGACACCTCGCCGGCGCAGACGCTCACCGCTTCGGCCAGCCTGCATCGCACCGGCCGCGGCCGCAGCGTCCACTCCTCGCCGACGCCGATGATTTCCCGCCCGAAATAGCGTTTGAAATCGGAAATGCCGCCCAGCCGGTCCTCGCTGCCGAAGGTGCCGGCGGTGATGCCGCCAAAGTCGAACCAGCTTGCCCCCTGCCGCTTGGCCCAGCAGATCAGATCCCACACCAGGGGATAGGCCAGAGGCAGGCGCAAATCCGTCGCCCGCGTGGAAGCGGCCGCGTCGTAGTGGGCGCAATCGCCGTGGACGCAGCCCCAGGCAAACGCCAGGAGCGACTGCGGCCCGGTCATGTCCGTGCGGAAGAGCCCCACCAGCCGGGAGAGATGCGGGTGCAGACGGGACAGGGAGATGATCCGGTCCCAGTCCTTGTCATGAAGCGCCCCTCCCGTCCGCGACATGGTTTCGCTCAGCAACTGCGTCAGGCGTCGCGAAAACTTGTAATCGTCGATGGCCGCCAGCCGAACGGGATGCTTGGCGACGGCGCGAATGTGTCGGCGTGCGGTCGCGTGCAGCGAGGCGAAAATGGCCTCTTCCTCGCCGCTCAGGTCGATGGCGATCGTGCGGGCATAGCAGCGCGAGTCCCGCTGGGGTGAAAATCCCAGCGACTGTAACAACTCCGCCAGTCGCTCCCGCTCGGCCGGGTCGCGGGAAAACAGCTCGACGTTGACCCGAAGAATGCGGCAATCCGCCCCGGCCAGTTCCACCAGGGCCGCCAGCGCCGATCCCGCCACCGCCGACGGAAGCGTCGGCCCCAATCGCTCGACGCGCAACAGCAGATGTCCCGGCAGAACCCGGCTGCGATGGACCGCCACGGCCAAGCCCCCCAGACACCGGCCGATCTCATTTCGCACGGCCAAAAACCAATTATAATCCTGTCCTCCCGACCGGGCCCAGGCACACCGATGCGGCAGCGGCACGGCAATCCCCGCGTCCAGCATTTCCCGCTCGCATTGCTGCCGCTCCGCCCCCGCTTCGGTCAGCAGCTCGACGCGCAATCCCCCCTGCTGGCGGGAATAACTTGGTTCCCCGGACCAACCGGCCCAGCGCGCGATCCGGCTCGTCAGGCGAGGCTGATTTACCAGCCCCGCCGCAACGGCTTTACGCCGCGATTGGGACAGAGAATAGGGAGCGCGGCAGAACCGCACGGTCTGCTCAACGGAATCAAAGGTAATAAACTGTGCAGCGCCCCGGCGTCGCGCGACATCCCCACGCTGCCGGGGTTAATCAGATACCGCGCATTCGGCTCCAGGCGAAACGCCTCCTGCTCGATGGCGTCCACCTTCCCGTCCCGATAGACGTAAGCGGCCCGGCGGTGCGTGTGGCCGAAGAAGCAGACTTTCGCCTGCGGATACTGGCCAATCATGGCCTGAAACGTCCGGCGAATCCGCTCCTCGTCATCCAATCGTTCCTCGGCGTTGGGCTGGGGGTCGAGAGAGGCATGAACCAGCACGATTTGCGGCTCGTCAATCCACCGGACCAGCGGCAGAGCCCGCAAGTACGCCAGGCTGTCGTCGGAAAGAACCGGCCGCGTCCAGCGCAAAGCCCGGCGGGCTGATTCGCAAAACCCCTCCAGATCGCTCTGACCGATGGCCGCCAGGTCGTGGTTGCCGACAACAGCGATGGCCTTTTTTTCGTGAAGCAACCGAACGCATTCGTTGGGACTGGCGCGATATCCCACCACGTCGCCGAGGCACAGAATCTGCTGACCACCCCGGGCGCCGGCGAGGTCCAACGCCGCGGTCAGCGCTTCCAGATTGGCGTGGATGTCGGCAGTGACGACGTAGATCACTTGGCCACCTTGGCTTTCCGCCAGCCGGGCGTGCGCTTGTGCAACATGGCCCGGCAGTAGTTTCTGACGGACACCACCCACGGCAGCGGATCGCGCCAGGAAAACAGGTCGTAGACCTTGCGCCCGCGCAGGGACCAGAGCCACCCGGCCCAGGAGAGCCCACCTTTGCGGCGATAGTCGCGCACGAACGCGCGGGCGTCGTCGCCGAAGGCCAGCCAGCGCACGCCGGTGCGGTAGTCGGCCGGCGCGGGAACCGGACGGCCCAGCAGGTCGTGGTACGCCAATACGGGGATGTTGATCCCGCAGGCCGCCCCCAACTGGTTCCAGAGGTTGAAGCGGGGGTTGATCTCCAGCAGATAAAACCGGCCGCTGTCGGCGTCCCGCTTGAAATCCACCTTGACCGGGCCGACGAATTGCATCTTCTCCAGCACCTCCATCCCCAGACGGACGACGGCCGGCTCCTTGACCAGCTCCACGTACGTGCTGACGCCCGAATCCATCGGGTAGGTGCGAATCTTTCTCCCGACGTACCAGGCCCGGGGCCGGGATTCGCCGTCGTAATAGGCGTGAAAACTGCAAATGCAGGCGTCGTTGCCGGGCACATATTGCTGCATGACAAAGTCGGTGGAATACTGCTGGATGCCGACATAAGCCCGGCGGAACTGCTCGGGCGTGTCGGCGCGCAGCGCCTTGCGCGGCTCGCCGCCGACGCTGGAAAAGACGGTCGATTCAAACCACCCGGCCCGCCGGGCGGGCTTCAGCACGCAAGGCAGCGTCACGGCCCGCTCGGCCTCGGCAAGACTATGCACCTCCCGCGAGGAGACGGTTCGGGGTACCGGTAAATCCAGCCGGCGGGCCAGGTCCATGAACCGCGTCTTGTCCACTAGATCCTCTATCAGGTCCATCGGAGGCAGCAGGAACCGGAAGTATCGGCCCAGCCGCTCCCGGAAGCGGGAGATCAACAGCAGCATCTCATCGGCGCCGTAATAAAGAACGGCGTTGCCGCGAAGCGTCCGTCCGAAACGGAGGATGTCCTCGGCGGCAGTGGTCATATCCTCTCGGCAGTCGGCGATGCGGAACTTCCGACCGCAGTCGCGGGAAAACAGCGCCGGACTGCTGGGATCGCTAAAGAGCACGGCCGTGGGGATGCCGCTACGCGAAAAACACCGCAGCACGTTCAACTCCCCGCAAATCACGGCCGTAGCTTGGGCGTCGGGCATAGGGCTACGTCCTGAGTCTGGGATGTCACAGCGTCCGGCGACCGCGGACCCCCACCGGCGAGAACTTCATGAGCGGCCCGAGTTCGATGGTAAAACTCACACAGCGTCTGACCATCGAAGCGGTCGCGAGCCAGCTCGAACAACGATGCCAGCACATCGTACAAAGCTTCGACGCTTTTTGGGGAGGGGTAATTTGGCGAGCCTCCGGGCATCAATTCCGAAGAGTGAATCATAAACTCCGCAAAGCCCCGCCCTTGGCGGCAAACGCCCTTCAGCAGCAGCGGCAGCAGGCGGTGATTGCGCCCTTTCGGATAAAGCCATGTCTGATGGGGCAGCCAATGCCGCACCGCCCGCCCGGCCACGGGGAGCTTTTCCATCGCGTCGCGGACTGGCCCCAGCCACGGAGGCACGTCCGGCGGCATGATCGTCACCGGCACTTCCAGCAGCGGAGAATCGCCCGGACGGGAAATGTCCGACAGATCGGCAAAGTACGCCTCGTGAGGAAATCGCGAAAAATCCGACCCGCCCCGGCCGCGGGGATCGCCGGGATAACCTCTCCATGACACGCCGGGCGTAACGGAACAATCCACCCGGTAGCCCTGCTCCACGAGAACCTTCGCATAAATCTCGTTGAAGGCAAACCGGCCGGCGCGATGACTGAGCATCTTTCGCCCGAAAGCGTCTTCCAGTGCCGCGGTCATCACCCGCACCTTCTCGCGAATCAGCGATTCGGGATACTCGATCAGGTAGGGATGATGAACGTAATCATCATCCGTCAGCGGAACCAGGGGCGGTGAGTTCCAGGCGTGCAGGTGCATGCCGATTTCCGCCTTGTCGTGCGCCAGTGCGTCGGCGGCAAATTCGCGGAAGACCGGGCTGTTCGCCATTTCCCAGTTGGTCAGATACGTGGGCCGCAGGCCGTACCGCTCGCACAGCGATTGAAACCGCGCCAGCCAGTCGGCGTTGCGGGTATCGATGGTATGGGTGCGGGCCCAGAGGTTGTCGCCTTCGGTATCGATGGTGACGAGAAACGCCGGACGCGAACCGGGAGCGGTTCGATCCGGCACGGGAGAGGTATGTGATGTCATCGGACGTTCAACTCCGGGGAAACGGCGCGGGCCGTGCGCCGCCAGACGCCGCTCTGCACGCCGCACAACCAGCGGCCGAATCCCACCAGCAGAGCAAGGTTCATCGTGGTAAACATCGTCAACAGCCGCAGCGGCTTAAGGAGCGTCCATCGCGGCGGCAGGTAGTGCGCCAAAACCGACAGCCCCAGCCCCGCCAACTGCGTCAGCAGCGCCGCACGATAGAACGGTCGATGCCAAAGCAGCAGACTGCTCAACAACATGCCCAGCAGAAAAAACGGGCAAAACCATCGGACGATCTTGTGGCTGAGAAACGTGAAGGCGATCCAGCCGCGCCTCGGGTCCAGCAGTCGCCAGAGCATGCCCAGACTTTGGAACCCCCCCGCGCCGATTCGACTGCGCCGGCGGAACTCATCCGCCACCTCGGCGGCCGTCTCCTCGCGGGCGATGGCGCAATCGTCGTAAACCACCCGGCAGCCCGTTCGCAGCACCGCCCGCAGCGGCAACACGAAATCATCCACGAGCGTGCCCGCGGGAATCGGCTCGAACAGTTCCCGCCGGATTGCATAGATCGCGCCATTGGCCCCCAGCAGCGCCCCCAGCCGCCCTTCGCACTGCTTGAGGAACGTCTCGTACCGCCAGTAGTGACTGTCGGCATTGCGCCCGGTATCCGGGTCAACCAGAATCAACCGTCCCACGACAACCCCCACCTGCGGATCGTCAAACCATCTCGCCAGATGACGGGCGGCCTGCGGATCAAAGTGCGTATTGGCGTCGGAAAGCATCACCACCGTCCCCCGGAGCCGGGGAAACGAGGCGTTGAGCACCGCCGACTTGCCGCCGCGATCGGCGTAGTGAAATAACCGAACGCCGCGGCCGGCATACCGCCGGACGATGCTCGCCGTGGCGTCGGTGCTGCCATCGGACCCGACGGCCACATCCAGCTTCCCCGGCGGATAGTCGCAAGCCAGGGCATTGCCCAGCCGACCGTCGATCACCGCCTCCTCGTTGTGTGCCGCAATCAACAGCGACAAAACCGGCAGCTTCGCATCCGCCAAGACCGGCGGCCCCGCCTCCCGCCCAAACCACCGGCTCAGCAACCACGCCAGCAGCGGATACCCCGCGTACGCATAAACCACCAGCGCGGCACACGCCCAAAAGACGCCGACGACCACCGACAAAAGATGCGACGACATAAATCCCCCGTTTCGCCGCGGCCCAACGGGCCGCGTCCGACGTGCCATACTTAGGAACTCCGCACCAGCGTCTCCGCGGAGACACCCCCGGCAAGTCCATCCAGAAACCGCGCCAACTCCCCCGCCTGCACGCGGCGATCAAACCGCGAGGCGTCCCACAACGACAACGCGCCATTGCGTAACGCGGGCCGATGCGAAATCTCCTCGGCCAGACATTCGGCAATGCCGGTTGAATCTTTCGGAAGGAAACAATGCGACGCGGGATATTCCGCCATCAAGTCCCACAGCTCCCCGCGCGGGCTAATGGCCAGAATCGGCTTGCGGGCAGCCATGGATTCAAACAGTTTGGCGGAGACGATCCGGCCGGCCCCCGGCAAGTCCGAAAGCAGAATCAACAACCCATCCGCCCGGCGCATCAGCGAAATCGCCTCGGCATGACCGAGGAAAGGATGCTCGACGATTCGACAGGGAAAAGCCTTGAGGGCGTCCACGTATGCCTGCTGGGGCTGAGTCCGCCGGCCGGCAAAGATAATCTCCAGACGGGCCGCCAGATCGGGCCGGGAACGCGACAGTTCCCCCACCGCCGAAACCAGCGGCGCCAGCGAAGCCAGATTCCACAGCGTCCCGACGTACGCCAGCCGATAAGGCCGATCAGCCTCCCAGGCCGCAGGACCGGGCGAAAGGAAATCGTTGGGATCGTATCCGTTATAAATATGATCCACCTGCGCCTTGCCGCCGGCTTCGTCGCACAAGGCCCGCAGCGCCGCGGCGCTGGCCCGGGTTGTGGCCAGGACAAGGCCGGCCCGGCGAAGGACGTGCGACTGCATCATCCGCTGAATCCGCCGGGAGAACGGCCCGGGGCGCTTGTTTTCCCAATGGTCGCTGCTGATAGTCCACTCGTCGCGGTAGTCCAACACCAGCGGCAGGTTAAACCGGCGGCCGAGAATCGCCCCAATCAGAAACGACGAAAACGGCGGCGCGGTGGCCACGATCGCATCGTGGCGATACTCACGCAGCAGTCGTGCGCCATGGCGCAGGGCGTCGGGCATCCAGAGAATCTGCGGGTCCGGCTGCAAAAACAGCGTCGCCGAGCGACGGGCGAAGTTCTTGACGCATCGGACAAAGGCCGAAGGCGAAGCCGAAACGCCGGCCGCCACGGTGGCCTTGACGGCGTATCCGGGCTCCAGCGTGCGGGCGCGGCGCACGATCAACCCTTCCGGCAGACTGCGCGCCAGCGGCTCATCCAGCGCAGGCACCGAAGGGTTGGCCACCGTCAGCACCGACGCCGCCCAGCCATATTCCGGCAGATACTTGCAGAACTTGACGGCGCGATGCACCCCGACGCCGCCCACCGGGGGAAACTGATAGGCGATGAACAAAACGCGATGTTCCATGGATTCACACGGGTTGAAGGTGAAGCGAACCGGAGGCCCGGAGCCATTGCGGCAGCGTCACGAAAGACAAGCCGCTTTGACGGGCCGTTTCGATCAGTTCCGGCAGCACGGGCGCCACATAGGCATGATTGTCATGCAGAAGAACCAGATCCCCCGCCCGAAGAGGCCGGCACGCGAAAAACGCGCCGATCTCCGCGGAACTGTGGCTGGAACAGTCTTTCGGATCGACGTTCCACAAGGCCACCGTCTGCCCGGCCAGCCAGACCCGCAATAACTTGACCGCCGTCAATTTCCCCATCGGCGGCCGAAACAGAGAACAGGAAGACCCCGTCAATTCCTCCAGCACCTGCCGCGTACGATGAATTTCCTCGATCAGTTGCGAGGCCGAGGTCTGCGGGGGATTGGAATGGTAGTACGTGTGGTTGCCGACGACATGGCCCTCGGCGACGATTCGGCGGACGAGTTCCGGGTAGCGATCGGCCTTCTGTCCGATCAGAAAAAAGGTCGCCGCCACCCCCTGCTCCTTCAGCACATCAAGCACCCTCGGCGTGTACTGCGGATGCGGCCCGTCGTCGAACGTCAGGCAAACCGTCCTGCCCTGAAAAGGTCCGTCGCAGATGAACCACGGCCGAGGCAGAATCGCCATCAACATCCGACGCAATGCTTGACGAATAATGTCCATCCCGTTGCTATGGTTAAGGGTGTCCGGCGACGGAAGCCGGTTTGTGCTGCTTTTAGTTAGCCACAGATGGGGCACAGATTTACACAGATGAGGTAGCCGCCTATCCCCTCTCCCCGCGAAGGGAGAGGGTTAGGGTGAGGGGCGAGAGCAACGGATTCATTTGGCGTACATTCGCCAACTGCATCCAAAGCTTTCCCCCCTCACCCCGGCCCTCTCCCCTCGCGGGGAGAGGGAGAGAGTTGCTCGCACATCTGCAATGCGGGCACGGTTTCCCCTGCCGCGACCAGCGGCCGCAGAATGTCCGCCAACTCCCGCGCGGACTGCTCCCACGAAACCAGATTGGGTTCGACAAGCCAGGTGGGCGATGTATCTCTCAAAGCCTCCCCGAGCGCATCGGCCAAGGCGCGGGCATCGCCCGGAGGCGCCAATCGGCTGGACGTGCCGCCGGCGATTTCGGCAATTCCCCCGACGTCGCTGGCGACGAACCGCGTGCCGCAGGCCAGCGATTCGCGCAGCACGTTGGGCAGCCCTTCGGATCGGCTGGACAAGACCGTCGCGTCGGCGGCGCGATACCAATCGCCCAGGTGCTCGGGACGGCGCGAACCGACAAACGTCACCTTCGCCTCCAACCGCAGCCGGGCAACCCGGCCGGCCAGAGCTTTTCGCAACGGGCCGTCGCCCACCAGGTAGAGATGAAATTCCTCTCCCCGGCCGTGAAGAACGCCGCAGGCGTCGATCAGAATTTCCAGTCCTTTCACCGGAACCATCCGCCCCACCCACAGCAGCATGCGGGCCTGCGGATCGAGGCCCAGCCGGTTGCGGGCGTCCTGCCTGTTGCCGGGATGAAACCATCGCCCATCGATGCCCTGTCGCCAGACATGGACTTTCCGATCGGGGATGCCGTATTCGAGGATTTTCCGCTTCAAGTCGCGATTGACGGTGACCAGGGCATCGGCGCGTGCGAGCACGTCCACGACGCACTGCCGCCGCCGGGGATCGCGAGTCAGCAGCAGCACGTCGGAGCCGCCGATGACGACCGCGGCCGGGGCGCCGATCTCGCGGGCGATGCGCTCGGCCGCCTGACCGTCGGGATGAGCCCAGTATCCCACCACCGCATCGGGACGGCGCTGGCGGATCAGTTGCCGGGCCGTGCGGCGGATCGACTGCCAGTAAAACCAGCCGTACCAGCTTCGCAGCACCTTGGGCGCAAACCAGTATCGCGGGTACGACACGTCCAGGCCGTCTATGACTTGACGACGCGCCTCCAGCCGATGCGCGCCCCGGCTTCGGCGCATAGTTCGTCGGTCCAGGGGATCGGCGAGATCACGCGAAGGCGATGCTCGCCGGCCAGCGCCGGGCCAGAGAGAGGTTGAAAATCCCCCGCGTCGGCTGCCAGGGGTTGGGGAAATCATTGGCGATCAGCAGCAGGTCCATGACAGTGATCCGTAAGGTTGGCCCCGCAGGCGCGGGCAAGACACTTGAGCATCCGAACATCCGGACGAACCTCGTCCAGGTAGTAGCGATGGTTGGCCCGTCGCATGGCCGAGGCCGTCATAAAATCTTCCAGCAGTTTCTCGCACGCCCGCACGCACTGATCCGGGTCGTCAAAGGAAAGGTAATGCACCCCCTCGACGAGCGGAGCGGGCAGTTTATTGCGGATCGGCTCGGAGACGATGCACTTGGCGGAGGCCAGGTATTCGGGGAATTTGTAGGCGATGGAATGGTGCAGGCCGCGGGTGTACACGCCCACCAGGCTGCGGTTGCTGAGGGCGACGTAAGCGCCCCGGCGCGATTCGTGATCGCTCAGCGCATCGGGATAGCGCCGTCGGGCCAGGGAAGTGGGAACCAGGCCGCCGACAAACCGCGGGCCGAAAGCCTGCTTGAGCGCCCGGACCATGCGCACCCGGCCTTCGTTCACCTCTTCGGCATTGTCCGTGGTGTCATCGGCCTCCCAGGTGCGCGTCTGGAACACCACGACCGGATCGAGCGGGAGGTTCGGATCGCACTCGAAATCCCCGACGCACGGGCCGGTCCAATAGGCCCGGCAGGCGGCAACGCTTTCGGTCAATTCCTTCATCCCCCTTGCTGAAATATCTCGGCATCGCAGACACAACTGCCGGCCTAGAGCCCGCAGAAATCCCCCGTTTCGGCCCGGGCACCGGCAGGCGTAAATCATCCCGAAGGGAACCACTTTGCCCCGATGATGGGCCGGCAGACGCGCCACATCGGGAGCATGAAAACTGCGTTTGAAATATATATCGCACCGCTTCAACGCCTCATTGCAAAACAAATCGCCGCGGTCCTCGCAATCGATGCACAGCAGGCGAGGCTCGCCGCCGGAGATCGGGGAGACTTCCATGAACTGCCGGCCCAGGCCGGACAGCTCGCGGTAGCGTCGCTCGCACCAGGCCGGCAGAAATTCCAGGCGGATCACGCCCCGTTCCGCCAGCATCCACAGCCCGGTATAGAAGTACGATGCGTGGTAAAGCGACTGGTGCTGGTCCACGATGACTTTGACGTGATAGCGAACGAGGGGCGTCGGCAATGAGATCGGACTTCCGTTGCGCTTCACGGAATTGGTTGAAGTCATGTCACCCTCCCTTCGCTTGGCGGACTTGCTAAACGTTAAGACTGCGCGTCATCCCCAAAGGCGCAGCATCTCCCCGCGACAGCAGTTCGAGATAGTCCCGGTGATACTCGCCGGCCATGCGACGGACGTCGAATCGCGATTCAACGCGAACGCGTGCGGCCAGACCCAGCCGCATCGCCAACTCACGATCCTGCAACAACCGGACAAGGGCCGCCTCTAGCGCCCCTGATCCCCGAAGGGAAACAGAATCCCGCTACGGCCATGATCGATCAGTTCGGGCACCCCCCCCACGCACGAAGCCACCACGGCCAACCCGGCCATCGACGCTTCCAGCGCCGCCTGCGGCATCCCCTCGGAACGACTGGTCAAGGCGAACACATCCATCGCCTGCACGAACGGGGCCGTACACGGCTGATACCCGGCCAGGTGTACGGCATCGGAAATGCCCAGCGATGCGGCTAGCTCAGCCAGCTCGGACTTCAGTGGCCCATCTCCCACGATCAGCAGATGTGCCGAGGGAATCTGTTGCCGGACGCGATCAAAGGCGCAGGAGCAAATCCTGCCTTTTGACTTCGCTCAACCGCCCGACCGTGCCAATCAGCGGTACGTCCAGCGGAATCCCCATCGCCAGGCGAATGGGAACCGTGTCATAGCGGCGGGTGAATTGTGTGACATCGATGCCGTTGACGATCTGGCGAATCTTTTCATCCGGCACAATGCGATAGCTGGCGATCCTGCCGGCCATGTCGGCGGTCAGACAGTAAAACCGACGGGCATAGCGCCCGGCGATCCGCCCCAGCAGCCGCGTGCGCCGCCGGGTGGCGTAGCGCTCCTGGCCGTGCTCGGTATGGACGACCACCGGCACCCCCGATCTGCGTGCGGCCAGACCGGCATACAGCAGGCTGGCGATCTGATGGGTATGAACCACGTCGGGCTGAATTTCGCGAAAGAAAGTCGCCAGTTTTCGGATCAACCCCGGCCGGATCCCCGGGCGTCGGTGCAGGCAAAGCACCCGCCCGCCCAGGGCTTCGACGTCGCCGGCCATGGCACCGGGAGTGTCCAGGCAGATCACCGTCACCTGCTGGTTAAAATTCGGGGCCTGACGCACCTGGTTGACGACGTTGCGTTCGAGCCCGCCGACGTCGAGGGACAACATCACGTGAACGACTTTGAGGGGATGGGACATAGGTTCGTGTTACATTTCCAGATCGGTAGTTACAGGCTCGTTTCGCCGTCGCCTGCAAGGCGGCGATCTTACACGTCGCCTTGCAGGCGACGGCGAAACGAAGCTATCAGGTTCAATTCTTCTTGAGATGCGCCAGTCGAAGCAGCAGCACAGCCAGGGTCTTCATGCGAAAGAAGCGCGATGGGATGTGCCGCACGCGACAAGGCAACGGATACCACAGCAGCGAGCGCGCCAGGCATCGCAGCGCCGGGATCGGCTCGCCCTGCGTGGCGTAAATGTTACAGCAGGAAAAATAGAGACAACTGTACGCTTCGCGGCGAATGAGCCGGCTGGGCCATTTGTGCCGGGCGTCGATTTTTTCCAGCCGCTTGAGCCCGCCGGTCATCATGAGGGCGGCGTTTTTGCTGAGGCTGCCGTGGGTGTTGGTCATGCCGACGAGCAGAAGGTCCAGGTAAACCACCTTCGCCCGCTCGCTCAAGCGGCACCACAGATCGCGGTCTTCCGAGCCGGGAAGATCGGGATCAAACAAACCCACCTCGTTGAGCAGATCCCGGCGGATGAGAACCGAAGAGGTCGCAAAATAACAGTTGATAATCAGCCCTTCCCAGCGGCAGGTCCGAACGGAATCCTCGCTCACGTCGCCCACTTTCGGAAAGGTACTGGCCGGAATCGTGAAGTTGCCGGCGCCGATGACGCCGGCGTCGGAATGATACGCCAGCGCCTTGAGCTGCAGCTCCAGCTTACGCGGCTGCCAGACGTCGTCGGCATCCAGAAAGGCGACCCATTGCCCCACGGCCAGGCCGACGCCCCGGTTGCGGGCGACGCTCGGGCCGCTTCTCGACTGGCGAACGCAGGTGATTCGCTCGCCATAACGCGCAAGCCGGCTGGCGGTATCATCCGTAGACCCGTCGTCCACCACGATGATCTGGCACGGCGCAACCGTCTGGGCGAGAACACTGTCGATCGCCTGTGTGACCAGCGGCCCGGCGTTGCAGGTGGGAATGACCACCGAGACGGACGGACAGGCCGTGCGATTGGCGGAATCTTTCAGCTCGGACGAATGACACAGGGTGTTCATCGGCGTAACCCGTAGCGTTATGACGCGCGATCGCGTCGAAACAGCAGAAGCATGTCGGCTTTGTTGACGATCCGCACCACGAACAAGGCCGCGACATAAACCAGCAGGCCGGCGATGGCCTTGGCCGCCAGCACGGCCACGGCGTGAATCCGGCTCGCGGGGACGTCGGCAAATAAAAGATCGTCGGTCAACCACATCAAACCGGCCATGATGCCGGCGCAAGCGAAAATGCGAAGCAACGGCAGATCGGCCGGGCTGGGCGAGAAGGTCCGCAGAAAATCGGGCAGCCGCAGGCTTGCCCGGACGGCGTGCCGAAGTACCCACGAGCAGCAGGCCCCGATCAGGCCCCACTGCCAGATCAACCCCACCGCCAGCAGCAGCGTGCAGACGCCCATCAGCACCGTCAGCCGGGCCTGTCGGGCGTCCTGTCCGGCGGCATTGAGGGAATAGCCCATGATGTTTTCAACCCCCATCAGCGGCAGCGCCCACATCGTCAAAACGATGATCCGCCGGCACGTCTCCGCCTGCGCGGGGAAGAGAATCCGGGCAATCGGCTCGGCAAAAAACAGCCCCAACACCAGCAGCGGCAGACACCCCAGTAGAACAAACGACAAACACCGCATCACCTGACGGGAAGCCAGACGCGGATCGTCACGCCAGGCCTTGGCGATCACCGGATAGTAAGACGTGCAGATCCCTTCGTTGACCACGCTGAGCCGGTCGGGCAAAAGTATCCCCGCGGAAAAATACCCGAACTGGGTAATGCCCACGAGTTTCGGCGTCAGCAGGGATTCGGCGTTGAAACTGACGGAGCTGACGAATTGCTGAACGGCAAAGAAGCGGGAATCCTTGATGACGCCCCAGAACCGCCGCGGGTCGAAGTGAACGCGCGGCGGAAAGTATTGCCGGCGAATCAGCGCCAGCGACAAGGTCGCCGACACCACCGGACCCAGGGTATAGCTGACCGTGAAAACAACCGGGCCGGCATCCAGCCAGGCCGCGAAGATCGAGGCGCAAGTAAGCACCACGCCGGCGGCCAGATTGATCCCGGCCAAAACCGGCAGGCGATGAAACGCCTGAAGCAGATCGGCCGTGGTCAGCGAGACGGTGGTGAACATCATCCCCAGCGACGCCACGGCCGTACAGGCGACGACCGTGCGGGAATAGCCCATCAGGCCGCACCCGACGACGGCGACGACGGCGGCGAAACCCGCCAGCGTCAGCCGCAATCCGAGTTGCTCGGCCGTGGCCCGGGCCGCCGATTCGGGCTGACGCGACAACGAGCGAACGAACAGCCCGCGCAACCCGAGGTTGGCCAGCCCCGAAGCGGTCCCCACCAATGACATGGCCAACGCCCACTGCCCGAAATTGGACGCACCCAGCCGGCGGATGATGTACGCCATCACCGGCACGCTCAGCACGTTGAGCAGCATCGGCTGGATCGCCAGGCACGCCGCCCCCAGCAGATGCCGCCCGGTTCCGGCGTTTTTCGGGATGGAAAATGGATCGGCAGACAGGCTCAGAACTTTGTCCCCCAGCGAACGGAAAATTTGACGTACACCCACGTCGCCATCAGCACCAGCACGCCGACGAACAGCAGACGGTGGGCCAACTGCGCATCGAACCGGTTGATGGACCGGCCGCGCGAAACGGCCGCCATATCAAGATAGGCGGCGGCAAAGCCCAGAAGCATGTACGTCGGCCCGGTATAACTGCGCGTGGACGTCAGCATGCCCACGATGTACGCGACGGTGATCCCCATCAGATAGGGCCGCATGCGGATAAGCCGCGGATCGCGCAGCGGCCACTGCGGAGCATCGGCGGCGTGCAGGCCGCGCACCGCCAGATAGAACGCGCCAAAGAAAAGCAGGCCGCCGAAAAATCCCAGTTCGACAAAACAGTGGACGAAAGAATTGTGGGCGACGTAGCCGACGTGTTCGCCGTATTGGTCCATGCCGATGCCGAAAAGGGGCGCCGTTTTGAAAAGCCCGAGTCCTTCGGCCCAGATCTGAATACGCTGTTGGCCGGTGCCTTCGGAGGTGGAAAGCTCGGTCTGCCGTCCGGCGTAAAGCACAAACAGCGGCGGCAGAATCAGCAAAAACAGCATCAGCGTTTTCAACCGCCCAAAGCGAATGGCGAACAGCGCGCCCAATCCGCCTAGAAAGGCCAGAAATCCCCCACGGGACTCCGTCAATTGCAACGCATAACCGAACAAAAACAGCGGCGCAAGCCAGAGCATGCGAAGCAGTCCCGCCCGCCGTTCGGTCAGCCAGTACAGGCAGAGCATCATGCCGATCACGAGGATGCGCGACAGGTCGTTGGGATTGCCGAAAATGCCGAAGGCCGAAAGACGCACGACCGGCGGAACCTCCGGCGGCGGACGTGTGGGATCAAACGCCCGAGCCCGCTCGGCCGCCAGAGGCGGAAGTTCCATCACGCCGTGATAATCCAGCAGCGACAGGACCGTGACGATGGCGATGAATACCACCAGCCAGAACAGCAGGCAGCGCAATCGGCCTGCGCTCGTCACCAATCCCACCAGCAGCAGGTAATACAACACGAGCTTGGCGAACACGGGCGCCGAAACCCGCGCGCCGTACAAGTTGAAGTGGGATAGATGCGAGAGAATGACCGCCGGCAGCAATCCGACGACGCAAAGGGTGATGGGCTGGCGGAGCAATTCCCGTCCCCTGAGCTGCCGCAGGATCGGCGAGACTGAAACCAGGAGGCAGACGATGACGAGGCTTTCATAAATCGGCCAGTTCGCCAACGCCGGAACCAGGTCCGAAGGCCGGATGAACATCGCCGCGTTCACCAGGATGAACAAGGCGAACGCCCCCCGATGCCGCGTTGCCGGGGCGGCGGAATCCAAGCGATGCGAAAGATCAACGGGTGAACTGGTCATGCAGGGGCGAGCATTCCACCCTCTCCCCGGAGGGGAGAGGGCTGGGGGGAGAGGGGAGAAATCACGGAATCCGGCGTCAGGCGCTTTGCACCGTCGGCTGCTTGGGCGGTAGAAACTCGATGCCGGCAATGCCCTCTTCCGCGGCATCGCCTTCGGGCTTGATCAGCGAGTGGCTCAGCGAATCCGCCACGGAAGCGGCAAACCGCATGACCGTGCTCAGGGCAATCCGCACGTCCAGCCAGGGCCCCATGTGCTGAATGTAATAAAAATCGAACGCCAGCTTCCGCCGGACACTTTCCAGATCGCAGTCCGGCGGAAGCCGCATTTGGGCCAGGCCCGTCACGCCCGGCCGGACCAGAAGCCGGCGACGGTAACGCGGCAGCGCGTTCTGCAAACGATCCACGATCTCCGGCCGCTCAGGCCGGGGGCCGATCAGACCCATCTCCCCGGTGAGCACGTTCCACAACTGGGGCAGTTCGTCCAGATGGGTGTCGCGGAGGATTCGCCCGATGCGGGTCACGCGCGAATCTTTCCCGGCCGACCAGACCGGGCCGGTCGCCGCCTCGCAGTTGTGTTTCATGCTGCGAATCTTGTACATCCGATACGGCCGGCCGTATCGCCCCAGACGCATCTGGCAGTAAAACGCCGGACCCGGCGAAGACATTTTCACCAGCACCGCGCAAACGGCGATGACCGGGGCCAGACAGACCAGCAGAACGGCGGCGATGATCCATTCGACGGCGGCCTTGACCGGCAGGTATCGCCGGTGGGCGGAGGATTGTTCCTCCGCCGAGTCGGATCGGGAGCTGCACACAAACGACTGGGACGACATGACGACTCCTCCCTGCAAAGCCCCGGGATCCGAGGCAGTGCGGCAATAACAAACAGCGGCACTGAGGGATAATCCACTAACAGATGACCGCAGAGGGGAAACTGAAAATCAAACATGGAACGGCGTGGTTCTTTTTCGATTATCGCGAACCGGCATCGGTGAAGATCGACGGGTCTTCGCCGCGGGAACTGCGCAGCAGTGATGACACCGAACGCACCACCGGCCCGAAGCGGGAGGCGCGGTTGCGGTTCATCAACAGCGAGCGAACGGCCGCGTTCTGAACGCAGGTCGATCGCAAATTCGAGGCGTTGGTCGAATACTGGTAATCGCTGGATTCGGCCCGGTTGAACACGAAGCCGACCACGCGAGCGCCGATGGCGTCAAGGTAACGAATCGCCCGCTGCACCAGCGGCTGCTGCTGGCCGCGGGTGATGGTGAAAATCACCCCGTCCACTTCGGAGGCGATCAACGCCGCTTCGACACTGCCCAGGACCGGGCCGCTGTCGATGAGGACCACGTCGAAATGCTGACGCGCCTCGGCGAGCAGCCGGCGCAATGAAGCGGCCGAAAGCGTGCAGGCGTCCAGCAGATTGGACTTGCCCACCGGCAGCACCCATACCCCCGCGCTGGTTTTTCGCACAAAGGCGGCCAGGCTGCCGGCGGTCAGGGCTTCGTTGAGGCCGGGCAACTCGTCCGCCTGAAAGCTGTGGGTCAGACGCTGGCCGACCAGATCGCAATCCACCACCAGCGTGCGGCAGCCTGAAGCGGCAAAGGACAAGCCCATCGCCAGACAGACGCTGGTCTTGCCCTCCCCTGCCGCCGAACTGGTCACCAGATAAACCGGATGCTGGCCGGTATCGTTGTTCACCTGCAAACGAACGCGAATCTGGTGAACGCATTGGGCGGCGGCGGTAATCGCCTCGGCGTCGTCAAGCTGCTCGGGGAGCGTCGGCAAAATCCCCAGCAGCGGCGCGCGGCTGGCGATATCGGTTTCCGTCTCGTCGCAGTAGCGGTATCGGAAGTTGCACAACCCGATCAGCACCAGCACCCCCACCGGCAATCCCCCGCCCACGGCCGCCCCGGCAACACCGGCGTAGATGCGATAGTCCTTCGTCGGCGACAGCGGCACTTCGCCGCTGCTGATGATCTCCAGCCTCCCGCCCAGCGACGATTCCATCTGAAGTATGTTCATCCGGCGGGTGGTCTCGGCCAGATCGAGATTGATCTTGGCCTCCTCGGCCTTGAGGCTGTCGATCTCCAGCCGCTTGGCGCCCAGCGTGGCCATCTGCCGGCGAACCGACTCGTACAACCTGTTGATCGTCCCGGGATCGGCCGTCAGCGTCGGCAAAGCCGACCCGGCGGCCTGGGCCGGTGTATCGGCGGACGTCGCTTGCGCGGAAGCGTAACGGCGCACCCGTTCCCGCGCATCGGTCAACATCCTCTGCGTACGCTGAACGCCGGGATGCTGATCCCCCAGCCCGCGAGCCTTGAGTTCGGCAAGCTGGCCTTCCAGGCGACGCTGCTCGGTAAGATATTCCTGCATCACCGGATCGGTCGTCCGAAGCGTCAGGGCCGCCTCGGCGGGATTCATCCCCGACAGGCGGGCCGAAGCCAGTTGCATATCCACCATCGCCGATTCGACCTTGGTCACCTCCTGCACGGCGGCCTGATACAGCGGGTCGATCTGATCCGAACCGAACTCGGCGGCAATGCCGCGAATGCGGCCGTGAATCTCGTCCAGCCGGGACATGAACATCTTGACGCGATCGGCCAAGGCCTGCAGGCGCTGTCGCTGCAATTCGTCGTTGCGGCCGTTGTATACTTTGGCGTACGCGCTGACCAGCGAGCGGACGGCGGCGGCGGCATAGACCGGGTTGCTGTCAACAAACGTGATCTTCAAATGCTCGGTACGAGGCTTATACTCCACCTTCAGGTCGCTGGCGTAGCTCTCGATGATCTGGGCGGGCTGAAATTTTCCCACGGTCTTCCACGTCGGGTCTTGCGCCGCCATGTCGGCCAGGCGGCGGCTGCTGATCAACGCCTGCTGAGATTGCATGAAAGCTTCGAACATATCCATCGGCCGGTTCTGGTCGGTCTCCTGCATGACGTGGGGAATGGCGTAGGCAATGCGAACCAGACCCTCGCTGGTATAGACGGGCTTGCCCAGATGCCAACCCAGAAACGCACCCACGCCCAGACCGGCCAGGCCCAGCAGTGTGACCAGGCCATAGCGGCCGCGAAGCGTGCGCAGAATCCGGCGGTAGACGTCCGTTCCCTCGGCAGGTTGCGGCATACGGGCCAGGGCAAAATCCCCTGACGAACCCGGATCGCCGTGGCGGAGGGGATCCATCGGACGGATCATGCCGCTTGCGCCGTTGGGATTGTGGATCGAATCACTCATGAACAACTCCGATGAAAGTGAGGGAACGCCAAGTCGGCCGGATGGGTCTGGGCTCCGCCCCTGTCAACCGCGACGAGGATCGTCGCGGTGAATCCGCCTGGGAAATCCGGAGGTTTCCGGGATATGTCGAGGCCGGTGCGGCGTCAGTCCAGCGGGTCCAGCAATGACCCGTCGATCTCCAGGCTGGCGGCTCGTCCGAGCATCCGAACCTGGAGGATCAGGCGGTCGTTTTTCGACCGTTCTTCGATCACGCCTTGCAGGCCTCGAAACGGACCAGAGCGAACCTCCACCCGCACGCCCTTCTGAAGGAAGGGATGAGGGTCGAGGCGGACAGAGTGCGAGAGGGCCAGGTAAAGATTTTTCAGCTCCCACTCGATCTGCCGCTGGTCGGCAACCTGAATGATGTGCGCAACGCGTTTGGTGCGGTCGGCCTGGTAGGCCTGGTCGATCGTCCCCCGGAGAAACAAATATCCGGGAAACAACGGCACATCGACGGCGACTTTCCGTTTTCCGTGGTATCGGGTCTGATGGATCAAGGGCAGGTAATGGGCGACGTCCATGGCCGACAGGGCGTCGGCCAGCATCCTTTCCTGCCGGGCTTTGACGTGCAGCACGTACCAGTCTCCCGCCAGGGGGAGGGGGAAATCGGCATGCAACGGGGAAGTTTGATCCGAATAGGCAACCAATGTATGTCGCGAAAACAAATGTCGATCCTTGGCAAATGACCAACGTCCAAGGTCTACCCACCTTCAGGAAACATCCCGTTTACCACGGCCGGCGCACGGCGGTCAACTGCCAATTTCACCCGCCCGATGGCGGAAATTCCTTTTGACGCGGGCGACAGAATGTGACACGCCGACGCGTCTGAATGTCACAGGTTCGTAAGCTCCGAGAAGGACACGGCCTTAACGAACCCCAGAGCGGCGCCGGGATTGCCCGGAGGCCGCACCCCCGCCATTTGATACCGCCGGCGAATGCGCCCGATGCGCATGGAAACCGCCGGCTGGGAGATTTTCAGCAGGGCCGCGATCTCCACCTGCCGCAGACCGGAGACGAAAAACAGGTCATAAACCCGCCGCTGCATGGGAGTGAGTTTGGGATGAAACATGGGAGGTTCTCGAAATCCGAATGACGAAACCCGAAATCCGAATGAATGACGAAATCCGAATGACGACAACTTCGCGTCAATAGCCGCGGCTCAACGAGCCGCGGAGCCCTCGCCAACGGTTTTTGCTTGCGCCGCCGAATGCTTCCGCTTCGAGGCAATCCCCGCATACGTCAGATCGTGCGGGGTTTCCTTCAGCCTGGGGTATCGACCCTGGCGCGTGCGCTGGTGTTTGATGCGAATCCCGTAGTAGTGGGATTGGCGGGCCGCAATGGCCGTCGCCGAGGCCAGGGCCGAAACGGTAAATCCCAGTTCCGCGGCCATCGCGTCCAGCGGCGTCTGATTGATATGACAGGCATAGCAGATGCCGTGTTTGGCGTATTCCACGGGATACAGCACGCTGAGCGTCCCGGCCTTCTCATCGCTGCGCGTACAGGAGGCCGACAGACAAGGCCGCATCTGCGCGCCCAGATGAAACTCCACCACGCCTTCCGGCGAATTCCCGGCGGCGAACTTGGGCGAATCGTCAGCGGCCGGCGGATAAATTCCCGCCTCGGCAATGGCCAGAAACAAATCCGCCAGCCGGGTCTTCAACCGCCCCTCGGAGTCGGTCACATACGCCACCCGCCGACGCGCCAGCGCGTCGAGAATGGCATCCACCCAACTGGGGCTGCACGCGATGGCGTGCAGACGTTTTTCCAGTCGAAGCAGTTCCTCGTGATGCAGCGGAACAAAGTGGCGTTTCTTTTTCGTGATCGTTTTAACATTCATGATAGCTCCCAGTGGGGATTTGCAATTTGCAATTTGCAATTGAAGAGGCGGGGGACGTCGCCTGTATTTCAATTGCCAATTTGCAATTGCAAATTGCAAATCCCCCTATTTGTTTCCGTACTCGCGCAGCGCCTGCGCAGGGCCTGGGCCAGGTCGGCGCGGTTGATAACCAGGACGTCTCGGCCGCCGGCTTCGGCGTCGGGATCCCGGATGGTCAGGGTGTAATCCCGCTGAAAATGGAAATTGCCCCGGCCGTCGGAGCGGCAGGATTCCTGCCGCTCGATGAAGAAGGACGCCCCCGGACGCGTCCGGCGGGCGAGAATCCCTATGGCGTGGTGCAACTGCATGGCGTACTCCCTGCTTCATGTTTCCTGACACGCTTCGTCGTTCCGGCCGCGGTCCTCGGCCGGGCGGTGATTGCCGCTTACCGGGTCGTCCGCATACCGCAGGACGTCCCGGCCGGCGGGGTCGATCCGCACGCCCAGGCCGAACCACCTCCGGCGCGGAACGCGGAAGAGCCAGCGGATGGGCCGGTCGAACTCTCGAGTGTGAACGGGCATGATTCAGCCTCCTTTTCTTAGTTAATCTAAGAATACATCGGCTCGGTTGCCCGTCAAGGAAGAAATTATGTGATTCTTAGATGGAACAGGATTTGATTTTCCTATGCTTTTGGCTTAAATGGAGATATGGCTACCAAAAAGAATTTCAATTTTTCGTTGCCCGAAGCCCTGGCCAACGCGTTCGAGAAGACGGCCGACCGCTTCGGCGCCAAACGGCGCTGGACGATCTGCTCGGCGGCGATCCTGCTCATGCTGGAACTGCCGCAGGAACAACTGGACCTGCTGGCGCAGCAGGTGCTGGGCGCCGACATGCTGCCGGGCGGCATGGAAAAGCTCATCGCCGCGGCCCGCGCCCGCTCGACGGGAGCGGCTATCGGCCATCAGCAGGATCCGGCCCTGGTTCGTGCGGGTCGGCTTCATCTGGCTGCCAGGTCGGCTGGATCACGGGCAGCGGTTTCCAAAGGCGGAAGCAAAGGTCGCTGATCGCCGCCGCCGCCACCACCGGCCGACGCCCCACCGGAACACTTCGCGATAAATAGAACTTGCAGCCGACGTGATCAAAGTCGGCGACCAGCTCCTCATCGCCCCGACGGATCGGGCCGTCCACTTCCACGTATTCGTACACGTTTTCACCCACCCGGAAATAGTGCTTGCTTTTGCGAGGCATACCTAACATAATACGAACTAAGTTCGGTATGGCAAGTCCGTACCAAGGGCACAAGGGCAATGGAAAGGGGCAAGTCATGACGCGCGTGGGTGTGTTTCTCAAGCAGTATCAAGCGGATCGGCAATGGGATGCGGCAGCGATGACGCGGGCCTTGGCAACCAGCGGCGAACAGTTGCGGCGGGTGTTTGCAGGGGAGGCTTTCCCGCCGGCCTCCCAGCGACGGGCGTGGGCCCGGGAACTGGGGTTTGCGGATTTGTTGGAGTTCGACCGGCAATGGCGTCCGCGCGGGGTGGCCGTCACGCGGGTCTCTGCCGAGGAGTTGATCCCCGTCATCAACAAAACCCCGGCCGGGTGTCCGCGGGATTACGAGGAGTACGGCCTGGACAGCGGCGTGGGCTACGAATACATCCCCCGCCGCGCCGGCCAGGAGGGGCCGCTGTTCGCCGTGGTGGTCATCGGCGACAGTATGGCCCCCACCTACCACAGCGGCGACGTGGTCGTCTTTCGCCCGGCCCTGTCCGATGAAATTATTCCCGACGGCTCGCCCGTCTTCGTCCGCTTTGGCGCCGGCCGGGATCACGCCTGCACCTTCAAGCGGATCTACCCGGCCGAATCCGGCTGGCTGGAGTTTCGCCCGGACAACCCGCGACACGCCTCCATCCACGCCCGGCTCGACGAAATCGACCGCCTGGCTATCGCGGTAGAGCGGCGAGCGGCCCTCGGGGACCAGCCCCACGAGCGCCGCTGCATCGCCGACCAGTACGCCCAATCCGCTCCCGAGGAGGAGGACAACTTGTGGAGGAAGAAAATTTGAACCGCCAAGGCCGCTAAGAGAAGAGAATGATGAATGATGAACGATGAAGGTGGAAAGAAGAGCAGTTAATAAAAGCTGGTTTTCTTCCTCCTTCATCATTCATCATTCATCATTCTGACTTCTCTTTTCTTGGTGCTCTTGGCGGCCTTGGCGGTTCAAATTCTTCTTTATTGAAAACCCACAATCGCCGGCTTATTTGCCGCCCGGCGCGACGGGTGTCATTTGCGACGCCACCGCTTTCCAGCGGCCGCCTTCTCTCACCCAGACGCTGGTGAAGGCGTAGCGTCCGCTGACGTCGCGGTTGGCCTCTTTGCCTTTGACGTTGAGCGTGGCGGTATCGACGGCCGTGTTGTCGTAGACGCGGATCTGGTCGTTCTCGCGGGTGATGGACTGGAACTTGGTCGTGCCGGCCCGCATGTTCTCGATCCACTTGTCCCGCGTGAGCTGCCGGCCCTGGCTGTCCACGATGGTGGCGTTGGGATCGACGTCGTAGTTGAGGACGTTGAAATCATTGCGGGTGATGGCCGTATCCACCCGACCGATCAGGGTCTGGAGCGACTTCTGCTCCCCCGCCACTACCGCCGCGGCCTTCTGGGCATTGGCGTCGGCCGCCCAGGCAACCGAGCCCATCATCATGGCAAACACAGCAATAACAACCGTTTTCATTGGAACAACTCCTGAAAGAGGAGGAAGGAATGTAACGCGGGAAAAACAGGATGAAAACGGGGGAAATTTCAGCTCCGCACGAGCGGAAGTCCGTTGAACTTATTTTTCCATCATTCCAGACACTTTAGTCATGTACTGCGACGGACTGAGCCTATGGGCTTTGGCAAGCTTGGCAATCGCGTTGGACGTTGCGCGGGTCTTCCCCTGTTCAATGCGGCGGATCGTGCGTTCGTCCAGGCCATCGATGCTCTGTTGGTTGAGCTTCATGGATTCGCGTAAAGCGCGGATGGCTCGACCGTAGCGTTCGTTAAATGCCTGGCTTTTTTGCTGCGCCCGCAGCCGCGACTCCGGATCGATAATCTGCTGAAATTGCGACCAGCCCATATGAACGTCATGACTCGGCCAGTAGACGAAGTCTCCCTCTGGATCAATTTCGAATTTCGCCCGTTCGTCGGGAGAGGCGTTTCGAATTTTCGGCAACTTGTCCACCGGAATGCGCAATCGCTGAAAGGTCGGCGAAATCACGACGAATTCATCGGCATCCCACCACGCATCCATGATGGACCCTTCACGGTTCGTATCGAGAAGCCCTGCCACAAAGCGCCTCGCAAACGAAACCTCATCGTCCACCACCAGCCGGGCCAGATGCAGGCAATCCTTGCTTCGTACCCCCAATTCCGCAACCCGTTCCGCGATGGATTCCGCGGGCATCTGCTCTTGATCGAGGAATAACAGAAAGTGCTTTGCCGCACCTTGAAGCTGCTCGACGAAGGCCAGTTCCCTCGCTTGCGACAGATCGACTAATCGCGAGACAATAAAGACCGATCCACCGGCCCTGGCGGGAGCCCGCTGGAATTCCGTCCAAAGGCGCAAGCGATCCTTATCGGAAGAACAGACGCTCCGCTCCGCCTCTTGGAAAGCATGAGCCAGCTTTCCACCTCTTACAACAACGTCGAAATGAGTTGCCACTGCCGTCATAGTTGTGCCCCCGTTAATCATCAGCCTGAGCTTGCTCCCACTCATTCAGCAATTGAGGACGGTAGGTTTCGATGCCCTGAGTAATTGCTCGGCGGTCTGCCCGGCTCATCCGGGCTCCCGGTGGCTTGAGAATCTCGATCATCCGCTCCACTGACTCCAGAATATAAACCTTGGCTTCCCAGTCATCAGACCTTCGGGCATGAATGTGCGGCGGTTCATGGTCGCCGGAATAAATAATCATCTTCACTCCGGGTACGCCGAATGCTTTCACTGACGCCATGAAATCATACCTTCATCATCGGACACTTTCCAATAACAAATAAAAAAATATGTCCTATCCGCGTAACGTACTTAAAAGCAAAAGGTTAAGATTTTTTTAGCCAAGGATTCATTTCCTTCCCATAACCACAGCTCCCAGAATATCAAAAACCAGCCGCAGTAAAAGTCGGAAGCAAAAGCCCCCGGTTCCCTTTGCAGGAACCGGGGGAGTAGAACCAAAGGGGTTGCCGCATCAGACACATCACGCGCACAGGCTCGGATACACCGCGCTGGGCACCTTGATCAGCGGCAGGAAGGTGTCGCCGGCGATCTGCTTGATGCTGATCGGGTCGGTCATCATCTCCACGTAGGTGTACTGGCCGAAGCCCATCGAAACCCCGGCGATCAGCTCTTCCAGGCTCTGCCCGGCGGTGGCTACGCCGGTCGGGATGATCTTGGAGCCTTCGACGAATTCGTACCAGTCCTCGCCGATCTCGGGGAGGAAGACCACGCTCTTGTCGTCGAACAGGCTCGTAGGCGTGCCGGTGGCATCCAGCAAAAACGCATCGCTGACCGGGTGCCACTGCATGTCCATGAAGCCCTGCGGGATGGCGTTGCTCTGCAGGAAGCTCTGGTTGTAGGCGCTGTTCATCTGGATCAGCTTGCCCGTGTAATTGTTGGCCGCCAGGTAGCCGGGAACGCTGGCCCCGTACAACACATGCACCGGCATGTAGCCGTTGGCCTTGGCGCAGGCCGCCCGGAAGGCTTTGAGCTTGCCGGGAATGTCCGTCGTCGCCTGCGACCAGTCGCCGAGCTGGGTCTTGCTCTTGAAGTTGCCCGTCGGGATGCCGAAATCCAGGTCCAGCTTGGCGCCGGTGGAGGAGGGGAGGATCACGCCGCTGGCGTCGGCGTAGATATGCCCGGTGGCAAAGGCGCTGAGAACGGCCGAGATGCGCAGGGTATCAAACCCACGCGCAAAGTTGCGCGTCCGGCGGACGATCTCCTGCTGGGCGGCCTGCTGGGCCAGAGGATTGTCCGTCTGCTTCAAACAGGTCAGGAAGCTCTCATCATGCACGATGTGTTCGTTGGAATGAACCATCGTGGCGGTCTTGCGCTGGGCGCCCTTCACGGCGCGGCGCTGCGAAGGCGAGCCGTACTGCACGATGCGGGCGGCGGTGCGGTTGCCGTCCACCTGGTCGTATTCGACCATGTTCCCCTGGACCTGCCGGGTCACGCGGAACAGCTCCGCGGGCAGCGGGTTGGGAATGCCCCCGCGGATGCTTTCGCTTTGAATCAGTTGGGTCAGTTTCTGTCCGTAAATGAAATCGGCAAAGGTTTGGTTTGCCATGGTTTTTCTCCTTGAAAAGTCAGTGGTCAGTAGTCACTCGTCAGTGGCCCGCGGTTCACCGGTCGTTGTCGAAGGTGAACAGGCCGACGGCCTTGAGCTGGGTCTTGAGCCAGCTCTGCACGGCGGCATCGCCCTCGGTGAGGTTGACGACATTGGCGGCAATCAGATCGCCGCCGCGAAGGAAACGGGGCAGGGGCTGATCGACGTTATTGCCGCTTGTGTCCACCACGCACAGGCCGTATTCCTCGGCCAGAACGGTGCGGACGGTTTCCGAGCCGTCCAGGGGCATGACCAGCGAGCCGGTCACGTACGCGGCGCTGGTGGCCGTGCAGGTGATGACGCCGGTGGTGGTGTTGACGGCCGAGTAGGTAACGGTCTGCGAGGCGACCGTGCCCCCGGCGGTCGGCGGGCCGACCAGCTTGAACGTGCCGGTCGCGCCGATCCGACGGACGATCTCGGCGGCCGCGGCGGCCGTCACGGTCAGCGAAGTTGCGCCGCTGGCGGCGTCGGCCTGCGTCAGACCGATGATGCTGTTGGCGTACTTGCCGGTGGCGGTGATCTTGCCCACCAGCAAGCCGGCCCGCAGCAAATCCACCGGAGTGCTGCCGGTATCCCGCGAGGCCGTGCCGCTGAGGATCAGCGAAGACGGCAGCCACGAGGCCGAATCCAACGTCGTCAAAATGTTCCGAGGGTCAGTCGCCGAGCGAGTGTACACGCCCGGGTTTCCGAAAAAGTGAGTAGGCATAAAAGCTCCTTGATTTGGGGTCCGTAGTCAGGGGTCCGTTGTCAGTCGTCCGTGGTCAGTAGCTGCTGGTCCGTGGCCTCCTTTCTTCTCCCCGGTCGTCTTCCCGCCGATACATCCGGCGGGCGTGGGCGATGAGGGCGTTGTCGGGATCGATGCTCTCCTGGCCGGGGATGGCGCGGGCGAGGGCCAGAACCTGCGGGCCGGTGGATTCGCCCAAGGCCGGGGCCGGCTCAAAATCCTTGAGCAGGTCGATCACCTGGCCGGCCAGGCAGTCCTCCGCGCCGGCCTGACGGGACAGCGCCACCGCGATGGGCGAACCATCGGGCAGTTGCACCACCACGCGGCGGACCCGCTGCGCGTAGGCCGGCGAAAGCCTGCCGGACTGCACCAGGGACGTCAGACGCTCCTCGATACGCAGCGACCTTTCGCGCAACACTTCGGGTGATTCGGGAGACTGCCGCGCGACAGTCCGGGACAATTCCACGACGCGGTTTTCCGCCTCGCTCAGCGCCGAGCGGCTGGCCTGCAATTGCCCGGACAACTGGCATACCTGATCGAGCAACTGTTCCTCGGTCAGACCGCCGCCGAGAATCTGCCGGAGCTTGTCCGCCAGATCGGGCTCGGAGGCCGACAGTTGATAGACCGCCACCGGCGTCTGCGCCTCCCCGGCCGAGAGGGCCACGAACGGCTCCAACCCCGTGGCCACCGGATCGGGCACCAGTGCGTTGTGCTCCAGAAGTTCGTCGTACTCGGCCCCCGTCTTGTCGCGGAAGGGCCTGATGCAGACGGACGATTCGTTGCGGGCGGCGGCCAGCGCCGCGTCCCGGCCGATCATCTGATGCAAACCCAGAAGGCTGTCGCCTTCGCGTTTCATGTCGATGATCCAGCCGAGGTTGGCCGTCGCGTCAAAGTCCTGGTGTCGGATGGGCACGAACGGCTTGAACCCGGCCGACGCGCGGGCCGCGTGGAAATTGCTGATCCACTTGTCGAGCCGCTCGGCCGTGACCGACAGCTTCCAGTCGCGGTGGATCGGATGGCGATACTGCCCGACGCGCAGCATCTCCTTCCAGAAATACCGAACCGGATGGCCGTTGATCTCCGTCGGCAGGTCTTCCGGCAACGCCGTAAACGGCTTGGCCTCAACGCCGGATTTGGCGTTGAGAATAAACGTGGTGGACATGACTTCTCCTTTCAAAGGTTCTGTGAAACGTTCGCCATTTCTCCCTCTCCTTGAGGGGAGAGGGAGAAAGTCATCCGGTCCCGGAGGAAATAGGCTTTGCGCCTTCCCCGCCGTCGATCCGACGCATGCCGGCCCGCTCGAAAAACGGATGAAACCGGCCCATCACCGCGATGGACTCCACATACCGCGTGGGACAACGCCGGCACATCTCCCGCACCAGCAGCGTGGAAAGCCCCAGGCAGCGGAACTGCGGATGCACCACCACCCGGCTGATGGTGCGGATGTTGTCGTTGATAAACCGCCAGCGATGATGCGACCCCGGCCCCTCCCATCCGAAATATCGACTGCGCATGTGTACGTTAAGTGGCGGATTCGACAACACCCCGACGGCCACAACCCGGCCCGTTTCCTGCGATGCCGGCCGCTCCTCGTAGCGCACCACCCACACGCCAACCCAGCTCCCCGGACGACCCCCGCAGTAATGGAAGCGGGACAACTCCTGATAGTCCGCCGCCGTGCCGCGGGCCAACATAAATCGGCCGGGCAGAAACAGCCCGATATTCAGTTTCGTGGTTTGGTTTACCGGCATTGGACGTGCGTCCGCCCGAAGTCGCATCGAATGATCAGGTCAGGTGACAGCGCGGCAACCAGATCGTCCTGACTGGAAACAACCACCGCCGCAACGCCGCCGCCCGCATCGACCGTCTGACGCAGCGTGTGAGCCACCACCATGGCCGTCACCCGATCCAGCGTCGCGGCGAACTCGTCGCACGCCAGCACCGCCGGACGATCCGGCCGACCCTTGGCCGCAGCGCGTCGCATCGCCATCGCCAGGCGCAATCGCCACTGCTGGCCCTCGCTCAGTTGCCGCGCCGAGCGCACATAACTCCACGCTTCGCTCAGGCCGAAGCGGGACAAATCCCGCAGTGCGACGGCGATTTCTCCGTCCAGGCAGTCGATCACCGGGCGCTCGGGCATGGCGATGCCTCCGGCATCAACCCACGCCCCCCGCCACTGCCGGCGCATGGCCCGCAGCAACAACGATTTGCCCGAACCGCTTGCGCCCGTGATGAAGACCAACCGGCCGGCCGTAAGTTGCGGCAATTGCAACTCGCCCCACGCCGGCCCATGCGCCGCTTCCCGACCCGGGTTGATGCCAAACATCTCGGCCACTTGCGCAACCCGCCTGGTTTTATTCATGCCCCGCCTCACCCCCGCCACTGACAGGCAGACCCACCCGCTGGAGCAGTTCGTGAATGTCCACCTGGGCATAAACGCGGTCGGAGACGGTCTGATCGTCCACGAACCCGCGGACCACGCTTTCTTCGAACCGGCGGCGCTGTGCGGCCTCGGTAACGGCCAGGGTATCGGTGCGGGCCGCGGCGCTGTCCACCACCTGCGAGCTCTTGGGAACCTCCAGGGCATCCAGCATCGCATCCAAGTCAATCATGCGCGCCATCGCATCGGTCATCGCCGGATTGCCAAGCAGCGTCACAAACAGGCTCTGGAAGAACTGCCGCAGCGAAGCGCTGAGCTTGCCGGCCGTCAGATACACCGCCCCGCGGGCCTGCGGGCCGAAATTGTGCATCAGCAGCGGATCGACCAGGCCGCGGTTGATGGATTCGACCAGTTCCATGCCGGACAAATCGCTGATGAGCGTGGCGATGTCGGCCGCCGAACCGGCATCGGCCCGGCTGCCCGAGCGGGCGGCCTCGGTGGCGGCCCGCTCGGGGGTGAAGTAGCCGCGCATCATCCGCGCGTCCTTGTACTTTCGCTCGTCGATCAACCCGGCCTGGGCCGGGCCGGTGTTCCCCGCATCCAGGAAATCGAACTTGAAGGCCGACTCGCCCGCCAGGTTCGCCGCCAGGCGCAGATTTTCCTCGGCCGCGAACAAATTGGGCACGGCCACCGCCTTGCCGGCGACGATGTCGGTCAACACCTGGAGCGTGGCCTTGTAGTTGCTGATCTTGTTGCCGGCGGCGTCTTCGCTCTCGCCCAGCGGATAGTGACCGATGGCCACCGTGCCCGCGGCCTTGCGGGAAAGCCGGCGGGCGTTGTCGTTGGCGGCACGCCAGTCGTTCCAGTCCTCCCGGCAATTCTCCAGCCGCGAGCGGCCGAAATAATCGTCCCCCTCCTGATCGTAAACGTAAACCCACACCTTGTCCGCCGGCAGTTCGCCCGGCGACAACACCCGCCCGTTGCGCAGCCCGACAAGCCGCCCGCGCTGGTCCACCAGCGGCGTGGCGATGTCCGGCAACAGCGGCTTGATCCGCTCATAAGTCACCACCACGGCCGGCAGCCCTTCCTCGGGGCTGGTTCGCCGCGATTTCCAGACCAGTTCAAACGGCTGCCAGCCCATATCCCACGCCCGCAGACAATCCTTCTTCAGCTTCTGCTGCAATGGCTCCAACGCATCGCGCACCAGATGCACCCAGGCGTCCGGCGTCCCATCCTTGCACTCGTAGCTCCAGGGCGAAGCCAGCAACGGCGCCGTCGCCACCGCGCGGGCCAGCGCGATCGTGGGATCCGCCAGCATCCGCCGATACGTCGCATAAGTGCCCGCCAGCATCCGACCGCCGCCCATCGGGCCATCGCCGACGCCTCCGACGGCCAGCACCTGCCCTCCGGTTGCTTCGCCTTCCTCTACCCGCACCGTTTGTTTTTCGTCCATGTTTCGCCTCGTTATTTTGAGCCCAGTTGCCCGCCGCTCACCAGTCGGCGGATCGGTCGAACCCAGTGAACACGATATCCGTCGGCGTCACTGGCGTGCGATTGTTCCCGGTCGGTCTTGTTCAACTCTCCCCCGTCCCACTTCATCTGCTTGAAATCGCGAATCAGCCGCTGACATCGCGGGTGCGCCTTGTAATGGCTTACGCCGGCCAGGTCTTTCAGCGCACAGTTGAAGGCGTTGACCCGGTCGGCCACCGGCGGATTGGCCGCCGGCGTTTTCAAGCGGTACGGCAGGCCGATCTGCCCCATCGCCTGGCGGACCATGTCCCAGCAGCTTTCGCCGCTGCCCGCCCATTTGCTGTGTCCGCTGGCATCACCATACAACTGCACCTCCGGCCATTTCCGCCCCGCCAGATCCAGCAGGCCCGCAAAGGCCCCCATCAACTGCCGCACGTCCATCCGCGGCTGGTGCAGTTCGTACACCGCCGTCAGCAGATCGCGGTCAACGAAATGCTGCCCGACAATGGCGTGCATCCCCGGGGAAATGTTGAAGTCGATCGCCAGTTGCAGCGGCAAACCCCCGACCAGTTCCAGGCCGCCGTCCGTGTTGCTCGCCTCGTCGAACGCACTGTACACCGCATGCCCGTGAAACCGGATCGCCTGCCCCTCCAGATACTGCGCCCGCAGTTCCGGCGTCAGTTGCCGGGTCATCTCCTCCCCAAACGACCGGGCATGGGGATTGTCAAACGTCCCGCTGCGGTACAACGCGTGGCCGGGCCGCGGATCCCGCTCGAAATCGCGATACACCTTGGTTTCGTCACCCTCGTGGGTAAAGGTGAAGATCGCCTGCAACATTCTCGCCCGCGGATCGCGCAGCCGGCCGGCAATCTGGAGAAACGGATCGCGCAGCGGATCCTGCGGATCGACCGGCCAGCGCGCCGCCTCGTCGCCCCACACGTGCCCGACGGTAAACCCCGTGATCGATTCGGGCGATTCGGCGCTGCGCACCAGAATCTCGCTCGGATTCCTCCTCGTGCCCAGGTCCGGCAGCACCAGGCAATAATGCCGGGGGTCGGACTTGAACCGGTGCGACAGCCCCATGGCGTCGAACGCCGCCTGCATCTCCGGCACGTTGATCGTGCGGGCCAGCGAATAGTTCGGCGCGACAATCAGCCCTTTGACGCACGTCGGCCGATGCCCGCAATCGAAGGCGTTCCAGACGTGCAGGTCGGCCAGTTTCCGCGCCCCCGCCCAGGTCTTGCCGCTGAACCACCCGCCCACCAGCGCCACATGGCGATGAACATAATCATCCAGAAACCCCCGCTGCCCGCCGGGATTGGCGACGAACAGGGTGTCATCCGTCACCAGGCTGATCGACATCGACCGGCGCCTCGCCGGGATGCTGCGGTCTGGGGACGCGGCGGATTCGGATGATTTTTTCGGTTTCGATGTCACGCGGGAGAGGTTGCCGCTCGCGCCACCGGTCGGGGCGCCGATTGGTCAACCAGAAAATCAAGGCCTTGAGGTCCGAGGGCCGATGCCTCTTTTTCACCAGGATTTTCTGAGGTTTCTTCGTTTCCGGATCGACTTGGATGTCCCGATCCTCGTAGTCATAGCCCAAGACCCGTTTCAACAGGGCCTCCTCAGCCCGCTCGTCTGCCGGCGGGCTGGCCGCTTGCTCGGATGCCGTTTTGTCCATGGAGGATGCCTACGAAAACAGGGTCGGCAGCACCAGCCGCGGAATGGGGTATTGCCGTACCGTCTGACCATCGAGCGTCGTGCCCATCTCCGTGCGAATAGCGGCGGACTGTTTGTAGAAAAACGCCACGTTCGCCTCCTCGCAACGGCGCCGCATCTCACGCGGCCAGCTTAAGTCATGCTGGCGAAATCCCGCCCCGGATTCTCCGCCGTAAATGACCCAGTCGATCCCGGTCAAGTCCAACCGATCCAGCGGACCCAGCGCCGGCTCATAACTGATAAACCGAACCGTCGCCGGAACCTGTCGAAGATGATCCGCCCGCCACGCGTAATCGTTGTTCTCGACGCTGGTTCCCAGCCAGACGTTCAAATAACCTCCGCCCCAGTCCGCCGGCAAACATTCCCGGATTCGCTCGGGACGTTTGGTCAGCAACAACCAATCCAATTGCGGCGTATCGCGAATCAGCGACCAAAGCTTCCGTCGTTCCTGCTCCACGGTGGGGTGATCTTCGCACCAATCGCACATCGAGCCGCAGAACGCACGTCGCCTCTCTCCGGCCGCCCGGGCTTCCTCATGCCAGCGGAGCGGCTCCCGCCAATGTTTTTCGCCAAACACTCGCCGGGTTTTGTCCTTGCCCCACACGTCGTGACCGTATCGCTTGGACAACGTCTCCGCATAACAATGCGCGCAACCCGGGCTGACTTTCACGCACCCCCATACCATGTTAAACGTGTGAGTGGTCCAGGCGATAAGAGTCTCTTGCCCCATCTATTCCTCCCTTTGGGAAGAGCCGCACGCCGACGTATCGCGCATTCCCCGACGATACGGCTTCCACGGCTTCTTGGATAATTATGCCATACGAACTACTTGCCAGCAAACAATAGGGCAATGCCATCTCGTCTAATTTCCCATTCAGCCCGGCCGGAATCTTCAATCCCCCGCACCCCAGCCATCCAAAGACCCGCCGATCCACGCCCATGCTGTACCGGCCGATCGTCAGGAACACCGTCAGCGGTCTGTGGACATTCGGCAACATCGCTTCCCAATGTTTCCACGGACTGCCATAGGTATCAATGTCGATGACGTCCTGAACCCAACCCGGCTGTTGCAGTATTCGCACGCTATCCACCTTCAACCGGCCGGCCTTGCGTTTCACATCCACGCCCCAGTAATCGCACTCAAACTCTTTCCGCAATTTCGTCCAGATTTTGGCGCTCCCCTGGCAGCAATCGAGGATGGAAGGACGGTTTTCCCCGTGGTACTTGCGAAGAAAGTAGCGGCGCAATTCCAACTTGGCCGCAAAATCACCGTTATCCGTCTTGGTCTTGGCCATTACCCACCGTCGTTTCACAGAATACGCCAGGCTTTAACGCGATTGCTTCAATCGTCTGGCTGATTTCACCAAACCTGACCGTTGGAATCCCAATCACCACCCACGACATCGGCGGCGGAGCCTGGATTTCAATTTGTCTCAGTTCCACGCCATCCTTTTCGGCAATTCCTAGCGCTTTCAACTCCGACTCATCAAAGCCGCAATCTCCTAGATCCAGCGTGGCCAGCAATTTTTCCATCGCCTCGACATCCCACTCGGCCAATTCCGCCGCGCGGTTGTCCACCACCGCATACGCATCCAGCTCGGCTGGCGGCAAGTCCGAACGAACTACCGCAACAGTCTTCCAGCCCAACTTCTTGGCCGCCAGCCATGTCCCGTTTCCGGCGCGAATAATGCCGCTGGAATCAACGACAATAGGCTTCTGTTGACGAAACCGGCGGAGCGAATCTTCAATGGCTCTCAGGTTCCGCTGCGGATGTTTTCGGCAGTTGGCTGGGTCCGGGGAAATACTGTCAATATCCACTATTTCGATTTGCACGGTTGTCCTCTTATCCTAACCTTAGCGTTTGACCGCATCCAACTGATCCACCCCCGTTGCCCATCGGCCGATTTGCACATCGGCGATTTGCTTGTGGGCGTCCATCCGCTCGACCAGGTTTTTGACGTCAGTGCCGACCTGCCGGTTCTGGCTCAGCCACCACAGCGACAGCCGCGCACAGACGTTTCGCACTTGCCGGGCGTCGTCGCCGCCAAGGGTCATGGGGACGACGTACAGCCGGCTCAGTCGGGCGTTGACCTGGGATTCGGCCCAATCGATGGCCCGCTGCATGCGGGCCGTATCCGCCGCCCCGGTGGCATTGCCCTGGTTGGAGGCCAGTCGCACCCACTCCACCCCGCCGAGGTCGTTGACGTCGTCCTCGTCGTGATAGTTCCCCTGCGCCTTGGTGACGCCGGCGATGAAGCTGCGCTGCAGCCGGCGGCTTTCGCCCCGGAAGATCCACTCCAGCCAGTATTCGTAAGCCGCACCGGCCGTCAGGCTGGCCGCGGTGTAGCTGTACCGCCCCACGTCGTCACGGTTCAGCGGCGTCGAATCGCCGAGGACGACCTGGCCGGTATCCATGCATCGCAGGCCGAACGAGCCCGACGGATCGGAAAACATCACGGCGTCCACGTCGGTCAATGCGCCGTCAACGGTATGTTGGAAGCTGATGATTTTCGTGATCATCCCTGGACTCCGGTTTCGGTGATCTGAACGGTGATGTTGTCGCTCTGCCCGCCGACGGCGTTGCCGGCCGTCACGCGGCCCTGGGCGTCGGTGGCAATGGGCTGACCCGGCGTCAGGAGGATTTCGCCCGGCACTGCGGCGGCTTTGGCCCGGTCATACGCCGCCGTCAAAGTCATCGCATCGCCAACGGCCGCCGGCAAGGCCGGCAGGGCGTCCGTCTTGGCTTTGATCGCCGCGATTCCGGCATTGTCCGGCGTAACCGTGGGGATCTGCGCTACGGCCGCGGCGATGTTTGCCGCCTTGCCCTGGATGTCCAGCAGCGTGGAAAGCGACTCGGCGTCTTGCACCTGCGTCGCCGCCCCGTCGGCCATGGCCGTGCCACCCACCGCCCAGGCGAAATCAAAATACACCACCCCGGCCGCGTCGGACGCCTGCACGGCGTAGGTCGCCTTGTACCGGCCCATGGCCACGCGCGTCATCGCAGTTGAGGTCAGGTGCCCGTCCATGCTCGTGCCGTCGTACAGCCGGGCGTGAATGGTCGCGGCTTGGCCGTCGGCATCCTCGGGAACGCCTTGCAGATTCCACAGCCGCAGCGTGATCTCGTAGGCGGTCAATCCGCCGGACGGCCTCACAAACCAGGGGGAGACGACCGGCCCGCTGCGTGCGGTGTTGGTGGTGATGGCGTTGACGGCGTTGAGCAGCGTGGACTGGCCCGCCGCCGTGGCGTCGCCGATCGTCGCCGGCACCGTCACCGCCGACGCGCACGTTACCGCCTGTCCTTTGATCGTCTGCAAATCGGCAGAGACTTTTCGGCCGGCGTCGGCCGTCGGCGTCGGCTCGCACTTGAGCGTGCGGCTGCTGGCCACCTGCGCCCGGCGCTCTCCTTGACGTATTCCAGATACGCGCCGCCCGCGACAAAAGGACTATTCGAAAGCGCCAACGACCAGTCGGCATCCCCGCCTTCAAACGTCATGGCGTTGGCCGTCTCGGTGGCCTGCCAGGTGTTGTCGCCAGCCCGCCACCACTTGCCGGCGTTGGCTCCGACGAGCTGCTTGAGATAGTAATTGACCGCACCCGCCTGGATCGCAAACCCGCTGTATTTGCTGATGACGGCAAACACGCGGGGCACGGTCGATCCGGCCTCGATGGTCTGGTAGTCGCTCATAGACTGGCTCCTTGCAAAATGCGGAAACGGGCCGGGGTTCCTCCGGGAACGAAGTACGTTTTGGAAGATCGCACGTCAGTCCCGGCCCGGTAATGATCCAGAACCTCTTTGCCCGCAATCGGCCGGGGAAACAGGGCCAGCCCCGACAGCGAGCCGGTGACGTATTGCTGGATCGTCCCGTTGTTGAACGCCATCGCGGTGGCCGTGTTCGTAAAATCAACGAACGCAAAGTTGTCGGCGCCTCCGTCGTAGTAAACCGACACCGGACGCGAAACCCCATCCACGAACACGGTTAGACCCGACCCCGGACTATACGACGCGGCAACGTGGTGCCACCGGCCATCGTTCAATGCCGCCGATGTATTCAACCCGGCGCGGAAACGTACAACCGAATCGTATGCGGCGAAATACAGGCACCCCGCCGCGCCGGCCCCGGACGAATTGGCGTTGACGCGGACGATAAACGCGTTGGTTCCCGATCCGCTGTTTGCCACGCCGACCACCGCGCCGATTGCCGTCTGCGCGGTGCGGAGCCAGAACTCGATCCCGCTGCCGTTGGCCCGCGTGGCCCCGAACCCGGCCAGCGTGGTCAAATCCACATACCCGCTGCCGCCGAAGGATGCGCCAAAGCCGGCCGGGCCGGGCACGTTGAGCGAGGCCCCGTAATAAGTACCCGCCGCCCCGCCCGGCCGGGCGTTGCGGGCGGAAGTTCCCGATGGCTCGTCCAGCATCCAAAGACCAAAGGGCCTGGACGCCATGACGGCGTCACGATAACGGCCTCGAAATTTAATCAGGTCGCGGATCATGCGTAGCTCTGGATCTCGTCAAGGGCCGGAACCAGTTGGAACAGGTGATCGGCGTCGGCGCTGCTCGAGCGCCTGCCCGCTGGCGTTGTAAAAGACCGGCGAGACGTACCGCGGCAGAATCACCACGTCCCCGGAAGCCTGGAAGCTCTCGGCGTAATCGGCCTTGTCCACCACGATCACCCCCAGCCGCTGGAGGTTGGCCCGCTTGTCGCTGGAGGCCAGGGCTCCATCAGACGTGCCCACGTTGCCATCGACAACCGCGCCGTCGCTGGTGGCCAGGTAGACTTCGATCACGCCGTTGAGCGTCGGGTTGCTGCCGTTGCTTCCGCTCTTGACCTTGGCCCGCCAGCGGTAGGCCGCCGGCCGAGGACCGGCCCCCAGGTCCACCTGCGCCCCGATCCGGCCGGCGTTGTTGGCCAAGCCCTTCCACGTCGCCAGCGCCGTGTTGGAATTGGTGCCCCAGGTGATCGCGGCGCCCTGTGTCATTTTGATCGCATTGCCTGCCATTGCCGTCTCCGATCCTCAAGGTGTCTTGCGTGCCGTGCGCTCTTCGAGCATCACCCGCACTTCGCGAATCTCGGCCGTCGCCTCGTGCAACAAAGCCACCGTTCGTTCCCATTTGTCGTTGGCTTTCTCCAGCGAACCGGCCAGCGTCCGCAGTTGATCGTCCAACTGCCGATGAAGCTGCGCGTTCAACTGCTTCTCCTGCGTGATGTCCCCGCGGATCGCTCCCCAGCCCAGGGCCATCGCCGCCACAATGCCGCCGATCTGGATCAGCGGCCGCAGCCGCTCCAACCCCTTCAGCAGTTGGTCAGACATGCCCGCCCCCTCCGCCCGAGGCGGCAAAGGCCGCGTCCAATTTCGGATCGACCGCCCGGGCCGCCGCCATCGCTTCGTCGCCGCGCCCCTCGCGGGCCAGCTTGGCCACCCCCGGCAGCGCCCTCGCCCGCAGCCAGTGGCTTTGCACCAGCTTTCCCGCGACAAACACCGCCCCGCCCGCCAGCGCCGTCACAATCATCCCCGAGACGATCCGGCCCCAGTTCTCAATCAGCGTCGGCGCCACCGCCGCCGCGGCGGCCGACACGCCCAAACACGCCCCCAGCGTCCACTGCTGAAACTTCACCGCCGCCACGACCGCCGCCACACCCAGCACCAGCGCCCCGATATAGAAAACGCCCAGCGGTTTTGCCTGCTCGAACCCCGCCGACCCCACCCGCCCCGGCCGCGCGGACGTCACCCGCGGCAGATTCCCGTATCCCACCACCGTCGGCTGCGTGCTGACGACAATCTCCCGCGGCTCCGACGACGCCAGACGAAACGACGGCTGCGACGTGGCGATCAGCGCCCGGTCGCTGCGAATCTCCACCGCGTCGGCCGTCACCCGCACCAGCAGTACCTGCTGCTGCGACTGGCTTGTTTCTCCCGTCTTCACTTGCTCGCGTGCGACGCCAAACGTTTCCCGGCGGGCTTCCCCTCCGGTGATCCTCGACGCGCATCCCCCGCACACCATCAACGCCACACCCAACGCCACCACGACGCCGCCCTTCATCGTCTTCTCCCGGCTCGAGACATTCCGCTGGCGTGACCGATTCACGACCTTCTATATTCAACGCGGCGTATCACGAAACCGCGTTATTTTTGTTCTGTCGAAGGGGTTTCCGCCCGCTCACATTCCCTCGCCAACGCGCGGATTATCAGACTTGCCCCAAGCCCCCGGCGCTTTCAGGAAAATCTCCCCAAGCCGCCTGCTTTTGTGATCGATAACTCAAGGGGAGTTGCCAAGGAGCCGCATCATGACGGAAAAGAAGATTCTGATCGCCGACGACGAATCACACGTTCTGCGGGTAGTCAGTCTGAAGTTGCGTGATGCGGGCTATCAGGTATTGACCGCGCGCGACGGCCAGGAAGCCTTGGAGACGGCCGCCCGGGAGCATCCTGATCTGCTGATTACCGATTACGCGATGCCCCGCCTGTCCGGGCTGGAGTTATGCCGGAAGCTCCGCCACGACCCCAGCACGGCCGACATTCCCGCAATCATCCTGACCGCCCGCGGCTACCACGTCGAACCCCGCGAAACCGAACACAGCGGCATCCTGCGCACGCTCGACAAGCCCATCAGTCCCCGGCATCTGCTGGCCAGCGTCAACGCCGTACTGGACCATCCGCCAACCGTCTAAGCTCCGCTTCGGCCTTGTCATCAGCCGGCCTTTTGATAAAATCCCCCGACAATCTGGTCATGGCAGCGTAGCTCAGTTGGTAGAGCAGGGGATTCATAAGCCCCGGGTCACAGGTTCGAGTCCTGTCGCTGCTACTTCACAAGACCCAACACCATACAGACTTACGAACCACGCCATCCGGGGATGCGAGGCCGAAAAGGCGTTTTTCGCGCGGTGCGCACTGCGCAACCGTGCCCCAAACGCCACAAACGAGACCATTCACCGGTGCCCCCGCGCACCAAGGAGCCAGAGGGCTGCATGTGGATAATCTACGGTACGGACGAGAAAAACACTTGCGCGAGGGGAAGGTTCCCGGGTCAAAAGTGGGCCTGCACTTAGTGCAGGCCAGTAAGTTTTTCCGAATGTGCTTTCGGCGCGTGCGGGATCGCGACGGAGAGCCGGTCTTCACGGGCGCGTTCGAACTGGAACCGCGATCAGCGGCATTACTGAGCATTGCGCGAATAACTTCACCCCGATCACCCATCGGCACCCGAAAATTCAGCGAGTTTGGCCCTCGTTCAGATGAAAATCTTTGCGCAACGCTCATTAACTGCCGAATATGCGCGGATAAAGCCGCGCGCGAACAGTCCACGCCCCCGCAGGTTGTCAGACACGGGCGTGGTCAGGAGAGTCAAGCTGCTGCCCAGTCTGGGACGCCACCAAGCAAGGGATGTATTGCCGATCCGCACCGGTGACATGGCCCACCCACCAAGCTTTCAGAAGAGCCAGCATTTGGTAACCTGAGGCAAGTAGCTCCGATGGCGGCAGGCGACGGAGCGCGGCTGTGCGTGCTCGCAAGGCATCGTGCAACAACTGATGCCGAGCGAGGTCGGGGAAGCCGTGCTCCTTGAGCAGTTTCTCCTCAGTGTCAAAATGCACCTTCGTATACCCTTCCAGATCTCGGAGCACATCGTCCATGACGCTGGCGCCGGCATTGGTGCGCACGGCCTCAAAAAGCCGGTTGATGGTGTCCATCAGCCCTCGATGCTGGCGGTCGATGATCGCAACGCCGACGTTGAAGGCGTCCGTCCACACGATGAAGCTCATGGCAGACTCCCGGTTTCGCCGCACGTGGCCGGTTCCGATTCAGACGCGGTCATCGAGGGGTGTTCGGGCCGTCTGGTCACGCGGGCCAAGACCGCTTGCTTGACGCCATAGGCCGTTTGCTCCTGGCGTCGGATGGTATCGATGGCGTCGAAATCGTTGCGGAGCGTCTGCACGACCTCTCCATCCAGCCCGCCTCCCGCGGCCAGCTTGTCGAGCACGGCCAGGGCGCCATTCTGGTCCATGCCGGGGCGATAGGGGCGGTCCTCCGTGATGGCGGTGAAGGTGTCTGCCACGGCCATGATCCGCGCGCCAGCGTCAAGTCATGGCCGGCGTGGCCGAAGGGATAGCCCTTGCCGTCGAGGCGTTCGTGATGGAAGGCCGCCCATTCGCAGATCTGGGGCATGCCGCCTATCGTGTCGAGAATTCTGAACGTGTAGTAAGTGTGTCCCTGCAGAATGGCCCATTCTTCGTCTGTCGGTCAACTCGGTTTGTCCAAGATCGCGCTGGGCACCGTGATCTTGCCGAGATCATGCAGGTAGCCGGCCGCCCGCATCAGCGTCTGCTCACGCGGAGCCAGGTCCATCCGCTCCGCCAGAGCCACGGCGGTGGCCGCTACGCCCGCCGAATGCGTGCCCGTCCACGGGCTTAGGCTATCGACCAATCGGCCGAATATCTGCGCGACCCCCTTCACCGCCCCGGCGTCAACCATGATGGTTGGCCAGTCCACTTCCTGTTCGAGAATCGAGTAGATGCGCTTCGACATCGGTATCCAACCAGAACGCCGGCGTCTGCGATGCTGCCAAGAACGCATCCGTGCAATTCGGCTCGTACAAGCTGCCGCGCCTCTGAATCACATGTTCCCGAATCGCCTTGATCTGATGCAGAATGGGAACATCCCGGCGAATACGTCGATCCACCGCATCGGCGAGCGCCACCACGAACGCCTCCACAGGGATGGCCTGCGCGGGTATCGGGCTCACTCCAGGCGGCATGGTGGTGTCGCACCGCCGGGGCAGCCCGGGTGAAAAACTCGTTGTCCTTCAGCAGCAGGTATCCCGCCTCACCGTGCCAGTCGAGCCCTTCGAGTTCGCGGTTAACCAATACCCGAATCCGGTTGTCAGCCCGCACCAGCCCAATGTCGTGCAACGCGGCGGCATGGAATACATCGCGCAGCCTGTCGCCTCGGAACCCCAGGACGCGAGCCATTCGCGTGCTCATGTAGGCGACCCGGAGTTGGTGGTCCGCCACCGACGGGTTCACGTGATCCAGCGCTTCGGACAACGAGAGCACGAGACGATGCAGGGGTATCTGGGGATTCACGATCATACGCGCGTCTCCTTATGCAAAAGCGACTGGAACACCCCGCGGAGCTCCTGTTTCTCCTCAATGATTGCGTTGAGGACGGGCGGTCGGGCATAGGGCATATCGGCCCAGCGCAGCCTGCCCTTGAGATCGCGATGGCCCAATGCCACCTGCCGTCGCCGTTTAAATAATATTCTCGGACCAAAGCGTAACGAAGAAGCAGCCACGGAGGCTGGTGGATCCGACCACCCAACCGAGTAAGACTATTTCCCTGTCGGCGGTATCCTCGGAGGAGTCACCCCCCCTTCTCCAACCGCCGATTTTTCATGCGAGGAGGAACTCGATCCCGCCATAGCAGCAAACAAGGTGCTCTGCCGAGATTTCCGGTGGGAGTGGTGGAAGATCCATTGGCCGCCCTATAATCGGCCGTGTCCACAGCAGGACGTGATCTTCGAACCGATTTGCAGCGCAACGTTTACCGGAGCGTTCTGGACATGCTGCCCAGCGAGGCAAACCCGTCGCCGCTGGTGCGGCTGAACCGGCTGTGCCCCTCGGCGGATTTCGCCCTCTACGCCAAGCTCGAATGGGCCAATCCCTTTGGATCGGTCAAGGACCGCGCGGCCGCGTACATGCTTCGCGACTTGCAGGACCATGGGCAAATCAGCGAGCGGCGGGGGATGGTCGAACCCACCAGCGGCAACACGGGCATTTCGCTGGCGGCAATGGCCAGCGCCATGGGCTACCGTGTGCGCACCGTCGTGCCCAACGGCGTGCCGCTGGAAAAGAAAGTGCTGCTGAAGATCTGCGGGGCCGAGCTGGACGTCGTCAGCGACGAACTGTGCCCCGCGCCGGGACTGGGCGAAGGCTCCATCAACCTGGCCAAAAGTTATGCGCGGGCTCAGTCCGACGCCTACGCCATGCCCAACCAGTACGAGAACGAGCAGAACGTCCGCGCCCACTATCAAACCACCGGCCCGGAAATCTGGCGCCAGACCGAGGGACACGTCACGCACCTGTTCGTCTCCCTGGGAACCTGCGGGACCGCCACCGGCACGGCCCGGTTCCTCAAGGAGAAGAATCCCCAAATCCGCGCCATCGCCGTGCAGCCCAGCGAAGGCCACGACATCCCCGGCGTGCGCAACCTGCGCCAACTGGAAGTCTCCAAGCTCTTTGATCGCAGTGTGATCGACGAAATCCTGGAGATCGATTACCGCCTGGTCTACCGTTGCGTGCTGGAACTCTGCCGCCAGGAAGGCCTGCTGGCCGGACCGAGCTCCGCTTTGGTGTTCGAAGGTGCCCGGCGGATCGCCGGCCGCGAGAAGACCGGGCTGGGCGTGATGATTTTTGCGGACAATGTTTTCAAGTATGTCTCCAACATGATCAAGCACATCCCCGAACTGGCGGCCGGCACCAGCGCCTGAGCGGGGATGGAGGAGTTGCCATGACACAATACGCACATCCCAAAGTTCTCGTGGATACCCACTGGGTCAAAGACCACCTCGGCCAGCGCGGCATCAAGCTCGTCGAGGTTGACGTGGACACCAAGGCCTACGACACCGGCCATATCCCCGGCGCGATCGGCCTGAACTGGCAGACGCAGCTTCAGGATCCGATCCGCCGCGACATCATCAGCAAGGACATGTTCGAGGCGCTGATGGGCGCCAACGGCATCGTGCCGGAGGACACCGTCGTCCTCTATGGCGACAACAACAACTGGTTTGCCGCCTACGCCTTCTGGCTGTTCAAGTATTACGGCCATAAGGACGTGCGGCTGATGAACGGCGGGCGCATCAAGTGGCTCAACGAGCCCGACAAGCCCATGACGGCCGAGAAGCCGCCGATTGCGCCGACTCGCTACCGCGTCAGTCGTGTGGACAGCGAGGTCCGGGCGTTCCTGCCGGAGGTGATGGAAAGCGTCAACGCGCACCTGGGCAACCTGGTCGATGTCCGCAGCCCCGAGGAGTTCACCGGGAAGATCATCGCCCCGCCGAATCTGCCCGAGACCGCCCAGCGCGGCGGCCACATCCCCACCGCCCGCAACATCCCCTGGAGCATGGCCATCAACCCCAGCGACGGCACCTTCAAGTCCGCCGACGAGCTGCGCGACATCTACCTGGGCGACCAGCACCTGGAGCCGGGCGCAAAGGCCATCGCCTATTGCCGCATCGGCGAGCGATCCAGCCACACGTGGTTTGTGCTGAAGTACCTCCTGGGCTTTGACCAGGTGAAAAATTACGATGGGAGCTGGACCGAATACGGCAACGTCGTCGGGGTGCCCATCGAACGCTAGCGGGCATCTCGCATCCGCCGACGGGCTGGTCGGAGGTTTACATGTCCCCAGCATGGCCCGCCGTCCCACATCCATCATCGGGAGCACGAGGCGCTGTATGTTCTCGAAGGCGAGTTCTCCTTCCTGTGCGCCAGCCGAAGCGTCCGAGCCACGCCGGGGGCATTCGTCCATGTGCCGCCCGGCACGCTGCACACGTTCAAGAACGTCGGAACCGAGCCGGGCCGGTTGCTGGTGGTGATCACGCCGCCGGGGCTGGAAAAGCTTTTTGAAGAGATCAGCCATCCGGCTGGCGACGTGTCCGCCGAACCGCCCTTACGTGAAAGCGAGGCTGCGGCGGCAATGGTCGCCCGAGCAGATCGCCGGCCGGCTCCCGCTGGACCATCCCGACGATGCGCGGATGCGGGTCAGCCACACCAGCGTCTACCGCTGGATTCGCGCCGACCGGGCGGCGGGCGGCGGCCTGTGGAAGCACCTTCGCCAGAGCCGCAAAAAGCGGCGGCGGCCCTACGGGTCCGGCCGGCGGCGAAGCCGTATCCCCGACCGCGTCGGCATCGAGCGGCGTCCGCCGCAGGCCGATCAGCGGACGGAGATCGGCCACTGGGAATCCGACAGCGTCTTGGGCCGGCACGGCCGCCTCGCAACGCATGTGGACCGCAAGAGCCGATACGTGCTGATCGCCCGCCTGGCCGACGGACGGGCCAGCGAGTTCAACGCCGGCAGCATCCGCCGCTTCAAACGCCTCCCGGCCCAAGGCCGCAAGACCCTCACGGCCGACAACGGCAGCGAATTCGTCGAGCACGCCAAGCTGGGTTCCCGCCTGGGATTCACGACCTACTTTGCCGACCCCTATTCGAGCTGGCAGCGGGGGACCAATGAGAACACTAACGGCCTGATCCGCCAGTACCTGCCCAAGGGCAGCGACTTTTCCGCCCTCACCCATCAGCGGGTTGCGGTCATCGAGCGGGCGCTCAATAATCGTCCGCGAAAGTGTCTTGGCTACCGCACCCCGGCCGAAGTCCTCGCCGCCGCGTTGCGCCTCAAGTGTTAATTCGCGATTCGTCTCTAACCATTAGTTGGGCTGCGATCGGGCTGTCAGACCTGTTCCGAAGTCATTTTGAAAGATAGCCACAGGTCGGGAAACGGAGTCGGGCTTAATTGGATATAGGTATAGGACGGGGTCAGGCTTAATTGGCGAATACGGATGACCGGCAAGACCGATCATCGCGGCGTGGTCAACCGCCACTTCAGTGAATATACGGGGCAAGGATGCCCAGTCGGCGGTAGTGGGCTTTGAGGGGTGCGGGAAGATACTGGCCCGGCCCCACGATTCGGCGGCAGGCGGGACGGCCGCAGAGGCAGGTGATCTGCCAGCCTTCTTCGGCCATCACCGTGGAATAGTCAAACGTGATCTCTTCGCTGGGGTGGATGTCGCGCAGGGCGAACAGGGTGGCGGTTTTGTTCTCGATCACCATGCCGGCATTGGGCTCGCAACTGTGGTTGATGTAGTCGTCGAACGAGCCGGAGGGGCCGATGTACAGATCGGGGCCGATCTGCAAGGCGTAGGTTTCCATCGTCGTCTCGGCCTGGCGCAAAAACGGGCCGGTGAACTCGATGATCTTCTCGCCCTGGCGGATCAACTGCTGGCAGAAAACGCCTTTGCCGGTCTGGCAGTCCTGGATGATGAGTTTCATGATCGGTGCCTGGTAGTTACTGGGGGCTGGTCATGCGTTCGGCGGCGATGTGCCGGCCGCAGCAGAGCGCCACGGCCAGGGCGTCGGCCACGTCCGGGGGGCTGGGCGGGGACGCCAGGTTCCACACCGCTTGAACGGCCTTCTGCATCTGCACCTTGCTGGCGTGGCCGTGGCCGGAGACGGCCTGTTTGATGCGGTTGGCGGCGAACTGCTCCAGCCGCACCCCGCGGCGGGCCGCCACCAGCAGGATCACGCCCCGGGCGTGTCCCATCAAAATGGCCGTGCGCGGATGGGCGTAGTGCGAATAAAGCTGCTCGACGGCACACACGTCGGGTTTGTATTCGTCGAAAAGAGCCGACAGTTCGGTTTCCAGTTCGACGAGTCTCTCGGCCAGGGAGTTTTTGGTGTTCAGGCGGATGACGCCGCCATCGATCAGGTCGGGGCGCAGCAGCTTCCAATCTACCACGCCGTAGCCGGTGATCTGCAGGCCGGGATCGATGCCGAGAATACGCATAGCCAACCGCACGTCGATTTGGGAAGTCGTTTCAGAACCGGCAAACGGGTCGGGCAAGCCCGACCGCTAAAGGGGTTCTGAAACTGCTTCTAAAGCAATTCCTTATTCCTTCCGCCAGACGGTGCCGTCGGGGCGGTCTTCCAGGGTGATGCCGATTTCGCCGAGGCCCTTGCGGACGGCGTCGGCGATGGCGAAGTTCTTGCTCTTGCGCACATCCTGCCGAATCTGGATCAGCAGGACCATGAGTTGATCGACCAGGCCGGTGTCCTTCGCCTCGGTTTTGACGGCCGAAGCGCGGAACAGGCCCATCAGCAGGCCCAGGCCCTTGAGCGTCGCGGCCGCGGCGGCGAGCAGTTGCAGCATCGGGGGTTTCTTGTCCCGCTCCAACTGATTCTGCTCGATGAAGGCGTTGATCTCCCCGGCCATTTCGTGCAATACGCCGATGGCTCCGCCGGTGTTGAAATCGTCGTCCATCATTTCGACGAACTTGGCGCGAGAGGCGGCGATGCGCTGGATGAAATCCCCTTCCAGGCCCGTCAGGGTCTGATCGGGGTTTTGCTGCGGCAAAGGCTGCCCGGTCAGGCGTTCGACGCGTTCAAAAAGCCGCATGAAGACGGCATGGCCCTTCTTGCGCCGGCCAGGGCGTCGTCGGTGAATTCGATGGGGCTGCGGTAGTGCGTGGAGAGCAGGAAGTAGCGCAGCATGTCCGGGCCGTACTGCTCGATAAGCTGTTGGGCGGAGACGACGTTGCCGAGGCTTCCGCTCATCTTTTCCATTTTTTCGCGGTCGGCGCCGCTGAGCTTGGTTTTAATGCGGGTCAGGCCGTTGTGCATCCAGTAATGAACGAAGGGTTTGCCGGTGGCCGATTCGGATTGGGCCAGTTCGTTTTCGTGATGCGGGAAAAGCAGGTCCATTCCGCCGCCGTGCATGTCGAAGGTCTGGCCGAGGTATTTCATGCTCATGGCCGAGCATTCGATATGCCAGCCGGGCCGGCCCTGGCCCCAGAGAGAATCCCAGGCGGGCTCGCCGGGCTTGGCGGCTTTCCAGAGGGCAAAGTCGGCCGGGTTGCGTTTGCCCGAGCCTTCCAAGGCGCGCAGGCCGGATTCCTGCTCTTCGACCTTGCGATGGGAGAGCTTGCCGTAGTCGGCGTCGCGCGTCACGTCGAACCAGACGTTGCCGGCGGCGGCGTAGGCGTAGCCCTTGGCGATCAGGTTCGAGCAGAGGTCGATAATTTCCTGCATGTGCTCCGAAGCCTTGGGGAACCGGTCAATGCCATCGATGCCCAGCATGGCCAGGCATTGCATGTACTCGGCGGTGTAGCGGGTGGCCAGGGCCTCAACGGTGGTGTTGTACTTGTGGGCAGCCTCGATGAGCTTGTCGTCCACGTCGGTGATGTTGACGACCCAAGTGACCTTGAAACCCTTGTAGGTAAGGTAACGCTTGATGGCGTCGAAGATGATCGGGCCGACCATGTGGCCGATGTGCGGGGGCTTGTAAACCGTGGGGCCGCAGAGGTAGATGCCCACCTGGCCGGGGGTGACGGGGCGGAAGACTTCCTTTTCCTTGGTCAACGTATTGTAGACGCGCATGCTCATGAGACTTTCAAGGTTAATGGTTCCGGGAAATTCTAGGGCAGTGGAGGATTTTGGGGAAGAGGCAGAGCCCGTCAGGCCGAATGGTGCGTCAAGAGAACCACGGCATGGGCACCGATGGCTTCACCGGCGCCGATGGCATCGCAACCTTCATTGGTGCCGGCCTTGATGTTGACGCAATCGGAAGGGATTTGCAGCAGACCGGCCAGGGATTCGCGCATGGCGGGCTTGAAGACCTTGAGCCGGGGCCGCTCGGCCAGGATGGTTACGTCCACGTTCTGCACGACGTAGCCCATGGAGCGGACCTGTGCGTAGACGGTTTCGACGAACACCTTACTGGGGGCGTCCTTCCATCGCTCGTCGTTGTTGGGGAAAAGCTCGCCAATGTCTCCGCCGCCGGTTGCGCCCAGAATCGCATCGACGACGGCATGAAGCACCACGTCGCCGTCGCTGTGGGAGACGGGGCTCATTTCCTCCGACACGACCACCCCGGCCAACACCAGCCGTCCGCCGGTTTTCAGGCGGTGCAGGTCATAGCCGTGTCCGATGCGAAAAGGCAGTGAAGTCATTGCAGAAGCGACGCAAGCGCCGCCGTCTCCTTCGTTGTTTCAAATCATCGCATCACTCTCCCTCTCCCCGCGCGGGGAGAGGGAACCGGAAATACGCCGGCCGTCACGTCAGTTCGTATTCCTTGATCTTCCGGTACAGCGTCCGCTCGCCGATGCCGAGGATTTTGGCGGCTTGCTCGCGGTTGCCGTGGACCATTTTTAACGTATTGCGGATCAGCTCCTTTTCGGCCTGGGTGATGCTGATGCCGACGAGATTGTTCATACCGTCGGAGGGCTGGACCGGGGCGACGTGGATCTCCGGTGGAAGGTCGGCCACGTCCAGTTCCCGGCCGGTGCTGAGCACGACCATGTTCTGGATCACGTTTTTCAACTGTCGCACGTTGCCCGGCCAGCCGTAGCCCATCAGGGCATGCTGCACCTCGGGCTTGATGCCGTCCAGTCGCTTGTCGTAGCGTTCGCAAGCCTGTTGCATGAAATAATGGATCAGGACGGGGATGTCCTCCCGCCGTTCGCGCAGGGGAGGAATATGGATCGTCACGCCCTTGATGCGGAAAAAGAGGTCTTCGCGGAACTGGCGTTCGGCGACCATTTCATCCAGGTTGCGGTTGGTGGCGCTGATGAAGCGCACGTCCACTTTGACCGGATCGTTGGAGCCGAGACGGACGACCTCGCCGTTTTCCAGCACGCGCAGCAGCTTGGCCTGCATGGCCGCGGGCATGTCGCCGATCTCGTCCATGAAAAGCGTGCCCTTGTCGGCATGCTCGAAGCGGCCTTCACGCTCGCCCTGAGCGCCGGTGAAGGCGCCTTTGATGTGGCCGAAGAGTTCGTCTTCAAGAATACTCTCACTGAGGCCGGCGCAGTTGAGCGTCACCAGCCGGTTTTTCCGCCGGCGGCTGTTGTTGTGGATGGCGCGGGCGATGAGTTCCTTGCCGGTGCCGCTCTCGCCCATGATCAGGACGGGGATTTCACTGGCGGCAACCTGCCGGGCGGTCTGCACCACCCGCTTCATGGCGGCACTGGTGCCGATGATGCCTTCGAAGCCGCCCTGGGTTTCGATCTGTTCCTGAAGGATCTGGTTTTGCTTCTGCAAAGCCGCCCGCTCGGCGGCCCGGCTCACCTGGGCGCGGAAGTAGTCCAGGTCCAGAGGCTTTTCGATGTAATCGTACGCCCCGGCGGCCAGGGCTTCCTTGCAGGTGGGAATGTCGGCGTGGGCCGTCACCAGCAGCAACGGCGGCGGCGGGTTGAGCCCGCGCGTGCGGCGCAGGATTTCCAAGCCGTCGCGTCGCCCTTCCATGACCAGATCGCTGACGACCACGTCGTAGGTTTTGCGATCCAGCCGGACCAGGGCCTCGTCCAGGCTGTAGGTGACATCGCACCTGTGGCCAAGCCGCTGCAGCGCCTCGCACATCACCTGAGCGTGCTCGTTCTCGTCATCCACCACGAGGATCTGCGATTTAATGATCTCAGAGTCGGACATAGTTTTGGGATTTGCAATTTGCAATTGCCAATTTGCAATTTGAATACAGGAACGTCTCCTGCTTCTTCATTTGCAAATCGGCAATTGCAAATTGCAAATCTTCTCACATTTTCATTCCAACGGCAAATGCAGGGCGAAGTCGGAGCCTTTGCCGGGTTCGCTGCGGACGGTCAGGCGGCCGCCGTGTTCTTCGGCGATGCGCCGGGTCATGGCCAGGCCCAGGCCCGTGCCGCCTTTTCGGGTGGAATAATAGGCTTGGAAGATTTTACTGGCGGCCTCGGGGGCGATGCCCCGTCCGGTATCGACGACGTCGATGACGGCTTCGCGGCCGGCGCGGGAGACGACCAGGATCAACTCCCCGCCGCCGTCGCCCATGGCCTGAAGGCCGTTGAGCATCAGATTGAGCACCGCCTGTTTGACGAGCCGCGGATCGACCTGGGCCACGAGCCTGCCGTCGTGGCATTTCAAACGGAGCTGGACCCGCTGGAGCTGGGCTTGGGGCATGAAGAAATCCACCAGCTCTTCCAGCAGTGCGTTCAGATCGGTCGGCTTGCGTTCCAGTTCCAATTTTCCGGCGTAGCGCAGGAAATCGTCGAGAATGTCTTTCAGGCGGGCGGCTTCACGCTGGACGGTATTGAGGCGGTTGACCAGCCGGCCGTAGGCCGGGTCGTCGGGGGTCAGGTCTTCCTGCAAAAGCTGAAGGTTCAATTGTACGGTGGAGAGGGGGTTTTTGATTTCGTGGGCCAGGCCACCGGTGAGGGTTCCCAGCTCGGCCAGGCGTTCGGCCTGCCGGGTTCGCCGTTGCAGACGCACAAAGCGGCGGTAAATGACCGCGCCGGCGAAGGCTGTAATAATCAAGCTGCTGAGCCAGCCTGTAAGCAGGCCCCACACGAATGAAGTCATGCGGAAAGGTTAAGACTTGTCGGACCAAAGTGCAAAGGTTCAGGCTTGGCCGCCGACCTGCTCGGTCGTCTTGGCCTTGGCCTTCAGTCGCTTGACGTTTTGCGCCAGCAGGCCTTTTTCGCCTTGGACCTGGTCATACTCGACCTGCTCGCCGTCCTTGAGCGAGCGGAAGCCATCGCCTTCGATGCTGCTGAAATGAACGAAGACGTCTTTACCTTCGGGGCTGATGATGAAACCAAAGCCCTTTTTGGTATCGAACCATTTGACGCTACCTGTCGGCATACCATCCTCCCACAAAAATGACTGAGCAGACGTGCACTAAGTCAAACCCATCAGAGTGGGTCTGCCGTTACTTCTTCGCTGCAGGAGAAAGGCTTAGAACTGCGGGTCGCCCACGTTTGAATGCGGCCCCACCGGTCACACTCAAACGCTACAAGACGGCCACCCCAAGCCAACCGGACTCAGAAATTGTGGGGTCCAGCACCGTATATCTATATCACATCGCCTGATTTTAGCAACATTATTATTAATTCGACTTGAGTATTTTTTGCTGTCCCTTCCGCTTCCAAAGCGGACTGGCCGAAGGCATCCAAGGCGTCCAGACGCGAAAGAATTCTTCCGTTGTCATCCGGCCTGAGGCGTCAGTATATTTCGCTTTGCAAGCACGAAACCCGGGGGGCGGCTCGTCGTATTTCCTGCTGTAAAGGCCCCGTTACCGGATGTCTGGGAACACGCCAGCAACAAGCCCCACGCAGGAGGCAAAGGGCTCTTGTATGAAGCACCAACTCGTTTCGTCTGAAACTTCCTTACCGTCCTGGGGGTTTGGTATGCCCGCCCATTCCGCTTCACGCGAAGTGTTGATTATTGAAGACAACCAGACCGTCGCCCAGTCGCTGGCCGCACTGGTCCAACAGGCGGGGTATCGGCCCATCGTCTTTCATACCGGCTGCACCGCCCTGGGATACACCGAGCACAACCGGCCATGCGCGATCGTCGTGGACATTCATCTGCCTGATATCTCCGGCCTGATCGTTTCTCAGCGCATCCGACACTGCCTGGGGCCGGATACGCCCATCATCATCATCAGCGGCGACACCTCCATGGAAAACCTCAACTCCCTCGCTCACGTCGGCGCCAGCCACTTTTTCGGCAAACCCCTCAAGGCCGCCAGCCTGGTCCAGCGGCTCAATGAGCTGGTCGCGTGACCCAACGCCTTATCCGATAAAAACTTGTATCCAGGCAAGCCACCGGCAATTCGGCCTCTGGAGGGGGGATTTTATATTTTGAATCCGTGGGGAAGTGTGCGATAATCAATCGGACTCGGCCACGTGAGAAGGGTTACGCAGAAGAGGGACATTCGCCGTGAACACCCAGCCAAACGCCTGCTGCAAGCCTGACGCGAAAAGCGATGCGGAGCGATGCTTGACGTGTCCGCTGCGGAACTTGCAACCCTCGGCGTCGAACCCCGCCGGACAACCCTCCGCGGCCGAGTCCGCTTCGCCCGGGAAGAAAAAGCTCACTTCGTGGGAAGTTCTTTACGGCCGGGAGTATCAGGAATAGCCCGACCGGTCAGCCCGGAAGGAACCCAACCGCCGGGAAATTGACTTGTGCCGGAATGCTCGGGAAAGATAGTCTACGGGACTGAATCGTGTCACGATTTCTTTTAATCCTCCTGCTGCTGGTCTGGATGGCGTGGACGCCGGATGCGGCGGCACCGCCCCTGCTGGACGTGCGATCCGGGGTCATGGTGTTCTTTGGGGTATTCGCGGCCCTGGTCATGGTCATGGGGCTGTGGAGCCGAATGCTGTCCCGGCAGATTTCGGGAGCCAACCTGCACCGAAGCCTGCGGCGGTTCAACCGGATCATGTTCCTGGCCCGGCTGATGATCCCCGCCTGGTTTGCCGCCGGACTGTTCGCCCTCGGATGGGGGCATGTGGTCAACGCCATCCTGGGCCCGGCGGAAACGCGATGGCTCGAAGTGCCGGCCGTGCTGCTGGGCACGCTGCCGCCCATGCTGGCGTGGATGGGGCTCTGGTGGTCGCAGTATCCGGCCGAGCGTGCCCTGCGCGAGCAAAGCATCCTGATTCAACTGGACGAAGACCTTCCTATCCACGCCCCGCCCCGGTTCTGGCCCTACTTTCTGGTCAACCTCCGGCTGCAAGTGCTCTTCACCCTCGTTCCCGTCCTCATCATCCTCTGCGTGAGAGACCTGCTGGGCGTCACCCTCCGTCAATTCGGCATCGCCCCCGGCAGCGCCCCGATGCTGGAAACGTCCGTGGTCATCGGCTCGGCGGCCGCCCTGTTCGTCTTCGCACCGGAAATTCTGCGCCGAGTCCTCACGACCCAACCGCTGCCCTTCTCGCCGCTGCGGCAGCGGCTGGAAGCACTCTGCCGGCAGCACGGGCTGCGCTATCGCGACATCCTTTTATGGCGCACGGAGAACCACACGGGCAACGCCGCCGTGATGGGCGTTATGCCCGGCATGCGGTACATTCTGCTGTCCGATCTGCTGCTGGAGACCATGACCGATCAGCAGATCGAAGCGGTCTTCGCCCACGAACTGGGCCACATCGTCCATCGCCATCTCCTCTGGTACGGCGTGTTCGTCGTCGTCCTGATGCTGGCCTTCTTCGCCGCCGGAACGACGCTGGACGCGGAAATGGCCGCCCGCCATCTGGGTCAGTGGCTTCCGCCCACGGCCATCGCCACCGTGCTCGGCGCGGGGGTCTTTTTCCTGGCCTTCGGCTACCTGAGCCGCCGGTTCGAGCGGCAGGCCGACGTCTTTGCCGCCCGCACCCTTCAAGAAACGGAAACTCCCGGCGACCAATCCTACGTCGGCCAGCACGGCGCGACGCTCTTTTCATCGGCCCTGCACCGCGTGGCCGTCGTCAACAACATCCCCGAAACCGCCCGCAGTTGGTGCCACGGCAGCATCGCCAAACGAATGAACTACCTGCACGACCTGAGCCTGGACCCGGCCCATACGTTCCGCTTCGACCGCGCCATGGGACGGGTGCGGGCGATGCTGCTGACGGCGCTGGTCGTCTGCACGTTCGGCGCGTGGGCCGTCTCCCGCCTTGCGCCAGGCCAGCAGGCGTCCGGGTCGGTTCCCGCGGAACTGATTTCGCAACCCGAGAACCGGTAGCGAGAACCGTAGAATGAATATGCGCGGCCCTGCGGGCGGCGGCGAAACGAATTGCATCCGCGTTCAATCCACTCTTGCTATTGATTAACCTTAGACTCCCGAGGCCTTGTAGACCGTTACGCGGTTCCGGCCCAGCGACTTGCTTTGGTACAGGCAATCGTTGACCCTTTTCAGCACGGTTTCCACGCGATCGCCGGCCTCCGCGCCGACGGCGCCGATGGAAACCGTGGGCCGAACCAGCCCGTCGGGCAGGCTCAGGTAAGACGACTCGACCAGCATCCGCGCCCGCTCGCTGATCAGGCCCACTTCCTCGGCCGGCGCGTTGGCCAGGACGCCCAGAAATTCCCGCTCGCCCCACCGCCCCACCGCATCCAGCGAGCGCACCGAATTGGCCAGCGCCACCCCGACCATGCGGATGATTTTGTCCGCCAGTTCCCGCCCGCCGCGATTGGCAATTTCCCGGGTGTCGTCGATTTCCGCCAGGAAGACCCCCATGGGCCAGTTGAAGCGTCGGAACTCTTCCAGCCGGGATTGCAGGCGGGATTCCATGAACCGCCGGTTGGGCAAGCCCGTCAGCGGATCGTGGATGGCCTGTTTTTTGAGGAATTCAATCGTCGCCCGCGAGGCCCGGGAGGGCGACTCGTCGCTGAAGACTTCCGCCGCGCCGACGATGACGCCGGCTTCGTTCCGCACCGGGCTGACGCTCACCCGAACCGGAACGCGGTAGCCGTCCTTGTGGTGCAGGTAAAGATGCGCCTCGCGGGACTGTCCGTCGGCCAGCGTTTGCGACACCACGCACGCGGCATTGCACAGGGCACATCCGTTGCAGTCCACGTGGGTGAGGATGTTGTCCCGGCAGTAGCGGCCCACGACCTCCGCGGCGCTGAACCCCGTCAACCGCTCGGCGCCCTTGTTCCAGTAAACGATCCGCCGCTGCGGGTCCAGCAGATAGACGCCGTCGGAAATATTGTCCAGAACCAGCCGGTAAGCCGTGTCGTTAAGCATGCGTCCATGGAGTATGGCCGAACCGCCGCATCAGGGCAAGCACAGCCGTCGGCCGATCGGCTTGCCGCCGGATGAAAATACCGCCATTCGCGTTTCAAGTTTTTTCGGCTTCGCCCCCATGCCCGCCCGTCTTCCTGCGGATTCTGGCTAGATCGCGGCAGTTGCCGTCCATACGGGCATCTGTATCATCGTGTCGGTCTGGAAGTTTATCCCTGCGACTCAAGGAGTTGTTTACCATGGAATTGCAAGGCAAACCGGATTTTGAACAGGCGATGCGGCGGGTCGAAGCGTGGTTTGACCACGAGATGCTGGACCGCCCGCCCGTGCGATTCTTTGAACACAATTCCGACTTCGCCGCCGCCCACGCTCTCGCCGGGCGGTCCTGGCCGAACCTGAGGTCGCGCTGGTTTGATGCCGAATATCAGGTGGATTACTTCCTGCATTCCATCCGCAATCGCACCTTCCACGGGGAAACCTTCCCGATCTTCTACCCGAACCTCGGCCCCAACGTCTTCGCGGCCTTTCACGGCGCGGAACTGGAATATGGCGAAGTGACCTCGTGGATCGACCATTGCATCCACGACTGGTCCGACGTGGCCAAGCTCCGCTTCAGCCGCGACAACGTCTATTTTCAGGGAATTGAGAAACTGACCCGGGTGGCGTTGGAGAAGGCCGCCGGCAAATTCATGGTCGGCTACACGGACCTGCACGGCAGCCTGGACTGCGCCGCCGACTGGCGCAACCCGCAGGTGCTGTGCATGGACCTGGTGGACTGCCCCGAGAAAGTCCACGAACTGGTGCGCCTGGCCGACGAGAATTTCCTGGCCGTCTACGACCACTACGACGCGGTGCTCAAGTCGCACGGCCAGCTTTCGGTGGCGTGGATGGGCATCCCCTCGCGCGGCAAGATGCACATTCCGAGCTGCGACTTCACCTCGATGACTTCGACCGACGACTTCCGCGAGTTCTTTCTGCCGTCGCTGCTGGCGGAAGTCCGCCACACGACCCACAACGTTTTCCACCTCGACGGCAAGGGCATGCTCCGCCATCTCGACGCCCTTTTGGAAATCCCGCAGATCCACGCCATTCAGTGGGTGCAGGGCGTCGGCGACGACCTGCCCATCATGCAATGGCTCCCGGTCATCCGCAAAATCCAGGCGGCCGGCAAGGGCGTTGTCGTCGATCTCCAGCCCGGCGAGCTGGAGCCGTTCATCGCCGAGATGAAGCCCCAGAACCTTTACCTCTGCATCGCCGCGCGCGAGGACGTCCAGCCGGACATCCTCAGGCGATTGGAGAAATGGCGCTAACCCGCCGTTTCAGAGCCGAGCGAACCCCCGTGGTTTTAACTTTTCAATAGCGATAGTGCTCGGGCTTGTAAGGCCCGTTCACCGGCACTCCGATGTAATCCGCCTGGAACTTTGTCAGCCGCGTCAGCTTCGCCCCGATCTTTTCCAGGTGCAGGCGGGCGACCTTCTCGTCCAGGTGCTTGGGCAGGACGTAAACCTTCTTCTCGTACTTGGCGTTGTTCACCGCCAGCTCGATCTGGGCGATGGTCTGGTTGGTGAAACTGTTGCTCATGACGAAGCTCGGATGCCCCGTCGCACAGCCCAGGTTCAGCAGCCGGCCTTCGGCCAGGATCAGAACGCTGTGCCCGTCGGGGAACGTCCACATGTCGTACTGCGGCTTGATGTTGGTCTTCTTGATCCCCCGGGTCTTCTTCAGCCCGGCCATGTCGATCTCGTTGTCGAAGTGGCCGATGTTCCCGACGATTGCCTTGTCCTTCATTTTGGCCATGTGCCGGGCCGTGATGATGTTGCAGTTGCCGGTGGTGGTGATGAACACGTCGGCGTAGGGCAGCGTGTCTTCGATGGTCAACACCTGGTAGCCTTCCATCGCAGCCTGCAAGGCGCAGATGGGATCGATTTCGGTGACGATCACGCGGGCGCCCTGGCCCTTGAGCGACTGGCGCACCCTTTGCCCACGTCGCCGTAGCCGCAGACGACGCAGACCTTGCCCGAGAGCATCACGTCCGTCGCCCGCATCAAGCCGTCCACCAGCGAATGCCGGCAGCCGTAAAGGTTGTCGAACTTGCTCTTGGTGACCGAATCGTTGACGTTGATGGCCGGGAACAGCAGCGTCCCCTTCTTCTGCATCTCGTAGAGGCGGTGTACGCCGGTGGTCGTTTCCTCGCTGACGCCCTGCACCTCGCGGGCGACGTTCGTCCAGCGCTGGCGGTTGGCCTTGAAGCACTTGGCCAGGAGCTTGAGCACCTCGGTCCACTCTTCCGAGTCGGTGGCGGCGGGCGCCGGCACCTTTCCGGCGGCCTCGAATTCCACGCCCTTGTGGATCAGCAGGGTGGCGTCTCCGCCGTCATCGACGATCTGGTTGGGGCCTTTGCCCCCGCCGAAATCCAACGCCCGCTCGGTACACCACCAGTATTCTTCCAGCGTCTCGCCCTTCCAGGCAAAGACCGGCACGCCCTTGGGATTGGCCACCGTCCCCTTCGGCCCCACCGCCACGGCCGCCGCCGCATGGTCCTGCGTCGAGAAGATGTTGCACGAGCACCACCGCACCTGCGCCCCCAGGGCGCTGAGCGTTTCGATCAGCACCGCCGTCTGGATCGTCATGTGCAACGAACCCATGATCCGCAGGCCCTTTAGAGGCTGCTGTTTGGCGTACTCTGCGCGAACCGCCATCAGCCCGGGCATCTCCTGTTCGGCCAGGAGGATTTCCTTGCGGCCCCAGTCGGCCAATGACAAATCCGCGACTTTGTATTCCAGTTTTTTCATGGTTCCCTTGCTGTTCCTCGACGGCCAGCCCGGTAAACACCGGTTGGGCCGCCGGTTTGGTTAATCACTCAATCCGAGTATTGGGGCGGATTATTCATCTCCTCCCCTCCCTCGTCAAGCCAAAGCTCGGTAGCAAAGGGGGATCAGCGAAGGATGGACTTGCGGATACGCTCGACTTCGGCTTCGTCCAGCGCAAAGCATTCGGGCGGCTGCTCGTCGAGAACGCAGGTCAATTCCGCCCCCAGGCTGTAGAGGTGATTGGGCAAGGGGTGGCAATGAACGATCGTGTAGAGAATTCGGATTCCGGGTCCGTCATTGCGGGCAAAGACGGCGACGAATTGGCTTCCCGCCTTGAGGGGCTGGCGGTGGAGGACGTTGAGGCCCCGGCTGGAAAAGTTGCGCACGGAAGCGCCCGTGGGCGGGTCGTTGATCTTATCGACCAGGATGATCTCGATCCGGCCGCGCTGCGAGGCCCGAGGGGCGCGGCGCCGTTCTTCATGCGCCCCACGCGATCCGAGCCGGATGGACTTCAGGACCGCCTGATATTGTTCAATCGTGAGGTTCATAGGAACATACCGGCCTCTAAACGATAACATCGGTCCAAACGGGGGCTCGATTAAGCAGGAACCGTCGGCTTTTCTTTTTTCGCAGGAGCGAGGTTCTTTAAGCTCGGGGACAACGGATTTATCTAAACCGGCTGATAATTGCTTGCGTGAACTGGGTCGTGGAAGCCGTCCCCCCAAGGTCGCGGGTCAAAACCCGTCCCTCGGACAGAACGGCGTTATAGGCCAGCTTGATCTTTTCGGCCAGGGCTTCCTCGCGGATGTGATTGAGCATCATCGCGCCGCTCATGATGCACGCCAGGGGGTTGGCGACGTCCTTGCCCGCCAGGTCGGGGGCGCTGCCGTGAACGGCCTCGAAAACGGCGACGTCGTCGCCGAGGTTGGAGCCGGGGACCACGCCCAGCCCCCCCACCAGGCCGGCGCACAGGTCGGAAACCAGATCGCCGTAGAGGTTTTCCATCAGCAGCACGTCGAAGCGCGAAGGATCCTGGACGATCTTCATGCACCCGGCGTCGATAATCATCTCCTCGTATTCAACGTTGGGATACTCTTCCTTGTGAACCTTGCGGGCGCAGTCCAGAAACAGCCCGTCGGTCATCTTCATGATGTTGGCCTTGTGAAAAACGGTGACCTTGCGCCTGCCGCGCTGAACGGCGTAACGAAAGGCGAAGCGTGCGATGCGGGTGCAGGCGGCTTCGCTGGCGACTTTCAGGCTGGTGACGACGCCCGGCACCACTTCGTTTTCGATCCCGCTGTAAAGGCCCTCGGTGTTTTCCCGCACGATCACCAGATCGACGTTGTCGTAGCGGGTCTTGATGCCGGCCAGGCTGCGCACCGGCCGCACGGCGGCATAAAGGCTCAGGCGCTTGCGCAACTGGACGTTGACCGACGGATGCCCCTTGCCGATCGGCGTGGTGATCGGCCCCTTGAGGGCGACCTTGTGAGCCTGGATGGCCGCCAGCGTGCGCTGCGGCAATACGTTGTCATAGCCCTGCCGCAAAGCGGCCATGCCCGCCGGCAGCTCCACCCATTCGACGGAAAGCCCCGCGGCCTCCATCACCCGACAGGCCGCGGCGGTGACTTCCGGGCCGATCCCGTCGCCGGGAATCAATACGATCGTGTGTTTGGCCATGGTTGCCCTTTCCAAAGGACTATATGCCTGCTAAACCGAGTTGAACAACTTCGTTGGACAACTTCATCGATTCGGATGCGATTTCGGCCAAACTGGCCCGATAACTACGACACCCACGACGATTTAAGCTTCCTGCAAATAGCACCCCGGCAAGCCCAACAAGTTGATTGGTTCCCAAACGCCATTTTGTTTGCCGCACAAAACTTTTTGGCCACGGGCACGATCTTTGATGTGGTTAAGACGTAAGGATAAGTGAGCGTGAGTTAAATAACTGACGCTCAGGACGGTTTAGCTTCTGAAAGCAAACTTATCCTTCTTTACTTTGCCCGCGCATACCGACCCCATCCACACCCTGTGGAGTCAGCGGGTCGGACCCCATAGCCCGCGGCTGGCGTTCCTTCACCGGAACGCCAGCCGTTTTTTATGGTTTCATTGAAGGAACGTGTCGCCCTGCGGACGACGGCGAAACGAAGGGCCGGCGGCGCTTTCCCCCGGGTGGAGAAAACCCTAGGATAATCGGAGATGTCAGAGCTTGCCGCTATTTTTGACTGTCGTCAGGACTTCGACGCGGATGGGGATTTTGAAGCTTTTCTCAAACAAGTCCCCGCGCGGTGGGTGGTCTATCTGTTTGCGGATCGTGATGACAATCCGGTGCAATTGCTCTGCGTCAAAAATCTCCGCGCCAGCCTCAAGCGACGACTGGGCGGGCAGGAAGCCTTGGAACCCACCCGGCGGGTCAATTACCGGGACGTGGTTCGTCGGGTCTACTGGCATCGGGTGGACAGCGCGTTGGAAGCCGACTGGATCTATCTGGAAGCGGCCCGGCGGGTGTTCCCGAAAAATTACCAGGCGATGATTGGCTTCCGCCCCGCGTGGTTCGTCCACATCAATCCCGACGCACCATTCCCCCGCTACCTGAAAACGACCGACTTCGGCAAGAAAAATGGGACGTTCTTCGGCCCCCTCGAGGACAAATCCTCGGCAACCCGACTGATCGAACTATTGGAAGACACCTTCGATCTCTGCCGATATTACAACATCCTGACGCAAGCCCCGCAGGGAAAGGCGTGCGCCTACAAGGAAATGGGCAAATGCCCCGCCCCCTGCGACGGATCGATCCCCATGACGCAGTACCGCCTGATGATCGCCCAAAGCCTGCAAACCCTCTTGAGCCCGCAGGATTTCATCGACGATCAAACCCGGCAGATGCGTCAGGCCGCAAGCGAATTGCGGTTCGAGGCGGCCGGGCGCATTAAAGCGAAAACGGACGCCATCGGGCAACTGGGCAAAGGATCGTTTCGGCACGCCCGAAAGCTGGCGGATTTTGCGTTTCTCGCACTGCGGCCGGGGCCGCGAGCGGGAACGGCCAAAGCCTTTCTTGCCACACCCGGTCGCATTGAGGAATTGGTCGGTTTGATTGCCGAACCCGCCACACCTGACGAACTACTGCACCTGGCCCGGTCCATGGCCGATCAACATCGGGACGCTTGCGTGGACGAGATCGGCGCTCAGCGGATCGGTCTGGTTTCCCACCACCTGTTCTCACCGCGGCAGACGCCGGGGAGTTTTCTGCCGCTCAGCGGAGCTGATGCCCAGGCCGTCGTGAGGGCATACCGCGAGCTTCAAAAGCAACCCGAGCCGGAAACGGAACCCGAGGCGGAAGGCATCGTCAAGGAGTTGCATGCGCAAGGATGAACCGCGAAAAAGTCGCTCTCCCCTGGAGACGCGAAGTCCGCTGCCGGAATTGCGGGAATTCCTGCTTTATCTGGCCTCGGAGCGCGGGCTGGCGGACAACTCCATCCACGGCTATCGCCGGGATCTGGAAGACATCGACGACTATTTCCGCGCGCGGCAAAACGCTCATCACCGCCGACGCCAACGATTACCGCGATTATCTCCAGAACCAGAGCCGCCGGGGCCAATCCACCAAAACCGTCGCCCGGCGGCTGGCGGCCGTCCGCGTGTTTCTGCGCCACCTGGAAGGGCAAGGCCATGACGTCGCGCCCATCCTGCAACAGCTCGAACGGCCCAAGCCCGAGCGGTCGCTGCCGAAAGTGCTGAGCCGGGCGCAAGTCAACCAGCTCATCGCCGCACCCGATCCCAAGTCGTATTTATTTTCGCGGGACGTGGCCATTCTCGAACTGCTGTACGCCAGCGGATTGCGGGCCAGCGAATTGTGCGACTTGAAGCTGCGCGACGTGAACTTGCAAGTAGGCTGCGTCCGCGTACTGGGCAAAGGGATGAAAGAGCGCATCGTCCCCATGGGCAAGGCGGCCATAGAAGCCCTGGGGCGGTACTTGTTGGAAACCCGCCCCAAGCTGGACCGCCACGGCAGCGAACGGCTTTTCATCTCGCGCACCGGCAAGCCGCTGGAGCGGGTGGCGCTGTGGATGCTGGTGGAAAGATACGGCCGGCGCAGCGGCCTGCTCAAACACATCTCCCCCCACGTGCTGCGGCACTGCTTCGCCAGCCACCTGCTGGGCGGCGGGGCCGATCTGCGCGTCGTCCAGGAACTGCTGGGGCACAGCGACGTCAGCACCACACAGATCTACACGCACGTGGACCAGACCCGCCTGAAATCCATCCACGAAAAGTACCACCCGCGAAGATGATTCGGAAGGACACGGAACCGCCGGTCAATGCGGGCGAATTCCGGGCGGCGCATGCATTGCCCCTGCAAGCCGACAAGAATGCCTGCCTTGCCGGAAGCCTTCATGCCTTGCTGGCGACGTCGATACTGAAGTTATTCAGGAAATCAGTGAGAGCCAGGCGGATAAGCCCATCGTTTTTCGTGTCACCTTTGTAAGATGCGGCTCCATCCGCGCCCCAGGGATTGCGGACCGTCACGTACCATTTCCCCGTCGTGGGGTCGCGCTCGACGGCGCGAACTTCGTAGGCGTGCGTTGGGACAAGATAGGAGGCCGCGACTGCACCCGTGTCGGCATTGATCGCATGGCCGGCCGCCAGGTAATTGGACAGAGTCAGAGCCAATGTTTCCGGCTGGTTTGACCAGACGCCAATAGTCGATGCATTAAACAGTCCCCTATACCCCTCAGACGGCGATCCGAGTTCTATCGATCCGTAAGAATTCGGTGCTTTACCGGGCTGAGTCAGGTAGCGGTACTGGGCAAAGGCCTTTTCGAGCAGAGGCACCCAAAGGGCGCCGCCTTTTGTCAACTGGGCATAGGCCGTGGTATTGCCGGAAACCGGGAGCTGCCCGTCAATGCGGTAATACTTTTCATTGCCGGAGCCGTCAAAGAACCGCACCGCATAGGTTCCGTCGCCAAGGTCCGTGATCGCCTGGGTGATGTGGTTCGGATCGGTCTGAGCGATGGCGCTGAGGGATGCGACGAAATAGCAATCGCCTATGCCTCCCTGCCTGATGTCGTCATAAAGCGGGATGCTGGAAAAAAGCGGCCTCGTCGCGTAGACGCTGCTGTACTTGATGCTGGGGGAGGTGGTTGTCGGATCAACAAGATCCTGGCCGTTGATCTGGAGTACTGAGGCCGCGTTGTTCGGCGCCTCAAACGCGGAAACCACATGCACGTTCAACCCCGCGGTCTCCGCGCTTTCCGCATCCCCAATCGTGTCCCGGCTATCAACCCAGAAGCTGTCGAATCCGTCGCCGCCGCAGACGTTTGTCGTACTGGTTCCGATGCTCACGATTTTGTCGTTGCCGGCGCCGCCGTAAATCCAGGCCTGGGCCTGCCCGTTGTCAAAAATCTGGTCATCGCCGCTGCCGCCGTAAATCACCGTTTTCAGGTTCGGCGCCATCGAGTAGGTCTCCCGGATCCGGTCGTTGCCGCCGAAGCCGTAAATGGCCAGACCGACGAAATCGGTGCTCGAGGTGAATGTCAGCGGCCGCGAAAGGCCGGTGACTACGACGTTTATTGTTTTCGTCCCGGATTCACTGAGCGTCAGGGTATCGGCATTGTCCGTTCCCTGGATGAGCAGGACAGCCCCGGAACTGGTCGTCAGTATCCTGCCCGATACGGTGCTCGCCGCTTTATAGGCACTTTCATTGGGCAGGAATGACGGCGGCGAAGTGGTGGTCACCGCCGAGGTGCTCACCGACAAAGCGTACCCGCCGATCGAACTGTCCTGCGACGCGGCCCGAAGGTAATACGTCCCACTGGCGCTCACATTGAATTTTACATTGGACGCGTTCTGGTCAATCACCAGGCCCGATGAGGAGTATGCCGTGAGAAGAGGATGCAGGCCGGAGCCCGAGGAAGCGGCGAGGCTAACGCTCACCATGCCCGCCTTTGCCACGGCGATGGAATAGAAATCCTTGTCGCCGGCATAGTCGATGGCGCTGGATGTGGAAGCGGCGCCGGAGGAGCTGAGGGAAAGAGTTTGTGCCGTGGCGATGGTGTTGCCAACCGTATCCGCGCTCAAGAAAACACGCGGCTCAAGAGCCTCGATCACGGCCTTGCGATGCGACAAACGCATGCGAACCTCCGGTAAAAAGCCCCGCACGGGCAGTCACGGGTCAGAAAGAAAACAACGGTGGAAGGAAGCCAACATTAACCCACTGAAGAAGCAGCATACCAGAATGCCCGCATGCCGGTCAATGGATGGTCCGGGCCAAATTTTCCCGCTTCGGCTCCAGGAACAACTGAAACCCGGATGCCCGCCGGACGGAGTACCAGAACGCGTCCTGGCGGGAAGAGCGATCCATCTGGGGTGTACCGCTTGCGGAAATTGAGCCACCGATGGGGCACCGATGAGCACCAATGAGGGGAGAAGATAAATAAATCGCGAAGAACGCGAAGAAGAAAGGGGAGTTCATTTTCTTTTGGGTTTTATCGGTGCTCATCGGTACCCCATCGGTGGCTGATAAAAAGGGGGGTTGAGACCGCTGTCGCTTGGGCTGATTTGCCCGGTACGCCGGGCGATGCCTGCGGAGTACCGCAGGCCACGGGCAAGGATGCCCGTGCTACGAAAAGGGGGTATCCTCCAGAAGCGTTGCACCCCGGTCTGTCGTCAGCCCGTATTCCGCTTGACACTTCTTGTGGCGAGTCTGATAATCGCCCATGTTGCGGCGGTGTGGTTTCGCGGCGGCACTGATTCAGCACCGGGAACATACTTCGCAGCCTTCTCGCGCGGTACCAAGATGGGTGTGGCGGCAAACATGGGAAAGCTCGCGTAATCCCAACCTCTAACATCTTGCCTTCATTGAACCCGGCTGATTGTCTTGCGGGAAGTGTGTCTGGGCGGAATCCCTTGCGATTCTCCGTCGCAGGGCTTGCGTCCTGTCAAACTTTTTTTGCTCGGGAGTTCCTATGTCGCTCGCCTCTCACGCCGTGACTTGCCTTCGGAAGTGGTATCAGGACGTGCTGGTTCGGATGAACCAGCAGGAGGCGATGCGGCGCCAGCCCGTTCCCCGCGCTGCCGGAAAATCCTGCTGCGTCGAGCCGCTGGAAGGCCGGGTTTTTCTGACGGCCGCCCCCTATGACCCCATTTTGACTCTCCACACCGACACCCGAATCACCCCCGGCACTCAGACGGTAGCCACCGCGGCGGCCAGCGGCGTGGACGACTCGACCACGACCGCCTGGGGCGTTTCCGGCAGCAATGTGAATCAGAACGCCAGCTACATCCATCGCGATGACACCACTGGTGATTACAGCCTTCACGTTGAGTTCAAAAACGCGATCGCCGCTGACAACCAGATGTATCTTGTCATGGCGGATCCGCAATGGGTTGGCGATGGCGCCACCGCCTCGTTCTCCAAAACAGTCCAGGCGTCCACGGACACCGATCCCGCCGGGACGAAATTCATCGCCGGCCTTCAGTCGGCCGTCGTGGGGAGCACTCCGGTCGATACTTCCGGCGGCATCACCACCTGGCAAGTGACGGGGAACGTGGAGGGGGACAAAACCGTCAACTACGTCAAGCGGACTGACGCCACCGGCCAACTCGAGATCCACCTCAACTTCGCCATTCCGGTGCCCGACACCACCAAGATTTATTGCGCCGTGTCCGAGAACTATTTCGACTGGGTCGGCGACGGCGCTGCGACCGTATTTGATAAAACCATCCCCGCCTCCACCCATGCGTTTTTCGATCCGAACGGCGCCTCCATCTTGACCGGTCAGGAAATCAATGTCGCCGACAACACCCTCGCCTTCACCGACCTGGTCGGGCGGCATGTGACGGTCGGTCTGACCGGCAAGATTACCAACACGGTTGATCCGCAGGTTGAGCTTTCGCTGGTCGATTGGAAAGGCAACGTCTGGGACAAGAACCACACCTACCTCAATTGGCGCGCCGACAACGGCTATATCAATGCCGACGGAACACCCATGGCCGATCCCGTTCCGCTATGGGACCAGGTGGTGCAAGTGGTGTCCGACCACTACCAGATTGCAAACCAACTGGAAGGCAACGGCGGCGGCTATGAGTTCGACCTGTTCGGCATCAACGTCACCGCCGGCGACAAGGACACCGGCGTCTACGCCTATGCCGACGACAATGCCACGGCCGATCCCAACGCCCCTTACAACCCGGCCACCTTCACCCTGTTTGAACCGAACCGGGTGGATGGCTCGCACGACGGCTTCCTGGACCTTTCGGTTGCCGGCTCGGCCTATCTCGGCCGGCGACGCATCGACTTGAACTCCGGCGTGGACCGCGTCTCCGATGCCTTCGCCCCCGGCGATTTGTTCGCCGACGGCTCGACTGATTCCTACACCCTGCTCGAAGGCAAGACCGGTCTGACCCTCGCCGACGTGAACAGCGACAACAAAATCGAGCTGGATTTGAACAACGACGGCATTGCCGACAGGTACCTTGACGTGGACAATGACGGCAAGCCGGAACTGGATCTCGACGGCAACGGCAAGGCGGAATGGGATTTCAACCAGGATGGGGTGGCCGACTCCGCCACACACATCGGCCGGGCGTATATAACCACTTCCGACGGCAGCACAGACGGCGACTTGATGCTCGACACCAATCTGGATGGCAAGGCGGATCGCTACGTCGATTACAACGGGGACGGTTTGCCTGAAATCGATACCAACGGCGATGGCGTGCCTGAATTGGACATCAACCATGACGGTGTTCAGGATACGGTTGTCGATCTGGAAGATTCAAACGGGAATGCGGCCAAAAATCTCATCGACAATGATGGCGACGGCAAGGCCGACTTTGACGTCAACGGGGACGGCACTCCCGACGTATTCCTGGATTTAGACAACGACGGATTGGTGGACACTTGGACGACCGACGGCACCGGGAAAATCACTTCGATTGTTTACGGCGACGGCCACACGCAAACGGGGACTCTTCCGGGAGGCTATGTAGACCTGGCCGGAAAAGGTATCGCATCAGCGGACGTGATCCTGACCGATGCCAACGGAACGGCAATCCATCTGATTGACCTGAATGGCGACGGTAAACCCGACTTTTCCGGTTCTTCCTACAAAACTGCACCGGTCCTGGATATCAACCACGACGGCCGGGTGGACAAGCTCGTGAAAGTAAAAAACACCACCCTGATTGACAACAACGGGGATGGATTGGTGGAACTCGATGCCGATGGCAATGGCACCTTGGACATGTTCGATGATGCCAACGGCGATGGCAACCCGGATGTTTATGTTCAGAACACCAACTATATCGACATCAATGGGGATGGAAACGCGGAGTTTAAGCTGTACGAAGACGATGGGACGCCCATCGACAAAGGTGGAAAAGCCGGGCTGCTCTACCTTACCGATTTCAACCATGACCAACTGACGGATTATCTGCGCGACGCCAATCGGGACGGCACGCCGGATGCCTTCCTTAACGGTGGCGCTGCAATTGACATTGACGGCGACGGCCAGGCGGAATTTACGCGCGACACCAAAGGTAATACTGCCGGCACGGTCTATGTCGATCTCAACGGGGATGGGGTGGCCGACACCTACGCCGACGGCACCGGCGATGGCACGGTCGATACCAACTACATCGATCTGAACGGCGACCAGCGGGCGGACGTGCTTCTCAGCGGAGGCACGGTCAATATCTATGTCGGCGGCTTCACGCCTTACACCATGGACGGCTTGGACAATGATTCCAACAACAACGGCATAGGCTCCAATACGGCCGGGCTGAAAACGACCGGCGTGCAGGATTTGGGCTTCATTCACTTCGGCGGACTTGTTACCGGGCATGTGGCCGTCAACAGCAACGTCCAGGAGCTTTACGTCGGCGGATCGCTGACGGGAACGGCCACCGGCGTGGTGGGTTTCCTGAACCCTGTCAACAACGAAGTTCTGACGGCGACCGATCCGGGCAACTTCACGATCAACGGCAATGTCGGCCGGCTGGTTTCCGGCACGCGGGTCTTCGGCGGCGTCTCCTCCGCAACCGGCGGATTGGTCTACTGGACCAATCAGGATCTGGTCGTCAACGGCCAACTCGGCGAACTGGCTATCAATACAACAAACGATCTCGGCGTTGGAGAGGCTGCCAGCGTCGGCGGGACCATTTACGGGCATGTCACCGTTAACGGGAAAACGCTGGGAGTGGGCACCGTGCTGGCCCAAAACGAGTGGGAAAACGTTTCCAGCTCGATTGCTTCGCCGTTCGTGCAGTTCACCCAGTCATCAACCGGCCAGCAAGCGCTCTACCTGAGCAACAACGACACGCCGAAAAACGCCCAGATCGTCGGGACCAGCTCCACCAGCGACGGCAAGGGCAGCAACGACATCCTCATCAACGGCAGCCTGGACGGGGCCGCTAACGCCGGGGCGGGCGACAACGTGGACTACTACGGCACCGGCCTGCTGGCCGACCAGACCATTACCGCCCAACTGCTGACGCAGGATGTGGCGTACCTCTACCCCCGTGGCGCAATCGACGTCGGGGACAAGTTCTGGGCCAGCTTGACGCTCTACCGCAACGGCGCCAAGGTCAATGCCAATCCGCTGATCGTTTCCTGTTCGGCCCAGTCGGATTCAATCCCCTCGCTGGTCATACGCATGGCGACGGCAATCAATGACGCCATCGCCGGCAGTTCGCTGGCCGGCCAGATCGTGGCCCGGATCGTGGGCGATCCCACGGCCGTCGGCAACACGCTCCCCCAGGCCATCAAGCTGGTGACGGTCGCCCAAGGCGACCGGCTCGACGTCCAAGTCGAAACCCGCGAAGCCGACGGCTCGGCGGCCAACCGCCAGACCTTCGGCGTCCTCCGCGAGAACCTCTACCTGGGCGTGTTCGATCCCGACGACCGGCTCGTCGCCACCGACGACGACATGCTCGAAGGATCGCTGAGCCGGCCCAATGGCGAATCGGTCTCCACGCTGCCGCAAACCCTGGCTTCGGGAGTGCGAGGCGGACAGTTCCAGGTCACCACAACCCAAGCCGGACTCTACCGCTTTGCGGTGGGAACCCCCGGCAACGTCCAGGAAAACCGCCCGAGTTGGTGGGAATACGCCCAAGCCAACAATGGCAACGACGACCCCAACCGCCCCTTCAGCTCCACCACCAACATCAGCGCCAATTCCGCTTGGAATTACAAGTACGTTGACTACACCACATTAACGTCAGCCGACCGGATCACCTTTAGCGGGACGCTCCCGGCGACCACGCTGACCAACCCGGCCGGGGCCGTCTTCATCGCCGGCGCCCAGTCGGCGACCGTGGCGACCAACGGGACCACATCCGGCGGCGTCACCACATGGCAAATCTTCGGCGACGTGAATCAGGCCGACAGCTATGTCCGGCAAGCCGCCGACGGCACCTTCACGGTTCAGGTCCACTTCAACAGCGCCGTAGCCGCCGGCGAAAAGGTTCATTTCGTCTGGGGCGATACGCTGGACACCACCCGGGACTATACGCTGAGCATCAAGAACGTCGGCTACGCCCCACTCGGCTCGTTCCGGGCGGAAGGGGACATGGCGGGCAACACGACTGTGAACAACGGCAGCTTGGGCAGCGTGCTGGTCGACCCCACGCAGAACACCATCACCGGCGACGGACAAATCAGCCAGATCAACCTCACCAACCAAGGCGCCAAACAGGTTGGGGCGGCCGGCTGGGTATCCAGCGTCAATGCGGATAGCAGAAAAGTTAATCTCGAAACAACACTGGATACGGAAGATTCCAAGACAACCACGCTGGATTACTTCAAAAACGCCGCCATCTACATTTACCAAGGCACGGCCAAGGGCGAGATGCGGCTGATTACCGGATCGTCGGTCGTGAACGGCGTTGTCGTCGTCAGCATTGACACCCCGTTCTCGGTCCAACCGGACACGAGCAGCGTCTACATCATCGGCCCGGCGGTGACTATCACCAGCCAAGGTCTGGGAAGAGGCGCGACCGCCTATTCCATCGTGGACAACTTCTGGCCCTATGGAAGCCTCACGAACCTCGTTAACAAAAATAAACCCGTGATCCTGCCGACACAAATCGGGACCGTGTCGGCACTCAACGTGGTCGGCCGGGGCAATGGCTATACCGGAACCCCCCAAGTCACTCTGACGGATGGCTCGGGAAGATTCGGCGTTTGGGGTAGCAATGGCGGGGACAACCTGGCCACGGCCGTGGCGAGGGTACAGACGGTCAGCCCGGTGAATCAGCTCAAGTTGCGGGTTGTCACGGGCGATATGAAGTCTGTCGTCAGTTGGAAAGACTTTGCCGCCGACGTCCGCGTCACCGACGGCGTGGTCGGCCTGATCCGCGCCGGGTCCGATTCGGCTTACAGCGAAAACTTCCTCGAAACCCAGGGCAACAACTATTACACCAATAACACCATTCTGGGCAATTTGTACCTGCGGGTTGAATCCATCATCTCGGATTCGAGAAACCTGAGCCTGGCAAACAAGGGACGCATCCAGTTCATCGAGTCGGATCAGGATCTTCATCTGGATCTGGCCAGCGACGCCTCCACCGGCACCATTCGGGTGGGCCGCGACCTGTGGGGCCTGGGCAGCAACGCCGCCAAAATTTACGTCAACCGCAACCATGCCGGCTTGGACGGGACGCTGGACCTGCTGGATGTACGGCGGGACATCTACGCCCCCTACATCTCTCACGGCCGGGGCGGCAACATCCGCTACGTCATGGTCGGCCGCAACGTGTACAACATTCAAGGCGTGATCCAGCCCTGGGTGACGCTGTCGGCCGGGCAGTCTTACCAGTTGCGCGACGATTCGGGCGCGACCTTCACGCTGACGCCCGTTTCCAAGGTCGTGCAGAAAAACTCCCCCACGACCTCCATCCTGGCCAGCGGCAGCACTACCAATTGGCTCAGCCCCGCCCAGTTGCAATTCCGAACCATCGATATTCACGACGGCACGACCGGCGGCGTGGTCGGCGCTTCCCTGACGGACGCATGGTCGCTGGGCGGCTCCATCCAGGTCAGCGCCAACAACAATCAGAACGGCGGATCGGTCGAAATTGGGCGGATCGGCGTGGAAGATGACCCGATCCTCGGCGCAAACAGATATACCCAACGTTCCACGACCACCGACGCCTCGGGCAATACGATCCTCCAGCAGTGGACCGCCGCCACCGATGCCGCCGCCGGCGGCACCTTCGGAACCACCCAGACCTCATCAAGCTCCTCCTCGGGTCTCCCCACGGGCTGGGTTAGCTTCTCCGTCCCCACGACGACCGCCGCCTATCCGACGAGTAGCAACACCTCCACACCGGCGGCCTCCTCGACGGGGGCAAGGGACATCATCTCGGCCATCTATGTCACCGGAAGCACCCGCATCGACGTCCTGAGTGCGTGCGCATTGGTCGGTGTGAGCAATCAAAACGGTTTCCAGGGTTATGCAACATCCAACCTCACCTACCTGTACAACGACACTGGCGGCGAGCTTGTGAGCGTGGCCGCCAATAACATCGGCGAACTGAGAAGCACCGGTCTGCTGGGCGTGACCTGCAATTCGACTGGCCAGGCGATGGCGCCCCACTATCAATGGGGAATCACCGGCTTGTTCTCTTCAAAGTTACCGCAGGCCTCGCTTTATCCCTTCATGGGCCAGCGCACACTCGTTGCCGCCCTCGGCGACGTCGGCTCCATCAAGTCCGGCGACGCCATGGGCAATATCTACGTCGCCGGCAATGTCGGCAGCATCACCGCCGACTACGCCAACAACGGCGACTCCGTCTTCCGCGGCATCGTCGCCCCCATCTTTGCCGCCAAGGACATCAACTCCGTCAACATCGGCGACGGCCTGGCCCCCTCCGGCAACGGCGAATTCGCCCAAGGCGGCATCTACTCCCTGCAAAACATCGGCAACATCACCGGCAATACCAACGCCCATATCCGCGGCGACATCGTCGGCCTTCAGTCCGTCGGCAACATCACCCTCACCGGCGGCAGCATCATCAACGCCAAGATCCTCTCCGGCCTCACTTCCCTGAAAGACAGCCGGGAATTCACCCCCGTCCAGCCCGGCAGCCTCAGCGGCGGCAAGATCGGCAATATCACCCTCTCCTCCAAGGACGGGATTATCGGCTCCGTGATCGGCGCCCAGGACGTCGGCAACATCACCATCACCGGCGGCTTCGGCCTGCTCAACTCCTACATCTTCTCTGCCTCCGTGACCGGGACCATCGGCAATATCGCGGCCAGCGGCTACGGCATACGCAACGTCCGCTTCGACGCCGGCAGATCGCAAGGCAGCATCACCGCCACCAGCAGCGGCGAAGGAACCTCCGCTTTCGGCAACCTGTCCTACACCGATCTGCTCAATACCGGCAGTGTCACCGGATTCCGCAGCTACACCAAGCCCGTTTCCACTTACTACAACCGAACCACCCTGGTGAACAAAACCAACCCAACCCGTTTCTCGGTTCCCATGAACAGCCTGACCGCTGTTGATCTGGGGGCTCCGGACACCCAGTTGGGCTACATTCAGTACGTCAACGGTTTGGCGCTGGCCGGTTCGCTGGGCATGGTCGATGCCTACAAGCTGACCGACAGCACCTTCAATTACAACAACGTGATGTCCGGGTTTACCGTACGCACCGCCAGCATCGCCTGCCCCGTGCGCAACGTCAAAATCCTCGGCGGCGACCTGGGAACCTTCAAGTTCTCCCAAGACTTCGGCGACGATCAATCCGCCACCGGCTGGGCGACGTCGCTGATCAGCATGTCCGGCAAGATCGGTTCCGCCACCATCAGCGGCAATCTCATGGGCATCGTTCAAGCCATCGGTTCCAACGGTCGGATCGATTCCCTTACCATCGGCAAGAACCTTACCTCAACCGGCATCATCCGCACCACCGGCAGCGTCGGCTCCATCCGCGTGACCGGCGACTCCTTCGGCACCTACCAGATCGAACAGGCCTCCGGGGCTACCTATGCCCTGCAATCGCTGTACGTCGGCCGCGATCTCGACCTCCAATCCGCCAGTCTCTTTGACCTCTGGACGCAAGATCAGGCCTACAACATCGGCCGGATCGGCGCCATCCAGGTCGGACGCAACTTCAGCGGCCACGGCGTCACCTTTGTGGCCTCCCGCATGGACAGCCTGACCGTCGGCGGAAATCTGGATACCATCACCATCCAAACCGATCTGGACCTGGGCAACATCACGCTCGGCTCCATGACCAATTCGACCCTCCAATCCATCGCAGGCAACGTCGGCAACGTCACCATCAACGGAGTCATGAACGGTTCCACCATCGACGCCTCCGCAGGCAACGCCGGCACCCTCTCCCTCCGAGGCGACATGAACAGTTCGTCCCTGACCGTGGGCGTTAAGACCAATGCCGTCAATATCTACGGCAAGATGAACAACTCCCACCTTGCCACCGGCAACGTCTCCACGTTGTACATACAAAAGACCGTGGAAGGCGGTTCCTCCATCACGACCGGCGACGTAACCAGCCTCACTATCACCGGCGCGGTGACGGGCACGCTCGGTTCGACCACCCTCCAGGCCGGCAACGTCACCCGCCTGAGCACCGGAGCCCTGACCAACGCCACCTTCAATACCGGCAGTATCGGCAACGCCTACGTCTACGGCGCGATGAACGGCTCCGGCATCAACGCCTCGGGCAATATCGGCAGCGTCTATGCCTTTGGCGCGATGGCCAGTTCCAACATCAGCGCCACCGGCACCGCCGGAGTCCTCTACGTCAGCGGCGCCATGACCAACAACTCCTCGCTGAGCGCCAGCGGCAAGGCCAACACCGTCTACGTCCTCGGCGCCATGACCAGCTCCAACCTCGCCTTCGGCGGCGCAGGCGGCGTCTACGTCTACGGCGCCATGACCAGCTCCAACATCAACTCCTCGAGCAGTGTCGGCAACATCTACGCCTTTGGCGCGATGAACAACTCCAACGTCAGTGTCACCGGCACCGCCGGAGTCCTCTACGTCAGCGGCGCCATGACCAACAACTCCTCGCTGAGCGCCAGCGGCAAGGCCAACACCGTCTACGTCTTCGGAGCCATGACCAGCTCCAACCTCGCCTTCGGCGGCGCAGGCGGCGTCTACGTCTACGGCGCCATGACCAGCTCCAACGTCAACTCCTCGAGCAGTGTCGGCAACATCTACGCCTTTGGCGCGATGAACAACTCCAACGTCAGTGTCACCGGCACCGCCGGAGTCCTCTACGTCAGCGGCGCCATGACCAACAACTCCTCGCTGAGCGCCAGCGGCAAGGCCAACACCGTCTACGTCTTCGGAGCCATGACCAGCTCCAACCTCGCCTTCGGCGGCGCAGGCGGCGTCTACGTCTACGGCGCCATGACCAGCTCCAACGTCAACTCCTCGAGCAGTGTCGGCAACATCTACGCCTTTGGCGCGATGAACAACTCCAACGTCAGTGTCACCGGCACCGCCGGAGTCCTCTACGTCAGCGGCGCCATGACCAACAACTCCTCGCTGAGCGCCAGCGGCAAGGCCAACACCGTCTACGTCTTCGGCAACATGAGCAGTTCAAACCTCACCCTCGGCAGCGCCGGCGGCGTCTACGTCTACGGCAAGCTGACCAGCTCCAACCTCCTCGTCACCGGCGCCGTTCCCACGGTGTACGTGCAGGGGGCGGTGGACGGCGGCTCTTCGGTCCAGACCGGCGACATCACCAGCCTCACCATCAGCGGAACCGTCACCGGCGGGGCCGGCCATGTTTCGGTCCAGACCGGCAACGCCGGCACCATCAACATCACTGGCACGGTCACCGGCGCGGTCGGTCAGACCACTCTCCAGACCGGCTCGATCACCAATCTCTTCACCGGAGCCTTGACCAACGCTACCCTCCGAGCCGGCGGTTCAATCGAACTGGTTTACACGCCCTCGATGACCAACAGCCGCCTGTACGTCGGCATCGACCCGGCGGTAACCGATCTGCCCGCCGTCGCCTCCGACTTTACCAGCCCGTTCTACATCGGACGGCTTTACCTGACCGGCGGAGTGACGGCGTCGTCCAAGCCGTTTACCAACTCGGTCGTGGCCGCCAGCAACATCAAGAGCTTCGTGTTCAACGCCGCGGCTCCCACCAAGTTCTGGGCCGATACCGACGGGATCAGCAAGACGTTCGGCGTGGCTTCGCGAGTCGCCGTGTCCACCATCCGCAAATACGGCGTACCCGCCGGCACCTTCAGCGACGGCGACTTCGCCTATCGGGAAATCTAACCCCCCGACTTTGAACGCCCGCCGATAACATTCGGCGGGCTTTTTTTATTCCCCCCCCCCGTAGCACGGGCTTCCAGCCCGTGCCTGCCGTTATTGGGCTTTGTCCATCAAAGGCACGGGCAAGATGCCCGTGCTACAAATTGATTTTGAACCGGTTCTTAATGCCCTTTGCCGAAGAAGGTCTTCAGCGAGTCGTAGATGTCGTCCTTGCTGTTGACCCGGCTGGTGAGCACCTTTTCGTTGGTGCGCAGGTGTTCGTGCAGGACGTTGATGAAGTTGCCCGAGCCGTAGGCGCTGGCGACCTGGCAGTAGCCGAACATGTTGCAGGCCGGCAAGAGCTGGTCCTTGAGGATTTTCACGCACTCCCGGCTGTCGGCCTCGGAAGAGTTGTCGCCGTCGGAGAAGTGGAACAGGTAGATGTTCCATTCGTCCGGCGAATAGTGGGCGTCCAGGAGCGTCTTGGCGCATTTGAAGGCGCTGCTGATCTTGGTGCCGCCGTCTTCGCGGAGATGATAGAACGTCTGCTTATCGACCTCCTTGGCGGCCACATCGTGGATGATGTAGCGGCTTTCGATCCCCTCGTAATTCTTGCGCAACCAGGTATCGATCCAGAAGGATTCCAGGCGGACCAGTTCCTTCTGCTCCTCGCCCATGGAGCCGGAAACGTCCATCATGAAAACAATGACGGCGTTGCTCTGGGGGCTTTTGATCTCCTTCCAACTGCGGTAGCGGATGTCCTTGCGCTGGGGGACGATGATGGGGAAATCGGGGTTGTAATCGCCGATCATGATCTGCCGCTTGAGGGCTTCCTTGAATGACCGCTTGAAGTGGCGGAGCGATTCGGGCCCCACCCGGCGGATGCCGCTGTAGCGGTCGCGGATGGTGGTGATGCGGTGCTTGCCCTTGGGTTCGATGCGGGGAAGTTTCAGTTCTTCGGCCAGGATGTCGGCCAATTCGTCCAGCGTGAGATCGACTTCCATCAGATGCTGACCGGGATCGGTGCCGCCCTGGTTTTTGCCGCTGCCCTGGCCCTTGTCGATGACGTCGCCTTCGTTGCCCTCGCCGGCGCCGACGCCGCCGGAGTTGTCGCCGTAGCGGAAGTGCGGCAGTTCGATGCCGCGAACGGGGATGGAAATCAGGTGCTTGCCTTCCTTGCCGATCAACTCCCCTTTGGTCAGAAATCGGCGCAGGTCGTCACGGATGCGCCCCTTGACGATCTGCCGGAAACGCTGGTGATCTTTTTCGATCTTCAGAATCATGGCCACCTGCATTGTAGGCAGCAAAGATCAAGCCGAATAGCGGGAATCTCGCCGCCCGATGGGCGGCGGCGAAGCGGGAAGAGCGGCGACGCGGGTGTCAGGTTTTGCGGCTACATCATCCGGCGGACCATCAGCCACAGGCCCATGAGCAGGACCAGCAGCGAGCCGACCATGCCGACCAGGGTACCAAGGATGGCCTGGCGGGAGGCGTCGATGACGTTTTCGGCCGAACGCAGGCCGTGGACCGGGCCGAATTGGGGATCGGTCAGCCAGAAGAAAACCAGGCCCAGCAGTCCCGCCAGAGCCAGCCCCCATCCCGAGCGTTGCCCGTTGGATTTCATGTCTCAATCTTCCTGTTTCGAGTCGCCGCGGGCAAAGATGCTGGCGACGTAATTCAGCACGTCGGTCGCGCTGGTTTCGTTGTAGCCGAAATACTTGATCAGCCGCTGCTTGACCACGTCGATCTTCTGTTGGGTTTCGTCGTCCACGACGCTGGAAACCAGGTTCTTCAGCTTGATCGTGTCGCGCTGGTCCTCGAACAGCTTCAGCTCCAGCGCCTTGAGCAAGCGGGCGTTGGTATTGTACTCGAATTTCTTGCCGTCCAAAGCCAGGGCCCCGATGTAGTTCATGATCTCCTGGCGGAAATCCTCCTTGCGGCTCTCGGGGATGTCGATTTTTTCCTCGATGGAGCGCATCAGCCGCTCGTCGGGGTCTTCGTCCCGGCCGGTGTAGCGGTTGCGGACCCGCTCGTGCTGCGTGTAGGCGCGGACGTTCTCGATGTAATTGGCGGCCAGCCGCTTGATGGCGTCCTCGTCGGCGCTGATGGCGCGCTGCACCTCGGCCTTGAGAATGTCCTCGTACTCCTCGCGCACGACGGCCAACAGTTCCTTGTACTCCTTTTTCAGCTCTTCATCGGTAATCAGCGAGTGGTGATGCAGCCCCTCCTCCAGCTCGTTCATGACCATGAAGGGGTTGATGCATTTTTCGATCTGCGCCTGCTGGCTGACCAGGGCGTTGGAAATCTTGTCCTGGATGTACCGCGGCGAAATGCCCAGCATGCCTTCGCGGGGGGATTCTTCCTTGAGTTCCTTGATGGAGTCCTCGGTGAAGCCGGGGATGCTCTTGCCGTTGTAGAGCTTGAGCTTCTGGAGCTTGGTGATGCCGGCCTTCTTGGGCTCGGCCAGTCGGGTGAGCACCGCCCACATGGCCGCCACTTCGATGGTATGCGGGGCGATGTGAATGCCCTTGATCTTCCCGGGCGAGAAATCCTTCATGTAAATCTTGACCTCGTCATCCAGTCGGATGTTGTAGGGCACGTCGATCTTGATGGTGCGGTCACGGAAGGCCTCCATCATCTCGTTGCCCTGAAGCTTCTTGTATTCCGGCTCGTTGGTGTGGCCGAGGATCACCTCGTCGATGTAGGTCTGGGCGAACTTCTTGGGCTTGATGAGGTGTTCCTGGCTGGCGCCCAGCAGGTCGTAGAGGAAGGCGACGTCGAGCTTGAGGACTTCGATGAATTCGACGATGCCGCGGTTGGCGATGTTCAGTTCGCCGTCGAAGTTGAAGGCGCGGGGGTCGGAATCGCTGCCGTACTCGGCGATCTTGCGGTAGTTGATGTCGCCGGTCAGTTCGGTGCTGTCCTGGTTCTTTTCGTCCTTGGGCTGGAAAGTGCCGATGCCGCGGCGGTCTTTTTCCGACAGGATCAACCGGCGGACCTTGACGTGGTCCATGGCCTTGCGCCAGTCGCCGTCGTAGTGCTCCAGCAAATCGGCGTAGATTTTCCGGCAGAAGGGGCAGACCTCGCCATAAAGGCGGACCTTGCGCCCCTCGGCGGCCTTCTCGTTCACGGCGTCAAGCACCTCGTCGCGGGCCTCGTGCGGCACCAGCAGCAGCGGGTCTTCGTGCATGGGGCACTCGACGTAAGTCTCCCCTTCATCACCGCCAGGGCCGTGGTGATGGACACGCCACAGGTAGGTGTAGCACCGCCCGACGTCGGAACGCGAATAGGCTTCGAGTCCCTTCTTGAGCAGTCGTGCAATAGTGGACTTGGACGATCCAACCGGGCCGTGCAGCAGCAGGATGCGTTTCTCGGTTCCGTAGCCCTGGGCGGCCGACTTGAAGAAATCGACCAGTTGCATCAGCGGCCGCTCCAGGCCGTAGACGGCGTCGGTGCCGCCTTCGATGGGATCGGAAAAGAAACGGTAGCGGGTCAGCTCCTGCTTGAACTGCGTGTACGACTCCGAGCCGTAGCTCAGGATCATGTCGTAAACCCGCTGGAAGGCGTTGCGGGCGACGGTGGGGTTGTCGGCGACAATGTCCAGGTAATCCCAGAAGGTTCCCTCCCAGTGCTGCTCACGGAAATTGGACAGGTCCAGCTTTCGATCAATCAAAGAAACAAGGGCGTTGGTCTTGGTTGGCATTGCTATCTCCACAATGACGCGACAGGGCGAGCGACGCGGGCCTGCGGGAAATGCCGCTCCGTTCACTTGGAACAATCGGCGGCTCGGTCACCAATCGTCCGATCAGAACTCCGGAAACAATGCGGCGGAAAGCCGACTCGGGACGCGCAGGCACAACTCGCGTGCCGTCCCTCCCTTTATGCAGAAGCTTAGCCCGGTCCTGAGGGCAAGTCTATCGTGAAAACCGGAATCATTCGGCGAAAAATGCCGCCCATTACGGGCGCTGGCACAGAATGCGAACGGAGTTAAAATTGTTCAGTTCGCCAACCAAATCCGCCTCCAATTTCGCAACAGGACTTCGATCCGAGGCAACCGTCCTCTATAATTCGCTTCTTGATTTACGGAAGGACTTGCTTCGATGAATTCCATGCTGCTGCGGCTGGGCCATTCGCCCGATCCCGACGATGCGTTCATGTTCTACGGTCTGGCGCGCGATAGATTCCCGACCGGCCGATATCGCTTCCAGCACATCCTGCAAGACATCCAGACGCTCAACAGCCGGGCCATGAATGGCGAGTTGGAAATCACCGCCATCTCCATCCATGCCTATCCGTACGTGGCGGACAAGTACGCCCTGACCAGTTGCGGCAGCAGCATGGGCGATCAGTACGGGCCGATGGTCGTCGCCCGCCAGCCCATGCCGCTCACCAGCCTGCACGGCAAAACCATCGCCATCCCCGGCAAGCTCACTACGGCCTTCCTGGCCTTGCAGTTGTGTCTGGGCAAAGCCGGAGTCAAAGGCCAGGACGCGGCCTTTTGCTACGAAGTAGTCCCCTTTGACGAAATCCCCAAATACGTTCAGGACGGCAAGGCCGATGCGGGATTGATCATTCACGAAGGGCAACTGACCTACAAGCAACTGGGCCTGCATCTATTGACGGACCTGGGCGTATGGTGGCACGAAAGAACCCGGCTGCCTCTGCCGCTGGGCGGCAACTGCATCCGCAAGGACTTGGGGCCGCAGGTCATGCAGGAAGTCACCGATATCATCAAGCAATCCATCCAGTACAGCCTGGATCATCGCCAGGAAGCCGTGGAGTACGCCCTGCAATTCGGGCGCGATCTGGACCGCAATTTAGCCGACCGGTTCGTGGGGATGTATGTCAACCACTGGACCTTGGACTACGGCCCGCGCGGGAAAGAAGCGATCACCCGCCTGCTCCGCGAAGGCGCAACGGCCGGCCTGGTGCCGCCGATTCAGCAAATTGAATACGTTACGGCTAAGTAAAAATTGGAACCGCCGATGAACGCCGATACACGCCGATAAGAATAGCTGTTTCTTTTATCGGCGGTTCCAACGCGTTTGATTCACGGCTGGGATTGGTCAATAAACCGGCGGGCGTCCTCAAGGCTGTTGAACTTCCTGACGGCCACCGGATGACCGGCATCGTCGGTAACAACCACTTGGTAACTGCCGGGGGCCGCGAAACGAGGAGCGGCAGACTGGTTGACAAACTGCATCCCGCCGGGGTTAACGCTTGTGCCTGCCATATCAGCGGGAACCGGGGTGCGGCCTCGACCGATCCAACCGACGGTAAACCCAACAACGATACACGCGGCAGCGGCAGAGATGTATTGCACAACCCGCCAGGAACGAGAGCGAACAGGCCGGGACGAAGATGCATGCAGGCGCGACAAAACGTCCTCGGCCACAGACGTTTCCGGCTCCATCTGTCGCCAGACCTGCATCCGCAAAGCCCGTTGGGAACGGAGCTGATCCAGGGCCGCGATAAGAACCGGCTCGGCGGCCAGGCGCAGCCTTAGTTGGCCAAGCTGCTCGGGCGGCAATTCGCCGTCGAGGTAGGCTTCCAACAGTTCCAGATCGGTTTCGGCCGGTTCCATAAAAATTCCGTCGGGCTAGACGCCATCGGTTGTTTTGCGGGCGGGCGCCTGCCGCCCGGCCTTTTCATAATCCTTAAGCATCTCCGCCAGTTGCCGGCGGGCGCGATAAATCCAAGTCTTCACCTGCGGCACAGACGCATTCAGCGTCTGGGCGATCTCGGCGTACGACAGGTTCTCGTACTCGCACAACACCAAGGCCGTCCGGAAATTCTCCGGCAATCGGGCAATCGCCCGGCGGACCTGGGCGACCGTCTCCTGCGACACCAGGTCCGACAAAGGCCCGGTTTCCCGGCCCGGATGATCCTCGACAACCGAAGTCATCCGCGGCTGGCGAAGAATCCGCAGCGCCTCGTTTACCACGGCCCGCCGAAGCAGCCCCCCCGCATCGCGCCAATCGTAGCGAGCGCGGTGCTGATACAAATTCGCCAACGCCTGCTGTAACACGTCCTCGGCCGAGGCCCGCGTGCCCACGATGGCCCGGGCCACGGTCAACAGCCGCCCGGCGTGCTCGCGGACGGCCTTTTCAAACAGCCCGTCCGGCACACCGTCCGCCGCGAAGTTATCCGCCTTCTCTTCTAGCACGCGCCAGCTCCAACGAAGTTGCAACGCCACGAATGATAATTATTCCCGCCCCGCAACGGGCAGATCAAGTCCCCCGGGGCAAAAATCCGGGCGGGCGAATCAACCCTTCCCAAATCAAGGCGGCACGGGTTCTTCGCTTCGGTACGCGTTGGGATATACTGTCGGCCGCGGGGAGTTTTAGGACGGATCGGGCTTGAAGCGGATACTGGTCATCACCAACAACCTTCAGCAGGCGTCGTACCGCCTGCGCGTGGCGGCGTTGATCCGACGACTGGCCGACAAGGGATTCGACCTCGACGTGCGCGTCAGGCCCAAATCCTGGCTGAAACGCCGGGGGCTGTTGCGGCAGGCCGGGGGCTATCACGCGGTGCTGCTGCAACGCAAACTGCTGGACGCGGGCGACGCAAAGCTGCTGCGGGCCTCGGCCCGGCGCATCCTCTACGACGTGGATGACGCGGTCATGTACCACAACAAAAAAGTGGGGTGGTATTCCCGATGGCGCACCACCCGGCGGTTCCATGGAACGGCGGCGGTGCTGGACCATGTGGTGGCGGGAAACCAATATCTGGCCGACGTCTTCGCAAAGGAAGGGTGCGCCACGACGGTGCTGCCGACGGTGGTTGATCCGGATCGGTACCAGGTCAAGGCACACTCGGCGGACGACGCGCTGCGGCTGGTGTGGATCGGATCACGCTCGACGCTGCCGTACTTGCAGGAATGCCTGCCCGCGCTGGAACAGGCCGCGGAGCGGGTAGCGGGCCTGGAGCTGATTACCATCGCCGACGCAACGGTGCGGTCGCGGAAGGTATCCGTGGAACACATCCCCTGGTCCGCCGAGGGCGAGGCGGCGGCCTTGTGCCGGGGATGCATCGGAATCGCCCCCACGCCGACGGACCCGTGGACGCTGGGCAAATGCGGGTTCAAGATTTTGCAGTACATGGCCGCGGGCTTGCCGGTGATCGCCTCGCCGGTGGGCGCGAATGCGGAACTGGTGCGCGACGGGGAGACGGGCTTTTTGCCCCAACGTCCGGAGGATTGGCCGGAGGCGATTGCCGCCCTGGCCAACGACGCGGCGTTGCGCCGCGCATGGGGCTGGCGGGACGCAGATTGGTGGAAAGCGATTATTCGCTGGAGCGGGCCGCCTGCGTGTGGGCGGAATTGCTCGAAGCGTAAGCGGGCATGCCTGCTTGTGCGGGTTTGGTGATCCTTATAGAATCCGGCCGCCCTATGACGTATCCATCCCATACCAGCCTGCTCGACACGGTGGAAACATCCCGGGAAGGACTTTCGCCGCAGCGGGCGGCGTTGTGGATCGGCTGGGCGTTCGGACTGGTGTTCGCTCTATTGATCCCCCCATTCCAGGCGCCTGACGAATATGCGCACTTTTATCGAAGCTTCGACGTTTCGCAGGGCCATTTCCGGGCGGTGCGCGAGGGTAAGGAACTGGGAGGCTATCTACCGATCAGCCTGGTGAAAACGGCCGAGGGCGTATCGCAGGACATCCCGTTCCACCCGGACAAGAAGCAGGACGTACGGCGGGTCTGGCAGTGCCTCCGGCTGCCGATGCGGGCTGAAGACCGCATGTTCGTGTCCTATTCCTCGGTTGCGTGGTATTCGCCGCTGATGTATCTGCCGCAAAGCGCGGGGATCGGCCTGGGACGAATGATCGGACTTTCGCCGCTGGGAACGCTGTATCTGGGGCGACTGGCGAACCTGCTGGCCTGGAGCGTGTGCGTTTATTGGGCGATTCGTTTGATCCCGCTGATGAAGTGGACTTTGATGCTGCTGGCGGTGATGCCGATGTCGCTGGCACAGGCCGCGTCATTGTCGGCGGATGCGACGACGAATGCCCTGGCGTTCCTCTGCTTTGCGGCGATGCTGCGGTTGGCGATGAACGAATCCGAACCGAAGCTGCGAACGTCTTCGCTGGCGTGGATGCTGCCGCTGGGAATGGCGATGTCGCTGGTCAAACCGGCTTATACCCCCCTGCTGCTCCTGCTGGCGCTGACGCCGGCCAAACGCTTCGGATCGCGATGGCGGTGGACGGCCACGCTGCTCGTCTTCTGGAGCCTGTGCCTGCTGCCGGGGATTGCGTGGTGGCTGTCGGGCAATGGTCTGAACGACAGCTATCAGGCGGAAGGCGTCAACGCCAAAGCGCAGGCGGCATACATGCTCGGTCACCCGCTGGAATCGATCCTGCGAAACTTCGGGGCCCTGTCGATGGCGTTCATCTGCTCCATCGTGGGGAAACTGGGGTGGTTTGACACGCGGCTGTCACGCGGGTTCGTCTTCGCATACTACGGCGTGCTGATCGCGGTCACGGTCCTGCACGGCCGGCGCGGCCCCCGCATCGCCGGATGGCAAAAACTGCTGATCGGGGGCGCGGCGGTGCTGGCCTGGCTCTCGGTCTTCACGCTGGTCTATCTGACATTCACGAAGGTGGGAAACCACAACATCTCCGGACTTCAGGGGCGGTACATGGTGCCGATCATGCCGTTGGCGATGGCGATGTTCCACATCCCCGGCGTGGTCAAAGAAGACGCTTGGCGGCCGCGACCCTGGATGATGACGCTTTGGTCGGTGGGCTCGTGCCTGTATATTGTTTACGCTATTATCACTCGTTACTACCTGGTTTGAATATGAGCATTGCTCCACCCCCTATCAACACGGACGCCGCCAGAGACCGATACATCGCCGATCGCGTAAAGCATTGGGACGATCTGGCGGAACTGCGCGACAAGCGGAAGGGCCTGGGCGGGTACTACCGCCAACGGCTGGCGCAGGTGTACGGCTTTCTGATCCCGCCGGGGTCGCGCGTGCTGGAACTGGGCTGCTCCTGCGGCGATCTGCTGGCATCGCTGCGGCCGGCGGTGGGCGTGGGCGTGGATTTCTCTCCGGCCATGATCGAACGCGCCCGGAAACGCCATCCGGAAATCCGTTTCGAGCTGGCCGACGCCCACACGCTGGCGATGGAAGAAAATTTCGACTTCATCATCCTTTCGGACCTGATCAACGACCTGTGGAACGTGCAGGAAGTGCTGGAGCAGGTGCAGCGGCTTTGTACGCCGCGCACGCGGGTAATCCTCAACTTTTACAGCCACCTGTGGGAAGGCCCGCTGGGGCTGGCCGAACGTCTGGGCCTGGCCAAGCCGACCCTGCACCAGAACTGGATGACGCGGGAAGACGTGGCCAACCTGCTGCACCTGACCGGCTTTGAGTCCATGCGGGCGTGGCAGGAGGTGCTCTGGCCGGTGGCAACGCCGCTGGTCGCGCCGCTGTGCAACCGCTGGCTGGTCAAGTTGTCCCCGTTCCGGTTTATGGCGCTGACCAATTTCATGGTGGCCCGGCCGGCGGCAAAGCCGTCCGCGGACCCCGAGCCGCGCGTATCGGTCATCGTGCCGGCGCGGAACGAAGAGGGGAACATCGAGCAGATTCTCCAGCGGGTGCCGGAGATGGGCGGGGGAACGGAAATCGTCTTCGTCGAAGGCAATTCCACCGACGACACCTACGGAGCCATTCAGCGGGCCATCCCGGCCCATCCGCAGCGCACCTGCAAGCTGCTCAAGCAGCCGGGCCGGGGCAAGGGCGACGCCGTCCGCGCCGGCTACGACGTGGCCACGGGCGACATCTTCATGATCCTCGACGCCGACCTGACGGTGGCCCCCGAAGACCTGCCCAAATTCTACCAGGCCCTGCGCGACGGCAAAGGCGAGTTCATCAACGGCGTGCGGCTGGTCTACCCGATGGAAGACCAGGCCATGCGCTTCGCCAACCTCCTGGGCAACAAATTTTTCAGCATGGCGTTCACCTGGCTGCTGGGCCAGAGCGTGAAAGACACGCTCTGCGGGACCAAGGTGCTATGGCGCGAGGACTACCGCCGGCTGGCGGCAAACCGCGCCTACTTCGGCGACTTTGACCCCTTCGGCGATTTCGACCTGCTCTTCGGCGCCGCCAAGTTGAGCCTCCGGATCGTGGACCTGCCCATCCGCTACCGCCAGCGCACCTACGGGGCCACCAACATCAGCCGCTGGAAACACGGCCTGCTGCTGCTGCGGATGTGCGCCTTTGCCGCCCGGCGGTTGAAATTCGTATGACCCCCTCGTGCGCCGGAATCCTCAAACGCCTGCTCGCCCATCCGCTGACGCGCGGGATGGACCTGGACGACCCGCAAACCACCGCCCTGCGCCGGCGGATCATCCGCGAAAAACCCTTCCTGCGCCGGTTGTACGATGAGTGGTATCGATGGATCGCCGCAAGCCTGCCCGCTGGCTCAGACCCCGTACTCGAATTGGGCTCGGGAGCCGGTTTCCTGGATGAGTACGTCCCAAATCTGATCACATCAGAAGTGTTCCCCGTCGCGGGAATCCGCCTGGTGCTCGACGGCCAGCGATTGCCCTTCCCGAACTCATCGCTGCGGGCGATCGTCATGACCGACGTGCTGCACCACATCCCCCGGCCAAAAGACTTTTTCACCGAAGCCGGGCGGTGCGTCCGCGCCGGCGGGCGCATCGTGCTTATCGAGCCCTGGGTAACACAATGGTCTCGCCGGGTCTTCCGACATCTTCACCACGAGCCCTTCGACCCGAAATCCGCCGCATGGGAAATCCCCACCAGCGGCCCCCTCTCCGGCGCCAATGGCGCGATGCCCTGGATCCTCTTCGAGCGGGATCGGACGATATTCGAGCAAAAGTTCCCGCAGTGGCGGATCGACCTCGTCGAGCCGTTCATGCCCCTGTCCTACCTGGTCTCGGGCGGAGTATCGATGCGAACATTGATGCCGGGATTCAGCTACCCCCTCTGGCGGGCTGCCGAACGCTTGGCCCGGCCGTGGCGCAGACAAACGGGCATGTTCGCTAAAATCGTATTAACGAACCAGTGCGTCTAACAACCACGGAGGCACGGAGGCCAACTTGTTAAGGAACGAAATTTGGCAAATCCCTTCTTGAAAAGAAATTTAAACTGCGGCTTTGCGAAAAGCACTTGGAGTCGATAGCGCCTCCGTGTCTCCGTGCCTCCGTGGTGAACTAAACCAAAACCTTTTGCGGGTAAATTCATGAACCCATCAACCAACCGTCTGAAACTGCTGAAGCCCCACGAATACGTCGGCGTGGACCGCGGCCGCGATCCCATCCGCTATTATCACTGGCCTGTACTCGGGCGGATGTACCGCCGGCGGGTGGAAATGTGCCTGGAAGAATGCGCCGGCGGCGAAAAAATCCTGGAAGTCGGCTTCGGCTCAGGCTTGAGCTTCCTGAACCTGCGCGAGAAATACCGCGAAATCCACGGCATCGACCTGGAGGCTGACGCCCAGGCCGTGCAGCAGGCATTCACCCGGCGCCAAATCCCCACGCACCTGCGCAACGGCAACGTGCTGGACCTGCCCTACGAGAACGACACCTTCGACACGGTGCTGCTCATCAGCATCCTCGAACACCTCAAGCCCCAGGACCAGCTCCGGGCCTTTGCGGAAATCCGGCGGGTGCTCAAGCCCGGCGGACAAGTGGTCTACGGCGTGCCCATCGAGCGGCCGCTGATGGTCTTCATGTTCCGCATGCTGGGCTTCGACATCCGCCAGCACCACTTCTCAACAGAAAAAGACGTCGCCCAAGCCGCCGCCCAGTCGCTTCTAACCGTGCGCATCCGGCAGATGAAAAGCACGCCCGCCGTCTTCGGCAGCGTGTACGAAGTAGGACATTTTATAAAGTCTCGTTAACCCCGTTTCGCCGCCGCCCGCAAGGCAACGCTTGGCGCCCCACAAAAATCAGGCGCGCCAAAACCGGGGCAAATCACAAAAAAAGAACCCGGCGGCCGCGCTCAACCGCCGGCCATGATGCCGGACGCGTTCGGGCTTGATACAAACCCAAGCCCACAGCGTTTGCAACCCCAAAACGCCGATCCGCAGCGGCATATCCAAGGTGACCAGCGTTTTGTAAACCAGAGAAGCCAGACACCCATGGCGCTTGCCCAGATAGCGGGCATACCCGCACTCATAACCACGGTAGACAAAGGAGCGGTTGGCCCGTGAGCTGATCCGGCCAAGATGATGAATGCCCGCCTCGGTCAGATAGTAAATGGAACCGAAGCGGGACAGCCGGGCGCAATAGTCCACGTCTTCCACGCCGAAAAGAAATCCTTCGTCCCAGCCGCCACATCCGGCGTTGTGTTCCGCGCGAACGAGCAAGGCGGCAGCGGCCAGTTGCTCGATGGGGCCGCTCTGATCGGGATGAAAATTCCCCTTGCGGTAACGCCGGTAGGCGGACTTGAACAGGCCGGTCCATTTAATCAGCATCACCTGATGCAGCAGCGCCTTGAGCGTGGGAAGACTGCGCCCGGTCCACTGGGGCTTGCCGTCGGAGCCGATCAGCCGAGGACCAACGGCCGCCACGTCGGGACGTTCGTCCAGAAACCGCACCAACGTCCGCATCGCGCCCGGCAAAACGACGGTGTCGTTGTTGAGAAACAACAACAACCGCCCGGCGGCCAGGGCGGCGGCCTGGTTGTTGCCGCGGGCAAAGCCCAGGTTCTGCGAATTGCGAATCAGCTTCACCTGCGGAAAATTCGCGGCAACCATGTCGGCCGAACCGTCGGCCGAGGCGTTGTCGGCCACGACGATCTCGCAATTCAAACCCTCGCGCGTGGCCTCGATGGAGGCCAGCAGGTTGCGGAGCATCTCCCGGCCGTTCCAGTTGACGATGCAGATCGAGAGATCGGGAGGCTGGCTCAAAGGTCACCTTGCCGCGCGGGGCTCTGCTTTTGTCCGACCACGAGGTACTGGCGGGTCAGAAACGGTTCAATCCGGCCCAAACTCAAGGCAAGCATGATTCGGCGCTTCAGCGAGCGGTTGTACAAACATCGGCGGTAAACCACCTGAAGGCCGGCTTGTTCAAAAGTGCGAACGATCTGCCGCCAGGTGAAGAATCGCAGGTGCCCGACGTCCATCAACCCCGAATCGGCGTACTCCCACCGCCCGCGGATGAGGTTCTTGATGATCCGGTGGTTCTGCACGTTGGGAATGCTGGCGATGACCCGCCCCCCGGGCGAGAGCATCGCCGTGAGCTTCTGCAAGGCCGCCCAGGGATCAACCAGGTGCTCCAAAACGTCGGCCATGATGATGACGTCAAAGCGGTCGGCCCCCCAGGGAAGCTGGGCGCGTTCGACGTTGCCGCAAAAAACCTCGTCGAGGCAGGCCCTGGCCTTGTCGGCAACGGCAGGCACCAGCTCCACCCCGGCAACGTAGTGCCCCCGGGAACGGAGCAGTTGCCCCAGACAACCTTCCCCGCAGCCGATCTCCAGAACGCGGCGGCTCGTGGCGGGAACCAGATCGGCAATCTCACGCCGCTCGGCGCTGTAATAGGAATCCGGACGCGTCCCATCCTGAACGGCGCTGCCATCAGGAGCAGGCTGCATCACGGCGGATTCATCGGAATTTGAAGACGGATTCATAGGGATTGGTATATCCGCAATAGCCTCTCGACGTGCAATTCATAGGATAAAGCCGGGCGAAAGTCCAGACAGGCTTGCCGCATGGATCGGCGGGCGTCCCCATCAAGCAAACGACCCATCGCCTGGGCCAATGCACCGACGTCCCGGGGATCGGAAAGTACAAAACCGTGCCGCCCTTCGGTCATGATCTCGCAGGCTCCGTTGAATCGGGTGCTGATGACGGGCAATCCCATCGCCAATGCCTCCAGCACAACCAGGCTGCACGGATCGTGCCGGGTGGGAAGGACAAAGAAGTCGGCCGCCTGATAGAAGGGACGCGGATCGGCCGTCGGCCCGGCAAACACGACGCGGCCGCCCACCTTGAGCTTTGCCGCCAGATGCTGATACGGACGCGGGTCCTGCTTGCCTACGACCAGAAGAACCAACCGCGGATCGTTCAAACCCGCCAGGGCCTGCATCGCTTCCGGCAACCCCTTGCGCCGATAGTCCTGTGCGATCATCAGCGCGACGACGCGATCGGCGGCAACGTTGAATCGGCTGCGCACGGCCAAAGCGGCTTCGGGATGACACGCCGGATCGAAGCGATTCAGGTCCACCGCATTGAAAAGCGTGGCCAGACGATCCTGGGGCAGTGCCGGGAAATGCCGGACAATCGTGCCTTTGACGTAATCCGAAAGACAAAGCACGACCGGCGGTTTTTCCCCGTTTAAAAGCTCTCGCTCGACCCGCGCAAACCGCTGCCGCTTGCGGTTAAGACGATTGGCCAATCGCGACAACGCGGCCGCCACTCCCCTGCCGTGCTTGAGATGGCCCGTCTGCACCGCATCGACGGCCAAGCCCGCATGCGGGTGATATACGTCGCAGCGCCGAACCGGCAGCATCGCATGGACCACGTCATAACGGGTAGTCGTCAGGTGCGCATCGAGCGAATCCAGAAAGCGAAGATACCGCCCCAACCGGGATATGCCGCTGGCGCCCGCAAGGGGAACTTGCTGCTCGGCCGGGATGTCGCTGGCGAAGGTGCTGGCCAAAAGCGAAACCTCATGCCCCCGCCCGGCCAAGGCGCAGGCCAGATCAACCGTATAACGCTCCGCCCCGCCGCGTGCGGGATCGGCATGGAGAATGACCAGTGCGACTTTCACCGCCGGGTAGGGTAATCGAATCAGGGAAAAGTAAAAAGTGTGGCTTGAAACAAGCTCCGGGAAAGCGGCGAGACAGAGGGGGCTGATTCGCGAAACCGCAAGCGATGCTGAGAAGTGGGTGGCGAGGGAAGGCGTGATGGAGATCCCAGAGCCCCGGATGTACATCCGGGGCTTTGAGCGCGGGGAACTATTCCTTTTTTGGGGACGCGAAGAGCAAGATGACCATCAATAAGGTAACTGTTTATCCCAACGCAGGATTCCAGGTCAGCACGGGTTTGCGGGCGGCGGCGACTTCGTCCAAACGGCAAACCGGGGTTCGGACGGGAGCCTGCTTCAGGGGCTCGACGTCCTTTTCGCTCTGCTCGGCCAGTTCCAGCAGCGTGTCGGCAAAGGCATCGAGCGTGGCTTTGCTCTCGGTTTCGGTTGGCTCGATCATCAGGCAATCGTGGACGGGGAAGTGTACCGTCGGCGGATGATAGCCGCGGTCGATGAGGCTCTTGGCCAGGTCCATGATGCTTACGCCGCGGTCGATGATCTCGCGGGGAACGGTGATGAACTCATGCGCACAGGGGTTGGCGGCCATGGGCTGGCCGGGTTCGGGGCCGAAGGGCAGGGCGTAAACGTCCTTGATGCGCTGGGCGATATAGTTGGCGGCAAGAATGGCGGTTTCGGAGGCATTGCGCAGGCCATCGGGGCCGCAGGCACGGATGTAGGCGTAAGCGCGGGTCAGGACGTTGAATTGACCCCAGAAAGAGCGGACCTTGCCGATGGACTTGGGATAGTTGTGGTCGAAATGGTACGTTTCCCCCTTTTTGACAACCTGGGGAACGGGCAGGTAAGGGGCCAGGCATTTGCGGACGGCGATAGGACCGGCGCCCGGGCCGCCGCAGCCATGGGGGGTGGAGAAGGTCTTGTGCGTGTTGAAGTGCATGACGTCCGCGCCGAAATCACCGGGACGGGTGATGCCGAGGATGGCGTTCATGTTGGCGCCGTCGAGATACAGAAAAGCGCCGGCGTCGTGAACCATCTTGGCCATCTGGGCGATGTGGGCGTCGAACTTGCCGACGGTGTTGGGGTTGGTGACCATGATGGCGGCCACCTCGTCGCTGAGATGGGCCTTGAGGTCTTCCAGGTCGGTCAGGCCGTCGGGGCGGCTCTTGATGGTGATGACGTTGGCGCCGCACATGGCGCAACTGGCGGGGTTGGTGCCGTGGGCGGTGTCGGGGGCCAGAACGATATGCCGCTTGGGCTGGTTGTGGTCCTTGAAATAGGCGCGGATGACTTTCAGCGCCGTCCATTCGCCATGCGCCCCGGCACAAGGTTGCAGGCTGACTTCATCCAACCCGGAGATTTCCTGCAAAAACAATCGCAGGTGATAGAGCAGCGCCAGCGCCCCCTGGCTGTCCTGCTCGCTCTGCATGGGATGCAGGTCGGCAAACCCGCCCAAGCCCGCGGCCCATTCGTTGACCTTGGGGTTATACTTCATCGTACACGAGCCCAGCGGATAGAAATTGTCATCCACGGAGAAATTGCGGTGGCTCAGGTGCGTGTAATGCCGGACCAGATCAAGCTGGCCGACCTGCGGTAAAAGCGGCTCGGTGAACGAGGCAAACACCGGATCCAGCTCAACCGCCGGCACGTCCGAGGCCGGCACATCCGTCGCGCGAGCGCCGGGGGTGGAAATCTCAAAAAGAAGTTTTTCGTTGATGCTCATGATCGTCTCGTTTTCACCACGGAGGCACTATCGGCTTCAAAAGATTTTATTGAACCGCCAAGGCCGCCAAGAGAAGAGAATGATGAACGATGAATTATGAATGATGAAGAAGGAAGCAAGCTGTTATGTAAACTGCTCTTCTTTCCACCTTCATCGTTCATCATTCATCATTCTGACTTCTCTTGTCTTGGCGCTGTTGCGCTCTTGGCGGTTCAATTTCGTCTTTTTCCGCAGTTCATCTGGCGCCTAAGATTTCAACCAACCGATCAATCTCCGTTTTGGTGCGTTTTTCGGTGACGGCCACCAGCAGGCAATCCTCAAGCTGCGGGTAGTCCTGCCCGACCGCGTAGCCGGCCAGAACGCCGGCCTGGGCCGCGTCTGCCATCACGTCCTTTACCGGGCGGTTCAATTTCACCAGCAGTTCATTGAAAAACGGCTGCTGATAGCAAAGAGACAACCCGGCGGCCTTGAGTCGCTGGGCCAGGTAGGCGGCCTTGTTGTGGCAAAGCTGCGCGGTTTCGCGAAGTCCTACAGGCCCCAGGGCGGCCATGTAGACGCTGGCGCGAAGGGCCAGCAGGCCCTGGTTGGTGCAGACGTTGCTGGTGGCCTTCTCCCGGCGGATGTGCTGCTCGCGGGTTTGCAGCGTCAGGCAAAACGCCCGCTTGCCATCCTGATCCACGGTCTGCCCGACCAGCCGGCCGGGCATCTTGCGCATGTATTGAGCCTTGCAGGCGAAGAGCCCCAGATACGGCCCGCCAAACTGGAGCGGAATGCCCAAAGGCTGACCTTCGCCGACGGCAATGTCCACGTCCATCTCCCCCGGATGTTTCACGATCCCCAGGCTCAGCGGGTTGAACGCCTGCACACACAGCGACTGGTTGGCGTGGGCGAACTTGGCAATGGTTTCCACCCATTCCAGATGCCCCAGAAAATTGGGCGACTGAACCAGGACGGCCGCGGTGTCCATGTCCAGATTGGCTTCGAGGCTCTGAACATCCGTCACCCCGTTTTTCAGCGGCAGCTCGACGTACTGGGCCGGCAGGTCCGAAAGATACGTCTTGAGCACCTGCCGGTAATGCGGATGAATGCCTTGGGAAACGAGGATCTGTCGTTTGCCGGTCACGTTCAGCGCCATCAGCGCCGCCTCGGCCAGGGCGGTAGCTCCCTCATACAGCGAGGCGTTGGCCACGTCCATGCCGGTAAGCTGGCAGACCATGGTCTGAAACTCGAAGAACGCCTGCAATGCCCCTTGCGAGGCTTCGGCCTGGTAAGGCGTATAGGCCGTAAGGAACTCGGCCTTCATCGCCAGAAAATCGACAACACTGGGAATGAAATGGTCATACGCCCCCGCCCCCAGGAAACACACCTTCTGCGAGGCCGGGGCGTTGCTCCCCGCCAGCTTGCCCAAATGATCGCGCAGGGTCATCTCATCGAGCCCGGCCGGCAGGTTCAGCGGATGCTTGAGCCGCAGTTCCGCCGGAACCTGCTTAAGAAGATCCTCCATGCTCGCGGCCCCCACCGCCCTGAGCATCTCGTCACGCTGTTTGCCGGTGATTTGAACGTAGTCCATGGTGATATTTGCAAATGCCAATTTGCAATTTGCAATTGAAGAAACAACTCCGCCTGGTTTTCAATTGCAAATTGCAAATCGCAAATTGCAAATCTTTCAATGTCCCGTCTTCTTCTGATACTCTTCGCCGCTGAGAAGTGTATTCAGCTCGGCGGGCTTCGTCACCTTGATCTTGACCATCCAGCCGGCGACATAAGGGTCTTTATTGACCAGGCCGGGGTTGGTGTTCAGTTCGTCGTTGACGGCCACGACGGTGCCGCTGACGCCGCTGTAAAGGTCGCTGGTGGCCTTGACCGACTCGATCTCGCCAAACGGCTTGTTGGCCTGCACGGCCTGCCCGACCTTGGGCAGTTGCACGAAGGTGATGTCGGTCAGTTCATCGGCCGCAATCTGCGTGATGCCGATGGTCACCGTATCGCCCTCGGGCAAGTGCCATTCGTGGGTTTCCAGATAACGACGATCAATAGGGACGGGCATAAGCTCCTCGAATTTGCAATTTGCAATTGCCGATTTGCAATTGAAGGGGCGAACACCGCCGACTTTTCAATTGCAAATTGCCAATTGCAAATCGGCAATCATCAGTTTTTCTTATAAAACGGCAGCTTCACGACCTTGGCCGGCTCCATCGTGCCTTTCAAATCCGCGACAAGCTCGGTGCCTTCGGCGGCTTGGGCGGCATCAACGTAAGCCATGGCAATACTCTTTTGCAGCGTCGGGGCGAAAGTGCCGCTGGTGACTTCGCCGACCTTATTACTCCCGGCCATGATGGCGGTTCCCTGGCGGGCGATACGCCGGCCGGTAAGTTCCAGGCCCACCAGTTTTTTGGCCGGGCCTTGCTGGGCAATCGCCCGCAGCGCCTCGACGCCGATAAACTCCTTGTTCAAATCCACGGCCCAACCCAGACCGGCCGAGATCGGATCGATATTTTCGCCGAGTTCGTGGCCATAAAGCGGCATGCCCGCTTCCAGCCGCAACGTATCGCGAGCGCCCAGGCCGGCGGGCTTGATGGTCGCATCGGGATTGTCCAATTTCCCGGCCAGCATCTTCACCGCCATGCCCGCCATCTTCGCCGGGAGCACAATTTCCACGCCGTCCTCACCGGTGTAACCGCTGCGGAAGATCGTGAATTTCACCAATCCCATCAGGCTGGACGTGGCAAAGTGGTATCGTTTCATCGACTTGAGGTCCACCGGCAGCATGCCGCCCAAACGATCGATCACCTTCGGGCCTTGAATGGCGATCATGGCCGTGGCTTCGGTCTGGTCGGCCATGTCAAAATCCATCCCCATGGCCCGGCGCTGGGCCTGGAAATGCTGGATGAGCTTCTCGCGATTGCTGGCATTGCAGACGACAATCCAGTTCTTCTGATCCCGGCTGATGATCACGTCATCGAGAACCCCGCCGGCGGCGTTGCAGATCAGGCTGTAACGGCTCTGGCCGACGACCTGATCGGCCAGGTTGCGTGTGGCCACGCGGTTGAGGAATACCGGCGCTTCCTTGCCGGTAAAATGCAGCCGGCCCATGTGGGAGACGTCGAACAGCGAGCCGCTTTTGCGGGTCTGTTCGTGCTCCTCGACAATGCCGCGATACATCAGGGGCATTTCCCACCCGGCAAAGTCCACCAGCTTCGCGCCGGCCGACACGTGAAAATCATAGAATGGCGTATGTTTGAGCATGGAATGGGCAAGCTATCCGTTAGCGGGGGGAGCGTCAAGCGAGGCATTAAAATGCAACACCCTTTGTTTAGCGGGTCCGCTTGCGGGCCGGCTAAACAAAGTTGAAGCGTGTTGGCTAGAATCAGATATGATCTATCAGGGAGCCTTGCCATGATGAAAGTCATCAACCCCGCCACCGGTGAATTGGTTTGCGAATACCCCCTGCACGATCAGGCCCGCGTCGAACAAACCCTCCGGCAGGCGGAAGAGGCTTTCGAGCAGTGGCGCGCCGTGCCCATGCCCCAACGCGGCCTGCTCATGCACAAGGCCGCTGCGGTTCTGCGGGCCCGCAAAGAAGAACTGGCCGCGTTGATGACCCGCGAGATGGGCAAGCCCGTCACGGCCGCGGAAGCGGAAATCGAAAAGTGCGCTATCGCCTGCGATTTCTTCGCCGACCGGGCGGAGTATTTCCTGGCGCCCGAAACCATCGGCTCGGACGCCGACCTCAGCTATGTGCGCTACGATCCGCTGGGGCCGGTGCTGGCGATCATGCCTTGGAACTTTCCCTTCTGGCAGGTGTTCCGCTTTGCCGCCCCGGCGCTGATGGCGGGAAACGTCGGCATCCTCAAACATGCCTCCAACGTGCCGGGCACGGCTCTGGCGATTGAAGGAATTTTCCGCGAGGCGGGATTCCCCGCCGGCTGCTTCGCCACGCTGCTGGTGGATTCGCAAACCATCGCTTCGCTGATCCATCATCCGGCAATCCGCGCCGTCACCCTGACCGGCAGCGACAAGGCGGGAATGGCCGTGGCCGCCGAAGCGGGCAAGGCGCTGAAGAAAACCGTGCTGGAACTGGGCGGCTCCGATCCGTTTATCGTCTTGGCCGACGCCGACGTTGCGCAAACCGCCCGTGCCGCCGCCCACGCCCGGTGCATCAACGCCGGACAAAGCTGCATCGCGGCCAAGCGGTTTATCGTCGATCGTCGCATCGCCGGCGATTTCGAGCGGGCGATGGTCCAGGCGATGGGCGAGCAGAAAGTCGGCGACCCGATGGACCGCACCGTCGCCGTCGGTCCTTTAGCGCGGGAGGATCTGCTTTTGGCGCTGGACGACCAGGTGCGCCGCTCGGTGGCCGCCGGGGCCAAGCTGCTGCTGGGCGGCTTGAAATTCAAAGGCAAAGGCTATTACTACCCCCCCACCGTTCTGAGCGACGTCCGGCCGGGCATGGCGGCCTTCGACGAAGAAACCTTCGGCCCCGTGGCGGCCGTCATCCGGGCCGACGACCCCGACGAAGCCGTGCGACTGGCCAACCGCTCACCCTACGGCCTGGGCGCCAGCATCTGGACCGGCAATATCGACCTGGCCAAACAACTGGCCGCGAGAATCGAATCCGGCTCCGTCTTCGTCAACGGTCTGGTGAAATCCGACCCGCGCCTTCCCTTCGGAGGCGTCAAACACAGCGGCTACGGCCGCGAACTCTCCCTGACCGGAATCCGGGAATTCGTGAACATCAAAACCGTCTGGGTTCGCCACGGCGAAACCCCAAGCCACACCCGGCGAAGCGAATAATCCCCCCTCCAACGCCCGTCGGTTCCAACCGATGGGCTCCCTCGGCACACCCCTTGCACGCGGCAAACCATGAAACGCCCCTCTCTGGTCACCCCTGCCGAGAGGCAACCCGTGACCAGCCAAGACATTCTGGTAGCCGTCAGTGCCGCCACCCTATGGGCGGTCATCGCCTTCACAGCCCTGGCGGCGCTGCTGGGCGCCTGACAGCCTGACGCGGGCCTTTGTACACCACACCTTTTTTATCGCGCTCGGTTTGCCTTACAATCCCCTTTAGGCGACCGATGGAAACTTTCGACACCATATTCGGACAAGACCAGGCCATTGACTGGCTGCGGCAGACCTTTCTAGCCGACCGCCTGCCGCACGGCTTGATCTTCGCCGGCCCCGTCGGCGTAGGCAAAGCCACCACGGCCCGGGCGCTGGCGGCCTTGTTCCTGTGCGAAAATCCCCAGGGCGCTTGTCCCTGCGGGCAATGCCCCGGCTGCACCATCATGGCCGCCGGGAATCATCCTGATTACCACGTCATTACCAAAGAGCTGATCCGCTACCACGACAAGACCGGCAAATCCAAGGGCATCGACCTGTCGCTGCATGTCATCCGCCCGGAACTCATCGACCCGGCCAACCGCAAGGCGACGATGAACCGCGGCAAGGTCTTCGTCATCGAACAGGCCGAACTCATGAACGCGCAGGCACAGAACGGCATGCTCAAGACCTTGGAAGAACCCGCCGGGCGAACGCTCATTGTGCTGCTGACGGACCAGCCGGGCCTGCTGCTGCCGACCATCCGCAGCCGCTGCCAGACGGTACGATTCGCCGCCTTGGAAACAACGCGGGTGCGCAGCGAATTGCAAAAACGCGGGATCGAGCCGGCACTGGCCGAAGACGCCGCCCGGTTTGCCGAAGGCTCGCTGGGTTTGGCGCTGAAATGGATCGAGGACGGGGTGATCGAAAACGCGCGGGCCATTTCCGATCAGATGGGCGAACTGCTTTCCGGCCGGATGCCGCCGAACTTGCCGGAGTGGTTCAAAAACGCCGCCGAGGCCTATGCCGATAAACAGCTCGAGCGCGACGAGCTGTCCAGCAAGGACCAGGCGATGCGCGAAGGCTTGTCGCTCTATCTGCGGATCGCCGCCGGCGTGTTTCGCGACCGGCTGCACGAGGGCTTCGACAACGACGCCAACGAAGCCCTCTGCGGCGCAATCGACGTCCTGACGCGGGCAGAGCAGTACCTGGACGCCAACGTCTCCATCCCCTTGGTTTTTCAGCAACTCACCGTCGCCCTTCAAGAACAGTTCAACGCCGTCGAACCCTAGAGCACCGGATGTACATCCGGTGCTTTGGATTCATCCTTGATGAAGCTCCGTCAGCAATAATTGCGCAATCCTCAGATGGGGGCGAGGCAGCGGATACCGATCCAACTCCGCCAGTTTCACCCATTTGCGCACCACCGAACCGGACGCCTTCCCCCGCCGGCGCACCTGGCACCGGTACACGTCAAAGCGATAGCGACGGTGCGTCAAGGCATGCTCGATCACGCCCAGATGGACGAGCTTTTCGGTTTGCAATCCCCACTCGGCCTGGACCGTTTCCCCATCCGGTTTCCCCGTCCCGGCCGGTAAAGTCGTAAACTGCCACAACCCCGCCCACCGCCCCTTGGCCGGACGCTGCTCAATCAGCCAGGCATCGTCATGACAAACGCAGATCGTCCATCGCCGCTCCCGCGGAGTCGCCTTGCGGCTCACCTTCAGCGGCAGCCGCTCCTGCACCCCATCCACATAAGCCTGACAGTACCGCGCCACCGGACAACTCTCGCACGCCGGCGAGCGAGGTGTACAGACCGTCGCCCCCAGTTCCATCAGGGCCGAATTGAAATCCCCGATCCGATTTCCCGGCAACAACTGCTCAGCCCGCTTCCAGAGAAGTTCCAACGTCGGCTTCTGCCGCGGGTCCGTTTCGATACGGTCCAATCGGCATACAACCCGCGCGACATTGCCGTCCACAATCGGAACCCGCTGATCGAACGCGATCGACGCCACCGCGCCGGCGGTGTAGCGACCCACGCCCGGCAGTTTGCGTAACTGCTCCACCGTCGCGGGAATCTGTCCTTGATAATCCCGCATCACCGCCTTGGCCGCCGCGTGAAGGTTGCGGGCTCGCGAGTAATATCCCAGCCCCTGCCACAGCCGCAAAACGGCCTGTTCGTCGGCCGCCGCCAAGTCCGCCAAAGTGGGCAACCGCTCGAGAAATCGACGGAAATAGGGCACCACCGTCGCAACCTGGGTCTGCTGCAACATGGCTTCGCTGAGCAGGACGTGATACGGATCAAGCCGGGCGCCCGGCGGAGCCTGATCGCCCAACCGCCAGGGCAAATCCCGCCGACAGCGGTCGTACCAGGCCAGCAGGTCTTGGGGAAACCGAATCGTTGCGCCACGCATGAACACATCTTATATGCGGAAACCGTCCCGGGAAAACACACCGCAAATCAGAGCATCAAATCGTGGATTTTTTCCTTGCCGTGAAGCAACGGCGAGATGTATTGTGATCCCAACATGCCGGTCGGCGTCGGGCGGGGAATTTATTCGCGGGATCACGGAGGAATCGATGCGTTTGCCGCATATTGACGATCACGTCCGCCTCATCCAGGACGTTCCCGAATTGAGCCTCAACCGCGGGCTGGTGGGAGTCGTCCGCAGCACGTGGTTCGCGCCCATGACCACCTATGAAGTCGAGTTTCATCTGGCGGGCCTGAGCCATCAGACCCGGGCCTTGCTCAAGGCCGAGCAGGTTATCGTCGAGGAAGGGCCGAGCTTTGACAGCCCCCACGCCTGAATCAGCGGACATTCCTATCGCTTTATCCAACCGGCTGGACCGACTCCACGTCCAGCTCGTACACGCCGGTCACCTTGCCTTCGCCGCGCGTCACGTTGACGCGAAGAACGCCGACGATCCGCACCAGTCCGCTGAAATACCCCACCTTCAAGCCCGGCCGGGTGCGCGAGTGAACAAAATGCTGCACCTGCGGCGGCCCGTTAAAACAACACTTGGTGATGGAATACACCAGATCAAAGCTGCTGATTTCCGGGCTGGCGCTGTACGGCACCCACTGTTCCCCGTAAAGCAGAACCCGCTTCCCATCCAGCGCCCGCCACTGAGGCGGAATATCATTGAGGGTGCCGTCGGCCTGATCGAAGGGAAAGTTGCTCATTGCCTTCAGATCCACTTCCAGCAGATCCCCCCGCTGATGAACCCCCCCCGACAAAATCGAATCCACGTATAGATAAACCGGAAACCCCACCAACCCCAGCACCACCGCCGCAAAAGCGATGATGCGGAAATTGATCCGCTGAAAAACCGTCCTCTTCAATGCCGAATCCGTCGTCATCTTCGACCACGCTCCTGAATTTCCTTGGCGATCTTGGCGGTCTTGGCGGTTCAAAGGTTCTTAATTTTTATCCGTCACCTTTACATCGCCTGCAGCCACCTCAAAGATGCTGGTGATATACCCATCGTCCCGGCGCTCTTCCACTTTCAACGTCCCTTCCACGACCACCGGATCAGGCGAGTAGCCCGTCGGCTTGCAGCTCACCATCACCGTATGCTGAATCTGCGGCGGTTGGCCGTAGCAGCAGGAAAACAAGCTCGGCACCAATGCAAAGCGGGTGATGTTATCAGCCTGATCCATGGGGATCATATACCCGCGCAATCGCACGCGGGCGCCCGTCAGCCGTCGCACGTCCGCGGGAATCTGGCCGCCTTTTTCCGCGTCGTATTCAAAGTTGCCCAAGTCCTTGATATCCATCTCCAGGACTTCACCCGGCCTGGGCGCCGGATGCGGCGTGCGCGACCGCTCCACCGCCGCCGACCTGACCAGCGGAACCGTCAGGTTCTTCTCACAAACCCGGATCTGCTCCGCAATCGGCCCCAGCCTTTCCGGCTGATTCTTCAACCCGGCCGCCACCTTCTTCAACATCGGCAGCGCGATATCATACTCCCCCCGGTTGAACGCCTGCGCCGCGCGAAACCGCAGCGCCGCCCCTTCGTCCCCCGGCCGGGTGCTCTGCGCCAAAACGCCAACGCCACCCATCAAAACGGCAAGCACGACAACTAAACGCATTCACTTCCTTTTCGTTTAGCCGGCCCGCTTGCGGGCCGCGTTTACCATCCCATTACGCACTACCCCGCCACCAAACTCGTCGCCACCGGCGTACTATACGCCTTGAGCGCCGGCACCAACCCCGCCGCCACCGCCAGCAGCGTCACCAGGACCAAGTATAGCCATTCCCAAGAACTCACCGCCATCCACCCGATATTTTCACCGAGCACAGCCTGAAGATACGCCGATCCCGCCCCCGCCAAGGCATGCCCCACCACCAGCCCCAGCACGCCCCCCGCCAGGCCGATCAATCCCGCCTCGGCGCAGATCAGCGCCAGCACCCGCAGCCGCGTCGCCCCCAACGCCCGCAGGATGGCGATTTCCTTCCGACGCGCGGAAACCGAATTGTAAATGCTCACCAGAATCGAAACCGCCGCCACCACCGTCACCAGCAGCGACACCACCAGCAGCAACTGCGTGCTGCCGCGCAGGAAGGTGTTGAAAAACTCCCGCATCTCCGATGCCGGATTGGCCGCCATGGCCTGCGAACCGTTGTTCAAGCTCCAGGCGATGGTCTGATTCTGAAACGCCCCGCGCATGCGCACCATGACGGCCGAAAGCTTCCACTCTTTTTTCGGCAGCTTCAGCTCAATCGTACCGTCGCCGTTCAGTTCGTAGGCTTCTTCGTGATCGTGATGATGATGGGCCGGCGCCGTGGCCGGCTGCGCCCCGATTCCAACTGCGCCATCGCCTCCAAGGCCGACTCGTGCGCGGGAATCGCGTAAAAGCTTTCCAGAGGAATAAAGATGACGCGGTCGTTAGCCGTCCGCGTCGGCTGGAGAACGCCCACGACCGTCCATCGCTCGTCGTGCTCGTCCTCGGCGGCCAGATCATTGCTCACCAGCCCGTGAGTGGCCTTGATCTTGTCGCCCAGTTTCAACCCCGTCTTGCGGGCCACCTCATCGCCGATCACCGCTTCAAACGTCTTGGGCTTGAACGCCCGCCCCTGAGCCAGCTCAAAGGTCCGATCCAGCCGGTATTCAAACACCTTGCCCGCATCAAGCCGCTCACCCGCCGCATCCACCGGCAGAATCTGCGGCGTGGTCCCGACGATCCGGTATCCCTTGTAATTATCCCCCACCGCCATGGGCACCGCCCAGCGAACCGCTCCCGGAAACCGCCCGGCCAACGACTCGTACACCTCATAGGAAATATTTCCCGGGCTCATGCTCATGTGGTACGTCGTGTTGAGCACAAGCTGCAACTTCGAGCCCTTGGCCCCGATGACCAGGTCGTACCCGAAATCGCTTTGCCCGAAGAGCTTTTCCCCTTCGCGGTTGAAAACCATGATGGCCACCGCCAGGCTCACACCCAGCAGCACCGACAGCAGCGTCAGCGACGTGGACAACGACCGCTGCCGCATCTGTTTGATGACCAGTTGCAGAAAGTTCATGATACCGCCACTCCGCCGAATCAGGCCCTGGACCGCAAAATTGCCGCAACCGCCTCAGGCGTGATGTCGCCATGCTCGCCAAACACCGACTTTCGCTCGGCGAATCGCGCCTGCACGCGCCGGGCCGCATCTTCGGCATCGATCTTGTAATCCTTCAGCCGGGTCGGCATGCCCAGCGAGTGGAAGAACTTCTCCGTCGCCGCAATGGCCTCCTCGGCCGTCTTCACCCCACACACACGCTGTCCGTACTGCTTCAGCTTCGCTTCCTTGTGTTTAAGCTGATGCCGCCAGACCCCGAACAACACCACCGCCAGCGTCTCGGCATGGTCTGGCCCGTAAAAAGCCGTCACCTCGTGGCCGATCATGTGGGTGGACCAATCCTGCGGCACCCCGCAGCCGATCAGGGTATTCAGCGCCAGCGTCGCGCTCCACATGAAAGAAGCGCGGGCCTGGTAATCGTGCAAATCGGCCAAGGTCTTCGGGCCGACTTCCACCAGCGTCTGGAGAATGGATTCCGCCAGCCGATCCTGGAGGGGCGCATCGTCCGGATAGGTCATGTACTGTTCCATGACGTGGACGAACGCATCCACGATCCCGTTTCGCACCTGCCTGGGCGGCAGCGAAAACGTTGTCTCCGGGTCCAGCACGGAAAATTGCGGGAATGTATGGATCGAACCGAAATACAGTTTTTCCGACGTCGCCTTGCGGGAAATCACCGCGTTGCCGTTGGCCTCCGAACCCGTCGCCGGCAACGTCAGAATCGATCCCAGCGGGACGGCCGACCGGATGCCGCTGCCCGCCGTCTGCAACAGTTCCCACGGATCCTTCCCCTGATAACGGGCGGCGGCGGCGATGAACTTGGTTCCATCAAGGACCGATCCACCGCCCACGGCCAGCAGAAACTGGACGTCCTTCTGCTTCACCACCTCCACGGCCTTCATGCACGTCTCGTAAGTCGGGTTCGGCTCGATCCCTTCAAACTCGAACACGTCGTGTCCCGCCAAGGCCGCTTTCACCTGCTCATAAACCCCGTTTTTCCTGATGGACCCTCCGCCGCTGGTCATCAGAACCGGAACATTGCGAGGCACCCGCGAACTGATTTGCCCAATCATTCCCTTGCCGAAAATAATTTCGGTGGGATTCTTAAACATGAAATTCTGCATGGCTTTTTCCTTTGTTCGTTAATCCACCTGCCGCACAGGCGGAAGATTATTACCCTCTTTGGAAACCGCGCCTTCGGGCGCCGCGCCCGCGTTGAGCTGGGCAAGGGACAGAACCTGCGGAAGCTGGCGGGCAATCTCCATGTCGTGACTGACCAGAAGCAAACTGGCGGAAACCTCGGAGCAAAGATTGCGGATCAAATCCAGAACCTGCTGGGCGTTGGCCTGGTCCAGCGCGCCGGTCGGCTCATCGGCCAGCACCAGTTTCGGCCGGTTGGCCAGCGCCGCGCCACGGCCACCCGCTGCTGCTGACCGACGGAAAGCTTCTCGGGCTTGTAGTGCAGTCGATCCGCCAGCCCCACCTGCTCCAGCAGTTGCCTCGCCCACCGCGCATCATGCCGCCGCCCGGTGAAACTCATCCCCAGCAGCACGTTCTCCATCGCCGTCAAGCCCGGCAGCAAATGATGCGTCTGAAACACATACCCGATATTCCGCCCGCGGAACACGTCCCGCTGCGGCTCGCTTAATCGCGTAACGTCCACCGCCGGTTGATCGGGAAATTCAAAAACGATCTGCCCGCTGTCGGGAACAAGAATCCCCGCAATTAAATGCAGCAGCGTCGTCTTTCCCGAACCGCTGGAGCCGATCAGGGCCACCTGCTTGCCGTCTTCAATCCGCAACTCCTCCACGTTTACCACGGGCACGACGCTGCCGTCGGGGCCGATGTAACGCTTGCATACTTGAGTAAGTCGAAGGGCCATTGGAATTTGCACCACCCATCTTAAAGGCTCTAAATAAAATGAACCGCCAGGAGAAGAGAATGATGAATGATGAATGATGAAGGTGGAAAGAAGAGCAGTTAATAAAAGCTGGTTTTCTTCCTCCTTCATCATTCATCATTCATAATTCATCATTCTCTTCTCCCTCCGTGGTTTTATCAAACGTTCCTGTTGCTTGCCACGTCCTATTCCGCCGGCTTCCACTCGTAAAACAGATGCGCAACCTGTATCCCCGCGCTGCGGACCATCTGATCGCGCATGGAGCATTCGGTGTTTTCATCGCCTTGCAGCACCACCGGCGTCTCCACCACGACCGGATAGCCTTCCTCGGCATCGCCCGGCCAGCGCGTCTCGCCCGTCCGCACGTCCACGACGCGGACGCGCAAATCCATCGTGCCGGCAATCGTCCCGCCCGTGTTGCCCTGCACACTGGAGCGGCGGATGTTGACGTAAATCACCTGCCTGGCTCCCACCGCCTGCCCGATCTGCGGGATCGTCATCTTCCGAACCTTGGCGCCGGACTTGTCATTCAGTTCCTGAAACTTCTCCATCTCCACCAGCGGCGCCGCCTCGTGCGCCTTCAAGTCCTGCCAGACGCAGCGGGTCATCTGCTCCGCCTCCGTCTGGTGCAGCGATGGGTTGGAATAATCCTCGATCAACACCAGCGTCGGCTCCTTGGCCGGGACGAACTGGGCCGACACGGCCGGCGGCCCGCTCAGCACGTACGCCGCCGCCCCCGCGGCCTGACAACCCGCCAACGCCAGCAAGCCTCCGGCCAGCAAAACTCCCGTCATGCATCGCAACAGCAAGCCCTTCATTGTTCCACCTCATAGGTGACAAATCGATGCATCACTTCCGTCGAGAACTGATCGATCGTCCCCAGATAGAAGCGGTAGGGATCGCCATTGGGCAGCCCCTCCGGCGGAGACTTCGGCGGGAACACCGCCCCGACACCGCTCTCCTCGTAAACGATTTTTGCCTTGCCGTCGGCAATCTCCAGCACCCGGATTGTGGCCGTTATCTGCCCGCGCGACAATTGCAGCGCCTCCTCCGATTGCGTCGAAAAATTCTGGATCTCGATGTAGATCAGCCGGGTGATCCCCGAAATCCGCGGCGCCGTCTCCACCAGCGGCGACGCTTCCATATCCGGATGATCCACCTGAAACCGATACACCGACCTCGCTTCCCAAGGGAAATTCGTCCCCTTGAGTTCCTCGGCCTTGTCGGCCATGCGGTCCTTCAACTTCTTTTGAATGCTCGCGGCCGTGTCCACCTGAATCGAGGCAAAGTCCGTCCGAACCCCCCTGTCGGCCCAGACCATCACCGCCACCTTCTGGTTCTGCAATCCTTTGTAGCGGGCATCCACGTACTTCGGAACGGCATTGGCCACCGCCCCGAATATCGCACATCCGGCACATACCAAGGCCAGCAGCAACACCGCGACCATGCCCAGCCGCCCCAGAATCGTTTCACATCGTTTCATAGCGCGCAATCCCGTTACCTTACCGCCCCCAGCCATCCAAGCCGTTCAGGTGGATCAAAATCTTCCACCCCCAGGCCAATACCGCCCAACCCAACAAAAAGCCCCAGAGGTACACGGGCGGAATCATTCGCAACAAACGGTACACCGGCCGGCCGGTCAAGGCCACATACAGCCCGACCCAGAAACCAACCCCGGCCAAAATCGCCAAAACCATCCCCATGGGTTGGACGTAGAGGCTGGCCACAAGGTTCCCGCGAACGAACCACGCAAAACTGGTGGTCATCCCGCAACTCGGGCACGGCAATCCGGTCGTCTGCAGAAACTGGCACTGTCCAAAACCCAGTTGCCGGTGGGTTTCTTCCCCGGCCAGATCGGGCTTAAGCCACGCCGCCACCAGCAGAACCGACAAACACACGCCCGCCACCCCCAGCGCCATCGCCCGCAACGACAGCGGGAGCCTCTGGGGCGTCAGGTTTCCGGTATAAATCGGGGCGCCAACGCGGAACTTTTCATCACGGCCATCACTCTACCGCCCTGCTCAATTCGCAGCAACCGAAAGTCCGCCAGCCTCAATCGACCCGGACGCGCGTCCGGAGAAAAATTTCAGCCGGGACAAACATAATATGGTGCAATTGCGATATAAATGTTGACAACCCCCAATGAAAAAACATAAGGTAATCCTTCTCACATAGAAAAGAGCCGTTTGTATGCGCGTGTTCATGCTTGGCTGGGAATTTCCTCCTTTCATCAGCGGTGGTCTTGGAACCGCCTGCTACGGTCTGACCAAGGCCATGAACGGCGTCGGCGTAGACATCCTCTTCGTCCTCCCCCGCCCCGTGCTCACCCCCCTCTCTTCCCACGTCCGGCTGGTCAGCCCGCATCCCGGCTCCCCCCTGGCCGTGCCCGGCGTCCAAGCCCGGCCCAGCGACTTCCCGCACGTCTCCTTCCGAACCCTCAACGCCCAACTGACCAACCCCTACCAGAAACCCGCCGACTACTCCGTGCGCACGCAAGCGACTTTATCCCAAGCCCCGCAGACGACGCCTCAGGCTCCCACCTTCCAACCGCAACCGGCCCAGGCCGCTCCCGTCTCCGTCGCCGATATCCCCACCCCCGGGTTCATCGGCCACCCCGCCTCTTCCGTTGCCGGAAACTACGCCGGGGACATGTTCACCGAAATCCAGCGTTACGCCACCTTGGCCGCCGAGGTCGCCCGCGGCGAAACCTTTGAAGTCGTCCACGCCCACGACTGGATGACCTTCCCCGCCGGTCTGGCCGTCGCCGCACTCAAGGGCGTCCCCCTGGTCGTCCACGTCCACTCCACCGAATTCGACCGCAGCGGCACCCACGTCAACCAGCGCATCTACGACATCGAACGCCGCGGCATGCACGGGGCCATGAAGATCATCGCCGTCAGCCACCTGACCAAGGCGATCATCACCCATCACTACGGCGTCAACCCCGACAAAGTCGAGGTCGTCTACAACGCCATCGAATCCAACGGCAACGGCTCCACCTTCGACAGCCAGAAATACCAGATCCGCCGGGACGAAAAAATCGTCCTGTTCCTCGGCCGAATCACCATGCAGAAAGGCCCGGAATATTTCCTGGCCGCCGCCAAAAAAGTGCTGGAGGTCATGGACAACGTCAAGTTCGTCATGGCCGGCTCGGGCGATCTGATCCGCCGGACCATCGAACTGGCCGCCTCCATGGGCATCGGACACAAGGTGCTGTTCACCGGCTTTCTGCCCGGCAACGACGTGGATCGCGTCTTCAAGATGGCCGATTTGTACGTCATGCCCTCGGTTTCCGAACCGTTCGGCATCGCCCCCCTGGAAGCCATGAGCCACGACGTCCCGGTCATCATCTCCAAACAGTCCGGCGTCAGCGAAGTGCTGAGCCACGCCTTGAAGGTCGATTTCTGGGACGTCAACGAGATGGCCAACAAGATCATCGCCGTGCTCAAGCACCCCCCGCTGGCCACCACGCTTCGCCAGCACGGCGCGTTCGAGGTTCGCCGCATGAGCTGGACCGACTCCGCCCGCCGCTGCGTCGAAGTCTACGAATCCGCCATCGGCTCCATGTCCGGCAAGTAAAATCCCCCGCAATCGATTGGTGCGCACCCCCGCGGCTCGCCGCCGCCCGAAGGTCGGCGCGTACGCCCCGTGGTCGCGGGCTTCCCCTTTTATGACGCCATGCGCCGTCTTCCGCCGGCCAGGATGTTCATCATCCCGTCCAGTTGGCGCGGCACGCAAAACGCGCAATACGGCATGGCCTTTTCCCCCTGCTTCGCGGCCTTCTCCGCGCGCAGCAGTTCGACCAGATCCGTAACCAGCCGTTCCTGTTGCAACGACTGATCCTTCGCGTCCGAGCCCCGCCACTGTGAAACCAGCGTAGCCACTTTTTCATGCAAGGTAGTCATACCCGTTCCTTTGCACTCTTCGCGCATTATCAGCCTCCATTTCTTTCGGCCAGATTCCCCCATCACCTGAACAATTCACGCCATTTTCCCGCCAAGAAAATTGGGAACCGCCGCCGAACGCCGATACACGCCGATAAAGCCTCGACTGTTCCCTCTCCCCGCAACCTCTTTTCTCCCTCTCCCCGGAGGGGAGAGGGCCGGGGTGAGGGGCGAGATCCACGCATTCAACTGGCGTCTATTCGCCAACCGGATCCAAAGCTTTCACCCCTCACCCTACCCTCTCCCACAAGGGGAGAGGGATCTATCAAAGCTTCATCTGCGTTTATCCGTGAAGATGTAGGAAGCAGAGGGGCTTCTCCGGCCGCCGCGGTATGCTGTGTTTAACGGAACGCAGCCACCAACAACGAAAGGAGAAGCCCATGCGTACGGAGTATTTTATCACCATGGACACGCACTGCCGAACCACCGACGCCTGCATCAAGACGGCGCGGGGGAAACTGGTGAGGCGGGAGCATTTATCGACCGGCATTCCCCAGTTGCGGAAGCTGATCGAGTCGGTGCCGCACCCGCGGCGGGTGGCCTTTGAGGAAGGGTCGATGGCCGGCTGGCTGTACCGAAACCTCCACGGGTGTGCCGAGGAGTTGATCGTGTGCGACCCCCGGCGCAACGCCCACGTGGCCAAGGACGGGGACAAGGACGATTCCATCGACGCCGAGAAGCTCAACGACCTGTACCGCGGCGGGTTCTTGAAGGCGGTGCATCAGTTGGACAGCGACGAGAAGGCGGCGGTCAAGCAACTGGTGGGGATGTACCACCAACGGGTGGGACATCGGGTGGGCGAAGGCAACCTCCTGCTGGCGTTGGGCCGGCGATGGGGGATCCTGCTCAAGCGTTCGGAGTTGCTCCAGAGCGACGGCCAGGCGTTGCTTCAGACCCGGCTGGAGCAAGTCGGCGTGCCCGAGCGGATTCGGCGGATTGCCGACGCGCTGTGGCAGAGCTTCCATCAGGCGGTCCAACAGGAACAGATGCTCTTTGAGCAGGTCTGCCAGTTGGCCCGCCAGGACAAGATGATGGCGCGGACGGCGGAACTGCCCGGCTACGGGCCGGTGCGGGCGGCGACGCTGATCTGTTACCTGGACACGCCCTGGCGGTTCAAGAGCAAGGAGGCGTTGTGGAAGTACGTGGGAATCGGGCTGCGCCGGGAGAAATCCGGCCAGGGGTTGGACCTCGTGCGGGTGGAGCAGGAGTGCAACCATTTGCTGCGGAACGTGGTGATCGGCGCCGCCCAGAGCGCCATTGAGGCCAAGGAGAATGTGTTCGGCGAGCGTTACGCCCGCTGGATGAAAGCGGGGCTGTCGTCCCGCAATGCCCGCCGCAACGTGGCCCGGGAGCAGGTGACGGCGGTGTGGGGCATGTGGAAAAGCGACAAGGCATTCGAGGCGAGGCGGATCGGGAGCCTGTGCTGAGGGGCGGAAGAAAGCGGATGACGGCCCGGTGCGAGTGCTGCGAATAATGGGTCCGGTGTTGGAGTTCCAGGATGAACGCTGCCGCCTTCAGTGAGCGGCCTGATCTGTGAATGAACCCCGCCGGATGTGTGCTACGCCCAGAGAAGTCCTCATGAACCCCGCGGCGTGCGGGAGTTCCGGATAGGTGTTTGAGCGACGCCGCCCAGTGCGGGGCGATGCTCCAGAGCTTGAGGAAGAATGCGGCCGATGAGAACGCGACGGGCGGTTCCGCCGGAACCCCTCTCCAAGAGGCCTTGAAGGGACCGGCCAGCGGTGCCTGTGTCACGAAACCTGCGCCCCGGAAGGTTAGAAAAACGGGAAAAGAGGCGCAGCCGGAGACTCCCTATTGACTTCCTGCTTCCTATAGGCGTTCATCCGCGTCCATCGGCGGTTCCAACTCTTCTCTTGGCGCTCTTGGCGCTCTTGGCGGTTCAATCTCCTCTTCTCCGCGTCCCTCTGCGTCCTCCGCGGTTAAAACTTCCTCGTCTTCCCCCGCGTCCCTCCGCGGTAAAACCCGTTCCCCCAGCCCGTCTCACTCCTGTTTCCCCCCTCACACACGCCAGCCGTGAATTCGCCAAATACCCGTTGCGACTTTACGTCCCTTCGCGCATGCTACTAACGCCTTACGGAAAGCGAGCTATGGCGATGTTCGGGAAAAACTTCTGGACGCGATATCTGTGCGCCGCAAGTCTGCTGCTGATGGCCGGCTGCGCGGGAACTTCCGTGCCGATCTTGTCGCCCGATCCCTTCCCCAGCGCCACCCCGCAGGCCGTCGTCAGCGTCACCGATAAAATCTTCCCCGCCGTCGTCCGCCTCGACGTAGCCCAGGAAGTCTATTCCGACGGCAAGCGCAATCTCCGCCGGGGCATCGGCTCCGGCGTCATCATCGACCAGCAGGGCCACATCCTCACCAACTACCACGTCGCCGGGCGGGCCGCCGAAATCTACGTCACCCTGGCCAACAAGGAACGCGTCCCCGCCAAGTTGATCGGCGACGACCACTGGACCGACCTGGCCGTCGTCCAGATGGACCTGGAAACCCTCCGCCACAAAAAAATCGCCTTCAACTACGCCAAACTCGGCACCAGCCGGAACCTCGTCCCCGGTCAGGACGTCATGGCCATCGGCACCCCCTTCGGCCTGGCCCGCACCATGACCCTCGGCGTCGTCTCCAACGCCGAACGCACCTTCTACCCCGAACGCATGACCATCGACGAATACGAAACCGGCGACTTCTCCAACTGGATCCAGATGGACACCCCCATCAACCCCGGCAACAGCGGCGGCCCTCTCGTGGACCTCACCGGTAAAGTCGTCGGCATCAACACCCGCGGCGGCGGTCAGAACCTCAACTTCGCCGTCCCCATCGACACCGCCCGCCCCGTCGTCGAAAAAATCCTCGCCTCCGCCACGGCCGACCGCAAAGGCCGCGTCGATCGCAGCGACCTGGGCATCGACCTCAAACCCCTGCAAGACCTGGAAACCTTCTACGACATCGACATCAACAAAGGCGCACTCGTCAACGGCGTTGACCGCGGCTCCCCGGCCCAAAAAGCCGGTGTGCGCACGCAGGACGTCCTCCTCGAAATCAACGGCCGGCCCATCAACGTCCGCTTCCCCGAAGAAGTCGCCCCCGCCCGCAAACACATCGCCGACCTGCCCATCGGAACCCCCGTCCAACTCACCCTCAAACGCGGCAAAGACATCCTCCGCCTCTCCATGAAAACCCAGAAACTCGAAGGCGCCGTCGGCGAAGAACGCGAAATGAAACTCTGGGGCCTCTCCGTCCGCGACGTCACCCGAACCTACGCCAACGAACACCAACTTGACGACGACGCCGGCGTCGTCGTCACCACCCTCAGCCTCGGCTACCCCGCCGCCAAGGCCGACCTCCAATCCGGCGACGTGATCCGCACCGTCAACCAGCAACCCGTCGCCGACCTGGACGAATTCGCCAAACTCTACAAACAATCCATCGCCGCCCGCGAACCGCTCATTCTGCTCTCCGTCGCCCGCGATCACGGCCAGCAGTCCGCGGTTCTGAAAGTGACGTACGAATCCGCACCCGCCCAAACCGCCCAAGGCCCCCAAGCCAAGTAGTTGCCCTGTTCCCGGAGAATCAACCATGCGAACATCCTTGATTGCCCTGACGCTTCTGTTTTCCACATCCCTCTCGCTGGCTTCGGCCCCGCCCGAGGTCGCCCGGCGCTTATACGCCCAAACCACCCCTTCACTGGTCGCCGTCCAATACACCTGGGACAGCGAGATGGGCCGGCGCGAAATCATCACCCCCGGCGTCATCATCGGCGAAGAGGGCCTGGTGATGACCTCCCTGGCCGCCTTCGACGCCCGCATCCCCGATCAGCAGATGAAGGAATTCAAGATCATCGTCCCCGACGCCCTTCATGACGAGCGGGAGCTGGAGGCGATCTTCCTCGGCCGCGACGAACGGACCAATCTGGCCTTCCTCAAAACCCGCGAAAAACAGCAGTGGAAGCCCATCCGCTTCGAGGACGTCTCGGCCGACGTCGGCGACACCGTGCTTTCGGTCGGTCTGCTGCCCAAGGCCGCCGGCTATAAAAGCTACCTGGCCCAGGCCCAGGTCGGAGCCCTCGTACGCGGCGAAATCCCCATGATCCTCGTCAGCTCCGGCTCCCTGGCCACCGTCGGCTCCCCGGTCTTCAACCTCGAAGGCAAAGCCATCGGCTTCGTCAACATGCAGCCCGACCAGAACATGCTGCTCAACGATTCGCACAACGCCCTCTCGTCCGTCACCAGTCCGCCGGTACTGTTCGTCCCGGCCCGCGATTTTCTGCCCAGCCTCGCGGACCTGCCTCATCCCGGCGAACCGATGAAGCTCCCCTGGTTGGGCCTGCCGCAGCTTACCGGACTGAAAAAAGAAGTGGCCGAGTTCTTCGGGCTTAAAGATCAACCCGCCATCGAAGTCGGCGACGTCATTGCCGGCTCGCCCGCCGACAAGGCCGGGCTCAAGCGCGGCCAGATCATCCTTCAATTCAACGGCACCCCCCTCGAACGCGGCGACGAACCCGACGAAGTGGCCGCCATCCTCCGCCGCAAGCTGATTCGCATGAAGGTCGGCCAATCGGTCACGTTCACCGTGCTCCAGCAGCGTGGCCAATCCCCCAAACCCATCAGCATCGTCCTCGGCGAGCAACCCCGCCGGGCCAACCTCGCCCAGCGCTTCTTCGCCGAAGACCTCGGCTTCACCGCACGCGAACTGGTCTTCTTTGACACCTATGCCCGCAAGCTCCCCGCCGACAGCAAAGGCGTCGTCATCGCCTGGATCAAACCCCAGGGTTCCGCCCAGACCGGCCACCTGCAACGCGACGATCTGGTGACGGAGATCAACAACCAGCCCGTCACCAGCCTGGAAGATTTCAAGAAGGCCTACCAGAGTTTCCGCCAGGCCCACCCCCGCGATGCCGTGGTCATGGTGGTCCTGCGCGAATCCAACACCCAGGTCATCCGCATCGAGCCGCCGCAATAAAATGTAATACAAACGAATCTGAAAACTTGACAAGCCCGCGTCGGGCGATAGACTGCTCGATTCTTCGCGGTCGGAGGCAGTGGTTCCGCCGGCGGGAGATTTTCTGGACTCGATCTTCAGAGGAAGTTTTGCGATGAGCACTAGCACTTATATGCCCAAGCCCGGCGAGGTCAAAGCCAACTGGCACGTAGTCGATGCCACCGGCATGGTTCTTGGGCGTCTGGCCGCCAAGGTGGCCCTGATCCTCCAAGGCAAAAACAAGCCGACGTACACCCCCCACGTGGACACCGGCGACTTCGTCATCGTCTTGAACGCCGAAAAGGTTCGCGTGACCGGTCGCAAGGCCGACGTCATGGAATACGAAACCTATTCGCGTCACCCCGGTGGCCGTCACCTGTACTCCTATAAGACCATGAACGCCCTGCACCCTGAAAAGGTGGTCGAGGTGGCCGTGCGTCGCATGCTGCCCAAGAGCAAGCTGGGACGCAACATCCTCGGTAAGCTCAAGGTCTACCGCGGCGACAAGCACCCCCACTCCGCCCAGCAGCCCAAAGAATTGAAGTTGTCGTAACGTACAAAAACCGATGGGCGGCGCGTTGCCGCCCGGCATTCGGAACAAAAAGACAGCCAATGCTGTCTCCAAACCCGGATAGAAGGATACTCTCATGAGCGATACGCAGACCTCCGTCGAAACCCCGGCCGCCGCCCCCGCGGCGCCCGCCGTCAAGCCCACCTACGTCTGGGGCACCGGCCGTCGCAAGACCGCCGTCGCCCGCGTCCGCGTAGCCCTGGGCACCGGCAAAATCGAAATCAACGGCCGGACCCTCAACGACTATTTCACCAAAGAACGCGACCGCAAGGCCATCTTCGCCCCGCTGGAAGCCTCCAGCATCGCCGGCAAGCTGGACGTGCTGGTCAACGCCTGTGGCGGCGGACAGACCGGCCAGGCCGGCGCCATCATCATGGGCATCGGCCGCGCCCTGCTCAAGTATGACCCGAGCCTCGAAGGCGCCCTGCGTAACGGCGGGTTCCTCACCCGCGACAGCCGCATGAAGGAACGTAAAAAATACGGCCAACGCGGCGCTCGTCGTCGCTTCCAGTTCTCCAAGCGCTAAACCGCTTTTTGGAACACGCAACTCAAAAGCCCGGGCCTCGCCGCCCGGGCTTTTTTCATGGCAAACAAGTCGGAATGATGACCGATGAAGCAGGAAGAAAGCTGTCATATAAACTGCTCTTCTTTCCTCCTTCATCATTCATAATTCATCCTTCATCATTCTCTTCCTGCGGAAATCTTGTCCTGATTCTGCTAATATCCGTCTATGGCGACTCTAACCTATCGCACTGCCGGGGAATCCCACGGACGGGCCTTGATCGCTCTGATCGAGGGCCTGCCCGCCGGTGTCCCCATCGACAAGGACTTCATCGACGCCGAGCTGCGCCGGCGACAGGGCGGCTACGGCCGCGGAGGCCGCCAGAAAATCGAAACCGACGCCGTTGAAGTCCTCACCGGCATCCGCCGCGGCAAGTCCATCGCCGCCCCCGTCACCTTGCAGGTCGCCAACCGCGATTGGCGCATCGACGACGCCCCGGCTGTCCACCGCCCCCGCCCCGGTCATGCCGACCTGGCCGGCTCGCTCAAATGGCTCACCACCGACTGCCGGGAAACTCTCGAACGCGCCAGCGCCCGCGAAACCGCCGCCCGCGTCGCCGCCGGCGCCCTCGCCCGCTGCCTGCTCAATCAGTTCAACATCGACGTCTTCGGCTACGTCGTCTCCATCGGCCCGGCCGTCGCCAACATCGACTTCACCACCGACGCCGCCGCGTTGCGCCAAGCCCGCGACGCCTCCGACGTCTACTGCCCTGACGCTGCGGCATCCGAAGAGATGCGCAAGCTCATCCGTCAGGCCAAGATCGACGGCGATACCCTCGGCGGCCTGGTGGAAGTGCGCGTCTCCAACTGCCCGCCGGGCCTGGGCAGTTGCGTGCAGTACGACCAGAAACTCGACGCCCGCCTGGCCATGGCCGTCATGGGCATTCAGGCGTTCAAGAGCGTCGAGATCGGCATCGGCAAAGAGGCCGCGTTCCTCCCCGGCTCCAAGGTGCATGACGAGATCGGCTACGACGCTTCGCAGAAGGACCGTCCTTCGCTGGGCTTCGTCCGCAAGACCAACAACGCCGGCGGCCTGGAAGGCGGCATCACCAACGGCCAACCCGTCATCGTCCGCGGCGCGATGAAGCCCATCGCCACGTTGCTGCAACCGCTGGAAAGCGTGGACCTGAACACCAAACAGGCCGACAAAGCCGCCTACGAACGCAGCGACGTCTGTGCCGTCTCTGCCGCCAGCGTGGTGCTGGAAAGCGTCGTCGCCTTCGAAATCGCCCGCGCCTTCCTCGAAAAGTTCGGCGGCGATTCGCTCCCCGAAGTCCGCGCCAACTACGACCACTTCCTCGCCGCAGCCCGAAACCTGCCGCTCTGACCGGCCAAGGATTCCCCGCAGAGTTTGGACCCGCCGCCGGGTGCGGGGGCCGGTGGACTGTTGGGCGTTGCGGCGGGGATTATTCGATTTTGAATCGGTAGGCTTTGATGGCATCCCGGGTTTTCTTTCCCTCTCGCCAGGCGTCGCCGCTGTAGAGGGGAACAAATCGAGATGGGGTTTGCAGGATGGTTTGCTCCAGCAGCGTGTGATGCGCCCGGCGCAGACGGGCCGGGATCGACGTATCGATTACGACGACGGCGATACGCTGCTGACTGAGCAGGTCCAGCATCTGTTGCGGGGTTTGGGCTTTGGCCTGATAGTCAAAGTCATTCCAGCTTGAGACGGCCAGCACCTTGCTGCACCGCCGGATGACATGGCCGGGGCGTTTTTCGTGCATGGCCATTTCCGCGATGAACTGGCCTTCGCCGCGGGCGTCGGAGGAGATCAGCAGCGTGGGGCGGGTTGTGTCGTCCGCCAATTGCAGGGCCAGCGACTCGAAGCCGCGATAATCCTTCAGCGGCACCTTGAAGACCGTGGCCAGGAACCAGCCGACCGCCAGGGCCAGCAGGACGGCCCCGATCCATCGGGCGTACAGTCGGCCCAAGGCGTCGGCGCCGGCCAGGGCGAAGAAGATGACGGCCGGCAGCATCGGCACCAGGAACCGCTGGTCCACACCCGTCGGCACCGTGAGGTGGATCGCCAGCAGCCCGATACATCCCCCGGCCAGCGCCGCGTACTTGCCGGTCTGGGGCAACCGCCGGCGGGCCTGGGTCAGCTTGTCCACCAGACCCAAGGCCGCCAGAATCGCCACCCCTCCGCCCACGGCCATGACCAGTTGCGGCGGATAAAACCGCAGCGCCTCCCACGCATAATCCCAAGAGGGATTGTCCTGCACCCAGCTTATCCGCACCACTTTATAGAAGGCCAGTGTCCACGGCCCGGCCAGCGCCACCACCACCGCCGCCGCAGCCCACAGCGCCGGCCGTTTGAGCAGATCCCACCGGCGGCAGACAAGGATCGCCACCGGCGGCACCAGCGCCAACTGCATGCCCGAGCCCTTGGTCAGAACGGCCAGCGCCGCCAGCACTCCGAAGCCCAGTGCGTCTTTGGTTTGTCCCCGATCCAGGAAGCGGCCGAACTGAAGCATCGCACCCAGCGTCAACAGCGCGATCAACACTTCCATCATCAGCATGCCGGCCGACTGCTGCACCAACGGGATTGAGACGAAGAGCATCGCGCCAAGCAGTCCCCTGGCCCGGCCGTACTCGCCGGCCGCGAGGCGGTAGAGCATCCACGCCACGGCGGCCGTCAGCGCGCCCATCATCAGCATCAGCGACCGGGCGTCGGTCCCCATGAGCAGCGACCATCCGGCCTGCACCGCGTAGAACATCGGCGGCCAGTTTCCAATGGCCACCTTGGGATAGTGTTCGTAATACTCCTGGGCAAAGGACATCGGGCCTTGATGAAATCCGCTGAGCAGGTAATCGCGGACCATCAAGCCGGTAACGTAATGGGCCGGCTCGTCGGAATAGCCGGCCAGTTCGCTGGTGTAGACTTTTCCCGCCGCCTGGAGCCCCACCACCGCCGCCAGCAGCAGGACCGCCGCGAGGGCGTCAGCCGGGCGGTACGCCCGCACGCGGGATTGGACAGGTTGCGACAGGAGATCGGTCGTTTGGGTAGTCATAGATTGGCCAAGGCACGTTACCCCAAACGCGAATCCGGGGCAATGTTTTTCCCGTTTCCTGACGGCAACGGCAATTGCCATCCGCGGGCGAACGGGCAACAATAGGCCGCATTACAGGGAGCGTGTCATGGGCAACAATGGTCATGCGGCAAAACATGCCTGGCGGTTCTTCCGGGCCGGAGGATTCGATCAGGTCCGGCTTGATTCGGGGAGCGATCTGGTCGTTCTCGATCAACTCGACCAGAAGCTGTGGGTTGCGCTGTCGTGCCCCACGCAGGGACTGGAGTTTGACGGGCGGACGCTGGATCTGATTGATACGGACCACGACGGGCGCATCCGCGTCCCGGAGATTCTGGCGGCCACGCGATGGACGGTTTCACTGTTAAAAGACCCCGATCAGTTGCTCAAGTCGTCGGGCGAACTGCCGCTTGCGGCCATCAACGAGGCGAGCGACGAAGGCCGGCAAATCCTCGCTTCGGCGCGGCAGATTCTGGCCAACCTCGGCAAGCCGGATTCGGCTGTCATCAGCATCGACGACACCACCGACACGCAGAAGATTTTCGCCCAGACCCGTTTCAACGGCGACGGCATCATCCCCGCGGAATCCGCCGACGACGAAGCGACCCGCGGCGTCATTGCCGACGTCATCGACTGCCTGGGCTTTCAGATAGACCGCAGCGGCAAGCCGGGAATCGATCAGGAGACCGCCGATCAGTTCTTTGCCGAAGCGAAGGCGTTCAGCGACTGGTGGGCCAAGGCCGAAACCGAATCCGGCAGCGTATTTCCCCTGGGTCCGTCCACCCCGGCCGCCGCCGAGGCGTTGGGCAAGGTCAAGGTCAAGATTGACGATTACTTCGCCCGCTGCCGGCTGGCGGCGTTCGATCCGCGCGCCCTGACGGCGGTCAACCGCCGGGAGGAAGAGTATCTGGCGGTGGCGGCCCGGGATTTGACCGTCACGGACGCCGAGATCGCGGCTTTCCCGCTGTCCCGCGTGGAGCCGGGCAAGCCGCTGCCCCTGGTTGAGGGTTTGAATCCCGCGTGGGTCGCGCCGATGCGGGAATTTACCGCGGCCGCGGTTCGTCCGCTGCTGGGGGATCGGTCGGTATTGAGTGAATCGGAGTTTGCGGATTTGACGGCACGGCTCGCCGCTTACGAGACGTGGCAGGCCGCCAAGGCCGGGACGCTCGTTGAAAAGCTGGGGCTTCCGCGTGTTCGCGACATCCTGGCCGGGGACGGCCAAAGCCGCATCGCCGCGTTGATCCTTCAGGACAAGATCCTCGAGGCCGAGGCCCGCGACATCGCCGCCGTGGACAAGCTGGTTCGCTTCAGCCGCGACCTGTACACGCTGCTGAACAATTTCGTCAACTTCCGCCATTTTTACGGTCGGAAAGACAAAGCCGTCTTTCAGGCCGGGACGCTCTATCTCGATCAGCGAAGCTGCGATCTGTGCGTCCGGGTGGAGGACATGGCCCGCCACGGCGCCCTGGCCCACCTGAGCCGGACGTATTTGGCCTACTGCGAACTGACGCGCAAGGCCACGGGGGAAAAGACGACCATCGCCGCCGCGTTTACCGACGGCGACAGCGACAACCTCATCGTCGGCCGTAATGGTATTTTCTATGATCGCAACGGACATGACTGGGACGCCACCATCGTGAAGATCGTCGATAATCCCATCAGCATCCGGCAGGCGTTCTGGCTCCCGTACAAGCGGGCTCTGCGTTGGGTCGAGGAGCAGGTGGCCAAGCGCGCCACCGCCGCCGATGCCGCCGCCCATGACAAGCTCACCAGCGCCGCGGCCGAGATCGGCCAGGCCGCCGAGGCCGGGCAACCGCCGCGGGCCAAGCCGAAGATCGACGTGGGCGTGGTCGCCGCCTTGGGCGTTGCCGTGGCCGGCATCACGACCACACTGGGGATCATGCTTCAGGCGTTTTTCGGCCTAGGCAAGTGGATGCCGCTGGGCATCCTCGCTTTGATGGCGCTGATCTCCGGGCCTTCGATGGTGATCGCGTGGCTCAAGCTTCGCCAGCGGAACCTCGGGCCCATCCTGGACGCCAGCGGGTGGGCCGTTAACGCCAACGCCAAGATCAACATTCCCTTCGGGGCGTCGCTGACGGCCACGGCCAAACTTCCGCCGGGGTCGAGGCGGGATCTGAATGATCCATATGCCGAGAGCACCGCGGGGCGAAACCGGGCGATCGTTGCCGGCATGATTCTGCTGGCGGCATGGGCGCTGTGGAACTTCGGGGCGATGGAGAAAGTGATTCCCAATACGTTTCCGAAAAGCGAGTGGGTTGCAAAGCGATTGTCTGCGACGACGATGCCGGTGAGATAATTCCCCGGTGGCGACAACGCACCAACAGCCGCGACGCGTTGCGTCGCGGAGCCTTCGCAAACAGTTTCGTCTTCGTTAGAAGGGAATATCCTCCTGCTCGAACTCCGCGGCCGGCTCGGCTTTGGGTCGCGATTTTTCGGATTCGGCGGCTGCGCCGGGGAAGGAGCCGGAGCCGTCGCGGCTGCCGATGAACTGGAAGTTCTCGACGACCACGGACAGCTTGCTGCGCTTGCCGCCGCCCTGCTTGTCTTCCCAGGTGTCGTATTTCAGCCGGCCCTGAATGAACAGGGGCTTGCCCTTCTGGCAATACTGCTTGATGACCTCGGCCTGCTTGCCGAATGCGGCGCAATCGACGAAGGTCACTTCCTCGCGGTCCTCGCCTTGTGCGGTGCGGTAGCGGCGGTTGCAGGCCAAGCCGAAATCGGCCACGACCGTCTGGCTCGGCAGATGCCGAAGCTGGGGGTCGCGGGTTACGTTGCCCATCAAAATGACTTGATTGAAATTAGCCATGAGTCACCTCGTGATGTAATTTTTCGTTTACGCCTGTCGGATCGTTTCGCCGCTGCCCGCAGGGCAGCACGTTTTTTCGTCGAAAGGCAAGTGCTGCCCTGCGGGCAGCGGCGAAACGAGACTTGTGCGCGATCTCAATTCCCCCTCCCGCAGTCTTACGCGGCTTCGGTGGCGGCGGGGAAACGGTGTTTGACGTATTCGATGCACTTGGCGATGGCGTCGGCGGGCATGTCTTCCCAGACCTCGACGCCCGCCTTGGCCAGCCACTTGTCGGTTGTGCCTTCGGGCAGACGCACCAGCGCCAGCAGTTCCTTGAGTTCGGCCACCTGTTCGGGGGCGGCCAGGCGCACCACCTCGGCCTCTTTTTCCAGCATGGAGACGTCGTAGCGATGCCGAATGGCGTCGTAGGACCATTCGAAAACGTCTTCGTCGGGAAAACTCTCGACGCGCGTTTTGACGACCTTGGCCATGCGTTTCTTGCCTTTCTTGCCCAGTTCGATGACCAGGTCGAACCAGTAGTCCAACTGCCGCCAGCCGTCGAAGGTGTAGCCGAGCTTGGAGAAGTTGGGGCCGTATTCGGTCTTGGCGTGGGCGGTGATGACGACGTTCATGTCCAGGGCCATGATGAGATTGGCCAGTCGCTTCATGGTCTTGTTGGCCGCCCCGTAGTGCCGGCCGAAATCGGCGCCCACCTGCTGTTCGCACTTGTCCAGCAGATCGTTGTAGATGGGGGTGATGGGGTCGATCACCAGCGTGCGGAAATCGTGTTTTTCCGTCAGCAGCGTCTTCACTTCCGCCAGGACTTCCTGCACGTCGGTGGTCTGGAAGACGACCGAGTTGGACGCGGTAATGAGCTTGTCGTAGTTCTCGGTGCCGCGTTCGCAGTCGATGACGTAGGAGTTGGGGAACTGGATGGCGGCAGTCGTCTTGCCGACACCGGCGGGACCAAACATGAACAACTTGAGGCGTTTGACGACCGCCTCGGGCTTTTTGGCTCTCAACACGGCGTGTACTCCACTCCGGCGTGGTTTTTGTCTGGCGATGCGCCTGCCGGATCGAAACGCGATCGCCGCTATTGTTCGGCGTCTGTTCGGTTAGACATTAGGCGCAAAATGGGCGGGAGTACACGCTGAAAATTGCGTTTTTTGCCTGTTTTTACAGGGTTTTGATGAGTTCGATGGTTACTCGCCGGCGCCCTCGTCTTCGCTTTCCGTCGGGGCGGCTGCGATCGGCTTGCGCTGGGGCGGACGGCGTTTGGGGCCTTGGGCGCGAAGGATGGCGTGCCAGAAATCGCGCGGGCTCAGTTCGACCTTGGCAAACTGAACAAACTCCTTGAGGGCCGCATCGAACTCTTCACTGTAGGGCAGCAGCTTGCCGCCGCGGGCGAATCGGGGGAGTGTGGTTTTGAGGTGCTTGAGCTGGTCCTCGCTCAAGGCAATCGCCGGCGCTTCAGTGGCGGCACAACTGCTGCTGCGGACGTACTTGAGAATGGCGCCGAAGACCTGCTCCGGCTCGGCGTTCTTGAACGTCCGGTCTTGAAAACCCTGGACAAGGGCCTCAAAGGCCGGTGTATAGGGCAGTTCGTCGCGGGCAATGCCGGCCGCATCATAAAGCTCCTGGAGATGCTCCTGGTCAATGTCGCTGAGTTTAAGCGGGGCCCGCATGGGTGGTTCCTTTCGAGAACGGTAAGAAGGTGGCAACGCATCTAAAGTATAAGGCGTTGGCGACACTTTAGCCACACCGGACGAAAGGAACCGCAAGCCGCGCGGCGAAATACCCCTTTTTACCGATCACATCAGGCCCAGCGTGAGCTTGGCGGCCTCGGACATTCGATCGCGATCCCAGGGAGGATCCCAGACCAGATCGACGACGGCGCTGGCGACTTCGGGGATGGCTTGGATTTTGGTTTCCACCTCCGGCGGCAGCGAGTCGGCCACCGGGCAGGCGGGAGCGGTCAGGGTCATACGCACCAGTACGCCGCCCGAAGGGCTGACTTCGACGGCGTAGATCAGGCCCAGTTCATAGATATTGACGGGGATTTCCGGGTCGTACACCGTCTTGAGCACGTCGATGACTTTCCGGCGAATCGTCTTTTGCAGCGGCGATTCCTCCCCCGCTGCGGCCGGGGGAGCGCTGGCCTGGGGTTTGGGGTCGGATGGATTCTGCATCGTTCGCCGCTCCTGATAGGCCTGGGCGCGGGCCACGATCTGCTTGACCTTCTGCGCGTCCGGCAGGACCGAAAGGCTGTGCCGCCGGGGAGTTGTTTCGTCGCTGCTCATGGGCTACTCGGTGGTCACGGGAGTGTTTCGCTTTTCCAAGGCCGCGTGCAACGTGTGCCAGGGGAGCGTGGCGCATTTGACGCGTACCGGGAATTCGCGCACGCCGGCGAAGACGCTCAGCTTGCCCAGGCCCTGGGTGTCGGGCATTTCCTGCACCGGGCCGGTCACGACGTCGTGAAAGCGGGCGTACAACTTCTCGGCCTCCTCCACCGTTTTGCCCTTGAGCGTTTCGGTCATCATCGACGCGGAGGCGGTGGAAATGGCGCAACCGGAGCCCTGAAAGGAGGCGTCCTTGATGATCCCGTCTTCCACCTTCACGAACAGCTTGAGCTTATCGCCGCAAAGGCGGTTGTGGCCCTCGGCCGTGCAGGTCGCACAATCCATGGCGTGGAAGTTCCGCGGCCGCTTGGTGTGGTCGAGAATCACTTCCTGGTAGAGCTCCCTTAAGTCGGACATGAAAACCTCGTTAGTAAGCCCGAAATCCGAAACCCGAAATCCGAAGGAATGACGAAATCCGAATGACGAAAGGGTGTTTCGTCGGTGTCACCCCGAGCGCCTGCGGGGGCTCCGCGACGCGTTGCGTCGCGGCTATTGTCGCGAATGCGAGGCAGGCTTTTTCGTCATTCGGGGATTCGTCATTCTTTCGGATTTCGGGTTTCGTCATTCGAGCTTGGGCATTCGTCATTTGTTCGTCATTCTGGTTTCGGATTTCTGATTTTCCTTCCTTGGTTTACGCAAATACTCCAATCACCTTATGCAGCCCTGCCACCAGGGCATCGACTTCTTCTCTCGTATTGTACAGCGACAGGGACGCACGGGCCGTGGCGGGGATCTCGAAGCGGTCCATCACGGGCTGGCAGCAATGGTGGCCGGTGCGGATGGCGATGCCTTCGCCGTCGAGGATCGTCCCGATGTCGTGGGGATGAATCCGGTCCATGACGAAGGAGAGCACGCTGGCTTTGCTCTCGGCGGTTCCGACCAGACGCAGGCCGGGGACGGTTTGAATCGCCTGAGTCGCATATTCAAACAGGTCGCGTTCGTAGCGGGCGATGCGATCCAGGCCCAGTTCGGCAGCGTAGTCGATGGCCGCGCCCAGGCCGATGGCGCCGGCGATGTTGGGCGTGCCGGCCTCGAACTTGTAGGGCAGTTCGTTGTAGGTGGTTTTTTCAAAAGTGACTGAAGCAATCATGTCGCCGCCGCCCTGATACGGGGGCATGGCGTCCAGCAGGCGGGCTTTGCCGTAGAGCACACCGATGCCGGTGGGGCCGAAGAGCTTGTGGCCGGAGAAGGCGTAGAAATCGCAGCCGATGTCCTGCACGTCGGTTTTGCCGTGGGCGACCCATTGCGCGCCGTCGATCAGCACCGGCACGCCATGCTCGTGGGCGATGGCGGTGATTTGTTTGACGGGGTTGATCGTGCCCAATGAGTTGGACAGATGCACGACCGCCACCATTTTCGTGCGGGGCGAGAAGAGCTTGACGTATTCGTCGATCAGCAGTTCGCCGCGGTCGTTCATGGGGATGACCCGCAACCTGGCCCCGGTCTGCTCGCAGAGCATCTGCCAGGGGACGATGTTGGAGTGGTGCTCCATGGCCGAGAGGATGATTTCATCCCCGGCCCGCACGTTGACCCGGCCGAAGCTGCTGGCGACAAGGTTGATGCTTTCGGTGGTGCCGCGGGTGAAGATGATTTCGCGCGGTTCGGCGGCGTTGATAAACCGCTGCACCTTGGTTCGGGCCAGTTCGTATTGCTCGGTGGCCTTCTGGCTGAGCGTGTAGACGCCGCGGTGAATGTTGGCGTTCTCCACCGAGTAGTATCGCCGAAGCCGCTCGATCACCACGTTGGGCTTCTGCGTGGTGGCGGCGTTGTCCAGATAGACCAGCGGCCGGCCGTGGACTTTGAGCTTCAGCGCCGGGAAATCTTCCCGGATGCTGACAACGTCCAGGGCGTTAGCAGGGCAAGTCTCGATATGGTTAACGTGCGGCTTCATCGTGAGACCCCAAATCGGTAATGCGCAAATCCTGTGGCAGAGAATGCCGGGCGGCCATGAAGTCTTCCAGCCGGCGGCGGACGGGTTCGACCTTGATCCGCCGGGTGATGTCGGCGGCAAAGGCGTACGTCAGCAGGTGCCGGGCGGCCTCCAGCCCGATCCCGCGCAAGCGCAGGTAGAAAACCATTTCTTCATCCACCGGCCCGGTGGTTGAGCCGTGGGTGCATTTGACGTCGTCGGCGTAGATTTCCAGCGCCGGCATGGCGTCCATGGTGGCGTTGTCCGACAGCAGCAGCGTCTTGTTGGTCTGCTTGGCGTCGGTCTTCTGCGCCCCTTGCTGGACAAAAATCTTGCCTTTGAACACGCCGGCGGCTTTGCCGTCCAGGACGTGTTTGTACAGTTCGTGGCTGGGGCAGTTGGCCGCCTCGTGGCGGAGCAGCGTGTGGTTGTCCACGTGCTGCTCGCCGCCGGCGATGACCAGACCGTTGAGGGTGGCTTCGGCCCGCTCGCCGTTGAGGATGACGTTCAGCTCGTTGCGCGTGAGTTTTCCGCCCAGCGTGGCGGCATGGGAGACGAAGTTGGCGCCGGCGGCCAGTTCCACCTGCATGGTCGCGATGTGAATCGCCTCCAGCGATTCCTGCTGCAATTTACAGTGGTCGATCCGTGCGTCTCGCCCGGCAACGACTTCGGTGACGGCATTGCAGAAACACGTTCCATTGCCGCCGCCGACGTAGCTTTCGACGATGCTGGCTTGGGTATTTTCCTCGGCCACGACCAGCACCCGCGGATGCGAAACCGTCGGTTCGCCGGACGGCACCGAGACGAACAGCAGATGAATCGGGCCGCGTACCGTCGCCCCTTTGGCCAGGTGGACGTACGCGCCGTCGTTCACATGGCCGGTGTTCATGGCCACAAAGGCATTGGTGGCGACGGTTGCGTATCGGCCCAGATGCTGTCGGACGGTTGAGGCATCCAGGGCGATTGCTTCGGCCAGGCTTTTGATCCGCACGCCCTTGGGAGGACGCAGCAAAGTCGAAAGGCCGGGCGCGAATTGACCGTTTACGAAGACCAGTTCGATGGCGGCTTCGCTTGCGAAGCTGTACCGGGCCGCCAGTTCTTCGGCCAGGGGCTGTGCGTTGTACGCTGCCGGGCGGAAGAGGATTTTGGCCAAGGGCGTTACGTTGGTGAAACGCCACTCTTCGTCTTTCGTCGTGGGCCAGCCGACTTCCTTGAAACGGCCGAGGCCGGACTGCCGCAGGTCGCTCACCCAGGTTTGACCGTCGAGAAGTTCGCGGGATTTTTCTGCTAAGCTGGTCATTGGTCGCTCCACATGGGGTCGGCTCATGCCGGCTGACCGGCCTCGTCTTCGACCCAGTCGTATCCCTTTTCTTCCAGTTCCAAGGCCAGTTCCTTGCCGCCGGACTTGATGATCCGCCCGTCGATCATGACGTGGACGAAATCGGGCACGATGTAGTTCAGCAGCCGCTGGTAGTGCGTCACCAGCAAAATGGAGCGGTGCGCATCCTGCTGATGGAGCTTGTTGACGCTCTGGGCGACGATCTTCAGGGCGTCGATGTCCAGCCCGGAATCGGTTTCGTCGAGCAATCCCAGCTTGGGGTTGACGACGGCCATCTGAAAAACTTCGTTGCGTTTCTTTTCTCCGCCGGAGAACCCTTCGTTGACGGCGCGGTTCATGAAGCTCTGGTCCATCTCCAGCATGGCCATTTTCTCGCGGACCAGTTGCAGGAAATCCATGGCGTCCAGTTCGCTCTCGCCGCGGTGCTTGCGGATGGCGTTGACGGCGGCCTTGAGGAAATAGCTGGTGCTGACGCCGGGGATTTCAACGGGATACTGAAAGCCCAGGAATAAGCCCTCGCGAGCCCGCTCCTCGGCGGAAAGTTCCAGCAGGTCTTTGCCTTCGTAAAGCACCTGGCCGTCGGTGACTTCGTAGGTTTCGCGGCCGGCCAGCACCTGACAGAGCGTGCTCTTGCCCGACCCGTTCTTGCCCATGATCGCATGGATCTCTCCGGCATCGACGGTGAGATTGACACCCTTGAGGATCTCCCGCCCGCCGGGGGCCGCGATGCGTGCGTGCAGATTTCGAATTTCCAGTAATGCCATGATTGTTTCCTTTGCTTTCCCTGTCAGACTAACCCACACTTCCTTCCAGACTCACGCCCAGCAGTTTCTGGGCTTCGACGGCGAACTCCATCGGCAGTTCCCTGAACACTTCCTTGCAGAAGCCGTTGACGATCATGTTCACGGCGTCTTCCAGCGAGATGCCGCGGGTTTTGCAGTAGAAAAGCTGGTCTTCGCCGATCTTGCTGGTGGAGGCTTCGTGCTCGGCCCGCGAAGTGGTGTTCTTCACCTCGATATACGGCGTCGTGTGCGCGCCGCACCGGTCGCCCAGCAGCAGCGAATCGCACTGCGTGTAATTACGGCTGTGGGTTGCGCCTTTGAGAATCTTCACCAGGCCGCGATAGGTGTTCTGCCCGTGGCCGGCGGAGATGCCCTTGGAGACGATCGTGCTTCGGGTATTCTTGCCGATGTGGATCATCTTCGTGCCGGTGTCGGCCTGCTGGTAATTGTTGGTCAGCGCCACGGAATAAAACTCGCCGACGGAGTTGTCGCCCTGAAGGATGCAGCTTGGGTATTTCCAGGTGATGGCCGAGCCGGTTTCCACCTGCGTCCAAGTGATCTTCGAATTGACGCCCCGGCAGGCGCCCCGCTTGGTGACAAAGTTATAGATGCCGCCTTTGCCTTCCTTGTCGCCGGGATACCAGTTCTGCACGGTGGAGTATTTGACGGTCGCGTTGTCCAAGGCGACGAGCTCCACCACGGCCGCGTGCAACTGGTTTTCGTCCCGCATCGGCGCGGTGCAGCCTTCCAGATAGCTCACGTACGCGCCTTCCTCGGCGATAATCAGCGTCCGCTCGAATTGTCCGGTATTCTTGGCGTTGATGCGAAAGTAGGTGCTCAGTTCCATCGGACAGCGCACGCCCATGGGCACGTAACAAAACGAACCGTCGCTGAAAACGGCCGAGTTCAGCGTGGCAAAGAAGTTGTCCGAATAAGGGACGACCGAGCCGAGGTATTTGCGGACCAGTTCCGGATGGTTCTGGACCGCTTCGCTGAAGGAGCAGAAGATGATCCCCAGTTCGCCGAGCTTTTCCTTGAACGTGGTGGCCACCGAAACGCTGTCGAACACGGCATCCACGGCCACGCCCGCCAACAGTTCGCGTTCCCGCAGGGGCACGCCGAGCTTGTCGTAAGTCTTGAGCAGTTCCGGATCCACTTCGTCCAGGCTCTTGGGCTGTTTCTTTTGCTTGGGCGAGGAGTAGTAGATGATGTCCTGATAGTCGATGGCCGGATAGCGCACCATGGCCCACTTGGGCTCTTCCATAGTGAGCCAATGGCGATACGCCTTGAGCCGCCAATCCAGCAGCCACTGCGGCTCGTTTTTCTTGGCCGAGATCAGCCGGATCACGTCTTCGTTGAGTCCCTTGGGAACCGATTCGGATTCCACGTCGCTCACGAAGCCCCACTTGTATTCGCGGTTGGCCAGCGTCTCGATGGTGTCGGTGTTCGTGGGCATAACTTCCCTTCATCGCAGGCAATCTGCACATAGATGAGATTGCGTCTCAACTATTATAGCCAGCCTCAAATGCTGCGGCGAAGAAAAAGTTCGCGGCCCTATAAAACAGACCTAACTCGTTTTATCTTCGTTACTTTTGAAAAATGGCCTGAACAGTTCAATCGGCAGAGGCAGGACCACCAGAGAGCTGCGTTCGCTGCCCATTTCGCTCATGGTTTGCAGGAAACGCAACTGCAAGGCGACCGGCTGCTGGGCAATCATCGCCCCCGCCTGCACCAGTTTTTCGGCGGCTTGGAACTCGCCTTCGGCGTTGATGATCTTCGCCCGCCGCTCGCGCTCGGTTTCCGCCTGGCGGGCCATGGCCCGTTTCATGCCATCGGGCAGGACCACGTCCCGCACTTCCACGGCCGTGACTTTCACGCCCCAGGGGTCGGTGTGGCGGTCGATGATCTCCTGAAGAGTCTGGTTGATCTTCTCCCGCCGGGCCAGCAGGTCGTCGAGCTCGGCCTGGCCGAGGACGCTGCGCAGCGTGGTTTGCGCGATCAGCGAGGTGGCTTTCAAAAAGTTTTCCACCTTCACCACGGCCGCCTCCGGATCGACCACGCGGAAGTAGACCACCGCATCCACCGTCACCGGCACGTTATCCCGCGTCATCACTTCCTGCCGGGCCACGTCGATGGTGACGATGCGCAGGTCCATCTTCACCATGCGGTCCACGATGGGGATGAGGAAAAACAACCCCGGCCCCTTGGCCCGCAAGAGCTTGCCGAGCCGAAAAATCACCCCCCGCTCGTATTCCCGAAGCACCCGCACCGACTGCGGGATCAGGATCAGCAGAAAGAGAATCAAGGGGATGAGCCAGGCCAGAAACGGAACGGCGGTTTCGACTTGGGAAAGCATAGGACTCCTTTGGAAACCCGAAATCCGAAACCAGAATGACGAACAAATGACGAAATCCGAATGACGAAAGGGTGTTTCTTCGGTGTTGCCCCGAACGCCTGCGGGGGCTCCGCGACGCGTTGCGTCGCGGCTATGGGTGCGAAGGCGAGGCGGCTCTTTCGTCATTCGGGCATTCGTCATTCCTTCGGATTTCGGGTTTCGTCATTCGGATTTTTCCTCCTCTACTTTCAACGTCAGCCCGCTGATCCCCACGACCTTCACCATCCTCCCCTGCTCTACCGGGTGATTGCTGACGGCGTTCCAGTACTCGCCTTCGATGAAGACCTTGCCGCTTTGCTGGTCAATGGGCCTCAGGGCGGCGACCGTTTTGCCCAGCAGGGTTTCCCGGCCAACCTTCACCGGCATCATCTGCGCCCGCAAACCGGCCCCGGCCACGAAGAAGAAAAAGGCGGCCGTCAGCAGCGTGGCCGGGATAATCATGGCCAAAGGCAGGCGATACATCGGCTCGGCCCGGTTGAACAACATCAGCGAGCCCAGGAAAAATGCCGCCAAGCCGCCGACCGTCAGAATCCCGTGCGTGGTGGCGAACACGTCGATCACGAATAGCGCCATCGCCAGACCGATCAGCGCCAGGCCGGCCATATTCACCGGCAACACCGACGCCATATACAACATCAGGACCAATGCGATGGCTCCGCCCACGCCGGGCAGAATCGCTCCCGGCGAGCTGAGCTCGCCGATGATCCCGTAGATGGCGATCAGCATCAGGATGAACATCACCTCCGGCCGCCAAAGGGCTTGGAACACCCGCTCGCCCGGCGACATGGCGATCCGCTCCACCTGGGCGTCGGCCGTGTGCAAAACCCGTTCGTCCACTTTTCGCCCGTCCAGTTGTTTCAGCAGGGCCTGTAAATCGGGGGCAATGATTTCAATGACGTGCAGTTGCAGGGCTTTTTCGGCCGTGATCGAGGCGCTTTCCTTCACGGCCGACGCCGCCCATTCCACGTTACGATTTCGGCGGCTGGCGATGGATTGGATGTAGCTGACGGAATAGTTCTCCAGCTTCTGCTTCATGACCTCGTCGGGCTTCTGCTCGGTAGCGCCCCCGCCGCCGATGGAGACGGGATGGGCGGCCCCGATGTTGGTGGCCGGCGCCATCGCCGCCACGCTCGCCGCCAGGGTGATGAAGCAGCCGGCGCTGGCCGCACTGGCGCCGGACGGCGAGACGTACACCACCGTCGGCACCGGCGAGGCCAGCATCTTCTGCACAATGATCTTGGTCGAATCGAGCAAGCCCCCCGGCGTGTCCATCTCAACAATCAGGCATTGCGCCTTGCGGGACGCCGCCAGGTCTATCGCCCGCGAGACGTATTCCGCCGTCGCCGGGCCGATGGCCCCGTCGATGCGGATCCATTCCACCTTTTGGGATGTCGCACCGAAAGACGCCGCCAGCAACGGAAAGAGGATAAGGCCCCGCCAGTTCATACCTCTTTCAACGTACCACGGCCGGGAGGATTTGGCATTGCCTATTTGCAGTTTGCCGATTGCAAAAGATTTATCCCCTCTCCCCGCGAGGGGAGAGGGAGAAAGTGGTTGTACCCCACCTGTGGCCGATTCTTTTGCCTCGACAACCCAAACCGCCAATCCCTACACCCGCTCCGCGGCCACCAGGTCGGCGTAGGTTTCACGCCGGCGGATGATCCGGTAGGACGAGCCGTCCACCAGCACTTCGGGCACGCGCGGACGGTTGTTGTAGTTGCTGCTCATGGCAAAGCCGTACGCCCCGGCGGTGAAGACGGCCAGCAGGTCGCCGCGTTGGGTGGTCGGCAGCGGTCGGTCGTGCGCCAAAAAGTCGCCGCTTTCGCAGATCGGGCCGACCACGTCCACCACTTCGCCGTTGACGGGTGTGGCCTGGCTGTCGCGCCGGGTGGGGACATTGGCCGCGTCCGGCTGGGCCGGCCAGATGAAGTGGAACGAATCGTACAGCACGGGGCGGATCAGGTCGTTCATGCCGGCATCGATGATGACAAACTTCTTGCGCCCGCCGACCTTTCGATACAGCACGCGCGCCAGCAGGATGCCCGCATTGCCCGCGATGTACCGGCCCGGCTCCAGCGCGATCCGGTAGGGTTTATTCTGAATCAGCGGCAGCAGCGCCTTGGCGTGCTCCGTCACCGGCAGCGCCTGGTCCGGATGCAGGTAATTCACTGCATATCCGCCGCCCAGATCGAGCCATTCGATCCTGTGGCCACGCTCGCCCAAATGGTCAATCAGCGCCGTCACCTTCTTCACCGCTTCCACGTACGGCTGAATCTCGTACACCGGCGAACCGATGTGGATGTGAATCCCACCGATGCGCAGGTTCTTCAGGTTTCGATACTGCTCGAAGACCCGCTCGGCCCGCTCGATGTCCACGCCGAACTTGGTTTCCTTTTTGCCGGTGGTGGTCAGCTTGTGGGTCTTGGGATCGACATCCGGGTTGATCCGCAGGGCTCCGACGGCCGTCTTGCCCATCTCCCCGGCTATGCGGTCGATGTTCTCCAGCTCGGCTTCGCTTTCGATGTTGAACGCGGCGATGCCCACGTTGATCGCCCAGCGGATTTCCTCATCGGTCTTGCCGACGCCGGCGTAGATGATCTTTTTGGGATCGCCGCCGGCTTCCAGGGCGCGATACAGTTCGCCGCCGCTGGTGACGTCGAAGCCGCACCCTTCCTGGGCCAGCAGTTTGCAGATGTTGATGTTGCCGCAGCTTTTGATGGAGTAGCAGATGGTCGCTTTCACCGGAGCGAACGCCTCGGCCAACTGCCGGTAGTGGTGCAGCAGCGTCGCCTTGGAATAGACGTACGCGGGGGTTCCGACCTCCCGGGCGATCTGGCTGGCCGGGACGTCCTCGCAATACAACTCGCCGTTTTTGTAGTTGAAATGGTCCATAGCGTTGCAAAAGTTTTTAGCCACAGATGACAATTCTTCTCCCTCTCCCCGCGAGGGGAGAGGGGACAAACAAGCTGTCCCATCGGTGGCTAAATTTTCTTCCGTCCTTCTCAAATCATCGGCCGCAGGTGTTCGTAGGCCAGTTGGGCTACGCCGGCGGCCGTGGTTTCGTAGGGGTACAGTTCCACCGTGACCCATCCTTTATAACCGATTTCCTCGAGCGCCGCGAAGATGGCCTTGAAGTCCAAGGCTCCCTTGCCCGGCGTCAGATGCTGATGAACCCGGTTTTTTCCGATGTCCTCCAGATGCACGTGGGCGATTTCGGCCGGCAGGGAGCGGATCACCTGCGCCGGGTCGTCACCGACGCAGTACAGATGGCCCAGGTCACAGTTCATGCCAAGGAACTTTTCGCCGGGGAAGAAGGTGGTTTTGAATTCCTGATATTCCCCGGCCGTCTGAATGAACAGTCCCGGCTCCGGTTCGATGGCCAGCGTGATGGCATGTTTTTTCGCCGCCGGCAAGACCCGCCTCAAGCCTTCGGCAAAGCGATTGCCAGCCTCCTGCCGGGTCAGACCGGTTCCGATCATCGGCCCGCCGGGCTGAAGGCTGACGGAGCGGGCGCCCAGTTCCCCGGCCAGTTCGATGCACGCCAGAGTGTGGGCGATCCGTGTGTCCCGCAACCGAGCATCGGGTTCGATCCATGTGGGGTGATAAGTGTCGCCTTGGGCAAAGAGCGTAAAGGCGTTGACGTTGCTGATCTGCAAGCCCATCGATTCGATCTTACGCCGAAGCTCACGTCGCTTTTCTCGCGTAAACAGCGGCGGATAGGCGTGCGGCACGTCGGCCATAAGCTCCACGCCCGCGTAGCCGATGCGGGCAATCGTTTCGATTGCGTCCTCGAGGGTGGTTTTCTTGAATGCGTTAGTTGAAAAAGCCAGCCGAATCATGCCCCGATTGTAGGGCGGGCGGACTTTTCCCGCCACGCTCAGCCCGATGAACCACGAAGAAGACTTTGAACCGCCAAGATCGCCAAGAAAGAATTTCTTCATCGGCGTCTATCGGCGTTCATCGGCGGTTCCAAAACTTTTGTCAGCTTGATTTTCTTCTTCGCATCTGTCTTCGCGCCTTCGCGTTTTCGCGGTTGCATTCTTCGATACCCCCTGCCGGTGTTTGACCCGACCGGGCATCTGGTCTAAAACATCGGCGATGAGCTCCCTAAGCTACGAACAAACCGGCGTGAAATACGACACCCTCGACGCTTTCAAGCGGGCCTGCCAGCGGCAGGCCGCCACCACCACCGGCGTCTTGGCCGGACATGGTCTGAGCGAGCCCAAAAGCATCCGCGGCGAAAGCGCCTACCTGATCGAAACCCCCGACGAATACCTGGCCCATGTCGAGGAAGGCCTGGGCACCAAGAACCTCGTCGCCGACGCCATGCTCAAACTCACCGGCCAATGCTTCTATCGCAACGTCGGCATTGATACCGTGGCCACCATCGTCAACGATCTGATCACCACCGGCGCGCTGCCGATTTCGGTGGCCATGCATGCGGCGGTGGGCGACTCGGCGTGGTTTGAGAACGCCCGCCGGGCCGAAGACCTGGCCCTGGGCTTTGCCGAAGCGTGCCTGCAATCCAACGCCGTGTGGGGCGGCGGAGAGACGCCCGCCCTCAAGGGGATCGTTGAACCTGCGGCCATCGTGCTGGCCGGTTCGGCGATCGGCCGATTGCGGCCCAAGTCCAACCGCATCGTGGGCGACGTCCGCGACGGCGATGCCATCATCCTTCTGGCCAGTTCGGGCGTGCAGACCAACGGCCTGACCCTCTGCCGGGCTCTGGCCGACCGCCTGCCCCAGGGGTATTTGACGAAGATCGAAGACGGCCGGACCTATGGCGAGGCGCTGCTCGATCCGTCGGTGATCTACGTCCGCTTCATCGCCGCCTGCCAGGCCGCCGGCGTACCGCTGCATTACGCCGCCCATATCACCGGCCACGGCTGGCGCAAAATCATGCGGCTGGACGAACCTTTCGTGTACCGCATGACCGAGGTGCGCGAGCCGTTGCCCGTCTTCCGCTTCATCATGAAAGCCGGCCCCGTGGACGTGCGCGAAGCCTACGCCACCTTCAACATGGGCGCGGGGTTCGCGGTCTACGTCAATCCGGCCGACGCCCAGACCTGCCTGAAACTGGCACGCGAGACGGGCTACGACGCCTGGATCGCTGGCGTCGTCCAGAAGCAGGGAAGCCGAAAAGCCGTCGAAATCGTCCCGCTGGGAATCACCTTCGAGGGCGATACGCTGAAGGTTCGATAGGGTCTGGATGAATCGCTGGAACCGCTCGGCGTAAAGCAGGTCGAGAAGCAGCGGACGGAAAAGAACTTCAGCGGTTCTGCGCATCCAGCTTCTGAAGCAGCGTCTTGCGCTGCTTGTGCCGCCCTTCGTAGCGTTTGATCTGCTGAATTTGCTCCGGCGAGCAGGCTTTCAGCTTCCGCTCGATCTGGCCGACCGTAAGATTCTGGTAGTCCTTGATCGGCAAACCTCGATCCGGCGACTTGCCTTGCTGGTCCTTGCGCCTCTCGCCTTTGGTTTCGCCATACTCGGCCCGCTGCTTGTTGACGATCCGTGAGGCGACTTCCTTCTGACGTCCTTGGTAACGGCCGGACTTCTGGAATTTATCCACTAGTTCCCTGTACTCTTTTTCCCGCTTGGGACTGGCTCCGCGTGGCACGATTGACCTTATTCCTTTCCGTCTGAGGCTGCCGCTGACACAGGGCAGCCCGACCAACCCCCGGAATGCAAAGCCTGTGCAACTTGGGCTTCTTGTACGGGCGGGAATATGATCGCCTCATGACAGTTGCCTCGCCTTCGGTTGATGTGCTGGTGCTGGGGGAACATCCTTCGGCTTATCTGGCCGCGGCGTTGCTTGGCCGAAAGAATCGGCTGAGCGTGATCCATTCGACCATCCCCAGGCAGTCGCCCGACAACCGGCTGGGGTTGATTAACCCGGCCCTTTTCAAGCTGCATCCGCTGCTGAACAACATGCAACAGCGGCTGCCCTTGTGCGCTACCTATGGCACACAGTTTCTGGCGGACGATCCCGGCGTTGAAAGTCAGCCTCATGCCGAGGATGCCGCGGTTTATATTGCCGCGTTTGCCGACGTGCGCGAGGCCATGATGCAGTTGGCCCGGCAGGAAAAGAGCCTGCAATTTCTCACTCCCGCCAGCCTTCAGGTTCTGCGCGTGGATGAAAACGGCCCCGAGTTTCTTCTGGACGGGCAAAGCGTACACCCCAGGCTGCTGGTGCTGGCCGGGACGCTTCCATCGGCCCAGCAGAAGACGCTGGGCATTCCTGATGCGTGGGATCCGCAAACCCTGCACCGCTACACGTATGTAGACTTGCCGGGGCCGCTGTGTCATGAGATGGGGCCTCGTCCGGTTATTCTCATGTCGCTGGATCTGCGGGGAGAGTTGTTGTGGGGGTGGCTGTTGACGGGAACGAACCGGGCGCAGTTGGCGGTGCAGCAACCGCTCGCGACGGTAGCGCAAAATCCGCCGGTTCGGTTGCTGGAACACTGGCTTGGCGTGCTGAAAAGTCATGGGAAGGTGCGGACGGACCAGCCGCTGGCTTCGCCGACGTCGCTGGATCTGCCCTTGGGCGGGGCGCTGCTTCAGGAGGGCGTGGCCAACCGAACCGTCCTGATCGGCCCGGCGGGCGGGTTTTACTCGGCCTCCGCGGAAGACGTCTATCCTGGTTGCTGGTCGGCCGTCTATGCCGCCGACGTGGTGAAAAAAGCCCTCCACGAAACGCACGTTCAAGACGCCCTGCAACCCTACCGCTACCGCTGGCGCACCACGTTGGGCAACTACCTGCGCGGCCTGCAACAAAACCTGCGTTATCTGCTCCCTTTGGTCTATCGCAACCCCGCCATGGCCGAGCGCCTGAGCGAGGCCATCCTGCTGGGCAAAAGCGTGGTCCGGTGATGCAGTCCCATAATTTCCGTGTCCGATAAAAGCGGGTATTACTGGACTGTGCTTTATGCCGGCGGCATCAAATAGGCATAATAGGCAATCTGGGAAACATTTTCGATGGCGAAAAAGCCCGGCTCTCCCGGTTTTTTTTGCGCCCTGTTCGGACGATTAACAAATAAGGTATTGCTAGCAAAAGACTTAGGTTATTTTTAACGGCTTAACAGTGTTTTCAAGATGGTTTACCGATTGGGTCGATAGCCAAAGCATCGACAAGGACGCGTCGATGGCTAGTGCGAATGGAGTCGCCTGCCTGCTGCGGATGCCTCGGCATTAAAGAGGGATCCGAAACTTGACGGGGTATGACCATGAGCAGAATAGACAGCCTTGGAAGCAGCTCTTCTATTCAGAAGATTCTGAGCCAACCGATTCACCGCGAAGTGCCGACGCCGACGACCGGCCGACTTCAGGCGGGCGACCGGCTGGAACTCTCCGGCGTCAGCCATTTGTTGCAGACGCTGAAGAACAACGACATCCGCACCGACAAGGTGGCCGCCATCAAAGCCCAGATCGAGGCCGGCACCTACGAAGACGACCACAAACTCAATGTCGCCATCGATCACCTGATGGACGACCTGTCGCGATAAACTTCCCGACGATCCTTCAATGACGCAGGGACGGCTTTAGAGCCGTCCCTGCTTTCGTTTGATCCCGCGATGACAACTTTAGTTTCGCCGTCGCCTGCAAGGCGACGCTCTGACACGTCGCCTTGCAGGCGACGGCGAAACGAGGCGTCGAACATCCCTCTTTTACGTATGATAATCCGCGTTGATGCGGATGTATTCGCGGGACAGGTCGCACGTCCAGCAGGTAGCCGAGGCCCGGCCGAGTTTGCAGTCCAACACCACGTTCACCTCGGGGGCGTTCATGGCCTTGCTCACTTTGGCGGCGTCGTAGCTGACGGGCTGGCCCTTGCGGAAAACCACCGTCTCCTGCAACGTCAGCACGGCCTTGGCCGGATCGAACGGCTGGCCAACCATGCCGGCGGCACAGAGGATTCGGCCCCAGTTAGGGTCGTTGCCGTGCATGGCGCACTTGACCAGCGGCGAATTGGCAATCGAGCGGGCGATGACCCGGGCGGCCTGGGGATTCTTCGCCCCCACCACCTTGATGGCCACGACCTTGGTCGCCCCTTCGCCGTCGGCGGCGATCTGATAGGCCAGCGACTGGCAGACTTCGCTCAGCGCCGCGGCAAACGTCTTGACGGCCTTGGGGCCGTCGATCCGCACGTTGCTGGCGCCCGAAGCCAGGGCGCAGGCGGTGTCGTTCGTGCTGGTCTGGTCGTCGACGGTCACGGCGTTGAAGCTGTTGTCGGCCGACTCCTGCAACAATCGGCGGAGCAATGGGCCGGAGATTTTGGCGTCGGTCGTCAGGTAGGCCAGCATGGTGGCATGGGGCACCGCCAGACGCGGGCCGATCATGCCGCTGCCTTTGCACACGCCGGCCAGGCGCACTTTTTCCCGGCCGATCTTGAACTCCACGGCCGCGGTCTTGCGCTTCAAGTCGGTGGTCATGATGGCATCGGCAAAGAGCAGCGCGTGTTCTTTGGCGCTGCCGAGGTATTGGCCGGCTTCGATGATGCCGCGTTCCAGTTTTTTCATCGGCAGCATGTGCCCGATGATGCCGGTGGAAGAAGGCAAAAACTGATCGGCCCGGCCATTGACGATGCGGGCGGCCAGCATGCACATGCGCTGGGCGTCTTTCTCGCCCTGTCGGCCGGTGCAGGCGTTGGCGTTGCCGCTGTTGACGACGATGCCGCGGAGCTTTCCGCCGGCGATGTGCTGTTTGCCGATCTTGATGGGGGCGGCAAAGACCTTGTTGGTGGTGAACGCCGCCGCGGCCGTGGCCAGATTGTCGCAGATCAACAGGCCCACGTCGGGGGTTTGTTTGCTTTTGATGCCCGCATAAACGCCGGAAGCGCGAAACCCGGCCGGAGAAAGTAAGTGTAATTCAGCCATGATTTTCCTGTGTAGTTAAGGTTACAAAAACGTATCGGAAAGTGGACGGCGCGTCTAGGTGCGATGGAAACCGGGGGGGGAAAAGTCCGAAATCCGAAACCCGAATGACGAAGGAATGACGAATGATCGAATGACGAATGCGCCTACGTCGATTTCGCGTCAATAGCCGCGACGCGATCGCGTCGCGGAGCCCCCGCAAGCGTTCGGGTTGACCGTGCCAGACACCCCTTTCGTCATTCGGATTTCGTCATTCCTTCGTCATTCGGGTTTCGGATTTCGGATTTCAGTCCCCCCCACCCGTATCCGCCGCTCCTTCGCTCCCGTCGTCTCGATCCTCACCACCCGATGCCCCGGCGGCAGCAGCGACGCAACCCGCTCGGCCCATTCGACGACCACAACTCCCCCCTGCTCCAACAGCTCGGAAAATCCGATGTCCTCAAAATCATCCGCCCCGTTGACCCGGTACGCGTCCAGGTGATACACGCTCAACCGGCCAGCTTCGTACACGTTCAGCAGCACGAACGTGGGACTGGAAACCGCCCGCGGGTTGCCTCCCAACCCGCGGACCAGGCCGCGCACGAACTGGGTTTTCCCCGCGCCCAGGTCGCCGTAAAGGGCCATGCACTCGCCCCCATGCAGGCTTTCGGCGATTTCGCCGGCTATCGCTTCCGTCTCCGCCACGCTGCGGGAAATGTATTCCACAGCCGAATCGTCTTTAGAGGGCATGTTCCCACCCCCCGGCCGCCAGCCGCTGACGATCCGCGCCCCGGTCCAGCCAGATTCCCGGCTCGGCCGTAATACGACCGATCAAAATGCCCTCCCCCGCCGGCGGCATCACCGACGACGCATAAAGCAACTCGTGATCCTCCCCGTCGTGAAGGGCATGCTCCAGCGGCTCACGCCCGTCCTGCCGGCTCATCTCCAGCGCATCGGCATGGACCGGCACCGCCCCGGCGTCAATCACCGCGCCGACGCGGCTCTGCCGGCAGATATGCCCCAGGTCGCGCGACAGCCCGTCGCTGACGTCAATCATCGCGTGAACATTCCCCCCTTGCGCCAGCCGCCGCCCCAGCTCAATCCGCGGCACAAAATCCATGTGCCGCCCCAGCAAACTCCCCCCCAACGCCCCGGTCACGTAAATCCCATCCCCCGGCCTGGCCCCCTTGCGCGTCACAGGTTGAATTCCCCCGCTCCGCCCCAAAATGCTCACCGTCATCACCAGCTTGCCGGCCCACGATCCCGTATCCCCGCCCACAATCGCACAGTTAAACCGATCCCCCGCCTCGCGCAAACCTCGATACAGTTCCTGGGCGTAATCCAGCCCGACCCCCTTGGGCAGCGCCACCGTCGCCACCGCCGCCGCCGGCAGACACGCCATGGCCGCACAATCCGAAAGATTGCGGTTCATGACCTTGCGCCCGATTTGCCGCGGCGTGTGCCGCGCCGAATCGAAATGCACCCCGTCCATGACCTGATCGACGCCGACCAGCAGCAGTTCATCCGCCGGCCACTTCAGCACCGCCAGATCGTCCCCCGCCGGCACCGGCACAAGCTCCGACGCCTGCTGCTGGGTCCGTACCCATTCCAGAAAATCAAACTCTCCAGCCATGACGCTATTGTACAAGCCGGGGGGGAAGAAGTCAGAATGATGAAGGAGGAACGATGAAGCAGGAAAGAAGAGCTGGTTTTCTTCCTCCTTCATCATTCATCATTCATCGTTCATCCTTCCCCTCATCTCCCCCCATACAACCCATGCTGTGCGATATACGCACAAACCCCCGGCGGACTGAGATAATCCACCGATCTCCCCCCGGCACAACGGCGGCGAATCTCCGTCGCGCTGATGTCAATCAGCGGCGTTTGAACGACGCACCCCCGCAAAGCTCCAAACGCCGGCGGAAGGCTTCCCCAATCAAACGTCCACCCCGGACGCGCCATAACCACAAACCGCACCTCCCTCAGTAACGCCTCGGCCTGATGCCATTGGGGAAGAATGGCCAGCATGTCGGCGCCGATCAACCAATGCACCGGATCAACCCCCCGCCGCTTGAGTGCCAGAACCGTATCAATGGTATAGCTGGGTCCGCTGCGTCGCAGTTCCAGATCGTCCACGTCAAACAGGGCCGAACCGGCGACCGCCAGGCGACACATCGCCAGACGGTGATCGGAGTCAGCCATTTCAAACTCAGCCAGCTTATGGGGCGGCTGCGCAGAGGGGACCAGGACGATGCGATTAAAGCCCCTCGCCTCGGCGACGGCGCGGCGCAAATCAGATGGCCGTGGTGAATCGGATTGAAGCTGCCGCCAAAAAAAAGCGTGGACATTTGTAACTTTATCGCCATTTGTGCATCTGTATATTCAGTTGAGACAAAATCTCAACCACGAAGAACGAGGAAGCAGGTTGGATATGGTATCGCAGTTGCGTAGCAAAGAGATTTGGCCGCAGGTACGACACTCAGCCAAAAAACTCCGGCCGGCTGGTCGGGGAAGGGCGGCCCGATGAAAATCTTAGTTCCTGCAATTGCAGACACTTATAAACAGAACAGCCGAGTTTCCGCGACGTACCTCTTTTCATCCCTGGCAGATGCGTTAGAATACGCATTTTACAGGTGAGATTTATTCGCAATAAAGAAAAGGAGGCCTTCATGGCCACCGTACTCATGAATAAGCGTTCGACTCAGCGGAAAGACTCCCTCCTGCGGACAACCCGGGAGCGGGTCGAGGCCCTTCTGGCCGAATCCTACGACTATATGGACAGCCCCGTCTTCCGCAGACGGCATATCGAAAGCGACCTGTTCGACGGAAACTCCGAACCCCAGTTGCCGCTGACCAGTTGGTATCAGCCCACACGGGAAGATTCGACCGCCTCGAACTCTACCGGCACCCCCCAACTGATGAAAGCCGACGAGGAGCGGACCATGTTCCTCCGCTTCAACTACTCGAAGATGCGCCTGTGCCAGCTTCAACGGCGGATCAAACGCGAAGGCCTGAGCAAGGAACTGGCCGACGAAGTGTTGCTGTGGCACCGCCGCTTCGAGCACTTCCGCGAATACCTGGTCCGCACCAACCTGGCGCTGGTGCTGGCGATGGCCAAGCGAACCCGTCTGGGCGACGTGGACTTTGCCGAGATCGTCTCGGAAGGCAACATGGCCCTCCTGCGGGCGGTGGACAAGTTCAACGCCGACCGCGGCTTCAAATTCTCCACCTACGCCTGCCGGGCGATCCTCAAGGCCTTCAGCCGAACCGCCTTGAAGGCTTCGCGGCACCGGCTGCATTTCCCGGTGGAATTCGAGCCCGACCTGGAAAAAAGCGACTGGCAGGACCGCCGCCGCGACCAGGTGGAAGACGACTGCATCGACGAGCTGAAGACCATCGTTGACCGCAACCTCGCCGATCTGTCGAGCGTGGAGCAGACCGTGATCCGCCGCCGCTTCAACTGGCAACAGGCCGAGGAATCCCCTCTGACCCTGGAAGAAGTCGGCAAGATCATCGGCGTCACCAAGGAACGCGTCCGCCAGATCCAGAACAAGGCCCTGGCCAAGATCAAAAGCGTCATGGAAGACGGCGTTCTCCGCGTCCGCACCGAGGAAGAAGCCGCGGAGCAAGCCCCCCTGCCCGAAGAACTCTAACGTCTGCCCCGTCGTAAAAGACCCGAGGACGGCCCCCTGCAAGGGCCGTCCTCTTTTATTGCCGGTTTGGAACCGCCGGAATTTCGCCTACGCGGCTTTGGGCAGGAAACGCACCAGAGAATTCGGCAAGCGCTTGATCCCCCGGCGGAGGGCCTTGTCCACGGCGTACTGCATGGACAGCTCGAACCGCCGCCAGACCCGCTTGTCCGGCTCAACCCCAAGCCGCCGCATTTCATCAATGGCCCATTGCCAGGCGTGATACTCCTCCTCGCAGCGGACACGGTAGCGGTCAAATCCGATGACGTGGTGCCCCACTTCATGAAGAAAGATGGCCAGGCTGATCGGAGTCTTGGGGAAGGGAACTTCGATCCAGTTGATGTACCGACCGTCCCGATAGTTGACGCGCCAGGCCGCCCCGCTCATGTTGCTCCGCCACTTGCGAATCCGCACCTTATGGCGGAACTTCATCTGCCTCACAATGGGAGAAAAATCACACATGCCTGTCTCTCGTATCGGCCAAACCGCACGCAAGGTTGAACAATCCTATGCCGACCCACATCGCCTTTCCCTTTCAACTCCGCTTTGCCGATGTATACTGAAATGATCGGGCTATCCGCTTGGGAGTGATTTAACGCATGGATGCGAAACTGTTCGTGGGCGAGCCGCGGGCCATGATTTCCCGCAGCGCTCTGTTGCACAACGCCGCCGTCATTCGACGCGCCATCGGCGAAAAAACCGGCCTCTGCGCCGTCGTCAAGGCCAACGCCTACGGACACGGCGCCGACCTTGTCGTCGATACCCTCTGCAATTTCGCTCAGCCCCTCACCGACCGCCCCCTTATCGATGCCCTGGCCGTCGCCAGCATCGACGAGGCCGAAGCCCTGCCCTGTTCTTCCCTGCCCGTGCTGATCCTGCGACCGGCCGAAAACACCTTCCTGGGCCAGCAACGCTCCCGCCTGGAACTGGCCATCCGTTCCGGCTGGATTCTCACCGTCTGCAGCGCCAGCGCCGCCGACGACGTGGCCCGCGTCGCCCTGGCCTGCAAATGCCGTGCAACCGTGCAAGTCATGATCGACACCGGCATGTGCCGCTCCGGCGCCTCTCCGCTCCGTCTCAATGACCTGATCGCCCACATCCTGTCCCACCCCTCGCTGAAACTCTGGGGCTTCGGCACCCACCTGGCCTGCTCCGAAAACCGCGCCGACCCGTTCAACGCCGAACAACTCGCCCGCTACCGCAACGCCACGGAATCCGCGCCGCTCCGCCGCCTGACCGCCAGCCGCTCCCTCGTCCGCCACGTCGCCAACTCCGGCGGCGTCTTTCTCCACCCCGAAGCCCACCTGGACATGGTCCGCCCCGGCATCTCTCTCTATGGCATCGATCCCGCCGGTCGGCCCAATCTGGACCGGCCGCTCAAGCCCGTCATGAAATGGACCGCCTCGTTGCTCATGATCCGCGACGTGAAAAAAGGCGACGCCGTCGGCTACAACCAGACCTGGCGCGCCCCACGCGACACCCGCATCGGCCTGGTTCCGGTCGGCTACGCCGACGGTTACCTCCGCTGCTATTCCAACCGAGCCATGATGATGGTCTGCGGCCAAGCCGTCCCCGTCGTCGGCCGGGTTTCCATGGATCTGACCACGCTCGACCTGGGCGACGTGCCCCAGGCCAACGTCGGCGACGAGGTGACGATCCTCGACGACGATCCGCTCTCCCCCGTCAGCGTCTACGAGCTGGCCAAATGGGCTGACACCATCCCCTATGAAATTTTCTGCCGGATCGGCCAGCGGATTCATCGCATCCCCGTCGATGCCCACGAAGCCGCCGCCTCTTCCGACACCTCCGGATCAGCCTCCTCCGAACCCACGATGTAGACCGGAAAAGACCCGGAATCCCCCTGTTTGATTCTTTCGACCCCGTTGACAGCAGACCCATCCGCAGATAAAAGCACAAGCCGTGTCCGAATATCGTAAAAAATAATAGCTTCCCCCGTCGCGCCTTGCCGACAGGCGGCGGGTATCTTACGCTCTGCGACCTTAAACGCTTTTACCACAACTTCAGGAGTTTGCAGATGGCCAATTTTTCGACCCCAAAGACCGACCAGGCACACGACGTATTGCGACAGGAAAGGCAACCGCTGGATGCGATTTTCGCACCCCGCAACGTGGCCGTCATCGGCGCGACCGAAGTGCCCAACAGCGTCGGACGCACACTGCTATGGAATCTGATCAGCAGCCCCTTCGGCGGAACCGTCTACCCCGTCAACCCCAAACGCCCCAGCGTGCTAGGCATCAAGGCTTATCCGAGCATCGGCGACGTGCCGGAACAAGTGGACCTGGCCGTCGTCTGCACGCAGGCCGGTTTCGTCCCGGGCATCGTCAAGCAGTGCGCCGCGGCCGGCGTCAAGGGCATGGTCATCATCTCCGCCGGCTTCAAGGAACTGGGCGCGCCGGGCATTGAACTGGAACGGCAAATCCTGGAAGAAGCCCGCAAGGCCAAGATTCGCATCATCGGCCCCAACTGCCTCGGCATCATGAGCCCGCTGTCCGGCGTCAACGCCAGCTTCGCCAGCGGCATGGCCCGCCCCGGCAACGTGGCCTTCCTCAGCCAGAGCGGCGCGCTGGGTACGGCCGTGCTCGACTGGAGCTTCAAGGAAATGGTCGGCTTCAGCGCCTTCGTCTCCATCGGCTCCATGCTCGACGTGGACTGGGGCGATTTGATCGACTACCTCGGTAACGACCCCCGCACGCAGAGCATCGTCATCTACATGGAATCGATCGGCAACGCCCGCTCCTTCCTCTCGGCCGCCCGCGAAGTCTCGCTGAGCAAGCCCATCATCGTCATCAAGGCCGGACGCACCGCCGCCGCCGCCAAGGCCGCCGCCTCCCACACCGGCTCGCTGACCGGCTCCGACGACGTCCTCGACGCCGCCTTCCGCCGCGTGGGCGTGCTCCGCGTCAACAGCATCGACGAAGTCTTCGCCATGGCCGAAGTGCTGGCCAAGCAGCCCCGTCCCAAAGGCCCGCGCCTCACCATCCTCACCAACGCCGGCGGCCCCGGCGTGCTGGCGGTGGACGCGCTGGTCACCGGCGGCGGCGAACTGGCCACCATCTCCGACGAAACCAAAAAGACCCTCGACAGCTTCCTGCCGATCCACTGGAGCCACAACAACCCCGTGGACGTGCTGGGCGACGCCCCGGCCGACCGCTACGCCAAGGCCCTGGAAATCTGCGCCCACGACCCCAACAGCGACGGCTTGATGGTCATCCTCACCCCGCAGGACATGACCGACGCCACCGGCACCGCCGAGGCCCTCAAGCCCTACGCCAAGATCGAAGGCAAGCCGGTCCTGGCCAGTTGGATGGGCGGCCCCATCGTCGAAGCCGGCGCCGAGATTCTTACCAAGGCCGGCATCCCCAACTTCGCCTACCCCGACACCGCCGCCAAGGCCTTCAACTACATGTGGAAGTACAGCTACAACCTCAAGGGCCTGTACGAAACCCCCAGCCTCCCCGCCCCCGGCGCCGAAGGCGCACCCGACCGCAAGGCCGCCCAGGCCATCATCAACGAAGTCCGCAAGAGCGGCCGGACCATCCTCACCGAATTTGAATCCAAAAAACTCCTGGCCACCTACGGCATCCCCACCGTGGCCACCGAAATCGCCGCCACCGAAGCCGACGCCGCCAAGGCCGCCGAGAAAATCGGCTTCCCCATCGTCCTCAAACTCTACTCCGAAACCATCACCCACAAGACCGACGTGGGCGGCGTGAAACTCAACCTCGCCAACGTCGAGGCCGTCAAGAAAGCCTTCAACGAAATCAAAGCCTCCGTCTCCGAAAAGGTCGGCGCTCAGCACTTCCAGGGCGTGACCGTGCAGCCGATGATCAAGCTCGACGGCTACGAAGTCATCATCGGCTCCAGCCTCGATGCGCAGTTCGGGCCGGTGCTGCTGTTCGGTTCGGGCGGTCAGCTCGTCGAAGTCTACAAGGACAGCGTGCTGGGCCTGCCCCCGCTCAATGCCACCCTGGCCCGCCGGATGATGGAACAGACCAAGATCTTCAAGGCCCTCAAAGGCGTCCGCGGCCGCAAGCCGGTGGACCTGGCGGCCCTGGAGCAGTTGCTGGTCCGCTTCAGCCAACTGGTGGTCGAACATCCCTGGATCAAGGAACTGGACATCAATCCCCTGATGGCCTCGCCCGAGCGGCTCGTCGCCCTCGACGCCCGCGTCGTCATCCACGGTTCCGACGTCAAGGAAGAAGACCTGCCCACGCCGGCCATCCGCCCCTATCCCATGCAGTACGTCCAGACGATCAAGATCAAGGACGGCTCGGAAATCACCCTCCGCCCTATCCGCCCGGAAGACGAGCCGCTGATGGTCAAGTTCCACCAGGGCCTCTCCGAACGCAGCGTGCGCCTGCGCTACTTCCACCCCATGAAGCTCGGCCAACGCGTGGCCCACGAGCGGCTCATCCGCGTCTGCCACAACGACTACGACCGCGAAATGGCCCTCGTCGCCGAACGCATTGACGCCAAGACCGGTGAACACGAAATCCTCGGCGTCGGCCGCCTCAGCAAGCAGCCGGGCCAGAGCGACGCCGAATTCGCCGTCCTGGTCTCCGACCAGTGGCAGAACCGCGGCCTGGGCACCGGGCTGCTGCAAAAACTCGTGAAGATCGGCAAAGACGAGAAGCTCACCCGCATCTCCGCCGGCATCATGACCGAAAACGTGGAAATGCAGCGGATCTGCGAGAAGCTCGGCTTCGCCCTCAAGCGGGACATGCAGGAACCGATGGTGCAAGCCGAAATCAAGCTGTAAAGATTGTAAACGCCTCAAAAGCAACCAAGGGACGGGTCGTCGCATACGACCCGTCCCTTTTGCTTTCCCCTTTCGCCGTCGCCCGCAAGGCGACGTGTCGGCTTGTCATGAAGAAGCGTCGCCCTGCGGGCGACGGCGGAACGAAAGCCGCATCACTCCCCGCGCTCCGTCCCCACGTCCCAGAAGGACTTCACCGGCTGCAAGCGCGAATCGGGCGGCGTGTACTGAATCTCGATGCGTTCAAACCCCAAACGCAACTCCTCATTCATCGCTCCGCCGATGTTGCCGCGGGCAATCACGGATTTGATCCGCACCCCGCGCAGCGTGTAACGCATCAATTCCCCCGGCGATTCCCCGGCATACCGCACCGTGACCACGGCCGTGGGAAACAGCGCCGCCGAAGCACAGGCGACGAAAAGACGCGGACTGGCGGCATCCAGTCGCTTGACGACCTGAAAATCATGCGCCCGGGCCGCGGCCCCCGCATGATCGACGCCCGCCTCCAGGCCCGTCAGCAGCAGCTCCCCGGGCACCCCTTCCAGCCGCAGATACATCTCCAGCGTCGATCCCGGCGGCGGCGGCGCCAACACTGGAAACGGCCCCGGCGCGATCTGCGCCACAACGGTCAGAAACAGCGGCAAAAGACAGCGGGACATACCACCGGCAGCTTAACGCCGGGTAGGCCGCGGATTGAACGGCGAATCCCGGCGTACTCAGCCTTATACGTGGCAGCCCCTTTGCAGCATGAACCGTAACGAACAATACGACATCCCCAAGGATGCCAGGAGGTGAATCATGCGAAAGCTGAGCCTGGCTCTGGCAGCCATCCTCGCCCTGAGCGTTCTACCCGCCACAACCCAAGCGGACCATCACGGCGGACACAACGCCAGCGGCTTCTTTTTCTCGGCGGGACTCGGATACTACGGCTCGTACGGCTACTACCCCCAATACGGCGGATACGGCTACTACCAGCGCTACCCGATGCCCTACTACCGCCCCTATTCCTACTACCAGCCCTACTTCTACCACGACCGCTATTTCAGCCCCCCCTACAACTATTACGTCCAGCCCTACGGCTACTACTACGGCCCACTCCGGCCTTATTACTACCGTCCCCTGTCCTACCCCTATCCCCCGTACGGCACCACCAACTGGTAGGTAGTCTGAACTCGCTCAAAAAAAGCCCCGGATTTGCATCCGGAGCTGTGAACTCCATCACGCCGAAACGATATGGTCGCGCCGCCCCCGCACCTTGGCCAGGGCGTTGCGGCTGTCCACGATCAGCTTGGCGTGGTCCGCCACCATCTGCCAGTCGTACGCCGAGTGGTGCGTCGCCACCAACACGCAGTCGTAGCCCGCCAGGTTCTCCGCCGTCAACGCCACGCTTTGCATCTGCAAGTCGTACCGCCGCATCTTGTGCGTCGCCGGCACGTGCGGGTCGTTGTAGTCCACCAACGCCCCCTGCTCCTCCAGCTTCTCGATCAGCTCGAAGCTGGGGCTCTCCCGCACGTCGTCGATGTCCGGCTTGTACGCCAGGCCCAGCACCAGAACCCGGCTGCCCTTGACGCACCGGCCCCGGGCGTTGAGTGCGTGGGACAACCGCTGCACCACGTAATCGGGCATCTGGTGGTTGATCTCCCCGGCCAATTCGATGAACCGCGTGGGCTGGCCCACCTCCCGCGCCTTCCACGTCAGGTAGAACGGGTCGATGGGGATGCAGTGCCCGCCCAGCCCCGGACCCGGATAAAACGCCTGGAAGCCGAAGGGCTTGGTGCTGGCGGCGGCGATGACCTCCCAGACGTCGATGTCCATCGCCGTCAGCACCACCTTCAGCTCGTTGACCAGGGCGATGTTGATGCAGCGGTAGATGTTCTCCAGCAGCTTGGCGGCCTCGGCCACCTCGGCGCTGGAGACGGGGATCACCTGCTTGATGGCCTTGCGGTACAGCGTCGTGGCCAGCTCCCCGCTGGCCGGGTCGATGCCCCCCACCAGCTTGGGGATGGTCTGCGTGTTGTGGTCCTTGCGCCCGGGGTCTTCGCGCTCGGGGGAGAAGGCCAGGAAAAAGTCCTTGCCGCAGGCCAAACCCTTGGCCTGGAACCGCGGGAGCATGATCTCGCGGGTGGTGCGGGGGTAGGTGCTGCTTTCCAGCACGACGAGTTGTCCGGGCCGCAGCGTGCGGGCGACGTCGTCGGCGGCCTTCTCGATGAAGCTCATGTCCGGCTCCAGGTGCTTGCCCAGCGGGGTGGGCACGCAGACGATGACCACGTCGGCCTCGCCCAGGCGGAGCATGTCGCTGGTGGCGTCGAAGCGGCCGGAAGAGCGCATGTCGCGGACCAGGTTGGGCCCCAGGTGCTTGAGGTAGTTCTCGCCCTTGTGCAACGCGTCGATCTTGCGCGGGTCCACGTCAAAGCCGATGACCGGCAGCCCGGCCTGATGAAACGCGTGCAACAGCGGCAGGCCCACGTAGCCCAGACCGATCACCCCCACCACCGCCGAATTGGACGCCAACTTGGACTGAAGCGACATGGCCGATGAACTCCTTTCACAATACACCCGTCTGATTCAACCACGGACGGCAGCCGGATTATAAAATGGAACCCGTCGCAGGGGTACGAAGGAAGCAGCCGAAATCGCCGGCGGCGTGCAAGCGACTCCGATCCAGAGTGTTATGCCACGCCCGACTCGACCAGCGGCTGGCGCAAGGGTTCGTCCTTCCGCCGCAAAGCAGACAGGGTGGCGGACCAGATTTCCCATACGCGAGAAGGCTGACCCACCAGCAGCCGCTTAAGGCTGCGAATGCACGCGCCGATCAGAATCGGCGCCAGTGGAAATGGGGCGTAACGCCGAAAAAAACGAACCCCGCCGGCACACGCGAGCACGTCGCGGCGGCTCAGGTTGTTTTGCAGGCTGGCCGACTCGTGGTGATAAACCACGGCGTCGGCGGCAACGGCGAACTTCCAGCCCGCGCGGCGCAGGCGGATGCCCAGGTCCGCGTCTTCCCAGTACATGAAAAAACCCTCGTCCAACAGGCCCACGGCCTCCAACGCCTCGCGGCGCAGCAGGAGACTGGCCCCGGTCAGGTAATCCAGCTTCTCCACAGGCACGGGTCTGCGGCAATAACGGCTGACGCCCAGCCAGTAATGCACGCGCCCCCCGCCAAACGCCTGCACGCGATGGGAAGGATCGACCTGGCGAAGCTGACACCCCACGGCCCCGACACACGCATCCCGCCGGGCCAGGTCCACCATCTTCCGCAGACTGTCGGATGCGGCCTGGGTGTCGTTGTTCAACAGCCAGACGAAATCAAACCCCTGCTCGATAGCCCGGACGATGGCCACATTGTTGCCGGCGGCAAAGCCCCGGTTCTCACCCTGCTGCTGGATCGGCAGGTGCGGAAAAGCCTCGCCAAGACGGGCCGCCGAACCATCCGTAGAGCAGTTGTCCACCACCATGATCTGGTAGTCCGGATAGTCCAGCTCCTCCAGCCGGCGCAAACAGGCGACGGTATGCCGCCAGCCGTTGTAATTCAGCAGGACAATCGCCACACGCGGGTTTTCGGCATTGAAGCCCATAGTCATTTCCAAACACCACCGACACAACATCTTTACAGTTTGCCGGAGCCATCGCAAGCACGCATCGGCCGCTCAGCCAGTATTGGCATGCGATAAGGGCCGTGGTAGAGTACGTCCGGGCGTGAGGTGGAAAGCATATGCGACCGTACGGGTCAAAAAGTCAGCCTCTTTTCGCGTCGATTCTGCGATCCCCCCAAATGTATCGTCCGCGGGTGTGCAGCGACCTTTAAGGCCTCGCCGCGACGGAATTTGTCTTTGCAGGAGCAACGGGTATGGCAGCAGAATGGTACGCGCCGCTGGCTGGGCTGCGATGGACGGCGAAGCCACGATGCTGGCTGAAAAGATTTTGCCTTAGCCGGCCGTATCAGACGCGCGATCTGAAGCCGGTGAACCAACTCGCGCCTGCGGGGCGGAGGGGACACTGGCAGTCCACCGGAAACGACCCCCAGTTCATGGTCGAGACGGCGATCCCGGCAGGGTGGGTGCGCTTGCGGGCGAAGCTCAATACCGACGCCTGCGGCACAGTGGAAATCTATCTGGACACCGGCGCGGGCTTCAACAGCATCGAGCGCATTCAACTCGGTTCTGCCCGGGCGGAATTCTTCATCGACCAGTATCACCGGTTCGACAAGCCGGTCTGGGCGATTCGCTTTGACCCGCTGGACTGTCCCGGCACGTTCAGGCTGGAACGGTTCTCGGCAGCTCCCCTGCCGAAGTGGGCTTTCGTCATCCAGGCAACCCTGCGCCGCATCTGGGCGGCAGGACGAGCCGGGCGGCTGTCGGCCGTGGCCCGCAACGGCCTGCACTTCCTGTTGCACGGACAATTTTCGGATTTTCGCGTCAAACTGAAAGACTGGCTGAAGGGGGATTGCCGAAACCACAACGCGGATTACCAGCTCTGGGTGGAACGCAACCGCATCACCGACGACCGGCGTCGCGAGTTGATGGCCGCGGCCGCGGCCCTCAAAGACGGGCCGACCTTTTCGGTCATCATGCCCGTCTACAACGTCCCGGAAGAATACCTGCGTAAGGCGATCGACTCGGTTCGCCGGCAGATCTACCCCAACTGGGAACTGTGCATTGCCGACGACCGCTCCCCGCAACCCCACATCCGACGCGTGTTGGAGGAATATGCGGCCGGGGATCCGCGCATCAAGGTGACGTACCGCGAGAAAAACGGGAACATCTCCGCCGCCTCCAATTCTTCCCTGGAACTCGCCGGCGGACAGTACGTCGTGTTGTTTGACAACGACGACGAGATCGCCGAACACGCCCTGCTGCGGATGGCCCAGGTCGTGACGCGCAACCCCGACGTGGACATGATCTATTCCGACGAGGACAAGATTTCCCCGGAGGGAGAGCGGTCGGAGCCGTTCTTCAAGCCGGACTGGTCCCCGGACTATCTGCTTTCGACGATGTACACGTGCCATCTGACGGCGTACCGCACGTCGCTGGTTCGCCAGGTCGGCGGGTTCCGCACGCCCTTCGACTATGCCCAGGACTACGACCTGGCCCTCCGCGTTGCGGCCACGTCGCCGAAGGTGGTCCACATTCCCGACGTCCTCTATCACTGGCGCATGGTGCCCGGCTCAACGTCCCTCAACTTCTTCGCCAAACCCAACGCCCACGAAAAGGGCAAGGCCGCCCTCGAAGACCATCTGCGGCAGACGGGGCAAGAGGCCGCCGTGACCATGGGCATTTCCCCCGGCATTCACCGCGTCCGGTATCGCATCGACGACAACCCGCTGGTGAGCATCGTGATCCCCAGCGCCTGCCGCCCGGCCACGATACGCGGGGAAGACACCTACTTCATCACCCAGTGCGTCAAAAGCATCCGGCAACTGTCCACGTGGAAAAACCTGGAAATCGTCGTCATCGACAACAACGACATGCCCGATGAAGTCGCCCGGGCGCTGCGGCCTTACGACGTGCGGTGCGTTTCCTTCACCGCCCCCTTTAATCTGGCGGCCAAAATGAACCTGGGAGCCCGGGAGGCCCGGGGAACTCACCTGCTGCTCATGAACGACGACATCGAGGTGATCACGCCCGACTGGGTCGAGGCCATGCTGGAGCAATCGCAGCGGGAGGCCGTCGGGGCGGTCGGATGCAAACTGCTTTTCCCCAACGGCCTGCTGCAACATGCCGGCGTGGCCATCCTGAACGGCGCGCCCGGCCACCCGTTCTACCTCGCCAACGGCGACGGCATGGGCTATTACTGCAACACCCAGGTGATCCGCAACGTCCTGGCCGTCACCGGCGCCTGCCTGATGACCCGCAAAGAGGTGTTCCATGCCGTGGGCGGGTTTGACGAGGCCTTCCCCCTTAACTACAACGACGTGGACCTGTGCCTGAAGATCGTAAGCAGCGGCAAACGCATTGTGTTCACCCCTTACGCGAAGCTCTACCACCACGAATCGGTATCCAAGGCCGGCACCTTCCAGGAAGAACTCGAAAGGTTCCAACTGAAGTGGGGCAATAAGATCGCCCGAGATCCCTACTACAACCCCAACCTGTCCTCGGGTTACTGGGACTATCGTATCGACGTCCGACCGGCCGCGCCTGATGCGACGCCGGAATGCTGACGGGAAAGGTTGAATCAGTGGCAGGATTTATCCATCGTTGGCGAATGAAACTGCGGCGCCCGATCACACGGGAACGGATAGTGTCGTTCGTTCGGCGGAAACTGGCCTTGGACGCGCATCCGACCGCCATGCCGTCGCAATCGGGCGATTCTCCCGCTCCGCCGTACACGCACGACTATGCCCGCTGGATTCGGGCACGCGTGTCCCGGCGCGCCGCCCAATATCAGGCGACCGCAAACCCGGATTTATTTTCCCTGATTACTCCGGTCTACGACACGCCTGCCGGTTTCCTCAAGGAAGCGGCCGAGAGCGTTTTCGCCCAGAACTTTCCCTTTGAATGGGCCATCTGCGACAACGGATCGACGCGTCCCGAAACCCGCGACGCTCTTGCGGCCATCGCCCGGGATCCGCGAGTTAAGCTGGTCCGTCTGGAAGAGAATGCCGGCATCATGGGAGGAATGGCCGCGGCCTTCCGACTCGCAAGCGGACGCTACGTGGTCCCCATGGACTCCGACGACCTGCTCTATCCCGACGCCCTCCGCGTCATGGCGTCCTGCCTCGAGCAAGCCGGCTGGCCCGTGCTGGCCTATTCCGACGAGGACAAGATTCACGCCGATTCCGTCCCCTGCAGCCCGTTCTTCAAACCCGACTGGGATCCGGTTCTCTTCTACAACTGTTGTTTCATCGCCCATCTATGCGCGATCTCCCGCAGCGCCGCGGCCGCGGTAAACGCCTACACCGATCACGACGCCCGCGGCTGCCACGATTGGGACACCTTCACCCGGCTGATCTGCCAGGGCCATACCCCCGTCCACGTACCCGAAGTCCTTTATAGCTGGCGTATCCACGCCGGCTCCACCGCCTCAATCGCCTCAACCGCCAAAACCTATACCACGCTTTGCCAGCAACACGTCCTGACGCGTTTCCTCGCCCGGCGCAGCAAGCCCGGCCTGTTCGAGATTCGCACCAATCCGTTGTTCGGCCACGAGGGCATGTGGTATCCGGCCAGGCTCCCCGTGGCGCCGCGACAGGTTCACGCCATTCTCCTGGCCACGGATTCGCCGGACCTTTTGGGCAAGGCAATCGACGGTCTGATCGGTCAAACGGCTTACCCGCAATTGCGCATCACCGTGCTGGGATCACTCACGCACGAACACCGCGCCGCCGTCGAAGCGTACTGCAACAAAACCTCCGTCCCCATCCGCGTCCAAAACATGACCGGCAGCCTCCTGTCCCATCTTCAGGACGCCTGCCGGAAGTTCTCCGATGACGATTTGGTGGTGATCGCCTCCGATATCGCACCGATCACCTCCGCGGATTGGGCCTGGTACGCATGCGGCATGTTTGATCTGCATCAGGACGCGGTGGCATGCACGCCACGGGTTGTGGACGCCCGGGACAAACTGTTCAGCGCCGGCGAATACTTCGGCATCGACGGCTTGGTCGGCGCGCCCGATGCGGGACGCGGCCTTTCCGACTCCGGTTATTACGGATGGGTCTTCTGCCAACGCACGGTTTCCTGCGTGGCCGAGGATTTCGGCATCTGGCTGGCGGGCTTTCTGAAAAAGAATCTGGGAAGCGTCCGACCGGAAACTTCCGAGACCGCCCTGCGGGCCTGGCTTTGCGCGATAGCAGCCGGACAAGGCGGCCGGGTAGTCTACTCCCCGCACATTGTCGTACGCCGCCACGGCGAGGCGCAATCCGTCTGGGACCGGCAACAGGCCGCCGAATTTCTCCGCCACCACGGCCGGGTGATTCTCTCCGAGCGGTACTACCCGCGATTCATGCACCCGCAGGCCCGGAACGGTTACGCCCTGGCGCTGCCCCAGGAGCGCGCCGCCGTCATCAACCGGGCCTTCTCCTGTAACCGCATTGATTCCGAGGAATATCCCCCCGCGACATTCAATCTCACCGGACCTTGAGCAACTTGAGAACAAGTTGCCAAGCCCGGTTGGCAAAGCTTCTCTGCAGTTCCAGCACATTTTCCCGCAGTTGCCGGATGCGCTGCTTCCGCTCGGCCAATCGCTTTTCCTGCAGGGCCAGCCGCTTTTCCCGCTCGGTCAATTGCTCCCCCTGCTCGGTCAATTGCGTCCCCTGCTCGGCCAGTTGCGTTTCCTGCTGAGCCAGCCGCTTTTCTTGATCGACCAACCGCGTCCCCAGCTCAGCCAGTTGCTCCCCCTGCTCGGCCAGTTGCGTTTCCTGTTCGGCCAGTTGCGTTTCGTGTTCGGCCAATCGCGTCCTCTGTTCGGTCAGTTGCGATTCCTGCTGGGCCAATCGCTTTTCCTGCTCGGCCAACCGCTGATCCTTCTGCCCATGCGCCTGCTGCAAGTAACAGATGAAGCTTTCCTTGGCCATGACCTCTTTTTTCAACTGCCACAACCGGCGCTCGGACGATTCCACAATCCGCGGAATCGGCTCCCCGAGTTTACGAAAACGTATCGCCCACGGCGTGATGCACGACAGGTCGGTGTCGTGGTCGGGGAAAAAACCGTGCGCGGCGAATTCCAAGGCCCAGAATTCCGGCTCATGAACGTTGATATGGGTCGGCTCGGTCAGATCCAGAGGAGACGACGAGAACACAATATCGGTCGTATGCTCGCAGAAGTTCTTGATCGCCGCTCGGGAATCTTCCAGGGAGATGTGTTCCAGCACTTCCTGACAAAGGATCAGATCGTACGACCGGTCCAGGGGCTCGGTCACGGACGCCACGCGGCAGTAGGGCCGGATCTCCGGGGCGACCTCGCCAATGGCGTAACTGGAAATATCCACCCCCCACGCCTCAATGCCCCGCTTCCGCAGGGTCTCGACGATGAACCCCTTGGCGCAGCCCGCGTCAAACGCCGTGCGGGGGGCGATGACGGTGGCAATCTGCTCGGCAATCCGTTGATGGTGCTCCCAGATCGCCCCGTATCGGACGTAGGGCGCGCCGCAACAGTTGGCGTAATAGTGTTCGTCGTACGGGGCAGCGGGTGTTGGTTGCATAGGAAAACCTGCCGACGGTTATCCGACTTCTAATGACGATACGCGCTGCAACTCGGTCGAAGCGGCAACCAGCGAAACGGAAGAATCCTGGGATTGAAGCGAAGGCGGCTTCCCCAGTGCGACTTTCAGGCTGCCGGGATAATAGGTGCCAAAAATCAACCGGGTCGGATCGGGATCGATAATGCGGAACAGAATAAGATTATCAATCCAGTCCATCCATTCGAGTTTGTATTGATCGTAGGCTACGGTGCTGGAAATGCTGTAGTTGCCCGGCCGCAGTTCGATGGGGACGTCAAACGTGTAAAAGAGTCTGTCGCCCGATTTCACCGGCGGAACCGCCAACCGCTCCTGGTAGGTGTTGACGGCGATGATGTCCGTTCCGCGCCCGTCGCGGATGTGCATCCCGATGATGTGGTAGGGCAAATCCGCGTAGAACTCGATTTCAACGCCGAACCGCACCCGCTGGCCAAGCCGGGCATGGTCGAGGGGGCGGCCGTCGAGGTCGTACAATCCGGCCGAGACGATCCGGGCATTGCCGTCCCCGTGGCGGAAATAAGCGAACTCGGGATGTTGCGCGGTCGATCCGGCAGTCCACCGCGGGCTGCGGTATCGGCGCGGCGCTCGGGGCCGAGGCGGGCGGGGTTGGCTCCGCGGCCGCCGCAACCGGATCGGCCTGGGGCTGCCGGGCCGCTTCCTGCTCCATTTGCCGGGTTTTTTCCAGATTGAAATCATTGGTCAGAAAGGCGACGTACCAGTTGGCCATGTGAACCGACACCCCCGAGTTCACCGCTTCCCCCCGATCCAGCACAATCGCCCGGTCGCAGATCCGCTTAACCGTTTCCGAGTCGTGGCTGACGAAAAGAATCGACACGCCCGAGTCGCGGAACTTGTTGATCCGGGTCATGCAGCGGGCCGCAAAACGGGCGTCGCCGACGGCCAACGCCTCGTCCACGATCAGCACGTCCGGGTCCACGTTGATCGCCGCGGAAAACGCCAGGCGGACGAACATGCCGCTGGAATAAATCTTGACCGGCTGATCGATGAACTCCCCGATGTCGGCAAAGGCGGCAATGTCATCGAAACGCTCGTCGATCTCCTTGTGGCTCAGCCCCATGAGCGTTCCGTACATGTAGATGTTCTCACGCCCCGTGAAGTCCGGCACAAAGCCCGCGCCCAGCTCCAGCAACGCCGACACCCGCCCGTTCACCTTCACGCCGCCGGCGGAGGGCGTCATGGTCCCCGTGACGATTTGCAGCAATGTACTCTTGCCCGACCCGTTGCGCCCCATGATGCCGACCGCCTGGCCGCGGGGCACCTGGAAAGAAACGTTCTTCAACGCCCAGAACTCGTGGTAATACCTTTTTTGCCCCAGCAACAACGCCTGCTTGAGACGATCCGCCCGCGTCTTGTAGATCTGGTAGCACTTGCCCAGATTCTGAACTTCTATGGCAATCTCGCAAGACAATGCCGGCTCCTGTCGTTTTAATCGGCGGCTTCGCTCAACAAGGTCAAAGGACGTCCGCAAAATGAGGCCGCAACCGCCTGAAGACGAACGCACCCAGCAGCAGGCACACGCCCGCCACCAGCCAGAAATACAAGGTGAGCCACCCGCGCTGCCACACCCAGACTCCGTCGATCAAGGAATCACGATAGCCACGGATAATGTAGAAGATCGGGTTGAATTTGAGAAGGGTCTGATATTTCTCCGGGACCATTTGGATGTTCCACATGATCGGCGTCATCCACAAGACGAATTGCAGCAGCACCGTGATCGCCTGGCCCAAATCACGGACAAAAACCGTCAAGGCACAGGTAAACCAGCTCAAGCCCGTCAGCAACACCACCATCGCAAACATATAGTAAAATAATTGCAGCACGCACCAGCCCGGCAGCCTGCCCTGAACCGTCACGATCACCAGCAGCAGCGAGACAAAAATCAGGTGGATGAGCAGCGCACTAAGCAACTTCACCGAGGGCAGCAGGCTGACCCGGAAAACAACCTTCTTGACCAGAGCGCCGTTTTCGATGATCGACCCGGTGGCGGAGCCCAGGGCTTCGGAAAAAAAGAACCAGGGAACCATCCCTGCCATCAGCCAGATGATGAAGGGCGTGTTTCGGACGGGGCCGGCCTTCAATCCGTAGGTGAAAACAAACCAGAGAATCCCGATTGTCACCACCGGATGGATAAACGCCCACACCAGCCCCAGATAAGAACCCATGTAGCGCGACGTAAAGTCCTTCCGGGTCAGCTCGGAAACGACGTGCCGACTGCGGACCAGATCGCGCATGAAACGGGACGAATCGGATTGAAACCTGCTAATGATTTGCATTGCCTTCCCATCGCTTCCACTCGTCAATCGCCTGCCGGAGGCCCTGAACCAGGCCCATCGTCGGCCGCCACCCCACTTGCTCGTTCAGACGCGCCACGTCCGCAAGAATGCTCGCGGGATTGTCCGGCGTCGGTTCGCATTCGCCGACTTCCAGTAACGCTTGTTTCCCCAGAATATCGGCGATCATGCCGGCCACTTCGCCCAGCCGGACTGGGCAGCCACTGGCTATATTGACCGCGCCGCGAACGTCGCTGTCGGCCAAGGCCGCAAAAGCGCCACCCACGTCGCTCACGTGCAGCAGATCCCGAACCTGCCGGCCGGATCGACAAGCAGCCCGCTCGCCCCGCAGCAGCGGCAGAATGATCGACGGGATCAACCGGGCCGGCGCTTCGCCAGGGCCGTAGAGCAGAAACACCCGCCCCCACGCCAGCGAACAACCGCCGGCGTTGGCCAGTGCCTCCGCCGATTCGCAGAGTTCCTTCTTGCACCGGCCGTAGAGCGTCCGGGGCCGCAGCGGCGTATCGTTTTCCCGGCACAGGCCCGCGGACCAGTCATACTCGGCGCAGGTTCCCGCCATCACGGCCCGCCGCCCGCCGGTCTCCATAAACGCACGCAGCAGATCCAGACTGACCTTAACCCAGCGGTGATTCTCCGGCGAGGTCCAGAACTGCCCGTGTACGACGTACCACGCCAGATGCATCAAATGGCTCGGACGAACGGCGTTCAGTAAATCGCCAGTCGCCTTCGCATCGAACAAGTCGCACGGATGCACCACCACCCCGCCGCGCGCGGCCGCCGCCGCTTCGCCGGGCGGCACCGCCAGGTGAACCTCGAAGCCTTTTTGGAGGAGCGGGCCGACGACCTGCCGGCCGATGAAACCCGTCCCTCCGGTCAGCAGAATTCGCTTCATGGCTGGTAGTCCGGGTAACTTCGGTCTTTTTCCGACACCACGCCCACCGGCAGCGGCCAATCAATTCCGAACGCCGCGTCGTCCCACCGCACCCCCGCCGCATGGGCCGGCGAATAGTATTCCGACATCTGGTAATACACCTCGGCCTCGTCGCTCAGCGTCTGAAAGCCGTGGGCAAAGCCCTTGGGCACGTAAAGAATGCGGCGGTTCTCTGCCGACAGCTCCACGCCGTACCACCGGCCGCGGGTGGGCGAGCCGGCGCGTAAGTCAATGATGACGTCAAAAATCCGCCCCCGGACGCAACTGACCAGTTTGTCTTCCGCCCTCGGTTCCCGCTGAAAGTGCATGCCGCGCAGCGTGCCGCGACTGCGGTTGAAAGAAACGTTGCTCTGGACGATGGCAAAGTCGATCCCCTGCCGGGCCAACTCCTCGCGGCAGAACGTGCGGGCGAAAAAACCCCGCTCATCGGGCCGCAATTCCGGCTCGATCAACACCGCCCCGGACAATGGCGTCGGCGCAAACTTCATGCGTACGTCTTCACTTCGGGAATCGGAACCACAAATTGCCCGCCCCATTGGCGGATGCAGGCCAGTTGTTCCATGATCTCGTCTTTGATGTTCCACGGCAGGATCAGCACATAATCAGGCCGCGCCTGCTCGATCCGCTCGGGACCGAAAATGGGAATCCGCGTCCCCGGCAAAAAGCGACCCTGCTTGTAGGGATTGCGATCCACGGTGAATTCGACAAAGTCGCTCCGAACCCCGCAGTAGTTCAGCAGCGTGTTGCCCTTGGCCGGGGCGCCGTAACCCACGACGGTCTTTCCCTCCTCCTTGGCCGCGATGAGAAACTTGAGCAACTGCCGCTTGACCGCCTGCACCTTCAGCCCGAAGGAGCGGTAGGTCTCCACGTCGTTCAAGCCCGCCCGGTCTTCGCACTGTTTCAACTCCGCCACGCTCTGGCCCACCGGGCGGGAATCCTCCTGGTGGCAGGCGTAAATCCGCAGCGATCCGCCGTGGGTGGGAATCTGTTCGACGTCAAAGAGCTTCAGCCCGTGACGGGCGAAGATCCGCTCGGCGGTAATCAGCGACAGGTACGAAAAATGTTCGTGGTAAATCGTGTCGAACTGGTTGTTCTCGATGAGCTTCAGCAGGTGGGGAAACTCCATCGTGATAACGCCCCCGGCGGCCAGCAGTATCTTCATGCCGCCGACAAAGTCGTTGACGTCAGGAACGTGCGCCAGCACGTTGTTTCCCAGCAGCAGGTCGGGCCGCTTGCCCTGCGCGACCAGTCGCCGCGCCGTCTCCCGCCCGAAAAACGCCACCAGAGTCGGTACGCCCTTTTTCTCCGCCTCCTTTGCGACGTTGGCCGCCGGGTCCACCCCGAGCACGGGAATCCCCTGCTTCACGAAAAACTGCAACAGGTAGCCGTCATTGCTGGCCAGCTCCACCACCAGCGAATCGGCGTTCAATCCCAAGGCGGGAATCATGGCCCGGGCGTACCTTTCGGCATGCCTCAGCCAACTGTCGGAAAACGACGAGAAATACGCGTAATCGCTGAAAAGCCGGTCGGGCGATTCAAATTCCTCCAACTGCACCAGCTTGCACTCCCCGCACACCCGCGCATGCAGCGGATAAAACGGCTCCATGCGGGAAAGATCCTCGGAACGGGGATAGGCGTTGGATATCGGAGACATGCCCAGATCGGCAAAGGTCACCGTCAGTTCCGCCTGGCAAAATCGGCATCGCGTTATCTTCATGCAGGCTCCCTACAAGGCCATAAAATCGCGGATTTGATCCATGCAGATCGCATGGGGATCCTTGCCGGCCTGGTACTCCTTGTACCATTTCACAATCCACTGCAAGGCAACGTCCAGACTGGTGCGCGGAGCCCAGTCTAGTTTGGTCGCGGCCTTGGAACAATCCAATTTCAGAAGATGCGCCTCATGGGCCTGTGGCTGGCTGCGACATTCCCAGCCGGCCCCCTGGCCCCACAAGTCAACAACCCGTTGCACGATCCAGCCAACCGGGCGGGCGTCATGTTCGCCGGGTCCGAAGTTCCACCCCGAGGCAAACTGCCCGGGCGAGTCGCACAGCCGCCGGGCCAGCAGAAGATAGCCCGCCAACGGCTCTAAAACCAGTTGCCACGGCCGAACGGCCTGGGGGTTGCGCACGGAAATGGTTCGACCGGCCAGCAACGCACGCATGCAATCGGGCACGATGCGGTTGTCGGCCCAGTCCCCCCCGCCGATGACGTTGCCCGCCCGCACCGAAGCCACCGCGGTCTTCCCCTCCTGGAAAAACGACCGGCGGTAGGCGGAAACCACCAGTTCCGCACACCCCTTGCTGCTGCTGTAGGGGTCATAGCCGCCCATCGGCTCGTCCTCGCGATAGCCCTCGGCCCGCTCGCGGTTCTCGTAGCATTTGTCGCTGGTCACCACCACGGCGCTGCGCAGGTCGGCCATACCCCTTGCCGCCTCCAGAAAGTGAACCGTGCCCATGACATTGGTCGCATAGGTATCCACGGGCTGCCGGTAGGATTCCAGCACAAGGGCCTGGGCGGCCATGTGGATAGCCACCTGGGGTTTGGCCCGCTCCATCGCTTGCCGCAATGCCGGCAAATCCCGGACGTCGCCGTGAATGGAGTCGATGCGATGTTTTAGTCCGGTCAGTTCAAACAGGCTGGGTCGGGTCGGAGCGTCCAGGGCATAGCCCGTGACTTTCGCGCCCAAGTGCTCCAAAAGCAGACACAGCCAGGTTCCTTTGAACCCGGTGTGTCCGGTGATGAAGACTCTTCTCCCCTTCCAGAAATCCCGGCTCATTTCCAAACCTTCCAAGGGGCGTTGCCGCTGGTCCAGAGTTGTTCCAGATAATTCTTGTCGCGGAGCGTATCCATGGGGTGCCAGAACCCGTGATGCGGGTACGCCGAAAGCTGGCCTTCGCGGGTCAGGCGGTTCAGCGGCCCCTCTTCCCAGCGGGTCTGGTCCGATTCGATATAGTCCAGCACCTTGGGCGAGAGCACGAAGAACCCGCCGTTGATCCAACCGCCGTCCCCCACCGGCTTTTCGACGAACTGCTCCACCTTCCCATCGACAACCTCCATGGCGCCGAACCGGCCCGAAGGCTGCACGGCCGTAACCGTGGCCAGGGTTTTGCGCTTTCGGTGGGAACTCAGCAACTCGCCAATATTCACGTCCGCCAGACCGTCGCCGTAGGTCATGCAGAAGTCTTCATTTTCCTTCAAATAAGGCCGGATGTACCGCAAGCGGCCACCGGTTTGGGTGCTTTCGCCGGTCTCGATCAGCGTCACGTGCCACGGCTCCACCCCGCGCTGGTGTACCTCCATCTGGTTGGTTTCCATGTGGAAAGTCACGTCCGACATGTGGAGGAAGTAATTGGCGAAATATTCCTTGATTAGATATCCCCGGTAGCCCAGGCAGATGACGAAATCATGAATGCCCCAAGCCGAATAGATTTTCATGATGTGCCAGAGGACCGGCTTGTTACCGATTTCCACCATCGGCTTGGGCTTGAGAACCGTCTCCTCAGACAACCTTGACCCGAGCCCGCCAGCCAGAATCACCGCCTTCATGAACAATCCTTGTATATGACAAAACAGCTTGGGACTCCCCATACGAGTTGACGCCCAAGGCTTGGGCAGCATAGGCAAATCCCTGAAAGTGTCAATTGATTTGGTCGGTTCGCGGCAGGAGGAAACAGGAAGACCGCAAGCCCAATTCCCGACCCATCTCAATAGGCGTCGCGGCGGACGAAACTTATAAACACCGTCAGGAAAAGAATTTTCACGTCGAGCCAGCTCGACCAGTGCTTGACGTAATAAAGGTCGTATTGAATCCGCTTGCGGAGCGAGGTTTGGCCACGAAGGCCGTTGACCTGAGCCCAACCCGTGATTCCGGCTTTGACATGGTGACGAAGCATGTAGCGGGGAATCTCGTGCTTGAAACCTTCAATCAGCTCGGGGCGTTCGGGACGCGGCCCGACGAGGGACATCTCGCCCTTAAGCACGTTGAAAAACTGCGGCAGCTCATCGAGGCTGGTTCGGCGAAGGAACCGCCCCAGGGAAGTGACGCGATCATCGCCGGGGATGGCCCAGACCGGGCCGGATTCGCTTTCGGCATCGACCCGCATCGTGCGGAATTTGAAAATCTTGAAAGGCTGGCCGCCGATGCTCACACGCCACTGCCGGTAGAAGATCGGCCCGGGGCTGTTCAGTTTGATCGCAACGGCGATCAAAAGCATCGGAATCGCCCCGATGAGCAGGCAAAACAGCGCCCCGGATACGTCCAGAACGCTTTTGAACAGACTGTTCCAACCCTGCTGGGGACTGTCCGTCAGAGAAATAATCGTCAAATCGTCCAGTTGCGAAATCCCGTGCCGGAGAAACTGCACGGACAGGAGATTGGGCACAAGGCGAAGATCGATGCTGGTCGAAGAGAGTTCATCGGCCACGTTTTCGATCTCTTCCTGGCTCAATCGGGAGGGGGCAAGGAAGACGATATCGACCGGATGCTGTTCCAAAATCCGGCGGCACTGGGAGGTCGGCCCGTAAACCGGCAACCCGCGAATCATCCGGTTCTGGCAATGGTCATCCATGAAATAGACCGGCATAATCCCCGTCCAGGGGTTATGCCGAATCGTTTCGTAAAGCCGCTGCCCCAGACGCCCGGCGCCAATGATGGCGGCACTGCGCTGGTTGCGGCCGTGACGGCGCAACGTGTGCAGCGTGGCCCGCACGACAAGCCGGTTGATCCCCGCCAGCACAATCCATGACCCCAGTACGGAGACCATCATGAGCCGGGAAAAATCGGCCTGCCGTATCAAGCTGATGATGATGTAGACCATCGTCCAGACGACCAGCACGGCCCGGGTCATCATCCACAGTTCGCTGCCCAGCGAGTGGGTCCGCTTGGGGGTGTAAAGCCCCGTCCGCCCGAAAACCAGCGGACAGAGAATCAGGCAAATCAGGCCATAGTGGTAAAAATCATGAACCGTTGGCGGCAGATACGTCGTCCATCCTTGCCGCGAAGCCCAGACTCGCAGCCCGTAGGCCGCAACCCATGCCAGCGCCGCGATGAAAATATCCATCGCCCGCAACAGTCCGTTCATCAACTGACCGTGCTTTTTCAGCACAAAACCACCCTTCCCTTGGCTTCCAAGGCGACGTCGATCGCCTCTTGGAATTGTTCCGCAAAACGGGCCAGGCTGAATTGCTCCGCCCAGGCGCGCAGCACGCGCGGATCAAACCGAACCGCACCGCTCTCCACCCGCCGCACCGCCTCCACAAGCGCCTCAACCGTATGGGGCGAATAATGCAATCCCGTAGGGCCGTACTCATTGGCGGTTGCCGGGTCGATCACCGTTTCCATCGCCCCCCCGGCCCCGTAAGCGAGGACGGGCGTCCCGCAAGCCATCGCCTCCAGAGGCGCCATCCCGAAGTCTTCTTCGCCGGGAAAAACAAGGGCCTTGCAGCGGCGATAATGGGCGCGGACGACCTCGTCGCTCTGCCAGCCGAGAAACTGAATATGGGATGAAGCCCGCCGCCGCAAGCTTCGCAGCATCTGTCCCGAGCCGATCACCCGCAAAGGCAGATTCAGCCGCGTAAACGCCTCCACCGCATGGTCGATGCATTTGTAGGGCGCCAACGCCGACACGATCAGGTAAAAATCCTCTCGCCCGGTCGAATCGGGATGGAAATACTCCATATCAATCGGCGGCCAGACGACCCGCGACTCTCGCCCATACGCCTGCCTGATGCGACCCGCGACGTTGCGGGAATTGGCGACAAACAAATCAACCCGCTCGGCACTGTGGCGGTCCCACTCCCTGAGATACCCCCGCACCATTTTCATCCCCGACCGCACAGCCCAGGACAACCGCCGGTCGTACTCCCCGTTTTGCGACCAGACGTAACGCATCGGCGTGTGGCAATAACAGACATGCACCGCTTCCGGTGGCGCGCAAACCCCTTTGGCAACGCAATGACTCGAAGAAATGACCAGATCGTACCCGCTCAAATCAAGCCGCTCAATCGCCCACGGCATGATCGGTAGAAGGTGCCGATAATAACGCCCAACCCACGGCAACCTATCGAGAAAACTGGTAACGACCTTTCGTCCCGCCACAAGCGACGGGCACGTCCCCCGAACATGCACCAGCGTAAACAGGTCCGCCTGCGGAAACATCTTCCCAATGGCCGCCAGAACCTTCTCTCCGCCACGCATTCCCGTCAACCAGTCATGGACCAGTGCAACCCGCATCTTCAATTCAAAAGCCTCTTGAGCTCCCCGCATTTCCCAAATGAAAATAGCAACCGCAGTTACGGTAATTTATCCATATCGCATTTGCAAATCACAACCACGGTATTCGGCCAAGGGATCGGCGGTTAAATACCGATAATTCCTACGAAGGGGGTTGGCGGCGGATAAGGTATCAATATGCATATGCCGGTTATGGATTTGGCCATCGCCCTGCTCATCGGCGCTCTGGTCGGAATCGAGCGGGAAAAGAAAAAAGAAGACGCCGCCGAAAGCGGCACGCCCGGCCTGCGAACCTTCATCCTCATCGCCATCGCCGGCGCCATCGCCGGCTGGCTCTCCCTCAGCCAGGCCACCCCCTGGATCTTCATCGCCGCCGGGGCCTTCGTCACCGTCCTGGTCCTCTCCACCCGCATCCTCTACGCCCACGTCCGGCCCAAAGCCCTGGGCCTCACCACCGAAATCGCCGCCGTCGTCGTCTACCTCCTGGGCGGACTGACCCTCTACGGCTACCGCAGCGAAGCCGTCATGCTGGGCATCGTCGTCTCCGCCGTCCTCGCCTATAAACAGCCGCTGCATCACCTGGTGGAAAAGATCGGCCGCGAAGACCTCTACGCCGGGCTGAAACTGCTCATCGCCACCTTCATCGTCCTGCCCGTGCTTCCCAACCGGCCGGTCGATCCCTGGGGAGCGCTCAACCCCAACAAAATCTGGTGGCTGGTGATCCTCATCTCCGGCCTCTCCCTCATCGGCTACGTCGCCACCCGATGGCTTGGCCCCAAACGCGGCATCACCATCACCGGCCTCTGTGGCGGACTGGTCTCCTCCACCGCCGTCACCCTCTCCTTCGCCCGTCGCAGCAAAGAAGCCGACGCCCAGCCCCTGGCCAACGCCCTGGCCGCCGGACTGCTCCTCGCCTGGATGGTCATGTTCGGACGCATCATCGCCATCGTCGCCATGTTCTACCCCCCCATGCTCGGCCGACTCCTGATCCCCATGCTGATCCTCGGTCTGCTCTCCGCCGCCGTCGCCGGTCTGCTGCTCCGCCTGCACCTCGGCTCATCCGCCATCCCCGACGGCCACCACATCCCCCTGAAAAACCCCTTCAGCCTCATCTCCGCCATCAAATTCGCCCTGTTTTTCGCCGCCGTGCTGCTCTTGGTCAAACTCGCCCAACACCACCTGCCCGGCCAAAGCGGCGTCTATACCGTCGCCGCCCTGGCCGGTCTGACTGACGTCAACGCCATCTCCCTCTCCATGGCCCAATACGCCCGCGACGGCAGCCCCCCCGACGTCGCCGTCAACGCCATCACCCTGGCCGCCGTCGCCAACACCCTGACCAAATGTGGCCTGGCCATGACCCTGGGCGCCGCCCCCTTCGCCCGCCGGGTCACCGCCGCCACCCTGATCCTCCTGGCCACCGCCGCCTCGCTGTGGCTGCTGTTCTGATTGCACCGCGTCTCCATTGCGGGCAGCCTCGGCTCGGGCATGGATCGTTGCGCCCGGATTCCGATTCAGCATGCCCATGTAAAAAGCCGGGCGGGTCTGAACGACCTGCCCGGCTCTTTATCATTATCTATCGCGGTTGGCGATCTATTACTTCGCGGCAGCCAAAGCCTGGACCACCAAGTCGCCGACTTGCGTCGTCGAATAGCCCATCTTCCCGGCGGCCTGCGACTGCATCTTCGGCGTCGTCGCCAGAATGGCGGCCTCCACGCGGTTGCCGGCGTCCACCAGCCTGGCGTTGCCGGTGTTGTTGCCGGTTTCACGCAGCAGCATGGCCATGGCGCCGATGGCGGCCATGGGGTTGATGACGTTTTGGCCGGTGTACTTGGGGGCGCTGCCGCCCATCGGCTCGTACATGCTCACGCCCTTGGGGTTGATGTTGCCGCCGGAGGCGACGCCCAGCCCGCCCTGGATCACCGCCGCCAGGTCGGTGATGATGTCGCCGAAAATGTTGTCCGTCACGATCACGTCGTAGAACTCGGGGTTCTTGACGAACCACATGCAGCAGGCATCGACGTGGTTGTAGTCACGCTTGATGTCGGGATAGTCCTTCTCGCCGATCTCGTTGAACGCCCGCCACCACGTGTCGCCGTTGAACGTCAGCACGTTGGTCTTATGGACCAGCGTAAGCTGCTTCTTCTTGGAGTTGCGGCGGCGGGTCAGCTCAAACGCATAGCGGATGGCGCGTTCGGCGCCGAACCGCGTGGTGCAGTTGATCTGCGTGGAGACCTCGGCGGGCGTGCCCTTGTACTGTACGCCGCCCATCCCGGTGTAGATGCCTTCGGTGTTTTCGCGGACGACGACGAAATCGACGTCGGCCGGGCCTTTGCCCTTCAGCGGAGTGTCTACGCCCGGATAGAGCTTCACCGGACGCAGGTTGATGTACTGATCCAGCTCGAACCGCAGCCGCAGCAGCACGCCCTTTTCGAGGATGCCCGGGGCGATCTTGGGATGACCGACCGCGCCGAGGTAAATGGCGTCGAACGTGCGCAGTTCGGCGATCTCCGCATCGGTAATAACCGGGATGGTCTGCTTGTTGGGATCACCGCCGGCGGCCAGGTAGCGGTCGCCGCTGATGTCAAAGTGCTTGAGGGTGTAATCGAAGTTGACCTGCTGGGAGACGGCCTTGAGAACCTTGAGGCCCTCGGCCACCACTTCCGGCCCGGTTCCGTCGCCGCCGATGACTGCAATACGCATGACAAACCTTTCATCCGTTAGTGCCAAACCGTTGCCAATCCAAATCAGGTCGAATAGTGTAGCCGCCGACGCCGAAGCGCCAAGGGTTTGCTGAATAAAAGGGTATCCCGGCGATCGCTTGTTATTTTTACCGTTGGCAGGCGACATTATCCGTGGCTACCATGGCCGCTGTAACTGGCCGTAACGGGCAATGGGTCGGGGGTCGAGCTTCTTTCGGGATGAGGCAATCATGGAATCCGGTAACGCTTCCAAGGCGGGAGGCGGAGTTTGTACGGACGCAAAGGCTTGCGCAGGCAGCGGGAACTTGAACCCGGAAACATCCGACCGCGGCGGTAATCTGCAACACGTCGCGGACGTGGCCTGGGCCGGCGAAGCACAGCTCCGCTACGAGCAGGAACTGCAACAGGCCAAGCAGGCCGCCGCCGTCGCCCGGCTTGAGCAGGAACGCACCCAAAGCCTTCTGGACCTGGTGCTGGCGGCCGCGCCGGTGGGGATGGCGTTTTTCGACCGCGAACTCCGCTACGTGCGGGCCAACCGGTTCATGGCCATCTGGCAGAATTCCCGTCCCGAGGACTTGATCGGCAAACGCCTGGCCGACGCGCTCCCGGCCGGCGCGGCGGAATTCGTTTCGCTGCACCTGTACCGCGTCATGCAGACCGGCTTGCCGGTGCTCGGCATTGAGGTCAACGGCAGCCAGTTCAATGGAATAAATAAAGACCCCCGCCACTGGCTGGCGGACTTCTATCCCGTCTGGCTGCCCGAAGGAGAACTGCTGGGCGTCGGGGCGATTGTCGCGGACATCACCGAACGCAAACGCGACGAAGAAGAGCTGATCCGGCAGAAGAACGCCGCCGAAGCCGCCAACCGGGCCAAGGATCAGTTCCTAGCCGTTCTTTCCCACGAGTTGCGCACCCCGCTGTCGCCGGTGCTGACCACCATCAGCGCCATGGCCGAGGATGCGGGGTTCAACCCTGAAATCCGCGCGACGTTGCAGATGGTCCGCCGGAATGTGGAGATGGAGGCCCGGCTGATCGACGACCTGCTGGACGTGACGCGGATCACCCGCGGCAAGCTCCAGTTGAACATGATGCGGGTGGACGCTCGTTTGGCCATCGACAACGCCGTCGAAACCTGCCTGAGCGACATCCACGACAAGCAGATCGCCCTGGTGGTGGAACTGGAAGCCGGCCGCCCGTATGTGCATGGCGATCCGGCCCGCTTGCAACAGGTGGTGTGGAACCTTCTGAAAAACGCCGTCAAGTTCACGCCGTCGCACGGCAAGATCAACATCCGCTGCGAAAACGACGTGCAGGGATGGCTGAAAATCGAAGTCCGCGACAGCGGCATCGGCATCGAGCCGGCGGTGTTGCCCAGAATTTTCGCGGCCTTCGAGCAGGGCGAGCCGGGCGTCACCCGCCGGTTTGGCGGCCTGGGATTGGGATTGACTATTTCCCATGCGCTGGTCGAAGCCCACGGGGGAGAGTTGCTGGCGGCCAGCGAAGGCAAAAACCGGGGGGCCACGTTCACGGTTCTGCTGCCGACCATTGACGAGCCGGTTCTTCACGACGAGTTCGAAGTCCGGCCCCCGGACCAACCGATCAAGCGTTCGGTTCACATCCTGCTGGTCGAAGATCATCCCGACACCCTGAAGGCGATGAAACGCCTGCTGCAACAGGCCGGCCACAGCGTCCAGTCTGCCGACTGCATTGCCGCGGCCATGGAGGTTGTGAAGCGGGAGGAGTTCGACCTGCTCATCAGCGATATCGGCTTGCCCGACGGAAACGGGCTGGAACTGCTTGGGCGAATCCGCGAAATCAAGCCGCTGAAAGCCATCGCCCTCAGCGGCTACGGCATGGAAGAAGACATCCGACGGAGCTGCGACGCCGGCTTCCAGGCCCATCTCACCAAACCCATTGACCTGAACACGCTGCACGCGGTGATCTCGCAACTGGTATCGTAAGACGGAAAGATAGATCGGGAAAAAGCGCCGTCATCGTTTGTGCAACGCCGCCAGCACCGGTTCCACTTTCAGTGCGGTTTTGTAAACCAGGACGTCCGGCGGAATCACGGCGTCCTCCCGCACCGAGCGCTCCGCCACGGCGATCAGGATTCGGTGTTGCCGGAATCGGGCCAGGGTTTCCCGCTTGGCGGCCAGGTATTGCGGCGTCCAAAACCCCACGATCTCAAGGAATACTTCGGTTCCGTCCTCGCGGCGGAAAACAAAATCGGGAACGAACGCCGACTGCCCCTCGTACAGAATCGCCCCCTCCCGCGCCAGCCGCCAGCCTTCCCGCTCCGCTCCGAACTTTTTCGCAAAGGACTCTTCAACCGACGAATCGAACTCTACCGGCGGGGGAAGGTGGCTGCTGTAACCGTCTTCGCTGGACAGTCGCAACTTCGCCGGGCCATTCCACGGCGTCCGCACCGCCGCCTCCAGCGACCAATCCCGACAGGCCAGCAGCGCCGGCACGAACCGGGCGAAGTTCACCCCGTAACGCCTGGTTTCCTGAAGAATCGACGCCGGTCCGGACAGGTCAATCCGATATCGTGACGGCCCAAGCCGATAGACCTCGTGCAACAACCTTGCCAGCTTCGCGTAGCGGAGAATCGTCTTGAAATCCGTCGTCGCCGCGACGCTCATGCGCTGGGCGCGATACAGACACGCCTGAAGCTGCGCCACGTTGTACCGCGACAACAACGCCGCGGCGTCCGGCCCATAGCCGGTAAAAGACCTCAACCGCTGAAATTCCATCACGTCGGCGTACAGTTCCGAATCGATCTGCTCCCACGGCCGGCCCAGTTCCCCGGCGATGCGATTTTTGACCTCATGCTCGGCATGCTCGAAAATTCCGTCGGCCGTCGTCACCAGCGGATGATATTTTGCCGCCATGGCGAACACACGCAGGCGAAGCTCGGCCGCTTTGCCCCGGATATCCCGATCGAACTCCCCCGCTTCGTCGAGCAGCTTACAGAACGCCGCCACGCGCCGCCGGTCGCAATCCGGCTCGTTGGCCAGCAGGTTTCCGACGGACTGATGCAACTCCCGCCGGGTGCGCCCGACGCCCGATTGATAGACGGCCAGCATCTTTCGCGCATAGTCCAGGTAATGCCCATGCCGCCCGCGCGTCAACCGATCAGGAGTCGCCCGGCCATTTTCGTAACTGACGATGGACTGCTCGGAAGTCAGCACTCTGGTATCCCACAGCCCTCGCCGGACGGATAGACTTAACTTATGCCCCCACTGCAAACTGCATCTCGGTGGCCTTTTCCACGACTTTCGACGCGCCAATACCTCAAAGCGAACGACCCCCCCGTCATAGCCGTAGTCCGCAATAACACCCGGTCGGACCTCTTCGCTCTCTTTGATACGCTCCTCACGCAACCGAATTGTCAACGTATCGGTTTCTGGATCATACTGAACTTTCATGGCCGCGGTCCTTTCAAATATCGCGATATTTGCGAGGTCTTGTAAACTGTAACTACCACCGTCTCCGTCCGCGCATCTTCAACAACCACTCGCAACAGCATTTCCTGCTGAAGGATTGAGTCCACATACCGCCGCATGAGAATTCGCCGGCCCGGCAAATCAGGAACCTCGCATTCCGGTTCATTTATTGTTGTGTCCGCAACCAACCTGTCGATCTCGCGGTCAACCAAGTTCCGCATCGCGTGCTGTGTCCAGCGTACCGGCTTCATGCTCGTATCATTATAGCCACATTGACATGATCAACCATCCTCATATCCGCCGGTGCTTGATCCGGTCATACGCATCGCTACGGCGGCGAGTGCGCGAACGCTCTTCTTCGTTGGTATCCTGGCACACCACTTCGTATAGCGTGGCTTTGGCGTCGCCGGACTTGCGGAGGATTCGGCCGAGGCGTTGTTTGGCCTGGCGGGGGGAAGACTGGCCGCCGATGACGACCGCCACCTTGGCTTCGGGCACGTCCACCCCTTCGTCGAGGACGCGGTTGGCGACCAGGACCGGGAATTCATTTTTCGCGAATTTCTCCAGCACGATCCGCCGCTCGTTTTTCCGCGAATGGCTCAGCAGCGTGGGAACCAGAAACCGGCGGGAGACGTCACGGGCCATAGCGTTGGAGCCGGCGAAGACAATGATCCGCTCGCCGACGTGCAGCCGGAAGATGTCTTCCAAGACGCGGAGTTTTTCTTCGGCCCGGTCTTCAATCGCCTTGCGGACGTGGTAAGCCCGCTGGGCCTGGCGGGCCTGGGGGTCGCGGCCGGATTCGGCGCACAGGTTCTCCCAGCCGTAGCCTTTGATTTCCTGCTGTTTTTTCAGCATGAAATCCCGGACGACGCGCCCGGCCGACACGTAGCGGGACTGCTCGCCGTCGCTCAGGTTTACCGGGATGCGCACGACGTTGTACTCGGCCAGGGTTTTGCCCCGGGCCTGGCGGATCGGCTGCTGGTAGACGAGCGGGCCGATGAGCCAATCCATATCCACCTCACGGCCGTCGGAACGTTGCGGGGTGGCGGTCAGCCCCATGCGCCACGGCGCGGCACACATCGTCGCGCCGTCGCGGTAGCATCCGCCGGGGAGGTGGTGCGCTTCGTCGAAAATGACCAGGCCGAAGCGGTCGCCCATCTCGCCCATGTGAAGGTAGGCGCTGTCGTAGGTGGTGACGGTGACGGGCTTGATATTGAACAGCGAATCGCCCACGATTCCCGCGTCATAGCCCAGGCGACGAAGAATCCGCTGGTGCCACTGGTGCATGAGATCGCGCACCGGCGCGACGATGAGCGTGGTAACGCGGGCCTGCGCCATGGCCGCCAGCGCGACTTCGGTTTTCCCGGTTCCGGTGGGCATGACGATCACGCCTCGGCCCTTGGCATCGCGCCAGGCGGAAACGGCTTGAAGCTGCTCGTTTCGCAGTGCGGGCAGGTCCGCCTTGGGCCAGGAGATCCTCGCCGGCGGCGGCACGTTGTCCGCAAAGCCGTCACCGAAGGCGTCGCGCAGCAGACGACGGACTTGAACGTAGTGGAACGCTTGCCCTCGCCAGGCGGACACGCGGTGGTCCCAACGCCAAATGTCGGGCGGGAAAACCGCATCCAGTTCTCGCTGGGGCAACCCGGCGAGCAGGAGCGTGCCGCGGTCGAAGCAGAGCGTGATGGGGAAATTATTGCCCGGCATGAGAGCAGGGGCATTATCGGGGAAAATGGAAAATAAAAAACCCCTGACCGATTTGAAGGATCAGGGGTTCTTTTGGATAAATGCCGGCAGTGACCTACTTTCCCGCTGAAGCAGTATCATCGGCTCCGCAGGCTTAACGACCGTGTTCGGAATGGGAACGGGTGTGACCCTGCGGATATAGCCACCGACAAAGCCCGCCGCAGGCCGGTTAAGCCCGCGGCGGGGTTTGGATCGTGAAGGACGAAGGTTCTTTTTTCTGCGACGTTTGTTGGTTTAGAGTCGTCGAACTATCTTTTTTGTTGAATCTGGCGCTTCTAACGCTGCCCTTAACGGCAGTCGGTAAAAGCGGCCAAGCACTCGACCGTTAGTACCGGTAACCTCAAAGCCTCTCGGCCTGTACAGCTCCGGCCTATCAACCGGGTGGTCTACCCGGGGTCTCTCGCTCCACAAGGGAGCCTGGATTCCTCGTCTCGGCATAGGCTTCACGCTTAGATGCTTTCAGCGTTTATCCGTTCCCGACATAGCTACCCAGCCGTGCCCTTAGCAGGACAACTGGTACACCAGGGGTCGGTCCTTCCAAATCCTCTCGTACTATGGAAGAGGTGCCTTCAAGAATCCTACGCCCACAGCAGATAGGGACCGACCTGGCTCACGCCGGTCTGAACCCAGCTCACGTACCACTTTAATTGGCGAACAGCCAAACCCTTGGGACCGCCTTCAGCCCCAGGATGTGATGAGCCGACATCGAGGTGCCAAACCGCACCGCCGCTATGGACGCTCGGGTGCGATCAGCCTGTTATCCCCAGGGTACCTTTTATCCGTTGAGCTATGGCGCTTCCACACGCGACCACAGGATCACTTAGGCCGCCTTTCAGCTCTGCTCGTGCCGTAGCACTCGCAGTCGAGCAGACTTCTACCTATACGCTCTGGGGCCGATTGCCAACCGGCCTGAGTCTGCCTTTGCACTCCTCCGTTACTCTTTTGGAGGAGACCGCCCCAGTCAAACTACCCACCTAGCAGGGTTCCCCGCCCGGATTCACGGGTACGGGGTGAGATGACGAATGCAAACAGGGTGGTATTTCACCGTTGGCTCCCCCTCGGCCGGAACCGAGGGATCGACGCCTCCCACCTATCCTACGCAGTTTCCACCCGGCATCACTGCCAGGCTATAGTAAAGGTCCATGGGGTCTTTCCGTCTTGCTGCGGGTAGACGGTATCTTCACCGCCACTTCAATTTCACCGAGTCTGCGGTTGAGACAGAGCCCAAGTTGTTACGCCGTTCATGCGCGTCGGAACTTACCCGACAAGGAACTTCGCTACCTTAGGACCGTCATAGTTACGGCCGCCGTTTACCGGTGCTTCGGTCGCCAGCTTCGGGGCGAACCCCTGACCGACTTCCTTAACATTCCGGCACCGAGCAGGCGTCATTCTGTATACGTCGTCTTGCGACTTGGCACAGAACTGTGTTTTTGATAAACAGTCACCCGGGCCGCTTCCTGCGTCCGCTCAATAAATTGAGACGGAACCCCTTCTCCCGAAGTTACGGGGTTATTTTGCCTAGTTCCTTAACCGCAGTTCTCTCGAGCGCCTTAGGATACTCTCCTCGCCTACCTGTGTCAGTTTTAGTACGGGCGGCGGCATCGTCCCCTCCGCGCTTTTCTCGGCCCCGCCGCCATCGACTTCGGCAACCAAACGGCCTCGAGCTGCCGGCTTACGCCGGCCCCAACCTCCACAACTGTTCGGAGGCTCGACCTTGGCAGGACACACGCGGAGGTTCAGTCTTTGCCGTCGGTGCAGGAATATTAACCTGCTGTGCATCGGCTACGCCTTTCGGCCTCGTCTTAGCTTCCGACTAACCCTGGGCGGATTTACCTTCCCCAGGAACCCTTAGGCTTTCGGCGGGCAGGATTTTCACCTGCCTTATCGTTACTCATACCGGCATTCTCGCTTGCACGCGCTCCAGCACTCCTTACGGTATGCCTTCGACGCGGCGTGCAACGCTCTTCTACCACGCGATATTGCTATCGCATCCGCTGCTTCGGTATACGGCTTATTCCCGATCATTTACGGCGCTATCCTGCTCGACCAGTAAGCTATTACGCACTTTTTAAATGGTGGCTGCTTCTAAGCCAACATCCTGGCTGTCTCAGCAGAATAACTTCCTACCGAACTAAGCTGTATTTGGGGACCTTAGCAGACGGTCTAGGTTGTTTCCCTCTTGACCGCGAAGATTATCCCTCGCGGACTCACTCCCGAGATAGTCACGATGGCATTCGGAGTTTGGTAGGGGCGTGTAGGCGGGTAGCCCCACGTCCCCTTTCAGTAGCTCTACCTCCATCGTGTAGTGGCTCGAGGCTGCCCCTAAAGGCATTTCGAAGAGAACCAGATATCTCCCAGTTTGATTAGACTTTCACTCCTCCACACAACTCATGCCAGAACTTTTCAACGTTCACGGCTTCGCGCCTTCCGCCCCTTTTACGGGGCGTTCACGCTGGTCATGTGTAGATCACTAGGTTTCGGGCCGCATGCCCGCGACTTGTAGTCGCCGTCTTAAGACTCGCTTTCGCTGCGGCTCCGGAGCGGAACTCCTTAGCCTTGCCGCGAACATGCACTCGCCGGTCCATTATGCAAAAGGTACGCCGTCATCCGTTGCCCTTGCGGGCCATAGGACTCCGACCGCTTGTAAGTGTATGGTTTCAGGTGCTTTTCATTCGGCTCGTCGCCGTGCTTTTCATCGTTCAATCGCCCTACTTGTCCACTATCGGTCATTGAGGAGTATTTAGCCTTGGCCGGTGGGCCGGCCAGCTTCGCACGGAGTTTCACGAGCTCCGTGCTACTCTGGAGAGCACATGTTAACGGGGGCCTGTCGTTTTCGCCTACGGGACTATCACCCGCTGTGGTGAGCCTTTCCAGACTCTTCGGCTAACGACGGCTTTGTAACCCCTCAGTGCTTCCGCAACCCCGGCCCGAAGGCCGGTTTGGGCTGTCTCCGCGTTCGCTCGCCGCTACTGACGGAATGCATGTCTGTCTCTTTTCCTGCGGGTACTTAGATGTTTCAGTTCCCCGCGTTCGCCCCGCGCCACCTATGCGTTCGGTGGCGGGTGACGCCGGTTTCCCGACGCCGAGTTTCCTCATTCAGAGATCTCCGGATCGATGCTCGTTTGCCAGCTCCCCGGAGCTTATCGCAGGCTGCCGCGTCTTTCATCGCCTCTCAATGCCAAGACATCCACCATACACCCTTAAGAGCTTGGCCGCATTTACCGATCGCCGTCACTTGGCCCCGAAAGATTCGGGAGCAAGCTCCCCGCCGGGCGGGCGGGAAGACGGTTCTTAGCCCCAGTCGTTCAGACCTGGGAGCCAAGGGGCGGTAACGGGCCAGATTCGCCAAAAAAGGTGCTCGACGACGCCCGTTGGAGACCGATGCCCCTGAAGTAGAGGGCCGGCCCCGACGGAAAAACCAAAACAATTCATAACGGGCGTCGCAGAGGTCTTCTTATTGCTTGAAACAATATTAGACCTTGAACCTCGTCATTCACTTGTCAAAGAGCGATCTCGTCCGTACTACTCGACGAAACTTCCCGCCGAACGCGGGTGAGTCAACCGTATTTTACGTCGGTGGACTGATCCAAGTTCGGCACTCGCAACCTGCTACCTGTTGGTCCCGGTGGCCAGTTGGGGGAGCAGAGTATAGGGTTCAAAACTTTCGCGTCAAGGGGCCTCGTACAATTTTTCAGGCCGCTTGAAGGCGTCGCCGAATCGAACCGGGTTCAGCGAGGCGGGGAATATACAGGTTCAAGCCGGGGATGCAAGGGGGAAATAAAAGCGGCTGGAAAACCACGGCGACGCGGAGGCACGGTAAATGGACGGAAGTGGGCGACTTTAAGTCCTGGAGGGGGTTTTATGGGACGGCGGGAAGTTGGGATCGCCTACATCGATTTTGGAAATTGGCCAGTAGTCCGTGCTGTCCGGTTAACTCGGAAGTGTAAAGTTCTTTCTGTAAAATGGCCGCCTGACCCGCCGCGGCGGGTTAGGCCGGAAGGATCGAGGTAAACGGGAACTTGCAGAAAGGATGTTGCGCTACTCCACCCCCACCCCGCTCCCTCACAAGCCAAGCCTCCCCAGTTAATTTCCTTTCCTCTTTTCTCTCGCCCGTCTACAGTTTGCCCACGGAAAATGGTACGGTTGTGGATTCATGGCACGCACCGCCGCGCCCAATCCGCGATCCACGGCCCTCTGGCTGGCAGTTCTTCTGCTGGCGGCGCTATCAGTTCGCTTGATCTGGGGCCATCTCCAACCCGCCGACGCCGAAACCCTCAACCGGCTGCCCGACCAGCGGGAGTATCTGGAACTCGGCCGCCACCTGCTCGAAGACCGTGAGCTTTATCTGCTCGACCCCCGTTTTGAATCCCAGCCCGTCTTTGCCTATCGCACCCCCGGCTACCCCGCGTTCGTGGCCCTCTGCGGCGCGTCGGTTCCCATGATTCGCGTCGCCCAGGCCATGCTGGACACCACCACCGTTCTGGCGGCGTATCTGCTGGCCCGCCGCTGGCTTTCGCCCCAAACGAGCCTGCTGGCGGCATCGTTCGTAGCGATCAACCCTTTTCTGATTTATTTCCAGGCCCTGGTGCTGAGCGAAACCCTCTTTACCGCCCTGCTGGCCTGGTCGCTGGTGCTGCTGGTCCGCCGATGGACCTGGGCCTGTTTCGTTGTGCTGACGGCCGCGGTGCTGGTCCGGCCTTCGGCCCTGTTTCTGCCGGTGCTGATTGCCTTGGCCTCCGGCACGGTGAACCGCTCCCGCTACGGGCCGTACCAGCTTACCGCGGCCTTACGCACGGTTCTTCTGGCGGCGGCGTTGCTCACGCTCGCCCTGCTGCCCTGGGCATGGCGCAACCATCGCCTGCTGGGAGCGTGGGTCTGGACGACCACCAACGGCGGGATCACCCGGTATGACGGGTTCAATCCTCAGGCGACCGGCGCCAGCGATCAGAGTTTCGTCGCCCGCCTGCCCCAATTGCAGGAGATGGGCGAGGTGGAGCGCGACCAATACCTGTCGCATCAGGCGGCCGATTACCAGTGGCGTCATCCCCTCGACACCGCGCGACTGGCCCTGACGAAAATCGCCCGCACCTGGAGCCTCATCCCCCTTTCCCGCGAATACGGCTCCCAATGGATTTACGTGACGACGGGTCTGCTATTTACCGTCCCGTTCGATCTGTTGATAATCATCGGGCTGCTCGGCAGGCGTCTGCCGGCATCGGCAAAGCTGCTGTTGCTGCTGCCGGCATTATACCTGACGGCGATCCACGCGTTTTCCGTCGGCTCGCTGCGCTACCGGATTCCCGCCGAGCCGCCGCTAGCCGTGCTGGCGGCCGCGGCGATCCGCCCGCGCCGCACATGACGCATAATCCGTTTCGCCGTCGCCTTACAGGCGACGTGTCTTTTGCAAAATATGCATCAACGCCTTAAAACCCCTTAAACCCCATGCCCAAGACCATCACCAGTCCCGAACGCATCTTCCAGCACCCCTGGCGGGCGGGCCATCCTTTCGGGCGGCGTCTGGGGCCGGGGCGTCGGTGGGGCATGCTCTGCTTCTTCTGCTTTCTTCTGCTGGTCATCGGCGGATACTGGTACGTCACCGATTCCGACCGCGTCCGCGGACTGGCCGAAAAATACCTCTCCCGCGCGCTCAGCGCCCCTGTGCATGTCGGCCGCGCCACCCTCTCCGTTTTCGAGGGCCTGCGACTTGACGACGTCAAAGTCAGCATCGACAAAACCGGCCACCCCGATTCGGTCATCTTCTCCGCCCAGACGTTTCTCATCAAAATCAACGCCGGCGCCCTGCTGAGCGGGCGGCTGGAAATGTCCCAGATCGTCGCGGTCGATCCCCGCGTCCACCTGATCGAAAACCTCGATACCCACCAGTGGAACTACCAGCGGCTGGCCATGAGCAACCGCCCGCGGACGGAAAAACCCGACCCCTCCTCGCGGCCCATGGTCCTGCCGGAAATCCTTCTGCGCAACGCGCAGATCGCCTACACCGAAATCTCCGCCGGCCGATACGCCTCCCAAGGCTCGGTCGCGCTGGAAGGCCGGCTCTCCCCCGGCCTTCAGGAAGGCTTTTACACCTTTGACCTGCAAAGCCGCGGGGCAGTCGGCCAAGGCGCCGGCCCGGCTGTTCGCGGCTCCATCAACATGGACAGCGGTCAGCTCCGCGTCCGCATGCGCAATTTCGAGTTCGGCCGCGACATCCGCTCCATGCTCCCCGCCGAAGTCCGCCAGTGGTGGGAGCAACACCAGTTCGCCGGACGCATCGATTCGCTGGAACTGTCCTACCTGCCCGCCCAGGACGACCGGCATAAGCCTTCGTTCAACGTCCGCACCCATCTCAGCAACGTCTCGCTCACCATCCATCCGCGCGAGTGGATGAGCCGCGGCGAAATCGCCCAGTGGCAGACCAGCCGCGACAGCTTCGCCCTGCTTCACCAGGCCGGACTCAATCCCAAAACCCTCGATCGCTTCGCCTCTCTGATCGAACCCCTGCCCACCCGTCTGGACAACCTCTCGGGCGTCTTTGCCTTCAGCGAATCCGGCATCGACATCGAAGACGTCACCGGTCAGATCGAAACCAACGGCTTCAGACTCACCGGCCACATCGACGGCTACTCCCCCGATGCCCCCGCCTTCTTCCGTCTGGCCTCGCTCGACTCGGCCCACATCCACATCCCCCACGCCCCGCGCTACGCCAACTCCCTGCCCGCCGACGTCCGCGAAATCTGGGACCACATCCGCCCCGAGGGCTCGTGCAGCGTCTGGATCGAACTCAAACGCCCCGTCGCCGGTGGGAAAATCCAATTCCAGGGCGAAGCCCGAATCCTCGACGGCCAGTTTGATATCGATTACTTCCCCTATCCCCTGCGCCACGTCACCGGCCGAATTGCCTTCGGATACGACCCGCTGATCAACGCCGATTCCGTCCGCATCATCGACATGCGCGGACTGGGCGTTCCCGGCGGGCCGAACGAAAATTCCGTGGTCGTCGTCAACGGCCTGATCGCCCCCCTCGGCCCCGAAGCCAGCTTTGAAATCAACGTCGTCGGCACAAACATCAGTTCCGAACCGCCGCTGGTCAACGCCTTCCCCCCCGAAGGCCGCGAAGCCCTCAAGGTCTTCGGACCCACCAACCTGGCCACCGCGGCCGCCCCCATCCCGCCGGCCATCGCGGCACAATATCCCAAGTTCCACGGCAACTTCACTGCCCGCGTTTATCGTCCGCCAGGGCTTTTTCAACGCTTCACCTTCAAGGTGGACGTCGATCTCGACGACACCAACGGCGCGTTCAAAATCTTCCCCTATCCGCTTGAGCACGCCAAGGCCGGGCTGACCATCGACGACAATCACGTGTGGGTGAAAAACGCCCGCATGACCCGCAACGGCGCCAGCCTCGGCATCGATGGCGTCGTCAGCTTTCTGAAAGACCGTCCCTTGGAAGTAAACCTGGACGTCTCCGCCCGCAACGTGCCGCTGGACAACCTGCTGCTGGCCTCCATCCCGCCCGATCAGCGGCAGTGGGTGAAAAAAACCGGTCTGGCTGGCGTCATTGACATTCGCGGCAAGATCGCCAACGGCCTGGGCCTCGCCCCCCCGGCCGATCCCAACGCCATCAACCCCGACGTCGGCTTTGAACTGGACGTGGCCCTCCGCGACGGCGCGGCCTGGCCCACCGCCGACGGCTATGCCGCCTCCAATCTCAACGGCAAAATGCGCCTCTGGCCTCAGAAAATGGAACTGCGCCAGGTCACCGGAACCCGCGGCCCGGCAAAGCTTTCGATGAGCGGCGCATTCGCCTGGCCCGACAACAACCCCCAGGCCGCCATCACCGCCTCGGCCACCCAAGTCGTTCTCGACGATGCGATGCGCAGACTGCTGCCCAAAAATGCCCAAAACGCCTGGGATCAAATTCGGCCCGAAGGCAGCGTGGATCTTGATCTGACCTACCAAGGCGCCGGCGAAACCGCCAGCGCCTTCGCCCTCACCATCCGCCCACGCACACTCGCCGCCACCTTCCGGTCGGTGCCCTACCGTCTGGACAACATCACCGGCGTCATCACCGTCAACCCCGATACGGTAACGCTGAAGGATCTCGCCGCCACGCATGGACAAACGAAAATCGCGCTGGCCGGAACCGGCAGCCTGAGCGGCCGGCCCACCTGGGACTTGACACTCTCCGCAAACAACCTCCGCGTGGACGAAGAATTCATCAGCGCCGCTCCCTCGCCCGTTTCGTGGCTGCTCAAAACGCTCAAAATCCAAGGTAAAAGCGATCTGTCGTTTTCCACGCTGATCTACCGGCAGGAACCCGAAACGCCGGCCACCTCGCCCAGCACCCAGCCCGCGCCCGGTCCCGATCTGGAGTTCGCCGCCAAAGTCGCCATGGCCGACACCCGTCTGGATGCCGGCTTCCCCTGCACCGACCTGCAAGGCACGCTGGACCTTGCCGGCACGGTCGCCGGCGGCAAGCTCGCCGACCTCTCGGGCAGCCTCCGCATCGATTCGGCCCGCATGGCCAACCGTCCGATCCGCAACTTCCGCGCCGAGTTGACCAAACCGCCTGAATACGACGCCTTGCAGATCGGCAAGATTCAGGCCGAAATCGCCGGTGGAGAAATCGCCGGCGAAGTCAATCTCGCCTTCCCCGATGACGGCCCCTCACGCTACGCTCTGGCCCTGGACCTGCGCAACGCCGACATCCGCGCTTTGACGCAGGACAACGACAGTCAGATCTCCGGTCAACTCGCCGCCAGCCTGGCCTTGGAAGGCAGTTGGAACAACACCGCCGACCGCCGCGGCCGCGGCGACGTGGTCGTTGCCGGCAAACGCATGTACCACATCCCCGTGGTCCTGGGCCTGCTGCAGATCACCAACCTTTCGCTGCCCCTCAGCGGCCCCTTCAACGAAGCCACCGCCCGTTACACCGTCGATGGCCGCCGGGTCACCTTCGAGCAGATCGAACTTCGCGCCAGCAACATGCTCATGCAGGGTTCCGGCTCTCTCGATTTCGGAACCAAGAAAATGAACATGACGTTCGTCACCGACAACCCCAGCAGCCTGAGGGTGCCGTTCCTCTCGGACCTGATGCAAAGCGTGCAACACGAACTGCTGCGGATTCACGTTGCCGGCTCCATCGAGGAGCCCAAGGTGTCGGCCAGCGCCATGACCACCTTCACCACGACCATCGATCAGGTCTTCAAAGGCAGCCCCGTCGGCAACACCACCCGCCCGAAACGAAAATAACCCGAGGAGTCCGTCCCGCACTGACCGCTTGGTTTCGCCGTCGCCCGCAGGGCGACGTGTCTGTTTACGACAGGAAAGTGTCGCCCTGCGGGCGACGGCGAAACGAAGCGGCGTGCATCGGTTGGTCTATCGCAACGACGGGGACTGAATCGCCTTGCGAACCTCGGCGAGGAACTGGGCGACTTTGAACGGCTTGAACAAGACGGCTTGCAGACCTTCCTGACTGGCGCGGACAATCGAATGATTGGGGTCGTACCCGAAGCCCGTCATCAGAATGACCGGCAGCGTGGAGGACTTTTTCCTCGCCGCGGCGAAAATGTCGTAGCCAGTCTTGTCGGGCATCTTGATGTCGCTGATGACCAGATCGAACTCGCCGGCCTCCAACATGGCAATGGCTTCCACGCCCCCAGAGGCCACGGTCACGTCGGCCTGGTACTTTCGCAGCACGTCCATGATGGTGCCGCGGATGTTGGGTTCGTCGTCGGCCACGAGGATGCGCGCCGCGCAAAGCACGGAGTCGTCGGTGGCCTTGACGTCGTCGGCGCCGAGTACGATGTTGGGTCCGGCGGCCGCCTGACGCAGACATTTGCGGATGGTGCCGACGTTGTCCATGATCTGCTGGAGCTTGGCCCGCAACTCGTCGTTGCCGATGTAATCGTCCATCAGGGCCGTCACGTCCGAGGCAATGTCGTTGAGCGGGCCGGCGGCTTCCGTGCAGACGCTGTCGGCGACCTTGTGACTGGCGCTGACCCGCTCCACCACCAGCAAATCGAGAATGTTCAGGGCGATGGCCACGTACCGGCCGAAAATCTCGGCGAACTGCCGATCGTCCTCGTTGAACGCCGCCCGCCGGTGGCTTTCGACGTTGAAGATGCCGATGATCTTGTCGTGCAATTGCAGCGGCACCGTCAGGCTGCTCTTGGCCTGGTCCAGGCCCATGACGTAACGCGGGTCGCGCTCCACATCAGGGCAGATGTACGACCGGCCGGTCGCCGCGACATAACCGCTGATGCCGTTGCCTTCCGCCTCGGCGAACAAATCGATCCCCAGCGCCTCCGGCGGCAGCCCGACGCTGATGACCACCTCCAGCTTCCTGCTCTTGCGATCCAGCAGGCGGATGGTGAAGTGGTCAAAGTGCATCAGCTCCTTGGTAAAGCTGATGATCTTTTCTTCCAGAAGCTTCAGCCGCTGACCCACGTGCATCTTGCTCAGCAGGTCGCCTTCCAGGCGCACCAGTTCGCGCCCGGCCTTGTCGATGGCGTCGATCTTCTGCTGCAACCGTCGCGTGCTGGTCGCGTCCCACACCACGGCCACGACCTGCACCACCTGCCCCGAAGGGCTCAGCACCGGGGAGACGATCACTTCCAGAAACTGCTGGTCCTCGACGTTCAAAGCGTAACGCTTGGACCGGCTGAAATGAATGGGCGCGTTGACGCCGGCCGGCGAAACCTGCTTGCTGAACAGCTCGAAAGCCTCCTGGCAGGTCCGGCGGACCTTTTCCCGGATCCACGGAGCCCAGGCCTGCATCTTCTTGTTCATCCAGTTGCAGCACCCCTCGCCGTCCACGATGCATACGCCTTCGCCGATGGTGTTGAGGATCAGATTGGCCTGCTGGGAAACCAGCGCCCGTTCCAGAGGGAGAAAATCCGCCGAGTCGGAAAAAACGGCGTCGAAGCGGCCGTGACGCAGGGCCTCGACGGCCTGGTCGATGGAGGCGGCTTCCACCACCTCGCATTGCCCCTTGAGGGACTCGATGACCGAGGCGTTGGCCGCCGGCGGGCCTGAAAGAACCAGAACTTTGCTTCGTTCAGTTTGCAAGCGGTTTTTAATATACCATATCTTTTTCAGGGCTAGAAATTTCCCCAGGGAGAAATGACGCCGCCGAACATGGCCGGAATGCGCACCTTTGCTTATACTTCCGACAATGGAACAGGAGTGGTCGATTGACGATCTGCTGGCCATGGCCCTGCAGCACCAGCATGCCGGACGGCTGCACGAGGCCAACGAACTGTATAAAGAGATTCTGCGCCAGGATCCCAACCACTCCACGGCCCTGCACCTGATGGGACTCCTCGCCCAACAGGCCGGCCGCAGCGACATCGCCATCAACCTCATCAGCAAATCCCTGGCCGTCGATCCCACCGACCCCCTGGCGTGCAGCAACCTGGCGGAAATTTACCGCACACGCAACCAGCCCGAAAAAGCCATCTCCCTCTACCAGCAGGCGGTCCATATCGACCCGGAATTCGCCGAGCCCTACAACGCCATGGGCTCGGTCTACGAAAAACTGGGCAAGTACGATCAGGCCCTGGCCTGCTACCGCCAGGCGTCGCGCCTGCGCCCGAATACGCCGAGGCCCACAACAACATGGGGGCCATGCTCTTCCGCAAGGGCGAAACCAACCAGGCCATCGCCTGTTGGAAGCGGGCCATCGCCGCCCAACCCGATTTTTCCGAAGCCCACGGCAACCTGGGCATCGCCCTGGCCCGCTGCGACAAACTCCCCGACGCCGTGGCCGAATACAACAAAGCCATCCAGCTCAATCCCACGTACGTCGAAGCCTACTGCAATCTGGGCGTGGCCCTGCAACAGCAAGGCAAGTTCGACCAGGCCATCAACTGCTACCAGCGGGCGATCCACATCCGCCCCACCTACGCCGACGCCCGCTACAACCTCGGCAACGCCATGCAGAACCAGGGCCGACTGGACGAGGGCATCGAATGCTACCGCAGGGCGCTGGAGCTCAACCCCAACTACACCGAAGCCCAGGGCAATCTGCTGTTGATCCTCCACTACCACCCCAAATACAGCGCCGCGGACATCTTTCAGGAACACCTCAAGTGGGCCAGACACCATGCGGCGGAATTGATGCGCGACATCCCGCCCCACCCCAACGACCGCAACCCGAACCGGAAAATCCGCCTGGGCTACGTCTCCCCGGACTACCGCAATCACCCGGTGGCGTTTTTCATCGAACCCATCCTGGCCAGCTACGACCACGACCTGTTCGAAGTCACCTGCTACTCGGACGTGCGCCGCCCCGATTCGGTGACGGAGCACATTCGCAAGCTGCCGGACCACTGGAAAGACACCTCCGCCCTCAACGACGCGGACCTGGCCCGGCAGATTCGCGCCGACGCCATCGACATCCTGGTGGACCTCACCGGACACACCGGCGGAAACCGCATGCTCCTGTTCGCACGCAAGCCCGCCCCCGTACAGGTGACGCAGTTCGGCTACCCCGACACGACCGGACTGCAAACCGTCGATTACCGCGTGACCGACGACTGGGCCGACATCCCGGGAACCACCCAACAGTATTTCACCGAGCAGCTCATTCGCCTACCCGACGCCGGCTGGTGCTACCGCCCGCTGGGCAAGAGCCCCGACGTCGTGAAACCCCCGGCCCTGACCAACGGATACATAACCTTCGGCTCGTTCAACAACCTCTCGAAAGTCACCGCCGAGGTGCTGGCCCTGTGGGCCAAAATCCTCCAGGCCGTCCCCGGCTCCAAGCTGCGAATCCTCATCAACGCCGGCGGCGAAGCCGAACGCCGCATCCAGGACACCCTCGCGGCGCACGGCATCGAAAGCAGCCGCATCGAACTCCTGAACCGCCGCCCCCGCCTGGAATACCTCCAATGGCATAACCAGGTGGATATCGTCCTCGACCCCTTCCCCTACAACGGCGGCGTGACCACCTGCGACTCGCTCTGGATGAGCGTGCCGATAGTCACCCTGGCCGGCCACACCTACGTCTCCCGGCAAGGCGTCATGCTGCTGAACAACGTCGGCCTGAGCGAACTGGTGGCCCAGACGCCCCAGCAATACGTCCAGATCGCCGTAGACCTGGTCAACGATCTGCCGCGATTGACCCGCCTGCGCAAGGAATTGCGGGAACGATTCCAGCAATCGGCCGTCATGGACGCCCAACGCTACACCCGCCACCTGCAAGCCGCCTACCAGGACATGTGGCGGCGATGGTGCGACGAGAAAACGACGAAGGAATGACGAAACCCGGAATTCGAAATCCGAATGAATGACGAATGATCGAATGACGAATATGCTCACGTCGCATTCGCCTCAATAGCCGCGACGCAACGCGTCGCGGAGCCCCCGCAGACGCTCGGGGCAACATCAACAGAAGCCCCTTTCGTCATTCGGATTTCGTCATTCCTTCGTCATTCCGGTTTCGTTATTCTGATTTCCCTCATGAGGCCTCTCCTTCCCCCCTTCTCCGCCGCCAAGGATGTCGTCAGTCAGCCGCTGCTGCGGGGGATTCTTTCCCGCTGGATCTGGCGGCTCTACACCCAGCGACTGACTCGCGCAGGCCGATGGTTCGTCTGGCCGACCCTGGCCTTCATGGCCTACGGCGGCATCTCCCTGCAACTGCAAGGCTACATCCCCTTCTGCTGCGCACTGGGATTGTGGGCAGTGGCGATGGCCCTGGCCCCCGTGTTTCGCCCGCGGGTCCGCATCAACGTAAACCACGCCACGCGGATTTGTGCCGGCCAAACCCTACCGGCCCGAATCGAAATCCGGCAGACCGGCCGGCTGGGAGGCATGGAACTGACCGTGCTCCCGCATCGCCTGCCGCCCGAGATTGACGCCGTACCGGAGGACGGATCGCCCGTCCCCAGACTCACCCGCAACCAAAGCCAAACCGTCCAAGTCGGCCTGCGCTGCACCCAACGCGGCGTCTACCAACTGCCTGCCTGGCGGGTGGAAAGCGATTTCCCCCTCGGCCTGCTGCGCAGCCGCCGGATCTTTGCCAACCCCCAGACCATCACCGTCTACCCCAACTTTACCCGCCTGAACCGCCTGCAATTGCCCACCGGTCGGCGCTACCATCCTGGTGGCGTGGCCATGGCTTCCAACCTCGGCGAATCCTTCGAGTTCATCGGAAACCGCGAATACCGCGAAGGCGACAACGTCCGCGACATCGACTGGCGCGCCACCGCCCGCCTGAACCGTCCCATCGTGCGCGAATACCGCGACGAATACTTCATGCGCGTCGCCGTCATCCTCGACACCCACCTGCCCCCGCACGCCGACCCGCTCCATCGGAAAGCTTTCGAGCAGGCCGTCTCCGTGGCGGCGGCCGTCTCCGACCACTTGGCCCGGCAGGACTACCTGGTGGACCTGCTTGCCGCCGGCCCCGACCTCTATCACCTGACCGCCGGACGCAGCCTCGCGTACCTCGACCAGATTCTGGACATCCTCGCCTGTGTCCAGCCCGGTAGCGCCGAACCGTTCCACGTCATCGAACCCCAGATCATGGAAAACCTCTCGAAGATCACCACGGTGATCTGCGTCATGCTGGACTGGAACGAAGCCCGCCGATCCTTTACGCACCGACTCGCCGCACAGGGCGCGGCCGTGAAGCTCATTGTCGTGCGCGACGAGCAATGCACGCTCGATCCGACCGCCGAAGCCGATACCCTGGGCCTGCCGCCAACCGTCACCCGCCAATGGTTCGAAGCCGGCATCGAGGAGTTGTAATCGCATGGCCGAGCCGACAAAGCCTCTCCCGCCCCCTCGCCCCACCTGGCCGGCGATGACGGCGGCGCTAACCGCCATGGCGGCGCTTTACGTCCACGGCGGACAGTACCTTGGCCTGCCCGTGCTGGCGCTGGCCATGCTCGCCGTCTACGTCGTCGATGCCCGCCTGCCCGAGCCTCGCCTGGCGACGTGGGTCGTGCGGGCCGTGCTTTACGCCATCATCGTCGTCTCCACCAACGACGCCGACAGCGAACTGCGCGCCTGGTTCGCCCGCCCCGCCTACGCCGGCCCCTTCGGATACGTCTGCGCCGCCGAGCTGGTCGTGCAATGCTGGAAACGCCGCGCCACCGGCTACGCCTGCGGCGAAATGCTCCTGCTCTCGGCCCTGGTTTTCACGGCCGCCACCAACACCTACGAACGAAGGTACATCCCCTGGTTCACCGCCGTTTACGTCGTGACCACGGCGCTGGCGCTGCGCGATTTCCGCACGCGAACCCCCGAACCACCCGGCCTCTGGCGGCCTCGCGCCGCCTGGGCAATCGCGGTGCTGGCGGCGATGGGAGTGGGCCTGGGGCTGGGCGCGGCGATGCAGACCAGCGGCGACCGTCTGCTCCAATGGTCCGTCTCCCTGCTGATCAATCAGCGCGACGACATGGGCGCGGGCCTCTCCGCCTTGCCCCAACTCGGGGGATCGTTCAATCCCCGGCCCTCCATCCAACGGATGCTTCGCCTCACCGGCGCCCCAGCCGACACGCATCTGCGGGCGGCGGCGTTCGCCCTCTATGCCGACGGCGGCTGGAAACCATCGCTCGACGCCGACACGTTTATTGCGGTGCCGCGGATGCGGCTTGCGCCGGACATGCCGGGCCGAAGAGTCTACGTCACCCGCCTGGGAGTCAACACCAATCTGATGTTCGTCCCGCTGGACGCGGCAGGCATCACGCCCGACGAAAGCGAATCACCCCAATGGGATCCGCTCCACGGCCTGGCGCTGCGATCCGGCGCGAAAACCCGCTTCTCGGAAGTCTACCAGTACGTCCTGCCGCGGAAGGCCCGGCAACGCGGGCCGCTGAACCCGACGCTGACAACCGAAGAGCAAACCGCCTGCCTCGCCGTGCCGCCGGAGATCACCGCCGAGGTCCGCAACCTGGCCCGGCGAATCGCCCCCTCCCCCGACCCGCAACAGCGCATTGCGCAGGTTGTGAAATATCTGCAAACCCATCACCACTACAGCCTGAAAGTCCAGATCGGCGAAGGCGACCCCGTCTGCGATTTTCTCCTCCACCGGCGCGACGGCCATTGCCAGTACTTCGCCTCGGCCGCGGTCATCCTGCTGCGATGCGTCGGCGTTCCCTCTCGCTTCGTCAGCGGCTATTACGCCCACGAGCCGGCGGGAAAAGACACCCTGGTCGTACGCCAACGCGACGCCCACGCCTGGGCCGAATGCTGGACGGACGCCACGGGCTGGATCACCGTGGACGCAACCCCCGACGCCGGTTTGCCCGGCCAGAGCTTCGCACCCCTTCCGACCTGGCGAACGGCCTGGGAAAAATTGCAGGATGCCTTCGGCGATTTCCGCCGATGGCTGGCCACGTTGAACTGGGTCAGCCTCGCCCTGGGCAGCGGCGCAATCGCCGCGACCGTGGGCCTGCTGCGCTGGGCCTGGCAGCGTTTGCGGCACCCCCCCTCCGACAAAGTCCGATCCTACGCCTGCCCCGACGATGCCCTGCAAGACCTGGCCCTCCGCTTCGAGCGGCTGCTGAAGTTGCGGAATCTGCCGTGTGAGCCCCAGCGGACCTGGCAGGAAAATCTTGCCGACACCCCGGCAAACGACCTGCGGGATTTCGTGCAACGCTACAACGTCCTTCGTTTCGGCACGCACTGCGACAAACCAGCCGTCAACGAACTGCATCAAATGCTGGTAAGATTGGAACAGGGCAAGGAGACCCCGACATGAACGACGCCTTCGCAACCGAGGCCGGCAAAATCGAACAGAACCTGGCCGGCGTGATCCGCGGCAAGCCGCAGTCCATCCGCCTGCTGCTGATCGCACTCCTGGCCGGTGGCCACGCCCTGCTGGAAGACGTGCCCGGCACGGGCAAAACCACGCTGGCCAAGGCACTGGCCAAATCCATCGACGGCATCTTCCGACGCGTGCAGTTCACACCCGATCTGCTCCCCGCCGACATCACCGGCAGCAGCTTCTACAACCCCCGCGACGGCTCGTTCGAGTTCCGCCAGGGCCCGGTCTTCGCCAACGTCCTGCTGGCCGATGAGATCAACCGCACTTCCCCACGCACGCAGTCGGCCCTGCTGGAAGTAATGAGCGAAAACCAGGTGACCATCGACGGCCAGCGACGCGACCTGCCCCAGCCGTTTTTCGTCGTCGCCACACAGAACCCGGTGGAGTTCCACGGCACCTACCCCCTGCCCGAGGCCCAACTCGACCGCTTCATCGTCCGAATCACCCTGGGCTATCCCGACCACGAACATGAAATGGAAGTGCTCTTCAGCCAAAGCGAACGACACCCGATCGACACCTTGGAGCCGGTGCTCTCCTGCCAATCCCTCTGCCGTCTCCAGCAGCAGGTCCGGCAGGTGACCGTCACCGACGCCGTCGCCGATTACATCGTCCGCCTCGTCATCCAGACGCGTAGCGACCCGCGCCTGCGGCTGGGCATCTCCCCCCGCGGCTCACTGTCTCTCTATCGAACCGCCCAAGCCAACGCCCGCCTTCAAGGCCGCGATTACGTCACCCCCGAAGACGTCAAAGCCCTGGCCGTTCCCGTTCTGGCCCACCGCCTGGTCCTGGACACCAAAGCCCGCTACGGCGGCATCCGCAACGACCAGATCGTCCAGGAAGCCCTGCAAAAAGTCCCCGTCCCCCGATAAAACTCCCCTGAGCAAGAAAATTGGGGGGGCCGTGAAGACGCGAAAAAGGAATCCTTTTCAACACGGAGACACGGAGGGAAGAGAAGTCAGAATGATGAATGATGAACGATGAAGGTGGAAAGAAGAGCAGTTGATAAAAGCTGGTTTTCTTCCTCCTTCATCATTCATAATTCATCGTTCATCATTCTCTTCTCTTGGCGCTCTTGGCGGCCTTGGCGGTTCAATTTCTTCTCCCTCCCCAAGTTACCCTCCGTGCCTCCGTGTTGAAAAAACGTCTTCGCGGTTGCTTTTCCCGCTAAGCCTGAACCCGGTGAGCCCGCCGGCGGAGCAGCACGAAGCTCAGCCCCGAAACCGCCAGCACGGCTGCGGAAGGTTCGGGCACTTCGTAGTTGTCCAGCAGGACGTAACCGTAGGTTCCCGACGGGTCGCTCTGATAAACGCCCGAAGAAGTGCCGTGGGTGACGCGGAACGATCCGGTCCCGCCAGTGACGGCCACGCGAAGGTCCGGCCCGGACGCGTAGAGGTTGGAGAAATTGCCGGTGACCGGCCCGTCGGCAACGAGAATGTAAAACTTGTCGTTGAGGGTCACGTCGGAACCGAAGCCGCCGGCGAAGCTGACTTCCAGCTTCCCCCCGAGCACGACCTGACCAAGATCGACGCCGCCATTCTCAACGCGGATCAGGTCAAAGCCGCGCAGGTCGTAATCGCCCAGCAGGGCGCTGCCGCCCTGCGTCCGGCCGCCCAGTTGGATCGCCAGCACCGGCTGAGGATCCGACGCCGGCGGATTGGCGGTTATCAGATTGCCCCGAGTAATAGTCAGCGTCCCCAGCGGCGACCCGGGCGTAAGCAGCCCCGGGGCGATGCGGCCGCCGTTGAAGTTGACCGTGCCGGTGATCGTGCCCACGCCGGCAACCAGTCCGCCGTTCACCACCATGGTGACGTGATCGGTGGCGAACAGATCGCCATTCTCCAGGTAGGTGGTGCCGCCGTTTTGAGTGTAGCCGGCCGTCGCCTTCAACATCACTCCCGGCTCGACGTGAACAAAGCCCGTGGTCGTGAAGGGCACTTCCAGGGTGCTGGTGCCGGTGCCGCTCTTCTTCACGAACGTGCCGGAGTTGAGGAACGAACCGACCTTATTGCCGGCAAAGGTCATGGTCTGCGCGTCTCGGCCGAGAACAGGCCGCGGTTATCAAAAACGCCGGTCGAATCGACGAACAGCATTCCGCTGCCCGAACCGCTCCAGACGGTCGTACCGTTGTTGACCAGGGTCCGTCCCAGCGAAGTCACCGCCCCGTTGAGGTTCAAGGTCGCCCCGCTATTGATCGTGGTGGTGCCGGTTCCGACCATGTTCCCGCCGACCCAGTTGACCACCCCGCCGGAAGAGGCCACGACGTCCACCGCCCCGCCGATCGTGCCGGTGTTCACATTCAGTGTCCCGCCGGTCAAAATCCGACCGGTGCCCTGAATGCCGCTGGCGGTGCCGGAATCCACCGTCATCACCGAAGTGGCCGACGAGGCCTCCAGCGTGGCGTTGTTGTTAAAGACCATGTCCCGGTTAACGGTCATGTTCTGGAAGCCGACGTGATTCTTGAGATTCAACAAGGCGTCCACGATGACCGAACCAGGCCCGGAAAACGTGCCGCCATCGACCGTATACCCGCTGGCGAAAAGCCGCAGCGCAGCGCCGCTGCGAACGTCAAATCCGCCCCGGCTGGTTCCCACCGCGCCCAGCGAAAGAACTCCCGACTGAACGCGGACGGTGCCGGTGCTGGTGTTGTTGAAGGTCAGACCGACGCCGCTGACGAAGGTGGTCCCCCCGCCGTCCTTCAGAAACAGGCCGTCGTTGTTGAACGTCGCCACGTTCGCACCGGTCGCCTGCATGCCCTGGTTGTCCGATCCGGCGATGAAAGTGCCGCTGTTGGTGACGACGGGCGTGGGGTATCCGTTGTAGTCGAAAAAGTAGATGGAGCCGTTGCTGTTCCAGTGAACCGTGCCGTTGTTGACCAAGCTTCGGGCGAGGATGACGTTATCGACCGGATTGATGTAATGGTCCCCGCCGCCCAGAACGGCCTCTTGCTTGCCCGCCAAAGTTCCGCTGCCCCAGATCAGGCTGTGATTGACGGTCAAAATCCCGTCGCCCCACAAACCACCGTTGAGGGTGAAATCTTCGATGGTGATATTCTGACTGGTATACAGCGAGCGCGCCGTGGGGACGACCGCGCTGTACGTGGTTCCGCCGGTGTTGTTGGGGACAAGGCCGATATCCCAGCGGATCGCCTGGCTCCAGTCGTCGTAAGCGCCCGTGTTCCAAGTGGCGGTGACCGGATCGGCATGGGCCGTGCTTCCCATCAGCAAACCGAAAAGCAGAAGCGCACAGCCGACCCCGCGCATAAACTTTGACATGGTCGTCATACATGGCCCTCCGCCGTGCGCCATTCGATGAGATCCCTCTGCTGCTGGCGAAACACGGCTTGTCGTCCTGGTCGGCTGCCCGGCCGACCCTCCTGATGGGTAGAAACCCACGCAGTATTGTAGCATGTTCAACTTACGTTCGATTGTTCGGGAGTCAATTTTTTTCGGCTTTTATCCCCAGACGCCGCGAGGGCCGTTTTCGCCGTTATCGGAACCGCCGCCCCGGCAGAAAGCCGCCTCTTGCCCCGATGGACCAAGAATAGTGCCCTTATTCCCCGAAAAAGAAGGGCGTAGCCCAACGTTCCGCCACGGCCCTTGCGCCACTTCGAACTATGCAACCTGTCGCGTCCATAGCGAAGTTAACGTTTAATCCGCCCGCAGCCTTGTTGCCCCCCTTATGTCGCCCCCAGCTTCTCGAATTCGCTTGCGGTTTCGCGAAGGGACAAACCCCCATTTCGCCGCCCTCGCCAGGCATTCCCACCGAGATATCGCCATATCTCAATGTGCCGCCGAAATCGGCTCGGCGCAAGGCCGGGCGCAGCAAGCCACAGCAGCAGCAACCACGCCGCCGCCACGGTAATGATGCAGGCTCCCGTCACAAACGGGCCGATCACGTGCCGCTCGTAGACAATCCCGGCCACGATCGGACCAACCACGCGGGCCAGACTTCCCAAACCCTGAAAAAAACCGAACGTCACCCCCTGCTCGCGGGGATCGGAATACTTGGACACCAGCGAAGAGATCGTCGGCTGCTGAAGGCTTCGCCCCACCGCATTGATCGCCAGCCCGCCCAGAATCGCCCCCATCGCCCACGCCGGTAGAAAATCGCTTTGCACGAAACAAACCAGCCCCACCGCCACCAGCGCCGTTCCGAAAACACAGGGGAACCAGTCGCCGCTCACGCGGGTCAGCCGGCCGATCAACCCGCCCTGCACGATGGCGATAATGATCCCGATATAAGCGAACAATCCCCCCACCTGCCGGGGGGTATAGGCAAACCGCTGGGCCAGATAAAGGGCGATGGAACTGTCCATCATCACAAACGCCACCATCGACAAACTGGAAATCAGCAGCAATTGCACCAGCATCGGCCGCCGCAACACCGGAGCAAACCGGCCGGGATGCAACCACATCTCCGCCGCCGCCGGTTGATGCCGCCGCGATTCCGGCAGCCGCCACCAGGTCAGCCCCATCGCCAAAAGCGAAAAACACGCCGCCGCAAACGCCGGATACCCCATATGATGCTCACGATTGCCCAGCAATCCCCCCACCGCCGGCCCGGCCGCAAACCCGATCCCGAACGCCGCCCCGATCAACCCCATCCCCTTGGAGCGGTTCTCCTGGCTGGTCACGTCGGAAATATATGCCTGGGCCGTCGAGATGTTTCCCCCGCTGAGCCCGTCAATAATCCGCGAGGCATAAACCAGCCACAAGGCCATGGCCACATTGGCCCACTGAAGCTGTGTCACCACGCCCAGCAGCACATACCCGGCCACCGAACCCAGTTGCGACAAAATCAACACCGGCCGCCGCCCGTGCCGGTCGCTCAGCAGCCCCAACACCGGCGCCGCGAAAAACTGGCACAGCGAATAAACCGAAAACAAAATCGTCACCTGCAACGGCGACGCCTGGTACTTCAGGGCATAAAACGGCAACAGCGGAATGATGACCCCAAAGCCAAACAGGTCCATCAAAACGATCAGAAAAATAATCCCCAACGCCCCTTTGGGCGGCTGGTTGTCAGGTTCGATCATCGACATAGCTTGTGCTTATAGCATAGGCGCGGCATTCCCGACAGATTTTGAATCGCCAGGGAAAGTTCTTTTTCAACACGGAGGCACGGAGACACGGAGGCCAACTCGTGGATGAACGATGAAGCAGGAAGCAAGCCGTTATGTAACTGCTCTTCTTTCCTCCTTCATCGTTCATCATTCATCATTCTGACTTCTCTTCTTCGCGTCCGTTCGCCTCTCCCGCGGTCCCACCCTCACGGCGCGGATTCTTATGGGACGGACGAGACGAAAAATTTTTTCTGGAGGGTTTTTGCTCAATTTCACGCGCTTTGCCGAAGAAATGGGCGGAAGTTGTTAGTCTCCCGAACCTTCACGCGAGGTATCGCCATGACAGACACACGCACGAGCAGAGCCGACCGGATTGACGCCCCTTCAGGCTATTTGATGACCCAGGCCCGCACCGCCGCCGGAAATTCCGCCCAGCCGGCCAGCGTGGCCCTGACGCCGGAGCTGGCCATCTGCGACACGCCCTGCTGGCGGCCGCCATGGTCCTCACGGCCGACTATTGGATCGGATGAGCCGCTAACAATAAATGCGCATTTCCTTAAAGTTCTCTCCCACGGCCGCCGATGTCTTTAATAGCCTGCGACCTGCTTAACAAACTTTATCACGGCCCTTGTGGCTATTGTGAATAAAAAAGGCACGGTCTTCGCAGGCTTCTTTTTTTGCGCCCCTCTCGCCGCAAGACCCCTACCCGCACACCGCCGCCGTCACGTTCTCATAAACCCGGATCGTTCGCTCCGCCATCTGCCGCGGCGAATACTCCCGCTCGATCCCTTCCGCCCCCCGCCGCCCCATGGCGTCGGCGGCCGGCGCATCGTCCATCACCCGGGCAATCGCCCCCGCCAGTGAATCCGCATCGCCCGATTCAAACAACACCCCCGACCCCAGCCGCTCCACCAGGTCCGGGAACACCCCCGTCCGCGGCCCGACCACCGGCACCCCCGCGGCCATCGCCTCCATGGCCGACACCGCCCGCGACTCGGCCAGCCGGCTCGGCATCGCAAACACGCTGCACTGGTGCAGCAACCGCAACTTCTCCCGCCAATCCACCTGTCCGTAATAATGAAACCGCAAACGCAAACCGCCCCGATCCACCGCCTGCTCAACGGCTCGCCAGTACGCCTTGTCCTGAATCTGCCCGGCCACCGCCAGCACCACCTTACGCTGCTGCCGACGAAGGATCGACGCCGCCTCCACCAGCAAATCCAACCCTTTGGCCGGACGAATCACCGATAGGTATCCGATGGTAAACGGCTCACGCGGCCGCAAACCGCCGCGACGGTATCCGGCGGCATCCAATCCCGTCGGCACCACCCCAATCCGCCCCTCGCTTACGTCCAGCAATTCACTTAGCGGCCCAACCCGCTCCCGCGCAGCTCATGAAATAATCAATCTCCCCGCTATTCAACCGCAGCCACATCATGGCCCGCGCCCGGTGCAGCTCGGGCAAACCGGCCACGAAATGCTCCTCCCCTTGCAGCGTGCAGACGACCCGCGCCCCCGTCTTTTGCCGGACGATCGAAGCCAATCCCGACAACAGCGAATTGCTCAAATGCACCACGTCCGGTCGAAACTCCCTGGCCAGATACTCCGCCAATCGCTCGAACTCCCCCCGCATCCGCCCCTCGACGCCCGACAGCACCGACACCGTCATCGGACCCAAATCCCTCGCCTCGGTTCGCACGGCCAATCCCGAAACCCACCGCAGCACGCCCGGTCGATCCAGCCAGCGACGCAACACGCCCGGCAGATACCCCGCCAACGCCGAAGCCTGCTGCAAATACAGATTGATTCCCCCCAGAAAAATCGGCGACGTCGGCGCCGCCAGCGGCAAATCCGTCTTCAGCGGCATGTACAAAGGAAGAACCAGAACCTCATGCCCCGCCAGGATCAGCTCCCTGACCAAAGCCGCATCCCGCGCAGGCCCCGCAGTGCATCCCCCCCGCGCCCGCAGCCACGTACGCTATCCGCACCCGCGCCTCCACGCCCGCTACGGCAGCATCCCCGGCGGCAGCCCCATCTCCGCCGCCATCTTCTGCATCTCCTGCTTCATCGTCTCCGCCGCCCGCGCCTGCGCGCCGTGTACGGCCGCCACAATCACGTCTTCCAGCAGTTCCGTATCATTGACGTCGATCTTGGACTTGTCGATCTTGACCTTGACCAGTTCCATCCGTCCATTGACCGTCGCCTGCACCATCCCCCCACCGGCATCGGCCGTCACCTGCTTGCGGGCCAGCTCCTCCTGCACCCGCTTCACCTGATCCTGCATCTGCCGCGCCTGGTTCATCAAGTCGCCAAGATTAAGATTTTTCAACGCGTCAAACATAAAAAACCCTTTGGATTTGCAATTTGCAATCGCCAATTTGCAATTTGGAATACGGGAGCGTCTCCTGCTTCTTCAATTGCAAATTGCAAATCGCAAATTGCAAATCCCCTCATTCCACCTTCACAATATTCCCCCCCAGTGTATCCAGAACACTTTTAATCAGGGGGTCGCTTTCCAACGATTTTCTTAAATCCGACGTCAGGGGAATTCCCGATGGGGCCGCCGGCGCTGGCGAAGGGGACGGCTCGGCGGCACGGGGACGCGGTTGGGCCTGCTGCGCAGGGGTTGCGGGAGCCGGCTCGGCCGGTTTGGGGGGGTCCGTGGCGTCGATGTCGAATTTGACGCCGACGTTGCGGTTCAGCGCTTTGGAAAGCGCTTCGCGAATCTGATCCTTTTTGCCGTTACGCTCCAGCATCTTCGGCATCGTCGCCGCCTGCACCCCGAAGCGGATGACCGCCCACTCCTCATCCACACTACCCAGGCGACCTTGCTTCAACACCGCAGGCAACCCCGGACCATAGTCCTCCGCCAGCTTCAGCACCTTGCTCCAGATGTCCGGTAGATTGGCCGGATCCACCGGCTCGATATTCGACGTCGCCGGAGGCAAATCTTTCTTCTCCGTCCCTCCCGTCGCCTGCTTGAGCAGTTCCGACAGCGACGGCCCCTTGTCCGCTTCCCACACCTTCCCCGGACGCGGCAGGTCGTCGTCTTCATCGGCCACAGGCACCGGCGTTGGTTCCGATTGAACAGGAGCAGAAACGGGTTGGGCTACTGGCCGGGAAGCGGGCTCAAACTTTTTTTTTTGTACCGGTGCCCCCGACCCGCCCCCGCCGTTGACTCGCGCCAGCAGTTCACCGACCGTCGCAAACTGCTCGGCCATCGCCAATCGCGCCAATGTTGCATCCAGCAGCGCCCGCCCCGCCTGCGATTGGCGGATTTGCCGCCGAAGCTCTTCCAGGATCGTGATATCCTGCGTCAGCACCACCGCATCATACTGCTCGGCCTGCTTGAGCAACTGGTTCATGCTCAAACCCGGCACTTCCACCAGCTTTGATTCCGGCCCGCACGTGCGCAGAATCAGCAGATTTCGCAGGTGATCCACCAGCGACACCAACAGCGTATCGACCGACAGCCCGCCTTGAACCATCTCCTGGGCGCCGGTAAGCACCTTCTTGACGTCGCCTTCCCCGATCGCCTGGGCCAGATCGTAAATGAGCAGGCTCTTGGGCATCCCCAGAAGCTGCTCGATCATGTCGATATTGAGTTTCTTTTCCCCGATGCTCAGCAGCCGGTCCAGCAGCGACAGCGAATCGCGCATCGAACCGGCCCCGGCCTTGGCCACCAGCAGCAGCGCATCCTCATCGGCCTCGATCTGTTCCTTCTGGCAAATGTTCTTCAGATGCCCGGCGATCTCCCGCGTGGGAATATTGCGGAAGTCATACCGCTGGCACCGCGACAGGATCGTTTGCAGCACCTTTTCCGGCTCGGTCGTCGCCAGGATGAATTTCACATGGCTCGGCGGCTCTTCCAGCGTCTTCAGCAGCGCGTTAAACGCCGACTTACTGAGCATGTGGACTTCGTCGATGATGTACACCTTGAACCGGCTGCGGGCCGGGCGGTACTGCGAGTTTTCAATGACCTCGCGGATGTTGTCCACGCCGGTGTTGGAGGCGGCGTCGATCTCGATCACATCCAGATCGTCGCCCCGGGCCACCGCCTTGCAGCTTTCGCACTGCCCGCAAGGCTCGGCCGTCGGCCCCGGCGATTTTTCGCAATTCAGGCTCTTGGCCAGAATCCGCGCCATCGACGTCTTGCCCGTCCCGCGCGTCCCGCAGAACAGGTACGCATGGGCGATCCGCCCCGACTCAATCGCCTTTTTCAGCGTCTGCGCAACATGAGCCTGCCCGACAACTTCGTCGAACGTGGCGGATCGATACCGGCGAGCCAAAACAGTGTACGACATAACCTTCCCCCAATAGTAGCAAAGGAAACGCCAAGGGAAAGAGGAAAGCTGGGGTGGAAATTAGAATGACGGGGAAGCCCGAATGACGAAACCAGAATCGCGGACAAATGACGAAACCCGAAATCCGAATGAATGACGAAGCCCGAATGACGAATGCGTCTACGTCGATTTCGCGTCCATAGCCGCGACGCAACGCGTCGCGGAGCCCTCGCAAGCGTTCGGGGTGACCGCGCCAGAAACCCCTTTCGTCATTCGGATTTCGTCATTCATTCGTCATTCGGGTTTCGGATTTCGGGTTTCCGGTTCCGGTTCCGGTTTTCCCTCACAACCCAGCAATCTCCCCAAACCTCTCCTTCAAATCCCCATATAGCTTCCCATACACCCCATAGTACCTGTCGTACACGGCGGCGGTTTTCTTCACCGGCGTGGTCTTGGAGGTCTGCTTGATGGAGGACTTGCAGGCTTCCTCGACGCTCTTCCAGACGCCGGTCCCGACGCCGGCCAGCAGCGCCACGCCATAAGCCGGGCCTTCGGCGGCGTTGGTGAGGACGATGGGGCTCTTATAAATGTCGGCCTGCATCTGCCGCCAGAACCCGCTGCGCACGCCGCCGCCGCTGGCGCGGACCTGAGTGATCTTGATGTTCATCTTCTGCATGATTTCCAAGGCGTCGCGCATGCCGAAGGTCACGCCTTCCAGCAGGGCGCGGATCATCATGTCGCGGTTGGTCCGCGCGGTCAGGCCGATCCAGGCGCCGCGGGCGTTGGGATCGGGATGCGGGCAGCGTTCGCCAGTCAGGTAAGGCAGGAAAAACAACCCCTCGGAGCCGACCGGAGCTTCGGCCGCCTCGCGCACGAGCAGTTCATAAGGATCGGTCTTCTTCCCCTGCTCGGTCAGCATGCGGGCCGCTTCCACTTCCAGAAAGCCCAGTTCGTTGCGGAACCACTGGAACGACCCCCCGGCCGCCAGCATGCATCCGAAAACGCACCACTTGCCTGGAACCGCGTGGCACATCGTATGAACGCGCCCCTGCGGATCGCGCGTGGGCTTATCCGCATGGGCAAAAACCACGCCGCTGGTCCCAAGAGTGGCCGAGACGATGCCGGCCGTAACGATGCCGTTGCCCACCGCGCCGGCCGCCTGATCCCCCGCCCCGCCCACCACCGGAATCCCCGCCACCAGCCCCATCTCCCTGGCCGCCTGGGCGTGCAGCGTCCCCGTCACATCCGGCGACTCATGCAGCCGGGGCAGCAGGTCTTTGTCGATCTTCAGCAGACCGAGCAATTTGTCCGACCAGACACGCTTGGCCACGTCCAGCAGCAGCGTCCCGCTGGCATCGGAAACTTCCGTGGCATACTCCCCGGTCATGCGGAAGCGAATGTAATCCTTGGGCAGCAGAATATGTTTGGTCTTGGCGTAAATCTTCGGCTCATGCTGGCGCACCCACAGAATCTTGGGCGCGGTAAACCCGGTCAAAGCAGGATTCGCCACCAGACCGATCAGCTTCTTGCGCCCCCCGGCCTTGTCGGTGATCTGCTGACACTGCTCGGCCGTGCGCTGGTCGTTCCACAGCAGCGCCGGACGCAGGGCCTTGGTGCCGTTGTCGAGAAACACGCTGCCGTGCATCTGCCCCGAAAGCCCGATGCCGCTCACGTCGGCCGCGTTCACCTCGGCCTTTTTCAAGACGGCCTTGGTGGCCACACAAGTCGCCTTCCACCAGTCCTCCGGGTTCTGCTCCGACCACCCCGGCTTAGGCGACGAGATAGGATGTTCCGCCATGGCGGTCGCCAGAACCTTCCCCTCCTCGTCGCAGATCAAAGTCTTGGTGCCGCTGGTCCCGATATCGATGCCGAGCAAGTAACCCATAGGATCCCTTTGAGTTTTTTTGTTTAGACGAATTAAGGAAAGTCCGAAATCCGAAACCCGAATGACGAACAAATGACGAATGACGAAGCCCGAATTCCGAATGCGCCTACGTCGATTTCGCGGCACTAGCCGCGACGCAACGCGTCGCGGAGCCCCCGCAAGCGTTCGGGGTGACAGCGGCTGATGACTCTTTCGTCATTCTGATTTCGTCATTCATTCGCCGTTCGGGTTTCAGGCTTCGTCATTTCCTCATCATTTCCCTAATCGTTCCAAAATCCCGACTCGCTCCCTTTGAGCTATCGGGCCAGCGTGTATATTAGCTTTTCAAGGCCGTCGCACCAGAGGGAGAATCCATGAAGCTCAGCGAACTAGCTCAACGTATCGGGGCGGAAGTAGCCGGAGACGCATCGCTCGAAGTCCATTCCGTCACCACCCTCGACACCGCCCAGCCGGGCCAGGTCAGCTTCCTGGCCAACCGCAAATACGCCCACCAACTGGAAACCACCAAAGCCTCCGCCGTCATCGTCGCCCCCAACGTCAAATGCGACCGCGTTACGCTGCTCAAGTCCGCCGACCCCTACTACGCCTTCGCCCAGGCGCTGGTGGCGCTGCACGGACACCGCAAGCACCCCCACGGCGGCATCCACCCCTCGGCCCACGTCGATCCGGCCGCGACAATCGGCGAAGGCGCCGTGGTCTATCCCGGCGCCTACGTCGGCCCTCGCGCAAAAATCGGACGCGACTGCATCCTCTATCCCAACGCCGTGGTCTACGACGATTGCGTCTTGGGCGACCGCGTGATCCTGCACGCCGGCGCGGTCATCGGCCAGGACGGCTACGGCTACTCCACGCATGCGGGTGAACATCACAAGATCCCCCAGATCGGCAATGTCATCCTCGAAGACGACGTGGAAGTCGGCGCCAACACCTGCATCGCCCGCGCCGCCCTCGGCAGCACCGTCATCGGCAAAGGAACCAAAATCGACGCCCTGGTCATGGTCGGACACAACACCCGCGTCGGCCCCCACGGCCTGCTCGTCGCCCAGGCCGGTATCGCCGGCTCCACCACCATCGGCCACCACGTCACCCTCGCCGGACAAGCCGGTGTCGCCGGCCACCTGAAAATCGGCGATAACGTCACCGTTGCCGCCCAGTCCGGAGTCATGAACCACGTCGAAGACGGCTCCATCCTCATCGGCTCCCCCGCCATGCCCGCCTCGCACAGCCGCCGCGTCTACACCCTCTTCACACAACTCCCCGAACTCGCCGACCGCATCAAAACCCTGGAAGCCAAACTCGCCGAAATGAACGGCGACGGCAAATAACGAAATCGCAAAAAAACCGCGCCCCGCAGTTCCCCCTTTCGCCGTCGCCCGCAGGGCGACACGTCTTCTTAACGAAAACGAACACTACTTACCGTGCGATCGAAACCGACGGGGCATCAGAATCTCCATCCCCGGAACGCGCATCGCCAAACACAACCCCAGATACACCGCCCCCCCCACGCCCATCAATACCAGCAATTGCGCCAGCGCCGCCAGATTACTTCTCCCCCTCGGATAATAAGGCAACCTCTGCACCAGCAGACACACACCCCACATCACCAGCGCCGCCAGAACCATCTTCCCGGCCTGCCGCCCGATCTGCTTCAAATCCAGCCCACCCACCCGGCGATCCAGCATCACCAGCATCACGACCGCCTGCACGGCAAAACTCACGCACGTCCCCGCCGCCATCCCCGCCTCCCCCAGCCGCGTCCACAGCAGCGGAACCTCCACCACCGTGTTCACCACGATCGTCACCACCGACATCCAGAACGGCGTGGTCATGTCGTGCAGCGAGTAATACGCACGATTGATAATCTGCTGAAGACTGTACGCCCAAATGGCGCTGGCGTAGAGCACCGTCGAACGGGCGACCAGGTCCGCGCTGTGCGGCGAAAGATGCCCGTGCTCAAACAACAACCGCACCGCCGGCCGGGCCACGACCATCAACCCGACGCTGGCGGCAAAACCCTCCAACAGCGTCGCGTAAATCCCCTGCCGCAACGCCTGCCGAAACCGATCCCGATCCGCATCGGCGGCATCGGCGCTCAACGCCGGGAAAATCGCGGTGGCGATCGCAATGGCAAAAACCCCCAGCGGAAACTGATACAAAATCTGCGCCCAGTTCAATCGCACCACGGCCCCTTGCTCCAGAGGATAACGCAAGGCGTGACCCAGGAGTGTGAAGTGCGCCCCCACCGCACCGTCCGTAAGAAAGGCCGGCAGAGTCTTATCGATCAGCACCGAAATCTGCAACACCCCCGCGCTGAGAGCCACGGGAACCGAAAGCTTGAGCATCCGCCGAACCGCCGGCGTCCAGAAATGACCCACCCACGTAAACCGAAAACCCACCGCCCGCAGGGAGGGAACCAGCATCAGCACCTGCATCACCCCGGCCACCAGAACGAAAACGGCCAGCCAGTAAACCAGCGCGGTCTGCGTCGCATCGATGGCGGCCGGATCCTGCAACCGGCGCAATCCCAGCAACGCCGCGCCGATCACGATCACCGCAATGTGAACGATGTTGAGGATGAACGGCGCCGCCGCCGGCAGACCGAACCGGCGGTGAACCTGAAGGATCGCCCCCAGAAACGCCGTGCCGCAAATCAGCAGCACATAGGGCAACATAATGGCCGTGAGCCGGATCATCAGCATCTGATCCGGACGAACCAGAAAACTCACCAGCCACAAAGCCCCTTCGCCCAGCACCGTCAACCCCAGCAGGATCACGCAGAGCATCGTGACGCCGGCGGCGGCAAAGCGGTTGGCCTCTTTCTCATCCCCGGCCTTCAGAGCCTGCGAATACAGCGGAATAAACGCCGCCGACAACGCCCCTTCGCCGAACAGCTTGCGAAACAGATTCGGAACGGCAAAGGCAAAGTAAAACGCATCGGTGATGTAGCTGGCCCCGAAATACGTCGCCACGACCGTTTCCCGGGCCATGCCCAGAAACCGGCTCACCAGCGTCAACATGCTGATCAACTTCGCATGCGCCAAAAACGACCGATGGCCCGGCTTGGCAACCGCCCGGGGGGCGACCGAATCGTCAATCACAGCAGTAGTTTCCTCGGACATCATATCCCTGGTAATTTACGGCGGCCCGAAAACCCAAGCCTCTTTTACCACGGAGGCACGGAGGCACGGAGGCGCATCTGCCTCCAAAAAATTTTATTGAACCGCCAAGGCCGCCAAGAGAAGAGAATGATGAACGATGAATTATGAATGATGAAGGAGGAAGAAAGCTGTTATATAAAATGCTCTTCTTTCCTCCTTCATCATTCATAATTCATCATTCTGACTTCTCTTTCTTGGCGCTCTTGGCGGCCTTGGCGGTTCAAAATCTTCTTGCGTCCTAGCGGTCCAACTTCCGCTTCAACCGTTCTGCCGCGGCGCGAACGTCCTCACAGCCGGCGACGGCCGCCGTGACGGCGACGGCCTTCAAACCCGTCGCCAACACTTCATCGGCATTCGCCAGGGTGATTCCCGCAATGGCGACGGCCGGAATAGGAATCGACCGCGCAACCTCGCAGGCATATTCCGGCCCGGCCACAAAATCCCGCGGCTTGGTCGGACTACGGAAAAACGGCCCCACCCCGATGTAATCCGCCCCATCCAGCACCGCCTGCCGGGCGTGTTCCATGTTGTGCGTGCTGACGCCGACGATCTTGTCCGGCCCAAGCAATCGACGAACCTCCCGGGCCGGCAAATCCCCCTGCCCCACATGCACGCCATCCGCGCCGGCCAGCAGAGCAACGTCGGCCCGGTCGTTGATGATGCTGATGACCTTGTGCCGCCGGCACAGTTCCACCAATTGCCTTGCCCGCCGCAACAACTCTCCCCCCTCCATCTCCTTTTCTCTCAATTGCAGACAATCCGCCCCGCCTGCAATCGCCTCTTCGACCACCGCCATCCACGGCTTCTTGCAGACCGATTCGGTGATCAACACATAAAGCCGCACCCCGCCAAACCGCTCCGCGGGACGAAACGTAAACGCCAGCGTCTGCTCCAGATCATAAAACCGATACCGGATCGATTCGATGGCGGCAGCCGCCGCCGGATCAACCGTCTTGGCAAATTCTTCCAGGCAGCGCAAGGCTTCCCCCAGCCGCTTGCCCGCCGCCGTCACCACATGGGCCGTATCCTCCCGCACCAGTTCGGCCGCCGTCTTGTTGCCCGTGCCCACGTCACCGGGCGTGTCCCGGTGCAAAATCGCCTCGCCCACCCATGCCCCCATCGCCCCGGCCAACTCATGCCGCAGAACCTTCAGCCGACTACAGACCTCTTGGTTATCCAGCACGAAACGCGCATAATCCTCCACCACCCGCAGCGCCTCACGGGCACGGTTGGCGTTGGCGTCCAGCAATCGAAGCACGGAACTATTCATGGCCTGTCCCATCAGCGGACGATTATAGGACGAAGCGGCCGATCCGCTATGCCTCTATGAATTCACGAAAAACTGCTTTCCAAGCCGGTCTGTCTTCCCTGTCACGCAAACCCGTCGGATATTGCGCCCCGAAAAAGAATCACTACAATCATCGTCCTATGCCCAAGGTCAACACAATCCTCTGCGGTGATTCCATCCAAACCCTCAACAACGGCCCCGAAGGCTGGGCCGATCTGGTCTTCGCCGACCCCCCCTTCAACATCGGCTACCTCTACCACGGCTACGACGACAAACTCAAGTGCGATGACTACCTCAAATTCAGCGAAGACTGGATGGCCGCCGTCCACCGCGCCCTCAAGCCCAACGGCTCCTTCTACCTGGCCATCGGCGACGACTACGCCGCCGACCTGTGCGTCATCGCCCGCCGCAAACTCGGCTTCCACATGCGCAACTGGATCATCTGGCACTACACCTTCGGCCAGCAAACTAAAATGAAGTTCGCCAAAAGCCACACCCACATCCTCTACTTCACCAAAAGCCAAAAAGACTTCACCTTCAACGCCGACGCCGTCCGCGTCGCCTCCGCCCGCCAAACCACCTACGCCGACGCGCGGGCCAACCCCAAGGGCAAACTGCCGGACGACACCTGGTATCTGCGTCCGCCGGAGGCCGCACCGCACGGCTATTTCGAGCCTGGATTTGACACCTGGAACGTCAGCCGGGTGTGCGGCACCTTCAAAGAACGCGAAGGCTGGCACGGCTGCCAAATGCCCATCGGCGTCCTGAACCGCATCATCCTCGCCTCCTCCAACCCCGGCGACGTGGTGCTCGATCCGTTCAACGGCTCCGGCACGACGGTCGTCGCCGCCGCCCTTCTGGGCCGCAAATATGTGGGAATTGATCAGTCCGACGAATACGTCCGCTACGCCACCAAGCGACTGGAGCACACCCTGCAACAGGCCAAGCCCGCCCACCCCGAAAAGGCCATTGAAGCGGCCCTGGACCCCAAGCGCGCCTCCCGAATCCGCACCGCTACCGACGCCTTCGGCCGCCCCCGCGTCGCCCGCCCCCGACGCACAACCACCAAACGGTAAACAAAATAAAAACCGCCGATGAACGCCGATCAACGCCGATAAAGAAAAGATTTCTTTCTTATCTGCGTTGATCGGCGTTCATCGGCGGTTCCAAATTTCTTTCCGTCTTCCGATCAGCCGTGCTTGCCGAAGTAACTCTTGGACTTCTGCCAATCCGGCTTCATCGAATCGGCCCCCGGCTTCCAGTTGGCCGGGCAGACCTCTCCGTTTTCTCGCACGAACTGAAACGCCTGGAGCACACGCAAGGCTTCATCCACGCTGCGCCCCACGCCCAGGTTGTTGACCGTAGCATGCTGCACCACGCCGTCGGGATCGATGATGAACAGGCCGCGCAAGGCCATGCCCCCGTCTGCCAAAACACCAAAGTTGGCGGCAATCTTTTTGTCCAGGTCCGCCAGCAGCGGATAGCGAAGCCCCTGAATCCCGCCCAGATTCCGCGGCCGCTCCGTCCAGGCCAGATGCGTGAACTGGCTGTCCACGCTCACGCCCACCACTTCGGCGTTAAGCTTGCGAAACTCGTCGTAGCGATCGGAAAACGCCAGAATTTCCGTCGGACACACGAACGTGAAATCCAGCGGATAGAAAAACAACACCAGCCACTTGCCCTTGAAGTCTTCCAGTTGAAGAGTCTTGAAAGCCCCGTTCTGCACCGCTTCGGCTTTGAACTGAGGAGCCGGTTTACCGACGATGAAACTCATGATGGATAACCCCGAAAAGTCCGCGTCGCGGAGAAGTCGGCCGGACGCCGGCCGTCCCGCAACCGGATCGACACGTTGTTACACTTCGAGCGCGTCGTGATGAAGCACGCTGCGTCATCACCCCACGAGCCCGGCGGATGATTATTAGGAACTCCGACGCGGCTTTTCCAGCCGAACCGGAATTTTCACCCTGAATAACAGATAATCGCATGCGACAGGTCTGTTTTATGGCCGGCGCGCCGCCTCTCGTTCGCTTCGGCATTTCCAGAGGCAAACGAAAGCCCCGCGCATTTTTCTCGAGAAAAATCGAAGTTTTCTACACCACCCATTGTATTTCCCCGAGGATTCGGTACTTTTTATGGGGTGTAAACGCGGAATGGCCTCGTTTACGCAATCGGAAACCATGCTTCGGGGCATCGGGGACCGAATCTCGGGGACAGGTGGGACTGTCCTTCGAGACCGTCGATTGGAATCGGCGGTAGGCTCCACACGTCAAGGAAAGGAGACTGTTATGGCCAAGGCTCTCACCAAGTCGGAAATCGCCGCCAAGCTCGCGGAGAAGGTGGGCATCAGCAAGAAGCAGGTGTCGCAGTTCTTCGCGGCGCAGGCGGAATTGGCTTACAAGGAAGCCAAGAACACGTTCGTCGTGCCCGGTCTGGGCAAGCTCGTGTTGGCCACCCGCGCTTCGCGCGAAATGGTGATGCGCTTCGGGCCCAAGGCCGGTCAGACCGTCAAGGTCCCCGCCAAGAAGGTCCTCAAGTTCCGCGTCGCCAAGGCCGCCAAGGACGCGATCCTCGGCGCCAAGAAGTAATCGCTCGACGCAATCCATGCGAAAACCGCGGACCCCGATCAGGCCCGCGGTTTTTGTTTGCGCCTCCCTCAAAAAACGATCAAATCAAACGAAAAAGCCCCGGATGTACATCCGGGGCTCCGAATCTCAAACAATGTTTATCTGCCAAACAACCCGCTCTTACTGGGCAATCGTCACGTAGGGCAGCAACGCCATGTACCGCGAACGCTTGATGGCGGCGGCGATCATCCGCTGCTCCATCGCCGTAGCGCTGGTGCGCTTGCGGGAGAGAATCTTGCCGTTGCCGCTGATCATCTTGCGCAGCGACTCGGTGTCCTTGTAGTCAATGTAAACCGTGCCGTCGGCACTGGTTCGGGCAACCTTGATCTTCGGACGGTTGAAGGACTGAAACTTTTCCGCTTTTTCGCGCCGTTCGCGGGCGCTTTCCGGCTTAGCCATGTGTTAACTCCGCTGATTTTTAGAGCGGGGCATTGTAGCGACGCCGCGAAAGTCTGCAAGGGGGCGACCACTTTTTTTATGTTCGGCCTTCATCCGGTACAACGCCTCATCCGCCCGGACCAACAGCCCGTCCGGCGTCGGATCCTCCACCTCATCCAACGCACAAATCCCGATCGACAGCCGCGGCGGCCAGGCCGTGTGCAGGGTCTTGGCCAACTCGTCGGTCAACGAACTGAGGCGGTCGGCCACGTTCTGGGCGTCCAGCCGGTCGGCGTCCGGCAGAATAATCACAAATTCATCTCCGCCGCAGCGGAAAGCAGTATCGTCGCCACGGATCGAACTGCGGATGAGCTGGCCGAGGGTCTCCAGCAACTGATCCCCCGCCGCATGCCCCAACATATCGTTCAACGGCTTGAAATTATCCACGTCAATCATCAGAACGCTCAGGCTGCGATTCTCCGCCCGGCAACGTTCGACAATCTGTGGCAGGTATTCATCCAGCAGCCGCCGGTTGTGCAAACCCGTCAGCGCATCGTGCGTGGCCTGCTGACGCAGCGAGGCAATCACCCGCTCCAGCGCCCCCGTCCGGTTGGCCACACGCTGACGCATCTCCGCTTCAAGCTGGGCGATCTCCGCCTCACGCCGACGCAGCATATGCAGCAAACTCGACAATTGCGGAACCAGCGAACGCGCCCCGCCCTCGATCTCCCGCAGTTCGCCAATCGGCGCCCGCCCCTCCAGGATTTCCCCCAGCAGCTTACGCAAACGACGCACCGGCCCGCGCCAGACGTACTGCTCATGAACCACGGCGGCCGTGCAGATCAAAAAAGCAATCACCCCCGCCAGCACGATCACCGCGCAACGCACCACAACCATAGCCAGGTAGTGACGCAGCAACTTGTCGGCCAGCCACTCCGCGCCAGATAAAGGCGCACGCCAGCCCCACGGCGATCAGAACCGCCCACCGAACCGTCATGTGGCCATGACGGCCGACAAGCGGCTCCGAAGAAGGCTCCACGGGCGCGGAATCAGTCCCATTGTCTTCCATCTGCAAAGGTTATCGGCTGCGAGACCAACCGAGTTAACCTCCGCTTCGCCGCCCCACTCTCGCAGCGGCTTGCTCTTCGCAAGACGCCCCGTTACCTACTCCCTGCACGCCTTCGTCCGATAACACGCCGACGCGGCTCCAGAGCCTTGATCAACCGAGCCGCGCGGGCCACGTCCTGCGAACTGTCAAAGCCAATGTAGGCGACAAAGTTCCCGCCCAGCGTCGCCGCCGAAACCCCACGCGTGTTAATGCCCGATTCAGCCAAAACCCGAGTGATCCGCGCCCCGATGCCCGGCTGGTCCGGACCTTCCACCCGCAGCGTCCCGATATGCTCCGCCGGCATCAAACCCGCCCGACGGGCCGCGTCCTGCACCCGACGCCCCTTCACCGGCGAAATATACGCAATCCCCGTCCCCGGCTTGTCCGGCTGACGACGGGCAATCACGCACTCGATGTTGGCGCCGGCCTCGGCCAATGGCGTCAGCACGTTCAGCAAACCCCCGGGTTGATCAGGAATCTCCCCGGCCCAAACGTCCACTTTCGTAACTTGAAGCGGCATGACTGCGTCTCCTTCTTCTCCCGACGCACCCCCCCACCGCTCAAGGGCACTGTAATCACAACAACACCCCCACGGGAAGGCCCAATTCCCCCTCCCCCTCCCTTCCCGACAAAAAAGTTTGTCCCGCGGCCAAGTTCGTTTAGAATCCCTCGTCTAACTTCTGGGAGCAGACATGCGTCATGTGATTTCGGCTTTGGTGATGAACGAACCCGGCGTCCTGGCCAACGTGGCCGGAATGTTCGCCGCCCGCGGCTTCAACATCGACTCTCTCGTCGTCGGTCGAACCGAAAACCCCGAGTACTCGCGGATGACCATCGTCGTCAACGGCGACGACAACACCCTGGAGCAAGTCCGCAAGCAACTCGGCAAGCTCGTCCCCGTCGTCAAGGTCCGCGACTTCAAGGACACCGCCTACGTCGAACGCGACATGGCCATGATTACCGTCGCCGTCGGCCCGGAAAAACGCAGCGAAGTCGTCGAAATCGCCAACATCTTCCGCGGCCGCATCGTTGACGTCGCCGCCAAAAGCGTCATGGTCCTGCTCAGCGGCACCGAAGACAAAATCGACGCCCTCGTCGAACTGCTCAAACCCTACGGCATCAAAGAATTGGCCCGCACCGGTGTCATCGCCATGCCCCGCGGCACCCAAACCGCCAAGGACGAAGCCGCCGCCTCCGCCGGCCCCAAGACCCGCAAACGCAGCCTCGACGCCCCCACCGGCGCCGCGTTGCCCCCGAGCTAAGCGCGCTTCCTCCCTCTCCCCGCGCGGGGAGAGGGACGTATCGCCTCGTCCTTATTTCGCAAGTCGATCAAGAACCACCCGTGCATGACGGGCCGTCGCCCCCTGCTGGCTGCGGACGACGTCCCGGGCGCGGCGTCCCATAGCCGAAGCAACGCTCGCATCCGACAGCAGCCGATCAACCGCCGCCCCGAGTTGATCGGCATCGCCGACTTCCACCATCGAATCCGCCTGACGAAAACAGCTCATCACCTCGGCAAAGTTCGTCGTGAACGGCCCCACCACAACCGGCCTCCCCAACGCCGCCGGCTCAATCATATCGCTCCCATGCTGACGCGACCCCAGATCCACAAGACTCCGCCCCACAAAAACCACGTCCCCCACACTATAAAACTTCCGCAACTCCCCCATCGTATCCCCCAGAATCACCGCCCTCTCCCGAGAACCAGAACACAGACAATTCTCCGTGCTCAAAGCCCCGGATGTACATCCGGGGCTAGTGCTGCGAATCCCATCCCGCCCTCTTTCCCCCACAGTCTCCGACCTCCGAATCAACCCGAATCCCGCCGACTCGATCAACCCCGCCACCTCGTCAAACCGCTCCGGCTTGCGCGGCACAATCACCAGCCGCAACCCCGGCCACTTCCCCAACAGCCCCCGATACTGCTCCAGGACCATCCGCTCTTCCCCCGGCCCCGTCGAACCGCAAACCCACACCCGCTCCCGCCCCAACCACAACCCCACCGCGCCAGCCAGTTCCTCCGCGCCGGCAACCCGATCGGTGATCTGCGCCGTGTCGAACTTCATCGTACCGGTCACCTGCACGCACTCGGGCCGGGCGCCCAACTCGATGAACCGCCGGGCATAGGTTTCATCCTGAACGCAGATTTGCGCCAATGAACGAAACATCGACGCCACCAGCGGCCGGCCAAGTCGATAATTACGATAACTGCTGGCCGTCAGCCGGCCGTTGACGAGCACGACGGGAATGTTGCGCTTCACGCACGAACGCAAAAAGTTCGGCCAGACTTCCAGTTCCATCAACACGACCGCGCTGGGCCGCAGCGCATCCAGCACCCGGTTCACCGCCGGACTGAAATCCAGCGGATAGCGGATCAGAATCACATCCGGGTTCGCCCCATACGCCTTCTGCCCCGCCGCATAGCCCGTATCCGTAGTCGTGCTGACGATAAACTGCAACTCCGGCCGCGCCGCCGACAACGCCTGCACCAACGCACGCGTGGCGTTCATCTCCCCCAGACTCACGGCATGAATCATCACCGCCGCCCGAGCGGCATCCCTCGCCGGAACCAACCCCATTCGCTGACGAAAGGCCTTGAACACCTTCCGCCTCGCCGCCGGCTTGGCCAGCCAGAAAGGCGCACTGACGCCAACCCCCAGTCCGTAGGCAATGTCGTAAGCGTTAATCATGTGCTTTCGTGCCCGCCGGAAGTTTTACCCGCTTCCAGCGACGGACACAAACGCCCCGTCCCCACCCTCGCTTGCGGTTTCGCGAATCAGCAACCTTCTCCTTCTCACCCTAACGCCCGTGCCCACCCCCAACATGTCCGCCCCCAACGTGCGCACCTCCAACGTGCGCACCTCCAACATGCCCCCCCAACGATGAACCATGAGGCACAGGCGGCGTCGAATGCACGCCCGGCGGCACAGCACCAAGCGGATGCATCCGCGACCCCGCTAAACGCGCCTGCCCGCCAACCCACGGCGTCGGATGGTTCCGGAAATGCTCGCCATGAAACCCGAAGTGCTCGTCATGGCCCCGGAAGTGCTCGCCATGTCCCCCGAAATGGTGATGCACCCCGACCCCGACAGAAACGTAAAACGACGGATACCAGGGACTATACCAGCAATAAGGATAAGCGGCCGGATAGTAGTACGGGTAGTAATACGGGTAATAGGGATACGCATACCGATAACCCGTCGGATATCCCGCGTAAGAATAATCGGCTTCGCCAGGCGAATAGGCATAACTCCCCCTCGTCGCAGGCGCAGTGCCGGCCAACTCGTTTTGCTTCAACACGCCAACCAGTTGGCTGGTCAAATTGTCTTCCAACGCAAACAGTTGTTTCAGCGGCCCCGTGGCCTTCAATGATCCCAATACCTGCCCGCGCTGGGCATCGATGAGCTGCCCGGTCACACGCAGGTCCGGCTCGGCGTACTGATAGCTGCCGTAAACCACCAACCCCGCCTGCGCCTTGCGACCGGCCTCCATCGCGCTTTGCAGATCGGACACCGGCACGGCAGGAACCTGCGTCGCCGGTGTAATCACCCCAATCGTCCTGGTCCGGCTCAGATCCGCCGTCAACGTCTGTTGCATCGCCGGACCTATCCAGTCATACCGCCGCTCGCCCGTCAGGTTCTGAAACGGTAGAACCAGAACCGACGGTGGCTCATTGACGGCCGGCTGGGTCGTATCGCCGGCCTGCACAGACTCATCCTCCTGAGCCGTTTGATCCGGCGGCGCAGCCTGACACGAAAGCACCCCGCCAAGAATGAATGCCGATGCCGCCACAGCCAAAAGTATTCGGATAATCTGTCTCATCGAAGGGCCGCTCCTGCCGAGAGCTTCCGCCTCCCGCTCCTTGATAAATCCTAGATCGACTCCTCGACGCAATACAGCGGCCCCGGCCACGCATCACGAACGACGCCCCCGGCAGGAAAGTCAGCAGTATTTCACGACCACCTCGCGGCCGGCGCTCTTCAGCAGCCGAACCAGATCATCCACCAGATTCTTGCGCAGCGAAAGATTCCTGGGCAAATCCGGGTTCTGGTAGAACTCGTTTACGCTTTGACCCACGAGAAAATGAATGTCATCCGCCCGGCAAATCTCGCGGGCCAGCAGAACCGCGGCGTTGTTGTCGTCGGGCAGCAGGTCGCCGCGCAAGCCGGACTCGCCCAGCAAACCCAACGCTCGCGACAGGGTCAAAATCCCCTCGGTCACCAAGTCCACCTCCCGCAACCGCGCCGCCGGCGGAACCTCCGGCCGCATCGTCGCCAAATCCATCTCCGGCGCTTCATCCAGGTAACCGGCCACGATGTTCGACGTCGTACCCCCGCACACAACCTTCCGCCCCGGAAACTTCAGCAGCGACTCAACCGCAACCACATCGAACCCCCGATCCACCGGCGGCCCCGTAAAAATCATCAGCGAATTCCGCCGACGCGCCGTCATCGCAACCAGCGTCGCATCATCCCCCGGCTCACCCCCGTACAACGACCAGGTCTTGTTCATCACCTGCCGCGCCAGCGACTGCGCATCCCGCGAACTCCGCACCGCCGCCTGAACGAACTGCCCCACATTCTCCCACCCCCACCCCGGGTTCATCGTCCTGCCGATCCCCGCATGCAACACCCCGTCGCTCAGCAGCAGCAGAACATCCCCCGGCTCCAGCCGCCCTTCAAAAAAATAAATCTCCCGCTCCATCACCTTGCGGCTCTGACGCGGTGGAACCAGCAGCCTCCCGTCTTTCAACCAGATGATCCGCGGATTGTCAAAATTAACCACGCGAAAGCGGTAGTCCTCGTGCAGAATCTGCACCACCGTAAATGTGGCGTACGCAAGCTGCCTGACCTTGCACACCGGCAGCGTCCCGATCACCGTCGCGATCACCTCGTCCAGCGGAACGCTCTCGGCCAGCATCTTGACCAGAATCTCCGCCGTCAGCGTCGATAAAATCGACGCCTTCACCCCCGACCCCAACCCGTCCGAAAGCACCAGGATCGTCCGATCCGCCAGCCTCCGCACACGCACGCTGTCCCCGCAGAGCTCCTCCCCGTGCTTGTTGAACTGCTGCTCGCAGATGTCCAGGAACACGGACACTCAGAGGTTCTCCTTCTTGAGCATTTCCGCCAGGCGAAAGAGGTTGACCTTGGTTTCGGCGGTGGTTTCCCCCAGCAGCCCCGCGATCTCCTGCGCCACCTTCATGTGCTTATCGACCACCAGCCCCACGTTGCGCAGCGTCTCCTCCTTCAGCTTCAGCAGTTCGCGCTTCTGCTTCAGTTCGTGGGTGATGTTCACCATGATGCAGGCCATCACCCCCTGGTCCTTGATGGCGAACATGACCTTTTTCACGAACAGGTCATATCGCGGATAATGCTTCTCTTTGCCGGTGAGAACCCGATCGTCGTCCCAGACCTGCTGAAAATCTTCCGGATCATCCAGAATATTGGAAACGTGCCGCCCGATCACTTCATCCCGTTCCACGCGAAACATCTCGCAGAACGCGTTATTGACGATGGTAATCAGAAAGCGATCGTTCAAAACGATCAACCCGTTGGGATCGTAATCCCAAAGCAGTTCCCATATCGATTTGGTGGATGCCGTCATGCCGTCCGGAATTATCCCCGCCAACCGCCGACATGTCTAACCCCCGCATCCGTCTCCTTCTCTTTCGCCACCCGCTTCCCGACCCCGCTTGCGGTTTCGCGGATCAGCAATCCCTCCTTCGCCCCCCCCCCGCAAAAAAACGCCTCAACTTGCATTCCGTCCCCCCCCACAGTATTTAATGATCCCCGTCGGGTTCTCAAAACTCTCGAACGGGACCATCGAAAACGGAAGGGAAGGAACCATCGTGATCCAGCGTTTTCTCGGCACGTGTGCGACACTCGGGTTGGCCGCCGGGCTCTGCGCCCACGCGTACGCCGGCGGATCCTCCCCCGCCTCCTTTGCCGCCGACGGCGGTAAAACCTTCAGCCTTACCGAAGAGCCGGCCAAGCCCGCCCCCTTCTCCCAAGGCAGCACCGTCCTGCAAACCACCGCCTCTTACATGACCGGCAAAGCCGGTGATAACTACCACGCCTTCGACATGGAACAACTCGGCCTGGGCCTGGGTTACTACCTCAGGGACAACTTCGCCATCACCGGCGAACTCGCTGGCTACTACACCCGCGTGGACGGCTACAACGATCCCGAAGCCTGGGGCGGCGGCTTCAATCTCAACCTCCGCTACCATTTCCTCAACTACCAGCGATTCTCCATGTTCGCCGACATCGCCGGCGGAGTCCTCGGCTTTCAGAACGACTGGCCCCCAGGCGGAACCCACTTCAACTTCACCGCCCGCGCCGGCGTCGGCGCAACCTACCAGCTCTGCGACAGAGCCTATCTCATCGGTGGAACTCGCTTCTTCCACCTCTCCAACGGCGACCGCCACGGCAACGACCAGAACCCCTCGGCCAACGGCTGGGAGTTCTACACCGGCCTGCTGTTCCCGCTGTAACGAATTTTCCGCGCTCCCAGCCCACGCCCCTCGCTCTATAGTCTCGGCGGTTGAGTCTGTTTGATCGGCCTGACAAGGAGCGACTCTGAACCCGCGACTTCTGATTCCCTGCGCGGCTCTCGGCCTGTTGCTGGCCTCTATCGGGCACGCCCAGGAGTCCACGAGCCCGGCCGCACAAGCCGCCTCCAACGATGATGATCCACTCACGCTGGCGGTTTCTCCCGCCACCCCCCATCACGACGCCTTCACCCGGGATAGCTGGACCCTTCAGCTTGACGGCTCCTACGTCAGCGAACAAGGCGGCTCCAACGATATTCACGGCGAGCAAATCAACGCCGGCGCCAGCTATTACCTGCTGGACCGCGTCGCGGTCGTGGGCGAACTAAGCGGCTATCACTTCAACGCCGACAACGCCTCCTACAACGACGCCTACGGCGGCGGATTCGACCTGCTGTTGCGATGGCACTTCCTGCAAATCGACCGCTTCACGCTCTACGCCGACGCCGGTGCCGGAGCGGTGCAGTTCGATCAGCGGTTTCCCCCCGAAGGAACTCATTTCAATTTCGCCCTGCGAGCCGGACTGGGCGCAACCTACCGGTTGACCGACAATCTGCACCTCATGGGCGGTTCCCGATTCTTCCACGTCTCCAACGCCGACCTCGAAGGCAGCGATCATAACCCCGGCCTGGACTCCTTCGAGTTCTACCTGGGCTTGATGCTCGCGCTATAACGCCCACCCCGCCCCGTTCCCGGCAACGAAGTCCTCAAAACTTGACTCCGCGAAAATGCGTATGAATGATTCTCTACGCGCAGGGGAAACCGGGGTGGACCCGGCGCGGTCATGCAACCCTGTCTGATCCGTTAAACACCCTTTTTCATAAACCCCCAGCTTCAGGCGCCAGCCATGCACGGTCGGCCACAGCAAGACAAAAAACACGTCGCCATCGACGACAACGAACCATTCCTCGCCACTTTCGAGCAAGTCCCCGTGGGGCTGGCCCTGATGACTTGGAGCGGGCTGTGGCTTCGCGTCAATCACCGCTTTGCCGAACTGTTGAATTACACGCCCGAAGAACTCCTGCAACGAACCGATCAGCAGATCACCCACGCCCAGGACCTCCCCGCCCATTTGGACCACATGCGCCAGCTCCGCAACGGCGCGACCCACACCTTTTCTATGGATAAACGCCTCGTTCGAAAAAATGGAACTTGCCTCTGGGTCCGCATCACCGTCTCGCCCCTGCTTATGCCGCCCAAAGGCGCGGAACGGCTCGTCGTCGTCATCGAGGACATCCACGAGCGGAAGCTGATCGAACAGCAACAGGCGACCGAACACGCCGTCGCCCGGATTCTCGCCGAAGCGCCCTTGTCGGCCACGGCGATCCCTCAAATTCTCGAAGCGATCTGCCGAGGCTACAAATGGGACTGGGGCACCATCTGGACTATCGTCCCCGGACAACAGACGCTGCACGCCGAAGGAATATGGCACGAGCCCGCATTGGACGCACGCAAACTGGAAGACGCAACTCGTCAGATGACCTTCGCCATCGGAAATGGCCTGCCGGGACAGGCGTGGGCCGAAAACCGCGTCATCATCGTCGAAGACATCGCCCGTGAAGCCGGCTTTATCCGGCACCGCCTGGCGCATCAGACCGGACTGCACGGAGCGGCCTGTTTCCCCCTGCATCACGGCCACGAAATTCTGGGCGTCATGGAATTCTTCTGCCAAAGCACCGTCCAACCCGAAAAACATTTGATCGACACCATCGCCGTCGCCGGAGAATTGGTCGGACAATATTTCTACCGAAAACGCACCATGGAAACCATCCGCCAAAGCGAAGAGCGGTTTCGCTCCCTCGTGGCCGCAACCGCCCAGATCGTCTGGACCACCTGCCCTCACGGATGGTTCACCGACGAATCCGTCCCCTGGTGCGGCTTTACCGGCCAAACCCGCGAGCAAGCCCGCGGCCAAGGCTGGCTGCAAGCCCTGCATCCCGACGACCGCCAACAGGCGATGGATGAATGGAACGCCGCCGTCGCCAGCAAACGCCTCTACAAAGCCGAATACCGGCTGCGCCGCTACGACGGCGTATACCGACACATGATCGCCCGCGGCGTGCCCATCATCGGCCCCGAAGGAGAAATCCGCGAATGGGTCGGCACCTGTACGGACGTCACCGATCGTAAACAGGCCGAAGCCTTCCGCGACAGCCAGAACCGCATTCTGGAACTCGTGGCCACGGGCAAGGAACTGCCCGAAGTCCTCGCCTCGCTGATCCAAACCGTCGAACAACAGTGCCAGGGCGTCCGAGGCTCCGTGCTGATGCTGGACGAAGACCGCCTGCACTTACGCCACTTCATAGCCCCGAATTTACCGCCGGCATACCAGCAGGCGGTGGACGGCTTTATGATCGGCCCCAACGCCGGTTCGTGCGGAACCGCCGCCTACACCGGCAAGCCGGTCATCGTCCGCAATATCCAAACCGACCCCCGTTGGGACGGAGGCCGGGAACTCGCCCGAACCTTCAATCTCGTCGCCTGCTGGTCGCAGCCGATCTTCTCCCCGCAGCAACAGGTCCTGGGAACCTTCGCCCTCTATCCCTCGGAGCCCCGCGGGCCCGACCCCATGGAGCAGCAACTGATCGAATCCGCCGCCCACCTGGCCGGCATCGCCATCGAACGGCACCGCGCCGAAACCGCTCTGCGCAACGCCAAGGAAGCCGCCGAAACCGCCAACCGCGCCAAGGACCACTTCCTGGCCGTCTTGTCCCACGAACTACGCACCCCCCTGACGCCGGTCCTGGTCGAAGTGGCGATGATGGAGGAAGCCAACAAACTCTCCCCCACCGCACGCGAGGAGATCGCACTCATCCGCCGAAACGTGGAAATGGAAGCCCGGCTGATCGACGACCTGCTCGACCTGACACGCATCAGCCGCGGCAAAATCGATCTGCACCCGGAAATCATGGACGTCCACCAAGCCCTGCAACAAACCCTGAGCATCTGCCGATCCGATATCCACGCCAAAAACCTCCACATCACCCTCAATCCCGACGCCCAGACGCACATCGTCCGCGCAGACCCGGCGCGAATGCAGCAGGTCTTCTGGAACCTCCTCAAAAACGCCATCAAATTCACCCAGGACGGCGGCCGCATCACCCTCCAAACCCGCAACGGCCCCCCCTTGAACCACAACCACGCCCCCTCCCTCATCGTCGAAGTCACCGACACCGGCATCGGCATCGATCCGCAGATCATCCCCCGCCTCTTCCAGGCCTTTGAACAAGGCGAACGCTCCATCACCGGCCGGCTCGGCGGCCTCGGTCTCGGCCTGGCCATCTCCCGCGCCATCATCGACCTCCACGGCGGAAAACTCACCGCCTCCAGCCCCGGTAAAAACAAGGGCGCCACCTTCTCCGTCGAACTTTCCACCGTCGCCCGCAAAGAACACCCGACCCCCGAACCCATCGCCCCCGCCCAACCGGCCCAGAAAACGTCCCGTGTCCTGCTGGTCGAAGACCACGACGACACCCGCCGCGTCATGACGCGATTGCTGCGAAGCTTCGGTCATACCGTCCTGGCCGCCGCCAGCGTACGCGAAGCCGTCGGCATCCTGGACCGGGAACCGGTGGACGTCCTGGTCAGCGACCTGAGTCTGCCCGACGGCAGCGGCCATGACATCATGAACTACATCAAAGGCCGCCTCCCCATCCAAGGCCTGGCCCTCAGCGGCCTGGGCATGGAAGAAGACCTCGCCCACAGCTCCCAATCCGGCTTCCGCCGACACCTGATCAAACCCATCAAGCCCCGCGAACTCGACGACGCCATCCGCCAGCTCGTCGGCTCCTGACAACGCCCCTCCCGTCAATCACTCCCATCCCAAAAACACCCCCCGACCCCAGGCGACTTCTCAATCAGTTTCAACCCCGCCAGTTGCCCGATAAGCGTCTCCCACCGCGAAGCGTTCATGGCGCCCACCGGCCGCACGCCATCAATCAGCGATTTCTGCGCCTCAGCCGCCGCCGCAAACGTCGCCCCATCCATCGACGGATTCAACCGCCCCATCGCCTCATTGGCCCCCTTCGGATCATCCAGATACGACCGCCACCCTTCTCGCAACGCCCTCACCATCGCCCGCACCACCTCACGCCGACGCCGCAAATACTCCCCCCGCGTAATCACCACCGCCGTGTACGGGTTGTACCCCGCCTCGGCGACAAGAAATATCCGCACGTCCGCCCCCTGCCTCCGCGCCGCGATCGGCTCGGACGTCACAAAACACTGCTGGGCAAAATCCCCCTCCGCCAAAAACCGCGCAATCCCCCCGTCATACGGCACAATCTTCGCCCCGCCCCCCGGATACTTGCTCCGCAGATATTCCGCATACGGCAGCCCCGGCTCCATCGCCAGCGTCCCCGACTTAAAAACCTCCCCCAATTCGCGCAAGCCCCTTTTGCCATGAACCATGATCGCCTGCGGACACGTCTGATACGTCGCGAAAATCCCCACCACGTCCGCCCCACGCGACCGGGCCATCACAATCTCATCGGCGCTGGCAATCCCAAACTCCACCTGCCCCGCCGCCACCCGCTGCACAACCGGCACCCCCGCCCCGCCCCCCTGAACCTCCACCTCCAGCCCATGCCGCGCAAACGCCCCGTTTAACCGGGCCGCATAAATCCCCCCAAACTCCGGCTCCGCCACCCAGTTCAACGCCAGCGTCACTTTCGTCAACGCCCCCTCCCCCGGCGTCGATTCCTTCTTCGAACACCCCGCCATCAAAACGCCCGCCAGTATTGCGACAATCCATCCCACTCGCATACCCGCGACTCCTTTCCCGCCAAACGACCCCATCATAGGCTTCCTCCCACAAAGAGGACGCCCCCGCTCATTGCCAAGCCGACGCAAGACGTTATCCTGATGCCTACTTTCTCAGGAGACGGGCTGTGATCTGGACCGGACTGACCAAATATCGTGAACAGGGGTTACTGCTTCTGCGCGTCGGCGTAGGCTTCAGCTTCGTCCTGCTCCACGGCCTGGACAAACTCCAGGGCGGCCCCTCCGCCTGGCACGCCCTCGGCCAATCCATGAAGCCCCTGGGCATCATCTTCGCCCCCTCCTTCTGGGGCTTTATGGCCATGCTCGCCGAATTCCTCGGCGGCATGTGCATCATCCTCGGCCTGGCCTTCCGCCCCGCCTGCCTCATGCTGGCCATCACCATGGCCGTCGCCGTCTCCCACCACTACTACAAAGGCGACTCCTGGCAAACCGCCTCCCACGCCCTCGAAATGGCCGCCCTGTTCCTCAGCCTCATGTTCATCGGACCCGGCAAATTCAGCGTCGACAAAAACTGACCCCAAACCTCTCCGTTTCGCCGTCGCCTGCAAGGCGACGCGTATCCCATCCCCTCACGGCGATATCGCGCAAATACCCAAACGAATAAATCCCCGTATCGTGCCCGTCCGACCACGACAGCTTTATCGCATAATTCCCCACCAATTCCGCCCCCGACACCGACAACGCCCCGGCATAATTCCCCGGCAGAACCGTCAATAGCGACTTCTTCCCCGCCCCCTCCTCCCGCGTCGCCTTGCACGTGGCGCAAGGACACATCGCCCGCAGATAGTCGATCTTATAAACCGACTTGCGCCCGTCCTCCCACTCGATTTCCAGCTTCTCGTCTTTCTTCAGATCCAATCGAACCGGAACCACCGCACACCTCCCGATCCAATCCTATTCCCTCCCCGCCACCCACATCCCGCAAAAATCTCACCCACGAGAAGAGAATGATGAACGATGAACGATGAAGGAGGAAAGAAGAGCTGGTTTAATAGCTGGTTTTCTTCCTCCTTCATCGTTCATCATTCATCATTCTGACTTCTCTTCCCTCTCTACGAAAGCCTCTGCTTCAACCGCTCCTGCACGATCTTCGGGTTCAACCCCTTGACGCTTTTCATCACCATCCCCACCAGCGCCCCCAGTGCCGCCTGCTTACCCGCCTTGTAATCCTGCAACGGCCGCGGATTCTGCGCCACCAGCGCCTCGATCGCCGCATCGATCGCCCCCGTGTCGCTGCTCTGCATCAGTCCCAGTTCCACGGCCAATTTCTCCGCCGACTCATCCTTCTCCAGCAACCGGTCAAAGATCGCCCCCACGCTGCTGGCCGCCACCTTGTTCTGATCGATCAACTGCGCCACCTCCGCAAACCGCTGTGGCCGAATCCCCAACTGCGCCAGCGGCCGCGACTTCTCATTCGCCAGCCTCAGCCCATGCCCCAGCAGCAGATTGCACGCCCGCCGCGGATCGGCCCCCGCCGCAACCGCCTGCTCATAAAAATCCCCCGTCGCCCGATCCCCCGATAAAATCCCCGCATCCACCGCCGACAAACCCATCGCCTCCACATACCGCTTGCGCCGCGCCGCCGGCAGTTCCCCGATCCGCGACTTGATCTCCGCCAGCCACACCTCATCCACTTCCACCGGCACCAGGTCCGGATCCGGGAAATACCGGTAATCGTGCGCCTCTTCCTTGTCCCGCTGATGCACCGTCGCCTGATTCGCATCATCCCAGCCGTAGGTGCTCTTCTTCCCCAGCGACCCCGTCTCTTCCCACTCCCGAATCTGCCGCTGGATTTCGTACGCCGTCGCCTTCTCCAGCACGCTGAAGCTGTTGAGGTTCTTGATCTCCGTGATCGCCGTCTTGTGTACCTTCCCGTCCTGATCGGTGATATGCACGTTGATATTCGGCTCAAACCGCATGTGCCCCATCTGCATCTGACCTTCGGACACGCCCAGAAACTGCACCAGCTTCTGCAACTCCTGCCCGAACGTCGCCACATCCTTCGGACTGGACAAATCCGGCTCCGTCACAATCTCCAATAGCGGCGTCCCCGCGCGATTCAAATCCACAATGCTGTGATCGATCCTGTATCCCCCCGCGCTTCGTGCATCAACTTCCCCGCATCCTCTTCCAGATGCGCCCGCCGAATGCGGATCGTCTTGCTCGTCCCATCCTCCGCCGCAATCTCAAACACCCCCTCCGCGCACAGCGGCAGATCGTATTGGCTGATCTGATAATTTTTCGGCAAATCCGGATAGAAATAGCTCTTGCGATCCCACTTGGTATGCCGCGAAATCTGGCACCCCATCGCCAGCCCCACCATGATCGAATATTCCACCGCCCGCTTATTCATCACCGGCAGCACCCCCGGCAGCCCCAGAACCTGCGGATCCACCAGCGTATTGGGCTCCGCCCCAAACGCATTGGCCGCCCCGGTAAACATCTTGCTCCGCGTCGCCAGTTGGACGTGTATCTCCATCCCGACCAGAACCTTGTACGATTTGCAGATTCGCTCAGCCACGTTGCACACTCCCAAACCGATTCCCCCAACCCGTCCGGCGCAGTATATCCCAGCCCCTCCCCATTGGACACCCCCCCTCCCCGCGCATACCCTTGAGACAAGTCCCTTGAGTAATACCCTCCCCCAACCCGCCGCCAACCCCCCCGACCACAACCGAACCGGCATCGACTACCGTCGCCCCATGCCCCGCCCCAAGGTCACCGGCCCCGTCATCGACTTCCACTGCCACATCCTCGCCGCACGACACGCCCGCGTCTGGTTCCAAACCGCCCGCCACTACGGCATCGACTGCTTCATGACCATGGGCCCCCTCGAAGAAGCCGCCGGCCTCCTCCGCGACCACCCCGGCCAAATCCACCTCATCGCCGTCCCCCAATGGGGCGGCGCCTCCATCGACGACTGGCTCCGCCGTCTCGAAGCCTTCTACAACCTCGGCAGCCGCATCGTTAAATTCCACATGGCCCCCCAAACCATGGTCGCCCGAAACTGGCGCCTCGACTCCCCCCAGCTCAAACCCGTCTTCGACGAAATCCTCGCCCGCAAAATGGGCATCATGACCCACATCGGCGATCCCGACCTCTGGTACGAAACCAAATACGCCGACACCGCCCGCTTCGGCGCCCGCGAAGAACACTACCGCATCTGGGAAGACGTCATGACCCACTACCGCCAAGTCCCCTGGATCGGCGCCCATCTCGGCGGCAACCCCGAAAACCTCCCCCGCCTGCAATACCTGCTCGACAAGTTCCCCAACCTCAGCCTCGACTGCAGCGCCACCCGCTGGATGCTCCGCGAGCTCAGCCAGCGCCGCAACGCCGCCCGCGAATTTTTCATCCACAATCAGGACCGCATTCTCTTCGGCTCCGACCAGGTCTCCGGCGACGACCGCGGCTTCGACTTCCTCGCCAGCCGTTTCTGGTGCCACCGTAAACTCTGGGAAACCGCCTACATCGGACGCACCCCCGTCTTCGACCCCGACCTGCTCGAAGACCAGCAACCCATGCTCCACGGCCTGGCCCTCCCCGACGCCACCCTCCAGAAGCTCTACCACACCAACGCCGTCAAATTCCTCACCCGCCTCGGCGTCACCGACTTCCCCGCAACCAGCCCCAGCAAGTAATAACTGCGACGCGTTGCGTCGCAGAGCCCCCACCCCCCGGCAAACACCCCAAACCCTCAAACCCATCCCACCCCAAACACCATCCCCCCGGCCTCACCAAGCACCCTCCCCCGCTCACCCCGGTAAACACCCTGTAGCCCCCAAAAATTCTTCCCTGTACGATACTCCCATGAACCGCCTGCTGACATTCGCCGTCTTCTCCCTCACCCTGCTCTCAACCCTCGCTCCATCTCTGGCCCAGACCCAGCCCCCCGATGCCGCCACCCGTTTTGCCCCCAACCGCCGCGTTGCCTACGGCGCTATGATCGTGCTCCAATCGCTCAGCCACAACACCCGCCAGGCCCTGGACCGCAACGACCTCCCCGGCGCATTAGCCATCATCAAGCGTCTCCTGGCCCGCGAACGCTCCGTCCTCATCGACACCGCCGGCACAGAATTCGACCCCCTCGCCCGCGCCATCTTCGATGAGGCCCGCCAGTTCATCGTCGCCGCCCAGCGCGACGACACCGGCGAAATCCTCACCTCCCTGGGCATCATCGAAAGCTTCGGCAACGCCGCCGCCCGCGTCTACGTCCCCCCGCCCGGCATCGAAGGCCAACTCGCCATCAACCAGACTCTGCACGCCATCCAACTCCGCGAAATCATCGGAGCCCTGGACGCCGAAATCGCCCGAGCCAGACAACGCGTAGGAGAAAACCACCCCGCCCTGATCGAACTGCGCAAACGCCGCGAAACCTACGCACAGGAGCTAGATTCCCTCCCCCCACCCCCCGCCACCCAACCCGCGCAATAGCCCCCGTTTCACGAAGTCTTCCTGTTTCGCGACTGCCCGCAGAGCAGCGCACACACACCCCAAAACCTTCACTCCATCCCCCTCCTCCGCGCCTTGATCTCCCCCCGCTGTTTCTTCTCCTCCAGCCGCCGCCGCCTCGACCCCCGCGTCGGCCGCGTTTTCCTCCTCACCTTCGGCTCGCGCATCGCCAGCGTCAGCAGATGCCGCACCCGATCCAGCACCGCCTGACGATTCGCCTCCTGAGTTCGGTTCGTATCCGCCGCCACATGCAATTCCCCGCTCTTGGTGATCTGCTTCCCCGCCAACTGTCGCAGCCGATCCATCGCACGCGGACTCAGCCCCACCAGCGCCGCCAGCGGCACCCACACCTCCGCCCGCGTGTTGAGCTTGTTCACATTCTGCCCCCCCGGCCCCGAACTGCGGGAAAACTGATACCGCAACGCCGACTCGGCAACGCGCACCCCCGGAGCCAGCTCAACCCCGGATTGTTCCCATCCTTCACTCATGCAATCTACCAGTATAAACACCACCCGGCTCCAACACGAACGCCCGCCGATTTCAATCGGTAGGCATCCCCCCCTATAATCCAAGCACAGTTCCACCGGGAGGACACCATGCCGGCACGCGTCGGAGTCATACTCAGCGGATGCGGCGTTTTCGACGGCAGCGAAATCCACGAAGCCGTCAGCATCCTCATTGCCCTCAACCGCCGCGGAGCCAAGGTGCTCGGCATGGCTCCCAACATCCCGCAAACCGAAGTCGTTGACCACCTCAGCCGCAGACCCACCCACCAACAGCGCAACGTCCTGGAAGAATCCGCCCGCATCATGCGCGGCAACATCCGCGACCTGGCCACCGTCCGCAGCGAAGAACTCGACGCCCTCATCTTCCCCGGCGGCTTCGGCGCCGCCAAAAACCTCTCCACCTTCGCCGCCGACGGACCCCAATGCACCGTCAACCCCGAAGTCCAACGCCTCCTGCTGGCCATGCACGCCCAGCACAAACCCATCGGCCTGGCCTGCATCGCCCCCGTCATCGCCGCTCGCGTGCTGGGAGCCGGTGGCCTGCATCCCAAACTCACCATCGGAACCGACGCCTCCACCGCCGCCGCCCTCACCGCCATGGGCGCAATCCACCAAAATACCGGCCCGGTCGATATCTGCGTCGATGACGCCAACCGCCTCGTCTCCACCCCCTGCTACATGAACGACGTCGGCCCCTGGACCGTCTACGAAGGCGCCGAAAAACTCGTCGAAGAAGTCCTCCGCCTCGCCGGCGACCCCGCCTCCGTCATCCGCGGACAGATGGCCTCCCTGGAATAGTTGGAATTGGCCATTGCTTATCGAGCCCTTCAAAGGCAGAATCCGCTTCACCAGGAAGCGGGTTCACAATCCCTTTAGCGGTCGGGCTTGCCCGACCCGTTCTGAACCGCCTTCTAAAATGCGGCAACTGACTCCGCAAGCCCCGACGCAACACCATGCTTAAGGCCATCTTCTTCGATCTCGGCAACACCCTGCTCGATTTCGAGCCCATGGACACCCAGGCCGTCTTCCGCTGCGCCGCCCTGCGCGCCTACACCCACCTCCAATCCAAAGGCTATACCCTCCCCGAATTCGACCCCTACTACCGCATGCACGTCTGGGCCATGCGATGGGCCTACCTCTGGTCCCGGCTCTGCTTCAACGAATTCAATTCCATGGCCGTCATGCGGCGGATGTGCCAAAAACTCAAGCTGGAGATGAACGACCAGCAACTGCTCGAATACGGCTGGTTCTGGTACGCCCCGGCCGTGGACCACAGCAGCATCGAACCCGATCTCATCCACACCCTGCAACTGCTCCGCGCCCTCGGCCTCAAGCTCGCCATCGTCTCCAATACCGTCGTCCCCGGCGCAATCCTCGACCGACACATGAAAATCGCCGGCCTCTTCGAGTTCTTCCCCTGGCGAATCTACTCCAGCGAAGCCGGCGTGCGCAAGCCCGATCCCCGCATCTTTGAAATCGCCCTCGAAGCCGTCGGCGTCTCCCCCCAGGAAACCATGTTCGTCGGCGACACCGTCAAAACCGACATCGTCGGCGCTCGCCGCGTCGGCCTCACCGCCATCCTCAAACAACCCCACTGCGCCAGCCGAACCCACCCCATCGCCGACCACGTCATCCGCCGCATTGCCGACCTCAAGGAACTCATCCCCCAAGCCCGGCATCAACTCTCCACCCCTCCCTCCCCCGCCGACCTCGACGTCAGCTCCACCTCCGCCTGACCCCCACACTTACGAAAACGCACCCCAACAAAAAGCCCCGGATGCACATCCGGGGCTGCGAATCCCATCCACCCTCTTTCGCCACGGTGTCTTCACCCCTCGATAAACACCCGCTTCAAATGACGATCAAACACGTTCTCCGTCACATTCTTCCCGATCGTCTGGGCGTACTTCTCCAACGCCCCCAGGTACCGATCCCCCATCTCCGCCGCCACCTTGTATCCCACGTGCAGAAGCTGACGGAAGTGCGGGTTGTACTGCGGGCAATTCGGTTCATGCCGCAACGCCGCCGCATACTCCTGCCCACTCCATTCCCGCACCTGCTGGAGCGTCGGCAGCTTGCTCTTGTCAATATCAATCACCGTCGCGTACGGCCCGCACAACTCGTCAAACCGACCCATCGCCTTCACATACACTTCCTTGGCGATCTCCAGCCCCTCGCCTTCCGCCGACGCCAGCCCGATCAGCTCTTCCAGCCAGGTCGTCCCCGCCGTCTTCAAATGCAGCCCCGCGCCAAACTTCTTGATCGCCTTGCGGATCGGCTCGTAAAGCGAAAACTTGTCGCTGCCGGAATGAACGCTCAGCTTCAGCCCGCCCGGCAGCCCGAACTCCTTGACCGCAAACGCGATCACCGCCAGATCCTCGTTAAATTCCTTCTCAAACTGCCGCACGTCCCCGACGTAATCCACGCCCTTGTTAAACCGCCCGGTGAACTTCGGCGCGATCGTCTGGGCCGGAATGTTTTCCCGCGCAATCGCCGCCAGGATGAACAGCATCTCCACCGGCGTCTGCGGCTGATCCGTCTCATCCATCGACACTTCCGTCACAAAATTCCCCTTCCCCTTGGCCGCCTCAATGTGCCGATAAATCTTCCCCGCCTCCTGCACCGCCAGCAGATACTTCCGGGCAATCGTCTCAATCAAGTCCCGCGAAACCTCCAGCTTCCGCTCAATGCCGGCAATGCTCAAGCTCCTGGCATACTTGCTGCACCAGCCCACGAACGCCTGCACGTCCGCCTCCGCCGCCGCCTTCCCCGTGAAGTCCGCCACGTCCAGCGTGAAAAAGTCGCTGGCCCCAACAAAGTTGTCCACCGTCTTCAGCCCGATATGGTCGGCATCGACGTGGTACGCCCCCTTCCATCCCAACGCCTTCACCGCCGCGTCCGCCTCCTGGCGAACGCTGGCCGGAACGGTATGGATGATCTGGTGTTCCCGGTTGGACTTGTTCCACACCGGCGTCACCTCCACGCCCATCTCCCTCGCCTTGAAAAACGCCGCCAGTTGCGCCTTGCCCTGATGAGCAAACCGATCCCCGATCCCCATGCTGTACCTGGATAAAATCACGCTATCTCCTATTTATTAGTTCCCGAAGTATCCCCAGAGCCCGCAACCTTGTCCACACGCAAACCCTTCGCTTCCAATTAAACGACAGGGCCATCGCATTTAGGCTAACAGGGCTTCGATGAGGAATTTGCGACTCCAGCCGCAGGACTTTTGCTTAATCCGCAGGCTCGTCTTCATCGGTTTGCCGTTGTCTTTCTTAATCTCCCACCGCTTGAGCTTGTTGATCGCGATCCGCCGCAGTCGCGAGAAGTTCTCGGCCCCGTGCTTGATCCGCAGGCGGCACTGATCCTCGTTGAGGCTCACGTCCAGTTGCCAGTGCAGCGTGTTTTCAATGCCCCAGTGCCGCCGGATCGCCGCCGCGTGCAGCTTGGCGTCAGTCCCCGGATGGCTGCTGATGAAGTACCGCCGCTCCACACTCACCTTCCCCTCCAAGTCCCCCAAGTCCCGCCGCGTCGATTCCACCACGACCAACGCCGCCAGACCCGGCCAGGCCGAGAGCAAATCCTCCCCCAGCCAGTCCACCTCGTCGGTCACCCACACCCGCCGCTTCTCGATCCGCCCGTGGCCGGCGTCGTCCTGTTGGTCATACCCGTGACGCAGGGCTGAAAAACCGTCCAGGACCGCCTCGTCCAGCAACGCCTTGACCTTCCGGTGCAGGGTGGGCTGGTTGTCCTTGACCGCCAGGATGTAGCGGCCCTTTTGCCCGAGGATCTGAGCGGCGATCTCCCGCTGGCAGCCCATCGCATCGATCGTCACCGTCGCCCCGGCCAGGCTCAGCATCGCCAGCAGCTTGGGAATGGCCGTGATCTCGTTGCTCTTGGCGTCGGTGGCCAGCTGTCCCAGCACCACCTGGTTTTGCGTCGCAAAGGCGCTGACCATGTGAACGGGGGTCTTGCTCCAGGCATGCCTCCAACTCCGCCGCAGCGTCTTGCCGTCCACCGCGACGAACAGGCCCGCGCCGTCGCCGACCAGCGTGGCGGTCCAGTGGTTGAAGGCCTTCTCGAACGCCAGGGGGTCGAGCAGGGCGAAGAGGCGGTCGAAGGTGTCGTGGCTGGGGATGCCGTGGGGCAGGTCCAGAAAGGTCTGGAGCCATTGGAGGTTGCCCCATCCCCACGCCTCGACCGCCGCCCAACTGTCCGATCCGCACAGCACCGCCAGGATGGCGATGCTCAGGACGTCGTCGAGCCGGTGTCGGGCGTTGGCCGCACGCGGGTCGTGCAGGCCCCGAAAAAAGCGCAACAGTTCCTGGGTCGCTTTGGCGTCCATGCGCAAGCTCCTTGGGTGAAAAATGGGGATGTGCTGCGAAGCTTCGCGACCGTTCCCCCACAGTTTACCGCCCCCGTTTCAATCGCGCAAGCCTAACATGCGCCGAACATCAAATGCGAAGCCCCTGCCCCGCCCATAACCCGGCCCGCAAACGCCCTGCTTGTATCGCCAGGGCGATCCGATAAATTATCAACCAGTATGATTATCACCTCTCACGCATACGCCCGCGCCGGGCTGGTGGGCAACCCCTCGGACGGCTACTTCGGCAAAACCATCTCCTGCCTGGTCCGCAACTTCAAAGCCACCGTTCGGATGTGGGAAAGCCCTTACTTTGAGATCGTTCCCGCCTCCGGCGACCTCGGTCGGTTTGACAGCGTCGCCGATTTCCTGCGCGACATAAAGCTGCACGGCTACTACGGCGGCATGCGGCTCATCAAGGCCGCCATCAAGCGGTTCAACGACTACTGCCGCACCAACGGCATCGAGCTCCGCCACCGCAATTTCACCATCAGCTACGAAACCGACATCCCCCGCCTGGTCGGACTCTCCGGCAGCAGCGCCATCGTCACCGCGACCATGCGGGCCTTGATGGAATTTTACGGCGTGGAAATCCCCCGCCACTTCCTGCCGACGCTGATCCTGATGACCGAAAAAGAAGAACTCCGCATCAACGCCGGCCTGCAAGACCGCGTGATCCAGGTCTACGAAGGCATCGTCTTCATGGACTTCGCCAAGGCCCTGATCGAAAGCCGCGGTTACGGCGAGTACGAGCCGCTGTGCCCGCCCAAAATGCCCCCCATCTACATCGCCTACGACCCCCAGCGGGCCGAAGTCAGCGACGTGGCCCACCGCAACCTGCGCGAACTCTACGACCGCGGCGATGCCGCCGTCGTCGCCGCCATGGAAAAATACCGCACCCTGACCGACCGCGGCCGCGCGGCGCTGATGGCCGGCGACTGGGACGAACTCGGCAAGGTCATGAACGAAAACTACGACCTGCGCCGCACCATCATGAACATCGCCCCGGAAAACCAGCGCATGATCGACGTCGCCCGCTCCACCGGCGCCAGCGCCAAATTCGCCGGCAGCGGCGGCGCCATCGTCGGCCTCTATCGCGACGGACGCCACTACCAGCAATTGTCCGACGCCCTGGCGGAAATCCGCTGCACCGTCATCCGACCCATGATCTTTGAACAACCATGAATCTACGCAAAGCCATCATCCCGGCCGCGGGCGTCGGCACCCGCATGCTGCCGGCCGCCAAGGCCGTGCCCAAGGAACTTCTGCCCATCCTCGACCGCCCCACGATCCAGTACGTCCTGGAAGAGGCGGCCGCCGGCGGCATCGAAGACGTGCTGCTGATCACCTCCCGCGAGAAACGCGCCATCGAAGACCACTTCGACCGCAACCGCGAACTGGAAGAACGCCTGAAAAGCGGCAACAAAGCCGCCCTCCTGGCCTCCGTCGAACAGCTCATGGCCAAAATCCAGATCCACTCCGTGCGCCAGCCCGAGCAGCGCGGCCTGGGTGATGCCGTACGCTACGCCCGGCGGCACGTGGGCGATGAGCCGTTCGCCTGCCTCCTGGGCGACACGATCTTCAGCGGCGAACTGCCCCCCACCCGGCAACTCGCCGAAGCCCACGCCCGCTTCGGCGGCTCAATCATCGGACTGGAAGAAGTCGCCCCCGAAAAGGTGGACCGCTACGGCATCGTCGGTGGAAAAACCCTCGAAGCCGGCATTGTCAAAATCGACACCCTCGTGGAAAAACCCACCCCCGAATCCGCCCCCAGCCGCCTGGCCATCGCCGCCCGGTACGTGCTGACCCCGACGATCTTCCAGTGCCTGGAACGCACCCCTGCCGGAAAAGGCGGGGAAATCCAACTCACCGACGCCCTGCGACTGCTGCTGGAACGGGAGCCGGTCCACGGCGTCGTGCTCCGCGCCCGCCGGCACGACATCGGCAACCCCGTGGACTGGCTGAAGACCAACATCCTCTACGCCCGGCGCGATCCGGCCCTGTGGCAACAGATCGAGCCCATGCTGCGAGCGATGCTGGATTGAATCGCCGATCCGATATTTTTCCGGCCCCGGTCAAAAACAAACCGACAGTTTTCTTTCAGCCGCGTATTGACGGGATATAATCACACGGTATCTTGCCAGCAGAAGACATGCATAAACGGATCGAAGGCGGTGGCTCCCCTTTGGTCCGTTTTTTTTGCGCAAGCCGGACGAGCGCGTTAGCGAACGGCGATGACGTGAAAGACGATTGTCGTGGCATCGACCACTTCACCGCGGCCGTCCGCGTCTTTGCCCAAAAACGCCTTGAGCCGTTCCGGCGTCACCGCGGCGGGCTCGGCGTCCTGCACCTTGCTCGGCAGGGCCACGCCCACGATCTTTCCGCCGCTGACCAGCGGCGCCCCGGCCAGTCTGGCGCCATCCTCCAGCCGCACCGACCACTCCGCGGCAGGTTTCCCGCCCGTGCCGTTCACCACCACCGTCGTCGGTTGAAACGCGCCGACGGACAGGGTCACGCACTGCAACTTCCCGCCTTCAAACGAGTCCGCCACATTCATGTAGTTCAGTTTCCGCCCCTGGATCTGCAACAGCGCCAGCCCGCTCTCGGCGTCGCACCGGACCAGCTTCGCCTTGACCGTTACGCCGTCGGGCGTCTCCAGCACAATCGACGTAGCGTCTTGGACCGGCTTGTACGACGTGATCAGCAATTCGGGCCCGACCGCAAAGGCGACCGCGTGCCGGGCGGAAGTATTGTCCTTCAGATCCGAGCCCTCCGAATCGACGGAGGCCTCCGCCGCCGGGGCGGTCGTGTCGGCCGGCGAAGGCGCAGTCGCGGGCTGATCGGGCTTCGCTGCCGTCTCCGTCGCCTTGGGCGTCTCGGGAACGGCAACTTCGGAGTTGCTCTTGATCCACTGGCTCACCTGTTCCGCCGACACGCACGCCCTGCCCAGCCGCATCTTAACCTCGTACCGGCCGTTGGATTCCGTCACGTCCCCGTTCAGTCGGCGGCCGTCCTTCAAAACCAGGGTATCGGCCCGCACAAACGAGCCAACCATCCAGCACGCCATGATCGCCAACAACAGCCACCGTCGCATTTGCCTGCTCCTGAAAAACATCGTGCAACTATCGCTCGCCCCAAGTCTACCCCGCCTTGAGGGATCGGAATGTTAAACGATCAAGAGGGTTTAATAAAATAAATCCATCCAATCCTGCCCGCATTGCATTCTCTCCGGCCCGGGCGTACCTTCCACGTCAAGGGGGCTACGACTCTGACAGGGAGGCTGGCATGTCGGTTCCGGTCACTACCACCTTCACCATCGAAGGCTATCGCATCACCCAATACCTCGGCGTCGTACGCGGCATCATCGTGCGGGCGCCCACCATCTCGCAGGGAATTCTCGGGGGGCTCAAGTCGATCATCGGCGGACAGATCGGAGCCTACACGGAAATGTGCGAGCAGGCCCGGCAGCAGGCATACGACCTGATGGTCAGCCACGCCCTGACCTTGGGAGCCAACGCCGTCGTCGGACTGCGCTACGACGCCTCGGAAGTGGCCGGTAAGGTCAGCGCCACCGAAGTGCTGTGCTACGGCACCGCGGTCGTCGTTGAGCCGCAGCGGGTCTAACATCCGTTGATGGACGACGTGCGGATCGCAAGCTGGAACGAACTCAACGAGCGGCTCTACGAAGGTTCCTGGCGGCCGGAGTTGGGACGGTTTCGCTCCGGCATGGCCTACCGGGGCATGTCCCGGGCGGGAGACGATCTGCGCACCACGCTGGCGGACATCGAAGGGGATCATCGCGGACGGGAAAGCCACCTGCTGCGCAACTTCCGCAAGTACGCCCACCGCGACGCCGTGCCGGGCGATTCGGTCTGGAACTGGCTGGCGCTGGCGCAGCATCACGGCCTGCCCACGCGACTGCTGGACTGGACCTTCTCGCCGTACGTCGCCATGCACTTTGCCACCCAGAACCTCGACCGCTTCGACGCCGACGGCGTGATCTGGTGCGTGGACTACGTCCAAACCCATCAACTGCTGCCCGAACGGCTCAAAGCCGTTCTCGAAGAAGAGGACGCCGACGTGTTCACGACGGAAATGCTCGAGCGCTCGGCACACAGCCTGGCGACGTTTGACGAGCTGGCCGGGGAAAGGGAATTTGTCGTGTTCCTCGAACCGCCTTCGCTGGACGACCGGATCGTCAACCAGTTCGCACTGTTTTCATTGATGAGCAACCCGCGTTATCTGATGGACCACTGGCTAAGCGAGCACCCGGAGCTGTATCGGCGGGTGATCATTCCCTCCAACGCCAAATGGGAAATCCGCGACAAGCTGGATCAGGCGAACGTGACCGAGCGGGTTTTGTTTCCCGGACTGGACGGGCTGAGCCGGTGGCTGAAACGGTATTACAGCCCCAAGGGCAACGGACCCCGGCCGTAGCAGACGCAACGACTAACAAATTCCCCCGCGGGGCATTACAATCCCGCCCCTTATGCAATCGAACCGCGAATTGATTGTCGAACCCATCGGGTTGGACGTGGAGACGCTGCCCAAGCCGCTGAACTGGGCGGAATTGTTTGGCAACGATCATCCCGTGGAACTGGAGATCGGCAGCGGCAAAGGAACCTTCCTGACCGAACAGGCCAAAGCGCATCCGGAGACCAACTACTTCGGCATCGAGTGGGCCAGGTGGTTCTGGCGTTACGCCAGCGACCGGCTCCGTCGCAACCACTGCCTCAACGCCCGCACGGTTCGCGCCGAGGCGGGATACTTTCTCGGCGAGTTCGTGTCGGCCGGGAGCCTCAGCGTGCTGCACATATACTTCCCCGACCCCTGGCCGAAAAAACGCCACCACAAACGCCGGTTGATCCAGGAGGGGTTTTTGCGCCAGGTGGAGCGGGTGCTCAAGCCGGGCGGACGGTTGCAGATCGTGACCGACCATCAGAACTATTTCGAGCAGATCGAGCAGGTGGTGAAAGCGTCGAACCTGACGGTTATCGAATACAACCGACCCGGATCGGCCGGAGACGGGGAATTCGTCGGCACCAACTTCGAGCGAAAGTACAAGCGGGAAGGCCGACCCTTCTACGCCATCGCGGCGGTGAAAAAAACTTGAGAAGGTGTTGCTCTGCTGAAACCCTCTCTTTTGCCGCCCGATTCCCGCAGCGGCTTGCTCTTCGCGTCCCCCCACGAGTACGAACAGTTTCCCCGCACTCAAAGCCCCGGACGTACATCCGGGGCTCTGGGATCTCCATCACGCCCTCCCTCGCCACCCACTTCTCAACATCGCTTGCGGTTTCGCGGATCAGCCCCCTCTGTTTCGCCGCCTTCCCAAGAGCATTTCAGCAGAGCAGGATAGTGGTTGACACGCGGCCCATCGGGCCGCGGCGAAACGGGAGCGGGGGACATTCATTAGATGGGGAGGCCAATGGCACATTGCTTGCACCTGCGGCAGCGCCGAACCGCAGGAGCAAATCATGGCCAAACAAAGCCGAGGAACCCGCCCGCCCCAGCAGCAGAAACGACCTGGTCGCCAGGAGGAAATGGAGCCCCGGCCGCAAACCGAAAAGCCAACCTATCGAGGCTCGGACAAGCTAAGCGACAAGGTGGCCATCATCACCGGCGGCGACAGCGGCATCGGACGCGCCGTGGCCGTCTTTTTCGCCAAGGAAGGGGCCGACGTCGCCATCGTCTATCTCAGCGAACACGAGGACGCACAGGAAACCAAGCGACTGGTGGAAGCCGAAGGTCGGCGGTGTCTGGCTCTCGCCGGAGACATCGGTTACGAGCGATTCTGCCGACAGGCGGTCGATCGCGTCACCAGCGAGCTGGGCCGGCTTGACGTGCTCGTCAACAACGCCGGCGAACAGCAGCCCCAGGACAGCATTGAGAACATCAGCACCGAGCAGCTTGAGCGGACGTTTCGGACGAACGTCTATTCGCAATTCTACATGACCAAAGCCGCCCTGCCTCATCTGAAAGAAGGCGGCGTCATCATCAACACCACTTCAGTAACCGCATACCGCGGCAGCCCCAAGTTGCTGGACTACTCCGCCACCAAGGGAGCGATCGTCGCCTTCACGCGATCTCTGGCCTTGGCGCTGGCGGAACGGCGCATCCGCGTCAACGCCGTTGCGCCCGGCCCCATCTGGACGCCGCTGATTCCCTCGACATTTCCGCCGGAAAAGGTGCAACAGTTCGGCGGCGACGTGCCGCTGGGCCGGCCGGGCGAACCGTCGGAAGTCGCGCCCGCCTACGTGTTCCTGGCGTCGGACGACTCGTCCTACATGACCGGACAGGTGCTGCATCCCAACGGCGGTGAAATCGTCAACGGCTAACGGCTGGCATGACGCTTGCGACCGCCAAGCACATGGCTCCCTCCGCCCTGTTGCTCACCAACAGGCGGGAAAACCCGAGGACTCTCCCATGCGACAGACGCTCGCCCCCTTGTTCATCGGCGCCGCAATTCTGCTGGCTGCCGGATGTGCCCAAAGCACCCCCACCGTGAAAACCGCCGAGAGCGGTCAAGATCTGACGCACGAAGCCACCCTGGCCAGCGCCAAATCCGGGCCGGCCGCCGGCAAAACCGCCGGCGACATCGAAGCCGTCACGCTGTTTTACGGCCCCATGCCCACGGGCGTGGCCGTGTCGCGCACGGGCCGGACGTTCGTCTGCTATCCGCGATGGGGCGAGCCGGTGGATTACACCGTCGCGGAAATCAAAAACGGCCGGGCCGTGCCCTATCCCGACCGGGACATGAATCAACTGAATACCCGTCAGCCGACGGACAATTTCGTTTCCGTGCAAAGCGTGGTCATCGACCCGCAGGACCGGCTGTGGATTCTGGACACCGGCAGCATCAACTTCGAGCCCACCATCCCCCGCGCCCCCAAGCTGGTGTGCGTGGACCTGACGCAGGACAAGATCGTCAAGCGCATCGACTTTTCGCCGGCCGTGGCGCTGTCCACGACTTACCTCAACGACGTGCGATTCGACATGACCCACGGCAGCGAAGGAACCGCCTACATCACCGACTCATCCACCGACGGCCCCAACGCGATCATCGTGGTCGATCTGGGCAGCGGACAAAGCTGGCGAAAACTGGAAGGCGATCCGTCCGTAACAGCCCAGTCCAATTTCGTCCCCATCGTCGAAGGCCAGCCGCTGCTCAATCGTCCCCCCGGCGGCACGGAAAGCTACCTGCATTTCGGAGCCGACGGCATCGCCATCAGCAACGACGGCCGCACGCTCTACTACTGCCCGCTGGCCAGCCGACATCTTTACAGCATCCCCACCGACGCCCTGGCGGATCGAAATCTGCCCCCGGCAAAAGTGTCGGCCGCCGTGCATGACCTGGGCGTGCGCGATTACGCCTCGGACGGCCTGGCCAGCGACGCCCAGGGCCGGCTTTACCTGACCGATTACGAACACAACGCGATCCACCGCCGCAGCCCCGACGGCCGGGACGAAATCATCGCCCAGGACTCGCGGATGATCTGGCCGGATTCCATGGCGGTCGGCCCCAACGGATATTTGTATTTCACCTGCAACCAGGTGAACCGGATGCCGCGCTTCCATCACGGCGAAGACCTTCGCAAGCAGCCTTACGTCCTGTTTCGGACCAAGGCCGACGCCCAGCCCATCACGTTGACCTCCGAAAGCAACAGGCCGCCGGGACAATGAAAACCGATCGTGCTCCGTACGGAGCATCACCATGAATACGCAGCCTCTTCGGATCAACCCCGTCTCCCGTGCGACAGCGCCAGAGCAAATCCAGAAAATCCTGCATGACATTCAGGACACCCTGGGAGTCGGCTGGTGCCCGGCCAACTGGCGGTCTTATGCGATGTATCCGCCAATCTTGCTGCGGTTCTGGGACCGGCTGCGGCTGGCGTCGGCCACGGGACCGTTTCTCGGCGACGCCATCGCCCTCACCGACCTGGCGTACCGTACGGTGGACGACTGGTATCGGCCGGGATATCGGCTGAAACTGTCCGATCCGGATTTGCAGCGCATCCAGCGGGAGCTAGACACGTTTGAATACGGCAACGGCCAGCTTCTGATCCAGCAGGCGGCGCTAAGCCGGGCCATTCGCGGCGAAATCGTCGGCGTTCTCGAATCCGTTCCCCAGGCGCCGCGCCAACCCAGCCCCTATCGCTGGCCGGAAATCCAACTCGTGGACGAAGAGGTCGCTTCGGTGGAAACCCGGGCGCTTTATCAGGACGTCAAGCAGACGCTGGATTTGCCGATCGTCAACAGCGCCTACCAGGCCATGGCCAAATGGCCGGGGTTTCTCTTTCTGGCGTGGAAAGACGTCAAAACGCAGCGCGCCCGGCCGGAATTTCTCAGTCTCGAAGCGGACCTGGCCCGCCTGGCGGACGAAGCGGCTTCGCGGTTGAGCCCGGCTGTGGAGATCAACCCGGCGGAAATTCATGACCTGCTCAACCAGCCGGAAGAAGAAAACAATCTGCGCCAGATGGTGGCCCTGTTCACGCGACTGCTGCCAAGTCTGATTGTCCATGTGGCGATGTTCCGTTACGGCGCAGCCGGCGGGGCATTTACCCCGGCGCCCAGAAGCGAACCGCAAACGGAAACACCGCCCTGAATGTCAAAGAAATAGACGCGAACAACCCGACCCCTGACGCCCGTCTTATCGCAAAGTCACGGCGCGATCCGAAACACCGTCAAGCCACACACCAACGCAACCATCGCAAACGCCGCCTGAATCTCATCCAAACTCATATAGAGTCTCCCTTCTAAACTTTCGACGCCCTGATATCCAATTCATTTTCAGCGGCAGCCCGGGAGTTTTGCGTTTTGCAAGGGTTTATCGCAGGGAAAAGTCGCTTTATCCGGGTTGTAGCGAACTTGACGCTTGCCGAAACTCCGTTTCGCCGTCGCCCGCAGGGCGACGCTCTTCACAACAGCAAAACGGAGACGTCAACCCGAAAACGTTTCAGGGCTTGCGCGGAAGCGAATGCGACAGCGCGGACTGAAAAAACTCGTCCACGTCGGCCTTGAGCTTCACGAGGTTGGACCGCTGGTGATACATCATGTGACCGCCAGGATAGTAAACCTGCGTCACGTTGCCCCGAAGATCAGGACCAAGCCCCAGATGATTGACCACATAATCGGCCGAGAGAAACGGCGTGGCCAGATCGTAATACCCGGCCGCAACCAGCACCTTCAGATGAGGGTTTTCGAGCATCGCGGAACGAAGCTCGTCGCCCACGTAGAGATATCCGCTGCCGCGCTGGCCCAGCTCCCAGGGCCGCACGTTTCCCGTCAGCACTTCGTAAGGCAGATCACTGTTGAAGTTCAATTCCCGGCGGATGTAATCGGTAATGGTGGCGGTGTACGGCCCGCGGTAGCGTTCCAGGGCCGGATCGTACGAGGCGTTGTTGGACAGGGGATTGGGATTGTCTCCGACGATGCGCGAATCAAACCGGCCGATGAGTTGCCGCTGGCTGCGAAGCAGCGCCGCCTCAAAGGTGCCGGGATCAATGCGGAGATCGCTTAAATCAATGTAACCCGAATCCAGCCCGGTATACCGGGCCAACCGCTGGATGGCGTTGCCGCGGTCGTCGGCCGAAAGAGATTTGCCCCGGGCAAGAATCGACGTGTAATCATTCAAGGCCCACCGTTGCGCTTCATCCAAAACCTTTGGCAGTTCAGCTTGCTGAAGATCGGGGGGAAGCTTGCGATGATACCATGCGGCGGCGGTATAGCTGGGCAGGTACAGAACGTATGGAAGATCGTTGCCCTCGGAAGGCAAAATGGCCTGGAAACTGAGCACCGACGAAATCAGGATGATCCCGTTGACGTCGATGCCAAGGGTCTTGTGCAGGTAAAAAGAAAGTCCGGCAGCGCGGGTCGTGCCGTAACTTTCACCGGCCAGGAACTTGGGCGAAAGCCACCGCTGGGACCGGGTGAGATAGAGGCGGATGAACTCGCCGACGGAATGGATGTCGTTTTCGTAGCCGTAAAAATCTTCGGGCTTCTGACCGTTGATGGCGCGGCTGTATCCGGTGCCGACGGGATCGATAAAGACCAGGTCCGTCAAATCAAGCCAGGTCTGTTCGTTGTCGGTCAGCGTATAAGGCGGCGCGGGTGGAAGGCCGTCCTGGTTCAGATCCAATCGCTTGGGGCCGATCGCACCCAGATGCAGCCAGACCGCGGCCGCGCCGGGGCCGCCGTTAAAGACAAAGGTAATCGGCCGGCGGGCGGTGTCGCGGGCGACAGGGTCTTTCTCGTAGGCAACGAAAAAGAAATTGGCGCGCGGCTTGCCCGATTCGTCCTTCATCTGCATGTAGCCGGCCGTTGCGGTATAAGCGAGCGGTTGGCCGTGAAGAACGATTTGATGATTGGTAACCGAGAGCGTGTCGCCGGTCGCCTGGAGAGTCGCCGCCGGTCGAGTCGTGGGGAAAGTCTGCGCAAAAGCCGGAGAAATAGCGGCAAGAAGGAAAATGATAACAAGCAGGACAGATTCACCCCCTCTCCCCGCGAGGGGAGAGGGCCGGGGTGAGGGGCGAGAGCAACGAATGCAGTTGGCGAACGGACGCCGGTTGAAAGCGTGGATCTCCCCCCTCACCCTAACCCTCTCCCCTCCGGGGCGAGGGGAAAAAGACAGAACAACAGAGGAAGAATCCCCCCGACCCGCTCCACGAAAATGCTTTATCTTGCGCATAGCCAAATCGTACCACGGCGCAACGGGATTACGAGATATTTCCCCCACTATCGCGAACTGGGCTGCACCACCGGCGGTTTTTCGCTCACGTCAACGTGCGCGGGAACATTGGTGCCCCATCCCGATTCAGGCGCGGCGCGGGCGCCGTAGTCTTCACGAATCGAAGGATACCCAGCCAGTTCAGCCTGGCCCCCCATCTCCCGCCCTCGCTCGCGCGAAGACTCTTCGTTGAACACGGAACATCCGACAGACAACACGCTGAAAAAGATCGGCACGAACCGATACGACAGGCAAACCATTGTGACCTCCTTTACTCAACGGCGGCCACATTCATTCCCCCACTTCATTATTGCCCCATCTCAGCCCGAAGAAAATGGCGTTTCTCCCGCAGTGCGGCGGACTCAACCGTTGTAATGCATCGAACTCATCTCGCTGGCGTCCGTAATGATGCTCATTGGGGTATGCGGGGAATGAATTCTAACGGAGTTGTGGTATGCCGGATGTCTTCGGTTCTCACACAAGCTCGGGGCCTGGTGTCACGGAAATTTTTCTGAATCCCATGCTGCCGTCACGCCGCACCAGCGTCCCGGCCGGAACGGTCTTTTTTGAACCGGGCGATGCCGCCCCTATGGTCTATTTCATCCATCGCGGCCAGGTGCGCACCTACCAGGTCGGCCCGGACGGTGAGTCGCGGCTGATGGAAATCCTGGGGGTCAACGAATGGTTCGGCGCCAGCGCGCTGTCCCAAAACGCCGTGCATGACGCCCGCGCGACGGCAGTAAGCCCGGCGGTCGTATCCTATGTGCCGGTCGAACGGCTGGTGGCGCTGTTGTCCCAGCAGCCCCGGGCGGCCATCGAATTGCTCCGCCACCTGGCGACGAAACTGCGCAACGCCAACGACGACGCGGCCAGGCTGGTGTTCGATGACTGCAACCGCCGGCTCATCAAGACGCTGATGCGGTTCAGCCACTCGGCGGCGGCCACCCCTCAGCCGGACGGCGTGGTGCTGCACATCACCCACCATCAACTGGCGCAGGCCATCGGCGTGGCCCGCGAAACCGTCAGCCTCGCCCTGACGCAACTGCGCCACCAGAACCTGCTTCGCACCGGGCGAAACCGCGTAACGTTCAACCCCGACGCCCTGCGCTTATTCCTTCAACGCGAAACCGTCAGGAAAGACCCGATCCCAACCCTGACGCACGTCGCGCAAGCAGGGTAAAGACCGTAACGCGCCGATGGCTCCCGTTTCGCCGTCGCCTGCAAGGCGACGTGTCAGAGCGTCGCCTTGCAGGCGACGGCGAAACCAAAGCCATCGGCGCACGAATTCAACCCAGCTTGCGGACCATCTCGAAGTTGCATTGCCGCACTTCGATGTTTCCTTCCGGGTCGCGCTTGATCGCCCCCTGGGGGATGTATGACAGCAGCAGGTGATCGCCCCGCAGGCCGACGTCTTCGAAGCCGGCTTCCAGCAATTTCCGCCGGTGCCGTTCGATCAATTCTTCCATCGCGCCCGGCGTAATGATCCCCTTGTTGCACGCCCCCAGCGCATCGATCGGGGTCCAGTAGGCGTCCTCGTTGACCGCCTCGTCGTCTTCCATGCCCCGCCAGTATCCCCAGATCGTGATGTAATCCCGATCCATACGCAGCACCGGCGTCTTCTCGGCAGTCATCAAATCCTGGTACTTGCGAAAGCGGCGGTCGTCCAGAATGCTCCCGCTCAACTGCGTCTGCTGGCCAGTCATGTACACCGCCCGGGGGTACACCGTGCGCACGCCCCGCCGGCTCAGCTCCATGCAAAGTGAAAATTCCTCAAAGGGAGAGTTGAAGCCCTGGATCAGCCGCTTGTCGTAACCGGGATCCGAAAGCTGCCCTTCCGGCAATTCGCCCAGCCGCGACACCTTCCAGACCAGGTGAATCCGATCCTTGGTCTGGGTGTAATACGTCTGGTTCACGTTGGACAGACGGATCTGCTTGGTGCGCCATCGTTCCGGCAAAAAGTAACTGAACAAGTCCGGATCACGCCCCACCACCCACAGCGCCCCGCTGGTGCTTTCCGTCCGGCCGTATACGTACGGCACGTCCAGCACGTCCTGCTGTTTCAAATGCGTCGGAAACGGCTTGTCGAGTTTCGGATGAAACCGGTCCCGCTGCATCATCAGATAGCGGCTTCGGCCGGTGCTCTTCACCGCATCCTCATACTCGGGCGTGCGCGCCAGAAGCTCGTAATCAATCATCGCATAAAGCAACTGCCCGTCGCGGCGTTTGCCCATCTCCCCGTCGCGCACGCGCACAATGATGTGCGTGGGCTTATTGTCGGCCACCATGAAGCCCTTGTGGTGCAGTTCGCCGTTGACCTTGTCCATCAGTTCGTTGAGACAATTCTGCTGCCGGGCCTGATCGTAAGGCGAAGCCCGATAAGCCTCCACCGCGTTGCACCCGCGCACCCACGCATAAAGCAGGATGTAGGATCGCAGGATGTCGATTTCCACGCCCGGATGCCGGGCCACCCGCGTCAACAGCTTTTCCTTCGACCGCCCCGTCTGCCAAAGCTGCATCCGCTCCGGCGGCGCATAAATCGCCAGCGGCTTTTGCATCAGGATCCGCAGATTCTTCGGGCCGTACGTCCCCTGCCGCAATTCCTCCACCAGCGAAAATTCCTCAAAGGGCGTATTAAATTCCGCATTGATCGTCTTGTTCAGCGTAAACGTATCCAGCGGCACGTCCTGCCCCACGCGCGACCACTTCACCACCAGATCGATGCTCCGGGTCGTATGTTGCTCGATCGGCTTGGTCGGCACGCGATACACCGTGCTGGTCCCGGCCAGACGCTCCCGCTTCTGCTTGAACCACTGTTCCTCGTACCAGTTTTCCAGCTTCAGATGTTCAATAAAAGGCAACCCGTATTCGGTCACATACATATCGCCGTCGTCGGAAGCGCGGATGTGGACGTAGTTCACCCCCAGGATGCGGAGAAACGTTGCGTCCTGCGACAGCTCCTTCAGGTGGATGATGCCGTTGACGTCGGCATGAAACGTCTCCGCCGCCGGCGTGGATGAATTGGCTGTGGTCATAAGCTCAGTCCGCTTTCCCCATTAAACCGCATCTACGATACCCGATCCCCCCTTCAGAGCAACCGCCCTCTTTCGCTGGCATGTTTTCTTGTAAAGCGGTACTTTTTCGGCCATGAACACACTCGAAGGCGCGGTCGCCAGGATGGTCTGTCCGGGATTCTCCGGAACGCGCGTTCCCGCGGAAACCCTTCGGCTGCTGCGCCGCGGCATAAGCGGGGTGATCCTCTTCGGCCGGAACGTCGAATCCCCCGATCAATTCGCCTCCCTCTGCGCAGACCTGAAAGACCACGCAAACCGGCCCCTGCTGACCTGCATCGACCAGGAAGGCGGCCGGGTCATGCGCCTCCGCGACCCCTTCACCCCCCTGCCCCCCATGAGCTTCGTCGGACAACTCAACGACCCGCCCTACGCCGAGCAGATCGGCCGGCTCCTCGCCCGCGAACTGCGCTCCGTCAACATCGACATGAACCTCGCCCCCGTCCTCGACGTCAACACCAACCCCGCCAACCCCGTCATCGGCGACCGCTCCTTCGGCCCCTCACCCGATCTGGTCAGCCGAATGGGATGCGCCCTGATCCAAGGCCTTCAAGACGCCCGCGTCGCCGCGTGCGGCAAACATTTCCCCGGCCACGGCGACACCTCCCAGGACAGCCACCTGCATCTGCCCCGTTTGCCCCACAGCCTCCACCGCCTGCAAAGCGTCGAACTCCCCCCCTTCCGCGCCGCCATCGCCGCCAACGTGGCCGCCATCATGACCGCCCACGTCATCTTCGAGCCGCTGGACAACGTCTACCCGGCCACCCTGAGCCCCGCCGTTCTCGACGGCATCCTGCGCCGGCAGATGGGCTTCGACGGCGTCATCATCTCCGACGATCTGGAAATGAAAGCCATCGCCGACCATTACGGCCTGGAAGACGCCCTGATCCGCGGCGCCAGCGCCGGCGTAGACCTCTTTCTCGTCTGCCATCACCCGGACCTGCAACACCGCGCCATCGACCTGCTGATGCGGGCCGTGCAACGCCGCTGGATATCCGAACAGCGCATCGCCCAGAGCGTCCGCCGCATCGACGCCCTCATGCAACGATACGCCCATCCGCCCCACCGCACCCCCTGCTCCACCGTCCTAAACTCCACCGAGCATCGCCACCTGGCCCGCCAAATCATGATGCGCTACAACACCCCCGCCCCCTCCCAACCGGACCCTACGGAACCGTTGCGGTAAACATCATCTCTCGTAATCGCTATAATGGGTTGCAGAACCAATTGTGCGACGACAGCTCCGTTTCGCCGTCGCCTGTAAGGCGACGCGTTAGAGCGTCGCGAAACCATTATGAGGAGTGAGAATCCTTGGCTGAACTGAAACGCAACGAACTAACCGTCCGCCAGGAGCGGGCGGTGCTGGTGGGTGTGATTCTTCCCGGCTCCACCGCCGACCCCCGCGACCCGCTGGGCGAACTGGCCTCCCTGGCCAAAACCGCCGGGGCAAAGGTCGTCGGCCAAATCCTCCAGAAACGCCGGCACGTCGATGCCGGCACCTACGTCGGCAGCGGCAAGGCCCTGGAAATCGCCCACCTGGCCGTCAAAGAAAAAGCCGACGTCATCGTCTTCGACAACGACCTCTCTCCCGCCCAGATCGGCGCCTTGGAAAAAATCATCAACGAAGAAGCCCAGTCCCCCCGCGGCGAAGGCATCAAGGTTCTGGACCGCTCCGAACTCATCCTCGACATCTTCGCCACCCGCGCCCAGACCCACGAAGCCAAACTGCAAGTCGCCCTGGCCCAGATGGAATACACCTATCCGCGCCTGACCCGCATGTGGGGCCACCTGGAACGCATCGCCGGCGGCGCAGGCCCCGGCATCGGCACCCGCGGCCCCGGTGAAATGCAGCTCGAAATCGACCGCCGCATCGTCCGCAAACGCATCGCCGATCTCAAGAGCGACATCGCCCGCATCCAGGAACGCAAATCCCGCCAGGTCGCCCAACGCACCCGCGAACACTTCACCGTCTGCGTCGTCGGCTACACCAACGCCGGCAAGAGCACCCTCTTCAACACGCTCACCGCCGCCGGAACCTACGCCGACGACAAGCTCTTCGCCACGCTCGACACCAAAACGCGCGCCTGGAAGCTCGAGCGCGGCACCGAGGCCCTGCTCTCCGACACCGTCGGTTTCGTCCGCGATCTGCCGCATAACCTGGTGGCCAGCTTCCGCGCAACCTTGGAGGAGGCCGTCAGCGCCGATCTGCTGCTGCACGTGCTGGACGTCGGCCATCCCCACGCCGAGCAGCAGTTCGCCTCCGTCCATCAGGTTCTCAGGGAAATCGGCGCCGACAACAAACCCGAGATTCTCCTGCTCAACAAGATCGACACCGACGAAGGCGACCTCGCCTACCCCGTCTGGCGCACGCTCCATCCCGACGCCATCCCCATCAGCGCCAAAACCGGCCTGGGCATCGACCGCCTCCACGAAGCCGTCTTCAACGCCGTCCGCGGCCAGCAGGTCACCGTCACCCTCGAAGCCGACGTCACCAACGGCCGCCTGCTCTCCTTCATCGAATCCCACTGCCGCGTCCACGACCGCCAATTCACCGACGGACGCGTCCAGCTCAAAGCCCTCATGGGCAAAAACACCCTCGCCGACCTCTCCCGCAACGACCAGGTCCAGATCCTATCCATAGAGTCATCGCAATGACCCAAACGTCGCGAGTATTCCCCCCAATAAACTCATGCGCCCCAGCTCCGTTTCGCCGTCGCCTGCAAGGCGACGCTTCTTCGTGACGAACAGACATGTCGCCTTACAGGCGACGGCGAAACGAAAGACCTTACTTTCGCAGATCACTCTCCCCCACCAGCGTAAAACCTTTTCGGATGAGGATCTGCGCCGCCAACGTCGGGTCATCCAGATAAAGCGCCAGCGTCGGCCCGTGAGGCCGCAGCAGCAGCGGATAGGCGTAGTGAATATTGATCTCCGCCGCCAGCAGGGCCGAGCAGATGGCGATGAGCGGCTGGCGCGTGCGCTTGGGCAGTTCGACCGCCAGCAGTTCCGATTCGCTGAAATGGAAACCGCCCTGCATAAGCACCTGCCGCCCCAAGTCCGCATCCGAGCAGATCACGCGAATGAGCGCCGAGTCGGCGGACTCTTCGATCGACAGGGCGACGATCCGCACCTCCCCTTCTTCAAACGCCCGCACCAGCGATTGCAGCCGCCCGACTTTGTTTTCCAGAAAGACGGTGAACTGCCGGATGCGGGTCGGCTCGAACCCGGCCCCTTCCTGCGTCTGAGGCAGAATCGTCTCTTCCATCCTTAAAAGCTTATCCCGCCACCCGCCCCATTCCTACGCAAAAAGCCCCCTCCAATGAAAAATCCCCCCGGTCAACCCAAAAAAGAAGGGCCCGCCATCACTGGCGGGCCCGGACTTTCGCGTTCAACACGCTGGTTGCCACAGGAGATTAGTTTTCGTCCGTGGGCAACAGGATGCTGTCATTGGCATCGTACGGGGTGGCAATGATGTTCCCGGCCGCGGTGTTGCCGGTGCTTTCCGTACGGGGGGTGTAAATGTTGTCGTTATTCGCCCCGCACAGCGGAGTGGTTTGGAACGCCACATGCCCTTCGGCATACAGAACGTTCTGACCGTCCTTGCTGTGATTGTTGCTGTTGCCGGCCTGCATGATGAGCTTCGTAGCCGAGGTCGTATTTGCAACGATGGTCTGAACGGCATCGGCATTGTTGGGGCCGCCCGTCGTACCAGGGTTGATGTCGGCCATGACCGCGAATTCGGGGTTCATGCTCGTGCTCAGCCGATAGCCGCTGGAAACGGCCGCCGCGCTGGGATAGGGATTGGCGTAGCTGTAGCTCAGGCTCGAGCTGACCCGGCCGCTGCCATCACCATAAAAGTTGCTGTTGGTTTGGGCATTACGAGGAGTGGTCGCAGTGTTGTTGTAAGTATCCTTCTGAGCCGACGAGCTGGGGCAAACAAAGACTTCCGAGCTCATCTGCTGGGTACGCAGCAGAAGGAACAAAGCGGCGGGAATGTTGTTAGGGCCAACATTTCCTAGGCTGGGAGTGGCACCCGTATAGAACGGGTCGGAAGCAGACCAGCCACTATAATCCAAGGTGAAACTGCCCGCCGTGGCCGCACTCGTCTGGTTGTAATACGTCCGCGGATAAGCGCCGCGGTTGGCATCGGCATACATCATGATCGCCTGGCCGATCTGGCGGAGGTTGCTGGCGCACTTGGCGCGGTTGGCCGTTTCACGGGCTCGGTTCAGCGAGGGCAGCAGGATCGAGATCAGCAACGCGATGATCCCGATAACCACGAGCAATTCCACCAGGGTGAAACCCTTGGAACAAGACTTACGCTTCATAAAGAAGCTCCTTTCACGACTTGTCGCCTCGGGATACCGGGATCGGATCGGCTGCTCGCTGCAATGGAATATAAAGATGAGGACGTTTAACTGACTGCCAGAGCAATGCGCCGACCGCGGGTGTCCTTTAGCTCCAATCCAAACTGCCGGCGACCACCGCCGGTATACATTGCCCAGCTTACCGCCGCCAAGGCGAGCTCGTCAACTGCGAGAACAAACGAACGGACGTTAATTTTTAATATCTTGCGAAGACAAGTTGGTTTCAAAGCCCCGTTTCGCCGTTGCCCGCAGGGCAACGTATCTTCATAACGAACAGACACGTTGCCCTGCGGGCAACGGCGAAACGGGGTTTAGAACAGCTAAATTTTTATGAAATGGGATTACGTCGCCGGGGCATCCGGCCCCATCGAGAGCGCATGAAATTGCCCGCTGGCTTGTTTTTCCTTGAGCTTGCGCACGACCAGTTCAGGCAGCAGCGACGTCAACTGCCGGACATCCCCTCCCAGCGACACGACCTGGCGGATCAAGCTGCTGCTGGTCAGGGCGTGTTGCTCGCCGGTCATGATGAAGACGGTTTCCACACCCCCCACGGCCCGGTTGGCCAAAGCCAGTTGAAACTCATAGTGCAGATCGGTGGCGTCGCGAATCCCGCGCAGAATAGCCGTGGCCTTGGCCCGCCGAACGAAGTCCACCGTCAGCCCCGTATACTTCTCCACCCGCACGCCCGGCGTATCCTGCAAGAGCGTGGAAATAATCTCCACCCGCTCGTTGAGCGTGAACAGCTCGTGCTTCTCCGGGTTGATTCCCACCGCCACGATCAGCTCGTCAAACAACTTCACGCCCCGACGAATGATGTCCAGATGCCCCAGGGTAATGGGATCAAACTGTCCGGGAAAAACGGCGACCTTGTGCGCGTCGGGTATAGCCATAGCGTGTTACCTCGGCGGCAAGCCTATGCCGAATCACGAAAAACGTAAAGCAGAAAAAAATGCCGAGCCCGGTTGGAGTATTTCTAACCGCGAAACCGCAACGGAGAATTCTTCTTCACCACGGAGGCACAGAGACACGGAGGCGCTATTGTGTCCAAACAGTTTTATTGAACCGCCAAGGCCGCCAAGAGAAGAGAATGATGAACGATGAATTATGAATGATGAAGAAGGAAGCAAGCTGTGGAAGTGTAAAGTTCTTTCTGTAAAAGCGAAGAAGGTCACCGTTTACCCCGATCAAAGGTTTAGCAGGACTTTTGAACAGGAGATAAACGATGACCGGGCGACATGGTGACGAATTGGAAGGGATGTTTCAAGGGGTATTCTCGGACCCGCAGGGGCTGAGGCGGCTGGTGGAGCTGGTGGCCCAGCGGCTGATGGACCTGGAGGTGGCCCGGCACGTGCAGGCCGGCCGCCACGAGCGGACGGCGGATCGGCAGGGCCACCGCAACGGCTACAAGCCCCGGCGGCTCCGGACCCGTCTGGGGGAACTGGAGCTGTCGGTGCCGCAGACGCGGGGCTGCCAGCCGTACCACCCCTCGCTGTTCGCCCGCTGGCAGCGCAGCGAGCGGGCGTTGCTGGTGGCCTGTGCGGAGATGTACTTCCAGGGGGTTTCCACCCGCAAGGTGCAGGAGGTTCTGGAGGCGATGTGCCAGGGGGAGGTTTCGGCGATGACCGTCAGCCGCGTGGCCCAGGAGTTGGACGAGAAGCTGGCGGAGTTCCGCGGCCGGAGCCTGGGACTGCGGGAGTACCCGTACTTGCAGATCGACGCCCGCTACGAGAAGGTGCGGGTGGCGGGCCGGGTGGTGAGCCAGGCGGTGCTGGTGGTGGTGGGCTTCGACAGCCTGGGCCGGCGGGAGGTGCTGGACTGGCGGGTGGGGGACAGCGAGAGCGAGGGGAACTGGGGGCAGGTGTTCAGTTCGCTGAAGGAGCGGGGCCTGCGGGGCGTGAAGCTGGTGGTCAGCGACGCGCACGGGGGGATCCGGGCGGCGTTGCGGCGGCACTTTCAGGGGGCGGCCTGGCAGCGGTGCCGGGTGCATTTCAAGCGGGAGCTGGGGCGGAAGGTGAGCTACAAGGTGCTGGGGGCGTTGATGACGGAGCTGGCGGGGGTGTTTGCGGCGGAGGAGAAGGCAGAGTGCCTGAGGCGGGGAGAGGAGATGGCCGGGCGATGGGCGGGGCGGTATCCGGCGGTGGCGGGGATGCTGCGGGAGGGGCTGGAGGACTGCCTGACGGTCTTGAGCTTTCCGGAGCACCACCGCAAGCGGTTGGGGAGCACGAACCTGCTGGAGAACCTGATGAGGCGGTTGAAGAAGCGGACGGCGGTGGTGGGGGTGTTTCCCAACCGGGAGGCGTGCGAGCGGCTGATCGGCTCGCAGTTGCTGGAGGTGCATGAGCAGTGGCAGGTGGAGGGGGCGGCGTACTTCAACATGGAGAACGTGGCCTTGGAGAACGTGACGGAGGTGCCGACGACGGCCTGACCCGCCGCTGCGGTCGCCCCTTCGGGGCTCCCTCCGCGGCGGGTCAGGCGGGAAGGATCGAGGTAAACGGGAATTTACAGAAAGAATGTTGCACTACTGGAAGAAAACCAGTTTTTATCAACTGCTCTTGGTTCCACCTTCATCGTTCATCATTCATCATTCTGACTTCTCTTCTCCCTCCGTGGTTTATTCAGTTTGTCGGTAGCGATCCAACTCCTCACTCAAGCGGGTTTCGTCCCAGTGCAAAATTTCACCCATCCACTGCGCAACCTGCGAAGCAGTGCCGCTCGGATCATCCAGATAATGCCGCCAGCTTGTCCGGCGAATCATCACGTCATCCAGATGCACGGCCCATTCGCTTGCGCAGTAATGCTCCACCGCCCCGCGCGAAACCGGCGGCGGAAGAACGCCGCTCAGCCCCTCGGCCTCCCCCGGCGTCACCAGCGGCTCAAACGCCGTCATACACGGAGCAAGAGACCGACCCAGAAACCGGGCGATTTGATCGACGGCCTTCTCGGCCATCAACCGATAAGTCGTGAGCTTCCCCCCGGCCGCGTCCATCCAACCCCGATCATCCAAACGGATGAAATGGCTGCGGGAAATGTCCGAAGGCCCCGCCTGCCTGTTGGTGGCGATCAACGGCCGCACCCCGGCCCATTGGCTGATCACATCCCGAGACGTCAGCTTGACGGCAGGAAAATTGGCGTTGGCCACATCCAGCAGATACTCCACGTCGCCCGGATCGGTGCGGACGTCATCGAGCGGGCCGGCGTAATCCGTGTCGGTGGTGCCGAGAAGGGTCCGCTGCCCCCAGGGAATGGCAAACAAAATCCGCCGGCCTTCGGTCATCACCACCGCCTGAGGCACGGGCAGGCGGGCGCGATCCACAACCAGATGCACGCCCTTGGTCAGCCGCAGACGAACGGCCGCCGCCGGCAACTTATCCGCCCACGGCCCCGCGGCGTTCACCACACAAGCTGCAACCAACTCAACCCCCCGCCCGCCAAGCACATCGTGAAGCGTGCAAACCCATCGACGCCCGGATCGGCGGGCTTTCTCCAAGCGGAGATAGTTCCACAGCCCGGCCCCATGCCGGCCGGCCGATCGCAAAGTGTCGAGAACCAGCCGCGAATCGCTGGTCAGCCCGTCGCCATAGCAAACCGCGCCGGAAAGATTGCGGGACTCAAGCTCAGGCAGGAGCGACAAGGTCTGGCGAACGTCGAGCGATTGCGAGCGCGGACCACCACGAACACCGCTGAGCAGATCATAGAGTTTCACGCCGATACGCATTTTGCCATGCGACCAGCCGGAGCCTTGATAGCTCGGGAAGATGAAGCCCAGCGGATCGGACAAATGCGGGGCAATCCGGCCGAGAATGGTTTTTTCCCGCCCGGCCTGACGAACCAGACCCACCCGCCCCTGGGCCAGATAACGCAAACCGCCGTGCAACAGCCGGCTGGATCGACTGGAAGTTCCCGAGGCAAAATCGCCCTGCTCGACCAGCGCCACACGCAAACCGCGCATGGCCGCATCCCGCAATCCCCGCGCCGACGATCCCCCCGCCGATCACCAGCACGTCCCACGGCTCGGCCGATAACGCGCAAGGGCGCGATGAGGTTGGTCCGCTCCATGACTCACAAGCCCGATAATAGTGTGGATGCCCGCCCAAAACACAAGAGGCGAGGCCCTTTAGGAATCCTCCCGTTTCGCCCCCGGCTTCTCCACATCGCTTGCGGTTTCGCGGATCAGTTCCCTCCGTCTCGCCAAGCCCAAAAAAATCCGTCCGCATTTTTTGCCCGCGGGGCATTCCTATCTTATGTCGTACCGGATGGACGTATTCCAATCCATCGGGAGCGGTGAGTCATGGTACGCATAGGGTATGTCGTAATCTGCACGGGCCTGCTGACGGGCCTGGCTATGGGCGGTGAAACCGCATGGACCAGCCAAGGCGCGAGCCTGGGGCAACTCGCCTCGACGTCCGCCCGCGTTTCGTCCGGTTCCGATTGGCGCGACGCCACGCCCAAAGCCATCGTCGATACGTCTCGCGACAGCAACACAAGCCTGCGCACGTACAGCATCGATGCCGCGCCTCAGAAACCGCTTTCATCTTTGATCGACGTCGGCAGCGTCAGCGATGCGCTGCCCTACGATCAGCCCACCTTGAACAACTCCAATGCCATTCGCCCGCTCAACGCATTGAGCAATCCACCCGCATTGATAGGCATAGCGACGCCGGATCCATCGCTGCGACCGGGCAGTCGAGCGCCCCTCGCGAACTCGGCAAGAAGGGGCGGCATGCCTCTCTCGGCCGCCGCCATAGCCATGGGCCTGCTCGCCGGCCTCTGCGCCTTCCCCGCCCTCCGACACCGCCTGCGCCACTAACTCGGTTTCGCCTCAGGCATTGTTGCTGAAACCCGCTCTTTCGCCCCCAGCTTCCCGACACCGCTTGCGGTTTCGCGGATCAGGCCCCTCCGTTTCGCCACTTCCCACAGGAGCATTTCAACAAAGCCAGTCGCTCTCGGTTTCGCCGCGGCCCAACGGGCCGCACTATCCCTCTCAAGGAACCAACACGATCTTCCCCGGCGCATGCTGATCCAAAACCAACCGATGCGCCTCCGCGGCCTCGCTCAACGGAAGTTCCTGCCCGACGATCGGCCGCAACGTGCCGTTATCCAACGCCGCGATCAGCGCCATATGGATAGCGCGCAGCTCCCGCTCGCCGGCATTAAACAGCGACATGCCCCGGATATCCGCATCCCGCCCCATCGTCTGGCGGGGATCGATTTCGACGCGCCCCCGGCTGCCGATGACAACCACCCGCCCGAACTTGGCCAGGATCGTCAGATCCTTATCAAGATTCACGTTGGCCAGCATTTCTAAAATGACATCGACGCCGCGGTTCATGGTCAGGTCCATGAGTTGCCGCAGGTAGTTGGGATCGCGATGGTTCAGGACGTGATGCGCCCCCTGCTCGGCGACAAGGCGTCGCCCCTCTTCGCTGCCGCCGGTGCCGACGACGACAAGCCCCGCCGCCCGGGCCAATTGAACGGCGGCGATCCCCACGCCCCCCGTAGCGCCATGAACCAGAACGGTTTCGCCCGGCATCGCCCTCGCCCGTCCGAACAAGGCGCGGTACGCCGTGGCGCAAGGCACCCCCACACCCGCCCCCTGGGCAAAGCTCACGCCGGTGGGCAGGGAAAAAACCTGCGATTGCTTGCACAAGGCCATCTGCGCGTAAGCGCCGCTGATCGTGCCGGCGGTGTAAACGCGATCGCCAACCTTGAGATCGGCAACACCCTCTCCGACCGCGGCGACGGTTCCGGCGGCATCGCTGCCAGGGGTATAGGGAAACGTCTTGGGGCCGTATGAACCGGCGCGGATATAGGCATCCACCGGATTCACCCCGACGGCATGAACGCGCACCACAACCTCGCCGGCCTCCGCAACAGGATCGGCGACCTCTTCCAGCCGCAAAACCTCCGGCCCGCCGAACCCGTGAACGCGTATGGCTTTCATGACAATCGCTCCTTCCGGTAGTTGTGAAACCTAAGCTGATTCTAGCAAATACAACCTTCAAGGCGAGTTTAAGCTCGTATGAGAAAAGATTAACCACGGAGACACGGAGGGAAGAGAAGTCAGAATGATGAATTATGAATGATGAAGGAGGAAGCAAACCAGCTTTTATTACTTGCTCTTCTTTCCACCTTCATCGTTCATCATTCATAATTCATCATTCTCTTCTCTTGGCGCTCTTGGCGGCCTTGGCGGTTCAACTTCTTCTTCCTCCACAAGTTGGCCTCCGTGTCTCCGTGGTTCCTTTTGACTTCGCCTCACTCCCAGCGCAGGGCACAAACGACGTACCAGTCCCCACCCACCCCTTCCCGCACGCTCTTTTCCCCATGCCAGAATCCCCCTTTACGCATAGAATCCGCAAAAGGAGATGACTTATGAAAGCCTGGCTGCTGGAAAGCATGAGCGGACTGGAAAAACTCCATCTAACCGAGGCGAAAGACCCCAAACCGGGGCCGGGCGAGGTGGTGCTGGAGGTGCAATACGCCGCCCTCAACCCCGCCGACCGCTACCTGGCCGAAGGCCAATACCCGGCGAAACCCAACTGGCCCCACGTCTTAGGACGCGAAGCCGCGGGAACCATCCTCGAAGTCGCGCCCGACGTCGGCCATCTGCGCCCCGGCGAGCAGCAAGCTCTGCTGCGTAGCGACATCGGAGTGAACCGCTGGGGCACCTTCGCCCAGCGGGTGGCCGTGCCCGCCGAATCATTAATCCCCATCCCGCCGGGCTGGACCATGCAGGAAGCCGCCGGCGGCGCCTTGACCTACCTGACGGCCTACCAGGCCCTGACCCAATGGGGCGAACTGCCCCCCTCGGTGGTGCTGATCACCGGCGCATTGGGCGGCGTCGGCGTCGCCAGCGTCCAACTGGCCGCGGCCATGGGCCATACGGTCGTAGCCCTGTCGCGAAGCCCCGAAAAACGGCTCAAGCTGATCCGATTAGGAGCGGCCGTGGCCCTCGACCCGCAAAACACCCAGTGGCGAAACCACATTCAGGAATTTCTGGGAGATCGGCGGGTAGACCTGGCCATCGACAACATCGGCGGTTCGCTTCTGCCCGAAGTGATTCATACCCTGGGCGACCACGGCAAGGTGAGCGTCGTCGGACGGCTGGCCGGGCCGGTGCCGCAGTTCAACACCTCGACGCTGCTGTTTCGACGCCTCCGCCTGGGCGGGGTGGCCGTGGGCGCATACACCAACGCCGAAGCCCGCTTTGCCTGGCAGTCCATCCTGGGATTGATGGACCGCATCCGCGCCACGCCCCAAATCGACCGCGTCTTTGCCTTCGACCAGCTCCCGGCGGCCTTCGCTCGCCTGGCGGCCGGCCCGATGGGCAAGGTGCTGCTGGCCGTCAATGGCCCGGTACAAGCTGTCGCATAGGAGGTGACAGTTTCGACGCCCCGCCTGTATAATCCAAACCCTGTGCACTCGCGTGCCGACGCACGCGACGCAGGTAAATCCCGGCGGCAAACAAGGCAGAGGGCTCCATGAAAAACGGCCAAGGGCTCAAACTTCTCGGTCAAAAATCGGTCCTGACGCAACAGCAGATCGCCAACCCCCGCTCCATCCTGGAGGCGTTTGACAATCCCCGGCCCGAACGCGATTACCAGATCGAATTCGTCTTCCCCGAATTCACCAGTCTCTGCCCGGTCACCGGCCAGCCCGACTTCGCCAAGATCACCCTCCGCTACGTGCCCGACGCCTTGTGCGTGGAAATGAAAAGCCTCAAGCTCTACTTCTTCGCCTACCGGAACAAGGGAATCTTCTACGAAGCCGTCATCAACACCATCCTCGACGACCTGACGGCCGTGCTCAAACCCCGTTGGATGACGGTCACCGGAGAATTCGCCGTCCGCGGCGGAACCGCCGGAACGGTCACGGCCAGCTACGACTCCAACGCCGCCACCTGGAGCGGCGGGCCGAAAAAAACCGCCCGGAAACGATAAAAAAAACCGCCCAAACTGCGGATAACTGCTGGCAGGGCAGGCTTTTTAAGTTATACTTTGTCCTCACTGGAAGGGAGCGTTGTGGCAATGCTTCCGCCTGTTATTTGTCACTCCAAAGCAACATCCATGCGGTGTACGGGGGCACGACCCCGCAGATGTTTCACGGGCTGCTTGATCCGCATTTGGCGCATCCGTGACGCGGCGAATGACAATGTGGCTGTACGATGGGGGGTGCGTAACGAGGACAAGGCACCATGACGCAACACCGTATGACATCCCTGGTAACTATCGCGCTGGCGGCGGCAACCCTCTGGACGATCACGATCCCGACCCGCGAGCCACGCCCGAGCAAGTGGAAAAGGCCATCGCCAAGGCCAAGGAGTACCTCTACAGCCTCCAGACCCCCAAGGGCGACTGGGAGATCAACACCCGCGGGAAAATCCACTCCAACGGCGCGAGGCTGTGGGGCGGGTATACCGCCTTGGCCACCTATGCCCTCCTGGCCGCCGGGGAAAGCCCCCAGAACGAGAAGCTCAAGCCCGCCATCAAGTTCCTTCAGAACGAGTCCCTCAACCTCACCTACGCCGCCGGGCTGCGCAGCCAGGTCTGGACTTTCCTGCCCATGACCGATGATTTGCGCAAAGCCGTCCTCAACGACGCCAACATCTACCTGAAAGGAGCCGATAAGAACGGCCGCTACGGCTACAACACACTCGTCCACGGCGGGGAACACAACAGCACCAGCCAGTACGGCGTGCTGGGCATGTGGGCCTGCGCAACTGGGCGTCGAAATCCCCCAAGGCTACTGGGCCCTCGTGGAAAAAGCCTGGAAAACCTGCCAAGGCAAAGACGGGGGATGGCAGTATCGGTCCCTCCCTCCCCAACCCGGCGTGGGCAATGCGATTGGTGAAGGTAAAGCCTCTCCTTCCATGACCGCCGCCGGCATCGCCACGCTCTTCATCACCCAGGACTATCTCCGCTCCAACGACGGCATCCAATGCCAAGGCAACATCACCAACCCCAACATCGAAGCCGGCCTGAAGTGGATGACCGACCACTTCGATCTGGTCATCGGTTCCAGCGGCTACACCCTCTACGGCTTGGAACGCATCGGTGTCGCCAGCGGCTACAAGTACTTCGGCACCCACGACTGGTATCAAGTAGGCTCCGATATCGTCGTCAAAAGACAAGCCTCCAATGGCTCATGGGGCAGCGTGGTTGAAACCTGCTTTAATCTGCTGTTCCTGGCCCGCGGTCGCGCTCCGGTGGTGATGAACAAGCTGGAATACCAGATCGAACCCACCAGCGAGAAAGGCAAGACGCCCGTCACCGGCAACTGGAACCAGCGCCCCCGCGACGCCGCCAACGTCAGCCGCTGGATCGGCAAGCAACTGGAACGCGACCTGAACTGGCAGATCGTCAACCTCGACGTCTCCGTCGAAGAACTCCACGACGCCCCCATCCTCTACCTCAGCGGCGATCAGACCCTGAACTTCAGCAAGGAAGCCCAGGACAAGCTCCGGCAGTTCGTCGAGGAAGGCGGCCTGATCCTCGCCAACGCCGACGGCGGCAAAAGCCTTTTCACCGCCTCCTTCCGCAAGCTCGGCCAAACTTTGTTCCCCGGCTATGAGTTCCGCGAACTGGAGGGAAAGCACCCCATCTACACCCGCCAGCAGTTCCCCCGCGCCAAATGGTCCTCCAAACCCAACGTCCTGGCCCTCAGCAACGGGGCCCGCGAGCTGATGATCCTCATTCCCCAGGCCGATGCGGCCAAGTACTGGCAGATGCAGGCTTCGGGCGACAAGGAAGAACTGTTCCAACTGGCCGCCGACATCTTCCAGTACGCCGTGGACAAACAGAACCTGCGTTACAAGGGCGAAACCTATACCGTTCTGCCCGATCCCAAAGCCCAGACCAAGAGCACGCTCAAAGTCGCCCGCCTGCAGTACAAGGGAGCCTGGGATCCCGAGCCGGGCGGCTGGCGCCGCCTGTCGGCGATCTTCCGCAACCAGTACGGCATCGATCTGACCGCCGATCCGGTCGCCCTTGGCGACGGCAAACTTGCCGGCTACAAAATCGCCCATCTGACCGGGGTAAGCGGCTTTACGCTGACGGAAAAGGCCCGCGGCGAACTCAAGACCTTCCTGCAAAACGGCGGCACACTCATCGTGGACGCCGCCGGCGGTTCCTCGACCTTTGCCGAAGCCGCCGAAGCCGAAATCAAGGCCGTCAGCGGCGAAGACCTCACCCCCTCGGAAAAAATCCTCCCCGGCAAGCACAAAATCTACACGCTGACGATCAATCCCATCGAAACCGTCTCCTACCGCAACTACACCCGTACAACGATCTTCAGCGGCCTGTCCCGCCCCCGCATCCGTGGAACCCCAGCCGGCGACCGAACGAACATCTTCTACAGCCCGGAGGATCTGAGCGTCGGCCTGGTGGGTCAGCCCGTGGACGGAATCCTCGGCTACGAGCCCAAGACCGCCACGGCGATTATGACCAACATCCTGCTTTACGCCGCGGGAGACACCGTCAAACCGGTGGTTCCACCCGCAAAAAAACCCTGACCCTTGGCGCAGACACTTAACTGCCGCGCCTTGTCGATGGCTCCCGGAACGTCCAACGGAATCGTAAGCTCCCGCGCATCTCATGACGCGACGCTGATCCGCCGAGTTGAATCAGGCCTTGCGCCTGAAGGAAAACCGCCATGCGAAATGACTTTGCCCGATTGATCTGCTTCGTATCTCTTTGCCTGGCGATTGCCTCCATTTCCGCCGTCAAATCCGCGAAGCCCGCACGCACGCCTGCTTCGCCGGAGTCGCAGAACTCCGCCGACATCAAATTCGCCAATACCATCGTCTATAAACAGGTGGGCGACACGAAGCTCGACATGGCCATGTTCCCGCCGCTGGAGAAGAAGCTTAACAAGACTCCGCTGCTGGTCTACATCCACGGCGGCGGCTGGACCGGCGGGAGCAAGGCTATGGTCACTCGCCATAGCCACGTTGACGTGATCAAAGAGTTGTGCAAGGCCGGCGTCACCTGCGTCAGCATCGAATACCGACTGGTCAACCCAAAGACCCAATCCACCGTCATGGAGAGCATTGCCGACTGCAAGGACGCCATCCATTTCCTGGTCAAGAACGCCGCCAGTTACAACCTCGACCCCGACCGCATCGCCCGCATCACCAGTCCCGTCCTGCTGCTCAAGAAAGACAGTCCCGCCATCTTCCTCGCCCACGGCGACCAGGATCGCACCCTCAGTTTCAAAAACTCCATCACCCTGCGTGACGCCGCCCAGGCCAAGGGCGTCCCCGTCGAGTGCGTCATCTCCAAGGGCGCCAACCACGGCTTTGGCGGCGGCAACATCGACCCCTCCATCAAAGAAATCAACAAAAAGACCGTGGACTTCCTGCTCAATTACCTGACCAAGTAACAACAGGGAAACAAAAAGGGGGTCACAAGCTATCCCCCTTTTGCCTCCCCGTGATCGCCTACTGGGGTTCACGCCCAAATTCCCACTTTCGTGATACCCCCCGTTGTATATAGAGGCAGGCAGTATCCCGCAGTTCCCCATCCCATGTTGGATATTCCCTCCCTCCCCGCCACGCGCCCGCAACGAACGAACCCAAAATTTCCCCCCTTTTTGATACCCCCACCCGCATTTCGTGATAAATAACGAACCCACCATCCCGACTACTGACTACAATGGGTTTCAAAACTCCCCGTAGCACGGGCTTCCAGCCCGTGTCTGCCGTTATTGGGCTTTGTCTATCAAAGGCACGGGCAAGATGCCCGTGCTACAAATTGGTTTTGAAACCAGTTCCACTGACCACTCCCCCCCAATAAACGTCCAATAAAGTAATCCCTCCCCATCCATCTTATTTTCTCCATTTTAACAAAAGTTCCCAAACTAACACGCCGATACAGATGGTGCAGATTAACCATCTTAACAGGAAAGGAAGGACGCCATGACGACGCTTCATCAACAGTATGTTTCTCGAACCGCCCCCGAATTTGCCGAACCGACCGGGTTGGAACGCCGAGCCCACCGTCGGCATGATCTGGAGCAGCGGAACATCTCCGTCGGCCGCTGGAATGAGGACCGCCAGCCGGGACAGGTCTTCGGGCAACTGGTGGACCTCTCGGCCGGGGGCGTGCGCATCCGCACCAGCCAGAAAAACCTCCGCCCCGATCACCAGGTTCGCGTCCGCTTGGAACTGCCGGTTTATGCGGGCATCAGCCCCTTCGTCGATCACGAAAGCAAGTCGCTGCGGCCCAAACGCGAGTGGACCGGTTGGATGACCGTCGCCCGCGTACAGCCCGCCGGGCCGGACTGCGTGGACGTGGCCGGTCGATTGGTGGACATGGACGAAATGGACCGGGGAATGCTCAGCCTTTACCTGTCTACCCAGCCGCTGGCCGCCTAGGCACAGTAGGCCAGGCGCCGGGGTGAATCCCAATGCGCCCAAAGCAAATTTTGCGCGACCGCCGAATAGGGCCGCCGGTATCTCGGATGCCTCTCCTTCCCGCATCCGACGTCCGGCGGTTTTCCATTGGGGAATTTCGGAACATCCCCGGATCTGCGAAAAATTCGCCGTGCAAGCCCGATATTATGGGGTATATTGAAAAGAGCGGAGAGGAAACCTGTGATAAGCGAGGCGTAAGCCTGCGGCTTGATCGACTGGGGAAGCTATGGTATCGGCACGAAACAGCGGCAAATCGGCAGCAGACGGCTCTCAAGCCGTGATGGCGGAGCGGCGGTCACACCGTCGGCATAGTCTGGAGAAACAGACGATGCGGATCAGCCGCTGGGATAACGGCCGTGGATCGGCGCAGTCGCTGGGGCAGATCGTGGACTTGTCTGCCGGAGGAGTGCGGGTTCGCACGCGGGAAAAAGACCTGCGTCCCGAGCACCAGATTCGCGTCCGCCTGGAGTTGCCCGCGTATGCGGGGGTTTGGCCGTTCGTGGATTACAAAGGCCAGTGCCTTCGCCCCAAACAAGAGTGGACCGGCTGGATGACGGTGGTCCGCGTGCAGCCCGCCGGGTCGGACTGCGTGGACGTGGCCGGCCGGTTGGTGGACATGGACGAAATGGACCGGGGAATGCTCAGCCTTTATCTATCCACGCAACCCACGGTGATGTGAAAGGCTTGAGGCCGTCTCAATCACACCAGGACCGACAGAAACGGCGCAAGGAAAGTCCGGCCTTCGTCGGGCTCGGATTCGAAACAATTGCAATGGTTTTGGAACTCCGTGTACGCCCCAGAGAGGAAGGCGCTGTCATCATGGGCGGTCGAAGCCAGCAATTCCGACGAGAAGGTTCTCGCGCTGTTGGCGTCGGAGGTGTTCCAATGGCCCCAGGCATGGGGGAAGAAACCGGCCAGATAGATGCCGCCCGCGAGTACGGAGCTTTTCAGCAGGGCCTGAAGCCGGGGCAGGTCGTGATGGAATCCGATGGCATCCACGAACAGTTCCGGAAGGCCGAATTTCTGGGCAACCATGCGGCCAAGTTCCGCGTGATCCAGGCCGAACATTTGGCGTTCCTTCCACATGCGATACCGCCAGTCGATGCTGGAGTCTTCGAGCAGATCGGACATCCGCTCCCGGGCGACGGAATACATCACCGGCAGGGAAATGTCCTGAAGCATCCCGCAAACAAAAGCCTCTTCCGCCAGGGACTTGTCAAAAGTGGAGACGTAATGTTTGGCCACCACGGCCTTAAACAAGCAGGCCAGCCAGAGCTGTCGTGATTCGGCCACGGTCAGTCGAAGCTGGTTATGCAGCAGATTCAGCGAATAACTGAGAATCAGCGCATTAACGGTGTTCATTCCCAGCAGGTTGAAAGCCACCTCGGGCCGGGTCACCCTGTTGCGTATACCAAACCACGGCGAGTTGGCCAGGCTGATCATCTTGCTGGTCAACGCACTGTCCAGCCCGATCACGCGAAGATAGGCTTTAGAGTCCGCATCGGGATCTTTCCTTAGTTCCTGAAATTTCCTGACCACCGAAAGCGTACTGGGAAGAAAAGAGAGGGTGCGCACCCGATCCAGGGCAAGTGATTCGAATTCCGCCTCCACCCGGGTCGGGAAAAGCTCGCTCAAGTTTTGGCCGGCAACCAAGGTCATACCTGCGGCTCTCCTTTTGCAATCAGGAATCTTGCAACGATTGACGGCCGGCCGAGTCGGTTTCGCCGCCGGCGGGTCAAAAGCAATCCCGCCGCCACCAGCATCGCCAGAATCGCCGCATCCAGCACCGTGCCGCTGCTGGCGGCCGGGAGCCGGGCAGCCAGCCATCCCGTGCCCTCCCCTGTCCTATCCGTGTTCGGCAGAGAATCAGGCCTGGCCGATCCGGGGTGCGAGAGGGTCAAGGCGTCTGGTTGCAGCCCCAAGCGGGACGGCGATGCGCCCTGTCGGGAACGGCTCCCTCGTCAACGCCAAAACCCGGTTCGTCGGCCGGGAGAACCCGCGACTTCAGGGAAGTCGAGATCACACCCGCAGGCAGCACGGTAATTTGCTCGACCCACCGCAACGCCAACAGAATTCCGACAACCAGAGCAATTCGTGAAAATTCTTTAAGCGTTGGCATGGTCATACCTTTGTGAATCGAGAGGGTCGGCATGACAAAGGGACGGCAGCGTCGCCGCGGCGTGAAAATCCCATGACCGGGCGGAAAACCGGTGCGCGGAATGATGGCGGCAAGGCCCTTCCTTCCGCCGGACAAAGGCAATGGGAGTCCAAACCCCCAATAAACTCAGAGCGATCCCCGCAAACAAGCCGAGTAAAAACACGTATCCTCCTGGCAAAACAGACCCGAGCGCGATCCCAAGCCCTTCACGGCGGGAAGGCAGGCTGCCTTCTTGCTTCCTCTATAGAAGTTTAATACTATAGAATTTCCTTCTTTGAAGGTCAAATAAAATCCGCCCGCCCGGCCACGAAAGCCGCAGGGGCGGCGCAAAATTATTTTATTTCTTGACCGACCCCCGATATGGGTGTACATACTTAACCGTCGCCACGTCGGAAGTGTTACGGAAGTTTTGAGCTTCTGTTAGGGCTTTTAAGCAGTGTGAACATTTCGCACTTTTACACGGCCGCGCCATGGTCCCGAAAAAAAAATACAACCTCACCGTGCCCGAACCGCTCGTGCAGCTTTTGGAAAAGGGAGCCAAACGCGTGGGCGGGAAGGAAAAGTGGCTCGTGGTCGGGGCCGCGATCGTGATGTTTTCCGAAGCCTCGGAAAACGACCAGAACCGGCAAATCCGGCGGATCGCCGAGGCGAGCCTTCCCGGTGGATCCTGGTCCAAGTTGGTCCAACAGATACAGGCCGCACACGCCGCGGCCTCGCGTCCGGCCCCGGAGTATCACGGCGACCAGGCCCCCTCCGACCTCACACCAGTTCATTCATCACACGCCGACGCTCCACCCAAGCCTGAGCAACCGCCCGGGCGTAAAGCATCGGACGATCCATCAGCGGAACATCGGGATCAACCCAAATGACCCGCTGGTCGTGGTCGATCTTGTAACGAAACCGATCCCCGACCTCGGACCGCAACGGCCCGGGGTGGTTGACCACCCGGTATTTTTCGTGAAACACCCTGACCACGGACATCGGAATTCCACCTCGACGCGCAACCGTCCCACGCCCCATTACACGAACCTTAGGTACAATACATCCGCAGAACCGGCAAATTAAATCCGGGAAAATCGGGTTCCCGCCTCCACTTTTCGGCACGACAAAATTTTCAAAAGGAGCCGCACGCCCCGCGGTTGCCGGCCGCAAATAAGCGGCCGGGCAACCGCATCGAGTTTTAGTACTCCCCGCCGCCGAGAGGGCGCCCGACGACGGGGAGCGGAGGGCCAACGACTATTTTCGTTTCCACTTTTAAGCGGAATGGACACATCATAGCCGCTCTTAAACTTCTTTTCAACTTCTATTTTGCTTTTTTCCCACAACGCTCCCCGAAGCCTCCCGCGGAGGAAAAGCGCTGGGATTATTCTTCTAAAAAGCTTCCTTGGTTCTGCCGATAGTTTTAGTGCCCACCGCCCTTTGACCCCATCAAGGGACGTTCGGTTAATCGCCAAGGAGAATTTCGTGTATAAGTTGAAGGCTTCTGTTGCTCACGTGATATTAGTGGGTCAGCCTCATCGGACGGCGGAACTGGCTGCCGCCCTGGACGCCAACCGTTGGGTATGTACCCGCGTTTCCACGCCCCTTCAGGCGCTGGTCAAGGCCCGCCTGGACTCATCGATCGACCTGCTCCTGCTGGCAACGGGTGAACCATTGGCGGACTTCGTGGAGCTATGCCGGTCGCTGAAGTTCGACAAGCGGAGCTGCAGGCTGCCCGTCGTTTTTGCCGCCCTGGACGAGCATCTCGGGTCGGTCGGAGAAATTTTCGGCGCCGGCGCCGACGACTGCATCCGGCAGAACGCCACGCAGCAGGAGATCGTCTGGCGGCTGAGCAAGGCCATCCGCGACCGCGAATTTCACGTCTCGGCGGAAGACGCCTCGGCGGTGATCAAATCCCTGGCCAACGCCATTGAAGGAAAGGACCACTACACCTGCGGGCACGTCGAGCGGGTCAGCGACTTGAGCACGGAGATCGGCCGGCGGATGAATCTGGACGAGCAAGCCCTGCATTCACTGGCGATCGGGGGCATCGTCCACGACATCGGGAAGGTCGGGATTCGCGACGGGATTCTCAACAAGCCCGCGAAGCTGACGGAGGCGGAGTTTGCGGAGATGTCGCGGCATCCGGTGATCGGCTATGAAATTCTGGAGCCGCTGGCCAGTTTCAAGGACGTGCTGCCGATCGTCCGCTGGCACCACGAGAAGCCCAACGGGACGGGATACCCCGACCGGCTGAGCCACAACCAGATTCCCCTGCTGGCGAAGATCACGGCCGTCGCCGACGTTTTTGACGCCCTGGTCACCGACCGCCCTTACCGCAAGGCCCTGTCCCTGGCCGAATGCAAATCCATCCTGGTCCGGGCGGCCGACGCGGGCGATCTGGATGACGCGCCCGTGGAGGTTCTGCTGCATATCCTGGACGGGGGAGTGCCTCAAGGATAATCGGCCAGGGGCTTCGCATTTGATGTTCGGCGCATGTTAGGCTTGCGCGATTGAAACGGGGGCGGTAAACTGTGGGGGAACGGTCGCGAAGCTTCGCAGCACATCCCCATTTTTCACCCAAGGAGCTTGCGCATGGACGCCAAAGCGACCCAGGAACTGTTGCGCTTTTTTCGGGGCCTGCACGACCCGCGTGCGGCCAACGCCCGACACCGGCTCGACGACGTCCTGAGCATCGCCATCCTGGCGGTGCTGTGCGGATCGGACAGTTGGGCGGCGGTCGAGGCGTGGGGATGGGGCAACCTCCAATGGCTCCAGACCTTTCTGGACCTGCCCCACGGCATCCCCAGCCACGACACCTTCGACCGCCTCTTCGCCCTGCTCGACCCCCTGGCGTTCGAGAAGGCCTTCAACCACTGGACCGCCACGCTGGTCGGCGACGGCGCGGGCCTGTTCGTCGCGGTGGACGGCAAGACGCTGCGGCGGAGTTGGAGGCATGCCTGGAGCAAGACCCCCGTTCACATGGTCAGCGCCTTTGCGACGCAAAACCAGGTGGTGCTGGGACAGCTGGCCACCGACGCCAAGAGCAACGAGATCACGGCCATTCCCAAGCTGCTGGCGATGCTGAGCCTGGCCGGGGCGACGGTGACGATCGATGCGATGGGCTGCCAGCGGGAGATCGCCGCTCAGATCCTCGGGCAAAAGGGCCGCTACATCCTGGCGGTCAAGGACAACCAGCCCACCCTGCACCGGAAGGTCAAGGCGTTGCTGGACGAGGCGGTCCTGGACGGTTTTTCAGCCCTGCGTCACGGGTATGACCAACAGGACGACGCCGGCCACGGGCGGATCGAGAAGCGGCGGGTGTGGGTGACCGACGAGGTGGACTGGCTGGGGGAGGATTTGCTCTCGGCCTGGCCGGGTCTGGCGGCGTTGGTCGTGGTGGAATCGACGCGGCGGGACTTGGGGGACTTGGAGGGGAAGGTGAGTGTGGAGCGGCGGTACTTCATCAGCAGCCATCCGGGGACTGACGCCAAGCTGCACGCGGCGGCGATCCGGCGGCACTGGGGCATTGAAAACACGCTGCACTGGCAACTGGACGTGAGCCTCAACGAGGATCAGTGCCGCCTGCGGATCAAGCACGGGGCCGAGAACTTCTCGCGACTGCGGCGGATCGCGATCAACAAGCTCAAGCGGTGGGAGATTAAGAAAGACAACGGCAAACCGATGAAGACGAGCCTGCGGATTAAGCAAAAGTCCTGCGGCTGGAGTCGCAAATTCCTCATCGAAGCCCTGTTAGCCTAAATGCGATGGCCCTGGATAATCGGCGTCGCGCACGAAGAATGCCTTGAGGTCACTGTGAAGAATCGCTACACTACTGCGGGCCATCCGTCTTTTCTTGGCCAATCGGTCGGACAAAGTGTCCGGAGTCCGGATTGTACTTTGGGTTGGATCCAGACCGTGCCAAAACATCAGCGGTACCTAGGTGAAATTCTCGTCAGTTGGGGCATCGTCAGCGCCGCCGACGTCGCCAAGGCGTTGGAGGCCGGGGCCGCGAAAAAACTACGTATCGGAGACGCCCTGGTCAGTCTCGGTCTTTGCACCGAAGCCGACGTCTGCAAGGCGTTGGCCGCCCAGCACAACATGGAGTACTTCGACCTGGACAAGAACTCCGTGCCCGCCAGTGCCGTCAACCTGATTCCCGACGAGATGATGCGCAAGCACCTGATCCTGCCGCTGGGCATGGAAGGCGGCAAACTGCGCATCGCCATCCACGACCCGCTGGACCTGGAAACCCTGGACATCATCCGCTTCCGCCTCAACAAAGACATCAAGACCGTCCTGGCCCCCAAGGGCCGCATCAAGGCCATCCTCGACGAGTTGTACAACACCACCGCCGCCAGCACCATCGACAAGACCCGCGACGAAACCATCGACCGCCTGCGGGCCTCGGTGGACCGCACCGAGAGCGAAATGGCCGTCGCCGAGGACGACGACATCAGCAACGACCCCACCCAGGCCCCGATCATCAAGCTCGCCACCGCCATGATCGCCGAAGCCGTGCGCAGCCGGGCTTCGGATATCCACATCGAGCCGATGAAGGACCGCATCCGCGTGCGCTACCGCATCGACGGCGAATGCGTCGAGCGGGACCGGGTTCCGATCCGCATGAAAGGCCCGCTCATCAGCCGCTTGAAGATCATGGCCGGCATCGACATCGCCGAAAAACGCCTGCCCCAGGACGGCCGGATCAAGATGCAGGTGGACAAGGCGATGATCGACTTCCGCGTCTCCACGCTGCCGGCCTACCACGGGGAGTCGGTGGTGCTGCGTATTCTCCGCCCCGACTCGGTGCGCATCGGCATCCAGCACCTGGGCTTTGAGGAAGAAGACTACAAGGCTTTCCAGAAGATCATCAAACGCCCCAACGGCATTTTCCTGGTCACCGGCCCCACCGGCAGCGGTAAGACCACCACGCTGTACGGCGCGCTCAACGAGCTGAACCGGCCCGATCGCAAGATCATCACCGCCGAAGACCCCGTGGAATACAATTTCACCGGCATCAACCAATGCCAGGTGCGCGACACCATCGGCCTGACTTTCGCCAGCATTCTCCGCGCCATGCTCCGCCAGGCGCCCAACATCATCCTGGTGGGCGAAATCCGCGACCTGGAAGTGGCCGAAGTCGCCATCCAGGCCGCCCTCACCGGCCACCTGGTCTTCTCCACCCTGCACACCAACGACGCCCCCAGCGCCATCACCCGCCTGATCGACATGGGCGTCAAGCCGTTCCTGGTCGCCTCCTCCATCCAGGCCGTGCTGGCCCAGCGCCTGATCCGCGTTTTGTGCCCCAAGTGCAAGCAGCCCGATACCGAGCCCGAACGCCACTGGCTGAAACTGGCCGGCATCAGCGACAAAGACCTCGAGGGCCGCACCCTCTACAAGCCCTGCGGCTGCGACTATTGCAGCGGGACGGGCTTCCGCGGCCGGATCGGCATCTTCGAGATGATGCAGTTGAACAACGAAATTCGCGAACTGGCCTTCAAACGCGCCCCCGGCAACCATATCCGCAAGGCCGCCCTGGCCAGCGGAATGAAGAGCCTTCTGGGCGACGGTCGGCTTAAAATCCTCTCCGGCGCCACCACCGCCGAGGAAATCGTCAAGGTCGCTCAGGTGGAAGGAATTGTCACGGGATAAAGGAAGGGATGAACGAGGACGATGAATGATAAAGAAGGAAAGAAAAGTCGGTTTTCTTTCTTGCTATATAGTTCGTCGTTCATAATTCGTCCCTAAATCTCTATGGCTACCATTCAAATTGATCGGCTGCTCGAAACCTGCGTTCGTCGGGGCGCCAGCGACCTGCACCTGGTTGTGGGCCGTCCTCCGACACTCCGTCTCCACGGGCACCTGCGCGAGTTGCAAACCAAGGTGATGGAAGCCGAGGACACGATGGCGATGATGAAGGCCATCACCCCCGAGCGCATCCAGCAGGAATTCGAGGAAGAAGGCTCCGGCGACTTCGGCTTCGCCTACGGCGAGGAAGCCCGTTTCCGCGTCGCCATCTTCAAACAGAAGGGCATGTGTTCGCTGGTGTTGCGACGAATCCCCAGCAAGATCCTCACCTTCGACGACCTGGGCCTGCCGGAGAGCATCCGCCAGATCTGCCGGCGGCCTCGCGGCATCTTTCTGGTCACCGGCCCGACCGGCAGCGGTAAAACGACCACGCTGGCGGCCATGATCAACTACATCAACGAGACCTTCGACCGCCATATTATCACGATGGAAGACCCCATCGAATATTACCACAAGCACAAAAAGAGCATCGTGGTGCAGCGCGAGGTGGGGGTGGACGTGCCCAACTTCGCCGAGGCCCTTCGCCGGGCGCTGCGACAAGACCCCGACGTCATGCTCGTCGGTGAAATGCGCGACCTGGCCACCATCCAGGCCGCCATCACCTCCGCCGAAACCGGGCACCTGGTCTTCGGCACCCTGCACACCTCCGGCGCCGCCTCGACCATCAACCGCATCATCGACGCCTTCCCCACCGATCAGCAGGAACAGATCCGCGTGCAGTTGGCCAACAACCTCATCGCCGTTCTCTCCCAGGCCCTGTGCCCGCGGACCGACGTCGAAGGCCGAATCGCCGCCTACGAATTCATGTACGTCACCCCCTCCATCCAGAACCTCATCCGCGAAAACAAGAGCTTCCGCATCGACTCGGAAATCCAGACCGGCAAACGCTACGGCATGCAGCTTCTGGACGACAACCTCTGGCACCACTTCAACGCCGGACGCATCAGCGCCGAAGAGGCCATCGACAAGAGCAAGAACCCCGGCGGCATGATCGACCGCCTCAAGCGGGCCGGCCATGCCATAGACGGCTCCGACTTGCAGGGCGGCGAAGAAGATGAGGGCGAAGGCAATGATCCGGCCGCCCCCAAGTCCCCCGCCGGCCCGACCAGCGCCGCCCCGCCCAGCGAGTCCGAACGTCAGGCCCTGATCGAAAAAAATCGCGCCCGCATGGCGGCGCTCCACGGGAAAAAGTGAGGTAACAGCTTCTGATGTCCAGCACCACCCCACCAACACCGGCCAGCCCGACCGTGGCCAAGCCCGCGACACCGGCCACCAAGCCGGCCGCCAAGCCGGCCGTCTCCGCAGGCATGCCCACCATCGACCAGCTCCAAGGCCGGCCCATCGGCCGGGTGCTGACCAAGATGGGCAAGGTCACCCGCGAGCAGGTCGTTGAAGCCCTCTCCTTCCAGAAGAGCAAAGGCGGCTCCGTCGGTCACATCCTCCTTGATCTGGGCTACATCAAGGAAAGCGACCTGAATATCGCCCTGGCCGCCCAACGCGGCTATGAGTTTATCCACCTGGAAAACCGCACCATCGCCCCCGAAGCCATCGCCGCCGTCCCCGCACAACTGGCCACGGCCAACAAGGTGTTGCCCCTGGAGTTCAATAAGGAGACCAAGCAGCTCACCATCGCCATCGCCAACTACGACAACTTCCGCGCCTTGGACGACCTGCGGTCGTTGATGAACTACAACATCAAGGTCTTCATCGCCGATACCGAACAGATCGAAAAGCTCATCAGCAAACACTACCAGACCGCCAGCGAAAGTCTGGGCGAAATCCTCGGCGAACTCAACAGCGATGCCGTCCTCAAGGGGCTGAAAAACCGCGGCGAATCCATCGATCTGGAATCCCTCAAGGAAGCCGCCGATTCCAACCCCGTCCGCAAGCTCATCAACCTCGTACTGCTTCAGGCCATCAAAGACCACGCCTCCGACATCCACTTCGAGCCCTTCGAAGACGAATTCAAGATGCGCTACCGCATCGACGGCGTGCTGTACGAAATGATGCCCCCGCCGTCGCACATCGCCCCGGCCATCAGCTCGCGCATCAAGGTCATGGCCAACCTCGACATCGCCGAACGCCGCCTGCCCCAGGACGGCCGCATCGAGCTCAACGTCAACAACCAGCCCATCGACCTGCGCGTCAGCGTGCTGCCGACCATGTTCGGCGAATCGGTCGTCATGCGCGTGCTGGACCGCTCCAACTGCTCGCTGGACCTGGATAAACTGGGCATGCGCGAAGACGACCTGACGGTCATCCGCCAGCTCATCCGCAAGCCCAACGGCATCGTCGTCGTCACCGGCCCCACCGGCAGCGGTAAAACCACCACCCTCTATTCCGCCCTGCGCGAACTGAACGACCCGTCCAGCAAGCTGATTACGGCCGAAGACCCCGTCGAATACGACATCGACGGCATCATCCAATGCCAGGTGCGCTCGGACATCGAAATGACTTTCGCCCGAATCCTTCGCTCCATGCTCCGCCAGGATCCGGACGTCATCCTGGTGGGCGAAATCCGCGACAAGGAAACGGCCGAAATCGCCGTGCAGGCCGCCCTCACCGGCCACCTGGTCTTCTCCACCCTGCACACCAACGACGCGCCCAGCTCCATCGCCCGTATGCTCGACTTGGGCCTGGAGCCCTTCCTCATCACCGCCACCCTCGAAGGCATCATCGCCCAGCGACTGGTGCGCAAGATCTGCCCGATGTGCAAAGAACAGTACACCCCCACCGAAGAACAGCTTCTGGAACTGGAACTCCGCCCCGAGGACGTAGCCGGGCAAAAGTTCTATTTCGGCAAGGGCTGCGACAACTGCAACAACACCGGCTACCGCGGCCGCCAGGGGCTTTACGAGATCATGACCTTCGACGACGACATGCGCGACATGATCATCAACCACGCCTCCACCCAACTGCTCCGCGTCGAAGCCAAAAAACGCAGCATGCGCGGCCTCCGCCACAGCGGTCTGATGGCCATCTACGACGGTGTCACCACCATCGAAGAAGTCGTCCGCGAAACGATCATGGAAGACGCGTAAGGAATTGCCAATTTGCGGTTTGCAATTTGCAAATGAAATAGAGGGGATGTGCCCTGTCTTTCAATTGCAAATTGGTAATTGCAAATCCCACAACTGGACACCGCGCATAATACCGACGAAGGCCGAATTCATTAACGACGGAGCAACCCATGCCCCTTTACCAGTACGAAGCGATGAACTCCTCCGGGCAGGAGGTCAAGGACGAAATCGAAGCCGTCTCGCAGGAGGAGGCGGTCGCCAAAATTCGCGGCCGCGGACACTTTCCCACCAAGGTCCGCGAGCGATCCGGTAAAAAGAAGGCCGCCAAAAAAACCGCCGACACCGCCGGCAAACGCAAGATGCCCATCGCCATCGGGGGCGTGCCCCAGAAACAACTGGTCACCTTCACCCGCCAGCTTTCCACCCTCCAGGACGCCGGCCTGCCCATCCTCCGCTCGCTGCAAATCCTCGAACAGCAGCAGCGCCCCGGCCTGCTCAAAGCCGTCATCGGCGGCGTCTCCGACGAGGTCGAAGGCGGCGGCTCCCTCTCCGAAGCCATGGCCAAGTTCCCCAAAGCCTTCGACAAGCTCTACATCAACATGATCAACGCCGGCGAGGCCGGCGGTGTGCTCGACCTCATCCTCTCGCGCCTGGCCGACTTCATGGAAAAGGCCGCCAAACTCAAGAAAAAAGTCATCGGCGCCATGATCTATCCCGCCGTCGTCATCTCCATCGCCATCAGCGTGGTCTCGATGATCATGATCTTCGTCATCCCCAAGTTCGAAAAAATCTTCCTCGACTTCAAAACCGAACTGCCCGACATCACCAAGCTGCTGCTGCGCGTCAGCCGCTGGTTCGCCAACGACTACGGCTGGGCCTACATCCTCTGCGTTCCCCTGGCCCTTTTCATCCTCATGCGCGCCCTGAACCTCTCCCCCACCGGCCGACTCATCGCCGACACCGCCAAACTCAAAATCCCCATCCTCGGCGGCATCCTCTCCAAAACCGCCATCGCCCGCTTCACACGAACCCTCGGCACCCTCATCTCCGCCGGCGTCCCCATCCTCGACGCCATCAACATCACCAAGGAAACCTGCGGCAACGAAGTCTACATGCGCGCCTTGACCAAGGTCCACGACGCCATCCGCGAAGGCGAATCCATGGCCGACCCCCTCCGCGCCACCAAAGTCTGCGACGCCATCGTCGTCAACATGGTCGACGTCGGCGAAGAAACCGGCGACCTCGACAAAATGCTCATCAAGATCGCCGACAACTACGACAGCGACGTGGACGTCCTCGTCGGCTCGCTCATCAGCATCCTCGAACCCCTCATGGTCGTCATACTCGGCCTGATCGTCGGCTTCATCGTCATCGCCCTCTTCGCCCCCATGATCACCCTCATCCAGTCCGTCTCCGGCGGATCGGCGAAAAAATAGGACCACGCCATGAAGAAAACGGAAACACGCGAACGAGAAGATTTGCAATTTGCAATTGCCGATTTGCAATTGAAAGGCAAGGCGCCGTCCCCCGCTTCTTCAATTGCAAATTGCAAATTGCAAATTGCAAATCCCAAGGCTTTCACCCTCGTCGAACTCCTGACGGTCATCGGCATCATCGCCATCCTCGTCGGCATCCTCCTGCCCGTCGTCGGCTCGGTTCGCAAAGCCGGCTACTCGGCCAAAACCCAGGCCCTGATCTCCTCCCTGGCCGCCGGCATCGAACGCTACCAGCAGGATTTCGGGGCGTATCCCGGCCCCCTGCTCAATAGCGAGGTCTACAGCATTACATTGCCAACCAATTCTTCCACCACAGGTTTTGTCACGTCTAACGCCACCAATATCACCATGGCTGAAAATCTGGTTCTCGGCCTTTGCGGCGGCCTTAAAATTAATAGTGGGACTGTTAACTATGATCCCTCTCTTGTAGGGCAAGGTCCCCGTTGCCTCAATAAGAGCACTAACACGAACAAGACCTACCAGCCCTATGCCGATGCCAACCCACTTTCGTGGCAAGCTGACCCAACCAACGGAAACAATCAAACGGGCCACTTTTTTGACGACTCGGCCCCCCTTCCAGGCGGTGCCTCTGATTCAATTATTCCCGAATATGTCGATGGCTATCCCGACCCCATGCCCATCCTCTACCTGCGCGCCAAACCCGGCGCCACCGGTATCATTGCTACAGGCAGTGGAGCTCAATACGATCTCAACCAGATCATCGGGTACACCACCAACAACATCGGCGTCAGCAAGACGTTGTCCTCGTCCAGCTATAAGTCCGCCACATACCCGCAGCATGGACTAAAGGCCCTTGGAGCCGGAGGCACACTGAATTCGAGCAGCATCTACCCATACCAAGCTCTAAGTTATTTCACCAACTTCACCATTTCCTCCAGCACTCCCCGACAAAAAGACGGCTACATTCTCATTTCCGCAGGATCGGATCGCGTATATGGAACCGACGATGACATCACCAATTTCGGCAGCGTCAAGTGAACAGAGGCATTTGCAATTTGCAAATGCCAATTTGCAACTGAAGAAGCAGGGGACGTTGCCTTGCCTTCCATTTGCAAATTGCAAATCGCAAATTGCAAATCCCCCCACGGCTTTCACCCTGGCCGAGTTGATCGCGGTCATCGGGATCATCATCCTGCTGGTCGGCATCGCCCTGCCCGCCATTATCAATGGCTACCGCTCCGCCGAGCGGAATCGCGTGGCCGCCGATTTGCAGATGATCTCGGCGGCATTGGAAGCCTACCGGGCCGACTTTGGCGATTACCCGCGACTGACCAGCGCAACCCGCGACGGTTCCCTTGCCAATCCCTACGGCGCTCAAATTCTCTGCTGGGCCTTGATGGCCCCCGGCCAGTCAACCGTTGACGGCTACGACGGCTTTGGTTTCCGTACCCGCAGCAGCACCCAGGGCCGCGTCTATGGCCCCTATCTCCAGCCCGATAAGTTCAAGCTCTCTCAAAAATACCCCAATTTCACCCTCCGAGCCGATGGCAGCAGCACCACCACCCAGGCCGACAACTCCTCCGTCCTCCTCGATCGCTTCAACAATCCCATCCTCTACTACCCCGCCCGCAATCCCAAACCCAATATTTATGCCGCCAACGGCTACGTCTCCAGCTCCACCACATCCCTTTACAACTCTAGCGATAACAGTGGCATCTGGAATGCCACAACCATGCAAGCCTTTCTCACCGGCAGCACCAGCGGTACAGTCACCCCCTCCAGCTTCACCGGCCCTTACCTGCTCTGGTCCGCCGGCCCCGACGGCTATTTCGGCCCGGTAGATTCATCCGGCAACGCCTCCGCGGCCAAGCTATCCTATATCCAAGACTGCGACGACATCACGAATTTCAAATGAACGAGAAGGAATGCCAATTTGCAATTGCCGATTTGCAATTGAAGAAGCAGGAAACATCCCCCTGCCTTCCAATTGCAAATTGCAAATTGCAAATTGCAAATCCCAAGGCTTTCACCCTCATCGAACTCCTCACCACCCTGGCCGTGCTGGTCATCGTCCTGGGCCTGATGGTGTCGCTGGCCCGGCACGTGCGCGACCGCTCGGCCGAGCAGTTCACGCGCGATTTGCTCGTCCAGCTCGACCGATGGATGGCCCGCTACGCCGAGCGGAACGCCGGGCAGTATCCGCCCGTCGCCCCGCTGATCGATCCGAATACGGTCACTGCCGAACCGGCCTTGCAGGCCGCCGCCCGGCAGAACAACCAGGATTTTCTTCAGGCCCTGCGACGCTGCCGCGATTTGGCCGACAGTTCGTTTGCCGATTTGCCCATTTTGTACTACGACCAGACCACCCTCCGCGACGCCTGGGGCAGCCCGATCGTGTTTCTGCCGCCCTATTTTGCCAACGTCGGCATGGCCCCCCAGCCGCGGCCGTTTTTTCTTTCCGCTGGTCCCGACCGCCGTTTCTCCAGCCGGGAAGACAACCTCTATAGCTATGAAGTTACGGGAAAGTGAGAATTTGCAATGCCAATTTGCGATTTGCAATTTGCAATTGAAGAAGCAGGGGGCGTCCCCCGTATTTCAATTGCAAATTGGCAATTGCAAATTGCAAATCCCCCGGCTGGACAGTGCGCATAATTCATCGACCGAGCAAGGAGTCATCGTGATGCATCGCAGCAGGAAAACACGTTCCGGATTCAGTCTGGTCGAGATGATCGCCGTCATCGGCATCATCACCGTCCTTCTCGGGATCATCGTGGTGGCCTACAACGCCATCGCCGGCGCATCCGCCGTGCAGGCCACCAAAACCACCTTGGCCGCGGCCCAGTCAATGCTGGCGGAATTAAATACAGGAACCAGGCTGACAACTTACCCACCCAAATGGTATTGGAACTCGAGCGTTACGGATACCACCCCAAATCACATTGGGACTACCGGCGAAGACTTTTGGAACATTCCCTTCACGCCTTCCGCTGCGCTTTCGAACCCCGGAGACGTATCCGCAGGGGGAACTGTCACTTCAAATCGCTTTGTCTCCGATGCGATAAGAAATACCCAACTCGCCATGAAGATGATCACTTCCATTCCCGCCAATAAATCGGCATTCCAGAAACTACCGACGGACCTGGTCATGAGAAACGCCTCCGGTACGGCCCTTGATCCTCCCGTCCTGCTGGATGCTTGGCAAAACCCCATCATCTTCGTCCCGGCAACTGGTTTGACGAGCGTGACCGTGGGCGGGGTTTCAACGACCATTACCACTACGGGAACCGCCGGCAGCGTCGTCAATCGCCCCTTCTTCGCCTCCGCCGGCCCTGATGGCGATTTCAGCAAGGGCGACGACAACGTCTACTCCTTTGGGAAATGACCATGACCATAAAAATGAACCATTTGCAATTTGCAATTGCCGATTTGCAATTGAACAGGCAGGAAACATCCCCCCGCCTTCCAATTGCAAATTGCAAATTGCAAATTGCAAATCCCACGGCTTTCACCCTCACCGAACTGCTGATCGTCATCGGGATCATGGTCATGCTGTTCGCGATGGCGGTCAGCGCCTTCCGGGCCATCACGGGCAACCGCTCGGTGGCCGTCGCCCAGAACCAGGTTGCCGCCATGCTCGGCCAGGCGCGCAATAATGCCATCGCTAAACAAATCCCTCGTGGCGTAGTGGTCTATCAAGACTTCTCAACACGCCAGATCAACGTGGCACTCGTGGGGGGAACCCCGACCTCGCCCTATGCACTTGATTTTGCAGACAATACGGACGTACTACCTTTGCCAGCAGGAGTAGGCGTCGGCAGCGCGGTAGGCAGTTCGGCACCTTACTACTTTATCCCCAGCCCTCCGGCATCGGGTGTCACGTATACACCAAACATCACCTATACTCCGGTTGTCGTTCTCTTTGATGGGTCAGGGCGTTTCTTGCCCAACGTAAATTACACTTTTACCGGCTCAATTGCTGGAAGTACTCCCCGCTTTCTTGACACGGCAATGGTATTATCGGGTACATCACTGGCACCCCAAATCGCCTTGGTTCTCTTTGATCTGGAAACGTTTCAAAACAACAGTAATCCTAAGGATTGGCTGAATGAAAACGCCACCCCCGTCTTAATCAACCGCTACAACGGCACCCTCTTCAAGGCAGAATGATATGGATTTGCAATTTCCAATTTGCAATTTGCAATTGAAAACTCATAGCGATCCCAACCTTCGGGAGTGCCAAATCGCGGGCATGGCCTCCAACGCGGCCACCGGGGATGATCAACGCCATATTCCCCGACTTTCAATTGCAAATTGCAAATTGCAAATTGCAAATCGTTCTTCCGGCTTCTCCTTCGTCGAAATCCTCTTCGCGGTGATGATCCTGGGCATCGGCTTCATCATGATCTCGGCGATTTTCCCCGTCGCCATCCAGCAGACCCAGTCCAGCACCGATGACGTCACCGCCGCCGCCGTCGCCCGCCAAGCCGTCAACTGCCTCGCCGCCGTCGCCTCCGACACCACCATGCCCGGCACCGGCGTCAACGTCACCCCCGTCCTGTCTTCCACTCCGCTCTGGAACGCCATCAACGGCAACCTTATTCTTTCCAGCGACCCCCGTTATGCGTGGACAGCCCTTTATCGGCGAGACAACTCGCGCCCTCCGTATGCCCAGGTATTCGTTATTGTCGCGCGGGTGCGTACCGGCTCCTCTTTTACAGATCCAACCATTCCCTTGACCAACCTTGCCTGCAGAAACATCACGGTCACCTTAGCTGATGGCGGGACAGCCAGCCCAGATACCGCGACCATCTCCGGCGCTGGCGCCAATGCTGTCGCAGAGGGCACGTTTATCGTGCTGGATAACGGCCGTATTTACCGCGTCGGAAACCAAAGCGGCACGTCTTGGGAGCTGATGCCCGGCTACGACATAGCCGATGCGACGACTGAAAACGTCAACGGCGCCACCGCCTATATCCTAGGCCGTACGGCACCAGCCTACGACGGCCCGGCGCAGGATATCGCCGTCTACAGCACTTTCATTCCCGTGAATTGAGGTTCGCCTGATGACCCCATCCCAAACTACGCAACTTCATTCCGCCAAGCCCTCTTCCCGGGTGGGAGTTTGCGCCTTTACCTTGGTTGAAGTGGTCATCGCCGCCGCCCTGGCCGTCATCATCATGCTGGGGGTGAACCAGATCTTCAAATCCACCTCCGACACCATCGGCGCGGCTCAAAGCATCTCCGACGCCACCCGCGATGCCCAGGCCGCCCATGCCGTTCTGGCCAACGACTTCGCCGGGGCCGTGACCTCCGGCTCGCCCTTCATCGTATTGCAATCGGAATATAACGCGGGATTAACAGCGAATCCCGTCTACCTGAACCGGCAACAGGAACAAGCAGGCGTCAGCGGCAACTTCCGAACTGATCGATTCTGCTTTTACAGCCGCAATTTCTTCCGCCGGCAAACGGGCACCAGCCCAGCATTCATCTCCTCTTTGACCAGCAATGAGGCGTGGATTTCCCTCTCGCATTTGCGCATAGCCAATAAGCAAAACGCGTCCGTCAGCGCGGATTTTTCATACCCGGGAGACACCTCGCTCGCACCAAACCCGAACAATTATTACGCCTGCAATTGGGTGTTAGGGCGGTCGGCCATCTTGCTACTGCCGCCCAGCTCCATCAGCGAAGCCTATCTTGACGTGAATACTGGAGCTGCCATCAAGATACCGGTGACGGTCAACACTAAAGCAACCACAGGGGAACTGGTTCAATCTTCCCGCTACGATCTGGGAGGCAGCACGATTGATACAGATCGGACCAACTTAAGCGATTACATCACCGCCAACCCGACCAACTCATGGTGGAACAATTATACGTACCGCTTCTGGTGTGATCCGTATCCGGTTCGTCCGCTGGACAGCGCCAAGGCGGCCCGGACCACGCCTTATTTTCTGGCCCACTGCTCCCAATTTATCGTGGAATTTGCCGGCGACTTCGACGGAGATTCAAGAATCGACACCAACACCGTCGGCAGCGTTCAGAAAATTCGCTGGTATGGCCTGCAACGGTTGAACGCCGATGGCACAGTGGCCGCCAATACGCTGAGTTCCTACGGCGTACCGGCAAGCTCCAGGGTTTGTGAGCGAACCAGTACTACCGGCACTTACCTCTGCGCCTGGGGGCCGGATACGGATGCCGTCGGATGTCCCCTGCCCAAGATGATCCGGATTATTTTAACCATCGAAGACCCCAACGGCCGGCTGGCCGAGGGAAAAACGTTCGAGTACGTTTTCCAATTGCCCTGAAAACTTTCTTCTCTCGTTACCGGCTCGCACTGCTGGAGATCACACCATGAAACACTCGCTTTCTTCCCGCCGAGGCTCGATCATGATCCTCGTCGTCGCCCTTCTGGTGCTGCTGGCCCTGATGGGCACCGCCTTCATTTCTTCCGCCCGTAACGACCGCACCACCGCCGTCCAGCACGCGAACAACACGGAAGTGGACCTGCTGTTGGAAGGCGTCTGCAACGTGGTCAAATCCTCCATCGTGGCCGGACTTTTCGATTCCAGTGTTACGCCGTCCTTTCGCAATCCCGCCTCGGCCAACTATCGCAACTACGACTCCTGCCGCGATGACCTTTGGCTGGCGGATCGCATTCCCGCAAAGACGACCGCGGCAGGCGGAGCCGTTTACTGGAAGACGATAAATTGGCCTGTCCTCCAAACCGGAACGGGTGGAACGCTTCAATTTGATTCTCCGTTCGGCGGCACTGTCATTCCGGGAAATGATAAATCCCAATGGCGGTTTCAGCCTACAACATTCACCACCGCCGGCGGCAGTACCATTCCTGCCTTAACGGTCTGGAATTCCGCCTTCACCACAACTCTGACCAATCCTGACGGTTCTTCACCACCCTTCCCCTTCCCCGCCGCCGATGCCGACGGCGACGGCATCGCCGACGCCGGGTTGGTCAAGCTTCCCATGGGCGTCATTAATGGCATCACCTATTACGCCGCCGTCCGCGTCATCGACAACAATGCCGCCATCAATGCCAATACCGCATGGTCTCGTGATCATGAATGTGCCGCCGGCCAATTCACCGCCGCCGGCTCCCTGCCCAACAACGGTTATTTTCCCTCCAACATCGGCCTCTACGAACTGCTCCGCGCCGCTTCGCGGGACAACGAGATCTACAACCTGAATGTATACCGCTTCGGCGGCACAACCACTGCGCCACTGACTTCGCCACTGGCTCCCGTCGATGACACTGGAACTCTCCGCTCTGACTTTTCTTTTATTTCCCAAGGCGACGCCCTCTATTCCCAGATGTCCCGCCGGCTCACCAACCCCGGCTACATCTTCGCCGGAACCAAGTATCGCCCGTTCTCCATATCCGACTCCATCGCCCTGGCCAACCGCTTTTTCTTAGTCAATCCCAATGCTTCCCGTTCCTCCCTCGAGAATTGCTTCTACAACGCGGCAGCCGGCAACGATTCTCTCTACAAAGGCGTCCCAACCACCGGCACGTACGGTGCCGCCAACTTTGCCAACTGGTTCAGCTACAACTTTGATTATGATGCGTTTCTTACTTCGGGCATTCCCCACATTCGCCCTCTGCTGGTCGCCCGCAACCCCTTGTCCAACCTGACTCCCGCCCGCGCCATGTCCGTTTCGTCGCTGGCAACCATCAAAACTCCCTTACCCCTCCTAGCCAACCAAATCCTGATGCCCGATTACACCACCGCTAACAAGCCGGCCCCGAAGACCTCCATCAACACAGCGCCCTTCGGTGAACTTTGGCGAGGCTTCTGGAATGTCATGGCCGACAACCCGGCGACCACCGGTACTCCTTTTGGCGGAACTACCACTGCGGCCATGACCTATGATGGCAACCATTTCAATTCCACCTCGCCCTTCGCTGCCACCAGCGCAGCCCACGTCCAGCGCATGTTCCGCTCATCACTGCGCGACCCACGCGATCCGCTCGTCACACCGAATCGCGTCTACTTCCCACAGGATCAGCAGCTTTTGCTCCGCGCCGCCATTGCTGCCGCCAATGCCGAAGGGCTTCGTGACAGCGCTGCCGCGAGTTTCGCTACCGTAAGACCCCGTCAGATTTCCCTGACCGCCAGCATTGGCTCGGTAAACGTTACGATTTATCCCGTCAAACCCCAGCCATTCCTGACCGAAATCTATGCCAATAACGACAACGCCACCAATCCCGGCACCGGAGCCAACCTTAACGGCTACTACGCCATCGAACTCTGCAATCCTTATCCTCAGATCATTTCGCTGAACGGATGGCAACTGGCCGTTATTGACCGTTCCTCCGCAGCCGCCGGATACCCCTCGCCCGGATTTACCGTCACTCCCATTTTCACCTTTGCCGGAACTACGATCCCGGCCGCGTCGAGTGGTAACCCCGGCTTGCTGCTCGTTGAAAACCTTGGCAATAACGCCCTTTATCGCCCCAAGGGATCGCAATTGGCGGCCACCGGGGCGATAACTGGCGCAATCGTCGTCCCCCTTCATCAGGCCGCCGGCAAGGAACTGGTCTTACTGCGCCCCACTACGGACCCAACCTCCATGGCACCCGTCGATTCCTTTGACTTCACCGGATTGCCCACAATCCCCAGTAATGACCCCGACGTTGCAAACCCCAACGGCAAGATTATCACCGCCTGGCATTACGTCCGTAGAACAGATGGGTGGCGATTCGTCTATCCCGGGCGTTATGACGCCAACGCTGCTTCTGGTTCCCGCCATCAAGGCACCGACACGGCAACATGGGCCATTCCCGCGGCACACAATGCGGACGATAAGGATGCCTGGGCCACGGGTATTGCCGGTAGACCCGCTGTCACCTTGGGTTCCGCCAATACCCTCGCCAGCTACCCCGTCACCTTTCCCATCCAGTTAATCAACAGCCTGTGGCCGGGTCTGAATCCCGTTGCCGCCACGAATAATCAATTCCCCTTTGGGGGTTTCGCCCGCAACGGCGATATTCTCCAAGTTCCGTTCATCGGTTCCTACCGAGTTTGGACCACCAACATCAATACCCCGCTGGAACTCAACAGCGTCAGCATCGACAGCGCTTTCGCGGAAGACACCGACACCACCGACGACGCCAACGAGCAAATCGGCCGCTTCTGCCCCGTCAGCGATTTATCCTTGACTACCCCCAATGGCGATTACACCGCCGTTTACGCCAACTGGCGCTATCACTGGGCCATGCGGCTTTTTGATTATTTCACCGTTCAAAGCCCCAATAGCGATTTCCTCCCCAATATTCCCCTGGCCAACGTCACAACGACCGCCGCTCCTACGACCTATGCCGGCGGCGCCCTCCAAGCCGTTGCCAACGGCCCCGTCACCAATACCAACATGGCCAATCACAACAACGAACCTACGTCCAACGAAGACACGGCAACCGTTGAAGGTTTGATTAATATCAACACCGCCCCCTGGCCCGTCCTCGCCATGCTACCCATGGCCTCCAACCCTACCGATAATGTCGCCTTGGCAAAAGCCATCGTTTATTTCCGCGACGTCAATGACGGCACCGGTGCCCCCCACGGTCCTTTCACTAGCATCTTTGAACTCAACGCCATCCCCGCATACACGGCCGTGCAACTCACCTATACCAGCGGCAATCCCCGCTTCGCTTACGCCCTCGGTGATCCCACGTCCACCGACTTTACCGCCGCCCAATTCGACCTTTCCCCTTCCGACGGCGTAGTGAACGATTTCGAGCAGCGGTTTGCCGTCCTCACCCGCATCAGCAACCTGATCACCACCCGTTCCGATTCCTTCACCTGCTACATTCTCTTGCAAGGCTGGCGCAATGCGGGAACAACCAGCGCCACCTTAGCCACCGAACGTCGTGCCGCTTTTATTCTCGACCGATCCGGCGTCACGCAAACCAATCGCAACGCCACTCGAACGGTTGTACCCGTGAATTGAACAACCGTATCCCTCGTTTCGCCGCCGCCTGCAAGGCGGCGCGTCTTCTTGTCGCGCACAAAAACGCCGCCCTTGCGGGCGGCGGCGAAACGAAGACTCAAAAAATAGACTCTCGCTGAAACGTCCCCCGTCTCTTTCTACTCTTTCACCACAACGACGCTTTTGCCTTCCACCAGCAGGTCGTAGACGATGGCGACATCCTCGTTGCGCATGCGGATGCAGCCCATCGAGGCTTGTTTGCCGATGGAATCCGGCTCGATGGTGCCGTGGATGCCGTAGGACATCTTGCCCATGGCCTGACCTTCCATCCCCTTTAACCCGATCCAGTAGGGGCCGAGGGGGTTTTTCGGATCGCCGGCCTGGATGATCCGCTCGCCCTCCGGACGCGGGTTGTAATAGACCGGATTTTTCAGCTTGTTATGCGGCTCCACCATCCACTTGCCCGTCGGCGTGGAATCGTCCTTGCCCAATCCCACCGACAAACTCATCACAAACATCGACCCCGCCTCCCCCGGCGAACCCAGATACAGCTCCAACGTGAACTTCCGCTTGGAAACCACCGCGTAAAACGGCCCCTTCACCACCTTGATCGTCACCCCCGAACGCAGCCGCCGCACGTCGCGAATCCCATTCACCTTGGCCAGCAGGCTGGCCGTCGTGTCGTGGGCGTTGGCGATCTTCTGGAGCGTGTCCCTGGACCGAACCACGTAGGCACTCCCGAACGGATCATCCGCAAACCGACGATCCGAAAAAATCACCGTCTTGTTGATCTCCCCCAGCAACTGCTTGGCGGAGGCGTCTTGCGCCTCGCTCAATTGCCCCGCAACAATCGCCTCGTTCAATAAAGCCCTCGCCCCCAGCAATTCCCCTCGATCCAGCCTGGCCCGCGCCTCGGCCACGATGCCGCAAGCCTGCGTCGTCGGCGCCGTTGCCGGATGGGTCGTCGGCAGCGTGGCGGGAACCACGCTCGCCACCGGCGCGGTGGCCGGCAGCGTCGCCGGAACCGCGGTGACGACTGTTTCAACCGTCTCGGCGCGACCGACCGGCGTCGTCGCCGGCTCCATCGCCATCGCCGAATGTTTCTTTTTGGCCCGATACAGGTAACTGCCCGCCCCGATCAGCACAACCAACGTCAACGCCACCGCCAGCGCCCGGCTGACGCCCTTACGCGCAACTTTCACAAGCAACTCCGTTCAAAACAGAAACCAGGGCCAGGGACTCAGGAAACAGACACACAGTCCCCTTCGTCCTTTCGTCCTTTCGCCCTTTCACCCCTTCGTCCTTGTCCCTTGGCCGGCCCGAATCTTCTTACCGACTGGTCCGTCACCAGCATATGAAGTAGGGCATCGTGGTCAAGCGTGGGCAAACCTTGGATAACCTGGTCTTCAAACGCCAGGCCGCAAGCCAACCCCGCAAAACCTTCCTGGGCAAGAAAACGGTCGTAAAACCCCATCCCCCGCCCGATGCGTGCGCCCTCGGATGAGAAGCCCAGGCCGGGCACGATCACCAGATCGATAAACTCCACGGGGATGGGTTGGCCTGCCATCGGCTCGCGCAGCCCGGGACGGGGCATGGTCATGCTGGCTTGCAAGCTGTGGATCTCCACCGGCATCATCCGCCGCTGGTCCCAGCTTACCTTGGGCACAACCACGCTCTTGCCCTCCTGCCAGGCCCGCAACGCCAGCGGCGAAGTGTCCACCTCGTCGGGCATGCTCAGATACAACATGACGACGCGGGCGGCATGAAACTCCTCGCTGTCCAGCAAAAGCCCGCACGCCAGCAGGCTTTTTTGATGCCGATCCGCCTCGCTCATGGCGTTCAGCACCGATCGCAATTCCTGCCGAACCTGGGTTTTGCTTTTCATATCCATCTCTTTTCCCCCTCACCCCTGCTTCCTCTTTTTCCCTCTCCCCGCGAGGGGAGAGGGTTAGGGTGAGGGGCGAAAGCACCGAATGCTACCGGCGTACATTCGCCAGTCGTATGCGATGTTCTCCCCCCTCACCCCTGCCCTCTCCCCTCGCGGGGAGAGGGAGGAAGATTGCCGGCCGAGGGAGGATCCGCCTGCTGATTCCTCAGCCGCCGCAAACGCTCGGCGATCTGAGCTTCGTAGCCCCGATCCGTCGGCTCGTAATAGGTTTTATCCACGCCGAGGTAGTCTTGTTCGACGAATCCACCGGCAAAATCATGGGCGTATTGATAACCGGCGCCGTGCCCCATGCGTTTGGCCCCTTGGTAATGCGCATCACGCAGATGCACCGGGACGGGCACGGTTCGGCCTTCGCGCACGTCTTTCATCGCCGCCCAGATCGCCTTGGCCGAGGCGTTGCTCTTGGGCGCGGTGGCCATATAGATGGCGGCCTGCGCAAGCGTAAGCTGGGCCTCCGGCATGCCGATGCGTTCAACGACATCATACGCCGCCGACGCCACCATGATGGCCCGCGGGTCGGCATTGCCGATGTCTTCACTGGCCAGAATGGCGATACGCCGCGCGATAAAGCGGGGGTCTTCCCCGGCTTCCAGCATGCGCGCCACCCAGTACACCGCCGCATCGGGATCGCTGCCGCGCATGGATTTGATCAGGGCACTGGCCGCGTCGTAGTGTTCGTCCCCGGTCGCATCGTAGACGATGGCTTTCCGCTGAATCGACTGCTCGGCCACGTCCAGGGTGATGTGGATGGACGAGGGCGGCGCGTTTTCCTGTGGCTTGTTCTCCGATTCCTGCCGCTGCGACAGCACCGCCACTTCCAGCGCCATCAGCGCCCGGCGGGCATCGCCGTCGGACATGGTCGCCCACAAGTCCAGCGCCTCAGGATCGATCTGGATGGACAGCGAACCAAAACCCCGCTCGGAATCCTGACTGGCCCGGAGAATCAGCCCCCGGATATCCGGCTCGCTGAGCGAACTGAACTGGAAAATCTGACTGCGACTGACCAGTGGCGAGTTCACCGCAAAAAATGGGTTCTCAGTCGTCGCCCCCACCAGTAGGATTTCTCCAGACTCAACGTCCGGCAGCAAGATATCCTGCTGAGCCCGATTAAACCGATGAATCTCATCCAAAAACAGTACCGTACGCTTGCTCGTGTTGGCTAGCCGCTCTTTGGCGGCATCCAGTATCTGGCGGACTTCCTTAACCCCGACGCCCGCCGCGTTGACCTGTTCAAAATGGCTTTTGGTATACGTCGCAATCAACTGGGCCAGAGTCGTCTTCCCGGTGCCGGGCGGCCCATAAAAAATGACGCTGGTCAGCCGATCGGCCTCCAGCATCCGCCGTAACAGCTTCCCAGGTCCGAGAAAATGTTGTTGTCCGACAAACTCCGCCAGTGTCCGCGGCCTCATCCTGGCCGCCAACGGCGCCACGCGATCTATATTCTTGCGACGAACGTCCTGAAACAGGTCCATATAACCGATTAGTTTATCACGTCTCTTTTAGACTTGCCGAGTCCCAGTCCTGAGTTACACTTGTAGCATATGGGGGCTGGGCTGTTTCCGCCAACGCATTTCGGTTGGTAAAGCATTTTTTTCGGGGAACTTAAATATGTGTGGCATTGTCGCCTATGTCGGCCGAAAAGTTGCACAACCCCTTCTTATCGAAGGACTTAAAAGGCTCGAATACCGCGGATACGATTCCGCCGGCATCGCCGTTATCGATGCCGATGGTCAGCTCCACGTTCGCCGGGCGGTAGGCCGAATCAGCGCCTTGGAAAGCGCCCTGAACAATAAAGACGAACTGCCCAAGGCCCATGTCGGTATGGCCCACACCCGCTGGGCCACCCACGGCGCGCCTACCGAAGTTAACGCCCACCCGCACACCGACGACCTGGGCCGTATCGCCCTGGTTCACAACGGCATCATCGAAAACTACGCCGCGTTGAAAAAGCTCCTCACCGACAAAGGCCACAAATTCGTCAGCCAGACCGACACCGAAGCCCTGGCCATGCTGATCGGCCACCTCTACACCGAGCTCAAGGCCAAGAACCACATCCCCAAAGGCGTCTCCCTCCTCCAACGCGCCGTCCAAGCGGCGCTGCACGAAGTCGAAGGCACCTACGGCATCGCCGTCGTCTGCAAGGAAGAACCCGACACCCTCATCGTCGCCCGCAAGGGCAGCCCGCTGATCGTGGGCGTCGGCCAGCACGAATACATCGTCGCCTCCGACGCCAGCGCCATCGTCGAACACACCGCACAGGTCATTTACCTTAATGACAACGAAATGGCCGTCCTCCGGCCCGACAGCTTCCGCACGATGACCATCGACGACATCACCGTCAGCCCGGTCATCTCCCAACTGGAAAATAAGCTCGAAGCCTACGAACTGGGCGACTATCCGCATTACATGCTCAAGGAAATCTTCGAGCAGCCCACCGCCCTCTCCAACTGCCTCCGCGGCCGAGCCGAGCCCCGCGAAGGCCGGATCGTCCTCGGCGGCCTGTCCAACTTCAACCGTGAGCTGAACCGCGCCAAACGCTTCCTCCTCACCGGACAGGGCACCGCCTGGCACGCCGGCCTCGTCGGCGATTACCTCATGGAAGACCTGGCCAAGGTCGTCACCGAATGCACCTACGCCTCGGAATTCCGCTACCGCAACCCCATCGTCGAGGAAGACACCGTCGTCGTCGCCATCAGCCAGTCCGGTGAAACCGCCGACACCCTGGCCGCGCTGCGCGAAGCCAAGGAAAAAGGCGCTCTGGCGCTGGGCGTGGTCAACGTCGTCGGCTCCACCATCGCCCGCGAAACCGACGCCGGCATCTATCTCCACGCCGGCCCGGAAATCGGCGTCGCCAGCACCAAGGCCTTCACCTGCCAGTGCGCCGTTCTGACGATGCTGGCTTTGTACGTCGGGCGGCGAAAGTTCATGAGCCAGTCGCAGTTCCAGGAGCTGATCGCCGGCTTGTGCGATATCCCCGAAAAAATGCAGACGGTTCTGGCCCAGAGCGAGGTCACCCGGGACATCGCCCGCAAGTTCTGTGACCGGAACAACTGGCTGTTCCTCGGCCGCGGTTATCAATACCCCGTGGCCCTGGAAGGCGCCTTGAAACTCAAGGAAATCAGCTACATCCACGCCGAGGGCATGCCCGCCGCCGAAATGAAGCACGGCCCCATCGCCCTCATCACCGAAGGCATGCCCGTGGTCTTCCTGGCCACCCACGGCACCCAGTACGACAAGGTCATCAGCAACATCGAAGAAGTCCGCGCCCGCGGCGGCAAGATCATTGCCGTCGCCACCGAAGGCGACAACGACATCCGCCGCTACTCCGACCACGTGGTCTACATCCCCGATGCCCCCGAAGCCCTCCAGCCGCTGCTCAGCGTGGTGCCGCTGCAACTGCTCGCTTACCACGCCGCCGTCGCCCGCGGCTGCAACGTCGATAAGCCCCGCAACCTCGCCAAGAGCGTCACCGTCGAATAAACCAACCGACCCCTATCCGATACCTCAAAGCCCCGGATGCACATCCGGGGCTTCTTTCGTCATATAGAGAGAAACTTCCCCCCACCCTGTACAATATCCTCATGGCCTCCCCCTCCGACCATTTCCTGCGCCGTCCACCGCCGCTTGCTTGCCCTGCACACGCTGGAGTGCATCGGTTTGACTATAGCCTTGGGATGCCTCCCCGCTCTCTTGCTCGTCCCGATCCTGCTTTGGCAACGCCAACCCGCCCTCACACCCATCCTGCTCGTTCTGAGTCTGTCCGCCCTTGCCGGCACGCTCCGGGGATGGCTCACCCGACCCACCCTGCTCGCCGCCGCCCTCGAAGCCGACCGTCAGCTGAAGCTCTCCGACCTGCTCGGCACCGCACTCGCCCTGCGGTCAAGCACATCCCCCGATCCCTGGCGATCCACCATCATGGCCCTGGCCGACTCCCGCTGCCGCACCCTGTCGCCTTCCATGCTGATCCTGCACCGTCTCGGCGTGCGAGCCTGGGGCGGCGTCGGCTTGCTCGTTCTGCTGGTGCTGACGCTGGCCGGCATCCCCTCGCTGCCGGTCTGTTCCGCCAACGTCACCGGAACGCCGACGTTCCTCTCGCCCCGTGAATCCGCCATCGCCCGCAACCTGGATTTGCAGCCGCCAACCTTTTCTTCAAATACAACCGTCGCCCGCATCCTGCCGGATCATCCCCGGGGCGTTTCCTCTGACAGCCAGCCGAGCGATACAACGGCCGCGGCATCCGCTTCGTCCGGCGCAAGCTCCACCTCATCCAGCGCAGCCGACCCCTCCGGCGGCGGCCTGGGTTTCGGACGAACTTCCGCCGCGCCCACGCCGCAAAAGCGCCCGTCTGCCGCCGCACCAGCGTCCCCGCCCAGCACAACCGGCGGCAACATCGCCGGCGGCACAAACGGCGTCGCCACCAACGCCGCCGCGGGCAACAACGGCTCCGCATCCGCCGGCTCATCCTCCCGCAACGCCAACGCGCCGCCCTGGTCCACCGACCACTGGCCCGCCGACCGCGCGGCGGCCCTCGACGCCATACATCACGGCGCTATTCCCGACGCCTATCGCGACTTGGTTCGCAGTTACTTCAGCCCCGCCGATTAAAACGTTTCTCGATCAAGTCGTGCGTGCGCAGCCCCGTTTCGCCGTCGCCCGAAGGGCGATGCTCGTCTTGACGAAAACACACGTCGCCCTTCGGGCGACGGCGAAACGAAGTTATTGACGTGGGAGTTAATTCAGACGCACGTCACATCGCCGGGCGCTGCTTATGCCACGGCGTCGCCGCCTCGTACATCCGCGCCGCCCGCAGCAGCTTCGGCTCCGAGAACGTCGGACCCAGCAGTTGCAAGCCGATGGGCAGCGGTTTTTCGCCGCCGGTAAACCCGCACGGCAGCGACACGCCGGCGATGCCGGCGATGTTGCACGTCACCGTGAACACGTCGCACAGGTACATCTGCAGCGGGTCGCCGGTCTTTTCCCCTACCTTGAACGCCGCCGTCGGCGACGTCGGGCATAAAATCACGTCGCACTTCTCAAACGCCCGGTCAAAGTCCTGCTTGATCAGCGTCCGCACCTTCAACGCCCGAACGTAGTACGCATCGTAGTAGCCGCTGGACAGGGCATAGGTGCCGATCATGATCCGACGCTTGACCTCGTCCCCGAAGCCCTCGGCCCGGCTCCTGGAAACCAGGTCTACAATATCCTCCACCGGCTTGTGCGTCCGGTGGCCGTAATGAATTCCGTCGTAGCGGGCAAGGTTGCTCGAGGCTTCGCAGGGGGCGATGACGTAGTAGGCGGCAATGCCGTACTCGGTATGCGGCAGCGACACCTCCACTAGTTCCGCGCCCAGATCCTGATACTGCTTGATCGCCGCATCAATGGCCGATTTCACCTGGGGATCGATCCCCGAGGCCAGTTGGTATTCCCTGGCGATGCCGATGCGCAGCCCCTTGATCGGCCGGTCGATCTCCGCCAGATGGTCCGGCACCGCCGACGGCACCGACGTCGAATCCATCGGATCATGCCCGGCAATGACGTTCATCAACAGCGCCGCGTCCGATACGGTCCACCCGAACGGCCCGATCTGATCCAGCGACGAGGCAAACGCCACCAGCCCATAGCGGCTGACCCGGCCGTAAGTCGGCTTGAGCCCCACGACCCCGCACAACGCCGCCGGCTGGCGGATCGATCCGCCGGTGTCCGACCCGATCGACGCGCAGCACATTCCCGACGCCAGCGCCGCCGCCGATCCGCCCGACGATCCGCCGGGCACGCGGGACAAGTCCCACGGGTTGCGCGTGGTCTTAAAGGCGCTGTTCTCCGTAGACGAACCCATGGCGAATTCGTCCAGATTGGTCTTGCCGACGATCACCGCCCCGGCCGCCTCCAGCTTTTGCACCACCGTCGCATCATAGGGAGCGCGAAAATTTTCCAGCATCTTTGACGAGCAGGTCGTCGTGCCGTAGGTGGTGCAGAGATTGTCCTTGATGGCGATGGGCACGCCCGCCAGCGGCCCGGTGATCCGGCCTTCGTCCACCGCCCTGGCCCGCTCCATCGCCCGCTGCGGCAGCAGCGTGTTGAACGCATGCACCTGCCCTTCCAGCCGGTCAATACGCGACAAAATCTGCTGCGTCAGCTCGGCCGACGAAATCTTTTTGGAAGCAATCGCGTCACGGGCGGCCAGAAGTGTGTCGTAGGGAAGCATGGATGGTCCGTCGTCAGGAGTCAGTGATTAGCCGACGGAATCTTCGTCGGCGCCAAGAATCTTGGGCACCTTGAAATAAGGGCCGTCGGTGTCCGGGGCGTTCATCAAAACCTTCTCCAGCGGCAGGCTCGGCCGCACCTCGTCCTCCCGGAGGACGTTGTGCAGCGGCAGCGCACTGCGCCAGCGGTTCCACGCGGGCCACGTCCAGCCGCCCGATCTGGTCCACGTACTGCAAAATGGAAGCGAGCTGCGCCGTCAACCGCTGCAGATGGGCCTCGTCCAGCGCCAGCCGCGAAAGCTTGGCGACATGACGAGCCTGTTCAATGGAAATTTTTTGATCGGCCATGATGGGCCGTTGTACTGCAATCCGCCCCCCACCTCAAGTGCCCTTGGGATTGCCCGCGGCGCAACACCCGTCAACCGCCACACTCTTGCGGATCAATTTGCGCGCCAACCACATCGTTTCGCCGTCGCCTGCAAGGCGACACTTCTTCTTGACGAAACAACACGTCGCCCCGCAAGCGACAATGAAATTGAATCCGCCAACGTGCGCGGCGCAAAAAAAATCCGGAAACGCCCGCGTTGCCACGGGCGTTTCCGGTTTGATTTTCCTGATGTTGCCGGGCGTTACTTGGCCGCCGTCGCAGCCGCTTCGGGCTTAACGTAGCGACGCTTCACTGGCTTGACGACCAGGCCGCAGCGGATGGCCTTGGTGCTGACCTTGATGCGGACAATCCGGCCGTTGACGACCGCGCGGACCTTCTGGATATTCGGCTTGAACGTGCGGGCCGTGATCCCCGTCGTCTTGGTCCCGACGCCGCCAAGATACTTGGCCTTACCACGATGGGTCTTCTGGTTGCCGAACGTGGTCTTCTTACCGGTAAAATAGCATACGCGTGGCATTGGCTTATCCTCAATCCTTCCAAACAAAGAGCCCGGCATTCTATAAACCCCCGGTCCTGATTGCAAGCACCAGACACCCTTTCGGAAAAATGGGGTGTAACGCTTACGGAGGATAGACTTCTGTTCAGCCCCGTCAGGGGCGGCAGGCTCTAGCCCACGGCGTATCAGCCGTGGGGAAGGAATGACCGCAATCGAATCAGCCCCGTAGGGGCGTAAGAGTCTCTTACGCCCCTACGGGGCTGATTTATCTGGCGTTCTGGTTTTCCCACGGCTGATACGCCGTGGGCTAGAGCCTGCCGCCCCTGACGGGGCTGAACAGAAACCTCCCCTCCACAATCGCCACACCCGAAAAATATCAAATGCGTGCGAAGCGGAACCACTGTGACAACCTCGCCAAAAAACCTACAATGCCCTTATGCAACGGTGGCTCAGTCGGTTTTCGTTTACCTTCCTCATCATCGGCGGATTCCTCGCCTGGCAAGGGTATCGCGCCCTCAAGGGCGAATTCGGCTTCGTACCCCAGTGGCGGATCATCCTCTACTTCGTCGCCGCCGCCCTGAGCTTCTCCCTCGGCGCCAGCGGCATCCGCCAGCGCCATCGATCGGAATAAACCAGGAACCTTTCTCGTCACCGAGGCGCATCGGCCTCCCGAAAACCGCCCATGGCGCGCGAGGCGCCCTACTGCTTTCGCTTGCGAGAGGCGAGGAACTCGGCGGGGAGGAAAACGATTTGATCTTTTTTGGGGGCGGACGGCTCGGCGCAGCCGCGGTCGCAGCAGCCTAGTTTGCCTTTGCGGCTGAAGAGGGTCTTGATCGCTTCGCGCAGGATGTAGGCCAGACTGGCGAAAACGACGGCGAGGACGAGGATGTTTTGCAGCCAGAGGGACATGGGTTAGCCGGCGAAATGGGCGGCAAGTTGGTAGACAGACAAACAGATCGCATAGGCCAAGACGTTCATGTACAGGAGCATAAACAGCGGCCAGCCCCAGGAGCCGGTTTCCCGGCGGACGATGGCTAAAGTGCTCATGCATTGCATCGCCAGTACAAACCAGATCAAGAGACTGACGGCGACGATGGGAGTCCAGACGGGGCGGCCGTCGGGGTGGCGGTCGGCACGCATGGCGGCGGAAAGATCGGCGGTGCCGTTGTCGTTGCCGGTGCTGTAGATGATGCCCATGGTGCTGACGAAAACCTCGCGGGCGGCGAAAGCGCCGACCAGGCCGACGCCCATTTTCCAGTCGTAGCCGAGGGGGCGAATGGCCGGTTCCACGACGTGGCCGAATCGGCCGGCGAGGCTGTTGTTGAGGCGGGCGGCGGCCCGGGCGTTTTCGGTGGGGCATTGGGCCAGGCGGGAGGGGCTGAGCCGGGGGTAGTAGGTCATGGCCCACAGGAGGATGCTGAAGCAGAAGATGGTGGTGCCGGCTTTGCGGAGAAATTCGCTGGTGTTGATCCAGACCTGGCGGGCGACTTGTGAGGACTGGGGGAATTTGTAGGTGGGCATTTCCAGGATGAAGGCGGGGGTTGGGCCTTTGAGCAGCGAACGCTTGAAGAGCCAGGCCATGAGGGCGGCGGTGACGATGCCGAGAACGTAGAGGGAAAGCATGATGCCGGCCTGGGCGAGAGAGCCGTAGCCGGCGAAGAAGGTGCCGATGAGAAGCGTGTAGACGGGCAGGCGGGCGCTGCAACTCATGAAGGGGGCGACGAGGATGGTGGCCAGACGGTCCTTGCGGCTTTCGATGGTGCGGGTGGCCATGATGCCGGGGATGGCGCAGGCGAAGGAGCTGAGAAGCGGGATGAAGCTTTTGCCGTGCAGCCCGACGCGGGCGAGCAGACGGTCCATGAGGAAGGCGGCGCGGGCGAGGTAGCCGCTGTCTTCGAGGACGGCCAGGAAGAAGAACAGCAGCGCGATCTGGGGGACGAAGACGACGACCGCGCCGACGCCGGCGAAGATGCCGTCATCGACGAGAGCTTTGAGCGGGCCTTCGGGGAGGCGGGCGGAGACGATCGCGCCGAGCCAGTGGATGCCGGCCTGGATGGCGTCCATGATCGGGCGCACGGCCCAGAAGATGGCGGCGAAGAGCGTTGCCATAATCAGGACGAAAACCAGCAGGCCCCAGATGCGGTGGATGAAAACGGAGTCGATGCGCTCGCTCCAGGAGAGCGTGCGCGGGCGGAGGGATCGCTCGGACGAGGGGGCGGTGGCGCTGGTGCTGACGTGTTCGATCCAGCGGTAGTGGGCTTCGATGTCGGCCTGCATGGGATCGATGCCGAGACGGCCCATGCGCTGGGCGGCGGAGGCCAGGAGGGAAGCGACGGGCTGGCGGCGGGAGATTTCCAAGAGGTCGTCGGCGCGGTCGCCGATCAGCAGACGCTCGGCGATGGCTTTGTATCGGTCAAGGCGGATCTGGTCGGCGCGGCAGCCGCCGGGGGGACAGGTTTGACCGGCGGCGGGATTGTCGGCGCAACAGGGAAGTTGGAAGCCGACGCCGGGGATGTCTCTGGGGAGATGGTCCTGGCTGTCGAGAATGGCCAGTGCGCCGCCGACGAGTTGGAGTTCTTCTTTCATCTCCTGGGGGATGGGCCAATCGGGCATGGGGGCGATGGTGGCGTGGGCGATGGCGTTTTTGAGTGAGTCGATGCCCTGACGTTTGTGGCCGACGATGGGGATGACGGGGACGCCGAGTTGACGCTGGAGGGATTCGGGGGAGACGTGCAGGCCGCGGCGCTGGGCGACGTCCATCATGTTGAGGGCGACGACGAGGGGGCGGCCGAGTTCGATGAGCTGACTGACGAGATACAAGTTGCGCTGGAGGTTGCTGGCATCGACGACGACGACGGTGACGTCGGGGAGTGGGGTTTCGAGGCGCAGGCCTCGCAGGACTTCCATGGCGACGGTTTCGTCGGGGGAGCGGCTGATGAGGCTGTAGGTTCCGGGCAGGTCGATGACGTCGGCGTAGAGGCCGTTGGGGAGCTGGCAGCGGCCGGTCTTTTTCTCGACGGTGATGCCGGGGTAGTTGCCGACTTTCTGGCGCAGGCCGGTCAGGGCATTGAAGAGGGTGGTTTTGCCGCTATTCGGATTGCCGGCGAGAGCGACAGTGAGGGTGGCCGTTGAAGCGGCTTTTTGAGGGGAGGTTGTGTGGCAGGTGGACACTTTGGTTTAGTCCTTAGTCATCAGTCATTAGTCCTTGGTGGTGGAGGACTTTTACATGCTGGGCCTGCTCTTTGCGGAGGGAAAGGTGGTAGCCGCGGAGACGGAATTCGATGGGGTCGCCCAGGGGGCGCGGCGGATGACTTCGACGCTGACGCCGTTGCAGAAGCCCATTTCCAGGAGGCGGCGGCGGACTTCGGATTCACCGGCGACGGAGACGACTTTGCCGTGGGCGCCTACGGGTAGCTGGGTCAGGGGACAAACGTGGCCCTTGCCCGTCGCGGTCACGCCAAAAGTTCGGTTCATGTGCTTCTCCTGCGGCAGGGGTCGCTAAGAACGATAGGAAAGTATAGCTAATTGAGACTGCGTTTCAACTAGGAATATTAATGAGTTAGACGGATTGGGGACGGGTCGGGTTCGTTTTGTGTGGCGATAAAGGGAACGCGGGCGACGCATGCATCGCCCCTACGTCGTGGGATAGGAAAGGGTTAGAACTGTTTGAGGAAGCGGATGTCGTTTTCGACGAAGTAGCGGATGTCGGTGATGCCGTACTTGCGCATGGCGATGCGTTCGATGCCGAAGCCGAAGGCCCAGCCGGAGAATTGTTCGGGGTCGATGCCGCCGGCGCGGAGGACGTTGGGGTGGACCATGCCGCAGCCGCCGAGTTCGATCCAGCGCTGGCGGTCTTCGAACCAGACGTCAACCTCGGCGGAGGGTTCGGTGAAGGGAAAGAAACTGGGGCGGAAACGGGCCTTGGCCTGGGGGCCGAAATAAGCGTGGACGAACTGCATGACGGTGCTCTTGAGGTCGATCATGGTGACGTTTTTATCGACCACGAGGGCTTCGAGCTGATGGAACATGGACAGGTGGGTCTGATCGTGGGTGTCGGGGCGATAGACCCGGCCGGGGATGACGACGCGGATCGGAGGTTTTTGCGTTTCCATGACGCGAATCTGCACGGTGCTGGTCTGGGTGCGCAGGAGCTTCATTTCGCCGGCGGATTGGGGTTTGCCTTCGGTTTCCTGAAGGTAGAAGTTGTCGAGGGGGTCGCGGGCGGGATGGCTCTTGGGGATGTTGAGGGCGATGAAGTTGTGGAATTCGTCTTCGACTTCGGGGCCGGAGGCGACGGAGAAACCCATTCGGCCGAACAGCTCGGTGAGCTCGTCGGTGACCATCATGAGGATGTGGCGGTTGCCGATCTGGGGGCGTTTGCCGGGCTCGGTGACGTCGGTGAGAACGGCGGAGGAGGAGGCAGCGCCGAGGGCGGACTTGCGGGCTTCAAAGGCGGCGGTGACCTGATTTTTCAGGGTATTGACGCGCTGGCCGATGGCGGGTTTCTGGTCTTTGGGGACTTGGCCGAGAAGGGACATGGCGTCTTTCAGCTTGCCCTTGGCGCCGAGAAACTTGATGCGGAACTGTTCGAGTTCGGCGGCGCTGGCGACGGTCTGGAGTTCGGCGTCGGCCTGGCGGGACAACTCGTCGATTTGCGCTAACACGTCTGCCATAAAACCTCTTGGGATTTGCAATTTGCAAATGAGATACGGGGTTACTGTATGGGGGACTATTCTGGCGGTTGCGGGCGGGCGGTCAAGCGGGAAACCGCCGATGGATCAGGGTTGGGTGGCGGGCTGGGTGGCGGGAACTGTGGTGGGTTGGGTGGAGGGAGCCGTGCAGGGTAGTGTGGAGGGAGCTGGGGCGGAAAAGTTTTCGGCGCGGTAGCGGAGGGATGCGGCGGGGAAATTCGGCGTGTCGGCGTCGGCGACGGATTTTTCCTTCGGGGTGACGGCGGCCAGGGGGGTGGGTTCTACTTCGGGTTCGGGTTGGGGCTGGGTTTGCAGGGAGGCGACCGAGGGGGGTTGGGTGGAGCCGGGGGGTAAGGCGACGAAATAGACGACGGCGCCCAGGCCGGTGGCCAAGAGAACGATGGCGGCGACGGCCAGGCGCTGCGGCCAGCGGTAGGAACGGCGAGGGTGGGAGGCGTCGGGGGCGGATTCGTCGGCGAACAGAGCGGCACGCTCAACGTGGGCGGTGAGGGAATCGCCCAGATCGAGGGGGGCGGATTCGCGGGGGAGAGTGCGGAGGGTTTGGCGCATCTGCATGAGCTCGTCAACCAGGGCGCGGGTTTGCGGGTCGGTGGCTAAAAACTGTTCGAGCTGGGCGCGGTCGGCGGGAGAAAGCTCGCCTTCGATGTATGCACACAACTTGGCTTGGAGGTCTTCCATTTTAAGTTGGGTCCGTCAAATAGGAGGTTAGTTCGTCCTTTAACGCCACGCGGGCACGGAACAGGCGGCTCTTGAGCGTGCCGAGGGGCAGGTCGAGGACGGTGGCGATCTGCTGGTAGTCAAAACCGTCGATGTCGCGCATGACCAGCAGGGCGCGCTGGTCGGGATCGAGCCGGCCCAGGGCGGTGAGAACCTGCTGCTGGCGTTCGCGGCGTTCGAGTTGTTGCGGGGGGGAGCTTTCTCGGGCGGAGGCGAAGCGATGCATGAGGGTGGCGGCCTGGCCGTCGATGGAGGGGAGGCCGTCGCCGTTGTGGGGGTCGAGGGAGAAGGATCGGTGGCGACTGGTTTTGCGGAGCTGGGTGAGGGCGAGGTTCATGCCGATGCGGAAGAGCCAGGTGTAGGGGGAGGATTGGCCGCGGAAGGTGTCGATTTTGGTCAGGCCCCGGGTGAAGGTTTCCTGGGTGAGGTCGCGGGCTTCGTCGGGGTTGCCGACGAGGCGGAGGAGGGCGTTGTAGAGGCGGTCTTGATAAGTCATGACGATTCGGCCGTAGGCGGCGCGGTCGCCGGACTGGGCTTTGCGGAAGCAGTCGAGGTCCGGGGCGTTGTCCGGGAGGGTGTCGGCTTCGAGGGGTGCTCCGCTGGTGTTGGGCATGAGGTTGGACGCCGGGAAAGCTGTAAAGTTTCGGACAATAGGGAAACCAGCCGTGGTTTCGATGTTCGGGAATGGAGAATATGCCAATGAAACGGGGGAACGTCAATGATTTACGGGGGATTGGCGAGACGCGGGATTGCCGATTCGCCAAACCGCAAGCGATGTTGAAAAGTTGGGGGCGAAGGAGGGCGGGAAGAGATTCGAGCCCCGGATGTGCATCCGGGGCTTTGAGGGGCGCTCGCATTGGGGGGTAGTGGGAATTTGTTTTACTTTCGCGGGAGGTTTAACATCCGACGCCATGGCAAGCGAAACTTTTTCGGATTTACTCAGCGAGCTGGATCAACAGGGGGAACTGGCGCGGGTGAAGGCGGAGGTGAATCCGATCCTGGAGATCAGCGAAATCGCGGATCGGATGAGCAAATCGCCGGCGGCGCATGGGCATCATGAGCTGGATCAGACGCCGGCGGCGAAGCTGGGGGGCAAGGCGCTGCTGTTTGAGAACGTGCGGGGGTCGGATATTCCGGCGGCGATCAACGTGTTCGGCAGCTATCACCGGGTGAATCTGGCGCTGGGGACGAAGGGGTTGGAGGAATTGGCGGGACGGGTGCAGCAGCTTGTCAAGCCGGAAATCCCGACGACGCTGCTGGAGAAGATGAAGATGCTGCCGGAGTTGTTGAAGATCGGGGGATATCCGCCGAAGGTGGTGCGGAGCGGGATTTGTCAGCAGGTGGTGTGGGAGGGGGAAAAGGCGGATTTGTCGCGGCTGCCGATCATCCAGTGTTGGCCGCTGGACGGGGATCTGGATTCGGGGCAGGTGTACGACGCGGCGGCAGCAAGCAAGGTGAGCGAGAGAGGGACGGGAAGGTACATTACGATGGGGGGAATTTATACGCGGAATCCGGAGACGGGGGATCGGAACGTCGGGCTGTATCGGGTGCAGATGTTCGGCCAGCGCAAGGCGGCGATGCACTGGCATATGCATCATGACGGGGCGAGGCATTTTCGGATGTGGCAGCGGCGCGGGGAGAAGATGCCGCTGGCGATTGCGTTCGGGGGAGAGTCGGTGTTGCCGTACTCGGCGACCGCCCCGCTGCCGCCGGGGGTGGATGAATTGTTGTTTGCGGGGTTTCTCAACGGGCGGGGCATTGAGCTGGTGCAGTGCCGGACGGTGGACATGCAGGTGCCGGCCAATGCGGAGATCGTCATCGAGGGGTATGTGGATCCGAACGAGCAGTTGATGGAAGGGCCGTTCGGGGACCATACGGGGTTTTATTCGCTGGCGCACTGGTATCCGGCGTTTCATGTGACGGCGATCACGATGCGGAAGAATCCGGTGTATCCGACGACGATCGTGGGCAAGCCGCCGATGGAGGATTATTTTCTGGGGAAGGCGACGGAGCGGATATTTCTGCCGCTGCTGAAGATGATTATCCCGGACATCATTGATTATTCGCTGCCGATCAGCGGGGTGTTTCACAACTGCGCGTTCGTGAAGATCAAGAAGGAGTATCCGTTCCAGGCCAGGCGGGTGATGCACGCGATCTGGGGGGCTGGGCAGATGGCGCTGACGAAGTTCATCGTGGTGGTGGACGAGCACGTGGACGTGCATAACGAGCAGGACGTGCTGTTCCATCTGTTCAGCAACTGCGATCCGGCCAGGGATAGCGAGATTGCGTATGGGCCGGTGGATATTCTGGATCATGCGACGCCGGATTTAGGGGCGGGAAGCAAGATCGGGTTTGACGCGACGGCGAAGTGGCCGGGGGAGGGGAAGGTGAGGGTGTGGCCTAAGGAATTGGAGATGGATCGGGCGACGAAGGAGCTGGTGAGCCGAAGGTGGAAGGAGTATGGGTTGGGGTGAGATGGATTTCTCTCTCCCTCTCCCCGCGAGGGGAGAGGGCCGGGGTGAGGGGCGAGAGCTTTGGATGCAGTTGGCGAATGTATGCCTGTTGTATCCGTTGCTTTCACCCCTCACCCTAACCCTCTCCCCTCACGGGGAGAGGGAAAAATACAAGACCAGTCGGGGTTTTGGAGCATGGCGATGCCGACGGCGGCGAAGTCGGCGTGGTCTTCGGTAATGAGACGGTTGGCCTCTTCGTGGGTGCGCAGGCCGCCGGCGATGATGAGGGGGAGGCGGGTGATCTGGCGGACGTGGCGGCCGATGGATTGGGGGGTGTTGAAGTAGCCTTTGAAAGCGCCGTCGGTGGAGACGTGAAGCAGGTCGATGCCGGTGGATTGGAGGGCGGCGACCAGCTCGCGCAGATCGTCGAAAGAAAAACCAGAATCGCGTTTGTTGAAGATGCTGATACGGCAGCCGAGAAGGATGCGGGGGTCGAGGGATTGGCGAACCATTTGGCAGGTTTCGGTGAGGATGCGCATGCGGTTGACGAGGGGGCCGCCGTAGTCGTCGGTGCGGAGGTTGCGGCCGGGCAGGAGGAAGGAATCGAGCAGATAGCCGTGAGCGCCGTGGATTTCGACGAGATCGAAGCCGGCCCGGGCGGCGCGGAGGGCGGCCCGGGCGAAGCAGTGTTCGATGGCGTGAATTTCGGGGATGGTCAGTTCGCGCGGGAGGGGCTTGCCCTGGGATTCGCGGACGGCGGAGGGGCCGACGATGCGGCAGCGGCTGACGCCGGGCGAGGCCTGGGGGCCGCCGTGGACGAGCTGGATGCCGGCCTTGGCGCCGGCGGCGTGGATGGCCTGGGCGAGGCGGGCGAGGTCGGGGATGTGTTCGTCGGCAAAGAGGTTCAGGCCGTCTTTCCAGACCCGGCCGGCGGGATCGACGGCGGTGGCTTCGACGATAATCAGGCCGGTTCCGGCGCGGGCGCGTCGGGCGTAGTGTTCGACGACGGCATCAGTGACCCGGCCACGGGTTTCCACCACTTCGGGGGGCATCTGCGAGGCGACACGCACCATCGGCGGCATGACGATGCGGTTGCGGAATTCATGACCGCGCAGAGAAAATGTCGAAAACAAATCGGGCATGAGGCGGCCTTTACGAAAAACCGCGGCAGTCGCGATTGGCTACAAGAGCCTGCCGGGGGCTACAATCAGTCGGTCTGACAAGGAGTATGTTCGATGACGTTATGGAGTGCAACGAGCCGGCTGGTTGTGTTGGGACTGGTGATCGCGTGGGCTGCGCCGGTGCGGGCTGATGAGAAGTCGGTGCATCTGGTGTTGCTGCATGTGAATGACGTGCATGGGCAATTGGAAAGCCGGATGGTGAACGGGCAGAGCGTCGGGGGGTATGCGCGGCTGGCCAGTGCGGTGGAGGAGATTCGCGGGCAAAGGGGAGCGGATCGGGTGTTTCTGCTGCATGCGGGGGATGAATTTTCGCGCGGGGATCGGCTGTGTACGGTAACGCGGGGGGCGGCGGACGTGGCCATCATGAACCAGATCGGCTTTGATTTCTGGACGCTGGGCAACGGGGAGTTTTATGACGGGATTCAGAACTTGCAGGCGATGATCGCCCGGGTCAAGTGCAAGGTGTTGTGCGCGAACATCACGACGAAGGCGGATGGCAAACCGGTGGGGTTGCCGTATGTGATTGAGCAGGTGGGGCCGGTGAAGGTGGCGTTTTTGGGGGTGAGTTTTATCCACGTGGAGCATCCGAGTTCCCGGCCGCTGGTTTATGGCAATCCGATTGAGACGGCGAGCAGGCTGGCCAGGGAATTGCGCAAGCAGGCGGATGTGGTGGTGGCGATCACGCACATTGGTCTGCCGGAAGATATGAAGCTGGCGGCACAGGCGCCGGAGATTGACGTGGTCATCGGGGGGCATACGCATCTGACGCTGCCGAACGGGGTGCGGGTGCCGGCGGGCGATGGCCGGGAAGTGCTGGTGTGCCAGGCGGGGGCGTTTCTGCATTACCTGGGGCGGGTAGACCTGCAACTGCGGCAGGCGGAAGGAAAGTGGAAGATCGAAAACATGTCGGAAAAACTGATCACGCTGGATGACAAGGTAAAAATGGACCCGGCCATTACGGCACTGATCGCGCGGCTGAGCGAAAGCGTGGAGACAACGCCGGCAATGCGGGTGAAGTAAAAAAAACGCCGCCAAGAGCGACAAGAGAATGATGAACGATGAATGATGAATGATGAAGGAGGAAAGAAGAGCAGTTACATAGCGGCTTGCTTCCTGCTTCATCATTCATCGTTCATCATTCTGACTTCTCTTCCCTCCGTGGTGAAAAAAACTACTTTTTCCAGTCCGGCGGCCGAGGAAGTAGAATGTACGCATGATTCGAATTCGTGAAATTCTGGACCCGGAGTTGAAACGGCGGATTTGGGAGGCGCTGGCCAAACGCCGGGGGTGCTCGGTGGCGGCGATACCGGAGTGGTTTGAATTGGATGATGCGGATTTTGTCGATCTGCTGAATGATCTGAAAGAGGCCGACGAAAGGGAAGCGGAGGATGATCCGCGGATGTGAGGGGTTCGGGGACGCTAGCGCGTTTCGCTGCGGACTTTGTCGCAGTAGGCGCGGTGCAGGTGGGTGGTGATGGGGCCGCAGCGGGAACGGCCTGCGGGGCGGGAATCCCAGCGGGTTACCCAGTTCAATTCGCGCGTGGTGCTGGTGATGAAAAGCTCGTCAGCGCCCAAGGCTTCCTCGAGGCGCAGGGGGCGTTCGTCCACGGCGATGCCGATCCGGGCGGCCAGTTCCAGCAGGACCATGCGGGTGATGCCGGGAAGAACGCGGGGGCCGACGGGATGGGTAATCAATTTATTATTGAGGACGGCGAAGATGTTGCTGGCGGAACATTCGCTGATGATGCCCTCTTCCACAAAGACGGCTTCGTCGGCGCCGGCGGCGATGGCGTCGTTCTTGGCCAGGATGTTGGGCAGCAGCGCGATGGACTTGATCCAGCAGCGTTTCCAGCGTTCGTCGGGCACGGCGTGGAGCTTGACGCCTTCGCCGACGCCGGGGGCCTGGGGCGGGGGAAGCGGGCGGGCATAGAAGAGCAGCGTCGCGGAGACGCTGTCGGGGAAGACGTGGTTGCGCGGGGCCGAGCCGCGTGTCAGTTGCAAATAGATCATGCCCTCGCGGATGGCGGTGGCGTCGATGAGTTTTTGAATCTGCTGGGCGAGGGTCTGGCGGTCGATGGGCAGGGAGAGGCGCAGGCCGGCGGCGGAGCGTTCGAGACGGTCCAGATGCGCCGAGAGAGTGAAGGGACGGGCGTTGTAGAAGCGGACGACTTCGTAGACGCCGTCGGCGAACTGGAAGCCGCGGTCTTCGACGTGGATGCGGGCGTCGGTCATGGGGAGGACTTCCCCGTTGAGCCAGATCAATTCGGACATGATTCACCTTTCAACAAACCCAGCGACAGAATCAACAGCCATAGCACCCCCCCGCCGGCGGTGGCGTACAGCGCCCAGCGCCAGAGGAGCGGTTGGTATTCGAGGATAATGCGCGGTGACGATCCGGCCAGGGGAACGGTCTGGCATGATCCGTAGGCGGGGAGGACGGGCAGGATGGCGCGACGGCCGTCGAGGGTGGCGCGCCAGCCGGGCCAATAAGGATCGGGGATGACGAGCCAGCCGTTGCGGGCGTTGCGCAGATCGAGGGTGATCTTTTCGGGAGAGTCCTGCACGTATTGCACCTGGGCGCGACCGGCAGAAGCGCCGCGGCGGAGCCACCACTGCCGCCACTGCGGCCGGGTGAGCAGGTCGGCGGTTTCGGGGGCGATGAGCGGATCGATCAGGACCAGGTTCTGGCCTTGGAAGGCGGCTGGGGATTGAACACGCTGCAAGGCGGCCGAGCGGGAGGGACACAATTCGGCCTGATCGACAACCCAGGCGCGAGGCGTGGGGATCGGTTGGGTGGCGGGGGCGGAGGCGGGCAACGTAGCCGGCTTTCGAGCGCCTTTGGGGCGAGTCGCGGGCTTGATGGCGGGACGTGCGCCGAAGACGGCGAAGAGACGGTCGGGCTGAACCTGGGCTGGGGCGTGCCGCCGGTAATCGATCATGGGGAAATATTGAACGGCGGCCAGGAGGAAGCCGACGGCGACGGCGACCAGAACGGCGGGCGTGGCCGCGAGGGGGCGGAAACGCAGCAGGCAGACGATGAGGCAGGCCAGCAGCAAGCCGACGGAGACGCCGGGGGCCGCGCCGAGGAATTGCAGGGCAAAGACGGGGACGGCGGCGGAGATGCGCAGGAAAGACAGGCGGTCGAAAAGTCGCTGGACGGCGAGGATCACCCAGGGCGCCCAGGCCAGCACGTTGCCGGGCTGTTCGTTGGGGACGATGGAGACGATGAGGATGAGCAGAAACAACGCGGAGCGTACGAAACGGCGAACCGCCCCGCCGCCGAGACGAGCGGCGAGGAACCATGCGCCGGTGGCGGCGAGCCAGAGGTTGATGAAAGCGACGGCGCGCAGGCGCGGTCGGGCGGGAGGAACGCGTGAAGCCAGACGGGCGGGTAGAACGGGGCGGCCCGGCCGCTGCCGATGAGCGGCTCGGGGGGAGCGTGCTGCGAGTCCCAGAGGGGAACGTGGCCTTGCCAAAGACGGTGGACGGCGTCGGCGGTGGCGGTTTTGTAAGGGGTGGGACGGGTCAGGCTGGGGTTGTGGAAGCTGGCGAGGAAGGCGATCAGCAATAGAAGAAGGACGGCGCCGAGGCGGATGCGCAGGGGGGAGATGGGTTGCAGGGTCGAGTGGGCCATGACGTGCGCTATCGTAACAGCGGGGGAGAAATTTTTCACCGCAGAGGACGCGGAGGAACGCGGAGAAGAAATGGAACGGCCGATGAAGAGAAGATAGTTCCCTCTCCCCTTGCGGGAGAGGGGTAGGGTGAGGGGTAAAAGCTTGGATGCCGTTGGCGAATGTTCGCCGACAGAATTCGGTGCTCTCTCCCCTCACCCCGGCCCTCTCCCCTCGCGGGGAGAGGGGGACGCAAGGGGGAAGCTTGGGTGGTTTGGGGGGTGGGGGTGATATAATCGGCGGCATGGGAGCGATGGAACCATCTTCGGGTGAGTGGGATGAAGTGCTGCTGCGCAATCCGCATGCGGTTGCGGATAAGCGGCAGCGCGTGCGGCGAATGTTTGCGGCAATTGCGCCGAGCTATGACCTGAACAATCGGCTGCATAGTCTGGGGATGGATCAGTATTGGCGCAGTCGGGCGGTGAGGCTGGCGGGGCTTAAACCGGGGGATGTGGTGGTGGATGTGGCGTGCGGGACGGGGGATTTGTCGCTGAAGTTCGCGGGGGCGATGGAGAAGTTGTCGGGGGGGAGGGTTGTGGGAGTGGATTTCACTTATGAAATGCTGCCGCTGGCCAGGGAAAAATCGCGGCGGGTAGAGGGCGCGGGACAGAGGGTGCGGTGGGCATGCGGGGATGCGATGCGGCTGGCGCTGCCGACGGGGTGTGCGGATGTGGTGTCGATCGCGTTTGGGATTCGCAATGTGGCGGACCCGGCGGCGGCGATGCGGGAGTTTTATCGGGTGCTGCGGCCGGGGGGACGGGTGATTGTGCTGGAGTTTTCGCTGCCGACGAATCGGGTGTTGCGGGGGTTGTACAATTTTTATTTTCGCAAGGTGCTGCCGCGGACGGCGACGCTGATCAGCGGGGACCGGACGGGGGCGTATCAGTATCTGCCGGAATCGGTGAATACGTTCATCGGCAGGGAGCGGATGATGGAGATGATGCGGGAGGCGGGGTTTGAAGGGGTGGAGCAGCATCCGCTGACGTGCGGGGTGTGCGTGTGTTATCGCGGAGAAAAAGCGGTTTCAGAACCCCTTTAGCGGTCGGGCTTGCCCGACGTGCTCTGAAACGACTTCTAACGGATCACTCGGCAGGTTCGAGGCGCGCGTATTCGAGGACCAGCGTTTTGCGGCCGTCCTGGTTGAAGTGGATGATGGCTTTGGTGTTGGAACCGAAGCCGGAGATGTCTTCGATGCGGCCCAGGCCGAACTTGGGGTGGCGAACCAGTTGGCCCTGGGCGAATTGAGTCAGGGGACGATGATGGAGTGAGGTGCGCGATTCGGGGACGGTCGTGGCGGTGCGGTCGATGACGGTGAGGGAATCGGGGGGCATCTCGGTCAGGAAAGGGGAACCGATGGTGCGCTCGCGCAGGCCACGGAAGGTGCGGTAGAGGCCTTTGCTGAGCAGGAGGCGTTGTTCGGCGCGGGTGATGCCGACGAAACAGAGGCGGCGCTCTTCTTCCAGCTCGTTGGCGTTGTCGCGGGCGCGGCTGTGAGGGAGGATGCCTTCTTCCAGGCCGATCATGGCGACGACAGGAAATTCCAGGCCCTTGGCGGCGTGCAGAGTCATCAACGTGATAGCCCCCCCGCTGCCTTCCAGACGGTCGGCGTCGCTGACGAGGCTGACGCGGGCGATGTAGTCTTCCAGGGAGCCTTCGGGGTTTTCGCTGTCGTACTCGGCGGCGGCGGTAATCAATTCGCCGACGTTGGAGAGTTCTTCCTGTTCTTTTTCGCCGATCTTTTTCAGGGTCTGTTCCATGCCGCTGGTGCGAACGACGTCTTCCATGACGGAGCGGACTTTGCCGGGCGCGCCAGACAGCACGTCGTCGGGGGAGACGGGTTTGGCGGCCAAGACGCGCCAGCGCTGGACGAGTTGCACGAACTGGCGGGTGGCGTTGACGGCGCGGGTGGTCAGGCCGGCGATCTGCGAGACTTGTTCCATGGCCTGCCAGAGCGTCAGGCCGTGGGCGATGGCGTAGGTTTGCATCTGGCGGATGGAGGTGTCGCCCATGCCGCGCGGGGGGACGTTGACGATGCGGGTGAGGCTGACTTCGTCGTCGGGGTTGACGATGACGCGGAGGTAGGCCAGGACGTCTTTGATTTCCTTTCGGCCGTAAAACTCGACGCCGCGGGCGATCTGGTAAGGCAGCTCGGCCCGGCGCAGGGCGTCTTCCATCACGCGGGACAGGGCGTTGATGCGGTAGAAGACGGCCATCTGGTTCCACTCGTAGCCGGCCTTGTCGTGAAGTTCCTTAAGCTGCCGGGCGATGGCCTGGGCTTCGTCGTATTCGTCGTGGCAGAGAAAGAGGACGGCTTTTTCGCCTTGGGGGTTTTCGGTCCAGAGGGTCTTTTTTCGCCGCTGGGTGTTGTGGTCGATAAGGTGGGAGGCGATTTGCAGGATGGTTTTGGTGGAGCGGTAGTTTTGCTCGAGGCGGACGACCTTGGCGGAAGGGTAGTCTTTTTCGAAGTCGAGGATGTTCTGGATGTCAGCGCCGCGCCAGGCGTAGATGGATTGGTCGGGGTCGCCGACGACGCAGATGTTTTTGTGACGCAGGGCCAGGGCGTGGGCGAGGATGTACTGGGCGTGGTTGGTGTCCTGGTATTCGTCGATCATGACGTACTGGAAGCGGGTCTGAAGCTCGGCGAGGATGCCGGGATGATCGCGGAAGGCGTGGGCGGTGCGCATCAGCAGGTCGTCGAAATCCAGGGCGTTGTTCTGCCGAAGAAGCTTCTGGTATTTGGTGTAAATTTTGGCGACGTTTCGGCTGTAGTAGTCGGTGGCGCTTTGGGCGAAGCTTTCGGGGGTGAGCAGCTTGTTTTTGGCGTTGCTGATGGCGGAGTGAACGCTGGAGGGGGGAAAGTTGGTGATGGAGATGTCCAGCGATTTGAGCGCTTCCTTGAGGACTTTGGTCTGGTCGGCGGAATCGAAGATGGTGAAGTTGGGCGGCAGGCCGAGCTGGGAGGCGTAGTGCTTGAGGATGCGCAGGCACAGAGAATGGAAGGTGCAGATCATCGGCGAGGTCTGTTCGAGCTGGCCGAAATCGCGGAGCGGGCGGGAGAGGGCGGCGCTGATGCGGGATTTCATTTCGCCGGCGGCTTTGTTGGTGAAGGTGATGGCGAGGATGGAGGCGGGTTCGATGCCGAGGCTGACGAGGTAGGCGACGCGGCGGGTGATGACGCGGGTTTTACCGCTGCCGGCGCCGGCGACGATGAGGAGCGGGCCTTCGGTGTGCTGGACGGCCTGGCGCTGGGATTCGGTCAAGTCTTGTAACAACGGTTCATCACGCACGGACATGCTCCCGCAAAAAGCCTAAGCGCACTATATCAGAGCCTAGGCGGGAGTAAATGAAGCAGGAGCGGGCGGATTTCAGGTTTCTTCGGGGCGGCAGTAGGCGCTGAGCTCGCTGAGGTATTCGTAGAGTGCGGTGGCGGTGTTGTGCCGGGAGTCGTCGTTGTGGTGGATCAGGGTAAACGTTTCCCGGACACCGGCCCGGGCCAGTTGTTGTAGGGCGGTTTTGTAGGGGCCGGAGGCCAAGGCTTCGTGGTAACGGCCGCGGAAGAACTCGTAGCCGTCGGGATGTTCCTCGAACCAATGCCAGAGTTCGAGCGGCGGGCCCAGGTGAGGCATGACGTGATCGATCTTGCACCACTCGCGCAGTTCGCGGGTCAATCCAATGGGCTCGACCCAGATGCGCTTGCCGTCATCGGATTCGACGACCTCCAGAAAGTGTTTGATTTTAATCATGGCTGTCTCCTGCCGGCCAGGCTCGCATCATGCGGCGGACTCACATTTGTAATACGTCGAACCGAAAGGGACGTTGCAAGTCGAGCCTTGAAATCTCGCCCGGTTAAAACACATCGGTAACCTTACCCTGATGAATAATAGGCGCGCCGGGGGTTGGCCGGAACGGACTTTCGGGGCGGGATTTTTCAGGGGATTGAGCCGGCTCGACCGGGGCGGGGGCGGGATTTTTGCTTCCGTTTCGGGCGGAGGTTTGCTATAAGGTACTTTGATAAGTGGCGGGTTTGCTGGTTCGGCATCGAGAAAGTGTCCAGTGATTTGTGTCCTTCCTTCGCTTGCATCATCCTGCATCGGTTGGCCTGTCAACCTCTTTCATATCGGCCCGGAAAGAACCGCCCGGAAAAAAATGGGCCCGTAACTACCCGTTAAGGAGAGATCCATGGGTACGAAGTTGTACGTCGGGAATCTGAGCTACAACGTCAACAGCTCGGATTTGGAACAGTTGTTTGCGCAACACGGCACGGTGCAGTCGGCGCAGATCATCAACGACCGGGAAACCGGCCGCAGCAAGGGTTTTGGCTTCGTGGAAATGGGCTCGGAAGCGGAAGCCCAGGCGGCCATCGCGGCGCTGAACGGCCAGCAGCATGACGGCCGGGCGCTGACGGTCAACGAAGCCCGCCCGCGCGAAGAGCGTCCCGGTGGGTTCGGCGGCGGTCGGGGCGGAAGCCGCGGCGGCTATGGTGGCGGCGGCGGCGGTGGTCGCGGCGGCTACGGTGGCGGCGGCGGCCGGGATCGCGGCGACCGCGGCGGGCGGGATCGCTACTAACAGAAACCTCTGAATTTTCTGCGGGAAAATTGACCGCAGAGGACGCAGAGGGACGCAGAGAAATTTTAAGAGCCGCAATCCGGGACGTGCTGGATGACAGCATGTCCTGGGTTGCGGCTCGTTTTCGTTTCAGAACCGGCAAACGGGTCGGGCTCGCCCGAGCGATAAAGGGTTCTGAAAACCCTTCTAAACCTGGGGGGCCAGGGTTGCGCCGGCGGCGACGGCGTGGATGGGATGGGGAAGGACGGGAGAGAGGCGGTCTTCCTGCTCGATCTGTTTGACCTTGGTGACGCGGCGCAGGTGACGGCCTTCGCCGAAAGGGGTCGCCAGGAACGTTTCGACGATCCGGCGGATGTGGTCTTCGCTCATCAGGTCCGTTCCCAGGCAAAGCACGTTACAGTGATGGTGCTCGCGGGCGCGGCGGGAATTGACCTCGTCGTGGACGTTGGCGGCGCGGACGCCGGCGATCTTGTTGGCCACCAGGGCCATGCCGATGCCGCTGCCGTCCAGAAGGATGCCGACGTCGTATTGCCCCGAGGCGACGGCCCGGGCGACGGGCGCGGCGTAATCGGGGTAGTCGCAAGCGGCAGTGCTGTTACAGCCGAAATCCTTGATCTCGTGGCTCAGACGCTTCAACACCACCATTAATTTCCGCTTGGGTTCATATCCACGATGATCGCATGCGACGGCAACCTTCATGACGTGCAACCTTCCTTAGATTAGGTCAAGGCAGGACGACTTCCTGCAAACGGCTTTTCAGCAGGTTCTGCAATTTACCGGCCAAGTCATTGTAGAGCCGGGCGTCTCCGCCGATCGGGTCTTCGATGTCGCGGGCCGGGTCCAACGTCTGAACCTTCTCGGCGGCGGCGGGAACCACGCGGTGATCGCCTGGCGGTGATTTCGGCTCATCGCAAATATCATATCCGCTTGGTGAATTAACTCCACTGTCAAAGGCCGGGAACGATGGCGCGATAAGTCCGCGCCCAGATTCTTCACGGCCTCGACGGCCTGCGGCGTGGCGCGAGCGCCGGGCATGGCGAAACTTCCGGCGGAAAGCACGCTGACGCCTTTTTTCTCCAGATCTTCCGGCGGCACATGCAGCTTTTCGGCCAGCAGCCCCCGAGCCAGCGCCTCGGCCATGGGTGAGCGGCAGGTGTTTCCGCTGCAAACGAAGAGGATGGTTGTCCGCAACAGCCGATCGATGATGCGCGAATCGTAGACGCCGGCACGGACGATCTCGTAGTGCTCGCCATGTACGCGAACGATGGTCGAGGGCTTGTGATAGCGAGGCGGGCCGGCGTCAAAGACCAGGTCGGCTTTGCCTTCCAGTTCGCGGGCGATGTCGGCGGCCGAAGAAGAAAGCGACGCACCGGCGGCGGTGGCCACCACGGGGCCGGCGGTCTGAGCGATGACGTCGGTAGCCAGAATGTGATCCGGGCAACGCAGGGTGATGGTGTCCCCATCGTAGAGGTCGGATGGGGCCACGCCCAGTTCGGCGGCGATGACGGCTTGGCGATCGGACGGAACGTCGAACATCAAGGCCACCGGACCCGGCCAGAGTTTTTGGATCATTCTGCGGCCGAGCTCGCTGATGGACCCCAGATAGCGCTCCGCCTCGTGTCGATGGGCCAAGTGGAGGGTGAAGGGCTTGGGCTCGGCCGTGGGCCGCAGGGCGCGCAGCCGGCTCATGGCTTGGGGCCGGTCCAGACGGGCGGCCAGGCCGTAGACGGTTTCGGTGGGCAGGACGATCAGGCTGCCGCTGTTCAATAGTTCAGCGGCACGCGAGACTTGCGCATCGTAATCGCCGGTTTCAAAGATTTGGACCACGGGAGCGGACATAGGGTTCCTGTTGGGATTATGGGCGTTGTTGAAGAAGAGTGTCAAGCGTTGGGACGAACGGAATCTTGGCGACAGCGGGCCGGACACCCAATCCGGGGCGGATACCGGCCCTGATCCTGGTCTGCGGACAGCGGCTGGACGGGGCGAACGGTTCGCCAATTCCGTCGCCTTTTCTGATTATCGCACCAGGCGGATGTTTTTATACAATTCGTTTTATTTTCGTGGCTTAGGAAATTTATAAGGCATTTAGATCGGTCAATCCTGCCGCTTTGTCTTAAGGGGGGTGGCCGATTCTGCCGTACAATACTGATATATGAGCCTCATTTTTACCTTAAATCCGATTGTGCAAGCCGAACAGGTAGCCGATTTGCTTCGCCGGGCCGAGTTGAACCGGCCTGAAGAAGATGCCCACCGTCTGATCCGAATCCGACCCAAAGCCAACGTGGTGCTGGGCGCCTTTGACGGGCCGACGCTCGTCGGGCTGGCCCGCGGGCTCAGAGAGATGGGCGGCTGCTGTTACCTGTCCGATCTGATCGTGGACCGGGCGTACCAGGGCCAAGGGGTCGGGGAGGCTTTGATCCGGCACGTCCGCGAAGTCGTGGGCGAGCATGCGATGATCATGCTGGTGCGGGCCGAAGACGTTCCGGTGTATAACACGGACGTGGAGTAGGCGGATCGGCAAGAGCCTTCAAGACGAAAGCTCCGCAGCGCGTTGCGTTGCGGCTATTGGGTGAAAAAACAGATGCCGCGCCCAAACATCGGGCGCGGTTTTATTTTTGGCTCAGGGGGTCTTCGGGGTAGCGTTCCTTGAGCGTGCGGCGCAGGGCGGCGCTTTTGTCAGGGTCGGAACCGGCCAGGAGTTTGCTGGCCAGGTCCAGCAGCCGGGGGGCGTAGGAGGAGGTCGGCACGGCCTTGGCGAAAGCCTCGGCGACGCGGGCGGCCACCTGGGGCATCTTGCGGATTTCGATCAACCGGGCGCGGAGCAGAACGCTGTAGCCGCCGAGAAAGTCGGCGGGGTATTGGCTCTGCCACTTCTCCCATCGCTCTTCGCCGGCTTCCCAGTCCCCTTCGGTGATGGAATATTCCACGTTGCGGGCGGCGGCCCCGCTCATGACCGATTCCAGCTCGGGCCGGCCCCGCACGGGCAGGTCGCGGAGAATCTTGCCGCCTTCGGCGGCGCTCTGGTTGAGGATCAGGGCCTGGGCGTAGAGGCGTTGAAGCTGGGGATCGCGTCGGGAGGCGAAGGGTTGCAGGACGGCGACGGCCTGCTCGAAATCGCCCCGCCGCCAGAGGAGGTCTTCGGCCAGCCGGATGGCGGCCTGGGGCTGCAGCGGGGAATCGGGGGCGACTTTTTTCCACATGGCCACGGCGGCGTCCACCTTCCCGGCCTTGAGCAGTTCGTGATCGACTTCCCGCAGAACCCGCAGGGCTTCGTCGCGATTGGCGCCCCTGGACCGAAGGGCAAGCTGCTCGGCGGCGGTCTGCATGGCCGAAAGGTCGGAGGCGCGGAGGTGCAGCCAGACGGCATTGATTAACGACGCGGCGGGCAGCGCGTTCAGATCGTAGGCGGCGACGATGGCCGAATGGGCGGGGAGCATGTCCACGGGCGGATTGCTGATCCGCTCGTAATTGCGGCTGACGGCGATGCGGGTGGTGCGGGTGTCAGAATGAGCGCCCACGCGAAGGGTCAGGCGGACGGAGTAGACGCCGTCGGCCAGGTAGACGTGCTGGCATTCGGCACCGCTGGCGGATTGACCGTCGCCGAAGTCCCACTGGAAGGAAGGCGGAACATTGGCCTCGGGGACGCCGGCGGAAAACTGGTAGCGTTGGGCGTAACGGTTGGCGAAAAAGCCCTCGCCCTTTTGTTCGAAGGTGAAGTCGGCGAGGAAAGCGCCGCGACGATCTTCGAGAGGGCCGGGAATTCCGCGACGAACCAGGCCGAAGGATTCGCGGGGGATGATCTCGAGGCCTTGTGCATCGGGGCGTATCCAGGCGGCGACGCACTGGCCGTCGCCGCCCCGGTTGACGTGATAGTAGAGGAACGAATGCCAGCCGCGGGTAAGCCGGTCGCGGGCATTGAAGCGGATATCCCCAACGAGCCAGGGAGCAAAAACGAGGGGCTTGCCATCGATATAAAGCGCGGCTTTATTGTGGGCGGAGGCAATGAGGGTGTATTGGCCGTCCAGGGGGACGAAGAGGAAACCGCTCAGGCGGGAGATGATCTGTTCCTGCTGGCCGAAGGGGTTGACGCCCAGGAAGACCCGGTCGATCATTTTCCGGCCGATCAGAGTAGAAGAGCGGTCCCAGGCGGCTTGGATCTGCTTGAAGTCGTCGGTTTGGACGGCGTTGAGCTCGCGCATTTCCATCAGCAGCCCGCCGCGGATGTCCTTGGGATCGAGAACAGCGGTGGGCGGAGGGGAGGCGGGGTTGCCGAAATAGACGTAGTATTTCCGGACATTTTCGGCCAGAGCAAAGACGAGGCGGACGCGGTCGCCGGGGCCGGTCATAAGCACCTTGAATGGGACGGGTTTGCCGTCCTCGGTGGCGACGCGGATGTCGGTGGCGTCGGGCTTGTGAAGGTCGGGGGTGTAGAAGTCGGCTTCGGCGGTATCGCCGCCGGCCGGGTGTTCGGCGTCCCAGACGACGCTGAGGGGCCGACGAAAAGACCAGGCCGCCCCACCATCGATCCAGGCGGCCGAGGCGGGGGAAATGCAAATTGCCAGCAGAACGAAAGCGGACTGAACAACGAAGACTCCGCGACGCAACGCGTCGCGGCTATTGCACAGGTTGTCCGTGTTCCGGGGTTCCATCCGAATTAACTCCTGCTATACCTATTACCATGAACCGGATGCATTCGTTGATCTTACCGCAAGGGATTCTTTTTGATATGGACGGAACGTTGACGGTTCCGATGTTCGATTTCCCGCGGATCAAGGCGGAAATAGGACTGCCGGCGTGCGAGCCGATCCTGGAGGCGATGGAAAAAATGGACCCGACGCAGCGACGGGCGGCAGAGATCATCCTGCACCGCCACGAAAACGAGGCGGCGGAGGCCGCGACGCTTAACCCCGGCTGCATCGAGCTGTTGCAATGGCTCAAGAGCCGCGGCGTGCGGACGGCCTTGGTCACGCGCAACCGCCGGCGGAGCGTGGAAACGGTCTTGGGGCGGTGGGGGTTGTCGCTGGACGTGCTGATTACCCGGGAGGATGGAAAATTCAAACCCGACCCGGAGCCGCTGCTGGCGGCCTGCCGACGGCTGGAAGTAGAGCCTCAGACCGCTTGGATGATCGGCGACGGTCAATATGATATCGAGGCCGGACTGGCCGCGGGAATTGCGACGGTTTGGGTCAGCCACGGAAAGGCCCGGCCCTTTGCGGCCGAGCCGTGGCGGCAAGTGCGGGATCTGATCGAACTGATCAAGTTGATGCACTGTTGCGCGTAAATAATCACTCACCCGCGGGATGCCGGGGTGTCTACAACAGGACAAGGATGCTTATGCGAAAATCGATGCTGGTTTGGGTGTGGGTTGTGCTGGTCGTTGCGGGCTGGGCGGCGGCGCAGACGGACGTGACGCTGACGCCCAACTCCGGCGTGGACCGCATTCTCGACGCGCTGGACCTGGTGGGACGGGATTTGCAAAGCTTCACGGCCAACGTGACGCTGACGGAAACGGATTTGGTTTCGACCGATTCGTTTTGCGCCAGGGCAAGGTCTGGTATCAGAAAACCGGGCCGCAGGATGCGCGATTGCACATCGTCTTTGACACCCGCGCCAGCGGCGAGGACAAGCCGGTCAAGGAGAAGGTGGAGTATTCGCTGGACAAGGGCTGGCTGGTGGACCGGAATTACAAAAAGCGGATCGAGGTCAACCGGCAGGTGCTCCGGCCGGGGGAAAAAATCAATCTGCTGAAACTGGGCGAGGGGCCGTTCCCGCTACCGATCGGACAGAAGAAAGAGGACGTGCATCGGCTGTTCAGCGTAAACAAAGTGGCGGCCAAGCCGGGCGACCCGGCCAACACGGTGCATCTGCAACTGACGCCGAATCCCGGGACGCAGTTTGAACGCAAGTTCAGCGGGATCGACGTGTGGGTGGACCTGGCCACGCATTTCCCGCGGCGGATCGAAACGCTGGATAAAAACCAGACAACGTCGCGGACGACGGACCTCGATAAAGTGCAGGTGAACGGAGCGGTGCAGGATTCGGACTTTGCGCTGGCGGCGATCAAGGAAGACGAATGGCAGCGGCATGACGAGCCGTTCGCGGAATGAGCGTAATTTCACCGCGGAGGACGCAGAGGGTCGCAGAGAAGAAGTTGGAACCGCCGATGAACGCGGATGAACGCCGATAAAGAGAGGATTTATTTCTTTCGGGTGTAACACTTGTGGAAGGCAGGCTTCTGTCCAGCCCCGTCAGGGGCGGCAGGTTTTAGCCCACGGCGTCAGCCAATAGTATCTACACAAATCTGGTGATCACCTGCCCGTGCAGAAACGTAGAAAACCGGCATGGATTGCACCTGCCGGTCATGGAAAGACGGCTACAGCGGCGTTATGTAAGATCGGTCATGGAGCATCTGTCGCCGGCACAACGTGTGGCAGCGGGGCTGCGATCATTGCCGGCCTCGACCCAAGCATTTGCGGCCACCCAAGCGGCCTGGCGGTTCTACGCCAACGCCGACTGCACGTTGCCGTGTCTGGGCGGGCCGCTGATCGAATGTGCCCGTCAGACGGCCTCCGAGGCGTGCGAGCAACAGGTGCTGATGGTGCTGGACTGGTCGCCGCTGCACTTTGGGCGTCATGCCAGCAAGGACGATCGCATGGAACTGGCCCACCGCAAGGACCTGGGCTACGACCTGCTGACGGCCCTGGCGGTATCCGACCGCGACGGCTCGCCGCTGGCCCCGGTGTGTCTGGAACTGGCGGCGGCCGATGGCGTGCATTCCACCCGACACGCCAAGGCCGGCCCGGCAGTTTGTGGGCCAGACGCGGGTGGTCCTGCATCGTCCGGCGCGTCAGCACCGGGTGGGCAAGGATGGCAAGGCGCGGCATCGGAATGTTTCCGGCAAGCCGCTGGCGATGCGTCTGGTGGTCAGCCAGATCCGCGATCCGGCCGGCCAAGTGCTGTCGCGATGGCTGCTGCTGACGAACGTGCCCGAGGACGTGCCGGCCGCGACGGTGGCGTTGTGGTATTACTGGCGCTGGCGGATTGAGAGCTACCACAAGCTGTTGAAAGGAGCGGGGCAGCAAGTGGAGCGCTGGCAGCAGGAGACGGCCGAGGCGGTAGCGCGGCGGCTGACGGTGGCGGCGATGGCGGCGGTGGTGGTGTGGCGTCTGGCCCGCGACGAGCGGCCGGAGGCGCAGCAGATGCGCCAGGTGCTGGTGAAACTCAGCGGGCGGCAGATGAAGCGGGGCAAGCAGTCCCGTGGCTTCACAGAGCCGGCGTTGCTGGCCGGGCTGGGGGTGCTGATACCGATGCTGGAGTTGCTGGAGAGCTACAAGGTCTCGGACCTGCGGCGTCTGGCCGATACCCTGTTGCCCCGCCTCCACCGGGATGGCGGGTAGATGTGTAGATACTATTGGCTGACGCCGTGGGCTAAAGCCTGCCCTCTGTAAGCGTTACACCCTTTCTTTCTTATCGGCGTGTATCCGCATTCATCGGCGGTTTTGTTTTGATTCAATCGAGGGGTTCGGGGATGGCGGTTTCCATGGAGCGGCGCCAGAGGAGATGCAGACGCCAGTGGGCGTCGTCGCGGTTGGGGTAGTCCAGGCGGTAGTGAGCGCCGCGGGATTCGGTGCGGGTGTAGGCGGCGGTGGCGATGACGGAACAGGCGGTGAGCATGTTCTGCAATTCCCAGCCGGCGATGACGGAGGGGCCGAGGGCGGCGGGATCGAAAACCTTGTCCATGACGTAGCGGGACCAGAAGGCAATGATCTCGCGGGTTTCGGCCAGCCGGTCGCCGGTGCGTTCGATGCCGACGTTGCGCCACATGATGCTGCGGAGGGAGCTTTTCACGTCGGTGATGTCCAGCTCGGTCTTGGTGGAGGGGGGAATCTTGTGGTCAAGACTGAGGGGGAACTTGACGTTGTTTTCCTTGGCGCCGCGGGCGGCGTCGGTCCCGGCGCGAGCGCCGAAGGCAAGACCTTCCAGAAGCGAATTGGAACCCAGGCGGTTAGCGCCGTGCAGGCCGGAACAGGCGGCCTCCCCTACCGCGTACAGGCCGGCGAGGCTGGTGCGGCCGTCGAGGTCGGCATCGACGCCGCCGATCATGTAGTGGGCGGCGGGATGAACCGGAATCAGGTCGCGGGAGGGGACGATCTCGAACTGATCGACCAGGCGGGCCAGTTGCGGGAAGCGTTCGCGGAATTCCCTGGCCGGCAGGTGGCGGGCGTCGAGGTAGACGTGGGTGTAGTGGGTCTTGTGGATCTGGGCCATGATGGCGCGGGCGACGACGTCGCGGGGGGCCAGTTCGGCCATCTCGTGATATTCGGGCATGAAACGGTGGCCGTTGCGATCGACCAGGTAAGCGCCTTCGCCTCGGACGGCTTCGGTAATCAAGGCGCGGGATGCGCCGGCGACGTAGAGGGTGGTGGGATGGAACTGGACCATCTCCATATCCTGCAAGGTTGCGCCGGCGCGGTAGGCCATGGCGTGGCCGTCGGCGGTGGCGATCTTGGGATTGGTGGTTTCGCGATACAACTGACCCGCCCCGCCGCTGGCGAGAATGGTGCGTTTGGCCCAGATGAGATTGGCCCGGCCGTCGATCAGGGCCAGCACGCCCAGGCAGCGGTTGTCGTCGGTGACCAGATCGATGACGAAGCTGTTTTCGGAGATGCGGATGGTTTCGCGTTCGCGGACGGTGCGGATGAGGGTTTGGGCCAGTTCCCGGCCGGTGGCGTCGCCGTCGGCGTGAAGGATGCGGGCGAAGGAGTGGCCGCCCTCGCGGGTGAAGGCCAGGTCGTAGGGGTTGCCGGGCTGTTTGTCGAATTTCGCGCCCCAGGAGAGCAGTTCCAGAACGCGTTGGGGGCCTTCCTTGATGACGACCTGAACGGCCTGATCGTCGCAGAGGCCGACGCCGCCCTTTTCGGTGTCCTGGGCGTGGGAGAGGTAGCTGTCGGCGGAATGCAGGACGGCGGCGATGCCGCCCTGGGCGTACCATGTATTGGATTCGGCGATGGTGTCCTTGGACAGCAGGAGCACCTCGACACCCTCGGCCGCGGCGGCAATGGCGGCGCGGAGCCCGGCAACGCCGCCGCCGATGACAAGGACGTCGGTGAATTGTTGCGTCAGCCGAGCGGCCTTGAAGGGAATCAGGTAGCGACGTTGGGTGATCGATTCAAACATTCTGTAATTGCCAATTTGCAATTTGCAAATATTTCAGGCTCCTTCGCGGGTGACGATTTTGTAGTCTTCGCGTTCGCCGACGCCGCGGAGGGGGTAGTCTTTGCGGAGAGGGTAGCTGCCGTAGCCGTTCCAGGTGAGGATGCGGCGCAGGTCGGGGTGGCCGACGAAGATGATGCCGAACATGTCGTAGGCTTCGCGCTCCATCCATTCGGCGCCGGGCCAGACGGAGGTGACGCTGTCGATCTTCAGGCCGGGGTCGCCTTTTTCGAGGACGTCCTCGTCGCGGAGAGCGGTTTTGGGGGAAGTGTCCTGCGCCGGGTCGAGGAAGACCTTGAGCCAGAGGCGGTTGTTGTTGGCGGTGGAGGTCAGGCCGTAGTTGACGGCAAAACGATGGGGCGCGCCGGGGTAGTTGAGGTAGTCGGCGCCGTTGAGCTCGGCAAGGAAATCGTATTGCAGCGTTGGCTCGTCACGGAGGAAGGCGCAGACGGCCAGGATCTTTTCGCGGGGGACGACGACCGTGACCATGCCGCGAAATTCGCCGACGAGAAAACGGGTGTCGGGAAAGCGGGCCTTGAGCGGAGCCAATGCCGGATGTTTGAGAGTCAGGTCCATAAGTCCTTGATTATAGGCGGTTGATTGTTGATGAGTATGGCGGCGGCGTCAAGGGAGGAAAACTACGGCAATGGGATATGTTTGCGTGGGCAAGGGCTCGTGTTGCTATCGGCGGCGAAACAGGGTTTCAGAATCGAGGGTGATTTCGGGAACGTAGTGGGTCAGGACGTAGGCGTGAATCTGCCGCCAGGCGGCGAGGTAGTTGGCCCGACGGACGGGACGGAGGGTCAGGGGGGAGTAGTTGTCGGCCTGGAAGTTCATCCAGCCTTCGTAGTCGGCCTTGAGCAGGATGTACTTGGGCTTGCGCTGGCGGAAGTCGGCGAGGATGCCGCGGACGTATTCCAACGGCGCGGTGTCGTAGTTGATGAACAGGAACGTCAGCGGGTAGCGCGAGCCGGGCTGGAGGTTGGTTTCCAGCAGCAGGCGGGGCATGGAGTCCTGCCAGACGGCGTCGGTTGGCTGGGTGTGGGCCAGCAGGTAATCGCTGGCGCGGAGACGCCGGGGGCCATTGAAATCGGGGTGGTTGGTATACCAGGCGGCACTGGCGGTGGAAAAGAAGATCATGGGGGCGAGCCGCCGCCAGCGAGAGGGCTGTGGTTCGACGGGGAATCAGACCGAAGACCAACGCCGCGGGGGCGGCCACGCCCAGGAAATGGTACGCGTACATACGCCGCTGGGCGACGGCGCCGGCCAGTTCCATCAGCAGCCAGCCGAGGGCCAGGCAGACGAGGGCGGGATGGGGCCGGGCATCGATGCGATGGCGGGGACGGCGGAAAATCCAGCCGCGGACGAACATGGGAAAGCCGATGAGCGCCAGCACGATCGGGGGTTTGACGAAGTCGCCGCCGCATAAGGGGGTTTCGGATGCGTAGCGGGAAATCTGGCGGTAAAGGGCGGGCATGTCCCGCAAAGTATCGGCGGCCAGGAGGTAAGCGAGGACCATGGCGGCAGGCAGGGACAATCCCAAGAGGGCAAAAGCAAAACGGGCGACTGCATTGAGCAGACTTGACGCCCACCGATTCCAATCGGTGGGTGTTTGATTGGAGATCGACCGGACAAGCAGCGCCACGACGAAGACGGGGAAAAGTCCCAATGCGGTCGGCTTGGCCAAGGCCGCGCAACCGGCGGCAAGCCCGAAGGTGAAGGCATCGGCGGCTCGGTCGGAGGCGAGGCACTCGGCGGCGGCGCAGATCGCCAGAATGGAGAAGAAGGATTGGAGCGTCTCCAGTTGGAAGCCGCCGAAGACGGAGATGGAAAAGTTCATGTAGACCAGCGCGAACAGCGCCGTGGGCCAGAAGGCGTGGGGGCCGATGTGGCGGCGGGCGCAGCGGCCGAGCATGATTGCGCCGATCAGCGACAGCGCCGTTTGCAACAGCACGTACGCCGACCAGTGCAGGCCGAACAACCGCCAGGGGACGCTGGTCAACAGGCCGACGGTGGGAAATTTATTGTCGATCAAATCATGGCAAAGCCGGCCGCCTTCGGCGGTGAGTTTGCCCATGTAGATGAACATGGCGCCATCGGCATCGAACGGCCGGCTCAGATACTCCAGCCGCCCGACGAGGGCCGAACCAAGGCACAGCGCAACAACAAGACAGAGCGCAACGGGGGTGCGACGGACGGATGAAGTCAAAGGCGCATTCACGCTCTATTTATCGGCATTTGAGGCCAAGAGGTACACAAGTCAGTCCGGGAGATAGCCCTGATCCTTGTATTCGCTGAGGCGGTAATGCAGGGTTCGGCGGCTGATGCCCAGTTCGACGGCGGCGGCGGTTCGGTTGCCGTGATGGCGGGCGAGAGTTTCCAGAATCAACCGGCGCTCGTGCTCGGCGAGGGTAACGCCCGGCGGAACCGGGGCGGAAAGCGAGCCGGGGGAGGAGGCGGAATCGCTCAACACATTCTCGCCGGCCAGGCGGCGGCAGGCACGGTCGAGAGCGGTTTCCAGTTCGTTCAAATGACAGGGCTTGGTGAGGAAATCCACCACGTCCATGCGGATGGCCTGCTTGGCGGCGTCGAGCCCGCCGAAGCCGGTGAGAATGATGACCTGCGAGGCGGGCCAGTGCCGCCGAACGAGCTGGAAAAATTCCATGCCGCCCATCAGCGGCAGTTGTAAATCCAGCAGCAGGATGTCGTGAGGGTCGGCTTCCATCACCCGACGCGCCTCCTCGGCGCTGCCGACGGCGGTAGCGGGGAAACCCATGTCGGGGATCTCGTCCAGAAGCAGCTCGCGAAAACGCGGCTCGTCTTCCACGATCAATACCCGGATCGGTTCGGATCGTCTGAGGCCGGGGACTGGCACGTTACACTTCCTTCTTGATGGCCGGCAAGACCACTACGAAGCGGCTGCCCTGGCCGGGGCCGGCGCTTTCAGCACGGATGCGTCCGCCATGATCCTGCACGATCGCGTGGGTGATGGACAAGCCCAGTCCCGTGCCGCGCGAACCGGGGTTGTCGCTGTAGAACGGTTCGAAGATGCGTTCCAGTGTTTGGGGCGTCATGCCCCGGCCGTTGTCCGTGACGGTCAGTTCCACGTCGTCGGCCCGGCGGGCGAGCCGCACCTGAACGCGGCCGGTTTCGGGGGCCACGGCATCCAGCGCGTTGAGCAGCAGATTCAACACCGCCTGTTTCATCTCGCCTTCCTTGGCCATGATGGTGAGGTCTTGCGCGGAATCGCAGTCCAGGGCGATGTGCCGGTCGGCGTATCGGGGCAGGCCGCTGAGGTTGAGAATGATGGAGCGGGCAACGGCGTCGAGCGGCACCGGGCGAAGGTCTTCTTTGCCGGGACGGGCCAGCGACAGCAACTGGGTGGTGATCTGCTTGCAGCGGAAGGCCTCTTCGCAGATGACCTGGATGGCCTGACGGATGCGCGGGACGGAAGCGGGTTGGGGGCCTTCGTCCAAAAGCCGCAGGGAGCGTTCGCCGTAGCCGGCGATGATGCCCAGGGGGTTGTTGATTTCATGGGCCACCCCGGCGGCCAAGTAGCCGACGCTGGCCAGACGTTCCGATCGGGCCAGTTCCTTGCTCTTGAGCCGGACCTTCTGTTCCAGTTCGCGGTAGAACGAATCCAGTTCGACGGCCATGCGGTTGAAATCTTCGGCCAGGGAGGCAAATTCCCCATCGCCGGTGACAGGGATTCGGCTGTCGAGTCGTCCGCCGGCAAAATTGCGGACCTGCCGGCCGAGTTGTTCCAATCGGCGCAGGACGCTGCGGTACTGGCGCACGCCGACAACCACGGCCAGTGCGGTCGTCAGCAGGCCGAAAATCAGGGCGATGATCTGCGTTTCCCGTCGCTTGTGGTCGGCGGCTTGCTGCCGGGCCTGGATGATTCGGCGGATGTCGGCCGACGATTGCACGAGTTTCCCCATGACGGCGTTCACCGAAGACAAGGCCGGGGAGATTTCCGTTGCGTCGGTCTTGGCCAGATGACCCGCGGCTTCGTGCAGCAGGGCCAGGCATTGGGATCGGTTGGCCTCGTCAAACCAGGCGGAAGGCCATGCAGCGCCGTCGCCGTGGGAAACGCTCTGAAGCTTGGAGGCGGCCGACTGAATCGCCCGTTGGGCGGCGGCCGAATCGGCGGCGGCCAGCGATTCGCGGGCGGCGGCCAGAGGCTGACCGACTTCGTAAATCTGGCGGAGCTGTCGATAGCCCTGGATCGCCAGGCCGAAATCTTCGTGCAGGCCGTTGACCTCCCAGACGGCCACGAGGCCGATCACACCGGTGCCGGTGATCATCAGCGCGATCTGCCAAAGCATCCGCCGGCGGAGGGTGGGACGGGGTTTGGGGTTCATGCAAAGTCTCCGCTTGGGATTATCGTCCGGCGGATGAACGAAACAAGGCTGGGCAGTTCTTGCACACTTTTGGGACGGCCCCGGACAAGTGATATAAGCCCGCCAATCGGGTTTAAGGGACAGGTTTTTGAAGCTCTGACGGAAATTTAACCACGGAGACACGGAGGCACGGAGGCCAACTTGTGGAGGAAAGTTACAGAAGAAATTGAACCGCCAAGCCCGCCAAGAGCGCCAAGAAAAACCTTCTTTTATCTGCGTGTATCGGCGTTCATCGGCGGTTCCAACTCTTCTCTTGGCGCTCTTGGCGGCCTTGGCGGTTCAAACAAATCTTTTGGAGACGGATGCGCCTCCGTGCCTCTGTGTCTCCGTGGTTTATTAGACGCGACAAAGACAAAAAGTGCGTGGTTTATCTGTATCCGGGGCTTTTTCGCGAGTTTTTACGGTTGCCCTACTTGTTGAGCTTGAAGGTGATGCCTTCCTGTTCCCATTGCTCGACGAGACGCTGCACGTCGGCCACGGTGAGGCTGAGCAGCTTGGTGGCGTCAACCATATTCTGATACAGCTTGGGGTCGTTGACCAGCAGCCCGGCCGTGCCCTGCGCCTTGTCGATCTTGCCGGCCACCGATTGGAAAGAACCCAGCAGCGAGGCGAGTTGCCCCAGCCGCTCGTTGAGCTGCTTGGCCAGGGCGTCGATGTGGTCCTGAGTTTTGGAAAGCGTCCCCTGGGCCTGCACGGAGAGCTTGTCGAGGTTGCCGCTGAATCGCTCGAGGTTCTCCCCCACCCGCGTGGCCGTGGCGCTGGCGGTATGGATGTTGGCCATTGCGGCCTGCAAATCCTGTCGCATCTTCGGATCGGACACCAGCGACTGCACCGAATCCAGCACCTGCCCGACCTTGGTGATCTGCTTCTGCACGTTCAACACCGCTTCGTCGAGGTGTTGCGGCAGATTGGTCTGGCGGAACTGGCGGGTGGTTTCCGTCAGTTCCCTGGCCAGGTCGGAATACTCCTTGGGCAGCAGTTCGCTTCCGCTGTAATAAGCTTCGATCCGCGTGCCGGCAGCGAGGGTGCCTTCGGGTTTGGGGCCGGTCAGTTCCAGGCTGACGACCGAGCCGGAACTGATGACGCCCTGGGTTCGGATTCGGGCGACCAGGTTGGCCGGCAGGGGCGGGGCCTGATCGACAACCGCGTCGATGAAGACCTGCACTTCGTTGTCGGCCCGGCGAATCCGCGTCACCTGCCCAACGTTCACCCCGCGGTAAAGCACGGCCGAGCCTTCAAACAGACCGTCGGCGCGTTCGGCGACCAGTTCGATGGGAAGCTGCGCCTCGGCAAACGGCTGAGCGGCCTTGCCCCCGAATTTGAGGATCATCCAGCCCAGGAGAATCAGCGAGACCAGCGCCGTCGCGCCCACCAGAAGATTTTTTCGATTGGAAGACATATCAGTCCACCATTGTAGATTGTCTTGGGCGGATGGGAAACCTCACGCCTTGCAACAACGCACGGGAGCGGCGAACATACGCCTAATTGCCTGCTTTCCCAGGAGGGAAACCGTCATGAGGCCACTGGCAATCGTACTGCTGATTCCGTTGATGATGCCGGCGGGAGTTTTTGCGCAAAGCCGCGACAAGAACAAGGCCTCCGGCGGCGCGGCCATGGCCGTCTACCAGACGCCCTACTATGTCATGCACACCGACATCGACCGGGACGACGCCCGCGAAGCGGCGCTGCGCATGACCCGCATGGCCGAAGCCTACTACGAACGCACCCGGAGCTTTTCAGGAAGCATCTCCCGGAAATTCCCGTTCTTCCTGTACCGCAACGCCAACGACTACTACCGCGCCGGGGGCCTGTCCGGCAGCGCCGGGTGCTTCATGCCAAGCGAAGGCAAGCTCATGGCCATCGCCGGGGAACATCCCACCGATTCAACCTGGCATACCGTGCAGCACGAAGGCTTTCACCAGTTTGAGGCGGCCGTCATCCGCGGCCAGATCCCCGTCTGGATCAACGAAGGCCTGGCCGAGTATTTCGGCGAAGCCCGGTTTACCGGCGACAACTTCATCGTGGGACTGATTCCTCCCGGTCGGCTGGCGGCCGTGAAAAAACAGATCGAAAAAAAAGATTTCAAATCCATCCGCGAAATGATGACCTTCTCGCTCAAAGACTGGAACCAGGAGATGAGCGGAGTCAATTACGATCAGGCCTGGTCCATGGTCCATTTCCTCGTACACGGCGACAACGGCGCATATCAGAGCGCCTTCTCCAAATTCATTCTCTCCCTGGGAAGGGGCATGCAGTGGGAGCGAGCCTGGCAGGCGAGCTTCGGCAGCACCCAGGGGTTTGAGGAAAAGTGGGAAAAATACTGGCAGGCTTTGCCGAAAGACCCCACGGCCGACCTGCGGACGCAGGCCACGGTATCGACTTTGACCAGTTATCTGGCCCGGGCTTATGTGCAAAAGCTGAGTTTCGCCGATTTCGGGGAGTTCTTAGCTGCCGCCAAGGACGGCAAGCTCAAATGCAGCGAGGAAGATTGGCTCCCGCCGTCGCTGCTGGCCGGTACGATCCGGCACGGCCGCGAGAAGGGAAACTGGTCCCTGGCCACACCGCCCAACAAGCCGCCGCAGATCGTGTTTGTAACTTCCGAACAAGTCCGGCTGGTCGGGCTGTTCACGCTCAACGGGATGAGAGTCGCCAATGTCTGGGTCGAGGTGGACGACCTGGCTAACACCATTGCCGAAGCCCGGAAGCTGATCGGCGAGGGAAAAAAAGACTCGGCCAAAAAACTGCTCGCCAAAGGACTGATGGATCACCCCGCCTCCCCCGCGGCGGACGACGCCCGCAAGGCGATTGCCGAAACAAAGTAGGCGCGGTTTCACATCCCGTTTCGCCGCCGCCCGAAGATGTAACGCTTGTAGAGGATAGGCTCCTGCTCAGCCCCGCAGGGGCGGCAGACTCTAGCCCACGGCGTGTCAGCCGTGGGAAAACCAGAACGTCAAATTAAAGAGCCCCGTCAGGGGCGGCAGGTTTTAGCCCACGGCGTCAGCCGTGGGGAAGGAACGACCAAAACAGAATCAGCCCCGTAGGGGCGTAAGAGTTTCTTACGCCCCTGACGGGGCTGAACAGAAGCCGACTCTCCGCGAGCGTTTCGCCGCTGCCCGAAGGGCAGCACGTGTCTTTCGCACAAAACAAATCCGCGTTATTTCCTATTAAGGCGTTACCCGACATGAAATCAGGCTCGCAGCACAGCCAGTTCTTCTTCGCTGGCTTCGCCCAGCACGAACCGGCGGACGATGGGGTTGTCGGTCTGCTGAATCTGCCGAGGGGTGCCGTCGAAAATAAACCGGCCCTCGTAGAGCATGACGATGCGGTCGGCCACCTTGAAGGCGCTTTGCATGTCGTGGGTGACGACGATACTGGTGACTTTCAGTTCCCGCCTCATTTTCAGGATCAGTTCATTGATGACGTCGGCACGGATCGGGTCCAGGCCGGTGGTCGGTTCATCGTAGAGGATGACGTGGGGGTTTTGCGCGATGGCGCGGGCCAGGGCGACGCGTTTGCGCTGGCCGCCGGACAGCTCGGCGGGCATTTTTTTGCCGATCCCAGGCAGACCGACCAGAGCCAGTTTCTGCTCGACGATGGCGTGAACTTCTTCGGGGCCGGCGTGGGTGTGTTCCACGAGAGGGAAGGCGATGTTCTCCTCGACCGTCAGCGAATCGAACAGCGCGCTCATCTGGAAGAGGAACCCGAACCGCTGGCGGATCGGCACCAGTTGCCGCTCGGAAAGCGAGTCGATGCGCCGGCCGTCGAACCAGACTTCGCCGGCGTCGGGCCGCAGCAGGCCGACGACGTGCTTGAGCAGGACGCTTTTACCGCTGCCGCTGGCTCCGATGACGACGAGGGTTTCGCCGGCGTTGACGTTCAGCGTGGTGTCGTTGAGCACGACCAGCCGCCCGAAGCTTTTGTGAAGATGTCGAAGTTCGATCAGCGCCATAGGCGGCCCCCGTTTATCCGAACATGCTTCTCAAGCCGTACAAGGCCTGATACCAGTCCTTGGAGAGCTTGGCGAAAAAGAAGTTGAAGACGATGATGGCGATGAAGCTGGTGACGAAGCTTTCGGTGCAGGCCCGGCCCACGCCGCTGGCGCCGCTGCCGCAGTTGAATCCCTTGTAGCAACTGATCATGCCGATGGCGGCGCCGAAAAAGGCGGCCTTGATGACGCCTTCCATGACCTGCCAGGTGTCCACACCGATGGCCGAGTAGTACCAGTAGGGGGAATTGGGAATGCCCAGGGATTTGACGGCGATAAGCCATCCCCCCGCCACGCCGAGGATGTCGCTGTAGATGGTCAGGATGGGCGTGAGCAGGATGCACGCCAGGACGCGGGGCACGACGAGATAGCGGATGGGGTCCGCCCCCATGACGCGCATGGCGTCGAGCTGTTCGGTGACGTTCATGGTGCCCAGTTCGGCCGTGAGAGCGCCGCCGACGCGACCGGCGAGCATGACCGCCGCCAATACCGGACCGATCTGCTTGACGACCGAGAGGTTGATGATGCCGCCGAGGCGGTATTCCTGGCCGATGGTTTTGAACTGGCTGTAGGTTTCGACGGCCATGACCATGCCGATGAACGCGCCGGTGACGGCGATAACCGGCACGGAGCGGACGCCGACTTCGTACATCTGGGGAAACAGCAGACGGATGTTGCGCCAGGAAAACCATTGAGCCGAAAGCCAGCCCAGGGTCCGGCCGACAAACCGCCAGAAGTCGCCAAAGGCCGCCAGGGTGTTGGTGCTGTTGCGCCCGACTTGTTCGATCCATCGCGTAGGCATCGAAAGGATGATACGAACCGCCGGCGGGCGTGGCAATCGGAAAGGTTTCTTCCGGCGCATGAGTTACGGCCCCGCATGCACGTCAGACGGGGCCTCGGAAAGCGACTGGCGGAGAAATGTTTCGGCCTGGGCGGCCGCGACGGGTCGGCCAAACAGATAGCCTTGGGCATGGTCGCACTCCAAGGCCAGGAGCATGGCGACCTGATCGGCAGTTTCCACGCCTTCGGCAATCACGCGCATGTCCAGGTTGCGGGCCAGCGTGATGATCGCCTGAACGATGGCGGCATATTCCCGCCGTTCGTTGACATTTTTGAGAAAGGCGCGGTCAACTTTCAGGCCGTTGAGGGGGAAACGGTGCAGGCAACTGAGGGAGGAGTAACCCGTTCCGAAGTCGTCTATGTGCAGTCGCACACCCATCTGGCGGATCTGCTGAAGCACTTGCACGCAGGAATCGGGATTGTCCATCATGCTGCTTTCGGTGATCTCGATAATCAAGCCGGCGGGATCCACCCCATGGCGGGAGATCGTCCGCTGGATATGCGAGAGCAATGTCGGAGCGGCGATTTGCTTGCGCGAAACATTGACGCTGATCGACAAATCGGGGAACTGGGGGAATTTGTCCCGCCAGATTTTGAGTTGACGACATGCCTCATCGAGAACCCACGAGCCCAAGGACAGGATCAGCCCGGTTTCCTCGGCGATGGGAATGAAATCGTTGGGGACGATCATACCGCGCTGCGGATGCTCCCAGCGGACGAGGGCTTCAAATCCCGCAAGCCGGCCGGTGTCCAGATGAACGATGGGCTGGTAATGGAGCGTGAACTGGCGTTGGTCCAGCGCCGACCGCAGTTCGTTTTCGATGGCCAGGCGGGCGACGGCTTCGTCGTGCATGGTCCGGTCGAACAAGGCGTAGCGGGCCTTGCCGGCGGCCTTGGCCCGGTACATGGCGGTATCGGCGTCGCGCAAGACGTCTTCGGCGCATTGGTAGCCGCAATCGCTGCTGGTGATACCGATGCTGACGGTGGTATGAACCTCGTGCCCCTTGAGCTTGTACGGCACCGCGAGGAGGGTCAAAAGTCGTTCGGTGACGCGGACGGCGTCGCGGGCGTCATGGATGGAATCGAGAAGAACCACGAATTCGTCTCCCCCCAGGCGGGCGGCGGTGGAAGCCGCGTCCGGTTGGGCGATCACGTCGTTGTGCCGAAGTGATTCGCGAAGCCGTCTGGCGATCTCGATCAACAACAAGTCGCCGACCTCGTGTCCGAGGCTGTCGTTAACGACCTTGAATCGGTCGAAATCGAGGAACAGGACGGCAAACTTATAGTCGGGATTGCGCCTGGCGCGGGCGACGGCGTGGGAAAGATGTTCGTTGAAAAAAACGCGGTTGGGCAGCCCCGTCAGCTTGTCGCGCAGCGCCAGATTCTGGAGCTCGGCGGTGCGCTCCCGAACCATTGCCTCCAGCTCCTCCATCTTGAGGCTGGCCTTCCGCTTCAGATGCCACTTTTCGGTCAAGGCGGTGGCGAACTGGCAGACTTCCATGCCGTCGAAAGGCTTTTTGAGGATGAGCAGGCGGTCGGTTGCGCCGAGTTTCTCGACTATCTGATCCCACGAGTAGTCCGTGAACGCGGTGCAAACGACGATCTGAAGATCGGGGTCCACCTCCCAGAGATGCCGGATGGTTTCAATCCCGTCCCAGCCGGGAGGCATCCGCATGTCCACAAAGGCCAGGGAATAGGGCCGGCCGAGGGCCTGGGCTTGGCGCACTTTTTCAAACCCCTCCTGGCCCTGGAAGGCAAAGTCGATCTCGTAGGCGGGGCGATCGCCGCCAACCGGCAACGCCGCATCACCGAAAATCGCAGCCTCCTCGGCGGCCAGAACGGCGTCGGCGGCGGCCAGCGGGGCGGCGAGAATCTTGCGAAAATCCCTGTGAATCGAATCGTTGTCGTCAATGATGATGATACGCCGCTTGTGTAAGTCAACCTGGGTCATGGTCCGTCCTTTTAACGTTCAGGGGGTCCGATTCGTGAAGCCGTCCCGCCAGGCCGAATCATCGAACCAGTTCCGCGACACTTGCGGGAGACGCCTTGTGAACGGGCAGCCGGAGGGTAAAGGCGGCGCCTTTCCCGGGGCCGTCGCTGGCGGCGGAAAGCACCCCGCCCATCTCGCCCGCGGCAACGGCGGCGCTGTGGAGGCCGAACCCATGACCGTCCCGCCGCGTGGTAAAGCCGTGGGTGAAAATCCGCCGCAGATTTTCCGGCACGATGCCTACGCCGTTGTCGATGACCTGGAAGCTCACCTGTTGCCGGTCGGCCTCCCCGGTCAATGAAAGTTTCAAGGTGATCTGCTTGTCCAAGCCGCCCCTTTCGTGAAGGGCTTCCTTGGCGTTGCTGATGAGGTTGATAAGGATTTGCAGCACCTTGTGCTTGTCCAGAGGAACGGCGGCGACGGGTTGGAAATCGCGGACGACCCGGATCTGGTGTCGTTCCAGGGAAATGAGCTTGACGCGGACGGCATCCTCGAAAAGCGATTCCGGCGCGATCCGTGCAAGAACGACCGACCCCTTGGCGTAGGACTGTTGCAAATCAACGATCTCCTTGATGTGCTCAACCCCCTTGCCGAGGCTGGCGATCTCTTCCATCAAGGATTCCCGTTCCTGCGTCAGCGCCTGCGCCAACCTGGCCAGGTACGTCGGCAAGCGCCTGCCCTTCTCGTCGATGGTCAGAAACTCCGTCAGATCGCTCTCGTGCGCGACGATCATGTCAACGGCTTTCCCGAAGTTGGGCAGCTTGGATTGACGCAGCAAATCGGCAACGAAGGCCGCCGAAAGATTGACGCTGTTCAACACGTTGCCGACGTTATGGAGAATGCCGCTGGCGATTTCCGCCTTGCCCGCCTCACGCGAGGCGTGGGCGTATTGCCGGAGCAAATCCTCACGCTCCTGCTCGGCCTGCTTGCGGGCGGTAACATCCTCGACCGAACCTTCCACATAAAGAAAGCGGCCTTGCGGGTCATGAACGGCATGGGCCTGCTGACAAAGCCAGACGACAACGCCGTCCTTTCGGCGAACCCGCACTTCAAAATTATGCACCGAACGGTGCGTCCGCACGGCGGTGAAGAACTCGGCATGGCGGGCCGGATCGACATGAAAGGCGGTGAGGTCGGGAACGGCGGCGGAAAATTCCTCGGGAGAATCATACCCATACATCCGAGACAAGGCGGGGTTGAGGTTGAGATACCGTCCATCCTCCGACGCCTGAAAAATGCCTTCGATGGCATTTTCAAAAATGCTGCGGAATTTCTCTTCGGCCTGACGGGCGGATTCGACCGCCATCCGGTGCAATTCCATCTGACCGGTCAGAATCTCCGACTGGGCCTGAAGCAGAACGCCCATATCCAGCAGCGCCTGACAGCCGGAATCAAAGCGAACCACCACCGGTTCGTCCCGCAGCGACTTTTCCCGCCTCAACGCCAGAGTGGCGGCAAGATGAATGGGAGTGGAGGCGTCCAGCGCCATGTGGGGCACCTTGCGGACGCTCAACATCTCGCAGATGGACCGGCGGAGAAACAATTCCCGGCCGAAGTTCCGGCTTATCAATTCGTGAAAAACGCTCCGCGAGATCACGGCCGTCAAAATGCCGTCATCAATGATCATAACCCCCGGCAACGATGGATTTTGCTCCATCGCCCAATCCACGACGCTCGCCGTGGTGTGACAGGAAACCGCGTAATCATGGCTGGGCAACTCAGCCAGCACCGAGTCGGAATCAAACAGGGCCATAGCATCCCCAAACAAGGAATCCGTGAAACTCTTAACACAGTTTCCTATCGACCGCAGGGATGTCGCTTTTATTTAGATTGCGCTATGTTTTGATAAAAAGAGATCAAGCACAGCGAGGATTCACCGTCAAGCCGCCAAGAACGACGGGAAAGACCCGGCAGAATGACGAATGGTTTTCTTTCCGTCTTGACGATTCCCCGGATTCAGAACGTTTCCGCGAAATCGGCGATGAACTGCGGAACCGGATAGTGCTTCATGAGAAACTCGCGAAGCTGCTTGCGGCGGGCAATCAGGAAGTAAACGGGCTCTTCCAGCCGGCGGGATGCGAAATTGACGGCCCGCACGAGGTTCTCCGGGCTGGTGGCGATGTTCACATAGTTGTGTTCGCGCTGCATCGGCAGGATGTGGAACTGCCAGGCCTGTCGGCGGTTGAGCAGCCGCAGGCATTCGGTATCGACGTAATGCTCTTCCAGGTCCACGATGCCGGCGGTGCGGATGTATTGCTGGACCCAGGCTTCTTCCACGGCGCGGGGGTTGATGTCGTAGAGGCGTTCGGCCAGATCCCCGAAAGGACGCCGGGTGGCCTTTTGAACCTTGAGAATGTGGCTCACCTGCTTCTCGGTCAACACGCCCTGTTCGATCAGCAACTGTCCGATCTGAATGCCCGCCATACCGACTCCTTGATGAACAACCATGGCAAGAATGTCTCACCTGTGGATGTATCGGGAAAATCAGGGGGCGACTTAGGATGTTGCGCACAAATTGCGCTAGCGGGCGGGCTTGCCCGCCGTCGTTATTGGACCCAGGGCGTTAGGTTTCGTTGAAATCCTCTTTCGCCCCCACGCTCCCGCCAAGGCTTGCCCTTCGCGTCCCCCGAATAACGAATAGTCCCCGTGTGCTCCAAGCCCCGGATGTACATCCGGGGCTTTGGGATCTCGACTCCGCTTGCGGTTTCGCGAATCGGAAACCTTCATCTCAACGGAGCTAAACAACTCCCACACGTCCCCGTCAATCCCCCGCTTCGAGGATCGCCATGAAGGCTTTCTGCGGGATGTCCACCGAGCCGACGCGTTTCATGCGCTTCTTGCCTTCCTTTTGCTTTTCGAGCAGTTTGCGCTTGCGGGTGACGTCGCCGCCGTAGCACTTGGCGGTGACGTTTTTGCCGACGGACTTGATGGTTTCGCGGGCGATGATTTTTCCGCCGATGGCCGCTTGCAGGGGGATCTCGAACAGGTGTTTGTCGATCTCCTCTTTCAGCCGGACCAGCAGACGCCGGCCGCGTTGCTCGGCCTGATCGCGATGAACGATCACCGACAGCGCATCGACGCGGTCGCCGTTGACCAGGATATCCATCTTGACCAGGTCACCGACTCGGAAGCCGACCAGGTCGTAGTCCATCGTGCCATAGCCCCGCGTCACGCTCTTGAGCTTGTCGTAAAAGTCGTAGATCACCTCGGCCAGCGGGATCTCGTATTCCAGAATCACCCGGCTGGAACCGACGTACTCGGTCTTCTTGTAGATGCCGCGCCGGTCCTCGCACAGCTTCATCAACCCCCCCACGCTGTCCGCCGGGACGATGATGTTCATCTTGATATACGGCTCACGGATCTCCTGCACCAGCGTCGGATTGGGCATGTCGCTGGGGGCGTCGATGCGCTTCACCGCGCCGTCAGTCAGCAGCAGTTCGTAGGTGACGGTCGGCGCGGTCTGAACGACTTCGATCTGAAATTCGCGCTCCAGCCGTTCCTGAATGATCTCCATATGCAACAAACCCAGAAACCCGCAGCGGAACCCAAAGCCCAACGCGTCGGACGATTCGGGGGCGAAGGTGAAACTGGAATCGTTGAGTTGCAACCGATCCATGGCGTCGCGCAGGTCTTCGTACTGTGTTTTGCCGGTGGGATAGAAATCGCAGAAGACCATCTGCTGAATGGGCCGATAGCCCGGCAGCGCTTCGGGGGCGGCCGTGAGAGCGTCGGTGACAGTGTCGCCGATGCGCACGTCGTGCAGGTCTTTGATGGCCGCCACGAGGTAACCAACCTCGCCGGTGCCGATGCGGTCCACCTGCTTGGGCCGGGGCATCAGCTTGCCCAGGTCGGTCACCTGGTATTCCTTGCCGTTGCCCATGAAGCGAATCTTCTGGCCCTTTTTCAGCTCCCCATCGACGACCCGGCAATAGACGATGACGCCGCGGTAGTCGTCATAAATGCTGTCGAAAATCAGAGCGCGGGTGGGCAACTCGGGCAACCCCCGCGGCGGCGGAAGCTGATCGCACAGCCGGCTGAGCAACTCATCAATCCCCTGCCCCGTCTTGGCCGAAACCAAAATGGCGTCCTCGGCCCGGAACCCCAGCACCTGCTCGATTTCCTCGGCCACCTCAACCACCCGGGAAGAAGGCAGATCAATCTTGTTGATAACCGGAATAATCTCCAGCCCCGCCTCAATCGCCGCATAGGCATTCGCCACCGTCTGGGCCTGCACGCCCTGCGTGGCATCCACAACCAGAATCGCCCCTTCGCAAGCCTGAAGGGCCTTTTGCACTTCGTAATGAAAGTCCACATGGCCGGGCGTATCAATGAAATTGAGCATGAACTGCTCGCCCCGGTGGTCATGAAAGACCGTCACCGCCGACGCCTTGATGGTGATGCCGCGCTCCCGCTCAAGGTCCATATCATCAAGAATCTGCTCCTTGAACTCGCGTTCGGTGATGGCGCCGCGCGCATGAGCAAACGATCGGACAAGGTGCTCTTGCCGTGGTCAATGTGAGCGACGATCGAAAAATTCCGAATCTGCATGTAATTAATACGTTACGAATTACGAACTACCGAGCTCTGCCGGATGGCCTCCAGTGATCGCTCAAAAATTTGTTTCTGCAACGGCGAGACAAACACCATTTGCACACGATCCACTGCCGCCGATCCGGCCTCATCATAAACCAGACGCAGCAGAATATTAAAGTAACTGGACGAAATCCCTGGCAGTCCTTTCAGATCGACGCGCACGGCCGCATTGCCGTGCAGCGACTCGATAACCTTACGCGCAAGCAACTCGCCGCTTCGAACGATCAGTCCGCCAGGGTCAACATGGTCAGCAGCGCGTATTTCAATCATAAACCGCTCCGGCTATTGGTTGCGAGGCTCTACCGGCAAGGTAAAGCATACCAGCGTGCCTTGAAAATTGTATGTCCCGGTAAAATACTTGGGATTTTGACGGCCGCGAATTTCAACCGCACCGTTGCCCGACAGGATAAACAGGTCACCGCCACAGGCTTCGGTCACGATGGACCTGAGATTGTCAATCCCGCGGCCTTGGTTATTAACCCGCGTTTGGGCGCGATACCCGCCGTACAACACCCGCCTCAGTGCCTGTTCGGCAGTGGTTATATCATCGTACCGGCGGCGAAGACTTGCCAGGATGCCTTGCCCCCAGTCGATCAGCGACACCCGCACTTGTTGTGATTGCTTCATGAACCGCGCACAACCCATTCCTCCAATAACCGACCGGGAATGGTCTTCGATGTTTTGTACACACTCGTTAACCGATACCTCCAGAGACACCCGCAGGTCCTCGGAAACAGGATGGAACCGCTCGACCAGGCGAATGATCGGCTCCGGATCGTCATGACGGGACTGAACAAACCGGCTCAGGGGCACCGTTACATTTTCCGGGTGACTCGGATCGGGCATTGGCGTTCCCAAAACCCGGTGGTTGAAGCCGGAAAACTCCAGGAACGCCGTAAGCGACTTGGGCTGTACAGGCCGATTGACCTGTACGGTCACTCCTCGCTGGCGGGCCTCAAGGATGGAGCCGGCGATCATCGCCACCCCATCCGGGCCGAGGTATCGCAGCTTGGACAAGTCCAAATTCAAAGCCGCCCCCGCCAACAAGCTTCTCAATGGCAGAAGCTTCTCGATCAGGTATCTCATCGAAGCCAATTGGTCGTCGATGCTGCCTTCCAAGCTGATAGCCAATTCTTTCATGACGGTGCAAAGCGATCTATGTTACGACACTTCAGCCGGATCGACAAATGCCCCGCACCTTCCTCTAAAATCGGCGCACAGCCCCCTCCTCTGCTCAGCCGGCCCGCCTTGCGAAAAAAGACGAAGCGGATACATTACCATCTTGCCACCCGTGCGGCTTGTGTACCGGCCGACTCTGCCTTAGGTAAACACCCATTTGGCGGAAAGAAAAACGACCGGGCCAGTCCTCCGACTCCCCCGCGCGGAATGCCTGCGCCACGAATCGAAATTTTCCGGCTAGGCCGAAACAGGCAGAGCCTGCTATAAGGACGCCTCCAGCAATTTTATTAACAGGAGGCCGAAGACGACAATGCCGATGAGCAAAACAACCAAACCCACGGAACAGGACGCCTTGGACTATCACCGCCTGCACGGTCGGCCGGGAAAAATCTCGGTCGTCTCCAGCAAGCCGCTGGCCACCCAGCGCGATCTGGCGCTGGCCTATACGCCCGGCGTGGCCGTGCCCGTCCTGGAAATCGAAAAAAACCACGACGCCGCCTATGACTACACCTCCAAGGGCAGTCTCGTCGCCGTCATCTCCAACGGCACCGCCATCCTCGGCCTCGGCGACCGCGGAGCCCTGGCCTCCAAGCCCGTCATGGAAGGCAAAGGCGTCCTGTTCAAAAAGTTCGCCGACGTCGACGTCTTCGATATCGAAGTCAACTGCAAAGACCCCCACGAACTCATCAAAATCGTCGCCGCCATCAGCCCCACCTTCGGCGGAATCAACCTCGAAGACATCAAGGCCCCCGAGTGCTTTGAGATCGAAGAAAAACTCAAAGCCATGCTCGACATCCCCGTCTTCCACGACGACCAGCACGGCACCGCCATCATCACCGCCGCCGGGCTCATGAACGGCCTGGAATACGTCGGCAAAAACCCCGCCGAAGTCCGCCTGGTCGTCTCCGGCGCCGGCGCCGCCGCCACAAGCTGCGCCGAACTCGCCGTCCGCGTCGGCGTGCCGCGCAAGAACATCATGATGGTCGATCGCACCGGCGTGGTCTACAAGGGCCGCGTCAAGGGCATGAACGCCTACAAGGAACGCTTCGCCGTCCACACCGACGCGCGCAACCTCTCCGACGCCATCCGCGGCGCCGACGTCTTCTACGGCCTCTCCGCCGCCGACGTCCTCACCCCCGACATGGTCCGCACCATGGCCGACCGCCCCCTCATCTTCGCCATGGCCAACCCCGACCCGGAAATCAAGTACGAACTGGCCAAGGCCACCCGCTCCGACGCCGTCATCGCCACCGGCCGAAGCGATTATCCCAACCAGATCAACAACGTCCTGGGCTTCCCCGCCATCTTCCGCGGGGCGCTGGACGTCCGCGCCAGCGCCATCAACGAAGAAATGAAGCTGGCCGCCGCCAAAGCCCTGGCCGCCCTGGCCAAGGAACCGGTCCCCGCCAACGTCCTGCACGCTTACGAGCTGAACGATCTGAAATTCGGCGCAGACTACATCATCCCCAAGCCTTTCGACCAGCGGGTGCTGCTGTGGGTTGCCCCCGCCGTGGCCAAGGCCGCCATGGAAACCGGCGTCGCCCGCATCAAACTCGACCTGGAACAATACCGCCGTCAGTTGGTCAAACGCATGGGCATTGAACCCGGAGCCGCCGCCAAAGCCTCCGCCGCATAATACCGCTCGCGACAGATCGCAACCGCAAAGGCCCGGTGCATAACCGGGCCTTTTTGATGGTACCGACATCTTTTTAGCCATGCTCCACTGAAACCCTCTCTTTCGCCGCCCCATTCCCGCAGTGGCTTGCTCTTCGCGGTTCCGCCGCCACATTCTCGACGTCGCTTGCGGTTTCGCGGATCAGTCCCCTCCGTTTCGCCGCTTTCTCAAAACATTTTAGCCACCGATGGGCGCCGAGGAGCACCGATAAAAGCAGCAAGATTTCCACGCTCCATACGCCCTCATCAAACCAGACTTTCAAACCGCCTCTATATACGGAACTGCGCCATGAGGCTATCGTATGAATTGCCGAGGTTTCAATTTACGCGGCGAGAGCTGCGTCCCTCTCAAGGGGACAAGAACGGCAGTTCAAAGAAATCTGCAACCAAAGGCATCAGCATGTCCCTGCCCCGCAGGATAAGACAGACCGCCAATCACAAAGCCCTTCTCGTCGGCTTTATCCGCCGCTACGGCTTGGCGATAATCGTGACAGTCCTTGCCGTCCTGTTGCGCTGGAGCCTGAAGCCCGTCGTCGGGACCGCCTCGCCTTACATCACTTTCTACCTGGCCGTCGTCATCGCGGCGGCAGTCGGTGGCATGAAATCAGGACTGTTGGTAACCCTCCTGGGAACCATCTTCGGCATCGCGTTATCCACCCCATCACCATGGCATCCGTCGCTTATCCAGCCGGTGGATTGGGTACGAATGGCCGTCTATGTCGCAACCGGAATCGGCACCAGCCTGATCGCCGGATCCATGCATCGCGCCCATCACTACATGCGCGAAAGCGAAGAACGTCTGCGACTGGCGGTGGAAACGGCGTCGCTGGGTCTTTACGAGCGGGATCTGATTACAAACCGGGTAACGCTGGACCCCAACTGCCGCACCATCATGGGAATTTTCGACGAAAACCCCGCACACGATGTGGCGCCCAAGTCCCTGTACCCCGAAGACCGCCAGACGGTTTTATCACAAGCGGCGTGCGCGTTTGATCCGAAACAGAAAGCCGTTTGCGGCGCCGACTTCCGCATCGTTCGCCCCAACGGCGAAATCCGCTGGGTGGCCGGACGCGGCCGGGTCATCTTCGGCGGCACGCCCGATTCGCCCATCCCTCTCAAATTCCTCGGCGTGCTGCAAGACATCACCGACCGCAAGCGAGTCGAAGAAGAACTGCGCCAACAAAAAGACCTGGCCGAGCAGAACCGGGCAAAGCAGCAGGCCATCCTGCACAGCCTGACCGAAGGGTTGGTGGTGTTTGATCCCCAAGGCAACCTTCTGGACATGAACCCGGCGGCACTGGCCATGCACGGGATGGATAGCGTCCAATCCACCCGGGGACACTTGGACGAATTGCCCCAATTGTTTGAAGTCAGCGACCTGACAACGGGCAACGTCCTCTCCGTCCAGCAGTGGCCCATCTCCCGAGCCCTGCGCGGCGAAACGTTCACCGGATACGAAGTGCAGGCCCGCCGAACCGATGGCGGCAAACAATGGATCGGCAGCTATGGCGGCGCGCCGGTCCACGATGCCGACGGGAAAATGATCTACGCCATCGTCACCATACGCGACGTGACGGACCTCAAAACCGCCCAACTTCAGGCCGAACACGCCAAAAACGCCGCCGAGGAAGCCAGTCGGGCCAAAGACCATTTCCTGGCGGTCCTCAGCCACGAGTTGCGCACGCCGCTGACGCCGATACTGACGACGGCCGAAATCCTGGAATCAGACCCCCAGCTCCCCGCCAAATACCGCCAGGACGTCGCCATGATCCGCCGCAACGTCGAACTGGAAGCCCGGCTCATCGACGACCTGCTGGACGTAACCCGCATCGCCCGCGGAAAGGTGCAACTCAACAAACGCCCGACCGACCTCGGCGACGTCATCCGCCAGGCGGTCGAAGTCTGCCGCCCGGACCTCGAAGCACGCCGCTTGAATTTCGAAATGGACCTCGGCCCCCACGCCGCCCTACGCCCTCGACGCCGACCCCACCCGGCTCGAACAGGTCTTCTGGAACCTGCTGAAAAACGCCATCAAATTCACCCCCAGCGGCGGATACGTGAAAATCCGCTGCCGCCACGGCGAAAACCACACCGTCATAACCGAAATCTCCGACAGCGGCGAAGGAATCGACCCCGCCCTGCTGCCCCACATCTTCAAACCCTTCGAGCAAGGCGATCGCGCCGCCGTACAGCAATTCGGCGGCCTGGGGCTGGGCCTGACCATCACCAAAGGCCTGGTCGAAATGCACGGCGGACAAATCGAAGCCCACAGCCCCGGCAAAGGCCAAGGCGCCACCTTCCGCATCTGCCTGCCTTTATACAACCACGCCCCATCCAGAATATCCCCCGATCAGCACACCCCGCCCCCCGCCGTCCCCGGCACACCACCCAGCGAACGCCGCCCGCTTCACATCCTCCTGGTCGAGGACCACGGCGACACCGCCCGCATCATGCGCCGCCTGCTGATGGCCCGCGGCCACAACGTCGAAGTCGCCGGCGACGTCGCCTCCGCCTTGGAAAAAACCGCCTGCCTCGAGTTCGATCTGCTCATCAGCGACTTGGGTTTGCCCGACCGCAGCGGCATCGACCTGATGCAGGCCATCCGCCACAGCGCCCGTCCGATCCCCGGCATCGCCCTCAGCGGCTACGGCCAGGAAGACGACGTCCGCCGCAGCCACGAAGCCGGCTTCGCCGTCCACCTCACCAAACCCACCACCCCCGACCGCCTCACCGAAGCCATCCACACCGCCACAGAATCAACCGAGTTCCGATCCCACGGGTGATCCGCCGCCGGCTGGTATACCCCAGCCAAAGGGGGTGACAGTTCTACTCCAGTACAATGATCGCCCATCTGTACGGCTTGAGCGAGGAAGAATTCGCCTATATCCTGACCATGTTCCCGCTCGTGCCCGACCCGGTGAAGGTGGCCGCTCGGAATGCCTACCGCGACATGGAGAGAGGATTAGTGAAATGAGCTTGGATACCGGCAAATATGAAATTTGGGAGTTGCTGCCGGTTGATCTGACAGAATTTCAGCGACTGGACACCGAGCCTCTTGGCTCCAAACGCAAGTTCTGGTTCAAGTTTCAGGACGCACCGCAACCGTGGCTTTTCAAATACGCTCGGCCGAACACCGGCGAACATTGGTCGGAGAAAATCGCCGCCGAAATCGCCCCGCTGATCGGACTGCCGGCGGCGCACGTGAAATTGGCTCGGTTCAAAGGCGAATTGGGCGTGGCTTGCCAATCGTTCGTTCCCTACGTCAGCGACCCGGAAACCCGGCAGAGCATCAAGCAGGGCGAACTAGTGCATGACAACGAAGTGTTGGCGGGATGGGTGGAGGAATTTACTGGGAATCCGGGGTCAAGCGTGCCCCCAGCCCGATGGAATTGCTACGGCGGGTGGCCGGGCAAAGTCCCGAAATCCTCAAGCAATGGCTGGACACATTGTGGATGGTTAAGGAAGAGCAAATTATCCACCCCATTGATCGGGTGCCGAATGAATGCATGAGCGCGGTGCAAAAAGACTTCTGCCGGGCCTTTCTTCGGTATACAATGGCGCAGGTAAGGAGCGTTGCCCCATGACAAGTGTATTTCTAGCTTGGCAGGACGCGATCAAGACGCGGGCTTGGTACCCTATCGGGCGGTTGGACGCCGATGTGCCGGCTCATCACTTTGTCTTCAATTACACCCGTGGGGCTGAGAGGGCGGCGAAGGAAGCCGGGCTGCAACCTTTGGAGGCTTTCCCGAATCTTTATCAGCGATACGAATCGGCAGAGTTGTTCCCCTTGTTCCGCAACCGAATCCTTTCCCGCGAGCGAGAGGATTTTGCCGAATTGCTTCGTCTGCTGGACCTGCGCCCTGAACAAGCCGATCCCCTGACCCTTTTGACGATGACCGAAGGCCGCCGCCAGACGGATAACCTCCAGGTGTTCCCCAAGATCACCCTCGCTCCCGATGGCGCTTTTCATTGCCGGTTTTTCCTTCACGGCTGGCGGCACGTCAACGAAGCGGCACAAAAGCGGCTGGATGGGATGACTGACGGCGAGTTATTGCGGGTGGCGGTGGAACTGAATAACCCGGCCACCGGGCTGGCTGTCCAGCTACAGACCAATGATTACCACATGGTCGGCTGGGCACCTCGCTACCTGGTGAATGACCTTGTGCGGATGATCGTCGAAACCCCCGGCATCCAAGCCAGACTGGTGAAGAAAAATCCGCCGGATGCCCCGGCTCATCAGCGTTTCCTAATGGACCTGACGGGCAATTGGCCGAAGAACTACGAGCCCATGTCCGGGGATGACTTTACTTTGGTCAACCCTTAATCGCACTGCCCTTCGATGCTTCGCCATCTGGAACGACCCTTTTATTGACTCTTTGCATCACGGCGCCGGCCGTATCGGCATAGAGCCTTTGCTCCGCCCTTGGATTCGCCAAGGGTTTTACGCAGATGGGCGGCGAAGAGACCGAGGCCGAGGGGGCGGCGGATGAGGACTGATCCGATCTGCCGACAGCTCCAATGCGACAAATGCCAAAAAGCTGAAAACTCTTGCATTATTCTTATTTCCTGTTACATTACCCCCTCGCCCTTTTTCTGCGCCGAGACAGCCGGGGGCGCACCCAGGCTCTTTGACAACCCGACAAATCAAACCCACCGCGCCACGCCGCCGTGGAGCGGAGCGAAGCCGCGGATCATCCCCGCCCGCCACACATCGCTTTTGCAAAACAAAGCCAAACTTCCCCCCTTTTGACCGCGCCAGCCGCGTTTCGTGATAAAAGCAAAGCCACCAGCCCCACGCCGTGGCGGCGACGCGGATCATCCCCCGCGACAAATCAAAGCCACCGACCCCGCCTTTTTCACCCGCCAACGCAGTTTCGTGAAGCCCCACCCCCAAAAATCAAACCCACCACGGAGGCACGGAGGCCAACTCGTAGGGGAAGAAGATTTGGAACCGCCAAGGCCGCCAAGCCCGCCAAGAAGAAAACTCTTTATCGGCGTGCATCCGCGTTCCTCGGCGGTTCCAACCCTTAAAGCTTGAATTTCTTCTTCGCGTCTGTCTTCGCGCCTTCGCGTCTTCGCGGTTCCCTTTCTTCTCCGCGACCCTCTGCGTCCTCTGCGGTTCAATAAACCGTTTGGACCCGACAGCGACTGGCAACAAAAAACCCCGGCCGGCTAAGGACGGGGCTTGAGAGCGGGCGAAGGGATTCGAACCCTCGACGTCAGCCTTGGGAAGGCTGCATTCTACCACTGAATTACGCCCGCATGAGGCGGTATCATCCTAGCAGCATCCCCGGCAAGATCAAGCGCCGCAACTTACAGCGAACAGGCGATTATCGGCTCTTCCTGGCCGTCGGCGGAATGCATCCAGCGGCGGCCGTCCAGCTCGATCAAGTCCATGGCCCGCCGGGGGCCCCAGGTGCCGGGGGCGTAGGACTCGGGACGCTTCGCCGAGGCGGCCCACGCCTGCTCGATCGGATCAATCACGGCCCAGGCGGCTTCCACCTCGTCGCCACGGATGAACAACGTCTGGTCGCCGGCCATGGCGTCGTAAATAAGCCGCTCGTAGGCGTCCGGCGGCTCGACGTGGAAGGCGGTGCGGTAGAAGAAATCCAAAGCCACCGGCTTGATGTTCATCTGCCCGCCGGGCACCTTGCCGTTCAGACGCCAACTGATCCCCTCGTCCGGCTGGACGCGGATGATCAGATCGTTGGGATAAACCGGCGCCTCGCACTGCTTCTGGAACAGCGTCAGCGGCGGCGAACGAAACCGCACGGCCACCTCGCTGAATTTGCCGGGCAGGAATTTCCCCGTCCGCAGATAAAACGGCGTGCCGCTCCATCGCCAGTTGTCGATGAACAGCTTCAGGGCCGTGAAGGTTTCCGTGCGAGAATCGGGGGCCACGCCCTTTTCCTTCAGATACCCTTCGGTACGCTGGCCCGGCGTTTGGCCGGCGGTGTATTGGCCGCGGATGGCGAACTCCTCGATGTGCTGCGGACGCAGGGGACGGACGGATTTGTAGACCTTGACCTTCTCGTCGCGGATCGACACCGCATCCAGCGCCACCGGCGGCTCCATGGCCACCAGGGCCATGAGCTGAAACAGGTGGTTCTGCACCATGTCGCGCAGCGCCCCGGCCCGGTCGTAGTAGCCGCCGCGCGAGCCGACGCCCAGCGATTCGCTCACCGTGATCTGAACATGATCAACGTACTTGTAGTTCCAGATCGGCTCGAAGATGGCGTTGGCGAAGCGCATGACCATGAGGTTCTGCACCGTCTCTTTGCCCAGGAAATGGTCGATGCGGAAGATCTCGTCTTCGCTGAAATGCTCGTGAAGCAACCCGTTGAGCTGGCGGGCGCTGATCAGATCCCGGCCGAAGGGCTTCTCGATGATGATCCGCCGCCACCCGGCCGAGGGAGACTCGCCCCGGCCCAGATGCTGAATGATCGACTCGAACGCGCCCGGAGGAGTCGCCAGATAGAACAGCCGGCTGCCGGCGGCGTTGCCGAACTTCTCATCCCACTGGCGCAGGGATTGAGCCAGGCGGGCGAAATCGTCGGCCGAGTCGTAGTTGCCCTGGACGTAAAAAAGCCGCGACTCGATCCTGCCCCAGAGGGCTTCGTCCAGCGGATGGCTTCGGGCGTGTCGGCTGACGGCATCCCGGCAATCCCGGCGGAACTGCGCATCCGTCAATGGCGAACGCGAATAGCCGACGATGTAGGACTTGTCATTCAGCAGCCCTTCGCGGGCCAGTTCGTAAATGGCGGGGATCAACTTGCGATGGGCCAGATCCCCGCTGGCGCCGAAAATGACGATTGCACAAGGCGAAGCCGAAGGCATAAGTTCCCTTTGTGAGAAGACCATTGTGACCTTTTTCAATGCCGTTGCCAATCTACCGGCGGTTGAAGGTTCTGATTGAACCACGGAGGCACGGAGGGAGAAGAGAATGATGAATTATGAATGATGAACGATGAAGGTGGAAAGAAGAGCAGTTGATAAAAGCTGGTTTGCTTCCTCCTTCATAATTCATCATTCATCATTCTGACTTCTCTTCCGTGTCTCTGTGGTTAATTGCACGTATTTGGATTGTTGGCATGAAAACCCGCCGAGTCGAGTGGATCAACCGCTTGTGCCGGGTAGAATCGGAAACCATGCAAGACCTTCGGCTTCAAAAACTGGCGGACGTGCTCGTGAACTACAGCGTGGGCGTGAAAAAGGGGCAACTGGTGCGCATCAGCGGTTCGCCGCTGGCTCAGCCGCTGATCGTGGAGTTGTATCGCAAGGTGGTGCAGGCCGGGGCGCATCCGATGGTGCGCATGAACCCGGAAGAACTGGCGGAGATCTTCCTGAAACAGGCCGACGACGAGCAGTTGCGGTACATCAACCCGGTGACGATCAGCGAATACGAAAAGATCGATTGCTCCATCGGCATCTGGGCCGAGGAAAACACCCGCTCGCTGACCGGGTGCGATCCGCGAAAGCTGAGCTTGAGCGAGGCGTCGAGAAAACCTCTCATGGACGTCTTTTTCAAGCGGGCCGCGGAAGGAAACCTGAAGTGGACGGGAACTCAATATCCCACCCAGGCCTCGGCTCAGGACGCCGAAATGAGCCTGGCGGAATACGAGAATTTCGTCTTCAACGCCGGGTTGCTCAACCGAGCCGATCCGGTGGCGGCATGGAAGCAGGTCAGCCAGCGGCAGCAGCGGCTGGTGGACTGGTTAACCGGCAAGCGGGATTACCGCGTGGTGGCCGCCAACGGCACCGACGTGCGCATGAGCCTTGCCGATCGGCGGTGGATCAACTGCGACGGGCACGAAAATTTCCCCGACGGCGAAGTCTTCACCGGCCCGGTGCTGGACAGCGTCAACGGACAGATCAATTTCAGTTTTCCCGCCGTGCATCATGGGCGGGAAGTGCTGGACGTGAAGCTGACGTTCAAGGACGGCAAGGTTGTGGACGCCCATGCCGGCAAGGGCGAGGATTTCCTCTTCTCCATGCTGGAGATGGATTCGGGCAGCCGGTATCTGGGCGAATGCGCCATCGGCACCAATTACGACGTCAAGCAGTTCACCCGGAACACCCTGTTCGACGAGAAGATCGGCGGAACCGTTCACTTCGCCCTGGGCGCAGGATACCCCGAAACCGGCAACGCCAACCAGAGCGGACTGCACTGGGATATGGTCGTGGACCTGCGGCAAGGCGGGTTCATCGAGGTGGACGGCCAGAAGATCAACATAGACGGCAAGTTCACCCGCGACGGATTGCCCGGAGAGGGGTAAACCCCTCGAAAATCCGCAAAGCCTCGTGCTTTCGTTTCGCCGTCGCCTGCAAGGCGACGTGTAAGAGCGTCGCCTTGCAGGCGACGGCGAAACGACGCTGTCGGGGTGCAATCGGGTCCGTCTATTGATAAGCCCCGTACAAGCGCAGAGAATCAAAAGCAATCATGAAACGTCGATCGATCCGAGAAACCTTCGAACAACTCCACCGGCAGGGACGGATGGCGCTGATGCCGTTCATCCCCGCGGGATATCCGAACCTGGAAACCACGCAGGCGATCCTGCCGGCGTTGGAAGCCGGCGGGGCCAACCTGATCGAGATCGGCATCCCCTTCTCGGACCCGGTTGCCGACGGGCCGACGATTCAGGCCGCATTCGCAACGGCGCTGGCCAAGGGGTTGCGCGTGGCCGACATCTTCAAAGCCATCGCCGCGGCTCGGGCGATGGTTTCCATTCCCCTGGTAGCGATGGTGAGCTACAGCATCGTGTTTCGCTACGGGGTGGATCGGTTTTTGAACGATGCCCGCGAGGCGGGGTTTGACGGGTTGATCGTGCCGGACCTTCCCCCGCCGGAAGCGCAGAGCGTGTGCGGGAAGGTGCGGGCGGCGGGTTTGGATACGGTTCTGCTGATCGCGCCGACCACGGCATCGGATCGGCGGAAGGAAATCGCCGACCTATGCAGCGGGTTTGTCTATTACCTGTCGGTGGCCGGGATCACCGGGGCACGCGACAGCCTGCCGGCGGATTTGAAGGAGAACGTCCGGCGGATCAAGCAGATCAGCCACGTGCCGGTCTGCGTGGGGTTTGGGGTGTCGCGCCGGAACACGTCGCCGAGCTTTCCGCCGTCGCCGACGGCGCGATCGTGGGCAGCGCGATCGTCAAACAAATCCAGATGCATGAAAAGGAAGGCCCGCAGGCGGTTGCGCAGGCCGTGCAGGATTATTGCCGGCTGCTGCGGGGCGGGGGCTGCTGAAGCGTCTGCCCAAGCCACGGAGACACGGAGGGAGAAGAGAAGTCAGAATGATGAATTATGAATGATGAAGGAGGAAGCAAACCAGCTTTTATTGACGGCTCTTCTTTCCACCTTCATCATTCATCATTCATAATTCATCATTCTCTTCTCTTGGCGCTCTTGGCGGCCTTGGCGGTTCAATATCTTCTTCCTCCACGAGTTGGTCTCCGTGCCTCCGTGGTTGGGTTGGTTAGAGCGGCATAATCTCAAGCGGAGGCGGGGGTTCGTCCGATAATATCGATACACGATGCTCGACCGGTTGATCCATGTTCTGGTGCAGTCCAACAACGAAGCCGCGGACGATCTGTTGCTGGAGGCGCTACGGCTTGGCAACGAGCAGGAAAAGGCGATTGCGCTGGGCGGCCTGATCCGCCGGCGCACGCTCCGGGGCTTGAGCGGGGTAATCGACTGTTTTGAAACCCTGCCCGAGCCTCTTCGCATCGCTATCCTCCGTGATATCAAGGCGTTTCACAGCGCCCTGCGCGAATGCGGGCGCAGCAAGGATTCGTTACGCCGAATGGCGTCGATGAAGATGATCGCCTGCGGGCATCAGGGGAAGCTGGCGTTTGTCCTGTCGGAAAACCTGCACGAAGCCGATCCGGCCCTGTCCAAGGCCGCCGCCGAGGCCATGGTGGCGCTGGCGCGGTGGATCACCATGGAGACCCGGAACCTTCAGAAAGGGAACTGGGCTGCCGGCCCGGCCACCCAGCTCGCCGGGAGTCCTCCGCCGCTGGGCAGCGATCCCCCGCCGATCTCCCCCGCCACCGTTTACCGGCAGCTCATGGAAGAGCGTCCGGAGGTGGAGCAGGCCGTCGCCCGCGCTTTGGACGTCCATCGCGGCGCTCACGGCCCGGAGTTGCTGCGGGCCGGCTTGCTGCTTTGCGACTGGCCGGGCAGCAAGACCCTGGCGATTTTGAACACCATCAAACATGGCGGGCAGTCCGGCCTCATCCGCAAGTTACAACAGCCCCCCGCCAGCGAACACGTCGAAGCCTTCCTGCTGGGCGCGTCCCACGGCGGGTTGCGGACCCATTTCGGAGCCACCTTCGCCCAGATCGTCGAACCGCCGGCGATGGAATCGCTGCTGCGGAAGACCCACTGGCTTAAGGATTATCAGCTCCAGATCTGCATGCGTCAGGTGATCCGCGGGCCGTGGTTGAGCGAGAACGACTTGCAGGCCGAGATACTCCGCCGATCCCCGATGGACGCGGCCCGGATCGGGCATTGGATCGCCTGCACCGGCGCGGAGGAATCCGCGCAGGACCAGCGGCTGATTCAGTTGTACGTCAATTCCAGAAACGATTTTGACGCCCGTCTGCGGCTGTTGCGCCTGGCGGCGCGGCGGCCCCGCGGGACGTCGGTGCAACTGCTTAAAGCGTTCCTGACCGATCCGGACGAACGGCTGGCGCGAATGGCGGTGCGGGAGATCGTGCGGCGTCGGCCGGCGGACTACAACAATATGCTGCTGCAACTGATGACCGGCGCCAGTCCGTCGATCCGCCGGATCATTGCCCGCGCCGTCGGGCAGCAGGGCTTTGAACAGTTCTGGCAGCGGTTCGGTACGCTCGACAAGGCCACGCGGCGTCAGGCCGGCAAGGCCATGCTGAAAATCCTGCCCGACGCTCCCCAGCGGTTGGCCCGGCGGCTGGCCGACGGACCTATCGAGCAGCGGCTGAAAGCCATGCAGATCGTCCAGGAGTTGGAACTGGCCCAGCCAATGCTCGAATTGCTGGTCCGGCTCTGTTCCGATCCCAACCCCCGCCTGCGATCCAAGGCCATCCACGTGTTGGGCAACGCGCCGGAATTTGCGATGGACGTGCTGTTGGATCATGTTCTGAACGATTCCGACGCCCGCGTCCGGGCCAACGCCATCGAAGTTCTGGAGGCCAAGCGCAAGACCCAGTATCTGCCGCTGCTGACGCAGCGCGCCCGGGAGGCCAACAACCGCGAACGGGCCAATGCGATCAAGGCCATGCACCAGATGAAGCTGGGCAACGCCTCGACGCAACTGCAAAACATGTTGCAGGACGAAAGGCCGGAGCATCGGATCTCGGCCTTGTGGACCATGCGGCAGGTGGGCTTGTGGGACTTGCTGCGGGAAGTCGGGAGAATGGCCCGCGAGGACGACAACCTCCGCGTCCGCCGGTACGCACTGGGCATTCTCCGCACGGTTTCCGAGGCGGTTCTGGCCTCACAAACCCCCAGGACCAAAAGCGCATGAGACACTTTTTCGCCAGTTTTCGCTTTCTGCCTGCCTGTGCGGCGATCCTCCTGCTTCCCGCGCTGGCGGGGGCGGCAAGCCCCACGCAGGAGGACGTGTTCCGCAGCATCAAGAGCAACATGGAGACCACGGGCAACTCCTCCATCACCCTCGCCGTCGTGCTGGGGGCGGTGGCCTTGTCGATCGTGCTCCTGATAATCGCCCATCGGCACAAGCGGCAGGACGACCCCCAGGCCCTGAACCATCCGGGGCGGTTGATGAAGGAAGTCGGGGCGGCGATGGACCTCAAGCCGGAAGAACTCAAACAGCTTCAGACGCTGGCCAACGCCATCCATGCCCGCGACGGGGTGACGTTGAAGAACCCGCTGACGTTGTTGCTGTGTCCTTCGCTGCTGAACGGGGCGATGAAGAAAAAGTAGACTCCTCCAATTACCCCGCCGGGGGGCTCACGCTATACTTTCGCGAGTATGAATATCCAGGATATCGCAATTCGGGACGTCAAGCTTTGCCAGCTCCAGCGCCACGCGGATTCCCGCGGGGCGTTCTGCGAGGCGTTCCGGGCCTCGTGGTTTACAGGACAGCGCCAGTGGTCGCAGTGGAACATTTCCCGTTCCGGCGCCAACGTGCTTCGCGGGTTGCACTTTCACCGTCTGCAAACCGACTACTGGACCGTCACCGGCGGGCACGTCGTCGTGGCCCTGGTCGATCTGCGGCCCGACTCGGCGTCCTACCGCCACGGCCTTTGCCTGGAAATGCGCGAAGAAGACGGCCTGAGCCTGCTGATTCCGCCCGGCGTGCTGCACGGGTATCGGGCGCTGGTCGATTCCACGGTGATGTACCTGGTCGATCGGGAATACACCGGCCAGGATGAGTTTGGCGTCCACTGGGCCGACCGCGACTTGGGCCTGCCGGAAAGCTGGTACGCCGGGGCATCCCCCGTCCTTTCCCCCCGCGATGCGTCCGCGCCACGTCTGGCGGACGTGCTGTTGACAAACTCCTGAAAGATGCCGCCAGTGGGTTGATCGGGCCGGGGGCGGTTGTGATGCGTATCCCGCCCCAAGCGGACTTGATGGCGCAATTGAAATCCGAGGCCCCCAAGAAGGCCAAATGGGTATTGAGCAGGGGTTCAGACAAGCCGATGCACAATATTTTCCGATGGGAGTTGTCACCTTCGTTAGTGCAATGAATGGGCCACATCGGCCTCCTGAGTCCATCTGCTCGTCGTGATCAATTTTCTTTACGATTTTCAATCCCGTTAATCAGGCCGGAGAGCATGCGGGCGATTTCGGTCAGGTCGGCCTTGAGCTGCGCGTGCCGCTCGGGCTTCACCAGGCCCTGCCGCGCGGCCAGTTCCAACAGGGGCACGCATTCCTGCACGCTGCCACGGGCGATGCCGAAGAAGTTGCGACGATCAGGCTTGGTGAATCGGCCATTGCCTTCGGCGATGTTGGCGGCGATGGAAAGGGCGGCGCGGTTGAGTTGGTCGGCCAGGAAGAAATAACCGCGAGGCAGATCGCGCGTGAGGGTGCAGACGGCGTCGGCGAAAGAAATGGATTTCTGGTAGACGAGGAGCTTTTCAAAGGCGAAAGGCATGGGGTGATCGCACCAGAAGAAAGTAGAGAGTAGAAAGTAGACCGCAGGAGAGTTTCGGCGGGGGGTGGCTCTTGAATTTCCCAAGCCGTTCCGCTTTCTTCTCTCCTCTCTACTTTCTACTCTCTCCTGCTCTATTTTTCGCTTCGCGAAAAATCGGGGTGACAGGATTTGAACCTGCGACCTCTTGGTCCCGAACCAAGCGCTCTAGCCAAGCTGAGCTACACCCCGTAAGGGCCGAGGCGGGGTGCCTCGGATTACAAGGGGGGCAATCCTATCACCCGTCCTGAAAAGATCAAGTTGCGGCCATGAATGGTATCGGCCGGGAACGGTTCACCGGCCTGCGGCGACGCGCAGGGCTTCTTTCAGATCCAAGGTTCCTTCATAGAGGCTGCGGCCGACGATCACGCCCCAGACGCCGATCGTGGTTAGCTGCTGGATGTGGATGATGTTGCCGACGCCGCCGCTGGCGATGACGGGGACTTTGCCGGCTTCGGCGAGGCGCTGGGTATGCTGGAGGTTGGGGCCTTGCAGCATGCCGTCCTTGGAGACGTCGGTGTAGAGGATGGCGGCCAGGGGCCAGTCGCTCACCTCGGCGGCGACGTTGACGGCCAGTTTGCCGGAGGCGTGCGTCCAGCCGCGGGTGGCGACGACGCCGGATTTGGCGTCCAGGGCCAGCACGATCTTCTGGTCGTAGGCGGGGGCTTGGACCAACTGCTGGAACCAGGGCCAGTTTTCCATGGCATGAGTGCCTACGACCACCCGCGAGGCCCCGGCGTCGAGCAGACGCTGGACGTCGTCGGTGCCGCGGATGCCGCCGCCTACTTGGACCTTTAAGCCGGAGGCGGCGATCATTTTGGTTATCAGGTCGGTCTGGACGGGGCGGCCTTCTTTGGCGCCATCGAGATCGACGATATGCATCCACTGAGCCCCGGCGGCCGCGTAGGAGCGGGCCACGTCCAGAGGATCGACGGCATAGGTCACCTGGCGGGCATAATCGCCTTGCTTGAGACGCACGACTTGGCCGCCACGCAGATCGACGCTGGGAACGATAACCAGGGACACGGGAACTCCTTCTTCAATGCAATGTGCGGAGGTTACCCGGCCGCGATGGGAAGGCAAGGGAGAATGACGGTGTGGAGCAAAATGAATCTCGGGCGACGGAATGAACCACGGAGGGAAGAGAAGTCAGAATGATGAATGATGAAGGAGGAAGGTGGAAAGAAGAGCAGTTTACATAACAGCTTGCTTCATCATTCATAATTCATCGTTCATCATTCTCTTCTCTTGGCGGCCTTGGCGGTTCCAAATCCTCTTCAGGAATTTCTTCGCGTCTTCGCGTCTTCGCGGTTGAATTTCGTCAGGAACCGCGCGGGCGGCTATTGGGCGATTTCGTCGGGGAGTTCGTTGTGGTCGTCGTCCTGACGGGGGAAATGCTGGCGGAGCAGGTCGCCGGTGCGGCGGACGGCGTGGAGGAGGCCTTTGGTGAATTGGCCGGTGCGGAAGAAGGCGGCGACTTCGTCGGTGATCTGTCGCCAGAGTTCGTCGCCGACGTGCTGGTGGATGCCGGAATCACCGAGGATGGCGAAGGTTTGGGAACGGGGGGCGACCAGGAGCAGTACGCCGTTGCGCAGGCGGGTGCGGTGCATGTGCAGGCGGTGGAACTGACGCTTGGCGGCGGCTACGGGGTCGTCCACGAAACGGCGGCTGACGAAGATGCGGATTTCGCCGGAGGTTTGCTGCTCGGCCAGGCGGATGGCCTCGACGAGCAGTTCGTTATGAATCCGATTGAGAAAATGGCGTGGTTTCATACTCACCAGCGTCCTCCCGCCCCCCCGCCGCCGAAGCCGCCGCCCCCGCCGGAAAATCCTCCGCCGCCTCCCCCGCCGCCGGAACCCCAGCCACCGCCCCAGATGATCGGCGGGCTCCAGGTTGAGCGCCAGCCGTCGCGATGGTAGACCCGGCCCATGCGGATGCGCTGATAGAGGCTCATCAGCATGACCAGGAAGAAGAAGCCGAAGAACAAAAAGGCCGGATTGATCGGCAAGGAGCTTGGGGAGAGGTGTTGCTGAGAGGCGATGCGGCCGGTGCCTTTGTATTCGCCGCGGGTGGCGGCCAGGATGGCGTTGACGCCGGCGGTGACGCCGCCGTCAAAATCGCCGTTGCGGAAACGGGGGGTGATTTCGGTATCGATGATCTGCTTGGCCAGGGCGTCGGGCAGCGCCCCTTCCAGGCCGTAGCCGACTTGGAGGAAGAGGGTGTGGTCCTGGGTGAAGACGAACAGGGCCGCGCCGTTGTCCTTGCCTTTTTGTCCGATGCCCCACTTGTGGGCGACGCGGACGGTGTAGTCTTCGATGGAGGAATCGGACTGCATCTTGGGGTAGATCACCACGACGATCTGGTTGGACGTCTGCCGCTCGAAGGCTTCCAGAGTCTGGTCGAGCTGACGGGCGACCTGGGGGGAGATGACGTTGGCGTAGTCGTTGAAATAATGTTTGGGGGCCGGGGGGATGACCTCGGCGGCATAGGTTGGCAGAGTCAGGAGGATCAGCAGGAGGACGAAGAACCCGTGCCCGATGGCGCGGGTGGACGGGATCGGAATGGATGATCTGGCGGACATCGGCGTCCTATCGGCAACGGAAATCCTTTAGGGTTTGGTGGCCGGTTTGTTGAAGTCGAACTGCACCTGGGGGGCGCGCTCGGCGCCGGTGGCGGCGGCGAAATAGGGGCGGGGGACAAAGCCGAACATGGAGGCGTAAACCACTGTGGGAAATCGGCGGATGGCGGTGTTGTAGCGTTGGACGGCTTCGTTGAATCGGCCCCGCTCCACGGCGATACGGTTTTCGGTGCCTTCCAGTTGGGCTTGCAGGTTGATGAAGTTCTGATTGGCCCGCAGTTCGGGGTAGCGTTCGACCGTGACCAGCAGGCGCGAGAGGGCATCGGTCAGCCGGCCTTGGGCCTGCTGGAACGCCTGCAATTGCTCGGGGCTGGTGGGAGCGGAGTTGGGGTCGATCTTGACCTGCGTGGCCGAGGCCCGGGCCTGGGTGACTTCCACGAGGGTGGATTTCTCGAAGTTGGCGGCGCCGGCCACGGTGCCGACGAGGTTGGGGATGAGGTCGGCCCGTCGCTGGTAGACGGTCTGCACCTGAGCCCACTGCTGATCGACGCTCTGCGAGAGGCCGACGAGACTGTTGTAGCCGCCGGCCAGAATGGCCACCAGCATCAGACCGATCAGCAAGATTCCCCCGCAACCGATAGCCAGGTTTTTCATGGTTCCATCCTTTGCAATGTCCGCGGCGGCGTGCCGTAATATCTGCGATTATAGCAATGGGCGAAAGTTCCCGAAGTGGCGGAAGGTTATTATTCGGCGCATTTTATATAAGGGCGATGCCATTTCGAGCCGGGGGAGGAAAAACGTTCCCGACAAGCGACTGCAACCGGAAGAGGCCTGAACCCCGCCCCGCCATCGGCGTTTGCTGTCAATTCCGCCTGAAAAATATTCTAAATGGCGTTCCGCCGGTGGCGGGATGGCCAATCCGCACCTTGACCTTTGTATAGCCTGAGCTATATTATCCCCATGCCAAGCCCGGTGCGTTTTTCCGAGGTCAGGAAACTGCTGGAAGCCAAAGGCTACCGGCTGGTGCGGATCAGCGGTTCGCACCACATCTTTGCCCGCCCCGGTTTCCCGCACCAATCCGTGCCGGTGCATGGCGGAAAGGTGAAGTTCCATTATGTCCGCCAAATCCAAAAGCTCTAAGTCCCTGGGCCGCCCCTTCGCCCCCGACGTTCTGGCCGCGGCCCGGCGGATCGCCAAAGGCTACCGCATCGTTCTGGAGCAAGTTGACGGGGAATACTTCGGCCACGCCCTGGAACTGCCGGGGGCGCGGGACGACGGCCGAACGCCCGACGAATGCGTCGAAAAGACCCGCCGGGCGGCCGAAGCGATGGTCGCCTGCCTGCTGGAAGAGGGGCAGGTGCCCCCCACGCCCTCCCGCCCGGCCCGGCGAACCGAGCAGGTGAACGTACGTTTGTCCGTGGAGGAAAAGCTGGCCATCCAGGCCGCCGCCCGCCGAAAGGGGTTCAAGGGGCTGGGCGACTACCTGCGTTCAGCGGCAATGGCGTGAGGCGAATAAAAAAAGACGCCCATCCTGTCAAACGGACGTCAAGGTCGTTGCGGAGACGAACCTCATAACTGGCCGTGCGCCTCACCTTATCGACCAAGCCAACCAATCCAATTCTTGCCGTTTCCCCGGCGGCGTGGCACAATCTGGCAAACTTATAACAGGGAGTGGAACATGACCAACACCATCGAGCAATGCGAGAATTGCGGGCGTGTGATTGGGAAGCTTGAATCTCCACATATCTACCGGGACTCCGTTGTTTGCGGTGGCTGTTACACCGCCCTGAATTCGGCATCATCGACCGGCGAGAGCTCGGCTACGGATTGCCCACGATGCCACAGCCGGCAGACGCAAAAGCTGTCGATGGTTTATGCGACCGGAACGAGGACGGGAACGGCGGCCACGACGGGGGCTGGTTTTACACTGTCCGGCGACGTGGTTCTCGGTGGCGGGGCCACTGAATACGTGGACCACAGCCACGCCGCACGCATGGCCGCGCCGCCTGCCGAGCCCAAGAAACCCAACATCACTCGTCATTTGGTGTGGGGAGGGGCGATGCTGTTCGTCTTCCTGGTGGACTTCCTGATCCTGATCGGAGACAGCAAGGGAGGGTCATGGTTGTTCGGATTATTCATTCTGGCCGTCGGAATCACCATCCTCTACAGAGGGATCAAGCCCTATCCGGGCAAGAAACGCATTTACGAACAGGCGATGCGCCAGTACGAAGCGGATTACGCCCTGTGGAACAGCCAGTTCATGTGCATGAAGTGTGGTCATATCTACGTTCCGCGACCGTAAATAACCCCACCCCATGCACATGGTTTGTGCCTGGCTGGGCGATTTGCGGGCCGCGGCCCAGAGCCATTACCTGCCAGTGACCGATGCCCATTTCGCCCAGACGGTGCATGAGCCTGTCGGGGACGGGGAGAAAAAGCGCAGAGTCCGGCGCAGTGTGGGGCGGAACCGACTGAAATGGTCGAGGCTAGGCAAACAAAAAGCCCGGAAATTCCGGGCTATTCCGATTCTTACTTGTCTGTTGCTTCTTCCAAGCGTTCCCGACAGGGGTCGAACCTGTAACCTTCGGCTTCGGAGGCCGACGCTCTATCCAATTGAGCTACGGGAACAATGTCGATTTTCGAGCTGGAGATTGTACGGGTTGGGGGCGTGTGTGTCCAATGGCGCAAGGGATGATCTGTCGCGGTGGACAACGGATTGGCACGGGGAATATCGCAGAGTGCGTTGGGTTAATACGCAATGATGGCGTGCCGTCGCCATTGTGACGCATTAGCCCGCTGGGGTGGTCCTGCCCTTGCTACGCCGAGGGCGCACGCTGCGTCACGGCGGTGCGAAACGCCATAGCCGCGTGGGTGAATCGGCCTTGAGAAACAGGCGGCGGATTCGGACTTACAACCTGGTTGATCGGGGCACGCCGGTTTTTTCGCCAGCCGCCCGGCGTGATCCTCTTCGGCGGTACGGCAAGCGGTGGAAAGGGGCGACGCGACACGTACGAATCATCATTGGGGGAATCTGTTTGGAATCGTATCGAGCAACGTAATTGTGAGGTGTTTATGAAGTACTTTCGATTCACCGCGGTGGCGGCAATAGCGGGACTGATCGTCCTGGCTTCCCACCGCACCACTCAAGCCGGGTCCATTGTCCTGGGCAATTCCGGGTGGACGGCCAGTTGGGCATCGGGGTTTAACGGGAATCTGAGTCTGAGCGTGGACAACGTCGGGACCAACAGCGTCACCGTCGAGAAGATCGCCACCTATAACACAACCGATCTCGGTCCCGGCGGCACGTTCGCCGAGCCGAAGGTCGTCACGTTTGAACAGACCTCCGCCTCGGCCAAGCCGACGATCATCGTCACCGACGAGCAGTTGACCAACAACACCGGCAAGACGTGGACGGGGTTCACCCATACCATCCTGGACGGCAGCACCGGGACCGGCAGCGACACGCGGTTTGACGTGGCGGCCACCTCCATCGGGCTGCCGGGCGGGTTTACCATTAACCCCTTTACCACGGCCGATTTCACGCAGAATGACCAGATTCTGACGGTCGGCGGCGGGACGGTTCCCTCCAGCCCGCCTGGGTCGAACACCTGGTTTCCCGGCGGCGGACCCAATGGCGGAGAGTTGGCCATCCTGGCCCAACCCAACGCCAGCGGGGCCTTCCGCGCCTTCTCGCTGAAGGAACAGCCGCTTATCTCCGGCGGAGGCGGTGGCCCGGTCGCCATTCCGCTCCCGGCGGCGGCCTGGACGGGAATGAGCGGGTTGATCGGGCTGGCGCTGGCCAGTTCCGTTCGGAAGTTGCGCAATCGGATGGGATGATGAGCTGGATTGTCTCCCCCGCCCGAAGGGCCGACGTCCCACCGCCGGCCCTTTTTTGCTGCGCGGCGGTTTTGTTGAAATGCCCGAAGGCTCTTGGAGGAAGCGGCGAGACGGAGATTGCTGATTCGCGAAACCGCAAGCGAAGTCGCGAAACTGGGGGCGAAGGGGCCGTCTCAGCGGGGGCGTATCGAAATCGTGACTTACGGCATAAAATGTGGGGATATATGACTTCGTTACGGGGACAACTGCTGATTGCGTCGCCGAAGCTGCTGGATCCGAACTTTGTCCGCAGTGTTGTGCTGCTGGTGCAACATGATGAGCATGGGGCGCTGGGGGTGATCCTGAACCGGCCGCTGGATATCACGATCCGCTCGGCCTGGAAGCAGGTCAGCGCCGGGCCATGTCAGGCGGAGGGGGTGCTGCACGAAGGCGGGCCGTGCGAAGGGCCGCTGATGGTGCTGCATGCCAATCCGACGGTATCGCAGATGCGGGTTCTGGACGGGGTGTACTTCAGCACGGCCAGCCATGAGATCGAGCGGATCGTCGCCGACGATGATCGACCGGCGCGGTTTTTCGTGGGATATGCCGGCTGGACCGAAGGACAGTTGGAGGGCGAACTGGAAGAAGGGGCGTGGCTGACCAGTCCGGCGACGTCGGAGCAGGTGTTTCATGCCACGCCGGATCAGTGGGACGCGCTGCACAAGACGTTGGCGAATTCACATTTGCCGCCGTGGGTGGATCCGAAGCTGATTCCGGATGATCCGTCGATGAATTAGGAAAAGGATTTTTCGGCGGCCCCGGCGGTTCAATTTCTTTCAGGTACGGCAGAGGAATTGGCGGAAGCGGGTTTGCAGGTCGGTCCAAGTCTGGGGGGCGAATCGACGGATGGACCAGGCATAGAGCGCAAGGCCAACAATGGGGACGATCAGCAATTGCAGCCCATGGCGGCCGTGAAGCGAGGGGATGAGGTGGAAGGCCGCGGCGGGGATGCCGAGGGTGATCAGGCCGGCGAGAGTGGGGAAGGCGTAGGCATGCCAGACGTCGCGCCAGCGGCCGCCGGAGGGGCGGAGGGCGACGTAGAGGGTGAGGGGGCCTTCGAAAGTGAAAAAGAGGGCGACCCCCACGGCCAGGCTCAGGGCGGCGCGGGGTTCGTCGGAGAGAATGGCGGCGGCGAAAGTGCAGATCAGAAAAGCGGCGACCTTGGCCAAGCTGAGGATCATGTAACGGTGGAAGCGGCCCTGGGCCTGCATGAGGCTTTGGGCGGGATAACCGACCAGGCGCAGGGCCATGCCGAGGCTCAAGACCTGGAGGACGGGGATGGCCGGAGCCCACTTGTGCGCGTCAAAGAGCAGGCGAAGGACGGGATCGGCCAAGGCGGCCTGGAGAAAACAGGCGGGAACCCCGACCAGCGCCAACAGGCGGATGGCGGTGATAAAGCCCTGGTATTGCCGGTTGGGCTGATCGTTGAGCTTGCTGAGCGAGGGGAAAAGAACGCCGTCCAGATTGATCGCCAGGAGCATCCACATCTGCCAGGCGAAGTTGTAGGCGAAGTAATAAATGCCGACGGCTTCCTTGGCGTGGAAGAGGCCCAGGATTAGGTAGTCGCCGAAGAACAAGATGGTTCGACAGCCGTTGGCGGTCAGGAGGCGGGAGCTGTCGGCGAGCATCGTCCGCCAGCGGCGGAACTGCGGGTTGAGCCGGATCGGCGGGCGGGCAACGGCCCAGAGCACCGCCAGGCGGACGACGGCGACGATGGGCCAGGGGAGGATGAAGCTGTAGACGCCGGCGCCCAGGAAAGCAAAGAGAATGCTCAGCAGCGACATGGCGAAGGCCTGGCCGGCCCCGATCAGGGCCACCATGCGGAATCGCAACCGGCTTTGCAGCAGCGCCAAGGGCACGGATGAGACGGTGCTGAAGGGGGCGGCTAAGGCCAGCACGAGCAGCAGGCCGACCATCTGGCGGTTGCCGTAGACGGCGGCGGCAAGGGGAGCGGCGGCAACGGTAAGCAGCCCGGTCAGCAGCCCGAAGGCCATGCTCATCCAGAAGGCGGCGTTGATCCGGCGGTGAGCGCGGGATTCCCACTGGATAATCATTTCCTGCTGGCCGGCTTGTTGAAAGATATTGACGAAGGCGACGACGGTATAGACCAGGCCGACGACTCCCCAGTCGGCGGGCATGAGCAGATAGGCCAGCACGACCTGGGCGACGAGGCTGATGAGTTTGGTGCCCAGCATCTGGACGAAGGTCCAGAGGAACCCCCCTGCCGCCCGGTGGCCCAGGGAAGGCGACGAGGCTGGGGATTGGCCGTCGGACTTGGGAGCGGATGCTAACGTCATAGGACGTGAGGCAGGGCCTCGGTTGCCGTGCTATGTTAGCTATCGGCGGGCGGTTTGCCAGGGTTGGGGCGGGAAAGCCTCCGGGTCGGTCTGGGCAACAAACGAACCTGCCGCGGTTTGTCAAAGGTGGACATGTGGGTTATCTTGATATCGTTCCAGAGCGGGCATGATCCCAAGCAGGGCTGCGGACACCCGATTGAAAGAAACGCAAGTCTATCGTCTGGAGAGATTTGTCCGGTATTTCGCTAACGGCATCTGCCTTCCCGGCCGACAAACCATGGGCCGGAGGCATTGCCGGGTGGTTTTCCACTTCGCCACGGCAAGAGGTCGGATGTCGTGCCGGGAAGAACGTTTTTCGATGCGTAACGGGAAGCGGTACATGTTGCGCGGTCGTCATAGGACTAGAAGTCATGATTAGCCTGAACAGTATCTTGCGGCAGGGTATCAGGATCGTCATTCCGTCAAAGCTGCGGCGTGAACTGAAACGGGCGACCGTTGTCCACCAGTTCTGGAAAGACGTTCGCTATGACGCCCGACGGTTCCTGAAGTGGTCCGCATTTGCCAATCGCCAGTTGTCCCAGGCCAACTTGCAGGCCCTGATCGTGATCGATTATCACCGGGTCGAGAAGGGGTTGTCGTTAAAAACGCCGCGGCCGGGGTTCGGGAAAGATGCCGTGGCTGCGTTGACGGCGAACCTGCGGAAATATAAAGCCCGGTTCGGAATGGATGAAATTGCCCGCACGGGCATCGACACGCTGCACGAGTACGTTGAGTTCAGCGAGGCTCACGGGCTGAATAACGAAAAATTGAAGCGGGAATTGCAGGAACTGTGCGACCCGTCCCCCTCGCCCGCCCCGTGCTGTCGCAAAGGCGGCGCGATGGAGGTTTCCCGGGAGGAGATTCAGAAAGCCTCCGGGATCGATATCGGCGCCTTTTATTCCTCCCGCCACAGCGTTCGCCAGTTTTCCGACGCGCCGGTGGAAATCGCCTTGATCCAACGCGCCGTGGCGCTGGCGCAAAAAACGCCTTCGGTATGCAACCGGCAAACCTCGCGGGTGCATGTTTTCAGCACGCCCGAGCAAATAAGCCGGATTCTGGCGATGCAAAACGGCAATCGCGGTTTTGGGGATCAGGTGAAACACCTGCTGGTCATTTCCTCCGACGTTCGCTACTTTGCGTTCGCCGGGGAGCGCAACCAGTGCTGGGTTGACGCCGGCATGTTCGCCATGTCCCTTGTCTATGCGCTGCACGCGATGGGGTTGGGAAGTTGCTGCCTGAACTGGACCGTCGGACAAGAAACGGACCTTTCGATGAAGAGGATGACCGGCATCAGCGACGCCGAATCCATAGCCATGTTGATCGTTGTGGGCGCTTTGCCGGAAAAACTGAAAGTCGCCCGATCGGCGCGACTGCCCCTGGAGAGGGTTCTGTCGCTCCATCCGAACCAACGGGACTGAAAACCATTTATGCGTGAATCCGTAAGAGTTGCGTTTAACACCTTCACCGGTTGGACGGCGACGATCGCCAACGGGCTGATCGGCTTTTTTCTGGTTCCGTTTCTGATCCTCAGGCTGGGCAAGGAAGCCTACGGGTTGACGGCGCTGGTGGGCTCGATCATCGGGCTGACGAGCATTCTGGACCTGGGGCTGCGGGCGGCGTTGAGCCGGCAGTTGGCCGAGCAGATCGCCCGCAAGGACAAACAGCGGTTTAACGAACTGGCCAGCAGCGCGCTGATGCTGTATCTGGTCATGGGAGGCGCGTGCGCCGCCATCCTGTTCGGGTTTGCCCCGGCTTTGGCCCGGGCGTTCAAGGTTTCCGAGCATCTGATGCCGCAGGCCGTTTTTTTGATCCGGTGGTACGGCAGCGGCAGCGTCCTGCTGGCGTTTATCGGCCCGGTTTTCAGCGCCACCTTGATCGGGCTGAACCGGTTTGACCTGCTGAACATACGGCAGACTTTCATCGTCCTGCTGCGGGGCGCGTGTCTGTTTCTGATCCTGGGATTCTCCGGCGCCGGCCTGCATGGCTGGGCCATAATCACGTTGGTTGCCGCAGTGGCGATCCTTGTCGTCAACGGCGTTACCGCCTATCGGTTGTGGCCGGACATGCGGCTTTCCTGGAAACTCTTTCACGTCGCTTCGCTCAAACCCATCTTTCAGTTAGGTGGGTATATGTTCGCGCTTCAAATCACCAGCCTGCTCAGCGTCCAATCCGATCCGTTGATTCTGAGTACGTTTCTGGGGCCGGCGGCGGTGGCGTTGTACAGCCCGGCGCTGGCGCTGACGGCCGTGTTCCGGCCTTTGGTTTTGACGCTGGCCGACCAGATACACCCGCTGGCCACGCGACTTCACGTCGCCCAGAACCAGTCGAATCTCCAGGCGGTGCTTCTGAGAGGAACGCGATACACGCTGCTGATGGGCGTTCCCGCCTGTGTGCTTCTCGGGGTCTTTGCCGAGCCCATCACGCGGATCTGGCTGGAAAAATCCCTGCGGGCAGATTACCGGATCGTCGCGCAGATCCTTATCGCCTGGGTGCTGGTGGATTTGACGACGTATGCGGCAGGAACGCAGTGGGCGGTTTTGCTGGGCATGCAGCGGCTGAAGTTCCTGGTTTGGACCCAGGTCCCCTTTGCCATCCTTAATATCGTTCTTTCGGCGCTGCTCGTGGGATACACGTCGCTGGGCGTGCTGGGCGTGGTAATCCCCACGGTGCTGGTCGGGTTCATCCGCCGGCCAATGTTGATCCGGCACACCGCCCATGCGTGCGGACTGTCCACGCGGCAATACCTGAAGGAATCGTATGCAAGACCGATAATCGTCCTGGGGCTGTTGACCCTGGCGGCGGTGCTAATCCGGACGGTCGCTATTTCCGATAAGTTATGGGTATTAGCCGCGGAAGGCGGCATGGTCGTCTTGCTGTGGCTGGTGCTTTGCTGGACAATCGGTCTAAGCCGCTCTGATCGGCAGACGTTTCTCATGTTGTGGAGCAAGGGTCTGAGCAAAATCGGTCTGGGCGCCGCCGGGCGGCAAACGAAACTGGAAGCCGGGGACCGGGAAAGCCAACATGGATAAGCAGGGATACGAGCATGGAATTACCGTCAACCGCCCTCCGCACGCGAGATGAAACGGTTCCCGTTCGCATTGTCGTCACGTCGCTGGGCAGTTTCGCCAACCGCGGCGTCGAAGCCTTGGCCCAGACCTGTTTTGCACAGCTCAAAAAACACATTCCCAACTCGCAGATCACCGCCCTGGTGCGCACGCCGGATTACAACCGGCGACGGGTGGAGGATTCGACCATCCAGATGCGGGCCGATATGTTTGGAACCGCGGTGGCCGCGGTGGCCCGTCGAATGGGGCCGGTGGGCGAGTTGTTCAAAAAACGCTTTTTGTCCTCCCTGGTCGAACAGGAGCGACTGGTCCGGGAGGCCGACGTCGTGATCGTCTCGGGGGGCGACAATTTCAGCTCCGACTACGGTTCGCCGGAAGTCCATCTGCGGCCCTTGCGTCATGCCCAGAAGCATGGCGTTCCGGTGGTCTTCCTGGCGCAGTCCATCGGGCCTTTCCGCGAACAAGGTCACCGGAACGTGTTTTTGCCGGTGGCGCGCAAGGCCGAGCTTATCACCGTGCGGGAGCGGATTTCTTACGATTACGTCACGCAAGACTTGAAACTGGACCCGTCGCGGATCGAAATCACGGCGGACCCGGCTTTTCTTCTGCCGCCGGCGTCGGCAGAGCAGGTCCGCCAGTTCTTCAACTATTACGGCGTGGCGGAGGATCGGCCGAAGACGGCCATCGCCGTCAGCCAGGGCATCTGCGGGTTCGTCGGGATGCAGGCCGACGGCCATTTTGCGAGGCTGTGCCAACTGATCGAGCGCCTGCTGCAAAATCCCGAGCAGCAGATTCTGCTGGTTCCCCACGTGGAAGACTCGGCGGACAACAACGACTTGCTGCTGGCCAACAGGCTCCTGCGGCACTTCAAGTTCGACCGGCGGATTTTCATTACGGGCCTGGACCACAGCGCTTCGGAGTTCAAGGGCATCATCGCCGCGTGCGACATGCTGGTGGCCGAGCGGATGCATGCGGCCATCGCGGCGTTGTCCAGCGGGGTTTGCTGCGTGGTGATCGGCTACAGCATCAAAGGCTCGGGGATCATGGGCGACCTGCTGGGGAGCGATCCGGTTCGCGAAGGGCTGGTCATCCCGCTGAAGGATTTCATCGAAAACGATTCCAGCCTGGAACTGATCCAATCGGCATGGCAACGGCGCGAGCAGATCGGCCGGCAACTGAAAGGCGTGCTGCCGGCGTTCAAGGCCCGGGCGGAACGCAACTTCGAACTGATCGCGGAAGTCATCAAGCGCAAGCGGAAAGCTTGAAGGGCAAGGTATGGGAAGGGACTTTTCATTTCGTCAGAAAAGGGTGGCATTAGGGATAAGCGTGGCGATTTTGCTTTCGGTCGCCGCCATGGTCCGGGACGTGGCGGCAGAACCACCCCGGAAGGTCATTCGCGTCGTTTTCCGTTGCGACGACTACAGCACGCAAAGCGATACGGCGCTGGAACTGAAGCTGCTGGACGTCTTCCGCCGGCATCATGCGCCGATCACGCTGGCAGTCATCCCGTACGTATCCGACCACCCATTGAACCGCCCCGGCGAGCCGGAGGGAAACCTTTATCCCCTGACAAAAGAGAAGGCCGACATCCTCAAGAGCGCCGTGGCCGAGAAACTGGTGGAAGTGGCGCAGCACGGCTATTCCCACCATTCACGGCTCTCCTCTCCCTTGAGCGAATTTGCGGATTTGGCCGCCGACGAACAGAGACAACGGATCGTGGCCGGCCGGCAGTTGCTCAAGGAGGCGGTCGGCACGGATATCACGATCTTCATTCCCCCTTACAATTCGTACGACGTGGAGACGCTGCGCATCCTCGAGGCGGAGGGTTTTACCATTTTATCGGCGGCCCAGTTGGGTCCGGTACGGCCGGGAAAACTGGCGTATATCCCGGAGACGGTGGACCCGAAAGGGATTCAACGGGCCGTGGCCGATGCGCGGGCGGCGGCAGACCCTTCACCGGTGATCGTGGTTCATTTTCACAATTACGACCTGCGGGAAAACACGAAAGCGGCCATGCAACATCCGTACTTGATGTCGCTGGCGGAGTTGGATCAACTGGTTGCGTGGACGGTGGCGCAACCGGACGTGGAGGCCGTAACGTTTTCGGAGGTTGCCCGGAGCGTCAAGAGCCTGAACGCGGATTACATGAAGTGGTGGGCGAATTTGAGTTCACGGATGCGGTTTCTGCCGCGCCGAATGACGGATTCCTTTAAGCGAGTCCTGTTTTCAACCGCGGGCGAGGTTGCCGTCAACCACCGGGTGAAGATGTCCCTGGCGACGTTTTGGGCCGCCATTGTTTCGATGGTCGGCATGATCGGCTATCTGGCGGGCCGGTCGCCCCTCTGGCGCGGCCGCCGCTGGCGAATGTGTGGCCTTGTCGTCGGCTTGCAGATCGTCTATCTCGGCCTCGCCGTATTGACCCCCTCCGGCCTTGCCTTCAAGCTGACGCTGACGGCCGTGTGCCTGGGAGGCATAGCCGTCGCGTGCCACCGGGGCGGCAAGGCCGCGGAGCGATGCGCTCGCCAAGTCGGTTTAGCCCGATGACTCCATGCGGGTGAGACGGTGTTTCGATGCTCTTCAACTCGAAGATTTTCATTTTCGCATTTCTCCCGATCGCGCTGCTGGGGTTTGCGATTCTGGGCCGGCTGCCTTGGCGACGGTTGCCGATCGGCTGGCTGGTGCTTTGCTCGTTCGTCTATTACGGCTGGTGGGACGTCCGGTATGTATTGCTGCTGACCGTTTTGATCATAGTCAATTACCTGCTTGGGCGGCAGTTGGGGTTGGAATCACGGCCCGGATGGCGCAAGGTTCTTCTGGTCGCGGGGGTTGTCTTCAATTTGTGCGTTTTGGTCTACTTCAAGTACGCCAATTTTTTCATCACCACCGTCAATGCCGTCTCGGGGACGTCGCTGCACATCGGGCAGATCATTCTGCCGCTGGGCATTTCATTTTTCACTTTCCAGAAAATCGCCTATCTGGTGGACGCCTTTCGCCAGCAGGCTCCGCCCTACCGCTTCCTGGACTTTTGTCTCTTTGTCATGTTCTTCCCGCAATTGATCGCCGGGCCGATCACTCATCACCAGGAGATCATGCCGCAGTTCAACGACAAGCGGCGGCTGCGGCTGACGTCCTACAACATGGCGGCGGGCATCAGCCTCTTCGTCATCGGGCTGTTCAAAAAAGTGGTGTTGGCGGACGGGATGGCGCCTTATGCTTCGCCGGTTTTTGACGCGGCCGCACACGGAACGGCCATAGGCTTTGGCGATGCGTGGGTGGCTGCGCTGTCGTACACGCTTCAACTGTATTTCGACTTCTCGGGATACTCCGACATGGCCATCGGCCTGGCCAGGATGTTCGGCATCCGCCTGCCGGTCAATTTCGACTCGCCGTACAAGGCCCACGACATCATCGATTTCTGGCGGCGGTGGCACATCACCTTGTCGCGGTTCCTTCGGGATTACCTCTATATCTCGCTGGGCGGCAACCGGCGCGGGCCGCTGCGGCGTTACGTGAACCTCATGTTGACCATGCTGCTGGGAGGGCTGTGGCATGGGGCCGGATGGACCTTCGTATTCTGGGGTGTCTTGCACGGCATGTATCTGGTGATAAACCACGCGTGGCGCCGTTTACGCGGCATCGGCAGGCGCGAGGACGTGCGGGCGGCCGCGTGGATGTTATGGCCGGGAAGGCTGTTGACGTTTTTGGCCGTCGTTGTTGCATGGGTGTTCTTCCGGGCCGCCGGCTTCGGAGCCGCCTGGAAAATTCTGCGCGGGCTATCGGGCTTTGAGGGGTTCGCGATGCACGCCCGGTTTTCCAATTCCCATGCCGGTTATTCCATAGCGATATTGCTTCTGGTCGTGTGGTTTTGCCCCAATTCACAGGAGATCATGCGGCGTGTTCGACCGGTTATCGGCCAGGAACGCGGCGACGGCGAGGCAGACCGCCCGACGTCCCTGGTCGCCTATCTCACATGGGTTCCGGGAACCGCGTGGGCTATAGCGATTGCCATAGCAACCGCCATCGCCCTCGTTCATCTGTCGCAGGTCAGCGAGTTCATTTACTATCAATTTTGAGAACCCCGTGAAACGCCATCTCCATCATTATCTGAAGGTTTGGGCTCTGACAACACTGGTGTTGCTGGGAGTGGTCGCCGCATTCAATCTTCTGGTGGATCCGTTCGGCGCGTACCGGCTGATTCAAACGCCATGGCTCGATGCCCACAAGCCGTTAAAGACCGGTCGCATCATCAAGGCCGAGGCGTTGCGCCATTTTCAACCGGACGTTATCCTCCTGGGCAGCTCCAAGGTGGAACTGGGCATTGATCCCTCGTACCCGGCATGGGGAGCGGGCCGAATCTATAACCTTGGCCTGCCGGGAGCCTATTTCCGTGAGATGATGCAGGTTCTGGACTATGCCGTTGCCAACGGCCATCCCAGACACGTCGTTCTCTTTTTGGACTTTTTCGGATCGGCCGAGAACAACGTCCTTTCGGACGAATTCCCTCGTTCGAGGTTTGATCCGGACACCAACGCCCTGGCCTACCACAGCGAAAACCTGCTGGGGCTTGACGCGACCAAGCGTTCCGTACGGTCGATCCTGAACCTCGAACAAGGGGTGAAACCCGAACACAATTTTCTCGGCATGCGGCTCGATTTTCCGCAGAACGGCATGACCCGACGGCAGACGTTCGAGAAGGAGTTGGTCAAGACCCTGTCGTCTCCGGATGCCCACAACTATCGATACGACGCGACTATCGCGGATCGGCTACGCCACGCCATCCGCATCTGCGCCGCCAAAAACATCGAGCTGACCCTTGTGATCAGTCCCCAGCATGCGATCCATTCCGAACTCTACCGAGCTCTCGGAACGCATCAGAACAAAACGCGATGGCTTCGGGATCTGACGCAAGCCATCGCGGCGGAAGGCAACGTATGTACACTTTGGGACTTCTCGGGCTACAATGAACTCAATACCGAGCCGGTATCGGCCGCGGATGGTGAAATGCGGTGGTACTGGGAATCATGTCACTTCAAGAAAGAGCTGGGCAATCGGGTAATTGAGCGGATTCAGGGCGTAAATTCGCCGGAAACCGTCGGGTTCGGAGTGCGGCTGGATTCCACCAACCTTGACAATTACCTTCTGCAAGACGAAGAGGCGCGCAGCGCCTACGTGCGCCGGCTGCCGCAGGATGTAAAGCTCGTCCGGCAGGCAATGGATCTAGCGGCTGACCCGGATCGGAAGATTAACCGCTGAGCGGTAGTGAGGTTGCAGGATGCCTTTTTTTTCAGTCATCATTCCGGCGTACAACCGAGCGGATCTCATCGGGCAGACGCTGGATTCGGTTCTGGCCCAAAGCTTCCGGGATTTTGAGATCATCGTGGTGGACGACGGTTCGACGGACAACACGGTGGAAGCCCTGTCGGCGTACGCCGGCCGCATCAAACTGCTCCGCCAGGAAAACCAAGGCCCCAGCGCGGCGCGAAACCACGGGTTGCGGCACGCCGCGGGCGAATACGTCGCGTTCCTCGACAGCGATGACCTGTGGTTTCCGTGGACGCTGGCCACGTTCAAGCAGGCCATTGACGCCCACAACCGCCCCTCCTTGATTATCGGCACGCCCTTTCGTTTCAACGACCCGCGCCAACTGGCGGCCGTGGAAAAAGGGGGCTTTGAAGCGGACCATTACGCGGATTATCTCGCCTCCAGCGACCAATTCATCGTCAGCGGCACGGGCTTCATGGTCTTTTCCCCCAAGGCGATGAGCGACGCGGGCGGGTTGCTGGAAAGCATGACCCACTTCGAGGACATCGACTTGTTGATCCGCATGGGCCTGTGCCGGGATTCGTTCACGTGCGTTCGCCCGCGACGTTCGCGTGCCGAGGCCACGAACAAAACCTGAGCCGGAACATGACAAAGAGCTGTGCGGGAATGCGGTTTCTCCTGGAGCGGGAAGTCCGGGGGATGTTCCCCGGCGGGACCGGTCGGAAATGGCAACGGCGGGCCATCCTGGGCATTCACATCCGCGCGCTGAGCGCGGCGCTGCTCCAAGCCTCTGACTTTCGGCATGCCGTGGATTTATACGCACGGACTTTTTTTTGGCATGTCCGCCTGATGCGTTTCCGGTACCTGCTGGGCTTTCCGCTCCTGACCATGGCTTCGTTTTTCCCCGGAAGATCTCGCCATTAGACCCTTTACCAACGAAAGCTTCGTATGAGCAAAAACAATCCAATTCGGACGCTGCAATTCACCCCCTTCCTGGACTTGACCGGGGCTAACAGGGCCATGCTGACTCTGGTGGCCGAAGTGGCCAAACGCGGCCCGACGGTGGTTTATTCGCACGTGGACAACGAGTTCGCGGCCGAAGCCCGGAAGCTGGGCGTGACCGTCGCGTTGGGGTTCGATCAAAACCGCATGCCCAAATCGCGACTGGCGCGAATGGCGCGCATCATCGGCGTCTTGAAACGCACGGCGCGCGAACACGACATCCAGTTGGTTCACAGCCACTCGGCCATGGGAAACCATTATTGCTGGCCGCTGAAGGTCATGACCGGGTTGCCGCTGGTCACGCATCAGCGGGACAACTACAAGAGAGATTACTTTCACCTCGGCTTGGGAGCCTCCGACCGCATCATTACCGTGTCGGAATGGATTCGCAAAGGACTGCCCGCCCGGCTTGCGGCGCGGGCCGTGGCGATCCATGACGCCGTGGAGCTGCCCGATCTGCCTGCCCCGTCGCCGCGGCAAGGAACCTTGCGGATCGGGATGGCGGGACGATGCAACAGCGATAAAGGAATGGACCTGTTCGTGACCGCGGCGTTGAGCCTGGCGGAGCGGTATCCGTTCGAGGCGCATGTCTGGGGATTGCAGGATAACGAATACGGCCGGCAACTCAGGCAGCAAGTGGCCTCGGCCCCGGCGGCGGTTCAGGAACGGTTCCACCTGGAGGGCTTCCGCACCGACATCGAAACCTTCTACGACCATTGCGACGTCGTCGTTATCCCCAGCCGGTATCCCGACCCGTTCCCCCGCATGGTCAGCGAAAGCATGGCCCACTACAAGACGGTCATCGTGGCGGGCCACGGCGGTATGGTTGAAATCGTCGATCACAACCAGACGGGGTTGATCTTCGCACCGGGCGACGCCGGCAGCCTGGCCGACCAGCTTGCGCAACTGATGGGCGACGAAAATCTGCGGTATCGCCTGGCGCTGGCGGGAAGGGAAGCGGTCGCCCGGCGGCTGGCGCCGGCGCCCTACGCCGACGCCGTGGAGGCGGTGTACGCCTCCGTGCTGAGCGGGAAAGGGAAGCGTTCCTGAGGCCGGGCCCGAATCTGCCTGGGAAAGTCCGAATCGACAAGGCAAAACACGTTTTTCAATCGAAATCGTTTTGGGGGCATGATCTGGGATCAGCGCTATGCCAAGTGACACCGAGACACTGCCGTTAAATGAAATCCAAAGGTCTGCCGCCGGCCAGGAGTCGCCCGCCAAGTCGGCGGCGCAGTACAAGCCGGCGATTGACGGCCTGCGCGCCATTGCCGTCCTGTCCGTCTTTTTCTACCACCTCGGCCACGACCTGTTGCCGGGCGGCTTCATCGGCGTGGACGTATTCTTCGTGATCTCCGGCTACCTGATTACCTCCATCATCCGCAAGGACTGCGAGCGGGACACGTTCAGTCTGCTGGGGTTCTATCAGAGGCGTATCGCCCGAATCCTGCCGGCGTTCTTCGTCATGGCGATGGCGACGATCGTGGCCTCCTTCTGGGTCTACGCCGGGCGTCATTTGTCAACGACCGGCACGAACCTCGCCGCCGCCGCCGTTTCGCTGGCCAACGTCAGGTTTCTGCTTTTCGGAACCTACTTCAAGGTTCCCACGGAGGTCATGCCCTATCTGCATTGCTGGTCGCTGTCGGTGGAAGAACAGTTCTACCTCTTTTTCCCGCTCCTGTTCCTGGTGATCTTCAAGATCGCGCGGAAGAGAACCCCGCTGGTTGTCGCCGGTCTTTGCCTGGTCAGTTTCGTTGCCTGCGCGATCTTAACCTTTCGGAGCCCCGTCTGGGCGTTTTACATGCTGCCCACCCGGGCGTGGGAATTGCTGCTGGGGTGTTTCCTGGCCGTCTCTTCCGGTCCGCGCATGTCGGCCAAGTCCGTGCGGTGGGTTTCCGTCGCGGGCCTGGCGTTGATTTTCGCGGGGCTTGCGATGATCCACGAAGGGCCGCAATTCCCCGGTTACTGGGCGCTGTTGCCGACCCTGGGCACGGTCTTCGTCTTGAAATCCCAGAGCGAAAGCCAATCCGATGGTCCGGCGGTTCGACTGCTCTCCAGCGCGCCGCTGGTGCTCGTCGGGCGGATGTCTTACTCCCTGTACCTGTGGCACTGGCCGGTCTTCTGCCTGGTTGATTACCGCATGTATCTGGCCTCGGGAATGGAACGCCTGGCGGCCAAGGTGATTCTGACCGTAGCGGGCACCCTGCTCAGCTTCTACCTGATCGAAGCCCCCGCCCGGACGTTTTTGAACCGGCGGAAAAGCCGCCTCATGGCGTACGCCGTCATGATCGGCACCGTGACGGTTTCCGTGTGCCTGGGGATGACCGTGAAAAACGCCCATTACGTCAACGCCCGGGCTTCCAATGTGGCCCGGGGCGGGGTGGTGTTCCAGCCGAAGGCCAAGGGGAAGCCCGTCGTGCTGATGGGCGACAGCATCGGCTCGACCTATGGCAAACTGATGAGGGACATGGCCGCGGAAAAAGGCTACCGGCTGATGGTGGTCAGCGTTCACGGGTGCGACGCCCTGCCGCCGGCGGCTTCGACCTCCGACCTGCGTTTTTCCATCTGGCGGGATTCGCTCGAGCTCATAAAACGGGAGAAACCCGCGTGCGTCGTGTTCGCCAGCGATTGGATCAATAAGCTGCGCCAGGACAAGACGCGGCTTGCGGTGGCCGTTGAAGCGTTGAAACCTTACGTGGGAACCCTGGTTTTGCTCACGCAACAACCCGTGCTGCCGGACAACGCCACGCGGGCCGCGATACGAAGCGGGGTCCGCCCGCCCTTCCGGGAAGACCCCAAGGCGCAGCTCTCGCGATCGAAAGCGAACGAGTACGTGAAGAGCCTCGCCGGAGGCAACGTCGTGGTTCTTGACGTCGCGACCCATTTGGAAACCCCGGCCGGGGAGATTTTGTTCACCGATCCGTCGGGCGAAACCCTCTACGACGACTTGGACCACCTGTCCCCGGCGGGGACGGAACTGATCCGGCCGGAGCTGACAAAAATCATTGACGCGAGCCTGCGGCCTTGAGAATGTCGGCAAAGGCGGAAGGAAGCCTTCCGTCCAGGTCGGTGTCGGTGGCATAGCCGGGTTTGTCGGGCGTCAGGTCCATCTTCAGGCCGGGATACCAGATGCTGGGCATTTCGCCGAGGAAATTGGCCCACATGCTGAAGGTCGAGGTTCCGGTGGTTATCAGCACTTTTCCTCGAGCCAGCAGCAGGATGTCCAGAAGAGAGGGGTTGGCCTTGGCCCGCCGGGTATGGGGGAGGCTGAGCAGGTCGCGCAGTTGCTCGTCGGTGCCGTCGGAAAAAATCGTGGCCGGGACGGGGCCGACGACGGCGCGGATGTTTTCAATGCAGTTTTTGAACCACTGCGTCGGCATGCCCAGACCGTCCGAGCCCGGACAATTCGGGAAGGGCTTGCCCATCGGCAGTTCCGGCTTGTCGCCCCGCCGCACGTGCGCAACGATCCCGTACTCTTCCTTGTCCTGCTCCAACCCCTGTTTCAACGCCGGGGCGAGGATGCTTAAGAGCCGGCTCCGGACAAACTGGCGATGGGGCAGGAGCGGGTTGAACATGCCTTCCATCCCCTGGAAGACGAACACCCGCGACCGCGAGCCCGGGGGGAGCGACGGCGAATCGGGATTCAACTGCGATTCGAGAACCTTCTCGCTCCTGAGCATGGCCAGGAATCGCGACACGCCGCGCATCGTATCCGGAGCTGTCGAACAACCCGTTGTAATAACGCTTGTCGCGTTCCCCCCGGAGCATCGGGCCGATCTTCACTCGAACCCAGCGGGGGGCGAGGATGGGCAATTGGTGTCGGTGGGCAAATATTTCGCACCTGGCCCAGGGAAACAACCGGTTGGCCAGGCCCGCGCCGCCAACTTCGGGAAATGCGTAATCTCTGGTGCCCATATAGACTCCTCTTTTGTCTGGAATAAACCGACCGAGTTGCAGGAAATCCGGGGCAAAGAGTACAACAGCGGGTCGTTTTTTACAACACAAAGAGAGCGGCGGCCGACCGAAACGCCCTCCGGCGGCAAACTCGGACAACATGGTCGTTTGTGATTCCCGGATTGCATGGTAGATTGACGCGGCGGGTTTGCAGACAGAGCCTCAAGGGCAGGGAGACTGCGAAAAGAAATGAGAACGTGGACTATGGCGCAATCAATGCTGGCTATGTCGGATTCTTCGTACTCCAGCGTCTGGGTACAACTGACCAGCCTGTCGGAGCTTCTGGCAACTCCGGCGGGCCTGGCGGGAGCGATGGCGCTTTTGCTGTTTCTGTTCACCTCCCCGACCAAGATAGTTCGCTGGGGTCTGCTTACGTTCCTCGTTTTTTCCACGACGATCTCACGAACGACGAGCACCAAACTTGGCGCAGCGCTGTTTGCGCCTTTTCAGGCCATACAGATCTACAGCCGGCCGATCATTTTCGGACTCATGTTTGCGCTGCTGCCTGCCATTCTGTTCGCCCCTTTGCTTTATCGACGCCGAATACTAACTCCCGCGGCCGCGTTCTTCTTCTTGTTTCAAGCCCTGTTCAGCGGCCGACAAGCATTCTCGAACGGCGCCGCCTACGCCGTGGCCGCCATGTTCGGGGCGGCGGGATTCTTCATCGTGTTCGGCATCGGCAGCACGCGATGGATACAGACCAGCCAGGACGCCTATAAACTGATCCGCATCCTGGTATTGGGAGTCATCGTGTTTGTGGTATGCAGCCTGATCCAGGTGCAGGTGGGCTTTGGCGCGGCGATGCAAGGGGGCCGGTTCACGGGCATCGGCGCCGGGGCTAATTTCAGCGGCCAAACCCTGGCTTTCGGATTTCTTTGCAGCGCGTTTCTGCTGTCTTCGGGCCATGAAAAGAAACTGTTCCGAACGATCATGTCCGTGGCCATGGGCATCATGGGCTTGATGATCATATGGACCGGGTCGCGCGGTGCGTTGCTCATGGTCGTGGGCGGGCTGGGCGTCATGTACCGGGCGCGTGTCCGGTGGCTTGTCGGGGTGGGTATTGTCGCGGCGTTGTTCGGCATCGCCGCTTATGACCTGCTGGGCGGGGAAACTCTCGGCATCACCAACCGTGTCGTGGACACCGGCGATAGCCGATTGGAAGGGTACAAGGTCATGTTTCAGGAATTCTGCTCCAGCCCGATCGTCGGCATGACAGGAGAGGAAGATACCCATCGGCAGACGGAAAACTCTTTTTTGGTGGTGGGCGCACGGGCCGGCATAGTCGGGCTGATTCCCCTGCTCATCGCCGAAGCCATCATTTTCGTGCAATTGTTAAAGGTCCAGAGGTACCGTCGCTACTCACGGGAAATCGGGGGATTGATCGATTTTGTCAGCGGCTTGTTTACGGCCGTTTTTCTGGCCAGCATGGTCGAAGGCATTCTGGTTTCCATCTTCAACATCAACCCGATCTGCATCTACATCGCCGCGGCGATCCTTCAGTACGTTCTGGACCTGGTCGAGCCGAGCATGGAGCAGTTGACGCCGGCGAATGCGTATAGCTTTTGAAGCTTTATTGGGAAGGCTCAAGGGTTTTCGGAGCGAGCCTTTTCGAGAACCGGGGACGATGACCGCGCCGTGTCGGGACTGCGGCATTACCGTTCCACGGCGTGGGCTCGCAATTTGAGCTGCCTGGGGTTCAGCGGACGCGTCGTCGCCGGGACTCCCAGGGCGATGTGCCGGGCCGGGACCGGATGAGTCACGACCGCTCGAGCGGCAACGATGGATTCTTCTCCGACGGCCGTGCCGATCACCATTGCCCCGGACGCCAGCCAGGCTCCATCGCCGATCAAGATTTTCTCGGCCGAACCGATCCCTCCTATCAGTTCCACGTTCTGGAAGAGCCAGACCCTTCGGCCCAGCCGGGCGCCGCTGTTTAGAACGATCCCGGAGGGATGCGGCACCCAGATGCCCGGCCCCATCCGAACCGAGCAGGGAATGTGGCAGTGATACCAGTGATAGATGAACTTCTCGATCAGGATGCAAAGGGGATAGGCCTTGAGGCGGCGGAAAAAAGCGCCAGGCGGTATGCCGCCATCATATGAAATCCCGACGACAGCAACATGATCCACAGCAGAATCAGCAGATGCTTGAACAAGGGCTTGCCGCACCGCTCGGGCGTGTGGCTCAGAAGGTCTTCCTTCAACGCACTGAGGGTGGCCGGCCTGGCCATTCTCACGGCAGGCTTGTTCCCGCTGACGGATTCCGATGGTGTGGATGCTGATGTCATAGTTGGGACAACAAATGCCCGGCATTATCCCAGGATCGAATTGAACGCGTAAGCCCACCTGTCGGCCCAGCGTTGGGCGGAATAGGCGGCGGCCAACTGCTGGCTGCGGGCGCCCATCTCGGGCAGGCGGGCGTGGTTCTCGTGCATCCACGCCATGCCCCGGGCCAAGGCCCGGGCGTCGCCGGTGGCGACGGTCATGCCGTTGAAATGGGACCGCACCAGTTCCACCGCCGAGCCGCAGGCCTCCGTACAGAGCACCGGCAGACCCGCGGCACAGGACTCGACCACGACCAGCGGCCAGGGATCAAAGCGGCTGGCCAGGACGAATGCCCCGTGGCGGGCGAAGACGCCGGGCAAGTCGCCCGGCTGCACGAAGCCCAGGTTTTCCACGCCCTCGGCCGACTGGATGCGCTCAGCCAGGGGGCCGCCGCCGCAACAGCTCAGCGGCCAGGGGTCGGAAACCATCGACCGATAGCGGCCGTAGGCTTCCAGCAGCACGTCGATGCCCTTGACGGGGGCATAGCGGCCGACAAAAAGAAATCGTCGAGGCCAGGGCCCGCCATTTACGCGCTGGGTATAGGTGGGAGCCAGGCCGTCATAATCGACGCCATAGGTTCCGCGGTAAATTTTCGATTCGGGAATCCCCAGATGCCGCGCGTACTGCCAGCATCGTTCGCCGGTCACCACCACCGCGTCCAGACGGGACAGATAGCGGCGAAGCTTGAACCTCGCCACGTACTGCTGCCAGCTTCCCAGCCAGGGCGTATCCATTTCCATGACGAACTTGGCCGACCGCAGAGCCGGATTGTGGACCAGTTGGCAGTACGAAGGCCGTATCCATCCGGGCAACGCGACGATATCGGGCGCCAGTCCGGCCACCACCTCGGCCACCTCGCGGGCGTCGGACGCCCGGCCGGCTTTCAGCAGATGGTAGGGAATGCCCTCCAGGATCGACGTATCAAAAGGGGCGTCATCGGATTTGGAATGTCCGTAGGTTACGATCTGGAAAGAGATCCCCTGGACCTTGGCCAGCGCCCGCCAACAGGCGGCCAGGTAACCGGAAATTCCCGCCCAGCAGATAACCACACGCATAGGACAACTCCATGCCGATCAGGTCCGGGCGCCCGGTTCCCGGCCGAGGTTTGTTATACGGACGCCGTCCTGGCGGCATCGACGACGTCGGACAGAACCCAGCGGAACTTGCCGCTGGCGGCCGGGGCGATGTGCTCCACCTGTTCGATATCGACGCGGACGGGCGAGCCGATAATTCCACAAAGGTCTTTGACGATCCGTTCTTTGACCGCCAAGGGCAATTCGTTTGCCACCAGCTTGATCTGAAAATGATCGATTGCCAACTGGTGGATCTGGTACTTTTTGATGTAGCTTAGATGTGGATCCACCACATGCGCCAGCGCCACCCCATGCACATAGCCGCCGGTGGGAACGGGGATCAGGTCCACCGTCCGGCCAACGACCTTGGTCAAAACCGCATACGGCAGAGAACCCGGCGGGTTGGTGTTAATCTCCAGCAGATCGCCCAGCTTATAGCGGATGAAGGGGTTGGCAAAAGAGAACAGGTTCGTGATGACCGCCTCGCCCGTGTGGAGAGTTTCAAAGACGTAAGAATCTTCGTTCAGTCGCATCAAGCCCTGTGGGTCCGCCTGCGCCATGGCGCCCAGTTCCATGCTGCCGTAGTGTTCGAGAATGGGACAACCGAAGGCTTCCTGCATGGTCTGGCGCTGGAAGTCGTACAGTTTTTCGCTTTCGGTGACCACCGCTTTGATCGCAAAGCCGCGGAAGCGACGGTTTTCCTCGACCATCCGTCGCGCGATGGTGTAAAGGGCCGTCACGTAGCCGTGCATATACACCGGCTTGAAGGCTTCGATTCCGTCGATCGCCTCATGGACGTTGTGGTCCGTCAAGTCGTAGGCGTTGATGGGAAACGTATTGTTCAACCAGTTGCGCACTTGATGTCGCCATTGCGTTTTGCGGATGGCCGCGGCATCAGCGTTGAACCGGTAGCTTTGGCCCCAGACGTAAACGCGCCGCATGCCCGGGCGCAGGCCGTGCCGACTCATCGCCCGCCACAAGGCACAGTAGCCGTAGTCGGTGGAAATCGGGTGGGTGTAAAAGCGGAAGGGTTCCCCGCTGCTGCCGCTGGTCTTGGCCGGGCGAAGTTCCTTGGCTGCGAAACGATCGGACTGGAAAGCCGGCAGATCCTTGATGTAGTCGGCCTTGGTCATGACGGGCAGGTCGCTCAGGGCGGGAAGCCGCTCGGCGCTGAAGCCATGTTCCTCGGCCCAGCGGCGATACCACGGCACGTGCCGGATCACGTCGCCGAGCAGGTCATTCAGCCGCTCCTGCTGAAGCTCCAGCAACTGCTGGCGGCTCATGCGGTCCACCGCCAGGCAGCCCGGCCAGTAGCCGGCGACGTTGGGATGCACGAAGCGGTCCTTCAGAATAACACGCCAGGTGGCGCAGAATCGGCCGTATGAATCGGGAACTCCGCAAGCATGGAAAGCTTCTTGTTGCATGACTGCCAGCCGATCTTTCCTGATTCCTTTCAACTACGCCGAAACGATATGGTCGCGGCGCCCCCGCACCTTGGCCAGGGCGTTGCGGCTGTCCACGATCAGCTTGGCGTGGTCCGCCACCATCTGCCAGTCGTAGGCCGAGTGGTGCGTCGCCACCAGCACGCAGTCGTAGCCCGCCAGATTCTCCGCCGTCAACGCCACGCTTTGCATCTGCAGGTCGTACCGCCGCATCTTGTGCGTCGCCGGCACGTGCGGGTCGTTGTAGTCCACCAACGCCCCCTGCTCCTCCAGCTTCTCGATCAGCTCGAAGCTGGGGCTCTCCCGCACGTCGTCGATGTCCGGCTTGTACGCCAGGCCCAGCACCAGAACCCGGCTGCCCTTGACGCACCGGCCCCGGGCGTTGAGCGCGTGGGACAACCGCTGCACCACGTAATCGGGCATCTGGTGGTTGATCTCCCCGGCCAATTCGATGAACCGCGTGGGCTGGCCCACCTCCCGGGCCTTCCACGTCAGGTAGAACGGGTCGATGGGGATGCAGTGCCCGCCCAGCCCCGGACCCGGATAAAACGCCTGGAAGCCGAAGGGCTTGGTGCTGGCGGCGGCGATGACCTCCCAGACGTCGATGTCCATCGCCGTCAGCACCACCTTCAGCTCGTTGACCAAGGCGATGTTGATGCAGCGGTAGATGTTCTCCAGCAGCTTGGCGGCCTCGGCCACCTCGGCGCTGGAGACGGGGATCACCTGCTTGATGGCCTTGCGGTACAGCGTCGTGGCCAGCTCCCCGCTGGCCGGGTCGATGCCCCCCACCAGCTTGGGGATGGTCTGCGTGTTGTGGTCCTTGCGCCGGGGTCTTCGCGTTCGGGGGAAAAGGCCAGGAAAAAGTCCTTGCCGCAGACCAGGCCCCGGGCCTCAAACCGCGGGAGCATGATCTCGCGGGTGGTGCGCGGGTAGGTGCTGCTTTCCAGCACGATCAGTTGCCCGGGCCGCAGCGTGCGGGCGACGTCGTCGGCGGCCTTCTCGATGAAGCTCATGTCCGGCTCCAGGTGCTTGCCCAGCGGGGTGGGCACGCAGACGATGACCACGTCGGCCTCGCCCAGGCGGAGCATGTCGCTGGTGGCGTCGAAGCGGCCGGAAGAGCGCATGTCGCGGACCAGGTTGGGCCCCAGGTGCTTGAGGTAGTTCTCGCCCTTGTGCAACGCGTCGATCTTGCGCGGGTCCACGTCAAAGCCGATGACCGGCAGCCCGGCCTGATGAAACGCGTGCAAGAGCGGCAGGCCCACGTAGCCCAGACCGATCACCCCCACCACCGCCGAATTGGACGCCAACTTGGACTGAAGCGACATTGGTAATGCTCCTGTGATTAAAAAATCATCCCCATCACCTGAAACCAGGTGGCGGCAGAAATGACTTTGTAATTACGTTTCGACATAAATCCAAACAAAGATAACCATAAACCCGCAACACCGGACAGGCCGCCGTGGCATCTATCCTACGGGCACGCTACTGACGATCAATGCATTGTGCGTACCGATCCGCCCAACGCTGAGCAATTCGCTCCCAATTGTAATGTTCCCATACAAAAGGCCGGGCCAGTGAGGCGGCGGCGGAAAGCGCCTTGCCGTCCGATAACCAGCGTGTGAGCTCCTCGGCAAGTAACTGCGGATCTCTCTGGACGGCACTGCCGACTTTCGCGGCACAGATTTCCCGAAAGATGCTGACCTGATCCGAAATGACGACCGGAAGCCCGGCGGCCAGCGCCTCGACGACGGCGATCCCGAAATTTTCGTGATCGCTGGGCAGGGCAAACAAGTCGGCATCGACCATGGCCGCGATCCGATCCCGGCCTTTCAACAAGCCGGTGAAGACAACCCGATCCTTCAGCCCGCATTGGGCGATCAACGCCTCCATTTTGGCTTGATAACCCCGCGAATCAGGCCCGATAATCATCAGCATCGCGTCGGCCGTCTTCATCGCGGCCAAGGCCGGGATCAGGTATTCCACGCCCTTGCCCGGATGGATTCGGCCTAGAAAGGCGATCACGGGCCGGTCGGCGGGAATGCAATGTTTGGCGCGGAACTCGCCGCGGGAGGGCAGCTCAACGAATTCGCCCAGATCGACGCCGTTGGGTTCAACGACGGTGGGAATGCCGGGAACCGCCGGCAGGCTCAGATCCCGCTCGCACTCGGTGGTGAAATGAATCGCCTTGGCGCAACGAAGGTCTTTCCTCAGCCGCCAGAGCATGTAAATTTTTTTCTTCCATCGGCTCTGCGCCAGGCTCCAGGGGTCGAGCATTCCGCAGGGGCGGATGATGTAGGGAACCTTTTGCCGCCGGGCGGCGCGGGCGGCCTGGTGCTGAACCTCTTCCCAGAGGGCGTGAATGTGTACCACGTCGGCCTGCGCGACGGTCTGGGCCGAGGCCGGGGCGATGTCCGGGTGGCTGCGAAATGGACCGCGGCAAGGGCCGATCAGGCGCACATCGACCCCTTTGCGGCGGAGATTTTCCGCGGCGTCGAGATTGGCCTCCGGAGTCCAGCTCGCCAGGACGGACACCTGCAACCCGACGGCCGCCTGTGCCGACACCAGCCCGGCCAAGGCCGCCGCCGGCCCACCGGCTTTAGGATCAATCGAAGAAATGACGTGAAGCACGCGCATGGGATCGGAGTCTTTCAGGCCATCTGGCTTTCCTCGGCCAGCACCTGGCGGGCGACGTCCGAGACGTCGGAAATCACCCAGCGGAATTTGCCGCTGATGGTGTTGGGCAGGCTGTCAACCTCTTGGAATTCCACGGCCACGTCTTCGCCGGCGGCCGCGTGGAAGGCCTGGACAATCTTTTGTCGAACCTCCTCCGGGACCGGTGCGGCCAGAACCCAGCGGATGACGAATTGGTCAATCCGGGTCTGATGAATCTGGAAGCGGAGGATGTACTTCATGAACCGTTCAAACGGATAGTGCAGGATGAAGCCGTGGATGTATCCTCCCCGCGGCAGCGGCACCAGGTCCGCAACCCGGCCGGTCAGGCTCTTGATGCTCGCGTAGGGCAGGCCGTCAGTCACGTGGTCGTCCAGTTCGAGCAGGTCGCCGACCTTGTAACGGAGAAACGGATAGGCTTTGGCGTGCAGGCTGGTGATGACGGCTTCGCCGCCGGACAGGCGTTCGACGATGCAGCGGTCCTCGTGGATGCGCATCACGCCCTGGGGGTCGCGTTGGGCCAGCATGCCGAATTCCAGCGAGCCGTAATGCTCGACGATGGGGCAGCCGAAGGCCTGCTCCATGGTCTGCTTCTGGAACTGGTAGAGTTTTTCGGATTCGGTCACGACCGCCTTCATGCCCAGATGACGCAGGTCCGTCCCCTTTTCGATCAGGCAGCGGGCCAGAATGTAGAGGGCCGAGACGTAGCCGTGCATGTAAATCGGGCGGGCGCGTCGGATGCGGTCGAGGGCGTCTTCGGCGCTTTTGTGGTCCAGGACGTTGGCGTTGATCAACAGCGAGTCGTTCATCCAGTCGCGGACTTGCCGGCGCAGGTTTTTCATGTGCGTCTGGAAGGGGGACTGGGCCGGGGTCGGCGCCTGGCCCCAGACGAGCACCCGGCGGTCGCCGGGATTCAGGCCGAAACGGCGCAGCCCCCGCCAGAGGCAGCAGTAGCTGTAATCCTTGTCGGCGTTGTGAGAGCGAAAGCAGAACGGTTCGCCCGTGGTGCCGCTGGTCGCGACGCTCTTCATTTCCTTCTGGGGGTAGGCGTCGGACTGAAAGGCATCGATATCCTGGCGGAAATCGGCCTTGGTGACGATGGGGAAATCGGTCAATTGCAGTTCATCGCCCGGTTGCATCCCTTTTTGCTTCGCCCAGTTTTTGTAGAACGGCACGTGGGTGATGACGTGTTGGAGAAGATGCTGGAGCTTCTGCCGCTGGAGGTCCAGGAGCTGGTCGCGGGACATGCGATCGACGGCCACGCACTGCGGCCAATAATCAAAGGAATAGGAATGGGCCCAGCGATCTTTGATGTAGGTTCGCCAGCTTGAATACATGGATCGCAGAGAAGCTTGCGCGATAATCTTGGATGCCTGCGCCATACCCAAAAATCCCTTAGCCACACCCGACGTGCCGCAACCACATCAGCCCATGACGCGCTAGTCCGCTGCCACACCTCGACCGGTCCCCAACCTTATCGGCATGCCAACGGGGCGACTGTAAACATATCCCCGAAAACCTAAATTGGCAACCGACTTGCCGGCGAGCCGCGATTGTTTTGAAATTGCGGCATTTGTTGGATTGCGCGAAAAAGGCCAAACTTCTTGCCCGAGCCGATTTTTGGGATAATATGAAGCGGCTTTAAGGATTCAGCATTTCAACCATGGCAACAAACACCGCAACGCAACCCACGGGTTCTCGATTCAGATACGCAGCCGGCACCCTGGCCTGTATGGGCTTGACCGCCGCCATCGCCGCCGTGGACCTTCGCTTGCCGCACGTCAACGTTTCGATCGCCTTTGTGCTACCCATGGTGCTGTGCATCGGCCTGCGGAGGCGGTTCATCTGGGCCTGGACTATCGGCCTGGTCCTGCTGACGTACGCGGATTACGTCATCAAGTATCTGCCGCAAGGCAACGAGCCTCTTTCAACGCTGGCTAACTACCGGTTTTTGAACCGGAGCTTCGTGGCCATGTTGCTGCTGGTGACGACGGCGATTTTCCACCGGCGCACGCGGATCAATCAAAGCCAGTCGTTCTGGGAAACCGACCGGCTGGACAGGGACCAAACCCATTTTGATTATGCCGGCAGCCGATGGGTTGTGGAACTGAGCATGCTGCTGGTGACCCTGACGACGGCCGGCTTCATCACGCTGGCGGACTGGCTGACCCCGGGCCAGATAAATCTGCCCATTTTATATGGGGTCCCCTTGATACTCTGCTCGCTGGTTCATAGCAGCCGGTTGTTATGGTCCATGCTGGTCGTCATGCTGGTGCTGACCATCCTGGACTTTTTCTGGGGCCCAGCGCCTACGGTGCAGCACCAGTTTGTCCATACCCTCTTGACCAACCGAACCATCGCCAGCGCCTGTCTGCTTGGCCTGGCCGTGACGGTTCAGTTCTTCATCTGGCCGAAATCCGATTTACGCTGATTTCAGCCAATCCAACAACCGGTTGTAATGCGCGTCGGGATTGAAATTCTGCCGGACGTGCCGGCGGGCGGCCTGGCCCATGCGCTGCCGAAGGGAACTGTCCGCCACCAGGCATTCCAGCGCCGCGGCAAAGGCGGACGAATCGCCGGGGCGCACAGCAGGCCCGTCACGCCGTCGGCCACCACCTCGGGGATGGCCGCCAGACGGGAGGCGACCACGGGCAGCCCGGATGCCTGGGCTTCCAGGGCGGCCCAGAGCAGCGTGTCCTGCTGCGTGGGCATGGCAAACAGGTCCATCGCGGGCAGGATTTGGTCCAGCAGCTTTTCGCGGGCGACGACGCCGTGCCAGACGACATTGCGCGCCTGCCGATCCACGGGAGCGAGGGCGGAGACGACGTGCAATTCCGCCCGGTCGGCCAGACGCTGCTGGTGCAGGCGAAGCAGCAGCGGGCCGCCTTTGCGATGCCAGTCGTTGCCGACGAAGACGATCCGCACCAGAGCGCCCTCGCGCGGGGCGGGAGAACCTTCCGCGACAGCGGACACCGAAGCCGGAGCCGCCAACACCCGATCGTCCGCCAGACCGTAATCCCGCCGCAGCGAATCGGCGGCCCAGCGGCTCATGCAAACCACCCGATCCGCGGCCGCGAACATCCGCCGCTCGGCGGACAGGAACGGGCGATGGGCCAGGATTGATTCGCCGAACTCGCTGACGCTCTGCCGCTCGGTGGCGTCGATGTGCAGAACAAACCGGGCGGACGTGAAGGGGCGCAAATCCAGCACCGCGCCGGCGACGTGCTGGGTCATCCAATGCACCACGTCAAAGCGGCGCGCATCCAGCGGCCCGCGCAGCCAGCGATCCAGCAGCCGGCGGTACATCCACCAGTAGCGATAGGAATGCTGATCCCATCCGCCGGGGATGGGAAGGGATTTGCCCAGCAGTTTCATCCACATCGGGCGGGCCAGGTTCACATGCACCGCGTCGATGTCGTCGCGCAGGCCGGCGTAATGCTCCAACTGCCGGGCCTGCGTGGTGAAGCCCAGGGAGGTGGTGTTGAGAAACAGGACGCGGGTCCGGCCGTCGCTTTGCATCGGCGGCAGACGATCCGGCGCAACGCCTTGGAGGTTGGTGCAGACCAGGCGGTTCATTACGAGTTTATTTCCGTAGCACGGGCTTCCAGCCCGTGTCGAAAGTATTGAGCTTCAATTCATCCGCATGTGTCAGCTCACCGTTCTTCTCGACTTAAAGACACGGGCTGGAAGCCCGTGCCACAAAAACAGCTTCTACGAGGCGGAATCACGAAATAGACGGGAATAATGGTCGCGCCAGTGGAGGGCGATTTGGTTCCAGTCGTAATGCGCCCGGACGAAGGGCCGGGCCTTTTCGGCGGCCGCGCGGCGCAGGTCGGGGTTCTCCAACCAGCGGTTCAGTTCGGCGGCCAGGGCGTCCGCATCCAGCGGCACCACGCCGCCCACGCCGGCCTCGACGATCTCGCGGTGGAGGTTGACCTGATCGGAGACGACGACCGGGGTGCCGGCGGCCAGGGATTCGACCACGGCCAGGCCGAAGTTTTCGTGACAACTGGGCAGCGCCAGCAAATCGGCATCGGCCAAAGCCGCCACGCGATCCGAGCCTTGGAGCATTCCGGTGAAGATAACGCGGTCGGTCAATTCATGCCGGCGAACGCTCTGTTCGACGGCAGCGCGAAACCCGCCGGAATCGGGGCCGGCGATGACGAGCATCGGCGAGGGCCGCACGCGGCCGGCGATTTTCGCAAAGGCGGGAACGAGCAGCTCCAGCCCCTTGCCGGCGTGAAGCCGGCCGAGGAACAGGACCAGCGGGCGATCCGCGGCAATGCCATAACGGTCGCGAAAAGTCCCGCGCGACGGCAGGGTTTGGAATTCGGTCAGGTCCAGGCCGAGCGGTTCGACCAGCGAGGGGGCCTTGAAATTCCACCGCGCCACCCAATCGCGTTCGATGGCCGTGGTGAAATGGATGAGCGAGGCGTGATCGAAGTGGCGGCGCATGCGCAAGGCCACATAGAGCCGTTTGACCAGTTGGTTTTTGGTCATGTTCCACGGGTCCAGCATCCCGTGGGGAGTCATGACGCAGGGCACGCCCTGCCGGCGGGCGACGCGGGCGGCCTGTTGCTGGATTTCCTCCCACAGGGCATGGATATGCACCACGTCGGTCTGGGCAACCATCTGCTCCATGATTCGGCCGAGTTGCGGATGGCGCGACATGGGGTCGCGGCAGGGTCCGATGAGCCGGACGCTGACGCCCCGGGATTCGAGTTGGCGGGCGGCTTCGTGGCCGGGCTTGTCCACCCACGAGGCGGCGACGCTCACGTGCAACCCCGCGGCCGCCTGCGCCGAGGCCAGCCCGGCCAGGGCGACGGCCGGCCCGCCGTTGAGGGGGTCGATGCCGGAGATGACGTGAAGGATGCGCATGACACGAGTCCGAGCGGGCAACGTCAGGACGGCTGAACGGCCGAGGCGTCGAACGGACGCGGCTTCAGCGGCTTGGCGGGATTGCCTACGGCGATGACGTCGGCAGGCAGATCGGAAAAGGCGCTGGCGCGGGCACCCAAAACGGTGCGGTCGCCGATGGTCACGCCGGGGCCGACGAAGGCGTCGGTGGCGATCCAGCAATCCTGGCCGATGGTGATGGGCGGCCGCAGCAGCGGATAGTCGCTTCGGGTCAGATCGTGGGAACCGGCGCACAGGTGCGCATACTGGCTGAGAAACGAGCGGGCGCCGATGTGGATGGGGCCAAGGGAATAGAGGATGGCCTGATCGCCGACGGAGACGTCGTCGCCCAGGTCCAGGTTCCAGGGGACTTCGATGCGAACGGTGCGGCGGATGCGCACGTTGCGGCCGAGCTTGGCGCCGAAGAGCCGCAGGATGGCCGCGCGGAGTTTGTACCAGTTGTGAAACGTCAGCCGGAAAATGCAGCAGGAAACGCACCCCCACAACAGCCGGCCCACCTTTTCGCGGGCGGTCCAGGGGCTGACGTTGCGAATTGGGGTTGAGTCCTTGCTCATGGAGTCCCTTGAGGCGATGTGGAGCTGGCGACGCCGGCCGGTTGTTCTTTCCAATCCACGGCCGGCACGCTGCTGAGATGTCGGGCGTTGCGCCGATCTTCCTCGGCCCGGCAAAGTTCGTAATACTTGGTCACCGACAGGTACTCGTAGATGCCCAGCAGGCGACAGAAGATATAACCCGGACGGCCGTCGAGAATGCCGCCCTTCCAGATGTAGCTGTAAAGGAAGCGGAGCGTGGGCCGGAAGGGCAGAGAACGGGACAGGTTCTTGATCCGGCGGCGGCGGGACAGGTCGTCGCTGCCGACGATGGCGGAGGTCTTGTCGATGTTCTTGAACTGCACGGCCGCTTCCCAGTTGCTGTAGCGGTTGTGCTTTTCCATGAAGGTATGGATGCTGGGAAAGGCGAAGTGCAACATGTCGGAGCGGAGGTGTTCGACGGGGCCGGTGGCCACGACGTGCTCGTGAACTTCGTTGTCGCCGCTGCCGGTGTTGCCGACTTCGGTCAGGCGCTCGTACTCGCCGGAGCCGCGCTTGATCAGCCGCAGGTTCCAACTGGGGTAGTAGCCGCAGTGGCGGATCCACTGCCCCATGAAAATGAAGCGGCGGTTGACGTAATAACCCACGTTCGTATCGCTTTGGATGGCCTGGGTGATCTCGTCGGCCAGTTCGGGAGTGATCCACTCGTCGGCGTCCACGATCAATACCCACTGGTGGCGGAAATCGACGTTCCGCAAGGCCCAGTTCTTTTTCTTGGGCCAGTGTCCGTCCCATTTGAAGTTCACGACGCGGGCTCCGTAGGCCCGGGCGATCTTGGCGGTGTCGTCGGTGGAGCCGGAATCGACGATCACGACTTCGTCGGCCCATTGCAGGTGGTCCAGACAACGGGACAGGTTGGCGGCTTCATTGAGCGTGGGGATCAACACGGACACCGGCACCCGGCCCGAGCGCGGGGCGACCGGCACGGCGGGAACGACAACCGGCGCGGGGACAGAAACGGAAACGGGGGCGGAGGCGGGGGAAACCGCCGCCGGCGCCGGCGCGGCCGAAGGCGCGGAGCCGGCAATGAGGTCCGCCGGCTTCAACTCTCCTTCGGGCAGACTCAAACCGTTGACGCCGCGCACCGCCTGGCCTTTCATCCGGCGCAATTCCCGGTACTTGGCGTGGATGTAAAATTCGTAGGAGCTGATGAACTGACAAAGATGCCACCCGACCAGGCCGTCCAGGAAGCCCAGTCGCAGGATGTACATGTAAACCATCCGCCAGAGCCTGGGGAAAGGCAGGCGGGGCACAACCCGGTGCTTGAGGAACAGCCGGCGGGCGCGGCGGTCGGTGAAAAACCTATAGATGCCCGGCCAGTGTTCTTCGGAAGAATACAGCTCGAAAGCTTCCAGAGTCGAATAGCGGTTATGCTTGGCCAGGAAATGCTCCAGGCCGCGGCGGTCCTCGTGTACCATCAGGTTTTCGAGGTAGCCGATGGGGCCGGAGGTAATCATGTGTTCATGAACCTGCCGGTCGGCATAGCGGGCATGACTGACCTTGAACAGCCGCAGGTTCCAACTGGGGAAATAGCCGCAGTGGTGAATCGGCCGGCCCATGAAGACGAAAACACGGTTGATATAAAATGCCGACTCGCGGACGTCTTTGACGGGGCGATCGACCAGGGCCTTGATCTCGTCGCGCAGTTCCGGGCCGACCAGTTCGTCGGCGTCGAGGATCAGTATCCAGGGCGATTCAAAGGGCAGATTGTCCAGCGCCCAGTTTTTCTGCCGGGCGTAACCTTCCCAGGGATGATTGACGACGGTCGCGCCGAAGTCCTGTGCGATCCGCACGGTTTGATCCGTGGAGCCGCAATCCACGACGAAGACGCGGTTCACCCACCCTTTGAGGCTTTCCAGCGTAAACGGCAGGTTCAACTCTTCGTTGAAGGTTTGAATCAGCACGTCAATCATTCAGTTCTCCCGAAGCAGCCGGTACAGACGTGGGGAAAAGGCCGTCGATCCGTCCGACAATCTTCTTATACATCGGAACAAACGCGAATAATATTTTCGCGGCCGCCGGTTTTTTCCCGCCGCCACAGATCCGAGTCCGTTGGATACCCCTGTTCCAATTCTGCGTGAGTCGATATTATCGTTGCCGGGCAAGAAAGTCATGGCCTTAACACGAGATCGGCTGAGAATCCTCCACCTGACCGCCGGCTCCGACGCCGGGGGGTTGAGCCGGTATGTCTTCGATCTGTGCTCGGCCATGCACGACCAGGGGCATGAAGTGGCCGTCGCGGGGCAGCGCGGAGCGTGGCATGGTTTGTTCGCCGAGGCGCCATGGCCCTGGATCGACGTGCCGATGAAAGGCGGGCCGCTGGCGCTGTGGCAGAGTGCGCGGACGCTGCGCCGCTACCTGGCCGAACATCCCGTGGACGTTTTGCACGCACACTACCGGCGGGCGACGCTGGTGGCCCGGGGGTTGCAGCAGGAACGCCGGCCGCCTCTGTTGTATACCTTACACTTGTCGGGGATCTCTCTGGCCGGGCCGCGGCGGTGGTTTACCGATTTCGGGGACCATGCCCACGTGGCCGCGGTCGAGGCCGAACGTTGGCTGGCGGAGGAGGCGGGGGTCGATCCGCGGCGAATCACTTTGATCCCCCACGGGATCGATCCCGGCCGCTTCCCCCCCGCCGACGCCCAGACCCGGCAGACGGCGAGGCAATCGCTGGGGATTTCGCCGCAGGCGCTGGTGGCGGTTTACGTCGGCCGGCTGGATTATCCCAAGAACGAGCATTGGCTGCTGGATGTGGCCGCGGCGGCACGCGACAGGCTGCCGGATTTGCGGGTGCTCATCGCCGGCGAAGGCCCCGACGAAGCGGACCTGCGCCGACGGATCGGGCAACTAAAGCTGGAGGGGCGAGTGACGTTGCTCACGGGGCGGCGTGATCCGCTGCCGGTCTACCAGGCCGCCGACGCGATGCTGCTGCCGTCATTGCGGGAGGGATTTTCGCTGGTGTGCGCCGAGGCGATGAGCGTGGGGGTTCCGGTTTTGCGCACGCGGACGGCCGGGACGCAGGAACTGATCGTGGAGAACGTCACGGGGCGATCCGTGCCGATCGATCACGAGGCGTTCGTTTCACAGGCCGTGGAATTTCTCTGCGACCGCCCGCGGCTGCAAGAGATGAGCCGTTCGGCTAGCCGGCACGTTCGAGAGCATTTCCGCTTCGACCGGCAGGTGGAGCAGACGATGGCGCTGTATCGACGGTTGTCAGGAGAGGTCACGGAAACCGGACGATGATTTGCCGGCAAGAACAAGAATCCTGCGCGATTATCCATTAAGTAACTTATTTGGCTTGCTAAATTGGCCAAAAATAGCCTATGATTAACCGGCGCAGGATTTCTGCGCATACACACAAAGAGACTGCCATGCTGATTGAATTATACGGGCAAAACTTCGGATGCTTTCGTGACGAGTTCCGGCTATCGATGCTTGCAGCAGACATCGATCCAGCTTCCGAGCGGGGCGTCGTCAAAGTTAATGTCGAGGACGATGACGAACCACTTCGACTGCTTCGCGCCATAGCAATCTATGGTCCCAACGGTTCCGGCAAATCGACCGTACTCCGAGCGGCAAAGGCTCTCCGTCACCTTATTAGCGCAACGTCCAAACTTCGATCCGATTCGTCACTTCAACCGTACGAGCCGTTTGCCTTGGAACCCCATAACAAAGCTCCCGTGCGACTTGGAGTTAAAGCAGTCATTGATAGTCGCGTTTATGATTACGAGATACAGTTTGACGACACCAAGTTCTTTTCCGAACGGCTTCTACGGCTCCAGGCAAACGGCAAGACCGACACACTCATCAGCCGCACAGGCCAAGACGTAACCGGCGATTGGAAAGATGACGAGTTGTTTACTCTGCTCGCAAAAGATTTTCGCCCCAACGCACTGTTGCTTTCCCTTGCGGATCGCCTGACCCCCTCGCTGGCTAAAAACATCACGGTGGGAATACGGCAACTTCTAACGGGCTTTGAAGCCTCCTCGTTACCCTGGTTTCTGGACGGGAAGGAGGCCGTGGTTGCAAAACGCGCGCGCAATGATTCGGCGTTCGGCGATTGGCTGCTCTCGCATCTCAAGTCCGCAGACATTGGCGTCATCGGCCTGCGAACCGAAGAAGCGAAAGTGACTATGCGCATTAAAATAAACGACGGCGAAGAGGAGGCGAATGAAGAGAGCGAGGAGGACGCTCGAATAGCCTATCGGCTCTCCTTGCTCCACCGCGGAACGAGCGAATCCTTTTCTATCCCATACCAACGAGAATCGGGAGGCACCAGAAAACTCGTAGAACTTGCCCCTCTGCTTTATGATCTAGACCATGGCACACAACCCAAGGCTGCGTTTGTCGATGAAATCGATGAATCTCTCCATCCCGTGCTGCTGCTGGGTCTAATACGTCATTTCAACTGCGAAATCCCTCCTGGCAAGGCTCATGGACAACTCGTCTTCGTTACGCACGACACCACCCTCCTTGATGCCGAAGCAAAGGATGCCGTGCTTCGACGAGATCAAATTTACCTTACGGAAAAAGATGCCTCTGGGGCGGCCCGACTCTACTCTGTCGCGGAGTTCCGAGAGCGGAACAACCTGAATCTTCGACGCCGTTATTTGCAGGGACGGTATGGAGCCCTCCCGGCACTTGGAGCTTTCGCGGAGTAACAATGGGTTTCCAACAAAACGGCACGTACCGTAACCGGTACGGTTCTTCCCGCCCATACCAGACCAGATCGACACTCCCTGTCGTGGTCATAGTCTGCGATGACACCAAAACCGCGATCTCTTACTTCGACGTTATAAAACGCGAGGTAAAGGCAAAAGTAACAGTGACAATCGTGAATGCCCCATGCGATGGCGCAACTGCCGACATGGTCGTTTCCTTGGCAATCAAAGCCGCGGACGACCTGAAGAGTGCTCGATCCCATGATCCGGAAGACGCCACGGAAACAATCTGGGCGCTGATCGACCTCGAAGCTGAGCCGGAGAAGCAGGCCAGCGCTCGCCTCGCCAGGGGAAAGGCCCTTAGCCATGGAGGCGTATCGGTCTCACTCTCAAACCCGTGCTTTGAAGTATGGACACTGGCACACCTGATCGATACCGGAGAGGCATTCAACAACTGCAAGGCTGTCCTTGATCGGATCAAGGTCGAATGGAAAAAGAAATTTGGATCAGCTTTCGAGAAAAAAGCTCAGGCCGACTATCAGAAACTGATGCAATACCGTAGCGATGCCATACAACGCGCCAAGAAACGGAGCGAGAGGAAAGACCCCTCTTGGACCGAAGTCTGGAAGGTCGTTGAAGCGATCTTATCGATGGCATCCTGAAGGATGACCAGAGGGAGCAACCAGGCGAAGCATCGCCAGGGCGAGCAGGAGAATCGCCGAGCCGAGCATGTGCGAGTTCAGCGGCTCGGGGGCGTGAAACGACGGGATCACCGACAGCGGCACGTACGCCAACAGCACGGCCAGCCCCCCCGCCATCCGATAGAGGATCGAACGGCGGGCTTCGTAGACCAGCCAACCCCAGAACGGGGCGAAATACAGATGATAATGCTCCCAGCAGACGGGGCTGAAAATCAGCAGCCAGGCGATCAGGGCCACGGCCGCGGCAAAGACGTTGGCCTTTTCGTTCCATAGACCTCTGCCCCGCCGGATGAACAGGCCGAGAATGAAAGCCAGGATCGTGATTTGGATGGTCTGAAAAATCACGGCCCACGAGAAAGGCAATGCCGTTCGGTCCAGCAGGCGCAGCAGGAATGCCTGGAGCGATTGGTTGCCGGGGTTGGCCGTCGATCCGCTCATGCTGGGCAGGACAACGGTGAAGAACTCGACGAACGGCCCGGTCCCGGCCAAAAGCCAGACGATCAGGAAAATCAGCCCGCCCAGTCCCGCACACCACAGCACCAGCGAAACTCGCCGCATCGCCAGGGCCAGGGGCAGGAGCATGACGGTGGCGTATTTCATCAGCCCGCCGAGCAGCAGGGAAATCCCTCCCGCGACCGGCCGCGGCGCAAGCAGGCAGATCACCGCCGCCCCCAGACAAAATGCGACGACGGGGCTGACGTTGCCGACGCGCATCGAGCGATACGCCAGAGGCGAGAAAGCCACGAGCAGCGTAACCCATCCTTCCGCACGGGAGACTTCGCCGGCACACAGGGCGTAAATCCGCCCGGCCTGGATCGCCACGCCCCAGCAGGCCAGCGCCAGCACGATCAGCCAGAGCCAGTGGGCCGGCTCGAAGGGCAAAAGCGACAACGGCGCAAAGAGCAGGGCCGCCGGGGGTGATTGAAGAAACGGGCAGAGGGCCTGGACCTTAAGCGACTGGGCCGTGTGGACGAACCAGGGTTTCATGGTTCCGTCGCGGGCGATGTAATAGGGGCTGCCGGGAGAAGGGGTTGGATACAGCGCGTCCCAGGCGCCGCTGCGCGCCGCCAGACCGCCCATGTAGAAGGCGGAAAAGTCCTGGTGCGTGGGGCGGAAGAGCAACCCGCCGACGGTGACGCCCAGCAGCCACGCGAGGGCGGAGATCCGACAGACGCGATTGAAACGCAGAGCCGAAACCATAGGCCGAGGGCGATCTTGCCCGAAACCCCGGCGGGATGCAACGGCCCGGCGCGGTTACTTTTCGGCCTTCTCCAGCTTCAGCGAAGCGGAGTTCATGCAGTAGCGCTGCCCGGTGGGCAGAGGGCCGTCGTCAAAAAGGTGGCCCAGATGCGAGCCGCAACGGGCACAGACCACTTCGGTGCGGACCATGCCGTGGGTGGTGTCGGTGAGAAGCTTGACCTTGGCCGGATCGAGCGGCTGCCAGAAACTGGGCCAGCCGGTGCCGGAATTGAACTTGGTTTCGGAGCTGAACAGCTCATTGCCGCAGGCGGCACAGCGGTAGGTGCCGTTCTCGTGGCGGTCCCAGTAAATCCCGGTAAAAGCCGGCTCGGTGCCCTTCTGCCGCAGGACGTAAAACTGCTGGGGCGCAAGCTCCTGCTTCCACTGCGATTCACTCTTGACGACAGGTTCGTCGGCCATGGCTGTCCCTCATTCGTCAGACAGCCAATTATAGGCGCGGCATACCGCCCCAACGCTTACAGCCCGAACGGCAGACTGATCGGGGATGTATTGCTGTTGCGGATGACCAGACCGAAGTTGGCCACCTTCTCGGGCTCGGCGGATTTGTCCCGGAAGCGAACGTATTGCAGCGGGATCGTGGCGTTGCCTTCGGCGACGGCCTGAAAAACCAACACCTGATATCCGTCCATCCCCGGCTCGGCCGGCTCGCTGCGGCGGTAGCTGGATTTGACCAGTTTGACCAGGCGTTCGTTCAAGGGCTGAGCCAACTGCCACCGATAGCCTTCGCTGAAACTGGTCGGCAGGCGAACCGCGACGGTTTCACCGGGCGCAACTTCGATGTTCTCCTTCAACTCACTGAAATGATCCGGGCTCATCGGGCGATCCGCGCTGCACCCGGCCAAAGCAGCAGCCAACAGAGCAATAAATGCCAGAACAACTTTCGACATACAAAATCCTCCCCTGAGGTGGGAAACAACACGGGCGGTCACATGAAGGGGCGCATGCTACCCAAGGAGCCCTCGCAGGGGGGATGGGAAATATCGAGAGTTTTCCCAAGAAAATTCGTGAAACCGAACTGAACTGCAAAGAAAAAGTCCCGGATGTGCATCCGGGACTTTGATGACACGTTGGGCTATCCAACCCTGATAGTTGCGTCTGCTTACAACGTCATTTCCCGTGGAGATAGGTGTGCAACCGGCGCTGGGCGGCCTTCTGATCGGGATGGTCCACGGGCGAAACGCAACTGGGAAAGGCGGATAAAAGCTGCTGAGCTTTCTGCAAGGACTGGTCGTTGGGCATGGCCCGGCCGACTTCCACGGAGCGGGTTTTGAGCTGAGCAAACTGAGCGGGACCGGCCACCGGCGATTTACGCCACTGGGCGGCGGTGGGCGGCAATGCGGCGGCGTACTGTTTGGCGGACTGCACGCGGTTGGAAAGCTTGGGGTGGTCGCTGAGATATTCGGGAGTCGTGTCGTAACCCTTGTCGATCATGTGCTGAAAGAAATCCCCAAAGCGGGCGGGATCCCAGCCGGAACGGGCGTAAATCCCGAAACCGATCTTGTCGGCCTCGGCTTCATCGCCTCGGGTAAAGCCCATACCGACGAACTGACCGGCCACGGCGGCGGCGCTGGCGTAAGCGGTGGCGTTTTCAGTGCGGTTGTTGCCGCCGGCGGCATAGCCCAAGGCGCCAGCGCCAAGGGCCAGGCCGGTGATGCCCATCTGCCGGTTCATGCCCTGCTGAACATGGCGACAATAGACGTGGGCAAATTCGTGGCTCATGACGGCGGCCAATTCGTCTTCGGTTTGGCACTGCTGGAAAAGTTCGCTGTAGATGTACATGTGCTCGCCACCGGTGGTGAAGGCGTTGAGCGTTTTGCTGTTGACGAAGTGGAACTGCATCTTGCTGGAGAACATCCAGGCGCTGTCTTCTTCGCGATGGGAGTCGGGGCCGTAGTGCTGACGGTCCATGTCATGGGCGGTGGCGATGATGCGATCGCCGACGGCCTGGATGTAGGTGTTGAGCTGGGCGTCGTTCATCACAGCCGGCTTCAAGCCGGTGTGGGCGCTGTCAGCCTGGGCGATGACGGATCGGTCGGTGGCGCAGCCGCCGGCCAGGGCCGCGACCAGAAACAGAACCGGAATGGCGACGCGAGCGAAAGTGTAGTGCATGCGCATAGTGGTAGTGCCTGAAAATGTATTGGGGAGCAAACCCGCGTTGCCCCGCCTGCTGACAATGTACCGAATACAGCCCGTCCAATGCAATCGGGCTGTGGCGGCGCATGGAAAATTAAAAGCCCGGGGATTCATCCCCGGGCTCTTGTAATCACAAAGTCAATGCGGGACTTAGAAGCGGTTTCAGAACCTCAAAGTTGCGGCAAACGTATGATGATTTCTCGGTTGAATGTCACGGATGAAGGGAAGGAGGCTGTAATGGAGTACACGCCTCATGCCCCAGCCACTGGTCTGCGACGAACTCTGGAACCACATCGAATCGCTCTTGCCCAAGCACCCGCCCGACCCACATGGCGGAGCCCCACGCGCTGCCGACCGGCCGTGCCTGGAAGGCATCCTGCATGTGCTGAAAACCGGCTGCCAGTGGCAACGCCTGCCCAAGTGCGACCTGTGGCCCAGCGGCTCGACCTGCTGGCGACGCTTTGCCGAATGGACGGCCGGGGGCATCTGGCCACAACTGCACCGATTGCTGCTGAACGTGCTGGGGGAGGCCGGGCAGATCGACCTGTCGGTGGCGGTGGTGGATGCGGCCTCGGTGCGGGCCGTAAAAGGGGGGCGCACAGCGGACCCAATCCGACGGATCGGGCAAAAAAGGGCTGCAAACGGCACGTGATCAGTGACAAGGAGGGCCTGCCGCTGGTGGTATGGACCACCCCGGCCAACGTTCCGGACCAGGAGGTGTTCCTGGCGATGCTGGACTCGATGCCGCCGATCAAGATGCCTTCGGGCCAGTGGCGCTACAAGCCGGACGCGACGTTGGGGGACCGGGCCTACGGAACCAAGGACATCATAGCCGAGGTGGTGGAGCGTCGCGTCCAGTCGCTCTTGGCCTCTCGGGGCAGCAACGTGCATGGCAGCGGCTTGGGCAAGGTGCGGTACGTGATCGAGCGGACGCTGAGTTGGATAGGCAACTACCGGCGGCTGAAGCTCTGCTACGAAACAACGGGCGCGCACTGGCAGGCGATGAACGAACTGGCCGCCTGCACCATCTGCGCCAACCGCATTCAAACGCTCAAGTTGAAAGGCAAGATCGCTGCGTGAATGAGACATATGGGTTCTGAAACGACTTCTTAGAAGAGTTTGAGGGCGGGCAAATCCGATCGCCCCATGAGGAAGGCGTCGATGCCGCGGGCAGCCTGACGGCCTTCGCTGATGGCCCAGACGACCAGAGACTGGCCGCGGCGCATGTCGCCGGCAGAGAAGACGCCGGGGACATTGGTCATGTAGTTCTGATCGACGACGACGTTGCCGCGGGGGTCGAGGTTGAGGCCCAGTTGCTGAATAGCGCCGGGCTTTTCGGGGCCGACGAAGCCCATAGCCAGGAGGCACAGGTCGCAATCGAGGATGAACTCCGAGCCGGCGACTTCCTTCATCTTGGTCGGGCGGGAGTGATCCATTTCCCATTCCAGGCGGATGCCGTGGAGCTTCTTGACGACGCCGTCGATGCCGGTGAAGGCCTTGGTGTTGACGGACCAGTCGCGGATTTCGTTCTTGTTCAGGGCGATGGCTTCCTCGTGGCTGGTGGAGGAGCGGAGGATCATCGGCCAGTAGGGCCAGGGCATGTCGATGGTGCGATCGACGGGCGGCTTGGGCAGCAGTTCGAACTGGCGGATGCTGGCCGCGCCCTGGCGGGAGGCGGTGCCGACGCAGTCGGCGCCGGTGTCCCCGCCGCCGATGACGATGACGTGCTTGCCCTTGGCGCTGATCTGGTCGGGGACGTTGTCGCCCAAGACCCGTTTGGTCTGCTGGGGCAGGTAGTCCATGGCCAGGTGAATGCCTTTGAGTTCGCGGCCGGGCACGTTCAAATCCCGCGCCTGGGTTGCGCCGCCGCACAGGCAGATGGCGTCAAAATCCCGGCGGAGGTCTTCGATTTTGATGTTGAAGCCGATGTTGGCCTTGGTCTGGAAGGTGATGCCTTCGGCCTCCATGAGCTTCACGCGGCGGTCCACGATTTCCTTTTCGAGCTTGAAGTTGGGGATGCCGTAGGTGAGCAGCCCGCCGATGCGGTCGGCCCGCTCGAAGACGACGACCGTGTGACCGGCCTTGTTCAACTGGGCGGCGACGGCCAGGCCCGCAGGGCCGGAACCGACAACGGCCACTTTCTTGCCCGTGCGCACCTTGGGCGGATTGGGCTTGATGAAGCCTTCCTTGAAGGCGTGCTCGACGATGTTCTGTTCGATGAGCTTGATGGTGACGGGGGTGCGGGGGATGTTCAGCGTGCAGGCTTCCTCGCAGGGGGCGGGACAGACCCGGCCGGTGAACTCGGGGAAGTTATTGGTCTTCAGCAGCATCTCCAGCGCATCCTGCCAGCGACCCTTGTACACGCGGTCGTTGAACTCGGGGATGACGTTGCCCAAGGGGCAGCCGCCGTGGCAGTAGGGAATGCCGCAGTCCATGCAGCGGGCGGCCTGGTTGCGGAGCTTGTCCTCGGGCAGGTCGGTGTAGACCTCCTTGTAATCCAGGACGCGCAGGTCAACAGACCGGCGGGCGGGAGTCTCACGGACGAATTCTTTGAAACCAGTTGGCTTTCCCATATCAACTCTCTTGGCATGGCGGGCATTGGGCCCGCCCTACTACTTTCCTGCAATTCGTTTATACCGACGCCGTCTGACGCTGGGCCAGCTTGGCGGCGGCGGCTTCCACTTCGGCCTGATGCTCCAGAACGCGGCGGTAGTCGCGCGGCATCACCTTCACGAAGAGGCGGGACTTCTCTTCCCAGTTGTCCAGAATGTCCTTGGCAACGGGGCTGGAGGTGTACTTCACGTGATTCTCCAGCAACGTGCGGATCGTCTTGAGGTCTTCGGGTTTCTCCGGTTTCTCCAGATCGACCAGCTCGGGATTGTAGAGGTTCTTGAAGTACTTTTTCTCGTCGTAGACGTAGGCGATGCCGCCGGACATGCCGGCGGCGAAGTTCCGGCCGGTGGGCCCGATGACCACGACCCGGCCGCCGGTCATGTATTCACAGCCGTGATCGCCGACGCCTTCGACGACGGCGTTGACGCCGGAGTTGCGGACGCAGAAGCGTTCCCCGACGACGCCGCGGAGGTAGACCTCGCCGCTGATGCCGCCGTAGCAGATGACGTTGCCGGCGATGATGTTTTCCTCAGGCTTGAAGGTCGATTGTTTGGGCGGATAGACGACGATCCGTCCGCCGGACAGGCCCTTGCCGAGGTAGTCGTTGGCGTCGCCTTCCAGCTCCAGGGTGACGCCCTTGGCCAGGAAGCAGCCGAAGCTCTGACCGGCCGAGCCCTTGAACTTGAAGTGGATGGTGTCGTCGGGCAGGCCGGCGTAGCCATACTTCTGGGCGATCTTGCCCGAAAGCGTGGTGCCGACGGTGCGGTTGACGTTGCAGATGGGCAGTTCGGCCTGGATTTTCTTGCCGCTGGTGAGGGCGGATTTGGCCAGGGCGATGAGCTGGGTGTTGTCCAGGGACTTTTCCAGCTCGTGGTCCTGCTTCATGGTGCAGCGGACGGCGACGTCGGGGCCGACCTGCGGCTTGTGCAGGATGACGCCCAGGTCCAGATGCCTGGCTTTCCAGTGGTCGGAGACGTCGGCGAACTGGAGCAGTTGCGTCTGGCCGACCATGTCTTCGACCTTGCGGATGCCCAGTTCGGCCATGATCTCGCGGATTTCTTCGGCAATGAAGAAGAAGAAATTGATCACGTGTTCGGGCTTGCCGGCGAAGCGCTTGCGGAGTTCGGGGTCTTGCGTGGCGATGCCGACCGGGCAGGTGTTCAGATGGCAGACGCGCATCATGACGCAGCCGGAGGCGATCAGCGGCGCGGTGGAGAAGCCGATTTCCTCGGCGCCCAGGAGGAAGGCGATGGCGGCGTCGCGGCCGGTCTTGACCTGGCCGTCGGTCTGGACGACCACGCGGCTGCGCAGGTTGTTCATCACCAGAACCTGCTGGGTTTCGGCCAGGCCCATTTCCCAGGGGATGCCGGCGTACTTGATGCTGGTCAGGGGCGAAGCGCCCGTGCCGCCGGAGTCGCCGGAGATGAGAATGTGGTCGGCCTTGGCCTTGGCGACGCCGGCGGCGACGGTGCCGACGCCGACTTCGCTGACCAGCTTGACCGAGACGCGGGCCTGGGGGTTCACGTTCTTCAGGTCGTGGATCAACTGGGCCAGGTCTTCGATGGAGTAGATGTCGTGGTGCGGGGGCGGCGAGATCAGGCCCACGCCGGGGGTGGAGTGACGAATCTTGCCCACGTAGGCATCGACTTTGTGGCCGGGGAGCTGACCGCCCTCGCCGGGCTTGGCGCCCTGAGCCATCTTGATCTGAAGCTCGTCGGCGTTGACGAGGTATTCGGTGGTGACACCGAAGCGGCCGGAGGCCACCTGCTTGATGGCGCTGCGGCGCAGGTCGCCGTTGGCGTCGGGCTTGAAGCGTTCGGGGTCTTCGCCGCCTTCGCCGGTGTTGGACTTGCCGCCCATGCGGTTCATGGCGATGGCCAGGTTTTCGTGGGCTTCCTTGCTGATGGAGCCGAAGCTCATCGCGCCGGTGCAGAAGCGTTTGACGATCTCCTTGGCCGGCTCGACTTCCTCCAGCGGAATGGGATTGCCCTTCTTGAACTTCAGCAGCCCGCGGAGCGTGCAGCGGTTGCGGGATTCGTCGTTGAGCAGGGCGGTGTATTCCTTGAACTTCTTATAGCCGTCGATGGCGCGCTGCCCGGCGGCCAGTTGCTTGGCGCTGGCCAGGTCGTAGCGGACGGCGGCCTGCAGGCGGCCGATGGTGTCGGGGTTGTACATGTGGTACTCCCCGTCGCGCCGCCACTGGTAATTGCCGCCGTTTTCGAGCAGTTCGCCGCGCACCGGGATGGGCGGGAAGCCCTGGCGGTGGCGTTCGAGGCTCTCGCGGGCCAGCACGTCGATGCCGATGCCGCCGATCCGCGAGGGGGTGTTGGCGAAGTACCGGTCGATCAGGTCCTTGCCCAGGCCGATGGCTTCGAAGATCTGCGCCCCGCGGTAGCTTTGCACCGTGGAGATGCCCATCTTCGAGGCGACCTTGAGGATGGCCTTGTTGGCGGCCTTGATGTAGTTCTTTTCGGCGACGGCCAAAGTGAATTCCTTGGTCTTCTCGCCTTCCTTGTATTCCTTGGGGAACAGCCCTTCGCGGTGCAGGTCAGCCAGGGTTTCAAAGGCCAGATACGGGTTGACCGCGCCGGCGCCGTAACCGATGAGCAGGCAGAAGTGGTGAGCTTCGCGGGCCTCGCCGGTTTCGATGACCAGGCCGGCCTGGGTGCGCGTGCCTTCGCGGATCAGGTGGTGATGCACCGCCGCGGTGGCCAGCAGGCTGGGGATGGGAGCGTGTTCGCGGTCCACGCCGCGGTCGGAGAGGACGACGATGGAAGCGCCGTCCTTGACGGCCTTGGCGGTCTCTTCGCACAGCTTCGTCAGGGCCTTTCCCAGGCCGGCTTCACCGTCGGCGACGTTGAAGAGCATGGGCAAGGTCACGGCGCGCAGGTCGCCGACGGCCACCTGACGCAGTTTTTCCAGATCGGTGTTGGACAGGATGGGCTGCTTGAGCTTGATGAGATGGCAGTGCTTGGGCGTCTCGTCCAGCAGGTTGCCTTCGCGGCCCAGATAGGTGTAAAGGGAGGTCACCAGTTCCTCGCGGATCGCGTCCAGCGGGGGATTGGTCACCTGGGCGAAAAGCTGCTTGAAGTAGCCGTAAAGAAGCTGGGGCTTGTCCGACAGACAGGCCAGGGGCGTATCGGTGCCCATCGAGCCCAGGGCCTCCAGGCCGTTGACGGCCATGGGAGTCATGATCAGCTTGAGGTCTTCGACGGTGTAGCCGAAGGCGTGCTGACGGACGGTGAGGGTGTCGTGATCGACGCTGTGGACCTTGGCGGGAGCCGGAAGCTTGTCCAGCTCGATCATGTGCTCTTCGACCCACTTGCGCCAAGGCGCTTGTCAACGAGATTCTGCTTGATTTCCTGATCGTCCACGATGCGGCCCTGCTTCATGTCCACCAGGAAAATCTTGCCGGGCTGCAAGCGCCACTTCTTGGCGACGTTGGCCGGATCGACGGGGATCGCGCCGACTTCCGAGGCCATGATGATCAGGTCGTCTTTGGTGACGTAATAGCGGCTGGGGCGCAGACCGTTGCGGTCGAGGACCGCGCCGATCATGTAGCCGTTGGTGAAGGCGATGGAGGCCGGGCCGTCCCACGGCTCCATGAGGCAGGCGTGGTACTCGTAGAAAGCCTTGAGGTCCGGGTCCATGAGCTGGTTGTTCTGCCAGGCTTCAGGGATGAGCATGAGAACCGCATGAGGCAGCGAGCGGCCGTTGACGGCCAGGAATTGCAGGGCGTTGTCGAGGGTGGCCGAGTCGGAGCCCGATTCGGTGAGGATCGGGAACATCTTCTGCAGTTCGTCGCCGAAGATTTCGGATTGGAGCGATTTGTAGCGGGCGCGCATCCAGTTGCGGTTGCCGCGGAGGGTGTTGATTTCGCCGTTGTGAGCCAGATAACGGTACGGGTGGGCCAGGCACCAGGAGGGGAAGGTGTTGGTGGAGAAGCGGGAGTGGACCATGGCCAGCGAGCTCTCGAAATCGGGCTCGGAGAGGTCCGGGTAGAACTGCCGGAGCTGGTGGGCCGTCAGCATGCCCTTATAGACCATGCGGTTGGCCGACATGATGCAGATGTAGAAATCTTCACGGGCCTGGGCCGAGAGGGTCGTGCTGAATTCAATGACGTTTTCGGCGCGCTGACGCACGAAGTAGAGCCGGCGGTCGAAGTCGGCGCGGTTGAAGAAGGTCTGACCCGGCGCGACGAAGATCTGCCGGATGCGCGGCTCGGTCTTGCGCGGCGTGGGGCCGACGAAGCGGTTGTCGGTGGGAACGTCACGCCAGCCGAGCACGACCATGCCGTACTCGCGGATGACGCTCTCGTAGATGCGTTCGCACTCGGCGCGCTGCACCATGTCCTGGGGCAGGAAAACCATGCCGCAGGCGTACTGCCCGGCGGGAGGCAGGGTGATGCCGAGTTCCTTGGCCTTGCGGCGGAAGAACGCGTCGGGAGTCTTGACCAGAATGCCGGCGCCATCGCCGCTGTCGGCTTCGCAGCCGCAGCCCCCGCGATGGGTCATGTTCTCCAGCATCTGCAATGCCTGCTGAACGATGCGGTTAGACGCCTGCCCTTTCATGTGGCAAACGAAACCGACGCCGCAAGAATCGTGTTCAAACCGAGGATCGTATAGGCCCTGTGCGGGCGGTAGTCCATTCATCGTCGTCTAGGGGGTAAAATCCTATTTGGATGTCTTGACCCGAATCGTCAAATATAGCGTGCCCATGTGCGAACCACAAACATTTTCAAAATGATGACAATATTGCGATATTAAAGTCCGCTCTCCATGCTCCCTTCCGGCTTGCTTAGCGGCGCAGCATCAACCCTCGTCTGTTTCGAGTCTTTCAGGCCCCATGACCAAGACAGAAGCAAGCACACTGGCTTGGAGGCCCGGTTGGGCCATAGAGAGCAAATGGCTGGCCAAAGTTGAACGCGGCCCGGAGGATCGCCGCCAAACGGGTGGGGTTGCGGACTGAGGGTTGGGGTTTATCATGGGCGGACTTTTAATGGAGACTTGTGTGAGCACGACCACGCACTTCACGTTGCCGCAATCGGAGATCCCCACCCATTGGTACAACCTGCTGGCTGACTTTCCCGAGCCGATGGCTCCGCCGCTGCATCCGGCCACCAGGCAGCCGGTGACGCTGGAGGATATGACGGCGATTTTCCCGGAGAACATCGTCCGCCAGGAGATGAGCCCGGAACGGTGGATCGAGATTCCCGAGCCGGTGCGTGAAATCTATGCCCTGTGGCGGCCCACCCCCCTGCTGCGAGCGGTTCGGCTGGAGCGGGCGCTGGGGACGCCAGCCCATATTTATTACAAGTTTGAGGGGAGCAGCCCCGCCGGAAGCCACAAGCCCAACAGCGCCATCGCGCAGGCGTATTACAACAAACAGGCGGGCACGAAGCGGCTGGCGACCGAAACCGGGGCCGGCCAGTGGGGTTCGTCGCTGGCGCTGGCTTGCCAGTTGTTCGGGCTGGAATGCGTCATCTACATGGTGAAAGTCAGCTACCACCAGAAGCCCTACCGCAAGATGCTCATGCAGACCTGGGGGGCGACCGTTCATGCCAGCCCCAGCCACAATACGGAATATGGGCGGAAGGTGCTCAAGGAAAACCCCGACAGCCCCGGTGCCCTGGGTATCGCCATTTCCGAAGCCATCGAAGACACCGTGCACACGCCCAACACCAAGTATTCGCTGGGCAGCGTGTTGAATCACGTCTGCCTGCATCAGACGGTGATCGGGCAGGAGTGCATGAAGCAGATGAAACAGGCCGGCGAAGAGCCGGACGTGGTGATCGGCTGTGCCGGCGGCGGCAGCAATTTCGCGGGCATTGCCTTCCCTTACATCGAGCAGAAGATCAAGCACGGCAACCCCTGCCGGATCGTGGCGGTGGAGCCGAGCATTTGCGCCTCGCTGACGACCGGCGAGTTCCGCTACGACTTCGGCGACACGGCCGAAATGACGCCGCTGATGAAGATGTACACGCTGGGCCACCAGTTCGTGCCCCCCAAGATCCACGCCGGCGGGCTGCGATACCACGGCATGGCGCCGATGGTGTCGCACGCCTACCACCTGGGTTTGATCGAAGCCGTGGCCTACCCGCAGGTGCCGGTTTTTGAAGCGGCCATGCTCTTCGCCCGCAACGAAGGCATCGTCCCCGCCCCGGAAAGCTCCCACGCCATCCGCTGCGCCATCGACGAAGCCCTGAAAGCCAAGGCCGAAAACAAAAAGCGGGTGATCCTGTTCAACCTCTCCGGCCACGGCCAGATGGACATGACCGCCTACGATGCCTTCCTCAGCGGACACCTGAAAGACCTGTAGGGAAAATAACGAAATCCGAAACCCGAATGACGAATGAATGACGAAGCCCGAATGACGAAACACCTACGTCGATTTCGCGTCATTAGCCGCGACGCAACGCGTCGCGGAGCCCTCGCAGGCGATCGGGGTGACCGTGCCAGACAACCCTTTCGTCATTCGGGCTTCGTCATTCGTCATTCATTCGGATTTCGGGTTTCGGATTTCGAGCTTCCCACCCTATTCATCCAGCGTCCCAAACGGCAGCTTGGCCGGCATGGGTTTGGGCCGGGCATAGGGCACCGAGGGGGCGAAAAACTTGCCCTTTTCGGCCGAGTCCAGGAAACCCTGCATGACGTCCAGGACGGCCAGGGCTTGTTCGCCGCCGGCGCGGGCGGGGCGGCCGGTGCGAACGGCGTAGGCGAGATCGGCCAGGCCGATCGAGCGGGAATAGCCGGTTAAGGCCGTATGAGGCACGTCCCGCCACTTGCTTTCGCCGGCCAGGCAGATGGAAACCGTGCCGTCAAAGGCGTTGGGATCGGGCAGGCGGAGCGTGCCTTCGGTGCCGTAAATGGCGATGGGATGCTTGGGATCGACCGTGGGGTGCATCGTCGCAAAGCTGGTCATGATCGTGCCCACCACGCCGTTTTCAAATTCGATGCCGCCGCAGATGTGGTCGGGGGTGTGAACTTTGATCTTCACGCCGAACTTGGGCGCGGAGGTGATGATCCGCTCGGGGATGGCGATGGAGGCCATGGCCGTCAGGTGTTTGACCGAGCCGAGCAGGCTCATCAGGGTGGTGAGGTAATACGGCCCCATATCGAACATCGGCCCCCCGCCGGGCTGGTAGTAGAAATCGGGGTTGGGGTGCCAGGCTTCGTGGCCGCGGCAGAGCATGAAAGCGGTGAAGGCAACGGGCTGGCCGATTGCGCCGTCGTCGATAAGTTTGCGGGCGGTCTGGGCGGCAGCGCCCAGGAAGGTATCGGGGGCGCATCCGACGTAAAGTTTTTTCTTGGCCGCCAGACGCATGATCTTTTCGCCTTCGATGCGGCTGGTGCCCAGGGGTTTTTCGATGTAGGTGTGTTTGCCGGCCATCAGGGTTTCGATGGCCAGCGGCGCGTGGGCTTTGGGGTTGGTGAGATTGAGGACGATTTCGATGGCCGGGTCGGCCAGCAGTTGCTTGACGGAGCAGGCGTGGGGGATGCCGAATTTCTGGGCCGCCGCCTTGGCTTTGGCGTCGTCCAGGTCGGCGCAGGCGACAACGTCCAGAATGGAAAAATTCTTTGATCCACCCAGGTAGGCTCCGCTGACCGCGCCGCAACCGATCACGCCGACTTTGACTTTCTTTAACATGCGACAAATCCCTGTCTCGCAAGCAGAACTGCTGGTTCTGATGATCCGACTATAGTCGTTATCGGCAAGTCCAAACGTGAAATGAAGTAAGGAAATCTTGCTCTTTAGCGGGTCCGCTAAACAATTTTGCGTTATCGCAAAACTGCCGTTGTCGGATGCGACGTCGTCACACGCCTGGCGGCGCGAATAGCATCCCGAACGCCGCGAACCATGCCGGCGGCGTCCAACCCCACTTCGGCAAGCTGCTCCTTACGCGTGGCATGGGAAACCAGCCGATCAGGAATCCCCAGCCGGGTAATCCACTGCATCGGCAAGCCCCGATTGGCGGCAAACTCCAGCACCGCCGTGCCGAAGCCGTTCTGCAAGGCGTGGTCTTCAACCGTCACCACCGGATGGTCTGGCCGGAGGATGCGACTTAACATCTGGCCATCAATAGGCTTGCAGAAGCGGGCGTCGATGACGCCGATTTGCACGCCTTCCCCGGCCAGTTCTTCCGCCGCCGCCAGGGCCGCGGGAGCCAGCGCGCCGTAAGCCACCAACGTGGCGTCGGCGCCAAGCCGAAGGGTTCGGCTGCGGCCGACAAGCCATTCGTCGGCCGCGGCTTGGCGCAAAGCCGGATCGATCAACTCTTCCAGATTGCGGGCGGGCACTTCGTCGCGCGGGTAGCGCACGGCGCTGGGCATTTCCAGCGACAGCGCCAAACGCAGACAGCGGTTCAGCTCCGCCTCGTCGCTGGGGGCCATCAGCACCATGCCGGGCATGGGACGCAGAAAAGCCAGGTCCATGAACCCGTGATGCACCGCCCCGTCGTCGCCGACGAAGCCGGCCCGGTCCATGCACAACACCACCGGCAAACCCTGAAGGGCGACTTCCTGCCAGGCCTGGTCGTACGCACGCTGCATGAAGGTGGAGTAGATGGCCGCGAACGGCCGCACGCCGGTCTTGCACATGCCGGCGGCCATCGCCACCAGATGGCTTTCGCAAATGCCGGTATCGATGTAACGATCGGGGAAAAGCGTTTCAAACTTGCTCAGGCCCGTGCCGTCGGGCATGGCGGCGGTCAAAGCGAAAACACGCGGGTCTTTCCGGGCCAGTTCGATCATGGCGTCGGAAAAGGCGGCCGTGAACGACTTGCCGCTGCTTTTCTTGAACTGCACCTGCCCGTCTTCGAGCTTGAAACTGGCGGGGCTGTGGAACTTGGTCGGCTCCTTGCAGGCGACTTCGCACCCCTGGCCTTTGGTGGTGCGCACGTGCAGGACGACGGGAGTGCGGACGTGCTTGATCTCGCCGAGCATGTTAACCAGGCCCGGCAAATCGTGCCCGTCGATGGGGCCCATGTATTTGATCCCCAGGGCCTCGAAAATCTGCCCCGGCCACATGGCGCTTTTGAGCCCTTCTTTCACATGATGCCAGACCTGCTCGATGGTGTGGCCCACGGTCGTGGGCAGGCGGCCCATGACCTTCTCGGCGATCTTCTTGGCTTCGTCGTAAGTGGAGCTGACGCGGATACGCTCCAGATACTGGGCGAAAGCGCCCTGGGGCTTGGAGATGCTCATGCCGTTGTCGTTGAGCACGATCAGCAACTGCCGCTTGAGCGAGTGGACGGCGTTGAGTCCCTCGAAGGACAGGCCGTTGACGATGGAGGCATCGCCCACGATGGCGACGACGTGGCTGTCACGGTTGAGCAGGGCGTCGCCGCGGGCCAGGCCCAGGGCGGTGCTGATGGCCGTGCCGGCATGGCCGACGGAAAACAGGTCATGGCTCGATTCCAGCGGCGAAGGAAAGCCGCTGATGCTGTCTTTTTTGCGCAGCCGCCCGAACCGTCCGGCCCGGCCGGTGAGCATCTTATGCGGATAGCACTGGTGCCCGACGTCAAACACCAGGCGATCCGGACCTTTGGGAAAAGGGCCGAAATCAAAAACGTAATGCAATGCCAGGGTCAGCTCGACAACGCCGAGGTTGGAAGCCAAATGACCGCCGTTGGCCGAGACGGCTTGAATGATGCTCTGGCGCATCTCCGCCGCCAAGGTCGCCATCTCGTCCAGAGAGAGCTTGTGCAGGTCCATCGGGGTTGTGATCTGGTCCAGCAAAGGCATCGGCAAAGAACCTCCAAGGCTCGGCATTGTATCATGGGGCCGTTTGGGGGAAATGGGAATAGTTCACCCCGGCCCGCGACAGGTCCGATTACAAGCCCGCGCAAATCGCACCCGAATCAGGTATTGCGCTGAACCACAAACCGCGCCAGCGCCCGCAACCCGTCGGCGGAATTGTCGAAATCGGCCAAGGCGTCCAAGGCGGCGTCCAATTCGCTGGCCGCCTGGGCTCGGCTGGCATCCAGACCCAGCAGTGATGGATAAGTATTCTTGCCCTTGGCCGCATCCTTGCCCGTGGCCTTGCCCATCTGCTCGGCCGTGGACGTCACGTCCAGCACGTCATCAATGATCTGGAACGCCAGGCCGAGATGTCGGCCATACTCGCCGATCGCGGCCAACTGTTTTTCCGAAGCGCCCGCGGCCAACGCGCCCAGCCGGCAGGAGGCCTTGAGCAACGCCCCGGTTTTCATCCGATGCAGTTGCTGCAATTCGGGCAGCGCCAGACTCTGGTTTTCGCCGTCGATATCCAGCACCTGCCCGCCGATCATCCCTTCCGGGCCGCTGGCCCAGGCCAACTCGCGCACCAAGGCCGGAACGAGGGCCGGGCTGGCATCGCGAGCCAGCACCTCAAAGGCGACCGTCACCATGGCATCTCCCGCCAGGATGGCCATGGCTTCGCCGAAAACCTTGTGGTTGGTTGGCCGGCCGCGACGCAGGTCGTCGTCATCCATGGCCGGCAGATCGTCATGAACCAGACTGAAGGTATGGATCAACTCCATCGCCGCCGAGGCCGCCAACGCCGAAGGGACATCCGCACCCTGACAGGCGGCGTGACATTCCAGAATCAGCGTCGGGCGGAGCCGTTTACCCCCGGCCAGAAGGCTGTAGCGGATGGACTCCATCAACCGCGCGGGGGCTTGGCCGTAGCGGCCGAGGATTTGCGTGAAATAGTCGGCCAGTCGTTCGCTATGCCCCTGAAGCAGCGCAACGGCATCGATCGACCCGCCCGAGCGATGTGTTCCCTGAGCCACTGGCAACCTCTAGCTTTGTTCTTCGGGGACCGGAACGCCTTCCAGACCGTTCTCGGCCGATTTGGTAAGCAGTTCAATCTGTTTCTCGGCGCCGCCAAGAACAGTGCGGCAATGCTGAATCAGGAAGTTACCCCGCTCGTACTTCACGAGGCTTTCTTCCAAACCCACCCCCCCGCCTTCGATCTCGGCAAGGATCTGTTCCAACTCCTGCAACGCCTCTTCAAAGCTCTTGGGGGGAATTTGGTTTTTCTTAGCCATGCTGTGGGCGATTATAGACCAATCACTCTGTCCGCGAAAGCATTGAACCGGACGATGCCATTTTGGATTTTGGATTGCGGATTTGGGATTGAAAGACGGACGTTCGATAGCCTCTTCAATCCCAAATCCGCAATCCAAAATCCAAAATTCCCTCACCCATTTGACCCTTTCCCCGCCTTTTCATAGCATGCCGGCCATGATCTGGCTCAGGACGGCAAGTTGGCTGGCGGTGGACGAAGAGCCCCAAATCATAACTTGGTCGTTAGTCCTGATAGCAGCATTAATTGCGCTATTCACGACGGTCAATTGGCTGCGGAAGAAGCTGACCGGGAAAGACCCCATCCCCGGCGGAGGCGGCTTTACGCTGGGAGAACTGCGTGACCTGTACCGCCAAGGTCAGATCACCCAGGAGCAGTTTGAGCGGGCCAAGGCCAGGGTCGTGGAGCAGGCCGGCCGCCCGCAGGAAAAACCAAAAGAGAACCCGCCTGATGTGTTGTAAGGGTTGTGGCCGGAGGTCGTTTTTCCCGTTTTTTCTTTTCTCCCTTTGCCTTAGTAGTATAAGGTGGAAGTTTGGTTGGGGAATGAATGTCAAGTCCCCACCGGCAGTTGTTCGATAATGCACCAGAGGCGGCCCGTGCGAAAGCAAGGCCGCCCGACGCGGACAAGCGGGGTCGAATCAGCCCCCGTCCGCAAGTTTAACCCGGGAAGCGCCCAACGGCGCCTATCCCGCGAGGAAGGCTGGCCGATGGCCAACAGCAACCGCACCGGCAATGGCGGCGGCAATACGCCGCCCAATGGCACCAACCAGCAGGGAGGCTTCCGCGGCCGACGCGTGACCACCTGCAGTTTCTGCGGCAAAAACTCCCGCGACGTCGGGCCGATGGTCGAAGGGCCCTCCGACGTCTACATCTGCGCCAACTGCGTGGACCTGGCCCACAACATCATCCGCCAGGAGAAACGCAAGCTCTCCGCCGCCCAACCCCTTTTCAGCTCCATCCCCTCCCCCCGGCAGATCAAGGAATTTCTCGACCAGTACGTCATCGGACAGAACTACGCCAAAAAGGCCCTGTCCGTGGCCGTGCATAACCACTACAAGCGGCTGACGGTTTCCGAACCGGCCGCCGGCAGCGAAGCCGCCGGCCAGCCCGGTGACGTGGAAATCGACAAGAGCAACGTCCTGCTGATCGGACCCACCGGCTCGGGCAAAACCCTCCTGGCCCGAACCCTGGCCAAAATCCTCAACGTCCCCTTCGCCATCGGCGACGCCACCACGCTTACCGAAGCCGGTTACGTCGGCGAAGACGTCGAAAACATCCTGCTCAAGTTGTTGCAGAACGCCGACTACGACCTGGAAGCCGCCCAACGCGGCATCGTCTACATCGACGAAATCGACAAGATCGGCAAAACCCAGAACAACGTCTCCATCACCCGCGACGTCAGCGGCGAAGGCGTGCAGCAGGCATTGCTGAAAATGCTCGAAGGCACCGTCGCCAACATCCCCCCGCAAGGCGGACGCAAGCATCCCGAACAGCAGTACATCCAGATGGACACCACGCAGATCCTCTTCATCTGCGGCGGCACGTTCGTCGGCCTGGAAGACATCATCCGCAAACGCCTGGGCAAACGGCAAATCGGCTTCAACTCCGAAGCCGCCATCGCCGAAACCTCCCAGGAACGCTCGGGCGTCCTGTCCCAGGTTCAGCCGGAAGACCTCGTCGAGTTCGGGATGATCCCCGAGTTCGTCGGCCGGTTGCCGCTGGTTTCGACCCTCGACCCGCTGGACGTGCGGACGCTGATCTCCATCCTGACCGAGCCGAAAAACGCCCTGGTCAAGCAGTACCAGAAGTTCTTCCGCATGGAAGGCAGCGAGCTGGAATTCACCCCCGGCACGCTGGAGCTGATCGCCGAACGCGCCTTGAAACGCGACACCGGCGCCCGGGCCCTGCGGGCGGTCTGCGAAGAAATCATGCTGGATTTGATGTACCTGCTGCCCGACCAGCAGCAAGGCGGCAAGTACGTCATCACCGAAGACATCGCCGAAGGCCGCGCCGATTTGTTCCATCTCAAGCCCGAACGACGCAAGGAATCGGCGTAACCATTCGCATTAACCGAGTTACGATCCAAGCCCCGGATGCACCTCCGGGGCTCTTTTTTCAGGCGATTCTCCGACGACGAACAAGCCGGGCCATCATGAGGCGTTTGATCATGCCCAGAAAATTCCGGGCGTGCCGGGGAAATGGCTGACAGCGGGAGGCTCTCAGCAGCGACTTGAACGAGACCTGGGGATGCACTCCCCCCCACAAGCGGATGGCCAGGTATCGCGGGGCCAGCACGGTCTTTCGGTAGAACTGATACGGCTGCATGACGCGAACCATTTCCGGGGTGGCCGGCGCGGCATCGACGGCGAGCTCGCCGTCGGCGATGCATCGCTGGACGATCCGCTCGCCAACGGAGGTGCGGGAGATAATCAGGCTTCGGCCTTCGCGTTCGGAAAAGGCGGGAAAGCCCCGCTCGTCGCATTCCCAGGCGTCGGCACAGACGACGTCGGCGAATTCGCCCACGCCGTCGGGGCAGATCTTGCAGCGAAATTGCAGGTGATGCGTGAGAATCGTGCCCCAGGACTGCTCGTAGCTCATTTTCGCCTCCGAACCGTCCTTGCAAACAACGCGGGCATAACCCGGCCAGCCGTCGCCGCGGTAGCGGAGGGATCGGACGTCCTGCGGATCGCAGCCCATCTTGCGGACCAAGGCCTCGGTGGCGTTCTGGCTGGGCACCCCGGCGCACATGAAGGAAATCATCGTCTTGACCTTGCGGCCGACGCGCGGGTCGTGCAGGGCGTAGCGCCGCAAGGCCGAAACGTCGCAGGGTTTGCCGACGAAGGCGAAATTCCCCGGCTCATCCAGCAGCCGCCCGATGTCCGTCAGCGGCGACGACGGGGCGTAGCGCGATCCGGCACAGCTCATGACCTGCTCGCGGGTGCGGCTGAGGCGAACGGCATTGACCAGCGGGTTGTCCGCACCAGCCGCGATCTGCACGACGTAATCGATCTCGCCCGTCCGCAGCAGATGGATCAACAGCGCCGAAACGGCCCCGCCGGAGGAGCCGCGAAAGCGGGTTTCAGCATCACAGGCATACCCCGTGCGCATCGCCAGGTACGGCCCCCAGACCGGATGCACCCGGGCCTGCGGATCGTAACAGGCGTGAACGACCCGCGACCCCGGACAGACGTCCGCGATCACCTTCAGCGCCTCCGGGGCGATCTGCCCCCGAATCACAGGCCGCAGATACCCCTGCCCATCCAACCTCACCCGAACACGATCTCCCCCCGCAATGGACTGGCAAATCCCACACCCGGCACACAGGTCGTGGCGCAGAACCTCCCGGACAACATTCTCACTCATGAGCATCTCATCTGATCGAACTTCGTTTCGCCGCTGCCCGCAGGGCAGCGCTTCACTTCTCCCCGACAGACCCATCGTAGAACCCGCTTCGCCAACCCGTCAACGGAAGATTCCCACTGCGACAACCCCGGCGCGTTGGCTGACAACCGCCCCTCGCGTAAGATATTTCCCCGTCAGAGTGTCGCAAATTCGGGAAAGACATTATGGGCAAATTGATCGTTGTTACCGGGGCGGCCGGGTTCATCGGCCGCAACGTCGTCGCCGCCCTCAACCAACGAGGCGCCGACGAGTTGCTTCTGGTGGACCGCCTGGGCGCCGACGAGAAGTGGCGCAACCTCGTGGGCCTGCGATACGAAGACCTGCTGGACGCGGACGACTACCTCAAGGCCGTCCAGAGCGGCGCCGCGCCAAAGGCGGACGCCGTCATTCATCTGGGGGCGTGCAGCGCCACCACCGAGCGCGACGCCGATTTCCTGGCCCGCAACAATTACCATTACACCCGCACGCTGTGCGAATGGTGCCTGGCGCACGGCAGCCGCTTCGTCTACGCCTCCAGCGCCGCCACCTACGGCGACGGCAGCCAGGGCTACGGTGACGACGACCGCATCACCCCCCTGCTTCGGCCGTTGAACATGTACGGCTATTCCAAACACATGTTTGACCTGTGGGCCTTGAAGCACCGCCTCTTCGACCGCATCGTCGGCCTGAAATACTTCAACGTCTACGGCCCCCACGAAGACCACAAGGGCGACATGCGCTCCGTCGTCCACAAGGCGTTTTACCAGATCCGCGCCACCGGCGAGGTGCAACTGTTCAAAAGCTACCGCAGCGACTTCGGCGACGGCGAGCAGAAGCGCGACTTCATCTACGTCAAAGACGCCGTGGACGTCACGCTGCACTTCGCCCAGCACCGCGCCAACGGCGGTCTGTTCAACTGCGGCACCGGCCAGGCCCGCACCTGGCTGGACCTGGCCACCGCCGTCTTCACCGCCATGGGCCGCAAACCGAATATCAAAATGATCGAGATGCCCGAGTCCCTGCGCCCCAAGTACCAATATTTCACGCAAGCCGACCCCGCCAAACTCCGCGCCGCCGGCTACACCGCCCCCTTCACCTCGCTGGAAGAGGGCATCCGGGACTACGTGACCAATTATCTTTCACTTCTGGACTGAGAAGAAACTTTTACCGCAGAGGACGCAGAGGTTCGCAGAGAAGATTTGAAACCGCCGATCAACGCCGATACACGCCGATAAGAAAGAAATCTCTTCTTTATCTGCGTTCATCCGCGTTTATCGGCGGTTCCGTCCTCTGCGTTCCTCTGCGTTCCTCTGCGTCCTCCGCGGTTAAAAATTTCTTCCCTTAAAGATACCGACCCCATTCGCTACAAAAGCCATTGATCGATGGAAGGCTACCGGATAACCTGACCGGGCACATGAGCCAACCCTGCCTGTTTTCCGAAGAGGATCACCTTCGCCAGCGCAACGCCGTCTGGCTGGGCTTGTCGCTGGCCATTTTCATGGTAACGGCTTCGCAGCTCTGCTGGAAAGCCGCCACCCTGGCCGCGGGACACCCGACGGGAGTGTGGGCAACGCTCATCGGCACCTTCCGTCAGCCGCTGTTTCTGGCGGCCATCGTGTTGTATCTGCTGCAATTCTTTAATTGGATGTGGGTGCTGTCCAATGCCGACCTGAGCTACGCCCAGCCGATCACCGCCTTGAGCTATGTCACCATCACGGCCATGGCCAAGTTCTGGTTTAACGAAGCCCTCCCGCCCCAGCGACTGGCGGGCATCGCGTTGATCCTCGCGGGGGTCTGGTTCATCAGCCGCACCGGACATCGCACCCTTTCGACCGAAGAAGAAATCGCCCGGCTGCCGCTGGAACCCTCGGCCGCAACCGAAAACGGGGGAGCCCGGTGAGCCAATACCTGTTGGGCATGTTTTTCGTGATTGCCGCCATCGTCTTCGAGGCGGTCGGGCAAATCTGCTTCAAGCAGGCCACCGAACATCCCGCCGGCGTGCATCCGATTTCCCTGCTCCGCCATGCGTGGCGCAACAAGTGGATTCTGATTGGCGCCACCTGTTTCCTGATGGAAGTGGGTTTTTGGACGCTGGCGCTGCGGATATTACCGCTGAGTGCGGCATTCCCCATCGGCAGCCTCTGCTTTATTATCATCGCCATGTTTTCGCGCCTCTGGCTGGGCGAGCGTGTGGGCGCCTGCCGCTGGGTCGGGGTGGGGCTGATCCTCCTGGGCGTGACCTTGATCGGGCTGGACGGGCCGGTGCTGGAACAGGTGCAGAAAAATATTTTTGAACCGCTGCGGAAAATGTGGGTAGGGTAGGGATGACGATCGCGCACGAGGGCTCCGCGACGCGTTGCGTCGCGGCTATTTTGGGAGGGGGATTGTTTTCGCAGGCTTGGGGATGTGTTAGGCTGTGTTGCCTTATGATGCAATCGCCGAAGCGGAGCTTGCGAGTGGTCATTAAACGGGGTGGGCGTCTGATCGGGCTGGGGGTGGTCCTTGTCGCTCTGCTATGGCTTTTGCAGTGGGCGGTTTTGCCTTCGCTGGTTCGGCAGAAAGTCGCCTCGGCCCTGAGCAACTTGGGCTTGTCGCCTTTCCGTTTTCAAGTGGATTCCGCTTCCCTCTGGGGCACGGAGCTGCGCAACCTGGAAGCCGGGGACGGCGTTCGCGTGCATGCCGATGCCATCTCCGTGCGCTATACGCCCTGGTCGGCTTTGGCCGGCTCACTGGACCTGATCCGCATCAGCGGGGCCGACGTGGAATTGCAGACGAAAAAGGGCCGGCCGCCGATGCCGGCCACAAAGCCCGCATCGGAACCGGCCGCCCCCCTGCCGTTCAAGCGGCTGGAATTGCTGCCCGCTCGCGTCCGCTTGCCTCTGAACAACGAGCCCGGCAAACAAGCCGTGCTCAATCTGCAAGGAACACTGCACAACACCGCCGGCGTCCTCGAAGGCCAATTGCAGGGATCGACCGAGCCGCTGCGCATCGAAGACGAAAAGACGCTGGCCAGTCTCTGGCCCGCGGCCGGAGACTGGGCATTGACCGGCCAATTTTCACTGGACGGACAGGTGCAATGGCGCCGCGGGCAAATGCAGCCGCGGATCCGCCTGTCGGTGCAAGATGCGGCCATCAAGAGCAAGGCGTACGACGTGGCGATGGAAGGCATCTCCGGCGAAACAACGATCAGCCAATTCGCGCCGCTGACTACGCCGGGCAATCAGCCATTCAGCATCCGCCATGCCACGGTGGGCAAGTTCGAGGGCACGGACGGGCGCATCGCCTTCCGGATTGAGAGCCCCGGCTCGATCCTCATCGAACGGACGCAATGGGGATGGGCCGGCGGAAGCCTGTACGCGTATGCCTTCCGCATCGACCCGGCCCATCCGGCCGTGAACCTGATCGTTTACGCCGACCATCTGGAGCTTAAACAGTTGCTGCCGCTGATCTCTTCCGGGCAGGCCAGCGGCGAGGGCGTGTTGTATGCGCGGGTGCCGGTCGCGGTGAACTGGCCGCGAGTGACGCTGGGGGAGGGCTTCGTCTATGCCGCGCCCGGCGGAGGCTGGATGAAACTCGGCGAAACCGTCGCCGTCGTCGGCGATCTGCTGGACCAGAGCGATCCGCGATTCAAGCAGCAGCCGGAATTGTCGCAGGTTAAAACCCGCATGATGGTCGCCATGCGCGACTTCCAGTACGATGTGCTGAAGGTGGATTTCAAAAGCGACGGCGATAAGGGCCTGGTGGCCAGCGTCCAAGTGCATGGCAAGGGCCGCACGGGCGACAAGCCCCAGGAAGTCTACCTGACAGTCAATACCACCGGCCTGGACCAACTTTTCAACGAGGTCCTTGTCATAAAGAAGGCGGTTTCCTCTTTCGGCCAGGAAAGGCGCAGCCCATGAACGGCAGACGTGCAATCCAGTTGAGCTTGCTGTTATCCACCCTGCTGCCGGCTTGCGCGGGTGCAGGTCGAACCCATCGAGGTCAAGCCCATCCACATCACCGCCGACATCAACATCCGCATCCAGCGGCAACTGGACGACTTTTTCGCCTTCGAGGACAAGTACCCCGCCCGCCCGGCCACCACGCAACCCACCAGCGCCAGCCGCCAAGCGACCAATGGAGGTGTTCAATGAAATCGCACAAGCTGATTTTCGCAATCGCCCTGGCCTCGCTGATTCTGTTCGGCGCATCGGCCCACGCCGCCACCAAGGCCGAACTCAAAGCCCGTTTTCAGGAACGCTACCCCAAGCTGTTGCAGTATAAAAACCAGGGCAAGATCGGCGAAAGCTACACCGGGCTGATCGAAGCCGTGAATGAGAAGGCGCTGGAGGATGCGAACCTGCGCACGCTCGTTGGCGCCGAAAACGCCGACCGCAGCGAGTTGTATCGCATCATCGCCGGCGAAACCAACGCCACGCCGGAAGCCGTCGCCCGTGAAAACGCCGCGCGCAAATTCCAACGCGCCCGCTCCGGCGACTGGCTCAAATACCCCGACGGGCAATGGCGTCAAAAGGCGTAGAACAGCATTTTCCCCTCTCCCGTCGCGGCAAACGGGTCGGGCAAGCCCGACCGCTAAAGGGGTTGTGAAACTGCTTCTAACCAAGCCTTGTCATGCCGGGCGCGGCGAGGCATGACGCCTTCTGTGAAAACCACGACTTACGGCGAAGAGGAAAAACGTTGCGACCAGGGCGGGGGATTTGAGGTTTTGGGTTCGGGGTTGGGGGTGCGGGTAGGTTCGACGTCGTCGGGGGCGACTGGGGGAGTGGGTGTTTCGGTGGGTTCGTTTGAGGGAGGGGAGGCGGGTTGGGAGGCGGCGGGAATGGGCGCGTTAGCCTTGGAGGGAACGGGGGTTGGGAGCGGGACCGGGGGGAATGGGATGGGGAGTTCGGTGGGTTCGTTTGTCACGGGCGCGGTGTCGGCGGAGCGGGCTTTGCCTTGGGGGGTGCGGGGGCCGGTGGACTTTTGGGCGTTGCGGCGGTTGGCTTGGATTTTATTGGGGCTGGTCATGAGTGATAGCTCCGGGTTAGAGAAAATGAGGGCTTCTATTACTAACGCGGAGTATCACGAAACGGGGATTTTGAGGGATGGCGGGGGGAGGAAGAGGTTTTTTTAACCGCGGAGGACGCAGAGGAACGCGGAGAAGAGGAGATTGAACCGCCAAGGCCGCCAAGAGCGCCAAGAGAAGAGTTGGAACCGCCGATAAACGCCGATACACGCCGATGAAAAAGAGCTATTTCTTTATCGGCGTGTATCGGCGTTTATCGGCGGTTCCAACCTCTTCTCTGCGTTCCTCTGCGTCCTCCGCGGTTAAAACCTCCGCACCCCCGCAGTTCATCCCGGCTTCTTGACGAACTGTTTACCTGCCGGGCACAGGTCCAGCAGGGGACACTGCGGACACTTGGGGCGTCGGGCTTGGCAGATGGCCCGGCCGTGGCAGATCAGCAGGTGGGAGAAAAGGGTCCAATCCTCCTGGGGAATGACCTGCATCAGGTCCTGCTCGATTTTCACCGGGTCGGTGTGCTTGGTCAGCCCCAGCCGCTGGCTCAGGCGCGAGACGTGCGTGTCCACGACGATGCCGATGTTTTTGCCGAAGGCGTTGCCGAGGACCACGTTGGCGGTCTTTCGGCCGACGCCGGCCAGTTCCGTCAGCTCGGCCATCGTCTCGGGGACTTTTCCGCCGTGCTTTTCGATCAGGGAGGCGGCCATGGCACGGATGCTCCTGGCCTTGTTGCGATAAAAGCCGGTGGATTGGATATCCCGCTCCAGCTCTTCCTGGGAGACGCGGGCGAAGTCCCGGGCGGTGCGGTACTTTTTGAACAGGGTGCGGGTAACCAGATTCACGCGGTCGTCGGTACACTGGGCCGAGAGAATGGTGGCCACCAGCAGTTGCAGCGGCGTGCGGTGTTTGAGGCTGCACTTGGCCTGGGGATAGGTCTTTTTCAGGATCGGCAGAATCGCGGCGGCGCGCTGGGCGCGGTCACGCGGCGGCTTGGGAGTTCTGTCGCTCATGGGAGTTTACCTCGGCGGCCGGTTGCGGCGGCGCAGTCAGCGTCCGCCGGGGCATGATGCTGCCGCTGAAAAGGATCATGCCCAGCAGCAAGAACAGCATCGCCTGCAAAACCATGACGCTGCGGGCGTGGTCGCGGTCGAAGCGTTCCTTGGCCGCATTGGCGATTTCCGGTTCGTCGGCATGCTCGACGTACAGCCGGCGGTTGTGGCGGATTCGCGGGGAGAGGAATCGCCAGCCGTAGAAGGTCAATCCCGCTGCGGCCGCGAACATGGCCCAGCGGATGATCGCGGCGGTCAGGTTGCTGTCTTGCAGATCGATCAGGAAGATTTGCCCGATCAGCGTCAAAAGCAAAGCGGCGGCGCAGAGCAGTTGCACCTGCGCGAGGCGGGAAAGCAGGTTGCCGACGATCTCGCCGGCCAGAAGCGTTCCGTGCTGGCCTTCGAGGTTTGCGCTGAGCACGTCCGGCAGGATGGGGTCGTGGCGGCGGATGGTGCGGAAGATGACCGGCGCCGCGACGGCGATGAACAACACGCCGCCGAACCACGTCGATAGCGCCAGCCAATAGACAGTCTGAATGAGCTGAAAGGTCATGATAAAAAGGCTAGGGAGCCGGAAGCGAAAGTCAAACCCCCCTCTACCGCTCTTATTCGTATCCCACGACGGCGATCTTGCACTTGTCGGCGAAGGCCAGGACTTTCTGCTTTTCCAGGATGATGGTCTTGCCCGGCTGAAGCACCACGCAGCCGGCACTGCGCCGTAGAGTTTTTCGATGGTGGTCATGCCGATCGTCGGCACGTCCACCCGCATGTCCTGGTGGGTGTTGGCCACCTTGATCAGCGTCCAGCCGCCGGCCTTGCACAGCGTCCCGGCCCGCTCGATCATGGCGTTGGTCCCCTCCAAGGCTTCGACGGCGATGACGTCCTTGTTCAAGATGGCGATGGACTGGCCGATGTCCATCTTGCTGATCTGCTGGCACAACTGCCAGCCGTGACGGATGTCGGTCCACTGTTCCGCCGTCGGCTGCCGGCGGGTCATGACGCCCGGCGCGGCCAACTGGTCCTGACAGTACTGGGTCGAGTCGATCAAATGAATTCCTTCGCTGGCCAGCTCGTTGAGCACGCCCATCAGCACGGCCTGCGGCCGTTTGTCATGACGCAACACCCCCATCCACAACCGCAGCGTCCGCAGGTCGGGAATATACCGGAAATACCGCCAGCGGTCATACATTTTGGTCTTGCGCACGCGCCCGACCATGATCGCTTCGGTGCAGCCGGCGGCCTTGAGAAGGCGAATCCACCGCCCCAGGCGGACAATCCCGGCCCAGGCGAATTGATCACATTCCCGCTGCAATTCCGAAGACGCGCTGCCGGTCAACCCGACGCAAACCACCTTCCGCCCGGCGGCGCGTGCCCCCCGCGCCACCAGCAGTGGGAACGCACCTTCGCCGGCAATTAGTCCCAAAGGCCCCATCGGGGGCGGATTCTAACAACGGGGCTGTCGCTTGTCATTTGCCGGGGGCGCGACCTTTTGAACTGTTGAAATCTTCAGGAATTCCAGGGGAGGGTGGCGAAAGGGAGGTTTGTCCCTTCGCGAAACCGCAAGCGTGGTTGAGGGCGTGGAGGCGAAGGAGGGCGTGAAGTGGTCGGAGCCCCGGATGTGCATCCGGGGCTTTGAGGAGTGAGGATTATTCTTGGTCGAGGGCGTTTTGTGTTCGGGGGCGTTGGCATCAGGGGAATGCGAAGGGCAAGCCTTGCCGGGGACGAAAATGGGGTTTCGACGGGGGCAGACCTTCCCTTAACCTTGGCGTACGCTAAGCTAAAGCGGAGTTGGAGTTGCGTACTTATGGAAGGTTCGTTCTTACAAGATCTGGCCGTGGTCGTCCTGGCCGCGGGGCTGGTGACGGTGTTGTTTCATCAGCTTCGTCAGCCGGTCGTGCTCGGTTACATCCTGGCCGGGGTGCTCATCGGGCCGAAGGCGACCAACTTTGCCCTGATCCAGAGCCAGGCCAACATTCAGACCTTGTCGCAGCTCGGCGTGGTGCTGCTGATGTTCAGCCTGGGGTTGCAGTTCAGCTTCCGCCGGCTCATGCGTGTGGGGGCGACGGCCGGGCTGGCCGGGACGCTGGAGATCTTGCTGATGGTCTCCATCGGCTACGGCGTCGGGCGGGTGTTTGGCTGGAGCCGGATGGACAGCGTCTTTCTCGGGGCCATGCTTTTGAGTTCGTCGAGCATCATCATTGTCAAAACGCTTAACGACCTGAAGCTGGCCAAGCAGAAATTCGCCGAGATCATCTTCGGCATCACGGTCGTGGAGGATTTGTTCGCCATCGCGGCCATCGCCTTGCTTTCGGGCATCGCCCAGGCCGGATCGCTTTCGGTCAAAGACGTGGTCTTCACCGGCGGGCGGATGGTTATCTTTCTGACCACCACTCTTGTCACCGGGCTGATCCTCATCCCCTACCTGCTGCGGTACGTCGTGCGGTTCAAGAGCGACGAGATGCTGCTGGTGACGGTGTTGGGGCTGGCGTTCGGCGTGGCCATCCTGGCGGCAAAACTGGGGTATAGCGTGGCCCTGGGGGCGTTTCTGATCGGGGCGATCATGGCCGAGACGCGCGAGCGAGGCCGGATCGAAGCGCTGATTCTGCCCGTGCGCGACATGTTCAGCGCGATATTCTTCGTGGCCATCGGCATGCTGTTCGATCCCCACATGCTGGCCCAGCATTGGGTGCCGGTTCTGGTCGTCATGGCCGTGCTGATTATCGGCAAGACCCACGCCGCCGCCCTGGGGGCGTTCGTGGCGGGCAACGACGTGCGCACCAGTCTGCGCGTGGGCATGGGGCTGACGCAGATCGGCGAGTTCGCCTTCATCATCACCCAACTGGGCATGACGTTGAAAGTGACCAGCGATTTCCTTTATCCCATCGCCGTCTCCGTCGCCAGCGCCACGACGCTGATTACGCCGTACCTGATTAAGCATTCGGATTCCATCGTCGATCTGATGGCCCGGCCCGTGCCCAAGGGTGTTTCGTCTTATCTCCAGATTTACACCCATTGGGTGGCGCGGCTGTCTTCCGGAAGCCGCGGCACGACGCAGATCCGCCAGCTCATGCGCAAATGGATGTTGCAGATCGGGCTGAACCTGGCGCTCGTGGCCGGGCTGCTCATCGGGGCGGCCACCGTCGCACGCCATTCGGCCGCCTGGCAGGCGGACGTGCCTTCCTGGACCGGCGGAGCACGGTCAGCGATCTGGCTTTCGGCGATGCTGCTGGCGTTGCCGCTGCTGATCGCCACGATGCGCAAGGTCCGGGCGGTGGCCATGGTGCTGGCGGAGATGAGCGTGGCCCGCAGCGCCGCCCGCGAGCACACGCCGGCCATCCGTTCGGTGGTGGGGAACGTGATTCTCGCTTTCGGAACGCTGGGCGTGGCCTTGTGGGTGATCCTGCTCAGCGCCGCGTTGCTGCCGCCCTGGCCGGTGACGGTGGTGCTGATGCTGATTCTGGCCGTGGTGACGGCCATTTTGTGGAAGTCGTTCATTCAGATTTACGCCAAGGCCCAGATCGCCCTACGGGAGACGTTGACCACGGCCCCGCCGGTGACGTTGGACGCCCATCGCACGCTGCCGACCATTTTGCACGATGCCGAGTTGGAAACGCTGCCCATCATGCCCCAGTCCCCGGCGGCCGGGAAGTTGATCCGGGAATTGCAGCTTCGCACCCGCACCGGGGCCAGCGCCGTGGGCATCGAGCGTAACGGCAACAGCATCATCAACCCCGGCCCGGACGAGGAACTTCAGGCCGGGGACAAGGTTCTGCTGCTGGGCAACCCCGCCCAGTTGGCCGCCGCCCGCAAGTTGCTGGCGGGAAAACAGGCGTCGTAGGACGTAACCGATGCCGCAAAGGTTCGCAGTTGCGGCCTTTTTTAACCGCCCGATGCCATTGCGATAGCCCCGTCCCCTTGCAAAGCCGGGCCGGCACCGATACAAACTCGCATTATATTGATGCCGCCGGGTTGGCGGCGTTGGGAAAAGTCTGTGAAGTTCAACCTGATTGACAAGATCGAGCAATTGACCGACGACCGCCTAATCGCGGTGAAGTACGTGAGTTTGGCCGAGGAGTATCTGGCGGACCACTTCCCCACGTTTCCGGTGCTTCCGGGCGTGATGATGCTGGAAGCCATGACCCAGGCGGCCGGGTGGTTGCTTCATCACAAGCGGGACTTTGCCTGTTCGATGGCGGTCCTGCGTGAAGCGAAAAACGTCAAGTACGGCCAGTTCGTTGCGCCGGGGAATTTTCTGCGGGTTGAGGTGGAGTGGTTCAAGCCCACCGAGGCCGGCGTGATTTTCAAGGCCAGCGGCACCGTGGGCGAGGCCCAGGCCGTGCAGGCAAGGCTTGAGGTGGCGTACTTCAACCTGGCCGACAAGCAGCCTCATCTGGCCGAAGTGGATGCGAAACTCAGGCAGCACAACCGGGACCGCTGGGCCGTGCTGCGGGCACAAGATTTACCGGTGACTGTGTAATCAGCGGGGAAGAATGGTTGGGCGGCGATGAAACACCGCCCTTTGCATGGAGTTGTTATGGCATTGTCTCGCGACGAGATTTACAAGAAGGTTCAGGGTGTTCTGGTGGACGCGCTGGGCGTGGACGAGGACGAGGTGCAACCCACCGCCACCCTCCGCAGCGACCTGGGCGCCGAGAGCATCGACTTTCTGGACATCGTTTTCCGCCTGGAGAAGGCGTTCGGCATCAAGATCCCCCGCGGCGAAATGTTCCCCGAGGATCTGTTCACCAACGTCGCCTACGTCAAGGACGGGCGGATCACCCCCGAAGGCATGGCGGAAATGAAGAAGCGCATGCCCCACATGGACTTCACCGCCCTGGAGAAGGATCCGGACATCAACAAGATGCAGTTCACGGTTGACACCATCGTCAACTACATCGAAAACAAGCTGAAGACGGCCTGATGCGTTGGATCTGGATCGACAAGTTCACCGAGTTTACGCCCCGGACGTCGGCCACGGCCGTCAAGAACGTTTCGTTGGCCGAGGAGCAGTTGCACGATCTGTACCCGGCGTTCCCGATCATGCCCCATAGCTTGATCGTGGAAGGCATGGCGCAGACCGCCGGCATCCTGGTGGGCGAGGCGCGGAGCTTCAAGGAGAAGGTGATCCTGGCCAAAGTCGGCCGGGCCACCTTCCATCGGCTGGTCCGGCCCGGCGAGACCATCGTCTTTGCCGCCCGGATCGATCAGCTTTCCGAGGCCGGGGCCTCCATCTCCGGAACCGTCAAGGTCGGCGACGACCTGGTGGCCGAGATCGAGATCATGTTCAGCCACATCGACCAGAACATGGCCGGCGTGCGCTTCCCGGAACATAACTTCGTCTTTACCGAACAGTTTACCCAGTTGTTAAACACTTACCGTCAGGATCAATCCGTTGCGATCTAACCGCGAAGGTTGCTGACGATTTTTAAGGAGAATGACTTATGGCCGCTGAAATTGACAAGGAGAAGTGTGAAGGTTGTGGCGATTGCGTGTCGGCTTGCCCGACCAGCGCGATCGAAATGGTCGAGAGCAAAGCCCAGGTCAAGGCCGACGACTGCGCCGATTGCGGCGCATGCGTTGACGCCTGCCCGAAGCAAGCGATCTCCATGCCTTAAGGCAGTTGTGCGAAAAAAGAACAGGGTCCGTTCCCCCGTGGAACGGGCCCTGTTTTATTTTTGTCTGCGTGGTCCGCTTAGCGCAACGTATCTGTTCGTCACAAGTTCACGTCGCCTTGCAGGCGACGGCGAAACGGAGCTGTCGCGAAAAGCTGTTTATAGCTCGTCGGAGCGCTGCGCGAGCCACTCGACGGCTTGGGGCCACAGTTCGCGCTGGGCCTTGGAGCCGACGGCCAGGCCGATGTGGCCGGCGGGGAACTCGATGGCCTTCTTGTCCGTGGAACCGACCAGGTTGTTGAACGGCAGGCTCTGGGCGCAGGGCACCAAATCGTCCTTGCTGGCCATCAGGTTCAGCACCGGGCAGGTGATGTTCCGCAGGTTGATCGTGTGCCGGCCCACGGGCATCTTGTTTTTCACCAGCCGGTTCTGCTGATAAAGGTACTTCACGAACTGGCGGTAAACCTCGCCGGGGACGGCGATGTTGTCGTTCAGCCAGCTTTCCATGGCGAAGTAGTCGTCCACGAACTGCTCGTCGTCCATGCGTTCCCAGAAATTGATGGGCTTTTCCAGGATGTTCTGCACGGGCTTGAGCATCAGGAACGAAGTCTGCAAGAACTCGGCGGGCACGTTCCCGTAGGCATCGACGAACTTGTCCACGTCGAAATACTTCGGGTCGTTCCAGAGGTTCAGCAGGCCCTCGCGGGTGGAAAAGTCGATTCCGGCGGCCATGAGAATCAGGTTCTTCACGCGATCCTGGTGCAGCGAGGTGAACATGGAGCTCATGGTTCCGCCCATGCAGTAGCCCAGGACGTTGACCTGTTCGCTGCCGGTGCGCTCGCGCACGTAGTCCACGACGTTGCGAATGTAGCCGTTGATGTAGTCGTCCATCGTCAGCCAGCGGTCGGCGCGGGTCGGCTCGCCCCAATCGACCAGGTAGGTGTCAAAGCCTCCGCGGACGAAGTGGTTGACGACGCTCTTGCCCGGCTTGAGGTCCAGGATGTAAGGCCGATTCACCAGGGCGAAGACGAAAATCAGGGGTGTTTTGTATTTCACGGGCGCGTCGGACAGGTAGTGCAAGAGTTTCAGGCGGTCTTCCTCGTAGACGACCTCCGAAGGGGTAGCGCCTTTGACGACCTGGCGGGCCTGCTGCCACAGTTGCGGGATCCGCGCCAGGCGGCGCATGTTGTCCAGACCTTCCTGCATCAGCGACTGCTGCCAGGCCGTCCACCAGTTGGGTTGGGCTTGTACGTAACTCATGATGTTCAACTCCTCACTGATCCGAAGCTTTGGGGTTGCGCCGCGTCGGCCGGCCGTAGCGGCGTCGGGAAGTGGAGCGGCTGGAAGCCTCGCCGTTGGCGGCTTCGGCTTCTTCCAGGCCGTCCATGCGGTCGCTCAATTCGCCGAGCCGGTCTCCCAGTTCGTCGAGCCGTTCGAGCACCCGGCTTTCCATGTGCCGCATGCTGACCATGAGGCTGTCGATGTCCTCGCTGGCCGTGCCCTGCGCTTCGTGGCGCACGCGCGTCAGCAGGTCGTTCCACTGCTTGCGCCAGGTAGAGGCGGTGTCCATCGACTGCTTCATCCATTCCAGCATGACCGGCGATCGCATGGCCTCTTCCATGGCCTGGGACATGGCCTGGAACAGGTTGCCGCGGAACATGCGGGCGGCTTCGGGGGGCGGCTGGGTGGGCTGCCAGCTCATTCCCGCGCCCCACATCTTGGTCATCATGTCCTGCCACAGACGGGTAAACGCCGCCGTCTGTTCAAATACGTTGTCCATGGGTAGTCCTCAACAACTCATGGGCCGATCCGGCCCTCCCGGCGCGGCGTCCGGAGGATCGCCGCGCCGGGAAAACCCGGACCAGCCGTTTTTCATTCAGCACAACTCGACGGCCATGGCGACGGCTTCGCCGCCGCCGATGCACAACACGTCGATTCCGATGCGGACGTTGCGCCGCTTCATGGCGTTCATCAGCGTCACCAGCGTGCGGGCGCCGCTGGCGCCGATGGGGTGGCCCAGGGCCACCGCGCCGCCGTGGACGTTGACCTTGCTGTGGGGGATGTCCAGTTCCTTCATCGCCGCCATGGTCACCACCGAGAAGGCTTCGTTGATCTCGAACAGATCAATGTCGCCGATCTTCAGGGAGAGTTTGTCCATCAGCTTGGTGATCGCGCCGATGGGGGCCAGGGTGAACCACTCCGGCTCGCGCGAGGCCGTGGCGTAGCCGAGGATTTTGGCCTGCGGCTTGATGCCCAGGGCCTTGACCTTTTCGGCGGAGAGGGCGACGACGGCGGCCGCGCCGTCATTGATGCTGGAGGCGTTGCCCGCGGTCACGGTGCCTTCCTTGCCGAAGGCCGGGCGGAGCTGACGCAGTTTTTCTTCATTGAACCGCTTGGGGCTTTCGTCTTCGGCCACCAACACGGTGGACTTGCCGGACGGGGCGTTGACGGGAGCAATTTCGTCGGCAAACGCGCCGCTGGCCTGGGCGGCCAGGGCCCGCTTGTTGCTGGCGATGGCAAATTCATCCTGCTGCTGGCGGGTGAACTGATACTTGGCGGCGCAGCGGTCGCCACAGAGTCCCATGTGGACGTTGGCGTAGACGTCCCACAGACCGTCGCGGATCATCGCGTCGATCAGTTCGCCGTTGCCCATGCGATAGCCGGTGCGGGCCTTGTCCAGCAGGTAAGGGGTGCGGGACATGTTTTCCGTCCCACCGGCCACCACTGCGCTGGCGTCGCCGGATTGGATGGCCTGGGCGGCGAGCATGACGGCCTTGAGGCCTGAGCCGCAGACCTTGTTGACGGTCGTGCCGCCGATGCCGGGGTTCAGTCCGGCGCCGATGGCGACTTGGCGGGCCACGTTTTGACCGAGGCCGGCGCCGATGACGTTGCCGAAGATGACTTCGTCGATTTGATTGCCGGGCACGCCGGCGCGTTCCAAGGCGGCTTTGACCACCGCGCGTGCCGAGGGCCGGAGCGGGCATTTCAGCGAATGCGCCTCCGAAGCTGCCGATTGCCGTGCGTACACCGCCCGCGAGAAATACGTCCTTAACCATAGCACTGATCCCTTCGACGGGAACTGTGCCGCCTGCCGCGAAATGCGGCAGGCGGCCGATATTCCCGCTCACTACAAGAGTTGACGGAGCGATCGAGCCCGGCTCACGCGAGTCGGTCTTCCCGAGCCGCTACCTTTCCCGGCTGGAGCGGGACGACTTGGTCGTCGGCGCTCCGCCGCTTTCCACGTTCTTTCGTAAAAATTCCGCCCACGACCCGATGACCCGCACGTTGGCCTGGGCCATCGCCTGGGCGTTGGTTCGGGCCGCTTCCAGCGACGAGGCCCACAGATCCTGGGCGCGGGCCTGGCGCTCGGACATGGTTTCGGATCGGCCCGAGTCAAAGGCCTTGCGTAGCAGGTCCAGGCCGTTGTGGTAGGACTGATCCAGGAACCGCATGTATTCGTCGGCGGCCTTCTGGGCGGTGGGGATGGCGTCGGTCAGGACGGCCGAGCTTTTCCGCTGCCACTCCTGCATCGAGCCCATCTGTTCCATCGCTCCGTTCCACCACTGGGCGACGTCTTCCTGCAACTTGACGCTGGCCCGAACGGCGCCGCCAAAGGTTTCGACGGCCTGATCGAGCAACTCCGACACGCTTGCTTCCTGTACTGCTGGCATGGCTTCTCCTTCGCCTTGGGTTAAAGAAATCCGAGATACAAATCCGATGGACCACACCATAAGCCTCGACCGAGCGGCGGTCAAGAGTTTTTTTGTGCAAATGCACAAAAAATAAAACAAGCGAAATCGACCGGTGATAACAGGCTGTTCTTAATACATTACAGGCCGGTTAATGCAGACGCACAGCACGCTTGAGGGGTCCGTTTTTCCGGCCATAGCCCGCCTGTCGAGTTCAGCGATTTGATCCTAGAAAGGGGATGGCATTCTGCCTGCGCCAAAAATTTTTCACGTGCGCGGAAGGAGTGGAACCGCCGATGAACGCGGATGAACGCCTATAGGAAGCAGGAAGTCAATAGGGAGTCTCCGGCTGCGCCTCTTTTTCCGTTTTTCTAACCTTCCGGGGCGCAGGTTTCGTGACACAGGCACCGCTGGCCGGTCCCTTCAAGGCCTCTTGGAGAGGGGTTCCGGCGGAACCGCCCGTCGCGTTCTCATCGGCCGCATTCTTCCTCAAGCTCTGGAGCATCGCCCCGCACTGGGCGGCGTCGCTCAAACACCTATCCGGAACTCCCGCACGCCGCGGGGTTCATGAGGACTTCTCTGGGCGTAGCACACATCCGGCGGGGTTCATTCACAGATCAGGCCGCTCACTGAAGGCGGCAGCGTTCATCCTGGAACTCCAACACCGGACCCATTATTCGCAGCACTCGCACCGGGCCGTCATCCGCTTTCTTCCGCCCCTCAGCACAGGCTCCCGATCCGCCTCGCCTCGAATGCCTTGTCGCTTTTCCACATGCCCCACACCGCCGTCACCTGCTCCCGGGCCACGTTGCGGCGGGCATTGCGGGACGACAGCCCCGCTTTCATCCAGCGGGCGTAACGCTCGCCGAACACATTCTCCTTGGCCTCAATGGCGCTCTGGGCGGCGCCGATCACCACGTTCCGCAGCAAATGGTTGCACTCCTGCTCCACCCGCACGAGGTCCAACCCCTGGCCGGATTTCTCCCGGCGCAGCCCGATTCCCACGTACTTCCACAACGCCTCCTTGCTCTTGAACCGCCAGGGCGTGTCCAGGTAACAGATCAGCGTCGCCGCCCGCACCGGCCCGTAGCCGGGCAGTTCCGCCGTCCGCGCCATCATCTTGTCCTGGCGGGCCAACTGGCAGACCTGCTCAAAGAGCATCTGTTCCTGTTGGACCGCCTGATGGAAGCTCTGCCACAGCGCGTCGGCAATCCGCCGAATCCGCTCGGGCACGCCGACTTGCTCCAGCCGGGTCTGAAGCAACGCCTGGCCGTCGCACTGGAGCAACTCCGAACGCTTGAGCAGGATCCCCCATCGCCGGCCCAACGCCAGCAGGAGGTTGCCTTCGCCCACCCGATGTCCCACCCGTTGGTGGTACATCCCCACCAGTTGCTTGACCGCCGCCTTCTCGTCGCTGTCCAACTGATGCACCGCCTTCAAGAACCCGCCGCGGTACAGGTCGTTGAGCTTCTCGGCGTCGATGGAATCGTCCTTGTCCCCGTCCTTGGCCACGTGGGCGTTGCGCCGGGGGTCGCACACGATCAACTCCTCGGCACACCCGTGGAGGTTTCGGTACAGCCAGCCGGCCATCGACCCTTCCTCAAAGGCCACCCGCCGCGGGTGCGGCACCGACTCGATCAGCTTCCGCAACTGGGGAATGCCGGTCGATAAATGCTCCCGCCTCACCAGTTTCCCCCGCGCCGTCTTGATGCAGGCGTCGGTGGTTCGGCAGTGCGTGTCCATGGTGATAAAATACTCCGTACGCATGGGCTTCTCCTTTCGTTGTTGGTGGCTGCGTTCCGTTAAACACAGCATACCGCGGCGGCCGGAGAAGCCCCTCTGCTTCCTACATCTTCACAGATAAAGAGAAGACAATTCTCTCTCCCCGCGACCTCTTTTCTCCCTCTCCCCGGAGGGGAGAGGGTTGGGGTGAGGGGGGAGAGCTTTGGACGCAGGTGGCGAATGGACGCCAGTTGAATGCGTGAATCTCCCCCCTCACCCCGGCCCTCTCCCCTCCGGGGAGAGGGAGAAAGAACGGCGCGGAGCGAGGAAATTATCTCTTCTTATCGGCATGCATCCGCGTTCATCGGCGGATGCACTGCGACGGGCTAATTGTTTTCAGCGGAGAGGTTGTTGAGGGGATCAGTTGGGGTTAGCGGCTCGTGCGGTGTCGTTTTTTTTTATGGTTGGACTGGGCGGCGAGTTGCTGCTGGAGTTGGCAAAGCTGCTGGCGCAGTTCGTCCACGGCCTGGCGCATGTCGCGCGGGTTGTCGATGGGCGGGGCCGCGGACTCGGAAGTCGGCGCGGCGCTGGCGGCGGCGGTGTTGTTGTTGCCGGCGGGACGGTTGGTGCGCGTCCCGGCCCACAGGGACGGAGTGAACGGGCCCCACATCAGCTTGGCCCAATCGGGCACGCCCAGACTTTGTTGCAGTCCCATCGCCTGCCGAACCGACTGCTCGAAAGTACGCTGCGAATCCAGGAACGCCGACAGGGCCTGGTTGAAATATTTCTCGACGAAGTCAGTGACCAGTTGCTCGTTGGCGCAGGATCAACCGGTGCAGCAGCGGTACGGGGAAGATGCCGAGCTTGGGCGAGTCCAGCTCCAGGATGATCTGGGCCAGCACCTTGGCGGTAATGTCCTGCCCGGTTTTGGAGTCGGTAACCCGCACCTCGTAGCCGTCGCGGATCAGGTTGTTGATCTCTTCCAGAGTGACGTGTCGGCTTCGGGTGGCGTCGTAGTAGCGGCGGTTGGGATATTTTTTGATCTCCAGCAGCTTGCCGCTCGTAGTGTTTTTTTCTTCGGGCATTGAACGAACCCTCTTTGCTCGCGTTATTTACGCCGGACGGGCGTTCTGCCGTACATCATAACAATAGGCGACGCGGCGTGTAATGGCGATATCCTTGGCCGCGGTCGAAGTAGTGCAAACGCAAAATATTTCTTTGACATCCCGCCAAGGCAGGCTTAGAGTCTTTTTGTAGATAGACGGGCACAAGCAATCGCGGGCGTATTGTCGATCATGACGCATTTGCATCATACCATTTCCGTCTCCAGAGCTGTATCCGGGGTCCAGCCATTGGTTTAATCGGCCCCGTTTCTTTCCCCCGTTAGAGGAGAATCCGCCATGGAAATCAAAGGCAAGGTCGCGGTCGTTACCGGCGCCGGCAGTGGCATCGGTCAGGCCGCCGCCGTCGAGTTGGCCCGGCGCGGCGTCAAGGCCATCGGACTGGTCGATCGCAGTTCCAGTATTGACGAGGTCGCCAGTTCGATCAACGCGCTGCCCAGCCATCCGGTGGTCGCGACTTACGTCGGCGACACCACCGACGCCGCCTTCCGGCAGAAGGTCTACACCGATCTGATAGAGAAGCACGGCCCGGTGAGCATCTGCGTCCCGGCCGCGGGCATCACCCGCGATTCGCTGTCGCTGAAACTCGACAAGGAGACCGGCAAAGCCGTGATCTATCCGGTGGAGAGTTTCCGGCTGGTCACGGAAGTGAACCTGATCGCCCCGACGTATTGGGCGCTGGAGATGGTGGCGAGGATCGCCGAGGATCGTCACCGCCGGGGCGTGGGGCGTTGGGGCCCCGAGGAGCACATCCAGGGCACGATTATTTTCATCGGCTCGGTCTCGTCGCAGGGCAACAAGGGGCAGATTTCCTACGCGGCCACCAAGGCGGGCCTGGAAGGCTCGGCCGCCACGCTGATGAAGGAGGCGATGTATTACGGCGTGCGGTGCGGCGTGATCCATCCTGGTTTTACCGACACCCCGATGGTGCGAGCGATCGGCAAGGAGTACATCGAGAAGTACATTTTGCCCTATACGCAGCTCCGCCGGCTCATCAAGCCCGAGGAGATCGCCGACGCCATCTGCTTCATGATTTCCAACTCCGCCGTCAGCGGCGAGCTGTGGGCGGATGCGGGGTGGCACCCCTCGGCCTAGTGCAACGGTTTGATTGCGGTGATTTTGAGCCCCGGATGAAAATCCGGGGCTTTTTTTTAGAACGTGTGGCTTTGTTGAAATGGCGTGGGTTTCTGGGGAAAGCGGCGAAACAGAGATTGCTGATTCGCGAAACCGCAAGCGAGATCGAGAGTTGTTGGGCGAACCCGCGAAGAGCAAACCTTGGCGAGCGTCTGGGGGCGAAAGGGGATTTCAACAGAGCTAGAGCTTTAGAGCTTCTAAAAAAATGACGGTCAATTACGGAATCTACGCCAGCAAATGATCGCGCACGCGATGGCTCGCGCCGACAGCCTTGTGCGATGCGGTTGGGAATGGTACGCCTGCGAGGAATACCAGAAGCGGTTGAAGCGGATGGACATCGACTGTTCGATGAGTCGTGTGGGCGACTGTTACGACAACGCGGCGATGAGAGCTTCTGGGGCACACTGAAAACCGAGCACGTGTACCGGCGAAAGTTCGCCAGTCGAGAGGAGGCGAGGCGTTCAATATTTTTATGGATCGGGGGATGGCACAATCGCCGACGGCGTCATTCGGCGTTGGGCCATCGGAGCCCCGAGCAGTTCGAGGCCAGCCTCAATTGACGCAATAATGACACGCCCACCGTTCGTGGGGAAGGTCACTGGTGACGCCGGATCACCTGTTCCCGGAACTCCTGGCCAAACCGCCGGTTGCCGGACCGGCCGCGAAGCCCATGGACCAGACCCCGAGCGCCCTGGGCCTGATACCGCTTCCACAGACGCCGGGCCTGACGCACCGAGCAACCGATCAGTCCGGCGGCTTCCACCACCGTCAACTCCTCTCGCTTCACCCGGCCAAATACCTCCAACCGATCCCGTTCCCGCAATGACATTCGAAGTTCATCCATCCGGCTGGTATACCCCAGCCACGGGGGTGACACTTCTATTTCGGCTATAGGGTGACATTTCTACTCCGGCACAACACTGGTTTTTTCCCCGCGGCTTGAAATTCTCGCGGTCTTCCGCAATACTAACCTCTCTGGCCTGCCGAGCCGGTCGGCCGGAACAATTTGGGCGTGTACCTAAGTGGCCAAAAGGGACGGGCTGTAAACCCGTTGGCTTATGCCTTCGTAGGTTCGAATCCTACCGCGCCCACTTTCCGAAAAAAAACCGCCAGATCGGTGTAGCGGGACAGCTACTTTAGACGAGCCTGGTGAATGTGACCGCTTGAATGCGGAATCGAAACGATCTCTTCCGTAATCTCAACCCCCGACGTGGATGTCGGGGGTTTTTGTTTAATTGGGATGATCCTGACGAAGCGCAGGGACAAAAAAAAGAGACTGCCGGGCCAAGCCACGGCAGTCTCGTAGATCGCAACCGCTTCGGGTCGGTTTAGAACTTGAAACCGATACCGAGGGAGTAGACGAACTGCGAAGCGTCGGTGTCGCGGGTGTGGATCTGGTATTCCACCAAGCCGTAGAGGAAGGTCGTCGCGTTGACGAAATACTTCAGACCGGCTTCCGGAGCCACTTCCCAGGATCCGAGCGAGTCGGCCGGGTAGGCGTAACCGCCGTTGACGCCGACGAAGGGCTGGAATTTATCGAAGTCGAAGTGGTAGTCGAGGGCCAGACGGCTGGAGCCGCCCCAGCGCGACTTGTCACCGGAGACGTCGCTCCAAGTGGCGCTCTGACGAACGCCGATTTCGATTTCCTTGGTCGCGAAGTAGCCAAGGCCGACGTTGCCGCTGAAATCACCGGCGGTGGTGCCCTTATTGGCGCTACCGCTGCCGCTGAGGGTCAGTTCCCAATCACCCTTGTTGAACTGGGCCTGAGCGAAGGCCGGGACGAGCAGAAGACCGACAACAGCCGCAAGGAAACTTTTCCGCAACATAGTAATCCTCCTTAAGAAGGTTGTAGACAAACCCCACAGCTCATCAAAAAAACTCAACTGGGGGCTTGGGCAATGTGCCCCGGGCCGTTGCGGTTACATGGCCCGTGCGAAAGAGGGGGACTCACCCGGTCCCGGACAACTCCTCCTTCGCAGTACGATGCAGGCAACTGGCATCGCCACAGTTATCGGCTTAACATATTGCCGACCTCGAATAATCTAAGCGATCCGGACTATTCTGAAAAGAGGCAATACAGCAAATCTATAGCAGTTACAACGACCGATAATCCGGGCGGCCGGGCGGGAAAGCAATCCGCCGCACAGAAAATAAATGGTTGTAAATAATAGCCTTATGCTGATCCGGCACCCTGTTATCGGCTTAAAATCGTCCCGGCGACATGCCGGACGGCGTTGGTCATAATGCGCAGGCCCTGACCTTCACTCAGGCCGGTGCGGCGCGTCCAGGCGGGGTGTTGGATAGGATCGATGTAGCGTTCGGGGTGAGGCATCAGACCAAAGACCAGGCCGGTGGCATCGCAGATGCCGGCGATATCGTCCGTGCTGCCGTTGGGGTTGTCGGGGAAAAGACCCTTGGCGGGGGAGCCGTCTTCTTTCACATAGACCAAGGCGATCTGGTCGTTTTCCCACAGGGCCTTGCGGACGTTCTCGTCGGCGGGGACGAACTTGCCTTCGCCGTGGGCGATGGGCAGTTCAATCGTCTCCAGGCCGGCGGTCCAGATGCATTTCTTGCTGCGGGAGGCCAGGCGAATCCAGCGGTCAGTGAAGCGGCCGCAATCGTTGTTGGTGAGCGTGGCGGTCTGACCGGAGCGGCCGGCCAGGGGGCCGGGCAGCAGGTCGGTTTTCACCAGCACCTGAAAGCCGTTGCAGATGCCGATGATGGGCTTGCCGGCCTCGACAAAGCGGTGCATGGCGTCGTGGAGGTGGTGGGCGATCTGGTTGGCGAAGATGCGCCCGGCGGCGATGTCGTCGCCGTAGCTAAAGCCGCCGGGGAAAGCCAGGATCTGGTAGCTTTCCAGCAGACGGGGATTTTCCAAGAGGCGGTTGATGTGCAGATATTCGGTTTCGGCGCCGGCGCGTTGGAAGGCGTAGGCGGTTTCCACGTCACAGTTGGTTCCGGCAGTCCGTAAGATCAGCGTTTTCGGTTTCATTGGAGCCTTAGTTTAGGTTTCCGCGTTTGCGCGTCCAGAGCCGGGGGACGTCGCATTGCGGAATCGGCCCGCCAAACGGATAATTCCGGCATGGCTCTTCCTTCCTTGAACGACCTTTTGCACTCGACGATCAAGCTCAACGGTTCGGACCTGCACCTGCAGGCCGATTCGGTGCCGATGGTTCGCGTGGACGGGCGGGCCTGTTTTCTGGATTGCCCGCCGCTCGGTGACGAACTGGTGACGGAATACGTCCGGCAGTTGCTGGCCCACGATCCCGACCGCCGAGTGATGCTGGAGCACAAGGGGGCGGTCGATCTGTCTTACGCCCTGGCCGACAAGACCGGCCGGTTCCGCGTCAACATCTTCCACAGCCGCCAGAAGCTGGCGATCGTGATGCGCCGGATCATCACGCGGATTCCCGACTTTGAGGAATTGAACCTGCCGCCCCAGGTGGAGGCGCTGGCGGACCACTACCGCGGCCTGGTGGTCATCTCGGGCACGACCGGCTGCGGCAAGACCACGACGCTGGCGGCCATCCTCGGCAAGATCAACCGCACCCGCTCCGAGCGCATCATCACCGTCGAAGACCCCATCGAATACCAGCACGAGAACGTCAAATCGCTGGTCAGCCAGGTGGAAGTGGGAACCGACAGCGAAAGCTACGAATACGCCCTGCGCGAAATGCTCCGCCAGGATCCCGACACCATCCTCATCGGCGAAATCCGCGACACCTTCTCCCTGACCACGGCCCTGCGGGCCGCCGATACGGGGCACATGGTCTTCACCACCGTTCATGCCGCCAACGCGGCCATGACCGTGGAACGCCTGGTCTCGCTGTTCGATCCGATGCAGAGGGATTTGCAGCAGCAGCAACTGGGCATGAACCTCATCGGCGTCTGCTGCCAGCGCTTGGCCAAACGCCGCGAGGGCACGGGGCGGGTGCCGGCCGTCGAACTGATGATGTCCACGCCGCTGGTGCGCAAGTACATCCTCGATGGCCAGTACGACAAGCTCAAGGGAACGGTGGGCAACCGCGAGGCCGGCAGCCAGAGCTTCGATCAGCATCTGGCCGAGCTGTTCCACAAACAACTCATCGACGTCAACGAAGCCCGCCGCCTGGCCAGCAACGTCGATGCCCTGAACCTGGCCATGCGCGGCATCGGCAACAACGAAACCCGCCTGCGCTAAGAATCGCTTTCAGAACCCGTTTCGCCGCCGCCCGCAGAGCGACGCAAAGCGGCGCTCTCAACTTCATCGCGCCTCCTTCTTGCCCCCCCTGCAAACCGCCAACGCCTGCGGGCGTATTACTCACAATCGCACTTCTTCAAGAGGGAGAAATCCATGCATCGAATTCTGCCATTAATCGCCCCGCGCACTCTGGACAGCCCCGGCAGTTCAAAAACCGGGCCGCCCAATGAGCAGCAGGCGCTGGACGCCTATTCGCAGGCGGTGGTCGGGGCGGCCGAAAAAGTCAGCCCGTCCGTGGTCAACATCGAAGTCGAATACCGTTCCCATTCGCCCAGCGCCCGCGCAGCGCAGACCCTCGCGCGGCAACGGCTCGGGCTTCCTCTTCACCCCCGACGGGTTCATCCTGACCAACAGCCACGTCGTCCACGGCGCCCGGCGCATCGGCGTGGGGCTGAGCGACGGACAAAACTTCCAAGCCCGCCTGGTCGGCGACGATCCCGATACCGATCTGGCCATCATCCACGTCAACGGGCCGAATCTGCCCGCGGTGGAACTGGGGGATTCCCACGAACTACGGGTCGGGCAGCTCGTCATCGCCATCGGCAATCCCTACGGGTTTCAAACCACCGTCACCGCCGGCGTGGTCAGCGCGCTGGGGCGGTCGTTCCGGGCCGCTTCGGGCCGATTGATCGATAACCTGATCCAGACCGACGCGGCATTGAACCCCGGCAACTCCGGCGGCCCCCTCGTGGACTGGCGCGGCCGGGTCGTGGGCGTGAATACGGCCGTCATCCTCCCGGCCCAGGGGTTGTGCTTTGCCATCCCCGTCTCCACGGTTCAGTTCGTGGCCACCCAGCTCATGACCCGCGGCAAGGTGCATCGCAGCTACATCGGCCTGGGCGGCCAACCCGTGCCGCTGCCCCGCCGGGTGGTGCGATATCACGATCTGGAGAAAGAGGGCGGCGTGCTGGTGACATCGCTTTCCGAGAGCGGCCCGGCCCGCAAGGCGGGCCTGGCCGAAGGGGATATCCTGGTGGCGTTCGATCATCAGCCCGTGGCCGACATCGACGACCTGCATCGGCTGCTGACCGAAGAGCGGGTGGGCAAGCCGGTGCCGGTCACAGTCCTGCGACAACTGGAGAAACGGGAGCTGTGGGTGGTTCCCGAAACCCGCCAGGGAGAGTGAATTTCAGGGCCGCCCGAGGGTGACCGCTAAACGTGAAAACGCCCGCGCCGAAAAGCGCGGGCGTTTTCATTTGATTGGCAACGGGCCTCAGGCGATCTGCTTGAGCCGTTGGGCGCGGCTGCGCGCTGGATGCCGGGCAGCACGTATTCCCGTGCCACCACGTCCCAGCTCATCTTCTGCGCCAACGCGTAGCCGCGTTCGATGAACTGCTCGAACTCCCGCGGCGTGCGCGGCAGGCGCTCCAAGAGCGTCGTGGCCACCTTCTCGGCCACCTCGTGCTCGATCTGGTTGCGCTGCGGTTCGCTGATGGACAAGAGTTGTTCGGGCGCAGGCCCTTTTGTCCCAGGTCGGTGTAGTCGGCGACGATGACGTTGGGCGTGTCGCCGCCGGCGGCCTTTTCCACGAAACCGGCGCAGCCGCAGACGTTGGAGAAGACGCAGATCCCGCCGAAGCTGATCGGCTCGACCTGGGCGATGCCGAAGGGTTCGTAGATGCTCTGGCCGAATTCGGCGTCCGAGCCTTTGCGGATGTCCATGAATTCCATGTCGGCGGGCATGCGCTGACCGCAGAGGCGGGCCTCAAAGCCGAACTGATTGACGAAGACGACTTTGACGTTGCGGGAGCGGGCGTTGAATTCCTGCACGCCCTGATAATAGCCCGCTTCGCCGTTGGACATGTCCGGCAATCCTTCGCGGTGGACCACCGGCCAGTGGTAGTGATGTTCCATGCGGTGGATGTCTTCGCTGCGCCGGCCGGGCACTTCGGTCGTCAGCGCGAACAGCACGGCCGTCTCGTTGCGGGCGCGGAGTTTCTTTTCAACATGTTCCAACACCCGCAAATCGCGCCACAGCCCCTTGCTGGGCACCAGGCGGGTGACGTGGGTGAAGACGTAATCGGGCTCGTAGCCCAGCAGATTGTTGCAGTAGGTGCGGAGTTTCTGGCGGCTGGCCATCTTGTCTTCGACGCTGATTTTCCAGCACGGCACGCCGTTGTAGGCCAGTTGCGAATCGACGTGGGCGAACTCGGGGTCCAGGAAACGGGATTCCTTCAGCGTGTAATCGCCGACGGCAAACAGCCCGTCGCAGTAGCGCGAGGCTTTGACCAGGGCGTGCTTGTAGTAGCCGTTCTGGTCGCCGAAGACGTCCTCGACGTAGTGGCCCTGGTCCATGGCCGCCCGCATGACGTTGTAGAACATGGTGTCATGGCCGGGATGGCCTTCGACGATGCGGCGCATGGTGGCCACTTCGTGGGCGTAGAAGATGGTGCGGAAGTGGCCGTTTTCCATCGTCGCGGCCAGGGCGGTGGGCATGCCCATGTATTCGTGGGAGAGAATGACGCACGGTTCGGTTTCGCTGCCGGCCCCCAGCGCGTGCAGCGCCGCCATGGTCGGCTGGGCCAGACGGAGGTATTGCTCGTAATCCCAGACGTGTTCGTACTTGCCGCTGTCGATGCCGAAGGTCTTCCACAGTTCGTACTTGAAGACGTTGGCCTTGTGGGCGTCGTAGCGGCTGACGTCGATGAGCAGGACTTCGGGGGTGCTGGTGACGCCGTTGGCCTTGTCCACGTACTTGCGCCGGCCGTAGACGATGCCCACGCCGTATTCCTGCTCGATCTCGCGGAAGCGGCTGGCCAGGGGGGAGCGGTACAAATGGTCGAAGCTGCTGTAGAGCACTTCGCCTTGCGGCCCGAGGCGCTGTTCGCCTTGGGCGTCGGAGGGCCAGAAGGGACCGACCAGGATGTTCCGCGGCACCATATCCAGGTAGACGCGACTGGTCAGCAGTCCTTCCAGAACCGCACCGATACCCCCGATTTTCTGAATGGCCTCGTGAGTCACATGGACGACCGTTTGCATGGGTGGAGAATCCTTCTCTTTAAGACGTCCGGGGTCTGGGACTTGCCGGACTTCCGTCGGGTAACTGAATCAATAATAAACAACTTGGCGACTATGCCGAGCTGAGCCCTATTACTATCGGTCTAATACGGTCCAAGTTGACAACTGGTTTTAGAACGGACACCGATTTCAACAGAGAGAGTCCGATAATCGATTTGGAGCAATGTTGGGCAAAGTATTATTTGTCGGGCAGGGCCGCCTGTCAACCGCAGGGGTTGCTTGGAGTGTTGGCTTACAGGGGCCACAGGATGATCTTAAAGGCGAATACGAGGATGGCGACGAGGACGCCGACGGCCCCCAGGCCGATCGCCAAAATACTCACCAGCCCTCCCCGCCAGCGGGGCAGGAACGATTGCAACAGCCCGACGGCTCCCAGCAGCAGGGCCAGAATCGCCAGCAGCAGCCCGGCCAGCGGTCGCCCGCCGCAGGAGAGAAACATCCCCCCGATGGCCGAGAGGATGGCCAAAATGGCCCCCAGCCCGAAGGTCGGACGCGGATGCAGGGAGTAGTTCGCAGGTGACATAAATCCCCCAGATTCAGTGGCTTTCAGGTTTCCAACGCTCCCCGCAGGCGAGGGCTCCGCGACGCGTTGCGTCGCGGCTAAGAAGCCCTTTGGCTCTGTCAAAATCCCCTGTTTCGCCTCTTAACTCCCGCAGTGGCTTGCTCTTCGCGGTTTCGCCGCCAGTTTCACGACATCGCTTGCGGTTTCGCGAAGGGACAAACCCTCGTTTTAGCCTTTGTACCCGTGGGGGTGCTTGGAGAACCAGTTCCACGCCGAGCGGATGATGGTTTCGGGGTCTTTGTGCTTGGCTTCCCAGCCGAGCAGCTTCTTGGCCCGGCTCGGATCGGCGTAGAGGGCGATGGCGTCGCCGGCGCGGCGGGGACCGTAAGTCACCGGCACCTTCTTGCCCGTGACCTTCTCGGCCGTCTGAATGATCTCTTTGACCGAGAACCCGCGGCCGGTGCCGAGGTTGCAGTAGATCGGCTGCCCGTCCTGGAGCTTTTCCATGGCCAGGATGTGGGCGTCGGCCAGGTCTTCCACGTGGATGTAGTCGCGGACGTTGGTGCCGTCGGGCGTGGGGTAATCGGTGCCGAAGACGACCAGTTGCGGCCGCAGACCCATGACCGCCTGGAGCGTGACGGGGATCAGGTGGGTTTCCGGGTCGTGGTCTTCGCCCAGCGTCCCGTCCATCGCGCAGCCGCTGGCGTTGAAGTAACGCAACGCGGCAAAGGAGAATTTCTTGTTCGCCTGGATGTAGTCCTGGAGGATGTGTTCCACCATGAGCTTGCTTCGGCCGTAGGGGGAAACCGGGGCTTTCTTTTCGTCTTCGGTGATCGGCACCTTGTCCGGATCGCCGTAGGTGGCGCAGGTGCTGGAGAAGACGAAGCGGTTGACGCCCGCTTCCTGCATGCTTTCCAGCACGCTGACGGTCGTGGCCACGTTGTTCTGGTAGTACATCAGCGGCTTTTCGACGCTCTCGCCGACGTAGGCGTAGGCGGCAAAGTGCATGACTGTGTCAATGCGGTGCTCTTGCAGGGCTCGGGTGAGTGTTTCGCGGTCGTTGAGGTCGGCGAAGACGGCCGGCACTTTCAGGATGTCCACCACCTCGCGATGGCCGCGCGATACGTTATCGTAAATTACAGGCGTATGCCCGGCGGCCTTGAGACGCTTGACCGTGTGAGAACCGATATACCCCGCGCCGCCGGCAACAAGTACGTTCATGACGATGCACTCCGAAAAAGACACAGGCGGATCAGCCCGCCAAAGTAATCAGAACCACAGTATAAAAGGAATCGTTCGTCCCGCCTAGCGGGGATGTGCCGGGGGAAACCGCGGGCGATTTGGGATTTTGGATTGCGGATTTGGGATTGAAGAGGCTCTCGAACGTCGTCTTTCAATCCCAAATCCGCAATCCAAAATCCCAAATTCAACCCCCGCCCCGGTGGAACTGCTCGAAACGCCGGATTATCTCGCCCGTGACGCTGGGGGGGACGCAGGCCAGCGCGGCGGTGATAACCTCCGGCGTGATCGAGCCTTCCCGGCCGGTGGCGATGCTCTGCAAAAAGGGGATGGCCGCGGCGCGGTCGCAGAGGTATTTGACGTCCGCGCCGCTGTAGCCGTCCAACCGGCGGGCCAGGTCGTCCAGATCGACGCTCCCCTCCAGCGGGCGGTGGGCCAGGTGCATCTCCAGGATTTGCCGCCGGGCCGGGGCGTCGGGCAGGGGGACGAAGATTTTTTCGTCGAACCGTCCCGGCCGCAGCACCGCCGGATCCAGCCGCCAGGGGAGGTTGGTCGCCCCCATCAGCAGCAGCGTGCGATTTTCCGACGGCTCAAAGCCCTCCATGCCCTGGAGAATTTGCGGCACGACCCGCTCCATCACCCCCGAGCCATCCTCCCGGCGGGCCGGAACCATCGCCTCCACTTCATCGATGAACAGAATGCTTGCGCGGTTCGGCGGCGGCGGCGTCAAAGAGTTTGCGGATGTTCTGCTCGGCCTCCCCGAACCACTTGCTCAGCACGTCGGCGGGGGAGATGTGGAAAAAAGTCGCCTCGATCTCCCCGGCCGTGGCTCGCGCCAGCAGCGTTTTGCCCGTCCCCGGCGGCCCGTAAAGCAAAACGCCGCCCCCGGGGCGGACGTCGAACCGCTCGGCCAGTTGCGGGTGCGTGAACGGATAGACCATCCGCAGGCGGATGGCCTCCTTGACCTCTTCCAGCCCGGCCACGTCGTCAAACCGCACGCGCGGCTTTTCCTTGACCACCCACTGCCCGGCGTCGCGGCCCTCCCCCGCGACCGGCTGGGGCGGTTGTTTCCGGCGATTTTCCCGCCCGGCAACGCGGCAATCGCGGGCCAGTTCCATCAGCCGCCCGGCCACGTCGCGCCGGGCCTGGCGCAGCTCTTCCCCCCGCGCCTCCTTGCTCAGCAGGACCATCGCCCTGGCCGCTTCCAGCAGATAAACCCGCGCCGCCTCCCAGGCCCCGGCCCGCCGGGCATCCAACCCCCGCCGGCGGTATCGCTCAAAAGTATCCCAGCTCACGCTCATGGCATCCCCCATTGGAAGAAACCGGTTGTGGTGGCGTCAACGGGCTAAATGACGCGAGGCCTTTGGCGGCGACAAAATAAAAAAGGGGCGTTGCAAGGCCAGTGGTTCCTTGACCATACCTAGCGCCGGGCGGTACAGTTGGGTTTGGTATAAGCGGTCGGCGGATACCGCCCTCCCGATGTCTGGGCAGATGGACGGCAGTTGCGCGGGCGTTTGCACCGCATGCGGGTGGCGGATGACCGTGGGCCGGCCTTTGTCCTCTTATAGATACTCACCTGGTTGTCGCAACGTTTTGGAGGTTGCACATGCCCCCTGTCAGTCAGCAAGGTTCCCGAGCCGGATTGATCAGCACGCTGGTGGTATTCTCGATTCTGTTCGTTACGGCCACCATCCTGGCGTTTTATTTCAACGCCGAGATGAAGCGCAGCCGCGACGATCTCCAGAGTTATCGCGCCCGCTACGCGGACGTGATCACCGACACCGCCCTGAGCAGCCCGGAAGTGAACGACCTCAAAACCCTGCGCAACGACCCCTCCAGCGGGATGAACCCGCAGATGAAGGTGCTCGACGTCGTCATCGAGCAGCGCAACCAGTTGGCCAAGGCCCTGGTCGGCGCTAACACCAGCCCGGCCGACGCGATGAAACAGACGGCCAGCAAGGTGGCCGACGCCGCCGAGAAACTCAAGGCGGCCAAGGCCGAAGTGACCCTGCCTCCCGTCAACGAAAACCTGGTCAACGTCGTCTCCGTCCTGGCTGATGCGGTGGCGTCGAAGCAGGCCCAGATTCAGTCCCTGCAGAGCGCGGTGAAGGCCGCCAAGGATGAAGTGGCCGCCGCCCTCGCCGCCAAGGACAAGGAACTGGGCGCCAAGGATGATGCCGTAAAAGACGTTCGCGAGCAGACCTCCAAGGAAGTGGCCGCCGCCGCTTCCGACCGCACCGCCAAGCAGACCCAGGTCGATGAGATCCAGAAGAAGATCGAGGAAGACCGCAAGGCCGCCCAGGAAATCCTGGCCAAGAAGGAAGTGGAGCTGGCCGGCAAGGTGGCGGAACTCAAGAAGCTTCAAGACACCCTCGACAAGACCCGGGCTCGCTTCACCAACATCCGCTTGGACGTTGACGGGCCGTCCGTCCGCCGCGCCGCCGGCATCATCACCCGCGTCGCCGCCAACAAGATCGTCTTCATCAACCGCGGCCAAGGCGATCAGCTCGTGCCCGGCATGACCTTCACCGTCTTTGACAAAAACGAAGGCATCCCCGCCTTCGGCGACGGCTTGAGCAATAGCAACATGCCTCAGGGCAAGGCGTCCATCGAAGTCATTCGCGTCGGCGCCGCCGCCAGCGAATGCCGCATCCTCAAGTCCAGGCTCGGGGCGATCCTTGGCGAAGGCGACTTGATCGTCAACCTGATTTACGACCCCAACACCAAGTTCAACTTCGTCGTTTTCGGTAAGTTCGACCTGGACCACAACAAGCAGTTCACCACGCTGGAAGCCGAAGTCATCAAGCGCCTGGTCAGCCAGTGGGGCGGCAACGTCCAGGACAAGATCAACGTCGATACCGATTTTGTGGTGATGGGCAAGGAGCCGGAAGTGCCTAATTTCTCGGCCGAAGAACTGCAGAACCCGATCAACAAAAAGGCCCTGGACGACGCCAAGGCCGAACTCGCAGCCTACACCGACGTGCGACAGCAGGCCCGCGACCTGCACATCCCGATCATGAACCAGAACCGCTTCCTGTACTTCGTCGGCTACTACGACGTGGCCGGCCGCTGAGCGGTCCATGCGACTTTCCGACAAGGCGGACCCCTCGGGTCCGCCTTTTTTTAATTGTGGGATCGCTCCCGCGAGTTTAGATTCGAGGACTTATGCAACCCATCAAGATCGGATTGATCGGCGGCTCGGGACTCGGTCAGGCGCTTCTGGCCCAGACCAGCGGAACCCGGCACGAGGTCCAGACGCCCTTCGGCCCGCCCAGCGACGCGATCGTGGAAACCCAGTGGGCGGGTTTGCCGGTGCTGTTCCTTTCCCGGCACGGCAGCGGGCATACCTTCGGCCCTTCGCAGGTGCCGTTCCGAGCCAACATTTTCGCCCTCAAACAGCTCGGCTGCACGCACGTCATCGCCTCCGGCGCCGTCGGCAGCCTGCGCGACGAGTTTCGCCCGCGCGAGCTGGTCATCCCCGACCAGATCATCGACAAAACCAGCAAACGTCCCAACACCTTCTACGAGCAGGCGGCCGTCCACGTGGAGTTCGCAGAACCGTTCTGCCCCGTCCTGCGTCGCATGTTGATCGAACAGGGGACGGCCCAGGGGACAGGTCTTCAAGTCCATGACCGTGGGTGTTACGTGTGCATGGAAGGGCCGGCGTTTTCCACCCGGGCGGAAAGCCTGATGCACCGCTTGTGGGGCGGAGACCTGATCGGCATGACCGCCATGCCCGAAGCCAAACTCGCCCGCGAGGCGGAAATGGCCTACGCCCTGGTGGCGCTGGTGACGGACTACGATTGCTGGAAGCACAAGCCCGGCCAGGCCGCCGACGCGGCGGCACTGCTTCAGGAGATCATCGGCAACCTGGAAGCGGCGACCGAAAACGCCATCCGCCTGATCCAGCGAACCGTCGAAGCCATGGCCCACCGCCAGGAAGAACTGCTCGCCAGCCCGGCCTTGCAGTCGCTGAAGCTGGCCATCTGGTCCGACAAATCGCGCCTCGCCCCCGAGGAAGTGGCGCGGCTGGCTCCCCTGTGGGGTCGATATTTCCGGCATCCTGTTTGAAGGGCCAGGTCGTGAAAACGCTCATGCTTGGGATCGCCAATCTGACCTTGGCCGGTCTGGCGGCTTTGCCCCTGACTCCGGTGCAGGGGGCCGATCCGCCTCCCGCACCGCTCAATCCCGCCGGACTCAACGGCAAAGATTCCGCCCAGAATGTATACGTCAGCGATTCCTCGGCGGCGCTGGAGCGGCTGGCTCTGGCCGGCCGCCTGGAGCGGCTGAAGGAATGGAACAAGTCCGCCGACGTGTACCAGGAAGTCCTGGAGAAATACGGCGACCGCGCCGTTCCGTCGCGAACCGATCCCAACGGCGTCATCGACCAATACGTCAGCGCCGCCCTGGTGGTGCAGGAGCGATTGGGCCGCTGGCCGGCGGAAGGGTTGGCCGCCTACCGCGCCAAGTACGAACCGGCCGCCTCGGCCCTGCTGGAACAGGCCGGGCCTTTCGATCTGGCATCGCTGCATCGTGTGGTCTTTCGCTATTTCCCCACCGAAGCGGGCAAGTCGGCGGGCCTGCGTCTGGTGGATTTGTCCCTGGAATCCGGCGATTTTTCCGCGGCCGCGTGGATGGGACAACGGCTGCTCGCCTGGCATCCGTCGCTGCTGGCCGAACGCCCCGGGCTTCTTTACCGCACCGCCGTCGCTTGCCACCTTGCCGGCGACGACGCTGCCGCCCGGGCCCGGCTTGCGGAATTGCGCGATCAATTTCCCCACGCCGCCGGCGTGATCCGCGGGCAGCAGCGGGTGCTTCTTGACGAATTGAACGGCGAATTGGCCCGGCCCGCGCCTCAGGCCCTGGCGCGAGAGGCGGATTCCTGGCCCACCTTCGGCGGCGCGGCCGATCGCGCTGCCGTTCCGGACGCCGCCGGACGGACGGGAGCCCGGCTGTTCAGCATCGAATTGAATCAGGCGAACGGGCAACGCAACCCGCCCGGCCCGCGGCAGGGACGCGATCTGGAACGTCTTAAAGCCCAGTACGAACAAAGCGGGATGACGCTGGGGATTCTGCCCGTGGTGGATCGCGGGGAACTGTTTTTTCAGGACGGCTCGCGCATCTACGCCGTCGGTCTGGACAGCGGCCTGCCCTTGCCCGGCTGGGCCGCCACCTACGGCGGCCAGCTTCGCGGCCAGTACGTCGCCGGGCCGGCCTCGCCTCTGCGCACGCGCCAGTTGACGCTGAGCGTGAGCGAGGAATCCGTCCTGGCGGTGATGAATTCGTCCGATGCGCCGGCCGACCCTCTGCCGCAGGGCCGGTCACCGGGGCGGCTGGTTTGCCTGAACCGCAAGACCGGCCAGGAACGCTGGACGCTGACGCCCGCCCAACTGCCCCCCGAAGCCGCCACCGCTCGCCAACTGACTTTCAGCGGCTGCCCGCTGGTCGTCGGCGACAGCGTTTTTGTCATCGCCCGCGGCGCCAAGGGCATGGGCCAATTCGAAGACTGCTGCGTAATCTGTCTCGACGCCGCCGCCGGCAAGTTCCGCTGGGCCTCCTACCTGGCCAGCGCCGGCTCGCCCGCGCTGGCGTTCGCCGACGACGTGCCCACCCCGGTGGAAAACGTCTCGCACCTGGCCTATGCCAGCGGCCGGGTTTACGTCGTGACCAACCTGGGGGCGACCGCCGCACTGGACGCCTACAACGGCATGGTTCTCTGGCTGGATCTGTACCCGCAGGCGCCGACGCCGAAGCCGGCAACGGCCTTCCCCGCTTCATCGGCCGGTCGCGCCCCGGGGGCGAGGCGACCAAGCCCTGGGTCTTCAACGCCGCAATAGTCCGGGACGGAAAACTCTTTGCCATGCCCGCCGACGGCGCCGACCTGATCGTCTACGACGCCGGCACGGGCGCCGAGCTCAAGCGAATCAGCCGCGCCCACCTGGCCGACGCCCACACCCTGCTGGCCGTCAGCGGCGACAAGATCATCGCGGCCGGGGACACCCGCGTGATCGGTCTTGATTGGAAACTCTATGATCGCGATAAATTCACCCCCCGCGGCGGCGCGATCGCCTGGGCTTCCCCGGCCCTGACGGCTCCCGACGCCGGCTCCCGCATCCGCGGCCGCGGGTTCGTCACCCGCGATTCGGTCTTCATCCCCCGCGGCGAGCGGCTGTGGCGTCTGGACATGAAAACCGGCCGGGTCGTGGAGATGTATCCGCGCGACCCGCAGACCTGGCAGGAAGGGGAGGGGCCGGGCAACGTGATCGTCACGCAGGACCACGTCATTCTCGCCTCCGCCACGCGCGTCAGCGTTTACGCCGATCTGCAATTGGCCCGCGCCAAGCTCCAGCGCGAGATCGCCGCCGCCCCGGCCGACGCGTCTCCGCGGCTTCACTATGCCGAAATTCTATTCGTGGCCGGATGCGATCCCGAGGCCCTGGGCAAATTGGACGAGGCCATCGGCCTGTTGGGCGGCCAAACCGCCCTGGCTCCCGGCGCGGATCGGGACCGGCTCTTCAACGACGCCGTGAGCTTCGGTTTGAAACTGATCGACCGGCGACAGGCCCGGCCGGACCTGGACGCTCTAATCAACCAGTTTTTCGACCGCGCCGCCATCGCCGCCGCTTCGCCGGTGCAGCAGGTCGTCTATCGGCTGGCCCTGGCCCGCTTCGCTTCGGCGCGGCATGACGCGGCCGCCGAGGTGCGCGCCTACCAGGACATTCTGCTCCGCGATCCCTTGCGAAAAGTGATGCTCGCCGACGACGCCGGCCAAAACCTGCGCCAAGCCGCGGCGCTGGCCGAGCAGGCCATCGCCGAGCGGATCAAGGCTTCGGGACCGGCCTGTTACGCGCCTTACGAGCAGGCCGCCGCCGAAACGATGCGACAGGCCGGCCACGACCCGGATCGTCTGGAGGCCGTCGCCCGGGCGTATCCCAATTCGCAGCTTGCCGACCGGGCGATGATACAGGCCGCCGACGCCTGCGAATCGGCCGGCGACCCGCGCCGGGCCGCGCAGATGCTGCGTCAAGTCTATTTCAAATATCCCCTCGCCCCCTCGGCCCCGCAGGTCCTGGAAGCCCTGGCCCGCAACTACCTGGCCATGCCCAACCGCATCGACGTGGCCATCTCCCGGCTCAATCAGGGCGCGCGGCTGCATAACGACCCCCAGCTCACCAAGCCTCTGCGCCTGCCCGACGGACAGACCCTGCAAGGCGTTTCGTTTTCCCGGGCGGCTCGGCGGCTTCGGCAGTACGCGGATCGCGCCGCCGCCCGCTCGCTGCCGGATTTTCATCTCCCCCCGCCGCTGACGGATTTCGAGAAGAAGGCCGGCCGAAAATTGCCCCAGCCTTTCATCGATCCCGCGGGTCGGACTGTAGCCTCGGGCGTCGCGGCCATCGTTTCCCCGGCGGATGAGCTGAACCGCTACGACCGGCTGGTGACCTGGTCGGCCGACTCGGGCATCAGCGTCTATGCCGCAGGTGCCGCCGCCTCCGGCTCCAGTCATGCGCTGGATCAACCGCCCGCCGGGGCCGCCTGGCTGGGTGAAAAACTGCTGCTCTGGACGGCCGACACGCTCGTTCTGCTCCGCGACGAAGGCCGGAACCCAGTCTGGAAAATCCCGCTCAAATCCTTGCCCCGCGTTGACCTTGCCTCCGCCGCGGATCGAGACAGGGACGTTTCCCAACCGACGCCGCAGGCCGCCAAGCCCGATGCGCAGGTTCGCCGGATTCTCATCCAGGGCAATGGGCGGCTGATTATCCGGGGCAACGGCGTGATCGTCCGGCAACTGGCCATCGCCCCCGCGCCCATGCCCCAGCAGTTCGCCCCCGACGCGCCGGAGCAAATCCTCCAGGTCCGTCCCGTCGGCGATCGCATTTTCCTGGCCACGTCCACCGGCCGGGTGGTCTGTCTCGACGCCGCCAGCGGCAAGCCGGCCTGGCAAATCCGCCCCAGCGATTACCCCGTGGAGCGTTTGCTGGCGACGGAAGATTTCGTCGTGCTGCGCCTCGCCAACGACCAAAGCGTCCAACTCGTTGTGCTCAACGCCTTCGACGGACAGCTCATCAGCCGGCGGAATTTTGACCGCGACAGCGGCTTGGTTCCCCAGAACCAGGCCCTGGCCGCCGACGGCACGCTGGTCTACACCTTGCCCGATCGTCTTTGCGGCAAAGACCTCTACGAACCGGGAAACCAGTTGAGCTACGAAGTGCCGTTGGACAATCCCGCCGCCCCCTTCATGGACCTGACCCGGCCGGATCAGCTTGTGATCGCCGACGGGCGCATCTTGGCGCTGGCCGGGGGCGACGACAACGGCGGCGCGTTCGTCCGCGTGCATTCGCTACAGACCGGCCAGGTCTTGCGCTATGCTTCCCTCGGAGAAAATCAGCCGGTGGACGCCGTCCTCGGCGCCGAAAGCAAGGACCGCAACGTCTCCCTCCGCGTGGCCGGCCCTTATCTGTACGCCCTGGGTCAGCGCACGCTGGTGGCCTACAACCTGGACCACCTCGATCAAAACTGGCGCAAGCTGACGGACTTCATCCAGACCGAAAACTTCCGCGACCTGTTTGTCGGCCGGGATTACGTCGCCGTTCTGGATCAGCCCGCTGCCGCCGCGGCCTCGATGCCAGCCTGCTGGCTCGACGGCATCAGTCGCGCCAAGCTCAAAAACGACAGCGACCGCGAAACCGGACTCTGGCTCTACAAGCACAAACTCTCCGACCCTTCCGGCATCGTTCAGGTTCAGCCCGTCGAAGGCGGCTTTTACTACCTGACCGCCGATCACAAGCTCCACCTGTTGCAAGGTGCGCGGGATAGAAAATAACCGGCAAACTTTTCGATTTGTTCTATCCCAGCAATCCCCGCTCGCGCAGATAATTCAGCACCAGCGCATCGAACGGCGCGGCGGTGCTGGTAAACAGGTACGTCGCACCGCGCCGGGTCAGATATTCCTTCAACCCCAGACAGTACCCGCTTAAGTTGGCCTCGTACTGCCGAAGCAGCGGCGGGGTGATGGACACGGCCGCCCGGCCGCCGTCTTCCATGTCCTCGAGTTTCAAATCCCCTTGCAGTTCCGGATGAATCTCCTGCGGCGAAAGAACCTGCACGCCGAACAGATCGTATTTCCCCCCGGCGACGTAGCGCAGCCCGTTTTCGTATCCCTCCTTATCGAAGAAATCCGACAGCAGCACGCACACGCCCTGATGCCGATGGGCCAACGCGAACCGTTTGCACGCCTCGGCCAGATGGCTCGTTCCGGCCGGCTGAAGCTTGCCGATGAAGTCGATCATTTGCGCCACCCGGCCGCGTCCGCGCATCGCGCCGGTTTCGGCCACCAGGCCGCTGTCCATCGCCACGACCGTCACGTGGTTGTAATTCACCAGCCCCACGTACCCCAGTGCCGCCGCCACTTTCTTCATATACGTCAGCTTGTGCGGCCGGCCATAATCGCCGCTCCGCGACACATCGATCAGCAGATACAGCGACAGGTCTTCTTCCGCCTGAAACAGCTTGAGAAACAGCCGATCCAGCCGGGCATAAACGTTCCAATCGATAAACCGCAGATCATCCCCCGCGACATAGTTGCGATAGTCGGCAAATTCCGCGCTCCGCCCCCGGTGTTTGCTCCGCCGCTCGCCCTTGAGTTTTCCCGCCAGGAGCTTGCGCGACATGACGTCGAGCCGGTCCAGCCGGGCCATGAAGTCCGGATCGAGCAAAAGAGGATTGGGGGCCGCGCCGGGCATAAGTATGACTTAAATCCGAATAACGAAACCCGAATGACGAATGAATGACGAATGCTCGAATGACGAAAAGGCCCTTTCGTCATTCGGATTTCGTCATTCCTTCGGATTTCGGGTTTCGTCATTCGTCATTTGTTCGCCATTCCTTCGTCATTCGGGTTTCGGATTTCGGGCTTCCCCTGTTATCCGTTATAAACCGAAATCGTCCCATTATGTTCTCCCCGGTTCAGTTTCTCGCAAATCGCCTGGGCTTGGGTTTTGGAGCGAACCGGGATGCTCACCTCGCCCTTGCCCTGTTTGCGGTTCCAGACGCAAAAGTGTCCGCCGCGTGCGACGACCACGGTGAACTTGCCGGCGTTTTTAGGAATCGTGAAAGTTGCCATAGGTTGCAGAACTCCATCGTTAAACGTAATCGCCGTTACAGACGATACCATCGTTTCGCCGTCGCCTGTAAGGCGACGCTCTCACGCGCCGCCCGCAGGGCGACTATGAAACGAGTTACGATCGCGGCCCTTCCAGCATCGTCGGCGTCTCGGCGATCACCTTTTCCAGCACCATATCGGGCGTAACCCCCTCGGCTTCGGCTTCAAAGTTGAGGATCACCCGATGCCGCATCGCCGCAATGGCCACGTCCTTCACATCCTGAAAGCTGACATGAAACCGGCCGTCCACCAGCGCCCGCACCTTGGCCGCCAGCGTGATCGCCTGCGCCGCCCGCGGGCTGGCCCCGTAGCGCAAGAACCGATTGGCCATCGACCCGGCAAACCTTCCCTGCGGATGCGTCGCCAGCACGCAGCGGATGGCATAATCCTGCACGTGCGGCGCGATCACCACCTGCCGAACCAGTTCCTGGTGCAGAACGATCCGCCCGGCGTCCAGTACCGGTTGAACTTCCGCCTTGTGCCCGGCCGTCGTCCGGTCGAGGATCTCTTTCAATTCCTCCCGCCCCGAATAGCGCAGCAGCAGCTTGAAGAAGAACCGATCAAGCTGCGCCTCCGGCAGCGGATACGTCCCTTCCTGCTCCAGCGGGTTCTGCGTGGCCATCACGAAAAATGGCTCGCTGAGTTTGCGGACCTTTCCCCCGGCCGTCACCTGATGCTCCTGCATCGCCTCCAGCAAGGCGCTTTGCGTCTTGGGCGTGGCCCGGTTGACCTCGTCGGCCAGCACGATCTGCGCAAACACCGGGCCTTCCATGAACTGAAACGCCCGATGCCCCGCTTCGTCTTCCGTGATGACATTGGTCCCGATCACGTCCGCCGGCATCAGGTCCGGCGTAAACTGAATCCGGCCGAATTTCAGATTCAGCGCCGCCGCCAGCGTGCGGACCAGCGCCGTCTTGCCCAACCCCGGCACCCCCTCCAGCAGCGCATGGCCGCCGACGAACAAACACGTCAGCACGCCGTCAACAACGTCCTCGTGTCCCACGATGACCTTGCCGATCTCGCTGCGCACCGCGCGGTAATCGCGCCGGAACTCCTCGCACGCCTGCCGCACCCGCTCGTCGATCCCCGGAATAGTCTCACCCGCCATGGCAATCCTTTCGCTTCACGCCAACCTTATCTTACCTGCTTGGCTAAGGTTATTAAAACCACGGAGGCCCAGAGACACGGAGGCCAACTCGCCGAGGAAGAAGACTTTGAACCGCCAAGACCGCCAAGATCGCCAAGAAGAAAACTCTTTTATCGGCGTCCATCGGCGTTCATCAGCGGTTCCATTTCTTCTCCGCGACCCTCTGCGTCCCCTGCGGTTCAATCAAACCATTTGGACACGATAGCGCCTCCGTGTCTCCGTGGTTTTATTAACATACCGCCCGCCCGGTTTGCCCCTTGCCGGTCGGATCAGAACCGGGCTATAAGCCAGAAAGCCTCTTTCGGGAAAGGAGCCCACATGGGATTCGGCTACGGCATCATCAGCCTGCTGGTCTTCATCCTGGACATCTACGTGATCTACCTGATCGTGACCAGTTCCGCCGATCTGGGCATGAAAATCCTCTGGATCATCCTGGTCATCCTCCTGCCCCTGATCGGCCCCATCCTCTATTTCCTGCTGGGCCGGCGGGTGGGATGAAATCTGGATTTGTCGCCTTGGAGCCAACGGCATGTAGACGATGACTTAAGGCATCAGCAACACCGGAACAATCATGGCATAGTTCCGGCTGCCACGCGATATGGTAGCCGGAACTACCACCAAGTATCAGCCTATCACTCTTCAGCTGGTCAAAACGTATGCTTGCATTTAACGCAAATGTTCACGTACTTCTTGCAGAAAAGGCTGACAATCATCATAACCCAGCCAACCGGAAACGTGAGAAACCCGATAAACACTATCATTAGAGGCAAGCTAATAAGCACGATTGCCAGCCCTGTCCAAAGCAGAACGTGCCCTGCCATGGACAGACGCCGCTCTGAAACAAATTGCCCCAATCCGCAATACGGGCAAGTCACAGGGGTAACACCCTGCGATGCGGCGGATGAGCCCACCAGTGGATCATTCAATCCTGTTGCCATCTTGGTCTCCTTAAAAAGTCTGAAAACCGGATCCAATGTGCTCACGACGAGCACCAATTAACGATGTTTGAACACAAAAAGCCGTCTTGTTTCACTTAAAACATGCTGCAAAACTTGCTTTTGGGAGCTCTTTACAGTCCCAAGCCGCCGCGTTCGCCTTTCTTGGTTAGCTGGGATTGGCCCTGACAGACAACAGTTTCCCTGCGGGCGCCATTGAGTTTCAGATGGAAAATATATGACGCCTGGCGGCCGCGGTCGCTTAACCTATTTGACGCCTTTAACGGATTACTTCTTCACTTCCGCTATGTGCGAGGGAAAGACTTCCATAATATCCATAGCCGCACCCTTCATCGCGTTATCCGGCGAGGGATCGTTTCTGTTGAGGCCATTTGCCGTATATGTCAAAGGTCCAAAAAGGGGATCCCCCGTCTTCGTGTCGATTACATTCGCAACAATGGTGCAACTGGTCTGATACTCCATGTGCGTACCCTGCTGGGCATATACCGCATCCTGAATGATTTGTCCCTTCTTGTTGTACGCGGCAGGCGAAACCCTCACCATCGTCGGCACTCTGTTGGCAATGACTTGCCGATTCGCTAAAACCGTCAACTTCATCGGCACTGCGTCCAACTCAGCGTCGATCCGCGCCTTTGAAGCAGTGTCCATATCCTTAAGCTCTGCCTCGCTGGGAACCGTTTTGACTTCATAGCCCTTTTTGGTCAATTCTCCCAGGAGTATCCCTTGAAGGATATCCATCCCACCCGGTCCACGGCCTGGAGCGGATTCGACGACGAGTAATATCTTGCCCTTATCGGATGCGGTCCAGTCAAAGCCTGGCTTTCTATAAACCGAGTTCGGATCAATGTTCTTGCAGGCAGTGGCCGCTAGAGTCGCCAGCAGCAGAGTCACCGGCAATGCAAATTTTCGCATGGTTTCCTTCCTTACCCGGACGCATTGTCCGGGCCGTTAAATATTTGGTGAAGAATTTAGCGGCGTACCGCAGGTCACCACCCTACAGTCCGCCTTTTGTTTGTTTAGAAATCATTTTCTCATCTTCCCATACCGCCACGTCACCCGCCGCATTGAGGGACATATGGAAGATGAGCGTATTCTGTCCGACGCGATTAACCACGACAGGCATCCGGCTGATTCGCAATGCGAGCGTATAGACTGGGGCTACCCCTGTTGCTCGCCCGTCATCCCGGAAGAAGTCCGAAGCGTCGTCCATGGCGCGGCGGACAGAGTCGCTCTCGCCTACAAAAACCACCCGTCCCGATTGCAACAGTGATACGCGAACTCTCTTCAGCAGGACAGACGGATCGATCCCCAGGCCCGTGGCATCAACGAAACCGCCCATTGCAATCGGCAACGGGGGATTACCCACCGGAGGTATCACCCGGCTGTTAAGCATTGAGTTGCTCATCTGCTCGGCCACTGCTTCAAAGTCTTGAACGTCGAACCAGAGACTTGTAACGCGATCCTTATCGGTAACGACATGTGGCGGTTCCGCACAACCAGGCATGAATAGCCCAACTCCAGCCCAAACCGACACTATCATCAATGGTTTCGTCACTTTCATGGGAAAATCCTGTAAGAGTGCAAATTCACCCCGCCATAACCATCGAGCAAACGTATCGTCATTGCCCCGGCGTATTCATATTCATCGGGGCCGTAACCGGGCGAAAGCGCACAATGCAGTCCTTAATAACCGTCTTGTCTTCGCGGATGATCTCAGCAGTGCAGAAAGTCGGCTGAACGCGGACGATCTTGAGTTTGCCGGCGGGTTCCTCGTCATAACCCAACAGCACTCCCTTGGCGTTTCGCAAGGGGGCGCCACGGAGGAATACGTCGCCTTCCTGGCCGATGGTGACGGCCGAATTCTCGCCTCGGTCAATCGAAACACGATTTCCCGTCCTGTTGAGGACAACCGGCGGTTCGATCATGTCGGCCACCCGGTTCGCCATGGAATTCGCCAGCTCTTTCGCGGTCTCCACGACGATTCCGTCGTCCCGCCGCCCCCCGATGTTGTTGGCCTGTTGATCCGCGCGGGCGTCATCAAAGGAACGCTCCACGGTCACTTCGGCGGTATCCGCCACCGCGCCCGAGGCGGCGTTGTACAGTTTGCACACGGCATGGAGACTGACCACGCGGCGTGACTGAAGAACACTGTGCGTGTATCGCCCGATTTTCTGCTTGAGGCGGTCTTGAAAGTCATCGACGGTGAGGGACAGCACCCAATCCAGTTGATCCGTCTGAAATTGCCCGCCAGCAATCTTTGTGTCATCGAAAATTTTTCCGAGATCGCTCCGCGCGAACACCTGAAACTTTTTGGTGGCCGTAAAGCGATCAATCAACAAGCCATCCAAGGCGTCCACGATTTTCCCCAGCGAACGCGCCCTGCCCGATTCGGTCGTGTCTTCAACCAATGTCTTTCCAATGTCGATGCGCAAAATGCCGAGTTTTTTGGGCGTATTTTCGGCGGACGGGGCCGTCGGATCGGAATTTTGACCGGGCCGGGATGCGATGTTTGCATTTGATGCCGGCGTAAGGAGCGAACCTTTGGCAATCTGGCCCATGACAACTTCTTCAAGAATCTCGCACATGGAAAGGGTCGGTGTCACCTGCGTGACGCGAATTTTTCCGATCACCGGTCCCGGAACTTTTACGACCACACCGGTGTCCGGGTCCGTCTCCTGTTTTTCAGGTCCACGAACAAGCCATTCCTGTCCCACAAACACGCTTGTCCCATCGCCGCGATTTATTGAAATTTCCTGCCCGGATCGACTGACAATCTTGGCGGGGAAAATGACGTCGATTACACGGTTGGCGGCACGGAAGGCGGATTCACGGGCAACGGCCGCGAGCAGTTGATCGCTCAACTTGCCGTCGCTCTTCACATCGTCGGCGGTAACGGATTTGTCGGTTTGCTCCACCTTGATGTTGGCGGTTTCCAGGACCGTGCCATCCGCCACGCTGTAGATTTTCGCAACCGCATTCATCCGGATTGCCCGGATTTCCCGTGTGGCGCCGATAGTGCCCGCTTTCGCCATCTGGGTCATATCCTGAAAGTCGTCGATCGACAACACCAGCAGATATTGCGCCCCAAGGATATCCCCCGCCTTCCGCACACCTTGCTCTTCAATCAAGCGATCCAAGTCGGACCTGGCCAACAACTGGAACTTACGGGTGCCGTTGAAACAGTCCATCAATTGCCCGTCCATTGCTTGGGCGACTCTTCCCATCGATTTGATTTTACCGCTATCGGCAAGATCGCGGGTCAGCATCTTTCCGACTTTGACCTCGCCGACGGCCAGCGTCTTGAGCTTTGGAGGGGCGGCCTCCTGGGCATGTACAACCGCCGGCAATAACCAGGCGGCGGCTGTCATCAGTGCCCACGGTGACAATTTGAATGTATTGTTCATCTTCGCTCCCTGAAAATTGATTGACTGTTGAAATTACTTCAAAGGCCAAATGCTGTTCTGGAACAAACCTTTGCCGTCGCCCTGAATCTTGACGTCCACTTTCTGGCCGCTTTGGCGCAACATCTGGGCCTGACCTTCAAGAACCTTCACCTGGGCGTCGGTGAGTTTTTGGCCGGTCTTGAGTTCCTGGAGGAATGCCGCCGTCTTGGCCCAGCGGTCATAGCCTTCCTCGCTCATCTGCATGTCGATGCGAAAATTCTGCTTGTCCAGAACGGTGATGGTTCCCTCGTAGTCTTTGTAGCCTTCGCGAGTAAGCCGCAGTTTGTGCAGGCCCTTGGCCAACTGAAACGTTCCCGGCGCCGTGCCGATGGCGACCCCGTCAAGAATGACGGTGACGTTCATCGCCTCCACGCGGCACTTGTTGTCGGTAACGACGTATTCGCCCTGCTCGTTGCGCACGATGTCGGGCACCACCATGTCGGCCGAACCGCAGACAAAACCGACCGACACCATCCGGCTGTCCCCGGCCACCTCGCGAATCCTGCCCTTCTCCACCTTCTCCTGAAGCCCCGCCGCCAGTTTGACGGAGGCTTCGTCGAGCAGGTCGTTAACGTCAATGGTTTCGGCGGCATTGACGTCTTCGGAGGTCTGCTTGCTGACTTCGACAACGTCCCCGGCCAGCGTGCCGCCGATGAATTTGTCGAGGATTTTGTAGCTGAGGCGCAGCTTGGTCGTGGTCGTAACCCGCTCAACCCCGTACGCCTTGATCGCACGCTTGGTCTGGCCGAACGTGGTGATGGTGGTCACAAACACATAATCAGCCCCCATGCTCTGAGCCAGACGCAGGGCCGACGTGTTGTTGGAAAGAATTTTGTCCAGATTCGCCCCCGGCAACTCCGTTCCGCCCACGTTAGCTCCTTGGCCGGCGAGGTTTGCTACGGCGTTGGCGACGTCTTCCCGGCTGATGACGCTGAAGCCCTTGTCGCTGATCCGTGCCGCAACCAGTTCCTCTATCGCCCGCACCTTCTCATCGAAGGCGCTTCCGGCCGAGTTCTTGACGAAAATCGCGACGTTGCGCACGGACGGCGCGGCGGCCATGGTGATTGTCTGCGGCTGGGGCAACAGCGACACGGACTGCGGATCGGCCGCGGGCGACGCCGGCGGCACGGGAACCGCCGGCGTCGCGACCGGCGCGGCCGGCACCCCTTGAGCACCGGCCGGGGGCTGCGGTGCCTCGGCCTTGGTCGAATTTGCCGGCATGCTGTTGCCGAGCACGGATTTGAGCTTGTCGCAGCCGACAAACATCCCGGCGGACAAACAGATGCAGGCAATCCCCAAAACGCGAATGATTCGTGGACTATCCATAGTACGCTCCGTTATTTTCCCGTGTTGCTCCCCTGCTTTTGGCCGGCCCCGGATTGAGGAGGGAGGAATTTTTCCAGGTCGCCGACGTTGTTCGTGGAACCGGAGGTGCCGGATATATCGAGGGAGTCCGTTGACTTTGACGTGAACCGGGGGGTTGAGCCGGCCACTGAATTCGTCTGCGTAATTTTCAGGGAACCCAATCCCATTACTTCACTCAATGTTCGCGGGACCCCGGCATTTTGGGGATTTAAACGGCACATTGCCGAGAGGGAGGTTTCTCGCTCTTCCAACCGGCGTATATAGCCGTCCGCGTCTTGGACTATGGGGCGCCCCCGCGTTCTCACAAATTCAGAAAAATCATTGAACTTCCTCTGCCTCGCGATCAAATTCGATTCGCTCCGGTAGGCATGCGAAAGGCGGATGAATTCATCACTAAGGGCCGCGCGTTCTTGCAGCTTTTCCAATTCAATCTTTTCATTCGAATATTGATATGCCGCCACGAGAGCGTCGATCATCGTAGAACCTGAAAGTATCAACTGCTCCGTGCCGCCGTGAACGATCGCTCCTTGGTATCCCCCCTCCCGAAATCCCATGCCGGCGGCATACGCCACGGATATTTCCCGAATAAATCCTGATCCCAGCCCAACCGCGACAGGACCCCAATCCTTTTCTTTTGCATAAGCTTCCCACTCATCCACAAGAGCATCCGCCAGGCACCCAACCGCAATGCCACCCATGAATGACGCCACGTCCGTCTTTGAATAGTCCCTTAAGTTTTTATGCAATGCCTCGTTCGCATCACGCTGCACATAGCGAAGCCATTTTGCATAAAGCAGGTCATTGGAAAGCGTTTTTTGAAGTTCTTCCGGCAGTTCCCGCCCAATGTAAAGCAGAAAGCCGTTGACGGATTTTTCTATGGCAATTCCCTGGACTTCACCTTGGGCTATTTCCGACATTTCTTGCGCTATTGCTCTTGCCAGCGATGGGTAAAAATTTGTCCTGCGTGATGCGAAATCAACAGCCGTAGTTTCGCTTTTCACCAGAATGGCCGGAGTGGATTCCGCCACTTGCATCCTTCCGGCGTCATTTACCGGGTTTATTGGTATATCCGACAAACCCGCCAGCAATGCCGTCGCACCCTTTTCTTTTTTCTCCGTTGAACTGGAATTCGCGGAAGCCGTCTTGGTCAGAGGCGAGCCTATTGGCCCTGATTTCAAGGGATTATTGGTATCCGCGGACGGCGTGGCAATCTTAAACCTTTCCTCCGCGGGATTCGATTCGGTTTGGTTAGCGACGGGATTGGGACTGGACGATTCGGGCTTGCGGGAATCGGCCGACGATGAAGCATTACCGGAGGAACCGCTGTTGACCTGTCCACCGGGGCAACCGCCCATGTTCATTGCTACGCCGACCACCAGCACGAGCGGCCAGACGGGCGCGAAGACGCGGCGCATTATATTTTTGATGAAAGTTCGGGACGGAATGGAAGGATCGAGCCGGAATGAACGGGAAGATTCCCGTATATCAGTTAATTGCGCCTGGGGGGGGGGGGGGGCAGCAAGTTGCGCGAACCCGAAGATTTCCCAGTGCTTTCCATACGCTTCCCTTTTGCCCTTCGCTGATGATCGTTGCCGCGATGGCATCAGCGTTTCAAGCCCACATTCCGACAGGCCACCAGCTAAGACACTGATGTCAAAAGAATGTTAGCGGATAAAAATAGCTATTGCAAATTGTTTCTCGTTTATTGACGCGGCGCATGAAAAAGCGGCCCGTTGCCGAGCCGCTTGAACTGCGAACGTCAAATGCGATCCGCCGCCTACTGCTGCAACAGCGCCAACACCTGCTTGGGCGTGGAGTTGGCGGTGGCCAGGACGCTGGTGCCGGCCTGCGACAGGATCTGCGCCCGCGTCATCGCCGCGGTTTCGGTGGCGAAGTCGGCGTCGCGGATCGAGCTCTCGCTGGACGTCACGTTCTCCAAGGCTACGTTGAGACTGTTGACGTTGGTCTCCAACGTGTTCTTGTCGAAGGCGCCCAGCCGGCCGCGAAGCACGGCCACCTGATTGATGGCCCGCTCGACGATCTTGCTGGCCGCGGCGGTCTGCCCGCCCACCAGGGTGGCCGAGCCGCCGGTGACGACGTCGCTGAGGAAGCCGACGTCGCTGTCGCCGAGCTTGCTGGCCGCGATCGACTGAATGCCGATGCCGATCTGCTGGTTGGCGTTCACCTGCGGCCCGAGCTGGAACATCGCGCCGCCGCCGGTGATGGTGAAGCTGGTCTGCCTGGCGCCGAAGGCCTGGTCCAGCGTGATCTCCAGGTCCAGCGAGGCGGAGTTCATCTTCAAATTCAAGCCGTCGCCCACGGTCAAAGCGCCGTTGACGGTGGCCCGGACGTCCCGGCCGACGGTTCGACCGACGGTGTTGCCGGCGGTGTCGGTGGTGCTGAAGCTCCCGCTCTGGGCCGTCACGGAGACGAAGCTCTTGGTGCCGTAGCCGGTGCTGTTGAAGACGATGCCGGAGTTGGCGTTGCCGGCGTTGATAAGGCCGGCCGAGACGCCGGTGGTGTCGGTGATGCGGTTGATGGCGAAGGCGATGGCGCTGGCGGCCGTGCCGCTGGTGAACGTCAGCGTATCCACGCCGTTGTTGCCGGTGATTTCCAGCGTCACCGAATGGCTGACGCTGCTGGTGGCGAAGCGCAACTGGGCCGTGCGGGCGCTGGTGACGACATTCACCTCCACCGGAATGGTGGGGTTGGTGCCGAAGTTGGCCTGGAAGACATGCATGGCCTTGATGTCCGCGGCGTTGACGCCGCTGGTCAGGTAGTCCAGGCTGCCGTTGAGCAGGTGCAAACCGGCGAAGGTGGTGGTGTTGGCGATGCGGGTGATGCTTTCCACGGCCGAGTTGACCTGCAACTGGTTGGCCTGGATTTCATCCGAGGAGAGCGCGCCGCTGTTGCCGGCCTGGACGACGAGTTCCTTGATGTTCACCAGTAAAGACGCCACTTCGTTCAAGGCGCCTTCGGCGGTGGAGATGACGTTGCTGGCGCGCTGCGAGTTCTGCACGGCCTGGCTCAGGCCGGAGATTTCGCTGCGCAGGCTTTCCGAAGCGATCAAGCCGGCGGGGTCATCGGCCCCGCTGTTGATCCTCAAGCCCGTGGACAGACGCCGGAGGGTTTCACTAAGGGTTTTCTGTGACTTGGCCAACCCACGTTGGGCCATTAACGACGAGACGTTGGTATTGATGCGGGCCATATCAATCCTCCATGATTGCAAATGGCAACCGGGATTTCCCCGGGTGAGGCGGTTCCGATCCCTGGAACCTTCGGGTAACCAACCCGACCGGAACGATTACACCTTGCCCGGTCGAGTCCGTATACACACAAGACGCTACTTCCGTTCTTCCTTGTTGGGACCTTTTGGGACGATCTTTCCAAGACCCGAAAGATCCTCGGGTTTCACCTGTGCCGCCTCCCGGTTTTCACGCCGGATGGCGTCGTAGACTTCCTTGCGATGCACGCTGATTTCTTTGGGGGCGTTGATCCCCAGACGCACCTTGTCGCCGCGGATATCCACCACGGTCACTTCGATGTCGTCTCCGATCATAATTGTTTCGTCCCGCTGACGGGATAGCACCAACATGTTGGCTCCTTCCTGGGCAAGGGGCCTGAAAAAGGGTTTCAAGCCCCGCGATTCACGCGAGATCCGTCTCGCGCTGCGTCACCGGGCTCTAGTCCATTATAGCCCGACGCCGCAATCCCTGGTGCGCACGTTTTGTCCAAAAAGACGGTCTATTTTCGCCGTCTTCCCATTCAGGCCCGCTTGGCGCGGCCCCGGCGGACGCTAAGCGCCCGCCCGGACGCGGCTTAAGCGGACTTGGCCAAAACCTCCGACTGGAGCTTCATCAGCGGTTGCCGCGTAGTCCATTTCCGCTCGGTCAGCACGATCTGCTGGCCCAAACGGTTCTGCGCGTTGACGACGATCGGACCCAGCAGATTCCCCGTCAGCCATTCGCCGACCTTGTTGCAGATCACGAACGTCTGGGCGAATTCCGGGTCCGTCAGATCCAGGTCCTGCTGGGTTTCCCCACGCACGGGAACCTGGTAGTCCTTGAAAAACGTCGTCGGGTCGGTCACCACGAACGCCAGCGCCGGTTGGTCCACGCACTGAAGCCAGAAGAAGTAATTCTCTTCCGACGTCTGGATCAGGGCGTAACGCTGGTGGTCGGGGAACCCCAGCAACCCGCGCGGGAAGGTAATGATCCGCTCGTCATCGACCGTGAGTCGTCCGAAACGGGTGGTTTCGATCTCCATACGAACTCCATTTCCACTCGCGGCAAGCGGCCGCGAACCGCCCGCGGCGCTCCGCCGCGGCACACACATCCTTGCGAGCCTCAGACGTCCTGTCCGAAGCCCCTGCGGCGGATCCTCCCGCCGGTACGCCTTACCCTCGCCCCGCGCCGTTTTTGCGCCGGCCGGCAACATTCGCTGCGCGAGTCGAGGTTAAATGCCTTTTTTACACTTGCCATACACATACCCTATTCCCGCATCAAACCGCGTGCCAGAGGCGGTTAGCTCAGAAAATCCATCAGCGACAAGTTCAAAATCTTCGCGTTGGCCTGCAAGCTCGCCTGCAGCGCCGTCTGCAACGTCTGGAAACGCGTGACCGCGTCGGTGAAGTCCACGTCCTGCAGCGACGACAGCAGCGACTTGGTCGCCACGTTCTCGTCCTCCAGGCGGGTCTGTCGCGATTGCAGACCTTGCAGCCGCGCCCCGGCCTCGCCGCGGGTCAGCACCGTGCGGTTGTAATCGTCCTGCAAGCCGCTGGCCGCCGCCGTGATCGCCGCCTGGTCGCCGCTCTGCAGCGAGTCCCGCAGCTTGGCCAGGTTGCTGAAAATGCCCTGGGATTCGGCGGGGTTGACGTCCGTGCCCTGGATTTTTCCGCCGCTGGCCGGCTGCAACAGCCCCAGGTCGGCCGCGGCGTTGGAGGCGTTTTTCGCCGTCAGCGTCAACGTCCCGCTGCCGCTGGTGTTGTCCGTGATGGTGATGCCGTTGCCGCTGGTCGCGAATCCCGCCGTCACCGCGCCGCCGGAGGCGGCGTTGATGGCGTTGATGACGTCCTGGACGGTGTTCAGGTTGCTCAGGTCCACGTCAAAGGCCCGCGTGGCGTCCGAGGGACTGATGCTGATGTCCGCGCCGCTGACGGTTCGCACGCCCTGGCCGAAATTCAGGCTCGCCAGTGTGGTTTGCGGGTTGAAGCTGCGGATGCCCAGCGCCGCCGCCGTGGTTCCGCCGTTCTCCCCGATGGTCATCTGCACGCCCTGCGTCGGATTGATGACGTCGATGCCCGTGCCGGCGTCGTTGATCCGGGCCAGCACGTTGGTGCCCGAGCCGTTGATGGCGTTGAGCATGTCCTGCACCGTGGGGTTGGTCGGCAGGGGGGGCGAGGTGAACTTGATCGTCGCGGTTTTCGAGCCGTTGGTGATGGTGATGCCGCTGGACAGGTCCAGCGCCGAACCGCCGGCCAGGTCCGTCAGTTTGGTCAGCGCCGTCACGCGCGGCTGCACGCTGCCGCCGCTGACGGCCGCCCCGGACCCGGCGCCGGTCAGGCGCAGCAGGCCCAGGTCCGCGGCCATGGCGCCGCCGCCCACTTCCTGCACCGTCAGGTCGTCGCTGCCGGTGGTGGACAGCCGAAAGCTCTTGCCGTCGGCGCCCACGGCCACGCTGACGTTGCCGAAGGCGGCGTTGTTGCTGGCGTTGTGCAGGGTGCTGTTGATCGTGTTGACCACGTCGCCGACCGTGTCGGCCTGCGTGAGATCGACGCTGGCGAAGGTGCTGCCGTTGCCGATGCGGATGATCCCCGGATGAACGCCATCGGTGGTCGCGCCGCCGAGGTCCATCAGACGGGTGTTGTTGCTCAGTTGCGGCGTCAGGTCGGCCGTCCCCTGCACCTGCCCGGACATGGCCCCGAACAGCCTGGCCCCGTCCACCGTGAACGGCAGCACGGTGTTCTCGTCGTAGGCGTTTTGCAGCATTTTCCCGGAGCCGACGAACTGAACGCCGCCGTCTTTTTCCACGAAAGGCGAGCTGCCGCCCTGGTCGCCGCCGAACAGGTACATGCCGCCGTACTGCTTGTTGGCCAGGCTCAACATCTGGTTGTAGAGGTTGTTGACGACGACGGCGGCGCTTTTCCGCTCGGCGTCGGTGACGCTGGAACCCACGTTGGCCGAGGCGATGGATTGCGCCTGCTGAAGCAGATCGCTCATGTCGCCCAGGGTTGAATCGACTTCGCCGAGATGGCTGGTGGCCTGCTGAAGGTTGTCGGAAAAGCCCTGTCGCTGCTGGAGGGTCTTTTGCAGTTGTTCAATGATGGCCGCCGTGCCCGGATCGTCGCTGACGTTGTTGATCCGCTTTTGCGTCGTCAGTTCGTTCTGCACCTCCATAAGCTGCTGCTGCGTGCGCGAGATGGACTGAGTCGCGGAGTTGGACTGCATCAGGTTGGAGACCCGGACGTTTTGGATTGAGTTGATTGCCATAGGGCACGCTTTCTGGAGCCGATCCGTGTTTACAACTGCAGAATGGTCTTCATCATTTCGTCCACCGCCGCAATCAGCCGCGCGGCGCCTGGAAGGCCCGCTGCTGGCGCATCAGGTTGATGGCCTCTTCGTCCATGCTCACGCCGCTAAGACTGTCCCGCTGGGATTGCAGGGTTTGTTGAACCACGGTGGTGGCCTGGGCGTTGGCCTTGGCGCCGCTGACGGCGACGCCCACGCCGTTGACCATTGTTTGATACGCCTGGGTGAGGTTGGCCCCGCCGAGGGTGCTCAGCGATTGCGATTGCAGTCCGGCGATGGCCAGCGCCGTCTGGTTGTCGGTGGCCGCGCCGTTCTGGGCCGCCGCCAGGAGCGTCGGCTGCTGGCGGATCGTGGAGTTGACGGCGATGTCGCGGGCATCGCGGCCGGAGAAGAAGGTGTTGATTCCCAGCGCCGCCAGCGTGCCGCTGCTGTCCTGGCTGAAGCTGACTTCCACGTCGCTGCTGTCGGTGGTGATTTGCAGGCGGTTGTTGACGATTTTCGCCGAGATGTTGTCGATGGCGTCGAGGTCGCTCGTCAGCGAATTCAGGCTCGTTCCGCTGGAGCCGTCGGCCGCCAGGTCCACCTTCACCAGCGTGCTGGTTTCCAGCCCGGTGGTCTTGTTTTTCACATGCACCACGAAGCTGCCGTTATTCGGGGCAAACGCCAGACCGCTCTGGGCGCTGTTCAGCGGAACCGTGCTGTCATCCACGCGGTTGTCGCTGGAGACGTTGTTGAAACCGGCCAGGCCCTGGCCGCTGGCGTGGATCTTGTTCAGTGCAAAGATCAGGCCTCCCGCCAGACCGTCGAGTTGATCGACGACCTTGCCGATCTGGTTGTTGCGGATATCGCTCAAGGCGCCGATCTGCCCGCCGCTCAGTTTCATTGCGCCGCCGTCGGCCTTGAAGATGATGGTGCTGGTCAGTTCTCCGTTGATGCTGTCCTGTCTCAGGGCGATGCCCCGATTCTGGGCGTCGGCGACCAGCGGCTCAGACCCGACGTACACGTTGACCGCGCCGGTGGTGCTTTGGGTGGTCTGGATGTCCACGAGCTTGGCCAACTGCGACAGCACCGCATCCCGCTGGTCGCGCAGGCCGTTGGCCGAGCCGCCGGTGGACCCTTCGGCGATGACGATCTGACCGTTGAGGTCGGCGATCTTCTGGGCCAGTTGGTTGGCGTTGTCGGCCAGGGATTTGAGCTGGTTGTCCGCGTCATTTTGCAAACTGGTCAGTTGCCCGCGGATGCTGCGGATGGAGGAAGCCAGGGTGTCGCCGTTTTCCAGCACCACTTGGCGCTGGCCGACGTCTTGGGGTTTGTTGGCCAGGCTGGACCAGCCGTTGAAGAACGTGCTGAACTGGGAAGAGAGGTCGCTGTCGCCGAGGGCGTTGAAGACCGATTCGACCTGCCCCAGCCACTGCTGGGTGGTGTCGGCCGAGGCGCTGTCGCTCATGCTGCCGCGCAGACGGGCTTGCAGGGCTTCGTCAACCTGCCGCTGCACCGACGTCAGGTCCACGCCGTTGCCGACGAACGTTCCCGGCTGGATCTGGCTGTCCTTGCTGGGCGAGAGGGTCGCCACCTGCCGGGTGTAGTCGGCATTGCCGGCGTTGGCGATGTTGTTGCCCGTCACCTGGATGGCCGCCTGCTGGGCGACCATACCCGACTTGCCGATGTTGAGAATGCCGTAAAGAGACATTGTTTATATTGGCAATTTTCAATTTGCAATTTGCAATTGGATCAGCTTTTCAATTGCAAATTGGCAGTTGCAAATTGCAAATCCTTTCATCCCACTGCTTCCATCACACCGATCCGCGACGACACCCGGGGCAGGCCGTGCTTCGTGTAGACGCCGGCCTTTTCCACCGCCCCGGCGAACAGACGCACCACCGTGTTCAGGTGGCCAAGGACCGCCCCGGCCAGTTTCCCGGACACGTGCGAGCGGGCTTGGATCTGGGCGACTGTGCCACGCAATTCCTCCCGCAACTTCAGCAGCGGCTGCCCCTGGGGGCCGTGCGCTTCGGCCAGGCTCTTGAGGGTGACCTCGCCGCTGACGCGCACCGTGTGCGATAGCTGCGTCGTCAGCCACCGCCGCTTCTGCTCCAAGGTGGCGATCCGCAGGCGGCTGGCCTCCTGCTGGTTGGCCGCCTGGTCCATGGCCTTGAGGTCCATGACCTTCATCGCCGCCTGCTGCGCCAAGATCGTCTTCAGCAACCGCTGGTGTTCGTCGATCAGCAGTTGCAGGTTCTGTTCAAGCTCGGCAAGTGGACGGGACATAATTCCTCGCATGGTTGGACGCCGGATTGGATTGGGCGTGCTTGGCCTTGGCGGCCTTTTCAACGGCCTTGTAGACCCGCGACCCTTCGATGGAGCGGACGATGTTGTTGGCCAGCTTCGAGCCCGCGCCGCTGGCCATGCGGTTGGCCAGTTCCTGGTCGAACATCGCGCCGTACGCCTGCCCGCCGCGGCCGCCTTCGAACAGACTCGATTTGAAGGGACTCTCGCGCATCTGCTTGAGCATCGTGCCGTAGAACGTCTGCGCTTCCCACTTCTGGGCGGTCTGGCGCAACTGCTCGTGGCGGCGCAGCATCTTGTCCGTCACGGGGATGGCGTCGATGGGTTGGGTGATGGGCGGGATCATGTCGCGTCTCCGACGCTGGGCAAAATACACCGGCAATCGATCATTCCACGATCAGCTTCGCGTGAAGCTTGCCGGTCTTGTACAACTCCTTGATGATGGTGATGCGGTCTTCGGCCGACACCTTGAGCTGGTCCAGGGCGTTCACCAGGTCGCGCAACCTCGCGCCGCCCTGGTTGGCCGTGTCCAGAACCACCATGTTTTTCGAATCCACCACCGGGTTCCGCTGCGTGGGCACCGGCGGCGGCAGGACGGTGCTGATGGTCAGGCCCTTGTGGCTGATGACCACCGGGCTGATTTCCACGTCGCCCGTCACGATCATCGTCCCGGTTCGCTCGTTAAGCTGCACCCGCGCTTCGGTCGGCAGCAGCGGTACCGGCAGCCGCTCGATTCGGCTGATGAAGCTGTCGGGCCGTTCCCGCTCGGTCGTCGGCAACGTCACCACGATGTTCTTGGGGTCCACCGCCACGGCCAGCGTCTCGCCGCTGGTGCTTTCCGAATCGTTGATCACCTTGGCGATGGCGCTGGAGGTGGTCCAACTCGCCGAGGCGTCGTCCAGGATCAGCGTCAGCCGGCCGTTGTCCACGTACTTGGCCGGCAGGTCCGTTTCCATCACCGCGCCTTTTTCCACCACGCCCGCCGTCGGGCTGGTGGGGTCTTCAATGACCACCGGCCCGCTGGCCATGGCGAAAATCCCGCTGCCGGGGATCGGCCCCTGCAAGGGAGCCAGCACCAACCGCCCGCCGCGCAGACTTTGGGACGCCCCCAGGCTGGTCACATGAACGTTGAGCTTGTCGCCGTCACGCGCCCTGTCCGCGCCCACCGTGGCTTCGCACCAGACCACCGCCACGTTCTGGGCGTTGGCCAGGTCCTTGGCGGTCACCGGATCGGCATTGTTTTTCAGCAGGGAGACCAGCGGATTGATGGCGGCCGGGAAATTCCCCCCGTCGCCGGTGCCACGCAAACCCACCACCAGGCCGACACCCTGAAGCTTGTTGGTGCGCTGGCCGTCAAAACGGGTGATGTCGGCGATTTTTACCGCGCGGGCGTCGGAAACGACCACGGCGATGACGCCCATCAACACCGGCAGCATGAAGGAAAACTTTTTCATAGGGCTCCGCCCTGGCAACTTCAAATCCTGAATAGTTATCGGTCAGAAGAGGCTTAAACCGCTAAAGAGTTTGTCAAGAAAATTACGTTCCGTAGTATCGCGAACCGCGCCCTTGTGACTTTTCTGCAACGACACGTCAGCCAGTTGCGTGCTGAGCACCGAATTGTCCGCCGTCACGTCCTCGGCCCGGCAGATGCCGCTGAGCAGAATGTGCTGCTCTTCCTCGTCGGTTTTGATGTCCTTGCGGGCTTGCAGCACCAGCGTCCCGTTGGGCTTCACGTCCAGCACCTCGGCCGTGATCCGCAACGTCAGGCTGTCGGTGCGGTCCACCGTCGCTTCCCCCTTGAAATCCCGCTGCGAACTGCCCTTGATCGACGGCATGTTCGTGTTCTTTCCCCCCGACAAGGTCTTGTTTTCCAGGCTCAGCTTGATGAACTCCTCCAGCCGCGCGTCCAGGACCGATTGCCGCTTCAGATCGCTTTTACCCTCGGAACTGAAGGCGCTTTCTTCGCGGACGATGATCGTCACCAGGTCGTGTTGTTTGATTTTCCGCGGCTCGGGTTCGGGGACGGCGATGTAGCTGACTTCCGAAAGCTTGGCCTGCACCGCTTCCCGCTGGGCCAGCAGATTGGCCCGCAGCAGCGAATTGCCGCTGCGCTGCAAAAGTTGCGCGGCCGTCGGCGCCGTCCGCTCCGAAACGGGGGCCGTCCGCTCCGGCAGCGCCGGGGCCGACGGGGCAGCCGCCGGCCCGGCCGACTGTCCGACCGCCACGGCGCATGCCATGCAACCTGTTACCAATGCAATCGCCAGATGTTTCATGCCTGTATCCTTACGGCTGAATCTGCAACGATGCGACGTTGGAGGTCTCGCCGCCCGGTGTGCCCAGCCGAGCCGTTTGCGGCCCGGTCAGAACCACGTCGAACGTTTCGCGGGTCGCGTCGTTGCGGACGCGGATCGTTTGTCCCAGGGTGCCCGCGTCGATGGCCCGGGCGATGGTCTGGATCTGCACGCCGCCCTTGTTGACGCTCAGCGTGACCAACTGGCCCGGCTTGGCCAGCGGGACCGCTTCGATCATCCGCCCGGTCAGGACCATCCCCGGCCGCAGGTCCAGCGCCGCCAGTTCGCCCACGGCCTGCCCGCGCGCAACAGCGGCTCGTCGATGAGCCGATCCACCAGCACCCGTCGTTCGCCGACGTCTTCGCCGGTGATGATCTGTCTATGGTTGACCGGCTTGACCATGAAAAGCTGGTCCTGCCAGGCCCGGGCGTTGGCGGTGATCGTCAGCTTCTGCGACGCCCCCGGTGTCACCAACAGCACGTCCCAGGTCACTTCCCCCAGGTTCCGCACCCGCCGGGGCGTGACGTTGAATTGAACAATCGGCTCGGCCAGCAGCAGGTTCTTCTCGTCCTGCGGGTTGAACTGAATCTGCACCGCGTCGGTGGACAAGCCTAGCCGCGTACACAAGTCGGCGATCAGAATCTGCCTCAGATTCCGCGTTTCTCCCGCCGGCGTCGGCGTCGCTTGCGTCCGCGCCGGTTCGGCTGGCGCGGCCGCCGCCGTTGCTGTTGCCGCGGGGATTTCAATGACGTCGCTGTTGTCGTGTTGGATCGTGCAGGAAGCCGACCCCGTAAACTTGATGACGGCCAGGTTGACGCCCGCCCCTTGCAGCAAGTCGCGCAACTCCACCAGATCGATCGACCGCTGCGGGCCGTTGCTCAGACGGGCCACGACCAGGTCCGCGATGGGCAAAAACGCCGGGGCGTCCGCCTCGGACCAGCGGCAGACCTGCCGCAGCGTCACCTGCGAACCGCTTGCCGTCGCCTGGCTTCGCAACTCCAGCGTCGCGCCGGCCATCGCGCCGGTTACCGTCGGCACAAAAGTCTCGCCCGTCCGCAGATCGCTGCCCAGACCCACCGCCGTCCCGCCCGCCAACAGCAGACCGGCCGACAAACGGATCATTTTGCCCAGGCTTTTCATCGCGACCTCCATGCCGCCTCGTTATCTACCGCCTACCGTTAGAACCGGCGGAGATTCCCGATCGTCTGCAACGCCTGATCCGCCGTCTGGATCGACTGACTGTTTAATTCGAACGACCGCTGCGTCTTGATCAGCGTCACCAGTTCCTTGACCGGATCGACGTTGCTGGATTCGATGAAATTCTGCAGCAGCTTTCCCGCCCCGTTTTCGCCGGGCTTGCTCTCCAGCGGTTCGCCCGAGGCGTCGGTCTGCGTGAAGATGCTGCCCCCTTGCTGCTTGAGGCCCTGCGGGTTGACGAACTGAATCAGCGTGATCTGCCCGGCGTTGGTCCGGGTGCTGCCGGTCGGCTGCTGGTACGACACCATCCCGTCTTCGCTGATGGAAATGTCCGTCGCTTCCGGCGGAATCTTGATTTCCGGCACCAGCTTGTATCCCTCCGACGCCCCCACGACCATGCTGCCTTCCTTGTTGATGAAGAACGTGCCGTTGCGCGTGTAGCCAAAACCGTCGCCCACGGTCGGCATGATCTTCACCTTGAAAAAACCGCTGCCGGAAATGCCCACGTCCAGCGGCCGGCCGGTGTTTTCCAGGTTCCCCTGCTCCATGTCCAACTGCGTATTGCTGATCCGCGTGCCCAGGCCCACCTGAATGCCCGAGGGGGAAATTTCCCCCGCCCCGTTGGTCGTGCCCGGCTGCTTGAGCGTCAGGTACATCAAATCTTCAAAGTTCACCCGGCTGCGCTTAAAGGCGTTGGTTTCCGCGTTGGCCAGGTTGTTGGCCACCACGTCAATCCGCGTGGACAACGCCCGCAACCCTGTTGCCGCCGAATGCAATGCCGTAATCGCCATGGGATTCCTTCCTTAACTGCCTTGAAGCGGATCAACTCCAAAATCCGCAATCCAAAATCTAAAATGACTAGCTGATCTTCCCCACCTCGTTGACCAGCTTGGACAACGTCTGATCCTGATAGCGGATCATGTTGGCGTTGGCCTCCAGTTGCCGCTGCGTATCCATCAGCAGCGCCAGTTCGCTGGCCGTATCCACGTTGGCCCGTTCGACGAATTCTCCCTGTAGCATCGGACTGGCCGCCCGAAGCTGCGACGGATCGCACGCCAGCAGATTTCCCCCCACCTTGGTCGCCTGCGCCGGATCCTGCACGTCGAACGTCCCCAGGCGGGCCACGCCCTTGCCGTTCTGCGTGACCAACCCGTCCTTGCCGATCGCCGCCGGAAACCGCGGGTCCAGCGCGATGGGCTTCAGCTCGGTATCCAGCACCTGCTGGTCCTTGTCGCGCGAGAGAATCAACTGCCCGTTGCGGTTGATCATGAACCGGCCGTCGCGGGTCAGGCGCGTCTGATCGCCCGAGCGCACGGCAAAATAGCCCCGCCCGTCAATGGCCACGTCCAGCGGATTGCCGGTCGCTTCCAATTCGCCCTGGGCCTGGTCCACCATCGTCGGCGAAGCAAAAATCCCGCCCCCCAGCTTCTCCAGCAGGGGGTTGGTGGCGTTGCTCGTCAACATCCGACGCTGCTGCGCTTCGGTCATGCGCTCCTGAAACAGCGCCAAATCACGCTTAAAGCCAACCGTCTCCGCGTTGGCCAGGTTGTTGGCAATGACGTCCTGGCGGTACGAATTAGTCAGGACGCCCGTGGCCGAAAGGTATAGGCCGTAATTCATTCGGCCCCTCCTTCGGCGAGGCGCGAGGACCGTACAAGACGATCCGGCGCAATCGGCAGCTCTTCATCCGTGAAGAAGGCCGGACCGGCTCCGCCGATCACCACCTGCTGCCGACCAGTTTCGTTTCCACCGTGCCCTTGATACAGATGCATAGCCACCGCCAAGCGTGCCGCTTCGATCAGTTTCACACCCAGGTTTGGATACGCATCCGCCATAGCCAGGCACTCCCATACAACAGAACCCGTCCCACCCAGAACAAACCCCATGCCGCAGAGCCCGTTATCCACCGATAAAACCGTCAACCCCCACGCGACTTTCTATAACCCATTGCTTGGCAACGCATTATGAAATTATCAAACGTCCCCTCCTCCCCCAGCGTCCGATAATGTCGCCCCAGATCAACCCATTCCCTTAGCGCAGAAATTGCCGCCCCTCCGCAGAAGCTGCATAAGCCCTTGAGGTTTCGCCACCTTCGTCATTCGTCATTCCTTCGTCATTCTGGTTTCGGATTTCGGGCTTACGCCCCCCAGTGGTACTTCCCGCCGCTTTCCCTATAATCTGACCCTCTCAATAGAAAGCGGAGTTCTTCTCATGGCATCGATCAAGCTACCGGACGGCAGCATCAAGGAAATTCCCGACGGCTCCAGCGTTTACCAGCTCGCCGAATCCATCGGCAAGCGCCTCGCCCAGGCCGCCATCGCCGGCAAGGTAGACGGCAAAATCGTCGATCTCAGCCACCCCCTGACCGGCTCCCATGAAGTCTCCATTCTCACCGAGCGCGACCCCGAGGCCCTGTTCGTTCTCCGCCACTCCACCGCCCACGTCATGGCCCAGGCCCTGCGCCACCTCTACGGCCCGGCCGTCCAATACACCATCGGCCCGGTCATCGACAACGGCTTCTACTACGACGTCGAACTCCCCCAACCCCTTTCCACCGACGAACTGGCCAAAGTCGAACAGGAAATGCAGCGGATCATCGACGCCCAACTCCCCTTCGGCCGCGAAGACGTCCCCCCCTCCCAGGCCAAGGACCGTCTCCACGGCGAAAACCAGCGCTTCAAGGACGAAATCATCGACGAACTCGTCCAGGCCGGCGAGCAGTCCGTCTCCCTCTATCGGCAGGGCGATTTCCTCGACCTCTGCCGCGGGCCGCACATCCCCAATACCGGTAAGATCAAGGCATTCAAGCTCTTAAGCATCGCCGGGGCCTACTGGCGCGGCGACTCCGACCGCCAGCAGCTCACCCGCATCTACGGCACCGCCTTCTTCGACAAAAAGCAGCTCGAAACCCATCTGAAGATGATCGAAGAGGCCAAAAAACGCGACCACCGCGTTCTCGGCCCGCAACTGGGCCTCTTCACCATCGACGAAAAAGTCGGCCAAGGCCTCATCCTCTGGAAACCCAAAGGCGCCGTCGTCCGCACCGAACTGCAAAACTTCATCTCCGAGCACCTCCGCCGCCAGGGCTACAGCCAGGTCTTCACCCCCCACATCGGCCGGCTCGATCTGTACAAAACCTCCGGCCACTATCCCTACTACCGCGAATCCCAATTCCCCCCCCTCATCGACCGCGAGGAAGTGGACAAACTGGCCAAGGATTGCGTGAGCTGCGCCGAGCTGGCCAGCCGCATGGAAAAAGGCGAGATCGATGGCTACCTGCTCAAGCCCATGAACTGCCCCATGCACATCCGCATCTTCGCCTCCGAACCCCACAGCTACCGCGACCTGCCCGTGCGCTTAGCCGAATTCGGCACCGTCTACCGCTGGGAAAAGTCCGGTGAACTCGGCGGCATGACCCGCGTCCGCGGCTTCACCCAGGACGACGCCCACCTCTTCGTCACCGAAGAACAGCTCGCCGCCGAAGTCCAGGGCTGCCTGGAACTGGTCAAAATCGTCTTCAAAACCCTGGGCATGAACGATTACCGCGTGCGCGTCGGCCTGCGCGACCCCGACAGCACCAAATACGTCGGCGCTCCCGAACAGTGGGACAAAGCCGAAGCCGCCTGCCGGGCGGCGGCCGAATCCCTCGGCGTCCCCTTCGTCGCCGAAAAGGGCGAAGCCGCCTTCTACGGCCCCAAAATCGACTTCGTCGTCAAAGACGTCATCGGCCGCGAGTGGCAGCTCGGCACCGTGCAAGTAGACTACCAGCTCCCCCAACGCTTTGATTTGTCTTATACCGGCCCCGACAACCAACCCCATCGCCCGGTGATGATCCACCGCGCCCCCTTCGGCTCAATGGAGCGTTTCATCGGCGTCCTGATCGAGCATTTCGCCGGCGCCTTCCCCCTCTGGCTCGCCCCCGTGCAAGTCGCGGTCCTCTCGATCAGCGAAAAATTCAACCCCTACGCTCAGGAGGTTGCCAACACCCTCCACTCCGCCGGCCTGCGGATCGAGACCAATTTCGGCCCCGAAAAGATCGGCGCCAAGATTCGCCAGGCCACCTTGGACAAGATCCCCTACATGCTGATTCTCGGCGAAAAGGAATCCCAATCCCGCACCGTCTCCATCCGCCACCGCACCGAAGGCGACAAAGGCGCGGTGACAGTCGAAGAATTCCTAACCCGCTGCAAAGAAGAAATCGCCACCAAAGGCGCCTAACCCCCATCAACAACCCACGTAGGGGCGACGCATGCGTCGCCCCTTTTTCTTACCCCGTCTCCCATAGCAAGCTCTTGCACAGACTTCACATCTTATTACACTGAAGCCGCCGATAGTGAAATAAAGCGAATGGTGTTGTCGAGAAGTGAAACATGATGACGGTGCATCATGCAAGTCTCTGATTTTACTGCTGATAAGCCCGGCGGTCTGGTCCGAAATTTCAGCGGCGATTCAGGGCAAGGCGCAGGCGGAATCGGCATAACAGCGGGGAGAACCTATGGCCAAGCGACTGCGGCTGAGCATCACACATAAGGAAGTGCTGATGGAGTTGTACAAGCGCACGCACCTACCATCAGGCTCATCTATTGGCTTATGACCCTTTCCCGGGCCATTGATCTGCCTGGTTTTTTCTTTTGCTTGCGGCTAACTTCATTGCGAATAGATTGTCTGTAATCGAGGCTACGAAAAGCAAACAAAAAGGGAGTCCTCATGCGCGGTCGTACTATACTAGTCTCTTCCATCTTGGTCGGCTTGGCGGTGGCAATATGCCAGGCTGATGAGGTGGAGTGGTCACCGTTTATCATCCCCGCCGGCGATACCCTCTTCCCATCGATGATAATCTCGTGTGCCAACGTGAAGATTTCCACAGAGACCACGTCTACTCCCGTGGCCATGCTTCCCGCAAACGGAAAACATTCCACCGCTGATAAGATTCGCATGGCGGCATCCTTGATTAATAGCGTCATGTCTCCTCTTAGAAGCGGTTTCAGAACCCTTTAGCGGTCGGGCTTGCCCGACCTGTTTGCCGGTTCTGAAACGACTTCTTAGCGCAAAGCGATCTACATCGGAACAGGAGAACACGCACCTAGGTGACCCTATGGGCTTGATCGGTGCGGTTATTGTCAGCCCGCATGACAACGCAGAAGCCAATGTAAAAATATCCTGCGATGGAGTGCTTAACGTTACCTCCTCCAGAATTAAACTGCCCAAAGCTGGTGTCCGGTATCTGTTTACACCCGCTTTGGACTATCGCTTTCGCGAACTCGCCAAGACAACACAATCAATGCCCCTTGGTATTACCGTTTCTCTGGCTGTCGATGGCCAACCCATCGGCGAGAAAAACCTGAAAGCCACCTTGCGATCAATCAACGATTGTCCTATTTACTTTGCCGACCCCAAAAGTAAAAAAGTGACGGACCTTTCATTTATGTTTGCCGCCTATGTAAATGAAGAGCACCCACTCTTAGATAAGCTGCGTAATGAGGCATTGGCTGCACGCATTGTTAACGATTTCAAGGGCTACCAAGCCCATGACCCAAAAGACGTTGAACAGCAGGTTTATGCGATCTGGAATGTGCTACAACGCCGAGGCGTCAAGTATTCGAGCATAACCACCGTTCCCTCCAGTTCTCCAAATATCACTAGTCAGCACGTGCGATTGCTGGATCAGTCTCTGGAAAATGCTCAGGCCAATTGCGTCGATGGAAGCGTCCTGTTTGCTTCGGCATTGCGACAGATCGGCATCCATTCGTATTTGGTTTTGGTGCCAGGTCACTGCTTTGTTGCATTCGCCACTGATGAAGAAGATAAGACGCTTGAGGGACTGGAAACTACTATGATTGGGAGCATCACCCTGAAGATCCCAAAAGACAAGCTGCTTTTGGCTCTTCAAAAAAATTACATTGAGGAAAAATCTCACAACTCATTCCGAGCGGCAGTCCAAGTCGGCTGTGATAGACTCCGGAAGGAATGGACGCAGCTTCATACGCCCGGAACTCCCGGGTACAAACTTATTAGTATCGATAAATGTCGCACGTTAGGTATCAATGCCATCCCCTTTATGCCAGTCGCTCAATGAAAGAGAGATGAGAAAAAAGGAGTCGTAAGCCTTTTTTACTATTCGTCATGAAATGGGATAAAAGTTACGATTTACGTAAATGGCTTATGACCCCTTTTCGCCTTCAGCAATGCAATGCCACAATTAAGTCCAAACATGAGAATCTGCTTATCATTTCTTCTCTTAAGCTCATCTGCACGGTTAGCATCGCCCCGCGTGAGATGAAATGGGATGTATGCCCCATACGAATTGATAGCTTGGAAGCAGCGGGTGGCTAAGAGATGGCTAAATCTGATTGAGCAGTATAATGCTAATATTGAAACGAGAAGCCAGCGAATTAGCGTAACAACATCACCGGAAGATGCTGCACTTGCCGATGGCGATATCACTCTCCCTAAGTAAGTCCATGCAAGTGCAGTGATGAATATTGGAATCGAATAATGGACAGCTCGGGCAATCCACTTATCAACTGTCTCCAGCTTACAAAACCACCCGCTGGCGTACGTCGGTTGCCGAAGAGCCAAATTCCACTCTTCGACAACATTGATTAACTCATCGGCCAAGCGGTGGGATATAAAGTCAACACGAGCAACACAAAGGCCAATCTTATCGTCAATATCACCATCATCAGGATCTTGAGACATGATCATCTGTAATACTTCATTGGGGCGTGGTGCTGCTGATAGGCGAACCGTAAGCATATGTCGCTGCTCTATGGCAAAAGCAGGCAACTTGATCATAAAATCCCACTTCAAGGAAATGGACTGTGTGACATATGGCATCTTCCAATCAAAGCTTTCAAATTCAGCCCATGTCCCAAACTCTACACTTTCTTCTTTGTCAAAACGTACAACTGCCGTGACTATAATCTTATCGATTTGATGGAGATTAAGTTTATCTGTAATTTTTCGGCTTAAGTCCCTGATGTCCTCATGCTGAACAACAACGCGTCGATTAAATAGCTTGACGCGAGAGTCTGGCTTTCCAGCAAACAAGTAGAACATTGCCTTGAAAGCTTCTTTCGGCACTTTTGCAACAACGGCAGTTTCGGCAGTGTTCATTGATAAGATTGGATCAGGCATATTTTACCACCAATGGTTGGACTGACTTTGCACTCTGGCAATTAAAATAGGGACGTAGCAGACAATAGCTGGTTACCGCCCATTCCAGCTAAGTCCCAGCTTCGACTTCCAGACATTTCAAAATGGTTTCCCACTTGTTCAAGTATGGGGTAATGTCCCATCCATTCCTGCATGTGCGCGGCGGCAGATGAACCGTGCGAATTTTGTTTTCCGGGTCATGGGGACCGTCCTTCCCCGGGGCCTTGAGCCAAAGGTCAAAGCACTCGGAGATGTTTTTGGCCATTTCCCTCGCCGGAATGATGTAGTATTGAAATCCATCAGAACCCGGTTCCGGAATCCCTCCCAGAACCCAGAAGAAGTTGTCGCCATAGCTTTTTGCGGCGTTCAAGCCAACACTGCAAGTGCGAGTCCCCGGAATGAAGGTCTTCACCTGTATGTGAGCAAATCGCGTCCCGGCGGCATTGCTGCAAAGGATGTCTGTATTGGGAGAATTGCCCATTGTCACTACGGCGACAACCCCACGCCGACAAAGCTCCCCGGCGATAAAGAACTGGCTTGCATTGCCCCGGTGGCTCTTGTCATGTGGCGCGGTTTCCATCTGATCTGTGTCAGTCATTCCTTCTCCCATAGGCTATTGCGTCATCGACTTGCCAACCCATTCCTGTTCCCATTCTCCCACCCGGCAAATCCAAATGCAAGAATTGAACATCACCTAAACAGGTGACGGGCAGCCAAATGGGGCCGGCTTAATTTCCCCATTTGTGATCGTTAAAAAGGGCGGGAATCAGAACGAGAACGCTGTTAGAATCCACCCCCGCATGATCTACCGCGTCACCACCAAACTCGCTTCCAGGCTCGCCGTCACGCCCGCGGCCGATGTTCCGCGCGACCCCAACCCCTTGGCCGATTGGAGTGCCAATCTCTTCATGGCCGGCCGGGTTCCCGGCATTCTTCTGACCAACACCGCCTCGCTCTACTCCCTTGTCATGCCGGCCCGCGGGCTTACCCGTCCCGAATCTTTCGCAAAACAATGCCTCATCGCCATCGCCTCGCTTCTCCATCGCGACGGCTACGCCCACATTTTCGACGCCACCATTGCACCCTGCGCCGGCCACGCCATCTTCGCCAAGTCCTTGAACCGCGCCGTCACCGGCTCCATGGTTGATCTGGTCCATTTGGCACAATATGCCTTAGCCGATGGACATTCACTCCCCGACGTATGGTCTGCACTGAACAAAGCTCCGATGTCATGCCTGGGCTACCTGAATCCCCGGGAGGCGTTTGCAAAGTTGGCATCTTGCGTTCCCGGCAAATAGGGACCAAGCAGGGGGGGGGAAAGAAAACGGGCCATCACTGATATTTGAGGAGCCGGACGTGCGCATTTCCCCTTTCGGCTTGAAGAATAAACGCCCCGCGAGGATGATGCGTATCCTTGTGGGAGACTTCTATGGGTAAGCACGTCGATTATCGGCGGATGGCGTTTAATCATTACGCGCCGGTGTGCGTCCATTGCGGCTTCGGCGTTCGGGCTGTCCTGGAAGTGGCTCACCTGGATTGCGATCGCTCCCACAACAGCATTGATAACCTGGCCATTTTGTGTCCCACTTGCCACAAGATGTACGATCTGGATCTGATTCCCCAGGCCACGATTGTTGCCATGCGGGACCAACCCAAGGAAGCCCGCTGGGCCAAGCGGATGAAAGACGCCGGCAGAAAAGCCGCCCTCACCCGGCGTCAGCGCCAAAAGCAACAGATCGGCCCCGGCATAAAGGCCGCTTTCACGCGCAAGTGGCGCGCCGCTGGCCTGAAAGCCGCCCAAACCCGTGCCAGAAAGAAAGCCGCAGTACTTCGAAATGGGAAAAAGGGTCAGTCATAACCGGGGCCAAGCTTCATTTTTCCCGCCGCCTTCCGCCCGCGTGAAACCCTCGCCCCGGCACACAATTTCCCGCTTTCGTGATACGCCGGCGTGTCTATAGAAGGGAAAATCTCCCGCCGCGTCGTCCGGATCGCCAAGCGACCTGTTACAAACGAAGCCAAAAAAACCCGCCCAATCCGCTCAAAAACTCGCTTTCGTGATAAAAAACAAACCCAACTCCTCTGCGCCCCTCCGCGTCCTCTGCGGTTAAAAAATCCTTTCCAAAAGAGCGCGAACCAACCATTCACCTCGAAAGCAGGGGGCATGCTCCCCGCCCCGTTTCGCCGCCGCCCGCAGGGCGACGCTCCGGTTGGGTACAGCCAGTGCCGCCCTGTGGGCGGCGGCGAAACGAGAAGGGGGAGGACTAATACGGATCAGGATTGAAACCCGCGAGCGGTTCGGCGCTTGTTCGGTAGCGCCCGGGGCGGGTTTATGGCAGACTATGGCGAGCCAGGAGGCTTGCCATGCTTGTGACACTCAAGGATCCCACCGACTTGCAGACGCTGGAGCAATGCGTCCGCCGGGAACCCCACGCCTTGCAGCGGGACCGGTATCGCGCCGTGCTGCTGGCGATGCAAAACCGCCAAGGCGAGGAGATCGCCCGGCAGATCGGCCGCTCGCCCCGCTTCGTGGACGAATGGGTCGGCCGATGCTCACGCCCACGGTGAATACCGATCTGATGAACCGGTTCCTGACCGGGCTCGGCGGTATGCTGGGGCCGCAGGAGCATGGGGTCTTGGTGCTGGACAATGCCGGCTGGCACGTGGCCAAGGCCTTGCAGGTTCCGCCCAACCTGACCCTGATGCCGCTTCCGCCGTACTCGCCGGAACTGAACCCTGCGGAACGGATCTGGCAGTACCTGCGCAGCCACTGGCTATCCAACCAGGTCTTTGAAGACTACGTGGACCTGCTCCGCAAGACCGACCAGGCCTACAGCCAACTCGATGAGCCGACCCTCAAGAGCCTCTGCCGCTGTTCATGGATGGAGCGCGCACTTCAATCCTGGTCCGTATTACAGGGTGACATTTCTACTTCTTTACAACACGCGGGAAAAAATCAGTCCCTGCTTCAGCCTGCCAACCCTCACTTGGAATAGCGGATATCCAACTGAAAATCGGCCGCCCGGGGGCTCATTGAATTCACCATGATCTGGTCCGGCACGTGCGGCGACAGTACCTTCGGCAGCCAGGACGATTGGCTGAGAAGCTGGCCGTTGCGATCGACAAAAGTCGCGCGGTAATCGATGAACAACGTGCGATCGGTATCGGCCCGGATGGGAACCGCAACGTGCAACAGGCCGCCCTCGTCGCGGGTCAGGATCGGCATGCCCACGGGTGTCATCTTGCGCAAATCCCCGTCCACGAACGTGATCTGCGGCGGCGGATACGGATCCTGCCGGCCTTGCAACGGCGGCTCAACGCCGCAACCCGACAACACCACCAGCCCCAACAATATCAACGGATATTTCAGTTTCATCGCAACCTCGCTGTTCAATTCGCGTCGCTCGACAACAAACTCGATCACGGCTGGGTCGCCGGCGGCAAAGGCCGCGGCAGCGCCGGAGCCGGAGCAGGGACGGGAAGCGGAGCCGGGACGGGTGCAGGCGTTGGCGCAGGGGCAGCTTCCGGCGTTGGCGCCGGAAGCGGCATTACCCAAGCCTGCGTCATATCGTCCATCAGCTTGCGGGCCAGAAAACGCGTGTAACGGTTGATCTGCGTCTTCTCCAGCGGCGGCGGCACGTCCACCACCGCCCGGCCGATCGATTGCCCGCCTTTGACGTTCATCGCCTCGGCAATCACCCGCACCTGCAACCCCTCGCGGGTCTGCTTGGTCGGATGCGACTGCACCTGAATCAAAATGTCCGCGTCCAACTGCTGGGCCAATTCGCGCAGCACCTGCGGCCGGCCGCTTTGCAACTCCTGCACCTGCTGGTCCGTCAAACGCTGCCGAACCAGCAGCGGCGACATCACCATCACCTGCCCGTTGCAGGCGATCCAGTCGGTGAGGATGTTTTCCATCGCCTCGTAGTCCAGGCTCTTGGCCTGCACTTCGTCATACTGCCCCGGCTTGAGATACACGGCCACGCTCTCGCGGTATTCGCCGGGGCCTTTGGTTTCAAAACGGTCGGTGGTGTCGCGATGGGCGCCGCCATAGTATCCGCCATACCCGGCCGCGCTGCGCTGCTCGACGCTGACGCCGGTGGTCGCCCGGCGGGTCAGGTCGGCGCTGACGACCGGATCGTTCACGGCCACGGGAACCAGATTGCCATCCAGGGTGCGGTTGACGAAAACCGCGATCCGCGGCTGGCCCACCCGCCGGTAGGTTTCCACAAACGCCCGCTGTTCCGGCGGGCGCTGAATCACCAGCGGCGCATCGTCATACGCCGGTTGAAGCCGCATGTCCTCGTACGCCGACTGATCCGGCAGCGGCTTTTCCCGGTCATACTCGCGCAAGGCCGCCCGCGTGGTCACCGAAGGCACCGGCACCCGCGGCGGGGGCGGCGGGTTGCACCCCCACTGCAACATCCCGATCATCACGACAAAAATCGCTTTCCGCACAGCAACCTCCCGGCAAATACGATCGCTCACGACCGCACCCCTTTAGACACGCCTCACGCCAAAAGGATGGGATCGGAAACCAATCCCACCCCCCAAAAGCCTATAACCCCGCCCAACCCTGTCAACCATCAACCCCCTGCTCCTTGCGGCCTTGTGAAAAAACAAGGCAAAACAACGGCCCCGGAGGTTGCCATCGCCGGCGTAACATGGCATATTGGATCACGCTGCGAGCCCGAGTGTTCATCTCTTTTTCACTCCGGGAAAAATTGCCACGTCCAGGAAGTTGCGCAGCTCGGCCAAATGCAATTCAGCGGAATCGGCAAACGGCCGATAAATGAAATGTGTCACGGCATTGGGGCGTGGCAACACAGCGCCAGGAGGCGGTCATGGTAACCCAGGGACACCCCATAGTACCGGCCCCCGAAATCGGTCGGCCCAGCTCCTACTACGTCCACCTCATCGACGAAGCAGAGAAGAACAACGACCCCCACGCCCGCGCGCTGGCCAAGGTCGGCCAGTACATCACCGCCGGCCTCGACCCCCACGTGGACTGGGCGCAAAAGCTCAAATACTTCAAGCACGCCCTGAAGCCCTATTGCGTCGCCCCGCCCTTTGCCGACGAACAAATGGTCGCCTTCTACGAAGTCTTGGGCAACGTGGTCCGTCAATACGCCGGGCAGGAAGCGTTGCGCCTGGCCAGCGAGCAGGACGACATGTACGCCGCCCGCCTGGCCATGGGCCAGAACCGTCAGGACTTGGAAGAAGAAGCCGAAATCTTCTTCGCCCAACTGCTGGGCACCGGCGACCATCCCCCCGACTGGATCAGCGAAGGAGACTGGAAGCAACTGAAGCTGATCCGCGACCAGTGGATGTAGAACCTTCCGGGCCGCAGCGGATTGAAGGGTTCCGATAATTTGTGCCGATAAACATAGGCAGCGATGACCACTCTTCCCCAACCAAACCCATCTGGCAATCCGGCCTCCGGCTTGAGCGATCTCCTGGCCCGCGATCGCCGGCATGACAACCGCCGGCCGATGCAAAGCCGGGCCACGCTCACGGTGTTGGACGGAGCCAACGCCAACGCCGTCTACGAAATCACCACCCGCGATTTATCCCTCAGCGGCATTTGCTTTTTGCTGCGCGACTCTTTGGCCGTCGGCCAATCCTGCCGGATCGAATTGGCTAATCCGACCGGCAAGCTCAGCCGCTATTTGTGTGAAGTCGTGCGCTCCCGCCCCTTAAGCAACGGCCGCTTCGAGATGGCCGTCCAGTTCCGCAAGCCGCTGTAAAGTGGCACGGGCTTCCAGCCCGTGTCTTAGGGTTTTAGAAAAGGATGAGCCGGCAAACAACAGCTCCCGACACGGGCTGGAAGCCCGTGCTACAGAGTCGGTTACAATAGCCCTTCATCGCCCCCAAACCAATCCTATAGGCCCGCCCGACAATTCCACAATTGCGGCGAACCTTTTGCCTGCCGGAACATACCCACTAGTGGAGCCGCCAAGTTGTATCGGCGGCCGCATGAACCCATCAGGAGTTGAAAAACCATGTCCCAAGAGAACCTTCACACCCACACGCTGGACGTCACCCGCGCCCGCCGGGAACTGGCCCGGTTATACGACCAGGTTGCCCAGGGCCGCCGCCGGGTGGAGATCACCCGCCGCGGATCGCACGAAACCTGCGTCATGATCAGCAAGGAAGAACTGGAAAGCCTCGAGCGCGCTTTGGAAATCCTCTCCGACAACGACGGCATCAAGTCCGTGGAGCAATCCCTGGCCCAGCTCGCCGCCGCCAACCCCCAAGGCCCCTTCGCGTCAGCGTAAAACCAGGAAACTCACATCCCCTTGCGCTACGCCGCTGCGCAACGAAGCGAAGCTGCGGATATCCACAAACGAACCCTTCAGCAATCCGTCGAGATTCGCGTTAAATTCTTGCGATAATTCCGAACAATTGCGAGAATGCAACGGGAATGGGAACGTTTCGCCTTTGAAATAAATCCATCCCATATCGCTGTCTCGAACCAAGGAACGATCATGTGGACCATTTCGCTGCCTCATTGGTGGGAGTTTGTCGCCCGTGCCGTCATCGTTTACCTGTTCCTGTTGGTGCTGCTGCGGCTGACCGGCAAGCGGCAGGTCGGCCAGCTCGCCCCCTTCGACCTGGTGCTGCTGCTGGTGTTGAGCAACGCCGTCCAAAACAGCATGAACGGCGGCGACAACAGCGTCACCGGCGGCATCGTGCTATCCTGCACCCTAGTGGGAATAAACTGGCTCGCAGGCTGGCTGACCTACCGCAGCAAAACCATCGAGGGTTTGATAGAAGGTCGGCCAGTGATCCTCGTACACGACGGCCGTGTGGACCGGAAGGCCATGCGGAAAGTCCAACTGACCATGCACGAACTGGACGCAGCCTTGCGATCCGAAAGCTGCGCCGGCGTGGAGGACGTGCGCTTTGCCGTCTTGGAAAACAACGGCCAAATCACCGTCATCCCGAAAAAGCCAGTGACGGCATAAGATAATGGAGCTGAGTGAATGCGGCTGGGAAGATATCCAGATGGCCACCCGTGCCGCCGTACGGCGAGTTTTCAAAACATAAGAGCAGGCGATTTGCTTGCATTGCAAGCAAATCGCCTGCTCCAATACGTTTCCGACTACCGTTGACCTGTTCCACCGCATGAGCTGCACCTACTGCGACCTCGGCCATTGCAGGAACTGCAAGTAGACCCGCCGAACACGCCAGTTCCCTTACACGTCATACATGCAAATGGACCATTGCCGCTGCCTTTGCAGGACTGGCAAACACTCAGGGGAATTGCTGCCGATGAAGCCATGTCATGGTGTTGACATAGGCAGGCTTTTGAAGTGACGGCATCCTTTGATCCAGCCAATGCGAACGTGAGCGTTCCGGCGAGAGCAATGACACAAATAACAATCGCGAGTAATTTTGTCCGAGACATATAAAGCTCCTTGTTGATGAAACCAAGCTGACAAAAAGAAGGGATAACCGAAATTTCCGAGCAGTTTACGCGGCAAACCTCCCTGTGCTGGACTTGTATAACCCTATTGTCCGGATTGATGTTCAGTTCGCCACGTCGTCAAATCTAATGTCATTGCATTCGATGACATCGACCTCGACGACACCCACTGCGAAATTCCTGGAAGACGCGGCGCGTCAATTCGGCTCGATCTGCGGCTCCGAGACGGGCGAATATTCGGCTGATATGCGTTCGTACAGTGGGGACCGCAATGCCGAGGCAATGCGAAATCTGTTTGTCACCCAAGCCGTCTATCAATAAGGCCGCGATACGACTCTGTTGAGGCGAGAACTGCAAGGCCGCGGATATCTCGTCCCATTCCTTGTCGGAAAACAACGGACATTTATTCGCCGGTTTGGTTTCCGATACCTCGTCGCCGCACATGCCTGCCCCGCCCTGCCCGCATACCCAAGGCAAAAAGAAGGTCGTCGAAGAAATTGATGAACTCATTGGCTCAACGTGGTAAATGGCCATAGAGGCGATATTTACCGCTCGACATTCTCGATTTGGCCGGGAAGCTCACAAGTCGGCAATTTCAATGTCATCGCATGCGATGACATTTGCCGTGATGACATCCGTAGCGAAACTCCTGAAACACGCGGCGGGTTAGTTCCGCCCGATCCGAAACCGCAAGGCGGACGAATATGCGGCTGATGTGAGTACGCAAGGTGGGAACCGCGATGCCGAGGTAATGCGCGATTTGTTTATCCCCCAGACCATCCAGCAGCAAGGCCGCGATGCGGCTTTGCTGGGGTGAGAACTGCAAGGCCGAAGATATCTCGGCCCACTCTTTTTCCGTGAACAACGGGGCTTTCGTCGCGGAGGCGACTTCCGATGCCGTATTACCGCCCATGTACCCCACCCTGCCCGCATACCCAAGGCAAAAAAGAGCGCCGAACCAAGGACGCTCGGGAAGCCCCCGCCAAGGGGCGTACGAAACGTACCTTGGCCGGCGCCCTTGCGGGGCGCGGCCTCAAGGCACTGGTTTCGTACATCAAACTTGGCGGTTTTTTCCCGACCCAGCGTCTTGACGCTCGCGCGTCAATTCAAATTGTCATCCGCGACCGATTCGTCCTCAGTCGCGGCATTCCTCCGGCTCCCTTGGTTCAACAATTTTACGCGGGCCGGAAGCACTACGGTAATAATGATAACCCAACATCTCCTCTTCGCAAAGAACGATCAATCCCTTCTTCGTTTGAGTGTAGCGCTTACGGAGGGCACCTTCTTTTGTAGCACGGGCATCCTTGCCCGTGGCCGGTGTACTCACCGGCATCGGCCGTAGAAATTCAGCCACCGATGGGGCACAGATAAGCACCGATGAGATAGCTTAAGTCGAAAGAGGTACGGCGAATCATCGGTTTGATCTTTTGCTCTTCTTATCTGTGTTCATCGGTGCCCCATCTGTGGCTGATAAAGGGGAGGGTAAGACCGCTGTCGCCTGGGCTGATTAGCCCGGCGTACCGGGCAATGCCTGCGGAGTACCGCAGGCCACGGGCAAGGATGCCCGTGCTACGAAAAGTCATCCCCTCCGTAAGCGTTACACCCCTTTGTTTCGCCGCCGCCCGTGGGGCGACGCTCGCCCCTATTCAACCATCGCCGGCTGAACCGGCGCTGGTATTGCAGCCTTGGCCTTGCCCGTCCGTTTCGATAGTTGTTTCAACACCGAATCGATCCGCTGCTGCGCCTCTGGGGGCTGGGTCGGGCGCATCTGTTTGATTACCCCGACAACCGCCTGCCCCAGTGAGATCAATTGGGCCTCGGCCTGGTCGCGCTGCTTCCAATCCTCGGCGTTCAAATCGGCGACAATCGCCTTGATCTTTTCGATTACGCCGGGCGAAGGCTGCGGCAGGGGCTGGTTGTATTCCGTCACCAGCGCGGCCGGCACCTTCACCTGCAGGCCGCAGCCCAGCAGGCAATCCAAATCCGGCTGCTGCAACTGACCGCTGACGACCGAGTCATCCCACAGCGTCACCTGCACGTCCAAAGCCGAATCCTTCGGATGAACCAATCGCTTGATCTCCGGCCCGTTCAGCGTCAGCGTGTCAAAAGCGGTATCGAGCTTGATCTGCCCCTGCAAAACGCCCACCAGCACGTCTTCGTTGGCCAGGGCCAGATTCGGGGCCGAATCGTCCGTGTCGGCAGGCTTGCCCGCCAGTTGCATCCGGCCAATCGCCCCCAGCGGAAACGCCACCGCCTGATTGGGCGCATCGGCCAGCTTCATGTCAAAGCGATCCACCCCGACCAGCCCGGCAAACCGACTCCCATCCGTCAGATAAATCTCATGCACCCCATGTTCCTCACACTGAAAGTAAATGGCGGCGATCGTCTGGGGCTGAAGTTGCATCAGCCCGTAGCGGGTATTGACGGGGATGGCGGCGGCGGGCATCTGCACGCCCACGCGGTCGCCGCTGCGCATCAGAACCAAGGGCTTGTCAAACGTCCATTCTTCCGGCTCGTTAGGACGTTTGCGGTAACCCATGCGCGAAATCTGACTCAGCGGAATCTGCGTCACCTGACCGCTGGACAGTTGCAGGCGAAGCACATCACTCTGGAGCCGGCCGCCGAAGATCTGGCCGTCGGCCAGGACGAGCAGTTGCCGCGGGCGGAAGTCGCCCACGTTGAGCAGCCCGACGACCTGGGAGACGGGCAAATCGAGGGTGCCGTAGAAGGTGGAAAGCTTGTAGACGGTTTCCTGGATCGTGCCTTTGAGCTGGTCGCCGCTGCGCAGTTCCACCACGTCGAACAGATCGCCGCGGAGGATTTCGCAATCGCCGATGAAGTTTTGCCCGGCCGAGAAATTGACGATGATTTTGCGCAGTTCGGCGGGAATGGCTTGCAGCAGTTTGGCTTCCTTCAGATCGTTGACGAACTTCGCGCCCGCTTCCATCGTGGCCACGATCAGGTGCAGGTGCATGACGGCCTGCTCCTTGCCGGCCGGGATGGTCAACTGCATCTGCATACCCCCGGCGTTGTTGTTGGCCGGCCAGTTGATGGCGGGGACGGTTTTGGCGTTCTTTCCGGCGTACACCTCCAAAACCGACCGCCCCGCGCCGGTCTGACCGACCCAGGCGATGTCCTGGCTCTTCTTGCGCGGGTCGGAAATATTCTGCGACGCCTGAATGCCCCAGTTCAGATTGCTCTGGAGGGAGACGTTGACGGTAGCGTCCTGCTTCTGCGGATTCTTCAAGACGTCGATGTAGCGGACGTAGCCCTCATCGCGGTTGAAGTAAATCCGGCGGGTGACGCTTACGCCGTTGGCGTTGAGATTCTCGATGACCAGTTCCTCGGTCTTCTCATCCAGCCGGGCCTGGTTGGTGTTCATCGACGGCTGGCGGCCGTTGATGTTCAGCATCGCCCCCTGGCTGTAGAGCGGCTGGTTCCCCTGCTGCTGCAGCCAGCCGCCGTGGTAGACCATCCAGGAATTGCCGGAATTATCGGGAACGGTATAAGGCAGATTGACCATTCCGGGCGAGGCCGGCCCGCGTCCGCCGACAAACGCCACCACCCGCGCCTCAAGCGAGGCAGAAAGCCCCGCCAGCCAAAGAAGAGACACCACCACGCCAAAGCCCAACCGAATCACCCGATGCCCGTGCATGTTTTCTCCCAAAAAAAAGAATTCTTAACCGCCAAGGAAGACAAGGATGAATTATGAATGATGAAGGAGGAAAGAAGAGCAGTTTATATAACGGCTTTCTTCCTGCTTCATCGTTCATCATTCATAATTCTGCCTTCTCTTCGGTTGCGTTCTTCTTCTCAAACCGTCTTATGCAGAAAAATGACTTCGCCGCTGGAATATTGCAAGTCGCCCTGCACGCACTGCGCGATGACGCGGGCCACCTCCTGGGGGCTCATCGTCATCTCCGAAGGGAATTGCTCCGTGGTAAGGATGCTTCGGAGCATGGCCGTCTCCACCGCGCCCGGAGCGACGGTGTGGACGCGTACGCCGATGGCCTGGCCTTCGCGGGCCAGCGCCAATCCCAGAAGATTCAACCCCGCCTTGGCCGCACCGTATGCGCCCAGGCCGGGGAACGGATCGCGGCAGGCCAGCGAGGAAATGTTCACCACCACGCCCCCCCGCTGCTTCCGAAACGTCGGCCAAGTCGCCTGACACAGGTAAAACACCGCCGACAGGTTGGTATCGATCACGCCGCGCCACTCGTCCACGCTCATCTGTTCCAGCGTGCGAACCGGGGCCTGCCCGGCACAGTTAATCAGTGCATCGATCCGGCCGAACCGCTCCAGGGTCGTTTCGATAATCCGCCGCACATCCTCCGGCTCGGTTACATCCGCCGGAATGGGCAGCGCCTGATTCATCCCCTCTGCCGCCTCGTTCAATTCCGCCTCGGATCGTGAAACCAGCGCCACCCGATACCCCTGACCGGCAAGCAACTCGGCCGTCGCCCGCCCGATCCCCCGTCCGGCTCCCGTCACGATGGCTACTGGATGGTCCATACGCGGCCTTCCGTACAGCGTTCCTTAAACAATCCCACTCCTTCCCCCTCTCCCCGCGAGGGGAGAGGGCCGGGGTGAGGGGTGAGAGTAACGGATTCTATCGGCGTACATTCGCCAACTGCATCCAAAACTTTCGCCCCTCACCCTAACCCTCTCCCCGCGAGGGGAGAGGGAAAAAGAGAATCCCGTCCTATCGCGCCTTGGCCGAAACAATCGCGCGCATGCGGTGCGTCTGCCCCGACTGCAAGTTCACGGCGTTGTCGGCGGCATTGGCGGTTTCAATACAGAGCATGCCCGGCCATTCCTCATCGCCGAAATCCGCCATCGCCTTGGCCTTGGCGATCCACGGGTTCCAGACCACCGTCGTCTGCGAGCCTTCTTTGGCGACGATCAAATCCCGCCGCCCGGCCGGGTCATGGGCCACACAAGTGGAACGGGTGTTGATATGGGTACGGTCCAACTCCCCGGCAAAGGTAATCGGCTCATCGCCTTGAACCTTGCGCTGCATGGCCTGCGTCTTGTCGATGTAGGTCACGCCGGTCAATCCCTCCACCGACACCTGATGAATATCCGACACCGCCAGGTAGGTATGCAGCGCCTCTTCAAACGTGAAAGGCCCGGCCGACGTGTTGCGCAGTTCCAATTCCATCTGCAGCGTCGCCCCGACGGTAACGATGTGGCGCAGCTCAAAATCATGCGGCCAGATCGCCCGCGTGGCGTCGTCGGTAACGAGCTTGAGGACGACCGTAACCGAGCCGTCGCTATTTTGCCGGGCCGATTCCAGCGTCCACTGCCGCAGCCGGGCAAAGCCATGCGCCGGCGAAGCCGGATCGCCCGCCCGAGGCCCGAACCACGGGAAGCAGATGGGCACGCCCCCGCGGATCGGCTTACTCGCCTCAAACCAGCTTTTGCCGCTCATGAACAGCGCCGGAGCCTGCCCCGCAGGCTGGTAATGGGTCACATGCGCGCCATGCAGATACACATGAGCCTGGGCCTGCGGCGTGGTAATCACCACCCGGATCAGTTCGCCCCGACCCGCTTCAAACCGCACAACCCCGGGAATGGAAAAACGCGATTGCAATTCAGTGATCGTCATAAAGTGCTTCAAATTTTACCGACTCAAAATAACCTTGCCTATGACTACGACACCGGCGGCGCCAGATCCGTCTCCATGCGATGAGAGTAGCTGGTCCCGCGCCAGATCACTTTCCCCGTCACGCACATGCGCAGCGATTTGAGGAAAATGCCGATCAGCATCACCCCGCCCAGCGGCAGCCAGAAGGCGTTGCGCCGCGGGTTGCCGCTCCAAGTGTACATTTGCCCCACAAACAGCGTCATCAAAATCCAGTGCAAGGCCGCCGCCCCCAGCCAGCCCCATCCGCCGAACAGATCAACCGGATGCATCATCCGATACACGCCCAGTCCGGCAGCCACATAAACCGAAAAACAGCTCAGCAGCACGAACGCGATCCCCGTCAAAATCCGCCAAGGCCGGCCCATGCTGGCGGCGAAGAAATTCCGCCCCCAGCCCCGCATGATCGACGACAGCGAACTGTACATCCGCACCGCTGCCAGATCCGCGCCCCAGGAGATGCGAAGTTTGTAGCCGCGCGGCTTGAGATAACGGGCGATGGCCACGTCTTCGCAGAACCGGTCGCGCACGGCCGTATGCCCGCCCATCGCGTCGTACACGCTGCGGCGGATCATCAGATACTGCCCGTTGGCAAAGGCGATGTGCGGCTTGTGGTTGTGATTGGTAAACGCCACCAGGTACATCGTGGAAATGCCGCACCCGGCCAGCGGAACCAGCAGCGACTCCCAGAACGAATGCGATTCCAGCCGGGGCAGCAGCGTCACCAGATCGCACTCCTTGGCCAGCCCGTAAGCCAGCGTGGCCCGCAGTGCATCCGACCGCAAAACCACGTCGGAATCGACGAACAGCAGCCATTGCCCGTCGGCGCCGCCCACCGCCTGGTGCAGCGCATTGCACTTGCCCGTCCAGCCCGGCGGAGGCGGATTGTCCGCATGAATATGCAGCACGCGCAAGCGAGAATTCTCCGCCGCCATTTCATCCATGATCCGCCCCGTGCAATCTTCGCTGCGGTCATCAATGGCGATAACGTCAAAGTCGGGATAGTCCTGATCCAGCGCCGACTGAATGCAGTCGCGAATGCGTTCGCCTTCGTCCTTGGCGGGAATCAGAATTGTGGCCTTGGGCGCCGGGCTGGGCAAAGGCAGCGCCGGCCGCCGAACCAGCAGCATGCGCTTGCGCCCTTGAACAGCGCAATGCCGAAAAACACCCACGTCACCGGCCCGGCCAGTGCGTACAAAACGAACACGGCGTAATCCATCCAATGCGACACGATAACCCTGCTTTACGTAAACCCGAACCCGCTCAAAATCTACTCTAAATGAAGTGTGCAGAATTACCACAAGGCCGCAAGTTCTGTCTACAGCTTTATCAACCGTTCCACCAGCGTTCCAACTCGGTGATCTCGCCGCTGCGCTGGATTTGCTTGTGAAGCTTGTAGTAGCCGAGCACCTCGTTTTTCACGATCGGATCATTGACCACGTCATGGATCGACCGCCGGGTAAAGGCCAACACCCGATGCAGCGGGTGGCGCAGCATGACGTGTTCGCTGCCCTGGCCTTGCCGCAAGGGCAGACGGCCCCATCCCAAACCCAGTGGTCTCAGATCACTCATGGCCACAGCAATTATAGCGTCCGATCAACTCTCCGGCCGGGCCAGCGGCGCAGGCTCGGGCGGCGGCGGCGCGTGCTTGATCGAAGCGACAATACGATCCACGTGTACGTGGCAGTTCTCGATGAACACGCGGTACTTCTCCTGCGTCCCCCCCACCGTCGTCCCCGCGATGTACAGGCCCGGGATGTTCGTCTCCATGGTATGCGGATCATACGTCGGCACGTCCCCCGGCTGCTGGAGCTTGATGCCGGCCATCGCCGCCAGGCTCATGTCCGCCTCGTAACCCGTCAGCAGCAGGACAAAATCCGCCGGCACCACGCGGCGCTGCCCGTCAGAGTCCGCCAGGACCACGTGCGTGCCCGTGATCTCAATCGGCCGGGACTGGAAATACGCCGGCACCCGCCCGGATTCGATCAGCGCATTGATCTCCGGCAAAAGCCAATACTTGATATGCGCCGCATCAAACCGCTCGCGACGGTAGCTGAGCGACACCTGTGCCCCGGCATGATGACAACGCAGCGCCGCCTCCACCGCCGAATTGCGCCCGCCGACAATCAGCAGCCGCTTGCGGAAATAATCGTGCGGCTCCTGAAAATAATGGCTCACGTGCGGCAAATCCTCCCCCGGAATGTTCAGCAACCGCGGCCGCGCCGTTCCCCCCGTCGCCAGCACCACCCGCCGCGCCCGATACACGCCCCGCCCGGCCTGCGATTGGGTCGTCAGCACGAACTCTTCGCCGTGGCGCTCGATATGGGTAATCGGCTCGTAAGTGTGGATTTGCAGATCAAACTGCTGCACGACCGTGCGCAGATAAGTCAGGTACTGTTCCCGCGTGGCCTTGGTCTGATCCGGCGTTTGCAGCGGCACGCCCGCAATGGCGATCCGCTCGTTGGAGCTGAAAAAGTGCGTTTGCGGCGGGAACCACGAGATCGTGTATCCGATCTGGCGGGCGTCAAAATGCAGGTAGTCCACCTTCGCCCGCTTCAGCGCGACGGCCAATTCCAACCCGATGGGTCCGGCCCCAATAACGGCAACGTCGGTCGTGATCGTGGTCATGGCCGTTGATTGTATCGCCCCAAGCTCACCTTGGCCCCAACGGCCAACCAAATTTTTCCCCGCCCCGGCGGCCCTTGCCGTGCAGATCACTTTTCAATCCCGGCCAATCCCATACAATCCCTCTCGCTATGACTACATCCTACGACACGTACGAATCCCCGCTCGCTTCCCGCAACGCCTCCAAGGAGATGCTGCGGCTGTTTTCCCCCCAGCATAAGTTCGGGCTGTGGCGGCGGCTCTGGCTGGAACTGGCCCGCTGCCAGCGCGAGCTGGGCCTGGTGCGCATCACCCCCGAAGCGCTGCAACAGATGGAAGCCAGGCTCGACGTCATCGACTTTGCCCGCGCCGCCGACTGGGAAAAACGCCTCCGCCACGACGTCATGGCCCACGTGCATACCTTCGAGGAAGCCGCCCCGGCCGCCAAGGGCATCATCCACCTGGGCGCGACCAGCCAGTACGTCGTCGATAACGCCGACCTCATCATCATGCGCGACGCCATGAAACTCCTGGCCTCGCGCCTGGCCAACGCCATCGACGCCCTGGGCAAATTCGCCCTGAAGTGGAAAGACCTGCCCACCCTCGGCTACACGCACTACCAGCCGGCCCAGCTCACCACCGTCGGCAAACGCGCCACCCTCTGGGCTCAGGATCTGGCTATCGACCTGGAAGAACTCGAATACCGCATCGCCACCCTCAAGTTCCGCGGCGTCAAAGGCACCACCGGTACGCAAGCCTCCTTCCTCTCCCTCTTCGACGGCGACCACGCCAAAGTCGAAAAGCTCGACCAGATGGTCACCCAGCGCTTCGGCTTCGAGCAGTCCTTCGCCGTCACCGGACAGACCTACCCGCGCAAGGTCGATGCCCAGATCGTCTCCAGCCTCGCCGGCGTGGCCGCTTCCGTCCACCGTTTCTGCAACGACATCCGCCTCTTGGCCGGCATGAAGCAGATCGAAGAGCCGTTTGAGGCCGAGCAGGTCGGCTCCAGCGCCATGGCCTATAAGCGCAACCCCATGCGCTGCGAACGCGCCACCGGCCTGTCGCGCTTCGTCATCAGCCTTTCGACCTCGCCGCTGCAAACCGCCGCCGAACAGTGGTTCGAGCGCACGCTGGACGATTCGTCCAACAAGCGGCTTTCGATCCCCGAACCGTTCCTGGCCATTGACGGCGCGCTGCAGATCGTGGTGAACGTCTGCCGGGGACTGGTGGTGTACCCGAAGGTGATTGAGTCGGCCGTCAACGCCGAGTTGCCGTTCATGGCGACGGAGGAAATCCTCATGGCCGCCTGCCGCGCCGGCGGAGATCGCCAGGAATTGCACGAGCTGATCCGTCGGCATTCCCTCGCCGCCGCCGAGCAGGTCAAGCTGCACGGCAAGCCCAACGACCTGATCCAACGATTGTTATCGGATCCGGCCTTTTCGGCAGTAAATTTAGCGCAAGTATTGGAAACATCTAAGTTTATCGGTAGATCGCCGGAACAAACGTTACAGTTTATCCAAGATACCATCGAGCCCATCCGCCGGCGCTATCGGACGCAATTAGGCCAGCGCCGACCTGAAGGTTTGACCTTTCCGGATGTGAATAAAGCTTCTATCCCCTTGAGCCGATAAGTCTTAAGGCCAAATAGGCTGATCGATTGGGAACCTTCGGCGTTAGGCTTAATTTACAAGATTAAGCTTTGAACCCATAGCCGAGGTTGCTAATATAACGTGGGCATAGCTGCCACTTCTGTTATTGGATGGCGTTAAGAGCGAGGGCGATCATGAACATGAAATCAGCCGCGGGAAAATATTCATTGGTGGTGTCGTGCCTCGTTCTGGCACTGGTCATTTCAACTGCGCACGCCGCGCTGATGTTTGAGCTGAGCGTCAAGACCATCGCCCCTACCGTCGGCGCTACTTCTTCCATCACTGTTACGGACAACCTGGCCAACGATACGGTCAGCGACCTGAACGCCATCAACTCCTCGTTCACCTTGAACGGTTTTGCCGCCACCCTCGTCGGCGTCTCGTCCAACAACCCCGGCTCGGCCGATGAAAACAGCCTCCAGGTGCAATTGATCGGTAAAAACTCCTCAACCACGGAAACCAAGCAAATCGTCCTGAAAGTCACCCAGACCGATTTCTTCGGCGGCGGCAACGCCGGCGCGGAAATGACGCTGGACAGCACCTACGGCCTAACCCTCCTGAAATCCAAAGCCGGCAACACCATCACCTTCAACAGCTACGCCAGCCCCACCAATCTGGCCTGGGGCACCAATGTTCTGGCCGGCCCGCTGTCATATACCTCGCCCAGCAGCCCCTCCACCCTCGCCACCAGCGACATCGCTCTCCAGCAAACCTTCACCCGCGGAATAACGCCCTTTGCTCTGACCAGCATCACCACCATCGTGCTCAAGCCGAACACGGAAGTGAACTTCTCCGGCACCACTGTGGCCGCCGAGGTTCCCGAACCCTCCTTCCTGGGCTTGGCCGCGATGACCGGCCTGGGCCTGCTGGTCCGTCGTCGCCGTCCGGCCTGATTGCATCAAACTCGCAAGACTTTCCCCATGCCGCCCTCTTCGGGCGGCATTTTTGTTGGAAAACATTGAACCGCCAAGGCCGCCAAGAGAAGAGAATGATGAACGATGAATGATGAATTATGAAGGAGGAAGAAAACCAGCTTTTATTAACTGCTCTTCTTTCCACCTTCATCGTTCATCATTCATCATTCTGACTTTTCTTTCTTGGCGGTCTTGGCGGTTCAACGAATTTCTCTTTCGCGTCCGGCTTGTCATACGCCGCCGATTGCGTGAGAATTGGCCCATTGAAAAATGGAGCCGGTCGTATGCGAATTATCGCCATGATGAACCAAAAGGGTGGCGTGGGGAAAACCACAACCACCGTCAACCTGGGCGCGGCCCTGGCCGAGCGCGGCAAGAAAGTCTGCCTGATCGACATGGACCCCCAGGCCCACCTGACCATCAACTACGGCCTGGACCCTTCCCCCGAACTCATTTCCCTTTACCACATGCTGGTGGAAGAGCGCAGCTTCCTGGAAGCCATGCACAAGGTGGATGACCACACCGCTTTGGTTCCCAGCTCCATCGACCTGGCCGCCGCCGAGATCGAGCTGGTCCATATCCCCGGACGCGAGCAGTTGCTCAAAAAACGCCTCGAAGCCGCCGAGCACGACTTTGACTTCATTCTGATGGATTGCCCCCCCAGCCTCGGGCTGCTGACGATCAACGCCTTGGCCGTCGCCGACGAGGTGATGATCCCGATGCAGCCGCATTTCCTGGCCCTTCAGGGCGTGGGCAAACTGCTGGAGACCGTGCATCTGGTCAGCCAGCGTGTGAACCCCAAGCTCCGGGTCAGCGGCATCATCCTGACCATGTTCGACCCGCAGACCCGGCTTTCCGTCGAGGTGGTCAACGACCTCAACGGCTTCATCGAATCGGCCAAGGGCAAGCCGCTGCCGTGGGCCGAGGCCCGTATCTTCGAGACCAAGATTCGCCGCAACATCAAGCTGGCCGAATGCCCCAGCTTCGGGCAGAACATTCTCAAGTACGAACCCACCAGCCACGGCGCAGCCGACTACCGCGCCTTGGCCAGGGAAGTGCTGAAGATGGCCCCCGCCCGAACCGAGCCTGTGATACCGAAAACCCCGGATACCGAAACCGCCGCCTGATCTATTTTGGATTTTGGAGTGCGGATTTTGGATTTATAGACGGCTCACGATAGCCTCTTCCAATCCAAAATCCGAATTCCAAAATCCAAAATCCTCCGCCTCTTTCCCAATTCCCCCGCGCCCTTTAGGATGTGGTTATGGACAAGCCCACGCTTTACGCGCCGTGGCGGATGGATTACATCCGCGGTTTGGACAAGCCCGACGCCGGCGGCTGTTTTTTGTGTCAGGCGGCCGCCGCCACCGACCGCGAGCGGCATGATCGCCTGGTGCTGTGGACCACGCCGCTGAGTCTCGTGTTGATGAACCGCTATCCCTATACCAACGGCCATCTGCTCATCAGCCCCCGCGCCACAAGGCCGAGCTGGAAGAACTGACCGACGCCGAAGCCCTCGACCTGCAATTGCAGACCACGCGGGCGGTTCGTTTGCTGCGCCGGGCCGTCTCGGCGCAGGGGTTCAACGTCGGCATCAACCTCGGCCGCTGCGCCGGGGCCGGTCTGCCCGGCCATCTGCACCAGCACGTCGTGCCCCGCTGGGCCGGCGACACCAACTTCGTCTCCGTCGTCGGCGACGTCCGCATCGTCCCCCAGGCCATCGGCCAACTCTACGAGGAACTGCTCCGCGAAACCGAGAAAATCTAGCCTAAACCCCATGCCCCTGGCCAAACAATTTCTCGAAGTCTTCATCCCGCTGTTCGTGGCGATCGATCCGTTCGGCATGATCCCCGTCTTCCTCTCCGTCACCGAAGGACTCACCCCCCAGCGACGCCGGCAGGTCACCTTCGAATCGGTCCTCACGGCCGTCATCGTCTCCATCGGCTTCATGTTCCTCGGCCAAGCCACTTTCCACTTCCTGGGCATCACCGAAAACGACTTCAAGATCGCCGGCGGCATCATCCTGCTGGTGCTGGCGGTGCTGGACCTGCTGATCACCGGCAAGCCGGCGGTCCACGAATCGGAAATGGTCGGCATCGTCCCCCTGGCCATGCCGCTGATCGCCGGCCCGGCCACCCTCACCACCACGCTGGTCCTGGCCAATCGCGAAGGGTACGGCTACACCCTCACGGCCCTGGGCCTGGCCGTCAACTTCGGCCTGCTGCTGGGCGCCTTGCTGGCCGCCGGCAAGATCGTCAACTGGCTGGGCATGAACGCCCTGCGCCTTCAGCAAACTGGTCATGGTCCTCCTGGCCGCCATCGCCGTCAATTTCATCCGCTCCGGCATCATCCAGATCATCCGCGGAATGTAAGGCTGCGTGCTTCCAAAAGGGAACCGCCGATAAAAAGAGGGGAAAGGGTGGCGAAACAGAGGGGTCTGATCCGCGAAACCGCAAGCGATGTCGAGAAGCCGGAGGCGAAAAAGAGGGGGTTTCCGCATCGCATCTTTATCGGCGTTCATTCGCGTTCATCGGCGGTTTCTTAACCGGGCCCTACATTTTTTTCGCCATCCCTCCTACAATCCTCCGACATGAATCAGGACATCCGCAACCAGCTCAAGGCCGGCGTCAAGGTGAAAGTCACCCAGCAGATTCCCGCGCCGACCACGCCTGGGCGGCCGAAGTCTCCGGCGTCGTCGTCGAATTCCAACAGCGACAGACCGGCAGTTGGTTCGCCCACGCCAAGAACGACCGCCTCTGGCTCGACCGGTTGACGATCCGCAAGGACGACGGCGAATTGAGCATGCTCAACCTCGACGAGTTCAGCCGGATCGAAATTCAAGCCTGACCCGCCCCCGCGCCGGCTTGTCTATTCCCCCCCATACGGTAGAGTATCGCGACAATGTCGGACCAAGCCAAAACTTCCGCGCCCCTTTCGCCGCCGCTGGTGGCCTTGGCCGGCCTGCTCCTGCCCGGCGCGGGCTATGTCGCCATCGGCCAGCGGGCGCGCGGCATCACCGTGGGGCTGACCGTCATCCTCCTGTTCGTCATGGGCCTGCTGATCGGCGGCATCCGTGTCGTCGAAGTGCCCGGCTATGACGACCTGGGCCGGCCGATCATGATCCCCGGCAACTTCCGCGGCGAAAGCACCTGGATTCTTTACGCCCGACCTCTGGTGGAAATCGTCAACAAGCCCTGGTTCGTTCCCCAGGCGATGACCGGGCCGGTCGGGCTGATTGCCGCCAACCTCTCCGTCCGGGCCGCACAGCCCGCCGAAGACCACCCGCGCGAAGAAGGCACGCCCCACTCGCATTCCCGCGTCGCCGAGATCGGCACGCTCTACACCGCCGTCGCCGGAATGCTCAACCTCATGGCCATCATCGACAGCGCCTATCGGGCCAGCCGGGAGGGTCGCCGGTGAACCTCCTCTTTCCGCCCCTGGCCCAGTACACCCAGCCATTTTTCCAGCCGCTGCCGGTCTGGAACTACTGGTATCTGTTGCTGCTGCCGCTGTGCCTGGGCGTGGCCATCGTCTACAAGTCGATCAAATGCGCTTCCATGAAACAGGTGCCGCGCCAGGCCGCCGAGATCACCTTCTGGATCATCCTGGGCATGGGCGCTGCTGCCGCCGCCCTGGCCGTTCTGGTGAAAGTGCTGGAGCGGTAAACCCGCCGTTGTTGCCATGCCCATCGCCACCCTGACCAATATTGAAAAGACCTTCGGCAAGCGGGTGATGTTCGATCACCTCAATCTGAACGTCTACCGCGGCGAGCGCATCGGATTGATCGGCGCCAACGGCTCGGGCAAAACCACGCTCTTTCGCACGCTGGCCGGGGAAATCACTCCCGACGCCGGCGTCGCCTCCATCGGCCGATCCGTCAGGATGGGCTATCTCACGCAAGACCCCGCCTTCGACCCGGCCAACAGCGTCCTGGACGAAGCCGAACTGGCCTTCGCCGAGTTGCACCGTCTCTCCCATCGCCTGCGCGACCTGGAACACGAGATGGCCCATCTCACCGGCGACGAACTCCAGCGCATCCTCGACCAATACCAGACCGCCCAGCACGAGTTCGACCTGGCCGGCGGATACGCCTGGCACCACCGCCTGGAAGCCACGCTCCTGGGCATCGGCCTGGATCGCAACGTCTGGTCGCAGAACGTCCAAACCCTCTCCGGCGGACAACGCTCCCGCCTGGCCCTGGCCAAACTCCTGATCAGCGAGCCCGATCTGCTGCTGCTGGACGAACCCACCAACCACCTGGACCTGGCCGCCATCGAATGGCTCGAACGCTACCTGGCCGAGTTCCGCGGCGCGGTGGTGCTCATCAGCCACGACCGCTATCTGCTGGACCGCCTGGCCACGCGCATCGCCTGGCTGAGCGAATGCCGCCTCAACAGCTATCCCGGCAACTATTCCGCCTTCGTGCAGCAGCGCGAGCTTCAGGAATTGTCCCAGCAGCGGGCCTTCGAAAAACAGCAGGAGGACATCGAAAAACAAAAGGAATTCATCCGCCGCTTCGGCGCCGGCCAGCGCAGCAAGGAAGCCAAGGGCCGCGAAAAACGCCTCAATCGCCTGCTCAAAAGCGACGCCATGATCGGCGAAGTCGCCAGCCAGAAAAAAATCCACCTGTCGCTGAACACCGACCAGCGCGCCGGCGATCAGGTTTTGTCCGTGCGCGAACTGTCCAAGGCTTACGACGCCAACGTGCTTTGGAACAACATCGGCTTCAACGTCGTCCGCGGCGAGCGCATCGGCATCATCGGCCCCAACGGCTCGGGCAAAACCACGCTGCTGGAAGTGCTGCTCGGCCGGCGCGACGCCGACGCCGGCGACATCCGCTGGGGCGCGAACCTGAACATCGGCTACTACGACCAGCGCCTGGAAGAATTCGACCCGGAAAACACCGTCCTGGACGAAGTCGCCGAAGGCCGCGACAACAAGGAGCAGGAGCTGCGCGACGTGCTGGCGACGCTGCTGTTCCGCGGCGAGGACATCTACAAACCCATGGGCCTGCTCAGCGGCGGCGAACGCGCCCGCGTGCGTCTGGCCCAGTTGCTGCTGGATCGGCCCAACGTGCTGGTGCTGGACGAACCAACCAACCACCTGGACATCGCCTCCTGCGAAGCGTTGGAGACCACGCTGCGGGATTTCCCCGGCACGATCCTCTGCGTCAGCCACGACCGCTATTTCCTGGACAAATCCGTCTCCCGCCTGCTGGTGCTGCAACCACCGGGCGTGGTCGATTTTGACGGCAACTATTCCCGCTGGATGGAAAAACTCCGGGCCGATGCGCGTCCGGCCCCCGCCCAGCCCGCTCCCGCTCCCAAACCCAAACCCGCCCCCAACAAGAAGCCGGCCAAAAAAGCCGACAACCCCTACCTGCGTCCCTTCGGCCGGCTCACGCTCAAGGAACTCGAATCGCAGATCACCGACACCGAGATCGCCATCGCCGAGTGCCAGGCCCTGTTTGCCGATCCCGAAGTCTTCAAGGACTCCGCCCGCGCCCGCCGGCTTCAAACCGAGTGCGAGCAGCTCCAGCACAAGCTCACCCAATTGGAAGCCGAATACTTCGCCCGCGAACAGTAAACACCCACCGATAGCCATCGGTGGGCGTTGTCGTGCGTTAACAAAAAAACAAGCCCGGAGATTCGCCGTCTCCGGGCTTGCTGATAACTCTGATGTCCCGATCAATTACCGATAAAATTCGATGATCAGGTTCATGTTCACTTCGAAGGGCACGTCCTCCGGGGTGGGCATGGCGTTGATCTTGGCGGTGAGCTGGGCGGGGTTCCACTCCAGCCAGCCGGGCACGTTGTGGCCGGCGTTCTGTTCCATGTTGTCACGCAGCAGCTTGTGAATCCCTTCCTTGAAGGTGATCACCTGCCCGGGCTTGACCAGGAAGCTGGCGATGTCGGTCTTGCGGCCATCGACCATCACGTGGCCGTGGGAAACGATCTGCCGGGTGGCCCAGATCGTCCGGCCGACACCCAGGCGACGCAACACGTTGTCCAGCCGCTGCTCGAGCACCTGCATCATCGAGTTGGCGGTGTTGCCCTTGGATTTTTTGGCCATGTCCAGATAGCGGCGGAACTGACGTTCCAGCACGCCATAGTGATAGCGGAGCTTTTGCTTTTCGGTCAGGCGCACGCCGTATTCGGTATTGCGCCGGCCGCGATAGCCGTGCATGCCGGGCAGTTCCAGTTCTTTGCCGGTGTGTTTGGGGATGTCGGCGATAGGAACGCCAACGCGACGGGAGAGCCTGACCTTCGGGCCGGTATAACGGGCCATGACGAGATTCTTTCTACGGGCAGAAAACGCCCGTCTCAAAACATGCGAGGCGAACCCAACCTTGGGATCGACTTATACGCCTTTGGCGCCGAGCATGGTTCTGAGGCATGCCCGGCCCCTTTCCGTCCGAAGTGAACGGAAGGGCGAAGATTATAGCCAACCCCCGCCCCGGAACAAGAGCGCCCCCCGTTTCGCCGCCGCCCGCAGGGCGGCACGTCTGCTCGGTACGGCAAGTGCCGCCTTGCAGGCGGCGGCGAAACGGGGTCTTGTCGCACGAATCCATGTAAACTTATTGAAAACACTTGCACATCGCCGCATAAGATCGCAAAGTAATTAAACGTGACCCATCCATCCCCCCACGCAACGCCTCATGAATTTGCCGCCACGCATTGGACGGTCGTGCTGGAGGCTGCGCACTGGCAGGCGGAGGGGGAGGTTCCATCGGCCGCCGCGCGTGCGATGGCGGAGCTGTGCCGGACGTACTGGTATCCGCTCTATGCCTATGTGCGGCGATGCGGGCACGATGCCCCGGAGGCGGAGGATCTGACGCAGGAGTTTTTCGCCCGCCTGCTTGCCAAAGACGCCCTGGCCCACGTGAGCCGTAACAAGGGGAAATTCCGCTCGTTTCTTCTGGCCTCGCTTAAGCACTTTCTGGCCAACCAGTGGGACCGATCCCAAGCTCTGAAGCGAGGCGGCGGCCGGGCCATTCTCTCCCTCGACACCCGTGCCGCCGAAACCCGCTACGGCCTGGAACCCACCCACGATCTGACGCCCGAGAAAATCTACGACCGGCAATGGGCGATGACGCTGCTGAATCAGGTTTTGCAGCAGTTGCAAGCCGAGTTCGCGGCCTTGGGAGAGCAGAACGTCTTTGATGAACTCAAAGGGGTTTTTGGCGCGGCCGATCCGCAGGAGGGATATGCCCGGATCGGTACCCGGCTGAACATGAGCGAAGGCGCGGCAAAGGTTGCCGTTCACCGCCTGCGCCGCCGCTACCGAAAGCTCCTGCGCGAGCGGATCGCACAGACCGTCGCCGGCCCGGACGAAATCGACGAGGAAATCCGCCAACTGTTTTCCGCCTTTGAGAGGTAATGTGTCCCTTGTCTCTCCGATAGCCTGTTTCGCCGCCGCCCCAAGGGCGACGCGTTATGTAGTCCCAACGCGGCCCTTGGGGCCGCGGCGAAACGGGTAACAAACATGAGAGCCTCTCTCGTTTACGGGGCGATGATTTTTCTACTCATTCCCTGTAACCTTTTCCCTTGGATGCTTCTTTAATGGGCAGTGGGAGGAACAGCGCCATGAGCCAACTGCGACAATGTGCCCAGTGCGGAGCGGAACTGCCCCCCGCGGCCCCGCTGGGACTGTGCCCGGCCTGCCTGCTGCGCCACGGGCTGGAAACCCACACCGGCTCCGGCGTCAACCCCTTTGAATCACCAAGCCAGGTTCCCCCAAGCCCTGAAGAATTGGCCGCCCGGTTTCCCGACCTGGAAATCCTCGAACTCATCGGCCAGGGCGGCATGGGCGTGGTCTACAAGGCCCGTCAGAAACGCCTGGATCGCCTGGTGGCGCTGAAAATCCTCTCGCCCAAAGTCAGCCGCGATCCGGCCTTTGCCCAGCGCTTTGTCCGCGAAGCAAAGACGCTGGCCCGGCTGAATCATCCGCATATCGTCGCCGTCTACGATTTTGGCCAAAGTGACGACCTGTTCTATCTGCTGATGGAATACGTCGAAGGGGTGAATCTCCATCAGCTCATGGCCGAGCAGAAACTGTCTCCCAAAGAAGCCCTGGCGATTGTGCCGCAGATTTGCGAGGCGTTGCAATACGCCCACGACATGGGCGTGGTGCATCGCGACATCAAGCCGGGGAACATCCTGCTGGACACCGCCGGGCATGTGAAGATCGCCGATTTCGGGGTGGCCAAGCTGACGGGGGTGACGCCGGTGGACGTGACGCTGACGGCCTCGGGCGTGGTGATGGGCACGGTGCATTACATGGCCCCCGAGCAGACCGAGCATCCCCAGCAGGTAGACCACCGGGCCGACATCTATTCGCTGGGCGTCGTCTTCTACCAACTGCTGACCGGCGAACTGCCCCTGGGGCGGTTCGCCCCGCCGTCGCAAAAGGCGCAGATCGACGTGCGGCTGGACGAGGTGGTGCTCAAGACGTTGGAGAAAGAACCCCAACGCCGCTACCAGCACGCCCGCGACGTGAAAACGGATGTCGAGACCATCGCCACGGCATTAACCCCGCAACAAAAGCCGACTCGTCCCGCATGGCATCGTTTAGTCGTCGTCGTGGGGACTCGAAAGGGAAAGCCCGTAGTCAACTGGGCCGGCGTAGTGTTCGATTTTCCGGCAATGATTCTGTGCGGGCTGATCGGAATACTGATTGCGTACTTCATCCGCGGATCCTGGAATCTGAATTTCTGGATTGCCCTCTTGGCCGTGGTGTTGATTCCGACAATGTTTATTTCGGGTGCCCTGTATCTTGGATTGTCGGGAAGACTCCGGCCGGAACGTCTTGTGCCGCTGGATGATCTACCTGAGGCTGTAACCCCGCGCAACCAATCGCGTCCTTTTAGCTTTTGTGTTTGCCGGCATGATGTTCGGCATTCTTGGTTATATCATCTATCGCGGTTACATCATTCATCGCGACTTCGGCGGCTGGCCAAGCATTCAACACATTGAGCCATCGGGAAACGTGCCGCCTGCGCCATTATCGCCGGTGCCGAATTCCGCCCCGACAGTCGATCCAAGCAAACTGGCCGAACCGCCGCAACTGCGCTTTCTGGCCTGGCAGGATGAGAATAACGATTCATTGCTGAAACATGCGTGGCATCCTGACGGAACGCCAGTGAAAGAGGAAAGCGAGCTACGCCTGCTGGGATATATCATGCCGGTGAAAGTTGACGTCAGTGCGACAAATCTGGCAAAGGAAAACCCTCGATTTCTGTCGCTGTGGTTCTCTCATCCGGGCCTTGATCGGCAAAGCAGCTCGTGCGTCACGCTCCTGGACCAAGCGGGCAAGCCACTGCCTTTGGCGGCGGCCGGTAGTTTCAGCAGCAGATCGGAAGCGGCACCCGATCCTTCTAACGGCAATATCGGATGGATCATTTATACGTTAAGCCCAGGTACGATGGGACACACGCCGGCAACCGTCACGGTTCGATTGGAATACGGCATCGGACCTTGGGAAACGGGGCGGGACATTGAAGTCGCGTTCCAAGGCAGTATGGCATTGAGCGACGGCGCTTATTTCAATGGCTTTGGTCAGAGCGTCACGGGCAAAGCCGTTGTCCCCATTTCCATCGACCTCAGCCGACATAGGGGAATGCAGTACGATTTCATCGCCTTGACCAAGGACGGCCGGCAGATTGCAAGCCGCGGCCCCTCTTCCGGCGGTCCCGCAGGCGGTCCGTTATTGATGCAGCGATTCGAGTTCGATAGTCCCCTGGATCGGATCAAGGCATTTCGCTTCCGCACCCGGCCGATCAGGAAAGTCGAGTTCCCGAACGTGTCGTTGCGGCCTGCGGACAAGCCGCAAACCCTATCTCCGCCGAGACTCAAAGTGGGTGTGATTGTCAGCAAATCCACCGCCACGGGATTCACATGGGTCAACGCCCCCTATGGGTATGTCCATGCCGCGATTGCCTCGCCTCTTCAGCGAAAAGAGATCGACCTCTACCCGATCATCGAGCCAGGCACCGGGGACGACCCGGAAGTGGCTCGCGTTTGCAGGAATATCTCTCCAAATAACAAGCCCCTGGACGGCAGCAAGGCCGGCCAGTTGAAAACGCTGGACGTGATCGTGAGTCACCGCGCTTCCAATATGCGAGGCGAGGTGTTGGACGCCATGATCGAAGCGATTCGCGGCGGCGTGGGCTTTTTAAGCAGTTCCACCTTCGGCGTCGTCACCCCGGGCTACGAGGATCCGCGGGTCGGCGCCCTGCTGCTTGGGCGCCCAAGCTACTATTGGAATTCGCGCACCTTCAGAGGCAAAATTGTGGCCTCGCATCCCATTCTGAAGAACGGAGCGCCGGGCCACCCGCTGCAACTGGTGCCCAATGGCGGGGAATTGTCCTCCTATGAAAAGGTGAACGTCCTGGCGGTGCTGGATGATTCGGAAGCCAAGCCGAACTGCCCAATGATCTACACCGGCCAACTGGAGCGAGGGCGGGTGGTGGTCTTCAGCTTCCGATGGACGGACCCTTCGCAGTTGGATCAAAATTTCGGCCCGGATTTCCTGCTGCACTGCGTCCAATGGCTGGCAGCAGGCAAGTCCACCCCGGCCCCTCCGTCGCGGCCGGCAGACGGGCCGCAAACCGTTTCCCCGTCGAAAATCAAGGTGGGGGTGATCGTCAGCACGTTTACCGCGACCGGGCCTCATTGGCCTACCGGACATTATGGATATTCCCACGCTTTGATCGCGCGGCAATTGAAGGACCCGCAGATCGATCTTTATGCCATCGTTGAACCGGAAATGATGAATTCGGAGGATGCGACTCTGCGCAACATCCTTCAGCAGGAATTCCCTGCCGGGCATGTGATTGACGGCAGCAGCAAACAGGCGCTGCAATCCCTGCAGGTGATTGTTGCCTGTCGGATCTGGAACCTGCACAACTCGGTTTTGCCGGCGGTGAGCCAGGCCGTTGAAGATGGAGTCGGCCTGCTTGACCAGTCGGCGATGGGGGTTGTAACACCCGGCTGCTACACCCCCGAGGCCAGTCGGTTGCATGCCATGACCACCCCCGATTACTTTTGGGTGCCCCGCGACGTGGAGTGCATAGTGGTGGGCGATCATCCGTTGCTGGCGAATCTGAAGGCAAAGGGAATCAAGAAAGTCACGGTCACTCATCTCAATGGCGCTTTGGGGCGATTCCACGGCACGCCGTTGATCGCCGCCCCGGGGGTTCCAAACCAGTTTGTCGGCAATTCCTCGGCCAACTTGCCGGACAAGGCCGATGCGTCCGTACCGGATCCTTCCATGCCTCCGGTTTTCTATCCCTTGTATGTTGCCCAATTGGGCAAGGGCCGTATTGTCGGCTGTCAGTGGTATGGTCCGCAGGACGTATCGCGAATCTTGAATGAGGCTCACGGCGGTCGATTTTACATCCACTGCGTGCAGTGGCTGGCCGGCAAGCCGCTTAAATAGTTCCAATGTCCCGTGAGGGGAAAAGAGAATGTCACGAGTACCGGAGAGGCCAGAAACAGAATTGGAAGCCAATAGATGAGCTTGGCCGAAGGAACGGGGTCCGGCTGAATTCGGCCATCAAGGAGATCTGACAATGAAGCCCGACCCCGCTTCTGCGTACAGGACAAGATGTGCTAATCTCAGGCGCAGTTGCTCTCAGCGCTACATGAGCAGTGGAGGTTGTTATGCTTCAGAAACGCATGAAGGATCGTCTTATCGGCATGGGTTACGGGTATTTGTTGGCTGCTATCATCATCTGGATATCTGTAGTTAAATATGGCATTGCCGCCCGTGGCATGATTTTGTGGTCGCTTGGTGTTGGCGTGGTGGTTCTGATTGCTGGGTGGCTATGCGACAGATACTGGCTTAGAAGTCGTTTCAGAACCCATATGTCTCATTCACGCAGCGATCTTGCCTTTCAACTTGAGCGTTTGAATGCGGTTGGCGCAGATGGTGCAGGCGGCCAGTTCGTTCATCGCCTGCCAGTGCGCGCCCGTTGTTTCGTAGCAGAGCTTCAGCCGCCGGTAGTTGCCTATCCAACTCAGCGTCCGCTCGATCACGTACCGCACCTTGCCCAAGCCGCTGCCATGCACGTTGCTGCCCCGAGAGGCCAAGAGCGACTGGACGCGACGCTCCACCACCTCGGCTATGATGTCCTTGGTTCCGTAGGCCCGGTCCCCCAACGTCGCGTCCGGCTTGTAGCGCCACTGGCCCGAAGGCATCTTGATCGGCGGCATCGAGTCCAGCATCGCCAGGAACACCTCCTGGTCCGGAACGTTGGCCGGGGTGGTCCATACCACCAGCGGCAGGCCCTCCTTGTCACTGATCACGTGCCGTTTGCAGCCCTTTTTTGCCCGATCCGTCGGATTGGGTCCGCTGTGCACCCCCTTTTACGGCCCGCACCGAGGCCGCATCCACCACCGCCACCGACAGGTCGATCTGCCCGGCCTCCCCCAGCACGTTCAGCAGCAATCGGTGCAGTTGTGGCCAGATGCCCCCGGCCGTCCATTCGGCAAAGCGTCGCCAGCAGGTCGAGCCGCTGGGCCACAGGTCGCACTTGGGCAGGCGTTGCCACTGGCAGCCGGTTTTCAGCACATGCAGGATGCCTTCCAGGCACGGCCGGTCGGCAGCGCGTGGGGCTCCGCCATGTGGGTCGGGCGGGTGCTTGGGCAAGAGCGATTCGATGTGGTTCCAGAGTTCGTCGCAGACCAGTGGCTGGGGCATGAGGCGTGTACTCCATTACAGCCTCCTTCCCTTCATCCGTGACATTCAACCGAGAAATCATCATACGTTTGCCGCAACTTTGAGGTTCTGAAACCGCTTCTTAGGGAGTAATACGGGGACGCAGCGGCACTGTTTTCGTCCTCCGCTTTGTACCCATTGAGTAGGGGCTGGTATCTGTCACTGTGTGAGATCGGGTGGTGCTTTATGGCTGCAAACATGGACCGATTCATTGAGACTCGCGATGGCCGGCGAGTTGTGCACTGGCCGAAATTCATCACCCATCTATTGATTCTGTTGTTCGTAGTGGAGGGTATATCCTCTTTCATGCGAACAGGACTAGCACGTCTAGGTGTTGAGGTGGGAGGTCGGTGGGGTATGTTTCCGGACACATTCATCGTTTGGGGGGCGATAGCGTTTTGGTCAATCGTGATGTTGTTTCATCAAAGGAACCGGCGAGTTAAGTAGTTGTGGCCGTAACCACCCCATGAAGGGAAAAAATGATACGGGGGACGCCGCTCGTTTATTGCTCTTTCACTGCGGCGTGGCGCTCGGGGCCGTGGTGCTGGTCTTGAGAGGCTTGCTTTGCTTCCACAGCCGGCAGAGGGCGGAATCGCACTGCGGGTTCTGTGGCGGGTCGGGAATCTGCGACAGGAACGCGTTGATGGTCGGCGCCACCTCGCCGGTGGGCGGGTAGAGCGTGCGATACATCTTGACGGCCCGCAAAGCCGTCTGCGTTTCGCCGCCGCCTGTAAGGCGGCACTTGCCGTACCGAGCAGACGTGCCGCCCTGCGGGCGGCGGCGAAACGGGGAGGGGCGCAGGAGTTAACCACAAAACGCGCCCGCGCGGATCATGCTCAGGCTTCCGTGCCGGCGGGGAGAAGATCGTCCAGGGCGGGGGCGGACTTCACCACGGGGGCGGATTTCCGCAGCCAAGGCTGGCCGACGGGCAGGATGGTCTTCCCGGCCACGTCGGCCAGGATGATGCCGGCCATCATGTACCAGGCCGACAGGGCGCAGACGATCAGGTCGCAGGCGGCGATGGTGTTGCACACGGGGAAGCCGAAATGCCCCAGGTCCAGCAGAATGAATCCCAGAAGCAGCGTGGAGAAGGTGACGGCCATGGCCGAGTGGATGCGGATGGCGCCCAGCCACAAAATGGCGGTGTAGAGCGTCCAGGCGACGAGGAAAAAGCCCACGTCGGTCCCCGAAGCCTTGTAGACGTTGAGGGCGTTGAGAATCCATACGATGCCCAGGCCGATCCAGAAGGCACCGTAGGCGACGAACGCGGAGTAGCCGAAGTTGTTGCCGGTCTTCTGTTCCTGAAACCCGGCGATCATCTGGCACAGCCCGCCAAAAACCAGCCCCATGGCCAGGACCGGCCCGATGCCGCACCAGCCGAGGTTGTGGAATTGCAGCAGCAGCGTGGTCAGGCCAAACCCGGCCAACCCGACGACGGCGGGGTTGCCGGTCTTCTTTTGCTCACCCATCGACACGACTCCTTGTTAGAGACAAGAACGAAGTGCGGACTATACCGACTCTCCTGAAAATGGAAACAGCCGGAACAATTGGAACCGCCGATGAACACCGATAAACGCCGATAAGAATCAAATCTTCTCTTCATCGGCGTGTATCGGCGTTCATCGGCGGTTCCAAGTTTTTTCCGCGGCAGCCGCCTATTCCCGCGGGTCTTGCTGGCTTTCCTGCTCGGCTTCCCATCGCACCAGGTCTTCCAGCGGGATCTCCAACTGGTCGGCGACCTCCTCGGTCGTGTATTCCGTCTCGTCATCAGTCACGACGTAGCGTTCACTGACCGGGTCGTACCGATAGCCGGCTTCTTCGAGCAAACTTTCCAGTTCAACGTCGTTCATGATGCCTCCCGTTCCTTGAAAAGTGACCAAAGCCATTATACCCCGCCCCCATCCCGTCATGGCCAGCAAAATCCGGGTTCAAATCTTCGGCCGGATTGCATTCCGGGCGGCAAGCCGTACAGTTTGTAACCCGTCATGACCACCCGCATCTGCAACATTCTGCTCCTGCGCCACGGCCTCACCGACGCCAATGCCGGCAGCGTCATCCAAGGCCACCAGCCCACCCCCCTCAACGCCCTCGGCCATCAACAGGCCCGGCGACTGGCCGAGCGATTGGCTAACTATGATTTCCCCCTCGACGTGTTGATCTCCTCCGACTTGCCCCGGGCCGTGCAGACCGCCCAGCCGATTGCCGCCGCCTGCGGACGAAATCTACTGCTGGATGCCCGGTGGCGCGAACGGTGTTTCGGCGAGTTCGAAGGCACTTCCGCCGCCGAGCGAGACATCTGGCGGGCCGCCGCCGGGGAGATCGATCCGCCCGGGGCCGAATCGGCCGCCGCGTTTACCGGGCGAATCCACGCGGCATTGACGGGCCTTTCTACCGATCATCCCGACGTCCGCACCATCGGCGTCGTCACCCACGGCGGACCCTGCCGGGCGGTCCTGGGCATGCTTCTCGACGGCCGGCTGCCCTTGGCCGAAGGCCAAACCCCGCCGGAGCGGACCATGATCGCCAACTGCTCGATCCTGCATCTGATCGAACGCCGCACGGAAGGCAAAACGACGTGGTCCATCGCGAGGTTGAATGACGTCGCCCATCTGATCGATCTGGGTCCGACGGTGCGCGACGTGGGCTGATGTCTCGCTGCCCTGCGGGCAGCCGCGAAACGGGATGGGGTTATCGTAAAGCCGGCGCATAGCCGCGACGCAACGCGTCGCGGAGCCCTCGCACACGCACACCGCCCGCGCGCAAAACTTGCACACCCCGCCATCGCCAATGCCTTGATTTTCCCGCGTTTTGAAAGCCGTATCGCGTATCTCCCTCACTCGGCATACAATGACGCCATCGCAGGTTTCTTACCCGAGGTTTTTATGAATCGACTGATTACGGCATTCCTGTTCGTCATCGCCACGATGGCCGCTCCGATCACGCTGCTGGCCCAGGCCCCCTCCCCCGCCGACAAGGCGCAGGCGGCCATCGACAAGGGGCTGGCCTATCTGAAAAGCCAGCAGCAGCCCGACGGCTCCTGGCAAAAAAGTCCTAAGGATCCGCCGGCCATCACGGCCATCGCCCTGCGGGCGTTCGTTCAGGACCCCCGCTACAGCAGCCAGACCGACTTTGTGAAAAAAGGCTACGACAAGCTTCTTTCGTTTCAACTGGAAAACGGCGGCATCTACAAAGACATCCTCGCCAATTACAACACCGCCATCGCCATCAGCGCGCTGGTGGCCGCCAATGACCCGCAGTTCAACCCGTCCATCAGCCGGGCGGTGGCCTATCTCAAGGGCCTGCAATGGACTGAAAAAGCCGCCCCCGGCCCCAAGGGCGAGCAGGTCGTGGACGAAAAGAACCCGTGGTACGGCGGCTTCGGTTACGGCGGCCACAGCCGCGGCGGCGGCCGGCCGGACATGAGCAATCTGCAAATGTCGGTGGAAGCCTTGCACGACGCCGGGCTCAAGCCGACCGACCCGGCCTTTCAGGCGGCATTGAAGTTCATCACCCGCACGCAGAATCTTTCGGAAACCAACGACCAGCCCTGGGCCGGCAACGACGGCGGCTTCGTCTACGGCCCGTCGCTGGACAAGCACGGCGAATCCTTTGCCGGCGAATACGTCGGCGCCGACGGGCGGCGCATGCTCCGCAGCTACGGCTCGATGACCTATGCGGGGCTCAAGAGCTTCATCTATGCCGGGCTGACCCGGGACGACCCGCGCGTGAAGGCCGCCTGGGGTTGGATCACGCACAACTGGACGCTGTCGGAAAATCCGGGCCTGAAACTCGCCAACCCCAAAGACGCCCCCAAGGGCTTATACTACTACTACCACACCCTGGCCCGCGCCTTGAACGCCTACGACCAGCCCGTCATCACCGACCCGCAAGGCAACCGGCACGATTGGCGGGTGGAACTGATCGACAAACTCGCTTCGCTGCAACACCCCGACGGAAGCTGGATCAACGAGCACGACAAGTGGATGGAAGGCAACCCCGTTCTGGTCACGTCCTACGGCGTGCTGGCGCTGCAAGAAGCCCTGCGCGATCTGAAGGAACATCCGATCAAATAACCCCCTCTCGTGGCGCAAGAAAAAGCCCCCGGCATGACGGGGGCTTTTTTATTTGGATAAAATAAGATCGCACGACACACGCCCCACTGTGGGACGAGTTAATACAACCCATCCCAACGTTCGCCTTCTTCCTCGAAGCATTCGGCCTCGACGGGCCGAACGCCGGGGCCGTCGGGAAGACGGCGGCGGCGAAGCTCGAAGTCGCCGGATATCCTTCTCATCGTGAACAGGTCTTCTGGCTCGTCCATGAGCACGCGTGCAACCACCCCCATCAGAAATTCACGCCCGCAGGCTGCGGCCAGGTTATTCACAGTAATCTCCTTTCGGCTCGCTCAATCTTGTTTTCAGCCGCCCGTCGGCTTTGGCCTATCTGCTATCGACCGATGCCTAACAAAACCAGTACAAATTTTTCGGCCCTGCACGGATAGCATCGGCCGCTCTGGCGTTGCACCATTAGTGGTGTTGCCCGCGACTTTCATTTTTCCAAGTAGTCCGATAAAGACGCCCGCCCGGCACGATTCGGGGCTCCGCCCGGCCGCGTCGGTCAAGGTTGCGTGTGATGGTTGTGGTGATCGTTAACCCAGCCCGCCCCGATCAAGCGGACCTTGCAGGACTCGAACCTGCAACCTACGGCTCCGTAGGCCGTCGCTCTATCCAATTGAGCTAAAGGTCCAAATATCCGCCGCTGACGGCGAGCCGGGTATAATGGCTTTTTCATCTCCTTCTGTCAAGCGAACCCGTGCAACGCGCTCAACCGTTCGACCGCCTCCCCGGATTTTTCCACTTCCGTTACAATCCGGCCCATGATCCGACTCCTGGGAAACCCCCGCTGGCGATACGTCGGCCTGCTGGTCGTGCTCAGCCTGATCCTCGGCGGCACGTTGGCGCTGGCCGCGTGGGTCGCCCGTCAACGGCAACTTGGGCTATTGGTTCCCCTCTCGCCGCCGCAGACCTATGGCAATCTCCAACTCAGCTTGCCCGAGGGTTGGCAAGTCAGCGCCGGCACCGAAAGCGACGCCCCGCTGGTCGTTCAAGCCCGCGAGCCGGCCGACCCGGACGCCTCGGCCCTGTCCGGCCGACGTATCTTTCTCCTGCGCGATCGCACGGCCGCCCTCTATCCCCCCTTGCAATACCTTTCGGAAAAAGCGCCCCTGCCCGATGCCGGACAAGCCCGGGCTTTTTCTCCCCTGACCCTCGCCGGTTCGCCCGGCGTACTCGTGCAGCAGGCCCGCATCGTCCGCGACGGCGACACCCAGTTCGTCGAAAAACGCCTCCTGGCCTGTACCGTCCTGCCCAGCCGTCTGGCGATAACCCTCGGCCTGGAAGGTTTCGGTTCCATCACCCCGTCCGACGTCGCCCTCATCAAGCGGGTCGCCGAATCCCTCGCTTTGAACCCTTCCCAAACCCTCCTGCCAGCCCGGTCTGCCAGCCGGATCGAACTCTTCGGCGGCATCAGCGTTCCCGTCCCCGACGACTTTCTGATCCTGGATGGGAACGACCCCAATTTCATCCAGCGCCATCTCCTGCTGAATCCCCGCAAAGGGGCCTGGGCGGCCGCGGAACTGGTTCCTTTCGTCCTGCCTCCCGCCTCGTCGCCGGTCGAAACGCTGCGGGCCGTGCTGATCCAGCGGGAAAGCCTCTGGCGAGAAGCTCGCGTGCAAGAGCTGTCCACACGAAGCTGGCAGGTTGATCCGGTCGGTCGCGAGCATTTTCCCCTGCGCGCCTATGCCCTGGCCCACGACGACGGCCAAGCCTTGCTGGTGATCTTTCGCGGGGACTACGCCCCCGAAACCGCCTGTTTTTTTGAACCCGCCTGGAAGACCCTTGCCGCGGGAACTCGCTTTTTGCGGAAGAACGATTTGCCCGACCTCATTGCCGCCGGCGTTGCCGACGTCCAGCGCCTGCATGATCTGGGCCTCGAACAGCTTCTCGGCAGCCAGCGGGATCAGCAGTGGTGGCTCTGGTACAACGAAGCACCCGCCCACCACATCGGCTGGAGCCACATCAGCTATACCCACCCCACCCAGCGGCGCTGCGTCCGCGAAGCCCGCTGGCGCGGCGAAGACGGCACGCCCCGCCGAATCCTCCAGCAATGGGCCGGCAGCAACGACCTGCGCGACTACGCTTCATCGCTGACCCTGCCCGACGGGCTGAACCGCTCCTGGACGTTGAGCGACGGCAACCTCGCCATCTCCCTGCCGCCGGGTTCGGCTTCCTCCAAACCCGTTTCCCGTCCGGCGCCGGCCAACTTTCTCCCCGGCGGCTGGCTGCCACTGCTTTTGGGCAGCCTGTCACAAACCCCTCTGGCCGTGCAAACCGAATGGTTCTTCGATCAGGATGAAATCGCCACGTCCGAACTCATGACCCTGATCGTCCGCCCGGTTCCCGCGAGCGGTTCCGAAGGCCGAGCCCTGACCGTACAGGTCAACGGCTCGGGCGAGCTCACCCGCTGGCGTTTTGCCCCCGACGGCTCGGTGCAGGAGATCGATTTCCCCGCCGGCCTGCACCGCGTCCGCACCGACCCCGCCAACCTCCGCATCGCTTTTCAAGACGATCAGCGACTGGTGCCCTGATGATTTTCCCTTTCGCGCAGCGGGTCCGCCAGGCAAAAGGGAAATAAAACATCCCGGGACATTTCGCCCCGCTCTCTTTTCATGAACGTTTTCTTGGGCGACAATACCGCCATGACCAAGCCTACGCGTTTGATCCTTGCGATCCTGCTCTGTTTATCACTCCCGCAGTCTCTGTTGAAGGGGCAAGAGTCGGGCGGTTTGTTGGGGCCGGCCTTTGAAAGTCCCACCGCCGGCATCGCCTTGCGCCGCCCGGCCAACTGCCGCGAAATCCTCAAGACCGGCGGCGAAATCGTGGAGTTCGTCAACGACGAACAGAACCTCCAGTTGCGGGTTTCGCGTACGATCCTGCGCGATCCGACGCCGCTGACGGCCTCCAAGGACAACGCCGGCCGCGAAACGCCGGGCATGCTGGAATCCACCGCCGACCGCTTCAAGACCGCCAACATCGGCGCCCGCGTCCTCCGCCAGGACGTGGTCAACATCGCCGACGCCAACGTGGGCATGCTGGCCGTGCGCTACAACAGCGGCGCCCGCCAGAAGCTCATGCAGCAGGCCCTCATTGCCGCCAACGACCGGCTCTATTACGTGCTCACCCTTACCACGCCCGCCTCCAGGAACGATCAACCCGACGACGGTGAAAAACAGGCCGTCGAACTGTTCGGCCAGATCCTTGATTCCGTCCGCCTGATCGACACCGCCCCGATCCGCGCCGACCAGGAAGCCCGGCTCTATCGCACCCGCGGTTTCCTCGTCAACCTTACGGAAAACCGCATCAAAGGGGCGATGCTGCCCGAACAGTGGATTCGACTCGTGCGCAACGGCAAAGACATCGGCTACACCTACGTCGCCGAGGAGATCGACAACACCCGGCCCGGCGGGGCGGGCCTCCTCGTCAGCGTCCGCGCCCGCACCGTTCCCGCCGCCGGCTTGCAGGCCGACGTCGGCTCGCAACTGTACGTCAGCTTCGACCGCCGGCATGAAACCTGGGCCAGCGTCACCGAAACCCAAAAGGGCAAGGATAAATCCTACGCCAGCGAGTTCGGTTCCAGCGACCGGCTGACTTCCCGCGTCCTGGACCGGAGCCGGCTCACGGGCGAAAAGACCGGCGATACGCGGGATGAAAAACAACCGCCCGTCCGGCAGGTGGAAACCTACACCCTCAACGTCACCAACGTCAGCAAAACCTCCAGCGGCGAGCCGATCGTCCGTCAGCTTCCCCCCTGGTATCTGCCCCAGGCCCTGGGCCACCTGCTGCCCCGGCTCGTGCCGCTCGACGAGCCCAAAACCTACATGTTCAGTTCCTACGTCAGCGACCGCCGGGAAGTCATGTCCCGCTACATCGACGTCGGCGAAGAACAGAACGTCACCCTGGCCGGCACGCGGCATCGGGCCATCCCCGTCAAGGACCGCATCGGCCTGGAAGGCGCCGTCACCGTCCACTACATGAGCCCCTCGGGCCGATACCTCGGCAGCCAGACCACCTACCTGGAGAACGACCAGACCACCACGCTGCTCATGTTGCCCAGCGACGAGGCCACGCTGAAAAAACTCTGGGCCAACGCCCGCCTGACCCGCCCCGGCAAGGAAGAGCTGCGCCACCCCGGGCGGGCGGAGTAGCGACCCCTTGGAGCAGCATCCTCCTTACCCCGCCTCCTTTTTTCCCTCTCCCCTTGCGGGAGAGGGATAGGGTGAGGGGTAAAAGCTTTGGATGCGACTGGCGAATGTACGCCAGTTGAATGCGTGAATCTCCCCCCTCACCCCAACCCTCTCCCCTCCGGGGCGAGGGAGAAAGAGCGGCGCGGGGAGAGAGGGAAACGGCAAAAACTGAATTTCCCGGACCCCGTCCGTCGAAAGTCATTGTATGTCCCGCACGTTGACCAAAATCGTCCTTCTGCTTGCCTTGACCGTTTCCGGGGCGGTCGGCCTCTACTTTTTTTACGATTCCTATTCCACCGCCCGGCGGCTGCGCAAGTTGGAGGAGGAAAAGCGGCAACTGGAGCAGATCGTCCAGCGGCTCAGCGCCGAACGCCGCGTGGCCGAGATTCTCGTCACCGATCAGAAGACCCTCGCCGGCGTGCCCCAGACCACGCTGCTGTTCGTCGAATACGCCCGCAACCAGTCGCCTCTGCCGGCCAAGAGTTTCACCTTCAAAGGCCGCATGGCCCACGTCGATGCCATGGTCGTCAAGTTCGAGCGTGATTTCGTCAAGCAGGACGACCCGCTCCGCGGACACAGCATCGCCCTGTTCACCCGCATCTTCGGCGACCACGAACGCCCCGAAGACGCCTCCCCGATCGACGCCCCCGGCCAGATCCCCGACGTCTACCGCGGCGCCGACCCCCGCGCCAGCCAGTTCGAGCGGCAGTTGTGGCAAAGCTTCTGGCGCCTGGCCGACGACGACGCCTACCGCGCCGCCATGGGCGTGCGCATCGCCAACGGCCAGGGCATCTGGTCCCCCTTCGAGTTCGGCAAACTCTACACTCTCAGCATCGAATCCGACGGCGGTCTGAACCTCGTCTGCGAACCCCTCAAGCCCATCTACCGCGAGTTCCTCAAGCAACATCCCGCCTCCCAACCCCTCCCCCGCTGAGCGCCCGTTTCGCCGCGGCCCAACGGGCCGCACTGTCCCTCCCCCAACGGCATAACCTCCCCATCTTGAACCACGTCCAACCCATTTATTTGCCGCGCCAAGCGAATTTTTATTGGCAAACGCCCCATCCGTGCTATAACCATGGAGTCTTCTTATTAAAAACCCGAGTTGTCCCTAGCCATGCAGGATCCGTCATGAAGTGTCTGCGTTACGCCCCTTTTGCTTTCCTGGCCGGCGCCCACGGCTTTCTGATCCTGGCGCCGTACATCGCCGTGGTTTTGACCATGGCGCACCTCTACGACCGCAAACGCTGACAGGAATCCCCTCCCGTTTCGCTACGACCCGCGGGGCCGCGTTTTCCCACCTTATTTGTCTTCGTCGGGATTTTTCTTCTTCCCCGCATGCGCCACCGACGGCCAATACTGCCCCCCGTACTCTTTCTTTTCCTTCGGCTTCTCCGACACCGGCGTAAGCTTCTCGGCCGGCAAAGGCAATGCGCTCTTCTTCCCCGACAACAGCCGGGCGACTTCCTGCTCCAGGTCCATTTCCGGCTCTGCCGCTTTGACCGGACTTGCCGGGACTGACGTGCCGTCCGCCGCAATTTCTATCGATTCGGACCTGACTTGAGCGGTTTTTTTATCCCGCTTCCACCACCGGTTTTTGGGCTTTCTTTCGCTTTTCATGCCCATCCCCGCCCCCACCAGCATGTTCACCAGACTGGGCCAGATTCCCCCGATCATGCCCACGCTGCCGACGGCCCAGACGGCATAGGAGGCCGCCGGCCTGCTCCACCAGCAATAGCGGTATTGCATGTGTGGCCGGTCCTTGGCCAGTTCATCCAGGCGGGCCAGGACCGCCGGCCGAGCCTCTTTCGTCGCCGACGCATCCGACTCGCACCACCAGGTCTGATACGTCCAGGCGTTGGGGTTTTCCTTGCTCGGAGTGGGCTCGCGGTACTGAAACCGCATCCAGGCGATCCAGCTCGGAACCAGCCGGTTGGCCGACTCCACCCCCGTCGGCACCGCCGGATAGATGATCACGTTGCGGATCATCGGATACCCCGACACCGGCCGCCGGGCGATCTCCTGTTCGAATTTGGATTGCTTCATGCTGCGATGGTTCGCCGGCGGCTCCACGTCCGCATGCAGATACCCCATCGCCAGGCCCACCATCAGCCCGATCACGATCCAGTGCCAGCGTCGGAGGTCTTCAAATCTCATAAGGCTCCACACCCTAATACACTTCGGCGTCCCGGGCGTTGTTTTCTTTTATAAATTACCCCTCAACCCACCGGGCTGCAATTCGCCGTTAGCTTCTCTTGCCCAACGAGTTGCGACAATTCCTTTTCCGCATCCTTCCGGGCTTGTTCCATTTTGGGATAGCGGATTTCACGGTAGCCGCTGACGCTTTCCGCGCACTTGAGCACTTTGACCGTCCGGGCGTAGTCCTGTTCGGTGGCCAGGCTGATCCGTCCCAGCAGCCCGATGTACCAATCGCGGAAGGCCGCTTCCCGCTGATGCCAGCCGGGCAGTTTTCGCAGCCATTTGCAATGCTTGACCAGTCGCAGTTGCCAATCGGACGTGGTCATCCGCAGCCGAATCCGCAACCGCCCGATGTTGAATTCCGGGCTGGTATGGTGGCGGTAGATCAACCGGTCCCCGTTGGCCAGGTCCACGCCGAACTTGGCCAGGTCGCGCTGTTTTTTCTCGTAGCGCGTCAGCAGGTAAGCCACGTAGGGCTCGTCCTTGATGAGCATGACCTTGGCCAGGTTCCAGATCACGGCCGACGTCGCCTCGTAGCCGCGTTCGGCCGAGTCCTGCCGGTATACCTCCCGAACCCTCTCCACATACTGTCGCGCCAGGCGGTGATCCTGATATTGCAGCAGATCGTACACCCGCAGCACCAGGTCATACTTGGCCCCCTCCGGCAGATGCCGCATCTGCTTGACCGACCATTGCAGCAGCCGCTCGAACCGCGCCGACCACTTCACCCCGCGCCAGCGCGTCTTGCGCAGGATGCGGACCTTGTTGGTCACCAGTTGTCCCCACGTCTCCGGCTCGGGCTTTCTCGGCAATACCCGCGGCTCCAGCGCCAGTTTCCGCCCGATGTTAAACGCCTTGAGGTTCTTGCGATGCTCGCGCTTGATCGAATCCTTGATCGCCCAGGCGATGGCATGGGCGCTGACCGGCACCAGCCCGAGCTGATACGCCACGCCCAGCATCAGGATGTTCACGAACTGCTTGCTCCCCAGCCGCTGCTCGCACAACTCCGACAAGTCCCGGGCGTAACATTGTTCCTCCCGGCAGTGGTCGTAAATCCGCTGGCGCATCTTCTCCGGGTCAAAATCATGCCGCCCCAGCAGCGTCAACACCGTCGGCTGCTTGTACATGTTGACCACCGCCCCGGTGCGCTGCGGACTGGCCACGCGGAACTGCTCCCGCGCATCCACCGCCCGCGCCCCTTCCAGGATATCCACCGCCAGAAGCAAATCGGCCATCCCGTACGGGATCGATGCCGTCGGGGAGGCGGTCTTCTCTGCGTCCTTCACAAACGTGATCTGGGCAAACACGCCTCCGTTGCGGATGGCCAGGCCCTTCTTGTCCGAGAAGACCACCTTGTAGCCCTGCTTGTGGCCCGCCCGCACCAGGATCGCGCTGACGGTGCCGATGCCCATCCCGCCCACGCCCGACATGTGCGCCCGCCACACGCTGCCCGGCTTGTCCATCGCATGCGCCAGCCTGGGCTCCGGCAGCTTGTCCAGGTCCATGTTCGGCAGGCTGTAGCGCCGCCGGCGGTTGCGCACCAGCGTCACCTGCTCGAAGCTGGGACAGGGTTTGATGCCGTTGGCGATCTCGTTGCTCACCCGCACCCGCTCGCAGGCTCCGTCGTTTACGCACCAGGTCAGGTCGGTGTCGATCTTCCGCCCGTAATCCGTCTCCGCCGTCGTCAGCCCCGGGCAGACCGTCTGCTTGCTGCATTCCAGGCAGTTCTCGCACACCTCGGTGGTGACGTTCATGAACGTCTTTTTCGGCAGATACCCGTTCTCCTTGATGATCCGCCGCTCTTGGCGCAGTTCGTGGCGGTGATGGGTGATGCCGCACTCCTTGTCGGCGATGATCACCTTCACCCCGTCGGCCAGGATCGTCTTTTCCAGCACGCCCTTGTACGTTTCGCGCCCGGCCGGCGAAAGCCGGGTCACCTGCAACGGGCTGGTCCCCGTCATTCCGCGAACGATCTGTTCGATGTTCTGCATGAACGACAGATTCCCCAGCAGATCCAGCTCCGTTCCCGGATGCTCCTGATGCCCGGTCATCGCCGTCGTGCCGTTCTGGAGGATGATGAAGGTGATGTCCTGCCCGGCCTTGATGGCGTTGGAGATGGCGATCTGCCCGGAATGGAAGAACGTGCCGTCGCCCATGAACACGATCTGCTTGTTGGTGATGAACGGATCAATGCCCGATCCCGTTCCGCCGCCCAGACCCATGCCCGAATAGTTGTGCATGAGCTGTTCGGTGGGAGGGAACATGAGCATGGTGTAGCAGCCGGTATCCCCGTGGGCCACCAGGTCCACCGGGCCGCGGTGGTGATGCCGCTTCATGTACGCCGGGTCCTGGAAGTTCTTGCGGATTTCCAGCAGCACCGACGAGCTGTCCCGATGCGGGCACCCCGGGCAGAACGTCGGCGTGCGCAAAACAACCGGCTCGCCGATCACTTCCAACCGAGGCGCGCTGAGCCGGCGCAGCCGCTGAAGCTCTTCGCTCAGCCGCCCGTTGCGCAAGGCCGCGGGGATTTCCTCCGTCGCCTGGATCAGCGGCAGCAGCCGCTGGGCCAGCAGCGAATAGTTCAACCCCCGCGTATCTGGAATCCCCTCCAGCGCCCGGCCGCCCAGGACCGGGAAGTTTTTGCCGAACAACCGCCCCGCCAACTCCGCCGCCTGCTCGTGCGGCAAATCCCGGAACAGCCCGTCGCGGATGTTCTTTTCCAGGAAACTTCGCCGCTCCTCGATCACGATCATCTGCCGGCACATCCCGGCAAACTCGCGCACCAGCCGCACGTCCGCCGGATAGCTCAACCCCATGTTCAAAATCGGAAACGCCCCGCCCAGTCCCACTTCCCCCAGGACGTGCCGCAGGTACTCCCCGCCCATCCCCGTCACAATAAAGCCCAGCGGACTGACTTCTCCGCGCCCCGCCTCGATGTAGTTGACTCCCAGTTCCCGCGCCGCCTTCATCGTGGCCGCAAAGCGGTCGGCCGTGATCAATTCCTTCTGCCAGGTGCGCGGCGGCAGCAGCACCGTCTTTTCCACCGGAATCTTCGCCGTCTCCAGCGTTGCGCGGTCTTTGGTGTTGACCTGCGGAAACTGATTGGGCTTCACCACGACCGTTCCCCCGCTGTCGGCGTGGGCCACCGTCACGATATATCCGACGTACAGCCCGGCCGTCTGCGAGAGCTTCAGCGACGCGTTCACCCAGTCTTTCAACTCCTGCGGGCTGCCCGGCTCCACCACCGGCATGCGCAGGTGTTCGCAGATAAACCGGCTGTCGGCCGGAACCTGCGTGCTCTCGCACCACGGGTCTTCGCCCATGATGATCATCGCCCCGCCCTGCGGGTTCGCCCCCGCCAAATTGCCCAGCGCCAAAGCGTCGGCCGCCACGTGAACGCCCACGCTCTTCATCGCCGCAATCGCCCGGCACGGCAGCATCTGCGACCCGTTCACCGCCGCCACCGCCAGCGATTCGTTGTTGGCCTGAAACGCCCGCACCCCTTTGTCCTGCAACAATCTGGCGATATGCCCCAGGCAATCAAAGAACCCCGCCACCGGCGAGCCCGGATACCCCGTCAGCAGCGCAACCCCGCCGTCGGCCTCCAAGGCCCCTTTCACCAGCAATTCATTACCCGTGTAGATTTCGCGGCCCGACTCGGCCAGAAAACGCGCATCGATACCCATATATTCCGTCCATTCTCCGCGGGCCCTTCCACAGGGTCGGCGTGGCTTTCGATCCATCGCCCTTCTCAGGCCACAGACCGCAGGAAACGCCGTTTCTCACCGCAGCGTAAAGAACCTTGGCACGGCCGGGATGTGATGGCCGACCATGCCGTAAACCCGAAAAACGCTCATGTCTCCCGATCCAACCCGACAGAGCCACGCAGCATTCTACCCCTCCCCCCACCCGCCGTAAAACGAAAATCCCCGTCCGCTCAGGGCTTTTTGCATATTTGTCCTGCGTCTGTAGCTGGGTTCTGAAAGCAACGAAAACAAATAAACCACGGAGGCACGGAGACACGGAGGGAGAAGAGAAGTCAGAATGATGAATGATGAATGATGAAGGAGGAAGCAAACCAGCTTTTATCAACGGCTCTTCTTTCCACCTTCATCGTTCATCATTCATAATTCATCATTCTCTTTTCTTCTCCCTCCGTGCCTCCGTGGTGAAAAAACTTCAGTGATGCGCCGGGACCAGTTGCTCGAAGAAGTCGTTGCCCTTGTCGTCCACGATGATGAAGGCGGGGAAGTCCGCCACTTCGATCTTGCGGATGGCTTCCATGCCCAGATCTTCGAAGTCCACCAGTTCGACCTTCTTGATGTTGTTCTGCGCCAGGATGGCCGCCGGGCCGCCGATGCTGCCCAGGTAGAAACCGCCCCACTTCTGGCAGGCGTCGGTCACCACCTTGGAGCGGTTGCCCTTGGCGATCATGACCAGCGAGCCGCCGCGGCTCTGCAGCAGATCGACGTAGGAATCCATCCGCCCGGCCGTGGTCGGGCCGAACGAGCCGGAAGGCATCCCGGTCGGCGTCTTGGCCGGGCCGGCATAATAGATCGGATACTGCTTGAAATACTCCGGCAGCGGCTTGCCCTCGTCCAGAAGTTTCTTGATCCGCGCATGGGCCACGTCGCGGGCCACGATCAGCGTGCCGCTGAGGCTCAGGCGGGTCTTGACGGGGAACTTGCTGAGAATGGCGCGGACCTTCTCCATCCCCAAATTCAAATCGATCCGCACGGGCGGAGCCATTTCCGGGGCTTTCCCCGGCAGATACTTCTCGGGATGAAATTCCAACTGCTCCAGGAAAATGCCGTCCCTGGTGATCTTGCCCTTGATGTTGCGATCGGCCGAGCAGGAAACGCCCAATCCCACCGGGCACGAAGCCGCATGCCGCGGCAGGCGGATGACACGCACGTCATGGGCGATGTATTTGCCGCCGAATTGCGCCCCGATCCCGCAGCGGTACGACGCCTGCAAGATGCGCTGTTCCCACTGCACATCACGGAACGCCCGCCCGCCCGCCGAGCCGGTGGTGGGCAGATGGTCCAGATACCCGGCCGAGGCCAGCTTGACCATCTTCAGGTTCGTCTCCGCGCTGGTGCCCCCGATGACGATGGCCACATGGTACGGCGGACAGGCCGCCGTCCCCAAATCCATCAACTTGCTGCCGAGGAACTTGATCAGACTCTCCTCGTTGAGCAGCGCCGGCGTCTGCTGATAGAGGAACGTCTTGTTGGCCGAGCCGCCGCCCTTGGCCATGAACAGGAACTTGTATTCATCGCCCGTCTCGGCCGACAGATCGATCTGGGCCGGCAGATTGCAGCCGGTGTTCTTCTCCTGAAACATCGACAGCGGCGCGATCTGCGAATAGCGCAGGTTCTTTTCCTGATACGTCTGGTAAACGCCTTCCGACAGCGCCGCGGCATCGTCGCAATCCGTCAGCACGTGCTGGCCCTTTTTGCCCAGGATGATCGCCGTGCCCGTATCCTGGCAACTGGGCAACTGCCCCGCCGCCGCCACGACGGCGTTTTGCAGGTGCGTGTAAATGACGAAGCGATCGTTGTCCGAAGCCTCGGGGTCTTTCAGTTCGTCGGCCAGCTTCCGCAAATGCGACGGCCGCAGATAAAACGACACATCCGCAAACGCCTGCCGGGCCAAAAGCTTCAGCGCCTCCGGCTCCACCTTGAGCAGTTCCCGCCCGCCAGCCTGAACCACGGAAACATAGTCCCTGGTCAACAGCCGGTAAGTCGTCTCATCCTGACCCCACTGCAACATAGGTTCGTAAGCAAATTCGGGCATTGAGTCTTTCCTTGTTGATACAGATCGTCTCATGGTTTTAGGTGACACCACCAGACACGTCAACTTCACGCTTCTCGATTCCGTTTCGCCGCTGCCCGAAGGGCAGCGCGTTTTCGCGTCAGAACGTCGCCCTGTCGGGCGACGGCGAAACAAAAACAGGTCGGACACCCAAAGGCGTCCGACCTGTTCTCACTTGCATTTGAAATCCCGATCAAGCCGGGGCTTTCCAGCTTTGCAGGATACGCATGTAGTTGGCGCGTTCGAAGGCGCCGGGATCGGGGCAGCGGGCCAGGCTCATGTTGCCCATGAGCTGCTGCACCGAGGCGTATTCGAGCTGTTCCAGCAGGGCGTTGAACCCTTCCAGCAGCTTCTTGAGGTAGCCCGGGCCGTGTTGCAGCAGGCAGGAGACCACCTGCACGCTGCTGGCGCCGGCCATGATGGCCTTGACCGCGTCGGTGGCGGTATGCACGCCGCCCGAGCAGGCCAGGTTGGCGCTGAGCTTGCGGGAAAGAATCGCCAGCCAGCGCAGACGCAGCAGCAGTTCCGAAGAGTCGGACAGCTTCAGCGTCGGGGTGGCTTCCAAGCTCTGGATGTCGATGTCCGGCTGATAGAACCGGTTGAACAGCACGACGCCTTCCACGCCGATGGTGTCCAGTTCGGCGGCAAAGCTGGCCAGCGACGAATAGAACGGCGAGAGCTTCACGGAAACCGGGATGCTCACCGCCCCGGCGACGGCCTTGACCACTTCCAGCGTGCGCTTTTCGACTTCGGTTCCCGTTTCACGCGGGTCGGTCGCCAGATGGTACACGTTCAGTTCCAGGGCGTCCGCGCCGGCCTGCTGAATCTGCTTGGCGTAGTCGATCCAGCCGCCGGGCGTCGAGCCGTTCAGCGAGCCGATGACCGGCAGCTTGGTCGAAGTCTTGATGCGGCGAATCTGCTCGAGGTATTCCGCCGGGCCCAGACGGAATTCGTCGGGCTTGGGGAAGTAGCTGAGGGCCTCGGCGTAGGAGTCGGCGTACATCTCCATGTGGTAGATGCTGGCCAGACGTTCGCCGGAAATCTGCTCCTCGAACAGCGAGTGCATGACGATGGCCGACGCGCCGGCGTCTTCGAGCTGCTTGACGGCGTCCATGTCCGTGGCCAGGGGCGAAGCACCGGGCATCAAGGGGTTCTTCAGCTTGAGGCCGAGATAGTTGATTGAAAGGTCCATAGTGTTCCTTGTTGTTCGCGGGCAGGCCGGAGCCCGCCGTTCATCGGCGGCGGGCTCCGACCCATCCTGCAAGACTTACTTGGCTTCCGTTTCGCCGTTGCCGGCGGCAGCGCCGGCGATGGTGAACTTGGCCATCTGTTCGTACAGCGAGTAGCGCTTGGTCACCAGATCCTGAGCAGTCGTGATGAGCTTCTTGAATTGCTCGGGGTTCTGCTGTTCGACCACGCGGTAGCGGGTCTCGTTGCGCACGTACTGGCCGAGCTGAATCTTAGGCGGCGTCGAATCCAGTTGCAGCGGATTCTCGCCCTTTTCCGCCCGGCGGGGGTCGTAGCGGAACAGCGGCCAGTGACCGCTGTCCACGGCCATCTTCTGCTGCTCGCAGCCGTAAGCCAGATCAAAGCCGTGGGCGATGCAGTGACTGTAGGCCAGGATCAAGGACGCCCCCGGATAGCTTTCGGCTTCCTGGAAGGCCTTGACGGTCTGCGCGTCCTTGGCGCCGAAGGCGACCTTGGCCACGTAGATGTTGCCGTAGCTCATGGCGATCATGGCCATGTCCTTCTTCGGCGTGGTCTTGCCGGCCACGGCGAACTTGGCGCTGGCGCCCATCGGCGTGCTCTTGGAGGCTTGGCCGCCGGTGTTGGAATACACTTCGGTGTCCATGACCAGCACGTTGACGTTTCGGCCGGAGGCCAGGACGTGGTCCAGGCCGCCGTAGCCGATGTCGTATGCCCAGCCGTCGCCGCCGAGAATCCAGACGCTCTTTTTGACCAGGTAATCGGCGACGAGTTCCAGCCGCCGGGCCTCGGCCGAGGCGACGGTGGCGAGTTTCTGCCGAAGGGTCACGACGCGCTGGCGTTGGGCGGCGATGCCGGCCTCGTTGCTCTGGTCGGCATTGAGAATTTCGCCGACCAGATTTTCACCCACCTGCGAGGCGAGCTTCTTGAGCAGTTCGCCGGCGAATTCCTGGTGCTTGTCCACCGCCAGGCGGAAGCCCATGCCGAACTCGGCGTTGTCTTCGAACAGCGAGTTGGCCCACGCCGGCCCGCGGCCGTCCTTGTTGACGGTGTAGGGGGTGGTGGGCAGGTTGCCGCCGTAAATCGAGGAGCAACCGGTGGCGTTGCCGATCAGCAGGCGATCGCCGAACAGTTGGGTCATCAGCTTCACGTACGGGGTTTCGCCGCAACCGGCGCACGCGCCGGAGTATTCAAACAGCGGCTCGAGGAACTGGCTGCCCTTGACGTCGATCTTGACGGCGGCCCGGTCGGGCCGGGGCAGGGCCAGGAAGAAATTGTAGTTGTCGCGTTCGGCCTCGCGGAGCGGGGCCTGGGCGGCCATGTTGATGGCTTTGTTCTTGGGGTTGGTCTTGTCCTTGGCCGGGCAGACCGAGACGCACAGCTTGCAGCCCGTGCAGTCTTCCGGAGCCACCTGGATGGTGAACTTCTGGCCCTTGAAGTCCTGGCCCTTGTAGGCCACGCTCTTGAACGTCGCCGGGGCGCCGGCCAGGGCGCTTTCGGGGTAGACGTTGGAGCGGATGGCCGCGTGCGGGCAGACCATGGCGCACTTGTTGCACTGGATGCAGATCGACGAATCCCAGACGGGGATTTCCGTGGCGATGTTGCGCTTTTCCCACTGCGTGGTGCCGGTGGCGTAGGTGCCATCGACGGGGAAGGCGCTGACCGGCAGCAGGTCGCCCTTGTTGGCCATCATCACGGCCGTGACCTTCTTGACGAAATCGGGGGCCTCGTCGGAGACGGTCGGCGGCATGACCTTGCTCGCCGTCACCTTCGCCGGCACCTTCACTTCGTGCAGGTGGGCCAGGGTGTGGTCCACGGCGGCGAAGTTCTTCTGCACGATCTCTTCGCCCTTCTTCATGTACGTCTTCTTGATGGCGTTCTTGATCTGGGCGATGGCCTCTTCACGCGGCAGCACGCCGGAGATCGCGAAGAAGCAGGTCTGCATGATCGTGTTGATGCGCACGCCCATGCCGGTGGCCTTGGCCACCTCGTAGGCGTCGATCACGTAGAACTTGAGCTTCCTGTCGATGATCTGCTGCTGAACCTCGCGGGGCAGCTCGTCCCAGACCTTGTCCGGGCCGACCGGGGCGTTGAGCAGGAACGTCCCGCCGGGGGCGGCATAACCCAGCACGTCGTACTTTTCCAGGAACGTGTACTGGTGGCAGGCGACGAACTGGCTCTGGCGGATCAGGTAGGCCGAGCGGATCGGCCGCGGGCCGAAGCGCAGGTGCGAGATGGTGATGGCCCCGGACTTCTTGGAGTCGTAAACGAAATAGCCCTGGGCGTAGTTTTCGGTCTCTTCGCCGATGATCTTGATGGAGTTCTTGTTGGCGCCCACCGTGCCGTCGGCGCCGAGGCCGAAGAAGACGGCCCGCTTGACGTCGGCCGGTTCGATATCCAGCTCGGCGTCGAAGGGCAGCGACAGGTGCGTCACGTCATCGACGATGCCGACGGTGAAGTGCTGCTTGGGCTGCGGCTTTTTCAGCTCGTCATACACGCCCTTGATCATCGCGGGGGTGAATTCCTTGCTGGAAAGGCCGTAGCGCCCGGCCACCACGCGCGGGCACTTGGCGAACTTGGCGTGGGTGGTCATGCACTCTTCCCGCAGGGCGGTGATGACGTCCTGGTAGAGCGGATCGCCCATCGCGCCCGGTTCCTTGGTGCGGTCGAGCACGGCGATGGTCTTGGTGGTGTCGGGCAGCACGGCCAGCAGGTGCTTCATCGAGAAGGGGCGGAACAACTGGACCTTGACGACGCCGACCTTTTCGCCGCTCTTGAGCATCCATTCGACGGTTTCGTGCGTCACATCCGCGCCGGAGCCCATGATGACGATCACGCGGTCGGCATCGGGTGCGCCGTAGTAGTCAAACAGCTTGTACTGCCGGCCGGTCAGCTTGGCGAATTCGTCCATCGTCTCCTGGACGATCTGCGGACAGACGTCATAGAAACGGTTGCAGGCTTCGCGGGCCTGGAAGAAGGTGTCGGGGTTCTGGGCGGTGCCGCGGAGCAGGGGCTTGTCGGGGGTCAACGCCCGGTCGCGGTGGCTCTTGACCATGGCATCGGAGACCATGGCGCGAAGGTCGTCGTCGTTGAGCATCTCGATCTTGGCCACTTCGTGGCTGGTGCGGAAGCCGTCGAAGTAGTGCAGGAAGGGGATGCGGCTCTTGAGGGTGGCCGAGTGGGCGATGAGGGCCATGTCGTGGGCCTGCTGCACCGAATCGGAGCAGAGCATGGCGAAGCCGGTCTGGCGGCAGGCCATGACGTCGGAGTGGTCGCCGAAGATCGACAGGGCGTGGGTGGCCAGCGTGCGGGCGGTGACGTGCATGACAAAGGGCGTCAACTCGCCGGCGATCTTGTACATGTTGGGGATCATCAGCAGCAGCCCCTGCGACGCCGTGAAGGTCGTCGTCAGGGCGCCGGCTTGCAACGCGCCGTGAACCGCGCCGGCCGCGCCGCCTTCGGACTGCATTTCCGTCACCTGGGGGACGGTTCCCCAGATGTTGGTCTTGCCTTTGGAAGACCATTCATCGGAGAATTCGCCCATGGGGCTGGACGGCGTGATGGGGTAAATAGCGATGACTTCGCTACAACGATGCGCTACCGAGGCCGCGGCCTCGTTGGCGTCCAATGTGTGCATTTGACGTTTGGGTTTATTCATAGAAGGGGAATAATAGGACAACCATATCTTCTATTCAAGGTGCAAATTGGGCCACAACGGCCTTCTGACATGTTGATTATGCGACATTTGTGGATGGGTAAATGCAGGGAAGGGATGATTTGTCGGAATATTGGGATTGTCATTGGTCATTAGTCATTAGTCAGTGGTCCGTGGCCGGTCCACCTTTTCCGCCCTTGCCGCAAGTTGCGGTTTTGCCGGATCGTGTCATACCGAGCGCAGCGAGGTATCTTGCCCCGAAGGCAAACCGGCCGGCATTCGCCACCAGTCCCCGAAAAAGCTATCACGAAACCGCCCTTGGGCAACCGAAAAGCGGAATCGGTGGGTTCGTTTTATAAAATACCAGTGGGTTCGTTTTGCAGGCCATTTTTCAGACCTTTGCTCAACAGGGTTCCATTTGAAACTGACCCACCCTATCAAGAGCCCTCTACATCCAACCCGGCCCATCACGAAACCGAATCCCGGCATCAGCAAAGGGGGTAGCAGACCCCAAGGCATACCCGCTAATTAAGCCCGACCCCATTTTCATGTACGCGCAGGTGTAAACCGCTCTAGTACTCCGTCATTCGTCGATGGTCGGGTAAAGCTTGCGGAGCTTGATCCGCGCATCGTCGGTGCTGAATTGCCAGTGGGCCTTCACCTTGGAGTCGTTTCGTCGGGTTTCCCACGCGGCACTGTGCGTTTGCATGGCAGGCTTGTCGCCAAGGCGCTCGGGCAGATCCCGCTCAAAAACGCTCAGTTCGATCTCCGCCAGGTTCAGCCAGGAGCCGTGCTTGGGCGTGTGGTGGATCTCCAGTTTGTCGGCGAGCCGTTTGGCTTCCTCGGGCGGGAATGCCTCATACAGACTGGCGGGCGTGTGCGTGTTGAGCTGATCCATCACCAGCACGATCTTCTCCGCCTGGCGATAGCGCCGGGAGTTGACCAGTTGCTTCACCACCTGCGCCGAATCCACCGCCGTGCGCGAATCGGTCACCCGCACCTGCCGCCAGCCGGCCAGCGGCTCAAAGCTCATGAACAGGCTCGCCACGCCGTTACGAACATAAACACTGTCGTAACGCTCCACCCGCCCCGGCAGCGGCGGCAGGGGGTCGCGGGTCTCCCCGATCAGCTGCTTGAACGTCTCGTCCAGACAGACCACCGGACGCTTGGGGTTGTACGGCCGGTGATAGACCTCCAGGACGTCCTCCATGTGGTACACGAACTCGCCCGAGTGCTTGGGCGGAATGCACCACATCTTGCGCAGGTGGGGTTTCAATTCGTTTTTTTCAGCGTCTGCCGCACCGTCTCATGCGACAGCGACTCGGCGATCTCGAGCTCCACCGCCTCATCGGCCAGCAACCGCAACGTCCAACGCTTCTTGCCGGCCGGGGGTCGGGAGCAGGCCAGAGCGATCAGCTTCGCCTCCTGCCGGCCATCGAGCTTGCGGCTGTAGATGCGTTTGCTGGCCGCCGGCACCAGGGCCAAGTCCAGCCCCTGCTCCACGAAGCGCTGTCGGACCCGCTCGACGGTCCGCACGTCCACATGGAGGCTGCGGGCCACGTCCTGATCCTTTTGGGCCGTTTGGCCTTCGGCCTCATCGGCCTGCAGGAGAATGCGGGCATGCATCAGCTTGCGTGCCGCGGCCTTGCCTTGGCCGATCAGCTTCAGCAACTGTTGACGTTCTTGCGGCTCCAGCGTCACTTTGTACTTTTTCATGGGACTCCTTGGTCAAAGGAGTCCCGCCAGCATCGGCCATGCCAATGACCCGGCACGCTAGGGATGACAGAGTACTAGTGAAAGAAAAACTAAAGTTTTCTGGCTCTTTGGGGTCGATGGCAGGCTTGTGTTTTTAAATTGCAGACTGTACATTTATCCTCATGGGATTCAGCACTCTCTTCAATTTGAACACGCGGGATTTGAAATCGGAAGCCGAAGTTGAAACGCGGTTGCTTGCGCCGTTATTCAAAGAGTTAGGCTATCCACAAAAGTCCGTGGTTCCAAAAAAGCAACTCACCCCGTTATTAGTTAATTCTGGTTCCAAGAAAACTACGGTCGAGGCAGACTTTCTATTGTTTGGTAGTGCCGGAACGGCCCGGGTAGTAGTAGAAGCCAAAGATCCCAAAAAATCTGTTCAAGATGCTTGGGGACAGGCTGCAAGCTACGCTCTTAGCTATAACGCCAACAAACCTGAAGCTGAACGCATTAAGTGGTTGCTCATTAGCAATGGTCACATAACAAGCCTACACCAGCACGATAGCTCAACGCCTACTGTTACGCTGGGACTATCCGATTTTGCTAGTGGATCACCACCCTATGTAACACTACGCTCGTACATCAAATTCATCACTGCCGAAGATGCATCGACGAGCGGGCTACCATTTGAAATAACTCCACCTCATAAACTCAATGAGCTTTTCAATCATTGTCATGATCTAATCTGGAAAAAAGAGAAGATGAATCCGACGGATGCCTTCTTTGAGTTTTGCAAGTTTATTTTCATCAAGATTGGAGAGGACAAAAAACGTGAATCCACCCCCTCCACTGTTCCGCCTCACTCGCTGCCGATGACGATTGCTTGGCTTGATTCACTTAAAACGACTTCTAGACATCCTGTTCGAGACTTGTTTCACCGGCTCCGCGATGATTTAGAAACGGAAATTGCCCGCGGGAAAAAACGGATTTTTGAAGTTAATGAAACGTTGAAATTAAGTGCTGCTACTTGCCGAGAACTGATCAAGCGGTTTGAAACGATCAATCTTAGTTCTATTGATGAGGATTTGAACGGGAGAATGTTTGAAGTCTTTTTGAATGCGGCGATCCGTGGCCGCGCATTAGGACAGTATTTTACGCCGCGGCCACTCGTTGACTTCATGACCCGTATTGCTTTGGCCAATCTGCGCGATTTGACTGATCCACCTAAAGTAATTGACGCATGCTGTGGTACTGCGGGATTTTTGATTGAGGTGATGGCTTATCTTACTTCTTCGCTCCGCACTGATACGCGAATAAACCATAGGGATCGGAAGCGACTTGAGACCCTGGTGAAAAATGAGCGGCTTTTCGGAATCGAAGCTAATGAGCGAGTCTCCCGTATTGCCCGTATTAATATGTATCTCCATGGTGATGGAGGAAGTCACATTTTTTGGGGCGATGGCTTAGATAAATCGCCAGAGCCAGCAGAAGACATGAGTGCCGAGCGAAAAGAAGAAATCCTAGATCATGCGGGGAAAATAATGCTAGGAACATTCGATCTTGTATTGACCAACCCGCCTTTCAGTATGTCGTATAGTGAAAGCAATAGCGACGAAGAGCGGATATTACGCCAACTTTCCATCGCGGACGGTGAAATTTCAGTAAAATCAAATTTGCTATTTCTCCAACGATATCATGACCTCTTGAAACCAGGTGGAGAAATGCTCATCGTCCTCGACGACACAGTACTTAATGGTACGACTCTCCAACCCGTGCGAAAATGGGTGTTGGATAACTTTGTCGTCATTGGCGTACATTCAATGCCCTTTAATGCATTCTTCAAGGCCAAGGCGAACATCAAAACTTCCGTGCTCCATCTGCGAAAGAAACGAGACGCACAGGACACTCAGGGACATGTGTTCATGTCGGTCAGTAACAATATAGGCCACGATAATGCATTAAAAGATACTCTGGAGAGAAATAACCTGACGGACATCCTTAATGTTTACTTTGAATGGCAACGCACCGGTAAGATAGACACGATTGTTAAACATAACCAAAACTCTGCTGAGAATTTAGAATGCCCAGAACAAATTTGGCTCGTCAAACCAGACAAGTTTTTTGTTGAGCGATTTGATGCTTATGCGTATGCCCCTGACCTAATGGCAACCTATGACGATATTCATAACTTAGAGAAGGGCGGCACGGTCAACGTCAAATTGGGTTCTGCGTTTACATTACGGGCCAAGTTGAGCGGGAAAGAACGTGCCACGTTGCGGGAGTCTGGGGAATTGCTCAAGTACATCGAAATTGGTGACGTAACGCAATATGGCCTTATCACTCAATGTATTACCGGAAAAATCGACGAGTTGCCAAGTCGCGGCCAATTTCGGATCGAGACAGGCGACATACTTATGGCGATTAACAATAGTTCACGAGGAACTGTTGTTTTAGTTCCCAAGCAATTTCACGGTGCCATCTGTACCTCCGGTTTTTTGGTAATTCGCCCTAAAGATCAAGATGAGGGACACTTGCTTTGGTATTCATTGCGGAGTGAACTCTGCCGTAAGCAGATTTATTATCTTTCGCAAACAGCTAGCCAGCCTGAACTTAAGCGGAGTGCATGGGCTAAGCAATTTATTGTTCCTATGCCTTTCGGCAAGCAAAGAAAGGTAGCGATCGACGCATCGATAAAGTTCCACGATCATATTGCGGCTCTACTCAACGCTGAGGATGTAAGGTTAGTTGTTCCACCTATAGTGACTAATCCTTGAAAACCCCACTCCCCCCGACAACCGTCGCCTCTTGCGAAGGGGCCAAGAAAAGGGTCATAAGCCAATAGATGACCTCCGTAACCCTACGGCCAATGCGGTTTCGTGATACGCCGGGTTGGATATAGGAGGTGTGTTTTCCGACGCCGCTAGGAGACGGAGCCATTGAATCCGCCACGGATGGCACGGGAGAGGCGTTGCCCTTCGGGCGGCGGCGAAACGGGGGAGTCATCGGCGTTTGTCGGCGTTCGTCGGCGGTTAAAATCCGGGCAGCGACAGGAAAACCGCGTTACAAAACGAACACTACAGTTGCGCATCGCTGGTTTTTGCCGATAGAAGAAGTATCGGGCCAAGTGGCCCGGCAAAGGAGCTGAACGCATGGATGCGCAGACGGTAGCGAGTTGGCGGGATCAGTTTGATCAGTTGATGCAACGATTTGGACCCTGCTTTGCCCGCAGGGATTTGCGGGGACGGGCCGGGGAGTACCTTCAGGGCCTGACCTCCGACGCCCAGCGCAAGAACAGCTGGCAAATCGCCGAGCGCCTGGGCGAAGCCAAACCCTACGCCATGCAGCGGCTGCTGGGCCGGGCCCGCTGGAACGCCGAGGATCTGCGCGATGAGTTGATCCGCTACGCCAAGGAGCATCTGCTGGACGGCTCGGACCCGGGGATCCTGATCGTGGATGAAAGCGGCTTTCCCAAGCGGGGGGACAAATCCGCCGGCGTGCAGCGGCAGTACTGCGGGAGCGTGGGGGCGGTGGTCAACTGCCAGGTGGGTGTGTTCCTGACGCTGGCCAGTTCGCGGGGACGGATGTTGATCGACCGGGAACTGTATCTGCCGAAAAGCTGGTGCCAGGATCCGCCCCGCTGCCAGGAAGCCGGCATTCCCACCCACCGCCGTTATGCCCGCAAGGCCAAGCTGGCGATGGACCTGCTGGCGCGGAGCTTTGCGGCCGGCATCAGCCCCCGATGGGTGCTGGCCGATGAGGTCTATGGAGGCGACGGGGAGTTCCGAGCGTTCCTGGAGAAGCGGAACCAGCCGTATGTGCTGGCGGTGTCCTGCCGCCATCGGGTCTTTGTGGGCCAGCACCTGATTCCGATCAAACAGATTCCGCCGCGGGTGGCCGCCAGCCAATGGCAGCGATTGAGCATCGGCCAGGAGGCGGACCGGGCCTATGACTTTGCGGCCTTGCCCATCGGCCAGCCGACGGCCGACCGATTGCAGCGTTGGTTGTTGATCCGTCGGCATCTCCGCACCGGGGAGTGCGGTTATTACCTGTGTCTGGCGCCCCGGGGGACCAGTTGTCGGCAATTGGCTCAGGCCAGCGGCCAACGCTGGCAGATCGAAAGCTGCTTTGAGTGCGCCAAGGGGGAGACGGGACTGGACCATTACGAGGTGCGTTCGTATGTGGGATGGTACCGCCACGTCAGTCTGAGCCTGCTGGCGGCGGCGTTCCTGACGGCGGTGCGTCTGGCGGCAAAAAAAACGACGCATCGGCGGCAGGGGGCCAGTTGATTCCCCTGACGGAGCCGGAGGTGCGAGTGCTGCTGATGCGGATCGTCTGGCCACGGCTCAACGATGTTCAGTTGGCGTTGGCCTGTTCTGCTTTCCGCCGCGAGCATCAGGCCATCGCCCGCCGCTCTCGACAGCAGAACAGGAGTGGCGATGCGCAACTGTAGTGACGAAGCCAAAGTGAATTTAGACAAACCAAACCGGGACGCCGCTGGGTTGTGGCCAGCGGCGTCCCGGTTTCGTAAGGCCGCGAAATCGCCTTTACTCGAACTGCGGGCCTTGGAGGTTGTACAGTTGGTTGCTGGACTGGATCTGGACGTTGGCCACGGAAACGTTCTGGTCCGAGAGGGATCGGCCGGCGGAGTTGAAGAACTGGCCGCGGTTGAGGACCACGCTGCCGTGGGCGGGGATCACGTCCACTTCGCGGACGTAGGCGCCGTTGACCCACACCTTGGCGTTATGCAACGTCTGCTCGGAGAAGTTGCGGATGGTGATGGTGTCGCCGCCCTTGTTGAGGATGGCGGCCGCCTGCAGGTTATTGGACGCCTGCATGTTGGTGGGGTACTGGTTGGTGGCGGCGTAGGCAGCAAGCTGGGCTTGCTGATCCTCGGACGGACCTTGGCTTAACGGGCCGGAAGAACTGCCACAACCGATCAGGGCCATTGCGGACGCGAGGGCCAGAGCATAGCGCATCATGACGGGGCTCCTTTCATGACAAAACCCTTACTTTTCAAGTAGAGGGCCTTGCACGTTGTAGAGACTGTTATCGACCTGGATCTGAACATTGGCGGGCGTCACCGACAAGTCTCGCATGGGTCTGCCGGCCGAGCCGTAGAACTTCTCGGTATCCAGCGTGACCATGCCATGGGGCGGGATGCTCTGGATCGGATGGACGAAGGTGCCGTTGATCCAGACCTTGCCGTCTTTCACCTGTTGGTCGGAGAAATTGAGAATGCGGATCGTGTGATTGTCACGGTTGTAAACAGCGCCAAGCTGAGGAGCGGGAGTCGCCTGGGTGCTGGGATAGGGCGATCCGGCGGCGGCGGCAGCGAGCTGGGCCGGCTTGCTGCCGCTTTCGCTGGCGGAAGGGCTTTCCACACTGGAGCCGGCGCAGCCGGTTAAAAACGCCACCGCCAGAACGGCCAAAGGGGTTCGAGACATATTAAAATTCTCCTTTCCAGAGATGCGATCAACCCACCGTTGTAAAAGACGTGCCGAAACGCTTCAGACCGCAAACCCTCTCGTTAAAATCCGCGAACTATACGCGGCGGCTTGCCTTGCATAGGCTGGTCAGGCTAGCGTAGGGGCGGTTTTGTGGAGACACGCATGCGACAAGAAGGCAGCTTGCAGAAGCCGCTCGACGTTTTGTCGCCTCTGACGCGCGAGGCGATGGAATTGAACGAGGCAACAACCTACACGCACCTGGTCGTCCGCGGCGACGGCTCGACGGCGGCGCGGGCCGTGTTGGAAAAACTCACGGCGCAAACCGTCCTGTCGGCCTCGGCGGCAAATCCCGACAACGCCCGGTGCCTGTTGGCCGGATTGTGGCTGTGGCATGACTGGCTGGACGAAGCCCATCGGCTGGCGCAGCAGGTTTCCTCAGACACGGGCAACTTCTGGCATGCCATCGTGCATCGCCGGGAAGGCGATTTTGACAACAGCCGCTACTGGTACGAACGCTGCGCCGACCATCCGGTGACGGCCGTGCTGGCGGCACAGGCCGGGGCGATCATCAACGACGTGCCGGCGGATAAAACGCTGCTGCGGCTGGTCTGGAACGGCTGGCATGCGGAATCGCTCGTGGACCTGGTTCAGCAGGTTCATGCGCGGCCGGATGATCCGCGCCTCGTCACGGCGGTACGGTTGCAGCAGATGGAATGGCGCGTTTTGTTCGATCACTGCACCCGCGCGGCACGCGGGTAGGGGTATCTCGAGCGGTCGTATTTCCCCGGGCGGGCAATCCGAATATATTAAGCGGCAATGGGAAAACCCAAAAAGATCCTCGTCGTACAGCCGAGCTGGGTTGGTGACGCCATCATGGCCACGCCGGCCCTGAGGGCGATTCGTGAGTATTATCCCGAAGCGCAGATCAGCTATCTGCTGCGGCGTTACGTCAAGCCGCTGTATACCGGCATGCCGTACGTGGACAAGCTGATTACCTATCGCACGGGCAAGACCAAGGCCAAAATGGGCAAGGGCCTGTTCGACACCGCCGCCCGGCTGCGGGCGGGGAAGTTCGATTTGGCGGTGCTGCTGACCAATTCCTTCAAGACCGCCCTGCTGTGCAAGATGGCCAACATCCCCCAAATCGTCGGCTACGACCGCGACGGGCGGGGATTTCTGCTGACCGACAAGCTGCTTCCCGTCAAGCAGCGCGGCAAGTTCGTCCCTTCGCCGATCGTCAAGTATTACATGGGCCTGGCCCACTACCTGGGCTCGCGGCATCACGACATCCGGCTGCAACTGTTCGTGACCCCTTCGGAAAAGCGCAAGGCCGAACAGATTCTGGCCCGCACCCTGCTGGGGGCGGACGTCTGCCGGCCGGCCGCGGAAGGCAAGGCCCCGCTGATATTGCTGAACCCCGGCGCCCAGTACGGGGCGGCCAAATGTTGGCTGCCGGAATATTTCGCCCAGGTGGCCGATCGGTTTGTCGAAGAGCTGGGCGCGACGGTTCTGATCAGCGGTGCGCCGCGCGAACGGCCCATCGTGGAGGCCATCCAGCGCGAGATGAAGCACCCGGCCATCGACTTGATGAAGCTGGGCATGACCTTGGGGGCGTTGAAAGAAGTCGTCCGGCGATGTGACCTGATGGTGACCAACGACACCGGCCCGCGACACATGGCCGCGGCCTTTGACGTGCCGGTGGTGACGGTCTTCGGGCCGACGCATCAGGAGTGGACGGAAATCTACTTCGAGAAGGAACGCAAGGTGGCGGTGAAAGTCTTCTGCGGGCCGTGCCAGAAGAAGGTTTGCCCGCTGGACCACCGCTGCATGACCCGGGTCACGCCCAACAGGGTCTTTGACGAGTCGGTTCGCCTGCTGCCTGGTTGCCGGCGAGCGCCCGAAATCGCTTAACCCCCCTTCCGTTTCGGCCGATAATCAGGTTGAGCGACCTGATGACCGGCTTGAGCAACCAACTTCGCCTTCCCCGTCGCGGCATCGCCATGATCTGGGCGGTCGTGGTGCTTGTGGCCCTGATGGGATTCTGCTCGCTGGCCGTGGACTATGGCCGGGTTCAACTGGTCAAGACCGAATTGCAACGGGCCGCCGATGCCGCCTGCCGGTATGGGGTGACGGGCCTGGTTTCGGGATTGCCGGACCTCATTTCCGCCGCCCAGAGCCGGGCCGTGGCCGCGGCCGCCGACAACCTGGCGGACAATCAGTCGGTGGTTCTGAACAGCGCCAGCGACGTGGAATTTGGAACCTGGAATCCGACCGCCAGAACGTTCACGGTTCTCAGCGGCACGGCCCGCAGCGCCGCCAACGCCCTGCGCGTCACCGCCCGCCGCACCGCCGCCGCCGGCAACCCTATCCGTCTGACGTTCGCTCCGATCATCGGCTTCAACACCTGCAACGTCTCGGCCAGCGCCATCGCCACCGTCGCCACCGGCAACGCCTCGGCGACAGGATTCATCGGCCTGAACTCCTTTGGCATGGACCACAAAACCGGCGTCGCCAGTTACCGTTCGTCCGCCGGGCCGCCGTCCAAGTCCAACACGTTCGCCAACGCCGCCGTGGGCTCCAACGGTCAAGTCAGTCTTTCCAATAAAGCCTCGGTTAACGGCGATGTGCTGCTGGGGCCGGGCGCGACCATCTGGAATAGCGGTGACATCAGCGGCTCGCAAAAACAACTGACTTCGCCCATGACTTTCTCCGCCGTGGATGCCGGCAACGCCGCCGCCGTCAACGACAACAACCGTATCGGCCTGACCAATAAGGGCCATTCCCCCCTCACCGGCAACAGCTTCTACATGGCCGACAACGAAACCATTTCCATCCCCGGCGGCACGTACTACTTCAACACCTTCTGGATTTCCAACTCCGCCCAAGTCACCTTCACCGGGCCGGCAACCGTTTATGTCGCCTCATCCTTCGGGCTGGACAGCAATGCCGAAGTGGACGCCTCCGGCAACGTGCCGGGCAATCTTCAGCTTCGCGCAATCGGCGGAGCCAGCGTCTGGCTGTCCAATAATTCGCAACTCACGGCCAATTTCTACGGCCCCGGCGCCTCCTTTGGGTTTGGGCAACGGTGCCCAGCTCAACGGAGCCGCCGTGGCCTCCACGATCTGGCTGAACAAGGACGCCAACCTGTATTTTGATGAAGCCTTGGGCACCGGCGGGGGCAGCGGTGTCGGCAGCGGCTCCGGCACAACCATCACTCTGGTTCATTAAAGTGGAAAGTCCTTTGCAGTCGCCGAGTCCCTCGGCCGGCATTGGCTGCGCAAGGCGGCATCAAGAATGCGACTTGCGCGACAGGCCGGACGAACCTGCCGTCCGGCACACAGGACGGCCAGCCAGGATGACGCACTCCGCACAACGATCTTATCCGGGAGGCTTTCCATGCTCTTGGGGGTTTTGAGTTACACACGGCGTCGGTTGCGAGGCACCCGCCTGGGCAGACTGACGGCCTCGGCCGGGCTGACCCGGATCGGCAAGTCCCTTTATCTGCGTCAGGTGATCCGCCGGGGGAGATATCAGGCCGTCGTGTTGGGCCAACCGCTCTGCTTTGCCGTCGATTCGCCTGTCGAGATTCAGCGGGTGGATTCGCTGGTGAACGAGGAAGAGTTTGTCCGCCGGCTCCTGGCAGCGCTGCGGCCCGGCGACGTGTTCTACGACGTGGGCGCGAACATCGGCCTGATCAGTCTCTTGGCCGCGGCGTCCACCGCCGTGACGGTTCACGCCTTCGAGCCCGAGCCGCGTAACGCCCGGCATCTGCGGGCCAATGCGGCATTGAACCACCTGGCCAACCTCCATGTACACGAACTGGGCCTGGCCGACCGCGAAGGGACGGCCGATTTGTACGTCGGGGGAGAAACCGGCGAAGGCACCCACTCCATGCTGGCCGTATCGGCCGTCAACCGCCGGGCCGTCAAGATACCCGTGATGACCGGCGACAGGTTTTCCCAGCAGAGCAATCCGATCCCCGACGTGGTCAAGATCGACGTCGAAGGCGCGGAGATGGACGTGCTGCGGGGCATGGATTCGCTGCTGCGACGGCAGGCGATCCGCGACTTGTTCATCGAGATCCACCCCGACCGCCTGGCCAGCACCGGCTGGAACACCCACGCGCTGCTGGAATGGATGAGGGATCGCAACTACCACTCCGTCTGGTCCCAGCCGCGCGGCGAAGAAATCCACCACCACCTTCGCCGCAACAGCGACTTTTGAAAAAAAGAGTTTGGAACCGCCAAGAGTGCCAAGAAAAGAGAAGTCAGAACGATGAATGATGAACGATGAAGGTGGAACCAAGAGCGGTTGATAAAAGCTGGTTTTCTTCCTCCTTCATCATTCATAATTCATCATTGTTTTTCTTGGCGGTCTTGGCGGTCTTGGCGGTTCAATTTTTTCCGCGACTTCACTGGACGTGCAAAAAAGAAAAGCTTCCGCCGTGGCAGGGAAGCTTTTCTTGTTGTTCTGTGGCCTAGTTGGAGCCAAGGCCCAAAACGAAAGAGGTATTTGTCTCAACCGATAACCGGGCCGGAACATCAGGAGCCACGGGCCCGGGTCAAGCTGCCATTACTTCTTCTTGGCGGCTTTCTTCTTGGCGGCGGCCTTCTTGGGGGCGGCCTTCTTCGCGGCTTTCTTTACTGCCATAGCGCTGTACCTCCTTTCTTGTAGATCAAATTTACGTCTGGGCAAAAACACAGTCAATGTTTTTTTATCGTCGTTGAACATTTTTTCGCTTGATGAATTTATCGCCGATCCGCCGGGCGGGGTCGCCATGCCGTGCAGTTTTGCCGTTCCGGCGATACACTATCGCACTTGGATTGCGTCTTTTGAGCCACCGCCATGCAGGAAATTCGTCAACGCATACTCTCTTCGGTTCGCAGCGTCGTCATCAAGCTCGGCACGCAGTTGCTGGCCGATGCGCACAAGAAACTCGACGCGGCGTTTCTCGCCCAGATCGCCCAGCAGGTCACGGCGCTGCGTCAGCGCGGCGTGCGCGTGACCATCGTCAGCTCCGGCGCCATCGGCGCGGGGCTGCGGGAGCTGGACCTGCCCAAGCGGCCGACCGACCTGGCGCGACTGCAAGCCGTCGCCGCCGTCGGGCAGCGCAAGCTCATGGACGCCTGGGCGGCGGCGTTCGCGCCCACAAGCTGCCGGTGGCCCAAATCCTGCTGACCCGCGAGGACATCGACGACCGCACCCGCTTTTTGAACGTCCGCAACACCATCAGCGCCGTTCACGAACTGGGCGGCGTGCCGATCATCAACGAAAACGACACCATCAGCACCGACGAACTGATCAAAATCTCCTTCGGCGACAACGACATCCTCGCCGCCCTGGTCTGCCAGGCGCTGCGGGCGAATCTGCTGGTGCTGCTGACGGTCGTGGACGGCCTGCTCGACGCCGACGGCAAGCCCGTGCGGCTGGTATCCTGCATCGACGAGGCCCGCAGCCTGGTGCGCAAGGAAAAATCCGCCATGGGCAAAGGCGGCATGGATTCCAAGCTGGAAGCGGCCAGCATGGTCGCCGGGGCCGGCGACAGCCTCATTGTCGCCAACGGGCGAATGCCGGATATCCTGCTCCGGCTGCTCGACGGCGAGGCGCTCGGCACCCTGTTCATGCCTTCCGAGCATAAGCGACACCTGCGAAGCCGGTGGATCGGATCGGTTCGCCCCGTGGGTTCGGTCACGGTGGATGCCGGGGCGGTCAAGGCCCTGGTGGAGAAGAATAAGAGCCTGCTGCCCGCGGGAATCGTCCGCGTCGAAGGCCTCTTCGAGCGCGGCGACTGCATTGCCGTCAAATCCCCCGACGGCGAGTTGATCGCCCGCGGACTGAGCAACTACCCCTCCGAAGACGTCGAGCGCATCCGCGGCCGCAAGACCAGCGAACTTCGCAGCCTGCTGGCCGACGCCGCCTATGACGAGGTGATTCACCGGGATAACCTTGTGTTGAACTAAAGCTTCGCGGGAAAACAAAAAAGGCGGCGCTGGATGCGCCGCCTCATTCAACAGTCGTTGCCGAGATGTTTGCTTACTTCTTCTTGGCCGCCTTCTTGACGGTCTTCTTAACGGTCTTCTTGACCGCCTTCTTGCGCCAGCTTTCTTGGCGATCACCTTCCCACCACAGCATTTCCCACACTTAGCCATACGAGACTCCTTTCCTAAACCGATGAAATGAACAACCCCGGGCGGCATTATTCCGCGTCCAATGCCTCAACGCAAGAGACGCGATCGGCCAAGTCGCCGAAAAAAGAAATCCGTGCGATTCCGTCTCCGCCACACTCGCGTCTGTTTTCGTCAAGATGACGTGTCGCCCTGCGGGCGACGGCGAAACGGATTCTGTCACGGGGACGTGAGCTGAAATCCGTCACCCCCGCTGCGCCACCAGGACCAGGTCCACGCTTTTTTCGCGATCATAAGCCTGCCCCTGATAATTTCCGAAGATCGCCACCTCACGCGCTCCTCCTTCGTGCGCCCATCGATCCAGATCAGCCGCCTCCAGGGCAAGAAAGTCCGAGCATTTGCTGCGCAGCGTCGGCGCGGCGCTGCCCAAGCCCGTAACCAGCATGTCTACGTAGCCCCTGTCGCCGCAGCGGTGAACGCCCTTGATGATCAGACTCTCCTCCCCTGCCAGCGTGGCCCGTTTGCACTTTTGCCAGCGGCACAGCCCCTCGGGCAAGGCCCACACATTCAGCACCTGCACGATCACCAGCCCTCCCGACCGCACCGCCTCCAGCAGCCGGGCCGTTGCCTGCGCCGCTTTGCCGAGATCGCCCGCCAGGGCCAGAGAATTGCCCACGCACACGACCGCGTCGAAGCTTCCCGGCTCGTCGATCGGCTGATCGAACCCGCGCACCGTCCAGCGCAAACCCTCGGCCTGGCCCCAGCGGGATCGGCATCCTTCGATCATCGCCACACTCACGTCCGCCCCTTCCACGCGCAGGCCCCAGGAGTGGAACATCCGGGCGTGATGCCCGGTGCCGCAGGCCGCGTCCAGCACGCTCCGGGCGCCGATCTTTTCCAGTTGCGGCTGGAAGAATCCCGCCTCGTTGGCCAGCCGCCGGGGCCAATCGATCATGGCTTCGTAGGCATCGGCCCAGTCGTCGAAGGTGTCGTTGCTCATGGGGATTTTCCGTTGTTACAATTCGGCCAGCTTCATCAGCATCCGCCGCTGTCGCGGGCCGTCGAATTCGCAGAAGTAGACGGCCTGCCAGGTTCCCAGCACCAGTCGGCCGCCCTCCACCAGAAGCGTCACGCTGTTGCCGATCAGCGACGCCTTGAGGTGGCTGTCGCTGTTGCCTTCGACGTGCTGGTAGAACGGCTCGCGGCGGGGGATAAGGGTTTCGAGTTTTTTCAGCAGGTCGTGCTGCACGTCCGGGTCGGCGTTTTCGTTGATGGTGACCGCGGCCGTCGTGTGCGGGACGTGAACGATGACAATCCCGCTGTGCAGGCCCTTCTCGTCAACCAGACGCTGCAACCGCGCCGTCACGTCGATCAACTCGCAGCGATGGCGGCTTTCGACCGGTTCGCTGACCAGCGGCTCATGAGACATGACAAACCTCCGAGAGTCTTCCCTAAAGCATAGGAACGCGGAATAAAAAACGCCCGGACCTTCCTGGTCCGGGCGATGGATTCGTCGCACCGTGCAACCACACTCCACATCCACGGCTTACGTGCGCCTCGACGGGGCTCAGGGCAGAACGATCTTCTGGCCGGGCTTGATGTCGTTGGCGTTCTTGAGCTTGGGGTTGGCGGCCAGAATCTGCTTGATGTGCGAGGTGTCGCCGTAGTGGGCGCGGGAAATCTTGGTCAGCGTATCGCCCTTCTTGACGGTGTAGGTGGTCTTGCCGCCGGAGTGATGTGCAGTCGAGTGGGCCTTTTCCGGAGCCTTTTCCGGAGCCACGGCGACGGCCGGGGCGGGCGTCGGCGCTACCACCGGCGCGGGGGCGGGAGCGGGGATCGGGGTGATCGGGGCATCCGTCACGACCGGGGCGGGAGTGGTCACGTCCAGCGGAGCCGGGCTCTTGCTCGCCTCGGTCTTCTTGGCGCAACCAACGGTGAACATCATCGACAACGCGGCAATCGCAATAATGAATCGCACGGCGATTCTCCTTTCAGCAAACTCTGTTTGTGTGTCCGAAGCTATCCATAGCTCCAGGGACGTGTTTATGGGACGTCCAACCGGGCTATAGTGTAGCGTTTCCTTTCCGCCGCTCAAGGGTTGGGGGGCTTGCGCGACAGGGCCGGGAGCCCGTACAATGGGATTTATGCCCGGTAGCGTGATTGCTCTTACGGTGGTGCTCCTGCTTCTGGCCTTGTTCCTGTGGATCACCGTCTCCTGGCTGGTGGCGCTGGCGATGCTCCGGCCACCGCGCATGACCAGCGTCAAAGCCACGTTTCTGCTGCACCGGCTCTCTCCCGACGATCTGAACCTGCCCTACGAAGCGATGGATTTCACCGTTCGGGACGCGGGCAGCGGCCTTCCCCTGCGTTTGGCCGCCTGGTTCATTCCCGCCCCCCGCTCCGACGACCGCTGCGCAGTCCTTGTTCATGGCTATGCCGACGCCAAGGTGGGCGCGATCGCCTGGGCGCCGCTGTTGCATGAGTTGGGGCTTAACGTGCTGGCGCTGGACCTGCGCGCCCACGGCGAAAGCGACGGCCGCTATTGCACCGCCGGCTTTTTCGAGCGACACGACCTGTCACAGGTTCTCGATCAGCTTCGCACCCTTTATCCCCAAGCCAGCCGACGGATCGTGCTCATGGGCATCAGCATGGGCGCGGCCGTCGTGGCCGCGGCCGCTGTGATGCGGCGCGATCTGGCCGGGGTTATTCTGGAATCCCCCTTTACGGACCATGCCCGGGCCGCATTGGTTCACGCCCGGCTTCAGGGCCTGCCCGGCAAAGCTTTCCTGCGGCTCGCCCGCCTCTTTGCCCGCCGGATTTCGGGAGCAGATTTCGACCAGGTGCGCCCGTAGACTTGATCCCCGCCATCCCTTGCCCGCTGATGCTGATCATGGCCGAGGACGATCCCTTCCTGCCCCCCTCGGACGTGCAACGATTGCAGGCGGCGGTCGATGCCCGCCCCCCCGCCGCCGGCCCGGCCCGCGTCTGGCGCGTTGCCGGCGCCTCCCACGTCCTGGCGCTGAGCGTCGATCCCGCAGCCTACAAGCAACAGGTCGCGGGGTTTCTTGATCTTCTCGCATCCTGACAGCTTCGTTTCGCCGTCGCCCGCAGGGCGACACGTCTTCTTGACGAACAAACACGTCGCCCTGCGGGCGACGGCGAAACGAAGCTTATTCCCCGCATTTTCCCGTCGCGGCAAGGGCCGCAACCAAACCGTCGATGTTATACGTCTCGGCCTGCACCGTCGGGCGGAGGCCCAGTTGCCGCAGGGTATCGGAGGTGATCGGGCCGATGCTGGCGCATTTGACGGTTTGCAGATGAGAACGATGCGAATCGGGCAAAAGCGCCAGAAAATTCCGGGCCGTGCTGCTGCTGGTGAAGGTGATCCAATCCACCTTATCGGCGGCCAGGGCTTCCAGCAGTTCGGCGGGCAGTTGCTTCGCCGGGCGGGTTTCGTACACCGCCACGTCGCGGACCTCCGCCGCTCCGTCCTGCTCCAATCGCTGGCGCAGAACCGGACGGGCGATATCCGCCCGCAGCAGCAGAAATCGCTTGCCTTTGACCTGCCCGAGCCCGCCGAGGGCCTCGGCCAATGCTTCGGCCACGAAGCTTTCCGGGCATAGATCCACGTGCAACGCCAGCTCGCTGTCGATGGCCGCGGCGGTGGCGTCGCCGATCGCGGCGATCCTGGCCGAGCCGAAGACGCGCACGTCCCGCCCGAGTTGGACCAGCCGCTGGCGGGTGAAGCGCACGCCGTTGGCGCTGGTGAAGAGGATCCAGTCGAATCGGCCGTCGAGCAGGGCCGCGTCGATGGCCTGCTGATCCGCAGGGGGAGCCAGCTCGATGGTCGGCGCTTCCAGAACCCGTGCGCCCAGGTCGGCCAACTGCCGCGATAGCTCGCTGGCCTGCTGGCGCGTGCGGGTGACGACGACGGTTCGGCCGAACAGCGGACGGGATTCGAACCAGTTCATCGTTTCCCGCAACGACACGACCTTGCCGACGATGGTCAGGGCCGGAGGGGCCAGCTTGGCCTGAGCGACCTTCTCGGGCAGGTCGGCCAGGGTGCCGACGACGGTGCGCTGGCGGGTGGTGGTGCCCCAGCGGATGGTCGCCGCCGGGGTGGCCGGGTTCATGCCGTGGGCGATGAGGTTGCGGCAGATGCCGGGCAGCGATTTGACGCCCATGTAAAAAGCCAACGCCGGTAGACGGGCCAGCACCGCCCAGTCCAGGTCCGAGGCGCTGCCGGCGGCGCGCTGCCGGGCTGGCGTGTCCTGGTACTGCTCTTCCTTTTCATGGCCGGTGACGAAGGTGAAGCTGGAATTGAAATCGCGGTGGGTGACGGGAATCCCCGCATAGCAGGGGGCGGCGATGGCGGCGGTGATGCCGGGCACGACCTCGAAGGCGATGCCCGCCGCCGCCAAAGCTTCGCATTCTTCGCCGCCGCGTCCGAAGACGAACGGATCGCCGCCCTTGAGGCGGACCACCCGCTTGCCGGACAACGCCAGCTCCACCAGCAGGGCGTTGATCTGCTCCTGGGTCATGCTGTGGGCGGCGGCTTTTTTGCCGACGTAGATTTTTTCCGCCCGGGGACAGTACGTGAGCAATTCGGCATTGGCCAGGTAGTCGTACACGACGGCCTGGGCTTGTTCCAATAATCTGGCTCCGCGGACGGTTATCAGACCCGGATCGCCGCTGCCGGCGCCGACGAGGAAGACTTTTCCGCAAACCCGGGGGGTTGAAGTCATGATGGCCTCCGACGTTAAAGGAAAGACAGATAAACTTTGCGGCCTTTCCGGCCGATGCAAGTACGGAGGCCGGCTTCCGGGCCGGCGTCATCAGGATCTGCAAGGAGTAAGGTCATGGTTGCCTTCAGTAAGTTGTCCAGCCGTCTTGCCTCCGCCGTCACCGAATCGGATCGGAGGATGTTCCCGCGCAAAGCCGTCAGCGTCCGCATCGGCGGCCGCCGGCTGGACCATTCCCTGGATGCCCGCCAGCGTCCCTACCTGAACCTGACGCTGCAAGACCTTTCCCTGGGCGGTCTGTCGGCCGTCACCGACACCCCGCTGGGCCGCGGCGAACACCTCAGCGTGCATTTCCCGTCCAGCGGCGAGCAGCGCAGTTGGGACGCGTTCGGCCGGGTGATCCGCTGCGAACCGAGCCATTTCGGCTATCGCCTGGCCGTCGAATTCGACCCGCTCCCGGCAGCCTGAAGATACTCCCACGCATCCACGCATCCCAAGAAACGCGCCTCAGCCCGTTTCGCCGCCCGCAGGGCAGCGCGTCTTTCCCCGTTACACGTCCTGAACGCCGCCCTGCGGGCAGCGGCGAAACGGGAAATTCAATCCATCGGTTCCGGGTCCGCGGTTTGCTTCGTCGGTCGATCCTATGGCGGAGACGCCGCGAAGACCAGATGCGCCTGCTGTGCCGGGTTCGGCGGTCAGCGGCATTGTATACCGTAATATCCACGCTCTGCTGGAAGTCCGCAAGGAATTCGAACGCCGCAAAAGGCGTCAGGACCGCGTTGCCGACGCCATCACGGCGTTTGCCGGCAGCATGGGGTTCGTTTACGTTCACATTTTGGTCTATGGCGGCTGGATCGTCATCAATCTGGGCCTGATTCCCGGCATCAAAGCCTTCGATCCGTTTCCCTTCGTCATGCTGGCCATGATCGCTTCGGTGGAGGCGATTTTCCTTTCCACCTTCATCCTCATCAGCCAGAACCGCATGACCGAACTGGCCGATCAGCGGGCGGATTTGGATTTGCAGATCAGCCTGCTGGCCGAGCATGAGGTCACCCGCCTGATTCACATGACCGACGCCATCGCCCGCCACCTGAAGGTTCCCACAGAACTGGCCGACATGGAGGAGTTGAAAAAAGACGTCCGCCCGGAAGTCGTGGTCCAGCAGATCGAACAGGCTCAGGACGACGCCAAGCCGTGAAGACGATCGGTGTGATTCGGCGGCAAGGGAAGTGGGCCGTAAGGGACTCGAACCCCTAACCCCCTGCGTGTAAAGCAGGTGCTCTAGCCGATTGAGCTAACGGCCCTCGGGAGGAACAAGGGTAAAACGGATCGGCCAAAAGGTAAAGGGCCGAGTTGCGGCAGTGGTCCTTTTGCTGGGAGCGGTACTACAATCGATCATATCCGCGAATGTGAGGCACTTAGCAAAGGCCACGGGCATGAGCATCCTCGTCAGCAAGCAAACCAAGGTCATCTGCCAAGGCATCACCGGCGCGGCCGGGGCGTTTCATACCAAAGGGTGTCTCGATTACGGCACAAAAATGGTCGGCGGCGTCACGCCCGGCAAAGGCGGACAGAAAGACCCCAACGGCCTGCCCATCTTCGACACCGTTCGCCAGGCCGTCGCCGACACCGGGGCCGAGGCGAGCATGATCTTCGTTCCGCCGGCCTTTGCCGCCGACGCCGTCATGGAGGCGGCCGATGCCGGGGTCCGCGTGATCGTCGCCATCACCGAAGGCGTTCCCGTGCTGGACATGGTCAAGGTCAAAGCCTTTCTCAAGGACAAGCCCGGGGCGCTGTTGATCGGCCCGAATTGTCCCGGCGTCATCACGCCGGGGGAATGCAAGATCGGCATCATGCCCGGCTACATCCACACCCCCGCCGCCCAGGCCCGCACGGGCAAAAAAGTGGGCATCATCTCCCGCTCCGGCACCCTCACCTACGAGGCCGTCTGGCAATGCTCCACCCGCGGCATCGGGCAGACCACCTGCGTCGGCATCGGAGGCGATCCGATCAAAGGGCTGAATTTCATCGACCTGCTGGACAGGTTCGAGCAGGATGCGGACACCGACGGGATCATCCTCATCGGAGAAATCGGCGGCAGTGACGAGGAAGCCGCCGCCGAGTTTGTTCGCAAGCACGTACACAAACCCGTAACGGCGTTCATCGCCGGACGCACCGCCCCGCCGGGGCGGCGCATGGGCCACGCCGGGGCCATCATCAGCGGCGGAGAAGGTTCCGCCGAGGGAAAAATCGCGGCCCTGCGGTGCGCGGGGATCGCCGTCGCCGACAGCCCCGCAACCCTGGGGCAGACCATGGCCCGGACACTGGGACTAAACGATTAAAGCCCCGGATGCATATCCGGGGTTTTGAGCTTTGAACGGGGTACTGCGGCGCGGGAGTTGATCCCCACGCGGGTTACACGTCCAGGTTCTTCACTTCCAGCGCGTGTTCTTCGATGAACTGGCGGCGGCGCTCGACGTCTTCGCCCATCAGCGTGCTGAAGAGGCGCTCGGCTTCGCCGGCTTCTTCCAGCGTGACGCGCTTGAGCACGCGTTTGGAGGGGTCCAGCGTGGTTTCCCACAGCTCTTCGCTGTTCATCTCGCCCAGACCTTTGAACCGCTTGATCTCCATGCCCGTGCGGCCCAGGCGATGGACTTCGGGCAGAATCTGCGAGACGCCGGCGACGTCGCTGATCTGGCTTTCGTTGGCCAGGGCGTACTTGGTGGCCAGCTTTTCGCCGGTGACGGATTCTTCCTGCGTCAGGTAGTAATCGTCGATGGACAAGCCGTACTGCTCGAGCTGGACGAAGAGTTTTTCCATGTCCTTGACCTCGTGCATTTCGGCGTTTTTCTGCAGCCGCAGACGCGGGTCGCCCTTGGGCTTGTCGGCCTGACCCTGCACGTTGGCCATCTCCTCGTCCTCGACCCACAGCTTCTGGTCGCGCAGGTACGTATCCCGCTCGTCGGCGGAGTGGAAGAACAGTTCCTGGCCTTCGATGACCAGCCGGTACAGCGGCAGCCGGCCGTGGATATCGCGGCGGGAGAGGAACTCGGCGAAGTCGATGCCGCGGCGCTGGATGACCTTCACGATCTCTTCCAGCTTGCCCAACAGCTCGATCACCCGGCGCAGCTCTTCGCCGCCGACCCGGCGGGCTTCCTTGCCGGTATCGGCGTCGCGGATGACCAGTTCGGTGCCGTCCAGCCCCAGATCCGTCAGGGTTTGGCGCATGGCCCGCTCGTTGAGCACGTACTCGCTCTTTTTCTTGCGCGTGACCTGGTACAGCGGCGGCTGGGCGACGAAGACCCGCCCGCCTTTGATCAGGTCGTTCATGTGGCGGAAGAAGAAGGTGAGCAGGAGCGTGCGGATGTGGCTGCCGTCCACGTCGGCGTCGGTCATGATGACGATCTTGCCGTAACGGCGCTTGCTCATGTCGAATTCGTCTTTGATGCCGCAGCCCAGGGATTGGATGATGGTGCGGATTTCCTCGTGGTTGAGCATCTTGACCATGTTGGCCTTTTCCACGTTGAGGATCTTACCCTTGAGGGCCAGGATGGCCTGCACGTTGGAATCGCGGCCCTGCTTGGCCGAGCCGCCGGCCGAATCCCCTTCGACCAGGAACAGCTCGGTGTCTTCGTTGCTCTTGGAGCGGCAATCGGCCAGCTTGCCGGGCAGGCCGCCGCCTTCCAGGGAGTTTTTCCGGCGGGTCAGTTCGCGGGCCTTGCGGGCGGCCTCGCGGGCCTCGGCGGCCAGCAGTCCCTTTTCAAAAATCGCCTTGGCGTCGCGGGGGTTTTCCTCAAAGTGGCGGGAAAGCTGCTCGCCGACGGCCGAGGAGACGAAACCTTCCACCTCGCTGTTGCCCAGCTTGGTTTTGGTCTGGCCCTCGAACTGCGGCTCGGCGACTTTCACGCTCACCACCGCGATCAGCCCTTCGCGCACGTCGTCGCCGGAGGGGCGGACGTCTTTCATCAGGCCCGACGATTCGGCATAGCGGTTGATGGTGCCGGTGAGGGCGGTCTTGAAACCCGAAAGGTGCGTGCCGCCTTCGTGGGTGTTGATGTTGTTGGCGAAGGACTCGATGGTTTCGTTGTAGCCGTCGTTGTACTGCATGGCCACTTCCAGCATCAAGCGGGTGGCCGGCTCTTCCTTCTTGAAATAGATGATCGGGTGGACGGTGTTCTTGCCGTCGTTGAGGTATTTGACGTATTCGACGAGACCCTGGTCGTATTTGAATTCGTCGTGCTTGTCGGTGCGCTCGTCCTGGATGATGATCTGCAGTCCTTCGTTGAGGTAGGCCAGTTCGCGGGCGCGTTTCTGGACGAGCTCGTACTTGAATTCGATGTCGGGGAAGATTTTGTTGTCGGGCTTGAAGGTGACTTTGGTGCCGGTCTTGGAGCGGGTGCCGATGACCTTGAGGTCGGCGGACTTGCGGCCGCGCTCGAATTCCATGTGATACACCTGGCCTTCGCGGCTGACTTCCACTTCCAGCCATTCGGACAGGGCGTTGACGACCGACGCGCCCACGCCGTGCAGCCCGCCGGTGGTGCGGTAGGCGCTGCCTTCGGTGTGTTCGAACTTGCCGCCGGCGCCCAGCTTGGCGAAGACGACCTCGACGGTGGGGACTTTTTCGGTGGGGTGGATGCCCACGGGGATGCCGCGGCCGTCGTCCACGACGGAGCAGGAACCGTCGGCGTTGATCTTGATGAGAATCGACTTGCAGAACCCGGCCATCGCCTCGTCGATGGAGTTATCGACGATTTCCCAGATCAAATGATGCAGACCGCGGGGGGTGGTGTCGCCGATATACATGCCCGGGCGGGTACGGACGTGCTCGATGCCTTCGAGCACCTTGATCATGCCCTCGGTGTAAGCGCCGTTGGAGGACGCGGGCTGGATAGATTCGCCGGTAACCGGCAGGTTGTTAGACATTCCATCAACTCCAAATGGGGAGGGGGGAAACCCTTCTCCGTGTCGGCAAAACGTCTCATCTCCGCACTGCGAAGGCCCGGCGAACTCTTGCCTGAAAGCTCGGGGTTTGTCGAGATGAAACGACGGCCGGCATTATCTCAAAAATGCGCCGGAATTGCCACGTCCGGACCGTCCAAAAGGCGGTGGTTTTTCCAAACGTCGCGGGCGGGTTTCCCGCAAGGAATTATAGGCTCGTGGATCGAATCCCGCGCCTTGAGTTCCGTTTCGCCGCCGCCCAGCGGGCGGCGCGTCAGCACCCCCAGCGACGCGCCGCCCGCCGGGCGGCGGCGAAACGAAGTCAGGGACACGCGGGGCTTAATCCCCGGCACGGGCTTCCGGGTGCGTGCTTTAGGCAGCTATAATCCACATCATGCTTCGACTGACGCGGGAAGTTCGATTTGCGATCCATACGCCGGCGGACCTGCCCGCGCGACAGCCGGCCGTCAACGGCTACGCCGGAGCCCCGCCGCTGACGGGATTGGGGTACTTCTTCACGCTGCAACTGACGGTCGCCGGGGAACCGGAACCGCACAGCAACTACCTCATCAATATCAAACGCCTCGACGACCGGGTGCGCCAACACGGCGTCGAATTGATGAAATCGCTGATCGGCGAGGGACGCTTCGGCAGCGGAGCGCCGGCCGCGCTGGAGCTGTTCCGGGTCTTGCGCGAGGGCTGGGAACGCGTAACGCTGGAAAGATTGTGTTTGTCGCTCAGTCCGTTTCTTTCGCTTTCGGTTCTTGCTTCGGAGTATCCCATGGTGCGATTGAGCCAGAAGTTTGAGTTTGCCGCGTCCCATCGGCTGCACAACCCGGCCTTGAGCGAGGAGGAAAACCGCCGGACGTTCGGTAAATGCAACAACCCCCACGGCCACGGGCACAACTACGAGCTTGAAGTGACGCTCGCCGGGCAGGCCGATTCACGCGGCGTGCTGATGGAAGTCCCGGAGCTTGAGCGGATCGTCAACGACACCGTCATCGAGCGCTTCGACCACAAGAACCTCAACGTGGAAACCGCCGAGTTTGCGCAGGTCATCCCCAGCGTGGAGAATATCGCGCAGGTGATCTACCGCCTGCTCAAGCCCAGGCTCGCCGGGCCCCGTGTTCGTTTAGCCGGCGTCACGGTATGGGAAACCCCCAAGACCTGGTGCGAGTATGAAGAGTGACGCGGCACGGCGCGAACTATGACATGTACAACCGACGCGCCCCCGCCTTCGTTTCGCCGCCGCCCGCAGGGCGGCACTTTCTTTTGTTGTCGAACGGCACGCGCCGCCCTGCGGGCGACCGCGAAACGCGCACATCAAGTCTTATTCAAGCCGTGTTGTGCTGATGCCGGATGATCTGGCCCGTGTGTATGAAAATGACGCTCTCGGCGATGTTGGTGCAGTGATCGCCGATGCGCTCCAGGTTCTTGGCGATCATGATGTAGGCCAGGTCGGCGTTGACCTTGTCGCCGGCGGTTTCCATGCAGGTGAGCATGTCCTGAACGATCTGGTGATACAGGGCGTCGATGACGTCGTCGCTGCGCAGCACCTGGCGGGCCAACCCCTCGTCGCCCAGAGATAGCGCCTTGATCGTGTCGCGCAACAGCGTCACCACGCAGTTGGCCAGCAGGCGCATGTCCTCCGGGGCGGCGGGGCCGGCCAGATGGCTCAGCGGCGGCACGCGCTGGGCGATGTTCACGGCGCAGTCGGCGATGCGCTCCAGCTCGCCGTTGACCTTGATGATGGTCGTGACCGTGCGCAAGTCCCCGGCCGCCGGGGCGTGCAGCGCCAGCAGGTCGATGGCGCTTTTCTCGATCTTCACTTCTTCCTCGTCGATGCGGGCGTCGGCCGCGACCACTTGCAGCGCCAGCTTGGAATCCAGCGTCTGCGCCGCGTCCATCGACTGCTGGACCACCTGCTGAACCATCGCCGCCATGCGGCTTTGCTGTTCCTTAAGCTCGTCGAGAAGGTCCACGAAATGATGCATGGTTCCACCGGGTAAAGTTTGTGCCGAACTGTACGACCCCAGCGGGGTTATGCAAGAACTTTACCAAACCTTAACCTGTCACTTACCGACCCCCAACACGATCACCACCAGGTCAATAATGAACAGCAGCACGATAGTCAACTCGAGGATGAACATCCAGCGGTTCATCTGGTCGGTGCGCAGCAGGTGATACAAATCGTCGAGGGTTTTGATCCGCTCGCCGATGGTCTGATGCCACTCGGTCAGGTGGAAGCGGGCCGAAAGGCCCTGGTAGACGCGGGCCAGGTGCCAGTCGCCGAAAAACTTGGTGATGTTGGACAGCTCGTCGCTGAGGCGGGCCAGGTCGATGCGGAACTCCTGCAAGATGCGCTGCACGTGGTCGTTCTGCCAGTGACCCAGACGCCGGTCGGACAAATCCCGGTAGGACCGCTCCACCGCATCGTCGAGGATGCGGTCGTAGGCTTCCAGCTCGGCCAGTTGCAGGTTGGCCAGCTCCATCACGTAAAGGATTTCGTCAAAATACCGCGGCTCGTCCAACACCAGCGCCGCGTCCCAGTCCACGACCGCCAAATCCTGCTGGTAGTAGCTGAAATATTTGCCCGTGGATTCGTCCACTTCCTGATCGGACAACCGCGAGGCGTCGGTTTCTTCCGTCAGCAGCGAGGCGATCTGCCGGCGGTTGGCCAAAAGCCAATCCTCGCCGTCGAGGGTCGAGCCGTCCACCGTGCTCAAGGGCGTTTTGAGGCAGAAGACCGTATAGGCTTCCTCCTCCCCCAGTTGGGCCACGGGCCGAATCCAGTAGGGCATCAGTTCCTTGCGCACGTCCTCGGCCAACTGGCGGACTTCATCGTACAGGTAGGTGTCGTCGGCATAGCGCAAGTCGTGGAACGCCACCAGTTCCTGCAATTGATCCACCTGGAAGGGCACGCGGATGGTGATGCTGATGGCCCCCACCGGCAGCAGCTTGACGGTTCGTTCAATGCGGATCGGACCGCGCGGCCCCATCCGCTGAACGGCCGGCAGGCGGACCATCTGGGGCCGGTAGAAAAAAAGCTGCCGGGGCGCCCGCTTGCTGGGGTCCACGGCGAACTCGGAAACCGGTTGCCCCAGCAATTGCTTCACCGGCTGACGCACCATCTCGTAAGCCATGTCAAAGGCATACAGATACACCACTTCCCCCGTGAACGGCGTCACCTTGGCGGGGACCGTTTCCAGCATTGCAGGCTGAAGTTGTCCGCTACTGAGGACCATATCACACCTCGCTTCCGGGCCGATCCCCCTGCCAGCCGATTGTGAAGCCGATCAACCCGCCCCTATTATCCCATCTTATGCCGGAACCGGGGGGCTGGCCCACCGGATTTATAGTGGAGCCCGCCCATGTTGATTACTTAAGTCTATTTATAATAAATGGATATGGACAACGCATCGAACCGATCCGAACTGAATCTTAGTGGGATTGGTTCTTGTCCGGCGGGGGCGTTTTCAGCCAATCCAGCGGATGGGGCTCCGGGGCCGGCTTGAGCATCTGGCCGAACAACCAGGCCAAATCCCGCGTCAGCAGCGGCGCGGGAACCGTGGCGACCGTGGGATTGCCCACCTGGCCGGTGACGTGGAACTGATAAAGCAGGTTTCGCGTGGCGACGTTGACGAGATTCTGCAAGGCCCCGGCCAGTTCCCCGGCCACGTCGCTGACGACGGGAATCCGGGTCGCCTGCAGTTTGTCTTTCCAATCCGCCAGGGGGGCGGCGATGAGCATCAGATCCAGCCGACCGTCGAACCCGACGGTGCCGCTGCCTTGCAAGCCGAGCACCGGAGCGTTCAGGACGGCCTTGGTCAAGGCGACTTGCCGTTGATGGATGCGAAGCAGCGCCGCGGCGTTGCCGGCGGTGATGGCCTCGCGCCCGACCTTGATCTGGTTGAGCAAGAGCTTGAGGACCGGAATTTCCCACAAATCGCCCTCCGTGATCTCGATTTCGCCAGCCCCCTCCAAGGTATCCGCCGCGCTGCGGCCGGTCGTGGGTCCGGCGCCGTTGAGCGCCAGATGGAGAAACGTCCTGCCCCCGAATTTCTGGCTCTCGGGCACGTCGGAAAAAACCCGCACCAGTTGCCGCAGGTCCGCCTCGCGCAAAGAAAAATCCGCCTGGTAAATCAGGGGCTGGCCCGGGCGCAGCCGCGCAGTGGCAACCAGTGTCCCGCCCAGCGCCCGGGCGTCGAAACGTTGCACAAGGATTTGATCGGGTTTGAGCCGTACGTCGGTTTTGATCTCGGTAACGGGAATCCGCCGGGCGGTCGGATAGACGCTGCCGTGATCGCTGGAAACCAGCAGCCGGTAATCCACCCGGGATTGTCGCCGGTCGATCGTCACTTGGCCGGCAACGGCATACGCGCCGGCCGGGTGCAGCAGTTCCATCGGCTCATCCAGCGGCGGCGGATAGGCAACCCCCGGCTGGGCAAAATCGACGCTGCCCATGATGTCATTCATCTGAATGACCCCAGGCCAATCCGCCACGGGCAGGCGCATCGAGGTTAAAAACAGTTGATCGAAACCGTAAGAGGCGGTGATGTTACTCAGGCTCACGACGCCGCGGGTCAGGCGGATCGAACCGCCGCCGATGTTGGCCAGCGGCAGAGGAAAGCCCGGCGGCTGCACCCACGCCGCGCGGGGATACGCCAGCAGTTCGTAATCGCCCAGTCCCGGCCCCGGCCCGTGCAGCAAGCCGCGAGCCGTCGCCGTGAAATCAATCCGCCCGCCCAGCCGCAGCCCGTCCGCCGGCAAGCCCCCGGCCGGCAACGCCGCCGACTGCTCGCGGGAAATCCGCCCGACCACCTGGCCCAGCGACCAGGCCCCCCGGGCGTGGTCCAGCTCGAAAGTCGCACCCGGATCGATCTGCAACTGCGTCGGCCCGCTGACGACGTGAAACGCCAGCAGTTGCGCCTCGGTTTCCCGCTTCTCGCTGGAGATCTGCCCGCGCGCCTCCAGCGACAACCGCCCTTGGATGGGGTATCTCCGAACCCATTCCCGCACGCCCTCCGGCAGATCCTGCAAGGCCGAATCGGTTCGCGCTTCGATCGCCAGGCGGTTCACGTCCAGGTTCAGCCGGTCCAGATCAAAAACCCCCTGGCAGCGCACCTGAAGAGAAGCACCCGCCCCGCCGTCAACGCTGTATCCGTACCGACCCGGCGAAGAAGCAAACCCGGCCAGGTCCAGATTGATATGCCGCAGCGCCACCGGCCGGTCGGTTTGATGCTGGTAAACCACCTGCCCCTCGCGCACGCCCAGGCGGCGAAGCTGCAAGACCTGCGATAACGGCGGATGGCTCTTCGGCTCAGAAGGCCCTGTGGGAATCAGATGGTTCCACCCCGCCAGCCCCGAAGGCGTTTGCAACAGAAAAATCGTCGGCCGATCAAACTCCAGCGATTCGATGACGACCGGCCCGGACCTCCACGGCAGCCGCCCCAGCCGCAGTTCCAGCCGTGGCGCCTGCATCAGTTGAACGTCCCGCCCATCGGGATCGGCCGCGATCAACCGCACATCCGTCAGCCGCAGCGTATACGGCGGCAGATAGCTCACATGCGCCGTCCACAGCCGGGCATTGAGATTGTCGGCGACCACCCCCTGCAAATACCCGCGCAAGACGTGAGCCACGACAAACGGAACCGCCGTGGCGATCAGAAGCACCAACCCCACCAGGATCAGCAGAACCTTCCACCCACGTCGTTTTCGCCTGATCCATTCCATGGCGGCAATTCACTTCCGGCGGATGGACTTCGGTGCGCCCGAATCTTCGAGCAACCGTCTCAAAAACGTCCGATATGGCGGCGTCACAATCCCCCGCTCGGTAATCAGCGCCGTCACCAGTTCCGCGGGCGTCACGTCAAACGCCGGATTGAACACCTCCACCCCTTCGGGGGCGGTCTGCCGCCCGAACCCGCAGGTGATCTCCCTCCCGTCGCGCTGCTCGATGGGAATGGCCGCCCCTTCCGCCACGCTCAGATCAATGCTGCTGGTCGGCGCCGCAACGTAAAACGGAACCCCGAAATGACGCGCAGAATCGCCAGCCCGTAAGTGCCGATCTTGTTGGCCACGTCGCCGTTGGCGGCAACGCGGTCGGTGCCGACGATCACCACCTGCGCCTTTCCCTGGCTCAGAACCGTGGCCGCCATGTTGTCGCAAATCACCGTGGCCGGGATGCCATTGGCCTTCAGCTCGTAGGCCGTCAACCGGCTGCCTTGAAGCAGGGGTCGGGTTTCGTCGCAGTACACATGAAACCGCAGACCCTGCTCGCGGCCGACGTAGATCGGCGCCAGCGCCGTGCCATACTCGGCCGCGGCGAGGCTGCCGGCGTTGCAGTGGGTGAGAACCCCGATGGGGCCTTCGCCCGGACGGAGGGTGCGGAACAGTTCCACGCCCTGCTCCCCAATGGCCCGGCAGATGCGCGAATCCTCGGCAAGCATGGCCAAGGCTTCCTGCAACAACCGATTCTTCACATGCTCGACGGTGCTGGCCGCCAGCGGGGCCGATTCCTCCGCCTCCCGGGCCACCTTCTTCATGCGCTCCAGCGCCCAGAAGAGATTGACGGCCGTGGGCCGGCTGGTGGCCAGATATTCACAAGTCTGCTGGAGCTTGCCGGAAAACTCCCTCGCCTGACAGTTGCGCACCCCCAGATACACGCCAAACGCCGCCGCGATGCCGATGGCCGGCGCCCGCGCACGACCAGCCGCTTGATGGCGTCCCACATCTGCCGTTCGTCGGCGATATCCACGTAAACCGTTTCCGTCGGCAGCCGCGTCTGGTCCAGCAGCCGAACGTACGGATCGTTCCAGGAGAGGGTCTGAAGCATGCCCCGATTGTAGGAACTTGGCCGCGGATTGCGACGGACAATCCGTCAATACCCTTCGGCCGTCAGCACCACCTTGCCCTTGAAAGCGCGGTAGATGAACGCGGTGTAACCAATCACCAGCGGCATGCCCATCAACGCGATCACCAGCATCACCTTGAGCGTCCGCGGCGTCGAGGCGCTGTTGTAGACGTCCAGGCTGTTGGCCAGGCCCATCGTCGAGGGCGTCAGCCGCGGGAACAAGCTCGCCGCCGACACGCCCAGCATGCCCGCAATCGCGGCACACGAGGCCAGAAACGCCGTCGCATACCGCCCGCTAAACGCCGCCAGCGGAATGCTCACCAGCCCCGCGATCACCAGCGTCAGGCAAACCCAGAACATCGGCTTGGCCATCAACCCTACGAACAAAAATGGCGCAACCGTCGAGGTCGCAAACGTCACCGCGCAGTACAACACCACGGCCGCGATCCACAGCCCCGGAATCCACCGGCGGCAGCGCTCGTGCAGTCCGCCCTCGGATTTCACCACCAGGTACAGCGCCCCGTGCAACGTCAGCATCACCAGGCTCAACACCCCCACCAGCACCGCATAGGGATTGAGCAAGCCCAGGAACGTGCCGCAAAAGGTATGTCCCGCATCCAGCGGCAGCCCGCGCAACACGTTGCCGTAAGCCACACCGAAAAGCACCGCCGGCAGCAAACTGCCCAGGCCAAACGCCCAGTCCCAGGTGCGCTTCCACGTCGGCGATTCGACCTTGCCGCGAAATTCGATGGACACCGCCCGGGCGATCAGCGCCGCCAGCAGCAGCATCAGCGCCAGGTAATAAGCGCTGAAGACCGTGGCGTAGACCACCGGAAACGCCGCGAACAACGCCCCCCCGGCCGTCAGCAGCCACACCTCGTTGCCGTCCCACACCGGGCCGATGGCGTTGAGGTGAACCCGCCGCTCGTTTTCGTCGCGGGCCAGCAGATGCAACACGCCCACGCCCAGGTCAAAGCCGTCCAGAACGGCATACCCGGCCAGGAGCACAAACACCAGTACAAACCAGATCGTGTTCAAGTCGTTCATGCCATTGCCTCCCGCAGGGTCGTTGCGTCTTGCTGAGCGTCGGTCTCAGGCCCGTGCTGGACTTTCTTGACCAGCAGATACACGTACAGGCTGCCCAGCAGCAGATAAATCAGGCCCAGCAGAATGATCGAAAAGAGAATCTGTTCCGCCGGCACCGTCACCGAAATCGCCTTCGACGTCAGCAGTTGCCGGTAGACGATCCACGGCTGACGCCCCACCTCCGCGGCCATCCACCCGAGTTGACAGGCGAACAGCGGCAGCGGTATCGCAATCATCAGCAGCTTCAAATATCGCCGGCTGGTCCATAGCTTGCCCCGATAAAGCTGGAGCGCGCCGTAGGCCATGGCGGCCATGAAGAACATGCCCAGCACCACCATGTTGTGAAACGAAACGAATGTCAGCCACAGCGGCGGCCGCTCGTTCTCGGGAAATTCATCCAACCCCTGAATGCGGGCGTTGATGTTCCCGAACGCCATCCAGCTCAGCAGGCCGCGAATCTCGATCCGGGCCTTCAGTTCCGGCGGCGGCGTGACCGGGTAGGCGAACATCACCAGCGGCGCTTGCGACTGACTGGCGTACAGCCCTTCGATGGCCGCGAACTTTTCCGGCTGGGTGCGGGCCACCTGCCGGGCGTGTTCATGGCCCGAGGGAAACGCCACCAGAATCGACGCCAGCAGCCCGAAGATGATCGACAGGCCCAGGGTCTTGCGGGCCACGGGGTTCTGGTTGTTTTTGCGGATCAGGTAAGCGCTGATTCCCGCCATGACAAACGCCCCGGCCACCAGCGCCGCCATCACCGTATGGAAGAAGCGCACCAGCGTCGAGGGATTGAACACCGCTTCGTAGAAGCTGGTCAGTTCCGCCCGGCCGTTGTGAACGACAAACCCCGCCGGCGTCTGCTGCCAACTGTTGGCCACCAGAATCCAGAAGGCCGAGATAGTCGCCCCCACCGCCACCATGAGGATGGAGAACCAGTGTACGCCCTTGGACACCCTCTTGCGGCCGAACAGGTACAAACCCAGGAAGCCCGATTCCAGGAAGAAGGCAAACACCCCTTCGGCCGCCAGCGGCGCGCCGAAGATGTCGCCGACGAACTTGGAGTATTCCGACCAGTTGGTGCCGAACTGGAACTCCATGACCACGCCGGTGGCCACGCCCACGGCAAAGGTGAGGGCCAGGATTTTAGCGAAAAACTTCCCCGCCCGCTCCCAGGCCACGTCCCCCGTGCGCCACCCCTGCCACTCCACCATCACCAGCAGCCACGCCAGGCCGATGCTGATGGGCGGAAACAGAAAGTGGAAGCCGACCGTCATCGCAAACTGCAGTCGCGCAAGCATTACCGCATCCATGAATCGAGCCTCCAAAATGCCCAAATGTCCCCGATCCGTTGACCGGGCGGGCAATATCATACCTGCCATATCCGGATATGCGAGTCCGATGAGTTTTCCCTCTAATATTAGCAACTATAAGGAAAACCGTCATCCCGCTCCGATTCGACGCCGCCCCGTCCCTCGGCTATCATCTGGTCCTGCGCCCGACGTCGCGCACCAGCGCCATCTTGCGGCCGTAAGGGAGCTTACAAATGATCGACATCAGCGTTCTTTACGGCGGTCTGGAAACCCCCAGCACCCCCCACCGCTACGGCCGCAAGATCACCCAGATCGATCCCCCGCCCCATCAGCGCATGGCCGTGGCCAAAACCGCCGCCGGCCGCCGGCCCATCGTCGTCTGGAACCTCACCCGCACCTGCAACCTCCAGTGCGTCCACTGTTACACCGCCTCCGAAGCCCTCAAATACCCCGGCGAACTTTCCACCGAGCAGTGCAAAGCGGTCCTGGACGATCTGGCCGAATTTCAGGTTCCGGCGGTCCTCTTTTCCGGCGGCGAACCGCTGCTCCGCCCGGACCTGTTCGACTTAGCCACCCACGCCCGCCGGCGCGGCCTGCACGTGGTCCTCTCCACCAACGGCACGCTCATCACCGCCGACACCGCCCGCCGGTTCCAGCAGCTCCAATTCGCCTACGTCGGCATCTCCCTGGACAGCGCCGACCCGGCGGTTCACGACCGTTTCCGCGGCGTGCAAGGCGCCTTCCAGCGCACCATGCAGGGCTTCCGCCGTTGCGTCGAAGCAGGCCAGAAGGTCGGCCTGCGGCTGACGCTCACCCGCCAGACTTACAGCGAATTGGACCGGATCTTCGACTTCATCGAGGCCCAGGGCATCGACCGGGCCTGTTTCTACCACCTGTGTCCCGCCGGACGGGGGAAAGACCTGATGGCGCTGACGCCCGCCGAATCCCGCCAGGCCGTCGATACCATCATCACCCGCACCGATGATCTGATCCGCCGGGGAAAGCGCGTGGAAATCCTCACCGTGGACAACCACTGCGACGGGCCGTACCTCTATCTGCGGATGCTCAAAGAGCAGCACCCCCGGGCGCGGCAGGTGCTGGACATGCTCGCCTGGAACGGCGGCGGCCGATACTCCAGCGGCGTGGGCATCGCCAACATCGACTTCCTCGGCCAAGTCCATGCCGACCAGTTTTCCATGTACCGCTCATTCGGCAACGTCAAACAGCGCAAGTTCTCCGAGATCTGGCAGGACGTCAGCGACCCGATCATGGCCGGCTTGAAAGACCGCCTGCCCCTGCTCAAGGGTCGCTGCGGAACCTGCCGTTTCAAAAGCGTCTGCGGCGGCTCCCTGCGAGCCCGCGCCGAATTAACCACCGGCGACCCCTGGGCCGCCGACCCCGGCTGCTACTTAACCGACGAAGAAATCGCCGGCGATCAATAATCCCGTTTATACGTCCCCGCCTGTTTCGTTTCGCCGTCGCCTGAAAGGCGACGCGTCTTTTCATCGCACAGTGCGTTCATCGGCGGTTTCATCTTTTCTCATCCGCACCGGCACATACCCGCAGTTCGGCTCCTCAGCCAGATAGCTGTGCGTCTCCGCATACGCCCTCGCCCGGCAGCCCATGCACACCTTCTTGTACTCGCACAACCCGCACTTGCCTTCCAATTTCGCCTCATCCCGCAGGTCGGCAAAAACCCGGCTCTCCCGCCAGATCACCGGCAGCGGCGTCTGCTTCACGTTGCCCGATGACACCGGCAGATACCCGCACGGAAACACCTCCCCCGTATGCGACACAAAACAGACCGCCTGCCCGGCCAGGCACCCCTTGGTCATCGCGCTCATATCCCCGCCGGGATGTCCCATGTTTTTGTGGGGATGGGCGGATGAGGGCATGGGACGTTGATCCGCCTTGGCCCGCTGGCGCATCACGCGGAAATAGTGCGGCGCGCAGGTGGCCTTCAGATGCAGCTTGCCTTCCAGGCTCTTGTCGTAGACCCAGTTCAGGGCGTTTTCGTATTCCTCGGCCGAGAGCATGATCGCCTCGCTGAGGGACATGCCGCAGCCGACAGGCACCAGCATGAAGGCGTGCAGCGCGTCGGCCCCCAGGTCCAGCGCCAGTTGATACATCTGCTCCAGCTTGGTGTGATTGTGGCGGGCGATGGTGGTGTTGATCTGCATCGACAAGCCCAGGCTCCTCAGCAGCCTGAAGCCCGCGACCGTGGAATCGAACGCGCCGTCGATGCCGCGGAAACGGTCATGGGTGGCCGCGTCGGGGCCGTCGAAGCTCATGGAAACCCGGCGGAAGCCCACGTCCCGAATCTGCCGGGCCACGGGCTCGTTCATGAGGGTGCCGTTGGTGGCCAGGGCGATGGGCAGGCCCGCTTCAGTGGCGGTCTGGGCCAGCTCGAACACGTCCGGCCGCATCAGCGGTTCGCCGCCGGAAAAGACGAGAATCGGCCGGCCCGTTTCGGGAAGACTGCGGATGAACGTCTTGGCCTGCTCGGTCGTCAGATCGTCCCGGCTGAGGATCTGGGACACGTCCAGACGCCGACAGTGGACGCAAGCCAGATTGCAGGCCGTGGTGGTTTCCCAGAAGACCAGCCGCAACGGCGGCGCGGCGTGAGGATTGTCCGTCGCATGATGCATAGCCGTCTTCCTGAGGCAATGTTTCGCCGTCGCCCGCAAGGCGACCCTTATGCATCATTGATGAGTCAAGCGGCCAGGTCAAGGCTCCGTCTAAGTTCGTTGCTCTCCATTTCTCGAACGGAAAAACGCCGCGCCGACATACACCCCCATGAACTCGACAAACAAGGCCAGCACAATCATCGGCCCCTGCGGCAAAAACCTCCAGCACCCGTGCAGCAGCGGGCCGGTCAAAGCGGCGGCCAGACCCAACACCACCGCCAGCGCCACGGCCGCGCCCATCCGCCGGGCCACCAGCAGCGCCGTCGCCCCCGGTAAAATCAGCAGCGCCGGCACCAGCACCGACCCGGCCATGCGAATGCCCAGGATGATCGTCAACGCCACCAGCACGATCAGCAGGTAATGAATAAACCCCGCCCGCACCCCCGACACCTCCGCCATGGCCGGATCCAGGCAGTAATACAAAATCTCCTTGCGCAACCCCACAACCACGAGCAAGACCGCCAGGCATATGCTCACCGCCATGAGAGCATACTGCGGCGAAAGCATTTCGATCTGTCCGAACAAAATCGTATCAAACCCCGCCGGGGATCGGCCGTGGGTGACGTGAACGTAAATCTGCTGCGCCAAAAAACCCCAGGCCAGCGAGGCGACCAGGAAAATACCAATGATCGCATCGGCGTTCACCCGCTGGCGGCGGTGGATCAGCCCAATCGCCAGGGCCGTCGCCAGACAAAAGCAAACCACCCCCAGATACGGAAACCACGCCAGACGATCCAATCCCGGCAGCAGCAGCGCCAACAGCCAGGCCGTGCCCGCCCCGCCGAACCCGGCATGGGCGATCCCCTCGCCCAGAAACGCCCACCGCCGACAAACCACAAAAATGCTCAGCACCGAGCAGGCCACGCCCAGCGCGGCCGCCGTCACCAGCGCGGGAGAAACCCAGGAAAACCAACCCGACAGCATACGCAAACTCCACCCACCCCAATCCCAAAACGCACCCAGCTCAATTGGCCGCGACTCAACGAGTCGCGGAGCCCTCGATCCCCAATGCCGCCAGATTGCAGGAAAAAAGTGTATGAGCGAGCTCAGCCGGAAAACGATGCGGCACGTCGTGATAGTGCAGGGTGACATTGAGGCAGGCTATGCGGTCACAAATCGCCGACACCGAGCGCAAGTCATGGCTGACCAGCACGACCGTCAAATTCATCCGGTTCTTCAAATCCACCAGGAAATCGACGAACCGCTTCTGCCCGGCCGCGTCGATCCCCGTCGTCGGTTCGTCCAGCAGCAGCAGCTTCGGACGCGACGCCAGCGCCCGGGCGATATAAACCCGCTGCAACTGCCCCCCCGACAGCGCCGCCAGCGGCTCCCCGGCCAGTTCCGCCAATCCCACGCGATGCATGAGGGATTCGACAAATTCAAGATCGTCCTGACGATACGGATGCAGCATTCCCGTCTTACCCGCCAGACCCAGACGGATCGTCTGACGAACGCTGAGGGGAAGTTGAACGGATGTAAGCGAACTCTGCGGCAGATACCCGATGATGTCCCCCCGGCGCACCGCCCGGCGCGGGTCCAGCCCGGCAATGGCGATCTGGCCGCGGGTCGGCTGGATCTGCCCTAAAAGCAGCCGGATCAGCGTCGTTTTCCCGCCGCCGTTCGGCCCGATCAGCCCCAGTGTCGTCCCCGCCGGGATGGCCAGATCGATATGCTTGAGCACCAACTGCTGGCGATAGGCGAAATCCACCTGCCGCAACCGAACCAACGGCTCGCAAACGCCATCCGCAACCAGAGAAGCATCACTCATGAGCATGAAGTTGTCCGGCCTCCACGCCTCAGCGTCAAGACCGGGGGGTTACATTTTGGATTTTAAGAGGCGTCCACGCGCGTCGTATTAAATCCAAAATCCGCAATCCAAAATCCCCAATTGAATCTCTCTTGGCCTCGTCTTTGCTAGGGACGCGATGCCACGTCGTGGCGAAAAGGGGTGGCATCCCGAGCCGGGGGCGATTTCCTCTTTGCCGGGGGTGGATTCGAGTGATATACTGGGTACGGTCGCTAGCAAACGCTATGCCCAAAACGTCGTATTTGTAAGTTGGGTTTCGTTATGCAGTTAACACAGTCAACCTCGATGCGTCAGGAGATGCGGCAACTGCTCACGCCGCGCATGATCCAGAGCATGGAGATTCTCCAACTACCGCTGATGGCGCTGGAGGAACGCATCGAGCAGGAACTGCAGAACAACCCCGTTCTGGAGCTGAAAGAAGGCCAGGGCGACGCCGAAACCCCGCCGGCGGACACCGAGCCGCGCGAAGAATTTTCCGAGGGCGAGCAGGCCCTGGTCGTCAAGGAAAACGGCGGCCAGGCCGAAGACTTCGAGCGACTGGCCCGCATCAGCGAATATTTCGAAAACGAGGAGTTCCGCACCAACGGACAGATGAACTTCCGCGCCGCCGCCTACGACGGCGAACGCGACAAGAAGATGGACGCGATGAACAACACCGCGGCCCGCGGCATCACCCTCACCGAACACCTCCTGGGCCAATGGGCCTTCGTCGAATGCCCCCCCGCCGTCCGCCAGGCCGGCGAAACCCTCATCAACTACATCGACGACGAAGGCTACTTCCGCACCGAACTGGAAGCCCTCCAGAAAGAATCCAAAAAACCGCTCGCCCTGGAAGACCTCCAGGCGGCCCTGAAGCTCATCCAGACCCTCGAACCGGCCGGGGTGGGCGCCTGCAACGTGCGCGAATGCCTGCTGCTGCAACTGGCGGCGCTGGAAAACGACCAGGACGATCAGGCCCGCGACCACGACTTTGAGCTGGAACGCAAGCTGGTCGAAGACCATCTCAAAGACCTGGAGATGAACCGCTATCCCCAAATCGCCAAAAAACTGGGCCGCGAGATCGACCAGATCAAGACCGCCGTCAAAAAACTCTCCCGCCTGCACCCCCATCCCGGCAAACTCATCGGCGGCCAGGACGCCCCCCTCATCACCCCCGACGCCATCATCTACTACGACGAGGAAGCCGACCGCTACGAAATCGAGATGGCCCACGACCCGGTCAACAACCTCTCCATCAGCGGCCTGTACCGCAAAATGCTCAAGGACCGCCAGGTCGATAAGAAAACCCGCGAGTTCCTCACCAACAACGTCCGCAACGCCCGCTGGCTCATCGAAAGCATCGAACAGCGCAAAAGCACCATCCAGCGGGTCATCCGCCAGGTGGTGGACGCCCAGCGGGAATTCTTTGAAAAAGGCCCCGAGCATCTCAAGCCGCTGCCCATGATCCAGGTCGCCGACCAGCTCGGCATCCACGTCGCCACCGTCTCCCGCGCCGTCAGCGAAAAATGGATCCAAACCCCCCGCGGCGTCTTCCCCCTGCGCCGTTTCTTCTCCGGCGGCACCACCAACGCCGAAGGCGAAGACATGAGCTGGGACGCGGTGAAGGAAAAGCTCAAGACCATCATCGACAACGAGGACAAGAAAAACCCCCTCAACGACGACGAGATCGTCCTCCGGCTCAAAGACCAGGGCCTGACCCTCGCCCGCCGCACGGTCGCCAAATACCGCAAAATCCTCAACATCTCCACCGCCCGCCAGCGCCGCGAATTCTGACGAACCCCCGGGGGAAACCAGAAATCCGAAACCAGAATGCCGAACAAATGACGAATGCTCAAATGACGAATATGCCCACGTCGCATTCGCCTCAATAGCCGCGACGCGAGCGCATCGCGGAGCCCCCGCAGGCGCTCGGGGCGACACCGACGAAAGTCCCCTTTCGTCATTCGGGTTTCGTCATTCATTCGTCATTCTGGTTTCGGATTTCGGGTTTCCCCGTCATCGGGTTTCGTCATTCGGGCTTGAGAAATCGTACGTCTTTCACTTCCAGCTCCACGTTGCTCCGCCCGCAGTATTCGTTCAGCACCGGCTCCACCGCCAAATCGACCTTCACTCCCGGCCCGAGCCGATCGATCAGCGAACCGAACCCGAAGGCGATGCACTTCATCGAACACGCCCCCTGACGAACCAAAAATTGCAAGTGGTCGCCGGTCTTGCCCACGCGGCGCGGCGGCGCGGCGATTTCCAAATTCCGGCAGCACAGCAGCGGCCGGCGGTTGCCGTGGCCGAAGGGGCCCAGACGCTGAAAGTCCCCCACCAACGCCGCCGTGATCTGCGGCAGTTCCGCGCAACAATCCAACTTCAACTCCGGCACCAGCAACTCGGCCGCCAGCGTCGCCTTCGCATGAGCGCAAAAAGCCTCGCGGAACGCCTCAAACCGCTCGCTTTGCACCTTCAAGCCCGCGGCCATTTCGTGGCCGCCAAAGCCTTCCAGGTATGAGCCGCAGGCCTCCAACGCGCGGGCCAGGTGAAAGCCGGAGATGGATCGGCCGGAACCTTGTCCGTGGCCGTTGGTCAGGGCCACCATGACGGCCGGGCGATGAAAGCGATCCACCAGGCGCGAGGCCACGATGCCGATCACCCCCGGATGCCACCCTTCGGCCGCCAACACGATGGCATGCCGATCAGGCGCATCCAATCCCCCCGCGGTGATCTGCTCCAGCGCCTGCTGCAAAATCCGTTTTTCCATCGCCTGCCGATCCCGGTTGCGCTGCTCCAGGTAGGTGGCGATCTCCACCGCCTGCGCCCAGTCCGCCCGCGTCAGCATCTCCACGGCCATCCCCGCATGGCCCATGCGCCCGCAGGCGTTGAGCCGGGGAGCCAGAAGAAAACCGACGTGGTAGCTGTCCAGGTTCCGCCCGGTAAGGTTGGCCGACTCGATCAGGGCTTTGATGCCCGTCAGCTTGCTCTGTTTCAACCCGCCCAACCCGAAGGCCGCCAGCACGCGGTTTTCGCCCACCAGCGGAACCACGTCCGCGATGGTGCCCAGCGCCGCCAGGGCCGTGGCGTCCAATAGAAACTCGCGGAACTCCGCATTGACGCGCACCGCGCCGGTCACCGCCAGCCCGATCCCCCACGCCAGCTTGAACGCCACCCCGGCCCCGCACAGATGCGGGTTGCCGTACGCGGCCTGTCCTTCGCCGCCCGGCAGGCGCGGATGGACAATGGCCAAGCAATCCGGCAGAACCGCCGCCCCGGGCGTCTGCGGATCGCGCTGCCACTCGTGATGGTCGGTGATGATCAGATCGACGTCGCGCTGACGGGCGATGCGGGCCGGCTCCAGAGCGGTGACGCCGCAATCCACCGAGATGATCAGCCTGGCGCCCTGATCGCAGAGTTGAGCGATGGCCTCACAGTTCAGGCCGTAGCCTTCGTCGAGCCGGTGGGGAATGTAATAATCGACTTGCCCGCCGAGGATTCGGATGGCGTGCCAGAGAATGCTGGTGGCGGTGATGCCGTCCACGTCGTAGTCGCCGTAGATGACGATTTTTTCCTTGTCGCGGATGGCCCGGGCGATGCGTTCGGCCGCCCGAGTGAGGTTGGGCATGGAGGCCGGATCGTGCATCGCCTTGAGGTTGGGGCGTAAAAAATCGTGGCACTGCTCCACCTGCCGCAGCCCGCGATTGAGAAGAATCTGGGCGATGACCGGGGAGGTCTTGAGTCGATCGGCCAGCTCACCGGCGGCCTGATCGGGTTCGGCGATGGTCCAGCGCTTGGCTTGGTACATCCGTGCGCTCTTAGGGAGAAAAATCGGCTCGGCTCCGTAAAGCGTCCCATTTTACCGGCCCGCAAAAGCCGGCTCAACGCATCGGAAAATTTTGTCGCCTCCAACCTGTCGGGACAACCACAAGGTATACCAATTGCACAAGTCCGGGTTTTGCGAGGTGGATCATGGCACAACCCTTAAATGGCAAGAAAGTGGCGATTCTGGTGGAAGAAGGCTTCGAGACGCCGGAGATGGTCAAGCCGCGCCAGGCTCTGGAAGAGGCCGGGGCAGGAACCGATCTGATCTCTCCGCGTCAGGGCAAGGTCCGCGCCTGGGAGCACGATCACTGGGGCGATGAATTTACGGTGGACGTGCCCATCGATCAGGCCAACCCCGATGACTACGACGCCCTGCTGCTGCCCGGCGGAGTCATGAATCCCGACAAGCTGCGGCAAAACGACCGCGCCGTCGATTTCGTCAAGGCTTTCTTCAATACCGGCAAGGCCGTGGCGGCCATCTGCCACGGCCCGTGGATGCTGGCGGAGGCCGACAAAGTCCGCGGCCGCACGGTCACAAGCTGGCCGTCGCTGAAAACGGACCTGCGCAACGCCGGCGCCAACTGGGTGGATCAGGAGGTGGTCACCGACCACGGCCTGGTCACAAGCCGGAAACCTGCCGACATCCCGGCGTTCAACCGCAAGATCATCGAGGAGTTCTCCGAACCGCAGCACGCCGGCCACGAAGCGACGGCACGCTAGATCGCCATGTCGGAATTCAGCCCCCGACGGGGCACCGATGCACACCGATAAGAAAGAAATCCTTTCTTTATCTGTGAAGATGTAGGAAGCAGAGGGGCTTCTCCGGCCGCCGCGGTATGCTGTGTTTAACGGAACGCAGCCACCAACAACGAAAGGAGAAGCCCATGCGTACGGAGTATTTTATCACCATGGACACGCACTGCCGAACCACCGACGCCTGCATCAAGACGGCGCGGGGGAAACTGGTGAGGCGGGAGCATTTATCGACCGGCATTCCCCGGTTGCGGAAGCTGATCGAGTCGGTGCCGCACCCGCGGCGGGTGGCCTTTGAGGAAGGGTCGATGGCCGGCTGGCTGTACCGAAACCTCCACGGGTGTGCCGAGGAGTTGATCGTGTGCGACCCCCGGCGCAACGCCCACGTGGCCAAGGACGGGGACAAGGACGATTCCATCGACGCCGAGAAGCTCAACGACCTGTACCGCGGCGGGTTCTTGAAGGCGGTGCATCAGTTGGACAGCGACGAGAAGGCGGCGGTCAAGCAACTGGTGGGGATGTACCACCAACGGGTGGGACATCGGGTGGGCGAAGGCAACCTCCTGCTGGCGTTGGGCCGGCGATGGGGGATCCTGCTCAAGCGTTCGGAGTTGCTCCAGAGCGACGGCCAGGCGTTGCTTCAGACCCGGCTGGAGCAAGTCGGCGTGCCCGAGCGGATTCGGCGGATTGCCGACGCGCTGTGGCAGAGCTTCCATCAGGCGGTCCAACAGGAACAGATGCTCTTTGAGCAGGTCTGCCAGTTGGCCCGCCAGGACAAGATGATGGCGCGGACGGCGGAACTGCCCGGCTACGGGCCGGTGCGGGCGGCGACGCTGATCTGTTACCTGGACACGCCCTGGCGGTTCAAGAGCAAGGAGGCGTTGTGGAAGTACGTGGGAATCGGGCTGCGCCGGGAGAAATCCGGCCAGGGGTTGGACCTCGTGCGGGTGGAGCAGGAGTGCAACCATTTGCTGCGGAACGTGGTGATCGGCGCCGCCCAGAGCGCCATTGAGGCCAAGGAGAATGTGTTCGGCGAGCGTTACGCCCGCTGGATGAAAGCGGGGCTGTCGTCCCGCAATGCCCGCCGCAACGTGGCCCGGGAGCAGGTGACGGCGGTGTGGGGCATGTGGAAAAGCGACAAGGCATTCGAGGCGAGGCGGATCGGGAGCCTGTGCTGAGGGGCGGAAGAAAGCGGATGACGGCCCGGTGCGAGTGCTGCGAATAATGGGTCCGGTGTTGGAGTTCCAGGATGAACGCTGCCGCCTTCAGTGAGCGGCCTGATCTGTGAATGAACCCCGCCGGATGTGTGCTACGCCCAGAGAAGTCCTCATGAACCCCGCGGCGTGCGGGAGTTCCGGATAGGTGTTTGAGCGACGCCGCCCAGTGCGGGGCGATGCTCCAGAGCTTGAGGAAGAATGCGGCCGATGAGAACGCGACGGGCGGTTCCGCCGGAACCCCTCTCCAAGAGGCCTTGAAGGGACCGGCCAGCGGTGCCTGTGTCACGAAACCTGCGCCCGGAAGGTTAGAAAAACGGAAAAAGAGGCGCAGCCGGAGACTCCCTATTGACTTCCTGCTTCCTATAGGCGTTCATCCGCGTCCATCGGCGGTTCCAACTCTTCTCTTGGCGCTCTTGGCGGCCTTGGCGGTTCAATTTCTTCTGAAAGATTCGCCAAATCCCGTTCTTCCCCAAGTTGCCCTCCGTGTCTCCGTGCCTCCGTGGTTCATCGGCGGTTCCCTTTCTTCTCCGCGTCCTCCGCGGTTAAAAAATCCTCCCCCATCCCTCAAAATCCCCGTTTCGTGATACCCCGCGTTAGAAGCGGTTTCAGAACCTCAAAGTTGCGGCAAACGTATGATGATTTCTCGGTTGAATGTCACGGATGAAGGGAAGGAGGCTGTAATGGAGTACACGCCTCATGCCCCAGCCACTGGTCTGCGACGAACTCTGGAACCACATCGAATCGCTCTTGCCCAAGCACCCGCCCGACCCACATGGCGGAGCCCCACGCGCTGCCGACCGGCCGTGCCTGGAAGGCATCCTGCATGTGCTGAAAACCGGCTGCCAGTGGCAACGCCTGCCCAAGTGCGACCTGTGGCCCAGCGGCTCGACCTGCTGGCGACGCTTTGCCGAATGGACGGCCGGGGGCATCTGGCCACAACTGCACCGATTGCTGCTGAACGTGCTGGGGGAGGCCGGGCAGATCGACCTGTCGGTGGCGGTGGTGGATGCGGCCTCGGTGCGGGCCGTAAAAGGGGGGCGCACAGCGGACCCAATCCGACGGATCGGGCAAAAAAGGGCTGCAAACGGCACGTGATCAGTGACAAGGAGGGCCTGCCGCTGGTGGTATGGACCACCCCGGCCAACGTTCCGGACCAGGAGGTGTTCCTGGCGATGCTGGACTCGATGCCGCCGATCAAGATGCCTTCGGGCCAGTGGCGCTACAAGCCGGACGCGACGTTGGGGGACCGGGCCTACGGAACCAAGGACATCATAGCCGAGGTGGTGGAGCGTCGCGTCCAGTCGCTCTTGGCCTCTCGGGGCAGCAACGTGCATGGCAGCGGCTTGGGCAAGGTGCGGTACGTGATCGAGCGGACGCTGAGTTGGATAGGCAACTACCGGCGGCTGAAGCTCTGCTACGAAACAACGGGCGCGCACTGGCAGGCGATGAACGAACTGGCCGCCTGCACCATCTGCGCCAACCGCATTCAAACGCTCAAGTTGAAAGGCAAGATCGCTGCGTGAATGAGACATATGGGTTCTGAAACGACTTCTTAGTAATAGAAGCCCCTGCTTTTTCTCTTACCCGGAGCTATCACTCATGACCAGCCCCAATAAAATCCAAGCCAACCGCCGCAACGCCCAAAAGTCCACCGGCCCCCGCACCCCAAAAGGCAAAGCTCCCTCCGCCGACACCGCGCCCGCGACAAACGAACCCACCGAACTCCCCATCCCATTCCCCCCGGTCCCGCTCCCAACCCCCGTTCCCTCCAAGGCTAACGCGCCCACTCCCGCCGCCTCCCAGCCCGCCTCCCCTCCCTCAAACGAACCCACCGAAACACCCACTCCCCTGGCCACCCCCGACGACACCGAACCCACCCGCACCCCCAACCCCAACGGCGAACCCGAAATCGCAAATCCCCCGCCTTAATCGCAACATTTTTCATCTACGCCACAACTCAGAACTCAACCGGACCTTGTCATGCCGAGCGCAGCGAGGCATCTGGCCGCGAATGCAGGCGTGCCCCCTTCGCGGCCAGATGCCTCGCTGCGCTCGGCATGACACCTTCTGTGAAAACCACGACTTGCGGCGAAGATGAAAAAACGTTGCCTCGCGGGGAGAGGGAGTTCTTATCGGTGTGCATCGGTGCCCCATCGGTGGCTAATAAAAGCCAAGCCCGACCGCCCAACCCCCCGAAACCCAATCTCTGTATATAATAGACGGCCATGAAGCGGCTGGCGGGTCTGGTTATTGCTGTGGCGGGATTGGTTGTTGGCGGCTGCGCGCACCCACGCGTGCCGCTCAACGTGGCCGATCAGGATCCTTCCGTGAAGATCCCGGCCATTAAAAAGGCCGTGCGCGAAAAAGACCTGAAGGCCGCCGGCCAGATGATTGACGATCTGGAAAGCGACGATGCGGCCGTTCGCCTCTACGCCATCAACGGCCTGCAAGCCCTGACCGGCGAGCGGTTCGGCTATGAATACTACGCCGACGATTCGCAGCGCCAGCAGGCCGTCGGGCGCTGGCGTCAATGGCTGGCCAACCAGAAACCAACCACCAACCGGTCGAGATGAAACTATGGCCGAACTGAAAACAGGAACGGACCTGATCCCCGCCGCCTCCCAGGAAGGCGATCTCGTCAAAGCAACGATCCGCGGCGAGATCAATCTGCACAACAGCCCGAAACTGCGCAAGGCCCTGCTGGAGGTGCTGCTGGCGACAAACCCCCGACGGCTCGTCCTCGACCTGTCGCTGGTTCCCTATATGGACAGCAGCGCCCTGGCCGTGCTGGTGGAAACTCTTCAGCGGATGCGCAAAAACAAAGGCCGGATTTTCCTGCTCCGTCCCCAACAACGCGTACGCGGGCTTCTGGAAATCGCCCGCCTGGATACGATCTTTTCCGTCATCAACGACGAACAGGAAGCCAACGTAAAATAAACGGAGTCTCCACGCCCACGGATTCCAATCCGCGGGCAATGACGTAAAAACACCATGAACCTTCTCTTGCGCCCCATCCAACTCGTCGGCAACAGCGCCCTGGGACTGCTGGAATTTCTCGGCGGCCTGGGTTATCTGCTGCGCGACACGCTGGCGCAAATCCCACGCGGACTGCTGCACCAACGCTCCCGCCGGCTGGGCTGGCAAAACCTCTGGGCGCAGATGGAGCGCGTCGGCTACCGCAGCATCCCCATCGTCAGCCTGGTCCTCTTCTGCATCGGCGCGATCCTCGCCTTTCAGATGGCCCCCATCCTGCGCACCTTCGGCATGGTCTCGCGGGTGGCCGACATCATCTCCATCTCCATCTTCCGCGAACTAGGGCCGCTGGTCAGCGCCATCGTGCTGACCGGCTTTGCCGGGGCGTCTATCGCGGCGGAGATGGGAACCATGGTCGTGGCCGAGGAGATCGAAGCCCTCGAAGCGCAGGCGATCGACCCGGTGCGCTTCCTGGTCCTGCCCCGCGTCGTGGGCACGACGGTCATGATGGTCTGCATCGCCGTCATCGGCGATCTGATGGGCGTGCTGGGCGGGTTGACCATCTCCCGCTTCTTTCTGGGCATCAGTTCCGAGCAGTACGCAACCCATACGTTCGACATCGTCAAGCTTCAGGATTTCCTGACCGGGCTGGTCAAGGCCGGCGTCTTCGGGATGCTCATCAGTCTGCTGGCCTGCTACCTGGGCCTGGGCGTGACCGGCGGCGCGGTGGGCGTGGGCAAGGCCACCACGCGGACGGTGGTGCTCACCATCGTGGCCCTGATCGCGGTGGACTTGCTGTTCACGGCGGTCTTCTACTTCGTGGGATGGTAAATGGCGGAAACGGTCATCCAGGTTCGCAGCGTCAGCAAGAGCTTCGACGGCAAGACCGTCCTCGACGGCATCAGCCTGGACGTGACGGGCGGCGAAACCCTGGTCATCCTCGGCGGCTCGGGCTCGGGCAAGTCCACGCTGCTGCGACTCATGATCGGCAGCCACCGGCCCGACCGCGGGCAGATCATCGCCATGGGCAAAGACCTGAGCCGGATGAGCGAGCCCGAACTGACCGAATACCGCAAGAGCATCGGCGTGCTCTTTCAAAGCGGGGCCTTGTTCAATTCCATGACCGTGGCCGACAACGTCGCCCTGCCGCTGCGCGAGCACACCGATCTGCCGGAAGAAACCATCCGCATCATGGTGAAGATCAAGCTGGAACTGGTGGGCCTGCGCGAGCACGCCGAGAAAATGCCCGCCCAACTCTCCGGCGGAATGAAAAAACGCGCCGGGCTGGCGCGGGCCATCGCGCTGGACCCGAAAATCCTCTTCTACGACGAACCCTCCGCCGGGCTCGACCCGGTCACCAGCGCCGAAATCGACCAGCTCATCATGGACCTGAACCGCAAGCTCGGCGTCACCAGCGTGGTCGTCACCCACGAGATGGATTCGGCCTTTCGCATCGCCGGACGCATGGCCCTGCTGGACCGCGGCAAGTTCATCGTCAGCGGCACGCCCCAGCAGATGAAAGATTCGCCCGACCCCCTGGTGCGGCAGTTCATCTACGGGCTGATGGACGGGCCGCTGACGCAGCGCCGCCGCGGCGACGGGTACGAAAACGATCTGTTAACGACGGAATAGGTTCAAACTATGGACAAGCAACGCAACGCCCTGCGAGCGGGCGGAGTCATTGTGGCCGGAGTGGTCCTGACCGTGGCGGTCATCGTCGCCATCAAGGGCGTGGACCGCATCATCGAACCCATGCAGGTGCGCGAAGTGTGCTTCAAGCTCACCGACGACATCGGCGGCCTGCGCGTCGGGGACGACGTGCGCATCGGCGGCTTCAAGGTCGGCGTGATCCGCAGCATCCAGGTCGCCGGCGAAAACAAGCCCTCCGACCAGGACCGCATCGTCGCCGCTTTCTCCATGCCGCGCAAGTACGTCCTGCACGAAGACGCGCACGTGGCCATCCAGGGCACGCTGACCGGCACAAGCTGGCTCAACTTCGACAACCTCGGCCAAGGCCCCATGCTTGCGGAAAACCAACCCCTGACCGGCCGGCCCAGCCGATCCAACGAGGTCATCGCCCAGATCGCCTCCATGGCCCCGGAAGTCAAAGCCACCCTCGGCGAAATCCGCACCAAAACCCTGCCCGCCGCCAACGACGCCCTCGCCCGCATCAGCGCCACCGCCGATTCATTGAAAGAGACGGGCGCCGCGGGCGCCGCCCTGTTGCAGATGGTGCGCGGCCAGATCGAGCCCATCGTCAACAAGTACCACCTCGTCGCCGACCGCACGGCCGAGATGATGACCCACGCCCGCGACCTGCTCGGCGAAAGCAAAGGCGACTTGCGCACCACGGCCGCCAACCTCAAATCCGCCACCGGCAACCTGAAAGACAAGCTGCCCGGCGTGCTCGATCAGGTCAACGACGTGCTGGTGAAAATGAGCCAGTCGGCCAGCGGAATCAACCTGGCGCTGCAAGACGTGCAAAGCACCATCGGCAACGCGCGGGAACTGTCCGCCGCGGCCCGCTCGGTATTGGTGGGCAACAAAGGCAAACTCGACGCCATCATCGCCTCGGTCAAGACGACAACCGACAACCTGAAACACGCCAGCGTGGAAATCCGCCGCAGCCCTTGGCGCCTGCTCTACAAACCCACGCCCGGCGAAATGGGCAACCTCAATCTCTACGACACGGCCCGGCAATTCGCCCAGGGCGCCAGTGAGCTCGGCGACGCCTCAACCGCCCTCCGCGACGCTCTGAACAACCCCCAGGCCAGCAAGGAAGATTTGCAAAAGCTGATGGACCAGGTGGAAAAAACCTACAGCCATTTCCAATCCGTCGAACAAAAACTGTGGAAGTCCGTCAAGGAATAATCGCCTCGCCGGGTAAACGCTTTTTCACCACGGGAGAAGAGAATGATGAATTATGAATGATGAACGATGAAGGTGGAACAAAGAGCAGTTGATAAAAGCTGGTTTTCTTCCTCCTTCATAATTCATCATTCATCATTCTGACTTATCTTCCCCCTCCGTGCCTCCGTGGTAAAAAAGACTCCGCTACCGCGAGAACAGCCCCCACACGGCCAGAAGGATGATCGACTGGATCGCCAGGACCAGCGCCAGGATTCGGGGCAGGTGGATTTGTTCCGCCTCCGCCGCGGCCTCGGGAACGTCAACCATCTCGTGCTGCACGGTGGCGATGATCAGGTTCGCCTGGAAACGCCCGATTCCCAGCCGCTGCGCCTCTTTGAGCAGCGCCTGGCGGTTGGAATAGCGCAACACCGGCCCGTCCAGGTGCTCGGCCACCAGCCGGGCGAACGCCTCGCTCTGCTCCTGCCGATCCGACGTCCGATAAATCGACCCATCGGGCCGCACCCGCTTTACGGGTAAAACTTCCGCGGCCGGTTTGACTTCCGCCCGGACATATTGGACCTTCGATGGGCGGAAAGACCCGGACAATTCCCGCAGGCGCTGGTGCAGTTGAACCGGATCGTCAGCGTAGACGTGCCGCAATCGCCTGGCCTGCCGGCAGTACTCGGCTGTCGAATCGGACGTGAACGACGAAAGCGACGTCATGTCCGGTAATGTACACCGTATTTACGTTGACTTGAGAAAAATATCGCTCTTTTCAACAGGCTCGGCGCACCGACGATTCCGGTCGTATCGATTATGTCGAATTTTCCGGTAAACTGGTCCGGCTTATGACAAGTCGGACCAAGAAACGTTCACTGCTGACAACGGCCCTGGGGCTCGTGCTGCTCGCGGCGCTGGCAGGCGGGGGATTCTGGTTGTTCCACATCACCCCCTCCTGGTACCGCCCCCTGGCGCACACCGCCGCACAGTGGGCCCAGGCCGCCACCCGCGCCGAAGCCAAATTGTTGGAACTGCGCAACTGGGCGGCCGAATCCCACGCCCGTCTGTCCGCCACCCGCTCCGCCCAGAAAAACGGCGCCCCGACCACCGCCGCCGTGCCCGTCACCATCTCCTTTGAAGAAGAGGAGCTCAACGGCTTTTTCGACAAGTGGTCCCGCTACGCTCACTGGCAACAGCATTACGGCAAGCTCATCGAAAACCCCACCCTCGTCCTCCGGAACGGGTCTTTGATTCTCGCCGCCTGGGTGCCGGACATGAACACCGTCGTCTCCGCCCATTTCCGGCCGCAGGTCGATGACCAGGGCCGGCTGTGCGCAAACCTGGTGCGGGTGATGGGTGGACGCCTGCCCATGCCCAAGGCGGTTTTCTCCGCCCAGTCCAAGCGGCTGGCCGCCCTCGTGCAATACAAACTGCCGAAGATGCAACAGCAAGCCCACATCGACGCCAGCGGCGCGGCCAACGCCAGCGCCATCGGCGCAGCCATGGCCAAGCTGCTGCTAAGCACCCTCGACCGCGAGCCCGCCGAAGCCACGTTCTTTCTGCCCCTGCTGGATCAGCCGCGCGGCATGCCCGTGCGCCTCACCGCCGTCCGCATCGAAAACAAAACCCTGACCATGACCGTCGAAACCCTCAACGAACCCCAGCGCAAAACCCTCCTGGACCGCATCCGCCAACCCTACGGGAAAGAGTAAAACCGTTAAATATCCCGTTACCCCCCCTTCGTTTCGCGGTTGCCCGCAAGGCAACGCGCGCCGTCCGATGAACGGCACGCGCCGCCCTGCGGGCGCCCGCGAAACATAACTTGCATCCCCTGACAAAAAATGCGCACCGTGCTACGATCCAACACTATGAGTAAGATCCAATCACTGCCCAAACGTCCGCAGGTCAAGCCTTCCGATCGCTGGGATCTTTCCAGCCTTTTTGCCTCCGACGCCGCCTGGGAGGCGGCTTTCAAGAAATGGGAAAAGCAGGTTCCCGGCTATGCCAAATTCCGCGGCACGCTCGCCCGCAGCGCCAAAACGCTGGCCGACTGCCTGAAGTTCGACAGCGCCTTCGACCGGATCGGCGAACGCCTGGGCAACTACGCCTACCTGAAGACCGCCGAGGATCAGGCCAACAGCGTCTATCAGCGGATGAAGGGCCGCTTCGAGCACGTCGCCACGCAGGCCGCCGAGGCCGCCAGTTGGATCCGGCCCGAGATCATGTCCATCCCCGCCCAAAAGATGAGCCGCTTCCTCAAGGACCGGGCTCTGCGCGACTGGACGCTGATGCTCGAGCGGCTCTTGCGCTACCGGCCGCACACGCTGGGTAAAAAGGAAGAGCACCTGCTGGCCATGCAGGGGCAGATGGCCGAAGCCTCCAACCAGATCTTCCGCCAGCTCAACGACGCCGATTTGAAATGGGGCGCCATCCGCAACGAAAAAGGCCAGCTCATCGAACTGAGCCACTCGTCCTTCTCCGCCTTCCTGCATTCGCCCAAACGCAGCGTCCGCCAGGAGGCGTTTCATCAGTATTACCAGCAGTTCGACGCCCACAAGAACACCATCGCCGCCACGCTGGCCGGCTCGGTGCAGCGCGACGTCTACTACGCCAAGGCCCGCAACTATCCCAGCGCCCTGGAATCGGCGCTGTTCCACGACAAGGTGCCCGCTGCGGTCTACGAAAACCTCATCGATTCGGTCCACCGCAACCTGCCGGCCCTCTACCGCTACTACGAGCTGCGCCGGCGCAAGATGAAACTGAAGGACATCCACCACTACGACACCTACGTACCCATCCTCGCCGATCTGGAAAAACACCACTCCTGGGATCAGGCCGTCAAAACGGTCGTCGCGGCCCTCGAACCCCTGGGCGATGAATACGTCCGCGAACTGCGCCACGGCCTGACCCGCGCCCGCTGGTGCGACCGCTATCCCAACCAGGGCAAACAATCCGGCGCCTTCTCCAGCGGCTCCTACGACGGCCTGCCCTACATCCTCATGAACTACCAGCCGACCGTGCTGGACCACGTCTTCACCCTCGCCCACGAAGCCGGCCACTCCATGCACAGCCACTACTCGGCCCGGCACCAGCCGTATCAGTATTACAACTACACCATCTTCGTCGCCGAGGTCGCCAGCACCTTCAACGAACAGCTTCTCCTTCGCCACCTGCTGCAAAAGGCCGACGATAAAAAAGAGCGGGCCTACCTTATCAATCACGCCATCGACGAAATCCGCGGCACGATCATCCGCCAGACCATGTTCGCCGAGTTCGAGAAGATCACCCACGCCCAAGTCGAATCCGGCGAACCCCTCACCGTCGAGCGCCTGCGCGGCGAATACCGCAAGCTGCTGGACCTCTACTTCGGCCCCGACTTCACCATCGACAAGGAGCTGGAACTGGAGTGCCTGCGCATCCCCCACTTCTACCGCGCCTTCTACGTCTACAAGTATGCCACCGGCCTCAGCGCCGCCATCGCCCTCAGCCAGCGCGTCACCGCCGGCGGTCGGCGCGAACTCAACGACTACCTGGGCTTCCTCAAAGGCGGCTGCTCCAAATACCCCCTGGACCTGCTCCGCGGCGCGGGCGTCGATATGGAACAACCCACCGCCGTCGATACGGCCCTGAAACGCTTCGGCGCGTTGGTGGAAGAACTGGATGAGCTTCTTTAGGCTCCGGCACGAAAGAAAAGCCAGAATGATGAAGGAGACTACCGCTGTGCGCAACGGCCCGCACCGCCGACACCCTTGTTCACTGACCGATGGGGCGGCATCGGCGCCCTATCGGCGGCGCATTTCAGCGATTACAGCACGAGCTGGAATTGAATCCGCCCAACCCACTGGCTGTCGCTGTTGGTCTGCTTGAGGATGCCCAGGCCCGGAGCGTCGATCGGCGAACCGTTGGGCAGATAAGTCACGTCGGCGGTGAACTTGGCGTTGTGGCCCACGATGTAGTAGTTCACGCCCGTGGTGATCTCGTGGAGGTCCTTCTCCACCGCGGCTTCGGCAAAGTCGCTGCCCAGGTGGGTGTAGTCGTACCGCACGAAGGGTTCCCACTGCTTGTTCAGCAGATATCCCGCCTGCGCCAGAAAGCCGTAATCGTAAAAGTTGTCATGTCCGGTGGCCGTCGGATTGCCTTCAATCCAGGTATACCGGCCTACGCCCGCGCCGTAGACGCTCAGACCCTTGACCGCTTCCGGTTCCCACTGCAAATCCACCGTGTGATACCAGGCGTTGGTGTCACCGCTCTGGGAGAGGTCCGAGGCGGCCCCGGCGATGAGCAGGTCGGTCTTGTTGCCCAGGGCGCTGAAGGCGTTGTACTGCTTCCAACTGGTCTTGGGGTCGCCCAGGATCATGTATTCGGCCCGCCCGGCCACGCCCCAGGTGTAGCTGTTGGCGGTGTTGGGGTTGGTGCTGGTGGAGCCGTCAAACAAGGTTGTGGCGGGATCGGTGAAGTTGGTGTTGGCGCTGCCGAATCCGTCCGTCAAGGCGACTTCGCTGCGGAAACGGTCGTTGTTGTCGTAGATCAAGCTCACGCCCTGGATGTAGTTGTCGTTGCCTTCCAGGATGTTGTTGAGCAGGGACCGGTCGGCGGTCAGTTGCCGGGCCGCGCTGACCAGCGATTCGCGGGCGAAGGGATCCTTGAACTGACCGGCCCGGACGAACCAGTTGTCGGCGAACTTATACTTCGCCCAGGCGTCTTCCAGCGCCAAAGCTCCGGTGGTGCTGGAGGTGGCCCACTGGAAGGCATAGGTCAGATCCTGGCCGTAGTTGCCTTCAAAACCCAGTTTCAGCCGGCGGACTTCAAAGCCGTCCTGGCTGTCGCCGTTGCCGGTGACTTTCTGATCGGCCCGCCAGTCGGTGGTGTGGCGGAACTGGAACTGGATGTAAGGATGCAGCAGGTAAGCCCCGTCGGCCGACTGAAGGACAAAACCCTTGTCGCTGGTATACCCGGCCGTAAAACCTTCCATCGACATCAGTTGGCTGCGACGATCCGCATCGCGGATGATCGCCGCCACCGTCTCGTCGATCTCCTTGGCGCTGGCGCTCTGGCGGGCTTCCAAGGCGTCAACCTTGGCCTGCAACTGCCGGAGTTGGGCTTGCAACTCCTGAACGGAAGGGTCCGCCGCCCGGGCGTAGGAACCTCCAGCCACCAAACCCCCAACCACCAAAGCCGGCACGAGCCAGCGCAAACTATGAGACATTCCAATTCCTTCCTGCTGCAACCTTAAGCCGAACTATAAAAGAAAACGCGGGCCGAGTCAATATCTCGGCCCGCGTACAGCAGGAAGAACCGTCAAAAGGTCTGAATCGGCTACAAGACCAACTGGAATTGCAACCGGCCGATGAACTGCGCGTCCATCGACTGCTGGCTCAGCACGCCGATGCCGTCCTTCGCCTTGGGCGAGCCGTTGGGCAGGTAGCTGATGTCGGCAGTGACCTTGGCGTTGTTGCCCTTGAAGTAGTAGTTCACGCCCGCGGTGAACTCGGAGATGTCGCCGTTGTAAACTCCGCTCCCGGCGATGTCCGTGTCCAGACGGGTAAAGTCATAGCGGACAAAGGGTTCCCAGTGCTTGTCGATCAGGTAACCCGCCTGGGCCAGGAAGCCGTAGCTGTACATCTTGTTGGCGCTGGCGTAGGGGTTGTTGGTGGTGTCGGTGTTGGTCAGCCGGCCGATGTACGCGCCGTAGACGTTCAGGCCGGGGATGCCTTCGGGTTCCCACTGTACGTCAAAGGTGTGGGACCACTGATTGGTGTCGCCGCTCTGGGACAGGTCGTTGCCCATGCCCAGGACCAGCAGATCGGTCGTGTTGCGCAGGGCGGTGAAATCGCCGTATTCCTTCCAGGCCGGCTTGGGATCGCCCAGCACCAGGTATTCCACGCGACCGGCCACGCCCCAGTCAAACTGCCGGGTGCCGTTGGCGGCAAAATCCGAATCGTACAGGCCGTTGGTCGGATCAACGAAATTGTTGTTGGCGCTGCTCCAGCCGTTGGTGAAGGCCAATTCGCCCCGCAGGCGGTCGTTGTTGTTGTAGACCAGGCTCGCCCCTTCAATGTAGTTGTCGTTGGCCGCCAGGTACTGCGACAGCAGCGAACGATCCACGGCCAACTGCTTCATCGAGCTGACCAGCGATTCATGGGCGAAGGGATCCTTGAACTGACCGGCCTTCACGGCCCACTGATCGGCGAACTTGTATTGCGCCAGGCGTCTTCCAACGCCAGGTTTCCGGTCTTGCGATCCGACGCCCACTGGAACTGATAGGTCAGGTCCGTATAGGCCGTGCCGTCAAAACCCAGCTTCACGCGGCGCATTTCAAACCCGTCCTCGTTGTCGGACTGGAACTGGTTTTTGGAGGCGTTGCGGACCTTGCCGTTGCCGCGATAGTTGGCCACGTAGCGGGCCTGCATCTGCAAGTACGGATGCAGCAGGAAAGAGCTGTCCGAGGACTGAAGGACAAAACCCTTGTCGCTGGTATATCCGGCCGTGAAGCCCTCCATGGACATCATCTGGCTGCGACGATCCGCATCGCGGACGATCGCCGCCACCGTCTCATCGATCTCCTTGGCGCCGGCAGCCTGCCGGGTTTCCAGGCTGGCCACCTTGGCCTGCAAGTCCTTGATCTGGGCCTGCAATTCCTGCTGGCTGGGTTCGGCCGCGAAAACGACCGAGCCCCCGAGGGCAAGAACCCCCGCCACGGCCGCCCGCACAATCCGGCGTGAGTGGTTTCGCATTCGTGTCTCCTTCTCTAGCGGTGGCCTCACAGGCCCCGAGTAAGCCCGATCCCATGCCCGGCGGCGACCGCTCGCCCCGAGAAAATCGGTTGCGGGCCAGTATGGGTGCGAATGCTAAGACTTGATGAACGAAGGGTCAGGTTTGCGTCAAAACCGCGCAAAGATTGGACGAAAGAAGGCCGCCTCGGCGCAAAAAAAATGTCGGCGGTTGAAGAAGGAGGGGGGGAACCTTCTTCGGGGATACCGCCGACGCGAAAGAAAATACCTTGTGCGAGAAAAAAGTCAAACCCTTCCGAAAAATGTCAAGAAAAGACAACCGGGCCATGGCGCGCCCGAAACTTTCGTTTCGCCGGCGCCTGCAAGGCGACGTGATGTTTTGGTGCGCCAGGCGTCGCCCTGCGGGCGACGGCGAAACGACGGCGCAAGCACGCAACTTGATATGAAAACCCCGTTAACCTGATTACCGGCCGGCGACAGTCGCCGAGGGACTCTCCATCGCCGTGGCTTGGGTCGCGGTTTGACTCAGTGCCCGCGTGGCCGGCAGGACAAGGCCGAACAGCAGCGCCCCCCCCGCCGACAACACCACCGCCAGAGCCAACGCCGGCGAGCGGCCGGCGAGCGGCTCGGGCACGACCGCCGGGGCCGGTTCAGCCCGCAGGAACAGCGCCGCCACGATCCGCAGGTAGTACGCCGCCGAAATCGCGGCATTGATGACCATGATGATGACCAGCCCGTACAACCCCGCATTCAGCGCCGGCTGAATCAGATAGACCTTGCCCCAGAAACCAACCGTCAGCGGCAGGCCGATCAGACTGAAGCAACTGACCGCCATCGCCAGTCCCAGCGCCGGATGCCGCCGGCCTTGCCCGGCCAGATCATCCAACGTCTCGGCGGAGCTTCCCGGCCGCGGTTCCCTGGCCGGCAGCAGCATCAGCACGCCGAACGCGCCGGCGTTCATGATCCCGTACGCCGCCAGATAAAACAGCACCCCTTGCAGCGCCCCCACCGAACCGCTGGCCGCCAGCGTCGCCAGGCCCACCAGCATGTAACCGCTGTGCGCGATCGAGCTGTAGGCCAGAACCCGCTTGACGTTGAATTGCAGCAGGCCCAGCACGTTGCCCACACACATCGTCAACACCGCCATGATCCACAGCAGTTTCACCACCGTCGCCGGGGCGATCCACATCCCGCCGCTGATGACGAACAGAATTTTGATCGCCGCCACGAACCCGCTGGTCTTGGGCACGAACGACAACAGCGCCGTCACCGGCGTGGCCGCCCCCTGATAAACATCCCCGGCGTAAAAATGCAGCGGCACGGCCGCCATCTTGAACGCCAGCCCCAGCAGGATCGTCAGCACCGCCAGCAGTTGCCAGGCCGTCAGCGCCGGATGCCCCCGGAACTGCCGGGTCATCTGCTCCAGATTCAGCAGGCCCGTGGCGCCATAGAGATAGCTGAAGCCGAAAAGCATCAGCGCCGCCGCCATCGCTCCCAGGAAAAAGTATTTCACCCCCGCTTCCTTCGCCACAGGCAGAGGCCGGGAGATCGACACCAGCACGTGCGTCGGAATCGAAGCCAATTCGATGGCCAGAAACAGCAGGATCAGATCGTTCGCCGACGCCACCAGAAACACCCCGGCCAGCGACAGCAGGATCAGGGCATGAAACTCCGCCCCGTCATAGCCAAAGTCCAGCGCCTGTTGCCGGTGGCGTTTTTATTCCCCGGCCAGGCCAGCAGCACCAGCACCGCCCCCACCCCGGCCGCCAGCAGCTTGATGTACTGGGCAAAGGCAAAGACCCGCACCGCCCCCTGGCTGTCGGCCAACGTCTGCGTCAGAGGCGTAGCCAGTTGCAACCCAAAGACCGCCAGCAGCGCCGCCAGCGCCAACCCCGCCGCCAACCGCCGGGCCGAAGCGCGGGCAACCACCCCCAGCAAAAACAGCACACACGCCGTCCCCACCAGGATGAGCTCGGGCAACAAAGCTTGGAAATACACATTCATAAGTAAACCTATCGTGGTTATGAAAGTCCGAAATCCGAAACCCGAATGACGAACAAATGACGAATGCTCGAATGACGAAAAGGCCCTTTCCAGCGCGGGGATTACTCCCTTACAGCCAGCCCATTCGTCATTGGGGCTTCGTCATTCATTCGAATTTCGGGTTTCGTCATTCGGGTTTCGTTCCCGGTTCTTTTCGCCTCAACGAGCCATCCCGCCCGCGCCGTTGGCCCGGCCGGGCGGGTCAGCAGATCCACCGGGCCGCGGAGGGTCGTCAGCACCGAGTTCGGCGCCACGCCCAGGAACAGCACCGCCAAAGCAATCGGAACGAGAATGGCGATTTCCCGGCCGCCGATATCACCGGGGGCCTCGTCGTGGCCGTGGCCTTGCACGTGCGGCGTCTTCAGCGGACCCCAGATCACCTTGGCCACCATGTGCAGCATGTACACCGCGCCCAGGATGACGCCCAGCGCCGCCAGGGTTCCGTAAACGATTCCCAGATGCCCGGAGGTGAACGCCCCCAGCACGGTCAGAAATTCGCTGACAAACCCGTTCAACCCCGGCAGCCCGATGCTCGACAGGGCGAAGAGCACGAAGAAAAACGCCAGCTTCGGCATGCGCCGGGCCAGCCCCGAAAGCTGGTTGATGTCGCGTGTATGGTAACGATCGTAGATCATGCCGATCACCAGGAACAGCGCCCCGGTGCTCAGGCCGTGGTTGATCATGTAGAGCACCGAGCCTTGGATGCCGACGGCGTTCAGCGCCACCAGCCCCAGCACGCAAAAGCCCAGGTGCGACACCGACGAATAGGCCACCAGCTTCTTGATGTCCGGCTGCACCCACGCAACCAAGGCTCCGTAGATAATGCCGATCACACACAGCACGCCCAGAACCTGCACCAAGCCGAGGGTGACATCCGGCAGCCCCACCGGGATGGCCAGCCGCAACAGGCCGTACGTCCCCAGCTTCAGCAGCACGCCCGCCAGGATCACCGACCCGGCTGTGGGGGCTTCCGTATGCGCCAAAGGCAGCCAGGTATGCACCGGGAACAGCGGCACCTTCACCGCAAACCCGGCCAGAAACGCCAAGAAAATCCAGTAACGCTGCCCGGCCGTCAGGTCCGTCTGGGCGTGGCGAATCACGTCCGACAAGGCGAACGACGGCGAGCCGTTCGGCCCGGCATGCAATCCCAGATAGATCGCCCCGGCCAGGGTGAAGACCGAGCCGGTGAAGGTAAACAAAAAGAACTTGCCGGCGGCGTAGCGCCGCTCCGGCCCGCCCCAGATGCCGATGATGAAAAACATCGGCACCAGCGTCAACTCAAAGAAGATGTAAAACAGCAGCAAGTCGCGCGCGACAAACACCCCCAGCATCGCCACCAGCAGCACCAGCATCCAGGCGTAATATTCCTTTTCCCGGTCCTTGATGCTGCCCCAACTGGAAAGGATCGCCAGCGGCGTCAGGCAGGCCGTCAGCACCACCAGCCACAGACTGATCGAATCCATCCCCAGGCTGAAATTGACGCCCAGGTTCTGCAAGCCCGCCAAACCATGCGCCGCCGGGATAAACTTCACCAGCAGCGTTTGATCAATCGTCTGTTGCGCCGCGGCGCTGGACCACCACGGGGCGGCCGCCACCAGCCAGACCGACACGGCCGCCGTCAGCAAGCTGACCAGCAGCGCCCAGACCTTGGCCGTGCGAACGGGAACGGCCGCAGCGACGACCGCACCAACCGCCGGAACGCCGAGCAACAGGGGAAGCAAATAGTCCATAAGAGTCACTGGTTATCGCGGAGCCTTCCGGCCCGCACTTTTAATTTACAGAAACACGATCAGCAGAATCACCACTACGCCAAGCAACATCGTCAGCGCATAACCTTGCAGGTAGCCGCGCTGGGTGGTGAGCTTCAGGGCAAATCCCGATAGCTGCGGCACAAAACCCGCCAGCCACACCAGGCCATCGACCACAATCCGGTCCATGGCAAAAAAGAGCCGGCCCGTCGCCCGCAGCGGTTCGACGACGCCCGCCTGGTAAATCTCATCCACGTAATACTTGGCTTCCAGCAGCCGCGAAATCCCGCCAAACCGCACGGCCAGACGATCATCCACCTCTCGGTATTTGCGGTGCAGCAGATACGCCAGATAAATGCCCAGGGCCGCAATCGCCCCGGAGGTGATCATCAGCGCCTGATGCAAAGCGAGGGTCTGTTCCTGCGTCCGCACGTCGGCGACTTCCTCCGCCCCGAAAGGCGCCGGCGGAACATGCCCCGCCCCGTAGGTGACGTTGGCCACCGCATGGGCCAGGTGCAGCGAGGGGCTTTGCCCCAAAAAGCCGCTCAGGCTCGCGTGCCGCTCCGGCCAGTTGAGATAACCCGCCAACAGCGCCCCCACCGTCAACACCGCCAGCGGGATCATCATGCTCAGCGGCTCGTGATTGTGATGGCCCTGATGCTCCAGGTGTTCGTCCACGCCCGATTCTCCGGCGGTATGCGCCTGCACGGCCGCCTCGCTGGCGTGGGCATGAGCGTCGGCGGCTCTGTGGTCGGGATGCGCCTCGGGCGGAGCGGCCGGGATCACCTGCGGCCCTTCAAAGACCCGGAAGTACAGACGGAACGTATAATAAGCCGTCAAAAACGCCGTAAACAACATCACGACGCCCAGGAAACGGCTGCGCTCCCACGTGGCGGCGATGATCTCGTCCTTGGAAAAAAACCCGCTCAAGAACGGGAAGCCCGCCAGCGCCAGACATCCCACCAGCATGAACAGGCGTGTCCAGGGCAGCACACGCTTCAGCCCGCTCATCTTCCGCATGTCCAGTTCCCCGGCCATGGCGTGCATCACCACGCCCGAAGAGAGGAACAGCAGCGCCTTGAAAAACGCGTGCGTGACCAGATGAAACACCCCGGCCACCGGCGCCAGCACCGCCGCCCCGACGAACATGAAACCCAACTGGCTGATGGTCGAGTAGGCGAAGACCTTCTTCAAATCAAACTGCCGCAGGGCGATCGTCGCGGCGAACAGCGCCGTAAACGCCCCCACCGCCGCGATCGTCCACATGGCCGCGGCGTTGCCGACGAACAGCGTCCCGCAGCGCACGATCATGTACACCCCGGCCGTCACCATCGTCGCCGCGTGGATCAGGGCGCTGACCGGCGTGGGGCCTTCCATCGCGTCCGGCAGCCAGACGTACAGCGGAAACTGCGCCGATTTGCCGAACGCGCCCAACATCAGCAGAAACGGAATCCAGTGCAGCGCTTTGGCTTGAAAGGCCGTCAGATCCCCCGGATTGGCCGCCGCCAGACGCAAGGCCCCCAGGTTTCCCGCCCCGCCGTCGAAGTAGCCGATGGTGCCGAAGGCCAGGAAGATCAGCATGATCCCCAGCCCGAAGCCGAAGTCGCCGACGCGGTTGACCAGGAACGCCTTCTTGGCCGCCTCGCGGGCCGCGGGTTTTTCGTAGTAGTAGCCGATCAGCAGGTACGAGCAGAGCCCCACGCCTTCCCAGCCCAGGTAGAGCATGAGAAAGTTGTTGCCCATCACCAGCATGGTCATCATGAAGATGAACAAACCCAGATAGGCAAAGAAGCGGAAGTATCCGCTTTCCCCGTGCATGTACCCCTTGGAAAAAACGGTGATGAGAAACCCGATCCCCGTCACCACCGTCAGCATCACCGCCGTCAGCGGGTCAAAGTAAAACCCCACGTTGGCGTTGAAATTCCCGGCCGTGATCCAGTGATACCACGTCTGCACGCATGACAGGTCCGCATGCTCCCCCATCTGCGCCCACAGCCCCAGCATGTCCACCAGCAGCCAGACCGACAGCACCGCGCTGGCCCCCACCCCCAGCCAGATCGGCCAGTGCGACTGCTGCTTGAGAAACCTGGCCCCGAAGAAACCCGCCACCGCCGCCCCCAACAGCGGCAACAGCGGGATCAGGTACGAGTGTTGGATTGAAAACAGGTGGTCCATAAATGTCATTGGTCACTAGTCCTTAGTCCTTGGTCATTAGTCATTAGTTGTACAAACGCAGAACTAATGACTAATGACCAAGGACTAAGGACTCATTGACTATCCCTTCAATTCCTTCCACGCCTCGGCGTCCAGCGTGTTCTTTTGCCGGAACAGCAGCACGACCAGGCCCAAAGCCAGCGACGCCTCGGCGGCGGCGATGACCAGCACGAAGATCACGAACGCCTGCCCGGCCAGATTGCCGTGATAGCGGCCGAAGGCAATCAGGTTCACCGCCACCCCCTGAAACATCAGTTCCGTACACAGGAACATGACGATCAGGTTCCGACGGGTCATGAAGCCGATCAGGCCGATCACGAACAGGATCGCGCCGACCGCCAGATAATGTTGTAATGCCAGTTGGGTCATAGCTTGAGTCACGCTTGCGGATAGGACTTTTGCCGCGGGTTTTCCGTGCCGTAGACGGGGATGTCGTGGGGATTGTCGGCCGTCACGGGCGTCTGGCCGTCTAGCGTCTCCACCGCCGGCTCGAACAGCTCTTCCCTGGACACGACCCGCCGGCGGGCAATGACAATCGCCCCGACCATGGCCACGGTCAAAATCAACCCGGCCAGCTCCACGTTCACCAGTTGATGCTCGAACAGATAATGCCCCAGCCGCTGCGTCGCCCCTTCCGGCGGAGCAACCACCGCCCCCGCCGCCGGAGTCGCCAAGGCCGGCGCGGCCGCCATCAGCCCTTCGGCCCGGTCAAAAATCACCACCAGCAGCACCGCCATCAGGGCAAACCCCACGGCGCACGCCGCCAGCGGTTCCCGGCTGACCGAGTCGTATTCGCTCAAAACCTTGTTTCCGCCGCCCTCGGCCGTCGTCTGTGCCGCCAGCATGATGACAAAGACGTAGGTCACCAGAATCGCCCCCGCGTAGATCAGCACCAGCGCCGCGGCCATGAATTCCGCCCACAGCAGCACGAACAGCCCGGCGCTGGCCAGAACCGTCAGCACGAAATACAGCGCCGAATAGACCGGCCGGGGATGGGTCACCACCCGCAGCGCCGCGGCAATGGCGATGGCCGAAAAAAACCAGAAGTAAACCCCCAACCCCTGCTCCGCACCCCGCGAGCCCCCGCCGCCGCGCGCAACAGCAGGGCCATCCCGATCAGACCCGCCAAAAACACGATCGTCCCGCCGATCTTGCGCAAGGCCGCCTCCCGGGCCGACGGCAGCAGCAGCACCGTCCCCACGCCCGCAAGGGCGCAAAGCATCAGGATCAATCCCGCCGGCAGCGGCGAGGCCGCAAGCGGCGCGGCAGCGGAAAACACAACGGCAATGGCAGCAAGATTCATGGAAACGTCCACTCAATCGGTGAAGCGACAACGCCACCAGAGGCCATGATCTCCTCCTGACACGGACGAGCACCCTGGCCCTTCGCAAACCGTCAAAGTCTAGGAACGCTCCGCCGGGTTTGCAAGAATGATAAACTGGACACCTTTTACCGCCGGGGGTTTCAGCGATTGGCCCGCAGCGCCAGGATCAGTTCCACTTCCCCCGCAGGACGGTTCAATTGCCGGGCGATTTCCGACGCCGGCTGCCCCCGGTCGGCCAAGGCGTATATTTCCGCATCCCGCCTGTCCACTTCCACCGGCGGCTGCACCAGCCGCATCGCCGGCGGCCGAGGCGATTCCACCGCACTGCCGCCGCTCAACCCCTTCAACGCCGCAATCTTCTCGTCGGCCTCGCGGATGAGCAGGTCCAGCTTGGCCGCCCGCGTGTCGAGCTGGGCGCTGATCTGCCGGCTCATTTCCGACAGCTCCACCAGCAGATTGGACATCTCCCGCTCCACCCCCCGCTGCTGGGCCAGGCTGGAAAACCGCGGCGGCTCGTCCAACGGATCCTTCTTCCTCAACCTCGGCCGGATCACCGCATAGATCAACGTCAGCGCGGCAACGGTGATCAGCATCCACCGCGTGGACTCATCGACCGCCGCCAAAATCGTCTCGCCGCCCAACATCGCCCCCATCATTGCCACGAACCCCGCCATATGCAAGACCGGGCGCATTTTGGATTTTGGATCGCGGATTTTGGATTTGAACGGCCCGAGGGGGCGTCTGTTGTTTTCGTAAGGGCGACGCATGCGTCGCCCCTACAATCCAAAATCGAAGCCGTTTGCCTTCCCCCGCCCCTTGCCCGTATCTTTCCCCCATGCGGATCATCCGATTTCTTTCCGGCAACAACGTCCACCTCGGCCAGCCGATCGACGACTCCCACGCCTTGCGCATCGAAGGCGACCTGCTGGGCCATTACCATCTCACCAACCAAACCCTCCCCGTGGAAAAGCTGCTGGCCCCCCTGGTTCCCACGGACATCCTCTGCGTCGGATTGAACTACCGCGAACACGCCAAAGAAGGCGGCGATTTCCTCCCCTCCCATCCCGTGCTGTTCATGAAACCCGGCAGCGCCCTGAACAACCCCGGCGATCCCATTTACCTGCCCCGCCTCAGCGACAGCGTGGACTACGAAGGCGAACTGGCCGTCGTCATCGGCAAAGCCGCCAAGGACGTCTCCCGCGAAACGGCCCTCGACTACGTCCTGGGCTACACCTGCGCCAACGACGTTTCCGCCCGCAACTGGCAACGCGACAAGAACCTGGGCGGCGGCCAATGGGTCCGCGCCAAAAGCTTCGACGGCTTTTGCCCCCTCGGCCCCTGCCTCGTCACCCGCGACGAACTGCCCAACCCCAACGCCCTGCGTCTGCGCTCGATCCTCGGCGGCCGGGTGATGCAGGACCACAATACCTCGGACATGATCTTCGACGTCCCCGCCCTGATCGCCAACCTCAGCAGCACCATGACCCTCCGCCCCGGCGCCGTCATCCTCACCGGCACACCCCCCGGCGTCGGCTTCGCCCGCAAGCCCCCCGTCTTCCTCCGCGACGGCGACGCCATCGCCGTCGAAATCGAAACCATCGGCCGGCTCGAAAACCCCGTCCGCCGCGAAACTTGATGCTTCAGAACTGAATCCCGCGCCGACAATCCCGTTTCGCCGCCGCCTGCAAGGCGACGCTTTCGTTACGATAAGCAGACACGTCGCCTTGCAGGCGACGGCGAAACGAAAACCCGTCAGCACACCGATTGTCCCTTCTCTCCCTGGGCGATCCCTGCGTAGGATGAAGCCCGCAGGAGCTGCCCCATGCCCGATGTCAGCGTCTCCACCCGCTCTTTTGCCGCTGAGACAAAAACCCGCTTCAAAGGTCCACGGCTCCGTCTGGCCCTCGTCGGCTGCGGCGGCATCGCCGAAGTGCATCTGGACGCGCTGCGAACCATGCCCGACGTCGAAATCGTCGCCGGCGTCGATATCCAGCCCCAGCGATTAAAGGTCATGCAGGACAAGTTCAACATCCCCCGCCTCTACAGCGACTGGAAACGCATGCTCAGGGAAATCCGCCCCGACGCCGTGGACGTCTGCACCCCCAACGCCGTCCACGCCCCGGCGGCCGTCGATGCCCTGCGCTTCGGCTGCCACGTCTTCACCGAAAAACCCATGGCCCTGAACCCCCGGCAATGCCAACAGATGATCCGCGCCGCGGCCAAGGCCCGGCGAAAACTGGCCGTCGGGTTCCAGTACCGCTACCACCCCAGCACCCAGTTCCTCAAACGCGCCGGCGACGAAGGCCGCTTCGGTAAAATCCTGTTCGTCAAATGCCAGGCCCTCCGCCGACGCGGCATCCCCAACTGGGGCGTCTTCGGCCAAAAACACCTCCAGGGCGGCGGCCCCATGATCGACATCGGCGTTCACGTCATCGAAATGGCCCATTACCTGATGGGCTCGCCCAAGCCCCTTTCCGCCCAGGGCAACGTCTGGACCTACCTGGGCGACAAGCCCTCGCGCGTGGCCTCGATGTGGCCCGGCTGGGACTACAAAACCTACAACGTCGAAGACCTGGCCGCAGGACAGGTCCGCTTCGCCGGCGGGGCCATGATGCAGATCGAAACCTCCTTCGCCGCCCACATCGAAAAAGACGTCTGGAACTTCACCCTGGCCGGGGAAAAAGGCGGCTGCTCGTGGGATCCGCCGATGATCTTCACCGACCGCGCCGGCACCATGGTCAACGAATCCCCCGCCTTCACCGGCGACGGAAGCTGGAACGCCCTGTTTGCCGCCAAACTGCGAAACTTCATCGACGCCTGCCTGCGCAACACCCCGCTGGAAGCCCCCGGCGAAGCCGGCCTGGCCGTCCAAACCCTCATCGACGCCGTCTACCGCTCCGCCGACGCCGGCCGCGAAATCCGCATCCCCTGATCGCTTTCTTTGGAAAGCCCAACAAAACCACGGTGGCGCTATCGTGTCCAAACGGTTTCATTGAACCGCAGAGGACGCAGAGGATCGCAGAGAAGAAAGGGAACCGCCGATGAACGCGGAGGCACGCTGATAAAGAGTTTTCTTCTTGGCGCTCTTGGCGGCCTTGGCGGTTCAATAAATCTTTCAGCAATTTCTTCGCATCCGTCTTCGCGGCTTGGCGGTTCGAATTCTTCTTCCTCCACGAGTTGGCCTCTGTGGTTTTGCTTGAGCCTTTTAAAATCCCTCCTCCGCCGGATACGCCCGCAGCCGTTTGATGCGCTTGTCCATCGCCTCGCGGAGCGAGGCCTTCAGGGCCGGCGCGGAGCGGACTTTCTCCAGCATGGAAAGCATCGCCCGCCGGTCGCGCAGAAGCCGGCAGCCGATCCAGTCGGCCCGGGCTTCGCCGTCCGAACTCCCCTCCAGGGTGCGGACCATCGGCAAACGCCCGTCGTCCAGCAAATGCCCCATCTCATGGGCGACGGCGGCGGCCACTTCCCCGTCGCCGAGCAAATCCATCAGCCCGCGCGTGACGAACACGTTGCCGTCCGGCCAGGCATACGCGCAAACCGCCGGCGACTGCAAGACGCGCAACGTCCCATGATGAGCGGCCAGCCATCGCTCCCCGACGGCCTGAAGCCGGCTTTGATACGCGCCGCCGGCGAGCCCGCCCTGCTGACGCGCCCACGCCCGCCAGGCCGGTTCCGACGGGGCAAGACATCCTCCCATCGCCATCAGCAGCAGTCCGCCTGCAAGATGAACCAGCCGCAGTTTCATGACCGAAGCTTGAACAACGGTTATGCCATTGAAAAAACGGCCGCTTCCGCGGGGGTCGGGTGAATAGAAAGCGCGCGGCCGGCAATGGGCCATGCCGCCGCGAGACACACAGCGGAACACGGCCTTCTGCCGAAAAACCGGGCAGACCGCATCCCAAAGAACAAGTGCGACCTTTATATGCATGCAAAACGCGCTTGCACGATTCTTATACATCATATTATCATGGGCTTGCTATAATCGGCCCTTCTGGCCTATGGCACGGCCTTTGCCATGCAACCGAAGTCAACGGGCTGTGGGTGATCGTTTCGCTTGCGGCATCACTATGGATGTGGACGGGTCTGAGGGCCATATGCGCCCTTACCGGCATGGCGCCGCCCTCCACTCGCGTACGGAACGGAATCTGGTCAACAGGAAGGAGACAGTCATGGTCAGGCGTAAGGGGATAGGCAGTTTGGCGTTAGGGGCGATTCTGGCTTGCGGGGCCTGGGCGACGGCGGAGGATATGACCCTCACGCCCAAATATCTGGCCGACGCCCCCGCGCCGCGCAAGCCCTTGATGGACCTGCTCGACCAGGCCGGAGCCGCCAAAACTCTGGACCAGGCCAATATCAACATCTACGGCTATGTCGAAGGCTCTTATAGCCACAACTTCTCCACCCCCAGCGCGCCCTGAATTTCCCCGGCGGATTCAATCAGTACAACAACAAGGGCCTGCTCAACCAGGTGGACCTGTCCATCGAACGCACCGTGGACGTCACCAAGAAGCAGTGGGACGTGGGCTTCAAGGTGGAAGGCCAGTTCGGCTCCGACGCCGCCTTCCAGCATTCCAACGGCATCCTCGATAACGTCAATTCCACGGAAGGGCCGCAGAACCAGTTGGACCTGACGCAGGCCTACGTGGACGTGGCCGTGCCGGTGGGCAACGGGCTGCGGCTGCGGGCCGGCAAGTTCGCCACGCTGCTGGGCTATGAAACCGCCAACCCCACCACCAACGCCCTGTACAGCCACGGCTACATCTTCAACAGCTACAACTTCTCCAACACCGGCATCCTGGCCACCTACGCCTTCAACGATCAATTCACGTTGGACGCCGGCGTCACCCGCGGCCTGGATCAGTCCACCAAGGACAACAACGGCGCCGCCGACGGCGTCGTCCGTCTGACCTACACCCCCAACAAGCAGTGGACCTTCTACGCCACCGCGGAACTCGGCCCGCAGAACACCGACGACAACGCCCACTACCGCGACGTGGTGGACTTCATCGCCAGCTACGCCGCCACCGACAACCTCGCCCTCGCGGTTGACGGCACTTACGGCTGGGACGGCGCCAGTGACGGCAAAGAATGGTACGGCGTCGCCGGCTACGTCACCTACAAGCTCGACGCCATGTTCAGCCTCAACGGCCGGGCCGAGTGGTTCTCCGACCCCAACGGCGTCAAGTACGGCATCGTCGCCGCCAACTACTACGAGCTGACGGCCGGTCTGGGCATCAAGCCCTTCCCCAACGACAAGTGGGGCCAGAACCTGGTGGTCCGTCCGGAACTGCGCTACGACTGGTCCGACCAGGAAGCCTACAACGGCAAGAACAACCAGCTCGTCGCCGCCGTGGACGCCTACTTTACGTTCTAACCCCAAGCGAAAGATGCTCTTGCGACGCCCGCCGGCCCCCGCCGGCGGGCGTTTTTTTATCGCCTGCAAAACCGTTCGATTTCTCCGATAACCCGCCGTTAACTCAAAAATACCCCCACTCTCACGAACACTTCGCCAAACGCTTATAAACGGGGCGTACCTTCCGCCCCATGCTGCTCCAGAACCGAACTATCGTTACGGCGCCGGTGCAGACGCCGTTTTCCCTCGCCAAACCCGCGGCCGGCCGGCTCGGTCGCCTCTACCGGCGCGCCGCCGGATCGCTGGAACGACTGCTGGCCATCGATCAGGTCAACGCCCTTTACGCCTTGGCCCGCGGCGACGGCGACTGGACGGATTTCCTCCGCCGAGTCCTCGACCGTTTGAACGTCAGCTACCGCCTGCCCCGAATCGACCTGCAGCGCATCCCCGCCACCGGCCCGGTCATCGTCGTGGCCAACCACCCCTTCGGCGCCCTCGACGGAATCGTCCTGGCCGCCGTCCTCTCTTCGGTGCGGCCGGACGTGAAAATCATGGCCAACCACATCCTGGGACGCATCCCCGAACTGCGGAACCTGTTCGTCCTGGTCGATCCCTTCGGCGGCGACGCCGCCGCACGCGACAACGTCCGTTCGATCCGCCAGAGCATCCACCTGCTGGAGGGCGGTGGAATGCTCGGCGTCTTCCCCGCCGGTGAAGTCTCCCACGCCAACCTGCGGCGCTGGACCGTCACCGATCCCCCCTGGAGCTCCACCGTCGCACGCCTGGTCCGCAAGACCAAGGCCACCGTGCTCCCCGTCTACTTCGACGGCCAAAACAGCCTGCTGTTCCAGATCATGGGCCTCGTCCACCCCCGCCTCCGCACGGCCATGCTCGCCCGCGAGCTGTTCCGCCAGCAGCACCGGCGAATCGACCTGCGGATCGGTTCCCCCGTGCCCTTCAGCCGCCTCGATTCGTTCGACGACGACACGCAATTGACGGCCTACCTGCGCCACCGAACCTACGCCCTGCGACACCGCGTCGAACCCGCTCCCCGTCCCGCCGGCTCCAGCGCAAATCTCGTCCCCGTCGTCGCCGCCACGCCCGCCGACGCCATGGAAAAGGAAGTGACGGCGCTACCGCCGCAACAAATGCTGGTCGAAGGCGGCGAACTATCCGTCTTCTGCGCCGCCGGCGAGCAAATCCCCCACACGCTGCGGGAAATCGGCCGCCTCCGGGAAATCACCTTCCGCGCCACCGGCGAAGGCACCGGCAAGCCCATCGATCTGGATCGGTTCGACCAGACCTATCTGCACCTGTTCGTCTGGAACAAGACGCAACGGGAAATCGTCGGCGCGTACCGCTTCGGAAAAACCGACGAGCTGGTCCGCAATCAGGGCATTGAAGGGCTCTATACCAGCACCCTCTTCCATTACCGGCAGTCGCTGCTGGATCGCATCGGCCCGGGCTTGGAACTGGGCCGATCCTTCGTCCGCGGCGAATATCAGAAAAGCTACGCCGCCCTGCTTCTGCTGTGGAAAGGCGTCGGGCAATACGTCGTGCAAAACCCCAAATACAAATGCCTGCTTGGCCCCGTCAGCATCAGCAGCAACTACCAATCCGTCTCCCGACAACTGATGGTGCAATTCCTCCGCGCCCACCACCAGCCGCCGGAACTGGGCGAGCTGGTCCGCCCGCGAAACCCCTTCCGTCCCAAACCCCTGGGCGAATGGGAAACCGACCTGGCCGGACATCTCCACCCCGACGGCGAAGAAGTCGCGGCCCTGGTGGCCGACATCGAGCCCGACCAGAAGGGCCTGCCGGTTCTTCTGCGGCAGTATCTCAAGCTCGGCGCCAAGCTGCTGGATTTCAACATCGACCCGGATTTCAGCGACGTGCTGGACGGGCTGATGCTGGTAGACCTGACCAAAACCGACGCCCGCATGCTCGAACGCTACATGGGCAAGGACGGCCGCCAGCACTTCATGGCCTGCCACCGCCGGTAAAACGCCGGCCGCGGCAGCGAAAAAAGGCTTGTCTTGACAAAATGCAATACCCCGGCCATACTCTTCGGCCGTGCGGATCGTCAAGCCCTCCACCCTGGCCGAGTACGCCAGGCGTTACCCCGACGCCGAAGCCTGGCTCGTCCAGTGGGCCGGCAAGGCCAGAAAGGCCGACTGGCGCAGCCTTCAGGACGTGCGCGTTCTCTACCCGCACGCCGATGCCGCGACCGTGGCCAGCGGCCGAACCGTCACCGTTTTCAACGTCAAGGGCAACCGCTACCGCCTCGTCGTCGCCATCAACTACCGTTGGGCGATGGTCTACGTTTTGCGGTTTCTGACCCACGCCCAGTACAGCAAAGACCAATGGAAAGGCGAACTATGAAAACCCTCAACTACCCCCTGCGCGACAGCTATCTGGAACTGCTCCACCGCTTTCCTCTGCGCCCCTGCGCAACAACGCCGAACTCAAAGAGGCCACGGCCCTCCTGGACGACTGGTTCGGCCGCGGCGACCTGGACGCGGGGCAGGAGGACTACGTCTACTCCCTGGCCCTGCTCGTCGCCGACTACGAGCAAAAGCACCACCCCTTCGCCGCGGCGGAACTGCCGTTGTCCCAAAAGCTCCGCTCGCTCATGGAGGACGCGGACTTGAACCAGAGCGCACTGGCCCGCCTGGCCGGAATCGACCAGAGCCTCATGAGCCTCATCCTCGCCGGCAAACGCGATCTGAGCAAAAAGAGCATCCGCCGCTTGGCCGGCCACTTCCACCTGGACGTCTCCTACTTCCTTTGCGCGGAGTCCTGAAACCCCCATTGCCCGCCCTGGCCGCCCCTGACCCTGACGAGCCGAATAGACAACCGCCAAAAAATGGGATAGAACAACCACCCGTGCTGTTCGTGAGCACCCGTAGCTCAATTGGATAGAGCATCGGTCTTCGGAACCGAGGGTTGCAGGTTCGAGTCCTGCCGGGTGCGCTTCTCATAACCTTCGTTGCATCCGCCCTCCGCGGCCACCCTGGCGATAATCTCTTTCAACTTCGGCAGGCTCACCGGCTTGGTCAGGTGTGCGCTGAAACCCGCCTTACGGCTCTGCTCAACATCCTGCTCCTGACCATAGCCGCTTAAAGCGACGCCGCACATCTTCAAACCCTTGCCGCGCAGCGTCCGCATCAGATCCAATCCGCTGCCGTCGGGCAGCCCCAGGTCGCTCAGCAGCAGATCGAAAGCCTGTTTCTCGGCCAGCGCCAAAGCGCCGGCCACGTCCGCGGCCGCCTGAACGGTGTGCCCCTCCATCGACAGCAGCCGACACATGATCCGGGCCGTGTCGCCGTGGTCTTCCACCAGCAAAATGCGCAGCGGCCGGATCGCCGCCGGCGCCGGCGGCGCTTCGGGCGTCGGCGGGGCGGCAGCTTCGCTCGGCAGCAGAGGCAGGCGAACCGTGAACGTCGCCCCCCGGCCCTTGCCCGCACTGTGGGCCTGGATGCCGCCGCCGTGCATTTCCACCAGGGCCTTGCTGATGGTCAGTCCCAATCCCAGGCCGCCGAACTGCCGGGTGATGGAACGCTCCACCTGGTCGAAAGCGTTAAAAATCCGGCCCAAATCCTCCGGCTCAATGCCTTCGCCGCTGTCGTTGACTTCCACAACCACCGAACCCCCATCCTCCCGGCGGCAGCGCAGGCCCACGCACCCGCCTTTGGGCGTGAACTTGATGGCGTTTTTCAGCAGGTTCCAAAAAACCTGTTGCAGACGGGCGGCGTCGGCATCAACCCAGTACGGCCAGTCGGACGCATCAATCCCGAACTCCAGTTTCCGCGCCTCGATATCGGGCCGACAGACTTCCGCGGCCCGGCGGAGGATGGTGCCCAGCTCGACGGGCCGGCGGTCCAGTTCGACTTTGCCCCGCTCAATGCGCGTCACGTCCAGCAGGTCATCGATGAGCCTCGCCTCAAGCTCCGCGTTGCGGCAGATGACCTCCAACTGCTCGCGGGCGTCGGCGTCGAAGCGAGGATCTTCCCGGAGCATCGAGGCGGTGGCCAGCACCGGGTTCAGCGGATTGCGCAACTCGTGGCTGAGCACCGCCAGGAAGTGGTTCTTGGCCTTGTTGGCGGCGTCGGCGGCGTTCTTGGCTTGTTCGGCGGAAAGCCGGGCGGCTTTAAGTTCCTCTTCGACCTGCTTGCGGGCGGAGACGTCCGCGGAAATGCCCGCGACCGCGTATATCCTCCCCCGCTCGTCACGCAGCGGAAACTTCGTCGTCAGCCAGGTGATCGAGCGGCCTTGGAGCTGGCTGTATTCCTCGAACTCCAACGCCCGCCCCGCCTCGATCGCCTTGCGATCGTTCGCCTCGTGCCAGTCCGCGTCCTCCTTGGCCATGAACTCGTGCCGACGCCTGCCGATCATCTGCTCGGGCGTGGTGTTGAGCAACGCGGCGACGGCCGTATTGGCCAACAGAAAACGCTCTTCCAGATCGAAGGCATACACAATCGCCGGGGTGTTGTTGATCAGGCTCTGGACCTGCCGGTGCGCGGCAGCCAGCGCCTGCTCGGCCAACTTACGCTCCGTGACCTCCTCGGTGAGGATAAGCACGGCTTCGGTGTTCCCTGCCGTATCGCGCAGCGGAATTTCCCGGACGGTCCACCAGGTCCGGCCATGGATGGGCGTCTCGTATTCGCGAAACTCCGCCGGCCGGCCGCTGTCCAACACCTGCTGGACCGCTGGCGCAACGGTTTTCGCCACCGCCGGCGGGAAGACCTCGGCGACGGTTCGGCCGACCACCGGCGCGCCATCGACGATGGCCGCGTACGCGGAATTGGCCAGCAGGTAACGCAGGTTCCGGTCCACCACGGCCACCCCGAGGGGGGTGCTGTCGATCAGACGCCGCGTGAACCGCTCGTTGGCCAAGATACGCTCGGCCTGCTTTCGCTCCATCAAGTTGGTGACAACCATGGACGCCGATGCGGCGGCGCCGCCGTCCACCAGCGGCGCGAGTCCGACTTGCGCGGGGACGCAGCCGCCGTCCGCGGTCAGAAACGCCACTTCGCCCTGCGCCGCCCGCAAGCCCCTGCCGCAACAGCGCCTCGAACGCCGGGCCGTCGGCTTCGGCGACGTAGCAACGCGCCGGCGTGCCGATAATCTGCTCCAGAGGCAGCTTGAGCATCCCGGCAAACCCCCGATTGCAGTAGTGGATGACGCCGTCCGCCCGGAGCGTCACCGCGCCCTCGCGCATCTGCTCGATCAGGGCGCGGTAGGCATGCTCCGCCCCCTGGACAGTGAAGACCCGCTGGCCCTCGGGCGTGTCGATGACCAGGGCGTCCACCGCTCCGCTTTGGATGGCCGCCAGCGTCTCTCTCGCATCCTCCAACTCCGCGCACAAAGACTCCACCTCCTCGCGGAGTTGCTTCAGTTCCCAGCCGGTCTTCGTCGGCTTGTTGCCCATTACGTCTTATTTCTCGCTGTCACCGGGTGGAACAACCCCCAGAACCACGAGGATCTTCCCGGGATCGCTCATGTCCCCGATGATCCTCCGCAACGGCAGCGGCAATTTCTTGACCAGCGTGGGCGCGGCGATGATCTGCTCCCCCTTGGCCAGGCCGATCTGCTGGTAAATGTCGATGATCTCCAGGTCGCATCGCCCGACCAGATGTTCCCCGCAAAGTTTTTGCAGGTTGTCGATGGCGCGCCGGGACCGCGGCGTCATGCCGCTGACATACAGGCGAAGCACGAACTTCCCCTCCGGAGCCTCGTCGATGGCTTTCTTGAAAGCCTTGGCCGACGCCCCCAGCCCCGTCTTGTCACTGCTTTTCCTTCGACTGGGCATACTCGCCTCCGATTTCCGCCCAAAGAGGACGCTTGTTTTACAGTGCGCAGGTCGCAGGTCCAACCCCACCAGCACCTTCTCTTCGTTGGACAAGTCGCCAATGATCTTCTTGATCGGCTCCGGAAGCTTCCGAACCAGCGTCGGAATCGCCAGGATCTGATCGCCCTTGGCAAGCTGCGGCTGCTTCAGCAGGTCTATGACTTCAATATGGTATTCGCCCTTCATGTGTTCGTCGCAGATGCACTTGAGGTTATTGAACGCGGCCACCGACTTGGGCGTTCGACCGGCGACATACAGTCTCAAATCCCAGCGGGCGTTGCCGGCCGGAGCCGCCACAGTCGCTTTTTTCCGCGTCTTCACGAGCTTCGTTTTCTTCATCGGCGGCCTTCTTTATGATTGCTGCGGACTGAACCGGCGACAAAGACGTCCGCATGGCGACCTCGCGCCATCGCCTTCCGATCCGCCTGTTCCTGTATTTCTCTGGCCTGCTCCTCGGCCCCGATCTGCTTCATGAGTTGATGTTATGTCACTGCTTGAGCCTGCAAGGCGGCAATTTGCGACTCCAAGGCCTTGCTCCTGGCCTCGGCCTCCGCCTGCTGCCGCCGGACAGCCTGTTTGGTTGCCGCTTTCTGGGCTTGTTCTCTGGCTTCCTGCGACAAGCGGGCCGACCCGGTCAGCACACCGGCCGGGCCGAGATACACATCCAGCAGTTGCACGCCTTTTCTGGTCAGCACGAATTCGCGGATCTGGTTGGAGTGGGCCATCCCGCGCAACTTGAGGATATACAGGCTGCGATTCCGTTCCCCGCCCAGCTCGATATCGCGCACGAGCAGCCAGGTGTCGATCAGGGAGGAAATCTCCGTCTCGCTCTGTTCCATCGCATGCCCGGACGTTGTGAGGCTGGTCATGAAGGTGGTGATCTGCCGGTTCTTAAGGTAGTCCACCAGACGCAGCAGCATCGAGCGCACGTCCAAGGCCACGCCGGCGGAAATCATGTTGGTCACCGGGTCAACGATGACTACCGAAGGCGAAAACTGCTCAATCTGCTTGTGCATGACGACCAGGTGCATTTCCAGACCGTAAAGGGTGGGGCGGGAGCAGTGGAATCGCAGCAGCCCCTTTTTGACATACGGCGCCAAGTCGATGCCGATGGACCGCATGTTGCGGATAATCTGCGAGGACGATTCTTCGAAGGCGAAATAGAGGCATTTTTCGCCGCGCCGGCAGGCCGCCTGCGCGAAGGTCGCCGCCAGGCTGCTTTTACCGGTGCCGGCCGGGCCCGAAACCAGGATGCTGCTGCCCCGGTAGAAGCCCTTGCCGTCCAGCATCGCATCGAGCCGGTCGATGCCGCTGGAGATGCGGGTCGTGGCGACCTGATGGTCCAGACTCATGCTGGTCACCGGCAGCACGCTGATGCCGTTCTCGTCGATGATGAAGGGGTACTCGTTGGTCCCGTGCGTCGAGCCGCGATACTTCACCACGCGCAGACGCCGGGTGGAGAGCTGATCGTGGACGCGGTGGTCCAGCATGATCACGCAGTCGGAAACGTATTCCTCGATGCCCTGGCGGGTCAGCGCGCCCTCGCCTTTTTCGCCGGTGATGATGGCGGTGACGCCCTTGTCCTTCAGCCAGCGGAACAGCCGCCGCAGCTCGGCGCGGAGGATGGCGGTGTTCGACAGGCCGGAAAACAGCGATTCGATGGTGTCCAGGACCACGCGCTTGGCCTTGACCGTTTCGATGGCGTGGTTCAGGCGGACGAACAATCCCTCCAGATCGTACTCCCCGGTCTCCTCGATCTCGCTGCGCTCCACGCGGACGAAGTCCATCGCGAGTTTCTTACGCCGGACAAGGTCGTCCAGGTCAAAGCCCAGAGAACGGACGTTTTTGGCCAGCTCCTCGCTGGTTTCCTCGAAAGAGACAAAGACCCCCGGCTCATTGAACTCCATCGCCCCGCGCACGATAAACTCGATGGCGAACAGCGTCTTGCCGCAACCCGCCCCGCCGCAGACCAGCGCCGGCCGGCCTTGGGGCAAGCCCCCGTTGGTGATCTTATCCAGTCCGACGATGCCCGTCGGGCACTTGCCAAGGCCCTCGCCGCCCGGTCTGCCATTCTTTCCCGTCTGCTTCATACGCCAATACTCCCGCCTTCAAAGTGCCCCGTGGCCTGCAAAGGTCATCTTGGACAAGGCCATCTTATGAATTCATTGACACGAATCCAAGCAAAGGAGCATGGAAATCGCCCATTTCCCCCCCCCCCCGGACCAGCTCGCTCCGAAAAAAGGTGACATCCACCAGCCCCGGCAGGGGCGGCAGGTTTTAGCCCACGGCGTCAGCCGTTGGGAAGGAGCGATCGCAATCGAATCAGCCCCGTAGGGGCGTAAGAGTCTCTTACGCCCCTACGGGGCTGATATATCTGGCGATCTGGTTTTCCCACGGCTGACACGCCGTGGGCTAGAGCCTGTCGCCCCTGCCGGGGCTGAACAGAAGCCTACCCGCCGTAAGCGTTACACCCCGTTAAGCCGTTCCGGTCGAATCCGATAGACAACCGCCAAAAAATGGAATAGAACAACCACCCGTGCTGTTCGTGAGCACCCGTAGCTCAATTGGATAGAGCATCGGTCTTCGGAACCGAGGGTTGCAGGTTCGAGTCCCGCCGGGTGCGCTTGTTCCGATTTCCCTGAAATATCGCTGCTCCTCGTCCGCGGAGGGACATCGAGATACGGCAACGGGCGGCCAACCGCCATTCGGTTACGAGGTCCGGGCGGATGCATGTGCGACAGCCTTCTGAGCGGACGCCTCTCCCCTGGCCAGGGGATTCTCTTGCAACGATTCTTCGCCATGCGGATTGTGTTCTGAGAGTACCGGCTCCCATTTCACCAAGCGCAGGTTCTCGACGAATATCACGTATAGCACTGGCACGAGGACGAGGGTAACCAGAGTGGCCAGCAGCATGCCGGCGATTTGGACGTAACACATGGGCTCCCAGAGCGGGCCGCCTTCCAAGGCCAGGGGGATCAGGCCGCCCACCGTGGCCAGCACCGTTACGAGCACCGGCCGCAAACGGGCCAGGCCTGCATCGACAACGGCCTTACGCAGCGGCTCCCCCTTGTGACGCATCTCGTCTATGAAATCGAAGAGCACGATTACGTGGGAGATGATCAGACCCGCCAGGGACGCGACGCCAAGGAAGGCCATGAATCCGAACGAAGCGCCGAAAAGGACCAGCCCCAGAAGTCCGGCGACAATCCCAAAGGGCACGGCTGCATAGACCAGCAGCGGCTGTGTCATGGAATTGAACTGCAAGACCAACGCCAGGTAAATCGCCACGAAAGACACCACCAATGCAATCGTCAATGAGTTGAAGCCTTTGTCCTGCTCGTACTTTTCTCCGCCAAACTCCCAGCGATACCCGGTCGGAAACTCGATACGACCATCCGCATTCGCCGCCGCGACTGCCCCGGATTTGGACGGAAGGGCCTGCGAAAGTTGGTTGACCACCGTACTGGGAAGCACGCCGGGGATGGTGTCGCAGCGCACGGTCAGGCAACGCTCGTGGTCACGCCGGCGGATCTTGGGCGTGATCACTTGCCGCTCGAAGAAGGCGATCTGCCGCAGCGGCACCCGAACGCCCGTCAGGGAGCTGGCGACATTGATGTCATTCAGATCCTCGATCTGGCTTCGTTCCGAGGGCCGCAGCCGTAAGGCGATGCCGATGAGCTTATCGCGTTCCCGCAACTGGCTGACCGTCAGGCCCGAAAGCCCCGTACCCACCGTGGTCACTGCATCCTGGTTCGTGAGCCCCGCGATGGCGGCACGTTCCGGCTGAACCTTGAGCGTCATCTGGAACACCGGGTCGCCCCAGTCGTCGTGGATGTCAATCGTTCCGGGGATATTGCGCAGGCGGTCCTTCACCTGGGCGCCGAGCCGGCGAAGGGTATCGTCGTCCGCGCCGTACAACCGCAACTGCACGGGAACTCCGATGGGCGGTCCAGTCTCCAACATTTGAATGCGGACGCGCGCCTCGGCAATCTGGAAGGGCAGCGATTCCTTGAGGCGGCCGACAAGGGCGGCCGTTTCCTCTTTCGAGGCGGCCTGAACAAGGATCTGGGCATAATTGTCCGCACGCTGCTCGGGCTCGATCGAGAGCCAGAACCGCGGGCCGCCGGCACCGACGAACGTGGTGTAACTGCGGATATGCTTGCCCTCCAGCGCGTCGATCTTTTTCACAGCATCCAACGCCACTTCGCGGGTCTGGCGGATGGGCGAACCTTCCGGCAGGTCCAGGTTCACCACGAAAGTATTATGCAGATCCTTGGGGAAAAACGACGAGCCGGCACGCAAGACAACCCACGCGCCCACAATCAGGAGGACCACAGCAATGGTGGTAGCCAGGAAGCGACGGGTAATGCATCCCTCCACGAAGACCTTATACGCCCGCGGGAAGCCCTTCGCGGGTTTGCCTTCGTTAGCCTCAAAGCCTTTCTGGCCTCTGAGCAGGTAATAGCCTATCAACGGCGCGAAGGTCCACGCCGCGATCATGGAAGCCAGCAGCGAGAAGGAAACCACCACGGGCAGCGAATAGATGAAATCGCCGGTTTTTCCTTCGACCAGCAGGAGCGGCAGAAACGCGACGGCGTTGGTCAGCGTCGCATAGAAGACCGCGCGGGACAGGCGCCTGGGCCCCATCCACGCGGCCAAGTGCCGAGGCCGCCCATGCGCCAGCTCACGATTGATCGCATCGGCCGCGACCACCGGCGCATCGACCAGAAGGCCCAGGGCGATAATCAGCGCCGCGATCGAGACCTGTTGCAGGTCGATGCCGATCATCTGCGAGATGCCCAGCGTCATCGCCACGGTAACGGGAATCAAAATGGCCACCAGCAGGGCGATGCGCCACTCCATAAACAGCAGGGACACGATCACCACGATCACAATCGCCTCGAGCAGGTTGCGACCAAAGTTGTGAATCTTTTCGCGGACTTCCAGGGGTTCGTTGCTCGTGCGCTCCAGCCGCAGATCCTGGGGCAGTCTCTGCCGGAGTTCCGCCAGGGCGACAACCATGTCGCGGTCGTAATTTTCGATGCTGGCGCCTTTGACCTGCCGGACGGAAATCGTAATCGCCCGGCCGGTCTGGAGTTCGTAATCCCGAGGAACCTTTTCTTCCCCCGCCGACGTTTCGGATGCCCCGCCATCCCGGGCTGAGGCCTGCACCGATCCACCTTCACCGTGCGATAGTTCATGACGCCCGGTGGATCCTCGTAGCCGCGGGTCACGTCAACCAGATCCCTCAGGTACAGCGGATAGCCGTCGGCGGAAAGGTCGATCACGGTTTGGCCGATCTCGTCGGCCGAGGTGTATTCGCCGGTGGGGCGAACCGTAACGTTCTGGCTGGGCAATTCGAGCCGGCCCCCCGGCAAATTTATATTACGCTGCTGGATGCGGCCGACAAGAGATAACGGCGTGACGCCGATCTGGCCAAGGCGCTGCCCCGAATAGGTAAGCCAGATTCGCTCCTCCTGCACGCCGACCAGATCAATTTGCGCCACGTACGGCGACTGCTTGAGCCGGTCGCGGATCAGGTCGGCAAAGTCCTCCAGTTCACGGTAGGTGTACTTGTCCCGCGCGACCCGCCGGAGCTGCACTTCCAGGTCTTTGGGATCCTGAATCCAAAATCCCGGCCAGACGTCCGGATGGAACTCGCCAGCACCCATCGCTTCCCGCGCCCAGATGTCTCTCGCCTTCTCCAGATCCTGAAACGTCTTGTCGGCCCCGAGGGTCACGTCGAGCATGCCCGCGCTGGGCGCCTCGATGATGGCGACGTCGCGGGCGACTCCGTCTTCCCTCAGACGCTGGGCCAGGGTACGCCCCATCCGCAGAACCTGACCGCGCGCCACCGAGTTGGGGCAAACCAGAACCCCGGTCCATCGCTGCATTCCCTCGGCAGCGGGCGACTGGCTTCGGTGGGCGGCCAGAGCTGCACGGATGCTGTCGGCGCGCAGCCGAATCTCCAGATCGGTCATCGGCGGCGAACTGATGGTGAGCATGACCGCCACCGTGTCACCGAAGTCCTTGTTGAGGACGGGAATCGTCGGCCGACCCGCCGCCTGGGGCAGGTCCGGGATCTCTCCCAGCTTGCCGCGGATATCCTGCCACACGAGCTCCGCGTTCCGCTCCGTCTCAAACAGCTCCACATAGACGATCGAGACCCCGGGGCGACTGATCGATTTGACGTGCTCGACGGCCGGGTTCTCCGCCACCTTGCGCTCGATCTTGCGAGTGACCTCCTGCTCGACCTTCTCGGCTTCAGCGCCGGGATAAGGCGTGATGACCACGCCGGTGACGACCGGAATAATCGGATCCTGCCGCTGGGGCATCTTTCGGAAGGCGAATACTCCCCATGCCAGCACCGCGATCATTGCCGTCCAGGCGATAGGCTTCCTGGAAACGAAGAATTCAGAAATATTCATTGTGCCTCCGGCGGCGTCGCCGCGGGGTTGTCTTGAATACAACGGATCCCCAGGCCATCGGTCAGGCGTTCCGCCGTGGTGACCACGATTCTGGAACCCGCCTTCACTTCGCTGCCCTCCGCCAGCACTTCCACCTGGTTGTTGCACAGGCCTCCCAGGGCCACCTTCCGCTTCCGCGCCACGGTGCCCTTGACCACTCCGCCCTTGTCCCCGGTGACGACCTCATAGACCACCAGTTCGTCGGCCGATTGGCCGCGATGGATCGCGGACATGGGCAGGAGCATGACGCGCCGGTCGTTTTGCCTGCCTATTTGAACAGTGACAATCATCCCCGGCCGCAGAAGCCGATCTCCTCCCGGATGTCGGGGATTGGACAGGGACAGTTCAATCAGGAATGTCCGCGTCCGCGGGTCCGACTGCGGGGCAATCTTGGTGACGGTACCGGTAAAGACGCGGCCCTCGAAAGCGTCGGCTGTGAACTGCAGCTTCTGGCCCAGGTAGACGCGGTCCAGAGCCGAGATCCCCACAGCCGGTTCCCCGACCATCGTGTCAGGAACTCCAAAGGCGACATGCACCGTGGAAAGGTCGATCAGGCGAAAAACCGGCACGCCGCCTTGCACCCGCTCGCCCGGCTCAATCCGCTTCTCGGCCACCGTCGCACAGTCGAACGGAACGACGAGTTGGCGGTTGGCATAGTTATCATTGGCCTGGTCCAACTGAACCCGCGCGTCGGCCAGCGCATTTTCCGCCCCGGCCAGTTCGCCAGCGGCGGCCACGCGACGTGCATCGGCCTCGTCAATCGCTGTTTGGGAGACCGAACCGGAGGAGTTGGCAAACCGCTCGAAGTTGCGCTTGGCAATCGCCAGGCTGTCCCGGGCGGTGGCCACCCGCGCCTCGAGTTGCGCGACCCTCGCTTTAATGCTGGCTCTGGCCCGACGCAGATCGCCTTCATCCAGTTCGGCGATAACCGTGTCCTTGGCTAATGTGTCTCCTACCTGCACGTCACGTCCTGCCCCCGGCGGCCGATAAAGACTCTGTACCGTGCCCGACAATTTGAACGCCAGTGCGGTCGATTGCAGGGATTCAATCGAACCGCTGAACCGGCTGGAAACCGTGATCTCCACGGGAACCAGCAACGTGGTCTTCACCGGCACTGCCGGCAGAGAGGACGTGGGCTTCTTGCATCCGCCCACGATCAGCACCGCCAGACAAGCCAGCACGCCCATCTGTTCAACGCGCTCGGGAAAAGTAGAGCCGCATAGCACTGTTCCTTATTTGTGGGCTCCGATTGCCGTCCGGCTCGCCTGCGAGAGTTCCGTAAGCTGCCAGCCGCCGCCCAGAGCCTTGTAAAGTGTGACAACGTTGACCGTCAGCGCCATCTCGCTTTGAACCAGGAGCATATCGGCCCGGTCGGCCTGACGCTGAGCATCCAGCACCGTTAATTGATCTAGAATGCCCTTCCCGTAGTCCCTCTGCGCGATGGTCACGGCCTTGCGGGCGGTGTCACAGAGCCGTTTAAGCGCATCGCGCCTCACCTGGGCGCGGTCCACCGCAACCAGTGCGCTTTCCACCTCTGCAAACGCCCGCCGCACCGTGTCCTCGTACGAGGCCTTCGCCGCATCCACTTCGGCCTTGGACGCCTTGACGGCCGCCTGGCGCCGTCCGGCGTCGAAGACCGTCCAGTCAATGAACGGCCCGGTTGCGTAGAAGCCGCCGGAATCGAGCTCCGGTTTGCCCTTAGTCCTGTTTGCGATCCCGGCCGCACCGCCAATGGCCACTCGCGGAAAAAGTCGCGATATCGCCACCCCAACCTGGGCGGTGGCCGATGCCAGGTATCGTTCGGCCGCCTGAATGTCAGGCCGCCGGCGCAACAGGTCCGAAGGAACGCCCACCGAAATCCGACCGGGGATCTCCGGGATCGGCGCCACGAGCGAGAGCTCTTTGCTCAGGGCCGTGGGCTCCAGCGCCAGAAGCGTTGAAAGCAGGTGGATATACTGCCGAATCGCCTGTTCCAGCGGCGGAATATGGGCCTCGGTGGATTCGACGTCGGTACGCGCCCGCAGCAGGTCCAACTCCGATGCCAAGCCGTTGTCATGCCTGTTTTGCGTGATGGCCAACGTCTGCCGCTGCTCCTCCAAGGTTGTTTTGGCAACGTCAAGCTCGTGTTGGGCTCCCCGGAGTTCCACGTAACCGCGGGCGGTTTCGGACGCGACCATCAGCACGACTCCCCTGCGGATCGCTCGGGCGGCATCCTCGCCGGCCTGCGCGGATTCGATCATCCGGCGGGTGCCGCCGAATACGTCGGCGACCCAGACGGCGTCAAAACCAACCTGGTACAAATTGCCTTCCCGGCCAAGCATGCCTTCCGGCACGCCCAAGGCCGCGGTACTGCCACGAAATCGCAACAGAGACGCGCCGGCGTGAATTTCGGGATACAGCAGCGTCTGGGCCGCCTCACGCGCCGAACGCGCCTGCCCGAGACGCGCCTGGGCAACCGTGATGGAGGGATTGGCCGCGACAGCCCGTTCGACCAGGTCCGTAAGCTTGGCGTCGTTAAACCTGTGCCACCAGCAAACCTCGCTCTCGGCGTTACTGGCAAATCGGATGTTACCCCCCGGCCGAGCGGCGGGCAGTTCGCTAAAGACCGCCGGCATGGTCGTCGCGGGGACATGGTAGCTCGGACCCATCATGCATCCGCCGGCCAGCGCCAAGACCATCCCCACTCCGGACCAGATCGCGAAATGCGTCGTTCGATGGTTCATAATATCGGCCCGAAGACACAACCCCCACGCATAGTTTACTATGTAAATATACACTGTCAAGTTAATTTTTCAATATTCTCCAAAATACTGAATACTCCAATAAATTGTTTGCTGTCGGTAAATATACATTGTATGTTAACGAAGGCTACGTGTTGCCGTTCATGGAACCGGGAGACCGGGCCATATAGGAGATTTACCATGCGAAAGAACCTTAGATTGCCGAACCGGCCGGGACGCCCCGCCCCGGGTAAGTCCTTAACTCCTCAGGCGGTAGCGGAAGCGGCGGCCCGGTTGATCGATACAGAAGGCCTGGCCGAGTTCTCGATGCGACGCCTCGGGCAAAGTCTGGGGGTGGAAGCCATGGCCCTCTACAACCACTTCGAGGACAAAGACGCCATCCTCAATGCCGTTGCCAGCCTGGCGTTAACTCGCGTGAAGGCGCCGTCGGCCACCGGCCCCTGGCAGGCCCGTATCAAGCAGGTATGTCTGAGCATCCGCCGGCTTGCCTTAGAACACCCCAATCTGTTCCGTCTGGCCATGACACGCCCCACCCCCCCTTCGGCGGCTTTTCCGCTGGTCGAGGGAAGCCTGGCGGCCTTCGCTGAAGCCGGCCTGAACCCCGAAACCCAGGCAACGGTATATAACATCTGTATCCATTACATCCGAGGGTTCTGCTTGTGGGAGATTGACGAGTTTAGCCGCCGTGACCATCGGGAACAGGCGGCAACGCCAGCGATAGCCCAGCAGTACCCGCGGACTGCCCAGTCTTTTCAGAAGATCTTCTCGCCGGATCGAGATCGGCTTTTTGAAGAAGGACTCGACGCCATACTCCACGGAATATGCGGCAACCCCAACTCCCTTGCGCGTTGACTTGGAGGTTCTACCGCCTTAGCGCGTCGATGGGGTTCATGTGGGCGGCTTTGATGGCCGGATAGAGGCCGAAGCCGACGCCGATCAGGCCGCTGACGGTGAAGCTGGCGAACACCGACCAGGGGGTAATGAGGGTGGGATAGTTTCCGCCGCTGGAGCGGGCCGCCAGGATGGGCAGCAGCAGGGCGATGCCGGTGCCCAGGGCGATTCCGATCAGCCCGCCGCTGAGGGAGATGACGGTGGTTTCGATGAGGAATTGCAGCGTGATGTGCCGGCGTTTGGCCCCCAGGGCCCGGCGGATGCCGATCTCCCGCGTGCGCTCGGTGACGGTGGCGAGCATGATGTTCATGATCCCGATGCCGCCGACGACCAGCGCGAAACTGGCGATGCCCACCATGATGAAGTTGAACATGCGGTTCAGCCGCTCGGCGTTGCGCAGGATCTGAATGGGCGCCTTGACGACAAAGTCCTCTTTTTCGTGATACGTGTCCAGCAGGTTCTGGGCGATGGAGGCCAGGGCTTCCACGTCGTCCTTGTCCTGGGCTTGCAGCCAGATTTCGCTGAGTTCGATCTGCTTGCGCTCCTGGCTGCCGGCGTTGCGCCGGACGATGTTGTCGCCGAAGGCGGCCTGGGCCAGCGTCAGGGGAAAATACACGTCCTGGTCCAGGTCGCGCTGCATGATGGACGCGCCTTCGCTGCCGGCCCGCAGCCCGGTCGGCTCCAGCACGCCGACAATCGTGACCAGGACCGTGCTGACGTAGGAGGTGCCGATCTGGATGGTCTGGCCCAGGGGATCCTGGTAGGGGAAAAGCTGCTGGGCGACCGATGCGCCGATCACGCAGACAGGCGCGGCCCGCTCGTAGTCGGTGGCGGTGAAGAACTGGCCGCGGGCCAGCCGGAGGTTGATGACGTCGAAAATGTCCGGGGAGGTGCCGATGGCGTTGGCATTGGCCCGGATGTCGCCGCGGACGATCTTCTGCTCGGTGTCGCGCAGGGGAACGATGCACTTGAGGCTGGGCAGGGTCCGGAGGCGGTCCAGGTCGTCGCGGGTCAGGCCGTAGACTAAGATGCGCTGGGCGCGGGAACTGGCGTCAGAGCCTTCGGGCGGACGGACGGCCCGCAACAGGATGTTCTGCACGCCAAGCTGCTCCATCTGCTTCATGGCCGCTTCCTTGGCGCCTTCGCCGATGGAAACCATGATGATGACGGCGGCGACGCCGAAGATGATGCCCAGCGCCGTCAAAAGGCTCCGCAGCTTGTGCAGGCGGAGGTTCTTCATCCCCAGGGCGAAAGTTTCCAGCAGAAAGCTCAGCATGATGGTCGGCCCTAAGAAGCGGTTTCAAACCCTCCCGTAGCACGGGCTTCCAGCCCGTGTCGGCTGTTGTCGGGCTTTGATTCGCCCGCAGCTTCGGATCATTTCTCTTCTTTCTCAAAGGCACGGGCAGGATGCCCGTGCTACAAATCGGTTTTGAAACCCGTTCTAAGTAATCAATACTCGGTTGTCAGGCGGCAAACTTTCGCCGACAATCATCCGTCGCGACGACGGACAAAGGAGCATGTTATGGAAGAAACCCTGTTCAGCAAAATCATTTCGCGCCAGATTCCGGCAAAAATCGCCTACGAGGACGGACAATACATCGCCATCCATGACATCCACCCGGCCGCCCCGGTGCATCTGCTGGTTATTACCAAGCGGCCCATCGCTTCGTTGAACGAAATCGCCGATGCCGACGCCCCGCTGGTGGGCGGGATGCTCGTGGTGGCCAAAAAATTAATGCAGTCCATGGGACATGCGGATTACCGCACGGTCTTCAACTGCGGCCCCCAGGCCGGGCAGACGGTCTTCCACCTGCATTTGCACGTGCTGGCCGGCCGGGAATTCACCTGGCCGCCGGGGTGAATTCGGAGCCTTCCGTCCGTTTTCGGCTTGACGAGTCGAAAAACGGCGTCCTAAACTTTGTGAAACTCGTCACGAGTGGGCCAGCGGCGCGGGAGAAGACCGTCGGCCCGAAACGAGCATGCAGTTTTCTGTGTGGTTCCGGGCCAAAACAGCGAGAGGAACGAACCTTGTCGCGGGCTTTTCCAAAGAACTCTCGGGCGATCGCGGGAAATCTCCTGTTGGGCGTCATGTTGCTGGGCGGTTTGGCCACCGGCGCGGTGTGGTATTACGCCACGCCCAAATGGTATCGCGTGGGCTACGCCCCGCAGCAGCCCATCGCCTTCAGCCATAAGCTGCACGCCGGGCAGTTGGGGATGGACTGCCTGTATTGCCACACCAACGTCAAGGAATCCCCCCACGCCAACATCCCCGCCGCCCAGACGTGCATGAACTGCCACGACCCGGCCAAGGGCAACATCCGCGGCGACAGCCCGGCCCTCGCCCCCCTGCGCGAAGCCTACGCCGCCGGCACGCCCATCGACTGGGTGCGCGTCCACAAGCTGCCCGACTTCGTCTATTTCAACCACGCCGTCCACGTCAACCGCGGCGTGAGCTGCGCCAGTTGCCACGGGCAGATCAACGAAATGCCCGTGGTGCGCCACGAGCAGCCGCTGTCCATGAGCTGGTGTCTGGATTGCCACCGCAACCCGCAGCCCAACCTGCGCCCCGCCGAGCAGGTGACCAACCTGGCCTGGAACCCGCAGCGGCAATGGGACGCCGGCAAGGACCGGCTCTTTGGCTCGCAAAGCCAGGCCGAATTCGCCCGCAAGCTGGTCCAGCAGAGCGGCATCCATCCGCCGACCAATTGCACGGGATGTCACAGGTAGCCCAACGGCCAACGAGGATTTATGAGCGAGTGTCCGGGGAAACATCATCATCACCAAATGCCTGCCGCGGCGCCCGCGGCCGCCGGGGGCAAGGCCTACTGGCGGTCGCTGGACGACTGGGCCAACACGCCCGAGTTCCGCCAGTGGGCGCAGCGGGAATTTCCCGCTCTGGCTTCGGAGCTGGATGAATCCTACGCCGACGGGGGAACCAGTCGTCGCCGGTTTTTGCAGTTGATGGGCGCGTCCATCGCCCTGGCCGGGCTGGGCACGCTGGGCGGCTGCCGCAGGACCGAATCCAAAATCCGCGCCTACAACAAAAAGCCCGAGCCGACCATCCTCGGCAAGCCGACCTACTACGCCACCACGATGGTGCTGGCCGGGCGGCCTCTGGGCGTGTTGGCCGAGACGCACGAGGGCCGGCCCACCAAGATCGAAGGCAACCCCTCCCACCCCGCCAGCTACGGCGCGACGCACGTTTTCGCCCAAGCGTCGGTGCTGGACTTGTACGACCCGGATCGCTCGCGCGTCTACCGCCGCGAGGGTCAGGCGGTGACGAAAGAGGAGTTCTACGCGGCCCTGGACGAACTGGCTTCGGCGCTGCGAAGCAGCGAAGGCCGGGGCCTGGCGATTCTCGGCCAGGACCACGCCTCCCCGGCGGCGGCGATGTTGCGCGAGCACATCGCCCTGAACCTGCCGCAGGCCACGTTCCACGTTTACGAGCCGTCCCGGCAGATCGCCCCCCCGCGGTATCACCTGGACAAGGCGCAGGTTATCCTCACGCTGGACTGCGATCTGTTGGGCCTGGAAGACGACGGCATCCGCTACAAACGCGATTTTGCCGCCGGACGCAAAGTCGAAAAACCCGGCGATGCGATGAACCGCCTGTACGCCGTCGAACCGCACTTCACCATCACCGGCGCCAGCGCCGACCACCGCCTGCGTTTGCCCGCCTCGGCGGTCGGCCCCTACGTCTGGGCGCTGGCCGCGAAACTCGGCGTCGTCGGCACCCCCGGTCCCAAAGCGGCCGGCATAAGCTGGGATCGCAAATGGATTGACGAAGTGGCCGCCGACTTAAAGGCCCACGCGGGCCGGAGCCTCCTGGCCGTCGGCGCGCGCCAGCCGCTTTGGGTTCACGCGCTGGTCGCCCGCATCAACGCGGAATTGGACAATGTCGGCCAGTGCGTCTCGCCCGCCGCATCCGGCCCCTCCTCCGCCGGCATCGCATCCCTGGCCGAGCAGCTCAAAAGCGGTTCGGTCTCCACGCTGCTGATTCTCGGCGGCAATCCCGCGTACGACGCCCCGGCCGACCTGGACTTCGCCAACCTCATCAAAAAAGCCCGCACCAGCCTCTATCTCAGCGCGCACGAAACCGAAACCTCGGCCGTCTGCACCTGGCACGTCCCGGCGGCGCACTACCTGGAAAGCTGGGGCGATGCCGAGACGGCCGACGGCGTGATCTCCCCCATCCAGCCGATGATCGAACCGCTGTTCGACAGACGCAACCCCCTGGAACTGTTGGCCCGCATCAGCGGCTACGAAACCAGCGACCCCTACGAAATCGTCCGCCGAAGCTTTAAGCGGCTGACCAACGGCACAGAAGCCGACTGGCGGCGATTCCTGCACGAAGGAACCTACGCCCTGTCCCGCCGGGCCGCAGAGCCCAGGCCCCTGGCGATGGACGTGCCGGCAGCGGTGTCGCTGCCCTCGCCCGACCGTTTCGAGGTCTGCTTCGCCATGGACGACAGCGTCTTTGACGGACGCTTCGGCAACAACGGCTGGATGCAGGAATGTCCCGATCCCATGACCAAGCTGACGTGGGACAACGCCGCCATCCTCTCGCCGCGCAGCGCCGAACGTTTGAAGGTCAAAACCGGCGACGTCCTGCGCATCGAACTGGACGGACGCAGCCTGGAAATGCCCGCCTTCGTCATGCCCGGCCACGCCGACTGGAGCCTGACCCTGCCTTTGGGATACGGCCGAAAGGTCGGCGGATCGCTGGTCAGCGGCACGGGCTTCAATGCCTACACCCTGCGAACCACGGCGGCCATGGGCTTTGCCGTCGGCGCGAAGGTGACGAAAACGGGCAGGACTTATCCGCTGGGCACGACGCAGGAACACTGGGCCGCCTCGGAGGATCATCTCAGCCCCGACAAGGCCGCACAGGAGCGGGCCATCATCCGCGAGGGCACGCTCGATCGGTTCCAGCGCGAGCCCGATTTTGCCCGCCACATGGGCGAAAAGGCCCCGACCAAACTGAACATCTACACCTCCCCCACGCTCGACGGGGCCAACCAGTGGGGCATGGCCGTGGACTTGAGCGCCTGCGTCGGCTGCACGGCCTGCGTGGTCGCCTGTCAGGCGGAAAACAACATCCCCATCGTCGGCAAAAACGAAGTCATCCGCGGCCGGGAAATGCACTGGATGCGCCTGGACCGCTACTTCGCCGGCGAAGACCCCGCCGGCGACGTCGAGGCCACGCTGCAACCGATGATGTGCCAGCACTGCGAAAACGCCCCCTGCGAGCCGGTCTGCCCGGTCAACGCCACCGTCCACAGCCCCGAAGGGCTCAACGAGATGGTCTACAACCGCTGCGTCGGCACGCGGTACTGCTCCAACAACTGCCCCTACAAGGTCCGGCGGTTCAACTTCCTGGACTACAACAAGGGCACGATCCGCGAGTCCGGCCGCGAACCTTTCGACGGCAACCCCGAGCCCAACCCGCTCAAGGGGCTGACCAAGCCGCAGCTCTTGCAGCCGCCGATGCAGGAACTGATCAAGATGCAGAAGAACCCGCAGGTCACGGTGCGGATGCGCGGCGTGATGGAAAAATGCACCTACTGCGTGCAGCGATTGGAGGCGGCCAAGATCGACGCCCAGTCGGCCGTCGGCCAAAGCGCCGCCCCGGCCGGCCCCGACGGCAAGCCGGCGGTAAAAGTCCCCGACGGCGCCGTGCAGACGGCCTGTCAGCAGGCCTGCCCCACGCAGGCCATCGTCTTCGGCGACGTTTCCGACCCGAGCAGCCGCGTCTCCCGCCTGCGCTCTGCGCAGCGCAGCTACGCGGTCTTGGAACACGTCAACACCAAGCCCCGAACCCTCTACCTGGCCCGGCTGCGCAACGTCAACCCGAAGATGGAATCCCAAACCGTCCCGCTGCCGGTGATGCAGGAGGCCTTGAAATGAGCACCGCCGCCTATCCGTCCGCCCACGGCCCTGCGATGGAACCCGAGGTCGATCCCTCAGTTCGCGCCCCCCTCGTCCTGGGCAACAAAAAACTGGGCGACATCACCACCCTCGTCAGCGGCATCATCGAGCAGCCCACTCCCCGCTGGTGGTGGCCGACGATCCTCTTCACCGCCTCCGTCGCCGGCTTGTGCGGGGGAATGATCCTCTACCTGTTCTCCACCGGCGTGGGCGTCTGGGGCCTCAACCAGCCCATCGGCTGGGCGTGGGACATCACCAACTTCGTCTTCTGGGTCGGCATCGGCCACGCCGGTACGCTCATCTCCGCCATCCTGTTTTTACTCCGCCAGAAATGGCGCACCAGCATCAATCGCGCCGCCGAGGCCATGACCCTCTTCGCCGTCATGTGCGCCGGCGTCTTCCCCGGCATCCACGTCGGCCGCTGGTGGCGGGCCTACTTCCTGGCCCCCATCCCCAACAGCAACGGCATCTGGCCCAACTTCCGCTCGCCCCTCTTGTGGGACGTCTTTGCCGTCAGCACCTACGCCACCGTCTCGCTGATGTTCTGGTACGTCGGATTGATCCCCGACCTGGCGACGATGCGCGACCGGGCCACCACCAAAACCAAACGCTTCATCTACGGCCTGCTCGCCCTGGGCTGGCGCAGCAGCAACCGCCACTGGCGTCACTACGAAATGGCCTACCTGCTCCTGGCCGGGCTGAGCACGCCCCTGGTGCTTTCCGTGCATACCGTCGTAAGCTTCGACTTTGCCACCGCCATCCTTCCCGGCTGGCACGCGACGATCTTCCCCCCTACTTCGTCGCCGGGGCCATCTTCTCCGGCTTCGCGATGGTGCTGACGCTCTTGATCCCGGCCCGGGCGCTGTTCGGCCTGAAAGACCTCATCACCACGCGGCACCTGGAAAACATGTGCAAGGTGATCCTCGCCACCGGCTCCATGGTGGGCTACGCCTACTCGATGGAATTCTTCACGGCCTGGTATTCCTCCAACCCCTTCGAATCGTTCGTCTTCGTCAACCGGGCCACCGGACCCTACGCCTGGGCCTACTGGACGATGATCACCTGCAACGTCGTCACGCCGCAGCTCTTCTGGTTCCGCAAGATGCGCACCACGCCGTGGATCATTTTCATCCTGGCCCTCTTCGTGAACGTCGGCATGTGGTTCGAGCGGTTCGTGATCATCGTCACCAGCTTGCACCGGGACTTTTTGCCCTCGAGCTGGGGCTACTTCACGCCGACCTGGGTGGACATCCTCACCTTCGTCGGGTCCGTCGGATTGTTCCTGACGATGTTTCTGCTATTCGTCCGTTTCCTGCCGATGATCGCCATGAGCGAAGTGAAGGGCGTCATGCACGGCCACAGCCTGATGGCCGCCGACGAACCGCTGGACGTCCACGGCCGCAAGCCCGTCCGCGGCCACGGCGCGCCTTCAACCGCGGAGGCCCGGCCATGACCCAATCGCTCACGTCATCAAGCACGCCGGCGACCTTCGGCATCCTGGCCGAATTCGACGGCCCCGGCGCGCTGCTGGCCGCCGCCCGCGCCACCCGCAAGGCCGGCTATCAACACTTTGACGTCTACTCGCCCTATCCCGTCCACGGCATGGACCTGGCCATGGGCCTCAACCGCAGCAAGCTGGGATGGATCGTGGCCGGCGGCGCGATCACGGGCGTAACCGTGGCCATGGGCTTGCAATACTACGCCAACGTGCTGGACTATCCCTTGATTACCCAGGGCAAGCCCTATTTCTCCTGGCAGGCGTTTCTGGTGGTGACCTTCGAGCTGGCGGTGCTCTTCTCGGCCTTCGCGGCGGTCTTCGGGATGTTCTTCCTCAACGACCTGCCGGCCTGGTACCACCCGGCCCTCAAGCAGGAGGTCTTCACCGGCGCCAGCGACAACCGCTTCTTCCTGGCCGTCGAAGCCAAAGACGAAAAATTCGAGCTGGAAAAAACCGGAAACTTCCTGAAACAGATCGGGGCCATATCCCAGGTCGTGCTGGAGGATTAGAAAGGAAGCCTGGCGTGTTACGCATCGTACTGGTTTCGGTGGCGGCGGCGGCCCTGGTCGTGGTGGCCCTGCTGGGCGTGCGCGGACAGACCTCGACCAAACCGCCTATCCTCATCTTCAACGACATGGTCGAGCAGCCGAAATACAAGCCGCAGTCGGAAAGCGAATTTTTCGCCGACGGACGCAGCATGCGCCTCCCGCCCGCCGGCGCCGTCGCCTGGGGCTCCTCCCCGCAAAAGCAAGACGCGGCCGCCCCGGCCGTCGATGCCGAGTCTTTCAAGCTCCCGCGCATCCCGGTCAGGATCGATCCGGCGCTGCTGTACCGCGGCCAAAAAGTGTTCAACACCTACTGCGCCGTCTGCCACGGCGGCACGGGAGCCGGCAACGGCGTCACCACCCAGTACGGCATGAACAACCCCCCCTCCTACCACATCGACCGCCTGCGCACCGTCCCCGACGGCTACATCTACCAGGTCATCACCGAAGGCAAAAACACCATGCCGGCCTACGGCCCCAACGTCCACCCGGCCGACCGCTGGGCGGTCGTGGCCTACGTGCGGGCCTTGCAGCGGGCCAACAACGCCCGCCTCCAGGACGTGCCCGAAGCGCTTTGCGCGGAGCTGAAATGACACAAGAAGGCAACCTCACTTTCGATCGTCTGGACCCGCGGGCCGCCCGGCCTGCGCCGGAGATGTTCGCCGGCGCACGCAAGGTCTTTGCCGCCCTGGGCGCCCTGGGCGCGGCCGGCTGCGTCGCCGGTTACCTCGTCGATCCCCGGCAGTTTTACTTCTCCTACCTGACGGCGTTTCTGTGCTGCATCACCATCCCGCTGGGGATGCTCTTTTTCGTGATGCTGCACCACGTCGTCGATGCCGGCTGGTCGGTCGTCGTGCGCCGCTCGGCCGAGCAGGTGCTGGCGGCGCTGCCCGTCCTGGCGCTGCTGTTCCTGCCCGTGCTCGCCGGGCTGTTCCAGGGGCGCATTTTCAACTGGACGGCCTTCGCTTCGCACGGCGAGCACGACGAACTGCTGGCCAGCAAGCGGCCGTATCTGAACGTGACGTTCTTCCTGATCCGCCTGGCCATCTACTTTGCCGCCTGGAACCTGCTGGCCTGGAAGCTGCGCGGCAACTCCATCCGCCAGGACCACGACGGGGCCGCCCGCCACACTTTCTCCTCGCGCCGCTTCAGCGCCCCCGGCTTTTTCGTCTACGCCCTGACGTTCACTTTCGCCGCCTTCGACTGGATCATGTCGCTGGATTACCACTGGTTCAGCACGGTCTTCGGCGTCTACGTCTGGTCCGGCTCGGTCGTCTCGAGCCTGGCCGTCCTGATCCTCATCACCCTGGCCCTGGCCCGCGGCCCGCTCGCCGGGCTGGTCTCCTCCGACCACCTGCACGATCTGGGCAAGCTGCTGTTCGCCTTCTGCGTCTTCTGGGCCTACATCGCCTTCTCGCAGTATTTCCTGATCTGGTACAGCAACATCCCCGAAGAAACGGTCTGGTTCATGCACCGCTGGACCGGCGCCCAACCCGACCAGCTCGCCGCGCAGTGGTGGATCGTCAGCATCATCCTGCCCGTGGGGCATTTCGTGCTGCCGTTCCTGGTCTTGATGAGCGCCGCCGCCAAGCGAAACCCCAAGGTGCTGGCGGCAATGTGTGCGATCCTGCTGGCGACGCATTACGTGGACGCATACTGGATGATTATGCCGACGCTGCACGAACACGGCCCGCATCTCAAGGCGCTGTGGATCGACCTGTCGGCGCTGCTGGCCATCGGCGGAGCCGCCGCGTGGGTCGTGACCCGCGCCATGACCGGCGCGGCGCTGTATCCGCTGCGCGACCCGCGATTGCAGGAATCGCTCATGGCCGAGCACGTGGAAGAAGTGACGGCCGCCGACGTGGAGTAAGCTTATGACGCAAACCGCACCAACCAACGCGACGACGCCCCTCAACCGCACCCGGCTGATCGTAACCGTCATCGGCGCGCTGCTGGGCGTGGCCTCGATCGTGGCCATCCTTCTGGTGATGCTCTACGTGGGCGCCGGGCCGGCCCCGACGACCGGACTCAAGACCGACGCCGAGCGCCAGGAAATCCTGGAAAAACGCCAGGCCGAAGACGCCCACGCTCTGGCCACCGCCGGATGGGTGGATAAAAACAAAGGCGTCGCACGCATCCCCATCGACCTGGCCATGCGCAAAGTCATCGAGGAGGCGGCAACCCGGCCGGCAAACCCATGAGCGTTCTATCCTACATCCTGATCTTCGGCCTGCTGACTTTCTTCGGCGCCTCGGTCGTCTGGGGCTTGTGGTGGGCCGTCCGCGCCGGACAGTTCTCCAACTTCCAGCAGGGCGCGGTTAGCATCTTCGACGACGAAGAGCCGCAGGGCTTCCGCACCGACGGCTTTCCCGACGAAGCCCAACGCGGCCAACGGTCTTCCAGCAAGGACAGTCATTCATGAGCAGTCTCACCCCAGCCATGGCCCCATCGCACGACGGCGCGTCGATCGACGAGCAGACGCTGGCCGCCCAGCGGGCCGAGATCGACGCCTCGTGCCGCGTGCCGGTGCTGCTGTTTTACGGCAGCGCCACCTTCTGGCTGATCGTCGGCACAGTCTTCGGGCTCGTCAGCTCCATCAAACTGCACTCGCCCAATTTCCTGACCGACGCCGCCTGGCTGAGCTTCGGCCGCATCCGACCGGCCCACCTGGACGTGGTCGCCTTCGGCTGGAGTTCCATGGCCGGGCTGGGCACGGCGCTGTGGCTGTTCTGCCGGCTGTGCCGGGTGCCGCTGCGCTTTCCCGCCGTCATCGTCATCGCCGCCGTCTTGTGGAATCTGGGCGTGCTCGTGGGCACCGGCGCGGTCCTGGCCGGGCAATCCACCGGCATCGAGTGGATCGAATACCCCCACTACGCCACGTTCCTGCTGTTCATCGCCTTCGCGCTGGTGGCCGTCTGGGCGCTGATCACCTTCGGCCAGCGCCGCCCGGGGCACGTTTACGTCTCGCTGTGGTATCTGTTCGGGGCGATGTTCTGGTTCCCCTGGGTCTATGCCACCGTGCAACTGCTGACGGCTTCCCCGCTGATGGTCAAAGGCGTGCCGCAGGAATCCATCCACTGGTGGTTCGGCCACAACGTCCTGGGCGTCTTCTTCACGCCGATCGGTCTGGCGACGATCTACTACCTGATCCCCAAGGTCATCGGCCGGCCGATCTACAGCTATTACCTGTCCATCCTCGGATTCTGGTCCTTGGCCCTGTTTTACAACTGGGCCGGGGCCCACCACCTGGTGGGCGGACCCATCCCGGCCTGGCTGGTCACCGTCTCCATCGTCGGCTCGATGATGATGTTCATCCCCGTGGCCACCACGGCCCTGAACCACCACATGACCACCTACAAGCATTTCGGCGTGCTGAAATTCAGCCCCACCCTGCGCTTCGTGGTCTTCGGGGCCATGGCCTACACCCTCGTCAGCTTCCAGGGCTCGCTGATGTCCATCCGCGTATTCAACGAGCCGTTCCACTTCACCCACCACACCATCGCCCACGCCCACCTGGGTTTATATGCATTTTATACAATGGTCATGTTCGGCGCAATGTATTACGTCGTCCCCCGCCTGACCGGCCGGGAATGGGCCTCCGGCCGGCTGATCAAACTGCACTTCTGGGCCACGTCCGTCGGCATCGGCGTCATGTTCCTCGTGCTGACCCTCGGCGGCATGATCCAGGGCTTTGAACTGAACCAGGCCGCCAAACCGCTGGGCGAGCTCGTTCACAACAACGGCCTGATCGCCGGACTCCGGGAATTTTTCCACGGCTTCAAGGCCAAACAGGACCTGCCCATCCCCTTCCTGTCCGTGGTGCGGGACACGATCCCCTGGCTGTGGGCCCGGTCGGCCTCGGGCATTCTGCTGTTCGTCGGACACTTCGCTTTTGCGGCGCTGGTCCTGGCCAACCTGCTGGGCCGCGGCGCCAACCGCGTCGGCCCCACCCTCTTTCATGAAGACGGCGAAGGCTATCGCCGGAGCCTGGCCGCGTACCGGAATGGGAGTAACGGATGAATTACGGACCCTTTCTTTTTCTGGGCGCGTTCCTGACCTTCGCCTTCGCGTGGGTCGGCCTGGTCTTCGCCCCCAACCAGCAGCTCAAGGATTTGCAGCCCACGCAAGTCGTCGGCACGTCCGTCACCAACCCCCGCCCCTACAGCGGCGTCGAATCCGACGGCCGCGAAGTCTACAAAACCGAAGGCTGCGTCTACTGCCACTCGCAGCAGGTGCGCGGCGGCCAGTACAACAACGACGTCGAACGCGGCTGGGGCATGCGACGCAGCCACCCGCAGGATTACCTCTTCGACCGCCCGCTGCTCCTGGGCACCAGCCGCACCGGCCCCGACCTGGTCAACATCGGCGCCCGCCAGCCCAGCGCCGACTGGCACCTGAAACATCTGTACGATCCGCAGCTCATCTCCCCCGGCTCGATCATGGCCCCGTTCCGGCATCTGTTTGAATACCGCAAAATCGTCGGCCAGCCCTCCTCCGAAGCCCTGAAGTTCAACTACGCCTACGTCACGCTCGCCGACGATTCGCCCCAAACCCTCGACGCCCTCAAGGCCGCCGGCTTCAACCTGGTGGAAAAACGCGGCCGCCGCTACATAGGCGGACTGGACCCCAAACAGCGATCCGCCCTGGGCCAAGTCCCCGGCGTGCGCCAGATCGACCCCTACGTGCCCGAAGGCTGGGAAATCGTCCCCACCCATCAGGCCAAGGCTTTGGTGGCGTATCTCAAAAGCCTGGACCATTCCTACGCCATCGAACTGCCGCCCGGCGGCGGGAGCGTCCCATGAGCCAGATTCCTTCCCCCGCGCCGCTGCCGCCGGACCAAGCGCCCGAGCGCGTGGACGTCTCGGCGATGCATTCGCCGATCATGCGCGAAAACCGCGACCCCAAGGACGGCTACGAGCCGATCCCGCTGTGGCTGGTGAGCCTGTTCGGCATTCTCGTCTTCTGGGGCGGCTGGTACCTGGCCACCTATTCCGGCGGCTTCCGCTCCGACGTGCTGGATGAAAACCCCGCCGCGCAATTCGTCGGCCTGCAAGGCCCCGCCAAGCCGGAAGACCCGCTGGCTCTGGGCAAGCGGCTGTTCGTCGCCAACTGCTCGGTATGCCATCAGGCCAGCGGCCTGGGCGTCCCCGGCCAGTATCCCCCCTTGGCCGGCTCGGAGTGGATCCAAGGCCAGCCCGCCCGGATCAAGCGGATCGTGCTATACGGATTGGAAGGCCCGGTGCGCGTGAAAGGCGCGGTCTACAACGGGAACATGCCCAACTTCGCCCTGAAGCTCAAAGACGAGCACATCGCCGCGATTCTCAGCTACGTCCGCACGAACAAGGACTGGGGCAACAGCGCCTCGATGATCGAACCCGAATCCGTCGCCGCCACACGCGCCGCCACCCAAGGCCGAACCCTCCCCTGGTCGGAAAGCGAGCTGCTAACCGTCCACCAAGACGAATACGCCCCCCCGACAACCGCCCCGGCGAAAAAATAAAATATTGAACCGCAGAGGACGCAGAGGATGAAACCGCCGATGAACGCCGATACACGCCGATAAGAAACAAATCTTCTCTTTATCGGCGGTTCCAATCCTCTGCGAACCTCTGCGTCCTCTGCGGTAAAACTTTAACGGATTGCCATGACCATCGCCTCCCCATCCACTCCCCCCCGCGAATCGACCAAATCCTTTTTCGCCGCATGCTGTCCGTCCGATGCCGCCAGTTGTCTGCCGTCCCAAGCCCTGCCCTGGCTGCGGCTGGCCATTGGCTTATTCGTCGCGGCCCAGACGATGACCCTGGGTCTGACGGTCAACCTCACCCCGCCGGACGACCGCCCCACCCTGCTTTTGCTGCAAGCCGGCATGCTGGCGGCCACGATCGTGGTCATGCTGCTGCTGGGCTGGCCGCTGGCGGTGGAAGCCGCCCGGCAACTGCGGCATCGGCGGCTGACGATGGAACTGCTCTTCCTGGCCGGCATCGCCGCGGCCCTGGGCATCTCCGTGCAGTCCATGTACCTGGGCTCCGGCCCGGTCTACTTTGAAGTGGTCAACGTCCTGCTGGTGGTCTACTCCGTGGGCCACACGATCAGCGCCCGCAGCCGCCAGCGCGCCTGGCGGCGATGGACTCCTTCACCCGCCCCATCGCCACGGCACGCCTGCTGGAGCCCGACGCCTCGCAGGATCGCACGGTGGAAGTAACCGAAATTCAAATCGGCCAGCACGTTCGCGTCCACCCCGGCGAAACCATCCCCGTGGACGGAACCATCATGGCCGGCTCGGCCATGGTTCGCCAGACGCCCTTCACCGGCGAATGGGTTTCGGCCGTGCGCCGCGCGGGCGATGCGGTGCTCGCCGGGACCGGATGCGAAGACGGGACGCTGGTCATTCAGGCCACCGCCCCCGGCGCCCGCCGGCGGATCGACGCGCTGGCCGAGCTGATCGAGCAGGCCCGCAACTCTCCCACCAGCTTACAACGACAGGCCGACCGATTCGTCCGCTGGTTCCTGCCCATTGTCGGATTGATTTCGCTGCTCACGCTGCTGTATTGGACGAGGCAATCCAACTGGCACACCGGGCTGTTCAACGCCATGGCCGTGCTGCTGGTGGCCTGCCCCTGCGCGGCCGGATTGGCCACGCCCCTGGCCATCTGGTCGGTGCTGGGCCGACTCGCCGGACGCGGCCTGGTGCTGCGCGGCGGCGACGCCGTGGAACGGCTGGCCGAAATCGACGGCGTCATCTTCGACAAAACCGGCACCCTCTCCGACGACGCCCTGTCCCTGCGGGAAATCCTCACCGCCGACGACCCGCACGCCCGCGTCCGCACCCTGGCCATCATCGCCGCCGTCGAGCGGCACAGCGCCCATCCCGTCGCCAAAGTCCTGGGATCGCTGGCCGTTCCCCCGCACGCACCAAGCGTTGAGGTCATCTCCGTGCGAACCCTGCCAGGCCAGGGCATCGAAGCGAATGTACGCCTGGCCGTTGACGGACAACCCTCCTTCCCACACACGCTCCGTCTGCTGCGCGGCGAGGGAACGGGCGAAAAAGGCCTCCTCGAAATCAAGGCCACCATCGACGGCCGTTGGGCGGCGACGGCCGTCCTGTGCGAGCGTCTGCGCGACTCGGCGTCGGCGGCCGTGGCGCAACTGAAAGACCAGGGCCTGGCCGTGTGCGTCATGACCGGCGACAACGCCCCGTCCGCCGAGGCTCTCGCCCTGGCGGAAACGCAGGCGGGCATGACCCCCGAGCAAAAACATCAGTTCGTCATCGCCTTGCGACAACGGCAGGATCGGCAATTCACCCGCCCGCTTTTCGTCGGCGACGGCCTGAACGACGCGGCGGCGATGGCCGCCTCCCACGTCTCCATCGCCCTGGCCGGCGGCGCTGAAATCGCCATCGAAACCGCTTCCGCCACGTTGCACGCCTCGGACCTGACGCAAATCGCCGGCGCCGTCACCCTCTGCCGCCGGGCAGTGCGCACCGGTGCGCAGCAACCTGCACTGGGCGGTGGCGTACAATCTCGTGGGCATCGTGGCCGCCGCCAGCGGCTACCTGCACCCGATTCTCGCGGCCGTGCTGATGGCCGCCTCCAGCGCCCTGGTGGGCTGGCGATCCTTGCATCTGCTGGAATTGTCATCGACGGCAGAAGCAACGCGGGCGTCCCGCCCGTGGCTTGCCGAAGAACACGGGCAAGGCGTCCGCGCCGCCTTCCATTGGGCCGGCATGCTCGGCCAGGCCATTGTCCTCGCCCGGCTGGCGGATTTATCACCCATAACCGGTTTCCTGCTGGTGGCCGCCTTTGCCATCGGCGCCTACGCAACTCCGCGTCTCTGGCGGCGGATGCCCTCCTGGGCGGACATGACCTGGGCCATGATTACCCTCGGCGGCCTGGGCATGAACCTCGGCTGGTGGATCGACCAGCGCTTCACGCCGGCCATCGCCCACGCCCAGGTGAAAACCTGCTGCGCCATGGCCATGAACGCCTCCGTCTCGCACTCGTCGCACTGGATGTACTGGGCCATGCTGCTGGCGGGAGTTCCCGCGATGTACCTGTTGCGACGGACGCCGGAAGTCTTTTCCCTTCGCCGCTGGTGCTGCGCGGGGCCGCTGGTGCTGGGCGTACCGGGCATGTGCTTTGGGATGTGGGCCGGGGCGCAGTTGGCCACGCACGTTGCCGGCCTGTCGCCCAACGCCCAGGTGCTGGTGAGCTACCTGCTGATGATGCTGGGCATGGTCACGGGCATGCTCGTGCCGCACTCGCTGGAGCTGATGGCCCCTTCGGATCGCCCCGCGCCTCCTCCCGCAGCGCCGCCACGGCCTGACGAATCTGCCAGGTAGCCGACTGAATCGCCGAACGCGAAACGGCCGTGCGAGGCAGATGGATCGGCGGCCCGAAACGCAACGTGGCGCAACCGGGCCGGAGAAACGCCGCCAGCATGCCCTCATTTCGCCGCGGCCTCGACAGATACGCCGGATACACCACCGCCCCCGTCCGCAAAGCCATCAGCGCCGCCCCCGTATGAAACGGCAGCAACTCATCCGCCGGCTCGATCCGCCCCTCGGGGAACAAACCGATGGCCTCCCCGGCCTGTAGAGCCCGAATCGCCAGACGGGTGGCTTTCAAATCCCTGCCCGAACGCTCGACGGCGATAGCCCCGATCAACCGAAACAGCCAGTTCAATGGCGCAATCCGGTAATACTCCCGAGCCATCATCCAGGTAATCAACCGCGGACAGGCCGATTGAATCAACAGCGGGTCCAGCCCCGAAACGTGGTTGCAGACGAGAATGGCCGGCCCATTTTTCGGCAGCGGACAGGGCCTCGGCGCGAACAAACGGTGATACCGCCGCGTAAAGCAGAGGTTGCCGCCTAAGATCAAGCGGACCAGCCTCCGCTTCCATTGTGAGGTCGGCCCCATGACAGGAGGATTAAATTGTCTGGCCTGGTTGTCCAACCTGCCCTCCACGGGTAGTGTTTGCGGCCATATGAAAATCGGGATTCTCAGCGACACCCACGGCCGCGTGGAGATCACCGCCGCCGCCCTCCGCCTGCTCGGCGAAGCGGGCGCTGAATTTTATGTCCACTGCGGCGACGTGGGAGGGCCGGCAATTGTGGATTTGCTGATGAATCTGCCCGGCGGCTTTGTCTGGGGCAACACGGACTACGACCGGGCCGACCTGCAACACTACGCCCGGATCATGGGCGTCCGCTGCTACGGCGCGATGGGCGAATTGCAACTGGGCGAAAAAAAACTGATCGTCCTGCACGGCGACGACGAGCGAGCCAAGGCCCGTATCCTCTCCGAGCAACGCTGCGATTATCTGTTGCAGGGGCACACCCATCAGCCCGACACAAGCCAGGTGGGATGCATCCGCCTGGTGAACCCCGGCGCTCTGCACCGCACGGCCCGCAAAACCGTGGCCCTGCTGGAAACGACCGACGGCCAGGTCCGTTTCCTCCCCGTCCCCGACCCGGTCCCCTGCCGCCCCTGACGCCGGTTCGCAATGGTTTAACACGCAGGTTCGTTTGGCTACTCCCTGCTGATTTTGGTGCTAAAATATGATTGCAATGACCCATCCGGCTGACAACCCCTTCACCATCCGCAGCTTCCGCCGGGAAGACACCGACGCCTGCCGAAAACTCTACGTTGACGGCATGATCCTCGGCTCCATCGCCGACAACGACACCGGCGTCGATATCGACGACATCGAGGCGGCCTACATGAAATCCCCCGGCGGCCACTTCTGGGTGGTGGAAAACTCCACCAACGAAGTGGTCGGCATGCTCGGCGTCCAACACTACGACGGCGCGGGCGAAATCCGCCGCCTGCGCGTCCGCCAGGACCACCGCCGCCGCGGCATCGGCTCGGCCCTGCTGGAAACGGCCCTGAAGTTCTGCCATGAACGCGGCTACCTCAAAATCACCCTCGACACGCACATGGAACGCGAGCCGGCCATCAAACTGTTCGAAAAGTTCCGCTTCAAACACCAGCGCTCACGCAGCGTCGCCGGCAAGGAACTGCTCTACTTCTACCTCGACCTGTACACCGGCCCACGCAAAACCTGATCCGCCCTATAATGGCCTGATGCCTTCGCCCCATCCCATGCCGCCCGAACGCGAGCGACCGCTCTACTATCAGGGCATCGCCCTGTTCAACGGCCTGGACTATTTCGAAGCCCACGAAATCTGGGAGGAAATCTGGCGGCTGACCGGCGGCTTGAAGCACTCCTTCTACCAAGGTCTGATCCAGTGCGCCGTGGCCTTGGAACACTACTGCCGATCCAACCCGCGCGGCGTGCGCGGGCTGTACCAAAGCTATCAAAATAAATTCACCCACCTGCCCCCCGTCTTCATGGGCCTGGAAATCGCCCCCTTCCTCGCCTCCATGCACTCAACCCTGCGCCCGGTCCTGGAAGCCCACCCCCTCCCCGCCCGAGGCGAAATCCACTTCGACCCCACGCACGCCCCTAAAATCGTCCTGCTCCACGACCCCTTCGACCCTGACGCGCTCTAAACCCCACCCAATAGCCGCTCCGCAACGCGTTGCGGAGCCCTCGCATGCACACACCGCCAACCCGTTCAATTCCCCGCCCGTTTCCCTATAATGCCCCCATGGCAGCCAAAATCATCGACGGAACGGCCCTCGCGGCCAAAGTCAAAAGCGAAGTTCAAGCCGGTGTAACCGCCCTGGCCCAGCAGGGCCATCAGGTTCATCTCACGGCCATTCTCGTCGGCTCCTCCCCCGCCGCCGAACTCTACGCCAAACGACAGGGCGAAACCTGCGCCGCCATCGGCATCGCCTACGAACTGAAAACCCTGCCCGAAACCAGCACCTTCCAGACCGTCGCCGACACCATCGACGAACTGAACCGCAACCCCGCCGTCAGCGGCATCATGCTGCACCTGCCCCTGCCCAAGCATCTGGACGCCACCGAATTGCAAAACCGTATCGCGGCCATCAAGGATGTGGAAGGGGTGGGCGCCGCCAGCCTCGGCTACATCCTGGCCGGCCGACCACTGCTGGTGCCCTGCACCGGCCTGGCGGCCTTCGAGTTGGCCAAGAGCACCGGCGTTCCCATGCGCGGAGCCGAGGCCGTGGTCATCGGCGCCAGCGCCATCGCCGGCAAACCCGTGGCCCTGCTGATGAGCGACGAGCGGGCGACCGTCACCATCTGCCGAACCGGAACCAAGGACCTGGCCGCCCACACCCGCCACGCCGACATCCTCGTCGTCGCTGTCGGCAAAGCCAACATGATCGGCCAGGAGCACGTCAAGGAAGGGGCCGTGGTCATCGACGTAGGCATCAACCGCATCACCCTGCCCGACGGCGCTGAAAAAACGGTCGGCGACGTCGATTTCGAATCCGCCAGCCGCAAGGCCGGCTACATCACCCCCGTCCCCGGCGGCGTCGGCCCCATGACCGTCGCCATGCTCCTGAAAAACACCCTGCGCAGCGCCCAACTCCTGGCCGGACTAAAGTAAACCGGCGCGGCCTGTTCCAATCCAACCACGGAGGCACGGAGACACGGAGGCCAACTCGTGGAAGGAGAAGAATTTGAACCGCCAAGACCGCCAAGAGCGCCAAGGGAAGAGAATGATGAACGATGAATGATGAACGATGAAGGTGGAAAGAAGAGCAGTTAATAAAGGCTGGTTTTCTTCCACCTTCATCATTCATAATTCATCATTCTGACTTCTCTTCCGCGCCTCCGTGGTTTTCTTAAAACCTTTAACGTCAAAGCCCCGGAGACGTCTCCGGGGCTTTTTTTCGTTCGTCCAAATCGGGCGTTGTCGTTAGTAGTCGGTGCGGAAGGGGATGCAGCGGGGAACGAGGACTTCGTCGATGAGGCCTTCGCCGACGATTTCGTCGAGCTGGTACTTTACCTGCCGCCGCAGGGTTTCCAGGCCCGGCTCCGAGCCGCCGCCGAGTTTTTCGGGATCGCCCTGGGCGATGATGGTGCGGATGCGGTCGCGGATCAACGCCTGGCGGGCTTCGAGGGTCTTTTTGATCCGCTCCTCGAATTCGCCCTTGGTGGAGACGTAGATGCTGACGTCGTAAACGAAGGTCCGGCCGCCCTGCTTGTTGGGGGCCTTGATCTCCAGAACCTGGATTTCCACGGGGGCTTTTTTGTCGGTCTTTTTGCCCTCGCCCTTTTCGTGCGAGCCTTCCCCGGCGGCTTCGGCTTCGCCTTCGCCGATGTGGGCCGCGGCCGCGGTCTGCGGCCCCCCGCCGCCCATCATCTTAAAGGCGCCCACCAGCACCACCGCCTCGACGACCATCGCCCCGGCGATAAGCACCGGAGTCTTGGCCAGCAACCCGCCCTTCTTGGCCGGGGCCTTCTTCTCCGCACCCGCCGGGGCCGCCGGCGCTTCCGCTTTCTTTTCCGCTTTGTCGGCCATGTTGCTTCTGCCTCTTTCCGGAACGTCCGATAACGCAGCCGTACACGGATCGTCCACTGCTTTTATCGGCAAACCGGGCAAGGGTGATAAACGGGATTGTCCCGGAACGCGGATTCCGGGACGTGCCGGAGGCATGTCATCGGCCAAACCCGCGTCAGTCCGTGATGGGTTTGCGGATCACCCGGGCGTATTCAATGGCCCGACGGGTGACTTCCTGGAGCGATTCCTTGACCATCATCTTTTCCCCCGTATCGCAGCAGACGACCGTATCGGGGGTGGACTCCACGTACCGAATCTTCTCGGCATTGAGGACAAACTGCTGACCGTTCAGACGGGTTAGGCAAATCATGGTGATGATTTGCGATTTGCAATTGCCAATTTGCAATTGAAGAGGCGATGGCCGGACTTCACTTACAAATTGCAAATTGCAAATCGCAAATTGCAAATGTTTTAAATGCCCCCGCGACAGCAGAATAAACACCCTGCCGCGAGGGCTGAGAACCGTAGCGAGCCTTTCGGGCTCGCAAGCGTCGCCGGGCCGGTGTCGGGCCGAAGCGACGGATTTATTTTCTTACCGGCTGGAGTTCAACAACTCCGTAATCAACTGATCGCTGGTCGTGATGACCCGGCTGGAGGCCGAGAAACCGGTCGAAGCAATGATCAGGTTGGTAAATTCCTTGGACAAGTCCACGTTGGCCAGTTCCAGCGCCTGAGCGCGGACGCCGCCGGCGCCCAGACTTTGGGGGCTGGTGATGATCGGGATACCGCTGCCGGGGCCGGTGGTGTACATGTTGCCGCCGGCATCCACCAGGCCCTGGGGGTTTTTGAACATGGCGATGGCTATCTGCCCGAGCGTGCGCATCATGCCGTTGGAATAGGAGCCGGTAATGGTGCCGTCGGTGCCGATGGAGAAGGAGCTGAGGGTGCCCAGGGACGAGCCGTCCTGGCTGCTGATGACCATCTTGGAACTCTGGCTGGTCAGGGAGGTCATGGAGCTGAAATCCAGCTTGACGGCCAGGGGCGATTTGGCGCCGGTGTTGTCACGGTTGATCCAGACGGTGCTGCCGGTGCTGCTTTGCAGCCGGCCTTCGTTGTCGAACGTCAGCGTGCCGTCGCCCACGGAGAGGTTGCCGGTGGTGTTGCCGGGGGAACTGGCATAGAAGCGCCAGACGTTGCCGCTGCTGGCCTTGGTTTCCAGGACGGCGGTGATGTCAACGGTCAAGGGACTGCCCAGGGAGTCATAGGCGATGAAGCTGGTGTGGACGCTTTCGCCGGTGGCGCTGCTGGAGGGGTCTTCGGTGAACGCCAGGGGCGAGGCGCCCGTGGAGGTGGTGAAAGCGCTGCCCGCCAGGGACAGGGCGTTTTCGCTGCCGGTGTTGCCTTGGATCTTGATCTGGGCGGTGGTGTTGGTGCTGTCCGGCACGAGCGTGACGCCGGGGGCGGGGGTGGGAGCGGGAGAGATGGTGGTGTCGATGCCCAGACCGTTGCGGAAGAAGGTCATCAGATCGCCGAGAGTGGCCTGGCCGGTATTCCCGACGGTGAAGGTGGATTCGGTCAGGTCGCGCCCGCCCTTCTGGGCCGAGAGAGTCAGCACTTGTCCGGTGGTGAACAAGGCGACGGGGGGCGTGCTGCTGGAAGAGGAAAGGTTGGTCAGGGCGGTGGTGCTGTCGATGTTGGAGCCATCGACGGTCTTGAGGGTCTGGCTTTCCAAGATCGACGCGCCGCTGGCCACGACGCCGGAGGAATCCAAGTTCCCTTCCAGGCGGACGTTGCTGGTTTCCTTGGCCTGGGTATCCGTGTTGATCGGGATGGTGACGTTGGTCAGCGCGCCGGGAATGATGTTGCTGTTCAGATCAACGCCGTAGCCTTGCACGAAATCGCCGTTGCTGGTGACGAGTTGGTTGGCGGTGTTCAAGACGAACGAACCGTCGCGGGTGAACTTCTGAGCGGTGGTGCCCTGGACGATGAAAAAGCCGTCGCCGTCGATGGCCATGTCGGTGGACCGGCCGGTGGTTTCGATGGGACCGGCGGTGAAGTCCTTCTCCACGGAAGCGACCACCGCGCCCAAGCCGCGCTGGCTGGGGTTGGTGCCGCCGAACTCCGACGTCGGGGCCGAGCCGTTGGAGTCGGTCACGTAGAACTGCGGCTTGAACAAGGCCCGGCTGGCCTTGAATGCCACGGTGTTGGCGTTGGCGATGTTGTTTCCGACCACGTTCAGGCGGGACTGGTTTACGTCCAATCCGGACAAGCCCGTGAATAGTGTACTGGTCAGTGCCATAGCTGCTTCCGATCTGTCGGAGACATTTGAAGCCGCGGGAGGTTACGCCCGTCACCCTCGGCAATTTTCACCGGCGGCGACGCGCATCCTTTGCCGACCGGCTTGGTTTTCGTCCCAATTCCACGCTTTCCGTTCCTTCGCCACGCACTTATGCAAATCCCGTTCCAGATGAGCCCGCCTGACGTTTACGCCTTCGGCAAGGCCGCGATGTTCGTCACGTTCGCCAGATCCAGCGACTGGCCGTTGTCCAGCTCCAGGGAAACCGCATCTTTCGTCACGTGGACGGAGTTGACCAATCCGCTGATCGGGTTTTGGTTGCTGTCCGTACCGGTGACAACCTTGCCGATCAAGCTGCTGGCCGAACCGATCTGGTTCTGCAGCACCATGCTCTTGAGCGTATCCTGCAAGCTGCTGGACGACTGCAATTGCCCGATCTGGCTCATCTGCGACAGCAACTCCGAATTGCTGGCCGGCTGCATCGGATCCTGGTTCTGCAACTGCGTGACCATCAGATTGATGAAGTCTTCCGGCTTGAGTTGCATCGCGCTGGACTTGACCTGGGTTCCGGTGGAACTGCCGCTCGTGGATGTGATGGCTGTCGTGCTCATGGGGAATTGCTTCGGCCAGCGACGTCAGAAAAAATTAAAAATCCGACGGGGTAATCTGGCCCCCCGCGAAAGCTGCGCGACCAAGCGCGAAACCCGCGCGTTTTCAGCCCTCTTCCGTTTCGCGGCGGCCCATCGGGCCGCGCGACTCCAACTCACCCCACAGGCTTAAACCGCAGAACGTAAATGGCTTGATTGTCCGGGTCAAACTGCTTAACCGCCTCAAACCCGCGCCAGTAAACCTCCGGCCGATACTGATCCAGCCAGTAGCAGTCGATCACGTCCGTGACCCGATACCGCCAGGGACTTTGCGTGAAGTACGGATCGTTCATCACCCCCAGCATGGTCGGGCCGAAGGCCAGAATGTAATCCGGCGCCACACGCCGGCGAAAATGAATCGCCGGCAACCCGGCAAACTGCCCCGCGGGCGGGTCGCTCAACTGCCAGGCGTAAACGGCCCGGGGAGCGTGATACATCAGCGGATATGCCATGTGCGACGGGACAACCCAGACGCTCTGGCCCTCGGCAACGTGGGCGTTGATCCACGCGGCCGCGGCCGTGTACGGATCGCCGGGGGGATGAAGTAGTTCGCGAACATAAGCGGCGATCGTCGAACGCGGGCCGGCGCCCTGCCACAGTCCGCCGTTCAGCAGATTCGTGCCGAACGCCAGAACGGCCAGAATCGTCAGCACCGACCACTGGCGGCTGAGCGCTTGCAGCACCCCCACCTGCAACGCGATGCACAGCGGGATCAGCGGCACCAGATAACGCACGTCGGCAAAACGAGACACCGCCAGCGGCTGAGGCGACAACAGCGAGACGACCGCCAGGTAAACCACGGCAACCACCGACCCGCGCCCCAGCCAACTTCCCCGGCGAAACAGCGCCAAAACCGGCGCGGCCAGCAGCAGCACGCCCACGCCAAACTCGCAGGCGTTCAAATCGCGGCAACTCATCAGGAACAACCGCAGCCTGTCCCCCAGCCCGTTTGCCTGAAAATAATCGGCGTTCGCGGCCTGCAACGGATTCCAAACCCACAGCAGCGGCAAACCCAGCAAAAGCTGGGGCAGAAACAGCGCCACCCAATCGCCCCCGACAAGCCGATAGCGCCGCCGGCCCCAGATCGCATAATCGACCATCAGACAGGCATACAAAGCCGCATAGTTGAGATAGCTGCAAGCCAGCAACGCCAGCGAAAGCAATGCGAAGATCAGCAGCCCCCGGCGCAAGCCGTCCCAGTGAAGATACAGATACGCCAGGGCCACGCTGGCCAGCAGCGCCGGAGCGTAATAGCCACACTGGCGGGAAAACAAAAACAACGACACGTTGCCCAGCAGAGCCGCGCCAAACAGCAGCCAGACGCCGTGCGAGCGGGCGTCTTTCCACAGCCACGCAACGAGAACGGCGATGCAGATAAAACCCAGCACCGCAAACGGCAGCCGCGCCCCCAACGCCTCGCCGGGACGCAGGCCCGCCAGCGGGGCGGCCAGATACGCCGCAAGCGGCGGCGTGCTCCGCTCGTGCAGATCCCGCAAAAGCAACCCGTTGCGACAGGCCGCGACGTTGTGCCCCAGCACGGCCGTCGTGTCCCCGCTTTGCCAGACGCCCTGGGCTACCAGGGCGGTGGCGGCTTCATCGTCCCACAAGGCGTAATGGCCCAGACGTCCGAACAGCAACAGCCCCGAGGCCGTCAGGATAACCAGCGAAAAAATGACCTTGAAAACCGCGGGCGGCGTCCGGGCGGCGGCGCTTTGCTCGCAGGCTGGGTTGGATGTGAGAATCGACGAGGTCGTCATAGCGGCCGCCTGATGGTCTTCCTCTCCCGACGCCGAACGGCTCGTCATTCAAGGTTCCTGGCAAAGCGGTGGCTTGCCAGCCATGCGGCGCACAGCGCCGGCCAGGTCCGCAGCACCGGATCGTGACCGGCCAGACCCACGCCATGAGCGCCTTTCTGATACAGGTGCAGCTCAAAATCCACCTGCGCCTTGCGCAACCCGGCGGCATACGAAAGGCTGTTCTCCACCGGCACCGCGGCGTCGCTGACCGTGTGAAACAAAAACGTCGGCGGGGTCCGGCGGGTCACCTGCTTATCAAGGGAAAGAAAATTGACCAGTTCCGGCAACGGGTTTTTCCCCAGCAGGTTCAACCGCGAACCGGCATGCGCGTGCGGCTCGGTCATGGTGATGACCGGATACAGCAGGACCGCCAGATCCGGGCGGGAGCTGAAACGCTCCACCGGATCGCCGGCCTGGGAATCGCCGTCGCCAAAGTGCGTGCAGAGCGTCGCCGCCAGATGCCCGCCGGCCGAGAAACCCAACACCCCGATGCGGCCCGGATCGATCCGCCATTCGGCGGCCCGCGCCCGAACCGTTCGCAAGGCCCGGGCGGCATCCGTCAATGGGATCGGATGGCGATACCGCGGCCCCAGCCGATACTGAAGCACCAGGCCCACGATCCCCAGCTTCGCCAGCCACTGCGCCACCGGATGACCTTCGTGGTCCGCCAGCATCGCGTATCCCCCGCCGGGGCAGACCACCATCGCCGCCCCCGTCGCCCGCGTCGGCGCCGGAAGATACGCCGTCAACGTCGGCACGTCCGCGGTGGTTTCTCCCTCCGCGCCGGGAGCCTTCCCCGACCACAAGGGCAAGGGCGCCGAAGAGGATATCGATACGGAAGGCCCAACAGTCATTACAACTCCTTGGAGCGTCTCCCTTTTCCCCCTCGCGGGGAGAGGGAAAGAATGCGCGGGAAGAGGAAGCCACAAAACGTCCTCCGCCGTTCCTCAGTGTCTTATCGGGACGCCGCGTATAACGCAATAGTTCAGGCGTGGTTATCTTACCAAACCCGATCGCGTCTGGCCCGGAGTTGCATCTGGCATGGACACGGACGTGCTCTGCCGAAACCCTCTTTTTCGCCGCCCCATTCCCGCAGCGGCTTGCTCTTCGCGGTTCGATCCCCTCTGCCTTGAGCTTGCCACAGCGCCTTGCCCGCCGTGGCAATTACATGAACACGCGCAGTTCGTAAGGCCGGCGGTCTTGTTGAGGCGGACGCATATAGCTGCGTACGCCCCAGGCGCTGGACATGCCGGTTTCCAAAAAGTGCTCGTTAAGCTTGCCGAGCAGGTCCGCCGGAGCATCGGCCGTCAGCGCCCCGTGGACGGTAATATGCACTTCCTCCGCGTCGGCCGGAACTTCCAGCCGCTCGGGCAGTTGATGGGCCGCAAACGAGCAGGTCCGCTCTTCGTAAATCGTGCCCGTCACATGCGGGCCGAACCGGGGAAACTTTTTCGAGGTGACGTTGATCTCGGTGCTGCCGGGCAATTCCGCCAGCAACTGGATGATTTTCTGCGCCTCAGAGGATCGAATATCGCCGTTCATGGCACCCTTCCGTCCTTCTTGACTAAACCCAGTTTCAACGTGAACGCACAAATGCTTCACGTACAACGAAGAATGATATGTACTACAGTTCCGCGCGGTGTCAGCGTCAAAAAAGTTGAAGAAATTGTCATGAATCAGGAAAAAGTTCCCGCCCCAAAACCCCGGATGCACATCCGGGACTGTGATCTCCCCACGCTCTCATTCGCCCCCAAGCCCCCGACATCGCTTGCGGTTTCGCGAATCACAACACTCCGTTTCGCCGCCCCCCCCCAGAAACCCCTGGACCACTTCAACACCACCTTTTGTCTTTCTTATCGCCGTTAACAGTAAAATCTTTTCACTTAAGCCGAGACTCGGCAGGCTGGTAACCCTCGAAAAAAGCCAGCGGCCAGTTCTCGTAGTCGTTGATCGAATCCGGGATGGACAAGATCACGGCCCTGCCCTGTCTGCTGCAAGACGTCAGCTTGGCCCCGATCTGTATCCGCCAGTACATGCTGTACGGCCCGTGGTTCCACCCGAACCGCGGCAACGGCGGCGGCGGTAGCGGCGGTGGAACGTTCTGCGGACGCACCGGCACATAACTGCCCAGCAGCCAGACGCGGTGGCCCTGACGCAGCGTCTGCTCGATGGCGTCCAGAATCTCGGCAATGGCGTCCGGCTCCTGCATCTTCTGTTTCACCAGGTCAAAACGATGCCACTTCTGCGAACCCGTGTCCGGCACGTTGATCCAGCGGGCCGGGCCGCTGTAGTAGCGGTCGAACGTAATACCCAGGAAAAACGGGTCCACCAGAATCAGATCTCCCGGGCGCGACTGGGTGTTCAGCACGTCGGCATACAAGTCGATGTTGGTGCGCCGCACGTGCGCCTGCCGCCAGTTGGGCTGCGCCAGCCAGAGCGTCAGGGCCACCACCCCCGCCACGCGCAAGCCGCCAGCACCAGGCGGTCCAGCCGGCATTCAGCAAACCATCGGCCGCCAGCGCCAGCAGCGTCATCGGGCAGATGAAATACCAGGGCTGAGGCACATAGCCGACGCGAAAGATAAACGCCACATAAACGGCCGTGCCTACCAGAAGACTGATGCCGCAAAACAGCATGCGGTCCCGCTCGGGCATGGCTTTGCTCTTCCCCCGGGAGGTGAACGGGCCAACCAAACCCAACAGCAACCCGGCCGCGCCCACCCCCAGCCAAAGCCACAATTCCAGCGGACTGCGAACGACCAGCACGTCTTTAAGCCGGTCCCACACCATCGCCCCGGTCAGCGGCATCCCGCATACCTGGCTCCACTGCGCCACGCGGCGCATGATCGGCACGTAAGGCAACAGCGTCAGCGCCGCCAGCACCCCAACACCTACCAGCAGCACGGCCGTACGCCGATCCCCCCGCCGCCGCAGTACCACCACACCGGCCACGATGAACGCGAACAGATAAAGAGAGTTGTAGTACAGACATTGCACGGCCAGCAGACTGACCACCAGCACGCCGATAAGCCGTCGCCGCGAGGGCGATTCCACCAGCCGCCAGATCGATGCGAAATTCAGGACCACAAAGCAGACGCCCAGCCCGTAAGCCCGGTTGGAACTGACCAGACGCACCATCCACGGATTGCACGCCAGCAATCCCACCGCCAGCGTCGGGGCCGATGCCTTCAACTGGCGCACGGCAAACCACAGACAGCCCAAGCCCACTATCGCAACCAGAAAACCCAACACCCGCAGATCAAAATCATCGCCCCATCCCAAGGCGTTCCAGCCTCGCAGGATCAGCGGATACAGCAGTGGATAAGAATCAAACTCCAGAGCCTGAAACAATTGCCGAAACCCGCTCGCCGTCGCGACGTTGATGCTGGTCGCCTCGTCACGCCACAGCCCCCCGGAATGGACCAACTGGATCGCCTGCCAAACGACCGCCAACGCCGTGAGGGCCAGCGCCGCAGCCATCTCAACCCGACGGACGATACGCGAATCCGCCGGCAAAGCCGGATCGGCAACAAAAACGGAATTGGATGGTTTAAGCTCGCTCACAACTCAATCGTTCAGACCCGCCAATAAACGCCTCGACAGCTCCCTCTCCCCTCCGGGGACAGGGAGAAAGAACCGCGCAGGGAGAGAGAATTATCTCTTCTATCTGCGTCCATCCGCGTTCATCGGCGGTTAATCCGCCTATTCCTCTTCCGCCTTGGGCTTATACTGGGCCGCGATCTGCGCCTGCACCTGTGGCGGAGTCGGCTCGTAGTGGCTGAATTCCATCACGAACGAACCCTGCCCGCCGGTAACGCTCTTGAGCTGCGACTGGTATTGCATGACCTCGCTCAGGGGCGCCTGAGCCTTGACCACGGCCATGCCGCCGGGCAGAACGTCCGTGCCCTGGATTCGGCCGCGCTTGCCGGACAGATCCCCGGTGATCGTACCCATCTTGTCCTCGGGCACGGTGACTTCCATGTTGACGATCGGCTCCAGCAGCACCGGCTTGGCCTTGGCGACCGCGTCCTTGAAGGCCAGCTTGCCGGCCGTGCGGAAGGCCACTTCCTTGCTGTCCACGGGATGGTGCTTGCCGTCGGTGATGGCGACTTTCACGTCCTGAAGCGGATAGCCGGCAATGACGCCCTGATCCAGCAGATCATGAACGCCCTTCTCCACGGCCGGCATGAACTGCCCGGGAATGGTGCCGCCGAAAATCTCGTTGACGAACTCGAACCCCTTGCCGCGCTCCATCGGTTCGACGCGGAGGAAAACTTCGCCGAACTGGCCGGCGCCGCCGGTCTGTTTCTTGTGGCGGTGATGCCCCTGGGCGGCGGCGGTGATGGTTTCGCGATAGGCGATCTTCGGCGGCTTGGTGTCCACTTGCAGACCGCGGTTTTTCATGCGCTCCAGCGCCAGCCGCAGATGCAGCTCGCCCAACCCGTTGATAACCACCTCATGGGTCTGGCGGTCGGTGTGCCAGCGGAAGGTGGGATCTTCCTCGGCCAGCTTGGTAAGCTGCACGGAAATCTTCTGTTCGTCCCCGCGAGCCTTGGGCGTGATGGCCAGACCGTACATCGGCGTGGGGAAAGTCAGCGGCTTGAGGTGGACCGAATCCAACGCGTGATCGTCGTGCAACACGTCGTTGGTGTGGATCTCCTCGATCTTGGCCACCGCGCCGATGTCGCCGGCGATGATGGCGTCCGCCTCCTTGTGGTCCTTGCCCTGAAGGTTGAATACGTGGCCCAGCTTGATGGGTTTCTTGTTGTGTCCGATGAATACCTGGGAATTGCCCGCCGCCCTGCCCTGATGAACGCGGAAGATGGCCAGCTTGCCGACGAACGGATCGGTGGTGACCTTGAACACATGGGCCAGCAGCGGTTTGTTCACGTCGTCGATGTAGGGGAACGGGCGCTCCACGCCGTCTTCTCCGGTGGTCAAAAACGGCCGGAGATTGCCTTCGGTCGGCGAGGGAAAGTGACGGGCCGCCGCATCGAGCAGCTCCGTCAGCCCCACGCCGTTTTTCGCGTCGGTAAAGAGAATGGGCACCACATGCCCTTCGTCCATGGCCTTTTCAAACGGAGCGTGCAGGGCCGTATAGTCCGGCTCGTCGCCGCCGAGGTACTTCTCCATCAGGTTTTCATCCACCTCCACGATCTGATCGAGGATGGCCGTGTGGAAATCCTTCACCGAGCCCAGATCGCTTTCGCCGGCATTGTTCAGCAGGCAATCGATGACGCTCTTGCCGTTGTTGGCCGGCAGATTGATCGGCCGGCACTCCGGGCCAAAGGTCTTTTGGATCTGATCCAGCAAGCCCGGCAGATCCACCTCGGGCATGTCGATCTTATTGATCAGAATCGCCCGGGGCAGATTGCGATCCCTGGCGGCCTCGAACATGCGACGGGTCACCACTTCCACGCCGCTCTGGGCGTTGACGACCAGAACCACCGTCTCCACCGCCGGCAAGCAGGCAATCGCCTGGCCGATCAGGTCTGGCGAACCGGGCGTGTCGATGATGTTGATGCGCTTGCCCTGATGGTTGGCGTGCAGAAAGGAGGAGTAGATCGAATGGCCGTGTTCTTTTTCTTCCTTCTCGAAATCGCTGAAGCTGCTGCCATCGACCACCGTGGCCTTGCGGTTGACGGTGCCGGACGCAAACAGCAACGCATCGATCAGCGTCGTTTTGCCGGACGAACCATGACCGGCCAGAAGAATATTGCGGATGTCGTCGGTTGTGTAGCTGGGCATGAAATGACTCCTCGCTAAAGCCGCGAAACAAAGACAGGCGGTTCGGCAACTCTGCGCCCCCTGGCCCGCAAAGGCGAGCCACACTGAAGGAAGCAGCGCCTGCCGAACAACTATGGTCTAAGTATAGAGTAGTGTAAATGTCGAGCAAGCGTCAAACCCCGGAAACGCCCCCAAGGCGTGTGCCGCTTGTGGAAGGCAAGCTCCTATTCAGCCCCGTCAGGGGCGGCAGGCTCTAGCCCACGGCGTCAGCCGTGGGAAAACCAGAACGCAAGATAAATCAGCCCCGTCAGGGGCGTAAGAGCCTCTTACGCCCCTGACGGGGCTCTTTGATTTGGCGCTTTGGTTTTCCCACGGCTGACACGCCGTGGGCTAAAACCTATCGCCCCTGACGGGGCTGAACAGAAGCCTCCCCTCCACAAGCGTTACCCCCCCCAAGGCGTGCCGATTTTTCCCCGCCAGGCGAACGCGGACGGGTACAGTTGGCCGGAGGGAGCGGGTTTCAGCCCGCGTCTTTCATTCGGTGCGTGGGATTGGGCCGGCCGGGGCTGAGGCTCTTGATCTGGCCGAGTTGCTCGCAAATCGCGCTGCCGGATGCGGCACGCAAGGACTCGACGACGATCCGCCGCAAAACCTCCGGGCCGACGTGCGCCCGGACGTTGACGATCAGGCTCGCAGCCGAGGAAGGTGATTTGAACTCCCCGCGCACCGCAGGCTCCCCTCCGCTGCCGGTCAGGTTCGCGGCCACCCACCCCCCGGCGGCCGTCAGCATCGTCTTCGCATGGGCAATCTCGGCCGAAAGGCCACTCAGCCGATTGCGAATCTCCTCCAGCAGCAACCGGGAAAAAACCCTCCAGTCGGCGTCCGCCGGCCCGCTAAGCTGCGCCGCGGCGTTGAGCCATCCCAAAACCGCCTCCCCCTCGGCGTACAAATCGTAATCCACCTCCATAACGCGCTGACCGGCCCGGGACTCGCCCAGAACATACTCCAGCCACGCCCCCACCCCTTGCCCCGTCAAAGCCGAGACCACAAAAACCGGCCGGCCGGGATAACGCTTGAGCAGTTCCGCCTTCAAATCCGCCAACTCATCGGCCGACACCTGATCGCACTTGTTCAACACAATCGCGTCGGCCTCCTCGATCTGCAAACGATAAATGTAGAGCACGCTGTCCGGAAAACTGCGCCGGCCGCGCGAGGCCAACGATTCGCGCAGACGCAGCGGATCCACCAGCACGGAGTACGGCGCGACGCGAAACTCCCGGCCGTAAAGTTTCTTCAGCGGCCGCACCACCGTGGCCGCCAGGTCGGTGCAACTGCCCACCGGCTCGCCGATCAGAACATCCGGGCGAAGCTGCCGGTCCAGCCGTTTCAACTCGGCAATGAAGCCGTCAAAGCTGCAACAAAAGCAGGCCCCGGCCACCTCCCCCACGTCGGGCGTCTCGTTTTGCAGCAGACGCGTGTCCACCAGGTCCGCCGCCTGGTCGTTGGTGACCACCCCCACCCGCCGGCCCTGGCGCATCAAACGCCGAACCAGCGCCGTCGCCAAGGTCGTCTTGCCCGCACCCAGAAAACCGCCGATCAATATCACTTGAGGTTGCCGCATGCCTCCGCCTCCGGTTCAAATTCCGCGATGAATTGCGCCTGCAAGCCCGGATGGACCAGCCCCTGGTAAACCGCCGCGCCAACCACGGCGCCCAGGCAGGGACTCAGGATGTAGACCGTGAAAAACCCGCCGCGCGGGCCGGGAATGGCAATCCGCCCCCACCCGGCCAGCCAAGCCAACAACCGCGGGCCCAAGTCCCGCGCCGGGTTGAATCCCGCCTGCGTCAGCGGCGCCAGAACCGAAATCAGAATCACGATCGCCAGCCCGATGAACAGGGCAACCAGCGTCTTGTGCGGCCGGTTGCCGTTGCGAACATCGGTCAGGGCAAAGACGAAAAACACCAGCATCGCCGTGCCCACGCCCTCGGCCGCCATGGCCTGCCCGAGACTAACCTTGGCCCAAGCTTCGGGAGCGGCGCCAAAAAGGGCGGGATTGGGGAAATATTCCCCGAAGACCATCGCGCTGCACTCGCTGCCGGGCCGGCCGCGAACCAGGCCCCGCTCTTTCTCAAAACCCGACAGAACCCCAGAAAACAAGCCCAGCAGCAGCGCCGCCGCAAGAAACGCCCCCAGAAGCTGGGCCGCCATGTAAGGCAAAACCTTCCGCTTGGAAAAGCCGCGAAAAAGGCCCATGGCCAGCGTGACGGCGGGATTAATGTGAGCCCCGCCGAGTGCGCCGACGGCATAGATCACCAGCGCGATCACCAGACCCCAGACCATCGCCACCTGAAACAGTCCTTGCAGCGCGCCGGTCAGAACGGCCACGAAAACCGATCCGGTGCCGAAAAACACCAGCAGAAACGTCCCCAGCAGCTCGGCCAGGCACTCACGCGCAAGAGCCGGTCCTTTTTCCACAGCAGCCTCCTCCCTTTCGGCTTTGCCCGGACCCGGATCGGCGCACGATCCGCAGCAGTTGCCGGATCGAGCGCTCGTACCGCCCGAGAGTTTGCCCCCACAGCGTCAGGCACGCCCGCCCCTGAGCCGTCAGCCGATAGCTCCTTTTGGCCGGGCCGCTTGCGGCCAGATCCCAGGAGGAATCCACCAGCCCATCCTGTTCCATGGCCTTGAGTACCCGGTAAACGCCCGTCGGATCGGGCGCTTCGTCGCAGAACATGAGCATCTTCCCCAGCCGCTGCACAATCAGATACCCATGCAGGGGCTCCGTCGCCAGAACCGCCATGACCGCCGGCTGGATCAACCGGGCCAGCGATTTTCCCGTGCAGGAACAGTCGTGAAAGTCCATTAGTAGATGATCTCCAATAGATGAGATTGTCATACGATAAATCGACTCGCAATATGTGTCAACCAGCGCCCGCGCATCTTCCGTTTCGCGGCCGCCCACCGGGCGGCGCGTCCCGTCCGATGAACCAAAGGCTCGGACTTGTCCCGGATTGTTACTGCTTCAGGTGATACAACGCGTCGGGAGGCACCGTCTCAACCTGCGACTTCCCCGGCGTCATCCAACGGAGCTTCACGCGGGCGGTTCCGGTATCGTCCCAATAGTCCAGTTGCAGCGGGTGAAGGCCCGCTGCAAGCTTCACCGTCGCATGCTCGCCGCTGCGCTTGCGCGACAGGCGGGGCGCATCGATCAAAACCTGCTCATCCAGAAGCAGCCGCGCCCCGGCGTTGGCGATGACGGTGAAGGTGTAAAACCCCGCCTGCCGAACCAGCAGCTTTCCCGACCAGCGGATGGAAAAACAATCCTTGGGCAACGCCGGGTCGGGCGCGGCCAGGCCCCAGTCAAAATCCACCCGCAAATCCACGCGGGTCTTGACCTGCTGCTCGAACGATTCGCCCTTGAACAACTCCGTCCACAACCCCGGATCCAGCCGCTGATCCTCCAGCCAGCGGGCCTCCGTCTGGGCCAGCCGCTGCTCGGCCAGCGTTCGACTCAGGCCCCCCAGCCCGTCCAACGCCCGGCGATACCAGTAGGCGGCGCGATCCTGAAGTTGACGCCGCGCCGGTTCGTCGGCCGGTTCCGACAGCTCCCACCACTTGCCGGCCAGCTCCGCCTGGGAATCGGCGACTACCGGCCCCACCAGATCCCGGGCGGCAACCGCGGCCAAAGCCGCGTCGTCCCCGTGGGCCAACAGAGGCAATCCCCCCGCCCAATCGCCCTTGGCCAGACAACGATACCGCCCCACCAGCGCCTGACTGGGCCGGTCTTCGGGGTTGCAAGCCAAAATCCGGGCGGCCTCTTCCGCCTTCCGGTGCATCTCCGCCAGAACGACAACTTCTCTGGCTCGGACCTGAGCCTGGGCCGCCAATGCCGGATTTCGGCAGCGGGCGGCCGCCAGACCGGCCAGATCGCACAGACGACCGGCGGCGTCAAACTCTTCGCCACCCAAGGCCGCCGTCACCGCCGAAAGCGTCTCCTCCACCACAGCTTCCAGCGCCTGAGGCGTGGCCGCCGCTCGGAAGGCTTGCGTCAACAGGGCGATCCGCATCCCCGCGATCTCCGACGCGGAGTGGCCCGCCAGCACGTCCACCGCGCGCATCGCGGTGCGGGCATCGCCGGCGCCGGCCGCCAAATCGCGGGCTTCACGAATTAACACGTACTGCGCCGCCGGATCGTTCCGCGTGGCCATCCCCTGATGCAGAAGTTTCCGGGCCAGGGCCTGGCGGTCGGCCGCATCGACGCGGGCGTATTCCGCCTTGTAAACGGATTTAATCAGTTTCTCGGCTTTGGCTTGCGAAATCGAATCCGGCACGCTCGGGCTGGTAGCGGACGCCCCCGCCATACCCAACAGCAATAGCAACCCCGCGCAAGATAAGAATGGACGCCCTTGCATGCGACGTCATGATACCGCTCGGAGCGAAATTTTCATCCAAATCGTGCCTTGGGAACGAAAGTCGCCCCCCTCCCGCGCCGATATGCAGGATATGAAGGGCCGTCCTAGTGGGTTTTTGGGCGAACCTGAGCGGCCTCTTCGACGAATTAGCTTATAGGCATTGTTGAACTCGGTGTCTGTAACAAGACAGGGTGTATGGCATCAGCAGCAGTTCAATCCGGTTTGCAGCTTTATCTGCGGCAGATCCACGGCTCCCCCCTGCTCACCGCCGAGGAGGAAAAAGAACTGACCCGGCGGATTCTTCGCGACAACGACATGGAAGCGCGCGAAAAGATGGTCCGGTCCAACCTGCGCCTGGTGGTCAACATCGCCAAAAATTACGTCGGCCGGGGGTTAGCGCTGGCCGACTTGATCGAAGAGGGCAATATCGGTTTGCTCAAGGCCGTCGAAGGGTTCGATCCCGAAAACGGGTGCCGGTTCAGCACCTACGCTTCCTGGTGGATCAAACAGGCAATCAAGCGGGCGCTGATCAACAGCGTCCAGCCGATCCACATCCCCGCGTACATGGTGGAAATGATCGCCAAGCTCAAACAGGCCATGCGCGAACTGGAAGAGCGGTTGGGCCGGCTGCCCAGCACCGAAGAGCTGTCGCTGCACATGAACATGTCGCCCCGAAAGCTGCGGATCATCCGCAAGGCGGTCAAGGCCTACAACTCTCCCACCCAATCGGGCTCGGCCGACGGGGAGGTCACCATCAACGACCTGGTGGCCGACACCCGCAATCCCGGCCCGGACCAGCGCGTCCGCAACAACGACGACCTCCATCAACTTGCGAACCTGCTGTCGGAGGTGGACGAACGCGAGGCCCGGATTCTACGCCTGCGCTACGGGCTGGACGGACAAGACCCGATGACGCTCAAGGAGATCGGCCAGCACATCGGCCTGACCCGCGAGCGCGTCCGGCAGATCGAACACGACGCCGTCCGCAAACTCCGCGACGCCATGACCGCCGGAGAAAACTGACCCCCGCAACGAACCAATCCGAAACCGCCGATAAACGCCGATGCACGCCGATAAGAAATAGCTCTTTCTTTTATCTGTGAAGATGTAGGAAGCAGAGGGGCTTCTCCGGCCGCCGCGGTATGCTGTGTTTAACGGAACGCAGCCACCAACAACGAAAGGAGAAGCCCATGCGTACGGAGTATTTTATCACCATGGACACGCACTGCCGAACCACCGACGCCTGCATCAAGACGGCGCGGGGGAAACTGGTGAGGCGGGAGCATTTATCGACCGGCATTCCCCAGTTGCGGAAGCTGATCGAGTCGGTGCCGCACCCGCGGCGGGTGGCCTTTGAGGAAGGGTCGATGGCCGGCTGGCTGTACCGAAACCTCCACGGGTGTGCCGAGGAGTTGATCGTGTGCGACCCCCGGCGCAACGCCCACGTGGCCAAGGACGGGGACAAGGACGATTCCATCGACGCCGAGAAGCTCAACGACCTGTACCGCGGCGGGTTCTTGAAGGCGGTGCATCAGTTGGACAGCGACGAGAAGGCGGCGGTCAAGCAACTGGTGGGGATGTACCACCAACGGGTGGGACATCGGGTGGGCGAAGGCAACCTCCTGCTGGCGTTGGGCCGGCGATGGGGGATCCTGCTCAAGCGTTCGGAGTTGCTCCAGAGCGACGGCCAGGCGTTGCTTCAGACCCGGCTGGAGCAAGTCGGCGTGCCCGAGCGGATTCGGCGGATTGCCGACGCGCTGTGGCAGAGCTTCCATCAGGCGGTCCAACAGGAACAGATGCTCTTTGAGCAGGTCTGCCAGTTGGCCCGCCAGGACAAGATGATGGCGCGGACGGCGGAACTGCCCGGCTACGGGCCGGTGCGGGCGGCGACGCTGATCTGTTACCTGGACACGCCCTGGCGGTTCAAGAGCAAGGAGGCGTTGTGGAAGTACGTGGGAATCGGGCTGCGCCGGGAGAAATCCGGCCAGGGGTTGGACCTCGTGCGGGTGGAGCAGGAGTGCAACCATTTGCTGCGGAACGTGGTGATCGGCGCCGCCCAGAGCGCCATTGAGGCCAAGGAGAATGTGTTCGGCGAGCGTTACGCCCGCTGGATGAAAGCGGGGCTGTCGTCCCGCAATGCCCGCCGCAACGTGGCCCGGGAGCAGGTGACGGCGGTGTGGGGCATGTGGAAAAGCGACAAGGCATTCGAGGCGAGGCGGATCGGGAGCCTGTGCTGAGGGGCGGAAGAAAGCGGATGACGGCCCGGTGCGAGTGCTGCGAATAATGGGTCCGGTGTTGGAGTTCCAGGATGAACGCTGCCGCCTTCAGTGAGCGGCCTGATCTGTGAATGAACCCCGCCGGATGTGTGCTACGCCCAGAGAAGTCCTCATGAACCCCGCGGCGTGCGGGAGTTCCGGATAGGTGTTTGAGCGACGCCGCCCAGTGCGGGGCGATGCTCCAGAGCTTGAGGAAGAATGCGGCCGATGAGAACGCGACGGGCGGTTCCGCCGGAACCCCTCTCCAAGAGGCCTTGAAGGGACCGGCCAGCGGTGCCTGTGTCACGAAACCTGCGCCCGGAAGGTTAGAAAAACGGAAAAAGAGGCGCAGCCGGAGACTCCCTATTGACTTCCTGCTTCCTATAGGCGTTCATCCGCGTTTATCGGCGGTTCCAACTCTTCTCTTGGCGCTCTTGGCGACCTTGGCGGTTCAATTTCTTCTGGAAGATTCGCCAAATCCCGTTCTTCCCCAAGTTGCCCTCCGTGTCTCCGTGCCTCCGTGGTTCATAGGATCAACCGCTTCTTCTCTGCGTTCCTCCGCGTCCTCCGCGGTTAAAAATCCCCCCGCGCGAGAATCGATTTTGGGGTTGCCAATCCGTATCATTTCTGGTCGGATTTGCCTTTCAGCAAACCTTTGACGAGGCAGGCGACCCATGACCGAAAACCTCAAGCGGCTGATCCGCGAGATTCCCGACTTTCCCAAGCCGGGCATTTTGTTTCGGGACATCACCCCCCTGCTGGCCGATCCGTCCGGGCTGGCGCTGTCGGTGGAACTGCTGGCCAACCCCTTCCGGGGCAAAAACATCGACCTGGTCGTCGGGGCCGAAAGCCGCGGGTTCATCTTCGGCACCGCCGTGGCCTGCTGTCTGTCGGCCGGGTTCGTGCTGGTGCGCAAGCCGGGCAAGCTGCCGTACAAGAAGGTCTCCATGTCCTACGACCTGGAATACGGACAGGACACGCTGGAAATGCACGCCGACGCCATCCTCAAGGGCCAGCGGGTCTTGATCGTGGACGACCTGCTGGCCACGGGGGGGACCATGAAAGCCTGCTGCGACCTGGTCGCCAAACTGGGCGGCAAAGTCGCCGGCGTCGCGGTCCTCATCGAACTGGCCGGCCTGCACGGCCGGCGAAAAATCGCCGGCTGCGACGTCCACTCCGTCATCCAATACGAGTAGCCTCGTTTCGCCGCCGCCCAACGGGCGACGCGCCGTTTCAATCATCGCTCCTCAGCGCCACCGGCGGTTGAAGAACTTCCGTAAGGATAAACTGCGTGCGCAGCGTCTCGGGACGCAGCCAATGGTGAACCGCCTGGGCGGTGGCGGCAGAAGCCGCCTTGCGCGGGCGGCGCGGCCGGCGCGGGAGCAGCGGAAGCCACCCGGGCGCGAACAATTCCCTCGGCCTTCGGCGCCGGCACCAAAGCAGGCGCGGGCCGACGGACGGGAGGCTTGGCAACGGGACGGGATTTGGGAGGCGGCGCCTTTTTCGTCTGAACCCGAGACGCCGCCGGGGGGGCCGGGCGCGGGGCGGCGGTGGCGCGCTCGATCTGTTCGCGCACGCGCTGGCGGCGCTGCTTTTCCTGCCACTTGTTCACGGCCGAGACGACCATGGACAAAATCCACAGGACGATGAAGACCGATCCGTAAATGAGTTGATCACCTTTGGCGATCACAGGCAGCCACACGTTCATGACTCACCTCCGCTCAGGACTTGGCCGGGCCATCCGCCGGACGGGCGATGGCCTCGCGCATGGAGGTGTCGGCCTGCACGTTGCGCAGCTTGTAGTAGTCCATGACACCCAGATGGCCGCTGCGGAAAGCCTCGGCGATGGCCTTGGGAATCTCCGCTTCGGCCAGCACGACAAAGGCGCGGTTCTCGGCCTGCTTGGCCACGTTCTCCTGCTCGTGGGCGATGGCCATGGCGCGACGCTGCTCGGCCTCGGCCTGGAAACGCCGCTTGTCCGATTCGGCCTGATCGGCCTGCAATTTGGCCCCGATGTTCTCGCCAACGTCGATGTCCGCAATATCAATCGAGAGAATTTCAAAGGCGGTGTTGGCGTCCAGCCCCTTGGCCAATACGGCCTTGGAGATGTGGTCGGGGTTCTCCAAAACGTCCTTGTGGTCCATGGCCGAGCCGATGGCCGTGACGATGCCTTCGCCGACGCGGGCGATGATCGTCTCTTCGGTGGCCCCGCCGACCAGACGCTTGATGTTGGTGCGGACGGTGACGCGGGCTTTGACGCGAAGCTGAATGCCGTTCTTGGCCACCGCGTCGATGGTGGCCCGGCCCATGGCCGCCGAAGGAACGTCGATGACCTTGGGGTTCACGCTGGTCTGAATGGCCTCAAGGATATCGCGCCCGGCCAGGTCGATGGCGGTGGCGGTCTTCCAATCGAGGGCGATGTTGGCCTTGCTGGCCGCGATCATGGCCGTGATCACCCGCGGCACGTCGCCGCCGGCCAGCAGATGGGATTCCATCTCCGCCTGCGTGGCGCTCAACCCGGCGCGGATGGCCTGAATGCGCGAGTTGACGATGACGGTGCTGTTGACCTTCCGCAGCTTCATGCCGATCAGTTCCAGCATGCTGACGCGCGCCCCGCTGACCAGGGCGCGGACGTAAAGGCCGATGAAGTTCAGAAAAACCATCACAATCGCCAACGCGACGATCAGGACGATCACCAGAAGACCGAGGAAAAGAGGATTCATATGCGTTCCTTTCTGTTTATACACCTTTCAATAAGCCCGAAATCCGAAACCGGAATGACGAAAAGAATGACGAATGATCGAATGACGAAAGGGCGCTTTAGTCTCCCGTGCGGCGTCGGCGGATGGCGCCGAAAATAAGGTTCAACTCCTTGGCCTCCTGCCAAAGGGGGCGGGCCTCGTCACGCAACGAGGGCTCGGCACACACCACCATGCGAAGCCAATGTTTGGCCTCGCGCGCTTCGCGGCGGCAGATGCCGACCTTGAAGCGAAAGTCTTTTTTGGAGTCCGCATCGTCGGCCTCCACATAGTTGGCCCCGACACTCGTCGCCGCCCGAACCAACTGTCCGATCAGCGGCACCGTTATCGTCCCCGCCGGAATACCCTTGGCAAACCGAATCACCGTCTCCCAAAACCGCGCAGTGCGCTCCTCAAGGTCATACTCGACCTTGCTACCATCGCGCTTCGTCATTCGGATTTCGTCATTCATTCGGATTTCGGGTTTCGTCATTCGGATTTCGTCATTTGTTCGTCATTCTGGTTTCGTCATTCGGATTTCGGTTTTCCCTCATGCTTTTCGTACAATCACCCGCGTCCCTTCCGCTTCGCGGACCACGATTTTCGTCCCCGCGTCGATGTAGCCGCTTTCGCTGATGACATCGACGATGCGGGTGTCGTTGAGCGAATCGTCGGTGAAGCTGGCGGCGCCGCCGGGGTACAGGTCGGTGATGGCGGTGCCGGTCATGCCGACGCGCGGCCAGACGAGCAGGGGTTCGCTTTGGGCGAGGTTTTGGCCGTCCAGGTTGGCCCCCCCGCCGCTGGTGGCGGTGAGGATGAGCTTGTTGAAATAGGGCACCTTGGGCAAGTAGCGGCTGAGCCAGAAACAAAGCCCCATCGACGCCAGAAGGCTGGCGACGACGACCACCAGGCCGTTTTGCAGCGCCAGCCAGGTTCCCGCCAGACTGGGCAGCAGACCCGGCGCGTTGCCCGGCTCTTTGGGCACGAAGGTCATCAGCAACCCCAGCAGCACCAGGACAATGCCCGCGACACCGGCGACGCCGAAGCCGGGAATGACGAAGAGTTCCAACGCCAACAGCGCCATTCCCAGAAGGATGGCGACGATCTCCCACCACTGCGCGTAACCGGTCAGCAGAGGCACGCCCAGCAGCAAGGTCAAGGCGATGGCGGCGGCGGCCTCGGCGGTGCCGTGGCCGGGGGCGTGCAACGCGGCGTAAAGGCTGACGGACAAAATCGTCAGCAGGAAAAAGCGGGCCGTGGAACCGGCCAGAAAAGCAATGATCGCATCACCCCAACTCGGGGCCAAGGTCGCCACGATGCTCAGCCCGCGCTGCTGCGCCAGCGCTTCGGGGGTGGCGGCGATCCGCCTGGCCAGCCCCAGCTTCAACGCCAGATCGGAATGGACCGTCAGCAGTTCGCTTTTGGAATCGACGGGATTGCGCACGTCGGGAACGGGGGACCATTGCCCCCCGGCGGTGAGCTTGGCGTATTGCTCGCCGTCCACGAACTTGCGCTGGCCCTGGGCGTTCTGGATCCAGTGGACTTCCCGGCCGATGCTGACCATGGATTCGACCAGCAGCGGGTCGTAGCCGTTTTTCAGGGCGTGTCGCGGAAGTCTTCCAGAATGGGGCTTTCGGCCTTGGCCCGCTCGGTTTCGCCCAGGGTCTGCATCCCCTGCTGACCCGGACTGACGGCAATCGGCGCCGAGTCGCCCATCAGGGCGTGCGGGGCCATGACGATCTCGTCGCACGCCAGAGCGATCATCACCCCGGCCGAGATGGCCTTTTCGCGCACGAAGGCGATGACGTGCAGATCGTTCTGCTGCTTGATGAAGCGGGAGATGTCCAGCCCGGCCGTCACCAGTCCGCCGTAGGTGTTGACTTCGAGAACGACGGTATCCGCGCCCATCGCCCGGGCCTCGCGAAACCGGAGAAAAAGGGTGTCGCGGTTGTAATCGTTGACCTCCCCCTGCATGACGATAACCACGGCCCGGCTGTTTTTGGCTTCGGCGGCGTCGGCCAGCCCCGACATCAACAGCACCATCGCCAGAATGATAAGCCCCTGCTTCATGGACATAATTCTATTGGATGCCCGCCCCAAGGGAATAGCTATTCGCATTATAACCCTCCGCCAAGTTTGGAACGGGGTTGGGAGTGCCGGGATAAAAGAATTAGCCACCGATGGGGCACCTCCCTCCCTCTCCCCGCGAGGGGAGAGGGCCGGGGTGAGGGGGGAGAGCAACGAATTCTGTCGGCGTACATTCGCCAACTGTATCCAAAGCCTTCACCCCTCACCCTAACCCTCTCCCGCAAGGGGAGAGGGAATAAAAGCCACCTCATCTGTGCCCATCGGTGGCTGAAAAACGATCCATCGGCGTTTATCGGCGTTCATCGGCGGTTCCAATTCTTTCTTTGTCCCGCTAGACTTCGCGCCCATGTCGATGGACTTTAGCCGATACCAGGCCGTTCTGCTGGACCTGGACGGAACGATTTATCACGAGGAGCATCCGCTGCCCGGCGCGGTCGAATTGGTCCGTCACCTGCAGAGGATCGGCCAGCCGTTTGCCTGCCTGTCCAACAGCACCACCAGCCCCTCCCGCGTCGTGGCCCGTCTGGCCAAGATGGGGTTGAGCGTTTCCCCGGATCAGATTTACACGGCGGCCGGGGCGGCCGCCGATTACGTCTTGGAAAAGTACGGCCCGCATCCGCGCGTCTTCAATTTGGCCACCGAAGGCGTACAGGAACTACTAACCGGCCCGGCCCACTGGGTACAGAGCGGCGACGAATCGTGCGATGCGATTCTGATCGGCACGCCGGCCAACACCTACGCCACGGAGGCCCGCCAGCGGATCGCGCTGGTGCTGGCCCGCCGGGGCGCCGAGCTGATCGGCACGTCGGCCGACCGGGTTTATCCCAGCCGCCGGGGCTTGGAGTTCGGGGCCGGGGCGTTGACGTGGATGCTCAGCTACGCCGCCGCCGTGCCGCCGACGTTCACCGGCAAACCGCAGCCGATCTTCTTTCACACCCTCTGCCACCACTTGAAGGTCCAGCCGGATAAGTGCCTGCTGATCGGCGACAACCTCGAATCCGACATCGCCGGCGCCAAGGCCGTAGGCATGGAAACGCTGCTGCCCCTGACCGGCGTCACCACGTTGCAAGACATCGCCCGCCTCCCCGCCGCCCACCGGCCGGATCGGACGGTGAAGGATTTGACGGAACTGCTGTAGATGAATCCTTTGCTCCTTTAATTCTGGCAACCAGAAGGCTAGGTTCGTAGAATATAACGAAGAGTCTTGGCAGGCGGAAAGGCATAGCAGGGCAACCAATATGAGCTACAATGACCCAGAAGGCCGATGGACAGCAATCAGCTTATTTTGTTCGGGTGGGATAGGGGATTTGGCTGCCCGGGCGCTCGACGTTCGCCTGTTGGTGTCGAACGAACTTTTAAAAGACCGTTTGGAATTGCATAAACGAAATTTTCCTGAAACACAGGCAATTCAAGGAGATATCAGGCTACGGAAACAAGATATTATCGATGCTACTCGTTCGGCTCTTGGTAAAGGGGAACTGGATTTCCTTTTCGCCACCCCACCTTGTCAAGGCATGTCGAGTAACGGACAAGGCAAACTTCTTAACGGCATCCGCAAGGGTCTCAAGCCCGAGTTTGATCCTCGCAACGAACTGATCGTGCCTACGGTTGATATTGTGCGCGCCCTGAGACCGAAAACAGTAATCTTTGAGAATGTCCCGGCAATGGAGAACACGGTCATTAAGGATCCATGTGGTGGGACAATCAAGATTCTGGACTTTGTGGCCCGTGAAATTGGCGATGAATATGAGGGCAGATGGGAAGTTGTGGAGTTTGCTGACTACGGAGTTCCACAGCGTCGCCAACGACTAATTACGGTATTCTCTAGAGAGCCGAACCTCAAAAGATTCATGAAGCTTCACGATTCGGTCATACCCCCTCGCACTCATTCCGAAAAGGGTGAAAACGGGAAAAAGCGATGGGTTACCGTACGAGATGTGATTGCGACTTTTCCGAAATTGGACGCAAAGAGTAAGACGTCAGCCACATCGGGAATTCCTTTCCATCGTGTACCTGTCTTGGATACGAAGAAATACTTTTGGGTTTCGCACACGCCGGCCGAGGGTAGTGCTTTTGACAACCAATGCGCGGAATGTGGGTGTCAAACCAACCCAATCCACGGAACCGCGCGGGATCACCACGGCATCAATCGAGCGAGAACAGACACCCCGATTCGGTGCAAGCAATGCGGGTCGCTTCTGCCACGGCCTTGGGTCGAAGCAAACGGCGAACATCGTTTGATGAACGGTTTTACCAGCGCCTATAAGCGAATGTCATGGGATAAACCTGCGAGTGCTCTTACCCGCAATCTCTCGTACGCTTGCAGTGACCACAAGCTTCATCCCGATCAACACCGAGTCCTCTCACTTTATGAAGCATTTCATCTGCACACCATAGCAGACTTCGATTATGAATGGGTGTATCCAAGCGGACGAAAAGCGAGTGATAAGACGGTTCGAGACGTGATTGGCGAGAGCATTCCCCCGAGGGGTCTTTATGCAATTTATTCTTTTATCTTGAAAATACTCACCAACCCGAAAGAGGCTCATGGCGAATTTTTAAGAAGTACGCTGGGAGCAGAATCCTCGATGCAACCCTTGCTATTCAGCGCCCTCGTAAGTTGATCATCTTTGTTGTATTTATCGATAAAATCGATGTATTTCCGGTCCCGAGCGACAAGCAGCCAACCATCGTACATGCGGCGAATTCCTTGGCGGGTCATGATGGATACGCTTGTTGTTCGTTTACCATTCTCCTTCGGACGTATGATTTTTCCCCAGTCATCGGTTGTCAATTCGTTCGAATAGAACACTGCGGCAATGCGCGGAACCCGGCCGACAAAATCCCACAGCAAGCCTATCAGGTTATTCGTTTCTCTGTGGTGAGCTTTCCAATCGTACCCGACCATGCAGGCAATTCGCTGGTCGCCAATGTCGGGCTTTTCGAACCCCTTTCGTTGGCATTGTGCGGGGGTCGGGAGGCTTCCACAAGTGGCCTTCACCTCAATGCCTCCGGTTGCAAATGGACTGAATGGGGCTTTTTCTCTCAAGTGACCGTGTAGTTTCTTCCAGAGTTCGGCTCCCGCTTCGTCCATGACGAGTAAATCAGGGATTCCATCTTGATGCGGATTTTTTCGGAAGAGTCCCCCGGCGCATCTGACCACAGCCGCAGCATAGAGTTCACCAATAAAAGCGCTGAGGTTGCGCATGCCCAAAATGGAAAATACATCCACACCGAAGTCGGTGAACTGATCGATGATGTCGTGTGTTGCATCGATTGCCTTCCGAAAGTGGATCAAGGGCACGACAACTGTCCGGCCGTCTTCAGGTTTTATCACCACTCCCGATCCAGCTTGCTCCAAGTACCGCATTTTTGGCATACTTATTCCTCCAGTCCATATGACCGAGATAGGAGGTCGGAGCGGTTGCAGCGGTCAGTAAAGCGCATGTACCGTCCCGTTCCATTCCATGCAGAGCCAAAAGTCAGTCGCCTTTGGCGTCCGGCATAAGATCGATGGCAGAACATTTCAGCGCAGTAGCCAACCGATAGATGTTCGCCAAGGTGATGTTTCGTTCGCCTCGCTCAACGCTACCCACATACGTTCGATGTAGGCCGGCGCGAAAAGCCAGTTCCTCTTGGGACAAGCCAACCGCTTCTCGTCGGCTGCGTACAATCTTGCCGAAGGTCCGCAACAATTCCGGTCTTTGTGTGCCGTAGCGCATCCAATCACCTGACAGGAAAACTACCCCGTGAACACTATGAATCGACAGACTAGAAGTAGCATCTGATTTGACGGTTGATGTTGGTTCCATGACAAAGTGCTACTTGTCCGCAAAGGTTGAAACCACCAAGAGCGCCGCATATCGTCGGGAAGAAAGAGGCCCAGGAGTCAGTCAAAGGCCAGGCGGAATAATGGTAGATATCTTCTCCCGATCAAAGCGAAGTGAGATCATGGCAAAGGTTCGTCACAGTAAGACGGCTCCAGAGGAGATCGTTGCATCCTTGCTTCGTGATCTTGGTGTTCGCTTTCGACGTAACGTAACCAGCCTACCCGGCCAACCCGATTTCCTTGTAAAAGACTTTAAAACCGCGATTTTTGTGCATGGATGTTTTTGGCACCGACACTCAGGGTGCAAAAGATGCACAACGCCCAAGACAAACATCGTGTTCTGGCTTTCAAAGTTCCGAAGTAATATTCTTCGGGATCGTCGGAATGCCCGCTTGCTGCGTAGTAGAGGGTGGCACGTTATTACGATCTGGGAATGTAATCTTACCAAGCCCGAGCGAGTTCTCCGCCGTCTAGACAGGATATTTGCTCGGCTTAAAGTGGGATAAAGTCGTGCGTTTGAGAAGAAAGTGGTCGGGTTTAAATTTCTTCTCCATGCCTCTTGCATTATTCTTAGAAATTTCTATATTCTCTCTTGCGCCCCGGTCTGCGCCAGTAGCCCCGGCAAGGCGGGCGATGCTCTTTGACAACCCGGTTCACGAATTTCGACGAAACGAAGCCAAACGGGCGCTACGCCGCGGCGAAGCTGCGGATCATCCGCCGCTGCAAAACAAAGCCACCGTACCCGTCCCCCTTCCCGTAGCGCCCGTACAAAACAAAGCCACCGATCCCCGTTTTTTCGCCTCCTAACGCGGTTTCGTGAAGTCGCCCCATCCAAAGCTCAGGGATAGCCATCCTTGGGCTCCGTGACAAAACAAAGCCAACGCACCGTGCCACTAACTACGGACCACGGACTGCTGACCTTTTCCAAAACAAAGCCAAACCGCCCCCGACATAAAAGAACGCCCAGGGATTAAAATCCCTGGGCGATTCCGAGAAGTCGAAGCAATTTTGTAAATCAGTGCTTGAAGTGGCGTTGCCCCGTGAAGACCATGGTGGCGCCGGCTTTGTTGACGGCGGTGATGGTTTCCTGGTCCTTGACGGAGCCGCCGGGTTGGATGAGGGCGGTGATGCCGGCGTCGAGCAGCAGTTGGGGGCCGTCGGGGAAGGGGAAGAAGGCATCGGAGGCGGCGACGGAGCCGCTGACCTTTGTGCCGCTCTTGGCGATGGCGATGCGGGCGGCGTTGACGCGGTCCTGTTGGCCGGCGCCGGCGCCGAGGAGCATGCCGCCGCGGGCGATGGTGATGGCGTTGCTCTTGACGTGCTTGCAGGCCAGCCAGGCGAATTCCAGGTCGGCCATCTCGGCGGGCGTGGGCTGACGCGTCGAAACGACCTTCCAGTTGGGCTGGTCGAGGCCGATCAGATCGCGCTGCTGGACGAGGTAGCCGCCGACGATCTTGTGCATGTGCAGTTCGCCGGGATCGAAAGAGCCTAAGGGGCCGACTTCGAGGATGCGGACGTTTTTCCAGCGGCTGCGGAGCAGGTCGAGGGCATCGGGGTTGTAGGCGGGGGCGACGATCACTTCCAAAAAGACGTTGATCGAGGTGATGGCCTGGGCGGTGGCGAGATCGACCGTCTGGTTCAGGGCGACGATGCCGCCGAAGGCGGCTAAGGGGTCGCCGGCGAAGGCGTTGTTGAAGGCGGTGGGCAGGTCGTCGGCGACGGCACAGCCGCAGGGCGTGACGTGCTTGACGATGCAGGCGGCCGGGCGGGTGAATTCCTTGACCACGTTCAATGCGCCGTCGGCGTCGAGCAGGTTGATGTAGGAGAGCTCTTTGCCGTGTAACTGCTTGGCGAAGGCGACGGAGGCTTCGGAGGGTTTTTTGCCGACCAGGAGGGAGGCTTTCTGGTGCGGGTTTTCGCCGTAGCGCAGGTCGGCGGACTTGCGCAGGTTCAGGACCATGCCGGTGGGGCCGGTCTGGGCGGCTGTGGCGAGGTAGTTGGCGATGAGCGAGTCGTACTGGGCGGTGTGGGCGAAGGCCCGCTGGGCCTGGCGGAGGCGGAGGCTCAGCGACGAAGCGCCTTGGTTGGCGCGGAGGTCTTGGAGGATGCAGGCGTATTCTTCGGGGCCGGTGGTGACCAGGACGTAGTGGTGGTTTTTGGAGGCCGAGCGGATCATGCTGGGGCCGCCGATGTCGATGTTTTCGATGGCCTCTTCGAAGGTGACGTTGGGCTTGGCGATGGTGGCTTCGAAGGGGTAGAGGTTGATGCAGACCAGGTCGATGGGCTGGATGTCGTGCTGTTTCATGGCGGCGGCGTGTTGGGGGTTGTCGCGCAGGGCGAGCAGGCCGCCGTGGATTTTGGGGTGGAGGGTTTTGACGCGTCCGTCCATCATTTCGGGGAAGCCGGTGACGTCGGAGACGTCTTTAACGGGCAGGCCGAGGTTGCGGAGGAATTTGGCGGTTCCGCCGGTGCTGATGAGTTCGACGCCGAATTCCTTGTGCAGGGCGGCGGCGAATTCGGCCAGGCCGGACTTGTCGGAAACGCTGATCAAGGCACGTTTGACGGGTACGAGATCGGACACGGTTTTATTCCTTTGAAAGAAGGTCTTGTTATGCGGGGAAAATAAACGTTGGCGGGGGAAAAGGAAAGACCGGGTGCGGAAGTGATTAAACCACGGAGACACGGAGGCCAACTCGTGGAGGCAAGAAGAATTTGAACCGCCAAGGCCGCCAAGAGCGCCAAGAAAGAAAAGTCAGAATGATGAATGATGAACGATGAAGGTGGAAAGAAGAGCAGTTACATAGCGGCTTGCTTCCTCCTTCATCATTCATAATTCATCATTCTGACTTCTCTTCTCCCTCCGTGGTGGGTTAGAACGCGGCCAGGGGTTGGGGGAGCAGGACTAGGGGGGCGAGGGAGCCGGGTTTGAGGATGGGGGTGATGGCGATGATCTGGTTTTGGGTCGTCAGGGCGTAGATGGTGGAGTCTTTGGTGTTGGTGGCGAAGGCGACGAAGTCGGAGCGTTGGGAGGTGAATTTCACTTCGCCGGTGAGGCGGTCGAGGGCGGCGAGCTTGTTGTCGGGCAGCAGGACGTAGGTGTACTTGCTGTCTTCGGAGAGGATTTGGCGGACGTTGGCGCTGGTCCAGCGGGGGGTGCGGTCGTGCGGGCCGGTTTTCTTGTTCAGGGCGACCATGCCGATGTCGGGGACGAGCTGATAGACGGAGGTGGCGGTGACGACCGGGGGGGTGGTGAGAGGCCGGCCGGCGAAGTACTGCCAGCGAAGGTGGCCGGTGACGCGTTCGATGCAATAGAGCTTGCTGTCCATGGAGGCGGCGTAGACTCCGAAATCATCCACCTGCAAATCGGCGACGATGGGTCCGGCGACGACGAAGCGGTTGCCCTCGACCGGCCAGACCGGGCGGCGGTCTTCGTTCATGGCGTAAAGGACGCCTTCGTTGCTGGCGGCGAAGATGATCTTGTCGTAGAAGGCCGGCGCCGCGGTGATGGCTTTTTGGGTCATCAGTTCCCAGCCGACGGGGTTGAGCAGATTGTCCGGCCGCACCTGCATGAGCCGGCCGGTGCCGTTGCTGCTGTCGGCGCCGATGATGACGTTAGCGCCGGCGGCGGCGGCCGCGGAGCGGATGGGCACTTCCAGGTTCAGCGAGGAGACCTTCTCGCCCTTGGAGCTGTACACTTCCAGGCTGGTGGCGGCGGGGAAGACCACGCGGTTTTTCAAAACCACCGGGGGCATGAGCTGGACCTGCGGCTTGGCCACGGCGCAGGTGTAAAGGATTTGTCCGCCGGCGCGGTCGATGGCGTAGACGCGGTTGCCGGCGGTGTAAGCGAAGAGGGTTTCACCGGTCAGGAAAAGCTTTCGGGGCTCGTCCTGAATGATATTCAGGTTGGCGGTCCAGGAAAGGCGGAAGCTTTCCGAAGGCGAGGCGGCAGGAGCAACAACGGGTGTAGAGTGAGCGCATCCCCCCAGCGCGGCGCCGAATCCGATCAATAAGCCGAACAGTTGCTTTTTCACGGGTGCTCCTGGTTGCCAGAAAGTCCACCGGCGACGGCGCCCAATATTGACGGCCAGCGCGTCGCAAAACCGCCGGGGACGGAAATAGACCGGAAGCATAGCATTTGGGTGCCTTTAGCGTCAAACCTGATAACGGGGTGGAACGGGATTTTTTTACCTGTTCCGGGGATTCACGTCGATCCGGGAAATAATCCGCCGACAGCGGCGTTAACAAAGGAGAATGAACACGGGTTTTAACAGGAGACAAACCATGTTTGGCAAGACGACGGCTTGGATGGCAATGGGGATTTTGGCTGCGGTGCTGGTTGGCTCAGCGGCCGTGCGGGCGGCGGAACCGACGAATCGCCCGGCGGAACAGCCCAACCGGATCGAACAGATGCGGCATACGCTTGGCGAGTTGAATCTGACCGACTCGCAGCGGACGCAGATCAACGGGATTCTGGACCAGGCGGCCCAGGACGCCAAGAACCTGCGGGAAGAGTTTAAAAACGCCACCCCCGACCAGCGCCGCGAACGCCTGATGGCCTTCGGCAAGCAATTGCGCGAGAAGGTGGGGGCGGTTCTGACGGCCGAGCAGAAAACGGCGCTGCGGGAGAAATTCGAAGCCCGTCACGGCGGCGAACAAGGCAAAGGACACGGTAAAGGCGGGCACGGCCCGGCGACCCGTCCGACCAGCCGGCCGACTCCCGGCATGGTGGAAAACCGCCTGAAGGAGACTCTGGCCAAGCTGGATCTCACGGCCGAGCAGAAACAGAAGGTGGACGCGATCCTCAGCGACGCCAAGGCCCAGTTCGAGAAACTGCGTGAAGAGCGCGGCCAAGGCCACGAGGCCAACCGTGAGAAGTTCCGCCAGATCATGGAAGACATGCGTACGAAAATCCATGACACCTTGACCCCTGAACAGCAAAAGAAGCTGCATGAGATGATGGGTCCGCCGCCCCACGGCGAACATGGGCAACACCACAGGCAGCATGAGGAGCCGGGCGCGGGCGGCGATAAATAGAAGTAAATATCGGGCTTGTGGAAAGTCAGACGCCCACCGATGGGAATCGGTGGACGTTTTTGTCTCGGGACTTTGCCCGGGTAGAATGATTTTGAGGCGCATGAATCTTTCACACGAACGGCTGTTGTTGACGCTGCAAGCCATTGAACGGGGGATGGGGGAGGGTCTGCATATCGGGGCGCAGGTTTATGTTTCGCTGGGGGGGCGGGTGATTGCCGATGTGGGGCTGGGCGAGGCTCGGCCGGGGGTGGCGATGACGCCGGATACGCTGATGCTCTGGCTATCGGCGGGCAAGCCGCTGGCGGCGGTGGCGATGGCGCAACTGCGAGAGCAGGGAAGGCTGGATTGGGATGATCCGGTGGCCCGGCATATTCCTGAGTTTGCCGAACGGGGCAAGCAACGGGTGACGATCCGGCAGGTGTTGACGCATACCGGGGGGTTTCGCGGGCCGGTTACGTCCAACTGGGATTTGGAGCCGTGGGAGCAGATCATCGGGCGGATTTGCCAATCGCCGTTGGAGCCGGGATGGGTGCCGGGGCAGAGGGCGGGGTATCATGTGGCTTCGGGGTGGTATGTGCTCGGGGAGATCGTGCGTCGGCATAGCGGGCGGACGTTTGATGAGTATGTTCGGCGGCATATTTTTGAGCCGGCGGGGATGGGCGATTCGCATTTTGCGCTGTCGGCGGAGCAGTATCGGAATCTGGGAGATCGGGCGGGGGTTTTGTACAACACGCAGCATCAGCCGCCGCGGGCGAATCGCTGGGATACGGTTGAGCAGGCGGCCTATGAGCGGCCCGGGGCCAGTGCCCGGGGTCCGGTGCGGGATTTGGGTCGATTTTATGAAATGCTACTCAACCAGGGACGGGGGTTGGCGGGGTTGGTTCTGGAGCCTGAAAGCGTGGCGGAGCTGACGTCGCGGCAGCGGGCGGGGATGCTGGATCAGACCTTTAAGCAGGTGGTGGATTGGGGGTTGGGGTTTATTGTGAATACGCCGCGGGCGGACTGGCAGACCGTTCCCTATCACTTTGGGCCGGGAGCTTCGGCGGGAAGTTATGGGCATGGGGGGTCGCAGTCGTCAATTGGGTTTGCTGATCCGCAGCGAAAGCTGGCTGTGGGTATCGTGCTGAACGGTACGCCGGGAGAAGTGAAGCATCACCAGCGGATGAATCGGATTCTGGCGGCGCTGTGGGAGGAGATAAGAGAATGATGAATTAGGAACGATGAATGATGAAGGTGGAAAGAAGAGCAGTTTACATAACGGCTTGCTTGCTGCTTTATCGTTCATCGTTCGGACTTCTGCTTGCCTCTGATCAGGTTGTCCAGGGCCAGGGGGCCGGAGCCGAGGAAGATCAGGGCGATGTTGGCGGCAAGGAGGGTCAGGGCGTATTCGAAGCCGGCGGGGAGGAAGAAGCCGCCTTTGAGGTGGACGAGAAAGATGGCGGCGAGCATGTCGATGGCCAAGGGGATGGCGGCCCAGCGGGTTAGCAGGCCAAGGATGAGCAGGCCGCCGCAGATCAGTTCGGCCAAGGCGGCCAGCCAGGCGGAGACGGCGGGGTTGGGGACGCCCATGCCGGCGAAGCCGTGGACGACATTGGGGATGCCGAAGACGAAGAATTTCTGGTAGCCGTGGATGAAAAAGATCGCGCCGACGACGATGCGGAGAACGGCAGCGCCCCAGTTTTGCGGACGACGGACGGGGTCCATAACCAGCTCCTTCCTGGTGTGACGTACTCTGGTTTAAGTTTAGGCTTGGAAAGGTCGGCATTCCAGAAGCAGGGTTTGCTGGTTTGAGAACTCGCTGGGGGAGGGGCGAAAGGGAGTGGGTTGGTTCGCGAAACCGCAAGCGAGATCGGGGGCTTGGGGGCGAAAAAGGGCGTGAAGAGGTCGGAGCCCCGGATGTGCATCCGGGGCTTTGTGTCCATGAGTGTCATTTTAGACTTTGCAGCCTGGGTGCGATTGGGGGAGGGAACGGCTGAGGCTGTAGCGGTTTCGGGCGACCCAGCGGTAGATGCGCCAGCCCAGGCGGCGCAGCGGGCTCCAGCGTAAAAGCGGTTCGAGGAAGCGCAGGCCGGGGATGGCCCGGGTGAGGGAGACGACGCCGTCGTAGCCGCCGGCGAGGTAGCCGTGGGGGTCGAGGACGAAGAGTTGCTGATGAGCTTCCTGAGCATCGACCATGGGAAAGCGGCGGAGGTTGTCGGGGTCATTGATATCGACGAAGCGCAGGTCGGCGTCGGCCTTGAGCCGCTGGACGGCCTGTCGGCTGCGGATGCATACCGGGCATTGGCCGTCGAAGAAGATGACGTAGACGGGGACGAGCATCGGTGAGATTGTAGGACGTTTGAAAAGGATTGGCGGTTCGCCGGGTTCCTGTGATATTGTGCCGGGCATGACGCCGAAATGGGATTTTTGCAGCGTGGCCGATCACCTGGGGGAGGTGATTGAGCGGGCTGAAGCGCAGTTGCGGCTCGAACAAGCGGTTTATGGATTGGATTGCAAAAGCGAATTGGCCTTGCAGGTTCTGCTGGCCGAGGGGTTGGCGGCGCATTACGAGGTGGCGAGGGAGGCGCATTATCCTTCTTCGGCGGGCAAAAAGCTGACGCACCGGCAGCGATGCGATCTGGTGCTTTGTCCGCGGAACCGGCCGTTGAAGCTGGATACGGCGGTGCCGACGCTGTTTGACGCGGGGGATTGGTGTCCGCCGGGCGAGGCGCTTTGGCTGGAGGTGAAAGTGGCGTATCAGTTTCGCGAGGGGGGCGCTCGTCACGCCGGCTATGGTGCGCAGTGGCGCGGCGCGGTCGTGGAAGACTTGCGCAAGATGGAGAACGAAAAATCGATCCGTGAAGCCGGGCTGCTGCTGATCGTGTTCAACGAGTCGGAGGAAATTCTGCACAAGGATTTGGATTTGTTCGAGACGGTTTTGGCGCAGAAGGAAGTGCTGGCGGGTTTTCGGCAGGTGCGGAGCGTTCCGATCTGGGAGCGGATCGGGCATCGACTGTGTACGGTGGCGTTGTGGCCGACGATCCAGCGGTGAAGGAAGTGTGACGAGCCTGGGAGAGCGGCGAAAGGGAGTGGGTTGGTTTGCGAAACCGCAAGCGAGGGTGGGAACGCGAGGGCGAGGGAGAGCGGGATGGGGTTTGTAGCACAAGAGCCCCGGATGTACATCCGGGGCTTTGAGTTTTGAATACGAGAGCTGTTCGTAATCGGGGGACGCGAAGAGCAAGCTACTGCGGGAATCGGGGGGTGAAAGGAGGGATTTTGGGGAAAGGAAAAAGCCCACCGTGGAGGGCCGGTGGGCGAAGGAGGAGCTTAAAAGAGAGAGTCGATCAGCACGTCTGAGAAGGCAAGGGCTTGCGCCAGCGGCCCAGGAGGGGTGCGGCGGCCATGGCGATGAGGGCCAGGCCGGTGGGTTCGGGGACGGCCGTGGGCGAGCCGGAGACGTAGCCTTCGGATAAGTCGGTTCCGTACTGGAAGGCGATGTTGGAGATGGAACCGAGGTCGAACTTGGTGGGCAGACCGGTCAGGACGAAATCGACGGCGTTTTGGATCAGGTACTCTTTCATCAGGCCGGTGTTTCCGGTGGACAGCAAGTCGCCGGCGGAGAGTAGACCGTAGTTGAGGCCAGCGGGGCTGGTCGGGCCGTCGAGGTTGGCGCCGGGGAAGAGGTCGGGCGGGCCGAAGATGTTCAGGCCGGTACTACTGATGCCTTCGGTGTCGTTGCGGGGGGTTTTTGTGAGGCCGATTTTGTAGGCCCATTCGCCGCCGACGTTGGGGCCAGCCTGGATGCCGCTGGTAACTTTCTTGCCGTTTTTGTAGACGGCGCTGCCCGAGGAGACCAGAGCGGAGAGGGGCTTGAGGGCGAGGTTGCCCTGGATGTCGAAGAAGAAACCCGTCAACACGTCGCTGGGAACGAGGCAGTCGGCCTTGGAGGTATTGGCCAGGTGAACAAGCAGACTGGTTCCTTGCATGTCGAAGGTGACGGACGCGGCACGGTTGCCGGACGAGCCGGTGAAGGTTATGGGAGATCCCATTGCCGCCGCGGCCAGGACGAGCCAGGAGGCGACGATTGAGCCGATTGCTCGGCTGAGAAGATGTGAGATGTTCATCTGCTTGCGCTCCTTTTCTTATGACCCCCTACGCAAGCTGACGTACGATATGTTCCGGGAATAAGTGCCAGGCGAACCGGGCGGTTTTTGGGTGGAATTCGGATTAGCCGGGAGTAGTGTTGCGGTTTATACCGACTATGCGGGAAAGTTTTGGCGGAAGGACGGGAGGGCTTGCAAATGGGCTTGAGGATTGGCAAATCATGCGCCGCGGGTTATCGGTCCCGCGGTTCGCTTTTTGGGGTGGGTTTCGCTAAAATATGTTGCTTGGTCGATCCTGCGGATCGCACGTTAATTGCGGCGTTTGCGCATGCGACGCCACCTCGGTTTTACTGGCGGAATTGAGCAAGAACATTATGTCTGAAACGACCCCCCCTCCGGCCGATCGGATCGAAGACCTTCAGATCGAGCAGGAGTTGCAAGACAGCTATTTGACGTATGCCATGAGCACCATCATGGACCGGGCTCTGCCGGACGTGCGGGACGGGCTCAAGCCCTCGCAGCGGCGGATTCTGGTGGCGATGAACGACCTGGGTCTGGGGCCGCGCAGCAAGCACCGTAAGTGCGCCAAGATCGCCGGCGACACGTCCGGTAACTACCATCCGCACGGCGAACAGGTGATCTATCCGACGTTGGTGCGTCTGGCGCAGGACTGGAACCTGCGGTATCCGCTGATCGACGGGCAGGGGAATTTCGGGTCGAACGACGGCGATCCGCCGGCGGCGATGCGTTATACGGAAGCGCGCATGGCGTCTCCGGCGATGGAGATGCTGGAAGACCTGAACCTGGAGACGGTGGACTTTCAGCCCAACTACGACGAGACGCGGGAAGAGCCGACGGTGTTGCCGGCGAAGTTTCCGAGTCTGCTGGTGAACGGTTCGACGGGGATTGCGGTGGGGATGGCCTGCAACCTGCTGCCGCACAATCTGCGGGAAATCGCCAAGGCGATTGTGCATGTGATCGATCACCCGGATTGTCCGCTCAACGAGCTGCTGGAGATTGTGCCGGGGCCGGATTTTCCGACGGGCGGGACGATCTGCGGGCGGGACGGGATTGTGGAGGGGTACAAGAGCGGTCGCGGCCGGATGATGCTGCGGGCGAAGATCAAGGTTGAGGAGCAGAAAAACGGGCGGTCGTCGGTGGTGATCGAGCAGATGCCCTACGGGATCATCCGCAAGACGATCGTGGAATCGGTGGCCGAGTGCGTGAAGAAGGATTTGATCGAGGATATTTCCTCGATCAACGACGAATCCGGGCGGGAGCATGACTGCCGGATTGTGATCGATCTGAAGCGGGACGCGGACCCGAACGTGGTCATCAACCAGCTTTACGAATACACGCCGTGCCAGATCACGGTGTCGATGATCAACATTGCGTTGGTGAACCATCAGCCGCGGACGATGGGGTTGAAGGAGCTGATTCAGCATTTCGTGGCCCACCGCAAGGAGGTCATCACCCGCCGGACGCGGTACCTGCTGCGCAAGGCCCAGCAGCGGGCGCACATTTTGGAAGCGTTGATTTTCGCGGTGTGCGACATCGACGAGATCGTGAAGCTGATCCGCTCGAGCAAGACGCGCGAGGAGGCGATTGAGAGGTTGCGTCAGCGGGCGTTCCGCATCGCCGCCGAGCATCCCTACGCGTCGCGCATTCCCCGGGTGTTGATGGAGCGGGCGAGCCACCGGCCGATCCTGCTGACGCAGGTGCAGGCCGAGGCGATCGGGCGGTTGCAGCTCATTCAGCTCGTCGGGCTGGAGATCGAGAAGCTGGTGGAGGAATACCGCGCCGTGGCCGAGGAGATCGAAGGCTACGAGGCGTTGCTGCGGGACGAGGCGTTGATCATGGACATCATCCGGGAAGACACGCTGGAGATGGCCGAGAAGTTCGGCGACGAGCGCCGGACGGAGATCATCGGTGCGGTGAGCGACTTCAACATGGATACGCTGATCGCGCGGGAGGACGTGGTGGTGACCGTCAGCCATGACGGGTACATCAAGCGTTTGCCCATCGGCACCTACCGCTCGCAGGGCCGGGGCGGGCGGGGCATCAAGGGGACCGAAGCCAAGGAAGGGGATTTCGTCGAGCATTTGTTCGTGGCCAACACGCACGATTACCTGCTGTTTTTCACGAACCAGGGCCGGGTTTACGAGCGGCGGGTGTACGACGTGCCGGAGTTATCGCGGACCAGCGCCGGGCGGGCGATCGCCAACCTGCTGGAATTCCAGTCGGGCGAGAAGCTGGCCAACGTTCTGGCGGTGCGGGACTTCAATCAGGCCGAGCAGTTTTTGCTGTTCGCCACGCACAAGGGGGTGGTGAAGAAGACCGCCCTGAGCGCCTACGGCAACATCCGCACCAACGGCATCATCGCCATCGGGCTGGAAGAAGGCGACGAGCTGATCGGGGTGGAGATCACCGGCGGGCAGGATCAGATTCTGCTGGGGACCAAGCACGGGATGGCGATTCGCTTTAACGAGTCGGACGTGCGGGCGATGGGCCGGCCGGCCGGCGGCGTGAAGGGCGTGGAGCTGGAGGACGCCGATGAGGTGGTGTCGCTGATCGTGGTGCCGCACGGGCAATCGCCGGCGGACTGCATGGTGCTGACGGCGTGCGTGAACGGGTTTGGCAAGCGGACGCCGGTGGAGGAATACCGGTTGATCCGCCGGGGCGGCAAGGGCGTGATCAACATCAAGACCACCGACCGCAACGGGGACGTGGTGGGGATGAAGGTGGTTTGCGACAACGACGAGCTGATGCTCATCACGCAGAACGGCATTCTCATGCGGACGCGGGTGGGAGAAATCCGCGAGACCGGACGCAACGCGGCCGGGGTTCGGCTGATCAAGCTGGACGACGGGGACAAGCTGGTGGCGATGGCGAAGATCGAAGGGGAGGATGAAGAGGAGAAGCCGGCGGCGGGCGGAGAGGCGTAGGGCTATTCGAATTGTGCTTCGATATCCCTTGCGCCGTGCAGCACGCGGAGAACCTCGATGCCGCTTTGAATGGGTCGGTAGAATATCAGGTGGTTTTTGAAGCCTGGGATCGCCCAGGATCGTACGTCTGAAAGAAGCGGGCTGCTGAACTTGCGGGCGTGACCCATTCCCGGCATGTCCGCCAGGCGAACGAACTCGGCTTCGGCGGCTTCAAGGAAGCGCAAGGCCGCATCCAAGCTGTCACGGGCAATGTAATCCGCCAGTTCAAGCACATCGATTCGAGCTTGGGGGGTTATGATGGCTTGCCGGCTCATTTCCCCGTCCGCTTTGTGTGCCGCTTGAGGATTTGCTGACGGATCTCGTCCCAGTCTTTGCGCTTCATTTCGGTTGCGGCTCCGCTGCGGAGGCCTTCGATCAGCTTCGCTTCCAATTTTTCCTGGGCGCGGCGTTTCTGGTCCTGGCGGATCAGTTCGCGGAGGTACTCGCTGGAAGTGCTGTATCCCCCCTGAGCCACCTGGCACTCCACAAACCGTTTCATTTCATCGGGTAAGGAAATGTTCAGTGTTGTCATGAGCTGATTGTACGCAATATTGGCAAGCTTTGCCAATAAATTTCATTGCTCAGTAGGGAGGGACTGCGCCGCCCGGTGGGCGGCCGCGAAACAATTTTTTGTGGCGAGATAATTGCTTTCCCTATGCGCGCCACCAGAGTTCGAGCATGAGCAGGGCGTAGAGGCGTTGGCCGTGGTCGAGGTGGTGTTGCTCGTGTTCCTGGACGAGACGCTGGACGGCGGCTTTCTGGAAATGCTGCATGGAGAAGGCGTTCTGGGCGAACAGCAGGTCGTGGAGCATGCCTTTGAGTTCGCCGCGGAGCCAGCGGCTGATGGGGAGAGCGAAGCCGGTTTTGGGGCGGGAAAAGACGCGGGAGGGCAAGTCGGCGGCGAAGGCTTCGCGCAGCAGGCGTTTGCCGCGATGGCCGAATCCCCCTACCCCCCCTACCAGTTGGTCGGCGGGCAGCAGGGAGGCGAATCGGACCAGGTCGTGATCGAGCAGCGGGCTGCGGACCTCCAGGGCGTGAAGCATGGAGGCGCGATCGACTTTGGCCAAGAGGTCTTCGGGGAGGTAGGTGATGCGATCGACGGCCAGGGCGGTGCGGACGTCGTCGCGGTTCCAGAGGCTGCCGAACTCCCCTACCAGCCATTCGTCGCTGGCGTACCAGGATTCGTGCAGGCCGGGCTCCAGCAGTTCCCAGAGGGTGACGTCGTCGAAGAGGCGCATGTAGCGGCTGTAGCGGCGGCGCGGGGAATCGTTGACGGAGGCCAGGAAGCGTTTGAGGCGTGTGAGACGGGATTTGGGGTGGGTGCCGGGGAGTTTCTGCCAGAGGGGCCGGCCGAGCAGGGCGCGCAGGGTTCGTGGCCAGCGGCGGAGTTGGGCGGCCAGTTGCATGGCACGGTAGCGGTCGTATCCGCCGAAGAGCTCGTCGCCGCCGTCGCCGCTGAGGGCGACTTTGACGTGTCGGCGGGTTTCGCGGGAGAGGTAGTGCGTGGGCAGGGCTGAGGAATCGGCGAAGGGTTCGCCGAAAACGGCGGCGAGTTTGGGCAGGTCTTCGGCGGCGTTGGGTTTGACGATGAACTGCTGATGCCGGGTGTCCAGGTGGCGGGCGACTTCGGCGGCGTAGGGGGTTTCGTCGTAGAGGGGATCGTCAAAGCCGATGGAGAAGGTGAGCAGGGGCTGCTGATGGCCCAGGGCCTGTTTCATGGCGGCGGCGATGATGGAGCTGTCGATTCCGCCGGAAAGAAAGCAGCCCAGGGGAACGTCGGAGACGAGCTGGCGTTGGACGGCCTGGGTGATAAGCCGGCGGGCGGCCTGGGCGGGGGCTTCGTCGCCGGACCAGAGCTCGCCTTCGCGGACGGCCTGGTTGCAGTTGAAGTAGCGCCAATCGTGGATGCCGGAGCGCTGGATTTTCAGGCAGGTGGCGGGACGGAGTTTGTGGATGCCGGCGTAGATGGTGCGGGCGCCGGTGACGTAGCCCCAGCAAAGGTAGTCGGTGACCGAGCGGGCGAGGATGGAGGTGTCCACCCAGGGAACCTGCTTCAAGGCGGCGATTTCACTGGCAAAGGCGATGGAGACGCCGTCGGCGGCCAGGGCGTAGAAGAGGGGTTTTTGGCCCATGCGGTCGCGGGCCAGCAGCAGCGAGCCGGCGATTTCGTCCCAGAGGGCGAAGGCGAACATGCCGTTGAGGTGGTCGACGCACTTTTCGCCCCAAGTGAGGTAGGCGGCCAGGAGAACTTCGGTGTCGCAGTGGGTGCGCCAGGCGTAGCAGGGCTGGAGTTTGGAGATTTCGTCGCGGAGCTGGCGGAAGTTATAGATTTCGCCGTTGAAGACGAGCCAGCGTTTTCCGGAGGGGTCTTCGAAGGGTTGCAGGGCACGTTCGGAGGGATCGAGCACGGCCAGGCGGCGGTGAACCAGTCCGCACTGGGGACGGGTGGGATTGATGGGCTGTTCGTGGTTGAGGTAGGCGCCTTGGCCGTCGGGGCCGCGGTGGGCGATGCAGGCGGACATTTTTTCCAGGGTTTCGCGGGTGACGCGAAAGCGCTGATCCCAGGAGAGGACGCCGGCGATTCCACACATGGGATTGATCTTAGCGGATGGAGGGGGGATTGCACACGGGCTGATTGGGGGAGGAGGCGAAGGGGAGGTTGGTGATTCGCGAAACCGCAAGCGATATCGGGGGCGTGAGGGCGAAAGAGAGTTTGAGGGGATTCGGAGCCCCGGATGTGCATCCGGGGCTTTGAGCATGGGGGGTGCTATTTGTATTGGGGGACGCGAAGAGCAAGCCACTGCGGGAGTTGGGGGGCGAAAGAAAAGTAGAGGGGAGGAGGCGGTGGGTTAGAAGCGGAGTTTGCCGGTTTGGGGGTCGGGGCCGTCGTACCAGCGGCCGGGTTTGAGGGTGATTTTGCGCAGGCCCGTGGATTGGCAGGCGAGGAGGAGTTGCTGTTGCAGGCCGGCCAGGAGCAGTTGTTTGAGTTCGTAGAGGTGCGGCGAACTGTCCACGTAGACGGTGAGGGCGCCGCGGTGGAAGGATTCCAGGGCGCAGTGGTCGCAGAGGGTCGGGGGGACAAGCTGGGCCCAGCATTGGCCGATCTGGGCGAATTTGCCCTGGCGTTTCTGGACGGATTGTTTGAAGAAGGCGAGCATTTCCTCGCCCAGCGGGGTGGCGGCGTGCGAGGGGGTTTGCTTGACCTTCTGCAGGCGTTTGAGTTCGGCTTCTTGCAACAGTTCGGGGCGCAGGTACACGGCACACCGCCTCTCGCACGGACGCCCGGGCGGTTACTGGAGGTTGACGGGCATAATGACGTAGACGAAGCTGCCGCCGCTTTTGAGCAGACCGGGCCGGTTGGGGGCGGTCATTTCCAGCGTGACTTCGTCGCTGTCGACGACCTTCAGGGCTTCGACCAGGAACGTGGGGTTGAAGCCGATTTCGACGTCGGTTCCTTCGTATTTGCAGGCGAAGTTGACGGTGGCTTCGCCGGACTCCGGAGAGCGGCTGGTGAGGATCAAGCCCTTTTTGGAAAAGGCCAGGCGCACGCCTTTGCTCTCTTCGGTGGTGAGCAAGGCGGCGCGGCGGATGGCGCTGAGGAAGTCGGCGGTGGCGGCGGTCATCTTCTTGTCGGTGTCCTTGGGGATGACGTCTTCGTAGGGGGGGAATTGGCCTTCGACGAGGTTGCTGGTCAGGGTGGCGCTGCTGGTGTGGAAGATGACCTGGCTTTCGCGGATCTGGAAGCCGACGATTTCTTCGGGGTCGTCCAGCAGTTTGTCCACCAGTTGCAGGGCTTTGGCGGGAATGATGGCTTTGACGCCGTCTTTGTCGAGGTTGTTGCTGTTGGTCAGATCGCCCTTGGCCTGGGCGAGACGCCGGCCGTCGGTAGCGACGAGGTTGAGCTTCTTGGCTTTGGCGTTCACCAGCACGCCGTTGAAGGCGTAGCGGGTGCTTTCCTTGGCGGCGGCGAAGAGGGTTTGGGCGATGAGCTGCTTGAGATGGCCGGCGGCGACTTCGAATTGAGCTTCGCCTTCGAAGTCGGGCACGGGGGGAAATTCCGCGGCGTTCTGCGTGTAGATTTTGAACAGGGAGTCCTGGCCCTTGATGGTGGCTTCGGTGCCGCTGACTTCGATGGCCAGGGTGTCATCGGCGCTTTCGCGGACGATATCGCGGAGCTTGTCGGCGGGCAGAAGCACTTCGCCGGGCTGGTCGATCTGCACCTGATTGTCGGAATAGCGAATGGCCACTTCCAGATCGGTTGCGGCCAGAGTGAGACGGTCGTTCTGAGCCGTCAGCTTGACGCATTGGAGAACCGGCTTGGGCGTGCGAGTCGCCACGACGTTTCCCGCGACCAACAGCGCTTCCAACAACGCACCCCGATTGCAGATGACTTTCATGAGACGTGCCTTTCCATGGTTTCGACCATCTATTGCCCTACCTTCAGGGCGTTCCTAGTTTAACTGAATTAAGCTCTTATAGAAACTTTAAAGCCAGTAATAGTAGTAATAACGCCTGGCGCATTGTGGATAAAACGACAGGGTGATAGGTAACCTATTATTTTACATAAGCTTACATAAAATTTTATCAGATCTTCAGTGTGAATAACCTGTTCAATGCGTTGTCGGAGGGTTTTGGCGAAAGTCGGGTTGGCATCAGGTGTTGGCGGGTTGGGCCGGGGGGTTGTCGCGCCGGGGCGGTTTTGGCGACAGAGCGGCGACAGGGAAAACCAGGTTTTCCACCAGTTATCCAAAGGGGGTGTTGAAAGCGGGATGGCCGGCGATGAAGGCGCTGTGGCGGTATCTCCGGCCTTGCCCGGGTTCTTGCGTTTTATCATCCCCCCTGCAAGGCGTCAATCCTCGTGAAGAATGGTTGCGCCGTTGGGACGGATGGCGGGCTGCGTGGAGGGGATGAAGAGGACGTCGGCCGGGCAAAGGGGCGTGACGATGCGGCCGAGGGGGTCGAGGCAGATGCCGCCGCTCTCGGCGGAGATCTGGCGGAGCAGCAGCGCCGACGATTCGTCGGAACAGTAGTTCAAGACGGTGTTGATGCGGGTTGGGGGGATGGTGTTCATTCGGCAGATTTCGATGAGCACGTGGGCGGCGTTGTAGATGTCGCCGTCGCTGATCAGCCAGATGACGTCGGGCTTGGAGCGCAGGGCGCGGCGCATGCCTTCGAGGACGTCGTCGGGGCCTTTGCATTTGATCTGGCTGAGAAATTCATAGGCCCGCTGCTTGCTGGGGTTGTCGCCCGCCAGGGCCAGGTCGCTCAATTCCAGGACTTCACCGTCGCGGCAGGTGACGATGGAGAACATCTGCTTGTCGGAGAGTTCGCCGACGGCGTTGGAGATTTGCTGCCGGGCCGCTTCGAGTTTGTCGGTCATGGAGCCGCTGACGTCGAGGACGAAGGCCACGCGGCCGTCGGGTTTGCGCGGGGCGGGTTGGGGGGCGTAGGGTGCGGGAAGGGGTTGGACTTTGAGGCTTTGGAGTTGTGTCCGCAAGGCGGCGATTTCACGTTCGTGGAACTCGGCCAAGAGGCGCAGGCGTTCCATTTCGTCGGGGCGGTATTGGGCTGCGTAATACGGCGTATAGGCGGGGCAGAGGCAATCGGGCCTGCTGAGGCGCAGGCGTTCGATTTCGGCGGAACGAAGGCGTTGCAGCTCGGCGAGGCGCAGGCGGTTAAGCTCTTCGCGCTGGACCTGAGCGTCATCCATGCCGCAAGGCATGGTGGTGGGCTCGGCGGCGAAAGCGATGGAGGCACACAGGACGGCGAGAAACGGGACGCAGATTTTTCCCAAAGCCATAAGAACCTCATGAATTGAAGTGATGCTGCATTTTACCACATTTTTGGCGGATGTCAGATGGATTCGTGGATTTATGGGCCGGGGGAAAGGCGGTTTGGGGAATTTATTCGGATTGTACCGGTGCGGGACATTACAATGGGGGGATAACGGCAAGGAGAGAGCGATGCGGTGGATGGTTGGGTTGGTCGTGTGCCTGACGTGGGCGGGGGTTCCCCGGGCGTGGGGATGGGGGACCAAGGAACACGTGCAGTTGACGCGGATGGCGGTGTCGCGGCTGTTGGCGGATGAGACGACGCCGGCGGGGATGAAGCGGTGGCTGAGGGAGGCGACGCCGGATTTACCGGATGCCGCAGGCGAGCGGGAGTTTTTCCTGCACGGGCGGATGGGGGTGTTTCCAACGGGCGTGCGCGGGCTGGCGTATTGGGCGACGGAGCCGGATCTGACGGCCATGCGGGAAAAGTCTTCGGCGAAGGCGGAGGCGGTTGAGCCGTTCGGGGTGAGCGAATCGCGTTTGCACTATCTGGACGTGGAGTTGTTTTGGCCGGGGGCGGAGGCGAGCTACCGGGATGATCTGTCGCATCGGCCGGCGCTGGGGGATATTCCCCGGGACGTGAGTGATGTGCGTTACCGTCGGGCGGGGATGCTGCCGTTTCGCGTCGAGCAGTGCTATCGGAGCCTGGTGGAGGCGCTACGCGGCGGGAAGGACGATAGTGCGGCCCGGTGGGCCGGATACTTGGCGCATTACGCGGCGGACAACACCCAGCCGCATCATGCCACGATCGATTACAAGAGCCGGTCGTATTTCCCGGACCCGGCGGAGGCGCCGAACGTGCATGCGCAACTGGAATATGTGATGGGCGATGCCCCGGGGCTGGAGAGGCTGCGGGAGGAGTATTGGGATGCGCTGATGCGGGCGCTGAAGGAGCCGCAAGGGCCGGCCGAGGAGGAGGATTGCTGGCGGGCGTCGGTGGCGGCGTCGCTGAAAAGCTACACCGCCCTACCGCTGATCGGCCGTGCGGCGGCCGCGGCGGCGCGAGGGGCGGAGTTGGATACGGCCGCGTTTTTCCATTTCAAGGGACTGTGCGAGGGGCGGGAGATGAGCGTGCTGGAGATGAAAGCCCGGCAGCAGGCGTGGGCGATTTGGCGGATTGAGCATCTGTGGCGCAAGGCGTGGCGGGAGGCGGGGAGATAGGAGGTGCGAGGTTCCTGGGGGAAAGCGGCGAAACAGAAATTACTGATTCGCGAAACCGCAAGCGAGGGCGGGATGGGGTTCGGGGCGTTAGAGCCCCGGATGTACATCCGGGGCTTTTTAGGGGGGGGGAGTGTTTGCGTTCTGCGAGGGGGACGCGAAGAGCAAGCCACTGCGAGAATCGGGGGGCGAAAGGAAATTTTATAATCGGGGAAGAACACTTCTGGATGGCGGGGGTTCCTATAGTATGGGTGCGGGGTGGGTTGCGCGGTCGCGCTTTACGCCGGGCTCTGCGGCGTAGGAAGGACCGTCATGTCGATCCGTGCTCTTATTACCAGCGGCAGCAAGATTTGGCTCGATTCGGTGGACTCGGCCAAGGTGGAGGAGTTTTATCTTCGCGGCGTTAGCGGGGCTACGTCCAATCCGATCATCATCTCCGACATTCTTGAGACCGGCGTTTATGACGACCAGATCGCCTCGCTGATCGGCCAGGGGTTGGACGATCAGGCCATCGCCTGGGAGATGACGGATCTGCTCGTTCGCGAAGCACAACAAGTCTTCTTCCCCGTCTGGCGGCAGACGGTGGGCAACAACGGCTATGTCAGCTTTGAACTGGATCCGCTGTTGGAAGATGCGGCTTCGCCGCTGACGCAGGCGCAGCGCACGCGGCGGTATGTGGAACTGGGGCTGAAATGGTTCGGCAATCACAAGAACCGCATGATTAAGGTTCCGGCGACGCCGGCCGGGCTGGATGCGATGGAAGAGCTCGCGGCGGCGGGCGTGACGATTAACGTGACGCTGTGCTTTACGCAGCGGCAGTATAGGGCGGCCCGTGACGCCATCTGGCGCGGGCGCAGCGCTACGGGCATCTGGATCGGTTCAAGAGCGTGTACAGCATCTTCGTCTCGCGTGTGGACGTATATACGGAGAAGCACGTTCTGCGGCTTTCGTCGGCGGCGCAGGGGCAAGTGGGTCTGGTCAACGCCAAGCGGTTGTGGCAGGCGAACCGGGAGTTCTGGAAGGACAAACCCCTGCGGTTGCAGCAGGAGATTATTTTTGCTTCGACGGGAGCCAAAAAGCCGACGGACGCGGCCGACAAATATGTTGCCGAGCTGGTTGGGGACGGTATCCAGACGGACCCGCCCGACACGCTGGAGTTTGTCGAGCGGGCACAAAAAGCCTACCCGCCGCGAATCCATGAAATGCCTCCGCAAGAGGTTCTGGATGAGATCGATCGCGAAGTGGATGTGGAGAAAATGGAACAGACGCTGATGGCCGAGGGAACGAAGAAATTTGCCGATCCCTTCAAAACACTGCTGGGCACGATGGCCAGGAAACGAGAACGGCTGAGCGCGGAAAAATCCAATGACTGAATCCGAATGACGAAAGGGCCTGTCGAGTTTCTTTCCAGACGGCTCTTGGCCTTAAGACATCCGCGCATTATCGTCAGTTCCATCGTACAAGGAGCGCAGCGTGATCAAGGTGGCGATGATCGGGGCGGGGAGCGTTGTTTTTTCCAAGAACCTGACCGGCGACATTCTCAGCTATCCGGAATTTCGCAAGGCGACGCTGGCGTATATGGATGTCGATGGCCGTCGGCTGGAGGTGGGGGCGAAGCTGTGCCGGAAGGTGGCCAGGGGGCTGGGGGCTGATCCGAGAATCGAAGCGACGCTGGATCGGCGGCAGGCTCTGGCGGGGGCGGACTTTGTTATCAACATGGCGCAGGTCGGGGGGTTTGATTCGACGCTGGTGGATTTTGAAATTCCCCGTAAATACGGGCTGAATTTCACCATTGCCGACACGACCGGGCCGGGGGGGTTGTTCCGGGCGCTGCGGACTTATCCGATGCTTAGCGGGCTCTGCCGGGACATGGCGGAATTGTGTCCAAGAGCGGTTTTGCTCAATTATTCCAATCCGATGAGCATGAACATGCGGGCGATTTTTCATGCCGGGGGGATTCGGGCCGTGGGGTTGTGTCATAGCGTTCAGGGGACGTTTGGGCAGCTTGTGGGATATTTGCGCGAGAGGCCGGAAGACGTGCGGTTTTTGTGCGCGGGGATCAACCACATGGCCTTTTATCTGAAGTTGGAGAAGGCGGGGGTGGATCTGTATCCGCGGCTGTTTGCGGCGATGGACGATCCGCATGTCTATGTGAGCAACAAGGTGCGTTTTGAGCTGATGCGGAGGTTAGGGTACTTTGTGACCGAATCCAGTGAACACAACGCCGAGTATTCCGCCTTTTTCATTCCGCACGGCCGGGAGATGATCGGACGGTATAACGTGCCGATTGATGAGTATCTCCGGCGGTGTGACGGCATTCTGGATGAGTTTGCGCAACTGGAAAGCGCCTGCGTCAATGAGGATCCCCTGCCGGTGCATCGCAGCCAGGAGTATGGCAGTACGATCATTCATGCGATGGCGACGGATGCGCCGGCGGAGGTTTATGGGAATCTGCCCAACAAGGGGACGATCGCCAATCTGCCGGAGAGCGCGATTGTGGAAGCGCCGACGCGGGTGGATGCGTCGGGGTTGCGGCAGATGCCGGTGGGCGAGCTTCCGCCGCAGCTCGTGGCTTATATGCAGCCGCACGTGATTCAGCATGAGTTGTTTCTTCGCGCGGTGGTCGAGGGGCGGCGGGATCATGTTTATCAGGCGGCGCTGTTTGATCCGTTGACGTCGGCGGTGCTTTCGCCGGATCGGGTGGTGGAGATGTGCGATGAGTTGATCGCGGCGCATGGGGATTTGCTGCCGCCGCTGTCGAAAAAGACGTTGGTTGCGGGCAGCGGGCGGGTGTTTGCTCCTGTGGCGGGCAAGGAGCTTCGGGATCGCTGGCAAAGCGCATGTGCGCGGTCGGCGCGGGAATATCTCAAGGCATGGCATGTGATCGGGCCGTTTGCGGGGCCCGGGCCGGGCCGGATTTCGCTGGATCATCCGACGAGCGTGGAAGCAGGGTCGGTGGACCTGGGGGCGGTGCATGACGGGCGGGTTTGGCGGGCGGTGGCGGCCGATGACAAGGGGCGGGTGGATTTGACGAGCTTGCTGGGGTTTGCCGAGTGGAGCATCGCGTATGGGTATGCCGAGGCGTATGCGGCGCATGCCCGCGAGGTGGTTTTGCGTTGCGGCAGCGATGACGGGATTCGCATCTGGCTCAATGGCCGGATCGTTCATAGCCATGAAGTGGGGCGCGCTTACGCTGCCGATCAGGATCATGTGCTGGTTCGGCTGGAGGCGGGGGTGAATCGGCTGCTGGTGAAGATTGATAACTACACGGGAGGATGGGCGTTTGGGGTGGCGCTGGGGATGGGCGAGGATGGCGAGACGGAAGGTTGTTGATTCGCGAAACCGCAAGCGATATCGGGGGCGGTGTGGCGAAGGAGGGCGGGATGGGGTTTGTAGCGTTAGAGCCCCGGATGTGCATCCGGGGCTTTGGGTTTTGAATGCGAGGGCTATTCGTTATTCGGGGGACGCGAAGAGCAAGCCTTGTCGGGGGCGTGGGGCGAATGGGGGTTTTTGTGTATGGGTGTGTTAGAGGGGGCGGCCTTTGGCTTGGGTGGCCAGGCGGGGGTATCGGGAATCGGTTTTGCCGGGCTTGGGGATTTCGACGATGACGTGATGTTCGGTTTGGGGCAGCTCCACGGGATGAACGGTGGCCGGGCCGGTATTGAGCTGTTTCATGGCGCGGTCGGCGGCGGGGAGTTCTTCGGAGATTTTGGCGCCCTTGAGGGCCAGGACCTTGCCGCCCTTTTTGACCAGGGGGATGCACCACTCGACGAGCCAGGCCAAGGCCCCTACCGCGCGGGCGGTGGCGACATCGAAGCTTTCGCGCAGGGCCGAGTGGCCGGCCGTCTCGGCGCGGTCGCAGACGACCTGCACGTTGGGAAGTTGCAGCGTCGCAACGGTCTGGCGCAGGAAGTGGGCTTTTTTCTGCGTGGCTTCGATGAGGGTGACGGAGATATCGGGGCGTGCGATGGCCAGGGGGATTCCCGGCACCCCCCCGCCGGTGCCGACGTCGGCCAGCGTATGCGGTGTGGGAGGAAGGAACGGCAGGACGGTCAGGGCGTCGCCGACGTGCTGGATTTCGGCGGCGGCGCGGTCGGTGATCCGCGTCAGGTTCATGGTGGCGTTGGCCTCCAGCAGCAGGTCGAGGTAACGGGCGAGCTGGGCGTGCTGCTGCTCGGAGAGCGTCACACTTCCCCGCGCCGCAATGTCATCCCAAAGTGGATTTACCATTTCCGTTTCCAACCTATTTTAGCCGCAGCCCGCAGGGCTGCGATTATTTCATCGCAATAAAGATTGTTACACTACCACAATGATCCTCGCCGCTCACGTCATCATCAGCGCTTATGGCTTTTGGCTTCCTAACGATCCGCGCGGATCATGGTCGCGATTCGTCGCATCGTGGGAATTGTACCGGTATGGGCCGGCAACGAAAGTCACGACGAGGCAATCGGTGGCGGGTGTCCCGCATAACGCAGCCCTGCGGGCTGCGGCTAAAAGTGCGCTGCGGTATCCGCCGGTGATTTTCTCGGATCAACAGATCCATGCGATCGGGGAAGGATTTGCCCAAGTCGTGAAAAGGACGGGATGCGTCATTCATGCCTGTGCGATTCTGCCGGACCATGTGCATCTGGTGTTGGCGCGACACCATTATCGCCTGGAGCAATTGACGAACCTGCTCAAAGGCGGCGCGACACGTCAATTGACTGTTGAAGGGTTGCACCCGATGGCAAGCTACTCTGGTGGCCGTGAATCCCTTCCTACGCCTTGGGGCAAGCGGTTCTGGGTCGTTTACATCGACAACCCCGCGCATCTGCAGAGCGCTGTTGCCTACGTGAATCGTAATCCCATCAAGGAGGGACGAAGTCCTCAGCAATGGGACTTCATTACTCGCCCGGGATGTAGCTGATGACGCCTTCGAAGGGGCTGCTGGCGGTGGCGTAGCGTTTTTTGGGGATTCGGCCGGATTGATAGGCCAGGCGGCCGGCTTCCAGGGCGTGCTTCATGGCGGCGGCCATTTTTACGCAGTCCTTGGCGTGGGCGATGCCGGTGTTGAGCAGCACGCCGTCGGCGCCGAGTTCCATGGCCATGGTCACGTCGCTGGCGGTTCCGACGCCGGCATCGACGATGACGGGGTAAGTGGGATCCCCTTCCTTGAGGGTTTCCAGGCAGAGGGAGATGTTCAGGGGGTTGAGGATGCCTTGGCCGGAGCCGATGGGCGAGCCGGCGGGCATGACGCTGGCGGCGCCGGCTTCCTTGAGGCGGCGGGCGCTGATGGGATCGTCGCTGGTGTAGCAGAGGACGGTGAAGCCCTCTTTGACGAGTTCCCGGCAGGCTTCGAGGGTGCCGACGGGGTCGGGCAGGAGGGTCTTCTTGTCGCCGAGCACTTCCAGCTTGACCCAGCCGGCGCCTTTGTTGCCCTGCTTTTCCAGCAACTCCCGGCCCAGGAGCGAAACGCGGATGGCGTCGTCGGCGCTGAAGCAGCCGGCGGTGTTGGGGAGGATGATGTATTTGCTGAGGTCGAGGAAATCGAGCAGAGAACGCCCTTCCTTGTCCACCAGGCGTTCGCGGCGCACGGCGACGGTGACCACCTGGCAGCCGGAGGCTTCCAGGGCCTGCTGCATCAGTTCATAACTGGCGTATTTGCCGGTGCCGACGAAAAGACGGTTAGTGACTTGGAAGTTTTTGATGCGGAAAGTGTCCATGGTGATCCAATAGGTTGTTTACCGCAGAGGACGCAGAGGAAAACAAATTAACCGCGGATGAACACCGATACACGCAGATAAGAAATAGTTTTTTCTTTTATCGGCGTTCATCGGCGTTCATCGGCGGTTGCATTTTCTCTGCGCTCCTCTGCGTTCTCTGCGGTTATTCCTTCTTCATCCGCCGCCGACGAAGGTGACGATTTCGACTTCGTCGCCGGGCTTCAGGAGCGTGTCGTATTTGTCGCCGCGAAGCAGGCGGCGGTTGAGCTCGATGGCGACCTTGTCCGGCGTGAGCTTGTAAAGCTCGATGAGCGTACGAACGCTGGTGGCGTCGGGAAGGTCGCGGAGTTGGCCGTTGACTGTGACGGTCATCGAGGAGCGATTATAGACGTTGAAGCGCCGCCCGCAATGTAGGACAGGGGTGAACCGCCAAGGCCGCCACGAGAAGAGAATGATGAATTATGAATGATGAACGATGAAGGTGGAAAGAAGAGCCGTTAATAAAAGCTGGTTTGCTTCCTCCTTCATAATTCATCATTCATCGTTCTGACTTCTCTTTTCGTGGCGGGCTTGGCGGCGAGGGGAGGTGGGGGAAAGTGGTGAAGGGGAGATTGCGGGGGCGTCGGGAAGATAAGGGCGGAGGAAATCGGGGCGGTCGTTGCGGCCGCCCCGCTGGTAGTCTTGCCATAGGGCGGCGGCGACGAGGGTTGGGGTGGTGTTTTGCTGTTCGGTGAGGTAGCGGAAAACCAGATGCAATAGAACGGGTAAGGCGATGCCGTGGGTTCGGCGGGTTTGGGCCCAGAGCCAGTCGCTAAAGTGCAGGAAACAGTGGAACGGGGAAGCGTTGGCCCAGAGCAAGGGAAGGGTCTGGACGAAGTTGCCGCTGTTGGCGACCAGATCCCAGTAGCGGGCGAAACGGCGCAGACGCTGCATGGCGGCGAAATCGATGAGCTTGTTTTGCAGGATTTCGTACGGCGGATGAGGGTTGTAGACCATGGCCCAAGGTTCGCTGTGGCGGGCGATGGGCGCGCCACGCAGACGCTTGAGGATGCCGAGTTGAATCTCCTGCGGGCCGAGGGCGACCAGGCGGTCAAAGCCGGCGGCGAAGCTGGCCAGGTCTTCCCCCGGCAGGCCGGCGATGAGGTCGGCGTGCAGATGGACGCCGGTGTTTTCGCGCAGGAAGCGGAAGTTTTCCTCGGCTTTGGTGTTGTCCTGCCGGCGGCTGATGCGCTCGGCGACTTCGGGGTTGAAGGTTTGGATGCCTACTTCAAATTGCAACGCGCCAGCGGGGAAGCGCGTGATCCACTGCCGCAGGGATTCCGGCAGGCGATCGGGGATCATCTCAAAATGCAGAAACAAGCCGGGTTGATAGCGGTCCAGGAAAAATTGCAGGATGGCTGGCCCGATTTCGGCATTGAGGTTGAAGGTGCGGTCCACGAACTTGAACTGCCGCAGGCCCCGATCCAGCAGGGATTGCAAGGCCGGCAGAAGCCGATCCAGAGGGACGTTGCGGACGGGCACGTCCAGCGAGGACAGGCAAAACTCGCAGTGGAACGGGCAGCCGCGCGAGGCTTCGACGTAGACGACGCGGTGGGCGATGTCCTGGGCGTCGTACAGGTCGTAAGGCAGTTGCAGGCGGTCGAAATCGGGCAAGGCGGCGGGGAGGATTTTGGTTGGGGGGCGCTGGCCGGCGAGAAGCTGGCGGCACAGGTCGGCAAAGGCCAGGTCCGCTTCGCCGGGGATGACGTAGTCGGCCCGCCGCACGATTTCCTGCTGCTCGGTTTCGTGGCTGACTTCCGGCCCGCCGAGCACGATGAGGATATCCGGGCGGAGCCGCTTCAGGGCGGCCACGATTTCGGTGGTAATCGCAACATTCCAGATATAAACGCCCAAGCCCACGATGCGGGGGGAATGGCTGAGGATGGATTCGAGCACGTCCAGCGGCCGCTGGTTGATGTCGAATTCGGCGATGCGGGCCTGGTCGCGCAATTCGCCGAGGTTGGCCAACAGGTAGCGCAACCCGAAGGCGGCGTGGGCGTATCGGGCGTTGAGGGTGGCCAGAAGGATAGGTGTCATAAAGAAGATAAATCCTAAGACCCCCCCGCAACCACCGTCAAGCTCCCCGCCCCGCGCCCCTCACCACAAGAACGCCCCCGCCTTCTCGTAACATGGGCATCTTGCCCATGTCCGGTGAAGCGCCTGGCCGGGTCCGGCGGAGAGCTTCTTATCGAATGTGCGCAACTTGACAGACACGGCCCGCGTCTCCATGTTTCCGGGGTTAGTTTTGTTAGAGCCTTTAAGCCAAGGGTTCGCGGCGGCGTTTTTCGCGGAGGAACAGGAAGAACAACCCCGGCCCGAAGAGCCAGAGAAGAACCGTGCCGCCGAAGACCAGGCCGGTGTAGGAGCCGCGGGCGCAGTAGCATTCTTCCTTGCGGGCGATCCAGGCATGCGCGGGGGCGGCGATGAGCAGTTCCAGCAGGCTGCCGGCCAGAAGAAAACGAAACAGGCCGGCCAGCATGCTCATACGCTCAGCCCGGCGGAAATAGAACCAGAATGCGGCCCCCCAGAAAATCCACAGGCCCAGCATGACCAGCCAGACGAGCCGGAAATTCTGGGCCCGCTCGTTCGGCATCGCGGTCAGGCGCATCCACAGGGTGGGCAAGTCGGTGGCGACTTTCGCCGGGAAGGGCCATTCGGCCAAGGTGGCCAGCAGGCCGGCCGACAGCAGCATGGCCATCAGCGCGGCCACGATCACGGCGCGTTTCATCGGCCGGCTTTCGCCGGACAAGTTGATGCGCCACGACCCCCGGGGCATCAGAAACAGCCATTGGGTCAGCAGGAAAATCAACAAATATCCGGCGGCATGTACGGCATAGTCGAGGCGGATATTGTTGAAAGGATGGAGATAAAACGCCAGATCCTGCCTGGCGTGAAAATTCAGCGGGGCCGCGGGTGTGGCGGCAATGCCGTAGCCGAGGTGCGGCGTGATTTCCAGCGAGAAGTTGAACAGCACGATCAACCCGGCCAGAAAGACCCCCGCAACGACAAGCACGGCCCACCAAAGCCGCCGGGCCAGGCGACGCCGGCGCGGGCCGGTCGGTTCAGATGGCAGCGATGGGGAGGCAAAGGACATGGCTGAGTGCGATTGTCAGCCGTGCCCTAATGTCCTGTCAAGAAGTAATGACGGTTAAAGAAGAGATTGAACCGCCGAAGCGGGAGAAGAGAAGTCAGAATGATGAACGATGAATGATGAAGGAGGAAAGAAGAGCAGTTTACATAACAGCTTGTCTCCTCCTTCCTCGGTTTTTCATCGTTCGGACGCCAGCGGCGTGGGAAGGATCGTTTCCAGGCTTTGGTTGGCGAGTTGGACTTCGGGTTCGATGGGGGGATCGGTGACTTTGTAGCCGGCGTAGGCGATCCAGGCGTCCAGGCCGTGAGTCAGGGCGTAGCCGCGGACGTGGTATTTGTTGTTCTCGATCTCGAACCAGGAGCGATTCAGGGAATCGGTCCATTGGGCCAGGACGCGGCCGTTGTCCTGCTTGCGGGCGTATTCCCGGGCGGCAAAGTGCAGCAGAGCAGAGGTGCCAAAGGGCAGGGGCATGCGGACGTAGACGGCCCCGACCATCGTCAGGTCCGAAGGCGAGCGCCACTGCTGGTGGGTGTAGAACAGGCCCTTTGTGGCCGGCAACTGCCGCCAGGATTGGGGGAGGGCGCAGTTGATTTTGACCTGGGTGCAGGTTTCGACGGGACGGAGCCCGGAAACGTTCAGATCGGTTTGGTACTGTGCGAGCTGGGTGCCGGAGACGGCCGGGCCTTCCTGGCAACTGGCCAGGGGCAGGAAGAGGGTGCTTACTACCAGCAGGCCGGTCGTGATGCCCAGATAGCGTTTGGTCAAGCTGCGTCTCCCGTAGCCGGATGGGTGTCGTTGGGGCTACCCGGAATTATAACGTTGGGGCGAGGGGAGGGTTCTGGGTTTTTGGGAAGTGGCGAAAGGGAAGGTGCTGATTCGCGAAACCGCAAGCGGTGTCGAGAAGCTGGCGGCGAAACCGCGAAGAGCAAGCCTTGTCGAGGGCTCAGGGGCGAAAGAGGGGTTTTTATGGGCGCAAAGAAAAAGCGCCGCGGGCCGAAATGACCTGACGGGGGCTCGTTCGGACTGCGGCGCAAGATCGGATTAGGCTGCTGGAATTACTTTTTGGGGGTGGCGGTTTTCTGGAAGCTGTAGGTGCCGCCGAACTTCTTGCTGAAGCGTTCGACGCGGCCGGCGGTGTCCACGAACTTCTGCTTGCCGGTGAAGAACGGGTGGCAGGCGCTGCAGATATCGACGTGGACCTTGGCGGCGGTGCTGCGGGTGGTGAAGGTGTTGCCACAGGCACAGCGGACTTCGCAGGTCTGATAACGCGGATGAATTTTGGCTTTCACGGGGCTGCTCCTTTGGGCCCGAGCGTGCGTTTGGCCGGAATTGGCCGGACGTCAGCCGGGCGGCTATTCCAATACGCTTGCGACGAGGCAAGGTTTGGATGATTCTCACCCACCGTGGGCGAAAATCGCGAGAAAGAAAAATGTAACATCGCGCCGGCCTTATGGCAAGGCGGGGGATGGCCGATTTAAGTGATTAGACGGAGCGGCACTTCACAACGGATTGTTGGGCACAAATTTAAGGATGTTGCGGGAAATTTGCCCGCGGCCGGTTCTGTATCGTACACCAACAGAGCCCGGAAAGTGGTTTTGCGTATCTCTGGAGGCACGATGGTGTCTGCAAACGCGATGAAGATCGACCGGGTTGAACCCCAGGTGGAACCGAGCTGGCCGGCGGAAGTGGAATTTATTCTGTCGGCGTTGGAGGCCGGTCGGCACAATGCGACGGATCGGCGTCAGCGTGGACGGCGGCGATATCGGGTGCGGGCGGAGTTGCAGTTGTTCGCCGACGGCGCGGGGGCCGAGCCGTGGGTGTTGTATACGCGTGACGTGAACGAACAGGGGTTGGGGTTCATCACCTCGCATCGTCTGCCGCTGGGGTATGGCGGGCGGTTGCGGCTGACTGCGCCGGGAGGGGACAGCGTGGTGGTGGAATGCGTTCTGCTGCGTTGCCGGGAGGCGGTTTCCGGGTGGTACGAAGGGTCGCTCTACTTCAATCGTGCGCAGTGGATGTTTGAAGACCAGTGACGGCGTTGGGGGTGAAAATCTTCTTTTTCCTTCGCGTCGGGGGTAGACTGGCTCCTCGGCTTTGGCCGAGGAGATTTCTTATGCGCTGGTGTGCTGGGATAATGGCGGTCGGGTTGTGTCTGGCGGGTTGGGCCGGGGCGCAGGAGGCGTCAAACGGGGGCGTGGGGAAGCTGCCGCATATTCAGATAGATGTGAAGAGACAGCAGGTGCGTGTGGAGTGTGAGTCGTTGGACGTGGAAGCGCCGCTGGAGTTTTTGTGCGTGGTGAACGGGACCAACGAGCACGAGGCGTTGCTGCGTTCGGCGGTTAAGCCGTCGCATTTGCATACGGCGTTGTTGATGTTGGGTTTGCAGCCGGGCAGTCCGGTGCGTTACGTGGCGGCGAATCAGAGCTGGCTGCCGCCGCACGGGCCGCCGCTGCATATTTTTCTGGAATACCAGAAGGACGGCCGGCCGGTGCGGCTGCCGGCGTATCGGTGGATGCGGAGCGTGAAGACCAAGAAGCCCATGCCGATGTTGACGTGGATTTTTGCCGGGTCGCGGGTGATGGAGGACGGGGCGTATGCGGCCGACGCCACCGGGTATCTGGTCAGCATCGTCAACTTTGAGTTGACGGTGATCGACATTCCGGACCTGGCCAGCAGTGACAATGAGAAGTTGGAGTGGGAGCGTGATCCGGAGGTGATTCCCAAGGGGGGCACGCCGGTGACGATGGTGATTGAGACGGTGGGACCGGAGGCCAAGGCGTCGGCGACGGCGGCGACGGCGCCGGTGGAAAGCGCGCGGCCGACGGATCAGGACTTGAATGCGGCGCGGGTGACGACGGATCAGGCCCGGATGGAGGCGCTGCGGAGGCGGTGGGAGCAGGCGGTGGCGCCGCAGAGCGAGGCGCTGCGGCAGGCGGCGCAGGCGCATTACGAAGTGATCGGCGCGATGCGCCGCGAGCAGCAGCGTCTGGTTGACGAGGCCGAGCGTATCCAGCGGGTGATCGATCAGTTGGAACGCCAGTACCAGAACATGACCACCCCCCGCCCGGAACCGGCCGGGAAGTAGTTGCATTTAATACCTTGATAATGCATAGGGCAGAGACAACAGATTCTCCCGAATCGCCGCGGGGTTTGCTGGCGGCGGCGGCGCTGCCGTTTGCGCTGGCGGTGCTGGCGGGGATGTTGTGTCGCCTGGCGGCGGGGACGTCGCTGGGGTTGCTCTTGGGCGGGTTTGTTTTTGCGGCCGTTGCGGTGGCGCCGCTGGTGCTGGCCGAGGCGCGGCCCTGGCGGCAGGCGATGGTGGCGGGCGCGGTGGTCGATGGGATGGGGTTGGTCTGGCTGCTGGGGGTGTGGGATTCGGCCTGGACGCTGCGGCAGTGGCTGGCGTGCTATGTGCTTTTGGCGGTCTGGGGGGCGGCGCTGGGGGCGTTGGGCGTGAGGTTGTGGCGGATGGGGCTGGGGAGGGTTGGGGCGGCGGCGGTGGGCGTGGTGCTGGCGTTGTTGTGGTTGAGTTGGCCGGTCTGGTTGTCGCCGTGGTTGAACGGGGCGAGGGGAGAAATGCTGGTGGGATGGCTGGTACCCCCCCACCCGCTGATGGCGGTGAATGCCGCGGTGCAGGATCGGCTGGGGGTGTGGAGCCAGCAGACGCTGGCGTATCATCTGACGAACCTGGGGCAGCATGTGGCTTATTCGCTGCCGACGGGCGTGGGGGTGGCGGTGATGGCGCATGGCGCGGCGGCGGTGATGCTGCTGGGGTGGGGATGGGTTGTCAGGATAAGAAAATAATCGCTTCAGCGGGGGATGCGGATGGCGGTTTGGTCGATCTGACGGACGTTGCGATCGATGTACCAGATGGAAAAGGCGGCTAGCGCGGAGAGGAGGGCGTAGGCCAGGATTTTGCGCCGGATGGTCCAGGGGGCGGATGGGGGCTCCGCGACGCGTTGCGTCGCGGCTGTTGGTGGGGGTTGATTGGGGGTCATGGTGTGCTCCTGATGCGAAGGTCGTTATACCACAACCGGGGGGTTGGGTTGAACGGGGTTTATCGTTTGAGGTTGGTGCTGTGGCCGGGGAAGACGTTGGCGTGGGGGTCGAGGTGGTGTTTGGCGTAGTTGACGGCGATGGCGGCTTCGCCGAAGCCGGTGGCGATGAGCTTGAGTTTGCCGGGGAAGGCGGCGATGTCGCCGGCGGCGAAGATGCCGGGGCGGTTGGTGCGCATCATGCCGTCCACTTTGATTTGCGATCCTTCCAGTTCCAGGCCCCAGTCCTTGATGGGGCCGAGGGCGTTGACGAAGCCGATGTTGACCAGGACGGCGTCGATTTCGAGCGTGGTCTGGTCATTGCTACGGTTGTCATAGATGGTGGCATGGCGGAGGCGGATGTCGCCGGTGAGGGACTTGAGTTCGTGGAAGACGCGGACGCGGACGGAGGATTGGTGCAGGCGGGCGACGCTGTCTTCGTGGGCGCGGAACTGGTCGCGGCGGTGGATGAGGGTGATGTGGCTGGCGAGGGGGACGAGGGTGTTGGCCCAGTCCACGGCGCTATCCCCCCCGCCGACGATCAGGATGCGCTGGTTGCGGAAATCGTCGAGGCGGGCGACGGAGTAGTACAGGCCCCGGCCTTCGTAGTGATGGGCGTGGGGAAGGGCGAGTCGTTTGGGCTGGAAGGCCCCTACTCCGGCGGCGATGAGGATGGTGCGGGCCTGGTGGAGGGCGCGGTTGGTGCGGACGGTGTAGAGGCGGGCGGGTTCGTCGTAGCAGAGTTCGGCGACTTGTTCGCCGAGACAGACGGCCGGGTGGTATTGGAGGCCTTGGGCGATGAGGTGGGCGGCGAGGTCTTTGGCCAGGACTTTGGGGTAGCCGGGGACGTCGTAGATGTATTTTTCGGGGTAGAGGGCGGTGAGCTGTCCGCCGAGGGCGTCGAGGGAGTCGAGGAGTTTGACGGACATTTGGCGGAGGCCGGCGTAGAAGGAGGCGAAAAGTCCGGTGGGTCCGGCGCCGACGATGAGCATGTCTACCGGGGGTTGGAGGGGGGAATTGGGCATGGTTGATTGTAGGCGAGGGGGAAGGGTGCTGTTGAAATGCGATAAAACATACAAAATGGTTCTGTTCCACGTGGAACAGTTGTGAACGGCGGGGTTGTGAACCACGAAGGCACGGAGACACGGAGGGCAACTTGTGGAGGAAGGTTGCAGAAGAAGTTGAACCGCCAAAGCCGCCAGGAGAAGAGAATGATGAATGATGAAGGTGGAAAGAAGAGCAGTTAATAAAAGCTGGTTTTCTTCCTCCTTCATCATTCATAATTCATCATTCTGACTTCTCTTCTCCCTCCGTGTCTCCGTGCCTCCGTAATTTGATTGGATTGGGCGGCGCCCCCCTACTCGGCTTGGGTGCCGAGGCGGGTCAGGAGGTCGTCGAATTGGTCGAGGGAGGCGTAGTGGATAATGAGGCGGCCTTTGCCCTTGGCGCGGGCGGAGGAGCGGACTTGGACGCGCATGCCCAGTTGGCGGGTGAGGGATTTTTCCAGATCGAGGATGTGGGCCGAGGGGGTGGATTCCTGGCGGGGGGCGGAAGGGGTTGGGCCGTGCTGGAGGACGCGCTCGAGATTGCGTACGGAGAGGCCCTGGGCAACGACCAAGTCGGCCAAGCGCTGTTGTTCGAGGATGTCGGTGACGCTGGCGATGAGCTTGGCGTGGCCGAAGGTGATTCGGCCGTCGCGGACCATTTCCTTGACGGGTTCGGTCAGTTCCAGGAGGCGCAGATAGTTGGCGATGCCGCTGCGGTCTTCGCCCAGGCGGCCGGCCAGCTCGGCCTGGGTCAGACCCAACTGGTCGATCAGGGTTCGGTAGCCCAGGGCGCGGTCGATGGGGTTCAGGTCTTCGCGTTGGATGTTTTCGATCAAGGCCATCTGGGCTTGGGTGAAGCTATCGACCTCGCGGATGACGGCGGGGATGGTGGCCAGTCCGGCCAGCTTGGCGGCCCGCCAGCGGCGTTCCCCGGCGATTAATTGGTAGTGATCGCCCTGCTTGCGGACGATGATGGGCTGGATCAGGCCGCTGGCTTTGAGGCTGGCGGCCAGCTCGGCGATTTTGGTTTCGTCGAAGGAGCGCCGGGGTTGGTGCGGATTGGGGGTGATGATGTCCAGCGGGATTTCCAAGGGTTGACCTGCCGGGGCGGATGGAGCGACGGGGATGGCCGGGGAGACGGGCGGGACGGATGGGGGGACGGCGGCGTGCGGAGCGGTTTGGGGGAGGGGTTCTGAGACGTGGATCAAGCTGCTGAGCCCGCGGCCTAGGCGGGGCCGGTTTTTCTGTGCTTTGGAGGACATAAGTGAGACTCCTGTGTTGCCGTGGTGATGATGTAACCCCATTGTTCCACGTGGAACATGTGGTGGGCACTGTAGCGTGTGGCGTAAAGGGTTTCAACTGGGGGAGGGGGAAACGTCGCCTTGCAGGCGACGGCGAAACGGGTTCGGCGTATGCGCGGCTAATTAAACACGGAGACACGGAGGCCAACTTGTGGAGGGAGAAGAAATTGAACCGCGAAGGCGCGAAGACGGACGCGAAGAAAGTTCTGAAAGAAGGTTTGGAACCGCCAAGGCCGCCAAGAGCGCCAAGAAAGAATTGATTTATCGGCGTGTATTGGCGTTCATCGGCGGTTCCAAATCTTTTCTTGGCGGCCTTGGCGGTTTGGTTATTTGCTTGGGCGGGGGAAAGGATGTTTTATGAGATACAGACATAATAGATTGGATGGGTTTGGGGTGGGGACTTTGTGAAGTATGGAACGGGCTTAGCGGGCGGCTATAATTTGGGGGAAGGCAGGCGGTTGAGTTTGAGGGGGAGGTTGAGGCGGATTACTTCAGTCTTGGGAAAGGCTTGTATGCCCTACACGTTGTCTCCGGCGTCGCCGGAATTGCTTCCGATGCAGCCTGCCGCCGACGGTGCGACGCGGTGGACGTTGAATTTTGGGCCGCAGCATCCGGCAACCCATACGACGCTTCGGCTGGTTTTGGAATTGGACGGCGAGCGGATCATTCGTTGTACGCCGCACATCGGGTATTTGCACAGCGGGTTTGAGAAGCTGGGCGAGCATCTGAACTACAACCAGTACGTCACGATCGTGGACCGCATGGACTATTCGGCCCCGATTTATAACGAACTGGCCTGGCACGGGGCGGCGGAGAAGTTGATGGGGATTGAACTGACGCCGCGGTGCAAGGTGCTGCGTACGATTGCCGGGGAGCTGGGGCGAATCCAGTCGCATCTGCTGTGCGTGGGGGCGGCGGGGCTGGACCTGGGGGCGTTTACGGCGTTTCTGTACGGCTTCAATGAGCGTGAAGTGATTTATGACATTGTCGAGTTCATGAGCGGGCAGCGGTTTCATACGAGCTGGACGCGGGTGGGGGGGTTGAATCAGGATTTGCCGGACGAAGCGGTTTTCAAGCGGATGGTGAAGAAGTTCATTGACGAGCAGTTGCCGCGGGCGATGGCGGACGTGGAGACGCTGCTGAACAAGAACCGGATTTTCGTGGAGCGGACCAAGGGCGTGGGGGCGATCACGCGGCAGGAGGCGTTGGCCTGGAGCATGAGCGGGCCGGTGGCGCGGGCCAGCGGCGTGGCGCGGGACGTTCGCAAGGACGAGCCGTACCTGTGTTTTGCCGACGACTGGGACGGGCGGGGCGCCAAGGCGGTGGACTTCAAGGTGCCGGTGATGAGCGGCGGCGACGTGTATGCGCGCTATCTAGTGCGATTGGAGGAGATGAGACAATCGCAGCGGATCATCCGCCAGCTTATTGATGACATTCCCGGCGGGCCGGTGAACGTGAGTCCCGAGGGCAAGGACGTGCTGCCGCCGAAGGACCAGGTCTACAGCAGCATCGAAGGGCTGATCCAGCATTTCGAGCTGATCATGACCAACCGGGGTTTTGCGGCTCCCAAGGGGGAGGTGTACCACTGCATTGAGACGGCCAACGGCGAGCTGGGATATTACGTCATCAGCGCCGGGGACAGTGTGCCCTGGCGGGTGCGCACGCGTCCGCCGTGCTATATCAACTACCAGACGTTTCCGAAGATGATCGAAGGACATTTGATCAGCGACGTGGTGGCCGTGCTGGGGAGTTTGAACATCATTGCGGCGGAATTGGATCGGTAGGAATGAAGGCCGGCCGTTAACGGGCATGCGGACAGCGAGTCAATGGCATTGACTTAGAAGTCAGTGCCCGAATACAATAGCGCGGCATGGCGGCGCATGTCGAGATCACTCCCGAAGCTTACGAGCAGGCTCAGCAACTGCGGGAGCCAATTTATTCCCGCATCCTGGGGATTATCGAACGATTGGAGAAGTGGCCGGCCGTAAGCGGGGCCAAGCCGCTGCGGCACGGTCTAGCCGGGCACTACCGAATACGAACCGGCGATTACCGGGTGCAATTTCGGGTGCAGGGACAGAGAATCATCGTCGAGCGCGTCGGCCATCGTGACGGTTTTTATGAGGATTAATCATGGTTGCCCAAAAGGTCAATCTCGCCGGAAAGCGATTCGTCATCCTTGAGGAATCCGAGTACGAACGGTTGCGTCGCAGCGCTTCCGTGGCGGGGGACGTGGCCTGGCCGGAACTGCCGGCCAAATTGCCGGGTGGCAATTATCCGGCCGTTGAGGCGATGCGGGTCGGGCTGGCCCGCAAGCTCATTCAGCGTCGGTGGGGGGTGGGTTTGTCGCAAGCCGAGGTTGCCCGCCGTGCCGGCATTCGCCCCGAGACGCTCAACCGTATTGAAAAGGCCAAGGTAACCGCCGACAGCGCCACGGTGGCCAAGGTCGCGCGGGTGCTGGACAAGGCCGAACGCGAGTCGGCATCGCGGGTTTGATCGTCCCCGGGCGGCCGATCGGCAAGGCAGTCTATTCCGCTGCTTAAGTCGCCTCGTTGAAAGTGCGCGTGTGCGGCGGACTCGTCATTCACTTATCTACCATTCTGTCCTATTATTAACTTACCATGGCATGGATTGTTGAAAATCGACGCGCGGCGGAGGCGGAGAAATCCGCGGAGCCGGCGCTTACGGAAGAGATGAAAACACACTTGCGCGAGGTTTATTTCCCGCGCTATCCGACGAAGCGGGCGGTGTTGTTGCCGGCGCTGCATCTGGTGCAGCATCGCTGCGGGTACATTTCCCGGCAGGCGATGGAGGAGCTGGCGGCGTTTCTGGAGTTGTCGCCGGCCGAGGTGCTGGATACGGCGACGTTCTACGAGGAGTTCTGGCTCAAGCCCAAGGGCAAGTACCTGATCGGCGTTTGCCGGTCGCTGGCGTGCGAGGTGTGCCGGTCGAAGGATCTGACGCGGCATCTGAAGCGCAAGCTGGGGGTGGAGGCGGGGGAGACGACGCCGGACGGGAAGTTCACGCTGATTGAGATGGAGTGTTTGGGTTCGTGCGGCACGGCGCCGGTGGCGCTGGTCAACGAGGTGTTGCATGAGAATCTGACGCCCGAGGCGCTGGACAAGGTGCTGGATGGTCTGCCGGAGGATGCGGAAGACTATAAGGATCCGACGATCAACTGGGACGAAGAGAGGGCGCATTAAATGGCGATGCTATTGGAGACGGGAAATGTTCGTTCCCTGGTGAAGCTGCTGCTGATTGCGGCGGCGCTGATCGGTCTTGGCGTGTGGTTGTGGAAGCAGACGTTCGGGACGTATCACTTTATGGCCGTGGAGGACGGGGCGCTGTATCGGGACGGCGTGCGCGACGTTTCGGAGCTGGCCCACGCCTGCCGGCGGGCGGACGTGAAGACGATTGTCATGCTGGTGGATGATGCGGAGATGTTCCAGGAGCCGTTTGCCCAGGAGATGAAGTTCATTTTCCATACCCATCTGAAGTGCGTGCGCGTGCCCATTGCGCTGGGGGGTTGGCCGACGACGGAGCAGGTGCGGCAGTTTCTGGCGGTGGCGACGGATGAGAAGTCGCGGCCGGTGCTGGTGCATTGCGCCAGGGGGTGCGGCGCACGGGCATGATGGTGGCGGCGTACCAGATGTCGGTGATGGGGTACGACAAGCAGCGGGCCAAGAGCGAGTTGCAGACTTTTGGGCACAGCCGGCGCACGGTGGGAGATATTGAGAAGTTTATCGATCTGTATGATCCGCAGACGCGCGAGGTGGCGGGGAGCGGGACGCTGGCGGTGTCGGTGGAATAGTATGCGAGGGCTCCGCGACGCGTTGCGTCGCGGCTATTGAATGGATTGTGAGTGGATTGCGTTTGCGTGTGTGAAAGAGAAACACCATGGCGTTTACAGAACCGGTATTGCTGAAGCGGATTCCGCAGGATCCCTCGCGGCGCAAGTTGTATTGGTATGACGACTATGTGGCCAGCGGCGGGTATGCGGCGCTGAAGAAGGCGCTGGGCATGAAGCCGGAGGAGATCATCAAGACGGTGAGCGAATCGGGGCTGCGCGGGCGGGGCGGGGCGGGGTTCAGCGCCGGGCAGAAGTGGTCGTTCATCCCGAAGGAGAAGAAGGGGCCGCATTATCTGGCGGTGAATGCCGATGAGTCCGAGCCGGGGACGTTCAAGGACCGTTATCTGATTGATTACGATCCGCACCAGATGCTGGAAGGGATCGCCATCGCGTCGATGGCCACGCAGTGCGACGTGGCCTACATTTTTATCCGCGGGGAATATCATCGTCAGGCCAAGGTGTTGGAGCGGGCGATTCAGGAAGCGTACGCGCACGGGGTGTTCGGGCCGCAGGGGATTTTCGGCAGCGGGATCAAGCTCGAATGCTATCTGCATCGGGGGGCCGGGGCGTATATTTGCGGGGAGGAGACGGGATTGCTGGAGGCGTTGGAGGGCAAGCGTGGCTGGCCGCGGAACAAGCCGCCGTTTCCGGCGATCGCCGGGGCGTTTGCCCGGCCGACGGTGATCAACAACGTGGAGACGCTGTGCTGTGTGCCGCACATTATCGAGCGAGGGGCGGCGTGGTTTAAGACGATGGGGACGCCGACGAGTCCCGGTCCCAAGCTGTACGGGTTGGCCGGGCACGTCAACCGGCCGGGCGTTTATGAGCAGGAGCTGGGGATTACGCTGGATTTCGCCATCAACGAGTTGGGCGGGGGGATGAAAGGCGGCAAGTACAAGGCGTGCATCTGCGGGGGGATTTCCATGGGTGTGCTGGGGACGAACCAACTCGATATCAAGCTGGATTTTGACGACGTGCGTTTTCGCGGGGGGTGTCTGGGGTTGGGGACGGCGGGGCTGATCGTGATGAACGAGCATACGAACATGGTGGAGGCGCTGCGCAACTGCGTGCGGTTTTATGCGCACGAGTCGTGCGGCCAGTGTACGCCGTGCCGGGAGGGCAGTGCGTGGATGAACAAGATCCTCAACCGCATCGTGGCCGGCGGGGGGCGAGCCGGCGATATTGACATGCTGATGGAGTTGGAGAAGACGCAGGGGATTATGCCGGGGACAACGATCTGCGGCCTGGCGGATGGGACGGCGTGGGCGGTTCGGACGTTCGTGAACAAGTTTTACGAGGAGTTTGCGGCGGCGTGCCCGGAGAATCCGGTGGTGCCGCTGACGATCAACCGGGGGATCCGGAACGTGACGACGCCGATGGGGTCGAATACGCGGTAGGGGGGAACGGGGAGTTGTTGGTTTGCGAAGCCGCAAGCGACATCGAGGGCGTGATCGCAGCAATAGAGCCCCGGATGTACATCCGGGGCTTTGAGTTTTGAGTGGCGGGGACTGTTCGTATTGGGGACGCGAAGAGCAAGCCTTGTCGGGAATCCGGGGGCGAAAGAGGGGATTTTGACGTCTGGTACGGGAGAGGGCGCGGCATTGTTTCAGGCGCGCTTTGCGAAACGGTTTTCGGTGCCGGCGCGGAGGCGGGCGATGTTGCCGCGGTGCTTGAGGGTGACCATGAAGGCGACGAAGACGGCGAAGACCAGCAGCGGCAACTGCTGGTGGAAGATCGGCCAGCCGGAGAGCAGGCCCATGGTCAGGTAGATCAGGGGGAAGAGGATCGCCCCGCTGATGGAGGCGACCGAGACGTAACGGAAGGCGAGGAAGAGAACGATCCAGCAGGCGATGGCGACCAGGGCGGGGTAGGTGTAGAAGGGGAAGAGGCCGAGGATGACGCCGGCGCTGGTGGCTACGCCTTTGCCGCCGGTGAACTTCAAAAAGCAACTGAACATGTGGCCGAGGATGGCGGCCAGTCCTACCAGCAGCCAAAGCAGGTAGTTGCGCCAGTCGCCGGCGCCGTGCAGGAGAAAACCGGCGACCAGCATGGGCAGCAGGCTTTTGAGCAGGTCGAGGACGAAGACGAGGGCGAAGAATTTACCGCCCAGGAGCCGGCCGACGTTGGTGGCCCCGATGTTGCCTGAGCCGGCCTTGCGGGGATCGACGCCTTTGGCCAGGCCGACCAGCAGCCCGAAGGGGATGGATCCCAGCAGGTAAGCGACGGGGATGAGGATGGCAACGAGTTGGGTGGCAGTCATGGGGCGAGGTTGTACCTGATTTGAGGCGAATGATCTAGACGAAGGGGAGGGGGAAGTCAGAATGATGAACGATGAAGGAGGAAGAAAACCAGCTTTTATAAACTGCTCTTCTTTCCTCCTTCATCATTCATCATTCCTAATTCATCATTCTCTTAAGCGCCGCGGGGGGGGAGGACCAGGGGGCGGACGCGGAGGATGCCGGGGCGGGCGCGGAGGCGGTTGAGCAGGGCGTCGGGGGTGGGGCTGTCGGTTTTGAGGACCATGAGGGCGTTGACGACGCCGTCGGGTTGGGTGGTGCGGCTGATGACCATGTCGGCGATGTTGACGTTGGCGTCGCCGAAGGTGGTGCCGACGGTGCCGATGACGCCGGGCTGGTCTTTGTTGACGATCAGGACCATGTGGCCTTCGGGGATCATGTCCATGGAGTAGCCGTTGATGCGGAGGACGCGGGGCAGGGCGTCGGCGTAGACGGTGCCGAGGATGCGGTGGGATTCGCCGCCGGGCAGGTCGGCGCGGAGTTCGACGACGTCGCCGACGAGTCCGGCGGGGGGATTGGCCTCGTTGATCTGGGCCAGTTCGATGCCGCGGGTGCGGGCGTGGTGTTCGACGTTGATGACGTTGACGGAGCTGTCGGCCAGGTGGGGCTTGAAGAGTTCGACGCAGGCGAGGCGGAGGAGGGTGTTGGCCAGTTTTTGGACGCGGCGGCCGTGGACGCGGAGGGTGACGGTTTTGAAGCCTTTGTCGCAGAGGGCGGCCAGGACGGTGCCCATGCGGGCGGAGAGGTCTGCGAAGGGTTTTTCGTCGGCGGGCAGGTCGAGTTTGATGCCGCCGGCGTTGACGGCGCCGCGGATTTCACCGGTGGTGAGGTAGGCGAGGATGGATTTGCAGGCCTCGACGGAGACGGCGGTCTGGGCCTCGTCGGTGCTGGCGCCCAGGTGGGGGGTGAGCACGACGTTGTCGAGGGCGAACAGCGGATGGTCCTTTTGGGGCGGTTCGGCGGCGTAGACGTCGATGGCGGCGCCGGCGATCTTCTTTTCTTTCAGGGCGTCGGCCAAGGCGAATTCATCGACCACTTCGCCGCGGGCGTCGTTGATGACCAGGAGGTTGGGCTTGCACTTGTTGAAGAGGCGGTCGCGGTTGAGCAGGTGTCGGGTCTGGTCGCCGCCGGGGACGTGGAAGGTGATGACGTCGATTTGGGAGAGGAACTCGTCGAAATCGCGGACGAGTTTGACCTTGCCGTCGAGGGCGGTGGGGGAGGTGAAGAACGGGTCGAAGCCGACGACGTTCATGTCGAAGGCCAGGGCGCGGGAGGCGACGGTGCGACCGATGCGGCCGAGGCCGACGACGCCGAGGGTTTTGCCGGCGAGCTGGGTGCCTTGGTACTGGCTGCGTTTTTTCCATTCCAACTGGCCGGATTTGAGGCTGGCGTGGGCGGCGGGAATTCTGCGGGCCAGGCTCATCATCAGGGCCAGGGCGTGTTCGGCGGTGGAGAAGGTGGAGGCTTCGGCGGTGTTGAGGACCAGAACGCCTTTGGCGGTGGCGGCTTCGAGGTCGATGTTATCGACGCCGACGCCGGCGCGGGCGATGACCTTGAGTCGGCCGGGCTTGTCGAGCACCTTGGCCGTTACTTTGGCGCCGGAACGAACGACCAGGGCTTCGTAGTCGCCGATGACGGCGGCCAGTTCGTCTTCCTTCAGACCGACTTTGACGTCAAAATCGGCCTGGGCATTTTTAAGAATTTCCAATCCCTCGTCCGCCAGCTTGTCCGCCACAAGAATCCGCATCTGTTTATCCTTTTGTTGAAGGTATCAGCATACTAAGGAAGGTGGGCGGCGGAGGCAAGAATGATGAGTAAGGTGGGGGGAAAGGGGAGACGGCATCGGTCTTGCCACGGGCGGCGGCGTGTGGGTGCGTTTGCGGACGGCGTGTGTCCGTAAGAGCGGAGCGATCCATGCGCAGTGGGTGGTCGAGATGGTTGTCCGAGGGGCAGACCCCGGATTGGCAGGGGACTTTCGAGCAGATCAAGCGTATGTGGCAGCGTCGGGGCAAGTATGCCTCCAAGGGCAGTTGCGCGGTGGCCATGGGCAGTCGGGTGGCTCAGCCGCTGCGGAGGATGGGCTTGCCGGTGCCAAAGCCGGTATGCCGGGTGTGGCTGCGGGGAACGGACGAGCCGTATTTCATTCGGGCCGGATCGACGGATGTGGACGTGCTCAACGAGATTTTTCTATTGGGGGAGTATGACGCATTGCGGCGGCACGACCTGGGCGGGGTGCGGCAGATTTTGGATTTGGGGGCGAACGTGGGGCTTTTTACGCGGTTTTCGCGGGAACTGTTTCCGTTGGCCCGCACGGTGGCCGTTGAGCCGGATCGGGGCAATCTGCGGGTCTGTCGGATGAACCTGAGTGCGGTGAAGATGATGGGGCAGGTTCGGCTGGTGCGGGCGTGCGTGGCCGGGCAGTCGCGGCGGGTGCGGCTGGAGGATTCGTCGGGCGAATGGGGGTTGCAGATGGCCGAGGCGTCGGCCGGGGAGGGGGGAGCCACCGTGTGCGCGGCGGCGGTGCCGGAGTTGCTGCGGTTGTGCGACGTGCGGGGGGAGCTGGACCTGGTCAAGTGCGACATCGAGGGGGCCGAGCGGGAGGTGTTTGCCGACTGCCGGGCGTGGATCGGGCGTGTGCGGTATTTGTTGGTAGAACTACATTCGCCTTATACGGCGGAGGAGTTGTGGGCGGACCTTTGCCGCAACGGGGGTGATTTTTCCGTGATGTTCCGCGGCAAGGGAGACAGCGTGCTACTGCTGGGGCGGCGTGGGGGCGGGGGATTCTGATTCGGCGGGGGGTTGCGCAGGTTCGGGAGATTGTTCGGCAGGATCAGGGAGCTGGGGTTCGGGTCGGCGGGGGAAAAGGAGGTATACGAGCAGGCCGGAGAGGGCGGTGCCGCCGAACATGAACAAGCAGGCGGCGGGAAGGCTGCGTTTGATAAGGGGTTTGACGAGTGCGGCGGGGACGGTGGCGGGTGCGGCGTGGGTTGCATGGATGGCGGTCGGCGCGGTGGTGGGGGCGGATGCCTGCGCCTGGAGAGGCAGGAGCAGAGCCAGCGTCAGGACGGCGGGCAGGTTTGCGAATTGGGCGCGGGGTATCATCTGGGTTATTTATCGGCAATTACGCGTGTGGCGATTAGTGGGGGGGGCGTTGAAGGGGGTGGATGGACGGCGGGGGTGGGGGTGGATACGATTTTCGCCCCTATGAAACTGGAGATTCCATCACACGTTCGCGGGCTGGTGTTTGATTGCGACGGGACGATCGCCGACACGATGCCGCTGCATTACCGGGCCTGGTCGCAGATGTTGCGCGAGTACGGGCATGACTTTCCCGAGACGCTGTTTTACCACTTTGCGGGCGTTCCCACGGTGCGGATCATCGAGATTCTCAACGAGAAGCACGGCTACAAGGTGTTGCCGGTGCGGGAGGCGGCCGTGCGCAAGGAGGCGTTGTTTGTGGAGCTGATTCCGCAGGCTATGCCGATTGAGCCGGTGGTGGAGCTGATCAAAGAGTATCACGGCAAGCTGCCGATGGCGGTGGCCACGGGAGGGGATCGGATGCTGTGTACGCGGACGCTGACGGCCTTGAGTTTGCTGGAATATTTTCAGGCGCTGGTGACGGCTGACGACGTGGAGCACGGCAAGCCTGCACCGGATATTTTTCTGGAAGCGGCCCGGCGGATCGGGGTGGAGGCGGAATGCTGCTGCGCGTTTGAAGACGGGGAGATGGGCATTCGCGCGGCCAAGGCCGCGGGGATGATGGTGGTGGATGTGCGGGAATATCTGTAGGGCGGGGGTGGGGTGGGGTTTTTACCGCGGAGGACGCGGAGGAACGCAGAGAAGTAATTCCTTCTTCCTTTGCGGGAGAGGGTTAGGGTGAGGGGAGAGAGCTTTGGGCGCAGGTGGCGAATGGACGCCAGTAGTATTCGCTGCTCTCGCCCCTCACCCCGACCCTCTCCCCTTGCGGGGAGAGGGAGGAAGAGCGGTACGGGGGGAGGGGGATGATGGCGGGGTGGGGTTATTTTTGCCAGGGGGTGTCGGGGATGCTGGCGCGGTGGTTGGCGTGACGGGCTTGGACGAAAAGCCAGTCGCCGAGGCGGTTGAGGTAGGTGAGGACGGCGGGGAGGACTGGGCGGTCTTCGGCGAAAGTGACGGTCAGACGTTCGGCGCGGCGGCAGATGGTGCGGGCCAGGTGGAGGCGGGCGGCCAGTTCGCTGCCGCCGGGGAGGATGAAGGCCCGCAGGGGCGGGAGGTCGGCTTCGGCCTGGTCGATTTCCATTTCCAGGCGGGTGATGTGCGATTCGTCCAAGGGGGGGAGGGCGAGGGCGGCCAGGTTGACGTCAGGGGTGGCCAGGTGGGAGCCGACGGTGAACAGGTCGTTTTGCACGGCGTGAAGACGGGAAAGAAAGGGTTCGTCGGCGGTGGCGGCGGCGAGGCCCAGGGCGGCGTTGAGTTCGTCAACGGTGCCGTAACACTCGATCCGCGGGTCGCTTTTGCGCACGCGCGCGGAGCCGATCAAGCCTGTGGTGCCGTCGTCGCCGGTTTTGGTGTAGATCTTCATGCTGGGAGAATCTTAGCAGTGGAGAGGGCGTTTGGCGCGGGGGAGTGTTGCCCGTTGGGCGACCGCGAAACGGGTAAGGGGTGTGTTAAGGAATGGTTAATCGGTTGACGGGGGGCGGGGAAGAAGGGATGTTGAGGGGTATAACATCTGGCGGCCCCGTTCGATGGTTAACGTTGGGGTTGTTCAAGCAGGGAGCGAGTTATGAGCCACATTGGCGAGAGGGAAACCAAGGGGAAACGGCGCATCCTGGTGGTGGATGACGAAAAAGATCTGGTGGACCTGATTTGTTACAACCTGCAGCGCAACGGCTATGAGACGCTGGCCGTGCATGACGGGAAGGTGGCGTTGGAGACGGCGCAGCGGGAGTTGCCGGATTTGGTCATTCTGGACTTGATGCTGCCGGGGATGGAAGGGACGGAAGTGGCCCGGCGGTTGAAGGCGGATTCGCGTACGGCGGGCATTCCGATCGTCATGCTGACGGCCAAGGGCGAGGAGACGGACGTGGTGGTGGGGTTGACGCTGGGGGCGGATGATTACGTGACCAAGCCGTTCAGCATGAAAATTCTGCTGGCGCGGTTGAACACGGTGCTGAGGCGGCAGGAGCCGCCGGTGGAAACGGAAAGCGGCGGGCTGCTGAAAGCCGGGCCGCTGACGATCGATGCGGCCAAGCATGAGGTGAGCCTTCATGGCCAGGCGGTGCGGTTGACGCTGACGGAGTTCAAGCTGCTGGCGGGGCTGGTGGGTGCGCGGGGGCGGGTGCTGACGCGTGACCAGTTGATGGACAAGGCCATGGGCACGGACGTGTTCGTGACCGACCGGGCCATCGACGTCCACATCACCGCCATCCGCAAGAAGCTGGGCGAAGCCAGTTGGCTCATCCGCACCATTCGCGGCGTGGGTTACCGTTTGCAGGAAACGCCGGATGAGGAGTGAGGGGATTTGCGATTTGCAATTGCCAATTTGCAAATCGCAAATTGCAAATCCATAATTAAATCATGTCTCCACGTCCTTTCCTACTTCGGTTGATTTTGCCGTTTGCGGCGGTCATTGTGATGATCGTGGGGACGTGCGGGGCGGTGATTTATTGGGCGGGTCAGCGGACGGTGCAACTGCAACAGATTCGGGATTTGGATCATTTGACGGGGCTGGTGCGGCCGTGGTTGAGCGGGAGCGAAGGGGGAATCGCCGCCGAGCAGCGGGGGCGGCTGGAGAGTGCGGCCCATGTGCTCAATACGCGGATGACGCTGATCGACGGACAGGGGCGGGTGTTGTTCGACAGTCAGGCGTCGCCGGAAGTGATGGAGAATCATAACGGGCGGCCGGAGGTGGTTGAGGCTCGCCATAGTTCCAGTCATATGGGGAGTATCGTCCGGCACAGTTCGACGATTTCCGAGGATGCGGTGTATGTGGCGGAGCTGGTGGATGCGGGCAAGCCGCAGGGGATGGTGGTGCGGCTGAGTTATCCGAAGCATACGTGGGTGAAGCTGGGGACGCCGGTGTGGGTGGTGCTGGCGGCATCGGGGGGGCTGGCGGTGCTGGTGATCGGTTTGTTCGGGCTGCTGCTTCAGCGGCAGTGGATCGGGCCGGTGCGGGAGTTGGCGCGGGCGGCGGAGCGTCTGGCGGCGGGGCAGTGGGACGTGCGCGTGGCCGAGCGGGGGGCGGATGACATCCGGTTTTTCTCGACGCGGCTGAACCTGGTGGCGGCGCACGCCGAGCGGCAGGTGGCGGATTTGGATGCGCAGCGGGCGGATTTGCGGGCGCTGGTGGATATTCTGCCGGGGCCGATTCTGGTGACCGATTCGCAGCGGCGGGTGACGTTGATCAACGCCCCGGCGGCGCGGCTGCTGGATTTGACGCCCGCGCAGGCCGTGGGCAAAAAGGTGGCGGCGGTCGTCAACGAAGAGCCGATCCTGCGAATCTTTGAGGAGATTCAGGACCGTCGGCGGGATTCCGGCGGCGAGTTGCCGCCTTTCGTGCAAGGGCAGGTGCGTTTGAATCGGGGCGGGCAGACGGCGACCTACCAGGCGTTTGCCACGCTGACGGCGGCGGGAGGCGTGCTGCTGGCGCTGCGCGACATTAGCGAGCTGGCCAGCGCCATGCAGATGAAGACGGATTTCGTGGCCAACGCCTCGCACGAGTTGCGCACGCCCATTGCGGCGATCAAGGTGGCTTTTGAAACGCTGCGCGAGGTATACCAGGAGGATCCCCCTCAGACGCAGCGCTGTTTGCAGATTATCGAAGGGCATCTGTATCGGCTGGAAGAGATGTTGCGCGACCTGCTGGATTTATCGCGGGTGGAAAGCGCCCAGCTTCAGCCGCATTGGTCGGCGGTGAAGACGGCGGGGGTGTATTCGCTGCTGCGGTCGTCGCTGGGGTCGTTGGCGGCGGAAAAGAACGTGCGGATGGAGTTTGCCCCGGTTGCGTCGGAGGCGGCGGAGTTGGTGACCGACGAGCGGCTGCTGAATCTGGTGCTCAAGAACCTGGTGGAAAACAGCATCAAGTTCACGCCGGCCGGCGGCACGGTGAATGTGGCCATCGTCCGGCAGAACGGATCGGTGGTGGCGAGCGTGAGCGATACGGGGATCGGGATTCCGCCCGAACACGTGGATCGGGTCTTCGAGCGGTTTTATCAAGTGAATCCGGCCCGCAGCGGTAGCGCCGGGCGCGGGACGGGGCTGGGACTGGCGATCGTAAAACATGCCGTCGCGGGCCTGGGCGGCACCGTCAAACTGGAATCGGCGGTGGGGGTGGGGACGACGGTGACGTGCGTGCTGCCGCAGGAACAGGCGGGGCGGGCGTCATCGCGTTCGATGTCTGAATCCGTGTGAAACAATTTTCTTTCGTCTAAGCGGCACACGTCGCCCTGCGGGCGACGGCGAAACGGGGGCTTGATTTATTTTTCGGCGGTGTTACCTTTTTATCCGTTGGTAACACTATGAGTGCATCGGGAAATCATCATCGCGTCAGCCGGTTCAGCGTTTCGCTGCCGCGGCTTTTGCTGCGCGATTTGGACGGGATGGTTCGGGAGAAGGGGTACGACAACCGTTCGCTGGCGATTGCGGACATGATTCGCGATCGGTTGGTGGAGCATCGCCAGCAGCTTGGGGATCGGGAGATCGCCGGGACGATCACCATTGTTTACGATCATCACAAGCCGCATCTTCAGGCGATTTTGACGGCGATTCAGCACGACCATCACGACGCCATCATTTCCACGCTGCACGTTCACCTGGATCATCACAACTGCCTGGAGGTGCTGGTGGTTCGCGGGCAGGCGGGGGTGATCCGGCGGATGGCCGACGAGTTGATCGCGGCCAAGGGGGTTAAGCACGGGAAGCTGACGATCACCACAACGGGAAAGGACTTGGTCGGATGAAACGGGCATTCAGAGCCGCATGGGTTTTTAGTTTGGCTCTGGCGGGCAGTGCATTGGCGGCGCGGCCGCTGGTGATGGACGACGCCGAGCCGGTGGATCGCGGGCATTTTCAGGTGCAGGCGGGCGTGTTGTACGGCGACGCGGATCCGGTCACGTCGCGTTACGAAACGCCGTTGAGCCTGGGTTACGGGCTGCTGCCGAACCTGGAGGTGAACGTGGGGTTGAATTACCTGCTGGAAAAGCGGCAGGAAGAGGACGGGGACAAGGACGCGGACAGCGTCGGCGACGTTGCGCCGGGGGCCAAGTGGAAGTTTCTGGATCAGGAAAAATACGGACTGGATCAGACCTTGTCGCTGGGATTGACGGTGCCGACGGCCAGCCGGGCGCGGGGATTGGGGACCGGCAAGACGGATTACAGCGCGACATGGATCGTCACCCGGCAGGTGACGGATGTTTTGGCCGTGGATGCCAACGTCAGCTACGTCTGGACCGGCCGCAGCGACTCCGAGAGCAGCGATCTGCTCCGCTACGGCGCGGCGGTGCGGTATCAGATGACCAAGACGCTCGAGCCGGTCGTGGAGATTTACGCCGACCATCCTACGAGCGGCGGCGGGGAGACGGCGGTGATCGTCAACGGGGGCTTGCGCTGGTCGGTGTCGGAACAGGTGGTATTGGACGGGGCCGTGGGGACGGGCGTGCGCGGCGATGCGCCGAATCTGCTGGCGACGGTGGGTTTAACGTGGAACTTTTGAGAGCGAGTGAATCATCATGCACATTCCCGACGGATTTCTGGACGTGAAGACCGCCGCGAGCGCGGCGGTTGTGTCTGCGGCCGGGCTGGGCGTGGCGTTGCGGCAGGCGGGGCGGCATCTGCCGCCGCGGCGTGTTCCGCTGATGGGGCTGGCGGCCGCGTTCGTTTTTGCCGCCCAGATGATTAATTTTCCGGTTCTGGGGGGCACGTCCGGGCATCTGGTGGGCGGGGTGTTGACGGCGGCGTTGCTGGGGCCGGGGCCGGCGGTGGTGGTGATTTCGGCCGTCTTGATCGTGCAGAGTCTGCTGTTTGCCGACGGGGGAGTGCTGGCGCTGGGGGCGAATGTTTTCAACATGGCCCTGGTCGGCGCGGTGGGGGGATGGATTATTTATCACCTGCTGACGCGGCTGTTTTCGGGTTTGCGCGGGCGGTTGCTGGCGGCGGCGGTTGCGGCGTGGTGTACGACCGTTCTGGCGGCGGTCTGCTGTGCCGCGGAGTTGTCGTTTTCGGGCACCGTTAAATGGTCCGTCGTCCTTCCCGCGATGGCTTACGTTCACATGCTCATCGGGATTGGCGAGGCGGTGATCACGGTGCTGGTGCTGACGGTGATTGCGCCAATCGCCCGGAGCTTTTCCAGCCGAGCGATGCGCCGGCGACGGTGCGCTATGGGGAGTTGGCTTTGTACGGGCTGCTGATCAGCCTGGGCGTGGCGCTGTTTGTTTCGCCGCTGGCGTCGTCGCTGCCGGACGGGTTGGACAAGACGGCGCAGATGCTGGGGTTTGCGGGCAAGGCCGCGGAGCATCCGCTGGTGAAGCCGTTGGCGCCGGAATATCAGATGCCGGGTTTGGGTTCGGGCGCGCTGGCGGTTTCGGCGGCCGGGGCGGTGGGGGTGGTGGTCGTGTTTGTTCTGGCGGCGGTGCTGGCCCGTGTGCTGGTTCCGAATCCGCAAGCTCCGAATCAGACGGATAGTCCTATCGTGGATCAATAGAGCAGGTTTGAAAACAGGTGACATGGGCTGGAAGCCCGTGCTACGAAGAGGCTTTTAGAACATGTTTCGCATTCGCCCGGATTTTCTTGACGTTCACAGTCGCACGGACAGCCCGGTGCATCGGTTGCCGGCGGTGCTGAAACTGACCGGGGCGCTGGGGATGATTCTGACGATCGTGCTGACGGGGTGGCACGGCGGGGTGGTGCTTGCCGGGGCGGCGGTCGTGTTGCTGGCGGCGGCGTGGATGGGGCGCGTGCCGGGGGGTTTTCTGTTGCGGCGGTTGCTGCTGCTGGAGCCGTTCGTGCTGGGCGTGGCGGTTTTGGCGCTGTTTCAGGCCGGGGGGTGGCAGGCGTTCGGGCTGCTGGTGGTCAAGAGTACGCTTTGTCTGCTGACGATGATTCTTTTGGCCGGCACGACGCCGTTTGCGGAGTTGTTGCGGGTGCTGCGCGGTGCGCGTGTGCCGTCGTTGCTGGTGACGACCTTGGCGCTGATGTATCGGTATTTGTTCGTGCTGGTGGAGGAGTCGGATCGGATGACCCGGGCCCGCGCCAGCCGGAGTTTTACGGCCGGGCGGTCGCACGCCTGGCAGAACCTGGCGGGGGTGATCAGTCATTTGTTCATTCGCGCCAGTGAACGGGCCGAGCGGATTTACTGGGCGATGTGTGCCCGGGGGTGGCGATGAATCGGGCGCTGGAGGTTTGTGATCTGCGGTTTCGTTATGCCGACGGCACGCCGGCCCTGCGCGGCGTGAGCTTTGGCGTGGGCGAGGGGGAGTGCGTCGGGCTGGTCGGCCCCAACGGCGCGGGCAAGAGCACGCTGCTGCTGCATTTGAACGGCCTGCTGCCGGAGTCTCGCCCTGACGGGCGGAGCGTGAAAATTTTCGGGCGGGGAATTGCGGCGGACAATCTGCCGGAAATTCGTCGGCAGGTGGGGCTGCTGTTTCAAGATCCCAACGACCAGCTTTTCTGTCCCACGGTGTTTGAAGACGTGGCCTTCGGCCCCCGACAGTTTGGGTTGGGCGACGGGGATCTTCGCGCCTGCGTGGCGGACTGTCTGGGCAAAGTGGGGTTGAGCGGGTTTGAGAACCGCGCCCCGCACCATTTGAGCGGCGGGGAAAAACGCCGGATTTGCCTGGCGGGGGTATTGGCTTGTCAGCCTCGACTGCTCGTGCTTGATGAGCCGACCAGCAACCTTGATCCCAAGAGCAAACGGGATCTGAAGACGCTGTTGCGGCAGATTCCGATCACCAAGTTGATCGCCACCCACGATCTGGAACTGGTGGCCGAGTTGTGTTCGCGGGTGATTATTCTGGACAAGGGACAGGTGGCGGCGGAAGGCCCGGCGCTGGAGTTGTTGAATGACGAGCGGCTGATGCTCGATCACGACCTGGAGCGGCCGCATATTTTGTCGCACCGGCATCCGCATGGGAGAGAGAAGTCAGAATGATGAATGATGAATGATGAAGGAGGAAGCAAACCAGCTTTTATTAACTGCTCTTCTTTCCTCCTTCATAATTCATAATTCATCGTTCATCATTTCTATCTGGGGCGATGGTGACGAGGATCCAGTGGCGGCCCCATTCCTTGGCTTGGCGGTGGGTTTTGAAAAAGACGTCGAGGCGGCGGCCTTTGATGAGTTGGCCGCGGTCGATGACTTCGACGGGGCGGGCGTCGTGGTAGCCGGGGATCTGGACGACGGAGCCGAAGGGGAGCAGGGTGGTGTCGGCGGCGGCAAAGTGGCCGTCGTTGTAAGTGACGTGGCGTCCGCTGGCGGTGATGCCGCGGGCGCGTTGGCCACAGCATTCCTTGCAGGGACAGTAGGCGGTGACCAGCATCCAGAGTTTGTGGGGTCGGGCGGCGGTGAGACGGACGGGCTGCGAGGAAGAGGCGGCGGCCGATCCGATCAAGCCTACGGGTAACGTCAAGCAGGCGGCCAGGGCCAGCCGGCGGGCGAGCTTTCGCTTGGGAATGGTACGCAGGACTTTTCGCATCGCTTGGGCAACCTTCGATGCCGTCCGTGGCGTGAACATCCGGGAAAGGGTCTGAACCCGTTGGTAGCGCATTATTATACGTATTATTGGACCTGGCTGGGGGCGGGAAGGGGGAAAATCTCCCGCGGGATGAGAAAAAGCTTGAAATGACCTGGAGAAAGCGCGGCCCGGAGGGCCGCCGCGAAACGGAATGGGCTGCGAATAGAGTGCGGTAAGGCTTTTTAGTGGCTGGTGTTATCTGTGGCGGTGCGAACGCAGCGGACGAAGTTTTGGATGCGGACGACGTCGCCTTGGGGGCCGTGGCCGTGGGGGTATTGGGCGGGGTTGCCGGTTTTCGGGTCGCTGCGCTGGGCGCCGGCGCCGTGGACGTCCAGGAGGCGGTAGTCGCCTCGGCCGGGGGGAAATTGCATCCAGCCGGTGGCTCGGCCGAAAGCGACGTAGACGGCGAAGCGGCCTTGCATGTCGGGCGGGCCGTCCAGATGGGTGGTGCTGGTCCAGAAAAAGGGGTAGTCGCCGTCGGGCAGGGCGGTGGTCTGGAAAAGGGGATCGATGGCCGGGGAATGGGTGACGGCCGGGGCGCGGCGGTAATCGACGAGGCTTTGAAGTTCCTTGGCGGTGGGCAATCGCCAGTCGTTGTGCCCCAGGTAGTTTTGGGCGTTTTTGGTTTGTACCCAGGCCAGGGCGTCCGGCCAGTTCATGCCAAGGTGGCTGTCGGCCTTGGTCCACATCAAACCGGTGTTCAGGTCGGTGATGGTGGAGTCGCCGTTGTCGTGGAAGTCGTTTAGGCCGTAGCGGGGGTTGCCGCGGACGTAGCGGACGTAGAGCTTGTGGGCCGTGCGGCCTATGCCGTGGGGGCCGGGATGGATTTTGGGATAGCCCTTGATCCGACCGTCGGCGAAGTTGACGCCGAAGACGGTGGGGTTGCCATTCATGGTGGTGCTGACGTATTGGGTGCTGGACCAGTCCTGGCAGTCAATGGCGCGCTCGCCGTGGTCTTCGTCGCCGTATTGGAATTGGAAGAAGCGGGTGTCGAGGTAGGGCGTGGATTCGTCGGCCGAGAAGTGGAATCCGCCGGAGAAGTTGATCAGGGAGTAGAGTTCCTTGATGGAGGGCACGCGCCAGTCGTGATAGCCGCCGACCCGGCAGACGGAGGCTCCGGCGACGGCCTCATCCCACGTCATCTTTGTGCCCCGCGCCTGGACCCACATCAAACCGGTATTCAGGTCGGTGATGGTGCCGTCGTGGTTGTCGCGGTAGGCGGGGGCGGGGGCGGGATGCTGGGGGTCTTGGCCGAAAAAGGGCTCGCCGGGTTTGGGGGAGATGACCTGACCCTGGTCGTCGTAGCAGTGGGTTTGGCCGGTGCCGACGATGCGGTAGGGCAGGTCCGCCGAATGCGCTGCCGCCCCCATCATCACCACTATTGCCGCCAAGCCGAGAATTGTTTTCACAATCTGCTCCTTCCCCTCTATTCAACGCCCGCGGGGAACGATTATTGCTTGTGACTTTCGAGATATTCCTTAAGGGCGACGGCGGCGTTGTGTTGCTGGTCGCGCGAGCCGTAGACGAGGGTGACGGGGCCGGCGGCGGATCTGTCGCGCAGGGTTTGCAGCAGGTCGGGGTGGGTTTTCAGCTCGCGGTAGTAGCGTTTGCGGAATTCGGGCCATTTGGCCGGGTCGTGGCCGAACCATTTGCGCAGCTCGGTGCTGGGGCCGACGTCCTTGAGCCACAGATCGAGGGCGGCTTGGGTTTTGGAGACGCCGCGGGGCCAGAGGCGTTCGACCAGGACGCGGAAGCCGTCGTTCGGGGCGGGTGAATCGTAGGCGCGTTTGAGTTTGAACATCGTTTAATTCTAGGACGCGCCGCCCGATGGGCGGCGGCGAAACGAAAACGCCCGGCATCGGGGGATGCCGGGCGATTGGAATAGCGGGATGAAGGATCGGGTTCAGCGGGCGTATTCGACGCTGCGGACTTCGCGGATGAGGGTGACCTTGATTTCGCCGGGGTAGGTCAGGCTCTGCTCGATCTTCTTGGCGATGTCGCGGGCGATCTTGCAACTGATCTTGTCGTCCACCTGCTTGGCGTCAACGATGACGCGCACCTCGCGGCCGGCCTGGATGGCGTAGGCCTGGCGCACGCCGTCGAAGCCCATGGCCAGGTCTTCCAGATCCTGGAGGCGTTTGACGTAGCGTTCGAGGCTTTCGCGGCGGGCGCCGGGGCGGCTGGCGCTGATGGCGTCGGCGGCCATAACGATGGGGGTGTAGGGGGTGGTGGCGGGGACGTCGCCGTGGTGGCCTTCGGTGGCGTTGAGGACGGCTTCGCATTCGTTGAAGCGGCGGAGGAATTCCTTGCCCAGTTGGGGGTGGCCGCCTTCCTGTTCGTGGTCCATGGCCTTGCCGATGTCGTGCAGCAGACCGCAGCGGCGGGCGAGGTTGCCGTCCAGGCCGAGTTCGTCGGCGATGACCTGGGAGATGTAGGCGACTTCCAGGGAGTGCTTGAGGACGTTTTGGCCGTAGCTGGTGCGGTAGCCGAGGCGGCCGAGCATGGGGATGATGGGCTTGGCGATGCCGACGAGGTTGGCTTCCTGCACGGCTTCGCGGCCCATCTTGACGATTTCCTCGTCCACTTCCTTGCCGACGGCGGCGACGACTTCTTCGATGCGGGCGGGGTGGATGCGGCCGTCCTGCACGAGGCGTTCCAGGGAGATGCGGGCGATTTCGCGGCGGACGGGATCGAAGCAGCTCACCACGACCACGCCGGGGGTGTCGTCGATGATGACGTCCACGCCGGTGGTTTTTTCGAAGGAGCGGATGTTGCGGCCTTCGCGGCCGATAACGCGGCCTTTCATGTCGTCGGAGGGGATGGTCACGGTGCTGACGGTGTGGTCGGCGGTCTGCTCGGCGGCGTAGCGCTGGATGGCCTGGAGGATGATCTGGCGGCTCTTTTCCTTGGCCTCTTCCTGGGTCTGCTCGGTGATCTGCTGGATGATGGCCCCGGCGTCGCGTTTGCACTCGTCTTCGATGCGCTTCAGCAGCATTTCCTTGGCCTGATCGGGGGTGAGGCGGGTGATTTGCAGCAACTGTTCCCGCTGTTTGCGGAGCAGTTCGGTCAACTGTTCGTCCTTGGCGGCGACGGATTGCTCGCGGCGGGTGAGGCGGTTTTCCAGATCGTCGAGATTTTTTTCCTTCACCGAGAGGGTGTCGAGCTTGCGGTCGAGGGTGTCTTCCCGCTTGGAGAGGCGCTGTTCCTGCTGGCGCATTTCGTTGCGGGCGGATTCGGTTTCCCGCTCGAAGGCCGCCTTGAGCTTGAGCTGCTCGTCCTTGGCGGTCAGGGCGATTTCCTTGGCGCGGGTTTCGGCCTCGAGCTGGGCCTTGTGGCGGATCTGCTCGGCCTCGGATTTGGCTCGGGCCAGGGTGCTGCGGCCGCTGAAGTGAAGAAACGCGAACAGGCCCGCGAAGCCCAGAACAAAGCCGATCGCCAGGGCGATGAACATCATGGGTGTCATAGTCAGTTCCCCTCTCCTGTACAGACAGTCGTCCGTGCGCAAACGGACGGCTGTGAACTCATTTGCGGATTAACGGGGAAGGCTGATTTGACCGGACGCGGCGCGTCCGGGCGACGTGGGCATCATAGCCGGGGGAAACCCGACGGGGTGATGCGACGTCGCCGCGACAGGAAAGTGGGCGGAGCCCGTGCAGGCAAGGATGCCGACAGTCCGGCGGAGAACCGGACTCTCGCGACAGGCTGGTAAGCAGCGGCCAGGGGATCCCGCTGCAGGAGGATCGCCGCCGTCAGACCGGGGGTCTGACAGGACCGCTCCAAGACCAGCAACGCCAGCACGAGACACAGCGACAGCGTCGCCGCACCCGAGGTGGCTGCAAGAATCTGCGCGAATTGGGCTCCGAAATAGTCCACGTTCAAAAAACCCTCGCGGACGAAAGCCGGCCGCGAGATGTTGCGTCAAAGGGCCTAACTGAAGTCCGGCCATCCGCTTACCGGCCGGGCTTTGCGAGCAACTTTTGGGTGATATTCCTCACAAGTTGCTCATCATTCATTATCGGTATTCTATGCCTGAGACTGTATCTTTACAAGTGAAGAGAAGTTCGGACGCAATGGCACAATGACGGAGTGAATTGCGCGATGAGGATGGGCCTATCCAAAAAACCGGCCAGGAGAGAGATTTCCTGGCCGGGGTTCGCAAGGTGACTTGGAACTATTTTGAGATCCAAGTTATTTCAGTCTTTGCTTGCGGCGGCGGGCCAAAGCGCCGAAGGCCGGCAGGGCCATCAGACCCAGGCTGGTCGGTTCCGGCACCACGCCGATGGCCGACACGGACACGCCGCCGTCGATCTGGCTGAAGTCGAAGGCCAGCACGCTCTTGGCGGCGTCGAAGCTGTCGAACTTCACCAGCACGTCAAAGTCCTGCGTGAAGCCGCCGTCCTTGTAGTGGGCGTAGCCCGACCAGTCGGAGAGCATCTTGTTGGTCGCGTCGTTCTGGCCGTTGTAGGTGGCTGTCACCCCGCTCAGGCCCGAGCCGTTGATCGCCAAGGCCACGTCCCGGGCCGTCAGGTTGTTCAGACCCGACACCCCGCCCAAGGCCAGCAGCACGTATTCGGGGGCGGCAAAGCCGCTGGCGTTGCTGGTGTCCACGTTGACGAAGGCGCTTTGGGTTCCGGCGGCGTTGGCGGCGGGGGTGAAGACGTAGTTGCCGTTGGCGCCGCTGACGACCAGCTTGTTTTCGCCGGAGGCGAAAGTGTTGTAGCTGCTGGAGGCGACCATCTCAATGGGGTTGAAGACCGTGATGGTGGTCGAACCGGAGGCGCCACTTTGGGTGGCGGTGCTGCCGTTGTCACCGGTGACGGTCCCGGAGGCGGTCAGGGTGTAATCACCGGTCGAGGCCTTGAAGACCTGGACGTTGCTGACGGAACTGCCGCTGGCCAGGGCCGAGCCGCTGGTCGCCGAGCCGGTCAGGTAGGTCGGCGGAACAGCGCCCAGGCCGGAGTAGCTGATGCTTTCGGCATCGGTCAGGGCGGTATTGGTCAGCGTGGTGGTGACGTTGGTGCTGGTCCCGGCCATGATTCGGCGGGAAGCCGCCGAAACGTTCAGGGTATAGACGGGATCGACACTGGCGACGACGCCGAACTGGGTGCTCTGATTCACGACCGCCCAGACGGTGTTGCTGGTGGTGTCGATCCCCCAGTCGCCCACGGTGGTGGTTTGCCCGGTGTAGGCTCCGGTGTACTTGGCGCCGGTGGCGGCTTTGGTCCAGGTGCTGCCGTTGAGAGAGCCCAAGGCCAGGCGGGATTCGCTCTTGCCGCCCAAGTCAGCTTCGTCGTAGCTCATTTGCAGGACGTAGCTGCCGCTCTGCACTTGGGACGTGTCTACAGCGACCACGTCGCTGTGGACTCGGGTTTCGCTGCCGGTCTTGGCCCGCCAGGTTTCGCTGAGGGTGCCGGAGGCGGAGGCGGTGCCGGAGAGGATGGAGGCGGTGTTGTGGAGGGTGCTGGAGGCGAGGCCCGCCAGCGAATCGCCGGCGGAGAGGCTGGCGGTTTGGGCGATGCCATAGCCGGCGACGTTGCCGCTGACGGTGCCGGCGAGGGTGTAGCTGTAGGTGCCGACGTCGCCGGTGCTGGCGCCGGTGAGGGCCGAACCGTCGGCCAAGGAGTTGGTCAGCGCGACCTGAGCGGTGCCGGTGAGCTTGGCGCCGTTGAGGATGTTGCCGGGGCTGGAGAAGGTGACGGTGCCGCCCCTGGCGTTGTTGGGAGCGGAGGCGCCGATCACGTTGCCCGCGCTCAAGCCGGAGATGTTGAAGCCGGTGCCGGAGACCGACAAGCTGGTCACTTTGGCCGAAGCGCGGTAGCTATCGGTCAGGTTGATAAAGCTCAGCGTGTCGCCGGCGTTCAGGCGGGAAGCCTGGGAGGTGGCGGTGATGGAAGCGGCCTTATAGACGGTGCCGGTGACGGTTCCGCCATAGACCAGGTAGTTGTCGGCCGAGCGCCGGCGAGGCTCTGATTGTCGCCGGCGGTGATGCTGTAGGCGATGTTTTTGAGCCCGGCGGTGACGCCGATGTCGAAGCCGAGGGTGTAGGCATGATTGCCATAACCAAGCAATCCGGTGGAGCCGGTCAGGCCGCTGCTGAGGCTCTTGACCTGCAACTGTGCCCGGCTTTTGCCGTCGGCGTTGGTGGCCTGGGTGGTGAGGTTGATGAGGGCACTGAGGTTACCGGCCCCGGCCAGGACGGTGAAGTTGTTGCCCGAGGTGACCGAAACGCTGCCGGCGGCGTGGTCCAGAACGGTGCCGGTGACGGTGAAGATTTTGTCCGCCTGGGCGGTGTAGCCGGCGATGCTCGTGTCGTCGGTGGTCTTGACGGTGTAGCTCTGGCTGTAGGCGCCGACGGTGGCGGTGTTGACGGCGGCCGAGAGGGCAACGCTGCCGCCGGCGGTGATTTTGTCGCCGAGGGTGGCGCCGCTCAATCCGCCGAGGCTGGTGATCTGCAAGCCGGCGCGATGGCCGGCGGCGTTGGAGAGTACGGCCGACTGATTGGCCACCGAGGCCCCGGTGATGACGGTGCCGAAGCTGGCCGAGGCGGTCAGCGAGCCCGAGGCGTGATCGAGCACATCGCCGACGAAGTTGACGGTCTGCGTGGGCAAAGCGGTCGTGCCGTAGCCGCTGGTGCCGCTGCCGTTGGAGTTCAAGGCGAGGGTGGCCGATCCGGTTTTGGCGCCGACCGCGCTGGTGTCCATGCCGACGACCAGGCTGCTGTTGTTGGTGGAGCCGGCGGTCAGGGCGGTGAAGGAACCGCCGGCGGTGAAGCCGCTGGTGGCGCTGCCGATGGAGGCGTCGAGTTTTTCGCTGTAGCCGTCGTTGGCGGCGGTGTTCTGGATGCTCAGGGTGCGCGAGGTGGTGCCGCCGGTGATGACGGTGCCGAAGTTGACCGTACCGATGGAGTTGGCCGAAGCCAGGCGGTAGAGGTCGAGGTAGACGCTGCCGGCGGTGGCGGTATTGGCCACGCCATGATAGCTGGTGGCGGCGTTGTCCACGGCCAGCGAGCCGCTGCGGGTTCCGCCGTTGGTGAAGATGGTATAGCGTCCGCCAGCCGTTCCACCGGTGGTATCAGCCAGCTTGACGGTGCCGCCGAGTATCAAGTTGCCGCTGACGGCGGTTTTGTCGGAGGTGCCGCTGGCGCCCAGTTCGATTTCGGTGGCGCTGTTGGCGTTGAGGGCCAGGCTGCCGGTGACGTTCAGCGTGCCGATTCCGGCGTTGCCGGCAGCGAGCGTTCCGCCCGAGGCCAGGGAGACGGTTCCGCCGGCGGGGGTTTTGACCGTGCCGGCGCCCTTCAAACTGGTCAGGGCCGGCAGGGCGGCGTTGGTGCTGGCGGAGTAATTGAAGGTGCCGCCGGCGACGTTCAACTTGGTGCTGGAGAGGGTGCCGCCGCTTTGCAGGGTTACCAGGCCGGAGTTGATTTTGGTTTCACCGGTGTAGGTGTTGGAGGCGCCGAGGTTGATGGTGCCGCCGCCGGCGAAGGTGATGCCGCGGTTGCCGGTGGCGTCCTGGCCGATGGCGTTATTGATCGTGATGGTGCGGGCGGTTCCGGCGGCGTCGGTGCTGGAGATGACGCCGTTGCTGCCGGTGAGGGTGATGCCGGTTCCGATGGCCAGGTTCTGGCTGTAGGGCCGGATGGTGCCGCCGCTGAAGTTGAAGGTGGCATTGCCCGTGTTGGTTGCGGCCCAGGTGTTGACCTGGAGCTCGCCGCCGCTGAGGTTGTAGGTTCCGACGGCGTTGTTGGCGTAATGGTTCAGCCAAAAGCCGGTGCTGGCGGAGGCGGTGGTGCTGGTGACGGCGAGGGTTCCGCCGCTTTGGTTGACGGTGCCCGTGCCTTTTTGGGCTGCTTCGAGGCTGTCGGCTTTGACGAAGGTGGTGCCGCCTATGTCGAATTGAGCCAGGTTTGAAGCGGCGTTGCTCAAGAGGATGCTCTGTCCGGTGGCATCGTAGGTTCCGCCGCTGATGGAGAGGGTGGCGAGGGATCCGGTTTTGCCTTTGAGGATGGTATTGCCGGTGACGGAGATGGAGTTATTTGAGCCGAGGTCCACGGAGACGGGGACGTTGGTGTTGGCGGAGCTGTCCAAGGTGACGCTGCTGGCGGTGAACGTGTTGGGGCCGCTGAGGAGGGAGCTGCCCTGAGTGAACTTGAGAGTCCCGGTGCCACCGATTCCGCCGCTGAAGGTGAGGTTACGACCGGCCGAGGCATCAACCGAGAGGGTTTTGGCATTCAGTTCGATCAGTCCGCCGAGGACCAGGTTGCCGGAGGTGGCCGAGAGGCTGACGGTGGCGGTATTCAGCTTCATGCCCAGGTTGACGGTCTGGGTGTTGGCGCTGTTGTTGGTGATGCCGGAGGAAAGGGCGATGGCATTGCCGCCGAGGGCAAAGGCGCTGCGCCGGAACTGAAGGTGATGCCGTTGAGGTTGGAATAGGCGGTCAGGTCATTGGTGTTGTTGAGGCCGATGGTTCCGCCGAAGGTTAAAGTGTCTCCGGCTTTGGGGGCGGTCCCGCCCCAGTTGCCGGCGGTGGACCAGTTGTTGTCCGTTCCGCCACCGCTCCAGATTCGGCTTGCGGCCTCGGCCGAGGAGAGCAAACTGGACAAAGCTGACACGCCTGCGACTGCCGCAAGTAAATGCTTATTCTTCTTTTTCATTTTCTTTCTCTTTCCGAGCCCGCGATTGATCGGGAGTACACCGTGTTTAATAAATGAGCCATCGACACGGTTTGATCCCGATGGCTCGACGGATGCACAGTAGGATGGCAATCTCAACAAATCAAACCTAGCGGGTGTGGATTTGAAATTGGCGGGGGAAAATACGGCTTTTCAGCCCGTGCTAAAAGCATCGGAGGGATGCTGTTTAATGGCGTAAAGCAAAGTTTTGCCTTAAAAATGACTTATGTAAGTTTTTTTATTAAGATCTATAAGCCTTGCCGGTCTTTTTCGCTTTCCTGTGCGGTTGTTGGTTTGGTGATGGGGTGGCCAAGCTGCCAGTGCCTATTTTTTAATCGTTTTCACAATTCATATTTTCGTGCTTAATATTTAGACGATTCGTGAAGGGCTGCGGTGTCAGAATGTAGAAGATTTAGAGGGTATATCCGGTAGATATTTCCCAGCTTGGAACGTCTGTACGTTGCTGGAAGCCAGGGTATTGGCGAGTTAAGAGCTGTCCCTGACAAGCTTAATGGCGAGAGCTGTGGACTGCGTCTACGGCGAAGGACGGGTCGGGAGGCCGGCCGATGTTCCGGCAGGGGAGGGGAGTGTGTCTGGGGTCTGAAAACCGATGAGTTACTGGGCTTCGCCCAGCAGGGGGAGTTGGATGCTTGGGTTGCGATCCTGGCCGTCGTCGAGGCCGGGGGCGGCGCCGATGTATTGTTTGTCCAGTTGCTGGACGTGTCGCAGGGGCGGGTGGGGCAGGGGGCGCAGGTCGGGGGAGGTGGGGCCGTCGTGGCGGTGCAATACCTTATAGTATTGGTCGCGCTGGGCGGGGGTCCAGCCGGCGTCGCGGATCAGGCGGCAGATTTCCCGCTCGTTGAGCGAGTAGGTGGTGCCGGCGGCGCTGACGACGTTTTCTTCCATCATGATGGAGCCCATGTCGTTGGCGCCGAAGAAAAGGGCGAGCTGGCCGATTTTGGGGCCCATGGTGACCCAACTGCTTTGCAGGGAGGGGATGTTGTCCAGGAAGAGGCGGGCGATGGCCAGCATGCGCAGGTATTCGTCGGCGCCGGCCATGCGGACCACCCGGCCGCGAAGGACGTCTTCGTGGGTGGATTCGTCGAAGGGGCCGTGCTGGGCCGGATCCCATTCTTTGGCCCGTCCCAGGGGGGTGTTGTCGCGCTGGAAGGGCCAGTGGATGAAGGCGGTGTAGGAGCCGGCGGGGGAGGGGGAAGGGGAGGCGGGGTTGAATGCGGATTTGGCGAAGACGGCGGGCCATTTTTCCTGGATTTGGCGGAGGGTGTCGGGGTTGCGGGTGTTGGTTTGCAGCATCCGGGCGTAATCCTGCATGTCGCGCAGGGCGTCGAGGTGTTCCAGGCGTTCGCGGACGAATTCGAGGTGGCCGATGAGCATGGTGGCGGAGGTGCTCAGGCCCTCTTCGTGGGCGACGCGCATGACGCGGAGCCAGTCCTGGCCGTCGCATTTGCCCAGGCCGATGCGGCGGCGGACGCGGGGGGCGAAGATTTCACCGCCGCCGCCGGGGATGGTGTCCAGACCGGCGGCGCGGAAGCGGCGGAGGATGTCGCGCACGTCCATCTGGAAGAACCGCTCGAACTCCACGAACTCCGGCGGGGAAAAGGCGTGGACGTGGACGGTGGGGAAGGCGCGTTTGATGTAGCGCAGCAGGTCTTCGTAGTACTCGATGGGCAGGCGGTCGTTCATGCCGCCCTGCATGAGCACCTGCGTGCCGCCGATGGCCAGCAGTTCGGAGATTTTCTGGCCGATGGCCTGGTGGTCGAGGGTATAGCTGTCGGCGTCGTCGTGGTCGCGGCGGAAGGCGCAGAACGTGCAGCGGGCGGTGCAGACGTTGGTGTAGTTGATGTTGCGGTCGATGACGTAGGTGCGGTAGTCCTCGGGATGCAGGCGGGCGCTGACGGCCGACGCCCAGGCGCCCAGGTCGTGCAGGGAGGCGTGTTGATACAGCTCCAAGGCTTGGGCGAGGGTCAGGCGCGCCCGCCCGGTCACCACGGCGTCGATATTAAATGACAGCTTGCTCATCGGCGCCAGAAGTGTATGGCGGCTTTGGGGGCAGGGAAAGAGAGGGGGGAGATTTTGGATTTTGGAATTCGGATTTTGGATTGAAAGGCGGATGTGGATGCCGCCTGTATTCGCAGGGGCGACGCATGCGTCGCCCCTACAATCCAAAATCCAAAATCCAAAATAGACGCGGTGTTCTGGGGCATTATAATCTGCGGCCTATGGCGGAGGATTCGATTCGGGACATGCTGGCGCAGGTTCAGGCGCATCAACAGGCGGGGCGGCTGGGGCAGGCCGAGACGCTGTGTCGGCAGGTGGTGCAGGCCTATCCGGGGGAGGCGGAGGGGTACTTCCATCTCGCGGTGACTTTGGAAAATCAAAACAAGCTGGTCGAAGCCGAAACGGCTTATCGGGCGGGATTGGCGCGGGCGCCGCAGACGCCCCAGGCGCATGATCGGCTGGGCGTGGTGTTGGCCCGGCAGAAGAAGTTTGCCGAGGCGGTGGAGTGTTTCAGGCGGGCGGTGGCGCTGCGGCCGCAGTGGCGCAGGCGCAGCATCATCTGGGCAAGGCGCTGGGGGAAGTGGATGAGACGGCCGGGGCGGTCGTTTATCTGCGCGAGGCGGTGCGTTTGAATCCGGGGGACGCGGAGGCCTGGTTTGATCTGGCGGGCCGGCTTAAGGAACAGAACCGGGTGGACGAGGCGTTGTCGGCACTGGAGCGGGTGCTGGAATTGGACAAGGATCATAGCGACGCGCCGGGGGCGCGAGGGCTGCTGCTGCTGGTGAAAGGGGATTTGGAGCGGGGTTGGCGGGAATACGAGCGGAGGTGGGAGGCGAGGAATTTCCCGGAGAAGCGCCCGGATTTGGACCGGCCGTTGTGGCGTGGGGAGCCGATGGCGGGGAGGACGCTGCTGCTGTGGACCGAGCAGGGGAACGGGGACACGATTCAGTTTGTGCGTTATGCGGCGCTGTTGGCGGAGCAGGGGGTGCGGGTGGTGTTGCAATGTCCGTCGGACCTGGCGCCGCTGATGAAGAGCGTGCGGGGGATTGAGCGGGTGGTGATGAAGGGGGCGGCGCTGCCGCCGTTCGATGCGTATTGTCCGCTGTTGAGCGTGCCGCTGGCGATGGGGACGAGGCTGGAGACGATTCCGGCGCAAGTGCCGTACATTTCGGCCGAGCCGCAGCGGGTGGCCAAGTGGCGGGAACGATTGCAAGTGTGTGAGGGGCGGCTGAAGGTGGGGCTGGCATGGTCGGGCAGTCCGCAGCATGTGAATGACCGGCGGCGGTCCTGTCCGTTGCGGCTATTGGCTCCGCTGGCGCAGGTGGAGGGGGTGACGCTGGTGAGTTTGCAGAAGGGGCCGGGCTCGGCGCAGGCGGTGCCGCCGCCGGCGGGGATGAAGCTGGTGAATCTGACGGCGGGGATTGGGGATTTTGCGGACACGGCGGCGTTGGTGGCGAATTTGGATCTGGTGATTACGGTGGATACGGCGGTGGCGCATCTGGCGGGGGCGATGGGCAAGGCGGTGTGGACTCTGCTGCCGTTCGTACCGGATTGGCGGTGGATGCTGGGGCGGGAGGACAGCCCGTGGTATCCGACGATGCGGCTGTTTCGTCAGGCGGAGGCGGGGGATTGGGCCTCGGCGATCCGGCGGGTGTGGGAGCGATTGGCGGAGGCGGCGGGAGGAAATTGAGGTCGGGCGGAGAAAATGGGCGTTGCACGGATTGCCTGCACCTCATACAACCAAGCGTTGTAGAAATGACGTTGGAGCTATGGCGTAGGTGACGGTGCCAATTTTATTTGCATCAATGGATCGGTTCGCTTAGACTGGGAACGCCATGTCGGAAAATCCGGCGTGGCGACCGTGTTGGCGAGATTACTCTGGTAAGGGTTTTTCGCTGCCGGGTTTTGTTGCGAGCTCTGGCGTTTCTCGCGTGAGCGTGTAAACTGCCGAGGCTTGGGATTGCATGGCTGCAAGGCGACAGCGGGCTATCTGGACGCTTGGCAACCGTGGTGCGAAATGGCTGGATGGTTTCGCGTCCGCAGGGGTTGTCGTCTCCGCTACCCGTTTCCGCCGAGGGCGATGTAAGGCCCGGGAAACAGAATCAGCACCAGTAGACGTTGCATCAGACCGGTTCTCCCGCGCATGCTCCGACACCGCACTCATGATCGACCTTCAGCCTGCCGACCCGGCAGAGCGGGGAATTGAGTCTGCGGGCGGTTTTCAGCGTCGTAGCGCGAGTTTTTGTCGGCCGCAGTGGCGTGCGGCTGAACGACATCCATCAGGAGGAACGCCGTGTTCTTCAATCGCTCTGGCTTCAATGCTTCATCTTCCAAACATAGTGCGTCGGCGTCTGGTCCCGTCCGGGATCGCCGTCATCGCCGGTTCATGGCCCTGGGGCTGGCTGTTGCGTTGGCCTTGCCGGTGGGCCTGATTGAATTCAACCGGTTGTATGCCCAGGACTCCGGCGCCGTGACGGTGTCCGCGGCCGCGACGCAGAGCGATGAGTTGCTCAAGCAGGGCGTGGAGCAGCTCGAACAGAAACAATACGAAGAGGCGCAGGCGACGCTCTCGCAGATCAAACCCGAAAGTTTGCCGGCCAAGAGCCGCAAGGAACTGGCGCGGTCGCTGGCCGAAGCTTCGGCCGCCGCGGCGCAGCGTCAGGCGGCTCGCGGTGAATTCCAGCAGGGCGAGGCGGCGTTGCAGGCCGGTCAGCCCGATCAGGCCGTGGCGCATTACAAGGCGGCGGCCCGGAATCGTTTTGCCGATCAGGGCACCCGCCGCAAGGCGTTGGAGCAGCTCGCGCTGGGCGAAAAGGCCCAGGAGCAGGCCAAGGCCGAACAGGTGAAAGTTGCCGAGCAGGCCGTCGCCGCTCAGCGGGCCGCGTTCGCCCAGGCCGTTGCGGAATACAAGGCCGGCAATCTGGCCGACGCCAAGGTTAAGTTCCAGTCGCTGAAGGACGGGGGTTTTGAGGTTGGTTGGTTCCAGAAGGGGCCGGGCGACTATCTGAGAGACATTGCCAAGCAGCAGGCGGCACCCAAGCCGATCGTCGTGGTCGAGGCGCCCAAGCCGGTGGAAGCCGGCCGGGCCGCGTACACCGCCGCTTGCGATCAGTATCACAAGGGCGACTGGATTGCCGCCCGGAAGAATTTCCAAGTTGCGCAAAGCGCCGGTTTCAAGCCGGGTTTCTTTGAGTCGTCGCCCGCGTCTTACCTGGCGGCGATGGACCGCAAGGAAAAGGCCGACGCCGAGAAAGCCGCTCAGGCCGCCCGCGCGTTAGAGACGAGCAAGGAAAAGGCTGCCCGCGAGGCCGCCGAGGCCCAGAAGCTGGCGGTCGCCAAGGCGGAAAAGGAAGCGGCGGAGAAGGCTCGCAAGGAAGCCGCCGTGAAGGCCGAGCAGGCCGCCAAGGAAGCCCGGGCGGCCAAGGAAGCGGAGGAAGCCAGGAAGCTGGCCGCGGCCAAGGTTGAGAAGGAAGCGGCCGAGAAAGCTCAAAAGGAAGCGGCTGCCAAAGCTGCGCAGGCGGCGAAGGAAGCTCGGGCCCTTAAGGAAGCGGAAGAGGCCAAGAAGCTGGCGGTTGCCAAAGCCGAGAAGGAAGCGGCGGAAAAGGCCGAGAAGGAAGCGGCCGCCAAGGCTGCCGCGAAGGAAGCCGAAGCCCGCGCGTTGTACGTTGCGGCTCTGGGGCAATTCAAGGCGGGCGATTATGCCGCCGCCCGCAAAGGGTTCCAGGCGGCGCAGGATGCCGGTTTCAAGCCGGGGTTCTTTGAATCTTCCGCCGGCAAGATGATTGCCAAGGTGGATGCCGCCGACAAGTTGGCGCAAGCCAATGCCGCTCAGGCGGTTAAGGATGCGGAAGAGGCCAAGAAGCTGGCCGCGGCCAAGGTCGAGAAGGAAGCGGCGGAGAAGGCTCAGAAGGAAGCCGCCGTCAAGGCCGAGCAGGCCGCCAAGGAAGCTCGGGCGATCAAGGAAGCCGAGGAAGCCAAGAAGCTTGCCGCGGCCAAGGTTGAGAAGGAAGCGGCGGAGAAAGCTCAGAAGGAAGCGGCTGCTAAAGCTGCGCAAGTGGCGAAGGAAGCCCGGGCGATCAAGGAAGCGGAGGAAGCCAAGAAGCTGGCCGCCGCCAAAGCCGAGAAGGAAGCGGTGGAGAAGCAGGCGGCAGCACAGAAGTTGTACGCCGATGCTTGCGGTGAATTGAAGAAAAACGACTTTGCCGATGCCCGCAAGGGTTTCCAGGCTGCTCAGGCGGCCGGTTTCAAGCCGGTTTCGGGCCAGGAGACGGTGGAAGTCATGTTGGCGAAGGTGACGGCGGGGGAAAAGGCGGTTGAGGAGAAGGCCGCACAGGAAGCCGCCGCCAAGGCCGCGCAGGAACTGGCGGCGAAGAAGGTGGAAGCGGAGAAGCAGGCGGCCGCCAAAGCCGCCGCCGAACGGGAAGAGCAGGCCCGGCAGATGTATAAGAATGCCGTCCAGCAGTATCACAAGGGTGAGTGGACTGCGGCCCGGAAGAGTTTCCAGTCGGCCCAGGTGGGCGGTTTCAAGGCCGGATTGTTCGAGGACTCTCCCGCGACCTATCTGACTCGCATGGATCGCAAGGAAAAGGCCGATGCCGAAAAGGCGCTGGCGGCGGCCAATGCCGCCAAGGCGGCCGCAGCGACCTCGGTGCCCAGCCCGGCCAAGTCGGCCTTGGAAGCCACCGCCGAGCTGGAGAAGATCAAGCAGCAGCAAGCGGCGTTTGAAGCCCGCTCGCTGGTGGAAAAGGCCCAGGCGGCCCAGAAAGACAATCGTTTTGTTGAGGCGGGCGAGCTTTACAGCCGCGCCCTTGTTCTGGATCCCAGCAATCCACAGGCCCTGCAAGGCCGCAATCAGATGTTGACGCTCCAAGGCCGAGCCGCCCAGCCCAGCAGCGCCTTGGATGAACAGGACCGTTTGGTGCGGGCTCGCCAGCAGGCGATCCGCTACAGCTTGGAGACCTCACTGGGCGGTGTGCGTCAGGACATTGCCGACAATGACTTCAAGGCCGCCCGCGCCGCGTTGGAAAGCGCCCGTGTGGCCCGCAACACCGACCCGACCATTTTCACGCAGGCCGACGTTCGTGAGATGGACACCCGCATCGCTTCGGCTCAGTTGGCGTTGGATCAGGCCGTGGAAAACAAGAAGCAGGCCGACGCGAAAAAATCGGCCGAAGAAGCCATCGCCAAGACCCAGCAGCGCGTTAAAGTCGAACAGGACCAGCAGCGTCGGGCCGTCAGCGACCTGATCAAGACCGCCCAGCAGTTGATCGCCGAAAACAAGTATGACGAAGCCCTGAAAGTGATCGATCAGATTCGGGTGATCGACCCGAACAACGAGTACGCCAGCGGCGTGCGTCCGCTGGTGGAAGATCGCGCCTTGCTGCAGGAGCAGCGGCAACTTCACGAGAGCTACAACCGCAACGTCACCAGGCAGCTCAATGCGGCCGAGGAAAAGCGGATTCCGTACGACGACATCTACCGTTATCCGACCAACTGGCCGGACATCTCCGAACTCCGCGACAAGGAAGTGGAGCAGGAGCGCGGCGTGAAGGAGAGCGACACGGCCGTCCAGGCACAATTGGACCGTCGGTTGCCGGAAGTGAAAATCAACGCTGGTTTCGCCGAAACGGTGGATTTTCTGCGTGACATGGTGGGGGCCAACATTTATGTAAACTGGGGTGCGTTGGCCGCGGCCAACGTGGACAAGAACAAGGCGATCAATCTTTTACTGCGGGACGTGAAGTTCTCCAAGGCCCTGACGACCGTGCTGGATGACGCCGGCGGCGGGACCGTCAAGCTCGGCTACACCATCGACGAAGGTGTGATCAGCATTTCGACGGTGGAAGACCTCAGCAAGAACACCATCACCCGGGTCTATGACATCCGCGATCTGGCGGTAGACGTACCGGACTTCGACCAGGCCCCCGATTTCAGCCTGCAAAGCGCCACCAGCAGCAGCAGCGGGAGCGGAAGCGGCGGCGGCGGCGGGGGCGGGAGCGGCGGTCTGTTCGGCGGGAGCGGCGGGAACACCAGCCAGCAGGAAAAAGGCCCCACCCGCACCGAGCGTATTGAAGAGCTCAAGAAGTTGATTATGGAAATCGTGGGGCCGGACACCTGGCGCGATTCCGGCGGCAATGTCGGGTCGATCAAGGAGCTTTCCGGCCAGATCATCGTGACGCAGACGCCGGAAAACCAGCGGCAGCTTGCCAGCCTGCTGGAAAAACTCCGCGAAACCCGCGCCATTCAGGTCACCATCGAAACCCGTTTCCTTACCGTCGCCCGCAACTTCCTGGAGGACGTCGGGGTGGATCTGGACTTCACCTTCAACCGGCTGAATCCCAACCACGTCACCGGGACGCCCGGCGCCGACGGCGTGCCGTATCCCTTCGTCCAGCAGCAGTCGTCGGACTTCACCAAGACGTCCGCAACGCCCAGCCTGACCTCCGGCATCACCTACATGGACGACTGGTCGGTGAGCCTCCTGCTGCGGGCCACGCAGCAGAACACCAACAGCACCACGTTGACCGCCCCGCGCATCACGCTGTTCAACGGCCAACGGGCCTATGTGCTGGTGACGACGCAGCTCGCCTATATCAGCGGTCTGGACAGCGCCACGGCCACGGGGTCGAGCGCGTATATCCCCCGAACCAGCATCGTCAATACCGGCGTCGTGCTGGACGTTCAGGCGACCGTCTCTTCCGACCGCAAGTACGTTACCTTGACCTTGCGGCCCCAAATGGCGGACCTGGTTCAGAATCCTCCCCGGCAACTTGAGTTCCTGAGTACCGCGTCCAACAGCAGCGGCAGCGGCAGCGGCTCAAGTTCAAACACGATCGTCGGGAGAGCGGTCATTGAATTGCCGGAATTGCGCATCGAGGAAGTTCGCACCACCGTCAGCGTGCCGGACGGCGGCACCCTGCTGCTGGGCGGGCAGACGATCAACAACGAGACGAACAAAGAGGCCGGCGTGCCGGTTCTTTCCAAGATTCCGTTCCTCAAGCGGCTGTTCACCAACACGTCGCAGACCTCGGCTCAGAGTGTTCTGCTGATCCTGGTGAAGCCGACGATCATCATCCAGCGCGAGCAGGAGCAGAAGCAATTCCCGCTGCTGACCAGCAAGGTTGCCGGATAAGGTTTTTGAGGAATGATCGTTCAAGAGGCCGCTGTGAAATCATTCACAGCGGCCTCTTCTTGTTTGGGGCTTGGTTTTGTCGCTTAATGGGCGGACGTCGCCCTGCGGGCGACGGCGAAACGAAGTCGTCGGCGCGGGCTTGGCTTGGCGGCGTCGGGGGGCGACAATGCCGCTACATGAACGCCAGGTACCGCAAGATTTTCGCCGTCATTGCCCTTGTCGCCGCCTTGCTGCTGCTGTTTTTCGAGCTGCGGCGTTTCGAAGACGAGGGCGGGGAGGTATGGTTCTGGCTGGTGATCGGGGGGCTGACCGCTTTCCTGGCTTTACTGGAATTGATCTCCCGTTCCGGAAAAAAGTAGACCTGGTGCGGAGAGTGAGCATCGAGGCTGCTGGCACGCGGGTTGTGGCAGGGGTGGCGTGGCCACGAACAAACCGAAGGATCCGGCTTCGGGGGAGACGGCTGCCGAAAAGCACGGGGCGCGGCGGACGCTGATCGTCGTGAGCATCGCCGTGCTCGTCATTTTCCTGGCGGTGCTCTTTTGGTTTGCGGTGTGGGTGCTGTTGGTGTTTTTTGCCGGCATTCTGCTGGCGATCTTTCTCCGCGGTCTGGCGACGGGATTGCATCAGTGGACTCGCCTGGGCATGGGCGGATCGCTGCTGATCGTGGTGGTGGTGCTGGCGGTTCTGGCGCTGCTGCTGGGGTGGTTGTTGACGGGACGGGTTTCGGTGCAGGTGATCGAGCTGAGCCATCGTTTGCCGGAGGCGTTTGCGCACCTTCGCAAGCATCTGGAGCAGTATGCCTGGGGGCAACAGGTGTTGTTGTTGGCCGGGCGCATCAATCCGGTCAATCTGGCCCGGCCGGAGTTTCTGGGGACGGCCGGGGGAGTGCTGTCCACGGCGTGGGCGGGATCATCACGCTGGTGGTCATGTTGTTTCTGGGGATTTATCTGGCGGTCGATCCGGATACGTACATCGACGGCATCGTGAGCCTATTTCCCCACGGATACCGCCGGCGGGCGTACGAGGTGCTGGAAGCGGTGGGCTACACGCTGAGCTGGTGGATCATCGGGCAGGCGATTGACATGATCGCCATCGGGACGGTGACGGCGCTGGGGTTGTGGTTGATCGGGGTGCCGCTGGCGCTGACGCTGGGCCTGCTGGCGGCGATCTTCAACATCATCCCCAACTTCGGGCCGTTCGTGTCGCTGATTCCCGCTTCGCTACTGGCGGCGACCAACGGCACGGGGGCGGTTTTGGGGGTGTTGGTGTTGTACCTCATCGCCCAAAGTCTGGAGGGGTATGTTCTGCAACCACTGATCCAGCGGCAGGCGGTGCGGCTACCGCCGGCGCTGACGATCACGGCCCAGGTGTTGATGGGGGCGCTGTTGGGGGTGATCGGATTGGCTCTGGCCGCGCCGTTGACAGCGGCGCTGCTGGTTATCGTGAAGATGGTTTACGTCCAGGACGTGCTGGGGGATGAAGCGGAGGTGATGGGCGAATAGCGCCTGTGTTTCCGGGTGAAAGCGGCGAAACGGAGGTTGCTGATTCGCGAAAGCGCAAGCGAGGGTGGGATGGGGTTTGTAGCACAAGAGCCCCGGATGTACATCCGGGGCTTTGAGTTTTGAATACGAGGGCTGTTCGTATTCGAGAGGGCGCGAAGAGCAAGCCACGGCGGGGGGTTACAAGGTGGCTTGGAGATGGCGGAGGAGGGACTGCTTGACGGCAGAGATCGGCGGGGTGGCGTCGTTCAGGAGCTTGCGCAGGGAGGTGACAGGGCGGCCGACCAGGCCGCAGGGGACGATCAAATTGAAGAAGCGCAGGTCGGTTTCGACGTTCAGGGCCAGCCCGTGCAGGGAAACGCCTTGGCGGATGCGCACGCCGATGGCGCAGACTTTGGCCAGTTGCTCTCCGTCCTGCACCCAGACTCCGACGGCCGCGGGGTCTTTCCGTGTTTTCAGACCGAAGTCCGCGAGCGTGGCCACGACGGCGTCTTCCAGGCGGTGAACATACCCGCTGACGGAGAGGTGGTGGTCGGCCAGGCGGACGATGGGGTAGGCGACAATTTGCCCGGGGCCGTGGAAGGTGATGTCTCCGCCGCGGTCGGAGGGGACGACTTCCACGCCGAGCTGGGCCAATTGTTCGTCGGAGGCGATGAGGTTGCGCTGCACGCCGGGGCGGCGGCCGAAGGTGATGACGGGCGGATGCTCCACCAGCAGAAGCCGCTCGGGTGCGCCTTGGACGACTTGCGCGTGCAGTTGTTCCTGAAGCGTCCAGGCGTCGCGGTAGCGCATCGATCCCAGGTCTTGGAGCTGCATGAGCTAAATAGTATCGCCGGATGCCGCTGGTGCCAGTTTTGGGATCGTGGAAAACGGAGAGGAAATTTTGCGCCCGCACGTGTTTCGCCGTCGCCCGCAGGGCGACACTTCTTCATGGCAAACAGACATGTCGCCCTGCGGGCGACGGCGAAACGGTGTTGCGTTGCGGGGTGGGATGACGGGCGGCATAAAATGCGCGAGGGGAGGCAATTTAGGCAGGATAGTTCTTGCGTCGGCTAAAAAGCGTATTATCATAGGGATGGATTTGGGCCGGAGTGTGGGACAGTTCGGCTCGAATCGTCGTGCAGCACACATCGGGTGATGCAGTGTCTCGCGTGTGGCGATGGATCGCCGGCATAGCGAGGTCGCGGTCAGGAGGATCGCGGCGACAAGGGAAAGGCATGGATGCCATGGCCTCTCGGCCCGGAAATAACCCCCATCCACAACTGTGGCAGTTGCCGCTTCTGCTTTTGGCAGCGGGCCTGTTTGGTTATGCCGTCTGGCTGGTCGTGCCGCACGTGCCGCGTCCGACGCTGGAGCAGAAGATCGAATTTGCCTGCCAGTATCTCAAGCAGGACCGCCCCGAGGCGGCCAACGAATACCTCAACGAACTGCTGAAAACCGAAAAGCTCGACCTTCAGAGTGAAGGCCGGATTCATCTGCTGCTGGCCGAAACGCTGGACGCGTACCAGCGGCAAAAGCGGCTGAATTTGCCGACGTATCACGAGCAGATTGTCGAGCAGACGCAACTGGCGCTGGCCCGGGGCGTGAAGGGCGATGCGGCGATTTACCGCCGTCTGGGCGACAGCCTTGCGGCCGCGGGGCATCCGCTGGAGGCGCTGGCGGCCTACCGCAAGGCGCTGGCGGCCGAGGGCGGTTCGGCGCTGAGCCTGCATCGCAAGGTGATTGAGCTGCAACTGGCCCAGGGGGAAAAGGACGAAGCACAGAAATCGCTGGAGGAGTATCTCAAGAACCGGGAACTGACCAACGCCGAGCGGGCGTGGGCGATCGGTTCCAAGGCGCAGATTCTTCTCGACCGGGGCGAACATGCCCAGGCCCGCAACCTGCTGGAAGAGTCGTTGCGGCTGGAGGTCGATCCGATCGCGTGCGGCCAGTTAAATTATTACCTGGGCTACTGCGACTGGAAGGTGGGTTCGACGGCCGACGCCGAGCGGTATTTCCGCGTGGCCCGTGATCTGCTGCGGGTGCGGGATCCACTGGATGCCGACGCCGCTTACGCGCTGGGCCGGATTTGCCAGGATCGCAACGACGCCAGCCAGGCGATTTCCTTTTATCAGGCGGTGCTGGTTTCGCACATCGATTCGCCGGTGGCGCCGCTGGCGCGGCTGGGGCGCGGGTTGTGCCGCATCTTGTTGGGCGAGGATGATGCGGGGCTGAGCGATCTGCACGACCTGGCCAACCAGATCAATCAGAAGAGCCATCAGGCCCGGTATCGCGCCGAGACGGTCGCCGGGCTGGAGCAAGCCGCCCAGAGTCTTTGCAGCCGGGGCAATTATCAGGGGGCGCTGGAGGTCATGGCCTACGCGCAGCTTTTGGAACCCAAGCCCACGCGGCAGTTTTTCGCCCGGCTGGGTCTGGTGTACGAGCGTCGGGCCGAGCAGATCGAGCAGATGGCGGCGTCCGCCAAGCCGGCCGAGCAGCTTCGCCGCGTCCAGCAGGTGCGCGAGATGCGCAGCCATGCGGGCGATGCCTATATCGCCTATTCGCGGGCGTTGACGCTGGTGGACGATGAAGCCTACGGCGAAGCGTTGTGGAAGGGCGTGGATCTGTACGACCGGGCCGGCGATTTGCAACGTGTCACCGGCGCGCTGGAGTTGTTCGTGGCGGAGCGTCCCGACGATCCGCTGGCTCCGGAGGCGATGCTGCGGATGGGTCGGGCCTATCAGGCGGCGGGCATGTTCGACAAAGCCATTTCGGCCTATCAGCGCAACCAGTTCCGTTATCCGCAAAGCCTGGCCGCCTCCAAGTCGGCCGTGCCGCTGGCGCAGGCGTACATCGCCAAGGGGCCGGAATTTTTCGCCAAGGCCGAATCGGTCCTCAAAGGCGTGGTGGAAAACAACCCGCTGCTGACGCCCGAAGCCGAAGAGTTTCGCCAGGCGCTGCTGGAATTGGGGCAGCTTTACTACCGCACCAACCGTTACGAGGAAGCCATCATCCGCATGGAGGAGTGGATTCAGCGGTATCCAGGCGAAGGTCGGCTGGGGCGGCTGCTGTTTTTGACGGCCGACAGTTATCGCAAGAGCGCCGGTCTGCTGGATCCCAAGCTGCCGATCGCCGGCGGCGACAAGTCCGCCGCGATGGACGCGGCGGAAGTGGCGGCGGCCCGGAAGCAGCGGCTGATGCGGGCGGGGGATTATTTCGACCGGGTCGTCGAGCGGTGGCGGGAATCGGCCCCCGGCGGCGACATCGACAAACTGTATTTGAAGCTGGCGTATTTTTACCGGGCCGATTGCGCTTACGACCTGGGCGATTATTCCGAGGCGGTGCGTCTGTACAGCCTGGCGGCCTATCGCTATCAGGAAGACCCTTCGGCCCTGGCGGCGTACGTGCAGATCGTCAACGCCTACTGCGCCATGGGCAAGCTGGATGAGGCGCGGACGGCCAACGAGCGGGCCAAGTGGCTGCTGCGGCGTATGCCGCCGGGGGCGTTTGAAAACAACGGTTTGACGTTGCCCAAGGCGTACTGGCAGCAGTGGTTGAAGTGGACCGGGGAAGCGGGAGTGCTATGAACGACGACCCCATCATTATCGCTCTGGAAGAGCAGGTCAATTGCTACCGCCGTCTGGCGAAACTGGCCGAACAGCAGCACGAGCACGTTCAACACAGCCAGACCGAAGATCTGCTGGACGTGCTCCAGCGCCGGCAGGCCGTGCTGGATCAGATCAGCCGGCTTGAGGAGGCGATCCGCCCGGCCAAGTTGCGGTGGGGCGATTACCTGCGCGATCTGGATTCGAGTCGGCGCGTCAGCGCCGAGGCCATGCTGGCCGAGACGCGTCGGCTGTTGGAGGAGATCACCGCCGCCGACCGTGACGATGCGATGGTGTTGCAACAGCGGAAATTGAATTTGGGACGACAGATCAACCAGGCCACCGCCGCCCGGCAGGTGAACCGGACGTATGCGGCGGCGGCGTACGGATCGCAGCGGTCGAAAATGGATTTTCAACGATGAGCGTCGCCACGGTTCCAACTCCGGCCTCCGCCGCCCAGCGTATCGAAGAGCTGGGCCGGATCATCATCGCCTATAGCGAGGTGACTGAGAAGCTCCAGCAGTCGCACGAACGGCTGGAGCAGACGGTGCTGACGCTGCGGGACGAATTGGGCGAAAAGAACCGTCTGCTGGAGCGAAAAAATCGTTTGGCGGCGCTGGGCGAGATGGCCGCGGGCATGGCCCACGAGATCCGCAACCCGCTGGGCGGCATCCAGCTTTACGCCTCGATCCTGGCCAAGGACGTGTCCGACCGGCCTCAGTCCCTGCAGGTGGTGCGGAAGATTTCCGAAGGCGTCAAGCGGTTGGAAGCGCTGGTCAGTCAGGTGTTGCAGTTCACGCGGGAGATGCCGGTTAATGTGGCCCGCATGGACCTGGCGGACGTGGTCGATCAGAGCCTGGAGCTGGCCGCCGGGCAGATTCAGGCCAAGTGCCTGCGTTGCCAGGTGGAAGGCCCCCGGCCGATGCCGGTGCAGGCGGATCCGCTGTTGATCGGGCAGAGTTTGCTGAACCTGGTGCTCAACGCGGCCGAGGCGCTGGACGAGGGCGGGACGCTGTCCGTGCGGTTCGGCGCTGCGGAGCGGGGCGAGGATTCCCAGCAGTTTTATCTGGTGGTGCAGGACAACGGGCCGGGGATTCCGCCGGCGATTCTCGACCGCATTTTCAACCCGTTTTTCACGACCAAGGAGACCGGCACCGGGCTGGGTCTGGCGATCGTACACCGCGTGGTCGAAGCCCACGGCGGAACCATTCGCGTAAGCAACGTCGAAACCGGCGGCGCGAGGTTTGAGGTTCGGATTTAAGGAGATTTTGGATTTTGGAATTCGGATTTTGGATTTAAAGGCGGCGTTCGATAGCCTCTTCAGATCCAAAATCCGCAATCCAAAATCCAAAATATAAAGCTATGGCGCGCATACTTGTCGTGGACGATCAGGAAATGATGCGGGATTCGCTGGCGGCGACGCTGGCGCGCGAGGGGCATGAAATCGTTGCGGCCAACGACGGCGCAACGGCGCTGACGCGGCTGAGCGCGGGCCGGTTCGACCTGCTCGTCACCGACTTGAAGATGCCCCGGATGACCGGTCTGGAACTGCTGCAGGAGGCCAAGAAGCTGCGGCCGGAAATGCCGGTCGTGCTGATGACGGCCTTTGCCACCGTGAGCACGGCCGTCGAGGCCATGAAGCTGGGGGCTTACGACTACATCCAGAAGCCCTTCGACGGCGAGGAGATCAAGCTGCTGGTGGACCGCACGTTGGAACACAACCGGTTGCTGAAGGAGAACCAGGCCCTGCGCAGCATGACCGACCTGAGCGCCCCCAAGCCGCTGATCGGCAACAGCGAAGCGATGGCGGAGGTCCGCCGGAAGATCGAACTGGTGGCCCGCAATGCCGTCACGGTCCTGATCCGCGGAGAGAGCGGCACGGGCAAGGAGATGGTCGCCCGCGCCATCCATCAGGCTTCGGAACGCCGTGAGCGGCCCATGCTGGCGGTGAACTGTGCGGCGCTGTCGGAAAACCTGCTGGAATCGGAACTGTTCGGCCACGAGAAAGGGGCTTTCACGGGCGCCGACCGTTTGCGTCGCGGGCGTTTTGAGCTGGCCGACGGGGGCACGCTGCTGCTGGACGAAATCAGCGAGATCGCCGCGCCGTTGCAGGCCAAGCTGCTGCGGGTGTTGCAGGAAAATCAGTTCGAGCGTGTGGGCAGCAGCCTGACCCAGCAGGTGGACGTGCGGGTGATCGCCACGACCAACCGCGATCTGGAGGAGGCAGTTAACGAAGGCAAGTTCCGTCAGGATTTGTTTTATCGCCTGAACGTGGTGCCGGTGGAGCTGCCGCCCCTGCGGCAGCGGCTGGACGACATCCCCGAGCTGTGCCGGCATTTCCTGCATCAGATCGCCAAGCGGGAGAACAAGCCTTTCCGGCACATCGAGCCGGAAGCGGTGCGGGTCATGCAGCGTTACTCCTGGCCGGGCAACGTGCGTGAGTTGCAGAACATCGTCGAGCGGGCCGGCGTTCTGGAGATCGAGCCGGGGGTGATCCGCGCCGCCACCATCGAGCCGTGGCTCAAGACGCGTCCGATGCCGGGGGCCGACGCCCTGAGCGGCAAGCCGCTGGCCGACGTCGAGAAGCACGTGATCCTCTCCACGCTCGAACGGTTCAAGGGCCACCGGGTGAAGACGGCCACGGCCCTGGGGATCGGGGTGCGGACGCTGGGCATGAAGCTCAAGCGTTGGAAGGACGAAGGGGCGGCGGTGGAAGTGGGCGCATGAATTGCGCCCGGCGGCGGCAATTGCCGGTCAGTGCAAGGAACCGGCAAAGGTGCGAAGGCTCGAAGGAAGAGGCGAAGAAGTGGGCAAAAGGCGGCATAAGCCGGGTTCGGGTCTTGGCGGTTTGAGGCTGGCACGGGGTTTGTTGTGGAGTCTTAGGTGATGTTTATCGAACGGCTGCTCAATCAGGGACCGACGCCGGTTTTGCAGCAGGTGGCCGACTTCACCGAGCAGCGGCACCGGCTTCTGGCCGAGAACGTGGCCAACGTCGATACGCCGGAGTATCGGCAGAAGGACATGTCGGTGGCGAAGTTCCAGCAGGCGTTGCGCCGGCGGATCGAACAGCGTGGCGGAGCGCCTCTGGGTTCGGTGTCGTTTGCGGACGTCTCGGCCGAGGTGGAAAACCCGGAGCGTGACATTCTGTATCACGACGGCAACAACCGGTCGATGGAACAGTTGATGACCGACGAGGCGAAAAACGCCCTGCTGCACAATTTCGTGATCGAGTTGATGCGCAAGCAGTACCAGCAGATGGACATGGCGTTGAAGGAACGGGTGGGATAAGGAAAGGACGCGTAGCCGATGTTTGACATTCTTGACATAGGGGCCAGCGCACTGCAAGCCCAGAAGACGCGCATGACCACCATTGCGGGGAACATCGCCAACATGAACACCACGCGCAACGCGGCGGGGGAGAAGGTTCCCTACCGCCGGCGGTTTGCGATCTTCGCCGCCGGCCAGCCCGATGCGCCGGATCGTCCCGGGGTGCGTGTGCAGGAGATCAAGGTGGACGATTCGCCGTTCCGCACGCGCTACGAGCCGGGGCATCCCGACGCCGATCCCAAGACGGGAAACGTGCTGTATCCGAACATGGACCTGGCCACCGAATACGTCAACGCGTTGGAGGCCTCGCGGGCGTACGAGGCGAACGTTACAATGATGGAAACGACCAAGGCGATGATCAACGCGTCGCTGCGTCTGATCGCCTGAGAAAGGGCCGGGGACGACGGACCACGCCGCCGCCGGCATGAATAAATGGTTGACGGGATCAACAACAACCTGAGTGTCGGAAACGTCGCGGGCGGCGGAGTGTCGCCCGGGAAATCGGTCGGCGCGGGAAGCGCCGGCGGGCCGAGTTTTTCCGACGTGCTGAAGAACAGCATCGAGGAAGTCAGCCGCCTGCAGCAGGATGCGAGTCGGGCGGTGGAAGACCTGGCCACGGGCAAGACGGAGAACGTCACCGGGGTCATGTCCGCCGTGGAAAAGGCGGACCTGGCGTTCAAGACGCTGTTGTCCATCCGCGGCAAGCTGATGGAAGCCTATGACGAGATCAAGAACATCCCGATTTGATGCTCGATGAGGTGAAAGGGAACGGGGCCGGCGGAGCCGGCCCAACTTCGCAAGCCGTGATGGCTCTTTCCGGTTCAGCCGGCCCGCTCGCGGGCGGCGTCCCGGGGGATTGTCGCGGCTGGCAGCCAGGGAAGGCAAGTCATGGATTTCTTCAAGGCGCAACTCAATCGTATCCAGCAGCAGTTGACCGGTCTGAGCGCGACGCAGAAGATGCTCGCCGGGACGCTGGTGCTGATCATGCTGGCCACGCTGTGGTGGTGGGGTCAATACGCCGGGCAGGCCGAGATGGAGCCGCTGCTGGCGCAATCGTTTTCCGCCGACGACATCAGCCGCATCACCTCGCGGATTCGCTCGCAGGGGATTCAGTACAAGGTTTCCGGGGAACAGGTGCTGGTGCCGGTGGACCGCAAGTTCGAGGTTCTGGCGGACCTGGGCTATTCGCAGCTTCTGCCGCGCAACACCTCGACGGGCTTTGAGGAAATCATCAGCAAGATGAGCAACCCCTGGGCTCCGGATTCGGAGCGGCGGGCCTGGTACAACCGGGCCAAGGAGATCACCCTGGGCAAGATCATCGGCGCTTTCCCGTCGGTGGGCAGCGCGATGGTGGTGATCGATCCGACGGACGAGCGGCGGGTGGGGGCGTCGGTGCATCCCTCGGCGACGATCTACGTCAACATGCGGAGCGGGGAAAAGCCCGGCAAGCAACTGGTCAACGCCGCCGCCGATGTGGTGGCCGGCGCGGTTTCGGCGATCGCCAAGCAGAAGATCAAGGTGGTGGTGGACGGGGTTTCCTACTCGGTCAGCGACAAGGACCAGCCGGGCGGGCTGGCCGGCAGCAGCGACGTGCTGGACCTGGTGCAGGTCAACGAGCGTCACTACGCCAACAAGATTTCCGAGCAGCTTTCGTTCATCAAGGGCGTGATGGTTTCGGTGACGGTGGACGTGAACATCAAGAGCATGGAGCTGACGCGGCACACGCCCGATCCCAACGTGATCCAGAAGGAATCGTCCGTCGAGACCGAGACCAACGAGAACACCGCTCCGCCGGTTGCCAGCGGCGAACCGGGCGTGAACGCCAACGTCGGGGCCAACCTGTCCGGCGGGGCCGGCGGCGCCGGGTCTTCGACGCAGGAGCGGCAGAAGACGAATTTCCAGATCATCGCCGGCGAGTCCGTCGAGCGCAGCCTGACCCCGCCGGGGGCGGCCACGGTGGTGGCCGCGGCGGTGGCGATTCCGCAAAGCTATTTCGTGGAAATTTTCAAGCAGCGCAACCGCAGCGACAAAGACCCCGACGATGCGGTTCTGCAACCGCTGATCGCCGCGGAAATGCCCACGATCCGCAAGTACGTCAAGGCCTGCACGGGCCTGAAGAGCGACGACGCGGTGACCGTCGGCACGTACATTGACGCGCCGCAGACGGTGACCCCGCCCCCGGAAGTGGCGATGACTTCCATGACGGTGCTGCTGGGCAACCACACCAAGGAAATTGCCCTGGGCGCGCTGGCGATGGTCAGCCTGTTCATGGCGTCGATGATGGTCCGCAAGAGCGGCGGCAATCCGGTGCCGGCGCTGGCGTCGGTCGAAAGCCGTTCGACCCGCGCGCCAAGGCGCCGCAGTCGCTGGCCGCCGGGGAGGATCTGGCCGGGGAAGCCGGCGAAGGCCGGCCGGCCCTGGACGGCATGGAACTGGACGAGGACGCCCTCAAAGCCCAGCAGATTCTGGATCAGGTTTCCGGCATGGTCGATACCAATCCGGACGCCGCCGCGTCGCTGGTCAAGCGGTGGCTGAGTCAGAGTTGATTGTCAATGGAATGCTATGGCTACTGAAGAGATGACAGGCGTGCGCAAGGCGGCGATTCTGATGCTGTCGCTGACACAGGATCAGGCGGCGCAGATTCTCAAGCGTTTGCCGGCCGAGTCGATCGAGGAAGTCAGCCGCGAGATCGCCTCGCTGGGGGACGTGCCGCTGGCCAGCCGCAAGGAGATTTTCGGGGAGTTCTACAACCTGGCCCTGGCCCATTCGTACGTGGCGGAAGGGGGTTTGGAGTACGCCCAGACGCTGCTGCGCAAGTCCCTGAGCGAGGAAGACGCCGGCCGGGTCATCAGGCAAGTCACCCAGCAGGTGCAGACCACGCCCTTTTCGTTTTTGCAGAAGGCCGAGAGCGAGAACCTGCTGACGTTCATCCAGGACGAGCATCCCCAGACCATCGCCCTGATTCTCGCCCACCTGCCCAGCCAGAAGGCCAGCGAAGTGTTGGTCGGTCTGCCCAACCAGAAGCAGATCGAGGTCGTCAAGCGCATCGCCAACATGGAGCAGACCAACCCCGAAGTCATCAAGGAAGTGGAGCGCGGGCTGGAGCATCGGCTTTCGGACATCGTTTCCCAGACCTTCGAAAAGGCCGGCGGCGTGGATACCGTCGCCGAAATTCTCAACCTCGCCGACCGTTCGACGGAGAAGGGGATCATGGAAGGCCTGGAGGCCGAGGACCCGGACCTGGTGGAGCAGATCCGCCGGCTCATGTTCGTCTTCGAGGACATTCTGCTGGTCAACGACAAGGGGATTCAGTCGGTGCTCAAGGAAGTGGACAACGAAGAGCTGTCGTTAGCTTTGAAGACCGCCAGCGAGGAGCTCAAGCAGAAGATTTTCAAGAACATGTCCGAACGGGCCGCACAGCTTATTCAGGAAGACATGCAGTACATGGGTCCGGTTCGCGTCAGCGACGTGGAATCCGCCCAGCAGAAGATCGTGGACGTGGTTCGCCGCCTGGAAGACGCCGGCGAAATCATCATCGCCGGCCGCGGCGGGGAAAAGGAAATGGTGGTCTGAGGAATTGCCAATTTGCGATTTGCAATTTGCAAATGGAATAGAGGGAATGTGCCCTGTCTTTCAATTGCAAATCGGCAATTGCAAATTGCAACTATCACAACATGGGTTTGATCAAGTCCGCCAATACTCCCGCGACGCTCGCGACGTTTTCGATGAAAGACATCGAGCTGCAGGCCCGCGCGATTCTGGTGCGGGCGCAGAGCCGGGCGGAGGAACTGCTGGCCGAGGCGCAGCAGGAGGGGGAGAAGCTGAAGGAAGCGGCCTACGCCCAGGGGCATGCGGCCGGGCGGGAGGATGGGTTTGCCCGCGGGCGGGAAGAGGGGCGCCGCAGCGGCCACGATCAGGCGTTGGGCGAACATCGGGAAAAACTTTCGGCGTTGGCCGCCAGCCTGGTGGCGGGGGTGAAGGATCTGGACAACTCCCGCCAGCGTCTGGAGGTCGAAGGGCTGAAGGAAGTGATCGAGCTGGCCATCGCCATCGCCCGGCGGGTGACCAAGCGGCAAGGGCTGCTGGACCCCGACGTGCTGAGGGCGAACCTTGCCGAAGCCATGAAAATGGCCGTCCATGCCGCCGACGTGCGCATCGCGCTGCATCCTTCGCAAAAGCAAACGCTGTTGGACGAGCTGCCGAAGCTGGCCCTGACCTGGCCGAGTCTTGGGCATGCGGAATTGATCGAGGACGCGAGTCTGTCGCCCGGTTCGTGCCGGATTTTCACGGCGCACGGGCAGGTGGACGCGGATCTGGACGGGCAACTGGACCGGGTGGTGGACCAACTGCTGCCTGAGGATTCGGGGGGGGCGGCATGAGCCATCTGGCGGCCCAAATCGAGTCGGTGGACGGGGCCATGCCCTTCCGCATCGTCGGGCAGGTGCAGGCCATCAGCGGGCTGACCGTTGAGGCGGTGGAGCTGTCGTTGCCGCTGGGTTCGATGTGCCGGATTCACAGTTTCGGCGGGAAGACCTGCCTGGCCGAAGTGATCGGTTTTCAGAACGAGCGTACGCTGCTGATGCCGCTGTCCCCGACGGCCGGGGTGTCGCGTGGGGATCGCATTGAGAACATTGCCGCCGCCCCGCGTATCTGGTGTTCGCGGGAGCTGCTGGGTCGCGTGCTCAACGGTTTTGGCCGGCCGATCGACGGTCGCGGGCCGCTGATGTGTACGTTGTCCCGCCGGATCGACAGTCCCAGTGTTTCGCCCTTGTTGCGGGAAAACATCCGCAAGCCTATCGCCACCAGCATTCGCGTCATCGACGGGCTGCATTCCTGCGGCCTGGGCCAGCGCATGGGAATTTTCTCCGGCCCCGGCGTGGGCAAGAGCACGCTCTTGTCGAGCATCGCCAAGAACACGGACGCGGACGTGTCGGTGGTGGCGCTGGTCGGCGAGCGCGGCCGCGAGGTGCAGGAATTTCTGGAAAACAGTCTGGGCGAGGAAGGGCTCAAGCGGTGCGTGGTGGTGGTTTCCACGGGCGATGAGCCGCCGCTGCTTCGCGTGCGTGCGGCCAAGGTGGCGACGACGATCGCGGAGTATTTCCGCGACCAGGGCAAGAACGTCCTGTTGATGCTCGATTCGCTGACGCGGCTTTGCCAGGCGCAGCGTCAGATCGGCCTGGCCGCGCGGGAGCCGCCGGCGACCAAGGGTTTTCCGCCCAGCGTTTTTGCGCTGCTGCCGGAAATCCTGGAGCGGGCGGGAAAGACGGCCGTCGGTTCGATCACCGGTTTCTATACCGTGCTGGTGGAAGGCGACGACTTCAACGAACCGATCCCCGACGCGGTGAAAGGGATAACCGACGGCCACCTGTGGCTCAACCGGGCGTTGGCCAATCGCGGTCACTTCCCGGCCATCGACGTGCTGCAGAGCATCAGCCGTGTGCGCGGCGACGTGACCGACAAGGAACAACTGCGCACCGCCCGGCGGGTGCTGTCGCTGGTGGCGGTCTATCAGGAGATCGAAGACCTGGTGAACATCGGCGCGTACGTGCCGGGGGTGAACCTGGAATACGATCTGGCCGTGCAGGCCCGGCCCAAAATTCTCCAATACCTCCAGCAGGATTCGCAGACCCCCTGCACGTTCGAGCAGTCGCGGAAACAGCTTTTTGACCTGGTGGCGTGGATTGAGCAACTGGAAAAGGTCATCAAGGTGCAGGCCAGCAAGGCCGCCCCCCGCGTGGCGCAAGCCGCGGCGAAGTAAGCCGCTCTCTCTTCCCACGAGGGGAGAGGGGATAAAAGGAGTCGGAGTTCATGGCCAGGTTTGTGTTCCAACTCGAAGGCGTGCTCGAACACCGCCGGCACGTCGAGCGCCAGAAGCAGCGCGACCTGGCCGTTGCGCAGGCGCAGTTGTCGCAACTGGAAGCGGAGTTGCGGCGGTTGGACGAATCCGTGCGCCAGACCAACGAGGACGTCCGTCGCAACCATCTGACCGGCGTGCTGGACATGAACTTTCTGGCCGCCCATCGCCGGTTCATGAACGCCACGCAGCGGCAGGCGATGAACCTGGTCCAGAGAATGGCCCTGGCGCAGCGGAAGGCGCAGGAGGCGCAAAAAGCCCTGATCGAAGCGGCCAAGCAGCGGAAGGTGATCGAAAAACTCCGCGAGCGGTATCAGCAGCGCTGGCAGGCGGAGCTTGACCGGCGGGAGATGCTCGCCCAGGACGAGCTGACGACGCAACTCAGCTTTGAACTGCGCCGCCCCGGCGAAGTCCCGGCGGAAGCGATGACGGAATAGCGAACCATGAAACAGATCTGGAACATCCTGGTACTGCTGCTGGCGTTGAATTTTCTGGCCGTGGCCGTGGTCCTCGGCTGGCTTTACGGTTCGGGCCGGTTGGATCGTCCCAAGGTCCAGGCCATCGGCGAAATTCTGTTTCCCAAGGCCGTCGCCGCCCAACCCGCCACGCAACCGGCCAAGGCCGATCCCACCACCCAGCCGACGTTGCGGCTGGAAGAGCTGTTGGCCAAGGTGGCCGGACGCTCCGCCGACGAGCAGGTGGGATTCATCCAGCATGCCTTCGATGAACGGATGGCGCAACTGGATCGTCGCCAGCGCGAGCTGGACGATTTTCAGAGGCAGACCGACTTGGTGAGGATGCGCCTGGCCGACGACCGGGCGGCCGTGGACCGTGACCGCAAGGCGCTGGAGGAGCAGGAAAAAGCGACGGCCCGTCTTCAAGAGGACAAGGGCTTTCAGGACAGCCTGAAGCTCTACGTCACGATGACCCCCAAGCAGGCCAAGGCGATCTTCGCCAAGCTCGACGATCAGACGATCATTCAGTACCTGCAAGCGATGCCGTCGCGAACGGCGGCGGCGATCCTCAAGGAGTTCAAAGCGCCTGACGAAACCGAGCGCATCCGGAAAGTGCTCGAAAAAATGCGGCAGCCTTCCCTCGGGGGAGCCCAGTAAGGACGATTTTTATGCCCAGTGCCATTGCAGAGCGTCTTCAAACTACCCGCCTCACGCCCAAGGCGCCGGCCAAGCCGGCCGACATGGCCGTCGATGCGCATGCGTTTCCCAAGGCGTTGAAGCAGGCCCGAGACAAGGACGTTTCCGCCGCATCCCCGGATGACAAGGATGGCCAGCCGCAGGCCAAAGCCGCCGAGGGCGACAAGCCGCGTGCCGCCGGCAAGAGCCGCAGTGATACCGCCGCCAAGGCCAAGCGGCCGAAACCCGCGCATTCGGAAAGCGACGCGCTGGAATCGCCCGAGCAGAACCCGTCCGCGGATGTGACGGAGAATCCGACGAATCCGACCCCGGCCGATCAGACTTTGCAAGAAATTCCCGCCGAACCTGTCCAGCCGACCGAATCCGATCCCCCCCAGGCAACGGAAGACGCGGCGCAACCGCTTGCGATTCAGCTTGCCCAGGCCCAGGCCGTGCAGGCTCCGCCCGCGCCGGCGACGACCGATCCGCAGCAGCCGGCGCAAGACGCCGACGCCAAATCCGATTCACCGCCGGCGCCGGCCAAGCCCGCGACCAATATTCCTTTGCCCTCGGCCGCCGCGCGGCCTCGCGTGGATTATGCGGATTCCCGGGTGCGGAATCCGGATCCGTCTGCCGCCGCGCCGTCCGGTCAGCCGGCCAGCGCCACCACCCGGCCGGACGAGATGACCGGTGCCGAGGCCCAACCGCAGCCGGAAATGCAGACGGCTTCCGAACCGACGCCGCCCGCCACGCCGCCGGATCGATCCAAGCCGACGGTATCGGCGTTGGGTGCGACTCGTGTGCATGAGGACAAGCCGGCGGTCGAGCCCCGTCCGTCCACCGCCGCGCCGGCCGCCGCGGTGCGGCCGGTTGCTTCGGCGCTGCCGGAGGTGGTACAGGCGTTGGCCGGACAGGAAACGTCCGACGAGGGATCGGCCTTGCCGAGCGGCTTGGCGAAGTCGCCGGCGCAGGCGAGCGCCGTCGTGCCGACCGAGGTGCCGCTGGCCAAAACGCTCCAACAGTCGGCGTCGGCTTCGCCGGCGGCGGTTGCGGCACCGGTGCCGCCCGAGCAGCAGTTTGCCGAAGCGAATCACGCTTCGATCGTGACCAGCGTGCGCAGCCAGCTTCTTCCCAACGGGGGAACGATGCAGATTCGGCTGGACCCTCCGGAACTGGGCGCATTGCAGGTGAGCGTGCAGATGCGCGACGGGATGATGACGGCCTCTTTCCAGACGTCCAATGATGATGCGACCAAGCTGCTCAGCCACAGCCTCAATCAGCTCAAGACGGCGCTGGAGTCCCAGGGCGTGATCGTGGACAAGATTCACGTGCAGCAGGCTCCCCGCGAGCAGACCGCCGGCAACAGCGAAGATCAGCAGCGTCAACAGCAGCAGGACGACGCCTCCGGCCGGCAGGAACAGCAGCGCAAGGAGATGCTGCGTCGGATGTGGCAACGTCTTTCCAAGGGCCGCGATCCTCTGGACCTGCTCGGTTGACAGTTAAGTTCGTTTCGCCGCTGCCCGCAGGGCAGCACGTCTTCCCTGGGAATGCGCGATTCCCACGGGGCTTGGATCAGACCCCTTGCGAATGTCGGACCCAGCGCACCGCGGGGCTCCCATCCGAAATCTTTTTTGAACGGTTCCAAGTCGCAGACGTTGTTTTCCTGGCTCATGATGACCTGATCCCGGTTGAACGGCAGCCACCCTTCGGGCAGGACTTTCGCCACCGTCCCGGCCAGCCATGCCGGGACGCCCAGCACCGGCCGTCGCCGGCCGACCAGCGCCTCGGCCGCCTGCTGATGGAGCTCGCGCCAGGTCATTTGTCGCGGCCCGCCCAGTTCGTAGGTCTGGTGAATCGTCGCCGGTTTTTCGATGGCTCCCACCAGCGCCCGCGCCACGTCCAGCACGTCCATCGGCTGCAAGCGCCCGGCCTCGGCGGTTCCAAGCAGTCCGGCCCCGAAGTAGGGCATGAAGAAAAACGGCGGCGCTTGGCCTTTCGCCCAGGCCGCTTCCATGCGGGCGAATTCCCCGCCCGGTCCCAGGATCAACGAGGGGCGAAAGATCGTCCAATCCAGGTTGCTGCCGCGAACGTACTGTTCGGCCTGCCACTTGGTCTGGTGATACGCGCTGGCGGCCTCGGGCCTTGCGCCCAGCGCCGACATGTGAACGAAGCGTTTTACTCCGTGGCGTACGGACGCATCCACTATGCTTTGCGTTCCCTGAACGTGAATCCGCTGGAAGGTTACGCCTTTGCCGGGCTTTTGCGCGATGATTCCCACCAGGTGGATTACCGCCTGGCAGTCGCGCATGCCTTCATCCAACGCCTCAGTGTCGAACAGTCCGCCCCGCACGCCGCTTATGCGCGGGTCCGTTCGCGCGGGCTGGCGGGAGTGGATCAGGACACGGGGCTCATGTCCTCGCGTCAGCAATTCGTCAATAACCGCCGACCCGACGAAACCGCTGCTTCCGGTCACAAATACCCGCTGGGGCACGTCACACCTACTTTCCGTTGTTGGGTTCGGGCCTGCACGATGATAGGCTATTATACATTTCTGATGCCCAGATACGTCGCCCTGCGGGCGACGGCGAAACGGAGCCTGAAAGCATGACCCGATCCGTCAATATCTTACGCCTTGCCACCCGCGGCAGTCTGCTCGCGCGCATGCAAAGCCAGCTTGTCGCCGACGAATTGCAGCGCCGGCATCCCGGCCTGCGCGTTGAGCTGACGGTTTATAAAACCACCGGCGACCGCATCACCGACCGTCCGTTGCATGAATCCGGCGGCAAAGGACTTTTTACCAAGGAGCTGGAACAAGCCCTGCTGGACGGGGCGGCGGACTTTGCCGTACACAGCTTCAAGGACGTTCCGGTGACCATGCCGCTGGTGGATCAGAGCAATCTGACCATCGCCGCGGTTCCGGCCCGGCAAGACCCGCGCGACGTGCTGGTTAGCGGCAAGGCCCGGCAGATTGCCGACCTGCCGACGGGTTCCCGCGTGGGCACCGGCAGTTTGCGCCGCCGCTGCCAATTGCTGGCGCTGCGCCCTGATTTGCGGGTGGAACTGATCCGCGGCAACATCGACACCCGCCTGGGCAAACAGCGCGGCGGCGAGTACGACGCCGTCGTTCTCGCTTTGGCCGGCCTGGTTCGCAGCAACCTGTTTGATCCGGCCGGCATGTTTCCCATCGATTCCGGGCAGATGCTTCCCTCGCCCGGCCAAGGCGCCCTGGCCTTGCAATGCCGCGCTGACGATGCGGCGACGCGGCAACTTTTGGCCGTGATGAACGATCCGGTTGCCGCCGCGTGCGTTCAGGCCGAGCGCGACATCGTGCGGGCCCTGGAGGGGGATTGTCATTCTCCCATTGCCGCCCTGGCCGTTGTGAACGGCGGGAGGCTCACGCTGCAAGCCGCCGTGGGCGCTCGCGACGGCACGCCTCCCGTGCTGCGCGCCGCCGCCGAATCCCGTGTCGATGACGCGCCGTCGGCCGTGGAATCCGTTCTGGCTTGCCTTCGTGCCGACAACGTCCAGGGTCTTCTGGGCGGCAACTTTGGTGCGGGCGGGAAAGATATCTAGAGCGAAGGGCTAGGTTTGTTCCCCGGCCGTCGTTTCCGTCAGGGATTCCAGGTGGCTTAATTCCGCTTGCGCCAGCTCCCGTTCGCGTTCGTTGCGTAAGCGGGGCAGGGCCTTTGTCAGCAGTTCCCGCGCCTGCTCCGTTCGGTTCAAGTAGCGAGCGTAAATCAACGCCAGCATGAGCTGCACCTGTTCAATCTGATCGAAACCGCCGTAGGTCGCCAGGAATTTTTCGTAGGCGTCGGCCGCCTGCGGGTAGTGTTTGAGGGCGGCGAAATGGTTGGCCAGGTCCAACTGCGTCTGCCGGGGAAGAACTTGTTTTTCGTCCAGCGTTCGCAGTTGCAGGTACAGTTCCGCGGCCTGGTCCAGGTTGCGGCTGGCCGTTGCCTGTTGGATTTGGCTGCGCAGTTCCTGAGTTTTTTCCGCCGCCGGGTCTACCGGCTGGGAGGGGGTTCGGTCGGTCGGCGCGTATCCGAAGGGGTCGTACCCTTCGCGGACCATGTTCCTGTACTGGCGTCGCTTGTTCCACCGCTGCACCAGCGCCAGGACGTCGAACTGGTCGCGCGGCAGCAGTCGCAGCATCAGCAGGAGCAGACACACCCCGAAGCCGAAAGCCGATCCGCTGATGTGCGCCATGTGCGCCACGTGCGACTGGCCCGAGAAGTTCAGAAACACGTCCTTGGCGAAAAAGAAGGCGATGACGTACATGCTGGGGATTTCCAGCGTTCCGATGAAGAGGATCCAGTATACGACGGTAATGTGCGAGCGGGGGAACAGCACCAGATACGCCCCGGTGACGGCCGAGACCGCGCCGCTGGCCCCCAGGACTCCGGCGGCGGCCGGGCCGCTGCTGCACAGGACGTATCCCGTTCCGGCAAACACCGCCCCGCCCAGGTACAGCAGCAGATATCCCAGTCCGCCGACCTTGTCGTTGACGTTGTTCCCGAAGATGTACAGAAACAGCATGTTCGACACCAGGTGCATCACGTTCTGGTGCAGAAAGGCGTAGGTGAGGAATTGCGGCAGATGCGGGTCCAGCGGCCGAAGCAGGTATCGTCCCGCCAGCCCCGGCCAAAACTGCTGGGCCGCGAACACTCCCACGTTGAGGGCGATCAACACCCCGTTCATCCAAGGCGTGTTGCGTAACGGGCTGTCGGTGCGGATGGGGAGAATCATGGGGATTTGCGATTTGCAATTGCCAATTTGCAAATTGGAATACAGGCAACGTCCTCCGCTTCTTCATTTGCAAATTGCAAATCGCAAATTGCAAATCTCAGCGTTTTCTGGGCAACACGTCCTGAAAGTTATTCTTGGTCATGACCACGCGCCGGCCGCCTTGTTCCCAGCGCACGTCGTCCATGTAGGATTCCATCAGCAGGATTCCCCGGCCGCTGCATTTCTGGAGATTTTCCGTACGGGTGGGATCGGGCACGGTTTTTCGCTCGAAGCCTTCGCCCTCGTCTTCGACCGTGAGTTCGATGTGGCCGGGGCTGATGCGGGCCTGGATGCGAACGTGCTTGCCGGTTTCCCCTTTATTGCCGTGCTTGATGGCGTTCACCATGGCCTCTTCCAGCGCCAGCTTGATGGCGAAGGCGCTGTGGCTGTTGAAGCCGTTTTTCGCCACCTCGTCCAGGATTTTTTTCTGCGCCTTTCGACCGGCGCAGTAATCGGACGCGATGGTGAATTCCAGGAGCTTGTCCAACACCTTTGCCAGATGTCTCTCCGGTTGAGTGGCCGTTACTGCTTGAAACTGGCCGCTGCGATGGCGCGCGTGGGCAAAATACGGAACAACTTGTTCAGTTTCGTAATGACGAATATTTCGAAGATATGCGGCTTGATGTTCGTCAGCCGCAGCTTCCCGTTCTGCTGGCGGATGCGGTTGTTGACGTTGATCAGCATCCCCAGCGCGGCGCTGCTGAGATGGTCCACGCTGGCAAAGTCCAGCAGCAGACAGGGGGAATTATGGGCGCCGATGAGTTCCAGGAGTTGGTCGCCGATATCCTTGATGTTGGCTTCGTCGATGATTTTGCTGTCGGTGAACTCAACAATCCACACATCCTGCTGCTGGCTCACGGTGATAGGGGGCGTTTTGTTGGACATGCCTGCGTTCCCGGCAAATGACGGCGGTAAAATCCCGACTCGACGAGCCGGCGCGTCGGCGTTAGGGGCACACTCCTGCAAAACCGACGCCTAGACCTTACGAGCGGGCGAAAATGCTGTCAAGCGGCGATGAGGCCACAACCACGTTGCCCCCAGCAGGCACGCGGCCGCGGCCACCAGAAGCGCCCCGCCCAGCGGCCGGTTTGCAGCCTCCCCGGCCGGTTGTTTCCACGCCGCCGGCGGAGCCTCCGCCCCGCGCAGCGGCCGGGCCGGGGCGTTGACGGCCCGCAATTCGCCCGTTTCCCGCCGGTACAATCCCGGCCACAATCCGTTGTCCGCCGCGACGAATCGACCGGCCGGTTCCAGCGGCCGCCAGTCGCTTCCCAGATTGTCCGTCGGATGCCACTGGTATTCTTCTCCGCCGCCTCCCACCCAGTCCAGGACGTTGGCCCAGAAGACGACGTAATCCGCCGTGTCCGGCCAGCGGGCCGAATCCATCCCCACCCACACCTGCCGGTTCGGCCGCTCCCGCACCGCCACCAGCGTCTTTTCTCCGCGTCGCACCACGGGCGTCCAGCCGTCGCCCGGTCCATCCGCGGCCGTCGCTTCCGCCGCGATCTTGTTCCAGTCCACGTGCGCCGTCACCGGATGATCCGCGGCGCGGATCGCGCCGCTTTGCACCGGCCGGCCCCCGTCCGCCGCCACGACGCCGGTTTCTTCCGAGGTCAGCGCTGCCGGATTGTTTCCTATCACCACCCGCCGCGATGCTTCCGACGCGGGCCGGGCCTTGCCATATACCTCCACCATCCGCCGCAGCGTCGGCGGCAGCGCCGTCCGCACTTCCAGCCGGGGCCAACTCTGTTCCCGCACCAGCCAGGCCCGGTCGTCGGCCGGCAGATCGTCGGACAGGTCCAGTTGCGCTTCGATCACCGATCCCAATGCCGGTACGTCCTGAAAATAATCCCGCTCCCGGCCCCGCGGCGGCAGTGCCACCCTTTGCGCTGCGGTGTGTCCGCCGGTGGTGATCTTCAGTCGGGCGGTCGTCTGCGCCGACTGGTTGTAGACGCGCACCATCACCTGTCCGTGCGGCTCGCCGTGCGCCGACAGCAGCACGATTCCCGTATTCTCAATCGGCCTTGCCGGCCCGAAACGGATTCCCCGCTCCAAGGCCCGATCCGTCAGCACCACGACCGGCCCGGAATTTTTCCGCACCGCATCTTCCACCACGGCCGGTAAAAGCGGCCCCGTCTCCACGGCCGTCGGCGTTGCCGCTTCGACGCGTTTGAGCCATTGATCGGCCCCCATTTTTTCCCGCCCCGTCCCCGGCACAAACACCACCTCCACCTGTCCGCGTGCGGTCAGCTTTTGTGCGGCTTCCCGCGCCGCTTCCCGGTAGCGCAAGTCCTTTTGCCCGCGGGCCGACATGCTCAACCCGCGGTCCACAATCACGGTCAGATTTGAAGACGAAGAAGCCGCTGGTAACTGGAAGTCGGCCGCCGCCAGGATGGCCAGGAGCACCGCCGCCCAGATCAGCGCCAGGCTCGCCGGGGGCATCCGCCAGCCTTGGCGTGGGGGGTGTTGTTGTGCCGCGCCCTGCCACAGGGATAGGAAGGGGACGGAAGCCTTTTCGCGTCGTCCCCACAGCAGCCAGATTCCGATCCCCGCCCACGGCGCCAGTGCGATCAGCCAGGCAGGGGATGCAAAGTTCATGATCGTTCCCCGGGGGGTTTGATTGCGGTGGGAAGACGCGCCGCCCCGCGGGCGACGGCGAAACGAGGGCTGTGGGTGCTCCTGTTTTTGCGACGCTTATTTCAGCGGCTGCGTCACGTCCGGGGCGACGACGACTTTTTCCAGCAGGATGTAATTTCGCCCGCGGTATTCCGTCACCAGGCCCGTCACCTGAAACCGCAGATCGCGGGCGGCGTTCTTGACCGCATCCTCCATCAGCATCAGCTTCAGGTTCGGCAGAATCACCACCGGCGGGTCGCCCAGTGTCCGTCCGTCGGCCTCGAAGGAAAATTCGGAGAACTTTCCTTCGCCGCCGCGAGTCAACCGTCCGATCCGGTCCACCAGGTAGGTTCCTTCCCGCACGACCGTCTGCGTCGGTGCGCCAGGGGCTACGGCCGCGGCGCCGGTGCTTTTGTCGGTTTCCGGGTCCGCCACCGGCTGCAACGGCTGGGCCACCGTTCCCTTGGGTTGCAGCATCCGGTTCAGCATCTGATCCGCCGGCAGCGCCTTCACCGCGGGTCGCGTCGTCTGCGCCCAAAGGCCCGAACAAAGGCCCGTCATCGCCATCACGAAGATCGTCACGCCGAGTTTATTTTTCATGAACTGCTCCGTCCTGGTTGTCTTGTTTACAATTCCGTCAGTTTCGCATTCAACAGCGCCTGGTCCAGTCCCGCGATGCGAAACTGCTTGCGGGGGTTGGCCGGGGCGGAAACCAGCGTCACCTGATTCGGCTTCACGCCCAGCCACCGGGCCAGGACTTCCGCCACCGCCGCGTTGGCCTTGCCGCGCTCCGGGGCGGCGGAGACCTGCACCTTAATCCCTTGGTCGTAGCGTCCGGCCACCCGGCTGCGCAACGCGCCGGGCACGACTTTCACCGACAACATGGCCGAGGGATCAGGCATGGCCCATCAGAAATAGGTGGCGTTATGACGCGGGCTCACGGCCCAATGCAATTTCTCCGCCAGCGTGCGCCATTCGCGGGCGTCGGGGTTTTCCACCAGCAATACGTCCCGCTGGCTGCGTCGGACCACCACTCGATCCCCGCTGCGCAGCGGGGTGCCGACTTGTCCGTCGCAAAACAGGGTTGTTCCTTCGTTGGCCCGGATCGCCGTAATCAGCACCGTCGCCTCGGCCGAGATCACCACCGGCCGGAAGGAGAGACTGTGCGGGCAGATCGGCGTGATGCAGAAACAGTCCACGTTGGGGCTGATGATGGGTCCGCCGGCGGAGACGTTGTACGCCGTCGAGCCGCTGGGGGTGGAGACGATCACCCCGTCGCCGGAATATTGCATTCCCGTTTCGCTGTCGGTGGCGATTTCCAGTTCGATCATGTTGAAGGGCGGCCCGGCCGTCACCACCGCATCGTTCAGCGCCGTGGCCGCGAAGTGTCGCAGGCGGCTGACCTGTTGCCAGTCGCTGGAATGACACGTCACCGACGCATCCAGCACGGAGGCTTCGAGCATGCGCCGGGGCCGAACCGGCAACTTATTGTCCAGCAAATCCTGTAAATCCGTCTTCAAATCCGCCGGGGTGAAGCTGGCCAGGAAGCCCAGGCGTCCGAAGTTGACGCCCATGACGGGGATCTGCCGGCCACCCAATCGGCGGGCGACGGACAGGAGGGTTCCGTCTCCGCCAAGAACCAGGACGGCATCGGCCTCCAGCGTGGACAGGTCGCTGTCGCCGTCCTCGTCGATCCCGACGAGTTGCACCCGGTTGCTGAGCCACGGCTGCAAATCCGCCAGGGCTTCGCGGACGGCCATCTTTTCCATGTTTGCCACGATCAGCAGACGCATAGTGTGCCTATTTGACCCGACCGGGGCTGTAAAGGCAAAGGGATATTTCGGGTTCTATCGCAGACGTGCTGCCCTGCGGGCAGCGGCGAAACGAAGACTTATTGTTGCTGGGAGCAGTGAATCAGGTTGTCGAGGGTTTGTTGGGCTTTGCGGCTGTCGAGGGCCTGGGCGCAGACGGCCAGGGCGGTGGGCAGATCGGGCTGGGCGTCGGCGACGACCAGGCCGGCGGCGGCGTTGAGCAGGGCGATGTCGCGCATGGGGCCTTTTTCGCCGGCCAGAACCTGACGGACGGCGTTGGCGGCCTGATCTACGCCATCGACCTGAAGGTCCGACAGCCGGGCGTAGGGCAAGCCCAGGGTCTTGGGGTCGAGCTTCCAGGTGTGGACCTGGCCGTTTTTCAATTCGCTGACGCGCGTGGGGCCGAGGGTGGAGAGTTCATCCAAGCCGTCGTCGGCATGGACGACCCAGGCCCGGTGGCTGCCCAGTTCGCGCAGGACGGCCGCCAGGCGGTCGGTCAGTTCCGGGGAGAAGACGCCAAGGAGCTGGTGGCGCGAGCGGGCCGGGTTGGTCAGCGGACCCAGCAGGTTGAAGATGGTGGGGATTCCCAGCGAGGTGCGGGCCTGGGCGACGAATTTCATGGCCGGGTGGTGCGAGCGGGCGAAGGCGAAACAGATGTTGGTTTGCCGGAGACACTGGCGAAGGCGCTCGGCGGGCAGTTCCAGCTTCAGGCCCAGCTTTTCCAGCACGTCGGCCGATCCGCTTTTGCTGGAGGCCGAGCGGTTGCCGTGCTTGACGACCTGAACCCCGGCGGCGGCCACGATCAGGGCGGCCGTGGTGGAGATGTTGAAGGTGCCGCGGACGTCGCCGCCGGTGCCGCAGGTATCGATGATGACGCCGTCATTTTCGCAGGCCAGGCAGACGGCTTTTTCCCGCATGACGGTTGCGGCCCCGACGAGTTCCTCGACGGTGGTTCCTTTGGCGGCCAGACCCACCAGCAACCCGCCGATCTGGGCGTCGGCGGCCTGCCCGGACATGATGAACTCGAAGGCTTCACGCGCTTCGTCGCGCGAGAGGTCTTCCCGGCGGCAAAGTTTCAAGAGGATGGTGCGCAGAAGGGAGTTCATGGGTCATGGGTCATTGGTCCTTAGTCATTAGTCCTTAGTCATTAGTTACGGGAAGGGGAAGCCAATAACTAATGACCAATGACTGATGACTAAGGACCAATGACTTGCTCATTCTACCACACTCGCTGCCGGGGCGGCGGAGGTGCTGAAGATGACGGGGTCGATGTTGTATTTGGCGTTGTAGGCGGCCTGGAGCTGTTCGACGAGGTTTTGGACGCAGCGGGGCTGGACGAGGGCGACGATGCAGCCGCCGAAGCCGCCGCCGGTCATGCGGGCGCCGTAGACGCCCTTGATCTGCACGGCCTGCTCGACCAGGAAATCCAGCTCCGGGCAGCTCACCTCGTAATCGTCGCGCAGCGAGTTGTGGCTCTGGACCATCAACTGACCGACCTGTTCGTACTTGCGGTGGGAAAGCAGCACGGCCGCCTGGGTGGTGCGGAGGTTTTCCCCCACCACATGCCGGCAGCGGCGGAAGACGATCTCGGGCAGTTGTCCCAGGGCGCCTTGGACCTGCTCCATCGTCACGTCGCGCAGGGCCTTGACGGCCGGGTTGGCGCGGGCGAAATATTTCACGCCTTCCTCGCACTGCCTGCGGCGCTGGGCGTATTCGCCGCCGGAGAGCTCGTGTTTGACCATGGTGTTGGCGATGACGACGCGCAGGTCCGTTTCGTCGATCGGGACGTACTGCTTGGCGGCCGTGCGGCAGTCGTACAAGGTGGCTTGACCGGTCTTGGCCGAGGAGACGATCATCTGATCCATGATGCCGCAGGGCACCAGGGCGTATTCGTGTTCAGCCTTCTGGCACAACAGCGCCAGCCGGCCCACGTCCATCGTGTGTCCGGTCAAAGTCAAAAACGCCAAGGCCGTGCCCACTTCCAAGGCGGCGCTGCTGGATAAGCCTCCGCCCATGGGCAGGGTGTTGGAGATGAGCACGTCCATGCCGGTCAGCGGGATGCCGGCGGCGATCAACTGGGCGGCCACGCCCCGGCTGTAGTTCGTCCAGGTCGGTTCTCCGCGGGCGATTTTCTGTTGTACGGAGAATTCCGCCACCTGCCCCGGGAAGATCGTCGAGGCCAGACGAACCTTGCCGTCGTCGCGTCCGCGGACCACGAACCGCACTTCCGGATCGATGGCCATGGGGAAGACGAACCCGTCGTTGTAGTCCGTATGTTCGCCGATGAGGTTGACCCGCCCCGGCGAGCGGATAATCCGCACGTGTTCGCCGGGCCCGAAGGTCTGGTGAAACTGCTGCTTGAGGGTTGTGATATCGGAATTCATGGCCGCGACTGTAAAGCCGGGTGGTTGGTCGGTCAAGACAGGAAGACAGGGGGGAATTTTGGATTTTGGAATCCGGATTTTGGATTGAAAGGCGGATGTGGATGTCGGTCGTGTTCGCGGGGCGACGCATGCGTCGCCCCTACAATCCAAAATCCGCAATCCGCAATCCAAAATCTCAAAGGTTCGGTTCGCTTTGACACCTTTCGTTCCCGCGATACCATGCCTGTGGAAGTGTCATCATGAACCATCTGCGTGGAAAATTCATCGTTCTCGACGGGCCGGAAGGGTGCGGCAAAAGCACGCAGATCCAGCTTCTGCGCGACGCGTTGATCGCTGCCGGGCTGGACGTGCTGCTGGTGCGCGATCCCGGCACCACCCGCATCGGCGAACAGGTCCGCGCCATCCTGCTCAATCCCGATCATGGTGAAATGGGCATGCGCTGCGAAATGCTCCTCTACATGGCCGCCCGGGCGCAGATGATGATGGAAAATATTCTTCCCGCGCTTCAGTCCGGTAAAACCGTTCTGTGCGACCGGTTTGTTTCCAGCACGCTGGCCTATCAGCTTGGCGGGGAGGGTCTGACGGCGGCGGAGATTCGGGCCGTTGCGGACATCGCCATTCAGGGGCGCTGGCCGGATTTGACTTTGATTCTGGACATGCCGCCGGAAGAGAGCTTCAAGCGGGTTCGGCGCGCCAAGGATCGTATCGAACAGCGTCCGCTGGCCTACCATGAGCAGGTGCATCGGAATTATCTGGGCCAGGCCCAGGATGATCCGGGTCACTATCGTGTTGTCCGTGCGGATCGGGATCGGGAATCGGTGCATGCGGATATCCTGCGGGCGCTGCAATCTATCGTTTAGGAGGGGTGTGCAGTGAGCGCCGTTACGGCTTGATGAATGTATCCACTTGGAGCGTTCCCTGCGGTTCGATTCGCACGGTTACCGCGCCGCAGTGGTGCGTGTGGTAGAGCTTGCGGGCGCCGGTCATGGTTTCAAAATCCCGCTGCTTGCGCGTGGGGGTGGCGTCGTCGGAGCTGATGATGACTTGCGGGTCCACGGTGCGGATAAACTGTGCGGTCGTTGGTTCGCCGCTGCCGTGGTGGGGGGCGATCAGGATGTCGGATCGGATGTCCGGCTCGCGGTCGATCAGCTCCTGCTCGGCCAATTGCTGAATGTCTCCGGTGAACAGGACCGAACGCCCGAAGCCGCGCAGCCGCAGCACCAGCGAACCGTTGTTGTCATCGAGGCTCCGTCCCGCGGGGGGCCAGGTTCCTTCCAGGCGGATTTCCGGTGTCAGATCGATCCGCCGGCCTTGCGTCATCACCTCCACCGGCCGATGGAGCCGCTTCATGGTTTGCAAGATTTGATCGGCCGCCGCTTTTTCCTTGGCCTGGTCCAGAAACCCCGGCCCGACATAAACCCGCCGGACGTCAAACGCCTCGATCACTTCCACCGCCGCACTGAAATGATCGCGGTCGGCGTGGGTGAGGTAGATTTCCTCGATCCGCCGAACCTGCAACCGCCGCAGCGCCGGCTCGATGCACTGGCGGTACAGGTCGTCGGAGCTGTCCGAGCCGCAGTCGATCAGGAGGGTCTTTCCGGTTGGCAGTTGCACCACGGCGCAGTTTCCCGCGCCTACCGAGAGGTTGGTGAGACGAAGGCTGCCGTCATTGTGCGTCCAAATTCCCGACAGCAACATCGTCGCCCCCAGCAGGATGGCTCCGGCCGCAGGGGCATAGCGTAAAGTGTGAATGTATTTGTAAGAACTACTTTCGCTTTTCGGTTTGCGCGCTTGGGCCATCAGCGGCAGGCTCAACAGAGCGTAGTAGCCGATAATCATCCATAGCGGCGGGGGACGCATCGCCACGTCGCTGCCGGGCAGATATTCCAGGGCGTCGAGCATGTGGCGCATCCATGCGATGGGCCAGGCCGCCATCGCGGCCCACGCCCAGGCCAGGCCGGGGTACAGCAGGGTCATGACCACTTTGAGCAATCCGCCGATCAGCGCCAGCAGCACCGGAATGCTCAGGATCATGCCGGCCAGGATTGCCCAGGGATTGAGCTGCCAGAAATGGCATACGATCAGCGGCATGGAGACGGCCCAGGCGACCAGGCCGCAAACGACGGCCTCCAGAAGGCTTGCGCCTTATCCATCGGGCGGCCGCCGCCGCTCCCTGCGGGGGCGACAGTTCTTCGGCCAGCCGGGCATGGGGGTCGCGCCATCCGCGGATCGTTTTTTCAAGCGGCCTGGCCAGCAGCATCAATCCCAGCACCGTCCCGGCGCTGAGTTGAAAACCGACGTCGTACAGATCCAGCGGCTGCCACACCAGCATCGCCAGCACGGCCACCGCCAGCATCTGCACGGCGTCCAGCGAGCGGGCCAGCAGCACGCCCACCCCCATGCCCAGGCACAGCAGGATCGACCGCATCACCGGCGGGGAGGGCAGCGCCACCGCCCCGTAAGCCATCACAAATCCCATCACGACCAGCGCCGTCGCGCGGGGGCGGCGAAAGATCATCCGGCAGCACAGGTAGACAAACCCGCCGAGAATGGCCACATGCATGCCGCTGATGCTCAAATGGTGGCTCGTGCCGGTGCGGATGAACTGTTGCTGCACGTCGCGCAATTGCGGATCGCCATCCCCGACCAGCAACGCCCGCAGCAGCGCATGATCCAGCCCCTGCCCCGGATCAAACCCCGCCCCCAGCAGTTGCCGAGCCTGCCGGCGCAACGCCTCCAGCCATCCGGCGTTTTGCGTTTCCAGAATGCGCACGTTTTCCACGCGAGGCACGCGCACCGCCGCCAGGATTCGCTGTTGCCGGTAGTATCCGGCCCAGTCGAATTGTCCCGGGTTCATCGCCGGAGCCATAGGGCAGAGCATGCCCAGAACGCAAACGCGCTGGCCCTGAGCCAGTCGCGGGTGCGGCTCGTCCAGCCGCAGCGTGATTTGTCCGCAGGCCGGTTCCCATCCCCGCCAGGTTTTTACCCGCAGCACGCTTGCCTGCGTCGCCTGCCGGGGCGGCTCGGGCCGATCGGGGCTTGTCTCCGCCAGCAAAATCCGCGGCGGCTGGTCGATGCGCAGCTCCAACTCCGCCAGGCTGGCTTGCGGCCCGGTGAACAGAGCGATATGGCCCGGCGGGTAGCAATCCGTCTCAAGCTGCGCCAGGGCCGCGCCGGCGAAGAAAATCGCCCCCGCCAGCGCCACATGGCATGCCGGGCCGTACCGGCACAGGACCAAGGCCGCGCCGGCCAGCACGGCGGTCCACGCCGCCCACCGCTGCGGGCAGGGGGGCAGCAGGCCGTGGGACAGAATCCCCGCCATCAGCAGCGCCACGGCGGCCACCATGGGTCGGCGGGCCATGCCGGGGGCGCATCGGGTTGGGTCGTCGGGTTGGTGCATGGGAAACCCGGCTGGCAGTCTAGCGAAAGCTCCCTCTTGCGCAAAAACCCGTAAATCCCACCATCCGCTTGATTGCCGTGCGAGTCCTGAAGAGGTAAGGTGTGCGGTAGAAAACAACCGTCTGTTCCCTCTCCCCTCACGGGAGAGGGAGCTTCGTTTGTGGTTGACGATGATGGATATCGCTTCGGGACTATGAGGTGATCTATGTTCGGCTCCATCCTGGCTAACGTCTTTCTGTGCAGTCAGCTTTTCTTCGCGGCCAACGTGCCGGCGGACAAGCTCACGCTGACGCCCACGACCGCCCCCGTCGAGGAAGTCGCCCCGTCCATCGCCCAGGTGGAGGAGCGCCATCCCACCTTCCGCGAGATGATCCGCGGCGAAAAGCTCAGCCTCGAAGACGTCAAAGACCCCCGCTTCTGGATCGGCACCGTCCGCGACCTCCGCGGGGCCATCATCACCTTCATCCCCCAACTGCTGGTCGCGCTGGTGTTCCTGATCGTCTTCTGGCTCATCTACCGCGCCGTCTACCGCGTTGTCGTGGGCAGTTTGAGCAAGACCAACGTCGATCCCTCCATCCGGGACATGCTCGGCCACCTGCTCAAATGGAGCATCCTCGGTTTCGGCATCATCATCGGCTGCAATCAGGTCGGCATCCAGATCACCGCGCTGCTGACGGGCGTGTCCCTCATCGGCCTGGCGCTGGTCATCGGCGCTTACGAATCCCTGGCCAACTTCATCGCCGGCGTCGTTATCTTCTGGGATAAGCCCTTCAAGATCGGCGACTGGATCACCATCGAGGGCACTTTCGGCCAGGTGCAGCGCGTCACCTTCCGCTCCACCCGCGTTCTCGACCAATACGGCTGCATCTTCGTCTTCCCCAACCGGCAGATGATTACCCACAAGGTCTGCAACCACAGCGCCCATCCCATCAATGCCGTGGAAATCCCCATCGGCATCTCCTACAAAGCCGCCATCGACGAGGCCCGGGCCGCACTGGTTCCGCTGACCGAATCCGACGAGCGCATCTGCACCACGCCGGCCCCGACCGTCATCGTCAAGGAATTGACCGACAATGCCGTGGTTCTGGCCCTGCGGTTCTGGCTGACGGATGAATCCAAGGAAAAGGCGATCTATGCCGAATACCTTGAGAAAGCCAAAATCGCTCTTGATGTTGCGGGCGTGCCGTTTCCTCAGGCTTCGAACGGCGCTAAAGCGGGCGCTGCTTCACCCAATCCCAACTGAATCGATATTCTGGTTTTGCCCTTTTGTGGTTTTGTGAAATGCCCGGTTCCTGGGAAATCGGAGCCCCGGATATGCATTCGGGGCTTTGTGTATATGCGCGTTCGTACGGAGAGGCGCGAAGAGCAAGCCTGATCGGGAGACGGGGGGCGAAGTAGGGGGTTTTGACGGAAGGTCGTTTTTATAAAAAGGGCGTGGGCACTGGAAGTGCCCACGCCGGACGCGAAAACAACCTTGCGTCGCAAATGCCGTTACTGGCCTTGGCCGCCTCCCTGGCCGCCGGTTTCGCCGCCGGCGCCACCGCCGGCGCCGCCTTGGCCACTTTGACCGCCCATCCCACCGCCGCCGCCCATCCCACCGCCCATGCCGCCTTGACCGCCGGTCGCGCCGCTCTGGACGGGGATGTTTTCCAGGGCCGCGAAGACGTGGTGGGCTACAAGCTGGTAGGCCTGGTTGGGATCATTGGGCCAGGAGTCCTTGGCCTGTCCGGCGGCGTAGAGATGGTCCTTGAGGTTTTGCCGCAATTGCTCGGCCGAGACGCTGTCGGGGATGTCCAGCCGCCAGGCGTCGGTGACTGTTCCCTCATTGACCATGTGCAGCGTCACTTGCGGCAGATTGTGCTGCGGATCGGCCGGGATAATCACGGTCGCGGCGTTCTTATTCTCGGCGCCGCCTTGTTGAGCCCCACCCTGCTGGGCGCTGCTCTGCTGGGCTCCCATGCCGCCTTGGCCACCGGTGGCGCCGGCTCCGCTTTGACCGCCGATCTCACCTTGGCCGGTGGCGTTGCTTTGATCTTGCGACTGCTGGCCGGTTCCGCCCGAAGGCGTCATCTGACCCCCGGCCGGCTGGGCAGTTTCGCCCACCTGGCCCTGGAGAATTTGATAATTCCCGGCCGCGATGGCTTCGCGGTTGATGTTGAAATCCTGATTGTACTTCGATTTCCAGTCGTTCTGGAACGCCTGGGCGGTTCCACTCAAATCCTCGGATTTCACGTTTGCCTTGCTGATCCGGTCCTTGTCTGCCCGCGAGAGCCAGCCCGAAAGTTTGTCCATCGGATCCTTCGACACCGCCGCCTGAACGATCTTGCTCAGGTCGTTGCGGATTTCACTGGCCGACGGCGAAACCGTTCCGCTCATGGCTCCTCCGCCCATGGCTCCGGCGCTGGGCTGAGTTGTCGTACCCGTCTGCGCCCGGCTTGTCCGGCCTGGCCGGCCGCATCACCCGATGACTGCTGCTGTTGGTCGCTGGACTGGTCCTGGGCGTAGGTCCACGGGCTCAATCCCATTCCGCTTACCGCCAAGGCGGCGGCTGCGAACAAGCTCAAATGCTTCTTCATACTTATGCTCCTTTAAAATCCTTGTGACACCCGTCACTCTGTTTACAGCGGCTACGACGAGCACGCTGGTGGAATCCTCATTCGCAAAGCCCGCGCCTGTCGTCCCGGAGAAAGCATCTTTTTACATCTTCCGGATGGGTCTGGTCGGGCGGGGGGCTTTTTGTGGAAAAGAATCGGGGTATGCAAGCGAGCTGATGTATAAAAGGTGATTTGGCCATGACTTCCGACTCGGCCTTCGCAGGTAACTCTGTCCCGCACTGCGGCAATTCTGACAGGCCCGATGCGAACTTTCGTTGGCGTGGAACGAATTAGGGGATATCATCCTTGGGTTTTTGACGCGCGCGGTGTGGTTATGGAAATAGCGGTTCAAGCGGATACTTCATTTTCTTCCGATCTCTCCCTGCCTCTTCAACCGGAGAAGGTTCGCGGTTCGGCTCTTCGTCGGGCCTTGTGGCTGGGGACCGTCGCCTGGCTTTTCGGGTCCGTCTGGGCCAACACCATCGCCGGCACCCCCCAGACCAACTTCGCGCAGTGCCTGGGCGCGTCCAAGTTCGAATTCGGCATTCTGGCGGGTCTGCCGTTCGTCACGGCGCTGCTTTCGTTGCCGGCCAGTCTGTTGATCGAGGCCACCGGCAAGCGGAAACGCATCTTCTTGATCGGCCTGTACTTCCAGCGATTGATGTGGATCCCTATCGCCCTCGTGCCGCTGGGGCTGATCCACTGGCGGGGTGGCGATTCCGCCTCGCGGCACCTGGCGATGTTTGTATTTCTGGGCCTGATCTTTCTGATGTACAGCGGGCAGGCCGTGGGCGGCCCGGCGTGGACCAGTTGGATGGCCGACGTGGTTCCCCAGCGCAGCCGGGGCAAGTATTTCGGCCGCCGCCGCGCCTGGGGCATCGTCACCGCCATTCCCGCCGCCTGGGTCGTCGGCTGGCTGCTGGACCGTTACGGCGGCGGGCAGGGTTCCAATACCATGCTGTGGGCCTGTGCGGTGGTTTTTGTCGGTTCGGCCGTCTTCGGCTTTATGGACATCTTCTGTTTCCAGTTTGTCCCCGACATTCCGGCCGAGCCCCGCCGAGGCGCTCGACGTGTTCAAGGCCTGGCGCGCCCCGCTGCGCAACAAGCAATTCCTCTGGTTCGCCGGATACATCGCGATCCTCACCTGCGCCGTCGGGCCGATGGGGCAGTTCATCACCCTCTATATCATGGAGCAACTGGGTCGCGGCGGGAGCCACGGCACCAATATCCTGACGCAGATGATGCTCATCGTTTTTCCCGGTCTGGCGCAACTGCTGGTCTTTTCCGTCTGGGGCCGCGCCGCCGACCGCATGGGCAAAAAACCCCTCCTGGCCATGGTGGGCCTGGGGCTCGTTCCGGTTGCTCTGGGCTGGTGTTTCGTCACCAGCCAGACGCTGTGGCTGGGGTATCTGCTTTCGGCGTTGGGCGGGGCGCTGTGGGCGGGGGTGGACGTGACCAACCTCAATCTCGTTCTGGAATTTTCCGGCTCCGACGACGACGCCAACGGCGGCGGCCGCTCCGGCTACGTCGCCATCAACAGCGTCATCATCAACGTCGCCGGCCTGCTGGGGGGATTGCTGTGGGGCGCGGTTGCCGAAATCCTGCAGCGGAAAGGCTTCCGCTGGGAGACGTCTTTCAAGACTTTTTCCGCTTACGACGTGCTGTTCGTGCTCAGCGCCGGCCTGCGCCTGCTGGCCATCGCGGTTTTCCTGCCCATGATCCACGAACCGGAGGCCCGGCCGACGCGGGAAGTCTTCCGCTTCATGACCGCCAACATCTACAACAACCTGTTCAACGCCGTCTTCGAACCTCTCCGCTTCATGGGGCTCAAAAAGCGAGAGACCTACCCCGGGCGATAAAGCCGACGAACCATTTTTTGTAACGGCCCCGCGTATTGGGGTTCGCAGCACCAGAGCCCCGGATGTACATCCGGGGCTTTTTGGGTGTGTTTGCGTTCTGCGGGGGGAAGCGAAGGGCAAGCCACGGCGGGAGGTGGGGGGGAGGCGAAAAAAAAAAGGTTTTCAGCGCGCGCGGCGGCGGAGGGTTTCGATGGCTTCGCGGACGCAGCTCAGGTGGGGGTTGACGGCCAGGGCGTGGGTGTAGCTGTCGATGGCTTCGTTGATCCGCCCCAGGTGGGCCAGGCAGTGGCCCAGGCCCGCCCAGGCGCCGAAGTGGCAGGGCATCCGGCGGATCGCCTCCCGGCAGTCGGCGATGGATTCTTCGTAGCGCTCCTGAAGGTAAAAGCCGATGGCCCGCTGGTTGTAAGGCTCGGCAAAGGCCGCGTCCAGTTCAATGGCCCGGTCGAAGTGTCCGCAAGCGTGCTCGAACTCCCGGCGGTTCAGCGCCTCGGCCCCGCGGGCCAGCTCGTGGTTGGCTTCGGGGCTGCCGCTGCGGAACCAGATGGACCACAGGGCGTATTCCGCCATTTCGTTGACGACCGGATCGGGGTCTTTGAGCTGCTGGACCAGCGAGGGGATGCAATCGTGGTTGGCCACTAGCGCCAAGGCCAGGGCGGCAACCTTGCGGGCGTCGTCGTGCGGGCTGGAAAGCAAGGATGCGATCTGCCGGGGCGTCCAGTGGCTGTGCAGCAACGCCAGCAGACCGTCCAAGTCCTGTGCCTCCAACGGAGGTTTGACCAAGGCAACAAATTGAGCCGGATCGATTTCGACCAAAGGTTCCACCGGCATGACTGTAGGCAGGCGAGGCAAGGAGTTTCCACGAATTTTAGAAACCGGGTCCCGGCCGGCGCATGTTCATCTCCTGCTGCTGCTCCTGTTGGCCGGCCTGCGCTTCCGGCGAGAAGGGACTGGCGTAGTAGGCCCGCCGCTCGGCGTCGGAAACGCCCAGCTTCTTGGGTTTATAGCCCGATTCCAGCTCCGAAGAGCAGCCAGCCATCAACGTGATCAGACCGAGAATCAGCCATTTATCCATGCGCATAATGCTCACCGCCCGGCAGGATACCGCAGCGCAAAGTAAATGTCGATGCGATCCGAGCTCCGTTTGCATCGCGTAGGCGGATGACGATGATGCACGCCATGTTTTCCGCAACTCAGCTCCAGCGCCGTCGCCAGCACCTGCTGTGGCGGATTCATCGCCGCTACCAGACCGTGACCGAACAGGTCCACGTCGGGCCGGTTCACTTCGATTTCACGCGCATCGCCGATCCCAATCTGGTTCTGGATCAGGTTGCCGAGGAGGAAGACCGCCGGGACAAGCTGCACGGCCATCGCCGGCCGGGCAGTCAGTTGCACTTGCCCTATTGGGCGGAGCTTTGGGATAGCGCCTGGGGGATCGGGCAATTTCTTGTGAATCGAGCCCACTCCCTTCTCCATCCCGAAGCGTCGGTGCTGGATTTGGGTTGCGGCATGGGTTTCACCGGCACGGCGGCCGCCCGGTTGGGTTGCCGCGTGCTGTTTGCCGACCTGGAAGCCCCGGCCCTGCTCTTTGCCCGCTTGAACAGTCTCCCCGACGAGCCCCGCGTCCGCACCCGGCGGCTCAACTGGCAGACCGATCAATTGGAAGAACGGTTCCACCTGATCCTCGGCGCCGACATTCTCTATGAGCGGGCTCAGTGGGAATACCTGGAGAAGTTCTGGCGAGCCCATCTGGCTCCTGGGGGGCAGATTCTTTTGGGTGAGCCGGGCCGGCAGACCGGCGACCTGTGGATGCAATGGGCGCAAGGCGGGGGGTGGAAAATCCAACGCTACGAAGAGCCGGTTGTCACCCGGCCTAAGCCGATTCGGTTGTTTGTGGTGAGTCAGTAATCGTCCGAGCGCTCGTTTCGCCGCCGCCCGCAGGGCGGCGTGTCTGTTCATCGAACGGCAAACGCCGCCCTGCGGGCGACGGCGAAACGAAGCTGCGGGGACTCGAACTTGCATCGATAAAAAAACCGCCCGCGGCTTTTCCTTCAGGGAAATCCGCGGGCGGTAAATACGGATAGTCCGCCTGCGCCGTGTGAGAGCGGTTTAGTCAAACCCTTTTCTAAAAAGGTGGGGACGGGTCGATCGGGAGGGTTCTCCCGTCTGTCTCGCCATTGGCTTCCCGTCTTTGGTTCACCTTGCGGCGAACACCGCGGGCATGCGGCAGGCGAGCGGCTGTCCCCAAGGGTTGATTATAGGTTTAACCAAATATTTACCCTCATCACGAACGCCGCAGAACATCCGTACATTTCATGGTATCGAGCAAATCGCGCCGGGGCAATCGCCGAATCAAAATGGCGGTTTTTCTCCGCGCTTCCACCAGTCTCCGTCGTTGGCTTCCCCTTCGTTGGAGTCCGGATCCTGATCCGGATCCTGATCCTGATAGGATTCGGACGCCGGCCGGGGGGAATGCACGGCACTGGCCAGGGCCGTGGCGAAAATCGGGCTGATGGCTTGCAGCAGGGCCGCATGATTGTCGGTAAAGGGCGTCTCGGCCGGCCGGAAAAACACCAGTGTCGCCAGCGACTCGCCCAGATAAATGCAGCGGCAGGTCAGGATCGTCTGGTCCTTTAGATATTCCAGTTCGGCGGGTGTGAGCCGCTGGTTGGCCTCGGCGGCCGTCAGGCGCATCAGATCCTGACCGGCGGCCTGCGAGACCAGCCCCAGTTTCATGGCGTCAACCAGTTCCGGCTCGCCGGGGATCGTGTATTTCATGTACGCCGCAAGCTGGTTGTCCTGCTCCTGCGTGGCCAGCCAGATGGCGATGTTGCTGTGGCCCAGGTGCTGCAACATCCAGTCCATGGCGTGGCAGAGCATCTGCTCCAGATCGCGGGCCTGGGCCAGCGCCGTGCGGAAGCTCTCCTGGTTGCGGACGATGTCCAGTTCCTTGGACAGTTCGCCGTAGGCGTTGATCAGGTCGTTGCACAGGATATCGACCTTGCGGCTGACGGTTTTGCGTGCTTCGTTGAGGCGGTGTACGGCATCGCGAAGGCGCACCATCCGGCGGCAGTCGTGGGCGCGGGCGGTCTGGCGCCGCAGGGCGTCGTGGACGTGCTGGTGGAGTTGTTCGGCGTTGAACGGCTTGGGCAAAAAGTCTACCGCGCCCGGCGGATGGCGCTGACCGCGCCGTCGAGCGTGGGCTGTCCGGTGATGACAATGGCGCAAGCCTGGGGCTGGTATCGCGAAAGGACCGGCAGCAGCGACAGGCCGTCGCCGTCGGGCAGGTTTACGTCCAGCACCAGCAGTTCAATCGGCTGGGAGGCCAGCAGGTTGCGGGCCTCGGCCAGGGTGGTGGCCGAAAACACCTGGCAGGTGGCGTCCCTGCCGCAGATGTCGCCAATCAGCTCGTGCTGCGTCAGTTCGTCGTCCACGACCAGGACGCGCGGGCGGGTGGTGACGATGGGGTTTGATAGTGTTGCCAGAGAAGTCATAGAACCGCCTCGACTAAAACGATTGTCCTCACGGTGCGCCGCCCGCGGAGCGGGAGGCCAGAGGCAGCAGGAGGATCGCCCTCGTGCCCTGTTTGGCCTGGCTTTCCAGGCGGAGCGAACCGCCGCTGGATTCGGCCCATCGCAGGGCCTTGGCCAGTCCCATCCCGCGGCGTCGGCCGGCGGGCATGGAGCTGAAAAACGGGTCGAACGCGTGCTTCAACGTCACCTCGTCCATCCCGCAGCCGTTGTCGGCGACGGTGACGACCAGCCGGTCGGCGGTGGGATCCACGCTCGCCCGGATCGAAACGCGGCCCGTGGCCGGGTCGGTGGCCTGCAAGGCGTTGAGAAGCACCTGCGCCAAAGCATCGGTCGTCTGTCCGGGATCGACCAGCACGGCCGGCGCGTTTTCAGCCGTCAGCTCAATAGTTCTATCGGCCGGATCGAACCCCTGCTTGGCTTGTTGCAGGGCATTGTTCATTAACTGTGAAAACGCCACGGGCTCGGGATGAGGGGGAACCGGCTTGGCGAAATCCATCAGGTCGGAAATGATCTGGCTGAGGCGCTGCGCCTGTTCGTAGATGAGTTTGGCGGCGTGCTGGTGGCGGGAGTCGGTGAGTTGCCCGGCCAGGAGCTGCGAGCGTCCGCTGATGACGGCCAGGGGGTTGTTCATTTCGTGGGCCGCCCCGGCGGCCAGTTCCCCGACGCTGGCCATGGTCTTGCTGTGCAGAATCTCGCATTGGACGCTGTGAAGCCGACGGTTGGCGTCGGCAAGCTGCTCGGCCAGGGCGTGGGATTCCTGCCGGATCTGCGCGGTGCGCAGGGCCAGACCCCAGCCGCAGGCGATGGCCGACAGTTCGTTGAGTTGGGAACCCAGTTGCTGCGCTTCGCCGCGGGGAGCGCCCCAGACGACGCCGCCGATGCACTGGCCGTCGGATTCCAGGCAGATCCAGAACCGCTGGTCGTGGGACAGCCGCGGCGACACCACGGAAACGAGCCACTCCATGTCGTCCCCGGCGGAGAGGACCGGGCCTTCCTCGGCGGGCGAGGCCGGCCGGTGCGGGCAATCCACAAAATTGGAGGAGATCATTTCCCCCTGCTCGTCGAACAGCACGACTTCCGCGAAGGTCTGCCCCGGCAGAAGCGAAAAGACCGCCAGGCACCCGGCGGACAAGATGCCGACGGCGGTTTGCCCGATGGCCCGCAGCACGATTTGCGGCGGGGCGTCGGGGCTCAATTCGCTGTGAAATTCGCTCAAGGCGTCAAAAAAGCGGGCGCGAACCGTCAGCTTGCGGTTCTTGGTGGCCAGTTGTTCGCTCAGCCGGCCCAGTTCCTTGTTCGCCTGGGCCAGGGCCTGCTGGTACAGCTCATTGCTGCTGGTTCGGCCCAAGCCCAGAATGGCCGCGCGGCGCTCGACGTGGGGCAGCAACTGCCCCAGGGCGGCGGCCACCTGCGGCTCGGAAAGGTGCAGGCAATTCATCAGGCTTTGGCGGGCGACGGGGAAGGTGTAGTTGCCGCTGTAACCCAGATGCTGCTGGCGAACGAGCAAGTCGGCCAGCGTGACGAGGTTGACCAGGCGCGCGTCTTTGACGGTGGAGGGAAGGGCGGCGGGATCCTGGCCGTGAAGCCAGATGCAATCGCGGATGGCCAGCGGGAACTGCCAGCGCTCGGCCAGACGTTTGCCCACGATCATATGGTCCAGGCCGATGACGTTGTGTTCCAGATCGGCGATGTTGCCGCGGAGCAGGTCGGCGGCCTCGACAACGCGGTCGAAGCTCTTGGGCAAGATGGTGTCGAGGGCGATTTTGCCCAGGTCGTGCAGCAGCCCGCAGACGAAGGCTTCGGGCGGAATGACGGCCTCGGCGGGTCGCGAGGCCTTGGCGGCAAGCTGTTCGGCCAGAAGTTCGGCACAGCAGGCCACGGCTAGCGAGTGCTTCCAGAATTCGTCGCGATGAAAGTGCGCCCCGTCCTGTCCGCTGTGGGCGAAGGTCTGAAAGACGGAGACGGCCAGGGCGGCGCTGCGCACGGCCTGGAATCCCAGCATGACCACGGCCCTCTCGATCGTCGCCGCCTCGCCCTTGGCGGCGACCGATGCGCTGCGCACCAGCTTGAGAATCTTGGCCGTCAGCGACGGATCGGAAGAGATCAGCCCGACGACTTCGGCGACGGAAGAGGACTCGTTGCCCACCACCTCCAGAACGCGCAGGGCCACGGCCGGCAGGGTCGGCAGCTCTTCCAGTTGCTGGAGGATCAGCTCCACCCGTTTGTCGCGAAGTTGGTTCGGGGAGATCGTCATGGTTCAGCGGTTCTAAATCATCAGCAGTTCGCCGATCCGCTCGACGAGTTTCTCGATGTTGAAGGGCTTTTTGACGAAGTCGTCGGCCCCGGCCTTGATCAGGTCGTTGATCTCGTCCTGGTTGACCACGCCCGAGACGATGATGATTTTCATGTGCTCGAAATTGGGGTTCTGGCGGATGGTCTGGCAGACGACGTTGCCGTTGATGTCCGGCAGCATGTAGTCGAGGATGATCAGATCGGGGAGAAATTCCTGCGTCAGCATCCCGGCGGAATACCCCGTGGAGGCAGTCTTCACCTCGAAACGTCCGTCGCGCGCCAGCACGTCAACGAACAACTCCACGATCTCCGGATCGTCATCGACGACGAGAATCTTGCGCTTGCCGGAATCCAGGGCGTCGGTGGGGATGTTGTTGTCCTTCATGAAGGCGATCAGCGCTTCGCGGGGGATTCGGCGGAACCGCGAACCGGGGACGCGAAAGCCCTTGAGCCGGCCGCTGTCGAAACAGCGGATGATGGTCTGCTGAGAAACCTTGCAGATGTCGGCGGCTTCGCCGGTCGTAAAGACGGTTTTCATGTGTCCTCTCCTGATCGCCCATACATCCGCGACCCAAAAGTCCCACGGAATAAGCGGACGGATTCGCCTCGCTTATCCGTTTTTCCTATCTTACCTATTTATACATCGGCCAACAAGAAAAATGACTTGAGCAAGGAGGTGATGACAACGCCCCGCGTGGAGTGGAGGCGGATTTACAACACCGCCGAGGGGTTTTCGATTTGGGCGGCGAGATATCGGACGTAGCGGAAGAGTTGTTCGTCGGCCGGCGTCCAGGCGCGGGAGCGGCGGGCAAACACCCGGCCGGCAACGTCCAAGGCCTGCTCAAGATGGTAGGGCTCGGCGCCCCGGTCGGTGGTGAAGCTGAAGGAGGGGATGAACTTGGGAGGCAGGCCCGAATTGGCCAGCATGGAGCAGAACCCGACGTAAGAGCCGGTCATCAGGCGGGTGCCGATGGCGGTTTTGGAGTGGTCGCCGATGAGAGCGCCCAGGAAGGTTCGGCCGGTGGGAACTTTTCGCGGGCCGATATTGAGAGTTATGGGACCGTAGGTGTTTTTGAGGTTGCTGGTGATGGTGCCGGCCCCGAGGTTGACCCATTGGCCCAGATAGCTGTCGCCGAGGAACCCGTCATGGCCTTTGTTGGAGTAGCCAAGGATGAGGGTGTTGGAGATTTCCCCGCCGATCTTGCAGTAGGGGCCGAAGCTGCACCCGGGCCGGATCAAAGTCAGAGGCCGGACGACGACGTGAGGGCCAAGGAAGCAGGGGCCTTCGATTACGCAGTTGGCGCCCACGACGACGTCGTCGGCCAGGACGATCGGTCCCTTGGAGGCATCCAGGACGCATCCGGGGGCGAGGGTGACGTTGTGACCCAGGGCAATTGCCTCGGGGACCATGAGGTGGTAGGGGCCGGAGGGGAGGGGGGTGGCAGGCCGGAATATTCGGGCAAAGTCGTCGGCCAGGATTTGCTCATTCCAGGCGATCAAGTCCCAGGGCGCACGGACGAGCCGGCCTTGAGCGGGCAGGCGGGGCAGATCGCCCAGACGTTGCCAGGCTTCGCTGTGGCGCAGGGCGTCGTCGTGCGATAGACCGGGCTGGCGGACCAGGGCCAGGCGGAGTTGGCCGTCGTCATCGACGTCGGCGACCGGCTGGGACAACGCCGCCACGGGGCCGGCCAGCAGCAGGCGGGCGTTGACCAGCAGGGTTGGTTCGTCGTTCAGGGGTTGATTAACGGTTACGGGCAGCGGAAGCGCGGGAGCCAGTTCGTTTTGGCAGACTTGGGCCAGTTCGGGCCGGACCCACAGGCTCAGGCGGGAGGGGCGGAGGGTTCGGACCTGTTTGTCCAGGAGCGTCGAGGCCCCGGCCAGCAGGGCCATGGCCGGCCGGCTGAGGGTCAGCGGCGTCAGGCCGGCGAAGCCGGGATCTTCAAAGATGACCACGTGCATGGGAACAATCATACCAGAATCGCCGCGGGCGGGAACAATTCAAGCCGGTTCCCGATCCGGTGAAAAAAAGAAGGCAGCCTGACGGCTGCCTTGTAGCACACAGACGCAGTCCTCCTCATTACTTCGTTTGCCTTGCGGCATTATCGAAGGCGTGTGTGGATGCCATGACAAAGGCCCCGCCGTTGAGAACCCGGCGGATGGCGTCTTCGCAGTAGTGGTTTTTGACTTGCTGGGGGTTCTGGTTGTCGTCAAAAGCGCCGGTGTATTGCAGAACGCCGGCGGCGTCGATGACGAAGAACGTGGGGGTGAAGCGGACTTCAAAGGCCCGGGCCACGTTGCCGGCGGGATCGAGGAGGGTGAGGAACGGCGATTTGTTGAGGCGGGCCTGGGTGCGGATTTCTTCCAGAAAATCTTCCGAATCGGTCTGGACGGCGACGATCTGAACGCGATCGTCCTGGCCGTACTGCTGGGCAAGTTGGGTCAGGCGCTGGGCGTAACTGGCGGCGACGCCGTCGCGGGGGGTGGTGAAGAAGACGACCGTGGCCTGGTGCTGCGGCGAACACAGGGAGGTCCATCGGCCGTTCAGATCCTGCAATTGGAATTGGGGAACGGGCTTCCCGACGCGGATTTCCGGCAGGACGTCCTGGTCCTTGGTAAAGGCTACAAGAACCCCCAGACTGGTTACCAAAAGCAGGCCCACTCCTGCCAAACCAAAATGAGCGGCGCGACGAGGTGAAAACATAAACTCTAGCCCTTCCAATACAGAACTGTCTCAAGCGTTATCCTTAACGCCTCAGTCAATGGGGTTGCGGGTGAACGATTTGATTTGGTCCCGCTGCCTCAGAAAGCCCTTCCATGAGACAACTGTATCTAGGAGGATATACAGCATGCCCTCGGGGATGCAAATGGAAAATCTATGAATTTTCTGACGGACAAGAGACGTCGGGCGATAAGGGGGGCGGAGCCCGCGGCGTTGGTCGCATTGTAATACATTGAAATACAAGGGGTTATTAATATGCGAGATGTTGCTTTTTCTCGGCCGGCCCCACCGCGATAAAAACGGGCCTGATTCTTTAGGGCGTGCTTTCAACGCCGGGTGGAAAGAGTGATACTGGAAAGCGGCTTGAACACGGTTCCCTCCCAGACTCCGTCGGCAAAAATGGCCTCGGCCTCTCCCGCATCGGCCGAGGGCACGGGGCGGCGGTATGGGCTGATGCTGCTGGCGCTGGTCGTTCTGGGGGGAATCCTGCGTTTTGGCTGGATGGACCGGCCCTGCCTGTGGGGGGACGAGGCGGCGACCTACCGGCGGATCACCGGCAACTTCGGCGAGATGCTCGAAAGCCTTCGCGGCGAAGGGTTTCTTCCCCTGCATTATGAGCTGTATTGGCTGGCGCATCGGTTTTTCCTGATGACCCCCGCGGCCATGCGCATGGCCCCGGCCGTGGCGGGAACGCTGATGATCCCGGCGATGTACTTCCTGGCCCGGCAAATGGCCCACCGCCGGGTGGCGCTGCTGGCGGCGGCGTTCACGGCCGGCTCGGCGTACATGCTGATCTATTCCCGCGACGCCAAGATGTACATGGAATTCTGGCTGTTTCAGACGCTCAGCATCGGCTGTCTGCTGTGGTGGCTGCGCACGCACAGGCGGGTGGCGTGGCTGGCGTGGGTGGCGTCGGGGCTGGCGGCCCTGGGGCTGCACGCCGCCGGCCTGATTATGCTGGCGGTCTATCCGCTGATGCTGCTGACGGGGCGACGGCCGGGCGGAAAAACGATCGCGCTGTTCATCCTCGGTCTGCTCCTGCTGACCTCCGGGCCGGCGGGATATTACCTGGGTTTCAGCCGCTGGTCGCAGGCAAGCGGGGGCGTGGCGCCGGGAACGCTGGACGACGAGCAAGTCAAACCCCACTGGGGCGCCGGCGGCTTGGGCTGGATCGAGCCGCAAATCCGCGGCAAATCGGGCTGGGAACTGGTGCGGCATTCCACGACGGCCTATCTTTTCGGCTGGTCGCGCGCGGAGGAATATCCCACCGACGGCAAAGTCGATATCGCTCCAACGATCCTGATGGTTGCCGGCGGCACGTTCTGGGGCTGCTGGGGTTGATGGCCGTGGGCCTGTGGCCCTGGCCGAAGCGCTGGCGAGGCCGGTGTGACGATCCGCCGCCGGTTTGCGGGTGGCAACGCGCGCTGTGGCTGTCGGCGTGGCTGGTGTGGCCGGTGTACGGGTTTTTCTACTGCCGGTCGGTGGACGACTTTGTTTCGCCGATGGTGTGGATTCACGGGATCATCGCCTTGGTCTGGGGTCATCCGCTGCGGATGGCCGCGGCAGCGGTGTTGGCGGCGGTGTTGTGGCGCTGCGGTGGGTCAACGCCGGTCGAGCGGTTGCGGCGGCTGGGGCAATGGGTCTTGATCGCGGCCGTGGTCCTGAGCGGGTGTTTTGCGGCATATGCCCTGTGGCATCGGTTGCACGAGGAGGCTTTGCGCAAGCACATCGAGTGGCAGGCGATCTGGATGCCGAGATATGCGGCGATCGTCTGGCCGGCGGTGGCGATTACCGCCGCGGCGTCGCTGTGGCGGCTGCCGGGAAGGTTTTTGCGTTGGGGGGCGATTGTGCTGCTGTTGGGGGTGAATCTGGCGCAAGGGGCGGCCCGGGTGTGGGTGAACGGCGAGCCGCCGCTGGACCGCATTGCGACGGACGTTCTGGAAGCGCGAAAGACCGGGGCGACGGTTCGGACGTATGCGCAAGACTTTCCGGGCGTAGGATTGCCTGCCCGAGGCTCCATCGGCGACCTGACCGGGCGGTACTACCTGGCGATTCTGGGCGGGATCGATCTCTCCCCCGACGAGATGTATGGCGGGTTTGTTTCCAAGTTCTTCGGGCTGCAATGCAACGTCCAAGGCGAGTTTATCCGCGACGATCTGGCCTCCCGGCCGCAAATCCAGAAAGCTATCGTCTGGGAGCGGTTCAGCAGCATGCCCGCCGAGGCGAAGGATTTCTTGTCGGATGCAAACTGGCGATTGGAGCAGGAAACGATTTTGCCCGTCTATGACTTTTGGAACTGGCAGAAGGTCCACGTCTACCGGCGTCGGCAATATGGCAAGGTTGTTCCCCCCGCCACGATGCCTGCATCGCAGCCTGTGACGAAGGAGAGGCGTCGCCCTGCGGGCGACGGCGAAACGGGCGAAGGGTAAGCTGTCGGCACTTTGGGTGGGCACGCCCCTTTGCATTCCGTCCCGTCATGCGTTAAGAATTCTAAATGCACCACGATGAAGTTATTCCGATTCTGGACTTTGGTTCCCAGTACGCCCAGCTCATTGCGCGCCGCGTGCGCGAGAAGGGCGTGTATAGCGAACTGGTCCGCCCTGATATCTCTCTGGAAGAGCTCAAGAAACTGAACCCCAAGGGTCTGATCCTCTCCGGCGGGCCCAGCAGTGTTTACGAGCCCAACGCGCCGCGGTGCGATCCGCGCATCTTCGAGCTGGGCGTGCCCATTCTGGGCATCTGCTACGGCATGCAGATCGGCGTGCAGATCCTCGGCGGCGAAGTGAAATCGGCCAAGGCCCGCGAATACGGCCGGGCCAAGCTGCAAGTCACCGGCAATGATCCGCTGGTGCATGGGTTGCCGGCCGACACGACCGTCTGGATGAGCCACGGCGATCAGGTTCAGGAGTTGCCGGCAGACTTTATTCCCCTGGCCACCACCCCGACCTGTCCCTATGCCGCGGCCAAGCACAGGAGCAAGCCGTTCTATGGCGTGCAGTTCCACCCGGAAGTGACGCACACGCCGCGCGGCGAACTGGTCTTCCAGAACTTCCTGTACGACATCTGCAAATGCTCGGGAAGCTGGACGATGGGCAACTTCATCGAGCAGACCGTTCAGCAGGTCCGCCAACAGGTCGGCAGCGGCAAGGTCATCTGCGGCCTGTCCGGCGGCGTGGATTCCTCCGTCGTCGCGGCCCTGCTGCACAAGGCCATCGGCGATCAGTTGATCTGTATTTTCGTGGACAACGGCCTGCTGCGCAAAAAAGAGCGGGAACTGGTGGAAACCACTTTCCGCGACCATTTCAAGATCAACCTGCACACCAGCGATGCGGCCGGGCAGTTCCTGCACCATCTCAAGGGTGTGACCGATCCGCAGCAGAAGCGCAAGATCATCGGCCGGGAATTCATCGAAGCCTTCAAACGCGAAGCCAAGAGCATCGAAGGGGCTCAGTTCCTGGCCCAGGGCACGCTGTATCCGGATGTGATCGAATCCGGCCACGGTTACGCCGGCACGGCCGCCAACATCAAGCTGCACCACAACGTCGGCGGGTTGCCGGAGCAGTTGGGCTTTGAGCTGGTCGAGCCGCTGCGGGAGCTGTTCAAGGACGAGGTGCGCAAGGTCGGCGAGGCTTTGGGCTTGCCGGAAAATATTGTCTGGCGGCACCCGTTCCCCGGCCCCGGTCTGGCGGTGCGCGTCATCGGCGACATCACCGAAGAGCGGCTGCGCGTGCTGCGCGACGCCGACGAGATCGTGCTGGAAGAGTTGATCGCCGCCAATTTGTACCGCAAGACGGCGCAGGTGTTCGCGGTGCTTCTGCCGATCGGCACGGTCGGCGTCATGGGCGACGCCCGCAGCTACGACAGCGTGATCGCCATCCGTGCCGTCGAGAGCCAGGATTTTATGACCGCCGACTGGGCGCGGATTCCCTTCGACGTGCTGGCCACGATGAGCAACCGCATCATCAACGAGGTCCGCGGCGTCAACCGCGTGGTCTACGACATCAGCAGCAAACCCCCGGCAACCATCGAGTGGGAATAGGAACTTGTCGGCCGGTCAACGGCATTTTATCGGGGCTTATATGGGCGTGGAAAAAATGGTGAGGCGGCTGGTTCCCGACTTCCTTCTCGGGGGGGAAGGAAAAATCGCCGAGAACATCAAGAAGTTCGCGTTTAACCAAGACCTGGATGTGAAGAAGGACATCCGGGAAAAGTACGGATACGACGGCACGTTGCTCGACTTGTTTGCCGTCAATAAAGATTTGATCGTCCACAAGTGGCATCACTACATCCCCATCTACGAGCGTTATTTTGCGCCTTTTCGCGGGCGCAAGATCCGGTTTCTGGAGATCGGCGTCAGCAAGGGCGGCAGCCTCCAGATGTGGCGGAAGTACTTCGGCGAGGAAGCCGTGATCTTCGGCATCGATATCGACGCCGAATGCGCAAAATACAACGGGCAGGCGGGGCAAGTAAGAATCGGCTCGCAGGCGGACCAGGATTTCCTGGAGTCGGTCGTCAAGGAAATGGGCGGCGTCGATATCGTCCTGGACGACGGCAGCCACCACATGAAGCATGTCCCTGCTTCGTTGAAGCACCTGTTCCCCCATTTGAGCGATGGCGGGATCTACATGATCGAGGATCTGCACACCGCTTATTGGAAGAGGTTCGGCGGCGGCTACCGAGCCGCGGGGAATTTCTTCGGCGTCGTGATGGACCTGGTTGATGACGTCCACCATTGGTACCACGGCAAACGGTTGAAACATGCCGGCATCGGCGACAATTGCTCGGGGATTCATATTCACGACTCCATAGTCGTTCTTGAAAAGAACAAGGTCTACCAGCCGGTTCATTCACAGATCCGATGACTTTTTTCGTTTTGCCGCCGTCCGAAGGGGGGACGTATTTGGTTGTTGTGAAGAAGCGTCGCCTTGCGGGCGACGGCGAAACGAGAGCGCGCCATTATGCAGAACCAACTGTTTCCCTTCGGCCAACCTCTTTGCACGGTTCAGCAGACGAGCCGGGTTCCCAAGCGGGTTTTCGTTCTGGGCGCTTACGCCTCGGCCGTGCATGCCCGGTGGATCGGCCCCGATGGCAGCGAGGTTGTGAAGGCTCTGGCCGTGGCCGGCGAACCGTACATCTTCTGGCGGGGCGATGGGGCCGACGACGTTATTCGTCAGATTCGCATTCCTTCCCAGGTGGGCAAACTGGTTCCCGCCGAGGCGCAGTTTAACGGGCCATCGGGCGTTGCCCTTGACGAGTGCATTCTGGGGCCGCTGGGGCTGAAGCGATCGCACGCGTGGCTGTGCGATCTCGTTCCGCATAGCTGCATGAACTCGTCCCAGCAGAAAGCCATTGAGCGGGCGTATATGCCGCTGATCCAGCCGTACGGCCTGCCGGCGCCGTCGGTCCCGCCTATCCCTTCGGAACTGACCGACGAGACCCGCAGGCAGGCCATCATGGCCGAACTGCGGGAATCCAAAGCGGGCGTGCTGATTACCCTGGGCGATGAGCCGCTGGAGTGGTTCCTCCGCCACTTCACTGATTTGCCGAGAAAGCTGGCCCATTTCAAATCCTACGGCCGGCTCTACCCGGCCCGCATCGAAGAGATGCAGGTGACCGTATTGTCGTTGGCCCATCCGAGACAAGTCGCCAAGCCGGGGGTGTCATCCCAGCGGTGGTTCGATGCCCATCAGGAATGGATGCGCATTACTGCCGCGAGCCGGTTCAGCCAGAGTCTGAAGAGCTGACGGCGTCTTTCTCTGGGTCAAACAGCACACTGCGATAGCTTCGTTTCGCCGCCGCCTGCAAGGCGGCGTGTCTGTTCATCGTGAAGAAGCGCCGCCTTGCAGGCGGCGGCGAAACGAAAACTGTTGGCGCGGGGTTTCTGCGCATCACTTGGGCTGGTAGATCTGATCGAAGGTGCCGCTGCCCGGTGATGGCTCTGGATTGGGAACGTTTACGTTCTCACGCGCAGGGGTTCTTTGCTGGCTGTAACGACCTTGTCTGTTGAATTGCGTTTGTGCATGAACTTTCCGGTTGCGGTGGCCCTGACCTGACCGTCCTGCACGATTTCGGCCATTAAGACGAACAGCGGAGCAGCGGTTCGTGTTATCCAAGCTTTGACAAACGCCGGCCGGCCGAGATACAGGGGGTGGCGGAACCGCACGTGAAGGTCTGCCGTGACGGCAACCTGACCTTGGGCGAAAAGGCAATTGGTCATGGCCCCGTCCAGCACGGCCGAGATAACGCCGCCGTGGACCATGCCGGGGTACCCTTCGTACGTGCTATTGCATCCGAATTCGGCGCAGACGGCACCATCGGCTTGCGAAGTAAACTGGAGACGCAAGCCGCCGGTTTGATCGAGGGCACAGATAAAGCAGGCCGGGTGAGCCTGCTTCCGGACGTTTGACGCGGGAGGGGTCGGGGTATCGTGAATCATGACGCGGCCCGGACTTTCTTTGTCCTTTCATGCTTTCGCAGGTTTACTCAGACGCCCTTTTCCGCCGACAGTGATGGTGGCGGTGCTCAAGGTCGGGGCAAGGGTTCTTGCGTGGTTGGTTCGGCGTGGCCAGAAAACCGGCCACAACGTCTTTCGGATCGCGGCCGGTATGACCGGCCGAGACCGTGATGCCCAGTTCCGCCAGATGGTGTTTGGCCACGCCGCCGATGCCCCCGGCCAGTACCGTGGTCACGCCCATCTGTTTGAGCCAGTGGGGCACGGACTCGCACTTGCTCTTGGGTCGCATGACAAAACGCGGGCGATCCAGTTGCCTGGTGGCCTCATCCGCTTCGCACAGCAGGAAGCCGTTGGCTCTGCCGAAATGTTCGCAGAAGACTTCCTCGTAAACCGGAACGGCAATCCGCATCACTTGCTCTCCGAGTGATGACAGCATCCTCCGTGACCGTGTCGGTGTTGGTGGCCGTGCCCGTGCCCATGGCCGTGCTGTTGGCATGGTTGATCGTTGTGGACCAGTTTGCCGGCCAGATAATCCAGCACAATCTGCTCAGGTGAAGCGCCCGCCACGCCTACGACTGCTTCGATGCCGACGCGCTTGAGATTTTGCAATGCACCGGCGCCCATGCCTCCGGCAATGACCAGTTCGACACCGGCCTGCGCCAGCACCGCGGGGATCGTGCCGCATCCTCCACCGTCGGGCAATTGCAATTCCCGGTTCTGCCCGGTGGAAGGCGGGTCGTTGGCTACGTCGCAAACCCAGAACGCTGTGGACTGGCCGAAGTGGGGGTTGAAGGCTCCGTCTTTGAGGGGAATCGCAATTCGCATATCAGCTCCTTGGTTAATGGGTGCGAATCTACTATGGCGGCAATGCGATGGAAAGGGTGGCCAAGGCGCCTGTTTTTCGCGGAATGAGAAGCGATCTCATTCATCGCACGCCCCTTCGTTGCGGCTAGTTATCTGGGCTGGTAGATCTGATCGAAGATGCCGCCGTCGGAGAAGTGGGTTTTCTGGGCTTGGCGCCAGTTGCCGAAGTAGTCTTCGATCGTGAACAGCGCGAGGGCGGGGAATTGCGAGGGGTATCGGGCGGCCACCTGGCGGTCGCGCGGGCGGTAGTAGTTGCGGGCGGCGATCTCCTGGCCTTCGGGGCTGTAGAGGTATTTCACATACGCCTCGGCCAGGTCGCGGGTGCCGTGTTTATCGACGACTTTGTCCACTACCGATACGGGCGGCTCGGCCAGGATGCTTAGCGAGGGGGTGACGATTTCGAACTTGTCCTTGCCCAGTTCGTGGATGGCCAGCAGGGCTTCGCTTTCCCAGGCCAGCAGCACGTCGCCGATGCCGCGTTGGACGAAGGTGGTGGTGGCGCCGCGGGCGCCGGAATCGAGCACCGGGACGTTTTTATACAAGCGGGTGACGAACTCCCGCGCCTTGGCCGGGTCGTTGGCGTTTTTCTTCAGGGCGTATCCCCAGGCGGCCAGGTAGTTCCAGCGGGCTCCGCCGGAGGTCTTGGGGTTGGGGGTGATGACGGCCACGCCGTCTTTGATCAGGTCATCCCAATCCTTGATGGCTTTGGGGTTGCCCTTGCGGACGAGGAAGACGATGGTGGAGGTGTAGGGGGCGCTGTTGTCCGGCAGGCGCGACTGCCAGTTTTCCGGGATCAGCTTGCCGTGATCGTGCAGGGCGTCGATGTCGTAGGCCAGGGCCAGGGTGACCACGTCGGCCTGAAGGCCGTCGATGACGGCCCGGGCCTGCTTGCCCGATCCGCCGTGGGATTGCTTGAAGGCGATGTCCTGTCCGGTTTTCTGCTTCCAGTATTTGCCGAACGCCTGGTTGTAGTCGCGGTAGAGCTCGCGCGTCGGGTCGTAGGAGACGTTGAGGAGCGTGAGCTGCGCCCGGGCCAGACTGCCGACCAGGCCGAGCGTGACCAGTGAAGCCAGAAGAGTGAAAGTGAGCGAGAGTTTCATGGGAGTTTCCTTGTTGATCGAGTGTTACGGATGTACCGGCAGACGCGGCGGCCCTAGCCGTCGCGATGCGACCGTCATCCCGTTTCAATGAGGTATCGGTGTCAGAAAGAATAGGCGCCGTTCAACAGCAACAGCGCCGCTTCAACTCCCGGCGGGGACGCCGGAAGGGGTGGAAGACGAGTTGGGCATGAGTCGCCATGATTGCCCGGATCATAGCGGCTGAATCCGGCAGGTCAAGAAAATAATTTAATCGCCTATAGGAATTGTAGATTTTTCACTTAGCAGGATTTTCTGGGGAAAAAGAGTTTGGAACCGCCAAGGCCGCCAAGAGCGCCAAGACAAGAGAAGTCAGAATGATGAATGATGAACGATGAAGGTGGAAAGAAGAGCAGTTACATAACAGCTTGCTTCCTTCTTCATAATTCATCATTCATCGTTCATCATTCTCCTCTCTTGGCGATTTAATCTTTTTTGATTGAACCGGAGGGCGGCAGGATGGAGGCGGCGTCGGTGACCAGCGAATCGCGGGACTCGCTCAGCAGCGCGGCAAATTCGCCGGAGTGCGAGCCGCTGGCGTCGATGCGGATGACGTCGTTTTCGCACTGGATCTCGGCGGCGTCGCCTTTTCGGCGGAGCAGATGCACTTCGGGCTCGGTGGGTTGCTCGTAGCCGGGCTCCCAGCCGCGTTGTTTGGCCAGGGCGAGCAGACGATTCAGCAGCGGTCGGGCCATGTCGATCGGGACGGTCAGTTCCAAGCGGGAGGTTTGCGACGGCTCGGGCAGGCCGGTGTCGTGTTCCACGGTATTTTTTCGACCGCTGCCGCCTTTGGCGAAGGCCGGGACCAAAAGGATCGGCGCCAGCACCGTGGTGAGCAGCGTCATCATGATGGAAACGCCGAAGACGTTTGCGCCGATGATCTGGCGCGACAGGCCGATGCCCGCGACGATGAGGGCCACCTCGCCCCGGGGCATCATCCCTACGCCGATGCGGTAAGCGCCGCGGAGGTTGAAGCCGGTGGCGTTGGCGGCCGAACCGCAGCCGATGACTTTGCCGACGATGGCGGCGGCGGTTACGACCAGGCCGAAAAGCACGACCCGCCAGTCGGAGAACATCGCCTCGAAATTCACCAGCATGCCCAGCGTGGCGAAGAAGATCGGCACGATAAAATCCGAAACCGGTTGCAGGTCTTTCATCAGCTTGTGGGCCATCTTCGTCTGAGATAGACCCAGGCCCACCGAGTAGGCGCCGATGATGAAGGCCAGGCCGAATCCCTCGGCGGCCCCCGAGCAGGCGAAGGCGATGGCCAACCCCAGGCCGAGCGTGGCCCCGGCGTATTGGACCTTGCCGATCCAGCGCTCCAGGGGCTTGGCCAACAGCAGCGTCGCCGCGGTCAGGCCGATCCAGAATCCGAAGGCCTTGCCGGCGATGGAACCGATCGCGCCGAGGGAGATGGTCCCGGCCGAGGCGATGCCGCCCACGATCGCCAGGGCGATGATGCCCAGCACGTCGTCCAGCACGGCCGCCCCCAGGATGGTGACGCCTTCGGGCGTGTCCAATCGGCGCAGGTCGCTGAGCACGCGGGCGGTGATGCCGATGCTGGTTGCCGATAAAATCGCGCCCATGAACAGGGCCGACACCAGCAGCGCGTTGCCGTCGGGATTGACCAGCTTGGAAAACGGCGGCAGATAGACCGCGCCGCGCCCAAGGCGAAGGGCACCACCAGCCCGGCCACCGCCACCAGCGAGGCCGAGCCCACGTAGCGGAGGAATTGTTTCAGATCGGTATGCAGCCCGGTGACAAACAGCAGCACCACGCTGGCGAACTGGGCCATCGCCCAGATCACGTCATTGACCGGCCACTGCCCGGCGGCGGTGGGCTTGGGAAACAGCGCCACCCACTGACCGTGGATGGGAATGGGAATGAGGTTTCCCAGCAGATACGGGCCGATGATCGCCCCGGCCAGCAGTTCGCCGATGACGCCGGGCACTTTGATGCGCTCGGCCAGCCAGCCCAGGAGCTTGGCCGCGCCGAGGATGGCCGCGACCTGGAAGATGACGAGCATCATCTTATAGGTGCGGGCATGCTCGCCCAGGCTGGAGAGTTCGGAAAGGTCGGGGGAAAGACGGATCGGCCCCGTGGCCGCCCAAACCGGCCCCCCGGCCAGCAGCAGCGCCGCGGCCGCCGCGCCCAGAACCAATCGGCGGCGATGGAGTGGAAGATGTTGTATTAATGGTTGCATGGGAAACGCTTTTACATCATCTGTTCAGAAACACCGGGTAAAGCGATTATTAGTTTGAAGGCGGCAGCGGGGGCTTGGGTTTATCAGTCAGGAAGTTTTGCCGGGTGGTGACTTTTCGACCGCTTTTGGATTCAAGCTGTCGGCGGGCGTTGCCGGCGACCGAACCGCCTTCGCGGGCGGCGGACTGATTCTGCTGGAAGCCCTGCGCGTCCTTGTTGCGGGCGATTTCCGTCGTGGCCGCTTCGCCGAGCATGGTGAAGATCAATTCCAGATCGGTCATGTGGTCGCGGAGGTTTTCTTTTTTGAGGCCCTTGAGCCGCTTGTACTCGCCTGGAGTCAGGCCGAACGTGGCCTTGGAAATTTCTGCCGTGAGAAGGGCAAAGTCTTTGTGTTCCTTGACGCCCCGCCTTTGCCATTCGTTGGTCAGTTCGTCGCGGACGGCCATGGAACGCATGCGTTTTTCGATCCAGTCATCGGGGTAACCTTTATCCTTGTACAGTTGCCGCATGCGCTGCTGGGCGAGTTCCGGGTTTTCGATTTCCTGGACACGCTCATACCCCACCTGCGCCAGCCACCGCTTGAAGGGTTCGGCCTTGGGGCTGGGGATGGATTGGATGATGCGGAAGGCGGATTCGGTGTTGACCACTTCGGTCGTGTAACCCTTGCCGTCAGAGGAGGTTAGTTTCAGTTGTCTACAAATTGTAGACAACTCAAATCCTGACGATTCCTTCTCGCGCCGTTTCATGGCGCTCCAGTACTTGCTGGGACTATCACTGTCAGTCAGTGCGGCAATGATGTCTACAACGGAAAAGTACCATTCGTTTTCATGCCATACCCGGCGGATTTGTTGGGCGCCGAAGACGATTATTTTGCCTTGGGAACCGGCGGGAAAGTTGTCCGTCATAACTATTCCTTTTCCTGTTTCAAAACACCGAGAATCGTTTTCTTCGCATCCCACGGATCGCTGATTTCCACAAACCCCCAGCGGCCCCAGATTCCCGCGCTGTTCACGGTCGGAACCCAGAGCGGGCGGGTGGTGGAAACTTGGGCTCTCTTTTTGGGCTGGGCGATGGGGATGAAATAAGAACTGATGCGGCGGGCTTGAACGATCTGGTCGGTAACGCCGTCGTCGTCAAATTTGAAACGCCGCCGCAGCTCGTCAAATGGCGAGTTGAAGACCGGATTCTCAATGATGACCGATTTACCTGCCTGCATAGCCCGCACCCGTTTAGGAACAATTGCTGCGGGCTGTTTATCGCCGAATGGGCTTATCCTGTCAAAAAGCCCTTTCCGGGAGTGTTACGACGGCAAGGATTGTCCGACGCCGGTTGACCGGCCGGATCGGCAGGGCGGCGTCAGTCTTTGCGTCCGTTGAGCAGTTCCAGCCGCTTGAGGGCTTCGCGCTTGCCGAGCCTGCGGATGGCCACCAGCTTGTTGACCTGCTCCTTGCGCGGGCGGGATTTGCCGCTTTCCCAGTGGTAGACGCTGAGGCCCGAGACGCCGGCCAGCTTGCCGTATTGTTCGGCGGAGAGGCCGAGTTTGCGGCGGTGGGTTCTGAGCCCGTCGGCGCAGAAGCGCACGCCCTCGGTTTTCTGAAGGACCGGCTGCTGGGCGACACGCCGTTTTTCCTGGGCTTCCAGGAAGGCCACCGTCTTACCGAGGGAGGCCACCTGACGCTTCAAGGCGGCGATGTCCCGCCGATACTGGGCCGTCGCCCGGCGGACAACACTGGTGTTGCCTTTAATTTCCCGGCGGGCAAGACGACGAATGTGCTCGTTTAAGATAGGGATGATGTTGGGCATGCCCTTTAAGCTAACCCTAATTTCCGGGCGAATCAAGGAACATTGTAGAGTTGGTTGCCGGAAGGGTAAGCGAACAAGCCCGAAAAACCGGGTAAACGGACCTACCGCGGTTCACCCTGGGGCAGCGGTTCTTCCGGCCGAACCCCATACTTGCGCCGCCTTGCCCTTCCCCACGGACAGCCCCCGAACGTCACAGCCGTTTCGATACGTTGGAGAAATCTGGCAAGGCGGTTTCCCCGCCTTGCCCTGGTGCAGACCGGGCATTTCTTTTCGCAGAAGTCGGGATTGAAATGACCGAATGCCATGAGGCATGGTTATATAGCTTCGTTTCCCGTTGGCCAATGTCTTTATTATGGGGACTTCCCAGTCACCCGGCGATCCGCTCCAGCAGCCACGCCATATTCTCCCCCAATAACCGCATGGTTCTCAGTCCCTCTTCATCCTTCTGAACATCCCCCTTGTCCCGGCCGATTCCCACGTTCCAGTAGCAGGAGCCGGGGACGATCATCTGGCTGATGAGGAACAGGTGGTTGATCGAATCGAAGGCGTGGATTTCCCCGGCCCGGCGGACGGCAATCACCGCCGCTCCCACCTTGCGCCTGAACAGGTCGCCATTGGCCTTGGCCACGAATCCCGCCCGGTCGATCAGGGCCTTCACCTCCGGCGTCAGGTCGGCAAAGTAGGTGGGCGAACCGAGGATGATGCCATCGGCCTCAACCATTTTGGCGATGCACTCGTTGGCGATGTCATCGTCCTGGACGCAGCGGCCGTTCAGCTTCTGGCGGCAGCCGTAACAGCCCCGGCATCCGTGAATGTCGCTGCCCCCCAGTTGAAAGACTTCGGTTTGGATTCCCCGCGCCTGGATGGGTTCAAGGACGTGTTGGATCAGGATGCTCGTATTGCCGTCCTGTCGGGGGCTGCCGTTAAATGCGATGACTTTCATGCCGACCTCGTTGAAAAAGGATGATGCCGAAAGCATAACGGCGAGCACCGTGATTTCCCAAAAACTCTCCAAAGAAAAAGAAGAAGTCCACTCGCACCATCAGTAAATGTTCACCCACCAAGGTCCCCGGCTTCGGACCAGTACCGGCCAATTAGAAAAGGCGGAGCGGATGCCGGGGGTGCTAAGCTAGGTGTAAAAGGGGGTCATAAGCCTTTTATGCAAGTTATCATTTTGCCCATATTTCATGATAAATAGTAAAAAGGCTTATGACCCTTTTTCCCCGTCATGCCCGGATTATGCCCCGGCCCGCGTCACAGCGCAAGCGCAATAATAGGCTATTGGGTATCGATTCAAGTAGAAGCGATCAGTGTGCCGAACGGGATTGCTTATGACCCTTTTTCCCCCGCCTGGACAACGCATGGGGCTTGGTTCATAATCCGGCTTGGTGCACTAGAGATTAAGGGCTTACCCTAAAGGACATAATTATGGATTTCGTGCTTAACTGGTCGTGGCGTGGGAAACTATCCCGGAACGGAAACTGGCGCAGCATGGGAAGAATGGCTCTGACCGTGAGCCTCCTTTACCTGGGGTTATTGGTCGGTTGCGACAAGTCGGAATCCCCTGGTGAGACCAATGCTTTGCATACGGCCTTGGGTACTTATTCGCTGAACACTCCCGCCGGACCTAATCGTACCACGGCGACAAAGGCGAAAGCGATTGAGCTAATTAACCTCGGGATGGACGTCAACAGTGTCGACGAATTCGGTTGCACGCCGCTGGCGTTAGCCACAGAAAAAGATTTTGGCGATATAGTGATCTTGCTTCTGTCGAAAGGGGCTAAGAAGTCGTTTCAGAACCCATATGTCTCATTCACGCAGCGATCTTGCCTTTCAACTTGAGCGTTTGAATGCGGTTGGCGCAGATGGTGCAGGCGGCCAGTTCGTTCATCGCCTGCCAGTGCGCGCCCGTTGTTTCGTAGCAGAGCTTCAGCCGCCGGTAGTTGCCTATCCAACTCAGCGTCCGCTCGATCACGTACCGCACCTTGCCCAAGCCGCTGCCATGCACGTTGCTGCCCCGAGAGGCCAAGAGCGACTGGACGCGACGCTCCACCACCTCGGCTATGATGTCCTTGGTTCCGTAGGCCCGGTCCCCCAACGTCGCGTCCGGCTTGTAGCGCCACTGGCCCGAAGGCATCTTGATCGGCGGCATCGAGTCCAGCATCGCCAGGAACACCTCCTGGTCCGGAACGTTGGCCGGGGTGGTCCATACCACCAGCGGCAGGCCCTCCTTGTCACTGATCACGTGCCGTTTGCAGCCCTTTTTTGCCCGATCCGTCGGATTGGGTCCGCTGTGCGCCCCCTTTTACGGCCCGCACCGAGGCCGCATCCACCACCGCCACCGACAGGTCGATCTGCCCGGCCTCCCCCAGCACGTTCAGCAGCAATCGGTGCAGTTGTGGCCAGATGCCCCCGGCCGTCCATTCGGCAAAGCGTCGCCAGCAGGTCGAGCCGCTGGGCCACAGGTCGCACTTGGGCAGGCGTTGCCACTGGCAGCCGGTTTTCAGCACATGCAGGATGCCTTCCAGGCACGGCCGGTCGGCAGCGCGTGGGGCTCCGCCATGTGGGTCGGGCGGGTGCTTGGGCAAGAGCGATTCGATGTGGTTCCAGAGTTCGTCGCAGACCAGTGGCTGGGGCATGAGGCGTGTACTCCATTACAGCCTCCTTCCCTTCATCCGTGACATTCAACCGAGAAATCATCATACGTTTGCCGCAACTTTGAGGTTCTGAAACCGCTTCTAAGGTCGATGTGGTTGTTAATCAGAGAACTGCACTGGAGATCGCAATCTACCAACACAACCGTACAATCATGAAGCTCTTGCTCGATGCACATGCGGACCCCAACAACAGCAATGGTTCGAAATACCCGTGTCAATGGGTTGATCCCGCCAGAGATGATGCCGTAGAATTGACCAAGCTTCTGGTCGAGTATGGTTGTAAGATCACCAACCCCAATATGGGATTGCTACACATCGCCTCACGCGCGAGGAATATTGCATTAATAAAGTATCTGATCGAACAGGGTGCAGATCCCAACGCTCTCTGTGCCAACCAAACGCCGATGGTATGGGCTGCGACTGAAAGTCTAGAGTCAACCATGAGTAGCGATCCACTGCCGACAATGAAGTTTCTCAAAGAGCATGGAGCCAAGGACGATATCATTGACATCATGAACAAGTACAGCAAATAGACTGCTGGGAGGGGATCAGAACGGGGGCGCAGCTAATAATAAACTAGCTGCGTCTCCATATCCACCCGTGTCCGTCCCTCCCGACCCGCAGCGCCGTCTCGTCACCGTCGGACATTCGGGGCTTGAGGGGGAGGTGAAAAGGGAGAGAGGGGTCATAAGCCTTTTGCGCAAAGTATCTGTTTTATCGATGTTTTATGGAGGGTGGTGGAAATGGCTTATGGCCTTTTTGGGCTCGACCCCTTTTCGGTTCCCCGTTGCGTCATCGACGGTGGTGCAGGCCATTGGAAGGGAAAATGGTCAGGAGACGCCGGTCGTTACAACGGAAGACATACTCCAGCAGTTGACTCGCCATGCTATAGGGTATAGCATATAGCAGGAGGTATTCCATGACTGAGTTTGAGAATAGTCGAGCCAAGCGGGTCTGCGACAAGTGCTTTGGCGGTGATGCCGTTGCCATGCTGCGATATGCTGAGGCGTATCTCGCCGGCGGGCACACAGCAGTTCGACCTTTGGGTTCTGCTTTCCGTAATCTACTCCCAGGTCGTGCCCGTAGAGAGTTCTGGCAGAAAGCTATCCGCCAACTGTCCGCCCACCTTGACGCTGTGCCAGTCGTGTCACCTGATATTCTGCCCGCTTGGACAAAGGTGGCTGGTGGTGAGCGGAAGTGGCGTGAGTGGGCAAAACGACAGGCCGCTCGCTGCCACAGAAGGGCGAAAACGTGGGTTGCCAAGAGGGGCGGCTCCGGGACGGTCTCCACGCGGGTCAAGTGGCGCGAAGCGATCATGGATGCTATTCGCAACTCCGATGGTCGCGGGCACTTTTCTCGGCTTCCCCTCTCTCTTGAGGGTGCGAAGCCGACTGATCCGCAGTGGCCTAGCATCGAGCACCTCGTCGACCCGGCAGATCTTGACGTAGCCCTTGAGCAGCGGCTATTTAACGACATGAAATCCATCCTTTCGATCGAGGAATTTCGTAGCGCTATCGGGCACTTGGTGTCGGTCCTAGCGGTACAGCCCAAGAAGTTGCCCGATCAGTGGCGGCCGGCGCGGTCTTTCGGCACTGCCGAGAAGTCGGAAGAACCACCGTTACCCGGCAAGTGAGAAAAGGTGACGTCCACGGACAGAAAAGGGGGGCACTGCAATCCTGTTCGGTACGGAACTTGCGCTGCGGCGGGTGTGGGGACGGAGCTTGCCGAGGAGCGGGTTGTGGCAGCCAACTGACAGACCCTGGGAATGCGGTGGGGCGATGGGCGCGCAGCATCAAGGGCGGCGACTTGGGCTGGCCAAGCGGCGCGGGATTACCAGCCCAGTTTTTTCCACAGTTCGTCTTTGGCCCGGAGCTTGATGCCGGTATGGTCTGGTCGGTTTAAGAACGCCCGCAGTTCCGCGTCGCTGGCCAGTCCCATCAGGTAAAAAGCCGCCATCTCCACCATCCGTTTGGTGGGCTTCTTGCCGGTCCACAGGTTCAAGAGCATGCAGGCGATCACCGCGCAGTACATCTGGGGAAGGGGAAGAGGGACACTCCACCTTTGCCCTCCGCGCGAAGAAAAACGCCGGGCTGGTGGAAAGCCCGGCGTTGTCGAAAAGCGGAGAGGGGGAGATTCGAACTCCCGCTAGGTTTCCCTAGACCGGTTTTCGAAACCGGCGCATTCAACCACTCTGCCACCTCTCCTAAAGGCGCGTCGGTAGCCTATCCGATGGGGGAAAATCAGTCAAACGGGCCGCTTTCCCGGTGCTACTCGGCTTTCACCAGGGGCGTGTCCACCAAATGCGAGGAGAGGAACCACGCCTGCATTTCGTTGGTGCGGATCACGTCGCTGACCAGCAGGTCGTTGGTGCCGTCGTCCTTGGCGTCGCCGGCCTGACGGGCCATCGTGCGGGCCTCCTCCAGGATGATCTGGTGGGCGTGCAGCAGACGCGAAATCTGCACCGGCGGCTCCTCCCGGCCTTTGGGCGGGCGGGGGATCAAGGTCGTTTCGGCTACGTCGTGGGCCATGGCCAGGCTGATGCCGCCCAGCATCATGATCCGCTCGGCAACCAAATCGATCAGCTCGCTCTGCTCCTCCTGGTGTTTGTCGAACAGCAGATGCAACTGATAGAAAGTCGGGCCGGCGACCTGCCAGTGGTGCTTTTTGTACAGGTCGCGCAGCGTGATCGTGTCGGCCAGCAACTGGTTGAGGTTTTCGACGCTCTGGGCGCAGACCTCCTCGGAAAGGGCGATGGGCATGGGGTTGAGCCGGCCAAAAGGCTGGATCTCCGGGGCCTGCTGATCGACCAGGGGGGCCGATCGATGGCTCGGGTCGGTCAGGCCGGTTGAACTGCTGCGGTTGCCGTGGCGGCGCTCGCGGGTGCTTCGAATCATGGTGTCCTCCTTATCAAGTAAAAAACGTTGCCTGATTGTAGGAGGGAGTTTTCCGGGGAAGCGGGGTTTTGATGAAATCGCGGGGAAGTAGTGAAACGGAAGGGGTGATTCGCGAAACGGCAAGCGGGGTCGAGGGTGGGATGGGGTTCGCGCAGTCCCGGATGTACATCCGGGGCTTTGATGGGGTGTTTGCGTTTTGAGGGCGCGGAGACACGGAGGCGCTTTTGTCTCCAAAGGCCGTTTGTCCAACGGGGCTTGTTCACCTTTTCATTTTTGCCATAAGCCGTGAGTTTCGCGGGTATATAATTCCCATTTTAACTATTTTAACATTCATCAGGTTTTTATAAGCTTGGTATTTGCAAAGGCTTATAAACTAAAATGGCTGTTAAATACGTTAAAATAGTTAAAATGGGTAAAGAATAAAACGGTCGCCTTCCGATACTTTTACTGTTGAAGTTGCCCATCTTAACACAGAACTGAGTGACGGACGGCAGGGACGCCTCCAAAAGTTAAAATGGGTGGTTTAGGCACGATGCCTTGGCCACCTCAGGAGAAGCTGTCATGTTGACCTCGCCCACCTGCATCGCGTCCCGGATGACCGAAAGCTACGTCGAAGCCCTTCTGGCCGGGAATCGTACCGCCGCCCGCAATCTGGTCGATCAGATTTTCGCTCAGGGCACGACCCCGCGTCAGATTCTGAACCATCTGGTTTGGCCGGTGATGGAAATGTTGCAGGATCTGTATCGCGAAGACCGGGTCAGCATCGCCAATTTGAACATGGCCACCCGGCTGAACCGCTTCCTGGCCGATCAGATGACCGCCCGCCTGGAGCGCAAGCCCGCCAACGGCCGGAAGGTGCTGTTGTTCTGCGGCGACGCCGAGCCGGAAGAGCTGGGCGGCCAGGTCTGTGCCGACTTGTTCGAGGCCGAAGGTTACGAGGTGCGGTTTGCCGGGGGCGGGGTGCCGGATGACGAGGTGTTGACGCTGATCGGGGAGGTTCGACCGGACCTGCTGGTCATGTTCGCCACGCTGCCGACGGGCGTGCCCTCGGTTCGCAAGCTCATCGATTATCTCCGCGAGGTCAATAGCTGCCCCAACATGCAGGTGATGTGCTGCGGCGGGATTTACAAGCGGGCCGAAGGTCTGGCCGAGGAGATCGGCGCCGACCTGTACGCCCCCGATGCGGCCACCGCGCTGGAAGTGGCGGAGAAGCATCCGACCCGCAAGGCGACCGTGGAGCAGCAGACCGTCGGTCGGACGCGGCGTATCCGCAAAGCCGCCGCCCGTCGCACTCGGACTGCGGTTGACGCCGCGGAATTGGTCAGTGAAAAGACGCGCGTGGCTTGAAACGATTTTTCCGTAAGCAGATTTTTCTGTCCGGGCTGGAGGCCCGCCAGTTGGCCGGAGGCCGGTTTGATCAGGGCAGGAAGCCCGATCCTGTCGAGGGACTCGGCGGAATGGGTTTGGAAGCATGGACGCCGGCCGGTGGAGCCTTGGAAGGCTTCACCGGCCTGCTGTTTTATTGGCGGGCCAGGTTGCGGGCGATCTCGGCGATGTGCTGGTGGGCCAATTCGCAGGCGTAGTCCACCCGGAGGGTCTTGCGGCAGGCTTCGATTTTCCGCAGCGGATCGGTCAAAGCGTCGGCTGCCGCCAAAAACGGCGTGTGCAGCTTCTCCCACAGGTCCATCACCTGTCCGTAGGTCTGGGCATTGCCCCGGCGGATGCCGGCGGGCAACTCTTCGGCCGCAAAAACGAGGCAGTGGGCCGGCAATTCCGCCTGCAACTGTTCCAGATGGTCAAACGAAGCTTGCGGCAGACGGGATTCGGCCAGCGGTACGATCACGACCATCCGTTGCCGGCCCACCGGATAAACCGCCGCCAGAAACGTATCGAGAAACAGATCGTGCTCGGCTTGCAGCTTTCGGACCTGCGCGGCGGGTTCGATCGATTGCCAGCCAGCCACCAGTAGTTGTCCCTGCGGATAATTTTCCACGACGTGCCGGCCGTCGAGGATGTCGTCGGGGCCTTGGGCCAGCAGGTCCAGGCAGACTACCCCTTCGCCGCAGCGCTGTCGGCGCTGCCGGCGGGCTTCCTGCAGGGGCATGTAGAGACGGGAGAGGGTGTCGAAGTCGCGGCTTTTCCAGGCGGTTCGCTCGGCGTCGGCGAGTGTTCGCTCGGCTTGAAGATACTGCATTTGCGCCAATTGTTCCTGGCCAAGTTCGCATCGCGACTGAAGGTCGAGGGTGGTCATGTTTTGATTATAGAGCAGGTGAGTTTCGCTGGCCGCCCCTTTTCTGGCGAAAGGGAGGGGGCTGATCCGCGAAACCGCAAGCGATGTTGAGAAGCTGGGGGCGAATCAACGGCACCCCGCCGGTGGCTGAATTATCTGCATCCTTCCTGCGAAGGTTGGGTAATTGTGGCGCGCATGGCTTCCAGGGCGGCTTGCCATTGGGTGTTGGTTTGGGTGGTTTCGTACGTCAGGATGTCGGCCAGCAGGACGAAATCGCGGTTCTCCAGGGCCGATTTGATCTGCCGGAGTTGTTCGGTGAATTCCCCCAGCAGTTGCACCAGGCCTTGGCCGTTGACGTTGATGCGGCCCAGGTCGATGCGCAGCAATTGCGCGGTTTTCAGTACGGATTCCTGTGCGTGCTGCCAGGTGCGGAAGCAGCCGCCGAGTTTTTCCATGGCTTTAGCGCTTTGGTTCTGGGCCAGGAGTTCCACGGTTTCGTTTTTCAGCCGTTCGGCTTCCCGCAACTGAGTTTCGACTTCGCCCAAAACGTCCAAGGCCATGCGTCGCGGGTCAACGGTTTCGACGTAGAGGGTGTGGCCGTCGAGGGCCGACTGGCGGACGCTGGACATCTGGTCCCAGTCCGGCTCGGCCCCGTCGATCAACACATGGACGACCAGCCGGTTGTCCTTCTGCACGTGGGCCAGCACCTGCCCGACCGTCCGCAGCCCCAGCTCCTTGGTCGCCAAGGGCTGATCGTCAATGGTTACCGACATACGCGACTCCTCTTGTCAGGCCCGAACCCCACTCGCACAGAACATTATCGGTCCTTGGCCCGGGAAAACTTGACGCCGTCCTATAACCATGAATACGGATCAGGCGGGTTGAACGCTTGTAACAGGTTGACTTAAAAGGGATTGGCGTAAGAAAGATTACTTGGCGCGGTTGAGATAGATGCTGAAGGTGGTGCCTTTGCCCACCTCCGACTGCACCTCAATGCGGCCTTTGTGGTGTTCGACGATCTCTTTGCAGATCGCCAGGCCCAGCCCCGTCCCCTTGGCTTCGCCCTTGCGGGTGGTTCCCTTGGTCGTGAAAAACGGCTGGAAAATCTTGGGCAGGTTCTTTTCCGAAATGCCCGGCCCGGTATCGATGATCTGGATGCGCACTTCCTCGACGTTTTCGACCGCGACGGCCTTGATCGTCAGCGATCCGCCTTTTCCGAGCATGGCGTGGCGGGCATTAATCAGCAGGTTCAGCAAAACCTGCTCCAGTTGCACCGGATCGCCATCCACGACCAATTCCGGCTGCACCTGCACGCGCAAGGCGATGCCGTCTTTCTGCGGGTCGCGGGCCATGACCAGCAGAACTTCGTCGATCAGCTTTTGCACTTCCACCCGGCCGAAACTGGACACCCCGCGCGCCAATCCCAGCATCGACTGACAAATCCGCCCGGCCTTGCTGGCGCTTTGGAACGACTTGTTCAAGGCTTTTTTGGCCAGTTCCAGGTCCGGCTTGTCGGATTGCAGGTTTTGCAGGGCGAACTGCGAATAGCTGACGATGGGGGTCAGCAGGTTGTTGAACTCGTGGGCGATGACCGCCGCGATGGTGCCGATGGTGGCCAGCCGCTGCGATTCGGTGAGCTGGTCGCGCAACGTCTCCAATTGCTGCTGCAGGGCGCTCAACTGGTCGTTGAGCGTCGTCTGAAGTTCGGACTCGGCAGTGGCCTGCGGATCACTCACGGTAAATAGGTTATCGGCACGTTGCGCTTTTCCGCTTCATCGTTTCGCCGTTGCGGAGACAGGAAATTGTGTGCCTATACAATGTTAACGTCCCGATCTATAGTCGCCGAAGAAAGGGCGTTATGGGTAACGGCATGCAAGAACAGGCTGTGGATCTTCCGCCGCTCGCGGAGCGGGGGCCTTCTCGCCTCTGTCGTAATCTGATTTTGCTGTTGATAGCCGTCGGCGTGACCTGCCGGCTGGTGCAATATCTGGCCGCCATCTCCTTCTGGCACGATGAAGCCTGCCTGGTTCTCAACGTCATGGATAAGACCCCCCGGCAACTTGTGGGGGCGTTGAATTACGACCAGACCGCGCCGCCGCTGTTTCTGCTGGCCTTGAAGGGCTCGGCGCAGTGGCTGGGTTACACCGAATACGGCCTGCGGCTGGTTCCCCAACTCATGGCCCTGTTGTCCTTGCCGCTGTTCGCCTGGCTGGCCTGGCGGCTGCTGGCTCCCGCCGCCGCCGCGTGGGCGGTTGCGCTGCTGGCGCTGTCGCCGGATTTCATCATGCATGGCGCCGAAGTGAAACAATACAGCGGCGACGTGCTGGCGGCGCTGGTGTTGTGGACTGTGGCCCTGGCGCCGCGTCGTCCCGCCTCTGACGCCTTGAGGCTGGCGATGCTGGCGTGGGTGAGCGCCGGGCTGATATGGTTTTCGGAGGCGTCGCTGTTCGTTTTCGGCGGCATTGCGCTGGTCTATCTGCCGCGGATCATTCGTGGCCGGCCGGTTCGGGGCCTTAAGTACCTGGCGTGCGTTCTTCCCGTGCTGGTCTCTTTTGCCGCGCTGTACTGGATATCGATGAAGCCGCAGCAGACCGGCAACCTCTATGCCTACTGGACCGATCACGACGGACTGCCCGATTACTCCCATCCCCTGCGACTACTGGTTTGGCCCTTCAAGTCTTTGCTCCAGCTTCACAACTATGCTTTCGAGCCGTGGGGACCGATCAATCTGGGGCTTTCGGTTTTGGGCGTTTGGGTGCTCGCCGGGCAGAAACGCCGGCCTCTGCTCGGCATTCTGCTGGCCCCCGTGGCGCTGACTTTTCTGGCCGCCCTTGCCGGCCGTTATCCTTTCGGGGGTTCGCGCGTCACGTTGTTTCTCATGCCCGCCGTGTTGCTGCTGATGGGCGTGGGCCTGACTAACTTGCATCGCCTGCCGCATCCGACGTTGCGGAAGTGGGCCTGGGTTCTGCCGGCGCTGCTCCTGGGCGGCGGCCTGGTGCAGGGGGCGTATTTCGTCGCCTTCCCCCGCAACCAGTCCCACCTGCGGCCGGTCGTGCAGTACGTCCGCGAACACCGCCGGCCGGGTCAGCCGATCTATGTGCCCACCGGCATCAGTTGGGTTGAATTTCAATGCTACTGGCGGCGTCCCGATCCGCCCCTGGTGCTCACCCCGGAGAATATCGAGCCGCTCGAACGGGCGGAACGCTTCTGGCTGGTTTTCGAATTTGACCCGGCCCAGGGCCTGAAAAAGCGCGAAAAGTTTCTCCAGCAGGCCCGGTCGATCGGCGTTCAGGAAGATCAGTTCATTATCCCCGGCGGGGCCGCCTACCTCTTTCACCGCACGTCGCCCGTTGATGCGCATCTTCAATGAGCCGCCCTGTTGAGTTTGCCCGGCCGGAAGTTATTCTTTCCCGCAAATGAACATCACAAGCCATCGTCTCATCTCCGGGCCGGGATTTGCGGCCCGGACGGGCGTCATTTTACTTCTCGCTTCCCTTAACTTCTCCTGCGCCAACCGAGGCGAATCCTACAACTATTCCCTGCCCGGCCCGACGCTGCTGGCCCGCGTTTCCGGCGGCTACGAGCTGAAAAATCGCCTGGTTCGCCTGGTGATCGACGACCAGAGCGGCAACGTCGCGTACTGGGGTTCTTCCGACGGCCAGAACAACGCCCTGGGCTCGGCCGGAATTGCCGCCCGCCTGGCCGGCGTCAAAGACGCGCCTCTGCAAGGCGCCATCGAAAAGCGTGACGAGGAGACCTGGCAATATCTTGGCGAAGACGCCAATAAGCTGCGCTGGCGGAAAATCTACTGTCTCAGCGGCCGATCCGTGTTCGTCACCTGCCTGGTGGAGAACCTTTCCGATCAGCCGGTGGACGCACGGGTGGAACTGGTTGCCGACCTGGCGCATTTTGTCACCGCCACCCGTCAGAGCGATCTTCTGGAAGGCCGCGGCCCCGCCGGCGACCTGCGCATGCAGTCCTTCACCGAACACCACGACCCCGTCGAAGGCCGCGTGACCCTTCACAGCGACCGCCGAACCCTTGCCGCCCGCGAGCGGTTCAGTTTCACGATGGAATGGTTCCTGGATCGTCCGGCGCTGGCGCAGGAATCACGGTAAGAAAAAGAGATTGAACCGCCAAGGCCGCCAAGAGAAGAGAATGATGAACGATGAATGATGAATGATGAATGATGAAGAAGGAAGCAAGCTGTTATGTAAACTGCTCTTCTTTCCACCTTCATCATTCATCATTCATCGTTCATCATTAGGTTTATCGTCACAGGGCGGCGAAGAAGCTCCAGGTCGCGTGGGCCGTGGCGTAGCCCAGGGCGATGCCGCCCAGGACGTCGCTGGGCCAGTGGGCGTCCATGATGTAGCGCAGGCCGGCGCACGTCAGGGCCAGAACCCAGAAGGTGGTCGCCGCGTGCGGGTATTGCATGGAGAGGATCACCGTCATGGCCACGGCGCAGGCGCTGTGGCTGGAGGGGAAACTCTCGCGGAAGTTGGCGTGCCGCAGCGCCGGACCCAGGAACCGCCCGGCCTCCTCCCGGCCCGGGCGCACCCGGCCCAGGCTGCGCTTGATGAGCGTGCAGACGGCCGAAACCCCGAAGACGGCCACCAGCAGCGGCGCCACCGCGCCCCGGTGTTTGTCGTCCAGTTGCCACAGCAGCACCGCCACGATGCCGGTGCAGACCGCCTGCCCGTACTGGGCCAGCAGCCGCGTCTCCCGCTTCACGTCCCCCTTGAAATTCAGTTGCAGCGTGGTCGGCACGCCCAGTCGCTCCAGGACCATCAGCACGCCGCAGGCGGCAACGAGAATCAGCAGAATCGTCAGACTCATAAGAAAATACAATCCCAAAACGTTTAGCGGGCGGGCTTGCCCGCCGCTTCTTCCAGGCTCCGAAAAACCAACGAACCTATCTTCTCAGAGGCCGGCTCTCTTGTCTAATCGGCCAAGTCCCCTAAGTTATACGCATGTCCAAACGCGCTTCTTTGGGATTGGTCCTGGTTCTGGCGGCCTGTCTGGGGCTCTATCTGGTCGGCAACGGCCGGGCGGCACTGTGGGACCGCGACGAACCGTGGTACGCCCAGTGTTCTCGGCAGATGCTGCAAACCGGCAACTGGGTGGTGCCGATGTTCCTGGACAACCTGCGCACGGAAAAACCCCCGCTGATCTACTGGGGGCACGTCCTGAGCATGAAGCTCTTCGGCGACAGCGAATTTGCCGTGCGCTTCGTCTCCTCGATGGGCATGATGGCCGTGCTGGCGCTGCTGGCGGCGGGCATCGGTCGGATCGCCGGGCTGACCCGCGCCGCCTGGACGGCCTTCATCTTCGGCACCAGCGCGCTGGTCATCGCGGCGGCCAAGATGTGCCTGACCGACGCGGTGATGATGGTCTGGATCGTCATCGCCCAGTTCTGCGTCTATGCGATCTATCGCGGCAAAGGCTCCTGGAAAGTGACCGCGGTTTTGGGCATCGCCATCGGCCTGGGAATGCTCAACAAGGGACCGATCATGCTGGTGGCCCCGGCCACCACGGCGCTGCTGCTGGCGCTGTTCGATCTGCCGGTGCTGGTCCGGTCGCTGCGAAACTCGCCGGTTCCTGTGTGGCGGCGGGCGACGGTGTGGCTGGGGATGGCGCTGATCGTGCTGGCGATCATGCTGGCCATTGATTTGCCGTGGATATACCTGGTACACCAGCGCGCTCCCGAATGGCTGCCGCGGGTTTTCAAGATCGCCCGGAGTCATGTCAACACGAGCATGGAAGGCCACAGCGGCCCGCCGGGCTATTATCTGCTGTTGGTCTGGGGCACGTTCTTCCCGTGGAGTTTGCTGTTGCCCACGACGGCGGTGCTGGCCTGGAAGCACCGGCATCTGCCGCCCGTGCGCTTTGCCATCGCGGCGGTTCTGGGGCCGTGGATTTTGCAGGAGATCATCAAAACCAAGCTGCCCCATTACGTGCTGGCGGCCTATCCGGCGTTGGCCTTTCTGACGGCCGATGCGCTGGTGCGGTGCGTCCGCGGACAATACGCCGACCTGGTCAAGCCCGCCTTCATCCGGGCCGCGGGCGTGTGGGCGATTGTCGTCGGCTTCGTGGCCAGTTTGACCTGGCTGGCGCCGTTGCAGGTCAAGTTGGGCGGCAAGACGATCGGGGGCGGGATTCCGCTCAATACCCTGCCGTGGGGCGCGATGATCGTGTTGTCGATCGTCGGATTCGCCTACACCTTCGGCGTGTACGCCTGCTTCCGCAAAAAACGCCCGGCCCTGGCGGCGGCGACGCTGGGCGGGGGCATGATCGCCATCATCTGCCTATTTTACGGCTGGTATCTGCCCAAGGCGGACTTCTTGCGCTTGTCGGTGCAAGTCGCCGACGTGCTGAAGAAGGAAGGGGCGGTCCACCGCGGCGACGTCTTAACGGTGGATTACAAGGAGCCGTCGCTGCCCTACTATCAGGGCGGAATGTTGCGGGAAACGGGCGACGAGGACTACCTGCTGAACACGTCCCCGAGCCAGTGGCCCCGGTGGCTGGTGCTCAGCAGCGAAGCCTGGAGCCGGGTGCCGGCCGAGGGCAAGGCGATGTTTACGGTGCTTAAGACGGTGCGCGGGCTGAACTACACCGGCGACATCCGCGCCGCCGACGGCACGCGACAAAACGTGATCAATCTGATGGTCATCCGCAAGATCGATTCCCTACCGCGTGCCGCGGGCAACTGACGGCGGGTCCGAGCGGGGGACAAGCAGGAAGACCACCAGACCGGCCAAGGCCAGGATCAGGCTCAGCAGTTGTCCCATAGTCAGCCAGCCGAAGGCGATGAACCCGAGCTGGGCATCGGGCTCGCGGGTAAATTCCACCGCAAAGCGGATCAGCGCGTAGGCGATCAAAAACAGCGCCGCGATGCGGCCGGGGCGGGGGCGGAAGATTTTCCAGGCCATCCAGACGATTGCCAGCAGAACCGGACCTTCCAAAATAGCCTCATAGATTTGCGACGGATGACGCGGGAAATTTTCGCCGGGAAAGATCACGCCCCACGGCACGCTCGTAGGTCGGCCGACCAGTTCCGCATTGATGAAGTTGGCGATGCGTCCGAAGAACAAGCCCATCGGCGTGACCATCGCCGCGCAGTCGGCCAGGTTCAAAAACGGGGCGCGGTTTTTCCGGCACCACAGGAGCATCACCACCGCCACGCCGATCAGCCCGCCATGAAAGCTCATCCCGCCGTGCCAGATGGCCAGGGGTTCGTACCAGGGCTCCGGGTGACCGGGATAGCGGTGATAAAAAAGCCACCAGCCGGTTCGGCCTCCGACGAGCACGCCCAGGGCCAGCCAGGAGACCAGGTCCGAGAGTTTCTCCGCCGGGATGCGGAGGATCTGACGCCGGCTCATCCATAAAAGAACCCAGTAGGACAACACGAACGCCAGCAGGTACGCCAGGCCGTACCAGCGGATGGCGACAGGGCCCAGTCGCAGGAGGACGGGATCGAACTGAGGATAGGGGATTGCGGACAGGCAGTGCGTCATGAGGTTTTGAGCTCGATGGAGTTTGTTTCGCCGTCGCCCGCAGGGCGACGCTTCTTCTGTCACAAACGAACACGTCGCCCTGCAGGCGGCGGCGAAACGAATGCGGCGCCTGAGCGATCATTATTATACGTTTCATCCCGCGGCCGGTGCGGCTCGAACCGCCAGCACGGGGATGCGCACCCGATGCCGCAGCGAGGCGATGGTTTCGCCGGTGAAGATGTCGGTGAACTTGTGATGGCCGTGGCCGCCGGTGACCATCATGTCGATGCCTTCGCGGTTGATGATGCGGACGATCTGGCCGGGGATGTCGCTGCCGTAACCGAAGACGGCTTTGACGCCGGCCAGTTGGCCGTCCACGCTGGCGCGCAGGCGGTCGGCCAGGGCGTTGAGGTACGTTTCGTCGTGTCGTTGTTCCACGTCGCCGGCCTCCTGCCCGTACCACTGGCCGCCGACGCCTTCGACGACGTGGATCAGCACCAGTTCCGCACGGTGCGCCTTGGCCAGCGCGATCGCCTCGGCCAGCGCGACGGAATCCGAATCCCTGGCCTCCAGCGCCACGCCGACGCGCTTGAAGACCTGGGCGTTGTCGATGGCCTGGCGGGCGATGCGGTTGGCCTCCAGCACCGTGGGAATCCGCAGTTCCGGCTCGGGCTTGAAGATCATCCACAACAGCAGCAGCCCCAGCCCGCAGACCAGCGGCGCGATGACGCCCAGGAACAGCCAGCGGTATTCCGGCATGCCGCCGCTCCAGTCGGAAACCTGGTCGTAAACGAGCTTGCCGTTGAGGGCGATGATAATCGCGGTCACGACCCAGGCCAGCGCCTTGACCCACCCGCGATTGGTGAAATCGCGCATCCATCGGCGGCTGGAGGTGAACTTCACCAGCGGCACCACCGCAAAGGGCAACTGAAGGCTCAGGACGACCTGCGAGAGGATCAGCAGGCTTTCCACGCCTCGCTCGTGAGTCATGGCGATCACCAGCACCGCCGGGATAATCGCCAGCCCGCGCGTCACCATCCGCCGCAGCCAGGGCCGCATGCGGAAGTGCAGAAACCCTTCCATGGTGATCTGCCCGGCCAGGGTGCCGGTGAGGGTGGAGCTTTGCCCCGCCGCGATCAGCGCGGCGGCAAAAGCGATCGGGGCCACTTGCGTGCCCAGCACGTTTTCCAGCAGCCGGTGCGCGTCCTGGATGCCTTCGACGATGATCCCGCGCGAACTGAACGCCGCCGCCGCCACGATCAGAATGGCGGCGTTGACGAAAAACGCGCTGTTGAGGGCGATGGTCGAATCGACCAGGTTAAACCGGGTGGCGCGGGCGATGCCTTGCCGGGTTCGCGGCACGTCGCGGCTCTGCACCAGGGCCGAATGCAGGTAAAGGTTGTGCGGCATCACGGTGGCGCCGATGATGCCGATGGCGATGTAAAGGGCGTCGGGCGAAAGCCGGCCGGGCACGAACCCGCTGGCGATCCCGCCGACGCTGGGCTTGGTGACGAACAGTTCAAAGATGAAGCAGATGCCCACGATCGTGATGAGCATCACGATAAACGCTTCCATCTTGCGGATGCCCCAGCGCTGAATCAGCAGCAGCAGGAAGACGTCCGAGCCGGTGATGAGCACCGCCCAGATCAGGGGAATGTGAAACAGCAGGTTCAAGCCGATGGCCGTGCCCAACACTTCGGCCAGGTCGCAGGCGGCGATGGCGATCTCGCACAGGACGAACAGAATCCAGCGAACCGTCGGGCTGTAGCTGTCGCGGCAGGCCTGGGCCAGGTCCCGCCCGGTAACCAGCCCCAGCCGTGCGGCCAGGGTTTGGAGCAAAACCGCCATCAGGTTGCTCATCAGTAGAATCCAGATGAGCCTGTAGCCGAAGGTGGATCCGGCGGCGATGTCGGTGGCCCAGTTGCCCGGGTCCATGTACCCCACGGCCACCATGTACGCCGGCCCGGCAAAGGCCAGGAGCCGCTTCCACCAGTGGCCTTGGGGGATCGACACGCTGGAATGGACCTCTTCAAGAGATTTACCGGGGGAAGCGGGGTCGGCTTGTCGGGTCACGGTTGCGTCTCCAGTTACTTTGACTACTCAAAATAAAAATAGGCCCCCAGCCAATGTTTGTCAATCGACTAATCGAAGTGTAAAGTAGGGGTAAGTCATGGCCAGCAGCACCGTGGAAAATTATCTCAAGCACATTTACCTGGAGCAGCAGGGCCACTGCGGCGGTCTGGTGCCGATGGGGAAACTGGCGGCGGCCATGAAGGTGGTGCCGGGCACGGCCACCACCATGGTCAAATCCCTGGCCGATTCGGGCCTGGTCCGTTACGAGCCGCGCAGCGGGTTGAAGCTCACCCGCGACGGCGAGCAGTTGGCGTTGGACGTGTTGCGCCGCCACCGACTGGTGGAACTGTTTCTGGTTCGGGTGTTGGGACTGGACTGGTCCGAAGTCCACGCCGAGGCCGAGGAGCTGGAACACGCCGTTTCCGACAAGGTTCTGGAGCGGATCGACGAACATCTCGGCCGGCCGAGCGTGGACCCGCATGGCGACCCGATCCCCCCGGCCAAGGGCCGCTTGCCCGCCGAACGTCTGACCAGCCTGGCGGATTGTCCCCCCGGCAGCCGGGTGCGGATTGCGCGGGTGGCCGATCAGGAGGTCGAGTTTTTGCGTTTCGTGAACCGCTGCGGGCTCACGCCCGGGGTTCTGGCCACGGTGCGGAGCCGCGACGAACTGGCCGACGCCGTCACGGTAAAACCGGAAGGCGGCCCTGTGGTCACCTTGGGAACGGTCGCCGGGAAAAAAATCCTGGCCGCCCTGGTTTCCTCCTCTTAGGCTGTGCAAAACCATAACCTGCGGCGAAGAGGAAATACGTTGTTTTTGTCGGATACCCTTCAATTGCTCCTAAAGTCGGGCCGCCGTCGGATCGATGTTCATATTCGGAGGCGCGATGATGGATACACAGTCTCATTCGGCTGACGAAGAAACTTCCTGCGAAAACCGCTCCGGTGAAAACCGGCGTCAGAGCGTCGTGGACCGACGAACCGGCCTGGACCGGCGACGGGACGACGCCGAAACCGAATTGACCGGCGAGGAACGGCGCGCCAAAGCGCAGCGCGAACCGACCGGCCTGGAACGCCGCCGCGGCCCCGGCCGCCGGCGCAGCGACGAGCGTCGCGCCGCGGAAGAAGGCGAGATGACCGCCGAGCAGTTCGAGTTTGTCATGGCCGTCGAAATGTACAAAAAGGTCAACAAGCGGCTTTACCCGACGTGGACCGAAGTCCTGGAAGTCGTCCGGCAGTTGGGATACCAGAAGGTCGCCACGCGGCAGATCAAGCTGGATAACGTCCCGGAACCCCCGCTGGAAAATCGATAGCTATTTACGGCTCGGGTAGCGATCCCGCGTCAAAGTGATTTACATAACGCCCGCCGATTTCCATCGGCGGGCGTTTGTGTGCGCACGAATTATCCGCGTGCTACCTGGCGACGGGACGGGATTTGCGGGAGTGAACCTTGCCTTTGGGCAGGTCGGGGCGGGTGGTGGGGGCGATCTTGACCCCGGAACGCTCCAGCAGTTCGCGGCCCTGACCGGCTTGCAGGAGCAGAACCTGCTGGCCGGCGGAAAGGCCCCGGGTGATCTGGATGTGCGTCTCATTGCTGGCGCCTACCGTCACGTGAACCGGACGGACGTTTTCGCCGTCCTCGACGAAGACGTATTGGTCCTGACCGGCGGAATAGATGGCCGTCAGGGGAACGGCCAGCACGCCGTTGAAGCGGGCCACGAAAATCTCGGCGGTCACGCCCACGCCGGGCTTGAGGCCGGGAGGCGTCTGGTCCAACTCCAGTTCCACGGGATATTCCTTCAGGTCGGGGTTCCACCAGCGCTGGGAATTGTCGGCCAGGACGCTGATCTTGGTGAGCGTGGCGCTGACCGGCGAGGAGACGCCGACGATGCGAATCGTCGCCCGCTGTCCGATCTGGAGCTTGGAGACCTGATTTTCCTGGATGCGTACGACGGCCTTCATGGCCGAGGTGTCCGGCAGGCGCAGCAGCAACTGGCGCTCGCGGACGGTCGCCCCTTCCTGCAAGGGGCCTTGGCCGCTGCGGTCGGAGGAGGAGGCGTAGACCACCATGCCGTCGGCCGGGGCCTTGATGGTACAGTTCTGGTACTGTTCCTTGAAACGATCCAGACGCCGACGGGCCATTTCCAGAACCTGCTCCTTGGCCCGCAGGTCGGCAACCTTCTGGGCCAGGGCGCTGACGCCTTCCTGGCGGGAGCGCAGCAGTTTCTGCTCGGCCTGGGCCAGATTGCTCTTGCGGCTCACCAGGTCCATTTCGTGGGTGTACTTGGACAGGGCGTCGAGGGCGTTACTGGCCTTGCTGACGTCGTTGCGGGCGACAGTGACGTCCAGTTCCGCTTTTTTCACGTCGGCGGCGGTCACGAAACCCTTGGCGAAGAGGCTGCGGGTCTGGCCGAGGTCTTCTTCCTTGTTTTTCAGGTTGATGCGCGCCATCTCCAGCTCGGTTTTGGCGTTGGCCAGGTCCTGGGGGTATTTGCCTTCGGCGTACTGCTGCAAATCGAGCTTGGCCAGCGTCAGAGCGACTTCGGCGGCTTCGTTGTTGGCGTCGTTCTGGCTTTCCTGGATCTGCTTCATTTCCCGCGACGTGGTCACGTCGGCTTCGGCGCGCTGGGTGTCGAGGGTGGCGTCCTCCAGTTTCTGCTTGATGGTCGAGGAATCCAGACTTATCAGCACGTCCCCCTGCTTGGCGAAGGTGCCTTCGGGCACGATCTGCTGGACGGTGTTGCCGCCTTCGACTTCGGAGATGATGTCGATGTTGTTGACCGCCTGCAGTTCCCCGTCCTTCACCAGCCGGATGTCCATGTCGATAGGCTCGACCTGATGAAACTTGCCGGCGACGACCGTGGCGCGCCTTCCGCCAGCCAGGAGACCAGCCAGCCGACCAGCAGCAGCACCAGCACGGCCAGCGGAGCCAGAAGCCACTTGCGGAACTTTCGCCCCGAGGGACGGACGGCCGGCACAGGTTTGGGGGTTTCCACCACGCTCATGACTGTCACCCTACTTTATACCGTTGGGGAAAAGGTTGCTCTTGAAATCACCGGGGACCAATCCGTTTTTCATCATCCCCGCCGCCCGGTCCATGGCCTGGCCCAGGGCGCCGGCCTGCGGATCGACCCGCAGGGTGCCGGTGTCGCGCAGGAACTGGAGGATCTGGATTTGTAAATCGGCGCGGGCCTGGTTCAGGGCGTCCTGGGCCGGGAGCAGCGCGTCCTGGGCGTCGGCCACGTCGCGGGCGCTGGCCTTGCCTTGCGTGAGCAACTCGTTGGCGAAATCGACGCGGCGCCGGGCCAGTTCCACCTGGCGGCGCTGAATCTCCAGCGTGGTCTGCGCCTGATGGATGCGCCGCACGGCCTCCCGCACGTCGTTGATGACCTGCTCACGCTGGCTCACGTACGATCGCTGTGACCGCTCCATCAGGATCAGCGATTTACGATAGACGTTGCGCTCGGCGACGCGGTCCAGCGGCAAGTCCAGCGTGACGGCGGCCGAATAGCTTTCGGATCGGCTGTTGAACGCGCTGGCCGGGGTGTTGGACAGGTTCCCCACCTGGGTGCTGCCGGTGAGGTTCAGTTCCGGCAGCAGGCCGTTTTCCGCCACCTTGATCTGCCGCTGCGCGTCTTCGATCTGGTCGCGGGCGTTTTGCAGTTCCAGGCGGTATTTCACCGCCAGGTCGATGACGTTGTGGTTGTCCACGTCGGGCACGTTAAACAGCAGTTCGACGGGGAGGATGTCCAGGTCTTCTTCGACGGGCATACCCAGCACCAGCTTGAAATCGTCCACGGCGGACTGATAGCTTTCCTGCGCGTTGAGCAGCGCGTTTTCCGCGCTGTACAAGGCCTGCAAGGCCAACTGCACCTGGAGGAAACTGATGCGTCCTGCCGCATAGAGGGCCTGTGTGCGCTCGGCGAGGTCGCTGCGGCTGGCGTAGTCCATGCGCCGGTTGATGATCCCCTGCTGCTGGGTGAGCAGGCTGAAATAACCGGAGGCAACACTGACGGCGAAGCTGCGGCGGTAGGCTTCGAAGTTGCGGATCACATAGACGACCGACCGTTCGCTTTGGATCAGGGGTTCGAGATTGACCAGCCCGGCCCCGCGCAACAGCGGCAGGCTGGCGTTGAGCACCACCGCGGCCGATTCGCCGTCGGAGGCGTTGCTGCCGATGGCCTGCACGAAGTTGACCAGACCCTTGGCGACGACTTCTCCGCCGTAAGGCAGTTGCTGCTTGACGCCCACGGTGTTGAAGGCCGTCATGGCCGAGTTGTAGTCGCTCTGGTTGCCGTCGAACCGCACGCCCGTCTGGGCGAAGGGACGCGGGTCAAACAAATGGCGCTCCAGCGTCACGTCCAGCGCGGCCAGGTACAGCTCTTCCATGCGGTCCTGGTAGGGCCGGCTGTGCTGGACGGCGTACTCGATGGCCATGAACAGATCCAGCCTGGTGGCGCCCTGACCCGGCGCCGGCGGACCCAGTTGCAGGCGGTCGATGGCGCGGCGGGCGGCGACTTCCGCCGTCAGGCTCTGGTTCCGGGGCGGGGAGACGTTGTCGGGGAAGAGCAGCTCCGGACCCAGGGGGCCGTAGGGCAACCGCGTGGCCGCCGGGGTGATCGGGGGAGCCATCGGTGGAATCATGGCCGTCTGGGGGATCTTGTCGTAGGCTTTTTTCGGCGGTTCGCGCGGAATGGTCGTCTGGGCCTGGACTTGCGGCGTGTAATCCAAGGTCTGCTGCTTGCGGTCCTTGAGAATCTGGCCGACCTGCAGGTCGGCCGATCGCTCGTAGGACTCGGGGCTGCAGGCCGTCAGGATGCCCGTCAACAGGAAAATGGAGGCTACACGTTTCACGCCAGTGGGAAATTTAACAACTGCCTCCGAAGTCGCAATGCATCCGACCTTCGGAAGTCTGCACCATCCCCCATGCCCATAAGACGACCCGCACGGGTCGCGCGCCGTCTTCCCCCGGAATAGTACCGCCGGACGGGGCAGTTGTTGAGTTTTGGAGGCGAGAAAATCCGAAAAAGTTGCGCCGCTCAAAGGTTGCCGCGCCGCCGCGCTTTGCGTTTGGAGGCGTTTGCGGCTAAGAATCTGGACATGAATGTAAAGCTTCTTGATCTGCACGCCCAATACGCGACGCTCCGGGAGGAAATCCGCCGGGCGATCGACGAAGTTTGTGAAGCCCAGGCCTTCTGTCTGGGACCGATGGTGGACCGCTTCGAGAAACATCTGGCCGACTACTGCCAGACCCGGCACGCCATCGGCGTGACCAGCGGGACCGACGCCTTGTTGTGCGCCCTCATGGCGATGGGAGTCAGCCCGGGTGACGAAGTGATCTGCCCGGCGTTCACCTTCTTCGCCACCGCCGGCAGCATCGCCCGCCTGGGCGCCAAGCCGGTCTTCGCCGACATCGACCCCCGCACGTTCAACATCGATCCGGCCGACGTTGCGGCCAAGATCACCCCGCGGACCAAAGTCATTATGCCCGTCCATCTGTTCGGGCAGGTGGCCAGGATGGGCCAGATCAACGAGTTGGCGTGCAAGCACGGGCTCAAGGTGCTGGAAGACGCCGCCCAGGCCATCGGGGCCGCCCAGAATGACAAGCCGGCCTGCTCGCTGGGCTTCGCCGGGTGCCTGAGCTTTTATCCCACCAAAAACCTGGGAGCCTTCGGCGACGCCGGGGCGATCTGCACCAACGACGACGAATTCGCCCAACGCGTCCGTCTGCTGCGCGTTCACGGCGCGGGCACGACCTACTATCACAAGATCGTCGGCGGCATGTTCCGCATGGGCGGCATCCAAGGCGCGGTCCTGGACGTGAAACTCAAGTACCTCAACGGCTGGCACGAAGCCCGGCGGCACAACGCCGCGCTGTACGACAAGCTCTTTGCCGGCAGCAAAGTCCTCACCCCCGCCATTGAGCCGGGAAACTACAGCATCTACAACCAGTACTGCATTCGCGTCTCCAACCGCGATCAGGTCAAGCAGCACCTGGCGGACAAGGGCATCGGCGCGGCCATCTACTACCCGCTGCCGCTGCATATGCAGGAGTGCTTTGCCTACCTGGGCGGCAAGGCCGGCGATCTGCCGGTCACCGAGCAAACCTGCCGGGAGATTCTGGCCCTGCCCATCTATCCGGAACTGCCCGAGGAGCAACTGCGCTTCGTCGCCCAGCAAGTCCTGGCGGCGGTGAAGTAGCCGGACTTTTCCCTCTCCCCGCGAGGGGAGAGGGATGGGGTGAGGGGCGAAAGCACTGGATTGGATTGGCGCACATTCGCCAACCGCATCCAAAGCTCTCCCCCCTCACCCCGACCCTCTCCCCTCGCGGGGAGAGGGGGAAGATGGCGTTCCTGGTTCTTTGGTGGCTCGCGTCAGCCGGTCGCGCACGGCGGCCCAGGGCGGGGTGTCGGGGGGGAATTCCACCCAGATCGTACCGATTCCCCGCTGGTCGATGGCGTGCAACGTCGCGTACAGATGCCGGGCATAGTCCTCGGCAGCGGACGGCATTTCGATCAGTTCATGCCGGGCGGATAGGGTCTGTCGCAACGGATCGGCCGCGTTTACCCGGCCGAGGATCATGATTGCCGTTGAGACGGAAGGATGTTCCGTTAACCACCGGGCCACGGCGTCGCGCCGGCCGGAGTCAAAGCGGTAGGCGGCGGCGGCGGGGGAGTAATGCACCGCGTGCTGGCCGGGACTGGCGGCGGCGACTTCCGCGCTGACGTGGCCGTGAAATACGGCCACGGGACCGATGACCGCCTCGATCTGCTGGCGTGAAATGCCGCCGGGGCGGAGGATGCGGGGCTGCTCGCCGCTTAAGTCCAGTACGGTGGATTCGATGCCCACCCGGCAAACGCCGCCGTCGAGAATCAGGTCCACGCTGCCGCCCAATTCCGCCCGTACGTGTCCGGCGGTCGTGGGGCTGACGCGGGTGGAGCGGTTGGCGCTGGGGCCGACGACGGGGCCGTCGAACTGCCGCAACAATTCCAGCGTCAGGGGATGGTCCGGCGCCCGCAAGCCCACGGTCATCCGGCCGGCAGTGGCCTCGGGAACGATCAAGGGCGATTTGGGAAGCACCAGCGTCAACGGACCCGGCCAGAACCGCTCGGCCAGCGCTTCGGCGGCATCGGGCCAGGCCGTGGCGTACTGCCGCGCGACGCAGGCTCCGGCGACGTGAACGATCAGGGGGTTGGTGCTGGGGCGGCCTTTGACGGTAAAGATGCGCCGCACGGCCTCCGATTGTGTTGCGTCGGCACCCAGGCCATAGACCGTCTCCGTCGGGAAGGCCACCAGCCTGCCGCCGCGAAGGATTTCCACCGCCCGCCGAATCAGTTCATTCATGGTCCTGCGCAATCCCCTGATCCACCAGCCAACGTTTGGCCGATTCCATGTCGGAACAGATCAGGAACACTTCCTGTACGGTGCCCGTGCCGGTAAAAAGGCATTTTAGCCCGGCGGCGGTAGGATACTGGATTTTGAAGCTCGGCGGAGTCTTGCCGCGACGAACCTTGATGCGTCCGGGTACGATCCGCGAAACGTGCGGGCAGGTCTTGATGATGCGGTCCAGGAGCGGGTCCAGGCCGCCTACCCGCCCGTGCTGACGTTTGATTCGTCCGAACTTCATGGATTGATTATATAATGAATCGGGGCTGTCGGGCATCCGCCCGTAAAAGCCTGGCAACAGGAGACTCAAGCTTTGAAAACCGACAAGTACGCCCAAGCCGCGGACAATCTGGAGCAATCGCAGGAATCGGCCGAGCTACCGTCCAAGCTCAAGGCCGCCGATCTGAGCCATATCCAGCACCTGGCCGAAGAACTGGTCAACACCCTCGAGAACGTGCCCGACGGCGATCTCATCGGGGAGGTCATCGACAACGCCCTGAAACTCCTGCGCGACAAGATCAACCGCGGCGACCTCAAGTTGATTAACAAATCCTTCAAGGAACTGCGCTACGCCCTGAAGGTTTTCGCCCCTTACCGCGACGTCCGCAAGGTGAGCATTTTCGGTTCGGCCCGCACCCTGGAAAGCCATGACGATTACCGCCAGGCCGCCGGCTTTGCCAAAAAGATGGCCGACGCCGGATGGATGGTGACGACCGGCGCCGGCGGCGGGATCATGGCGGCCGGACACGGCGGCGCGGGGGCCGATCCGTCGTTCGGGCTGGCCATCCGTCTCCCCTTCGAGCAGGCCACCAACCCCTTCATCGCCAACGACCCCAAGCTCATCAACTTCAAATATTTCTTCACCCGCAAGCTCATGTTCGTCCGCTCCAGCCACGCCATCGCCCTGTTCCCCGGCGGCTTTGGCACCATGGACGAAGGCTTTGAAGTGCTGACCCTCGTGCAGACCGGCAAAAGCGCCCCCATGCCCATCGTCTTCATCGATCGGCCGGGAGGCAATTACTGGCAGGGCTGGCAGGACTACATCGAGAAGCAACTGCTGGCCCGGGGCCTGATCAACCCCGAAGACCTCCACTTGTACAAGATCACCGACGACATCGACGCGGCGGCCCGCGAAGTCCGCCACTTTTACAGCAACTACCACAGCATCCGTTACCACAAGGACGAGTTGATCATCCGTCTGCACTATCCGCCAACGCCCGAGCAACTGGCCCGGATTGAACGACAGTTCGCCGACATCAAAACGCACGGGCAGTTCCGCGTCTCCGGCCCGCTGTCGGTCGAACGCGACGAACCGGCCCTGGCCCACCTGCATCGGCTGGTGTTCGCGTTCAACAAACGCGACCACGGAAGGCTAAGGGTGCTGATTAACTACCTGAACGATATGGAGGGAGGGCTTGAGAGCGAAAACCCGAAATCCGAAACCCGAATAACGAACAAATGACGAATGACCCAATGACGAATGCGCCTACGTCGATTTCGCGTCCATAGCCGCGATGCAACGCGTCGCGGAGCCCCCGCAAGCGTTCGGGTTGACCGTGCCAGACAACCCTTTCGTCATTCGGATTTCGTCATTCATTCGGATTTCGGGTTTCGTCATTCGGGCTTCGGGCATTCGTCCTTCTGGTTTTGCTCCGCCTTCCCTCCCGCGATACCATGCCGCCAACCATGAACAGTTCTCTCGGCACACTCTGCGTCGTTCTTCACGGGCATCTGCCCTATGTGTTGAACCACGGGGTTTGGCCGCACGGGGAGGCGTGGCTGTACGAGGCGGCGGCGGAAACGTATCTGCCGCTGCTGGAGGTGATCGGCAACGTCTCGGCCAACAAGGGCCGGCCGGCCTTCACCCTCGGGTTGACGCCCGTGCTTCTGGAACAACTCGCCAGCGAGCACTTCAAGGCCGGGTTCGTTGCCTATCTCAACGAGCGCATGCAGCGCGCCCGGCAGGATCACAAGGAGTTCAAGGAAAAGAAAGACGCGCACTTTGCCTCGCTGGCCGGGCGCTGGGAACAGTGGTACACGCACTGGCTGGAGGTTTTCGAGCACATCGATCGCGATATTCCCGGACAGTTTGCCCGGTGCCTGCGCGAGAACCACGTGCAGCTTCTGACCAGCAACGCCACCCATGCCTATCTGCCGCTGCTGCTGAACGATTCGATGATCGCGGCCCAGATGACCTGCGGGACGCAGACCAGCGCCAAATATTTCGGGGAAAAATGCGCGGGCATGTGGCTGCCGGAATGTGCCTATCGCCCGGCCTGGGAGCATTGGCATCCGGCGGTTCTTTCCGATCAGACCCGGCCGCGGATCGGGCTGGAAACGTTCTTTGCCGCCGCCGGCGTCAACCACTTTTTCGTGGAAACCCAGAGCGTTACCGAAAGCTTTCCCCTGGGCACGCTCGATGACGGCACGTTTACGCCCGTCTCCGAAGCCCAGATTTACTGGGACAACAAACGCGGCTGGCGCAGTCCGCTGGAGCCGGTCGGCGTCGCCTCGGACTATCAGCCGCCCCAGTGCTTCGCCCTGGCGCGGCATCCCGGCGTCTCCGAGCAGGTCTGGTCCGGCATCATCGGCTATCCCGGCGCTCCGGAATATCTGGAATTTCATCGCAAGCACGGCCAGCGCGGCTTGCGTTACCACCGGATCACCGACAACCGCTCGCCGCTGTCGGATAAACTGCCCTACCAGCCCAAAGACGTGCCCGGCAAACTCTTCGAGCACGTCACGCACTTCTGCAACACCGTCCGCGAAACCCTCCGCGCCCACAAGCAGACCACCGGCCGGGCCGGGGTTGTGATCGCGGCGTTCGACGCCGAGCTGTTCGGGCACTGGTGGTTCGAAGGCCCGCAGTTTCTCCGCGACGTGATGCTCACGCTCAACGCCGCCAAAGACGTGGAGGTTTTAACCGCGCAGGAGGCGCTGATGCGCCACCCGGCCGACAAGGTGATGCGCCTGCCGGAGGGAAGCTGGGGTGAGCGCGGCAACCACAGCGTCTGGCTGAACGACAAAACCCGCTGGATGTGGGAAGTGGAGTACCGCGCCGAAGACCGCTTTCTGCACCTGCTGAAAAGCCTGCCCTGGCGGAGCAAGCCGGCGGTGAAGGAGATGCTCGTGCGGGCCGGCCGGGAACTGCTGCTGCTGCAAGCCAGCGATTGGCCATTTGTCGTCCACACCGGCGGAGCGACCGACTACGGCAACGAGCGTTTTTCCCTGCACGCCACCCGCTTCTCCCGCGCCGCCGCCATTGCCGAATCTCTGGCCCAGGGCCAGGCCCTGACGCCGATCCAGCAGGCCGAGATCGACGAAATCGATACCCACGACGTTATTTTCCGGGATATCGATTTGAACTGGTGGCTGTAAATTTGAAGGCTGTAAGCGAATTAACCACGGAGGCACGGAGACACGGAGGCCAACTCGTAGCTGGATGGAATTTGACGAATCCGGCTCTTAAAAATACTGTTTTAGAAACCGCGGTTTGGTTGACAGACTTTTGGACACGATAGCGTCTCCGTGCCTCCGTGGTTAATCTTGTCCGACGCTCTGGAAATACCGTGAGTTTCGTCCGAGGAGGTTTGCGTATGCGCCGGTTGGTTTTTTTGATCGCACTGTTGGTGGCTTTCTCGGTCGTCCGTGCCGGGGATTGGCCCCGGTTCAGGGGGCCCAATGCCGACGGCATTTCTCCGGAGACGGGGATCAACAAGGGTTGGAACGCCCGGCCGCCCAGGACGCTGTGGAAGGTTTCGCTCGGCGACAACGGCTGTGCCGCCCCGTGTGTCGCCGGGGGCGTGGTCTATATCGTCGATCACAAGGGGGCGGAGGATATTGTTCGCGCCATCAGCCTGGCTGGCGGCACGGAGCTCTGGCGGTATGCCTACGCCGATGCGACCAGCCACAGGTTCGGCTTTACCGTTTCCACGCCTTTGTTCCACGAGGGCAAGCTGTACGTCGCCAGCCGGATGGGCAAGGTTCTTTGCTTGGACGCCGGGACGGGCCGGGAAATCTGGCGGCGGGATTTCGTCGGCGAGTTTGAGGGCCGGAGGCCGCCTTTCAGCTATGCCGCCTCTCCCGTCGTGGATGGCCCGCGGCTGATCGTGTTGCCCGGCGGCAAAAACAGCGGCACCGTCGCCCTCGACCGCGAAACCGGCAAGACCCTCTGGCAAAGCGACACCGGCAAGGGCAGTTACGCCACGCCCGTCGTCGCCACGTTGTTCGGCCGCAAGCAGTACCTCGTCTTCGTCGTCGATGGTTTGTTCGGCCTGGACGTGGAAACCGGCAAGGTGCTCTGGAGCGTGCCCTGGCCGTCAAAGCTCGAAAAACGAGGCAATACTCCCATCGTCATCGGTGAACGCGTCTTCGTCACCGCCACCGAAGGCGCCGATACCGGCTTGATCGACCCGGCCGGCGGCTCGCCCAAGGTCGTCTGGAAGCACAAGCAGATGCAGTGCCACTTTACCACGCCGGTTTACTACCACGGCCGGATCTACGGTTCGTCAGATCCGAAGTTCCTGTTGTGCCTCGATCCCCAGACGGGCCAAATCCTCTGGAAACGCGAGGCCTTTCAGTACACCTCCGTGCTGGGCGTGGACGATACGGTCATCGCGCTGGAGGGCAAGACCGGCGCTTTGGTGATGATTGACGCCACGACGGCGGAGTACAAGGAACTGGGCCGCACTACTCCCCTGGGCGGACAAAGCTGGACGGGACTGGTTTTTGCCGACGGAAAACTGCTGGTGCGCAACACCAAGGAACTGGCCTGTTTGGACATGAAATAGCCGCCCCCCTCGCCGCGGGTTTATTTCTTAACCGGAGTGGTGGCCGGCCGGGCCGATCGCGCCAGGTCGTTGATCTGCTTGATCTGCGCGGGGGTCAGGATCGCGGCAATCTGGGCCGCGCGGGCGGCCAGCGAGGCCTTGGCCGGCTCCAGAGTTCGCGCGGCCATTTCATCCATGGCGGCCAGAAGGGTCTTTTCGGCCGGGGCTTTGGTCTGGGCCGATTCGTACGCCAGCCACAACGACTTCAGTTGACCCCGCTCGGTAGCAGTGAGCGTTATCTCCCCCGGGTTGCCGCCTTTGATAGCCTTGAGTTTACTGACCTGTTCAGGGCCGAGCCCGGCCGTATGAGCCATCGTGGCATTGCGAAGCGCCTGCTCCCGGGCCAGGATCGCTTCGCGGGCGGCCGAGGTGAGCAGATTGGGATTGTTGTAGATGAGATGGAAGGAAGGCTCCCCGCCGTTCTGTCGGAAAACCCACATCGAAGCCTGGGCCGAGCGAACACGCCAGGCGGCCCCGGGACGCTCTTCATGCACCCCCGGCGCAGGCAGGGCGGCGGTAAACCGATCGCGCTGTATCGGCGCGCGGGCCGGCCGGGTTTCCGGCAGAACCGTCACCACCTGATCCATCGAATCCCCCGGCCACTGCCACCACACCATCAGCAGCGCCGCCAGTACGAACAGCACCACCAGCGACAGAGGAACCCACTTCGGCAACTCACGCGATACGCTTTGTTCCTGGCCCATGCCTATAAGTAATCCTCATCCCGCGAAATGTTGCAAGGGGTTCAGCCGATTATGCGATTTTTCAGCAAAGGCGACACGCCTGCGGAGTCTTCGTTTCGCCGTCGCCTGTAAGGCGACGCTTCGTCGCGGCGAAATGGATTGTCGCAACCGTTACCGGCTGGCAACGCTCACCTTACGGCGGCGACGGCGCACCGGCGGGCGGCGTACCCCTTCGATCTGATCGGCCTTGCTGCGGAAATCGGCGATGTCTTGCAGCGTGGTGTTCTGCAAGCTGCCCAGGTATTCGTCGGAAATGCGCTTCCAGGCATCGTGCAGCGGGCAGGCCACTTCCTCGTTGCACATACGCTGCCCCAGGACACACTGGCGAAATTTGCTGATGTTTTCCAGCGGATCGACCACTTCCAACAGGTTGACTTTGCTCAACTTGCGGGCGATCTGAAACCCGCCGCCGAACCCCTTTTGGCTTTTCAGGACGTTGTTTTTGGCCAGGGTTTGCAGAATTTTGGCCAGGTAGTTGTACGGCACGCCCGTGGCGTCGGCGATTTCCTTTACGCCGGCGTACTGTCCTTCGCCCTTCCGGGCCAGGTAAACCATCGCCCGCAAGGCATATTCACTGGTCTGAGTTAGCATGGCTCGCTCCCTGTAAGGGTCGTAATCGGATACGACCCTCTGATTATAGGCATCCCGATATCAGGGCGTGCCGCTGCCAGGGGTTTTCGAGCTGGGCTGGGTCGAGGGATACGGATCCCACGGGTCCATGGTCCCGACCGTGTCCGTCGGCGGGAATGAATCCACGTGCAGGTCCATGTACAGATAGTTGGATCCGATGCGCAGGTTGTGCCGGCGCAACTCCACCAGTCGGTTGAAATCCGACAATTCCATGTAGTAGTCCGGCTCGCTGGTCACCTTTTCCCCCATCAGAATCAGTTCGCTGGGGCTGCGGTTGGCCAGGTGGGTGGTGAACTTGATCTTGTAGTCGGCCAGGTGGTTGTTGAGGATGTAAGAGTGTTCCCCGGCCGGCTCCAGGTCTGCCGGGCAGATCAGGATAGGGGGGTTCCACACGGGGGGATAAAACACGTGCGCCGGCCAGCGGTCTTCCTGTGGGATGGCGCCGCGCGTGCCGGGCGGATCCCACCCCAGGTTGGGTGGAAACATCCAGCCGTTCCAGTTGTTGGAATAAATCTCCAGCGCCCGGCCGATTTCCATCAACTGTGACTTGCACTTGACGCTGTTGGCCTGCTCGTAGGCGCGGGTGACCATCGGCATCATCATGCCGATCAGGATGGTGATAATGCCGATCACCACCAGTAATTCCACCAAGGTAAACCCTTCGATACGTCTTCCGGGATGACTCAATCGGATCGTCATGGCTTTGCCTGAACGTTTCGCCGTGGCCCACCGGGCCGCGTTGCCTTTCCGCTTTCTTATACCATGCCGTCCGGCTCTGCGTTGAATGATTTATCCCCCAAAACGTCCCTTTGCGATAGGATGCCGCCATGAGCCATCCGACACCGTCCGCGCTCCCCCTTCTCCGGCCCAGCCCTTGGCAACCGCCGATCCCCCGGCTGCCCGCGTTGTTTGCCGCCCTCCTGGGCGCGGGCCTGTACGCTCTGACCCTCGCCGGCACCTTCATTTACGACGACCTGTACATCGCCCAGGCCGACCCGCGTCTGCACGACATCCACCGCTGGAAGGAATTTCTCACCGGCGGCTATTTTCCCCTCGCCAGCGATCACCTGTGGCGGCCGTTGGTGTCGCTGTCCTACGCCGTGCAATGGCACTGGCACGGCGCCACCGCCTGGCCGTACCACCTGGTCAATATCCTGCTGCACGCCGCCGCTTGCGCCGTCGTCGCCGAACTGGCCCGGCGGCTGGCGGGCATGCGGGCGGCCTGGATTGCCGGCCCGCTCTTCGCCGCCCATCCGGTTCACGTCGAGGCCGTCGCCGGCATTGTCGGTCGGGCGGAACTGCTTTGCACGCTCGCCTTCGTTGGCGCGCTGGTGCTGTTTCTCAAACGGCCGCTGACGATACGCCGGGTGCTGGCCATCACCGGCTGTTTTCTGGTGGCCCTGTTGAGCAAGGAACAGGGGATTCTTCTGCCGCTGATGTTGTTGATGGCCGCGCTTTTCGTCGCCCGGCCCACCAGGCAGGAGCGGCCGGCGCTGCTTTGGTTGGCGGCTCTGGTCTGCTGGATCCTGGCCGGGTATCTGCTGTACCGCGAGTCGATCCTGCCGTTCGTCCTGAACCGGAATTTTCTGGACTGGGCCTTGAACCCCGTGTTGCGCTGTGCGGGGGCCGACCGCTGGCTGATGCCGGTGGTGTTGCTGGGCCATTACGCGGCGCTGCTGGTTGCGCCGCTGAAACTCTCGCCGGACTATACCGGTGCGGTCATCGGCTGGGCGGTTCGTTTCAACGACCCCTATCTCTACGTCGGCGTTCTGGCGATCGCGGCCTGGCTGGCGGCGCTGGCCGTGGCCCTGCGCCGCCGCGCGGGTGGGGTGGTGCTGTGTCTGTCGGGCCTGGCCGTCGCCTACGTTCTGGTGAGCAACGCGGTGCAGATCATCGGGATCAACCTGGCCGAGCGTTTGATGTATCTGCCCTCGGTGTTCTGGCTCATTCTGCTGGCGATGCTGCTGGCGCGTCTGCCCGGCCGCCTGATTGGGGCCGTGATGGTTTGTCTATTGATTCTGGCTTCGCTGCGCACCGTTACCTACGCCGCCCGCTGGAATGATCGTCTGGAGTTTTACCGAATCAGCGCCCGGGAGCAGCCCCGATCCGTCCAGCTCAAGATGCTGCTGATGAGCGAACAGCTCGCCCGTGGCCAACTGGACCAGGCCGCCCAGACCAGCCGTCAGGCCCAGGCGATTCAGCCCGACTACTGGTTCATGTGGCTCAAGGCCGCCGAGGTTTCCGAGGCCCGCAACGAGCTGGCCGAAACCCAGGCCTCGTTGCAGCGGGCCTTTGATCTTTTCCCCTGCCCTCCGATCCAGGATAAACTGCAACAGATCGCCGCCCGGCGTGCCGCCACTTGTCCTGTAAAGTGATGTTTACCTGCTTCGTTTCGCCGTCGCCTGCAAGGCGACGTGTCTTCTTGTCGCAACAAAAGCGTCGCCTTGCAGGCGACGGCGAAACGAAGACTGCAAGCGCATGAGTGAAATCGGGGAGGCGCTATTCCGCGAAAATCTTCCCCCCTGCCGGCGCACCAGCACGCGCCCGGGGAAATGTTGCCGCGCGGGCGATGCCGCATCCCGCGCCATCGTCGCCAGCCGCTGCACAACCTCGGGGATTAATTCCTCCGCCGGCACGCCCCGTTCGCGCAACCACCGCCGGGCCGATTCCGCCGCCAGGATCGGCGGCAGGTCCGTCAGCGCCGCCGCCGGGAAAGTCGCATCGAGCTTCGGCGCCGAAGAAGCCGTCCACCGGCCCAGCGCCGCGCAGGCCTGCGCCAGTCGCAGCAATTCCTCCCCCAGCGTCGGCTGATCCGTCAGCACCCGCCGCAGGCGATTTCGGAAATATTTGGACGAGACGTTGCTGGCGTCCTCGCGCCAGGGCTGGTTCTGCCGACGGAGAAACTCCCGAAGCGCCGCGCCGCGCACGCCCAGCAGCGGCCGCAGAACCACCAGCTCTCCCAGCAGCGTTCGCGGGCTCATCGCCCCCAGTCCCGCAAACCCCGACCCGCGTAACAGCCGATGCAGCACCGTTTCCGCCTGATCGTCGGCGTGGTGCGCCAGAATCACCCCTGCCAGATTGTTTTCACGCACGACCCGCTTGAACAGCGCCACGCGCACGGCCCGGTACCGGGCCGAAAGATTCGCCGGCAATTCCGGCATCGCCGGCTCCAACTCGCTGCGCCGCAGGGTGCAGGGCAGGTTCCACCGCCGGGACAGCTCCAGGACAAACCCCGCATCGCCGGCGCTTTCCGCCCCCCGGGTTTCGTGATCGAGATGCACGACATGCAACGCCAAGTCCGCCCGCTGCCGCAACAGCAGCAGCAGCCCCACGCTGTCCGCGCCGCCGCTCACCCCCACGGCCCACCGCCCGGCCGGGACGCTCTCCAAAGCAGACTGTAGGGTTGCTGGCTCCATTGAGGTATATTTATACGCATCCCGGCCGAAACGGATACTCATCGAGCGCCTTGTGGCTCCGATAAGTTCCGTTTCGCCGATGCCCGCGGGGCGACGTTGTAAACGGAGTCCATCATGCTGACGATCCCGATCCACTTCACGTTGTTTTTCCTGGCGGCGGCAACCCCGGCCACCGTCCCGGCCCCGGCGGACCCGTCCATGGACTGGCTGATGCAGCAGGCCAAACCGGCCTCCGCCCCCCAGCCCGTCACCCGTCCCTCGCAAACCCAGGTCAATCCCCTGACGGCCAAATCCCAGTCCGACGGCTATCGCCAGGCCACGATGACCCTCAGCGACGGCCGGCAGATCACCGGCCGCTTCGCCACCACCTCCGGCCAGCCCGTCCGCGTCTACGACCCGGAAAAAAAAGACTACCGCGACGTCCCCTACGTCCTGATCCGCAGCCTCGAAGCCAAAGTGCTCTGGGAACGCATGCAGGAGGAATGGCACTTCAAGGACAGCGGCAGCGATATCCGGGAATTCAACGGCAAAAGCTATCCCGTCCACGAACTGCACTACATCCTCACCTTGAGTAACGGCCAAACCGTCACCGGCGTCGTCGTCACCCCCCTGTATCTGGAGCATCCCGACGGCGACAAGCTCTTTGCCCTGCACAAACGAGACAAAGGCCAGATCGGTCAGACGCTCAAAGACCTGGTCTACGTCAAAAAGGTTGAGTTCGCCGACTAACGCCATCCCCAAAGGCTCTTGGATCGCCGGTATAATCAAAGCCCATGGCTTCATCCGTCAGCCTCGAACCCCGGACACTGCTTGGCGCTTACGCCCAAGGCGCTTTCCCCATGGCCGACCGGGACGGGGTCATCCGCTGGTACACCGCCGACCCACGCGGCATTCTTCCCCTGGATGCCTTTCACATCCCCAAGACCCTGCATGCGCTGGTGCGCCAAAACCGCTTTGAGCTGCGGATCGACCACGATTTCAAGGCCGTCATGCGGGCCTGCATGAACAACCGAACCGAAGGAAGCTGGATCAACGAAGAATTGATCCAAGCCTACTGGCGTCTGCATACCCTGGGTTTTGCCCACAGCGTCGAGTGCTGGTGTGAAGGCGAACTGGCCGGCGGCCTCTACGGCGTCAGCCTCGGGGCCGCCTTCTTCGGCGAAAGCATGTTCCACCGCCAGCGTGACGCCAGCAAGGTCGCCCTGGTCCACCTCGTCCAGCGCCTGCGTCAATGCGGCTACGAACTGCTCGACACCCAGGCCTCCACCCCGCACCTGCGCACCTTCGGCTGCATCGACATCCCCGCCGGGGATTACCTGCGGCGGCTGGAGCACGCGATGCGGAAGTCTTGCGATTTTGCGTGAGGGGGGAGCAACGAATTCTACGGGCGTACATTCGCCAATCGCATCCAAGGCTTGGGAAATTTAACCCTTTTCCGGTTCAATGGTTACCGTCAGACCTTTGGATTCAAACTGGTCCTTGTAAAGCTCGGCCCGCTCTTTGTGGGTAATCAGCAGCAGCGCCACACCGCTTTCGTGGGCTTCGAGGGTTCGGTCGCGGGCGTCCTGCTCGTTGAGGGGGGTCAGTTCCATGACCGTATGGACCACAAACATCAGTTCGTTTTTGTCGTCGTTATGCAGCAGCACCTTCCACGGCGGCAACTGCCGGGGCGGACTTTTTTTGGGGGTCTTCCTGGGCGACTGCTTGGGTTTCTGCGACGCCGTGGCCGTTGTGCCGCCGGCCGTCTCGGAATTGGCGGGTTGTTGGTGTTCCTGATCGGGCATAATCGCGTCTCCGAAGCAAACCACCCTGCAAGGTGGACGCCAATTTTCCCCGCAACGTCCCCGGACCATTATAGTCCGACGGGCCGGTATTCACATCACGCAAACGCCCGCGGACGTTCATGGCTGTGCCCGCTTACTTCACCCAACTTCCTCCCTCCCCTGTTCATACCCCCCCCCAACGGATACATTGTTCCCCATGACAGAGGCGGTTCGACTATTCGCCGGCGCGATGAGCGGAACCAGCGCCGACGGCGTGGATGTGGCTTTGGTGCAAATCACCGGCCACGGAACGGAAATGGCCTGCAAGCTGCTGCATCATCACCACCGCAAGTATGATGCGATGCTGAAGGAGAAAATCTTCGCCGTCCGCGGCAGCGGCGCGGCCAGGTTCTCCGAACTGGGCGACTTGGCCCGCGACATCTCGCTGGCTTACGCCGCCGCCATCAACGAGGCCCTGCTGGGGGCCGGTCTGCATGCCGAAGACCTCGCCGCCGTGGCCGCCCACGGCCAGACGCTTTATCACGAACCGCCCTTGACGATCCAATGGTTCGACCCGTCCCTGGTGGCCGGCGAGGTCGGCTGTTCCGTCATCAGCGATTTCCGCCGGGCCGACTGCGCCGCCGGTGGACAAGGCGCTCCGCTGGTTCCCTTTGCCGATTACGTCCTCTTCCGCGACCCGGCCAAAACCCGCGTTCTGGTCAATATCGGCGGCATCGCCAACCTGACCTACCTGCCGGCCGGAGGATCGCTGCAAAAGGTCGTCGCCTTTGATACCGGCCCCGGCAATTGCATCAGCGACCACCTCATGCGCAGCGCCAACCAGCTAGACCCCGGTTACGACGTCGGCGGACGCCTCGCCTTGGAAGGCAAGCCCAACGAAGCTTTGGTCTACAACATCCTGCACCGCCGCTATTTCCTGGCCGACCCGCCCAAAACCACCGACGTGCCCTCCATGATCGCCCTGTGGGAAGACACACTCCGCCAAAACCTGGGGGCCAACCGCAAATTGTCTTTGAACGATGCGCTGGCCACCGCCTGCCTGTTGTGCGCCGGGCCATCGCCCAGGCGCTGCGGGATTTCACCACCCATCCGGCGGATGAGCTGATCGTCAGCGGCGGGGGGGCCAACAACCAGGCGATCATGAACTATCTCCGCCGGGAACTGGGCAGCGTCCCCATCCTGACCAGCGACCAGCGCGGCATCGTCGGGACCGCCAAGGAGGCCCTGGCCTTTGCCCTGCTGGGCGCGGCCACGCTCGACAAGCTCCCCGCCAACGTGCCCAACGCCACCGGCGCTTTCCGGGCCGTCGTGCTGGGTTCGGTGACGCCCAAGCCCTGACGCCATGAACGACCGATCTCACCTTTTGACCGAGCAGCGTCTGGCCGAGTCCATGTCGCTGGACGCCATGGACCTGGAGCAGGCCGTGCGCGTGATGAACCAGCAGGACCTGCGGGCGGTGCAGGCCGTGGGCTTGGAGGCCGCCCACATCGCCCGGGCCGTGGAGCTGGTGGTGTCGGCGCTGCGCAACGAAGGCCGGTTGATCTACGTCGGCGCCGGAACCAGCGGCCGCCTGGGCGTGCTCGATGCCTCCGAATGTCCGCCCACTTTCCGCACCGACCCGCAGCGGGTTCAGGGCATCATTGCCGGCGGCGAGGCCGCCATGTTCCGCGCCCAGGAAGGGGCCGAAGACCGCGACGAAGACGGGGCGGCCCAGATGGACGCCAAAGCCGTCGGCCCCCGTGACGTGGTTGTGGGCATTGCCGCCGGCGGCACCACCCCCTTCGTCCACGGCGCGCTGCGCCGGGCCGCCGCCCGAGGCGCCAAAACCGTCTTTCTCTCCTGCGTGCAACCGGTTCCCAACGAACCGGCCGTGGACGTGGTCATCCGCCCTCTGACCGGCCCGGAAGTTCTGACCGGCTCCACCCGCCTCAAGGCCGGGACGGCCACCAAGCTGGTGCTCAATACCCTCAGCACCCTGGCCATGGTGCAACTGGGCAAGGTGTACGAAAACCTGATGGTCGATCTGCGGGCCACCAACGCCAAACTCCGCGACCGGGCCACGCGCATCGTGGCGACGCTGACCGGCCTGGAAAGGGAAGCCGCCGCCCGGCTCCTGAGCGACGCCGACGGCCACGTCAAGCTCGCCATCGTCATGCACCACCGCCGGACCAGCGCCGCCGAAGCCCGCCGGATTCTCGCCACCTGCGACGAGAATCTGCGCCAGGCGATCGACAACCACCCTTGACCCGTCCTGACCCGCTGCCCTAAACTCCCCGCCTATGCGCAACGCCCTGATTATCGCCGGTGGTTCGGGAACGCGTCTTTGGCCCATGAGCCGAAACCATCTTCCCAAGCAGTTGATCCCCTTCGTTCACGGCCGCAGCCTCCTGCAGATCGCTTTCGAGCGTCTGGAAGGTCTGGTTCCCGCGACCCGGCGCTATGTCTGCGCCGGCAGCGCCCACGCGCAGGTGATCCGCGACGGCCTGCCGGGCCTGGTCGGCGAATGTTTCCTCGGCGAACCCACCGGCCGCGATACGCTCAACGCCGTCGGCTTCAGCGCCGCCGCCATCGCCAAAACCGATCCCGAGGCCGTCATCGCCGTCTTCACCGCCGACCATATCATCGAGCCGGTGGACCGCTTCCAGCAGATCGTCGCCCAGGGCTTTGCCCTGGTGGAAAAATCCCCCGACACCCTGGTGACCTTCGGCATCGCCCCGACCGCCGCCGCCACCGGCTATGGCTATCTGGAACTGGGCGAGTCGATCGATCCCACCGCCCGCCAAGTCAAGCGGTTCAAGGAAAAACCCGACGCCGCCACCGCCCAGAATTACTTCGTCGCCGGCCCTCAAAGCTACCTGTGGAACAGCGGCATGTTCGTCTGGAAGGCCCGCACGCTTCTGGACTGCATCCGCCGCTACGAGCCGGCCAACTACGACGGCATCATGCGCATCGCCGAAGCCTGGGGCACGCCCCGCGCCCAGGCCGTGATCGGGGAAATCTATCCCACGCTCAAGAAAATCAGCGTGGACTTTGCCGTCATGGAACCCGCCTCGCGCGACTCGGCCGTGCGCGTGGCCGCCGTCCCTATGCCCCTCAGTTGGCTGGACGTCGGCTCCTGGCCGATGTTCGCCCAGACCTGCCCGCACGACGAGCAGAACAACGCCGTCGCCGCCGACCGCGCCCTGCTCTACAAGACGAGCAATACGCTGGTGGCCTCCAACGACAAGAACCACGTCATCGCCGTCGCCGGCTGTGACAACCTGATCGTCATCCACACCCCCCAAGCCACGCTCGTCTGCAGCGCCGAGCAGGCCGAAAGCGTCAAGGAACTGCACCGCCTCGCCGGCGAACGGTTCGGCAAAGACGTCTTGTGATATGCGCCTGATCGAATCGTCTCGATATTCCAAGCCCCGGATGTACATCCGGGGCTTTTGTACTATATATTCTCACGACTTGGCGCTACCGCGTGATGGGAAACAATAACAGGCATACGGAGTCCTCATGGCCTCATCGGCAAGCAACAGTTCCGCCTCGCTTCGCGACAGTCTCGATTACGAGCCGCAGGTGCTGAAATTCGGCACCAGCGGCCGGCGCGGCGAAGTCGTTCACCTCACCCAGTTGGAAATCTACATCAACGCCCTGGCCGAGCTGGAATACCTCCAATCCCTGCCCGCCGGCGAAGGCGGCATCGTCCGGGGCGAAGAGTTCTATTACGCCTGCGACCTGCGCCCCAGCTCCAGCCGCTTCGTCCCCGAGCAGGGCGGTCGCGGGGAACTCGCCCAGGCCATCGACCGCGCTATTCAAGATGCCGGCATGAAGCCGGTGAACCTCGGCCGCCTGCCCACCCCGGCCCTCACCGGCTATGCCCTCCAGCGCGGCAAGGGCAGCATGATGATCACCGGCAGCCACATCCCCTTCGAGCGCAACGGCTACAAGACCAACTCCGCCCAGGGCGAGCTGCTCAAGAAAGACGAAGCCCCCATCAACGCCCGCGTCGAACAGGTCCGCCAGCGGCTCTACACCCAGCCTTACGCCGACTCTCTGTTCAATCGCCAGGGCCTTTTCAAAACCGGCTCGCTCCCGCTCCCGCCCGAGCGCCCCGAGGCCCGTGAAGCCTACATCCGCCGCTACACTGAATTTTTCGCCGGCCAGGGTCTGAGCGGCTTGAAACTGCTGGTCTACCAGCACTCCGCCGTCGGCCGCGATCTGCTGGTGGAAATCCTCCAGAAACTGGGCGCGCAGGTCATCCCCGCCGGGCGCAGCGAAACCTTCGTCCCCATCGACACCGAGGCCATCGACGCCGAACAACTCGCCGTCATCCAGAAGATGGTCGATCAGGTCTGGGCCCAGCATGGTCCGATTGATGCCGTCGTCTCCACCGACGGCGACTCCGACCGCCCGCTGATCCTCGGCATCGAAGGCGGCAAGCCCGCCTCGCCCGGCCGTGTGCGATTCTTCGGCGGCGATCTGGTGGGCATGATCGTGGCCGAATATCTCGGGGCCGACGCCGTCGTCGTTCCCATCAGTTGCAACGACGCCCTCGACCGCGGCCCGCTGCGCAACCTGGTGGAGCCCAAAACCCGCATCGGTTCGCCCTTCGTCATCGCCGGCATGCAAAAGGCCCAGCTCAAGGGCCGCCGGGCCGTCTGCGGCTGGGAAGCCAACGGCGGTTTCCTCACCGGCTCGGACATCGTCCGCTCCGGCCGCACCCTCACGGCCCTGCCCACCCGCGATGCGCTGCTGCCCATCCTGAGCGTGCTCCTGGCCGCCGGCGAAAAGAAAACGTCCCTGCCGGCCTTGTTCGATCAGTTGCCCCGGCGTTTCAGCCGCGCGGCGCTGCTCCGCAAGTTCCCCCGCCCCATCAGCCAGAAGATCGTCCAGCGCTTCTCCCCGGCCGACGAATCGGTCCAGGAAGTCGTCTTTGATTCCGCCGACATCGCCCTCGTCGATGCCGACGGCCGCAAGACCGCCCCGACCCCGGCCCAATCCCAGTCGCTTCAGTCCATCCGCCGGCAACTCGGCTCGTTCTTCACTTCCGCCCGGGGTTTCGGCCATATCGCCCGCATCAATTACACCGACGGCGTGCGCATCTACTTCGACAACGGCGACGTCGCCCACGTGCGTCCCTCCGGCAACGCCGACGAGCTTCGCATCTACGCCGTCTCCGAAACCCAATCCCGCGCCGACGCCATCACCGCCCTGGGCGTTGCCGAACCGGACGGCATCCTCCGCCGCATGGAAAAGGCCGTGAACGTGGCCTCCGACCGCAACCCCCGGAAGGTCATCGCCGCCTACAAAGCCGATCCGCTTCCCCTCGTGCTTCAAGGCGCGGTCCAGCATTACGAGTGGGGCGGCTTTGAGTTTATCCCGGCCCTGCTCGGCCAGAACAACGCCGCCCACAGGCCCTTCGCCGAACTGTGGATCGGCAGCCATCACAACGCCCCGGCCACGGCCCAGGTCGGCTCCACGTTCCTTTCGCTGGTGCAACTGACGCACGGCGCTGCCGCCGAAATCCTCGGCGCCAAGACCGCCGCCCGCTTTGCCGAGCAGTTGCCTTACCTGCTGAAGGTGCTCGACGCGCACAAGATGCTCTCCATTCAGGCGCATCCGACGCTCGCCCAGGCCCGCGAGGGCTACGACCGCGAGGACGCCGCCGGCATCTCCCTCAGATCCTCCGCCCGCAACTACAAGGACCGCAACCACAAGCCCGAGGTCCATGTCGCCCTGACCGATTTCTGGATGCTCCACGGCTTCCGCCCGCTGGAGCAGATCGCCGCCACGCTCGCCGACGTGCCCGAGTTCCGCCGTCTGATGCCCGATTTTTCCGCCCGCTTAACCCAGGCCGGCCAAGACCTCCAGGCCCGCAGCGTCCTGCTGCGCGAGTTGTACCAGTCGGTCATGACCCTGCCCCAGGCCGCCGTCGATGCCGTCCTCAAGCCTCTGATTGATCGGCTGAAAAAAGCCAACCCGACCGATCACGACTCGGCCGATTACTGGGCCTTGCGCGCCGCCGAAAACTTCCCCCTGCCCCATGGTCACATCGATCGCGGCATCTTCTCCGTCTACCTGCTCAACCTCGTCCACCTCAAGCCCGGCCAGGGCACCTTCCAGGCCGCCGGCACGCTGCACGCCTATCTGTACGGCGTCAACGTCGAGCTCATGGCCAACTCCGACAACGTCCTACGCGGCGGCCTGACCCCCAAGCACATGGACGTGCCCGAACTGATGCGGGTTCTGGACTTCTCCAGCGGCCAGCCCCACGTTCTCAATGGCGAAGCTATTTCTCCCACCGAAACCGTCTACCGCACTCCCGCCGACGAGTTTGAGCTCAGCCGCATCTGTGTCTCCGCCGACAAGCCTCATGTTGCCGGCGCCGCTCACGGCGCCGACGTCCTGATCGTCCTGGACGGCCGCGTCGAGGTCCAATCCAAGGCCCAGTCTTTCATCTTGAACCGTGGCCAAATTCTCCTCGTCCCCCACGGCGTCGATTACGTCATCACCTCCCAAACCCCTTCCGCCACCCTCTTCAAAGCCGCCGTGCCCAACGCCCTGTAGCCGTTCGCAGATCAACACGAACTTCGATCCCCCGAGCCCCGGATGTACATCCGGGGCTTTTGAGCTTTATAATGGGGGCCACAGGTATCCAAGAGGAGTTGGAATGTCGAAAATGCTGCTACAGCGCATACTTCTTGCGATGGACGTCGTCCCCGTATTGATCTTCGCGTATTATGGTTTTTACAAGCTTCCGAAGCAGAAAAGGGAAGGCACGCTCAAGGCGAACCCGAAAGTAATTTACTACATCCAAATCGGAACGGTAGCCGTTTTGCTGCTGCATACCTTTCCTCGGATATTGAAGTTGTTCCATTCCCAAAACTAAAGAACTGGACGCGCTGTCCTCACGGAGTAAAAACGCAGGATCCTTGATGAACGGATCGACGTGCGACGTACGCGACGCGCACCAGAACCGTTGATGAACCCCAAGCCCCGGATGCACGAACATTATGCAAGTTTGCCGTAAGTCGTGATTCTTACTGAAGATGTCATGCCGAGCGCAGCGAGGCATCTTGCCGCGAATGCGACCCGCCCGCCTATGCCGTTAGATGCCTCGCTTTGCTCGGCATGACACTCTCTGGTTGGGTCACGAGCTGCTGCGAAGATGCATAATGTTCGCACATCCGGGGCTTTTGAATTTTGAAAACGCCCCGAGGTCGCTTATTCCCTTTACGACCCCCGCTTGATCCCCTAATCTCCTTTCATGTCCCCGCTGTTTTTTACGCTTAGTCTGTTTGCCATTTCCCTGGTGGCCGGGTTTTTCGGCTCGCTGCTGGGGCTGGGCGGGGGGATCATCATCGTTCCGGTGTTGACGCTGGCCTACGGCATCGACATCCGCTATGCCATCGGCGCATCCATCGTCTCCGTCATCGCCACCTCCAGCGGGGCGGCGGCCGCTTACGTCAAACAGCACCTGACCAACCTGCGCCTGGCCATGCTGCTGGAGATCGGCACCACCAGTGGGGCGCTGACCGGGGCCTTTCTGGCCGGCATCCTTCACGGCCGCTGGCTGTTTATCCTTTTCGGCCTGCTGCTGGCCTATTCCGCTCTGGCCATGCTCTGCCGGGTGCATGAGCATACGAATTCGGTTCCCCCCGATCCGCTGGCCGATCGCCTTCGTCTGCACGGCCACTATTACGACCCGACCCGCGCCGCCCAAGTTGACTACCGCGTGGCCCGCACCAAGCTGGGGCTGTTTCTGATGTACCTGGCCGGCGTCGTCAGCGGCCTGCTGGGCATCGGCTCGGGCGTGCTGAAAGTCCCGGCCATGGATCTGGCCATGCGCGTGCCGATCAAGATTTCCTCCGCCACCAGCAACTTCATGATCGGCGTAACCGCCGCCGCCAGCGCCGGCGTTTACTTTTCCCGCGGCGACGTCGATCCCTTCATCGCCGCCCCCGTGGCCGCCGGCGTGGTGCTGGGCGCGACGGCTGGCTCGCTGCTGCTGGGCCGGATCGACAGCCGGCTTTGCGCACGGTCTTCGTCATCGTTCTGCTGACGGTCTCGGCCCAGATGGTGTGGAAAGGACTGCACTGACCCTAGAATATTTCATGGAGCATGTGCCCGTTTCCAGCCCGGTTGAGCCGCTGCCTCCGCGGCGTCAGCACCTTGCCGAAGTCGCCCGGCTTTTTGCCCGACTCGGCTTCATCGCCTTCGGCGGTCCCGCGGCCCACATCGCCCTGATCGAAGACGAAGTGGTCCACCGTCGCCGCTGGCTGGATCGTCAACATTTTCTGGACCTTCTCTCCACCATCAATTTCATCCCCGGCCCCAACTCCACCGAATTGGTCATTCATCTGGGCCTTCTTCGCGCCGGGGCCGGCGGCCTGATTGTCGCCGGGGCCTGCTTCATTCTGCCGGCCATGCTGATCATCCTGCCCATCGCCTGGCTCTATACGACCTATGGCAGTCTTCCCCAGGTGCAGAGCCTGCTCGTCGGAGTCTATGCCGCCATGCTGGCCATTGTGATTGCCGCCCTGTGGCGCTTTGCCCGGGCGGCCATTCTCGATCTTTTCACCGGCGTACTGCTGGCGGTTTCCATCCTTGCCACGCTTCTGGCCCAACGGGCCGGGCTTCATCCGGATTTGTACGTCTTGGGCGCAGCCGCATTGCTGGGAGCATTCTGGTACGCCCGCCCGCGGTGGCCCCTGCTGGCCATTTTCCCGCTGCCGCTCGGGGTGATGACCTCGGTCGCCCTCACAGGCGGATTCTGGGGCCAACTGACTTTGATGGCTCTGCAATTTCTCAAGATCGGCGCCACGCTTTTCGGCAGCGGCTACGTCCTCATCAGCTACCTGCAAGGCAGCTTCGTCGATCACCACGCCTGGCTGAGCCGACAACAGTTGTTCGACGCCATCGCCGTCGGCCAAGTCACGCCCGGCCCGCTGCTGACGACGGCCACCTTCATCGGCTATCTGCTGGGCTCCACCCGATTCGGCGGCGGCCTGCCCGGCGGCATCCTCGGGGGGCTCATCGCCACCTTCGCCATCTTCCTGCCCTCGTTTATTTTCATCTCCATCCTCGGCCCCTTCCTGCCGCGTCTTCGCCGCAATCCGCTGGTGCGCGGCGCTCTCAACGGCGTCAATGCCGCCGTCGTCGCCCTGATCTTTGTCGTCGCCTTGCGCCTGGGCTCGACCGCCCTGCGCCTCGACACCTGGCCAAACATTCACTGGCCGACTACCCTCCTTTGCCTGGCTATTGTCCTGCTCACTCTGCTGGGCCCGCTGCTCTGGAAGATCAACGCCACCTGGCTGATTTTCGCCTCCGCCGCCCTCGGCCTTCTCGCCCATGCCGTCGGCCTGCTATGACGACGGACCCCGATTCTTGTCTGGCACTGTCGCCGGGCTTGATCTATCATCCACTTCCCAATGGATACGCCCCGGGAAATCACCGATGCCCGAGTCGAGCGGGTGGAACTCATCATCAGCACCCTGCTTCGCCTGGGCGTTGGCGTCAGTCTGTTGATTATCCTTTTCGGGACGGTGCTCTCCTTCGTCCACCACCCCGGCTATTTCCATTCGCCCGACGACCTGCACCATCTGACCACTCCCGGCGCGGCCTTCCCCCACACGATGCGCCAAGTGGGCCAGGGCCTGCTCAACGGCCAAGGCCAGGCCTTCGTCGCCCTGGGCCTGATCGTGCTGATCGCCACGCCGATCATGCGCGTGGCCGTCTCCATTTTCGCTTTCGTTTACCAGCGCGACCGCATTTTCGTGCTGATCACCGCCCTGGTGCTAGCGCTGCTGCTGCTCTCTTTCGTCCTGGGCCGCGTCGAATAAAAAACGGATTCAACCGACAAGACGCGAAGAAATTCCCGAAAGAAGAATTTGAACCGCCAAGACCGCCAAGAGCGCAAGAAAAGAGAATGATGAATTATGAATGATGAACGATGAAGAAGGAAGCAAGCCGTTATGTAACTGCTCTTCTTTCCTCCTTCATCATTCATAATTCATCATTCTGACTTCTCTTCTCCTGGCGGCTAGAAATCTCCGCTACTGCGCCGACAGCGCCCCCGAGAGGTCTTTGCCCGTCAGTTCCTGCACCCGTTTCATCAGCCCCGTGCCGTCGGCAGGCGTCTGCTTGCGCAACGCGGTAAGCGTCCTGGGGATGAAGTTGTCGTTGCCCCCGGCCGTCCAGTCGAGCACCACCTTCATGCTCTTGCGCCGCACCGCCTCCACGTACAGCGGGACGTATTGCGGCCGCAAGTCTTTCAAATCCATCGGATGCAGCAGATCGATTGCCGCCGCCTTGACCGGGTTCCGCGGGTGTTCCCAGATCAATCGGTCGTTGAGTTCCCCGGCCGGGATGCCCATCACCGGCCCGGCGTATTTGCTGGAGAGAACCCCGGCCGAGCCGATGCTGAACCACTGCTGATCCGGCCGCAGTTTCAGCGGCTTCATCACGTCTTCCATGATGAACCGCACGAACCCCATTTGCAGCAGAAACTGGCTGCGGACGGCGATCTCGTCGGCGATGCCCCATTCGGTGCCGCGGACGATGCGCACCAGCGTCTCCTGCCGCTGGGCTTCGGTCATGGCGGCCTTGTAGATCACCGGCACCACCATGTCGTCCATCTCCTGCTCGAAGGAGAGGAACATGCTGTCGTTGTAGACCACTTCGTCGGCCACGCGGTTGAAGTGGAAGCGCGGGTCTTGCCACAGGCCGTCGCGCAAAAGCCGCTTGAGCTCGTCTTTGGTGCAGACCAGAAAGACCACCGGCGGCCGGGCCGCCTCCATCGACTTGAGCATCGGCAGCAGATGCCCGTCCAACAGCGCCGCCGCCGGCTTGTCATCCGGCAGCGCCAGATCGGCGGTCATCTGCCGCAGGAGTACCGGCCGCTGCTGCTCGAATCGCCCGATCAGATCGCTGGGCATGGTGCTGGGCCGGGTGGCCGGCGGACGATGTTCCATCGCCGCCCGAACCCACGCCTGATCCTGCGGCCGGCACAGAACCCGGCATCCCCCCATTTTGTCCGGCACAAACCCCGGCGGCGTAACCACCGCCCGCCGGGTCGTCGGCCCACTGGCCGGCCGCGCAGGCGCGGTTTGCCCCCCGGCCTGAGCTGCTCCGCAGAGCAGCGCCGCCCCCAATCCCATGGCCGCCAGAAAACGTTTCATCCGATCCTTTCGCTGACTTCAAGCCCAACAACGTTAAACCCGTCACCCCGAATTGCCAAGAGCCCGCGATGCCGATCCCAAACCGCCATCGCCCCGCGGCAGCTTGCCCAGATTCACTTTGGCTTCGTCACTACAGTTGCGCATCGCCACTCCTGTTCTGCTGTCGAGAGCGGCGGGCGATGGCCTGATGCTCGCGGCGGAAAGCAGAACAGGCCAACGCCAACTGAACATCGTTGAGCCGTGGCCAGACGATCCGCATCAGCAGCACTCGCACCTCCGGCTCCGTCAGGGGAATCAACTGGCCCCCTGCCGCCGATGCGTCGTTTTTTTTGCCGCCAGACGCACCGCCGTCAGGAACGCCGCCGCCAGCAGGCTCAGACTGACGTGGCGGTACCATCCCACATACGAACGCACCTCGTAATGGTCCAGTCCCGTCTCCCCCTTGGCGCACTCAAAGCAGCTTTCGATCTGCCAGCGTTGGCCGCTGGCCTGAGCCAATTGCCGACAACTGGTCCCCCGGGCGCCAGACACAGGTAATAACCGCACTCCCCGGTGCGGAGATGCCGACGGATCAACAACCAACGCTGCAATCGGTCGGCCGTCGGCTGGCCGATGGGCAAGGCCGCAAAGTCATAGGCCCGGTCCGCCTCCTGGCCGATGCTCAATCGCTGCCATTGGCTGGCGGCCACCCGCGGCGGAATCTGTTTGATCGGAATCAGGTGCTGGCCCACAAAGACCCGATGGCGGCAGGACACCGCCAGCACATACGGCTGGTTCCGCTTCTCCAGGAACGCTCGGAACTCCCCGTCGCCTCCATAGACCTCATCGGCCAGCACCCATCGGGGGCTGATGCCGGCCGCAAAGCTCCGCGCCAGCAGGTCCATCGCCAGCTTGGCCTTGCGGGCATAACGGCGGTGGGTGGGAATGCCGGCTTCCTGGCAGCGGGGCGGATCCTGGCACCAGCTTTTCGGCAGATACAGTTCCCGGTCGATCAACATCCGTCCCCGCGAACTGGCCAGCGTCAGGAACACACCCACCTGGCAGTTGACCACCGCCCCCACGCTCCCGCAGTACTGCCGCTGCACGCCGGCGGATTTGTCCCCCCGCTTGGGAAAGCCGCTTTCATCCACGATCAGGATCCCCGGGTCCGAGCCGTCCAGCAGATGCTCCTTGGCGTAGCGGATCAACTCATCGCGCAGATCCTCGGCGTTCCAGCGGGCCCGGCCCAGCAGCCGCTGCATGGCGTAGGGTTTGGCTTCGCCCAGGCGCTCGGCGATTTGCCAGCTGTTCTTGCGCTGGGCGTCGGAGGTCAGGCCCTGAAGGTACTCCCCGGCCCGTCCCCGCAAATCCCTGCGGGCAAAGCAGGGTCCAAATCGTTGCATCAACTGATCAAACTGATCCCGCCAACTCGCTACCGTCTGCGCATCCATGCGTTCAGCTCCTTTGCCGGGCCACTTGGCCCGATACTTCTTCTATCGGCAAAAACCAGCGATGCGCAACTGTAGTGTTCGTTTCGTAATGCGCCCCTCCGGCCAAACCCCGGATTTTAACCGCCGACGAACGCGGATAAACGCGGATGGGGGTGATTTGGTCATTGGTCCTTGGTCATTAGTCATTAGTCATTAGTTGGTGGGTTCGTTCGTTGGATGGGGAGTTCACGGAACCGCATTGGGAGGCGAAAAACGCGGGATCGGTGGGTTCGTTTGTACAGAAAAGATACGCGGCTTTGCGTTGCCGGGTGGCGGCGTGGCGCGGCTGCGGTGGCTTTGTTTTGTAAATTGTCCCATGGGCACTGTCTCCTGGCGAGGCTGGGTCAAGCGGAGATTTTTAACCGCCGATAAACGCGGATGCACGCGGATAAACCAACTCCCTCTATAGTTAACCCGGCGTATCACGAAACCGCATCAGACATAGCACCACGGGGGTGGGTGGGGTAGAAAAGCTTCATTGCGAGGGGGGCAAGAAACGGGATCGATCTAATTAAGCCTGAAAGATTTTCTATTCTGATCCCACGACAGCACCTGGCCTTTCATCGCGGCATCACCTAAATAGGTAAATTGCGAATTATTGGTGGATGGGTAGACTCCCGTCTCGCTTGTCCGGCCTTGTGTGGCCGGACCAATGTGGGAACGGGGCCTTATGGGTGTCTATCCAGTCCAACCGAAATATCTGCTGTGCGTCTTGGCGATCTTCTGGACCGCCTTCGCCTCGATGGCCTGGGCCGCCGCACCGGCCCCGATGACTGATTCCCAATGCCTCAGCCGGGCCGCGGAACTGCTCAAGAAGAATCAGGTTCCCGCCGCCGCCGAGGCCCTGCGTCAGCCGCTGCAATCGGCCGATCCCTTCATCCGCTCCGCCGCCTTGTACTTCGCCGGGCATTGCTGCCTGCGCAACCGCCGCGAGCCCGAAGCCTTGGAGTTGTGGAAGCGGATCGACCCGCCCTCCTTGGCCAAGCCCGCCACCGCCCAGTACTACTACCAAGCCCGACTGCAACTGCTCAAGAGCCTCAAGAAAAAAGACCCGGCCGCCGCCGCGGCGATGGCGCGGGAACTGCTCGCCGATCCACCCCTCTCCGCCCGGCAGGCCGAGGCGGCGCTGTGGCTGGGCGAAGAGGCGGCCCGCGCCGGCAAGACGGACCTGGCCCGCGATATTTATCGCCAGGGGCTGACGCTTCTGGCCAAGCTGCCGGCCCTGCCCGATTGGCCGGAGTTGCAGGCGGAAAAGGCAACTCTGACGCAAAGCCTGCAAGCCCGCCTCGCCGCGCTCGACGCCGCCGAGTCGGCCCAAAAGAAGGCCGAATTGAAAGCCCAAAAACAGCGAACGGAGAAGGCCCAAGCCGCCACGCAACCGGCCCTCCAACGCGAGCGGCTGCTGGCCGAGGGCGACAGGCAGATCGCCGAAGCCCGCCGGCTGCTTTCGCAAAACCAACCGCAAAAGGCGTTGGACATCCTTCAGCCATTCGTCTCCTCGCTGGCCTACGACAAGCACCCCCGCCGGGACGAGGGCCGCTATCTGCAAGGCCGCTGCTTGCTGCTGTCGGGCAAACCAGCCGAAGCGCAGGACGAATGGGACCGGCTCTTGCGACTCGACCCCGCCGGCCCCTGGCGAGCCCAGATTCACCTGGACCGCTGCGACGACGCCCTGATGGAACGCCTCGACCTCTCCGCCGCCCGTCAGGCGGTCCAACGCCTCGCCAACGCTGCCCGATCCCTCCTTTCGCTTAGAAGTCGTTTCAGAACCCATATGTCTCATTCACGCAGCGATCTTGCCTTTCAACTTGAGCGTTTGAATGCGGTTGGCGCAGATGGTGCAGGCGGCCAGTTCGTTCATCGCCTGCCAGTGCGCGCCCGTTGTTTCGTAGCAGAGCTTCAGCCGCCGGTAGTTGCCTATCCAACTCAGCGTCCGCTCGATCACGTACCGCACCTTGCCCAAGCCGCTGCCATGCACGTTGCTGCCCCGAGAGGCCAAGAGCGACTGGACGCGACGCTCCACCACCTCGGCTATGATGTCCTTGGTTCCGTAGGCCCGGTCCCCCAACGTCGCGTCCGGCTTGTAGCGCCACTGGCCCGAAGGCATCTTGATCGGCGGCATCGAGTCCAGCATCGCCAGGAACACCTCCTGGTCCGGAACGTTGGCCGGGGTGGTCCATACCACCAGCGGCAGGCCCTCCTTGTCACTGATCACGTGCCGTTTGCAGCCCTTTTTTGCCCGATCCGTCGGATTGGGTCCGCTGTGCGCCCCCCTTTTACGGCCCGCACCGAGGCCGCATCCACCACCGCCACCGACAGGTCGATCTGCCCGGCCTCCCCCAGCACGTTCAGCAGCAATCGGTGCAGTTGTGGCCAGATGCCCCCGGCCGTCCATTCGGCAAAGCGTCGCCAGCAGGTCGAGCCGCTGGGCCACAGGTCGCACTTGGGCAGGCGTTGCCACTGGCAGCCGGTTTTCAGCACATGCAGGATGCCTTCCAGGCACGGCCGGTCGGCAGCGCGTGGGGCTCCGCCATGTGGGTCGGGCGGGTGCTTGGGCAAGAGCGATTCGATGTGGTTCCAGAGTTCGTCGCAGACCAGTGGCTGGGGCATGAGGCGTGTACTCCATTACAGCCTCCTTCCCTTCATCCGTGACATTCAACCGAGAAATCATCATACGTTTGCCGCAACTTTGAGGTTCTGAAACCGCTTCTTAGTCGGCCCGCTTGCGGGCCGCGTTCCCCGACGACCGCCGCCACCCAACCCAATGACTTCCTCTCCCCCGAGCTCTTCGCCCGGCTTTCCCCCACCGGACAACGGGCCTACCTGTCCGCCCTTCAGCGCCAAGCCCTCTTGGCTTGGGTGCAAGATCAGGACTTGGACCAAGCCCGCCAACACCTGACCCAATCCCTGAGCTATCCCTCCGTCCCCGCTTCTCCCGACTATGCCGATCCCCGCCTGTTGAACGCCGAGCAGACCCAAGCCCTGTTGAAAGCGCTGGACCGCCTCTTTCTTCGCCCGGCCAATGAAGCCCCGCCCCGCGACGGTGCCGACGCCCGCTCCGGCTGGATGCTGCGGCTGGGCGAATGGTGGCTGGGGCAAAGGCACTTCGAGCGGGCCGGGCGGTGCTTCGACCGTCTGGCCGACCACGCCGATAAGCTACGTCCGACGGCCGAGCAGGAAGCCTACGCCCTGTTGCGGGCCGGGGACTGCGCCCGCCGATTGTTCCGCCCGGACCTGGCCAAACAGTACGACCAGCGTCTGCTGAGTCAACCCCGCACCGGCAAAACGGTCTACACCGCCGCGGCCCTGCTCTCTTCGGCGCTGCTGGACTACGGCTCCGGGGGCCACCCCAACAAGGCCCTGGCCGCCATGCGCGAAATCGCCGAGAAGTTCCCCGACACGCCCCAGGCGGTGGACGCGCTGTTCAGCATCGGGGTGATCTACGAATGGAGCGGACGAAAGACGCAGGCTATCAAGGCGTATCAGGCGGCCTTGGAGCGGTATCCCGATCACAAGGGCTTGCAAAAGGCGGTAGCCAACAGCCTCAGAACATTGGGCGTCAAGTCGCCTGAAGTGCCGGCGCCAAGCCGCGAAAAAGGAGCGAATCGATGAGGAGACGAATCGGGTTATGGGCAATTGCGGGAGTAGTGCTATTGGGGTGGGCGGTCAAGTCCCCGGCGGCGGACCAATCCGCCACAGTGCCGTTGAAACCCCATGCCGCGCCGTTCGACAACTCGTTGGCGGTTCAGGCCGGAGAAACGGCCACATGGTCCCTGCAACCGGAGGACACGAACCAGTTCACCATCAAGTCCAGTGATTTTGACGGCAACCCCGGATCGATCTGGGCCCCCGGCGGCAAGTCCGCCACCTCCCATGTGTACAAGGCCAAGCCTTTGCCCACCACGCCGGAGGACCAGTTGACGGCGGCCATCGCCGGGCAATTGGTCCGCAAGCCCGGCGGCGGTGGCGGCGGACAACCGGAGGACTTGAGCTTCCGGGGAAAACTAAAGGTGGCGGTTGGCATTGCAAAAATCATTGAGGATGGTTCAGATCCCGAGATATCCGACATAGCATACGTAAGATTGGGCGAACAAATCAACTTACGTGCCAAGCCGTTGCCATCCGGTGCGGGTTGGCCGGTTAACTCTCCGGTTTGGAACGTTGTAAGCCCTGATGGCGGTACAGCAAATTTAGGACACGGAGAGGTGGTTGCTTTCCGGCCCTCCAAGGTTGGTAACTATGTGGTTAAAGCGGCGTGTGGCCGCTCTGAAAAAAGCATTGTTGTTAAGACCTTTGACATAAAGTTTGTGACGCCCGCTTCGAGCGGCGATCCTAAGAGAAAACCGGTAAGCAAAGGCGATGGGCAAAATGAGTTTACTTATTCCTCGGATATTCCTGGTATACTGACGATTTCCTTGAAAGTATCTGTATTGCCGGATGGTATTGCTTCTGAGATTGCTGATAAAGTTACCTTTGACGTGGACCCTATTGAACATTCGATCATGTGCTGGGATGATGCGAACCAAGGTGGCAAATCAAAGGCATTGGGAAATAACTTGTTGGCGACGGTAAAGTTTAATGGATTGCCATATAGCAACATGTCATTTGGTTCCAAATCTGCAAAGGTAAAGTATAAAAACAAGGAAATAGAGGCTTCGCTATACGAGGTGTTCTATCCCAAGACGGCTAATAATCATCCACATGGTATTGCCAATGGGGAATGGCCCAATTGGATGTTCTATTGGATGCAGACTGTTACACCGCTTGGGCCACCAGATACGATCAATTGGCATTATCGAAAAGGTGAATCGAGCGAGGCTGTATTTGGCACAGCGGATATCTATTTAAACGATGAAGCTTCGGGCGGTTATAATCCGCCTTATGGAACGCATGGGGTTCTTGGGGGAATTGATACCTTCGCTTGGACGGTGAGGCACGAATCACAACATTATGCTGACTTTTGTGAATTATGGAACAATAATAAAGCGAAATGGCAGGCAGCTATAGGTATAAATGGGCCAGATGATGACAAAGACGGCGATCTCATTCCCAATAAAGTAGAAGACGTTAATCAGAATGGTAATTACGATAATGGAATTGATCTCTATGACTGGCAGAAGGCTTTAACTCCCTTTCAAGGACGATCTTTTTCCACTGTAAATGATTTTGAAGATTGGAATGCCCAACGCAATAAGGATGTAGTCGGGGATCATTCAAAAGATTGGGCTGACCCCGGAATGCAACATGGTAACCTTGATAGCCCTATTGATTAAGCAAAACCGCATAGCTTTGGAGAAACATATGTCACATAGGATAACATTGTTGTTGGTTACGGCTATAATAACTGTATTCTCGTTACAATTGGGCGCACGGCCAGTAGATGAACGTGCTGCCAGGGAACTTGCGCATTGTGCTGACGTCTTGGCTAAGCCAATTGCCGATCGCCAATTGACAAAAGATCAAGAGGAATCGCTAATGGCATTGGCGAAGGCGGACGGGGTTGATGTGCGAATGGTGGCTGCATATCTCTTCGCGTTTTCTAACAGCCAACGCACCATGAATGTTCTAAAAGCCCTCTCCGATGATTCTAGTCCACTTGTCTCTGGGTGTGCCATCTTCTCATTGCAATGGAGATCGCTACTGAACAAGGGAAATTATCCATCGGCCGCTGATTTGGAGAAAGTGATTAAGGAATCAACCAATTCATATACGCGGATCATGCTTATAAATCGCTTGGCGGTTGACTACAGAAAAGATGCCTTCCCGTTGATTTTCGATTTGCTATTGGATGAGAAAGATGAGGTGGTGCGAAGCGAAATACTCTACTACATTGTCATATATGGAGATTTGCGGGTATGCCAAGAGGCAGCCAAACTCCAATGGGATGAAACAAGGATCCCTGGAGAGAGCCTGTCGTTCCTGCTCGGAATGATCACCCCTGATAGATCCAGAGCAAGGGAGGATAATTCAACAGGCGAACTGCTTAAAAAACTAAAGCAACGAATTAAGGAATAGAGCCGGAAGCGGGGTCGGACACTGAAAGGGGGACACCGCACCTTCAGTGTCCGTTTCCCAATGGCATGGGGATGCCTGAAACCAGCACGCAAACCCAACGCAAGATTCAAGCGAAAATGGATTTACAACCTAACGACATTGGCCGAGCTCCAAGAAATAAATATTGGAGCAAGAACCTAACAGAGCGGCACGAGGTGTACCATATGGATGATTGGGAAGCGAATTATGCAACGCCCGGGAATCGCGATGCAGAAAAGTCGATTGAATCGCAGGATATGGAAGTAACCTTGGCAAACTTAGACCCTGCATCCATTCTTAAGGCGAAAATGCCTTCGTTCGATAAGCAGGTCGTCGATATGACACTTAAAGTTTGGGATGACTTCTCTGAAAGAGCAGAAATACGTGCTTTTGGTGATGGGAAAGCAAGTTATCAAAGCCTTTCCGATGCTATTACCCCTTAATAGGAGCGACAATGTTTTTTCCATTAAAGCCAATAGTGCTTGCCTTCATAGGATGGTTAGTATTTGGCATTCAAACGTTTGCTTATGCTGACTCTGTAAATCAAGAAGCGGAGCGACGACACACGATTCAGGAAGCCAAGGAAATGTATACCGATTTTTCCGGCAAGCCGCCCACGGCATCGAACATCCGTCGAAGCTTGAAAATCGAAAATGCAAGCGGAAAGCTAACCGGCGAAGTCATGGCGGCCCTCCGTTTAATCACCCTTGGCGAGTTCAAGGGAGATGATCTTGCGGATGCCATAATCGAGTGCATGAGGCGAAATCCCGAAAACAGAACCATTCAAACCGCAAGCATCCGAGCGATCTTGATAGTTGACAAGGCCAAGGGTTTGGAATTGGGAACCACCACGCTTCGCAATCCTGACACTTCATTGGAAGATAAGTTGAAAGTTGCCTCTAGTTTGGCGTCGTTAGTAGACGATACTCGCGGGTATCTGTTGCTGCGTCAAGGCCTCCTATCCTCACGGCCCTATGATCGCACCCTTGCCCACACTCTATTCCGCAATTTGATCAAACTAGATGGAAAGCCTATTCCCGATGAGCCAGATACCAAGGTTGACCTCAAAGGGCTATTAAAGGATTTGAAAGCCTCGACTAAAGATTCCAAGATTCTTACGGAGTTGGATTCTCTTACCAAATTGGTTGATTCCGAAGCCTCGAAAGACAAGGCCCCTGCAACTAAACCCGCAGCCAACGGCCCTTGAGAGTAGTCAGCGGAATGGCACGGGGACGGAGCTGGTTTTTCAGTAGCTCCGTCCCCGTGCCATTCCCTTGCGTCCTTTGTGATTTCTGGTCAGCTTATTGTTACCTCAAAGTCTGTGCCTTCCCAATGCCTGACTTGGGGCCAGTAGAAGGTGAAGCGTGCTGATAAAGGTGGATGTCACGAATGCCATTCGGTTAAGCCTGCAAGCCTCTGTTAAGCCGATACTTATAGCAACTGGCGCGAAAGGGCCATTCCTGCGAAGATAGTCTGCTGGTCGATCAGACTCTTTTTCCAAAGGAGGCCAAGGATGGCCCGGACTGGCGGCATACTGACGCGCATCAAAAACGAATTGGATCGATATCTTCCTCCGGACTCCATCCTGGCAGCGGTTCGCGCTCAGGGACATCAGTGGCGGGAGCGACAACTTGGGCCGGTGCGGACCATTCATCTGTTCCTCATTCAGGTGATGGCCTGCAACACCGCCATGACGCATCTGCGGCACATGGCCGGGCAGGTGTTCAGCATCGGCGCCTACTGTGATGCGCGGGCGCGGTTGCCTTTGGGGGCACTTCAGGCGCTGCTGCGTGAAAGTTCGCTGACGCTTCGCAAGGCGATCTACAAGAACGCCAGGGACGATTCGGGCGACGAAAAGGACCAGGGGCTGTGGCACGGTTTGCGGACGTTTTTAGTCGATGGCTCCAGCACCATCACGCCCGATACGCCTGATTTGCAAAAGTCGTTTGGCCAGCCCAGGGGCCAGAAACCCGGTTGCGGTTTTCCCGTGCCCAAGCTGCTGGCGCTATTCGACGCTTTCACCGGCATGGTGGTGGAGATGCTGGGGTTTGCACTCTACACCCACGAGCAATCCAAGGTCTGGATGCTGCATCCGTTGCTGAAAGACGGCGATCTCTTGGTGGGAGATCGCGGCTTTTGCTCTTTTGTTCATCTGGCGATGCTGCGGGCACGCGGGGTGAAGGCCTGTTTCCGCTGCCATCAGCGGCAGAAGGTGGTCTTCCGCGGCCGGGGGTATCGCAACAGCCGGGAGAAGATCCGTTCCGAATTCGTCCGCCGGCTTGGCAAGCGCGACCAGGTTGTTCGGTGGAAACGCCCGGACGGCAAACCCGCCTGGATGACCGACGAGCAATGGGCCGGCATGCCCGAATGGCTTGAAGTGCGGGAAATCCAATATTCGATCGCAAACAAGGGCCAGCGCACGCACGGGGTCACCATCGCCACGACGCTGCTGGATGAGGCCGTCTATTCAAAGCAGGACATCGCCGACTTGTACGCCACCCGCTGGGGCGTGGAGACGCGTTTTGGCGAACTGAAAACGACGCTGAAGATGCGCAAGCTCAAGAGCCAATCGACCGATGGCGTGATGAAAGAACTGGCCGTTTATTGCCTGGTCTACAACCTGGTGCGCGCGATCGCCGCCGCCGCGGGCCTGAGGCAGAAAGTGGATCCGGTGCGAATCAGCTTCATCGACGCTTTACGCTGGCTGCTCTGGGCCGAGCCCGGCGCGGGCATCCCCGACCTGATAGTTAATCCCGTGCGGCCCAACCGGCATGAACCGCGCGTGGTAAAGGACGTTCCAGACAGCTACACCCGAATGCAAAGGCCCAGAGCCCAGATGCGAAAAGAGCTGAAAAACAAGGGAAATATTGCTTAACCGAATGGCATTCGGGATGTCCACCTTTTTCAGTATCTTTTGCTTTCCGGCCTGTTTTTACGGGGTCAGCCGTATACCATACTGACCCGAATGGCCCGCATTCGGCCATAAAAGTTCGATCCAAGATTTTCTCATTTGTTGGCGACGACTCGTCCGATAAATCTTATAGGCATGAGCCCGGGCCGACGCCGCTTGCGTGGGGTCGGCTTCTTGGATTTGTCGAACCTGTTGAGGATCGCCATGAAATCGTCTCGCTTTGCTCGCTTGCTTGTCGTGTTTTGTTTTGCCAGTGCAGTCGTATTAACCGGCTTGCTGGTCGCGGGTTGCAGCAATGACGGCCCCACGCCGTTTCCGCCAGTGGATAAGAACCTGCGCAAGCCCACCGCCCAGCTTGCCGCCGACGCGGCCAAACGTCATCCCTTTAAGGCCGACGCCCCGCAGGGCGGCATCGCCGTGGCCCGCGCCGAAGTCGATTACGGGTTCCTTCGCCTGATCAACATCACCAACCTCTCGGATCAGGATTGGGACAACGTCGAGATCTGGATCAACCGCAAGTACGTGGTTATGGTCCCCAAGATCATCCATAACTACCAGGAAACGATTAACTTCCAGTTGTTCTTCGACGATTCCGGCTTCAACTTCCCCATCCGCGGGGTCCGCATCGAAAAGCTGGAAATGCTCAGGGACGGCAAAATCTACCAGATCCCCCTGCACCTGGCCGACTGATAGCCCGCATCGTATATAAGCCTCCAACGCCCGCCGAGGAAGATCGGCGGGTTTTTTATTTCACCCCCTGGCACAAAAATTTTCCCGCAGATTCTTAAGCCGCCCCCCGGATGGTCCGATGTGGAAAAAGCAACCGGAGTTTTTCCCTCTGGGGAGCGTCCTCCGGCACGGTGAAATCGCAATCGCGCGGCTTCGTCGTGGCGCATAACGCACTTGCACTCGCGCCGGACCTCTGGTCGGCACGGCGGCGTCCGCCGATGCGAGGCTCTTAAGTTCGCCTTTTTATGGGAGAAAATCATGAAGGCGATGAAGAATCTGTTGGCGAAGTTGGTTAAGGACGAACAGGGCGGCGAAGTGCTGGAATACGCCTTGATCGCCGGTCTGATTGTCACCGCGGCCATCGCGATCATCGGACAGGTCGGCACCAAGGTCCTGGCCAAGTGGACCTCTTTGAACAACTCTCTGTAACCACGAGGCGGCCAAAACGGCCTGAGCCTCGGGGGTTGTTATCGAGGGCGGACTTTACCTCGGGGCTCGGCGCCGGCGTCATGCCGGCCCGGGCCCGATTTTTTCCCCGCCTGCAAAGGTTGGCGGATTGGTTCCCATGACCCGTTCGAACCTGCTGATGTTGGCCCCGGTCTTCCTGCTGCTGCTCTGGGCGGCGGCCGAGGATCTCTACGCCCGGCGCATCCCCAACTGGCTAACCTTCGGGCTGGCCCTGGCGGGAGTGGGACAAAGCTTGTTCGCCCTTCATACCGTTGCGACTCTGGATTCTCTGCTGGGCCTGGCAGCCGGTTTCGGCCTGCTGCTGCTGCTGTTCGCCATTGGCGCGGTGGGGGGAGGCGATATCAAATTGCTGGCCGGCGTTGGCGCCTGGCTCGGCCCGGCAATGGTTTTTCAGGTCTTCCTGATCGAAGCGATCATCGGCATGGGCATCGTTCTGGCCCAGGCCGCCTGCCAGGGCCGGCTGCGCACGCTCTTTCGCAACAGCGCCATTCTGGCCATCAATATTGTCCATCTCAACGACGTCGGCGTGGATCATGTCGCCCGGACGGGCCACTCCTGCCGGAGCGTTGAGCGACCGCTGCCCTATGCGGTTCCGGTCCTGCTGGGCGTGCTGGTGGTGGTGGGGCGGGGTTGGCTGCCGGGGAGGTTCCCATGAAACTCCCGGTCCTCTCGATGACTACCGTCAATAGCCGCAACGCAACACGTTGCGGAGCCCTCCAAATCGCAGGCGTCTCACGATCCCGCTTTCGAGGCAGCGCCGTTCTCGACGCCGCACTCGTTTTGCCCATTCTTTTGTCCGTCGCTTTCGGCACCATCGAGTTCGGCCACTACTTTTACGTGAAAAACTCGCTCCAGGGCGCATCCCGCGAAGGCGCTCGGGCCGCGGTCGTCGGCGGCGCTCAATATACGGACGTCACCACCGCCGTTTCCAACTACATGGCCACGACCGGCATCTCGTCCTATACCGTGAGCGTGCAGAAAGGCTCCACCGTTCTCAACGCCACCAGCTTCGCGGCGCTTTCCGTGGGCGATCCCGTCACCGTCACCGTCCAGGCCCAATGGGGCACGGTCGGCATTCGCGCTTTGGGCATCATCTCGGCCGGCAAACAGGTGACCGGCGCTGCCGTCATGCGCAAAGAAGGCTGATCGTCCCTTTTCTCTGTTATCAGACTCACGCGTCCGCCCCCGTTTTTTCGCATCGGCTTGCTCTTCGCGTTTTCCCCGCGTTTTTTCGCTCATTTTGATTAACCCGCTTCCCTCAAATGCCGAAAGCATAGACGGCAAGACTTCTCTAAACCGCCTAACCGGCCTGGCCGACACGCGAATTAAAAGGCCATGTACCGAAAGCGGAGGTCGCATTATGAACTGGAAAGTTTGGACACCTCTGGCGCTGGCGATTGTATTGGGCCTGGTTGCCGCCAAGATCGGGCGCAACATGATTCGCCACAAAGACCAACCCCTTTCCACCCAAACGTGGGTGCAGGTGGTGGTCGCCCGCCAGTCTCTGGCTCCCGGGCAGGAATTGCACCCGCAGGACTTGGCCACGATCGACCTGGCCGGCACGCACGTTCCCAACGGCATGTTCGCCGTCCCGGCCGATCTGATCGGCCGCGTGCTGTCGGCCCCTCTGGCCCAGAATCAGCCCGTCCTCGAATCACTCCTGGCCCCGGTCGGCACCAACGCCGGCTTGCAGGCTTTGGTTCCCGCGGGCATGCGCACCATCACCATCGAAGTCAACGAATACAGCGGTTTGGCGGGTCTGTTGATCCCCGGCTGCCATGTGGACGTCATCGCCACGCTTCAAGGCGACGGCAAGCAGGAAGCCATCTCCCGCACGGTCGTACAGAACGTTCGGGTGACGGCCGTCGGTCCTTATCTGGGCAATCAGGCGAGCGAAGACCACAACCAGCTTTTCAAGAGCGTCACCCTTTTCGTCTCCCCGGCTCAGGCCGAGGCCATCGAACTGGCGTGCGCCACCGGCCGGCCTCGTCTGGTGCTGCGCGGCAGCCGCGATAGCCGGCCCGCCGAGACGTCCGGGGCCACCCTCGCCCAACTTCGCGGAACTCCCGAACCGCTGCCCGCCTTCGCCGCCGTGTCCACCCCCGTTCCCGCCCCCGTTTCACCGGCTCCTCAGACCGGCCCGTCCGTGCCGGCCCCGGCCGCCGTATGCCGCACCATTCAAGTGCTGCGTGGCGGCGTGGAGAGTCGCGTGAGCTTCAGCGTCCCGGCGGCTGCCGCATCTGCTCCCGGCGCCGAGGTTTTCTCTAACGTGAGTCTGGAATCCGTGCTGCCTGCCGAGCGCGGCGGACAATGAATGTCCTTTATGCCGAGGTTCCTCCCATGAGCGAATCGACTGTCCAACGACGACTTTTCTTCAAGCGCCTTCCGGCTGGGATGGTGCTGGTTCTGCTGACGAGCGTCGGCCTCGCCGCCGCCGCGTCTTCCGCCGCCCGTTCGCTGGTTACGGACGGGCTGGACGCCGACGGACGGCTGCAACTGATGATGAACAAGAGCGCCGTCCTGACCACCACCGCCCCCTGCAAGCGCGTCAGCATCGGCCAATCCGAAGTGGCCGACGTCACCGTCGTCGGCCCCAGCACCGTGCTGGTCACCGCCAAGAAGCAGGGCGCCACCCAGCTCATTGTCTGGGACGACGCCGATCGCTCCCAGGCCATCGACATCAGCGTTCAGCAGGACGTCCAGGTTCTCCAGCAGCAGCTCAAGCGCATGTTCGCCCCCTCGGACATCGAACTGATTAACGCCAACGGCGTCCTGGCCCTTCGCGGCCACCGTGCCCAACATCCAGGCCGCCGAGCAGGCCGTCCAACTTGCCGGCTCCTACGCCGCCAACGGCAAGGTTCTCAACTTCCTGGAAATCAGCGGCGGCCAGCAGGTGATGCTGGAAGTCCGCTTCGCCGAAGTCTCCCGCGCCGCCACCAACGCCCTGGGCGTCAACCTCGGTCTGACCGACGGCCACTCCTTCGTCGGCAGCAACATCGGCCAGGTCAGCCCCTTCGGCATTCAGCCCACCGGCGAGTTCGGCATCAACTCCCCCCAGCCGGCCGTCACCCTCTTCGGCCGTGGGGAAATGGGCAGCACCGCCTTCGCCTACTTCATCCAGGCCCTTCGCGAAAACGACCTGATGCGCGTCCTGGCCGAGCCCAACCTCATCGCCTCCAGCGGTCAGGAGGCCAGCTTCCTGGCTGGCGGCGAGTTCCCCATCCCCGTTCCCCAGAGCGGCGGCGCGGGCTCCGGCGGGTCAACCATCACCATCGAATACAAACAGTTCGGCGTGCGCCTGAAGTTCGTGCCCGTCGTCCTCGGCGAAGGCCGCGTACGTCTGAAAGTCGAACCCGAAGTCAGCGACCTGGATTACACCAAGTCCGTCAGCATCGGCGGCCTGCCCGTCCCCAGCCTGCGCACCCGGCGGGTTTCCACCACCATCGAACTGATGGAAGGCCAGAGCTTCGCCATCGCCGGATTGATGAACCGCAGCACCTTCAGCCGCAGCGAAGTGACTCCGCTGCTGGGCGACGTTCCGGTTCTGGGCGCTTTGTTCCGCTCGGTGCGCTGCGAGCGCAGCGAAACCGAACTGGTCGTCCTGGTCACCCCGCGGCTGGTGCAGGCCATGAACCCCGCCCAGGTGCCCCAACTGCCCGGCGAAAAGTGGCGTCACCCCACCGAGGCCGAACTGTTCTGGGACCGCGATCTGGGCGGCCCCCAGACCGCCGCGCCCGCCACCCGGCCCGCCGACGACAACCGCCCTGCCCCGCGTTTTCATGGCGAGTACGGCTTCGTGCCCGCTGGCAACTGATTCCCGGAGATTTCAGCCATGTACGTTCAATTGAACTGCATTATCGTTGACGCCGACGAAGCCAACCGCCACGAGTTGGCCAGCTTCCTGGCTCAGTACGGGATCAATCTCGCCGCCCAATTGCCCAATTGCGACGGCATCCCCTCGCTGCTGGGACGGAGCGACTCGCCGCAACTGGTCTTCGTCAACCTCGACCCGCACCCGCAGGATAATTTGCGCAAGATCGCCCACCTGCCGCGGCAGTTTCCCGCCGCCAGCTTCTTTCTGATGTCGCAGGTGATGGACGCGAATCTGCTCATGGAGGCGATGCACCTGGGCGTCAAGGAATTCATCCCGCTGCCCATCAGCGAGGATCGCTTCGCCGCCGCCGTCGAGCGCGTCGCCGCCCTGCACGGCATGGGCAAGCGCGCCCGCGTCATCAACGTCATCCCCACCATGGGCGGCTGCGGTTCGACCACCATCGCCTGCAACGTCGCGGCCTCGCTGGCCGCGCAGGCCAAGACCACCCTGCTCGACCTGGACCTGATCCGCGGCGGCGTCGCCAGCTACTTCGACGCCCACCCCCGCTACACCATCGCCGACGTCATGGACTCGGCCGACAAGGTGGACACCAACCTGCTGGACAACGCCCTGACCGTCCATGCCCACAGCGGTTTGTCGCTGCTGACCCGCCCCGACATGCCCGAGGACAGCCTGCGCGTCAACCAGCCCGGCATGCACCGCCTGCTCAGCGTCCTGGGCCGCATGTTCGACAACGTCATCGTCGATTCCATGATGAGCATCGACCCGCTGTACTCCACCGTGCTGCGGGCCGCGGACCTCAACGTGCTGGTGATGCAACTGAACATCCCCAGCGTCAAGAACGCCGAACGCTTCATCGGCGCCATGCGCCGCATGGGCGTCGAGCCGTCCAAGATTCGCCTGGTGGCCAACCGCTACGTCAAAAAGGGTTGCGACATTGAGCCGGAAGAAGTCGAGCGCACGCTGGGGCTGAAGATCTCCTGGCTGGTTCCCAACGATTTCAAGAACGCCATCGCCGCCATCAACTACGGCGAACCGGTGGTGATCCGCGCCCCCAAGGCCGAGATGTCCACCAGCCTGATCGGCCTGGCCGACGCGCTGGCCGGCAAGGCCGAGGCGCTGTGAGTCTGGAATATTGATAAACGAGGATTTCCATGGGCCTGTTCACCAAAAGCAAAACGATTCCCAACGCGGCTCCGGCCGCCGAGGCGCTCCCGCCGGGGCAGAAGCTGCCGGCTTCGGTCGTCGCGCCCCCGGTACCCGTGAACCCGCTCCCGCCGATGCCTTCCCAGCCCATCTTCACCGCGCCGACGATTTCCCCGGAGCGCCACGCCTACCTGGATCAGCTCAAGGTCCGCATCCACCAGCAGCTTGTGGATCGCCTGGACGTGAAGAACCTCAAGGCGCTTCCTTCCGAAACCGTGCGCGAGGAGGTCCGCACCCTCATCCGCACCCTCTGCCAGTCGGAAAAGAGCCTCATCAGCAGCACCGACCAGGAACGCCTCATGGACGAGGTCATGGACGAGACCTTCGGGCTGGGGCCGCTGGAATCGCTGCTGAAAGACCCGACCATCACCGACATTCTGGTCAACCGCTTTGACCGCATTTACATCGAGCGTCGCGGCCGGCTGGAGCCGGCCGAAACCCGCTTCCGCGACAACGCGCACCTGCGGCAGATCATCGACCGCATCGTCGCCAACGTCGGCCGCCGGGTGGACGAAATCAGCCCGATGGTTGACGCCCGGCTGCCGGACGGTTCGCGCGTCAACGCGATCATTCCGCCATTGTCGCTGGACGGCCCGGCCATGAGCATCCGCCGCTTCGGCGCCAAGCCGCTGCAACTGGAAGACCTGCTGCGTCACGGCGCGCTGCCTCCGGCGGTGATGGAATTTCTCGCCGCCGCCGTGCAGGCCCGCTGCAACATTCTCATCAGCGGCGGCACCGGCTCGGGCAAGACCACGCTGCTCAACTGCCTTTCCCGCTACATCCCCGCCGACGAGCGCGTCATCACCATCGAGGACGCCGCCGAACTGCTGCTCCAGCAGCCGCACGTGGTGCGTCTGGAAACCCGTCCGCCCAACATCGAAGGCCGCGGCGAAATCACCCAGCGCGACCTGGTGAAAAACTCCCTGCGCATGCGCCCCGACCGCATCGTCATCGGCGAAGTGCGCGGCGGCGAAGCCCTGGACATGCTCCAGGCCATGAACACCGGCCACGAGGGCTCCATGACCACCGTCCACGCCAACAGCACCCGCGACGCGTTGGGGCGGCTGGAGGTCATGATCGCCATGGCCGGCTACGACATTCCCATCCGCGCCCTGCGTCAGCAGATTGCCAGCGCCATTCAGCTCATCGTGCAGGTGCATCGCCTGGCCGGCGGCCGCCGCAAGGTCGTCAAGGTCAGCGAGATCACCGGCATGGAAGGGGAACTGGTGCAGATGCACGATTTGTTCAATTACGAGCAGTCCGGCGTCGATGCCCACGGCCATGCCGTCGGGCAATTCGTGGCCACCGGCATCCGTCCCCGCTGCACGCAGCGCATCGAGGCCCGGGGCCTGAAGCTTTCGGCGGAGTTGTTCCACCCGCGGGTGATGGACGTCGCACAGGGATAGCGCCATGAACGACCTGATTTTCGTCAGCCTCATCGCCGCGACCGCCATGCTTCTGGCCTGGGGGGTTTGTCAGATCGCCCTGAATCTGGCCGGGGCGGAAAAGCGCAAGCTCCAGCAGCGCCTCAGCCAAGGCGTTTCGTTGCCGCGCGACACCGCCCGGTCCATCACCCTGCAATCCGACGTCCGGGGTTTGTCGGCGGTCCTGATCCGCTACCGTCTCTTTGCCGCCTTGTACCGCAGTCTCGTGCAGGCCTGCCCCGATCTGCCTCTGGCCCGGTTTCTGGGGATCGTGCTGGCCACGGCCGTCGGCGCTTTTGCCCTGGGCGGCGTGTTCATGAATTCGCTGGTCGTGGGCACGTTGGCGGCGGTGCTGGGCGCGTACGCGCCGTTTCTGGTCCTGAGCGCCCGGCGCAACCGTCGTCAGCGCCTGCTGGCCGAGGAACTGCCCGATGCGCTGGATTTCCTGGCCCGCATCCTCCGCGCCGGCCACAGTCTCAGCACGGGCTTGCAGATGGTCGGGGCCGAACTGCCCGAGCCGCTGGCGGCCGAATTCCGACGCTGCTACGACCAGCACAGCCTGGGCCTTCCCCTGGATGACGCCTTGAAGGACATGGCCGACCGCCTGGACTCCACCGACTTTGCCTTTTTCGTCACCGCCGTCCTGGTCCAGCGCCAAACCGGCGGCGACCTGGCCGAAGTGCTGGACAACATCTCCCGCATGATCCGCCAGCGCATCCGCCTCAGCCAGCACGTCAAGGCCAAGACCGCCGAGGGCCGTTTCACCGGCTACATCCTCGTCGCCTTTCCCGTGCTGATGTTCCTGATTTACTACGTGATGAGCCCCGCCCAGGCGGAGATCATGTTTCAGACCGCCACGGGATTGAGCCTGCTGGGCGTGGCGGTCGTGCTGGAAGCCGTCGGGTTGTACGCGATTCGGAAGATCACCACTGTGAAGGTTTGACGAGCCATGAGCGAACAACTCCTGCTACCCCTGTGCATCTTCGGCGTCGTTACGCTGCTGGTTTTCACCGGCTCGCAATGGCTGCTGAGCCGCACCGACCGTAAGCTCCAGACCCGTCTGGCCGGCGGCTCGCTGCCCCAGTCCCGCCAGGGGTGGGTGTTGCGTTCCCTGGTGGACAAATTCGGGCACATCGCTTCGCGGCCGTTCATGCCCACCAGCCGGGAGAAACAGTCCGACCTTCGCCGCCAGCTCGGCCAGGCCGGGCTTTATTCCTCCTCCTCCGCCCGCATCGTCATTGGCTGCAAGTTCATGTTGCTGTTCGTCGGCGTGGTCGCCGGGTACTTCGTCGGGACGGTCGCCGGCAGTGTGCTGATGGGCGTTTCCGTCGGAGGCATTGTTGGTTATCTGCTGCCCGTGCTGTGGCTGCGCTCGCAGATCAAGCAACACCAGAAATCCCTGACTTACGGCCTGCCCGACGCCCTGGACCTGATGGTCGTCTGCGTCGAGGCCGGGCTGACGGTCGATTCGGCCTTGCAGCGCGTCGGCCAGGAACTGGCCATCGCCCATCCGGCCCTGAGCCGGGAACTGGAAATCGCGCACATGGAAACCCGCGTGGGACTTTCCCGCGCCGATTCGCTGCGCAACCTCGGGCAGCGCACGGGAACGCCGGCTTTGCAATCCCTGGCGGCGATGCTCATCCAGGCCGACCGCTTCGGCACGTCCATCGCCTCGGCCCTGCGCGTCCATGCCGACAGCCTTCGCGCCAGTCGCCAGCACATTGCCGAGGAAATGGCTGCCAAGGCTTCCGTTAAGCTCAGCTTCCCGCTGGTGTTGTGTATCTTTCCGGCCACCTTCATTGTCCTGGCCGGGCCGACGTTGATCCGCCTGATGGATCTGTTCAAGTGAAGTTTTCCGGCTTGCCGGCCGATCAGAAGAGACAGAGGCAGACCATGACCAACCGTTTCCCGATCTTCTCGCGTTTGATGGCGCTTTTGGCGTCCGTGGCGATGACGTCGCTGCTGACGGCCTGCCAGTCGCCGGCCGATTCCCGCGGCGACGCCTTTCCGCCTGGTGAAAACTGCGACGCCCCCCGGGCATTTATTCACCAGCAGGCGGCCGTCGGCGCGCGCTTTGACGCCACCTTGTATCCGGCTCACTTCGACGGCGCAGAGTTGAACAGCCTGGGGCGGGAAAAGCTGCGGCTCATGCTCCAAGGGGCGGATACCGCCTCGGACTTGACGGTTTATATGGACATGCCCGCCGAGAGTTCGCTTTACGCCCAGCGAAGCCGGGGCGTCCGCGCCTATCTGGCCGGTCAGGGACTGGCCGAGGGGCGGCTTAAGCTGCTGGCCGGGCACAATCCGCAGGCGCTGGCGTCGGCCAAGGACAATCTGGACCGGCTAAGCAAGACGGAAAACGGGACGGTTCAGCAGACGCCTTCGGCGGCGGACAACAGCGCCGCCACCCCCACATCCCCCTTGGGCAACCTCAGCCCCCAGATTTCCCCGACCGGCCGATAGCCGGTCGGTTCTATACCGATACCGAAGTGGCCTTGGCGTCCAGCAGGGGGGCGATGCGGCTTTCGGTTTCGGGCTTGTTGACCACGGGGGCGCCGTCGGAGTGCATCAAGTCGGCGAGGGTGGTTTCCTGAAGGAACTTGGCGTAGATGCGGTTCACGCCGGCGAAGCGCTGGTAGAGCGAACCCAGTTCGGCCTGGGAGGCTTCTTCGGGGGCTTCGGCGTCCAGGTCTTTGGGGATGGCGTCGATGGCCAGCAGCACGTCGTAGAGGCGGACTTGCTCGGGCAACTTGGCCACGCGGAAGCCGCCGTGGAGGCCCTTTTGGGAGTCCACGATGCGGGCGCGGGCGAGCTTCTGGAGGGTCTTGCCCAGGTAGTTGGCCGGGACTTGGATCAGGCGGGCGACCTCGCGGGTCTGATGGTAGTTATCGTCAGGCTGCTGCGTGAGATAGATCAAAGCCCGCAGAGCGTACTTGGCCGTTTGGGTCAGCATGCGAAAATCCTCCTAATCGCATCCGATTATAGGGTTACGACCGGAAGCGTAAAGGGAAAAAGGGATGATTTTGTCCTAATTGACCTCCGCAGACACTTCTATACCGGAGGGGGGCGGTGGTTGTCTATGGGAAAAAAGCAAGAAGGTGAAAATATTTAAGGTGGGTCATTAGTCATTGGTCCTTGGTCATTAGTTAGTGGGGTTGGCGCTAGTGGGAAAGGGGGTTCGGGGATGACCTGTTTAGGGGATGGCGGGGGCCTTGTGTTGGATTGTTTGGAGGGGAGAATGGGGGGAATTGGAGCGGGAGTGTGGGAATACGGGCCTTGGCGGCGCCGCACTTTGACATCCGGTCCTTGGGGTTGAGTCACATGTAAAGGGGTACGCCGGGAATCCTGGCATCCGGGCAATTGCAAGGAGGGCTATGAAACCAGAGAGGTCATCATCAAGCCGGAAGTGCGCGGCTGGTATCTGCTGGGCAACCTCGGGTTTGGCGGGTTGCTCTGCGGGATAAGTAAGGGGCCGTTTGGGGGAAAGGAAAGGGACGTGAATCCGGGCGCGGCCGGTTGCCATTGCGCCCCGGATTCGCTCTTCTAAGCGGGCGCCGAAGAAGTGGCGGAAGGGGTTTGTTCGCGAAACCGCAAGCAAAGGCGGGGGCGATTATAGCCCCGGATGCACATCCGGGGCTTTGAGTTTTGAGTGCGGGGGAGTAGTCGTATCCGGGGGATCGCGAAGAGCAAGCCTTGTCGAGGCGCTGGGGGCGAAAGGGATTTTTTGGGAGCGGAATGTTCTCAGCGCAGGTCGATGCAGGCCAGGGCCTTGAGGTTGCGGGTCAGGAGTTTGCCGTCGATGAGGATGGGGGCGGTCCAGCATCCGGGGCCGGGGAGGGGGCAAAATTGGCCCAGTTCCTTGTAGTCCGGGGTGGAGGCGTCCAGCAGCAGCAGGTTGCCGCTCTTGCCTTCCAGGACGAGGACCGCGTCGTCCACGGCCAAGGTGGAGGCGAACTCGAACTTGTCTTTGGACCAGAGCAGTTTCCCGCTCCGGGCGTCGAGGCAGACCAGTTTGCCCGGATCGCGCGTGCCGTAAATGCGGCCTTGGTAGACGACCGGGGTGGGGAAGCGGGCCTGCAATTCCGTGTTCTTCCAGATCGCCTTGGGCTGGTTGTTGGTTACGTCGAGCAGACCGCTGCCTTTGTTCCAGGCGGTGGAAAAGAGGATGGTGTTGCCGCGGACGGTGGGGGTGGCGGAGTTCTGGTTGAAGGGGACTTTCCAGGGGAAAGCCCAGAGTTGCTTTCCGTCGGCCGGGTTGAGGGCAATCAGTCCGTCGGCGATGAAGGCGACGATCTGGGTTTGGCCGTTGAGGGTGGCGATGACGGGGGAGGCGTAGCCGGGGCGGGAGTCGCCGCCGCCTTGCCAGAGGGTTTTACCGGTTTGCGTATCGAGGGCGACGACGGCGGCGCCTTTGCCGCCGGGGAAGAGGATCAGTTTTCCGTCGATCAGGGCGGGGGAGGAGGCGTGTTCAAATTCGTTGAACTTGGTGGGATAGTCGGCGTTGAGGTCGCGGAGCCAGAGTTTCTGGCCGGTGCGGGCGTCGAGGCAGAGGGCCTTGCCCAGCCGGCTGAAGACGTAGAGGCGGTTCTGGTGGAACAGGGGGGTGGATTGGGTGAAGCCGTAGCGGCTCTTGGCCGCGTCGGGGTAGGCGAAGGACCAGAGGTCTTTGCCGGTTTGCAGGTCCAGGGCGCGGACGATGTCGTCGGCGCCGCGATGATCGACGATGAAGACTTTGCCGTCGGCGGCGCACGGCCCGGCGTGGCCGGAGTCGGTGAGGGGAACGGTCCAGAGGACTTTGGGGGGCCGGGCGGTCCAGTCCTTGTTGATCTTCTGATCCGGGGCGACCTGATCGCCGGTGGGCCCGCCGAAGCGGGGCCAGTCGGCCGCGCGGGTCGTGGCGGTTAAAGCCAGAACGATTGCCAGGCACCATCCGCAAGCCCGAAGCAGCATGGGTGTCTCCTTGTGGTCGATGGGCGGGAATATAACAGCTATCCGGGCATAACGGCAGGGGGAGGATCCGGAAGTTTCGTTTCGCTACACTGCGGCATGGCGCGGGTTGCGGGAACTTTTGTATATTCTGGAGCACACGGGATGATGTACTGTGAAACCTGGTTCAGGGAGGAGGCCGTTATGGGGAAAGACGATCGGCTGCGGGCGGGGACGCGAGTGACTTGTTGGGCGGTAGCGGCGGCGTTGGTTTTGCTAAGCGGATGCGGGACGGCGGTGGACAAGACCAAAGCCAAGGGGATGCAATCCTGTCCGGTTGTTTATGACGAGACGCTCAAGCCGCAGCGGCTGGCGGCGGAGGATGTGACAAAGATTCTGGAGGTGTGCCGGCAGGCGGGGCCTTCGGGGCGGGCGGTTTGGTATGTCCATGTGCATAACAGCAATGTTTGTGAGGGCAAGCCGTATTGGAACGTGAGCGTGTTTTTCGAGCCGGATGGGAGTAGCCAGCGGCTTCGAAAGGGGCGATGCCTGCGGTTCCGCTCGACGGAGATTGAACAATTGCCGATGGCGAAGTTGCGGACGGCATTGCGGCTCAAGCCCTACGTGCAGGTTTCGCTGGAGTCGGAACCGTTCGCCAAAAGCTTGGAAGTGCCGCCGCCGCGTTTGTGGCCGTTTGCCTGTTCGGAAGGGTTTACGGATCAGGAGATTATTGAGTTGGTGGACTTTGCGCCGTTCTCCGAAGGCGGAGGGGCGCAAAATCACTCGTCCGGATGGGTCCGTTGGGACTCTATTCCCGTTGACGTCTTTCAATGGGCAACAGCCGATCCTTGGCATTTGGAAAGGTGATGGGGGAGAAGTTGTGGTCAGCTCGGGGAGGCTGCAAGACAGGTTGTGTGGCGGTGGAACCCGTATGAAGTGCATCAAAAAAGAAGGGCGGTGGGTTGTGCTGGAATCCGGTTCCTGGACGTCTTAGCTGAGATTGTTCGGAAAACGGCGAAACGGAGACTTGTCCCTTCGCGAAACCGCAAGCGAGGGCGGGGACGTGGGGGCGAAAGGGGGCGGGTTGGTTGGGGTGGGGCTTTGATAAAACGCGGGGGATCGGGGAAGCGTATAATTTTAATATTGCCTTGACGGGGTAGGGGTCTGGGGGAATACTGTCGAGGCTTGTATGTGATTATGCGAAGAACCCGGCATATGTTGGCGGTGGCGGTGGTGGCGGCGGCGCTGTGCGCGGATCGCGCGGCGGCGGCGACGCCGACGCTGCGGCCGCAGGTGGGGGAGATGGCGCGGCAGTTGGCGGGGCGGTTGACCGGGGCCTTCCGCCGGGCAATCCCTTCGGCTCGCTTCCATCAGGATCGGCAGGAAAGGCCGATGGTGCGGGTGGCGACGCCGCGGCGCGGGCCGGTGGTGTTGGGTGTGGTTCATCGGGCTGAGCTGTCTGAACTGCTGCTGCGTCTCCCGCCTCCGCTGGTTTAATCCCATCCTGTTGCGCATCCGTTTTTCATTTTTGGCAGGCGGGAGTTGTCCGCGTGCCGGTTTCCCAACGTAATTCTTAAGGTGCTCTTATGGCCGTTTCCATCGGCAAGGTTCTTATCAAGGTTTTCGGCAGCCGTAACGAGCGGTTGCTCAAGCGCTACCACCGCATTGTGGATCAGATCAACGCATTGGAGCCGCAGATTCAGGCGATGACCGATGAGCAGTTGCGCGCCGCACGCAGGAGCTGCGCACCGAACTGAGCGGCGGGAAGCTGCGTTCGGCGGACGTGCTGCCGGAGGCGTTTGGGATTATCCGCGAGTCGATGGACCGCAACATCGGCATCCGCTCGATCTTCAACCCGGAAGAAAAGTTCGACCCGGATCAGCTCGATGATGAGATGCTCGAAGCGTACGACTCGGTGCAGCGGTTCATGATCGCCTCGGGGCATTCCTGGCAGACGGTTCCGATTCCGCCGGTGCTTTACGGAGCGATTCGCAGGCTGTATCCCGAATCGCGGCCGCCGTTCAGGGCCCGGTGTTTTGACGTGCAGCTCATCGGCGGGCTGGTGCTTTACGAAGGCAAGATCGCGGAGATGGCCACCGGCGAAGGCAAGACGTTTGTGGCGCCGCTGGCGTGTTTCATGCGGGTTTTGGAGGGGTTGCACAGTCATGTGGTGACGGTGAACGATTACCTGGTCCGCCGCGACGCCAACTGGGTGCGTCCGTCGTTTGAGAACCTGGGCGTTTCCATCGGGTACATCCAGAGCGAGATGGAGCCGGGGGGCGAAGCGCGGCGCAACGCCTACCGGTGCGACATCACTTACGGCACCAACGCCGAGTTCGGCTTTGATTACCTGCGCGACAACATGAAAGAGCGGGTGGACTTGCAGGTGCAGGGGCCGCTGGATTTCGCGATCGTGGACGAGGTAGACTCGATCCTGATCGACGAGGCGCGGACGCCGCTGATTATCAGTGGTGCGGCCCATGACGATGCGCCTAAGTACCGGGATGCGGACGTGGTGGCGCGCAAGGTGCTGGAGATGAACAAGCCGTGGGACGCGGCGGAGAAGGCCGCCGACGCGGCGCATTGCGCCGCCAAGGCCGCCGAGGGGGACGAGGCCAAGGCCAAGGGGGATAAGGCGGTTCAGGAGGCCGCCCGCCGGCGGCGCGAGGAGGCGGAGAAGACCTTGGCCATCGCCGAGGACCGCAAGACGCACCTGACGCAATACTACGAAGTGGAGCTGGATCGCAAGAGTGTTCATCTGACGCACGAGGGGATTGCCGCGGCGCAGGATGCGGCGGGGGTGGGTTCGTTTTTCGTGGGCGCGAACATGGAATGGCCGCATCTGATGGAGCAGGCCATGCGCGCCCACGTGGTTTACGAGCGCGACAAGGATTACGTGGTGGAGCGAGGCCAGTCGGGCCAGCTCGAAGTGGTGATCGTGGACGAATACACCGGGCGGAAGATGGTCGGGCGGCAGTGGTCCGACGGATTGCACCAGGCGATCGAGGCCAAGGAGCGGGTGCCGATCAAGCAGGAGACGCAGACGCTGGCGACGATCACGCTGCAGAACTTTTTCAAGCTGTACAAGTCGCTGGCGGGCATGACCGGCACGGCGCAGACCGAGGCCGAGGAGTTCAACAAGATTTACCGGCTGGAAGTGGTGACGATCCCGACGAACCGGCCTTGCGTGCGTGCGGACCACGAGGACCGGGTGTATCGCACCGAGCGCGAAAAGTGGGAGGCGCTTATCGACGAGATCAAGGAATTTTCCGACGCCGGCCGGCCGGTGCTGGTGGGCACGACCAGCGTGGAAAAGAGCGAGATGCTCTCCAACATGCTCAAACGCAAGTACGGGGTGGAGCACGAGGTGCTCAACGCCAAGTACCACGAGCGGGAAGCCCAGATCGTGGTCAAGGCGGGGCAGAACCACCTCAACGCGCACGGGGAGACGGTGGGCAACGTGACCATCGCCACGAACATGGCCGGCCGCGGCACGGACATCAAGCTGATGTCGGCCACGTCCAAGGCGGGCGGGTTGCACGTGATCGGCACCGAGCGGCACACCTCGCGCCGGATCGACAACCAGCTTCGCGGCCGGTCGGGCCGGCAGGGCGACCCGGGGTCGTCGCGGTTTTACGTTTCGCTGCAGGACGATCTGATGAAGATGTTCGCCGGCGAATGGACGATCAAGATGCTGGGGTGGTTCGGGATGGAGGAGGGGATGGCCATCGAGGCCAAGCAGATTTCCAAGGGGATTTTGCGGCGCAGAAGAAGGTGGAGGAGAGAAACTTTTTGGCGCGGAAAAATCTGCTGGAATACGACGAGGTCATGGACCACCAGCGCACGACGTTCTACGGCATGCGTCAGCGCGTGCTCAAGGGCGAGGACATCGACCATGTGATCTGGGGCATGATCGGGGACGCCATCGATGACGCGGTGGACAAGTACATCACGCAGGACTATGTGGCGGCGGTGGTGGCCGAGTGGGCCCGCGTGAATTTTGAGGTGACGATCGATCCGGACGACATCCGGGGCTTGCGCGGCATCGACGACCTGGAATCGTACATCAAGAACCAGGCCCGGGCCGAAGCCGAGACCAACATCGGGGCGACGCTCGGGGAGTTCACCGGGGAAGACCCGGAGAACCGCGACGAGTGGGATTTGCGCGGCTTGTCGTCGTGGGCGATGAGCCGGTTCCAGGTGAATTTGTCGCAGGCGCAGATCCGGCGGATGAACGCCCGCGACCTGGAGGACAAGCTGCGGGCGGCGGCGATCGAGCAGATCGACCGGCGCGAGTGCGCTCCGCTGATGAAGTACCTTCAGCCGCTGTATGCGGAGAAGGAACTGGCGGCCTGGGCGTATGACAAGTTCGGCATCGAGGTCCAGCCGGAGGAGATGCTGGCCGAACGCGGCCAGCAGCGCAAGAGCGCCGAGGACATTTCCGAGCTGATTGAAACCCGGGCCCGGGCGGCTTACGCCAACCGGGAGCTGGAGTATCCGATCGATCACGCCATGACGTATGCGTTCGGCGGGTTTGAAGGCGGCGGGGACAATCCTTACGCGGCCGACTACCTCCGCGCCTGGACGCGGGCGAAGTTCGGCACGGACCTGCCGCTGGATCACATCCGCACCCAGCCTATGGCCCGGCTGCGCGAAGAGTTGGTGGGTTATCAGCGGCAGTACTACCGCGACGGCAAGCTGGAGGCCGAGGTGGACGCCATGATCCAGGCCCATCCTTCGACGAAAGACCTGGCGGCGGCGGTCAATCAGCGGTTCAGCCTGAACGTGACGGAAGCGGAATTGCAGGCTTGTCCCCGGGAGGATTCGCCTTCGGGGGATGGGCAGGCTCCGACGCTTCGGCAGATGCTGCTGGCGCGCGGGCGGCAGTTTTTCCGGCGGGAATTGACGGACCTGGAGCAGTTCGTGCTGATCCAGATTTTCGACCAGACCTGGAAGGACCATCTGTACGCGATGGACATCCTCAAGGCGGGCATCGGGTTGCAGGCGTTCGCCGAGCGCGATCCGCGAATCGCCTATAAGAAGGAGGGGTATCGTTACTTCCAGGAGATGATGGCGTCGATCCGCGACAAGGTTACGGATTTGATCTTCCGGGCCCGGGTGGTGGGCGCGGCCCAGGCCCGCAGCGCGTACAACGTCACCGCGGCGACCCACCAGGACGCCGGCGGGTATGGCGTGGGGGAAAACGCGCAGGCGATCGGCAGCGGAGAGATGCAGAAGGCGGCCGGGGAAGTGCAAGGGGAGGCGGCCAAGGCCAGGACGATCGTCCGCGAAGCCCCCAAGGTGGGACGCAACGATCCGTGCCCGTGCGGCAGCGGGAAGAAGTATAAAAAGTGCTGCGGGGTGAATGCGGATTAGGGAAAGTTTCGGTTTGCTTGCAGGGCGGGCGCGCGGTTGGCGGGGGGAGGCGCGCTGCCCTGCGGGCAGCCGCAAAACGGAAGGGGGCGTTTTGTGCGCCCGGGGGTTCGTTGACAGGGGTGGGTCGGGGTTCTACATTTTCGGGCATGCGAATTCTCGCTTTGGCGATTTTGGTGGCGTTGGGGTTGACCGTTGTCGGGTGCTCGGACGGCTATGCGCCGCCGCGGCCGACGCCGCAGGCCGATGTGTTTGGGCCGGTGGCGATGCGCGTGCATCCGATCTTTACGCAGGTCAAGGATTGGAGCGGCAGCGGGCATCCGGACGGGATCGAGACGCTGATTGAGTTTCAGGACCAGTTCGGCGATCCGACCAAGGCCAGCGGGCGGGTGATGTTTGAACTGTTTGAGTATCGGCGCGGGTCGGCGGACCCGCGCGGCGGGCGCGTGGTCAATCCGTGGATCGGGGCGTTGTCCACTTTGGAGCAGCAGCGGCAGCACTGGAACCGTACGAGCCGGACTTACAGCTTTCAACTGGCGTATCCGCAGATCAATCCCAATCGGACGTATGTGCTGACGGCGGTGTTTGAAATGAGCGAGGGCGGGCGGTTTTTTGATCGGATCATTCTGGAGCCGTCGCCTAAGGAAGTTCCGCAGCCGACGACGCGGGTGTCGGCGCCTTGAGTGCCCGTCGATTCCAATCGGTGGGCGTTATTTGAGAGGGGGGCGTTACAGGGCGGAGAGCTGCCAGTCGATGTTCAGGTCGTCGCAGAGTTTGCCGAGGTTGCTGCGGAGCTGACTGAGCAGGACTTGGCGGGGGATCGATAGCGTCAGTTCCATTTCAAAGACGGGGGCTCCGGTGATGGGGGCGGCGGCCAGGTGAGTTTCCAGGCTTTCGATGTTGACGTTCAGCGAGCGCAGCAGGTGGGAGATGCGATGGACCAGGCCGGCCTGGTCCATGGCGGTGGCGGTCAGACGGTAGGGTAGCGCCTGGGCGGAAGCGACGGCGCGGTGGGCTTGGGCGCTGCTGAGTTCGGCACGCAGGCCGGTGCGCTGGGATAGATCGTTGAGTTGCTGGGTGATGGTGGCGAGGGTGGGGTCGTCGCCGGCGATCAGGACCATCATGGCGAACTGGCCGCGGAGGTTGACCATGCGGCTGTCTTCGATGTTGCCGCCACGCTCGAAGATAAACTGGGAGACTTCGTCAACCAGGCCGGGGCGATCCGAACCTACGGCGGTGAGAATGGCGTATTGATTCATGCCCACAACTTAAAACGCGGCGGGGAAAAAGGCAAAGAAGAATCTGTTTTTGCCGGTCGCTTGACGGGGTGGGGTTTGGGCCGGACGATGAAAGGGTTATGAGCAAGTCCTCTTCCAGTTTTCGGCGTGGGGTTTCGGTGGTTGAGCCGGCGGCGCCGGTGACTGCGCGGTGGTATGGACGGCTGGGGCTGCTGCTGGGGAGCGTGCTGATGCTGACCTTGGCCTTTGCGCCGTACGGGCAGTTTTATCTGGCGTGGGTGGGGCTGGCGCCGTGGCTGGTGGTGGTGCGGCAGGCGCGGTCGGTGAAGTCGGCGTTCCTGTGGAGTTGGTTGGGGGGGACGATCTTTTTTGTCGCCAACATGTGGTGGCTGGCGTACGTGACCGTGCCGGGCATGGCGGCGCTGCTGGTGTATCTGGGGGTGTACTGGGGGTTGGCGGCGCTGGTCGTGCGCGGGGCGGGGTTGCTGGATGAGTTGCCGAGGCGATGGGGGGGAGTGACGGCTGGGGTGTTTTTGTTCGCGGCGGTGTGGGCGGGGCTGGAGTTTGTGCGGGGGAATCTGTTTACGGGGCTGCCGTGGCTGTATCTGGGGCATACGCAGACGCCGGTTCTGGCGATGTGCCAGATTGCCGATGCGCTGGGGGTGTATGGGGTTTCGTTTTATGTGGCGCTGATCAATGGGCTGGCGGCGATGTGGGTGTTGGAGGGGTTCAGCCTTCGGCGGGTGGTTGCGGCGGCGGGGTGGGTGGGAGTGGTCTTACTGGCGGTGTTGGGGTATGGGGTGTTTCGGTTTTCGCAGGAGACGACACGTCCGGGGCCGAGGGTGCTGGTGGTGCAGCCGAACTATCCGCAGGATAACAGCGGGGAAAAAAGCGCGACGGCCGACGAGATCGCGGTGTTTCATCTGAAGACCACCCGCAAGGCGCTGCAGGCGGAGCAGGACGCGGGGAGGCGGGTGGATCTGGTGGTCTGGTCGGAAACGATGCTGCCGGCATTGAATGCGGAGGCGGATCAGGCGCTGAGTAAGACGGACTACGGATCGTTCTTGCGGGAGTTGCAGCAGGAGCTGGGCAACACGGCCCGGCGGTATCAGACGGCCTTGGTGGTGGGGGGAAGATATCAGGGGCAGTGGACGGTGCGCCGCGATCAGCTTTTGTCGGCGGATAACCGCAACTCGGCCTATTTCTATGACCGGGAGGGGCGGCTTTCCAGCGTGCGCTACGACAAGATTCACCTGGTTCCGTTCGGGGAGTTCATTCCTTTCAAGCAGTCCATTCCCTGGCTGTACCACTTTTTCTTTTCGCTGTCGCCGTATGACTATGACTACACGCTGACGGCGGGGGAGCCGGACGCGCTGAGCGTTTTTGAGATTCCCGGATCGTGCCGGCTGGTGACGCCGATCTGCTTTGAGGACATTGATTCGCGGCTGACGGCGCGGATGTTCCGGCCGGTTTCGGGCGGGGGCAAGCGAGCGGATTTGCTGGTGAATTTGACCAACGACGGGTGGTTCAAGGCCAACGAAAACGCCCAGCATCTTCAGGCGGCGGCCTTTCGCAGCATAGAAAACCGCGTTCCCACGGCCCGCAGCGTCAATACCGGCATCAGCGGCTTTGTCGATTCGCTGGGGCGCTACGGCGAGCTGGCGCCGGCCGGCGAGGCGGGGACGGCGCTGGCGACGGTGGCTCTCGATTCGCGGCTGACGTGGTATACTCGCCATGGCGATGTTTTTGCGGGTCTGTGCGTCGGGGTTACGATCCTGACGGCTGGGGCTTCGATCTTCCGCCGGGCGCGGAAGGGTGCGAAAAAATCATGACTATGAGCTTTCGTCGATCAATCAACGGCAAGGTGGCGGTGGGCCTGGTTCTGCTGGCGGTGCTGGCGGGCTGCTCCGGTAATTCACCGGAGCCGGGGAAGGTGACCCGGCCGCCCAAGCTGCCGCCGGCGTATCCGGTGACGCAGGACGTGGCGTTGGACGGGGCGCTGCGGGAATCGGCCCGGCGGGAGTTGATCGCGGCGGTGGATTCGTCCGATCAGTTCATCCGCGCTCACGCGGTGGAGGGGTTGCGCCAGTCGCTGGGGATGGAGGCCCGCACGGTTCTGGTGCGGATGCTGAACGACTCGGCGCCGGTGGTGCGGTATGCGGCGGCGATGGCGGCGGGGGAGCTTCGGCTGCCCGAGGCGTATCAGCCGGCGCTGCGGCTGTTGGACGACGACGACATGGGGGTGTGTATCGCGGCGCGTTTTACGCTGCACCGACTGGGGGACATGCGGTTCAGCCATGATCTGGAGAAATACGCGCAGGACCTGGACCCGGTCGTCCGCCGGAATACGGTTTTCGTTCTGGGGATGCTCGGGGATCGCAGTGCGTTGAAGATTCTGAAGGTCATGCGGCGCGACGCCGATCCGGTGGTGCGGCTTCAGGTGGCCGAGGCGATGTGGCGGCTGGGGGATCTGGACGGGGTGGAGGCGCTGGTGGGGTACAGCATCAGCCGGTTCCCCGATGATCAGATGGTGGCGATTCTGGCGCTGGCGGCCCCGCGCGACCAGCGGGTGATCGAGCACGTTCGCGGGTCGCTGGTGACGGACTACCCGGAGATCAACCTGGTGGCCGCCCGGGGCATGGGGATGCTCGGTTCGGACGAAGGCTACGGCGTGGCCCTGGCGGGCGCGGCCAGCCCGGACCCGCGTCAGCGGCACCTGGCGGCGTTGGCCCTGGGGGCGATCGGCCGGCGGGATGCCCAGACGGTACTGGGCAAGTTGTTGGCGGATGCGGATGTGGACGTGCGGGTGGCGGCGGCGACGGCGGTGTTGCAACTCCGCTAATTTTGGATTTTGGATTGCGGATTTCGGATTGAAGAGGCTCTCGAACGCCGCCGTTCAATCCGAAATCCGCAATCCAAAATCCAAAATCGATGGCAATCTTTACCTTGACAGCAAACGGGGCCGGATTACGATAGCAGGAGTTTTCCGGGTCCAGTACAATGGGTCTGTTCTCGCCGATTCGCAGACCTGACGCGGAGGCTGAACAGGGGTCATGCGCGGCCCCACCGCAAGACGGACCCGGAGTCGAATAACGGGATTGACACCACGGTCGGACATCTAATTTAGTCCAAGGAGCCTACCTTGAGCGTGCTAACCAAAGTCTTTGTCACCTTGCTGGTCGTTTGCTCGCTCCTCTTTACTGCCGCCACGGTTGTTTTCGTGGGCAAGACGGAGGACTTCAAAGGTCGGATCGATAAGACGGAGCAGCAGCTCAAGTCGGAAGCCAAGCTCCGGCAGGCCGCTCAGGAAGCCTTGGCCGCCAGCGAACAGCGGGCCTTGGACAACCTCAAGAGCGCCAACGCCCTGGTTGACGCCAAGAACAAGGACCTGGCCACCGCCCAGCAGGCGACCGCCGACAAGGACGTGACCATCGCCCAGCTCAAGAGCGAAGCGGGGTTGCGGGCGCTGGACCTGAACCGGCTGACCGAAGCCCTCAAGGCCAGCGAAGGTCAGAAGGCCCAGCAGTGGGCGCAGGTTCTGGAACTGCGTAAGGCGGTGGATGACCTGAGCCGCAAGTCGCTGGATTTGAACTCGACGGTTTCGGATCTGACCAACAAACTGGATCAGACCGAGCGTGAGCGCAAGTATCTGTCCGAGCAGGTGGCCCAGTTTCAGGCGGAGAACGCCCGCCTGACGGCGGCCATCAAGGACTTGGGCGGCAGCGTGCCGGAGGCCAAGGTGGTCGTCGGGACCAAGGCCGGGGCTCCGGCGATCAACGCCATCGTCCGCGACGTGCGGGCCATTGCCGGAGGCGTGCCCTACGCGACCATCTCGGTGGGCAGTGTGGACAACGTGACCCGGGGCATGGAGTTCAAGGTTATTGACCGGGATCATGGGGATTTTCTGGGTATCCTGACGGTGGACAATGTTCAGCCCAATGAGGCCGTTGGCCGGCTGACCGGCCCCCGCGTTCAGGACATCAAGCCCGGCAACGAGGCCCGTACTCAACTGTAACGATCGCCTGGTGCATTCGGAGTGACTCCCATGAGCAGCGAAACGGTTGTCGTGAAGCCCGCCAACAACATCTACACCGCTCTGGCCGCCGTGGCGGTGGCGGCGCAGATCCTGGGGTTTGTGGTTATTCTCGTGCGCGCCAAGACTATTTTCGGGGAAAGTTTGTTCTGATCGAGAAGACGCTCGCGCCGGCCTGAGGTCGGCGGCTGGAAGAGAATCCCGACGGACGGGGAAAAAGTGATTAACACGCGACGGCCTGCGGGCCGTCGCTTTGTTTTGCTCTATGCCAAGACAAAAACCCCGCTCCGCGGGTATAGTTTGAGACGTGTTTGACGGCATGTATTTTCGATTTCTCGATCCCGGGCCTTTGGTTGACCAGGAGTTGGAACTGGTTCCACCTCAGCTTCGCTGGGTGGACGATCTGCTGCTGGCCTGTCAGCACCCTCAGACGATTCGACAGGCTCCGGACCTGGCCAATCTCAGCCGCCGACAGTTGCTGGAATTTTTGCAGATTGCGCCGCTGGGGCATCAGCGGGCCGTCCCCGAGCAGGGGATCGTGCCCAGCTATCATTTCTGGATGCGTCTGCATGATCAGCCCCTTCCCGCGCCGCTGCGCATTGCCGGGGTGATTGCGTTGCGCATCGGCCAGAGCCGGGATTTGGAGTATTACATCGGCCACATCGGTTATCACGTGTATCCCGCGGCCCGGGGACATCACTATGCGGAACGTGCGTCGCGTCTGCTGCTTCCGCTGGCCCGGGCACACGGTTTGAAAACGCTGTGGATCACATGCAACCCCGACAATTTTCCCTCGCGCCGCACTTGCGAGCGGCTGGGGGCGAAACTGGTGGAGGTGGTGCCGCTGCCTAAGGAACATCTGTTGTACGTGCGCGGCGAGAGGCAGAAGTGCCGTTATATGCTTGAGTTGTGAGCGGGAAGGCGTGGATCTCGGCAGGACGCGGCAAGGGGCGGCTTGCTTTTCTCTCTTGCCGTGTGACAATGTTTCCCGATATGTAGTGGATCACAGGCCTGCGGGGATCGGGTTCACCACGCTTATTCGGTGACAACGGACTCAGCCCGGAAGAGGGCTGGGGTTTCGCACAACGGTTCGGGTTCTGTGGGTGAAGCGAATTCGTGGAGCCGTCGGCCGACCGCAGCTCCGGCCGGGCTCGTTGGAGGAAACCGTCAATTATATGGACGATGACCCCTTGTTGGGTTGGGGCCTGAAGCCGGTCGAACTGACCGACCAGGCGACTCTTGATGCCTATTTCAAGACCCTTCGCGAACCCCTGTCGGATTACACCTTCTCTCAGCTTTTCACCTGGCGCAACAGCCTGCGGATACTCTGGAAAGAGATTCACGGACACCTCTGCGTTTTTGCCAACGGCGCCGGCGACCTGACGTTGCTGATGCCGCCCATCGGCGACACCCACGGCGACAACGCCCTCACCGAAGCCTTTGAACTGATGAACACCTACAACGCCGCCAAGGGCGTTGCCGACCGCAGCCGGGTGGAATACGCCAGCGAGGAACTGCTCGCCCGTTTCGACCGTTCCGCGTTGCGGGTCGAGCCTTTGGGCTGCGATTATCTTTACGACATGCGGAAGATGATCGACCTGCCCGGCGGCGATCTGGCCTCCAAGCGTCAGGCCAAGAACCGGTTCCTGCGAAACTACGTTCATCGCGTTGAAACTTACAGCGCGCCGCGTCACCTGGAGGACTGCCGCTGCCTGCTGCGCTCCTGGAAGCAGCATCAGGACGTCCAGCACCGGTCGGATTTTTCCGCCAGCGCCGTCAAGCGGCAGAAAGAGGCGTTGGCCTGCGACCTGACTTTGGAGTGGGCGCACGAGCTGGGCTTGGCCGGGATGGTGGTTTATGTGACCGACCCGGCCAGCGGGCAGGAATCGCTGCGTGGTTTCACGTTCGGCGAATTGCTTGGCCATGACCAGAGCAGCATCGTCATCGAGAAGACCGATCTGGAGATCAAGGGTCTGGCCCAGTTCATCTTCAGCGAGTTTTGCCGTCGGCACTGGAGCCAGCGGCCACGGGTGAACGTGGGCGACGACTGGGGTTTGGAAACGCTGGCCTGGACGAAAAACAGCTACCGTCCGGTCAAGTTGCTGTCCAAATGCGTCCTGCGTCGCACTGCGGCCACTCAGGTTTGCGTTGCGCCGCCGGTGATGAAACAGGTTCCTGCGCCGGTGGTGCGTCTGGCCCGCAAAACCGATTTGGCCGCCGCGGTGGCGTTGGAGCAGTCCTGCTTTGACGCCTATTGTCTGAGCAAGCGGCAGCTCCAGTATTTGCAGCAGCGGTCCAGCGCCTTGTTTCTGGTTGCCGAGGATGCCGGCAAGATTGTCGGGGAAGGCATTTCGCTGATTCGTCAGCACAAGCGCGGACCTTCGGGGCGGATTTACAGCCTGGCCGTGGACCATCGCTGCCGGGGGCAGAAGATCGGTCGGCGGTTGCTGCAAAAGATGGTGGATGAGCTCAGCGCCAAAGGGGTGAGCCGGATTTATCTGGAAGTCGAGCAGAGCAACGCGACGGCGGTGAAGCTGTATGAGCATCAGGGGTTTCGCAGGCTGGGGGTGCTGCCGGACTATTACGGCCCAGGCCGGCCGGGGCTGCGCATGGTGTTGCAGGCGCAGGTGGCGGCGGCGTGCGGGGCGTGAAGATACAAACGCCCACCGATCGAAATCGGTGGGCGCTGGCGCGGTTTCAGGGGGGTTGTAATTACACGGCCTGGGTTGAGAAGACGGGGGTTCTCTGGACGGCGCGGAGCGTCAGGGCGGGTTGGGAGGGGGTTTTGCCGCTGATGGGGGTTAAGGCGTTGGAAAAGACGTAGTTGCCGACTTTCTCGCCCATGATTTTGCCCTGGGTGTTGTCGAAGGCCCAGTGGATTCCCAGATAAATGCGGCTGATGCCGTTTTCGTCGGCGGCCTGGCTGAAGCTGCTGAAGGTGCGTTTGACGCCGGGCAGTTCATCGGACCCGACGGTGAAGCGGATGTTGTCCGTGCCGAAAAACCGGCGCAGGACGGTGAAGGCGGCAGCGCCGAAGGTGCTGTGGCCCGAGACGTAGGCGGGGAAGGGGGGCGTGAAGTTGGGGGTGCCGTCGCCGGGGGCGCCCAGGGGCTGCCAGTTTTTGTCGGCGACGGTGGCGGGGTTGCCGTCGGTATTGGCGTTGCGGATGGCGGTAATGGGCCGCCAGAAGTTGTAGGCGTATTTGGTGTCCCAGGCGCTGATGCCCGAATCGGCCATGGCCAGGTTCATCAGGGCAAAGAGGCGGGCGTTTTGCTCGGTGGTATTGCCCTGCTGCTGCGCAACCTTTTGGGCGATCTGGTTGTACAGCACCACGGGCGTGCCCTTGGCGCCCGTGTCGTAGGCCCAGAAGTGGCCGATCTGCGTTTGTTCGGCCGTGCGCGTTGTGCTGTCCTTGGCGCCGATGGATTTGACCTGGTTGAAGGCGTTGGTGTACTGCTGGCTGGTGAGGGCCGGCGGGGGAGGGGCGCGGAACTGCGAGCCGCTTTTCAGGACAAAGGGCGTTACGGCATACCACCCGGCGCCCAGGGCCGAGGCGTAGTTGGGCCAGGTGGGCTGCCACTTGCCCGGATTTTTACCGGGCGTGTATTTCACGGTTTTCAGCGAATTATCGTGGTTGCGGCCGGAGAGGATTTGCTGGGCCGCGTCGTGGCCGGCGATCAGGCCGTTGGCCTCGCCGACGTTGTCGGGGATGGACTTCATCTCCTGGTTCATCGCGGCGTCAAATCGGGTTTTCTGCTGGGGATACAGCGCCAGCAGCGTTTCGTAGGCGGCCATGGAGGCGGCGGCATCGACGGAGGCGCCTTTTACGGCCGCCGGCGCCGGGCGGTAGGATTTGTAGCCGCCGGCGACGGCGTTGACGGCGTCGAAGACGGCGGTCTGCACGACGGCCATGTTCCGCGAGACCCAGCCCGGCCCCGCATGGGTCTGCTCGTGGCGGACGGCGTCGATCAGGACGTTGTTCCATTTGATCACCACGTCGGCGCTCATCAGAACCCGGCTTTCCAGCGATTCCATGACGTTTGCAGTAGACACAACCGATTTGATATTGTGGAAAGATGTTGAGTGTTTCATGATAGAAGATAACGTCATCCACCTCACACGGGTTCGCGGGGAAAAACAATTTTGTTTTGTCCTTTGCGGCGAGGCGGCCTCAACTCTCCGTTTTGCCTCGAACCCCGGATACAATAGAGTGTCGGCGGACCTGGGTTGATGAATCACGGCGCGGCATCTCGATAATTGCCGCCGTTTCGTGTACAGAATAGGAGGGCTTCGGACGGACAGGCGAAGTCTCGTCGGCCTTTTGAAAGTTATTGTTTTCAACAAGCGAGCGTGATCTATGCCGTTCTCATCCATCCCCGAAATTCTTCAGGACCTCCAGGCGGGGAAGATGATCGTCCTGGTGGATGACGAGGACCGCGAAAACGAAGGGGATGTGGTTATCGCCGCCGAGAAAGTGACGCCTGGGGCGATGAACTTCATGTTGACCCACGCCCGCGGGGTGGTCTGTCTGGCGTTGACCGGGGAGCACTGCGACCGGTTGCGTCTTCATTCCCAGGTGGACCACAACACGGCCCAGCTCGGCACGGCCTTCACGGTGACCGTGGACGCCCATCCGCGGTTTGGGGTGACGACGGGCGTTTCCGCGCGGGATCGGGCGGCGACGGTTATGGCGGCCATCGCGGATGACGCCCGGCCGGAGGATTTGCTGCGCCCCGGGCATATCAATCCCCTGCGCGCCCGCGAGGGGGGAGTTCTGGTCCGCACGGGCCAGACGGAAGGATCGGTGGATCTGGCCCGCCTGGCGGGGCTCAAACCGGCGGCGGTGATCTGCGAGATCATGCGCGACGACGGGGAAATGGCCCGTCGGCCTGAGCTGGAAGCCTTCTGCGAGAAGCACGATTTGAAGATGTGTACCATCGCCGATCTGATCAGCTATCGGATGAAGCGTGAGCAGTTCGTCAAGCGGGTTCAAAGCGTGCCCATGCCGACGGAGTGGGGCGCGTTCAAGCTGCATGCGTATCAGAGCCTGGTGGATTCGCAGCCTCATCTGGCGTTGTGCAAGGGAGGCGTGGGCGATCTGGACGCTTCCGGCAAGGTGATTGCCCATGACGAGCCGGTGCTGGTTCGGGTTCACAGCGAATGTTTGACGGGCGACGTGTTCCATTCAGCCCGGTGTGATTGCGGGGCCCAGTTGGCGACCGCCATGCGGGCGATTGAAAAGGAAGGCAAAGGGGTACTGCTCTACCTGCGTCAGGAAGGCCGCGGGATCGGACTGGTCAACAAGCTTCATGCCTACGCGCTTCAGGACAAGGGGCTGGATACCGTGGAAGCCAACCAGCGGCTGGGTTTCCCGGCGGACAAGCGCGACTACGGCATCGGCAGCCAGATCCTCCGCGATCTGGGGCTGAGCAAGGTTCGGATCATGACCAACAATCCCAAGAAGATTTACGGGTTGGAAGGCTTTGGGCTGGCGGTGGTCGAAGAAGTTCCGCTGAAGATTCCGCCGGGCGAGCATAACCGTCATTACCTGGAAACCAAAAAATCGAAGCTGGGGCATAAGCTCTGATTCGGAAGGCGAAAAGGGGGCGGGTTTGCTCAGGCTTGGCCCCGACGGAGAATGGCGCGGACGGCGGCGAGCTTGTCGGCGAGGTCGGGGAAGGCGCGGACGCAGTGGAAGCGGGGGTGGGCGGACCAGAGTTGTTTCTGGGCTTCGCCCAGAGCGATGGCGGTCTGGGGGCGTTCGTGGCGGCAGGGGTTGGAGTCGGGGCCGTCGTAGAGGCCGATGGCGGCGGAAGTTTCCAGCCAAACCACCAGATCGTAGCGAGCGTATTGTTCGGCGAGAGTGGTGTCGAGTTGGTTCCAGTAGTCTTGGGGGCCTTCGGGCCAGTAGGACGAGCCGTCGATGGTGCCGCGGTCGATTAGCAGGTGTTTGCTTGGGTGTTGGCGGGCCAACTCGTCTTCTTGCTGGAGCTGGAGCTGGTAAATGCGGAGCTGCACGTCGCGTCGGCCGGCGACGGTCAGGCGATCCCAGCGGGTATTGAGGAGTTTGTAGACTTGGGTGGCGGCTTCGGGGACGTGGCAATAGCGGTCCGGGTTTTCCTGTTCCAGCCCCAAGGCGAGGGTGGTTTTTCCGGAACCGGGCCCGCCCGTCAACACAATGCGTTTCATGGTGTAAACAATAAGAGGAACGGGGCAAAAGGAAAGCCCCGTGTGTCAAAGGTTGGTTCGGCCGCTTGCTCTAACGGAATGATTGGGTAGAGTAGTCGGACTTTTATTATAAGGAGAATCCATTGCTTAAAGGAAAGTGTCTGCGTTACACGCTCGTTTCGGCTTTTGCGGTGGGGCTGGGTTTGCCGGTGATCGCCCGGTCTGCGGCGCCAACGACGGCGCCTGCGGCGGCGGAAGACCCCAACAAGGTGATTATCACGGTCGGCCAAGAGAAGGTGACGGTGCAGGATTTCAACGATTTGCTGTCGGACCTGCCGCCGGAAGCGCAGGCGATGGCCCGCGGCCAAGGCAAGCGGATGCTGGGCGAGAAGCTGGCGGAGATCAAGCTGCTGTCCAGCGAAGCCAAGCGGCGCAAGCTGGATGAATCGCCGAAGATGAAGCGGCAGATGGAACTGATCCGCGCGCAGGTGCTGGCCAGCGCGCTGGCGGCCGACGTGAAGAACAGCATCGACGCGGCGGCGGTTCAGAAATACTACGACGAGCACAAGAGCGAGTTTGAGAGCGTCAAGGCCCGGCACATCCTGGTGCGCAGCGGCGCGGCGATGCCCGGCGAGCAGCCGGACGCCAAGCTGTTGACCGACGAGCAGGCCAAGGCCAAGATCGAGAAGATCCGCGAACGCCTGGTGAAGGGCGAGGACTTCGCGACGGTGGCCAAGGCCGAATCGGACGACAAGGGTTCGGCGGCACAGGGCGGCGATCTGGGCTCGTTCCGGCGGAACCAGGGCCTGGTCAAGCCGTTCGAGGATGCGGCCTTCAGCCTGAAGGAAGGGGAGATTTCCCAGCCGGTGAAGACGGAATTCGGCTACCACATCATTCAGGTGCAGCAGAAGACCGCCGGCAGTCTGGAAAGCTCCAGGAAGGACATCGAAAACCGTCTGGCTCCGCAGAAGATGGAACAGATGATGAGCGAGTTGAAGAAGAGCAATCCGGCCAAGCTGGATGACTCGTTCTTCGGCCCGGCGATGCCGATGCCGATGATGATGCCGGAACAATAAAGGTTCCGAATCAGGCAGTGAAACAGCAAAAGCCGAGCCGGCGACTTCAGGGTTGCCGGCTCGGTTTCTTTATTGCCCGCGGGCGGCGCGTTCCAGGCGTTCTATTTGTCGGCGGTCTTTTTCCTTGAGGACGCCCTTGGCCAGTTCATGCGCCTGCCGGGCGTGTTGCTGTTGTTTTTGACGGGCGGCGGAGTTTCGGCGGTAACGGCGGACCAGGCGGGTGGCCATGAAGCCGCCCAGGGCGAGGGCACCGATCTTCCATCGCGGGCGCTTTTTTTCGGGGGGCGGGGATTGGGGCGTTTGTGCGGCTTGGGTTTGTTGCATGATGACCTCGGATTGCTGGTGGTGTGGGATTCCCAGATGGGCGCGCTGTTCGGCGGTCATGGGCAGGGCGTTTTCGTCCGGCTCGATCTGCTCGCCGCGGTAGCGGGCGTAGACCTGCGTGAACTCGGCCCCGAGGAAAAGGATCTGGGCGGAATAGTAGACCCAGATGAGCAGCGCCACCAAAGAACCGGCGGCTCCGTAGACCGAGGCGGCCGAGCTCCGGCCCAGGTACAGGCCGATGAGGAATTTGCCGACGTTGAACAGCACGGCCGTCAGCAAGGCCCCGATCCAGACGTCCCGCCAGAAGACCTTCACGTCCGGCAGAAACTTGAAGATCATCGCGAACAGGGCCGTGAACACCGCGATCGAGACAATGATGTTGATGCCATGGCCGGCCCATGCCCCCTGCGCCCGATAGCGCCGCGCAGGCCCGAGAGCAGCGCGCTGACGATCACCGAGGCCAGCAGCAGCAGGGCGATTCCGACCACCAGCAGGAACGACAGAAACCGGCTGCGGACGGTCGCCCACAGACCCTGCCCCGGCTTGGGCTGGACTTCCCAGATGGTGTCCATGGCGTCCTGTAGTTCGGCAAAGACGTTGGTCGCTCCGTAGAGCACCAGCACGGCCCCGATGATGGTGGCGATGATCCCCGAGCCGTGCCGGCCGGCGTTGGCGATCATGGTTTGCACGATGGCGGCGCCTTGTCCGCCGACTTGCTGTTGAATCTGCTGGCGGACTTCCTCGTGGGCCACGCGCTGGCCGAAGACGAAGCCCACGACGGCGATGGCGATGAGCAACAGGGGGGCCAGGGAAAAGAGGGTGTAATAAGTGAGCGAGGCCGACAGGCGGGAAACCTTGTCCTCGCTCCATTCGGAGGCGGTTTGCTTGGTCAGTTGCCAGGCGGTTTTGAAGGACATGGCCGCAGGAGGTGCAAGGTCTGTGCCTGTGGCGTTTGAGTCTGGCGGGGGATCAAGTTTTTTGTTCGCCGCGGGTGGTGATGATAATTTCCTGGAAGGGGATTTGGGGGCGGTTGGCCTGGGTCAGGGCGGCTTGCACGAGGCGGGTGATGCCGCTGCAACAGGGGACTTCCATGCGGACGACGGTGACGGACTGGATGTGGTTGCGGGAGAAGATGGCCGTCAGTTTTTGCAGGTAGGGTTCGACGTTGTCGAGCTTGGGGCAGGCGATGGCCAGGCGTTTGCCGGCCAGGAGTTTTTCATGGAATCCGGCATAGGCGAAGGGGACGCAGTCGGCGGCGATCAACACGTTCGCGCCGTCCCACATTTCGCCGGCGGCGGGGATCAGGGCCAACTGCACCGGCCACTGGCCCAACTGGGAAGGGCGGGAGGTTTCGCTGTTGGGTGAGGACGGCCGCGGGTGCATCATGCGCATTTGCGAGCCGGGGCATCCGCCGGCGGGGTGGGTTGGGGCCGCGGCGACGGGGGTGAGCTGGAGGCCGGGCATGGGCTTGGGGTGCAGATGTTTTTGGACGGCCTGTTCGTCGAAATCGTCGGCCGGTCGCTCTTCGACGGTGATTGCGCCTTGGGGGCAATTGCCCAGGCAGGCGCCCAGGCCGTCGCAGAGGTTTTCGGCGACGAGACGGGCTTTGCCGTTGACGATCCGCAAGGCTCCTTCGGCGCAGTTGGGGATGCAGTCGCCGCAGCCGTTGCATTTGTCCTCGTCGATCCGGACGATTTTCCGCGTGCGTTTGTTGGTCATGGCGGGGATTATGCCATCAGTTGGCGGTCGATGCCTTGATTCAGATCAAATGGGGTGAATTTCGATCAAGGTGACTTCTCCGCCGCGGAGGTGGCTTTTCATGCGGACGACGCCGCCGTGCGGCTGGAGGGGGAGCTGCTGGCGGAGGGCGCCCGGGCGTCGTAAATGCGGGCCTGGGCGGGGTTAGCCAGCGGCAAGGTGAGTTCGATGGTTTCCTGCCGTTCGTCGGGACATTGGCCGTTGGCGCGTTGTTGGCGCTGGCCGTAGACCAGGGTTTTGAGCCAGGCGACGATGAGGATGGAGCCGTCGTGGCGTTCGAAGCAGTGGACGTGGCTGTCGGAGCGGACGCTGCGGAGGAGGGTGGCCTGATCGTCGATGCAGCGGTGGGGCGCGGACGTCAGTTGGGCGATGAACGCGGCGGCGGAGAGGGCGGGCTTGGCCGTCAGATCGGTGCCGGTCAGGCCGAGGTGGCGGTTGTTGACGTCGCCGATGACGCTGGCGGCGGGCGGCAGTTCGCGCAGTTCGTACCAGGCGATGGTGTGGAGTTTTTCCGTGGAGAGCATGGCCGCCATCATGCGGACCAGATGATTGGCCTGATATTCCGGCGTGTGCTCGTAGGCGAAGTAGGCGCTGCACTGGTCGGAAACGTGCGATCCCCGGCGGAAGGTGCTGTAGCCGATCTCGGCCATCCAGAGGGGCTGGTGGTTGCCGTATTGGGCGATGACGTCGGAGGCGCGGTTGATGTAATCCACGATGCGCTCGGCCGGTTCGTCCACCCAGGTTTCGTAGTAGTTGTGCAGGTTGACCACGTCCACGTGCTGGCCGATGGCATGGTCGCGGAACAAGCCGGCAAGATAGGCGATATTCCAGGCGATGCCGCCCAGGACGATCCGGGCGGATGGATCGCCTTGGCGCACGCCGCGGGCGCCGGCTTCGATCAGGCGAGCCAGTTCCTTCATGGAGCCGGTCCAGAAATCCCGGTTGTCCGGTTCGTTCCACAGTTCCCAACTGTGAATGCGCCCCCGGTATCGGCTGGACAGTTCCCGCATGAAAACGGCGAACTGTTCGTAATCTTCCGGCGGACAGCGCCAGAAATCCGGCCGGGCCTTTTCCTGCGCGTTCCATTGCGGGGTGTAGCAGACGTAGGGGATCAGCGTCAGGGCGAATTCGTCCACGGCGATGCGGATGAATTCATCGAGAAAGGCCCAGCGGTAATGTCCCTGGCCCGGGTGAACGTCTCCCCAGGCGACGGAGATGCGCAGCACGCGCAGGCCCGTTTGTGTCAGCAGTCGCATGTCCCGGCGGATTTCGTCCGGGTGGGAGCTTTGCTCGGGATAATCCTCGCACATTCCCAGCCGAACGGTGCGAAATCCTGCCGTCTCGGCCGGCAACGTCCGTTCGTGCGGAGCCTGCTTTGCAGGCGAAGACGTACCGTACCGGACCTTGCCGGAAGAAGCCGAGCCCATCCGTAGCCTCCCGCGTCATACCGCAACCACTTGTTCAGCCCCGCTTGAGTCATGCCCCAGTTCGCCCATTTAAGACGGAGCCTGCTGGCGGGAGGTTCGCGCGGCGAGGGGGGTGAGATGTTCAAATGCGAAATCTCATGCGAACAGAGCGGGCTTACTTGCGGGTGCGTTTCCACTTCAGGCCGGCGGCGGCGCGGGCTTTGGTGAAGGCGCCGAAGAGGCGAATGGCGGCCCCATACAAAGCGGGCTCGTCGTGGCGGACGGCCGAGCCGGAAAGCTTTTTGCCTGCCCGTTGCAAGGCCTTCAGGGAGCGGATCACATCCTCCGGCGTCCAGGAATGGCGCTGGCGGACGGCGGCGGGGTTGATCCTGGCGGTGCGCAAGGCTTTGTCGTACGAACCGAAATGGCGGATGGCGGCGGCGTGAAGCCCCGGGTCATTGCGCTGCACCGCACCGCTGTTCAGCGGCTTGCGGGTGCGGGACAGGGCTTGCAGACGGGTGATGATGGCCTTGGCGTTCCAGTTTCGATACCGGCTGATCTGATCGACGTTCAGTCCGGCCGCTTTGAGGGCGGCGTCCCAACTGCCGAAAAGACGGGTCTGGAGAGCGGCGAACGCCGCCCGGCCCAGTTCGTCGCGGCGGTGGGTGACGGCCGACCAGTTCAGGTCTTCGCGGCGGCGGCGGGCCTGCTTGATGAGCTGGACGATGCGTTGGCGCGTCCAGCGTGGGCGGCGGATGACTTCGCTGTAATCGATCCCCGCCTGCTCGACGGCGCGACGGTAGGAGCCGAAGTGATAGGCCGCGGCAGAAACCAGCGATTGCAGGCGGCGGCACATGGCGTTGTAGGAGACGTCTTTGCCGGCGCGGTGCAACTGGCGAAGCTTCTGAAGGATGCTGATTTTGTTCCAGATCATAGCGAAGTTTACTTTACTGTGTCTGCTGTGATTACTCAATAAAAGAATCGGCTATGATGGCGAAAATGAACGGGATCATCAATCTGGACAAACCGGCGGGGTTGTCGTCGGCGCGGGCGGTGTCGGTGGTGAAGAGGCTGCTGCCGCGGGGCACGAAAATCGGACATGCCGGTACGTTGGATCCGTTTGCCACGGGCGTGCTGCTGCTGCTGGTGGGGCGGGCGACGAAGCTTTGCGAGCGGATGATGGCCGAGCCCAAGCAGTACGAGGCGACCATCAAGCTGGGAGCGAAAACGGCCACGGACGATCCGGAATCGCCCGAATCACCCGTGGAGGGGGCGGTTCCTCCGTCGCGGTCGGCGGTGGAGGCGGCACTGGGGCGATTTGTCGGGGCGATTCGCCAGCGGCCGCCGGTTTACAGCGCCATGAAGATCGGCGGTCGGCGGGCTTACGACCTGGCCCGGCGCGGCAAGGCCGTGGAGTTGCAGGAACGCACGGTGCAGGTTTACGGCATCGAACTGCTGGATTATGAGTGGCCGCTGGCGCGGGTGCGGATCGATTGCGGTCGGGGCACTTACATCCGGGCCATCGCCCGGGATGTGGGGGAGCTGCTGAACGTGGGCGGGCATCTGACACAACTGCGGCGGACGCGCATCGGGCCTTATGGGGTGCAACAGGGCGTCAGCCTTGAACAGGTTGCACAGGAGGGCGTCGAAAAACACTTGCAACTGCAATCACAGTAAACGTCGCCCTTCGGGCGACGGCGAAACGAATTTTTTGGCGCAAAAAAGAACCGCCCGGGGTTTCGGGCGGTTGATTCAATTGTCGCTGGCGCCGCGGAGGCTCAGCCGGGGGTGACCTTGGTGGCCTTCATGCCTTTGGCGGAGGGTTCGGCCTCGTAAACGACGGCTTGACCTTCCTTGAGGCTCTTGAAGCCATCCATCTCGACGGCCGAGAAGTGGACGAAAACGTCCTCGCCGCCGTTGTCATCGGCGATGAAGCCGAATCCCTTTTGGTCATTGAACCACTTGATTTTGCCTGTGGCCATAGCCACTCCTTATTCAATGAGGCTCCGCCCCGCGCGGGCGAGCTCATGGCGCCGCTTTTAACCAACTGTGCACCACGCAGCAATCAGCACCGGACCCGGCGCCCGGACTTCCGGCCGAGAATACCGCGTATCCTACCTTGCGAAAGGGGCTTGTCGAGATGGCTCGGCTCGGTTATACCGGTCTGATGTTGAATATCGCATCCGCGTAGTGCCATTTTGGGGCGGCGCGTTTTCCCCGCACCCTGCCGGCCGGGAAAGAGGTGCTTTCTCTTCCGGTTTCTTTTTCTCTATAATACGGGACTCGCAAGTTGAACCGAGACGAAAGGATTGAAGTGTCTATCGCGACAGTACCCCAACCGTCCGCTGGGCTTGTAAGCGGGCGAAGCTATTTCCTGATCCGTCGGCTTCATTCATTGACGGGCATCTTTTTCGGCGGCTACCTGATCGTCCATCTGCTGGTCAACGCCACCATTGCCCAAGGCGGCAACGTGTACCAGGCCCAGGTGGATAAGATCCACAGCCTCCCGTTTCTGGAAGGCATCGAATGGACGTTCATCTTCCTGCCCATCTTGTTCCACCTGGCGTACGGCGTTTACATGATCGCCACCTGCCAGCCGAACACGACCAACTACGCCTACGGCAAGAACGTCTTTTACCTGTTTCAGCGGGTCACGGCCGTGATTCTGATGGGGTTCATCGCTTTTCATGTGCTGGCGTTGAAGTTTCATCTGTTCGGCGAGGCTTTGAGCTTTGACCCGGAGAAGGCCCTGCCTACGATCGGCCGGCACATGCACGCGGCCTGGTGGGTGGCGTTTATCGTCTATCCCATCGGGATCGTTTCGGCCTGCTTCCACCTGGCCAACGGCTTCTGGGCCGCGGCGATCACCTGGGGCCTGACCATCAGCAAAGGCGCCCAGCGCCGCTGGGGGTTTGTGTGCGCCGGGTTGTTCGCGGTGACGCTGGCGGCGGGGTTGGTCTCCCTGGCGGCGTCCCTGCGGTTGAATCCGTAATTGGGAAACCAACCGCAATCATCGAAGTTCCACTGAAAAATCCGTTATAGAAAGTTTGAGTCATGGCTGCTGCGAAGAAACGCGTTGTTGTCGTCGGGGGCGGTTTGGCGGGGTTGGCTTGCACCATCAAGCTGGCCGAGGAAGGGGTGGGCGTCGATCTGTTTTCCATGGTGCCGGTGAAGCGCAGCCACAGCGTCTGCGCCCAGGGCGGCATCAACGCCTGCAACGAAATCGCCCGCCAGCAGGGCTACAGCGAGTGGATCCACTTCGACGAAACCGTGCTCGGCGGCGACTTCCTGGCCGACCAGCCGCCGGTCCTGGAAATGGCCAACTGGGCTCCGAAGATCATCGACCTGCTGGACCGCATGGGCGTGCCTTTCAACCGCACGCCCGAAGGCCAGCGGGCGCTGCGCCTGTTCGGCGGGTCGTTGTTCAAGCGCACCTTCTTTGCCGGGGCCACCACGGGCCAGCAGTTGCTTTACGCCCTGGATGAGCAGACCCGGCGGTGGGAATCCGAAGGCAAGGTCAACAAGTACGAGTTCTGGGAATTTCTCTGGCCGGTCATTCACGACGGCCAGTGTGTCGGCATCGTCGCCCAGGATATGCGCACCATGCAGATTCGCGCTTTCCGCGCCGATGCGGTCGTCGTCGCCTCGGGCGGCAACGGCCTGATTTTCGGCAAGAGCACCATGTCCGTCATCTGTACCGGGGGCGCGGCCTCGCGCTGCTACCAGGCCGGGGCCAAGTATGGCAATCCCGAGTTCATTCAGGTGCATCCGACGGCCATCCCCGGCGAAGACAAGTGCCGGCTCATCAGCGAATCGGCCCGCGGCGAAGGCGGGCGGGTTTGGGTTCCGCGCAAGGCCGGCGACCCTCGCCGTCCCAACGACATCCCCGAGGCCGAACGCTACTACTTCCTGGAAGAAAAATATCCCAAGTACGGCAACATCGTCCCCCGCGACATCGCCACGCGCGAAATCTTCGAAGTCTGCCAGCAGGGCCTGGGCGTCGGGGGCGGCAACATGGTCTACCTGGATCTCGGCGACATCACCCGCCAGATCGGACGCGACAAGGTTCTGGGCAAGCTGGAAGGCATCCTGGAAATCTACGAGAAGTTCGTCGGCACCGATCCGCTGGACGAGCCGATGAAGATTTTCCCGGCCGTCCACTACACCATGGGCGGGCTGTGGGCCGGGTTCACCAAGGACGAAAAGACCGGCGGGCTGAAGTTCGGCGATCCGGGCAACATGATGACCAACATCCCCGGCTTGTATGCCATGGGCGAATCGAGTTTCGCCTACCACGGGGCCAATCGCCTGGGGGCCAACTCGCTGTTGAGCTGCATTTTCGACGGTTTGTTCGGCGGAAGCTGCATCAAGAATTACATCAACGACGTGGCCGCCGTCGCCGCGGACGACGTCCCGCAGGAGACGTTTGACGCCGTCGTGAAGCAGGAATCCGACCGTCAAGACTGGCTGCTGAGCAACAGCGGGGCCGAAAACCCCTACCTGCTCTGGCAGGAGATGGGCAAGTGGATGACCGACACCTGCACGGTGGTCCGCCACAACGAAAAGCTGGAAGCGACGCTCAAACAGTGCGAGCAGTGGAAGCAGCGCTATCGCAACGTGAAGCTTTCGGACACGGGTATGTGGACGAATCAGAATCTGTCGTTCACCCGGCGCTGCGCGACATGATCGTGCTGGCCGAGGCCATCCTCAAGGCCGCCTTGCTGCGGAACGAATCGCGCGGCGCACATTTCAAGCCCGCCTTCCCGCAGCGTGATGACGCCAACTTCCTGAAGACGACCATCGCCACCTATGACCCGGCCGGCGATTCGGCGCAGATCAGCTACGAACCGATCGATACCAGTCTGGTTCCCCCGCGGGCGCGGACGTATGGCAAGAAGGAAGCCGCCAAGGCCGAGACGGCGGCGCAGGCTACAACGAAGGTGTAAGGCTTGCTGTAACTCTCGTTTCGCCGTCGCCTGCAAGGCGACGTGTCTTCTGTAACGAACAGACACGTCGCCTTGCAGGCGACGGCGAAACGAGGCTGTCGGCTCTTATTGCCGGGGTTGTTTCATCTCCGGATGCACGCGGAAGCGCGCGGCGACTGGGACCGGGGGGGCGTCGGGTTTGTCCCCGTTCACGAATTGTCCGTCCAGCCAGACGAGCGTCCAGTCGTTTTGCCGTTGGAATTGGACGTGCAGATCGAAGGGTTGGAGCTGTTTTTTACCGCCTTTCAGGAAGATGCCGGAGCGGGTGTCGCGGAGGCGGCCGGGGGAGGCCTGGTAGCGCCAGCTTGCGGTATCGAGGCGATCCGGGTCGGGGATGTTCAGCGGCATTTGCAGGTAATAAAAATTCCCCGCATAGTCGTCATGAATGACGGCCGGCGGATCGTCGCTGAACAGGCGGGCCACAACGCCGCTACCGGTTTTTTCCAATCGCAGGCGGGCCGGAGGAAACTCCACGGTTTGCATGTCGATGCTGATGAAAGAGACGGCCGGGCGGGTCGCGGCCGGGGCGGTGGCGGGGCGAACCGCATGGGGCGATGCCGGATGCCGGTCGCACCCCGCAAGAAAGCCCGTGAGAAAAACGCCAAGAGTCCAGGAAACGATTGCTCTCATATCGCCTCCGTCGCGACGGCGGGCTAAACATCCGCCGCCTCGCCCAGTATAACATGGCTCGGATTGTAAAGCGGGCGGGTAATTTACTCGCGGAAACACATGGCTCATCGGCATTATTCCAAGCTGATAACGTTGTGCCTGCTGATCGCACTGATCGTCGGGGCCGTCGCTTTCCTCTGGTTTTCCAGCGAAGGAAGACGGATCATCGCCGATCCGCACGTGATCGGCCAGGACGTGCGGGCCTGGGTAGGGCGGCATCCCGTGGCCGCGCCGGCGGCGTTCATCGGCGCCTACTTGCTCCTGTCGATCCTGGCCCTGCCGGTGTGGTGGCTGCAAATCCTGGGCGGCTACGGCTTCGGGCTGATGCTCGGGGTGGCCTGGAGCCAGGCCGGCGCGACGCTCGGCGCCACAACCACTTTTCTGCTGTCGCGCTGGCTGACCTCGGACTGGTTCCAGGAGGCCGCACAGGGAAAGATGCGCCGCCTGCGCGCCCTCGGCGAAAAACTCGGCCACAACGGGCTGCTGGTCGTCATGGCCGTGCGTTTGGCGCATGTGCTCCCCTTTGGCATCAGCAACTACGTTTTCAGTCTGACGCGTATTGCCGCTGTCGATGTATTCATTGGAACGCTTTTGGGCAACGTTCCTGCCGCCACGGTTTACGTCACGCTGGGGGCCAACCGCCGGTTGTTCGAGCACTGGCAGTTCATCGCCATTCTGGCCGGCATCAACCTGCTGCTGCTGATCCCCCTGGGCCTGCGCTACTGGCGGCCGGGGTGGTTCAAAAAGATGGGCATTGAATGAAAGAAACCGCCAAGGAAGAGAAGTCAGAATGATGAATGATGAATTATGAAGGAGGAAGAAAACCAGCTCTTATTAACTGCTCTTCTTTCCTCCTTCATCATTCATCGTTCATCGTTCATCATTCTCTTCTCTTGGCGCTCTTGGCGGTTTCTCTTATTCCCCGTGTATTTGGCGGCTTGTCGAGTGCTAGAATAGGCCGCGAGCTTTATCCATGATCGGATTTTGTTGCAGCCGCCGATTTGCCAATCATGACACCGGCTCGGACCACCCGGAGCAGGCGGATCGAATCCGCGCCATCTGTGCGGCCGTTCGGCAGGCGGGGCTGCTCGACTCGCCCGATCCGTTTCCGGATTTCTCGCTCGACTTTGGTTTGTCTGCCTTGAAAGGGCCGAAGCTGCTGGAACTGGAGCCCGTCGAGGCCGAGGAAAAATGGCTGATGCGGGTGCATCCGGAAAGCCACGTCCGGCACGTGAAACAGATGTGCAACATCGGCGGAATGCTCGACCGCGGCGATACGCCCGTCGGGCCGGGCAGCTATGAAACGGCGCTGCTGGCGGTGGGGGCGGTGTTGCAATGCTGTGACGCGGTGATGTGCGGAAAGGTCAGGCGGGCGTTTGCGGCCGTGCGCCCGCCGGGACACCATGCCGAACCGGGGCGGTCCATGGGGTTTTGTCTGTTTTCCAACGTGGCCATCGCCGCGCGGTATTTGCAGGACGTCTACGCCCTGCGGCGGATCGCCATCGTGGATTTCGACGTCCACCACGGCAACGGGACTCAGGCGGCCTTCGACAACGATCCCGGCGTTTATGTCATCAGCCTGCACGAAAGCCCCAAGGTCTGTTATCCGCACACCGGCTATGAATGGGAGATTGGTGTAGGTGCGGGCCGGGGTTATACGCTGAATCTGCCGTTCGAGCCGGGGGCGGGGGATGTGGACTATCTGAAGGTGATCGATTCGCGGGTGGTGCCGGAGTTGGACGAGTTTCGGCCGGAGGCGGTGTTGCTGTCGGCCGGGTTCGATGCCCATCGGGAAGACCCGATGGCTCAGATCGATTTGAGCGACGAGGGCTTCGAGCTGATCACCCGGGCGCTGGCGGCGGTGGCGGATCGACATTGCCACGGGCGGGTCGTCAGCGTGCTGGAAGGCGGGTATAACTTAAAGGCGCTGGGCCGGAGCGTCGTGCGGCATCTGGTCGGATTGGCTGGGGGAAGGTGACAGTTGACAGGCTTGCAGGTGCAACGGCGCGCCGGGAGCTTCGTTTCGCCGTCGCCCGCAGGGCGACGTGTTTTCTTGTCGCAACCAAACGCGTCGCCCTGCGGGCGACGGCGAAACGAAGCTATGAGCTAGTGAAATATGCAAGGGTCGGTATGCTGATTGTCGATGCCCATCTTGATCTGGCTTACAACGCGATTCGCGGGCGGGACGTGTTGTTGCCGGCAAGCCGGCAACCGGCCGACGAGGAGGGGATTCCTTCGGTGGGTCTGCCCGATCTGCGGGCCGGGTCGGTGGGGCTTGTCGCCGCGACGCTTTTCTGCGAGCCGGCCCGGGATAAAAAACCGGGATACGCCAATCCCCAGGAGGCGTACGCCATGGCCTGGCGGCAGATGCAGTGGTATCTGCGCCGGCATGACGACCATACCCTCGGCCTCGTGACTGATCCGTCGCAATTGCCCGGCGAGAAGACCGACGGGAACCTGCGGGCGATTATCCTGATGGAAGGGGCGGACCCCATTCGTACGCCTGACGACGTGCCGTTCTGGTTTTCCGCGGGCGTGCGCATCGTGGGTCTGGCCTGGAAGCGGACGCGCTTTGCCGGGGGCACCGGCGCCCCGGCCCGCTCAGCGCCGAAGGCGTGGAACTGGTCCGCGCACTCGACCAGGCGGGCATGATCCACGACGCCTCGCACCTGGCGGAAGAATCCTTCTGGCATCTGCTGGACGTGAGCGGCGGCCCGGTCATCGCGTCGCACTCCAACTGCCGCGCCATCGTGCCCACCGACCGGCAACTGTCCGACGCCATGATTCATGCCATCGTGGCCCGGGACGGAGTGATCGGGATCAATTTTTACGACCGCTTTCTGCTTCCGCCGGACCAGCAGGGAAAACGCCGGGCGACGCTTGAGGACGTGGTGCATCAGATCGACTATCTCTGCCAGTTGACGGGCAGCGCCGACCACGTCGGCATCGGCACGGACATGGACGGTGGGCTGGGGCGGGAGCAGATTCCCCAGCAGATTGTTTCATCCGCCGACTTGCCCAAACTGGCCAAGGCGCTAAGCGAAGCGGGTTTCGATCATCAGTCGATCCGCAACGTCATGGGCGAAAACTGGCTGCGGTTTTTCCGGAGACATTTGCCCGGAGGCTGAAGCGGGCATCGAGGGTTTGATGATTATCTGTCTGGGCACGACTCCCACGGTACAGCGGACGATGGTGTTTGACCGCCTGACGATTGACGAGGTCAACCGCGCCGCGAGTGTGCGTGAAGACGCATCGGGCAAATCCATCAACGTCGCGCGTGTGTTGCACACGCTGGGCCGCGAGGTGCTGGCGATGGGTTTTCTCGGCGGAGACAGCGGCCGGTTTATCCGGGAATGCCTGAGCCAGGAAAAAATCGCCCACGATTTTGTTTCCGTCGCCCCCCGGACGCGAACCTGCACGACGGTGATTGATCGCTCGGCCGACACGACCACCGAATTGGTCGAGGAACCCATGCCTGTGGAGGCGCGGGCCTGGTCGCAACTGCTCAAGACGCTGGAGGCCAATCTCTGGCGGGCCGAGGCGCTGGTGCTGTCCGGTTCCCTGGCGCCCGGCGCAACGGATGATTATTACGCCCGCTGTGCGGAACTGGCCGAGAAGGCCAAGGTTCCGGTGGTGATCGACGGACGCGGGCCGGCGCTGCAACAGGCGATGGCGTTTCATCCTCTGGTCGTGAAGCCCAATCGGCAGGAACTGGCCGGCACGCTGGGAATCGCCATCGATTCCGAGGAGGCGCTGGTTTCGGCCATGCGCTGCATGGTGGGCGGCACGCGCACGTGGATTGCCGTGACGATGGGGGCGAAGGGGGCGATGCTCTGCGACGGCAAAGACGTCTGGCATGTCGGCATCCCGCAGATCCAAGTCGTCAATCCCATTGGCTCGGGCGACTCGTTTGCCGCCGGTTTGACGGCGGGGATTGTGTCCGGCAAAAGTATCTTGGAAGCGAGCGTGCTGGCCGCCGCCTGCGGCGTCGCCAACGCCCTGACGCCCACGCCGGGTTGCGTGCGCATGGAGGATGTGCATCGCATCCAAAGCCAGGTGCGCGTTGAGAAGGTTCAGTAATCACAACGCACTCGCAGAGTATCGTTTCGCCGTCGCCCGCAGGGCGACACTCTTCTTGCGAAAGAAAAACACGTCGCCTTGCAGGCGACGGCGAAACGAGGTTAGCCGTTCGCGTGCGTGGCCTGAACCATCAGCTCGTTCAACCGGCGGGCGAAGGCGGCCGGATCGGCGATCTTCGATCCCTCGGCAATCACGGCCTGGTCGTAAAGCAGGTGGGCGTAGGCGTCCAGCCGCGGGTCTGACGGGTTCTGCTCGTGCAGCTTCCGCATCTGCCGGACGACCGCGTGGCTTGGGTTCAGCTCCAGGACGCGTTTGGCCGGCGGAACCTCTTCGCCCCGGCCCATGCGGCGCATCAGCCGCTCCATGTGGGCGCTCATGTCCGATTCGTCGGCCACCAGGCATGCGGCGCTTTCCTTCAGCCGCCCGGTGACGCGCACTTCCTTCACCTCCGGCAGCTTGGCCTGCATGGACTGGAACAAGTCCTTGAGCTGCTCGGCGGCCTTTTTCACTTCCTCGCTTTGCGTGTCCTCGGCGGCGCCTTTGTCCACCGCCTTGAGCTTCTTTTCCTTGTACTCGCCCAGCGATTCAATCACGAACTCGTCGATCGGGTCGGTCAGCAGCAGCACTTCCTGCCCGCGGGCGCGGCAGGTTTCCAGGTAGGGCGAATTTTCGATCAGCGACCGGCTGTCGCCGATGAGATAGTGGATTTCCTTCTGATCGGCCGGCATCGATTCGACGTACTGCGCCAGCGTGGTGTACTTGCCCGGTTCGGTCCTGGTGGACTCCAGCAGCAGCAGATCGGCCAGCCGCTGGCGGTTGGACCAGTCCTGGCTCAGCCCTTCCTTGAGAATCTGCCCGAATTCGCCGTAGAACTTCAGGTACTGCTCGTACTGGCCGGACTTCATCTCTTCCAGCGTCTTGAGCACGCGGTTGACCAGGTTGGTCTTGATGCGGGCCAGGATCGGGTTGTGCTGGAGCATTTCCCGCGAGACGTTCAGCGGCAGGTCCGACGAATCCACCACCCCTTTCACGAACCGCAGATACGTCGGCAGAAGTTCTTCGCATTCGTGGCTGATGAGCACCCGGCGGACGTAAAGCTGCAGGCCGCTTTTGGGTTCCCGCCAGAAGAAATCCATCGGCTTGTGCTGCGGGATGTACAGCAGGGCGCGAAATTCCATCGCCCCCTCGGCGGCGATGTGGATCGTCTTCAGCGGATCGTCGATGTCGCGGGTGATCTGCTTGTAAAACTCGTTGTATTCTTCGGGCTTGACCTCGATCTTGTTCCGCAGCCAGATGGCCTTGCGGCTGTTGAGCGTCTCTTCCTCGACGGTCTTCTTGCCGTCGGTTTCCTTCTCCGCGTCCATGACGATGGGGTGCTCGATGAAATCGGAGTATTGTTTGACGATGTCGCGGATGCGCCAGCGATGGAGAAATTCTTTGGCGTCGTCGCGCAGGTGGAGGATAACGTCGGTGCCGCGGGTTTCTTTCAGCGTGGGTTCCACGCTGTAGTGTCCCTGGCCGTCGGATTCCCACTTGACGCTGTCGCTTTTGTCGCCGGCCATGCGGGAGATGACGGTGACCTTGTCGGCGACCATGAACGAGGCGTAGAAGCCCACGCCGAACTGCCCGATCAACTCCGGCCGGTTCTGCACGTCGGCCTGCTTGAGGCTTTCGAGGAACTGGCGGGTGCCCGAGCGGGCGATGGTGCCGAGGTTTTCGACGATGGATTCGCGCGACATGCCCACGCCGTTGTCGCGGATGGTGAGGGTGCCGGCTTTTTCGTCGGGGATGAGTTTGATCTTCCAGTCGCTGTTGCCTTCGAGCACGGCGCCGTTGGTCAACGATTCGAAGCGGACCTTGTCGATGGCGTCGGCCGCGTTGGAGATCAGCTCGCGCAGGAAGATTTCTTTCTTGCTGTACAGCGAGTGAATGATGATGTCGAGGATCTGCTTCAGTTCGGTCTTAAACTCAAGGGTCTGTGCGCCCGATGCCTGCTCGCCCATGGGATCAATCCTTTCGTTGAATGGAAAACCGGTTGGCGGTTTAACAAAACCGATGCCAGAGCCCGGATGCCATAAGTTGTTGAGAAAATGGGGGTTGTGGGAAGCGGATTTTCAAGCCGCCCTGCCGGAATGGCAGTCGAGGCGGAAGGGCCAACCAAGTGCGGCAGAGGCTGCGAGCGGGTATGATCCGCCGCCATGATTATCGACCGCATCGAAAATGCACCGTTGTATCGCGGCGTGGGCAAGCGCCTGGCCGTGGCGTTGGACGTTCTGAAGGCCAATCAGTTGCCGTGGCTGGAGGCCGGCCGGCACGAACTGGACGGGCCGCGGATGTACGCCAGCGTTCAGGAATACGCCAGCAAACCGCGTGAGCAGGGCAAGTGGGAGGCGCACCGCCAGTACATCGACGTGCAATACGTCGCCAAGGGAAGCGAATTGATCGGCGTGGCCGACCTCCGAACTTTGCAAGTCAGCGAAGCCTACGATCCCGCCCGCGACCTGGAATTCTTCCAGGGTTCCGGCGGATACTTTGTGCGCCTGGATGCCGGGATGTTCGCCATTCTCTATCCGCACGAAGCGCATATGCCCTGCATCGCCGTGGCCGGGGCGGAAACGGTGCGCAAGGTGGTGGTGAAAGTGCTGGCGGAATAAAAGTTTTTAACCGCAGAGGACGCAGAGGATCGCAGAGAAGATTTGAAACCGCGGATGAACGCCGATAAACGCAGATAAGAAAGAAATCATCTCTTTATCGGCGTTCATCCGCGTTCATCGGCGGTTTTACTTCTCCTCTGTAATTCTCTGCGTTCCTCTGCGTCCTCTGCGGTTAAGTGAACGTGAGGACTGGTCATACCTCGTGGATTTGCGTCAGGGGTTCGGTGGGTTCTTCGGGGGGGAGCTGGCCGTAGCGGTTGCGCTCGCGGAACATGCGCAGGGCCAGGTAGACCACGGGGACGATGCCGCCGAGGATGAACAGGACGTCGCCGGGGAGGCGCAGCCATTCGATGACGCGCACGGACGTCTGCATGAAGAAGGTCATTTCCCGCGCGTGCCAGTAGCCGTTTTGGAAACTGTCGGCAAGCTGAACGATGCCCATGGGCACCAGGTTCACGAACAGCATCCAACCCAGGCCGAGATTGAGGCTCCAGAAGGAGATTTTCATGGCTCGTTCGCTGGCCCGGTCGGGGGGGATGAAGTAGCGGGCGACGAACATGAAAAAGCCGATGGCCAGCATGCCGTAGACGCCCATCATTGCGCCGTGGCCGTGGTTGGCGGTGAACTGGGTGCCGATCTCGTAATAGCTGACGATGGGCAGGTTGATGAGGAAGCCGAACACGCCGGCTCCCAGGAAATTCCAGAAGCCGACGGCGATGAGGAACATCACCGCCCATTTGTGGGGGAAGACGGCCGAGGGGGTTTCGAGGGCGGATTCGCCCGTCTGCGCTCCGCCGAGGCGCATGAACCGCCAGGCCTCGTAGGTCAGCAGCATCAGGGGGATGACCTCCATGGCCGAGAAGAACGCGCCCAGCGCCATGTGAACGGCCGGGGCGCCGCTGAAGTAGAGGTGGTGCATGGTGCCGATGACGCCGCCGACGGAATAGAGGATCACGTCCAGGTAGATGACGCGGGTGGCGGTCGTCTGGCGGACGACGCCCAGCAGCACGAAGATGTACGCCACCATGATGGTGGTGAACAGTTCCAGAAAATCCTCCACCCACAGATGCACCACCCAGAACCGCCAGAAGTCGGTGACGGCAAAGGGGCTGTTTTTGCCGAAGACCAGGCCGGCGGCATAGAACAGGGGGATGGATAGCGCGCTGTAAAGAAACAGGTAGGGCATGTTGCCGGGGTGTTCCTCGGGCAGACGTTGCCACATGCCGCGGATCAGGATCGCCACCCACAGCACCATGCCGACCACGAGCAGGATTTGCCAGAGCCGGCCGAGGTCCAGATATTCCCAGCCCTGATCGCCGATCCAGAACCACCAGCCCGAGCGGGCGAATCCGCCGAGGATGCTCCAAGCTTCGCCGATCAGGCTGCCGACGACCACCAGCACGACGGCGGCGAACAACGCCAGCGCGAGTTTCTCCTGATGTCGCGGCTCACGGCCGGCGATCATCGGGGTGATGAAGATGCCCATGGCCAGAAAACTGGCGGCCACGAAGAACAGGGCCAGTTGCACATGCCAGGTGCGGGTGAGGTTGTAGGGCAGCCAGTTGGCGATGTTCAGGCCGTAAAATCCGCCCGGCTCGACGTGGTAGTGGGCGTTGGCCCCGCCCAATAGCCCCTGCAACAGAAACAGGCCGGCGACGACCAGAAAATACCACGCGGTGGCGCGCTGGGCCGGGGTGAGTCGGACCTGCTCGGGCGGGCGGAAGGCCAGGGCCTGCCCCGGATATTCCACGTCGCCCGGATGCCAGCCGAGGATGTTGTACCGGCCGAAGGCAAACAGCACGATCCCCGTGCCGCCGAGCAGGGCGATGAGGCTCAAGACGCTCCAGAGAAACGCCTGGGCGGTGGGGCGGTTTTCGATCAGCGGTTCGTAGGGCCAGTTGTTGGTGTAGGAATAGCCGGTGCCCGGACGGGTTGCCGTGGTGACCCATGCGGCCCAGGAGAAGTAACTGGTGAGCTGCCGAACGTCACTGGCTTCGGCCAAGTGGGGGCGCTGCAAGCCGCTTTGTGTTTTCATCGGGCCGAACCAATCGGCGTAGAACCGCACCATCTGCTCGAAGGCGTAGGCGGCCGCGGGAGAATAAGCCAGCGTGCCGCTGGCCGGGTCGTAGCTGTTGCTTCGCAGTTCCGCTTGCGTTTGTGCGCGGGCGTCGGCCGGGGAGGCGCCGTGGCTTTCGTGGAAGCGGATCATGTCTAGGCTTGCTTGGTGCAGATACTGGGCCGTGAAATCCGGGCCGAGGTAGGCGCCGTGTCCGAAGAGCGTGCCGAACTGCATCAGGCCGTACCGCTGGAAGATGTGCTGCCCGGCCAGGATATCGTCATCGGTGAAGAGGGTTCGCCCCTCTGCGGTGCGCACGATTTTCGGGATCGGCGGATGCTGGGCACTGACGGCATAGGCGAGGTAGCCCAGCACGCCAAAGCCGATGAGAAAGGTGAGAATCGCCACCTGAAGCCACAGGGACGAAACGGTCATTGTGCGCGACGGTTGAGTCATGGCCCTCCTCCGGTGTTGGGAAGAAGTTTTTACCGCAGAGAACGCAGAGGAACGCGGAGAAGACTTGGAACCGCCGATGAACGCCGATGCACGCCGATAAAGAGATGATTTCTTTCTTATCTGCGTTTATCGGCGTTCATCCGCGGTTCCATCCTCTGCGAACCTCTGCGTCCTCTGCGGTAAAAATAGATGCAATACAACGGCCTTCAGTATCTGCCGGATGAGGCGTGGCCGTCAATGTTGGAAATGGGCTGAGGGGGTGTCGTGGCCAGTGCCGGCGGAGGCCAGAGGTAGGGGCCTTCGGCCCAGCGCTGCATGCGCATGTAGTAGGTGGCTTCGCCCTGGGCGGGAGCGACGAGCTTCTGCCAGGTCTGGCGGTAGCCGCTGGGGAAGTCCACGGTGATGTCGTGGACGCCGGGCTCCAGATGCAGCGGCAGAATGAACGTGGTTCGCGGCAGCATCTCCCACTGGCGCAGGTCTGGATCACTGGAGGCTTTCAGCAGCAAACCCACTCCGATCAACGCCAGTGAGGCTTCGTAATTGGGCTTGTGCTTCAGGGCTTCGTAGCCCCCGACGGCAATCATGCCCTCGCCGACGACGCTCTTGAGCGTGCGGAGGGTGTCGATGCTCTGCCAGCGGCGGTCCTGCGCCAAAGCCAGCAGATCCACCGGCGGGCGGTTGGTTTGCGCCAGGTCGATCCGGCGGCCGTCCACGATGACGATGGGATCGGGAATGGGGCCATCCTGTCGGGGTGTGGGAGAGAAGGCGATGACCGAGCCGTCGAATTCCTTGACCTTCTGCGGGCCGTAGCCGTAATCCACGACCAATAGCACGTTGGATTGCGCGTTGCGGTCGAAGTCGGCCAAGTCCTGCAACTGAGGCTGAAGCTGCACGGCCCGCTGGAAATTATTGCGGGCCATGCCGTCGTCCCCCAGTCGCTGATAGCAGCGGCCGAGCATCAGATAAGCCAATGCGAAATCGCTCTCGACGTTGCGGTAGCGGTCCAGGTCTTTGCCTTGGCCGTAGTCGCGCAGTTTGAACAGGGCGTTTTCAAAGGCGGCCCGGGCGTTGCCGTAATCGTGGCGGATGTAATAGACCAGACCCAGGTAGAAATTCACCATCGCCCGCTCGAAGGGTTCGCCTTTCCAGACGTTGATTTTCTCATCGACCAAGGCGGCTCCGATCGATCGCCCGCCGTTGTTGACGCCGACGCTATTGATGACTTCGTAAGCGCGGAGAAACGCGGCCTCGGCCAGATCCAGGTCGTAATTCACCAGGGCCGCCGATCCGAGCCGGGCGTTGTTGAGCACGAAATCCCCGTCGGTCTTGGCCGCCAGCGGGCGAAGCTCCCGCTGGGCCGCCGCATAATCCCCGGCGAAGTAATCGCCCACGGCATGATTGGCCCGGATTTCATCGGGGTTGGCGCATCCGCCTGTCAGTAATCCTCCGATAGTGATTAATACAACCAACCACGGAGACACGGAGGCACGGAGGCCAACTCGTGGAGGAAAGAAAAAGTTGAACCGCCAAGGCCGCCAAGAGCGCCAAAAAGAAAACTTTTTATCCCCTTTCTTCTCTGCGTTCCTCTGCGTCCTCTGCGGTTCAATAAATCTTTTGGAGACGAATGCGCCTCCGTGTCTCCGTGCCTCCGTGGTTCCGGCAGAGCCTTTGAAAAAACGAACGTTCATCTGTGGCTAATCCGGCATTTCTAATCCAGAAACCCCTTCACGACGATTTTTTTCACCTCGTATTTGTCCGTCCAGAGAACGTCGCGCCGCTGCAGGTCGGTCAGTTGATACACGCACAAATACGAGCTGCTGCGATGGTCCGAATCTTCCTCGGTCAGCGAGGAGAAGCGGGCCACCAGGGCGTATTGCGGCTGGACCGATTCGGGCGACGGCCCCAGGTCAAAATCCAGTTCCCGCTTGCGCAGATCATAGAAGGCGTCGCGGTTCATGATCCAGACGAACCGATCCGGGGCATGGCGGCTCAACAGCGAGCGCACCCGGCCGGTGAACGCCTCGGCCGGGCCACGCGGCAATACCTCGCCGCGCATGGCGTTTTCCACCGGCTCGACCACGACGCGGAGCCGGCCTTCCCTGGCGATGGCGCGCTGCACGGCTTCGCTGGCCGTGATCTTCATGGCCATGTCGTCGGTCATCTGCACCAGGTCGGCGCCGTCCAAGGCCGTGTTGTGCCCGACGGCCACCGCCGAGGCGCATCCGCCGGCCAGCGGCAACAGCATCAGCAGCGCCAGACAGCGAAGGCTCATCGGGCCACCTTCACGAGATATTCGTTGCTCCAGACCATGACGCGGGTCTTGGCGTTGACGAGGTTGAACTCGGCCCGGAAAGTGCTGGTGCCGCGGTTGGGCATCTCCTGCATCTTGCCATAGAGGAAGTAGTCCGGCTGAATGCCGGCCGGGAACGCGGCGCGGGGGCCGCCGCCCTGGCCGAATTCATCGCGCACGGGCTGTTCCAGTTCGCGGTTCTGCAGGTCATGGAAGCGGTCTTTGTTTTCGATCAGCGTCACCCGGCCCTGTCCGTGGCGGGCGAGGTTGGTCTTCAGCCGGTCGATGAAGATGTTGTAGGGCACTCCCGGCTGGACGGTTTCGTTCTGCATGTACGTCGTCACGATCGTCCATTGGGTCTTGCTCTCGTTTAACGCCGGCAGCGCCAGCAGGTCCATGGCCATCTGGTCGGTCGCCTGAACCAGTTCCCGGCTTTGCAGGCCGCTGTCGCGTTCGTCCAGATCGGTCACGGGCGGACGGTAATATTCGTAACTGTGCCCGCACCCGGCCAGCAACGAAAACAACCCCAACGCCACGATCACCTTGCAACCCTTGAACATGCGGACGCTCCTTTATTTTGGCCCAGAACATCTACGACACCCCGGCGGCCGCGGGTCGCCAAACCGCCAGGGTTTGCTCCTCAGATTGTCGTTTCACAAGAATAGACACGCAACCCTCCCCCAACGATAGACCCCTCGCGTTATCCCCCTCGCACAAACTTGCTTTTTTCGGTTAAAGAGAAAGGAAATTTTACCACGGAGACACGGAGGCGCTATCGTGTCCAAAAGATTTTATTGAACCGCGAAGAGAAGAGAATGATGAATGATGAACGATGAATGATGAAGGAGGAAAGAAGAGCAGTTACATAACGGCTTGCTTCCTTCTTCATCATTCATAATTCATCATTCTGACTTCTCTTCTCCCTCCGTGTCTCCGTGCCTCCGTGGTGAAGAGGAATATTCCCGCGGGGACGGATCAGCGGTAGTTGGTGAACTGGATGGGGATGGCCGGCGGGTTGTTGCGCAGGTATTGGATGACGGCCTGCAGGTCGTCTTTCTTGCTTCCGCTGACGCGCAGGGCTTCGCCCTGGATGGAGGCGTTGACCTTCAGCCGCAGTTCCTTGATGGCCTTCTGGATGGACTTGGAGGTTTCCTTGTCGATGCCGCTTTTGAGCTTGTAAAGCTGGCGGACGGTTTTGTGCGTGGCCTGTTCGATTTTCTGGCCGTCCAGGGCCTTGGGATCGACGCCGCGCTTGATCATTTTTTCGATCAGCACCTTGCGCACGGCTTCCAACTGCGGCTCGGCGTCGGCCGTGAGGGTGAGCTGTTTTTCCTTCCGGTCGAAGGCGATGGACGCCGCCGTGCCCTTGAAGTCATAGCGGGTGGAGATCTCCTTGACCGCCTGGTTGACGGCGTTGTCCATCTCCTGAAAGTTGATTTCCGAAACAATGTCGAATGACGAATCCTGGGGCATGTTGTTTCCTTATCCGGGGTTGTGCCAGTCGAGGGGGTAAGAGCGGGTGAAGGGAGTCGAACCCTCAACGTCAGGCTTGGAAAGCCTGCACTCTGCCATTGAGTTACACCCGCAAGCGGGAGTGATTCTAATCCATAGCGGCCCTTGGGTTCAAGGGCGGTTCTTTGTAGCTGCTTGGGTCTTACCAAAAGAGGGGAAATGGCCTATGCTGTCGCGTTTCGCCCCGGGGTCGGAAGTGGCCGGCTCATCGGGCGAGGGCACGTGGTATTCCATGAGCGCTATGCTGCAGGCAATCTGGCATCAAAACGAATTGCACGTCTGGGCGATCAACCTGCCGGGCGAGGCGGCGGAGACGCCGCGGCGGCTGCGCGAAATTCTGGGGGAATGGTCGTCGGATGCGCTGCTGGCCTCGGTGGCTAAGGAATCGCAGCTTGGGCTGCGGTTGCCACAAGGGGACTCGGCGTTGACGGTGGTCCAGGTGCCGACGCTGGCGTTTTCGGCGGCCGAGGCGGTGGATCTGCTGGCGTCGCTGCCGGAGGTTTCGCCGGCGGCGTGCGGGGATTCGGTGCGCTATTGGCGGCGGCTGGGGGTGTTTGTGACGAGCCGGCTGGCGGCCAGGCAATTTTACCCGGACGTGGAGCAGGCCGCGGGGGAGCCGAGCGGGATCTGGCGGCTGGCGGTGTGCGACGGCGCGGAGCTTTCCTGGCTGGAGCAGTTCGTGGAGGCGATGCCGCCGGTTTGTCGGGCGATGGGGGATGCGCCGCCGGAACAGATCGAGCCGCATCGTTTGGTGGAATCGTTTTTGCACACGACGGCCGACGCGCTGATCCGCCGGGCGGTCAGCGAGGATCCGTTTTTCCAGAACATTCACCAGCGGGCGGCAGAGCCGATGGCGCCGATGGAAGTGCGCTGGCTGTCGGGGCTCCTGGGGAGCCAGCGCGGGGTGCCCGTTTCCCGCGAGCAGGCGGCGGTTCTGACGGAGTACGTGCGGGTCTGGACCGCGCGCATGGACGAAGGCCGGTATACCGTGCCGATGCGGCTGTGCTTCACGCTGCTGGAGCCGGAAGACGAAGCAACGGACTGGCGGCTGACGTTCCAGCTTCAATCGCTGGACGAGGAGGGGCAGTTCGTGGAGGCCGCCAGCCTTTGGGAACAGGGGACGCAGCCGCCGACCATCCTGGGACGCAGCCTGATGGATCGGCGGGCGCAGCTCGTGGAGGAATTGGGGCGGGCGGCGGAAGCGTATCTGCTGGTCGAGCGGGTGCTGTCGCAGGCCGAGCCGGCGGGGATGTTGCTGTCGGCGATCGAGGCGCACGCGTTTTTGCGGCATTGGGGTCCGCAACTGGCCGAGAGGGGATTTGGGGTATTTCTGCCGGACTGGGTGGCCCGGCGGGATCGGGAACTGGGTTTGCAACTGCTGGTCCATCCGCACGAGGATCCGGACGATCCGAACGTGAGGATGCCGTCCGGCGGCGGGGGGACGGGAAGCCGGCCCTTTGAACTGGGCAGCGGGCGATTCGGTTTGGACAGCCTGTTGGATTTCGATTGGCAGGTGGCGGTGGGGGATCTGCGGATGACGCGGGAGGAGTTTATCCGCCTGGCCGAGCAGGATCAGCCTTTGGTGCGGTATCAGGGCCGCTGGCTGCAGATGGATATCGATGCCATGCAGCGGGCGGCGTTGTTCATGGCGAGCAAGCCGGCCGGGCGGATGACACTGGCCGACGCGATCCGCACGACATTTACCGCGTCCAAGAGTGATACGGGCCTGCCGGTGGTGGGCATCACCGGCACGTCATGGATCGAAGAGCTGCTGGAGCAGATCCCGGCGACGCGGATGCAGGCTTCGTTGCAGCCGGTTGGGTTTCAAGGGTTGCTTCGGCCGTACCAGCTTCGCGGGCTGGACTGGCTGGCGTTTCTGGATCGACTGGGCATCGGGGCGTGTCTGGCCGACGACATGGGCCTGGGCAAGACGATCCAGTTGATCGCGCTGCTGCTTCAGGAGCGGGAAAAGCCGTCTTCGTCTTTGGGACCGACGCTGCTGTTTGCCCCCACCAGCGTGGTGGGCAACTGGGTGCGCGAGGTGGAGCGATTTGCGCCGTCGCTGCGGGTATTGGTGCATCACGGGCCGCAGCGGCTGGAGGGCGAGGCGCTGGCCGAGGCGGCCAACCGGCACGATCTGGTGATTACCAGCTACGCCCTTTCGCATCGCGACCTGGAGGATTTGCGCCGGGTGGTGTGGCATCGCCTGGCGCTGGACGAGGCGCAGAAGATCAAGAATCCCTCGGCGGCATCGACGCTGGCGATTCGTTCGCTGTCGGCGCCGCACCGTGTTGCGCTGACGGGCACGCCGATCGAGAACCATCTTTCGGAACTCTGGTCGATCATGGAGATTCTCAATCCGGGCTTGCTGGGGTCGGCCGGGGAATTTCGCGAGCGGTTCGCGGTGCCGATCGAGCGGTTGGCCGACCGGGACCGGGCCGGGCTGTTGCGGAAGCTGATTCAGCCGTTTGTGCTGCGGCGGGTGAAGACCGATCCGCAGATCGTGGGCGATCTGCCGGAAAAGATGGAGATGCGGGTGTTCTGCAACCTGACGGCCGAGCAGGCGGGCGTCTACCAGCGTATTACCGACGAAATGCTGGGGCAGATCGATTCGGCCACGGGCATCCGCCGACGGGGATTGATCCTGGCGGCGCTGACGCGGCTGAAACAGATTTGCGATCATCCGGCGCTGCTGACCAAGGAAACCACCGGACTCGACGGCCGCAGCGGCAAGTGCGAGCGACTGGTGGAGATGCTGGAAGAAGTGCTGGAGGAAGGGGACGCGGCGCTGGTCTTCACACAGTACCGGGAGATGGGGCACCTGCTGGAAAAGATTCTTGCCGAGCGGTTGAAGGTGGAAACGCTCTTCCTGCACGGCGGCGTTCCGGCGCGGCATCGCGACGCGATGGTCGCCCGGTTCCAGTGCCCCACGGGCGGGCCGAAGATTTTCATTCTCTCGCTGCGGGCCGGCGGATTGGGCTTGAACCTGACGGCGGCCAATCACGTGTTTCATTTTGATCGCTGGTGGAACCCGGCCGTGGAGCAGCAGGCCACCGACCGGGCGCACCGGATCGGGCAAACCCGCAAGGTGCAGGTCCACAAGTACGTGTGCCTGGGGACGATGGAAGAGCGGATCGACCGGATGCTGGCCGAGAAGATGGTGCTGGCGGATCAGATCGTCGGCACGGGCGACGAGTGGCTGACGAATTTGTCCACCGAGGAGTTGCGCAAAACGCTGGCGCTGTCCAACGACGCGGTGGTGGAGTATTGACGCATCTGTTCGTCGTAAAGAGACACGTCGCCCTGCGGGCGACGGCGAAACGAAAGAAGCGGGTCGCACGGTTCCTGAGAGGAGACGGGGATGAGCGAAGAGTTGCCTGGCGAGCCTGAAACGTTCTGGAATTCACCGAAGCTGGCGGAACTGCCCGAAGCGCCAAAGCCGCCGGAGTCTTCGGCGATGGAGCGCCTTGGGCCTTCGCCGTTTCCGCGCGATAAGTTTCCGTTTCTGGGGTTTCTGGCCAGTGTCTATGACCACGTTGCCGAGGTGATTTCCGGGCGGGGGAGAAGAGAATGATGAACGATGAATTATGAATGATGAAGGAGGAAGCAAGCTGTTCTGTAAACTGCTCTTCTTTTCACCTTCATCGTTCATCATTCATCATTCCGACTTCTCTTTTCTGTCCTCCGACGGTCAGGGGAACCGGCTGGGGCTGATTCTGGTAGTTGGGTTCGACGGCGATTTGCAGCGGGCGGCGGGGGCCGGTGGGGAGACCTTCCTGGTCCACGATGCGCTGGATGGCCATGATGCCTTCGATGAGCGTTTCGGGGCGGGGCGGGCAGCCGGGGACGTAGACGTCCACGGGCATGAACTGGTCGATGCCCTGGATGGTGGCGTAGGCGTCGAAGACGCCGCCCGTGCTGGCGCAGGCGCCCATGGAGATGACCCACTTGGGTTCGGTCATCTGCTGGTAGATGTGCTGGAGGACGGGCATCTCCTTGATGGTGACGCGGCCGGCGACGATGAGCAGGTCGCTTTGGCGGGGACTGAAGCGCATGGCCTCGGCGCCGAAGCGGGCCAGGTCGTAGCGGCTGGAGGCGGTGGCCATCAGTTCGATGCCGCAGCAGGCCGTGGCAAAGGGCATGGGCCAGAGCGAACTGCGTCGAGCCCAGTTCACCACCTTCTTCAATTGTGTCGTCAGGACGTTGTCCGGCAATAACTGCGTATCCATCCAGTCACTCCAAGCGGGTTGGTCGATTATAGCCCTGAAGGTAGGGTACGGGCCAGCGGGAGCTGTTTGGGGTAAAGAAACGCTGCCCGTTGGGCAGCCGCGAAACGGGTCAACCGCCCTGGGAGCGGTATTCTTCGACGGTGAGCTCGCGAGCGGCCTTGGCGGCGGCGCGGATGACGGGGTTGCCGTCGCCGTCGAGCTTGCGAAGGGTTCGCGTGGCGGCCCGCTGATCGGAGGCGCTGCCGGCGTTGAAGCGGTAGCGCCCCAGTTGCAGGATGGCTTCGATCCGCCACATGGTTTCGGGGATGTTTTCGGCCGTGGCCAGGGCCAGGACGTCGCCGGCGTGTTTGGCGATGCGCCGGTCGTCGATGGCGCGGAAAACCTGGAGGATGGGCAAGACGTTGTCGCGGGTGTAGGTTTCGCAGCCGGCGATGAAGGCGTTGTAAGAGGCGGCCTTTTCCGAGTTGCCGGCGTCGGTCTCGAGCTTGGCCAGGGCTTGGGCGGCCTGCATCATCAGCGTCAGCCCGGTGTCGTATTCGTCATACCCCACCCGCTCCTCAAACAGCTTGACGCCCAGGGCAAAAACCGCGTTGTAATACTTGCGGGCCTCGTCCACCTTTTTGGCCTTCAGGGCGACGTCCCCCCGAATCAGTGTGATCGAGCCGACGTTCATCAGGGCGACGATGGCCCGCTTCTCAGTCTTGTAGTTCAACACGTCGGCGGGAGTGGCCGTCATCAGGGTGATGTTCTTGAAAGGGGTGGCCTGCACGAGGCAATCGACCAGGGGAAGCTGTTTCAAATCAGCGGGGCGGATGGTTTTGCTGCTGAGGATGCCGTCGTAATAGTTGCCGCGAACGTCATAATCGCCCATCGCCTTGCGGTAGAGATCTCCCGCATTTTTCTCGACGGACATGGCGGGCAGCAGGCTGGCCGGGTCCACGGGCAATTGCAGCTTGCCAAACTTGGATGAATCGAGGCTGAAAGGGGTGGGGAGAGTGGTGGCGTCGGCGCTGTAGATCAACCAGATCAGACCGCACCACAACAGCACAAGGACGGCGGAGATTGCCCAACCGATTTTATTGCCGAACATGCCTGCATCCTTCAAAAAGATTGTCTGATCCGCGCTATTGTAAGACAGCTTGGCAGAGTACCAAAGGCGGGGGGAAGTTCAAAGCGATTTTGGATTTTGGATTGCGGATTTTGGAGTTATAGACGGCGTACGATAGCCTCTTCAAATCCAAAATCCGCAATCCAAAATCCAAAATTCACAGGATTTTTTTCGTGCAGGGGGGCAGGGCGCTCAGGAAGAGTCGGCCGTAGCGTTTGGAGGTGACGCGGCTGTCGAGGATGACGACGATGCCCCGGTCGGTTTTGGAGCGGATCAGGCGCCCGAAGCCCTGTTTGAGCTTAATGATGGCTTCGGGCACGGAATAGTCCATGAAGGGGTTGCCGCCGGCGCGGCGGATGGCTTCGAGGCGGGCTTCGACGACCGGTTCGTCGGGGACGGCAAAGGGAAGTTTGACGATGATGACGTTGCGGAGCTGGTCGCCTTGAACGTCAATGCCCTGCCAGAAGCTGCTGGTGCCGAACAGCACGGCGTTGGGGGTTTGCCGGAAGCGTTCGAGCAAGACCCGCCGGGGGGTGCCCTGTCCCTGGACCAGCAGCGGATAGCCCAATTCCTGGATCGCACCGGCCAGGCGGTTGGCCGCATCGCGGAGCATGGAATAGCTGGTGAAAAGGACGAACGCCCCGCCCTGGGTCTGTTGAAGGTAATGCAGAATCTTATCGCAGGCGGCCGGGAGAAAGCGGGCCGTGTCGTTGGGCTCGGGCAGGTCGCTTTCGACGTAGAGCGTGGCCTGCTGCCCGTAATCGAACGGCGAGCCGAGGGCGAGGGTTTTCTCCTTTACCACGCCGAGTCGGGATTTGATGTAGGCGAAGGCGGGATCATTGTCCTCCGGCACGGGCTGGAAGCCCGTGCTACGGGGTTTGTTTCGAGACGTCCTTGAGACGCCCGTGCAGAGGGTGGCGCTGGTGAGGACGATGCTGTGGAGTTTTTCGAACAGGTGGCGGCGCAGGCCGTCGGCGACATCGACGGGGGCGGCGTGCAGCGAAACCCGGCGCGGGGTGCGGGCGGCAACCTCCATCCAATAGACGGCGTCGTTGAGCTTCTGGGTCAGCACCGCGTCGATCTCCTCGGCCAGGATGCCCACCTTGTCGGCCACGCTGGATAGCTCCGCCAGTTCTTGCTCGGATTCCAGCCCCGGAAGCATCGCCTTCAGGTGCAGTTCCAGTTCCTTGAGCTTGGGGGTGAGGGTGTTATCGACGATGCCCGGCTCGCGGATTCGGCCGTTGCTCTTGCCGAAACGTTCCTGCCATTGGATGCAGCCGGCGAAGAAGCGTTCGCTGACTTCGTGCAGTTGGATCACGTCGCGGATGGCGTCGTTGGCGGCAGCGCCGTGGACGGAGAGCATGCCTTTGCCGCGTTTGGCGTCGTAGAGGTTGCGCAGTTGATAGCGGACGCCGGCCTCGCTGACTTTCAGCCCGAAATGCTGGCCGGCCACGTCTTCGACGGTGTGGGCTTCGTCAAGGATGGCCAGGTCATACTTGGGCAGATAATTCACCCCCGCGGCCCGCAACGCCAGATCCGAGAAAAACAAGGCGTGGTTGACGATGAGAATCTTGCCGCCCTGCATGCGCCGGCGGGCGGCCTGCCAGAAGCACTTGGCGTAAAAGTCGCACTTTTTGCCCAGGCAGTTGCCGTGTTCGGCGCAGACCTTGTCCCATACGTCGTGCTCGGGAACGTTGGGCAGGTCGGCCAGGGAGCCGTCGCCGGTTTCGGTGGCCCATTGCTCGATCATCCAGAGCGATTCGCGCTGGCGGTCGGCTTCAAACAGCGTGTTCTGCCGCTGGCTGGCCATCAGCAGCCGGCGCTGACAGAGGTAGTTGCCGCGTCCCTTGCACAGCACGGCCGTGAACTCATCGGGGTAGATGGACTGAAGCAGCGGGATGTCCTTCTCGATGAGCTGTTCCTGCAACGAGATGGTGTGGGTGGAGATGACGATTCGCTTGTTGCGTTTGACGGCGTAATCAATGGCCGGCAGCAGGTAGGCGAAGGATTTGCCGACGCCGGTTCCCGCTTCCACCAGCAGATGGTGTCCCTCGGCAAACGCCCGCTCGACGGCGGTGGCCATCTCAAGCTGCTGGGGGCGGAATTCGTACTTGTCCCCCAGCCGCCGGGCGATGGCGCCACTTTGCCCGAGAATGTCCTGAACCACGGTGCTCATTCGTCTAATGTTAGGGTAGCGTCGGGCCGAGCCGCCGTACAGCGGGGAATCGTGGAATTTCGAGCCCCGGTGTTTTCATCGGTTTTCGTTGCGCTTGCGGGTGGCTCGGCGGACGAGCTTGCGGGGGGCGAATTTGGCGGCGAGGGACAGAAACTTGTTGCGCCCGCCGGGGATGACCAGGATTTGCCGGCGGCGGAAGCCCTTGAAGGCGATGGCGGCGACGGCGGCCGCGTCCATGACGTGGCCGCGGAAGAGCGAGGAGCGGTCGGCCCCGGCGCGGCGCTGGAAGTCGGTCTTCGTGGGGCCGGGACAGACGGCTGTTACCCGAACGCCGCTGTGGCGGAGTTCCTCGGCCAAGGCTTCGGTGAAGGAGACGACGTAGGCCTTGGTCGCATAGTAGACGGCCAGAAAAGGGCCGGGAGCGAAGGCGGCCATGGAGGCGATGTTGAGGATGTGGCCTTGGCGGGCGGCGAGCATCGACGGGAGAAACAGCCGCGTCAGGTGCGTCAGGGCGGCGATGTTGACCTGGATCATCTGCATCTGGCTGACCGGGTCGCTCTGGGCAAAGGGGCCGAAGGTGCCGAAGCCGGCGTTGTTGACCAGGACGTCCAAGGGGCGGGATGGCTGGTGGAGGTGGTCGAAAATCGCCTGGGGGGCGGCGGGGTCGGCCAGGTCGGCGGGCAAAACCTCGGCGTCAATGCCGAAGGCGCGGACTTCATCCGCCACGCGCTGAAGCTGCTCGCGATTGCGGGCGGTGAGGACCAGGTCATAGCCGTTGCGGGCGAAGACCTTGGCCAGCTCGTAGCCGATGCCGCTGGACGCGCCGGTAATCAAAGCAAGAGGACGCTGTTGTGAGGTCATAGAGCGTTGATTATACGTGGATTTTCGTTTCGCGGCGGCGAAACGCGGGTCAGGCGATCGAACACCATTTGCAATCGCAGGCGGTTGGGGAACGTTGGGCGGGGCGGTTGTGGTTCGTCAGGGGGCAGTGTTCGGCGGGGTCTTTGGCTTTTTCGTGGCAGGGACAGCCGCAGCCGTCTAGGGCGGGGTCGCGGGCGAGGTGCCGGAGAAAGGGGGTGCCGCAATAGGCGACGCCGCCGCGAACGACGCACAGCGGGCAGCGGGCGCAGAGGGCGGCGCGGGCGGGCCAGTTGGTGCGAACGGGCAAGGCCCCCAGCCGCCGCAATCGGGCGGCGGCGGATTTGGCGGCGGCGCGCGTCAGCGCCTTCAGACCTCGAGCGGGACAGGAAAAACAACCCATTGCCCCTGTTATCGGCTGTGGCTGGCGTTCTTCTGCGAACAACCGCGGAGGCGACCCCGATCCGGCGCGGCCCGAAACAGGACAAGTCTTGTGATTTGCCAAGGTTATGGACGGTTTTTCTGGCGTGCCGGCGGCCTTGGTCGGGGATTGGCCGTTGACGCAACCGCAGCAGACGCTAGCGTATGGGAGAGTTCGATAAAGTAAACCATCGTGGCTACACAATCCGCTGCCCCTCCAATACCTCCGTCGCCGGCCGTGCATGCGCCGCCGCTGCGCAAAAAGGGTGGGGCGATGGGAAACTGGCAGTTGCTGGGGTGGATGTTCGGATTTCTGCGGCCGGTGAAGTTTCATGTCGCGCTGGCGTGTGCGTATCTGACGGTGACGATCGGGGCCGAGGTGTTCATCACCAACCAGATGGCCCGGGCGGCCGATCAGATCAACCGCCTGCAACCCGGATCGGCCCGGGATCAGCGGTTCTGGGCCTGGCTGGCGGGCAGTCAGGCCGACGCCGTGGCGTTGCGGCGGGTGATGCTGTGGCTGATGGCGGTGGTGCTGATGACGGCGGTCTTGCGCTACCTGCGCGAGGTGGCCAACGCCCGGCTGAGCATGACGCTGGTGTATTACCTGCGCGAGGCGGTGTACGACAAGTTGCAGCGGGTGGGGTTTTCCTTCCACGATGCGATGTCCACGGGGCAGCTCATCAACCGGGCCCTGAACGACCTGCAAAACGTCCGCTCCTTTCTTCAGACGGCCGTGCTGACCAGCCTGGAAATCGTCCTGATCGTCGGCGGGTATATCGTGCTGCTGATGACGCGAAGCCCCTGGCTGGCGGCGCTGTCGTTGGCGCCGGCGCCGTTCTGGATGATTTATATTTTTCGGTTCGCCAGAAAGGTTCAGGCCCTCAATCCGCTGGTGATGGAGGCCGACGACAAGAGCGTCAGCATCCTCACCGAGAACATCGCCGGGGTTCATGTCGTGAAGGCTTTCGCCGCGGAGCGGCAGGAGATCGCCAAGTATTCGGCCGCGTGCGATCTGTTCTACGAACGGATCATGAAACGCATCCGGATGTACGTCAATTTCACGCCGACGATTCGGACGATCAGCTCGATTTCGCACTTGTCGCTCTGTTTTCTGGTGGCGGTGCTGGTGATCCGGGGGCGGTTGGGCGTGGGCGATTTTCTGATCCTCGGGGCGGCGATGGGGGCGATTCTCGGCCGGCTGCAACAGGTTTCGGCCATCAACGAGCAATACCAGAACGCCATCACCTCGGCCCGGCGGCTTCAGGAGGTGTTGCTGGCCCCGCCGGCGGTGCGGGAGCGGGCCGACGTCCGACCGCTGCCGGGCGGTCCCGGGGCGGTCGCCTTCGAACATGTCACCTTCGGGTATCAGGCGGATAAACCGATCCTGCGGGACGTGAGCTTTCAGGCCGAAGGCGGCAGCGTCGTGGCCGTGGTCGGGCCGACGGGCGCGGGCAAGACCACGCTGGTGAATCTGATCGCCCGGTTTTATGACCCGCAAGAGGGGCGGATTCTGGTGGACGGCTTTGACGTGCGCGAGGTGAGGCTGGCGGACTTGCGGTCGCAGGTGGGGTTTGTGTTTCAGGAGACGTATTTGTTCAGCGACAGCGTGGCCGCCAACATCGCCTACGGCCGGCCGGGGGCGACGATGGGCGAGATCGAGGCCGCGGCCCGGTTGGCGCAGGCGCATGAGTTCATCGAGCAGTTGCCGCAGGGGTACAACACCATGCTGGGCGAACGCGGCGCATCGCTGTCGGGCGGGCAGAAGCAGCGGCTGGCCATCGCGCGGGCGATTTTGCAGGATCCGCGCATCCTGGTGCTGGACGATGCGACGGCGGCCATCGATCCGGAAACGGACGATCTGATCCACCGGGCGATGCGGGTCGTGATGCTCAACCGGACCACGTTTTTGATCGCCCACCGCATCAGCACGGTTCGCCGGGCGGACCTGGTTGTGGTGCTGGAAAACGGGCATATTTCCCAGGCGGGCACGCACCAGCAGCTCTTGGAACAGGACGGACATTACCGCCGGATTGCCGCGATTCAGTTGACCGGCGACGAGGTGACGCTGGACGCCGAGGGAGATCGACCCAGCCACATGGACCGGATGCTTCAGGGCAGGAACTGAGCTGTGGGATTGTTTTCGACCATCTTCCTGAGAAAAAAGGCCGCCGCTTCTCCGGCGCCCGCGCAGGAACTGCGCAGCGACGACGAGGAATCGCGCTATCGCCCCATCGAGTGGCCGCTGATTCGCCGGCTGGGCCGGGAACTTTTGCCGTACCGGGGTTATTACCTGCTGGGGATAGGGCTGGGCCTGGTGCTGCTGATCCTCGATATGCTTTCCCCGTATTTCATGGGGCGGCTGATTAATTACGTCACCGGCTATACGCAAACGCCGGAAGCCGCCCGCCCGACGGCGGGGCAGGCGATGCGGGTTGCGGGGGGCATCATCGGCATCTGGGCCTTGAGCGTCGGGGCGGTGCGCGTGCTGGAGCGGTTTTTGATTTTGCTGATGAGCACTGCCGGCGAACTCGTCCAATTCGATCTGCGGCGGCAGTTGTTCGTCAAGCTCCAGCAGTTGTCGATGGATTATTACGACAAGACCAAGCTGGGGCGGATCATCAGCCGCTGCACCAGCGACATCAGCAGCCTGCGGGAAGTGAACGTGTGGGGGATCTGGCTGGTCCTTTCCAGTCTGGTGATGATCACGCTGGCGGCGGTGATGCTGGCGGTGACCGACTGGCGGCTGTTTCTGGCCGTCGGCTGGCTGGGGCCGGTGGTTTACGTCGGCAACCGCCTCTTTACCCGCAAGATCGCCGTGCGCTGGCAGGTGGTGCGCGAGGGGTACGCGCGGGTGGCGACCAACCTGGCGGAGAACATCACCGGCGTTCGCGTCGTCACCGCCTTCAACCGGCAGGACGCCAACATCGCCAACTTCAACGTCATGCAGGAGCGCAACACCGACAACAACGTTCGGGCCGCCAGCTTGAACGGAATGTACCAGCCGTTCCTGCAGATCGTTGGTTTTACTGGAAAGGCAATTATCCTCACTTTCGGCGGGTATTTGTTCGTCATGGGACGGATCACGCCGGAGAAGGGCGTGGGGTCGATCGTCGCGGCGTATTTGTACTGGAACTGGTTTATCGACCCGATCGTCAACCTGGGCAACTTTTCCAATCAGTTGATGCAGGCGATGGCCGGGGCGGAGCGGATTTTTTCGCTGCTGGACATGCAGCCGAGCGTGTGCGACGTTCCCGGGGCGCGGCCGCTGCCGCGGATTGCCGGGCGGGTGGCATTTGAAAATGTGACCTTCGGCTACAAGCCGGATCGGCCGGTGCTTTTCGACATCAACTTTGAAGCGCGGCCGGGCCAGACCGTCGCGCTGGTGGGCCATACCGGCAGCGGGAAAAGCAGCATCATTTCGCTCATCGCGCGGTTCTATCAGCCGCAGCAGGGGCGTGTGCTGATTGACGGCCACGACGTTCGGTACGTCACCGGCGAATCGCTGCACAAACAGACGGGCCTGGTTTTACAGGTCAACTACCTGTTCAGCGGCACGGTGATGGAGAACATCCGCTATGCCAAGCCCGAGGCCGACGATCGGGAAGTGATGGAGGCGGCCCGGGCGATCGGTTCTCACCAAGCCATCATGCAGCTTCAGGACGGATACCAGACGCAGGTCGGCGAGCGCGGGGCGAACATGTCATTGGGCCAGCGGCAGCTTATCTGCTTCACCCGGGCGTTCTTGTCCGATCCGCGGATTCTCATGCTCGACGAGGCGACCAGTTCGGTGGATACCGCCACCGAACAGATCGTGCAGCATTCGCTGGAGAAACTGCTGGCCAACCGGACCACGTTTATCGTGGCCCATCGCTTGAGCACCATCGTGCGGGCGGATTGCATTCTGGTGGTCGATCAGGGGCGGATCGTGGAGCGGGGAACGCATCGGGAACTGCTGCGGCTGCGGGGGAAGTATGCGCAGCTTTACAGGCAGTTTTCCAAAGCTGCTCGGTGAGGGAAAAATAAAGCCCCGGATGTACATCCGGGGCTTTGAAGTTACGAATACCGCTGTTTTTCGGGGGTTACTTGAGGGTCACGGGTTTGCCCGTGCGGGAGGATTCGTAGACGCCCAGGACGACTTCCAGGGGCTTGCGGGCGGCGCGGCCGTCGATGAGGGGCGTGCCGTTGGTGCGGATGGCGTGCATGAAATCGAGGATCTGCATGCGATGGGAGTCGCCCCAGGTTGCGCCGTGCTTGGCGTCTTTCTGGCGGTTGCCGGCTTCCTCGCGGACGCTGGCGGTGCCGCCCTTGGCGACGGAGACGGCGTGGCTGGCGGCGCCTTCGCCGGTGATGACGGTGCCGTCGCGGAGGGTCATGGCCTTGAGGTGGTCGCCTTCGATGATGACGCTGCCCTTGGTGCCGTAGATATCGATGCGGACGGGCATTCCGTTGTAGGCGGCGGTGGTTGCGGTGAGGGTGCCGACGGCGCCGTTCTTGAAGGTGAGGGCGGCGACGGCGATGTCTTCGGTCTCCATGCGTTCGTGAGCGCCGAGCTTGGTGTGGCCGAAGACGCTGGCCACGCCGCCGGTCAGCCATTGGAGCACGTCCACGGTGTGGACGCCCTGGTTGACCAGGGCGCCGCCGCCGTCGAGCTTCCAGGTGCCGCGCCAGTCGCCCGAATCATAGTAGCGCTGGTCGCGCCACCATTTGACGTAGGCGTCGGCGAGGATGATGTCGCCGAGCTTGCCGGAGTCGATGGCTTCCTTGACCATCTGCGTGGCCTTGTCGAAGCGGTGCTGGCTGATGACGGTGAGTTTTTTACCGGTCTGCTCGGAGACGGCGATCATGCGGTCGGCGGCTTCGAGACTGACTTCGATGGGCTTTTCGACGATGGCGTGCTTGCCGGCCCGCATGGCGTCGATGGCGTGCTCGGCGTGCATGCCCGAGGGGGTGGCGAAGCTGATGACGTCGATGTCGTCGCAGTTCAGCAGTTCCTTGTAATGACCGTAAGTGCGCTTGATGCCGAACTTTTCGGCGGCCTTCTGGCGCGGTCGGGGATCAGGTCGGCGACGGCGACGACTTCCGCGTCGGGAATGTGGCTGATGGCCGCACAGTGCGTGGGGCCAACGCCGCCCAGTCCTATCACGGCGAATCGCATCTTGCTCTTTTCAGGCACTTCAGTTACCTCCAGTCAGCCCCCACCGCCATCCGGCCCGTCGCCGGATCTATCTTTTGCCGGTTCGGTGTTTTCAGGTCCACAACCCTTTGTCCGAACCGCACAGCGGGGCAAATACCCTATTACAACCGGGCCCGTATGGCAATAGCGGCGGGGCATGGAGCCAAAGGAGATTGTGCCTGCGGTTCGTTTCGCCGCCGCCCGCAGGGCGGCGTTTGGTGCGCCGAAAGACGCGCCGCCCTGCGGGCGGCGAAACGGGCGGTGAGGGGGTGTTATTCGCTTTGGGCGGCGTGGACCTGTTTTTCGGCGTGGTAGCTGCTGCGCACCATGGGGCCGGATTCGACGTGGCGCAGGCCCTTGGCTTCGCCGCGGATTTTCCAGGCGGCAAATTCGTCCGGGTGTACCCAGCGTTCCACCGGGAGATGTTCGGAGGTGGGTTGCAGGTATTGGCCGATGGTCATGATGTCGCAGCCGATGCCGACCAGGTCGTCCATCAGGGATTCGATCTCGTCGGACAGCTCGCCCAGGCCGAGCATGATGCCGGTCTTGCTGATGAAACCCTGGCTTTTGGCGATTTGCAGCAGTTGCAGCGAACGCTGGTACTTAGCCTGCGGGCGCACGCGTTTGTAGAGGCGGGGGACGGTTTCCAGGTTGTGGTTGAGGATGTCGGGCTTTTGATCGAGCACCCGTTGCAGGGCGTCCCATTTGCCGCAGAAGTCGGGGATGAGGACTTCCACGTGGGTTCCGGGAGATTGCAGGCGGATTTGTCGGATGGTCTCGGCCCAGACGCCCGCGCCGCCGTCGGGCAGTTCGTCACGGTTGACGCTGGTGATGACCACGTGCTTGAGGTGCATCTTGGCCACGGCGTCACCCACCCGGCGGGGCTCGTCCAGGTCCAGTTCCGGAGGCCGGCCCGTGGCGATGTGGCAGAAGCCGCAACTGCGGGTGCAGACGTTGCCCAGGATCATCAGCGTGGCCGTCCCCGCGGCCCAGCATTCGCCCATGTTGGGGCACTTGGCCGACTGACAGACGGTGTGCAGGCGGTGACCGTTGACCAGGTGCAGCAGGTCGTTGTACCCCTGGCCGGCGGGCATGCGCATCTTCAGCCAGGAGGGCTTGCGCTGGGGGGTGTTGCCGTTGAGCACGAGATGGTTCAGGGAGACGTTCATCGCCTATGATCTTAGGATTTCGCCCCCTTGGGGGCAACGGAACCGGAGTATTTTGGATTTAAGAACGGCATCCGACAGCCTCTTTCAATCCAAAATCCGCATTCCAAAATCCAAAATCGGGGAGGTTTCCCCGGTGGCGGTTAGCGAGTAAGGTATGGCGATCATGCGTATCCTTTGCCTTGGCGACATCGTGGGCCGGCCGGGCCGGCAGATCGTGAACCAGCGTCTGGCGGCGCTGGTTCGCGAGCGGAACATCGATCTGGTGGTGGCCAACGCCGAGAATATCGCCGGGGGAAGCGGGATTACGACCAACCTTTTTCACAAGTTGCGATCCTACGGGGTGGACGTCATCACGCTGGGCGATCACGTCTATCGCCGGGCTGACATTATTCCCACCATGCAGAGCAGCGAGCGGATCGTGCGGCCGGCCAACCTGTCGGCCAACGCCGCCGGGCGGGCGTTTACGGTGGTGACCACCAACAGCGGCGTGCAGGTGGCGGTGTTCTCCCTGCTGGGGCGGATTTTCGTGAACTTCCCGGCCGACGATCCGTTTGCCGCCGCCGACAAGGTGTTGTCGCTGATTCCCAAGAGCGTGAAGGTCTGCGTCTGTGACGTGCATGCCGAGGCGTCGAGCGAAAAAATCGCGCTGGGGTACTGGCTGGACGGGCGCTGCTCGTTCATTTTCGGCACCCATACGCACGTGCCGACGGCGGATGCGAAAGTTCTGTCCAACGGCAGCGCCTTTATCAGCGACGTGGGCATGTGCGGGCCGTACGATTCGGTTCTCGGGCGACGCAAGGATCGGGTGCTCAAGTACATGACGACCAACATGCCGCAGCACTTCGAGATCGCCACCGGGGACGTGCGGATGTGCGGGGCGCTGGCGGAGATTGATCCGCAAACGGGCAAGGCGCAGAGCATCGAACGCATCGAAATCCTCGGGGGCAACGCCGATCAGGCGTATGACGCCGACGACGCCAAAAGCGCTCACGGCGGCAGAATGAATTCTTTTTCCAATCGAATTATGCGCCCGCAATTCGTTTCGCCGCCCGCAGGGCGGCGCGTGCGTCATCGCGCAAAGAAAACGCCGCCCTTGCGGGCGGCGGCGAAACGAAGAAGAATGCGGTTTCTGTCTGAATGAGCGTTAAAACTTTTTCAGGAACGCGGCCAGGCGGTCGATGCCCTTGTCGATGTTTTCCATGCTGGTGGCGAAGCTCAGGCGCACGTGGGTATCGAAGCCGCTGTCGTTGCCGGGGACGACGGCCACGTGGTTTTGCTCCAGGAGGGCAGCCGAGAAGCTGACGGCGTCGGTGATGTCCATGCCGCCGACTTTCTTGCCGAAGTAGGTGCCCACGTTGGGGAAGCAGTAGAACGCGCCCTGGGGTTTGACGCAGGTGACCTTGGGCAAGGCGCTGAGCCGTTGCCACATGTGCCGGCCGCGTTTTTCAAACTGCTGACGCATGGCCTCGACGCTTTCGGCGCCGCGCGGGTCGGTGAGGGCGGCGATGGCGGCCGGCTGGGTGAAGCTGGTGATGTGGCTGGTCATCTGGCTCTGCAGTTTGTTGATGGCGGCGATGACGTCCTTGGGCCCGCCGATGTAGCCGATGCGCCAACCGGTCATGGCGAAGCTCTTGCTGTGGCAGTTGAAGGTGAGGGTGCGGTCCAGCAACGAGGGGTGCAGGGTGGCGAAGCTGACGAACTTCAGGTCGTCGAAAACGAGTTTTTCGTAGATTTCATCGCTGAAGACGATGAGGTTGGGGTGTTTGGCGACGACGTCGGCCAGGGCCTTGAGTTCTTCGGGGGTGTAGGCATGGCCGCCGGGGTTGCTGGGGGAGTTGATCAGCAGGACTTTGGTCCTGGGGGTGATGGCGGCTTCAAGCTGCCGGGGGGTGATTTTGAAGCCGTTTTTTTCTTCGCCGAGGATGAACTTGTTGATGCCCCCGGCCAGCTTGACCTGCTCGGGATAGGAAACCCAGTAGGGGGCGGGGATGAGGACTTCGTCGCCGGGGTTGAGCACGGCCATGAAGGCCATGTAGAGGCAGTGCTTGCCGCCGGCGCCGGTGGTGATGTTTTCGGGCTTGTAGGGGAGGTTGTTTTCCTTGTTGAACTTTTCGGCGATGGCGGCCTTGAGTTCGGGCACGCAGGGGGTGGGGGTGTATTTGGTCATGCCCTTGTCGATGGCGCTCTTGGCGGCCTCTTTGATGAAGGTCGGGGTGTCGAAGTCGGGTTCGCCGGCTCCGAAGCCCACGACGTCCACGCCGGCTTTTTTCAGGGCGTTGGCCTTGGCGCTGACGGCGAGGGTAATGGATTCAGAAACCAGCTTCATCCGGTCGGCAAGTGGAAACATGACGGCCCTTTCACAGGTGAAAGACAACCCGCGGCTTCGGCCCCGGGTGGGCAAACGCGTAGAACCTAGCGAGATGAGGCGGGAATTTCAAGTTAAGGGACAGATCGCGCCGCCCAAGGCGTAACGTTTGTGGAGGGTAGGCTCTTGTTCAGCCCCGTCAGGGGCGGCAGGTTTTAGCCCACGGCGTATCAGCCGTGGGAAAACCACATCGCCAAATCAAAGAGCCCCGTCAGGGGCGTAAGAGCCTCTTACGCCCCTCCGGGGCTGATTCTGTTTTGGTCATTCTTCCCCCACGGCTGACACGCCGTGGGCTAGAGCCTGCCGCCCCTGACGGGGCTGGACAGAAGCCTGCCCTCCACAAGCGTTACACCCCCGCCCAAGAGCGGCGGCTGGAACCGAGGGGGCGTTCAGCAGTAGACGTCGAGGGTGAAGGGGTAGGGGATCAGGTCGGGGCGGATCAGGTGGACCTTTCGCAAGGTGAAGGGGTTGAAGGCGCTGTAGCTGAGTTGCAGGCCGTCGGGCAGGTCGCGGGGGGAAGGCTGGGGGAGCCATCCGGTCAGCGCCGTGCCCAAAAGCAAGAACGCACACGCCAGTTGACGCACTGGGCGGATCATGGGGACACGCTTTGTAAAAATCTGAGAAGCCGGCCGGAACGGTCTGGCCGGTCCTGTGCGTTGAACATACCCCGGGCTGCGAAACGGGCCAGTTAAAAAAAGATTTTGTGCCGCGGATTGTGCCCGTCATCGGGAAGATGGGTAATCCGTACGCGATATGCGAAGCAAGAGTCCCGTCATGAGGGTTTGAGGACGACTTTGATGCATTCTTCTTCTTTGTTTTTGAAGATTTTGTACGCGTGGGGGGCCTGATCCAGCGGCAGGCGATGGGTGATGACGAAGGAGGGGTCGATCTCCCCTTTCTGGATGCGATCTAATAGCGGCTGGAGATAGCGGATCACATACGTCTGGCCGGTCTTGATGGTCAGGCCCTTGTTCATCATGGCCCCGACGGGGATTTTGTCGGCGTAGCCGCCGTAGACGCCGGGGATGGAGACGGTGCCGCCCTTGCGGCAGCAGTTGATGACCTGCCGCAGCACGTGGGCGCGGTCGGTAATCATGTACAGGGCGACTTTCACCCGGTCGTACCAGGCGTCGAGGGTGGCGCCGTGGGCTTCGAGGCCGACGGCGTCGATGCAGGAATCGGGGCCGCGCCCGCCGGTCAGATCCTTGAGCTTCTCGTAAATGTACTCGTCGTTCATGTTGATGGTGATGGCGCAGCCTTTTTCCTCGGCCAGGCGCAGCCGCTCGGGGACGCTGTCGATGGCGACGACCTTTTCCGCGCCCAGCATGTAGGCGCTTTTGATGGCGAACTGACCGACCGGGCCGCAGCCCCAGACGGCCACCACGTCGCCGGGATGGATGTTGCAGTTTTCGGCGGCCTGGTAGCCGGTGGGGAAGATGTCGGAGAGGAAAAGCGCCTGGTCGTCAGTAAGACCTTCGGGGACTTTGATGGGTCCGACGTCGGCCAGGGGGACGCGGACGTACTCGGCCTGGCCCCCGGCGTAACCGCCCGTCATGTGGGAGTATCCGAACAGGCCCGACGGGGAGTAGCCCATTAGTTTCTCGGCCACCCAGGCGTTGGGGTTGGTGTTGTCGCACAGCGACCACATCTGATGGGAGCAGAAAAAACATTGCCCGCAGGCGATGGTGAAAGGAACCACGATGCGGTCGCCCTTGCGCAGTTTTTTGACCTCGGGACCGGTTTCCACCACTTCGCCCATGAATTCGTGGCCGAGGATGTCGCCGGATTTCATGGTGGGCACATAGCCGTCGTACAGATGAAGGTCCGAGCCGCAGATAGCGGTGCTGGTTACTTTCACAATGATGTCGCGCGGATTGAGGATTTTAGGGTCGGGAACATTTTGCACCCGAACGTCGTGTTTGCCGCACCAGGTGACTGCTTTCATGACGAGGCTCCGAAGGTTGAGGGTTAGTTTTTGGTCATTAGTCATTGGTCATTAGTCATTAGTTCTCCATTTGCACAACTAGTGACTAATGACCAATGACTAATGACCCATCATCAATCATTTACACATTCCGTGGGGTTGGCCTTGGGTGGTGGGGACTTCGCCGGCTTCGGCGATCTGTTTGAATTTGCGGAGGTCTTCCTGGACCTGCTGGGAGGGTTCTTCGCCGAAGAGCTTGGCTAAGGCGGCGCCGAAGGCGCCGGCGGGGGGGATGTATTCGATGACGACGCGCACTTCGGTGCCGCGGTCGGCGGTGAGGGGGATGAAGCGGACGGAGCCGGCGTTGTCGATGTCAGCGCCTTCCAGCGATCGCCAGGCGATCAAGGCGTTGGGTTCTTCGTTGATGATCTGCGCGTCCCATTCGACGCTTCGACCGGCGGGGGCGTTGGCCTGCCAGTGCGAGCGGCCGCCGTCGAAGGTGCGGACGCTGCGCAGGTGGGACATGAATCGCGGGAGGTTTTCAAAGTTGTGCCAGAAGCGGAACAGTTCCTCGGACGGACGGTTGACGGTGACGGCCTGTTCGATGTGGATGCCGTGGTCGAAAAAATCAGTGGGCGTGGCCTGGCCGCGGCGGGCGGTGTTGATCCGCAGGGCTCGGTAGACGGCACATTGTCCGCTGTAGCCGCGGCGGACCAGCAAAACGCCGAGGGCTACGGCCAGCAGGCCGGGAAAAGTGCGGCGTTTGATTCCGTAATAGGTCATCGCGCCGCCGGTAAGGCCCGAGAGCCAACGTTCGGAACGGGCGACGTTGATCGGGCGGGTCTGTTGGTAGTGGGGGCGGGCTGTTCCGGGGGTTGTTGCCCGTCGGGGAGATTCGGCTACTCGGATCATGGCCTCTCCTTGGTTGAGTCTGATCGGCATTGAGATGCTGGCTGGGGAAGAGCCGCAACGGGGATGCCAGAGGGGTGGTTTTTGCGGGAATGCGCTGCCCTGCGGGCAGCGGCGAAACGAAGAGGGGGTTAGACAAGTTCCGGGGGGTTGGTCATAATTGGACGTTCGGTTGAACTATTGGATGTGAGAATATGAGCGTTAAGACGTATTTCCAGAATATTTACGACAACGTCAAGTCCATCACCGTGGGCATGAAAATCACGTTGAAGTACTGCTTTCAGAAGACGGTGACGGTGCAGTACCCCGAGCAGCGGCTAAGCTTTGCGCCGCGGTATCGGGGGATTCATGAGTTCGAGGCCGACAAGTGCATCGCGTGCGATCAGTGCGCCAAGGCCTGCCCGGTGGATTGCATTTACATTGACAAAAGTGCCCCGCGCAAGCTCGACAAGAAACTGGGCAAGGTGGTGGGCGGCGAGTTGCTGCGGTATGCCATCGATTACAGCAAGTGCATGTTCTGCGCGCTGTGTACCGAGCCGTGCCCGACGGATTGCATTCACATGGGCAAGCTGCACGACCTGAGCAGCTACAGCCGGGCGGACGTGGTGGTGGAGTTTGCGGAACTGGACAAGCAGGGGCTGCATACGCCGATCCCGCTGTGGATGGAGCGAAACGCCGAGCGGATCGGCTGGGTGAAGGAAGAACTGGATCGGGTCAAGGCGGGGCAGATTCTGACCAAGGCGGCAGACATCCCTCCTGCGAAGTAAAAGTAGAAAGTATTTTGCGGATCGATAAAAAAAGCCCCGGATGTGCATCCGGGGCTTTGTGTTTCATGACGCTTGACGATTACGACTTGGTTTCGCTGGAGAGTTGGAAATCGGGGATGACCTGGCGTCGCAGTTCGTCGAACTTGCCGCGCCACTTCTTGCCACCGGTATCGGCTCCCCACTGAACGTAGAGCCGTTTCAGCGAGGTCTTCATCTCGGCGATAGCCGTCGGATCGGGCAGCTTGGAGGTGGAGATCATCCACTTGAGCATGGCTTCCCAGTAGACGTCGTTGTCCACGGTCTCCTCGTCCGGCTTGACGATCTGGGCGGTGCCCAGCTTGCGGTCGGCCAGCAGGCGGCCCAAACCTTCCTGGGCGGCGGCCCAGCGTTCCAAGTCGAATTGGATGAGGGCGATCTTGAGCAATACCGCCGGGTCGGGGTATTTCAAGTCGGCCTTGGCCGGGTCCAGCGTCTGGCGGTACATGGCGGTTCCTTCCGGCGTCTGCAAGGTCTGGAAGAGCTTGAGGGCGGTTTCCAGCCCCGCGGTCTTGACGGCCGGATCGGCTTCCAGGTTCGCGGCCTGCCGCTTGGTTTCGGCATCGAAGACCATGTACTGGTAGGTGAACTTCTTGATGTTGGGATCGGCGTTGTCGCGAGCCCAGATGACCAGGTGTCCGCTGAGCTGGGCGCGGGCGGCGGCCAGCTTGCGCATCTGCGGCAGATCGTTGTCCTGCCGGGCTTTTTCAAAGTCGTCGTCGAGCTTTTTCAGCAGCGTATAGACCATGGACGCGCCTTCGCCGCCGGATTTGGTCTTGAGCAATTCCAGCAGGGCTTCGGTTGCCTGCTGATTCTGGCCCAGTTCCATGTAGGAGCGGACCCGCAGGAACAGGCGCTGGCCAGCAGATCGCTTTCGCCGGGCATGCCCTTGGCCAGATCTTCAAAGCCGGTCAGGATTTGCAGGGTCCGTCTGGGGTCGGACTCTTTGACCGCCTCGGCCGACAGCAGGGCGGTTTTGATGACGATGCGCTTGAAGTTTTTGCGATCCGCATCGGTAGCGGCGGCGGCCATGGCGGCCTTGGCGTCGTGGTTAACCTGGTTGGAGCGTTTGAGCAAGTTGGCGGTGAGCTGTTCCTTGGCGGCCTTGTCCAGCTTGGCGCCGTTGGTGTCCATCTCCTGCTGGATGGCCAGGGTTTCATAGAACCGGGCGTGCAGGTATCGCTTGTCGCTGGCGGGCACCTGCTGGTAGTAGGTGATCGCTTCGGTGTAATTGCCCAGCCGTTGCAGCCGCTGGCCGTACTCGAAGGCAAATTCCTTGCGATTGAACGGCTTGGCGATGGCGATGGGCAGCAGCCGTTCGTAGACCTTGGCGGCGACGGGGTCGGAAGGGTCGGCCTTTCGCAGTTGACCGATGAGGGTCATGGCGTTGTCCAGGGCGCCGTTTTTGTTTTCCAGCGAACCGGTGGGGTTTTGGATGTAATCGAGGAACCCTTCGGCGGCTTCGGCGCTGCGGCCGAGACGATCCAGGAACAAGGGGATCAGCAGCGAGGCAGAATCCAGCAGGTCTTCGGTAGCGCCCGCCTGGCCTTTGCGTTTGACCATTTCCCGGGCCGCCAGAATGCCGCGTTCGATGGCTTTCTGGTTGACGGTTTCGCCGTCGGGCTTGAGCCGCTCCTGGTCGGCGCGCTGGATCACCGCCTGCAACAGCAGCGGGTTGAGGGTGGCGACGTCGGCGTCTTCCTTCATGCGGGAGATCAACTGGGTGGCGATGATGCCGCGGAGGGCGGGCTGTTTGTCCTGGAGGCCCAGGAGGGTTTTGGTGGCGTTGTCGGCGGCGGTCTGCTTGTCGGCAGGGCTGGCGGCGGCGGCTTCGGCGGCCAGGTAGATGCGGTACTGGAGCATGTCGGCGGCGGCCTCGGCGCCGTCCTGGGCGGATTTGTCCTGCGGCAGGTTGGTCTTCTGCCAGGTCTTGAGCTCTTCCAGGGCCTTGGTCGTTGCCCCCAGATTCTTGTCCATCAGGTCGCAGACCGCGGAGAAATAGCGGGCTTCGTATTGCTGGTCGATTTCCGGGGCCGGGGCGATGGCGGTGTCGGAGAGGACGGAGGCGAACATCTTCCGGGCGGCGCTGTGATCGCCTTTGACCATGAGCAGCTTGGCCATGCGGTTGCGGATGACCGGCTGGACGCCGCTCTGGGAGTTGTCGAAGGGCTTGAGGTCTTCCAGGGCCTTGGCGGCGATGTCTTTGCGTTTGGGGTCGGTGGCGTCGATGGACAGGCAGGTGTAGTAGCTGGCCATGGCCTTGGTGAAGCGGGCGCTGTTGGCCAGATTGTCCATGGCCGTCCATTCGGCCTGCTGGGCGGGGGTGATGTTGTTGGTGACCTGGTTGACGATGCGGTCGGCGATGGCGGTGGCTTCGGCGGCGCACTTGTCGAGGATTTTATCCACCGTCTCCATGACGGGGCGGAGCTGGGCCTGGGTTTGAGGGTTTTCGCCCCAGTACTCCAGGGTGTTGACGTCGCGCATGGCGCCTTCGGTGATGAGTACGGAGGCCTGCTGCATCAACTGCCGGGGATCGCGCAGGGTCGGCAAGGCGCGTTCGATGCCCGCCACCACCCGGCGGACGGCTTCCTGCCGCTGGCGGGGAGTCATCTTGGCGGCGGGGTTGGTCAACTCCCGCAGGGCCGTGAAAGTGAGGACGCCTTCGCGTTTTTCCTTGGACACGTTGCCGACGGTGAAGGCGTGGTCCAGCAGGTTGTCCAGCCCGCGGCCGGCCAGTTCCGACAGCAGCCGGTCTTCGCCGAGGGCGTTGAGGCCGGTGGCGTCGGTCTGTCCCCAGACGGTTGCGCCCATCGCCGAGCAAAGCACGGCCGAAGCGAGGAGGCGGCGGGTTTTGACGAGTTGTCGATGCCCGGAGAGGCGGTGTTGCTTCTTATTCATGATGTGGTCCCTAGTGGGCCGTCGAGAATGCGATTTTGGTGTACTCGGCTTCCATGGCCGCCTGGTAGACCCCGATGAGGTACTCGTACTTGACGTACTTGCCAGGGCTGATGACCACCTGCACCTTGTCGGTGGAGGTTCCGGCGGCGTTGAAATCCTTGCGCATCTTGGACAGTTGCGTCCGCAACTGGTCGAAGTCGCTGGTCTGGATTTTTCCGGCGCGGGCCACCCAGCGGTCGGGGGTGGGGGAGTCCACGCGGATGTCCAGGGGTTCGTCGGCCGGCACCTTGGACTTCTGGGCCGGCCCGCCGCCCTTGGCGGTGACGGGGAGGTTGCTGACCAGGAAGTGCTCTGCGCCGCCGAAGGAGCCGGCGAGCATGAGGAAGATCAGGATCACCATTACCACGTCCACCAGGGGGGTCATGTTGGGCCCCGAATCGTAGTGGACGGCTTTTGCGCCTTTTACCTTCATGGCGGATTCCTACTTGACGACGACGACCCCTTCAACCTTTTTGGTGTTGAAGTTGACGTTCTTGACTTTGGCTTCGGCGCAGGTGAGCAGGACCGGTTCCAGGAAGCGGTACTGCATCTGCCGTTCGCCGCGGATGATGACTTTGAATTCGGTGTTGGCCGCCCTCATGGCCTTGAGCACGATCAACAGGGGCTTTTGGCCGGTGAGCGGATCGACGAGCCTCAGTTCTTGCTGCTGGCCTTTGACCAGGGCGGTGACGACGGGGAAATCCGACTGGGTGAGCGAGGGTCGGACGTTGAGCGTCAACGTGTTGCCCATGTCCTCGATTTTGGCCCCGAGGATGGTTTCCGGGATGTCCATGGCCTCGGCGCCGGTGGTGACGCCGATCTTGGCCACCAGCATGAAGAAGATGATCAGGCACATCACGATATCAATCAGCGGCGTGACGTTGACCCCACCTTCCTTCATCTCCGGCATTGCGTGTTTTTTCATAAAAACCCTTCCTATTTCGGATTTTGGATCGTAGGGGCGACGCATGCGTCGCCCCTACCGGGCAAAATCCACAATCCAAAATTCGATCAGGCCTGCGGAGCCGGAGCCGGAGTGGCGGGCTTCTTGGCCGCCGGTTGGGGGACGGCGCCGGTGCGAACCGGTGCGGCGGCGGGCTTGGCTTCGGCGGGCTTGATCATCAGCAGCAGCTCTTCTGCGATCAGCGCGCCCTGCACCGTCAGGCGGTCCACCATCGTCCGCAGAATGCCGAAGGAGGCCAGGCAGGGCACGGCCAGCATCAGACCCAACATGGTGTGGGTCAAGGCTTTGGAGATACCGATGGCCAGGTCGGCGGGCTTGGCTTCGCCGCCGGAGGCGTTCAGGGCGTTAAACGCCTCGATCATACCAAGCACGGTGCCCAGCAGTCCGAGCAGTGGCCCGAGGTTGCCGATGATGTTGAGGTATTCGATCTTGCGGAACTGTTCGGCCGTCTGCTCGCCCAGGGCCGTTTCCATGGCTTCCTTCATGCTGCTGAAGCTGGGGGCGCGTTTAAGGGCCGGGTTCAGGGCCTTGCTGACGAAGCTCGGATCGGTTTCGGTGAACTCGATGAGCTCTTTGAACTGGCGGGCGGCGATCATTTCGCGGATGCGGGTGTTGCTCTCCTCGGGGATCATCACCGATTTACGGTTCTTGATGAACGCCTGGAGGATCAGCGTCACCGCGACGACGGACAGGCCGCTGATCGTGAAGAACACGAAGTCGCGGTTTTCCATGATCAGCGAGAAGATGCCGCGCTCCGGGGCCTTGGGTTTTTCACCGGCGGCAGCGCCGCCTTCCTGGGCGAAGCTGTTGCTGGCGGCCAGGATGGCCGCTCCCAGCAGAACGACGAACAGTAAGACACGACCTTTGGAAAATGAATACCGACGCATGCGGGTCATCCTTTTCTCCCTTAAGGAAGAAATCTAGGGCCTGATTTCGATCTTGGCGGGGACCGGAGCCGATCTCGCTGCCTCCGCCGAATCGAGTTCTGTTTCCGTGGCGGCTATTCCGTCTCGTCATCCACAAAGACGACGCGGAATTTTCCGCCGTTTTCATCAGCAATCTGCTTCATGACTTCACGAAACGACTTTGTGGTTTCGGCTTCGCTCTGGCTTCCCAAAAACAAGATGGTGTTGATCTTGACCTTGCGGTCGCGGTTTCGCTCTACAATGTAGCGGATGACCGCCTCGTTGCCGCCGGGGCCGTTGAAGTCGCCGTCGGTCAGCAGATAAATCAACTGGGGCTGCTGGTCGAAGGCGAGGCGCAGGGCGGCGATGGGGTCGGTGGTTCCGGTTTTGGAGGCGAATTCGACTTCCGGGAGGGCGGAAGAAACCTTCTGTTTATTGGCGGGGGTGGCGGGGGTCAGAAGCCGGCAGAGGTCCTGGGCAGTTTCGCCGTGGAAGAAGATGACGTTGAACTGCTGGATGGGCTTGAGGATGCCGATGGCCTTTTGGATTTCGAGAATCAGGCGGTCTTTTTTAGGGAGCATGGACCCTGAGGCGTCGCAGACGTAGGCCACGCGCATGGCGTTGCCGCGGATGCCCATGAAGGGGCTGCTTCCGCTGGTGGACTTGACGGCTCCGAAGGGGGTGGGGGCTGCGGCGGCATCGCCTTTGCGCTGGCTTCGCAGTCCGCCGCTCTTGCTGGCGATGCCGGTGTCCCCGCCCACGCCGATGAGCCCTTCCCCGGCTTCGCTATCGTTGCTGCTCATCAAGGCGCTGGCCAGGGCGTTGTTCTTTTTTTCGACCTGCTGGGTTTCGGCGGGCACGTCGGTGAATTTGTCGTTGGTGCTGCCGCTCTCGGTTCGCAGCTTGGGCTGGGGCGGAGCGCCGACGTCGCCGTTTTCGACGATGGCGGCGTCGGGGATGATGATCTGCTCTTTGACGACGGCAACGATGGTGGTGGCGGCCTTATAGCCGACGATTCCCATGACCACCAGACCCGCGTGCAGGACCAGGGAGGTTAAAAAGGGAAGCACGTTCTGCACGAACGGATGCTGCCAGAAACTGATGGTGTTGTCTTTGTCTTGGGAGAGATCCTCGGCCGCCGATTCCCCCGCCGCCTGAGGCGAGGCGATCTGGGGCTCCAGTTTCTTTTCTTCGCTTTTTACCGGCGCGGGTTGAACATCCATAGGGTTCGCTCCCAATGCCACGATCCGGCGGGATCCGGGCATCACAAAAATCGCAGAGCTAAAGCGGGCGGCCCGCAGGCTGGTTTCTCGCCGCCGATTCTGCTGGTCCCTCGGGTTGGGTACGTCAAGGGCGGGGAAAACGTCGGCTGATCCAGGGTGCGAGCTTGCGCGACCAAATCGCCAGTCGCAAGCGGCCGGCGATTAAGAACAGCCCACGCCGGTCGCGCCCCGTCAATATATCGTTAAGCGAGAGTCCGTCAAACCGAAAAATCGCCTTTACATAAAAATGCCGGCGTCGCCCTGCGGGCGGCGGCGAAACGGGCGAGGGCGGGGGCTTAAAAATATTCCCAACTGAAGGGTTTGGGGCCGGCGGACAGGCAATCCAGCACTTCCGTAATCCGTGCGTTTTCCGCCGCCAGCAGACCCCACGCGGCCGCATGCGTTGCCGGGAGATCTCCGCAGGCCACCGCCGCCCAGACCCGGTCGGGGCAGCGGACGACCGCCGACGCCTGGGTAACGCTGACGGCAGCCCGCCCGGCCTCGATCCGCAGGCGAAATCGCGATTCCTCGCCTTCGGATTCCTGAACCGCCACCACCACTTCGCCCCGCACGTGCGCCGGCAGGTGCAGGGCTTCCAGAAACCGCTTGTGATCCAGCACACGCACGGCCATCCGCGTCTGCTGACGCAGTTCCGCCGCCGCGTGGTTCACCGGGCGGTGGGGCAGTTGCCGCTCCTTTATCAGCCAGTTCACCGGCACGTCCACCGGCAACGTCATCACCACCGCCGAATACTGATCCCGCAGGCTCGCCAGAAAGTGCATCTGCCGCCGCAGCGCTTCCGGCGAATCGCCGCCCATATCATGGACGCGCAGCACGTCCCGAAGGTTCCGTTGATTCTGGGAAAATCGCATCCAGCCCCGCACCCGGCCGGCCGTCTCGTCCCGGTCCACCACCAGGAACCCCTCCTCGGCCGCTTTGATCGCCAGGCCCCACATCCCCTCCGTCCGCTCGATGTCGCACTGACCTTGTTGCGCGATCTGCTGCCGGCAGCGCATCAGGTCCGGCAGGTCGCCGGGCCGGTAATAATCGATCCCCTCAAACTCGCCTGCCGGCAGGATCGACAGCGGGAGCGTCCACTCGTTTTGCCGCTCGACGACGCCGTAGCCGAAATGTTCGTAGAACGACGCCCGGAAGGGCATCAGCGCCGAAACGACTTTCTGCCGCTGGCGGGCCAGGCGGAGGGTTTCCCGCATGATCCGGCTGGCGATGCCCTGTTTCCCGTCGCGGCCCGTGCGCCGCCGGGTGCGGACGGTGCCGACGTAGGCCACGCCCTGGCAGGGGATGGCGCTGCCGCGGACCCACATGGTCAGATCCCAGCTCGTGGCCGTTCCCACGTCGCGCCCGTTTTGTTCCGCCAGCAGCCAGGCGCACTGGCCCGTCGCCTGCTCGGCCGTCAGGGTCTCGCGGAAGCGGGGCAGTTCCCCGGTTGCCGGGGCGTAGCTTCGCATGCGTGTTTCCGCGACGCGATCCAGGGCTTCGGCGGCGACCCATTGCAAGGTGGTGTTCATAGACTGTGTCCTTTCTATGGCTGCTTTTCGTCTTGTGTTTTGCCCAGGGTTTTGAAATAGATTTCCAGGGATTCGCGGTAAGCCGGGGAAATGTCTTCCCGGGCATCGCCGCGGGTTGAGACGGGCTGGCTTGTGGCCGGGTGTTCGGCTTCGGTTTTATTTTGGACCGACGGCCACAGCACACGCACCCACTGGGTTCGGCTGACGGCGTCGCCGCCGCTGACGTGGAAGCGGAAATCCCGCTCGACGGACGGAAAGACAAAGGAGTACCGGGTTTCCGTCAGGGGTTTCATCACCAGGTGCGACCAGTTTTCGCCGTCGCTGCTGACGTGCAGGCGGATCGTGTCGTCGCCGGACTGCGCGGCCTCGACTTCAACCCTGAGCGGCGAGCCGTAGACGACGCCGGCAACGGCCGTCCGCGGTTGCAGGAAAGTCAGTCGCGTCGTCGTCACCGGGGGAACGTCGGCCAGGGGCGCGATCAGTCGCTGAACCAGCCGCGGCATGTCCAGCCAGCTCACGGGCCACATCGCCGCCAGCACGGCCAGCACTGCGATCGTGCGCATCGCCGGGCGGGCGAGCCCGCGCCAGGGCAGGAGGGATTCGGGGCGGCTGGCGGTCGTCAACCGTTGGACCTCGGCCCGCAACTGCTCCAACAACTGCTCCGAGGCCTGGTGACGCGGGTCTTCCAGGTGTTGCGAGATCACCGTCTGCAACCGCTGGCCGAATCGTCCGTCCAGTTGCTCGATTTCCGCGGCGGCGTTTGCCCAGCGGGGATCCTCCCGCAGGACGCGGCGCAGGGCACGGATCAAAAGGAACCCCACGGCCGTCAGCCCGGCCAGCGAGAGAGCCAGCCGGGTTGCCGGGGAGAAGGCGATGAACCGGTTGACCAGGCATGCGGCGAGGAGCCAGGCGATGCTGAGGCCCAGGGCGTTGACGATTGCTTTCAGGAGAATCAATCGTCGCCGACGCGCGATGAACTTTCGCACGTAGGAGCGGATGGGCTCGGGGATGGTTTGGGGGGTGTTCATGATGCGTGGGATGGGAATCGCAGCATTAGCCCCGGATGTACATCCGGGGCTTTGAGCACCGAGGAGTAATCGTACTCGGGGGACGCGAAGGGACGGGATGTAATACATTTCTTGTTCATGCTAAACCCAGGCGTTTGCGGAAGGCCCACTCCGCGCCGAAGCAGGCCAGGACGAACAGGAACAAATACGGCCCGTCCCACAGGGGCTGCTGGGTGTACCTGGGGGACTTGGCGGCGATCTCGGCGAGCTTGGCCGGGATCGCGTTGGCGTCCTCCAGGGGCAGGAGTTCTCCGCCCGTGGCGCGGGCCAGTTGGCGCAGGCGGTCGATGTCGGGGGACAGGTCGGACATTTCCTCATCGGTGCGGGCTCCGACGTGCAGCGGATAGCGCACGCTGGCCGTCGGGGTGCTCAGCTTCAACTCGTAGTCGCCTTCCGTCAAGTCGGTCAAGACCGTTTCGTAGCGGTCGGCGCCGGGTCCGTCGGCCGGACTCATGGGCTGGAAGCGGGTTTCCTGTCCGTCCTGCAGAATTTCCAATTGCGGGGGATCGATCTGGCCGCTTTCGTCCCAGGCCCGGGCGCGGACGTTGACCGGCTGCCCGATGGATGCCGATACCACGTCGGCGTCCAGGGCCAGGCCCTCGTCGCTGGCGGCGTAGGGTTCTTCCATGGCGTAACGCACCAGTTGCTGCCAGAAGGGGTTCTGGTCGCGCCATCGCCAGGTTTCGTCGAACCCCAGAAAAAAAACCCTGCCCCGTCCCCGGCGGCTTTCGGTCATGACCGGCGCGCCGGACTGGCTTTCCACCAGCAGCGTGCGGACGACGTCGGATTTCAACCCGCTCAGCGGCAGGCAGCGGGAGAAGGCCGAGAGTTGTTGCCACCGCTGGCGGCTGGCCCAGACGCCCTCGGCCAGCTTGAGGAAGTCGGCGGTTTCCGGCCCCGGCGTCAGGCGGAAGGCCGGCGTTTCGCCGGGCCAGACGCGCCAGGCCGGGGCGGACGCGTCCGCGTACGGCAGCAGGTCCGCCAGCGGGGACAGTTCGGAGTACTCCAGCGGCAGGTGTCGAGGTCCGGCCTGAAGGATGAGGCTGCCGCCGCGCTCGACCACCAGCCGGCGGATGGCGTCCCACTGCTCGCTGCTCAGCGACTGCGGGGCCACGTCGCTGAGAATGACGACGTCTTGCCGGAGCAACTGATCGGCCGGCGGGGCGGGGTCGGAACCCGGCGAAAGGATCGCCGATTGCAGTTTGACCCACGACGCCCGGTCCAGTTCGCCGCGCAGGTATTGAAAATCCCATCCCGCTTCCGACGACAGGGCCGTTATTCTGGCTTCGGCTTTCAACACCTTCACCCATCTTTTTTGCACGTTGTTTTGCAGGGAGATTTCCCCGTCCACGGCCGGGATGCTGACGGTAAACGGCAGGATTCCTGGCGTTTGCGGATTGAGTTGGAACTCCACATCGGTGACGCGGTTTCTCGGCAGCGTGATCTGCCGGCTCTGCGCGTATTCGCCGCCGTCCAGCCGCACCTGGGTCTGCAGGTCTTGCATGCCGCTGTTGCGGATCGAGGCCCGGATGGTCATGGTGTCGCCGACGAAGAGACTCGCCGGGGCGGACATGCGGATGATCGAAAGGTCGCGCACAAGCCCGCGCGGCGTGGCGGTCACGGCCAGCACCGGCGCGCCGGCCACAACCGGAGGCGTTTCGCTTCCCGTCTGGCGTCCGTCGGAAAAGAGTACGATGGCCCGCACGTTCTGTCCCTGGGATTGTTCCATCGCCTTGCGGATCGCGCCGGACAGGTCGGTGGCCGTTCCGGTGGCTTCGACCATCAGCCGCGGGACCGGCTTTCTTGCGTATCGCAGCGGCAGCGGTTCCAGTTCCCGGGCGAAGGCGAAACCCTGGGAGGTTCCGGGCAACTTCTGCAGCAGCCCGCCCCGGGTCAGCATGCGATCCACCAGTTGCAGCCGCGAACAGCCGATCAGTTCCTGGCATGCCTGCCGCACCCGCTCGTCCTGGCGATACAACGCCGCATCGGCGGCTTCCTGAAGCCGCGCCAGCGATCTGCCGGCCTGCTCCAGCTTTGATCCGATCTGCGCCGCCCAGGCGTCCCGGTCTTGCAAAGGGGGGATGGTCGCCAGCGCAGCCAGGGCGGGAAGGCTTGCTTTCCGGCTCACTTCGCCGGCCTCGGCCCGGAGCTGTTTCATGGCCGTTGCCGCCCGCGCCGTGGCGGCCGCAACGCCCTGTTCGGAAAGTCGCGCGTATTCCAGATCGCGGTTGGCGCGGACTACCTGTTCGGCCAGCTCGCTCATGTGGTTCAACCGGCTTTGCAGTTCGGCCACCTGGTTTTTCCGCAGACCTGCCGGCAGCATTCCCATCGCGTCGGCCAGCGCTACCAGATGGGCCGGGCTATGCGGGTCCACGACGCTCATGCTCGCGGAGCGGTCCACCAGGATCAACACCTGGCCCAGGTCGTTTTCGGTTCGCGGCCGCAGGATCACCGGCTTGAGGATGGAGGCCGCCAGCACCAGCAATCCGGTGATCCGCAGCCCCGGCAGAATCCATCGCCAAGGCGGGGCCAGCCGGCGTGTCTGCGGCCGATACAGCCAGAGCGCGGCCATCGCCGCCGCCAGTCCCAGGACCACGGCGGTGGGCCACGCATCCGGTGATCGCCATAGCAGTTCGGCCAGCATTTATTCGATCTCCCGTGTCCCAAGGCGGCTGACCAGCAATTCCGCCAGCGCCAGCAACACCACGGCCGCCAGCAATCCGCCCCAGAGTTCCAAACCGCGCCGGGCCGAGCCGACCACGGCCGCAAGGCTGTCGTCGTCGGAATCCACCAGGTCGAAGTCGAGTTGCTTTTGCAACTCTCGCCACTGGTCCTTGCTCAGGGGCGTCGGGTCGGACTCTTCGGGGGAGGGGCGGATGATATAGTCCAGCAGCCAGGAACCCCGCGTGGTTCTGCCCCGCAGGACGTAGCGTCCGGGCGAATCGGTGTCGGCGTAGCTCAAGTCCAGGCCCGAGTACGTCAGGCCGTCGTGCGCGATGGCGCCGTTGGGGAGCGTCATTGTGGGGGGCGGTTCGGCGATCAGGTCGGGCACTCTGGCCCGGATCGGCTGGCCGGCCGAGAGATTTCGGCCGGGGGGCAGGCCGGCGGCCAGATATCGCACCGCGGATTGCATCAGCGGCAGGTAAAAATTCGTCAAAGGCAGCGTGTTCCAGTCCAGGTCCGCGGAGCTCGTCATCAGCAGCACCCGGCCGCACAGCGGCTGGCTTTCGATCAGGAACGGCAGGTTGCAAGCGTAGTCGGCCAGAACCCGTGCGTCCGGCCGGAGCGTTGCCGGCAGGCAGCGCCGGACCCAGACCGGAGGAACGGGGTCCGATCGGCCCTTGAGGAATTGAAACACCGGATGTCCCCGGTCGATGTTCAACAGCGTCGTCGGCTTCAGCTCGGTTGCCGGCTCCAGCTTGGCCGGGAGGATGCCCGTGCCATTGCGGTACAGGACGGCGTTGTAGCTGTCCACGCAAGTCAGGTTCCCCGGGACGATCAACAGGCTGCCCCCGTCATACACGAATTGTTCCAGCACCCGTCCCTGGGCCGGGCTCACGGATGGCACGTCGGCCAGCACCACCACCTGATAGTCGTTTAAATTTTCCTGGGGCCATTGTTCCACCGTCGCCATTTTGACGGTCGCGGGGTCGGGGCCTTTTTCTCCGGTGGATTGCCGCGGGGCCATGGCCAGGCGAAGAAGGTCGCCTGCGCCGCGTAAGACGCCGGGCCGCCGCGGGCCGCAGAGGATCAGGACTTTGACCGGTTCGATCACGTCGATGGCCGTGTCCCGCGTTTCTTCCATGCGGGTGCCGGGAAGGTGCGCCCGTGCGGTCAGGACTTGCGAGCCGCTTTCCCCGAGAAGCACGCTCAGCCGGACGACGCCTTCGGCGTTGGCGGCCAGCGCGGTCTGGGTTCTGGCCAGTTCGCGCGAACCCGCCCAAAGCGTCAGCGAAATGGCCGCCAGGGGTTGCGGGCCGTAGTTGCGCAAACGCACTTCCACCTCCGCCGGTTGATTTTTGACGGCCGGGGATTCCCGCAGCTCCATCGAGTCGATGGCGACGGCCGAAGATTCACCGGCGCCGACGGGGACCACGAACAGATGGACCGGGGAAGCGGCCTTGGCCTGCTGCTGTTTCCAGGCCGAGGCAAAGGCGTCGCCGGCCTGCCGCCAGCTCGAGGCCTGGCGGTCGCAGACCAGGTACAACTCGCGGTTGTACGGTTCGCAGCGTTCCAGCAGTTCCGCGCCTTGCTTGAGGGCGGTGGTGACGTCGGTCTGCCCGGACGAGGGGGCCAAAAGCCGGATTTTCGTCGCGGCGGCCTGCAAGTCTTCGGTCGGCAGGGCATCAGTTTCGCGCAGCGGCCGACCTGCTTGCATCACCGCCACCTGGTCGCCGCTTCGCAGTTTGGAGACGATGCGCATCGCCGCGTCCTGGGCCAGCGCCATGCGCGTGCGGCCTTCCTCCCGCAGCCGCATGCTGGCCGAGCAATCCACGAGGATGACGGCGGTGACCCGTCCTCCCTGGGTGAGCCCGCTGAGCCTTCCCCGCACCAGCGGCCGGGCCAGCGTCACCGCCAGCAGGGCGATCAAGGTCATCCGCATCAGCAGCAGGGCCCATTGCTTGAGTTTCATGCTCCGCTGCTGGTGTGGCGGCCCGCCGCTCAGGAAGAGCATGGCCCCCCATTCCACACGCCGATAGCGGGCGCGGCTCAGCAGGTGCAGCACCAGCGGCACCGCCGCCCCCCCGATCCCCGCGAGCATGACTGCGTTGAGAAACATGGGCTGCGTCATCTCCCCGCCGATCGTTGTTGCAGGAATCGCGTCAACCACTCGATCAGCGGTCTGTCGGTGCTGTAGCGGTAAAGCTCCACGCCCAGACGCCGGCAGCTTTCGGCCAGCTCCTGCTGGTGTCGGTGGAAATTTTCCAGGTACGTTTTGCGCATGATCGCCGTTTCGCACAAGACGGGGCGTTCGCCTTCCAGGCCGCGGAAGCGTACCCAGTTCTGGAAGGGGAATTGCGTCTCGTCGGGGTCCGTTACCTGAATGACGATCAGTTCGTGGCGGTCGTGGCGCAGGCGGGCCAGTCCCTCGCGCAGCGTGGGCACGGGGGCGTACATGTCCGAAACCACGATCACCAACGCCCGCCGTTCCAGCCGTTCGGCGACCGTGTGCATCGCCGCCGCCGGCAACGCCGCGCCCCGGGGGCTGGTGCGTTCCAGGACGCTGATGATGCGGGACAACTGACCGCTGCCGGAATGAGGGGGCAGGTAATGGGTGAGCGTTTTACCGAAAATTCCGACGCCCACGCTTTCGGTTCGGGCCAGCGTCAAATACGCCAGCGAGGCCACGAGCCGGGCGGCGTGATCGAACTTGCTGCCCCGGCGGGCGCCGTAGGCCATCGAGGCGCTGCCGTCGAGCATGAGCATGCATCGCAGGTTGGTTTCTTCGTCGTATTCCTTGACGTAGAGCCGGTCGGTGCGTCCCAGCACCCGCCAGTCGAGTCGGCGCAGTTCGTCGCCGGGGACGTAGAAGCGATGCTGGCGGAAATCGATGCTCAGCCCTTTCAGCGGGCTGCGGTGCGCGCCGAGAACGCTGCCGACCACCACGCTTCGCGCCGAGAGCTGAAGCTGGTTGAGTCGCTGCGCCAGGCTCGCATCCAGATAACGGCTAACGAGGCTCATCGCGAACGATCCTCTGTTGCAGGGTTGAGGGCGCGGGAACGGTGTTCCGGTCGGTCATCAACCAGATTCCGCATCCCAAAGCGATTCCCGCCGCCGCGGTCAGTGCCGCGGCGAGGTAGGCCCGGCGCGAGATGCCGTGAGCGTCGTGCGGCTTGCCGGGAAGTTCGTCCTCGGCCTCGCGCTGCCGGCACAGGATCGCCAGTTGGTCCGCCAACTGCCGCAGCGTGAGGGTTTCCGGCCGGACCTGGGCGGTGAGCCGGCCCAGGGGGGCGTACTCCTGATGGCGGCGGCTGGCCATGTCCCGCAGCAGTTCGATCAGGGCCGCCACGTCCTCGGCCGGGTTGTAGTAGAGCAGCGGGCTGAGATGGGTCAGGCGCAGCCGCTGATCGGCCTGGACGATCACGTTCCGCCCGTGCAGCGCGCCGTGGACGATCCCCAGTTCGTGCAGCCACTCGACCGTCAACGCCAGTTCCCGCGCCAAGGCGACCAAGTCTTGTCCGGGATGCTCGGCGATCAGGTATTGTTCCAGGGTGACGCCTTCGAGATATTCCCAGACCAGGTAGGCGTCGTTCCGCTCGCGTTCGACGCCGCAGAGGCTGGCCACGTCCATGTGGGCCAGTTCGCGCACGTGTTTCAAGCGGTCGTGAACCTGCGGGTGCAACTGCCCCCGCAGGAGGCATTCGGCGGGGAGTTTTTTCAGGACCACTTTTCGCCCGTCGGACGCGGTTGCCAGGTAGCTGCCCTTGGGGCCGAGGGGTTCCAGCACCCGGTACCCGCAGAGTTCGCTCACGGCAGCAGGTGTTTTGTCAGACGCATCGGCCATGAAAATCCCTTGCTGGCGACAACCGGCGTGTACTGTACCGTTCGTGCCACAGCCTCACAATCAAACTGTCGAATCCTCTCCCTTCGGGGGCGTAAATGGCTATGATAAGACGCGGTTGGAAGTACGCGCTGCCTTGCAGGCAGCGGCGAAACGAGGCGGTTTGAAATTGCATGGCGAAGAACAAGATTCAATTTCTCTGCAACCATTGCGGCAGCGTTCACCCCAAGTGGATGGGCAAGTGCCCCGACTGCGGCACGTGGGACAGCCTCGAAGAATACAAAGCCCCCACCCCCGACGCCCGCGCCACCGCCCGGCTGGGAACAGCCGGCGCTACAGGAGACTTGGCCCAAGGCGCCGAACCCTTGGCCATTGCCGACATCGATCAGGCTGACACACCCCGCATCCCCACCGGCATCGGCGAGTTTGACCGCATCCTGGGCGGCGGCATCGTGCCCGGCTCGGCCGTCCTCATCGGCGGCGATCCCGGTATCGGCAAATCAACCTTGCTTCTTCAAGTCGCCAATCGGCTTGCCCAGGAGAACGGAAATCCATCGGCCCCGGCTATTCTCTATGTCACCAGCGAGGAATCGGCCCGGCAAACGGGCTTGGCGCCTCGCGGCTGGGGGTCAGGGCGCCCAACCTGCTGGTCCTGGCGGAAACCAACGTCGAACGGATCGTCAATCAGATCCACAAGCACCAGCCGGCCGTGGTGGTGATTGATTCGGTGCAGATGATCTACAAGCCCGACCTGCCGGCCGCGCCGGGCTCGGTCACGCAACTTCGCGGCTGCTGCATGGACCTGGTTTATTTGGCCAAGGCCACGGGCATCGCCATCCTCTTCGTGGGCCATGTGACCAAGGCGGGGACGCTGGCCGGGCCGAAGATCATCGAGCATATCGTGGATACGGTCGTCTATTTCGAAGGCGATCGGTTCCACTCGCATCGCATTGTTCGCTGCATCAAGAACCGCTTCGGCTCCACCCACGAGGTGGGTTTGTTTGAGATGACCGGCGAAGGACTGCGGGAAGTGACCGATCCGGGCAATCTGTTCCTCGAACAATACGGCCCTCAGGGCCAGCCCTCCGGCTCGGTCATCACCGCCGCCATGCAGGGCTCGCGCGTGCTGTTGGTGGAGGTGCAGGCGCTGACGGCCTCCTCCGTCATCGGCGCCGCCAAACGCAAGACCTCCGGCGTCAGCGCCGACCGCGTGGCCATGATTATCGCCGTCCTGGAAAAACGCGCCGAGCTGCGCCTTGCCGCCGACGACGTCTTCGTCAACATCGCCGGCGGAGTCAAGATCGTCGAGCCGGCCATCGATCTGGCCATCGCCCTGGCCATCGCCTCGGCCCACATGAACCGCCCCTTGGCCAACGGCACCCTCGCCGTCGGCGAACTGGGCCTCGGCGGCGAAGTCCGCTCGGTGCCGCAGTTGGAACTGCGCTTAAAGGAAGCTTCCCGCCTGGGTCTGGCTCACGGCATCGTTCCCCACATCGGTTCCCGCGTCCCCAAGCTGGGCGGTTTCGCCCTGCACGAAATCCGCCGGCTCTCGCAGGCGATGGCGCAGTTGTAAACGCCCCAATTAACCACGGAGACATGGAGGGAGAAGAGAAGTCAGAATGATGAATTATGAATGATGAAGAAGGAAGCAAGCCGTTATGTAACTGCTCTTCTTTCCACCTTCATCGTTCATCATTCATAATTCATCATTCTCTTTTCTTGGCGCTCTTGGCGGCCTTGGCGGTTCAAATTCTTCTTCCTCTCCGAGTGGGCCTCCGTGGTTTTTCAGAAGTATCGGAGTCACAGCCGAACCTCCGCCGTGGCGGAGGTTGTGCCGATTGATCCGGCTTCTAGCGGCATCACCACGCGGACTTGTCGGGCCTGGCATTCACTTTCCTGCCCGTTCTGGCAGTAGTAAACCACCAGATCGACCGTGACGGTCGTCTTTCCGGGAGCGAATTTCACCGGCACGCGCAGGGGGAATGTCGGGTTGGTGATATTCCGCGAGGCGAACATTGCCGGCACCGCGGCCACCTGCGCATCGGTCGCGCGAACGCCGATAAAGAAGGGGGCGGCCCGGTTCTGCTTGAACCCCGGGGGAACCGCAACCGAAACGTCGATCGTTCCTTCGCCGGCCAGAACATGTTGGGCCGGAAGGGTGATGACTTGTCCTCGGAAGCTTTCCGCTTCGGCGACCGCCAGCGTTCCCAGCGTTGCGGTTTGCAGATCCAGTACACGGATCTGATGGTTGTTGGTATCGGCGATATAGAGCTTGTTGTTGAAACAGGCCAAGCCGCTGGGCTCGTTGAGTTGCGCTTGCAAGGCCGGGCCGTCCTGATAGCCCGGTTTGCCCGTGCCGGCGAGGGTTTCGATACGCCGGGCGGCCAGATCGATCCGCTTGATCTTGTGGTTGTAGGTGTCGGCCACATAGATGACGCCTTGGTGATACAACACGCCCAGCGGATGTTGCAAACGGGCTTGATTTAACGCGCCATCGCGGTCGCCGAAGTCGAACAACCCTTGTCCGACGAGGGTTTTTACCTGACCGTCATCGTGCAGGTCGGCCTGACGAACGGCGCTGACTTCGCTGTCGGCGAAGAAAAGATGCTTTTCGTCATGGGTGATTCCGCTGGGCTGGGCCAGGGCGGCGGATTTCAGGGGGCCGTCCAGGATGTTTTCCAGACCGCTGCCGGCGAAGGGGGCGAGGGTTTGCGATTTCAAATCCAGCGTCCATAACTGATGCGAGCCGGCCATGGCGATGTAGAGTTTTCCGTCGCGGACCAGTAGATCCCAGGGCGAATTGAGGGCTGTTTCGGGGCCGCGCCCGCCGGCGCTGACGGCTTGGGCTTGCTGGCCGGTTCCGGCCAGCGTGCTGACATGGCCCTGGGTCAGATCCACTTGCCGGATTGCGTGGTTTTCCGTATCCGCTACGTAGAGCGTGGAGCCGTCCAACGCCAAACCCTGCGGGTGGAAAAATTCCGCGTCGGTGAAGGTTCCGTCTTTCAATCCTTCCCGGCCTTGACCGATGATTTGGGAGACGACCCCGTCGTTCAGGTTGACGGCCACGATGCGGTTGTGGTTGGAATCGGAGACGAACAGGCGGTGATGGCTTGCGTCCAGGGCAAGTTTGCCAGGGAACATCAGCGGCGTGGGCTTGGCCCGTTCCCGCTCCAAGGCGATTTTCAGGGGGTGGCGGTCGATCAAGCCTTTGGCGTCGAACTCGGCAATCATGCCGGCGATGAAGCGGTCGAACAGGTCATAGACGTTCTCGCCCGAATGACGGGCGACGATCTTTCCCTCCGGGTCGATGAAGACGAACGTCGGCCAGGCGTCGATGCCGTAGGTGTTCCAGACGGCCAGGTCTTTGTCGTTGATGACCGGGTGGGTCAGCCCGTAGCGCAGAATTGCCTGGCGGATGTTGGCGGTTCCCTGTTCCGTGGCGAACTTGGCGGAATGCACCCCGATGACGATCAGTTCCTTGGGATACCGGGCCTCAAGTTTTTTCAGCTCGGGGATGACGTGCATGCAGTTGATGCAGCAGTAGGTCCAGAAATCCAGCAGGACGATCTTGCCGCGCAGGTCTTTCATGGACAGGGGGCGGTCGGTGTTCAGCCAGTCCAGGCCCTGGGGAAACTCGGGGGCGGGTGTTTTTCCGGCATACGCTTGGGACATGGCGGGTCTTCCCCAGATAGACGATTGCAAAACGAGGGCCAATGCGGCGCATGCGGCCAAGGCGGCGGGGAAGCGTTGTTGCGGCATGTGGGATTATAGGGACAGCGCCGGCACCGGCCCATCGGGAGGTGGGCGTTTCCGGCTTTACAGATTTTTGAGCAGTTCCCCGACGTAGTCGCGAACGCCGTCCAACCCGCGGCGGAGGGCGATAGGGTTGTTGTGACGGTCGAAAAAGGCGATGGCCTTGCGGGTGTCGAACTGGTTCTTCGGCCCCGAGCCCTTGCGGTCTTCGATGACGGCCGCCGATCCGCTCAGCTCTTTGGCGAACTCCGCCGCCACCTGCCAATACATGTGGCGGTCTACCAGGTTGTAGAACTGGCCGGCCACGGTTGCATCGCCCACGGCCAAGGCCAGCGCGTCGGCCACGTCCTGCACGTGGACGATTTTGCCTCCCTGGCTGGTGGAGACGGTTCCCCCGTTTTTGGCCGTGCGGATGAGCTCGAACCACAGGGATTGTTCGATCTGCGGCGCAACGCCATAGATGGCCACCGGACGCCAGGAGGACGTGTTCATGCCGTAGGTGAAATGGTAGCTTTTAAGGTGGGGCTCGACGGCGGCCTTGTAGGCGCCATAGACGGAATCGGGCCAGGTGGGGTGGTTTTCGTCCAAGGGGCGGTCGGGCAGGATTTCGTGATAGACGGCGCCCGAGGAGACGAAGATGAACTGTTCGACGGACGCCAGCCGGGCCGCTTCCAGCAGACGCAGGGAGGAGAGCAGGTTTTTTTGGAAATTGGAGATGGGGCTTTCTTCCAGGGCGTTCCAGTCCACGGCGGCGTGAATGACGGCATCGACTCCCGCCACCAACCCGGCCAAAGCCTGTGGATCATCCTGCTGGCCGATCTGCCATTCGTCCACAAAGTTTTTGAGGTGGTCCTGCCGGCTCGTGCGGCGCACCAGGGCTCGCACGCGATGTCCGCGCGCCTGTAATGCCGCTGCCGTGTAGCTGCCCACCAGTCCGCTTGCGCCAGTTAATGCGACTAACATAATAAATAGTGTAGCACGGCCTCCGTTGAAATGCGTGGGAGAGAGCGGCGAAAGGGAGGCTGCTGATCCGCGAAGCCGCAAGCGAGGCCGCGAGCGGAATGGCGAAAGAGAGCATTTCAGCATCGCAGCATGGGGTGAAATCATCGCGCGTTGGCCCCGGCACGGATGGCCGTCTTGAGCCGCCGGAAATCCACCGGCTTGGTCAGATGGGCGTTGAACCCGGCATCCAGGCTTTGCCGTACGTCGTCCTCGCGACCGTATCCGCTGAGAGCGATGGCAGGCAGGGATGAACCTTGCTCCCGGAGGGTTCGGATCAAGTCCAGACCGCTGCTGTCGGGAAGCCCCAGATCGCTGATCAGCAGATCGAATTGGTTTTGCGACACCGATTCCAACGCTGCGGCCACGTCGCTGGCGGTAACGACTTGATGTCCCTCGGTCGTCAGCAGGCGTCGCATGATTTTGGCCGTATCGCCATGATCTTCCACCAGAAGGATGCGGAGAGGTTTGCCCTGGTCGCTCGGTTGCAGTGCCGCGGCCGACTTTTGCAGGGCGGCCGATGATGTTCGATCCGCAGACGCGGACAGCATCGGCAGCTTTACGCGGAAGGTCGCACCCTTGCCCTTGCCTTCGCTGTGGGCCGAGATCGTGCCGCCGTGCATCTCCACCAAGGCCTTGCTGATAGCCAGACCCAGCCCCAAGCCGCCGAACTGGCGGGTGATGGACCGCTCGGCCTGCTCGAAGGCATTGAAGATTCGTTGCAAAGCCTCCGGCTCGATGCCTGCGCCGCTGTCGTTGACTTCGACGACGACGTGACCTTGGCCATCGGGCCGGCAGCGAATGCCCACGCACCCGCCGGGGGGCGTGAACTTGATGGCGTTTTTCAGCAGGTTCCAGAAGACCTGCTGCATCCGGACGGCGTCGGCCTCGATCCAATAGGATGAGCCCGGCCCCATGTCAACGCCGAAATGCTGCCGACGGGCTTCAACGTCGCCCCGACAGACTTCCGTGGCCCGGTGCAGGATGGTGCCCAGGTCCACGGGGCGTTTGTCCAGTTCCACCTTCCCGCGGGCGATGCGCGTTATGTCCAGCAGATCGTCGATCAGCCGGGCCTCCATTTCCACGTTCCGACGGATCATGTCCAGATTCTCCGCGGTGTCGGAATCCGCGGGAGTGCTGCTTTGGAGCAGCTCGACCGCGGCCAGAACCGGAGTGAGCGGCGTGCGCAGCTCGTGGCTCAGGACGGCCAGAAAGTGATCCTTGGCCTTGCTGGCTTCTTCGGCCTTGACCTTGGCGACCTCGGCGGTGTCCCGGGCGGCTTTCAGTTCCGCATGGACGCGTTTGATGTCGGAGATGTCGTGGGCGATCTTGGCAACGCCAATGATCCGGCCGCTTAAGTCGCGGATGGGAGACACCGAAAGCCAAATCTCGATCTGCTGGCCATCCTTGCGGATACGTCGGGCTTCCATATGCTGTACGCGCTGTCCACGGTGTGCCTGTTGGAGGTTCTCGGGAATTTCATTCTGCTGGTCCGGCGGGGCGAGAATGGAAACCGGCCGGCCCAGAATTTCTTCCGCCTTGTAGCCAAAGAGGCGTTCGGCTCCGGCGTTCCAACTGCTGATCTGTCCGTCGAGCGTTTCGCCGATGATGGCCTCGCTGGAGGATTCGATGATGGCCGCCAAGGTCGCCTGGGCCGCTTCGGCCTGCTTACGCTGCTCGATATCTTCTATGACCGAAATGAAATAATCCGGCTGGCCGGCCTCGTTCCGCACCAGGGCAACCGTCAGATTGACCCAGACCAGCGACTTGTCGCAGCGGATGTACCGCTTTTCCATCGCATAACTGTTGATTTCACCGGCCAGCAACTGTTGGATGTTGTCCAAGTCCTTGTCCAGATTATCGGGGTAGGTGATTTCCTGAAAAGTTCTGGTCAGTAACTGTTCCCGGCTGTAGCCGGTGATGTCGCAAAGCTTCTGGTTGATCTTCCTCCACCGCCCGTCCAAGCCCACATGAGCCAACCCCACCGCCGCCTGCTCGAAGGTCGCCTGCAGTTGCTTTTGGCTCTCGCGCAGCGCCGCGGTTTCGGCAACGGTCTGGGCCTGGGCCTGGTGAATCTTGCGGACCAGCAGACTGATCCCTGTCCCGATCAACAAAAACAATCCGAGCTGGGTGTAGTCGCTGTAGTGAATCTCCTGCTGGGTGTAACGCGGATCAAACCAGAGATAGGCGCTGACGGTGGACCCGATCACCATGCACAGCAAGCCCGGCCGCAGGCCTCCATACCAGGCGCTGAACATGACCGCCAGGGTAAGGCCCAGAAACACCGCCCGATGTCCCAGAAGGGGGTTGACGCACAAGCGAAGCAGCACCGTCAGGATTGCCGCCAGTGCGGCCACGGCGTACGGGTGCTGCCGATGGAATGGATTGATCCAAGCAATGGCTTTCATGCGAATAATTGCCTTGCGATAAATGGCAATCAGCCATGCCGCCGTTGGCTTGCCGAACGTGTCCCTGCGCCGTCCCGGCCCGGACGAAGAAAGCAGGCTGTGTATGCAACCATACGAACGAGGCCGGCTCAGGTTCGGCGGTTCGACCGCACATCCGGGACGCAACTGATCGGCCCAGAAGCTTACGAGAGGGTGTAATACGCCTTACCGACATTGCGCAGAATTTGCGCCTGGGTGGCCGAAGGTTCCGGTTGACGGGGGCGGCAGTATTTGCAGTGCAAACCCGCAGGCGGTATTTTACTGTCGTAAGTTGGGCGGGATTATCGGGCTAGACCCCAGGAGTGTCAGCGTGATCTTCGATTCGCTTCTAGGCATGTTCAGCATCGACATGGGCATCGACCTGGGGACGTGCAACACCCTCGTGTGCGTCAAGGGCGAGGGGATCGTGCTCAACGAGCCCAGCGTGGTCGCCGTCAAGAAGGGAACCAACCGCGTGCTGCAGAACGGGCAGGCGGTGGGTCTGGTGGCCAAGGAGATGCTGGGCAAAACCCCCGGCTCCATCACCGCCATCCGTCCGCTCAAGGACGGCGTCATCAGCGACTTTGAAATCACCGAAGCGATGCTCGCCTACTTCATCCGCCGGGTGCATGGCCGCAAGCACTTCATCGGCCCGCGCGTGGTCATCGCCATTCCGTCAGGAATCACGGCCGTGGAAAAGCGCGCCGTGCTGGACAGCGCCGAACGCGCCGGGGCGCGGCGGGTCTTCCTCGTCGAAGAGCCCATGGCCGCGGCCATCGGCGCCGGGCTGCCCGTGACCGAACCCACCGCCAGCATGATCGTGGACATCGGCGGCGGCACCACCGAAGTCGCCATCATCTCCCTGGCCGACATCAGCGTCTGCGAATCGGTCCGCGTGGCCGGTGATGACTTTGACGAAGCCATCATCAACCACATGAAAAAAACCTACAACATGGCCATCGGCGAACAGATGGCCGAACGCATCAAAATCGAAATCGGCTCCGCCTCGCCCTTCGCCGACGGCAACGAGCCGACGATGGACGTGCGCGGCCGCGACATGATCAGCGGCCTGCCCCGCAAGACCACCATCACCGCCCAGGAAATCCGCGAATGCCTCCAGGAGCCGGTCACCCAGATCATCGAAGCCGTCACCCGCACCCTCGAACTGGCCGAGCCGGAACTGGCCGCCGACCTCGTCGAAAACGGCATCACCATGGCCGGCGGCAGCAGCCTGCTGCGCGGTCTGACCACCGTCATCAGCAACGCCACCGGTCTGGACGTCAAGCTCGCCGAAGATCCCCTCACCTGCGTCGCCCGCGGCACCAGCGTCTATCTGGAGAACCTGGAGCTCTGGAAAGACACCATGGAAAGCGACGAGGACGAGATCTAGGGGATTTGCAATTTGCGATTTGCAATTTGCAAATGGAGCGGCAATGAACGAGTGCGATTTGCAGCGGCGGACCAAGCAGTTTGCTTTGCGCGTCCTTCAACTTGTCGATGCGTTGCCCGGTACCCCCGCGGGACGTGCCGTCGCGAGCCAGTTAAGCCGATGTGGGACTTCCGTCGGGGCCAATTACCGTGCGGCCTGCAAGGGGCGATCCAAGGCCGAATTCATCGCCAAACTGGGAACCGTCGAGGAAGAAGCCGACGAGTGCGCATTCTGGATGGAGTTGATTACCGAAGGAAAACTGCTTCGGGAATCCCGGGTGTCCAAGTTGTTGCAGGAGGCAAGGGAGCTTGAAAGAATCATGGCCGCCTCCCGTCTCACGGCCCGCGCCAGCGTTTCAATTGCAAATCGCAAATCGCAAATTGCAAATCCCTAAGATGTTTCACCTCCGTTTCAACCACGTTTTCACGGCCCTCATGGCGATCAGCGCGTTGTGGCGCTGGTGATTCCGCAGCAGTATACCAATCCCGGGCGGGATTCGCTGGGGGTGGTTTTTGCGCCGATCTCCAAGCCGATTCGGACGGCGGCGGGGTGGATGTATGAACACGTGTCGCCCAAGGATGCCGGTGCGGATAACGGCTCGGGAGAGCAGGGCCGCACGATCCAGGAACTTCAGTCGGAAAACGCCCAGTTGCGATTGAGAGTGGCCAGCCTGAGCGGGCAGTTGACCGCCCTCCAGCGGCTGGACGTCAACCGCCAGCGGCTGGGGCGGCTGCGCGATCTGTGTGCGCCGGCGCCGGTCGTGGGGGTGGATAGCGGATCGCGGCAGTCGTTGAATTTGCAGGATACGTCCCTCGACGGACTGCGGCTTGGCCAGCCGGTGCTTTACGGCGCGGGGCTGGCCGGGCGCATCGACCGAATCGGGGCGGGCTCGGCGCAGGTTCAGCTTATTACCGATCGGAACTTTCGGCTGACGGGCGCTTTTGCCAAGTTTCGCAAGGCGGCCAACGGGGCCATCGAATACGCCCGCGTGGCGCTGCCGCCGCAACTGGTCGTCGGGCAGGGCGGCGGGGCGCTGGCCATCCGCGACGTGCCGCTGCGCGAGGTGCGGGCGGTACAACTGGCGGCAGGGGACTTGGTGGTCTTGGCCGACGACGCCTGGCCGATGGCGTTGCAGGGCTGCGTCCTGGGCCGGGTGGTCCGGGTTGCGCCGCGCCGCGATCAGCCGCTCTTTGCCGAGATTCTCGTCAGGCCGGTGGAGGATTTGCTGAAACTTTCCGAGGTGATGGTGCTGGTGAAAGGGTAGAATCATCGGGTTATGCGCTGGATCAGTTGTTTCATTCTCGCCTACGTGCTGCTCGGGTTGCAAAGCGGATTGGGAGCGTTCATTCGCTATCGCGATGCGGCGCCCAATCTGATGCTGCTGGGCGTGATTTTCATCGCCATCCACGCCCCGCGCGAGCCGGCGCTGCTGGGGTGTTTTCTGATGGGGCTGATGCAGGACATGCTCAGCCGCGAGCCGCCGGGGCTTTACGCCTTCAGTTACGGCCTGGTTGCCTGGTTCGTCGTCGCCATCCAGCGGGGCGTTTACCGCAACCACCCGCTGACGCATTTCTCGCTGGCCCTGGGCGGTGGATTGCTGACCGCCCTGATGCTCTCCTTGCAAGGCTGGCTGGCCGGCTCGGACGTTTCGCCCATGCTCCAGTTCACCGTCGCCCTCTACACCGCCGTCCTGGCCCCGGCCGTGTTGTGGGTGCTGCTGCGGTGCAAACGCCTTTTTGCCTTTGAACCCTCGCGGCGGAAAGTACGATCGTGGTGATCCCATTTTGGATTGCGGATTTTGGATTTACGGACGGCGTACGATAGCCTCTTCAAATCCAAAATCCGAATTCCAAAATCCAAAATCCCAACAACTATGTTTGAGCGTCGGCTGAAAATCATCCTCGGCATTCTCCTCGGCGTAACGATGGTGCTGGTGTTGCGCGCGATGCAGGTCCAGGTTTTGGAGCAGGATCACTGGCTGGGGCGGGCATCGGACGCGATGAAGCGGACCCGGCTGACGGAGACGGTTCGCGGCAGCATCCTCGATTATCGCGGCCGGGAGGTGGCGCTGGATGCGGCGTGCATCGACGCCTGCGTCGATTACCGCGCCATCGTGGCCGAGCCGGAGGAAAAATGGCTGCGCCCGGGCCCGCGAGTGGATCGCCGCCCATGCCGATCCGGCTTACCGAAAGGCCTCCAAGGAGCAGCGCCAGCGGATGACCGACGAGGCGGTGCAGGCCGTGCGGAATCAGATCGAGGCGATGTGGGCGACACTGGCAAAAGTGTCGGGCAAGAGCCCGGAAGAGATCGCCGGCATCCGCCGGGCGACCGTGCAGCGGGTGGAGATGCGCCGGCGGTATTTGTGGTATCGGCGCTATCAACAGGCCGTGCGCGAGCACGAAAAACGTCCGCCGGCCCCGTGGTATCGGCAGTGGTTGCTGGCCGAGGTTCAGGACGCGCCCCAGATCGACAGTTTTGCCGAAGACGTGGCCGAGCAGACCGAAGCCCACGTCATTCTCAGCGACGTCGGCCCGGAGGTGAAGAATTATCTGGGCAAGCAGATCGAAAACTTCCCCGGCCTGGTGCTGCGGGCCAGCACGCACCGGTTTTATCCGTACCGCGACGCGGCCTGCCACGTGCTCGGGCATCTGTCGCGGGTGGATCGGGAGGATTTGCGCAACGATCCCAACGTCGGCGTCAACGAACTGCGCCAGTATCTGCCCAACGACATGGTCGGCCGAACCGGCCTGGAATCGCTGTGCGAGCCGGCCTTGCGCGGCTCGCGCGGCCGCATCGAGCAGTCCGCCGCCGACGAGCAGTCTGTTTCCAGCGAGGCGGCCACGCCGGGCCAGAACGTGCGCATGACCATCGACATCGAACTGCAATCCGAAATGCAGCGCATGTTCGCCCACGCCCGCACGATCAACCCCGACGGCGGCGAATCCGAAGAACACGAGATGCACGGGGCGGCGGTGGTGATCGACGTCCCCACCGGTCAGGTGCGGGCGCTGGTCTCCTATCCCGCTTTTGACCTGAATGAACTGGATTCGCAATACAACCGCCTGCGGGATGACGAGATCAACAGCCCGCTGCTGAACCGGGCCACGCAGTATCCGCTGGAGCCGGGCTCCACCGTCAAGCCCATCGTGGGCATCGGGGCCGCGAGCCAGGGCTTGCTCAAGATTCACGAAGGCATCGAGTGTACCGGGTATCTGATCATCCGGGGCAAACGCTATCCGGTGGGGCGGTGCTGGACGGCCTCGCAGTTCGGACGGAGCCATCCCGATCTGGTGGCCCATCACCAGATCCCCTCCGAATCCCCGCACCACGGCAGCTACGGCAACCCCGACGGCTCGCTGATCTTGGCCGAGGCGCTGGAACGGAGCTGCAACGTCTACTTTGAAACGGTGGCCGACCGGCTCGGGCTGGACGGGCTGACGCGCTGGTACAAAACCTTCGGCCTGGGCCGGACGACGGGACTGGGCATTGCCGAATCACGCGGACGCTTGCCCGACGAATACGACGGCCCGCCGGAAGGGCGATGGGCCGCGGCCTGGATGGCGGGCATCGGACAGGGTTCGGTGGCGGCCACGCCTATTCAAATGGCCAACGTCGCCGCCACCATCGCCCGCAACGGCGTTTGGGTGCGGCCGCATCTGACTTTGTCCGGCGATCCGAACGATCAAGTCGATCTGAAGCTGCCGGCGGACGTTCTGGCGGCGGTTCGGGAAGGTATGACTCGGGTGGTCAATTCTCCCGCCGGGACGGGCATGTATCTCAAACGCGACGACGTGGTGATCGCCGGCAAGACCGGCACCGCGCAGGCCGCCCCCTTTACGGTTCGTCGGCGGGATGCTTCCGGGCAGGTTCTTCATGACGAGGCCGGCCGGGAACTTCGCGAGCGGTTGACGCCCTCCACCAGCCGCCAGCCCAATCCGCTGGCCCTGTGGTATCGCGGCACCGGCGAGGACGAAAGCAAGCTCAACCACGCCTGGTTCATCGGCTTTGCCCCGGCCGATCACCCGCAGATCGCCTTTGCCGTGCTGGTCGAATACGGCGGCAGCGGCGGGCGAACCGCCGCCCCCATCGCCCGGCAGATCCTTGAAGCTTGCATCGAACACGGATACCTTGCGCTCAGCTCTAACGCTTCGAACCGTAAACCTTGAGGTCGGCCTATGACGACAACTCATCCCGCCGTCGCGCCGTCTGACGTTGTTCCGCCGCCACGCCCGCTGACGCCCCAGGCCCGGCGCAGATGCTGGACCGAGCCGCGCGTGCGGTTCTGGTGGCTGGCGGGCATGGGATTGCTGCTGGCGGTCGGATATTTCGGCACGCTGCAAACGCACGAGTGGTGGCGACGCGCCTGGTTGGCCAATCACGGCACGCGCGTCGAAGCGACCCTGCTCGATCCCGAACGCGTCTTGCTGCCCGGCAAACTCATGATGGCCGACGTGATGGTGCTGCTGCAATTCGACTGGAAAGGCCAACCGCATTCGGCGACGACCGTGCTGGAAGGCCGCACCCAGCCCATCATCATCGGCTCCAAGCTGCCGCTGCTGGTGGACCCGGATAATCCCGACAACTGGACCTGGCACACCGAGGCTCCTTCCCTGGCCCGGGAACTGCTGGCGGCCTGGCTGCTGCTGCCGGTGGTGCCGCTGTTTCTGCTGGTCGGCTGGATCATCCGCGGCTCGTTGCTGCGCTGCTGGAAAAACGCTGAGGCCCGCCCGGCGCTGGTGCTGGAAACCAGCCAAAGCGCCTTGGCGCCCCTCTCCCGCGCCGTCCGCTGCACGCTGCTGGACAACCGCGACCGGCGCGTCTTTACCGTCTTTGTCCCCTCGTCGGTGGCCAGGTTCAACAAGGGCGATGCCATCTGGCTGCTGGTTCCCTCGGCCCGCTCCAGCGTTGCCCTGGCGGCGGTGAACTTCCAATGAACTGGCTCTGGCGGCAATTGGCGGTCGTCACCAACTGGCCGGTCCTCCTGGCCGTGGCGGTGCTGTCGGCGCTGGGCGTGGCCGGCATCTGGGTCGATCAGCCCGGCTCGCACGCCGACGCCAAAAAACAAATGCTCTTCCTCGCGGTGGCGGTGGTGGGGATGGTCTTGTTCCAGGCGGTCAACTACCAGCGGATCGGACGCCTGGCCTGGCCGTTTTACATCCTGAGCCTTCTATTGGTGGCGTACACCGTGCTGGCCGCGGCCATGTACGAACGCTACCGCCTCAAGCTGCCCGGCGTACATGAGATCAAAGGCACCTACGCCTGGATCAACCTGGGTGCGATGAGTCTTGAGCCGTCGGAGTTGGCCAAGGTGTCGTTCGTTCTGGTGCTGGCGCGGTATCTGCGGTTTCGGTCCAATTACCGAACCTTCTGGGGCTTGCTGCCGCCGTTTTTGCTGGCGCTGGCGCCGCTGGTATTGATCCTCAAGCAGCCGGATTTGGGCATGGCGATGGTGTTCGTGCCGGCGCTGTTCGCCATGTTGTTCGTCGCGGGGGCTCGTGCGGCGCATCTGCTGGCCATCATGGGCATCGGCGTGGCCTTGGTTCCGTTGATGTGGTTCAGCGGCACCTGCGACCGCCACGGGGCCGATTGCCCGATCTGTCCCTGTCTGCCGGTGGTCCGTCACCTGCCGCAGTTCGTCAAGCACTACCAGCGGGCTCGCGTCTACGCTCTGCTCTCGGACGACCCGGCCGTGCTGAAGGAGGGCGGCTATCAACAGGAGCGGGCCCGCATCGCCATGGGTTCCGGCGGGGCTTGGGGCAAGGGCTTCAATAACGTCCCCGTCGGCCGAACCGTCCCCGAGGCCCACAATGACATGATCTTCGCTTTGATCGGCGAACAATTCGGCCTGCTCGGCTCGGCCGTCGTTCTGGGCGCCTACATGGTCCTCTTCGCCGCCGGCATCGAAATCGCCTCCGCCACGCGCGAACCCTTCGGCCGCCTGGTGGCCCTGGGGTTGGTAGCGCTATTGGCCGCCCAAACCTTCATCAACCTGGGCGTCTGCATGCGCCTGATGCCGGTGACGGGCATCACGCTGCCTTTCATCAGTTATGGGGGGTCCAGTCTGCTTTCCAGCTTCATGGCGGTTGGTTTGCTATTGAATATCGGGCAGCATCGCCCGCTGGTGATGGCGCGAGAATCGTTCGAGTTCTGATCCGCTCACGAAAAACCATCCCTCCGCTTTTCGCGGCGGCCCTCCGGGCCGCATGACACCTTTTCGCGCACTTTCCCCTTGCGACGCCAAAATTTCCCACTTTCGTGATACGCCGAGTTGTATATAGAGACAGGCAGTAGCCCGCAGCTCCCCGTCCCATATCGGATATTCCATGCCTCCCCGCCACGCGCCCGCAACAAACGAACCCAAAATTTCCCCGTTTTTGATAGCGCCACCCGCATTTCGTGATAAATAACGAACCCATCACCCCCGACCACTGACCCCCGACTACAGACCACTGACCACCCATGTACAAAACGAAGCCAATAATTAGTCCGGGGAGTCCCCTGAACCCGCCCTGGTGCCGGCTAAGATACAGCCAAGCTCAAGCCCATAGGCGCAAACCGTTGAAAATCGCTCAGGTTGTTCGTGGCAAGGGCGGCTTTCAGCCGCAGGCACGTGGCGGCAATGAGGCAGTCCGCCAGGCTTCCACGTCGCCGGCCGGTCGCGTTGTACAACTCCGCAGCAAGAGCGGCATCACTCGGCAACAATGCCTCGGGGTTTGGAAAAAGTCCCGAGGCCAAGCGGATATGGTCCGACATTACCGGTCCACACAGGAATTCGGCCCAAACGATGACGTTGATTCTGATTTCTTCTTCCCTGCCCAGCCATTCTCGCAACCGCAGGTCTTGGTTGCTATTGCACACCAAGCCTGCGATCAGAAAATTGGTGTCAAGAAAGATCATCCCGCGTTCCAAACGCTTGACGTTCCGCACGGGCTTGATCCGCCCACTGGGATGCAGCCGGGGCGTCGAGATGCAGACTTTGCTGCAAGGCGTCCAGTGTCGCCAGGGGTGAAGCCGGCTTGGATGCGGGGGTTTCCACCAGCACGATGACTTCGGCCCGCGTCCCGGCGCGAGCTCGGACGAGCGGATTTCAATCGCGCCGCCAGGCTGTACCGTCACGGTTTGTCGAATCGCAGCAACCATACTGTGATTATACCACCCTTACATCGCCTTGGCTTTTTCGCGCACCTCGTCGATATTGCCGACGTAGAGGAAGGCCTGTTCGGGCAGGTCGTCGGCCTTGCCTTCGCAGATCTCGTCGAAGCTGCGGAGCATGTCGGGAACCTTGGTGTAGTTGCCCTTTTTGCCGGTGAACTGCTCGGCCACGAAGAACGGCTGGCTGAAGAAACGCTCGATCTTACGCGCCCGGCTGACGACCAGCTTGTCCTCTTCGCTCAGTTCGTCCACGCCGAGGATGGCGATGATGTCCTGCAGGTCGCGGTAGCGCTGGAGCATGTTCTGCACCTTGCGGGCGATGCGGTAGTGCTCTTCGCCGACGATCTGCGGGTCCAGCGCGCGGGAGGCCGAAGCCAGCGGGTCCACGGCCGGGTAGATGCCCTTGGCCGCAATCGAGCGCTCCAGGTAGATGAAGGCGTCGAGGTGGGCGAAGGCGTTGGCCGGGGCCGGGTCGGTCGGGTCGTCGGCCGGCACGTACACGGCCTGCACCGACGTGATCGCGCCGTTCTTCGTCGAAGTGATGCGCTCCTGAAGCTCGCCCATTTCCGTGGCCAGCGTCGGCTGGTAACCCACGGCGCTGGGCATGCGCCCAGCAACGCCGACACTTCCGAGCCGGCCTGCGTGAATCGGAAAATGTTGTCGATGAACAACAGGCAGTCCGCGCCGGTCTCGTCGCGGAAGTATTCGGCCATCGTCAAAGCGCTCAGGGCCACGCGAAGACGCGCCCCCGGCGGCTCGTTCATCTGCCCGAACACCATCACCGTCTGGTCGATAACGCTCTTGCCGGTGTTGCCGATCTTGGCGTGCTGCATTTCCAGCCACAGGTCGTTGCCCTCGCGGGTGCGCTCGCCGACGCCGGCAAACACCGAGTAGCCGCCGTGCTGCTGGGCGATGCGGGCGATCAGTTCCTGAATCACGACGGTCTTGCCCAGCCCGGCTCCGCCGAACAACCCGGCCTTGCCGCCGCGCACGAAGGGAGTGAGCAGGTCGATGACCTTGATGCCGGTTTCGAAGATCTCGGCCTTGGGGGTCAGGTCCACGAATTCCGGCGGCTCGCGATGGATCGGACGGCGCTCTTTCACATCGACCGGCCCCCGGTTGTCCACCGTGTCCCCCAGCAGGTTAAACACCCGGCCCAGCGTCTCCTTGCCGACCGGCACGGTGACCGGCCCGCCGGTGTCCAGCACTTCCATGCCCCGGCAGAGTCCGTCGGTCGAGCCCAGCGCCACCGCCCGCACCTTGCCGCCGCCCAGATGCTGCTGCACTTCGCCGGTCAGACGGATGCTGGCGCCGTTGTGCTGCACGTCGATCTTGATGGCGTTGTAGATTTCCGGCAGTTGATTTTCGGGAAACTCCGCATCAAACGTCGAGCCGATGACCTGCGTGATCTTTCCGGTAGCGGGCATGAGCAGTTCCTCTTTGCAAGTAATGTTGGGCCGGGACTTACCGCGAAAGTACCCGGCGCGTAGAGCGACGCAATTCTAGCACCGGCAATTCCCCCGACAAGGCGCAAAGCCCACTAAATGACGAATTGCTCTCCCTTTAGATCGCGCCGTGCCCCGTCTCGTCCACCGGGGCCTTGGGCGCCTGGCGTTTGCTGCTCACGGCCCACTGCTCATCGGGGTCGCTCATCTCCAGCTTGCGCATGCCCCGGGGGAAGTACTTGACGAGTTTCTCGTACTCGGCCTGCACCTCGGCGCTGGGGTAAATCCACTCGTGCAGGTAGCAGACCTCCTGCACCTTGGCCTGCAACAACTCCTTGGCGCAGCCGAAACACGGGCTCATCGTCGTGTACATCGTGCTGCCCTCGGTGGCGATCCCGAACCGGGCCGCGGCCAGCAGGGCGTTCTGCTCGGCGTGGACGCAGATGCACAGGTCGTAACTGGTCCCCGACGGATATTTCTCCCGGTGCGAACAGCGATGACACCCCCCGTCCAGACAATTGGGCATCCCGCCCGGCGTACCGTTGTACCCGGTGGACAAGACCCGCGAATCCTTCACGATGATCGCCCCCACGCGGTTGCCCGTGCAGTTGGCCCGCTTGCGCACGGCCATGGCGATGCCCATGAAGTATTCGTCGGCGGTAGGACGCTTGTACAACGGCTGGGTCATCCGATCTCCTTTTGTCTTTTCAACAGAATACCCTCGGCACCGCCCGCCGCAAGAAAAATCGACCCGCCCAACCCTCGCATCCGCCCCTTTCCGCTTGAGACATTCGGCCAAGTCCGATACAATTCGCGGCATCTTGGGGAAACCAAAGGACTATTTTGACCGACAAAACTGAACATCCCACACTGCCGGAGGCATTCGCGGCGCTCGGCGTCCGACCCTCCATCTTACGCGCATTGGCCGAACTGAAGTTCACTCAGCCCTCCGACATCCAGTCCATGCTCATCCCCAAGGCGCTGCAAGGCGGTGACCTGCTGGGTCAGGCCCGCACCGGCACCGGCAAAACCGCCGCCTTCGCCATCCCCGTGTTGCAGAAGGCCGAAAAGGGCCTGGCGACGCAGGCGATTATTCTCGTACCCACACGCGAATTGGCCGTTCAGGTCGATGCCGAAATTCAACGGCTTGGACAGTTCACCCCCATCCGCTGCATCCCGGTCTATGGCGGCCAGAAGATCTCGGCCCAGATCAAGTTCCTGAAAACCCACCCGGAAATCCTCGTCGGCACCCCCGGCCGGGTCATCGACCTGCTGGAGCGGCGCATCATCAGCTTTGAAAACATCCGTTTCGTCATTCTCGACGAAGTGGACCGCATGCTCGATATCGGCTTCCGCGACGACATCCGCAACATCCTTTCGCGCGTCAAAGGCGTGCGCCGGCAGGAAAATGCCGAATCGGACGGTTCGTCGCCGGTGCATCAGACCGTTTTCGTCTCGGCCACGATCAGCCCCGAGATCGAAAAGCTCAGCCGCCTGTACATGCGCGAGCCGGTGGAAAAGCTCGTCGCCCCCGGCGCCGACGAAAAGCCTACCGTCGATAACATCGAACAGTATTACCTTTCGGTCCAGCCGTGGGACAAGTATCGCCTGCTGAAGATGCTGCTGTTGCAGGAGAACCCGGACCTGGCCATCGTCTTCTGCCGCACCAAGCACGGGGCGCAGAAGGTGGCCAAGCGTCTGCACGCCGACGGCATCGAATGCCGCGAAATCCACGGCGATTTGCAGCAGTCCAAACGCGAGCGGGTGATGAAAAGCTTCCGCACCGGCAAGTTCGACGTGCTCATCGCCACCGACCTGGCCAGCCGCGGCATCGATGTGGCCGACATCACCCACATCATCAACTTCGACATCCCCGAAGACCCCGAGGTCTACGTCCACCGCGTCGGGCGCACCGCCCGCATGGGGGCGGCGGGCAAGGCCTTTACGTTCGTCGCCCGCGATCAGGGTGATGAGCTGACCAAGGTGGAAAGCCTGATTAACATGGTGATTCCTCAGGCCATGGTCGAGGGTTTTGAACCCAGCCCTCCGCCGTCGGATTGGACGGAAACCAAGCCGGGCGACGCCCCCGCGACCCCGCGTGAGCCCGCCCCCAGCCGTTTCGAGCGCGCCTACAGCCCTGCATCTGCCGCCACCGGCAATGGCGGCGTGGCTACCCCGGTTGTCCCGCTCCCCCCGCGCACGCTGGGCAGCAAAATCCCCATCAACCGCCGCCACCGCCGCCGACGCTAATTGCCAATCGGCTCTTGACGTGGCTTGCTCTTCGCGGGCGATGGTCGATAATTGCGGCCATGCCGCGTACCGTCGTCATTGCCCACCATCTGATTTTGACTGGATACGGGCATTGGCTCCCCAACGACCCTCGAGGAAGCGGATCGACGCAAGTCCGTCAAGGGAACTTAAGCGACTTGGGTGCGATCCATCACGGGCGCAAGCGCATCCAGCCTTCGCGCGATGTGTTGAAGACGTTTTATCGGCAGGCTACGCCGCGTCTGCAATACCAGCCTGTCTGGATTGATTCCGCGAAGAGGCAAGCCACTGCGGATGCCTTTCGGCAAGTGGTGGTGGACTTTGGATACACGCTCTGGGCTTGCTGTATCAACGCCAACCATGTGCATTTGTGTGTGCGGACGCACCGTGACGATGCTGCAACGATCTGGGGACGGTTTGCCGATGCGTCGCGGCAGGTGCTCCGAAAGTTTCCCGACATTTCCGAGGATCATCCGGTCTGGGCCAACCGTCCCTATGCGGTTTTTCTGCATAATCCTGACGAGGTTCGGAGCCGGATCAAGTACATTACGGAGAATCCGTTGAAGGAACGGCTCCCTGTCCAGTCATGGCCGTTCGTCTTGCCGTACAACGGCTGGCCCCGCCAACCACCGCTCTCATCCGCCCGGTAACTCTCGCGGTGGCTTGCTCTTCGCGGCAATACCTGGCAAAATCGCGTATATCCCTTGCTTCCCCCCACGATTTTTGCCACAATCAAATTCTGTCAATTTTTGTATCGGGAGTCCATTTATGGCTGTCAATGTCGCGGTTGTTGGCGTTACCGGAGCCGTCGGACAGGAATTTCTTACCGTCCTGGCGGAACGGAACTTTCCCATCAAGAACCTCAAACTGCTGGCCTCGGCTCGCAGCGCCGGCAAGCAGATCGACTTCAAAGGCAAAACCTATCCGGTCGAAGAACTGACCAAAGACAGCTTCAAGGACGTCCAGATCGCGTTGTTTTCCGCCGGCGGGTCCATCAGCAAGGAGTTCGCTCCCGCCGCCGTGCAGGCCGGGGCCGTTGTCGTGGACAACTCCAGCGCGTTCCGCATGAAGGAAGGCATTCCGCTGGTGGTGCCGGAAGTGAACCCGCAGGCCATTGCCAAACACAACGGCATCATCGCCAACCCCAACTGTTCGACGATCATCATGAACGTGCCGGTCTGGCCGTTGTACAAGGCCAACCGCATCAAGCGGATCATCGTCAGCACCTACCAGGCCGTCAGCGGCGCAGGTGCCTGGGGCTTGTACGAACTGGATGACCAGATCAAGGCCTATGCGGCCGGCAAGCCGATCCAGAAGAACAAGTTCCCCCACCAGATCGTCAACAACCTCTTCAGCCACAACAGCGCCGTCGGCGCCAACGGCTATAACGAGGAAGAGGTCAAGATGGTCAACGAAACCCGCAAGATTTTCGGCGACGCCAAGATCATGGTCACCGCCACCTGCGTGCGCGTGCCGGTCCCGCGGGCGCACTGTGAATCGATCAACATCGAATTCGAGCGGCCCATTACCCCCGCGGAAGTGAAGCAGATTCTGTCCAAGGCGCCCGGGGTGACGATCGTGGATTTCCCCGAGAAGAACCACTTCCCCATGCCGCTGGAAGCGCAGAACCAGGACAACGTGCTGGTCGGCCGCGTCCGTCAGGACATCAGCCGCGACGACGGCCGGGGCATCGAGATGTTCGTCAGCGGCGACCAGATCCGCAAAGGCGCCGCCACCAACGCCGTGCAGATCGCCGAAAAGCTGATCTGACGGCGGCTGGAAGATAGTTAACCGCCGATAAACGCCGATACACGCTGCTAAGAAAGAAATCTTTTCTTCATCGGCGTTCATCCGCATTCATCGGCGGTTCGTTTTTCCGTCGCGGTGTAGTTAATGGGCTTGCGGGAAGCGGGATTGGAACTTTTGGGCCAAGGTGTTGTGCAGGCGAGTGCGGAAATCCAAGGGGAGTTCGTAAGGCTGGCCGGCTTTGAAGAAGGTGATCGTCTTCTTGACGTTGTCGATCACGACGTGGCAGGGGTTGCACTTGGCCAGGTGCTGCTTGAACTCCTCGCACAGCGCCTCATCGGCCTGGCCATCGACGTATTCGCTAAGGGCTTGTAGAAGTTCGTGGCATTTCATAGGGCGCTTTCCGGCGGCTTGACCTCCGCCGCGTGTTTGTACTTTTTGATTATACGCCTGTTCGGGTCGCCAAAGTGTTGGGTTAATTTTTCCCGCAGCATCAACCGGGCCCGCAGCAGCCGGACCTTGACGTTGGACAAGCCGATCCCCAATGCCTCGGCCGTCTCCTCGATGCTCAGCCCCTGCACGTCGCGCAGGATGAAAACCAGCCGGTACTTTTCGTCCAGCGACTCCAGGGCCTCGGTCAGTATCGCCTGCGACTCGTTGCGCTGGGCCAGGTCTTCGGGGTTGTCCCGCCAGTCGGCGATGAAATCCGGGTGGGGGATGGGGCCGAAATCATCGTTGCTGCTGGTCAGGGATTCGATTTTCGCGCCCTTGCGCCGCCGCAGCATTTGCAGCGCCTGGTTGGTGGCGATCCGCATCATCCACGTATAGAACGTGGATTGGCCGGCAAAATCCGCCAGGTGTTCCACGACGGAAAGGAGCGTTTCCTGCACCGTCTCCTGGGCGTCGGCGGCGTTGCGCAGGATGCGCATGGCCAGCGTATACAGCGGCCTTTCGTACCTGGCCACGAGCTGCTCGAAGGCGGCATACTCGCCCGCTACCGCCCGCTTGACCAGCGGGGCGTCGGGGTCGGTGCTGCGAGGTTGTTCGGGCGATTCGTCGGCCATGAAGTAATCCAGAACCGGCCGCATTTTACTGACTCCGGCTCGCAATAAAACATGGCTTCATGAACATTTCTTCAATTGACCGCTCCCTCCGCGTCGAGGTATAGCCTTGCGATTCGGGCAAGGGTGGCCTGCGCGGCGAGTTGGAAAGCGAGGCCCCATGAGTCTGATCGAATCCTTGGAATCCCGTGTTTTATTCACCGCCGGAACGCTCGATCCCACCTTCGGAGCAGGCGGTCTGGTGACAACTTCTTTCGCGCCCGATTCGGCTTCGGCCCACGCCATTGTCGTTCAGTCCGATGGCCGGCCCGTCGTTGCGGCTCAGATCGGCAATAACTTCGGTCTGGTCCGTTACAACTCCGCTGGGGCGGTGGATTCCAGTTTCGGCGTCTTTGCCGCGCCCGGTCTGGGCACGCCGGGAAACACCGTCACCAATGCCCGCGTCAACGCCCTGACCATTCAACCCGATGGCAGGATCGTCGCCGTGGGTTCGTTGTTGAATACCGGCCAACTTACCATCGCCCGCTTCAATACCAACGGCGCTCTCGACACGTCCTTTGCCAATGCCGGTCAGTTCACTCCGGGCATTTTCAGCGGGAGCGGCCAGGCCAACGCCGTGGCCGTGGACTCTGCCGGGCGGATTGTCGTGGCCGGCCAGACCCGGGACGTTCCCTCCGGCAATTTCCGCTTTACCGTACTTCGCCTTACTCCCGCCGGTCAGTTCGATCCCTCCTTCGGCGCCGCGGGGGTGGCCAACGCCTTCCTCAACTCTCTCGACGCCACGGCCAACAGTCTGGCGATCCAGCCCAACGACGAGATCGTCGTCGCCGGCGCCGCCCTCCTTTCCGGCCAGTCCAATATCGCCGTGGCCCGCTTTACCACCGCCGGCGTTCTCGATCCCGGCTTCGGCTCCGCCGGCCAGGCCGCCCTGGCCGGCAATTCCGTTTTCAATGTCACCCTGGCCCGCTACGGCACCGGACTTCCCGTCGGTTCTTTTACCACTTCCAGCGGCCCGCCTTTCTTCGGCTTCTCCCCCGGTTCCAATATCATCTTCACCACGGGCAACGGCCTGTCCGCAACCAGCGGCTTCCTGGCGATCAGCCCCATCCAGCCCAGCGTCTTTTTCTCCGACAATCCCGCCCGAAACTTCGTCACCAGCTCACCCCCCTTCGCCCTGACGACCCCGATGCTTGCGCTGACGACCCCGACCGATCCCATCCCCATCGGCACCTTCAGTTCCCAGCTAAACGACGTGATCTTTTTCTAGGAAGCGGTTTGGCGGCGAAGAGGTGTGATGAGGGTGTGGCAATAGAGCCCCGGATGTATATCCGGGGCTTTGAGTGCGGGGGGCAATTCGTTATCGGGAGACGCGGCAGCTTCGACGTCATCGTCATAACACTTGAGAACCGGCCTCGAATCGCCATACTGCAACCGCTCGGGAAATGCGAGCGGTTCATGCCATCACAGCGGTACAAACTCGTCGTCGCCTATCGCGGCAGCCGATACCACGGCTGGCAGTGGCAGTGGGCCAATTCGCTCTATAAAGGCCCCAAGCCGCCCGAAGGGCATGGCATCCCCACCATCCAGGAGACGCTGACCCGCGCCTTAGTGGAGGTCGTCGGCCATCCCGTTACGGTCGTCGGCTCATCCCGCACCGATTCCGGGGTCCATGCCAAGGCCCAGGTCGCCCATTTCGATACCACCCAGATTCAGATTCCTCCCGAGGGGTTGCGTCGCGCCGTTAATCATCGGCTGCCGGATGACATTCTCGTCCGCTCCATCGAGCCGGTGCCGGATACCTTCGACGCCATCTTCTGTACGTCCCGCAAGCGCTACCAGTACATTGTCTGGAACGCCCTGGACCGCCCGCCGTTTTTTCCCGAACTCGTCTGGCATCGCTGGCAGGAACTGAACATCCCGGCCATGCGGCAGGCCGCGGCCCACCTGGTCGGCGAGCACGACTTCGCCAGCTTCGCCCGCCCCGGCCATGACCGCGAGAGCACCGTCCGCACGATCTACGAATGCAGCCTGTCGTACCGCTGCCCGCGGCTGGTTTTCGGCATCGAGGGCAACGGATTTCTCTGGCAGATGATCCGCATCATCGTCGGCACCCTGGTCGAAGTGGGGCTGGGGCGGTTTACCCCCGACGACATGCCCAGGATTCTCGCCGCTCGGGATCGCAAAGCCGCCGGGTCTACCGCTCCGCCTCAGGGCTTGTATCTGCAATGGATCCGGTTCGCCCCTGAAAAACCATAGATCGGGTATCACTTCACCCCGGCTTATCGAGGAGCAAGATCGCTCTCTCAACGAGAGCGGTCTGCCATGAGTGGCGCAAACGTGATAGTAGCCTTGCGTGTGGCGGTCGAGTTATCGAGATCAAAGATGGATTTATCGCATTGAGGCCAACGGCATTTCAGGTAACATATCCACACTGTCTCGGAGGATAGGGCAACGCTGGGAAGCGACCCGAGCGCCGTGACGGTGCCATACGGCACGGGCGATATTCCTGGGCCTCCTGCGAATATCGCCTGTTTTCTTCTTGCCGTTGGCTCCTATGCGATAAATCCATTCCTGATCTACTGTAACCTTGGAAAAGCCTGGTTTGTGAGGCCCCCTCATATCCTGTATTCCCATTTCAGTTCCCGCTTAATCAGTGATATTTAAAAACCTTGCGTCGGCCTGTTGCTTCAGTAGACTATCCATGCGGAACCCGCAAGCGTCCCACAATAAACTGGTGTCGAAGACTAGATTGGAGACGGATTCTCATGGTGCGATTTTGGACATCCCATTGGCGGAATCAATTCTGGCGGAATGAAACCAACGCAGAGTATGAACTTCTTGAACACACATCGGGTAACAGTTTTCGCCGTCGGGGCGTGATCGCCGGCGATGTGATCTACGTCGTCTCATTGGCCGACGGCCGGCTGCTTTTGGGCGGCAAGATGGTAGTTAAGCAGATCGCCTCACGCGAGGAAGCTATTCGCATTTTTGGGCCGACAATCTATGAGGCAGGCGAACATATCATTGGCGAACGTAAATCAGGCACCCCTCTTAACCTCCACCGCGAGTTGGACCCCGAAGTATCCCGCCAGTTACGGTTTGTGTCGCCAAGGTCAGACCCCAAAGGACTGTTCTTCGTATCCGACAAACATCTGGATGCGCAGGCGACGCGAGGCGTACGCGAACTGACGCCTGAATCTGCCGCGTTACTTGACCGGATCATCGCGATCACCGATGCGATGCCGAGGTCCGATCGACATATTATTATTACGGAACAATTGCTCCACAGGGAGCGAAGGGAAAAAGGCGAAGCAGATATCCCGCAAGCTCATCCTTTGCCCGAAGAGGTTAGCGATTTACCGTTGATTCGCGAAGGCGCCAAGTACCAGGTGACGGTGAATGCTTACGAGCGGGATCCAATTGCTCGGCAGCGGTGCATTGAGGCCCATGGGACTGATTGTTGCGTCTGCGGTTTATCATTTGGGGCCAAATACGGCAAAGTGGTTGATGGATTCATCCATGTTCACCATTTGCGTCCACTTTCCGATGTCGGTGACAGCCATGTGGTTGATCCGGTTATGGACCTTTGCCCCGTGTGTCCGAATTGCCATGTGGTTTTGCATCGTCGAGAGCCACCATATTCGCCTGATGAGGTTCGGCGGTTTTTGGAAACGCAGAAGGAAAAGGAATCCGAATGCGGGACAGAATTAACCTCATAATCGAATTATGAAATGGGATTACTTTTAGCTTTTGGTGCATGGGAATGCCAAGCCCCAAGTCCCCATCGGATTTCTATTCGGAATCTTCCTCCATAGCACCTTCTGTCGTCCACGAAAGACCACGCGATAACCCTTCCCCTTTTTTCCTTGCGGCATTACCCTTTTCTTCCTACATGCGGATCGTTCACGTCATCACCCGCCTGATTGTCGGTGGAGCGCAGGAGAACACCCTGCTCTCCTGCCAGGGCCAGCATGATCGCGGCCATGAGGTGACGCTGCTGAGCGGGCCGCCCCTCGGCCCGGAAGGCTCGCTGCTGGAGCGGGCCCGATTGCACGGATACCGGATCGAAATTCATGACGATCTGCGCCGGGCGGTTCTGCCGCTGCGCGACTGGCGGGCTTATCGGCGGCTTGTCGGCCGCTTTCGGGAGCTTCGGCCGGACGTCGTTCATACCCACTCCAGCAAGGCCGGCATTCTGGCCCGCTGGGCGGCCCATCACGCCCGCGTTCCCGTTGTCGTTCACACCATTCACGGCCTGGCCTTCACCGCCTCGACGTCGGTCCCGGTCAATTTCGCCTACAAGCTTCTGGAGCGGATCACCGCCCCGATGACCACGAAAATCGTCTGTGTCGCCGACGCCATGCGCGAGCAGTCGCTGGCCGCCGGCATCGGCAGGCCCGATCAGTACGTCACCGTCTACAGCGGCATGGAAACCGCCGGGTTTCTCAACCCGCCGGCGCCAGGGCGCGGGTGCGGCAACAGCTTGGCTTGTCCGAGCGGCACGTGGTCGCCGGCACCATCGCCCGGCTGTTTGATCTGAAGGGGCATGACGATCTGCTGGACCTGGCTCCCGAGTTGTGCCGCCGACTGCCTGATTTGCGGTTTTTGTGGGTGGGGGATGGCTCGCTGCGGTCCCGGTTTGAGCGGCGTATTGCCGAAATGGGGCTGGGGGATCGGTTTATTCTGACCGGCCTGGTTTCTCCGGCCCGCATCCCGGAACTGACGGGGGCGATGGACCTGCTGGTGCATCCTTCCCGCCGCGAAGGGCTGGCCCGCGCCCTGCCGCAGGGACAACTGGCGGGATTGCCGGTCGTCACGTACGATATCGACGGTAACCGTGAGGGACTTGTCGATGGGGAAACGGGCTTTGTTCTGCCGCCCTTCGACAAACAGAAACTTCTGAATGCGATTCAGAGCCTGGCGGAAAGCCAGTCCCTCCGCCGTTCCATGGGGCGTCAGGGGCGAGAATTCGCCCTGCGCCGCTTCGATGCGAACCTGATGGTCGATTCGCTGGAGTCGCTTTACGCCCAGCTCCTGGCGAAGGCTGCAAGTGGAAACACCCGATGACATTTTTATCCGATAACCCGGCGTCCGGTCATTTTCAAGCCGCTCCATTCTGTTTGTCGCGGCCTGGCCGATGGGGTGGGCTTGCCGCGCTGGTCGTGCTGGCGGCCTGCGCCTTGGCCTTGGGGGCTCCGCCCAAGCCGGCCGTCGAGCCGCCCAAACCCGTCGATCTGACTCCGCTGGTCAAAGTCGTCTTGACCCAGCGTCTCGTGCCGCTGGATCAGGAAATCGCCGAGCGGATCATGAAGCGGCCTTCCGTCACCGCCGATGCCGTCGCCCGGCTGGAGACGGGAATCGACTTGAGGATCATCGCCCGCACGGTCCTGGCGTTGGCGGTCGAATCACCCGCCGGTTCCGATCTCCAGGTTCAGGCGTGTCTTCGCGCCAATCAGATGCTCATGGCCATTGCGGAACTGGAGCAGATGCAGCAGGCCGGCGGCCTCGCCCCGACCCGCACGCAAAGCGAAGCCATGGTGCGCCTGCGCCAGTGGAGCTATGGCCTGACCGAGATCAAGACGCCGGACCAGCTCGATGCGATCAGCCGAAAACTGTCGCTGCTCATGCTGGACATCGCCAGCCCCACGCCGGTCGATCCGGCCACCGTGCCGCTGATGCGTCCCAAGGCCGGGTCTCAGGACAGCAGTCCGCCGGGGGCGAATGCCTCCGACGTTTCGCCGCCCGGGCTTGCCCAGCTCGCCGATGAAATCCGCCGCCTGGCCGTCTCGGTTCCTCTTCGCCAGCAGTTGTTGGCGTTGGCGGCACAGTCGCAGGCGATTGCCGACGACCCGGACCAGCGACCCGAGGCGGCGGCGCTTCAGTCCATGCTGGCCGACGCCGTCAATCTGGCCCGCGGGCTTGCCGACAACACCGCCACCGCAACCGAAGCCCGGCAGGAGATGGAAACCCGCCTGGCCGAAGGCGTCGCGTTGTTAATGGACCGGCGCATGCGCAGCGTCGGCAAGCTCAAGATCGCTTCCCTGGCCGGGTATCGTCAGATTCTGCTCAGCATCAGCCGGTTGAAGCTCAGCCCCGAGCAGGTTCGGCTGTTCTCCCCGGCTTTCGTTTGGCGCAGGCCAACCCCGACCAGTTCGACCACGTCTTGACCGCCATTGATAAGTTCGTCAATGCTTCGGTCCTTTTTGACACCCTGTCCAAAACCCCCAACTCCCTGCCCAACCTTCGCAGGCCCATCGAGGATGCCGGCAAGAATTTTGCCGCCTGCCGCAAGAGTTTTCTGAAGGCGCTGGATGAAATTCGTTCCGCCACCAGCGCCGACGCCATGGAATCGGCCGCCAACGACTCGGCTCGCATAGCCCGGGACTTCGAGACGTTGCAGCGGTTGCCGCGGGTATTGGAAACACTGGCCGCCTACAAGCCCCGGCCCGTCGGCGCACTGGATCGGCGGGCCATGACGGCCGCCCAACTGGTGATGGCCGCCAACATCGCCGTCAACGGCCCCGTCCGGCTTTCGGCCGAGAAAATGCTCGACGACCTGTCGCAACTGGCCGCCACCGCCGACGTTTTGTCGCAACAATCTCTGGCCAACCTTCCCGCCGCCGTGATGGAGAAGTATGGCGGGAAGCAGTTGCCCGGCTTTGAAACCGGCTGGAAGACGCTCGTCGGCGATATCGCCTCCGGCATGGCCGCCAGCGGGAGCGCAGATGCCGACAAGGTCGCCTATCTGCATGCGGCGGTCGATCTGGTCGAGGCCTTGCGCAGTGCCGCCGCCATGGAAAACGCTTTCGCCTCGCCGGACAAGCTCACCCGCTGGGTGGATTGGCCCTTGGGCGGCGACCGCTTCAACGTCCTGATCGATCCCTATCGCCAGGCCGTTGCCGACGCCATTGCGGGTTATGCCGCAGGCAACTTTGATTCGGTCGATGGCTGGATCAAACTGCGTCGGCGCTATCAGCCCGTGCTGGCGCTGTTGTCGCGGGCCGGGGCCCGGGCCGAGGAATGCGGCGCCCTGCCCGACGGTTTCCTGGGCGAGGCCGGGCGGCTGGCCACGCCTTTCGATCAGCAGCCTTTTGCCGTCGAGCGGTATGCCAACTATGCGGTGGACCTCTTTTTTACTTGCAAAGAATCCGACCCTCCGACGGCCGAGGCCATTGAAATCGCGCTGATCAAACGCTTGTCCAAGGATCTGGGGATTCCCGTGCCCGACAGCGACTTGCAGCCGACTTTAACCCCCAAGTCTGCCGCCCCGGGAAGCATTTTCGGGCCTCGCTAGCCTGAGGCCGTTTCGCCATGAAGGCACGTTGCCCTGCGGGCGACGGCGAAACGAATGTTGCACGCCGGGTCGTTGGTTTCATATCATCGTTGTCTTGCTTTGATGAAAGGATTCCATGGCTGGCATTTTGGTAATCGGCCCGCATCCCGACGACCAGGAACTGGGGATGGGCGGCACGATCGTTCGCCTCGTTGCCCAAGGACACCGTGTTCATCTGGTGGACATGACCAACGGCGAGCCGACGCCGCTCGGATCGGTTCCGGTGCGTGCCGCCGAAGCCGCCGCCGCCGCCGGCATCCTCGGAGTGGAACGAACCCTGCTGGGTTTGCCCAACCGCCAGGTGGTTCACGATCTCCAAAGCCGCCACAAGCTGGCGGCGGTTATTCGCCGACATCGGCCGGATTGGATGTTTCTGCCTTATCCCCTGGACGCCCACCCCGATCATGTCGCCGTCACCCGCATCGGCGAAGACGCCCGCTTTGACGCCAAACTGACCAAAACCGACATCCCCGGCCAGCCGTGGTATCCCAAACGCATCATCTACTATTTCTGCACCCATCTGCGGCTGAATTTCCAGCCGACGTTCTGTATCGATATCAGCGGCCAGATCGACACCAAGCTCGCGGCCGTCGCCGCCTACCGTTCGCAATTCACGCTGAACAACAGTTCCGTCCCCGACATGGTCAAGACCATCAACGGCTATTTCGGCGGCCGGATCGGCACCGCCTACGCCGAGCCGTTCTTCACCCATGAAGTCCTGGGATTTTCCGGGCTCGGGGAGCTGGTATAAGCAGCCGGGAATTCAACCCCGCGCGACAACTTCCGTTTCGCCGTCGCCTGCAAGGCGACGTGTCTTTTTATGATGAACAGACACGTCGCCCTGCGGGCGACGGCGAAACGAAGTTGTCGATACGGATCAGTCCGAGGATGGATCTTCTCGTTTTGCCGCGGCTAACCGCCATTGGCAGTTGGCGCAGCGGGGGGTTTTGAGGAACAGCGGCGAATCCTCGCTCAAGTTTAGATTGGGCAGCGTCACGGGGTTGGCCAGCGGCGACGCCGCCACCGGAGTCTGCGGCCCGTCCACGATCCTTCCCCGCCACAACCGCAGCAGCCATTGGGGGTGCTGGAGAAACAGCGCCGCCGCCGCCGTCAGGTACAGCATCGAGAAGAAAACATGGATTTGTTCTTTGCTGATGCCCAGCGCGATCCGCGGGAAACTTTCGGCGACGGCGCGGGTAACCAACTGCCCGGCGAACAAAGCGAACAGCAAAAACGCCCCCGAGAGCGACAGCCGCAGTCTTGCCAGCAGCACCACCGCCAGCGCCGACTGGGCGGCCGTCAGCAGGATTTCGTGCATCTGGAACGAGTCCATCGGGATTGGGTTCGCCAGCGAACCGTGCGACAGGGCGAAGACGCCGGGGATCATGCCGACCAGCAGCGTCCACTGGTTGAGCTTGGCCGACAGCAGGCTGCCTAGCGCCGTGCTGGCCTGCCCGCGCCAGGCGAAGACCATGGCGACGATGAATTCCGGCGCCTCCGAGGCGACCGGCGCCAGCCATTGCACCAGCAGAAATTCGTTGACGTGGAAAACCCGACCGCTTTGCACCAGCCCTTCGCAGAACGGCTCGGCGTTGGCCAGGATGGCCCCGGCGGCGAAGAGGAACATGACCGCGGTGGTTCCCCGGCGGTGGTGCGCGGGCATCGCCAGCAGCAGTTCCGCCGGCCCGTCGGCTTCGCATTCGCAGGTCGGCCTTCGTCCCGCCAGGATGATGTACCAGACGTAAATGCCCAGGAAGACCAGCCCGTCATACCAGGCCAGCGATCCCTTAAGGGGAATCACAAATGCGTAAGCGGTGGCCAACCCCAGGAACAGCAATTCCGTCCGCCGGTCGTTTTGCAGGCGGATCGCGCTGCGCCGGCGTAACCAGTACAACAGAGCGATCACGCCCCAGGCCACCCCGATCAACAGGCGGTTGGCCCCGGTCATGTTGGCAATGGCGTAGTGGGAATAACTGGATTGGGGGTTTTGCCCGGCCTTCCAGGTGAAGTACATGTCCACGGCGTATTCCGGCAACACCGCGATCAGGGCCACCACGGCCAGCGCCAAAGCCTGGGAGATATCCGCCTGTGCCGCGTCACACGCCCACAACAGCAGGAACGACGCGGCCAGAATGGCCACGCCCGCCACCAGCGCCATCAGCGGCGGCGGCAGGTGAATCCCCGCCAGTCGCACCGCCATGCCCGGCAAGGCCGCCAAAACCGCGACAACGATCGGAACCAGATGCTTGGCTTTCATAGTCCTTCTGCCCATGCGCACGATCGATCCCCCTACGCACCCTAGCACCCGCTTCAGCCGTTTGCAACGAAGTTGCGCGCCGCAACGAGAATCCCTTTTTTTCGTTTCGCGTCGCCTGCAAAGCGACGTGTCTGCTTGTCGTGAAGAAGTGTCGCCCTATGGGCGACGGCGAAACGGAATTATCGGCGCGCAGGATCATATGGGGGCGTTCAGGCTCCCAAGCCGCCTCCGTTGCCGTTGTGTCGGTGGGCGAGGCTGGCGATGACCGAGATCAACTCGGCGGCTTCCACGGGCTTGGGCACGTGCAACTGATATCCTGCCGACAGCGCCCGGGTGCGGTCTTCGCTGCTGGCCATGGCGGTCAGGGCCGCGGCGGGAACTTGCCCGCCTCGGTTAAAGGGGCGGTTGCGGACCTGGTGGATCAGATCGTATCCGTCTTCGCCGGGCATGGCGATGTCGCTGAGCAGCACGTCCGGTTTCCAGCTATCCAGCACCTCCAGGGCTTCGGCCGCCGAGCCGGCCGTGGCGGTGCTGGCCCCGGAGTGCTTGAGGACTTTGGTGACCAGTTCCCGCGCGTCCGGTTCGTCGTCCACCACCAGCACGCGAACCCCTTTCAAAATGTCCTCCTTGCGGGGCGGTTGCTTCGGGAGAGGCGGCGGCGGGGGCGGCGCGGGCTCGATCATCGGCGTGCGCAGCAGCGGCAGGGTCATGACGAACGTCGTGCCCTGATTTTTGCCAAGGCTGTGGACGCGGATGGCGCCGCCGTGCAGTTCGACCAGGTGTCGCACGATCGCCAGGCCGATCCCCAGCCCGCCGTATTTGCGGGTGCGGGAGCTGTCCGCCTGACGAAAACGCTCGAAGACGAAGGGCAGAAAGTCGGCGTTGATTCCGATGCCGGTGTCAGTGACGGTGAACTCGGCATGGCCGTTGACGGCGTGCAGCTTGACGGTGATGCGTCCGCCTTCGGGGGTGAACTTGATGGCGTTGGACAGCAGGTTCCAGACGATCTGCCGCAGACGCTGCGGATCGCCGCTGACGCGCACCGGTTCGGGCCCCAGGTCGCGGTCGATGCGAATCTCCCGCGCTGCGCCGACAGCGACACCGAATCGAGCGACGAAACCGTCAGCGGCATCAGGTCCACGTTTTGAACATCCAGGCGGATGTGGCCGCGGATCACGCTGGAAACGTCCAGCAGGTCCTTGACGATCTGCGACTGCTCCCAGGCGTTGCGCTCGATGATGTCCAGGGCATGGGGAACCTCCTCGGCATCGACGATCCCCTTGCGCAGCATCTGAGCCCAGCCCAGAATCGCCGTCAGCGGCGTCCGCAGTTCGTGGGACAAGACGGTGAGAAATTCATCCTTGGCCCGGCTGGCGGACTCGGCTTCGGCGCGGGCGTTTTGTTCACGGCTAAGCAACTCGGCCCGCTCGCGGAGGTTCTCGGCCAATCGCGCAGTCATGTCGTTGAGGCTTCGCGACAGGACGCCGATCTCGTCATTGCGGGAGACGGATGTGGAAAGGGTGGGGCCGCTCTCCCCGGCGGCGATACGCCGGGCGGCGGAGGCCAGTTTGCGCAGCGGGCCGACAATGCCGCTGGTGATCCACAACGCCGCCGCAATCGCCAGCAGCACCGACGCCAGTGCGATAAGCAGGCACATGCGCATCGCCGCGTACGTCGGCGCGGCCGCTTCAGCCTGGTCTTGTTTTACAAACAGCAGCGACTGAATCTGCGGCAACCACCGGTAAATGCCCAACACCCGAACGCCTCGGAAATCCGGGTGCCGGATCGATCCGCGGCGGTGGGCCGCCAACGCCTCCTCCACGTTGGGGGTGTGAATGCGAGTCCGGCCCGGCGGCAGGTCCGACGTCCGCAAGCTGGTCAGCAGAACGTAGTCCTTGTTGATCAGGTAATTTTCCCCGGTCTTCCCCAAGCCGGTGTGCTCGGCCATGATTTTGTTGAGCCATTCCAAAGAGGCATAGCCGCCGAATACCCCGCGGGTTCGAGTTTCCGAACTGCGAACCGGTTGGCCGAACAGGATCAGCCCGGCGCTGTCTTCCGGACGGGTCAATTCCATCGCCGGGATCACATAGGTGTCCGGCGATTGCAACCCCTGCGCGAACTGCGACAGATAAGGTTGCTTTGCTTCAAAGATCGGACCCGTGGACCAGAGAATGCGGCCTTGGGCGTCGGTCAGAAACATCCGATCAAAGCTGCGGACGTGCTCGCCGAATTGGCTGGTGGCCCTGGTCAAAGCGGCGGAAGCCTCCTTGTATTGCGGGCTTTGCGGCGGCGACTGCAACAGCACGGTGATGGTCCTGCCGATCTCTATGTCGGACAGCATCGTGGACAGTTCGCCTTGCCGGGTCGATATCCAGTTTCCGATTTCGGCTTCTTTCAATAGGCCGATGGAGTTCAGCCGCGCCATCGTGTCCTGCCGGGACGTGCGGGCCAGGGCCAGGATGGAGGTGATGCTGATGGCGATGGCGGGCAAAAGCACGACCAGCACGAACGCGATCAACAGGCGAACGCGAATGCTGGTTCCACGAAATACCCCTAAGCGAAAGGCCATATATTCCGTCTGTGATGTTGAGCGGCTCAATCTTTCGCAGGCGGATGTGAGTTGTCTATGGCATGACTCTTGAAATGCAACATTCTTCGGCCGTGGATCAGCGTTCAATCGCGTTATGCATTTCCCCCGCGCGAGGTGGTGGGAACCCGGGCAAGCTGATCTTTCAAACAGTCGCCCACGGCCGTGCCTTTGTAGACTCCGGCCAGGGTTTCCAGCAGCTTTCGGGCGGCGGCCTTGTCGGGCATCCGCGCCGCCGCGTACCCGATTTCCCCGGCGGCCAGAAGCCTGAGCCCCTCGGCATGATGGGCGATCTCGTCCTTGGACTCTCCCCGAACCTGCCAATCATGTAATTCCAATTTTTCCGTGCGGATCTCAAGCACCCTCTTGAACGCTTCGACAGCCGCCGGCAAATCTCCCACGTCCAAGGCGGCCGAGCCCAGGCCCATCTGGGCCTTGGTCCACAGCAATTGCGTGGGCCGGGACAACTGTATCGTCCGCTGCCACCATTCCCGCGCCTTGGCGATAGCGGGCCGAACCGCATTCGGCCCCTCCTGGCCGTAGGCATACAACTCGGCCACGCGAGCGGCCAGGGCCGCGTTGATCCGGGCTCCCGGCTGCAGTTCGATAGCCCGCGTGTATCCCGCCACGGCCTTGTCCCGGTCGGCCGTTTCCGCCGTCATGCAAAGCGGGTCGCACCGCCGCGCATCCTGCGCTGCCTGGGCCGCCTCGGCGGTGGCGAAGATTTCGTCTCCCACGATGACGTCGCCCAGACCGAGCGAGGCCGTGATTGCGACGATCAGCACGATGAGAATGGGGTGAATCAATGTCATAGCGTCTGCCGTCATTTTCCTCGCTGGATGGTCGAATTGCCAAACCGCTCGTTGATCCGGTCCATGGCCTGATCGAGCTTGCGCTGGCGCTCGCTGCTCGGGTTGATGAACAATTCCATCTGTCCCTGGCCTTTGCTCAGTTCTTTGGCCGTCATTCCAATCAGCCGCACCGGTTGAAACGACTCGCTCGCCCAGGTGTTGAACAACTCCAGCGCGGCCTGCCAGAGTTCCTCGGTGATGTTCGTTGCGCTGGGCAGCGTGCGGGCCCGGGTGATCGTCTGGAACTGTCCGAAGCGGATTTTCAGGCTCACGCCGCGGGCCAGAAAACCGTGCTTACGCAGCCGCCGGGCCACATGCTCGACATGCCTCAACAGCACCTGGCGAACCGTCTGGGCCTCGGGCGCATCCTGCTCGAAAGTCTGCTCCTGGCCGATGCTCTTGGCTTCGTGGTCCCCGGTGACCGGCCGATCATCCTGCCCCAAGGCCAGCCGCCGGAACCATTCCCCGTCGCAGCCGAACTGGCGGGCGAAAAATTCCGGCGGCATCTTCCGCAGATCGCCGATGGTGTGAATCGCCAGCGATTCCAGCCGTGCCGCCGTCTTCGGGCCGATCCCCCAGATCTTACCGACCGGCAGCGGCAGAAGAACCCGATCGACGTCCTCCGGTTCGATCACCTTTAATCCGTCGGGTTTGCTCAAATCGGACGCCAGCTTGGCCAGGAACTTATTGGGTGCAATGCCCACGGAAGCCGCCAGCCCCAGTTCCTCGCGAATCCGGCGTTTGATGCTTCGGCCAATGTCCACCGCCGAGCCCAGCAATCGCAGGCTCCCCGTTACGTCCAGAAAGGCTTCGTCAATGCTCAGCGGTTCCAGTAAGGGGGTGTGCTGCTGAAAAACAGCAAAGACGCGGTCGGAAATCTCTTCGTATCGGGAGTAGCGTCCGGGCAGGATGACGGCCTGCGGACACAGCCGTTTTGCGACGACCATCGGCTGGGCCGAGTGACAGCCGAACGCACGGGCTTCGTAAGAGGCCGCCGCCACCACTCCGCGCGGGCCGTCGTGTCCTACGAGGACCGGCTTGCCACGAAGCTCGGGCTGGTCCAATTGCTCCACCGACGCGAAAAAGGCGTCCATGTCCACGTGCAGAATAGCCCGGGCCGCTGCCATGGCTGCGGATTGTACCGCAGCCCAGCCCGCTTAGAGTAGCGCCGAGTTTTGACAGGATGCCGCGAGTCTGTTTTCCCTCAGCCCAACACCTTGGCCAGCGGCGTTCTCGGGTCTTTCAGGGCCTCTTCGTGGCCGTCCACCTTAAGCCGGCGATGAACCAGTTCGCGCAAGGCGTCATCTTCCCCGACATGCCCGATGGCGAGAACCTGGGAAATGCGGCCGTCGGAATCGATTCCGATTTCCACAAAATCCGGCGTCCCCCCGTTGGGGTTGCCGCGCAGCAGACGCCGGGCGACGTGCCGCGATTCGCCCCAAGCCGACAAAGACAACTCAAAGACGTCGGAGAAAAAGTAGTTCACCGCGTCGTAGGGCGCGTCTTCGCCGGCCATGTTTCGTCCGGCCAGCCGGCCGGTCACGATCGCGTTGTCCCAGTGATCCAGAAGGCGGTGGCGGTTGAACAGCGGATCGAACACGGCGGCGCAATCTCCCGCGGCATAGACGTCCGGGGCGCTGGTGCGGCAATGCGCGTCGGTCAGGATGGCCCGCTCGGCCACGATGGGGGTGCCGCGGATCAAGTCCTTGTTGGCGAGCATGCCGATGGCGCCGATGACCAGGTCCGTCTCCAATATTTCCCCGGTGGCGAGGACCACCCGCTGAACCCGCCCGTCGCCTTCCAATCGATCCGTCCGCCGATCCGAAAACACCGTAACACCGCGCTGCTCCAGATATCGCGTCAGAAACCGGCCGGTGTTTTCCCCGGCGAACTTGTCCCACGGATAGGCGTGGGGCACGATCAAGTCCGCGTGCAGGCCCATGCTGGTCAGCGAGGCCACCAGTTCCACGCCCAGAACGCCGCCCCCGATGATCGTGACCCGTCCGCGTCCGCGGTCGTGTCGCCGGCCCTCGGCTTTGGCCTTCTCCATGGCGTGGCTCAGCCGCTCGGCGTCTTCCAGCGTGCGCAGGGAGTAGACGTTGGGCAGCTTGGCCCCCGGGATCGTCAGCGGCTTGGCCGAGCCGCCCGCGGCGATGAGCATCCGGTCGAAGCTGATCTCCTCGCCGTTGTCGAGGGTGGCGGTATGCCGAACCGTATCCACGCCGGCGACCCGCCGGCCGGTGCGCAGTTCCACCTGATGATCGGCAAACCAACCCGCCTCCAGTGTGAACAACTGAGTCCGCGGCATCTGGCCGCGGATGAACTCCTTGCTCAGCGGAGGCCGGTGATAAGGCCGGTTGATTTCCTGTCCCACCAGCAGAATGGCCCCTTCCTTGTCCAGCTCGCGAATCGCCTGTGCCGCCGAGCTGCTGGCCAACCCGCCTCCCGCCAGAAGATATTTCACGTGTGACTGATTCATCGGAATTGTCTGTAATGTTTTTGAACCCATCCGCCTGCGCCGCGGGTGTTGCACCAAATGACAACCTATCCGGTTGACACCGTTGGCACAGCGCCGGACGTACTTGGAGAGAATGCAATTCGCAGGCCACGGATCCGATTCCCCGCCGGTTTGCGCTACGGTCTTCAAACTTGCGCCGCCCGGTCGGTGCCGGTCTGCCCCCCGGAGACGATCTTCAAGGGCGCCCGTCGGGCCATGTGTGAATTGGAAGCGGAGGAGGAGGGATTCGAACCCCCGGGACCCTTTCGGGCCCACCGGTTTTCAAGACCGGCGCATTAAACCGCTCTGCCACTCCTCCGGGTTGTCAGGCCCTAGATGGTGACCGCCGTCGGCGATGCCGTCAAGGCCACTGGCTGCGAAAACGACCCGGCCCGGCGCGTCGAGCGTACCGGGCCGGTTCTTCTGCGTACGGATCGATTCGCTTTGGGGTTACGAATGTTTTTTCTTGGTCGTCGTCTTGTGCTTGGTTGTCTTGTGCCCGGTCGCGGCGGTATCGGAAGGCGATGTGGCGGCAGTGCTGAGGCTCGGGGTTGCCAGGGAACCGGCCGGCGCGGCCGAGGCGCTGGAGGCGGTCGTCTGGGCGGCCGTCTGCTCGGCGCGAAGCTGCTGGATAATGCCGGCGGCGATCTGCTGGGCCGATTGCTCGGTCATCTTGGCCTGCAAATCGGCGATCAACAGGTTCTGTTTGCCCAGTTGATCATTAAACTGCGTTAGCTGCGTCCGATAATGTCCGAGACTGGAGACTGTCCAGATCAACAGACAAAAGGTGATGAGCAGCGACACCCCGGCGGCGACGAGGGTCATGCGGGTGGGGCGGTTGAATTTTTCAAAAGGGGTCTGGGGCAGATTGAGTGATTCCGACACGACGTTCTCCGTTTCTTTAGTTAATCCTTCCTTTTCTTATCGGCCAAAAGGCTTGATTGCAATGACCCAAAGAAACGGGTCTTGATCGGCCCTGGGTTTGATGACGCCAAAACACGGTTCCCCGCCCAAAAGAGTTAGGATTTTATAAGGTATCTTTGCCCGTTATCAGCTTGGAAACGCCGGAGCAGTGCGTATAGTGGTCATTAAAATTCCGTGGGAGTTCCGGGGATAAGGGAGTCGGCGTCATGGAAGCACTGGGAACGAAGTTGCGGCGGCAGCGCCGGCGGCTGGGATTGACGCTGGATGAGTTGGCCGGACGAACCGGCATCTCCAAGCCGTATCTGTCGCTGATCGAAACCGGCCGCGTCGCCAACCCTCCCAGCGACGACAAACTCCGCCGGCTCGAACAGACCCTCGGTTTCCCCACCGGCGAACTGCTCACCCAGGCCCACCTCCAGCGCACCCCCAGCGACGTGCGGGTGATGCTGCAAAAACTCATCGACCGGAAGGATGCCGACCCGGTCGCCGCGGAAACCGATCCGGACAATCTCGGCGGCGTGCTGCAACATCTGGCGGACCACTCCGCCGGCAATGCCGAATATCTGGCCGGCAGCGCCGTTCCCGTCATCAACCGCGTGTCGATCAACTATCCCGAAGATTTCTCCGATCTGTCCTACGCGCGCGACGTGGCCTGTGATTACGTGCTTTGCCCCGACGTGCAGGACAAGGACGCCTTTGCCGCCCGCGTTTTTGGCGACAGCATGACCCCCCGGTATCGACCCGGCGACATCGTGATCTTCTCGCCGGCCGTCGCCGTGCGGCACGGGGATGACTGCTTCGTCCGATTTACCGACGGCCGCACGACCTTCCGCCGGGTCTTTTTTGAAAATGACGATCGTGCCGTGCCGGTGCTTCGCCTCCAGCCGCGCAACGAGTTCCACCGCGCGCAGATCGTCCACGCCGATCAGGTGGCGGGGCTTCACAAAGCCGTTTTCAAGTATCAACGGATTGACGAAGACTAGCGCCAACGCGCCGATACTCGTTTCGCCGTCGCCCGCAGGGCGACACTTCTTCGTAAGGGACAAAAAGTGTCGCCCCGCGGGCGACGGCGAAACGGGGCCGTCCTTGCCCGATTGAATTCGGAAGTCATCCCCGCTTCGTCTTCTAAAGCCAGAGCCAGCCGCCTGGTAGGCGCAACCTCAACACGAAAAGCCTTCTTCAAGCCGATTCTATGGCGGGTCTTTTGCCGATAGAGACTCCCATGCTGTATTCATACGCTCCTCGAAAACGGCTTTGCACGCTGGTCGCCTGGATGATCTGCCTTTCAGCGGCCATCGCCCAGGCCGAGCCCGCCGGCACGGTCGAGAAAAAGCCCCCCGTCGAGGCCGTTCGCACTTTCGATTCGGCTCATCCGCCCAAGGCCATGCCTCATCTCAAGCACGGCGAAGCCGCCTGCACCGCTTACGAATTCACCTGCGACACCCGCAGCACCTACCGTGTGCTTGCCAGCCGACAGACCGGCCGAACCTGGACCGTCACCATCCAGGTCGAACAGGTTCAGGTCACGCTGGGGTTGAACGTCACGCTCTGGCTTCCCCCCGACGTGCCGGTACAGTTGCGTCAGCACGAGCAGGGACACCGCCGGATCGTCGAAGCCGTCTACAAGACGGGCGAGGCGACCGCGCAATCCGCCGCCCGTCGCTGCGCCGGCCGGCGTTTCCGCGCCACCGGCGACAGCGAAGAAGCCGCCACCCGCGCCGCGTCCGATCTGGTGGGCAAAGCCATGATCGACGGCTACATGACGCCGGTCAGCAACTATGCTTCGCTCGTGGGGGATATTTACGACCGGCTGACGGACCACGGCCGCCATCGAACCCCCGCCAGCGACGACGCCGTCACCCAGGCCTTCTCGCAGTACGAGCAGCAGAAACCCCGCGCCGCCCGGTAGGTTCGCCCTTCATGCGCAAAGCGGCCTCGATTTTAGAAACTATTTCTCTCCCCCCGTCGGGTTTTTTCGCTTCGCGCCCAGATACTTCTCCCGTCCCGCCGCATAGGTTTCGGCGTCCACGTCCGCCGTATCGGCGGTATCGGATTCCGCTTCGTTTTTCCGCCACCACGGCTCCCGGGTGCCGCAGATTTGCCGGTGGATTTTCCCGAGCATCGGCCGGCACCACCCGCATCCGGTCCCTGCCGACAGACACGTCGAAATCTGCGACGCGTACTGCGGCTGGTGCAACAGGCAGAAGTTCTCGATCTTCCGCAGCGGCACGTGAAAACAATAGCAAACGGTATCGTCCGGTTTCAACGCCATGCCAGAATCATACGTCCGCTTAGCCGGGCTGGCGAATGCGAAGTTTGCGAGCCAGATCGGGTATCGGCAGAAACTCGCGAGGATGGCGCGATCCCGTTTCGAGCAAAAATCCCCGATCAGTCAAGCCTAAAAGATCGGTTCGCGCAGTCTGATAAGTTACTCCTTGAGAAATCTGGTGCGACTCAAACGTGTACACTTGATTGGGATGGCGCAACGCATGATCCAGAAGGGCTCGCTGTCTGGGGTTTAATCCCGAGGCAAGCCGGATGGCCCTTATTCGTTGCTGCTGCTCACTCATTTCCCGCAATCGCTTGTGAAGGTCCGTTAGCGCGCGACCGGTGACCTTGAATTGGAACATCAGGAAATAAGTCAGATCGTTGTCGTCCAGTTCGCTATGGAGGAAAGAGCGGTAGTAGCTCATGCGCACGTTATGGATCATTCGGGAGATGGTCAGAAATTCGAACAGCCAGTAGCCGTTTTTCAACATGGTCCAATAGAACAGCGCACGGGCGGTGCGGCCGTTGCCGTCCACGTAAGGATGTTCGTATGCCAACCAGAAATGAAGCAGCGTCGCCCGTACCAGGGGATGAATGAACGGCTCTGATTTGGGATCGGCGTTGGCGAAGTCAATGAGCCGCCGGATGCGGACGGGCAATTCATGGGCAGGGGGAGGAGTGAATATGGTTTCGTTGTCTCTCGTATCCACGATGCGCACGTTGTCGGCATCCGTGCGAAAACGCCCCGCGTGTGAAGGATCCTCCAGCGTATCGCGTGTCATGCTTTCCTGGATTTCATGCAGCAGTCCCTCGCTCAGGGGGCGGTCCAGCCGTTCACGAAGGAACCGAATGGTTCTGTAACCGTTGACAATCATTTGTTCCGAGCGGTCGCGGGGCTTTCGCCCGCTGCGAAGCATGTCCTTGGCGATGTTGTGGGTGGTGGCCGCTCCTTCAATCTGGCTGGTGGCGATGGCTTCTTCCATCAACGAATCGATCAAAACCCGCTCTCTCATCCGCTCGAAAATAATCGGTTCGTCCATTTCGCCCGCCAGGACACCGCCCCCCTGTCGGTCGATCGCGTGTAAAAGCTGTTGCGCCCGGTCTGGTAACCAGTAAGTAAACGGAACTCCCTTGGAATCCAACAGCGGCAGATTGCGGCGGCCCAGCAGGCGGGAAAGCTTAACCGCCGTCCACGCCTCATGAGGGGCAAGCCCTAGCGGTAGGGGCCGGTGTTTGACGTCCTCCCAGTAGTAGTACTCGGAATTGGCGTTGATGACGAAATTGTTGAGCTCCGGTTGGCCATGAAGCGGGAGAATCTTTCCTAGAGAGGCAACGTCAATGGCGGATGGTTTGGATGGTGGTCTCATTCCTTTAATATACAAAGTACTAATTTCATTGTAAATTAGTACTTCTTCGTCACGCGATCTTCTGCGTCATGCCCGAAGCGGCTTTCAGGTGCGACTTGAGGAACTGGCCCGTGTGGCTTTCGGCGACGGCCATGATCTGCTCGGGCGTGCCCTGGGCGATGACGACGCCGCCGGCGTCGCCGCCTTCGGGGCCCATGTCGATGATCCAGTCGGCACACTTGATCACGTCCAGATTGTGTTCGATCACCAGGATCGTGTTGCCCATGTCCGCCAGGCGGTTCAGCACGTTCAGCAGGTTGTGGATGTCGGCAAAGTGCAGCCCCGTGGTCGGCTCGTCCAGCGTGTACAGCGTATGGCCGGTGGACGACTTGCCCAATTCGGTGGCCAGCTTCACGCGCTGCGCTTCGCCGCCGGATAACTGGGTGCTGGGCTGGCCGAGCTTCACGTACGTCAGCCCCACGTCGGCCAGGGCCTTGAGCATCTGATGAATGCGGGGGAAGTTCTCAAAAAAGCCCAGCGCCTCCTCGATGGTCATGTTCAACACGTCGGAGATGGTCTTGCCGCGGTAGTGAATTTCCAGCGTCTCGGCGTTGTAGCGCGTGCCGTTGCACACTTCGCAGTTGACGTACACGTCGGGCAAAAAGTGCATCTCGATGCACTTGGTCCCCTGGCCCTGGCAGGCTTCGCACCGGCCGCCCTTGACGTTGAAGGAGAACCGCCCGGCCTCGTAGCCGCGAATCTTGGCCTCGCGGGTCTTGGCGAAGACCTTGCGGATTTCGTCGAACACGCCCGTGTAAGTCGCCGGGTTGGACCGGGGCGTGCGGCCGATGGGGCTCTGGTCGATCTCGATGACCTTGTCGATCCGCGTCGTGCCGGCGAGCTGCTTGTGAGCGCCGGCTTTGATCTTCGAGCCGTACAACTTGCGCTTCAGCGCCGGCAGCAGCGTCTGGTTAATCAACGTGGACTTGCCCGAACCGCTCACGCCCGTAACACAGATCAGCCCGCCCAGCGGGATCTTCACGTCGATGTTCTTGAGGTTGTTCTCCCGGCAGCCCTTGACCTCCAGGGCGTGTTTCTCCAGGTCTACCGGCCGGCGCTCCTCCGGCGGCAGAATGACGCATTCGCCGGTGAGATACTTGATGGTCGTGCTCTCGGCGTGCTGAAAGACCGCCGGCACCGGGCCGGCGCAGACGATGTTTCCGCCGTGGGCGCCGCGCCGGGGCCGATGTCGATCAGGTAATCGGCGCTGCGGATGCAGTCCTCGTCGTGTTCGACCATGAGCACGGTGTTGCCCAGGTCGCGCAGGCGTTTGAGGGTGCGGATCAGCCGCTGGTTGTCGCGCTGGTGCAGGCCGATCGTCGGTTCGTCCAGCACGTAACAGACGCCGACCAGCCCGCTGCCGACCTGCGTCGCCAGGCGGATACGCTGCGCTTCGCCGCCGGAGAGTGTGGCGGTCTTGCGGTCCAGCGTCAGATAGCCCAGCCCCACGTCCGCCATGAATCCCAGCCGGTTGCCGATCTCGCGCACGATCGGCTCGGCGATGAGCGAGCCTTCGGTGCCCAGGCGGAGGTTGGCGAAAAACTTCTCGGCCCGCTCGACGGTCATCGTCGCCACGTCATGAATGGAATAGCCGGGCAGCGCCGGCAACGTCGAGCCTGCCGCCTGCGGCAGCGCCTCGTGCGTGTGCAGGCGCACGGCCAGCGCCTCTTTGCGCAGCCGCGTGCCCTTGCATACGGGGCAGGGCAACTCGGACATGTACTGATTCAGCCGGGCTTTGACCCATTCGCTTTCGGTGTTCTCGAAACGCCGCATGAGATTGGGAATGACGCCTTCGAACCACGTGCCGCTGCCCAGGTCGCCTTTCTTGTCCGTGCCGTACATCAGCACGTCGCGCACTTTCTTGGGAATGTCCTTGTACGGCAGCGAATACGATACGCCGAACTCATGGCAGAACTGGCGCAATATCCGGCTGTAATAGATGTTCATCCGCTTGCCGTTCTTTCGCCAGGCTTCGATGGCCCCGTTTTCCATCGACAGGCTTTCGTCGGCCACGATCAGGTCCGGATCAAACTCGCAGGTGGTGCCCAGCCCGTGACAGGCCGGACACGCTCCGTGCGGCGAGTTGAAGCTGAACAGCCGCGGCTCCAGTTCCCCCAGCGACGCCGACGGATGCTCCGGGCAGGCGAATTTCTCACTGAACATCTGGTCCGTCCAGACGCCTTCGGCGCTCTGGGTGGTGACGACGACCAACCCCTGGGCCAGCTTCAGCGCCGTCTCCACCGAATCGGCCAGGCGCGAGCGGATCTCCGGCTTGAGGATCAACCGATCGACGATGGCCTCAATACTGTGGACCTTGGTCTTGGTCAGCGCCGGCGCGGCATGGGCGTTGAGTTCCAGGATTTGTCCGTCCACGCGGGCGCGGACGAAACCCTGCTTGTGGATGGCGTTGAAGGTGTCCTTGTGTTCGCCTTTCTGGCCGCGGATCAAAGGCGAGAGGATCATCACCTTCGTCCCCGCCGGGTAGCGCATGACCGCATCGACGATCTGCGAGGGCGTCTGGCTGCTGATGGGCCGGCCGCATTCCCAGCAGTGGGGCGTGCCGGCGCGGGCGAAGAGCACGCGCAGGTAGTCGTAAATTTCCGTCGTGGTCGCCACGGTCGATCGGGGGTTGCTGCTGGCCGAGCGCTGCTCAATGGCGATGGTGGGAGGCAGACCTTCGATTTCGTCGATGTCGGGCTTCTGCAACTGTTCCAGAAACTGCCGGGCGTACGCCGAAAGGGATTCGACGTATTTCCGCTGGCCCTCGGCATAGACGGTGTCGAAGGCCAGCGTGCTTTTGCCGCTGCCGGACAATCCCGTGACAACCACGAGCTGGTCGCGGGGAATGTCCACCGTCAGGTTCTTGAGGTTGTGTTCGCGGGCGCCGCGAATTCGAATGAATTTCAAGCTCATGATCGCTCGGTTTCGGTTAGACTCCGGGCATCGGTCGGCTCGATGCCCAAACCAATATTGTACGGACAATGTAAGGGTACGGAAAGAACACCCAGCTAAGTATACGCAACGCTTCGGCGATAAGATCGTATAAGGCTATCGAACAGCCCTGCAAAGGAAGCGGCTATGAAGACGGGACATTTTCTAATTCATGCGTCAATCAACCCAACGCCCACCGATTCCAATCGGTGGGTACTTCTTGCAATCATATTGCTGGCCCTCTGCGCGGCGACCCGCGGCGCCGACGATACTAGCCCCAAACCCAAGGTGGCTTTCTTCCCCCTGGCGGGCACGGCCTCGGAAGACCTGCGCGCCAAGTGCGGTTTTTCCTTGCGCGCCAAGCTGGATCGAACCGGCCTGTACGAAGTGATCGACGGCCCGCGAATGGCGGATGTGGCGGCCCTGTCTCAAACGCCCGTCGGTTTCGAAACCTCTCCCGCCGCCATCCGCGAACTGGGCAACGCCGTGGAAGCCACGGTGCTGGTCTGGGGCGAGCTGAGCAATTCGTCCCGAGGGGCCACGATGCGGCTGAACGTCCTGGACCTGCGCGAGAAAGCCCCCAAGCCTCGCCAGGTGGAGAAGGTCATCGGCGAGCCGACCGACTTGCGATTCGTTTCCGAACAGATTCTGGAATCGCTGCCCGGCGTGCAGAAGTTCGAACATCCCATCGAGCAATCGGTTTGGAACGACGCCACGGCCGACAAACTCTGGAAAACCAATCCCAACCTGGTGGCCAACGGCGACTTTTCCAAGCCCGGTTCGTGGGAGGGAATTCGCCAATCCGAACGTTATCCGGTGACGATCAGCGCCCACCTGCCGCCCGAGAACAAAGTGTGCATCTATACGATGCCCGGCGAGAACGGCGCGGCGGCCAACAACGTGCTGGCGATGAATATGTCCAAGGCCTGTGCGGAAAACGAAGGCCTGGCCTGCTGGTCGGCGCTGATGCCGATCCGGCCTGGCGTCCGCTACCGTCTCAGCTGCCGCTACAAGAGCGACAGTCCGGACCTTCAGTTGTTTGTCAAAGGGTATACCTGGGGCGAAGACATCAAGGGCCAGAAGACTCTGCGCGAGGTCTATCGCCGGCAGGTTCCTCCCAGCGGCAAAACCGACGGCAAGTGGGTCACGATCATGGACGACATGAACCCGCAGCACGTGGCCTTCCCGGTCCAGTTCCTCCGGGTCGATCTGTACATCTATCTCCATCCCGGCCTGGTGATGTTCGACGACGTGGCGCTCAAAGCCGTGGGCAAGCAAACCCAGCAAGCCCACGACGACGCCATCAAGAAACCCGTAACGCGTCCCGCCGGGGCGTATTTGGGCGATTGCAATTCGCTCGTTCTCGCTTCACAATCCCGCTATGCGCCTCCTTGTCACCGCTGATTTGCATTACAACAACCATCGATCGCGCCCGCTTGCCGATGAATTGATCGACACGATGAACGCCGCCGGGGGCGACGTGCTGCTGGTCGTCGGGGATACGGCCTCCGGCAGCGGCGATGCGCTGGAGAACTGCCTGTCCCGCTTCAGCTTTTCCGGCCCCAAGCTCTTTGTGGCCGGCAATCACGAGCTGTGGACCAACGACAGCGACAGTTACGCGCTGTTTACCGAGGAGCTTCCCCGCCGGGTTCGCGATCTGGGCTGGCGGTGGCTGCAAACCGATCCGCTGGTTTGCGGTTCGGTGGCGTTCGTCGGCAGCATCGGCTGGTATGACTATTCGCTGGCCCAGGCCGATCTGGGCATTCCCCGCCGATTTTACGAACACAAGATTGCCCCCGGCACCGCGGCGCATTTTACGGAGTTTGCCTCGCTGCTGGATCGAACCGACGACATCTCTCCCCTGGCCATGCAGACCGTTGCCCGCTGGAACGACGGCCGCTACGTCAAACTCGGCCGCAGCGATGAAGCGTTTACCGAAGAGTTGGCCGCCCAGCTTCGCAAGCAGCTTTCCGCGCTGCGCGACATGAAACAAGTCGTTGCGGCGATCCACCACTTGCCCTTCCGGCAGATGCTTCCTCCGCCCCACAACGCCCAGTGGGATTTCGCCAAAGCCTACCTCGGCAGCCAGCGCCTGGGCGACGTGCTTCTGGAATTCCCCAACGTCACCCACCTGTTATGCGGCCACAGCCACCTGCCCATGGAAACCCAGATCGGCCCGATCCGCGCCATCAACATCGGCAGCGGATACCGCTGGAAAACCTACAGGGTTGTGGAGTTGCCATAGAGCGCTGATAAGGAAAACCCGAATTCCGAAACCCGAATGACGAACAAATGACGAATGACGAAATGTCTCTCGCCATTGTCACCCCGAGCGGCAGCGAGGGGTCTTGCCGCGATCGCCACAAGATTCCTCGCTAGCGCTCGGAATGTCCCTTCACGGACAACCCTTTCGTCATTCGATCATTCGTCATTTGTTCGTCATTCTGGTTTCGGATTTCGGGTTTGGTTATTCGGATTTCGAATTCCGCTTCCCCCCGTATTCCTCCAGCAGCTTGCGAACATCAGGCCGTAAAAAGACCCCTTCCAGCTCCGGCAGGTTCGCCATCGCCCGGGCGGTCTGTTCGAGTTGGTCGTCGGGAGCGGCGTCCTGATCCACGAACAACTGCCGCCGGTTTTTGAAGCAGGCCAAGCCGCCGCCTCCACCGCCCAGGTGGGCGTGGCGGACGGCGATGCCCAGCTTTCCCGCCAAGTCTAATAATTCATCAAACGCGGACGTCATAACCGGCTCCGTGAGTGGCGGACGACAGATGCCCATTTCCTGTGCGATGGCGGACCCTGTCGGCTAAGAATCGCGCGGCCGGCCGAGGATACTTCGCCGGCCCCCAAACCAGATTATGCCCTTTACAGCCCAAAAATGAAGCCGCCGGGCGATTCCTCCACCCTGGCGAGTTCTGGCACAGGGTTTGTTTAAGGGTCTTTCGTAGCCGTCGTGTGACGACTACGGGTGACAAAGTCACTCAAAATCATGGAGCGCGGTTGGTTCCCACGGGCAGTGTCGTCCGACCGACGGTCGGTCGGACGACACGCTCGCCCGGGATTTTTTTGTATATAGATAAGCCTACGCGAGTTCTCCGTTTCGCCGTCGCCTGCAAGGCGACGCTCTTACACGTCGCCTTGCAGGCGACGGCGAAACGAAGCGATGCACGCATGCCGGGGTTTTCAAAGGGGGCTTTGAGGGCTTTACCCGAACGTCTCGATATCTTTCGCCGTCAGCGTTCCCAACGGCGTCAGACGGGCATCGGCAAACCCCCACGTTTGAATATCGGTCGTATACTGGTTGTGCGAGAAGACGGTTCCCCGGCAGACGCGTATGGCTCCCGGCAACTCACGCCGGACGTGTGTGGCCAGTTCATCCATAACCCACGGGGGAATGCGATCCCATTCCGACGGGTAGATGTAGCCGAAAAGAATCAGGTGGGCCAGTAAAACGCGCTCGTGGCCTCGGAAGCGGCGCAACAGCCGGGGCCAGTCCAGCCGCTGGCCGCACGCCAACAGCAGATGGGCTACGTCCGCGCCGTCGAAGCGGTCGCGCTCCTGCACGAACGATTTGCTCCAGATCATTTCTTCCACCGGACACAGCCGAACCGCCCGGCCCAGCACCTGCCCTTCGACGGCATGGACGAACCACTCTTCATCCACGGGGCACAGCCCGTTGCCGGAGTTGAACAAAATGTCCACGAATGCCGAGTTGTGTAGCGCTTTGCCCAGGAAGTGAAACGTCTGCTCGGTCTGATACCCGGCCGCGGCCAGCGTATCCATGGTGCGGGCGTAGTCGCCGCGCAGAACAAATAAATCCAGATCCTTGGTCTGCCGCTGAATCCCCGCATGCGCCCCCAAGGCATAACCGCCGCCCACCAGGTAGGGCACGCAGGCGTCGTCCAGCACCGCCATCGCCCGCAGATAAAACTCACGAGGCATCGATTGAATCGGATCGCCCGAGGTTGGCATCGGTGTTTCCATCAACTGTTTTCCCGGCCGAATACGACTTGCCAGACCGAGCAAATCCAGTGCCGCGGAAATATCACCCCCGGCTTCGTGGACGGCGGGCACGCGCCTTGCGGTTCCGGCTGGCACAAGGGGAAAGTCAATGTCGGCACGGAGACAACCATGAGCAGTCCCCAACGGGTGGTGCGTGTGGCGGCGGTGGGGGATCTGCATTGCACCGCCGCATCCCGCGGCAGCTTCAAACCCCTGTTGCGACAAGCCGAGGAAATGGCCGATCTGCTGCTGCTGTGCGGCGACCTGACCCAATCCGGATCCCCCGAAGAAGCCCGCGTCCTGGCGCAGGAACTGGCCGGCGGCGGCAAATTGCCCGTCGTCGGCGTCCTGGGCAATCATGACGTGGAATCCGCCCGCGGCGACGAACTCATCCGAATCTTCGCCGATGCCGGCATCACCATCCTCGACGGCCAGACGTGCCAGATACACGGGATCGGCATCGCCGGGGTCAAAGGTTTTGGCGGCGGCTTTCATGGCCGAATCCTCATCTCCTGGGGCGAGCGCATCATCAAGCAGTTTGTGCAGGAGGCTGTCACTGAAGCGCACAAGCTGGATGCCGCCTTGCAGCAGTTGACCACCCCCTGCAAGCTGGCGGTGATGCACTATTCCCCCGTCCGGGCGACGGTGGTCAACGAGCCGCCGGAAATCTTTCCCTTCGTCGGCTCCAGCCACTTGGAAGGCCCGCTGAACCGGAACCACGTCACCGCCGCCTTCCACGGCCACGCCCATCACGGCACCCCCGAAGGCCACACCAGCCACGGCGTCCCCGTCTACAACGTCTCCGAACCCCTGATGCGCCGCCTCTACGGCCACCCCTTCCGCGTCGTGGAGATCCCCATAAAGGATGTCTAACGCACTTCCCCTTCTCCGTTTCGCCGTCGCCTGCAAGGCGACGTGTCTTCTTGTCACAACAAAAGCGTCGCCTTGCAGGCGACGGCGAAACGAAGCTGTCGGGTGCCCGATTAAGTCCGGAACCGAGATCTTCGCATGGAAACCGAAGGAACAACCTCCATCGCAATACGAGGTTATGTTTGACGTTCCGGGTACGGCGGCAACCCAGCCTCAGCCATGAACGCACCAAGGAAGGGATCAGGTTCGCTGACGCATCCGAAGCACGCTTCGGCAGCCGCCTTGCAACCACCCTGGCAGGTCAACTCGTGGCGGCAACCGGCGCAGAATGCGGGGCGGGCGGCCATGAAATCCTGCATCCGGGGGTGGGCGATCAATTCGGCGAAGGGTTGTTGGCGGAGGTTGCCCAGAATGCGCGGGGAGTGATTGCATGGCCGAAGGTTGCCCATCGGATCGATCGTGTAATACGCCCGCGAAGTCCCGGCGGCGCAGAAGCCGAAGGTCAATTGCTTGTACCCGGAAGTGTCAAACAAACACGGCGGCATCGCAATGGAACAACTGATGGGGATTTCATAGTCTGCCGACAACCGCTCGGCCTGCTGTAGTGCGGCCGTCAGTTCCGCGGGGCTGGCTTGCAGGAGGTGGAGATTGTCGAAACCTCGGCCGCCGGGATTGAAGCGGTTGAACATGATCCCGTCGGCGCCGAGGGCAATGGCCAGTTCGGCGGTGTTTTGCCAGGTCGGCAGGTTCAAGCGGGTGGCAACGAAGACGCAGACCACGCGCTGCCGCGCGGCCTTTAATCCGGCAATGGCCATTGTCACCCGGTCAAACGCGCCGTCGCTCCCGCTCAGGCGGTCATGAATAGCGCGATCCGACGACAACAACGGCAATTCGAAAATGCTGATGCGGTCAATCAGCCGACGGATCGCGTCTTCGTCCAGCCGTGATCCATTGCAGATCAAGTTGCACGTCACCTCCCGTTGGTTCAAAAACTCCACGATCTGAAACACATCTTCCCGCAGCAGCGGCTCGCCGCCGGTGAGGGTGACGTGGCGGATACCGGTTTCCTCCAGCACCTTGCCGAGCATCGCCAGCGTGTCGGCGGTGTTGAGTTGACCCGGCGGATAGGCGGCGCGGTTTTTCCAGACGTTATAACAGTGCAGGCAGTCGTGGTTACACGCCTGCGTCAGCTCAAAGATCAGGGAGCCGGGCATCTCGCTCACGGCTGCTTCTCCAGCATCGCCTTGATGGCCGCCAGTTGCGCCGCGGCTTCCTGACGCATCTGCACCGCCAGGGCTTGCTGATCCGGCCGCAGTTGATTCAAATCTTCTTGCCTCGACAGTGTCTGGATGTCCGCTTCCAGTGTCGGCAGGAGTTTCCGGAGTGCGGCCGGATGAACCGTCTTTGCTTCGACGATCTGCTTGAGCAGCGGCAGGCGTGTGCGTAGCCGGCCCATGCTCTGTTGTGCGGGGGAAAACCGGGTCGTAAAGTAACAAGAGGCCGGCAGGTCGATCGGCCGATTACGGTAGATCGCCCTGTGCAGCGTCTCGGCTTCCTGGCGCATTAGCTCCACTTCCGCCGACAAAAGCAGTTGGCGCTTGCCAAGTTCTTCTACCGCCGCCAGTGCCTGTTGCATTTCGACGTCAATCTGTTTTCGCTCGGCGGTGGTACTCTTGCCGCTGTCGGCCATTCGCCGGGCCTTTTCCCAAATGGGGATGATCGCTTGCCACTGCGGAGTCTGCTCTAATTCGTTGCGCTGCTCCGGAAGGCGAGACTGAATCTTCGTCAGTTGCTGTGAAACCTGCTGTCGGAGGAGTTCTGCTCGGGTGCGTTCCTCGGCGGATAGTTTGCCAATCTGGGTTTCATCTTGCAGCGTGTGAAGGTCCGTCTGGATGCTTGCCAGCACGATGGCCGCCGCCTGGGGATGCAGCGTCGGCGCGGCCGCCAGTTTTTCCAGCAACGCCACCCGCGCCGACAGCCGATCAACACCAATCTTCGCGGCCGGCAAAGGCATCATCGGGTCATAACAGGTTGCCATTGCCAGTTCCTTCGCGCGATACTTCATCATGTCGGCGAGCAGCTCCGGCACCTCCTTTTTCAGCAGTCCAGCTTCGCTCTCGTTGAGAAAGCCCGCCTGCGTCAAAGTATCAATGTCACTTTGCGTTGCTTCCAATTGCTTCAGCAGTTCCTCTTTTTCCTTCCGCGTAAATGGGTAAGGTCCGCGCTTGTCAGAGCGGATTTCCCCAGCCTCTTTCCACGTGGCCGTCAGATGCCGCCAGGCCGGCTGCCCCTCCAGGCCGGAATCCGCCTGCGAAGGGTGCGTTGTCGGCGAAGTGCTGTTGTTGGTGCAACCGGCCGGCACGCCCAGACCGGCGCCCGCGAGTCCCAGTAGAATCCCTAAAGCCCGTTTTGACATACCGTCCTTTCGCTGGATGGCAATCGCGTGGTTCTATCCGAGCTTGGACGGCATCGTCGCATGGAAGTTCCCGAAAGGCAAAAAACAGCATCGGCAGGGGAAAGAGTCGGGTGATTTCCCAGCCCCGGCAGGGGCGGCAGGCGATAGCCCACGGCGTAAGCCGTCGGGAATATCAGATTGTAAAAGGAATTAGCCCCGCAAGGGGCGTAAGAACTTCTTACGCCCCTTGCGGGGCTGATTCCTTTTTCGATCCGTATTTCCCCAACGGCTGACGCCGTGGGCTATCATCTGCCGCCCTTGCCGGGGCTGAATAGAAGCTTACCCGCTGGCAGCGTTACACCGAAAGGATCCCCAAATTGGCAACCTTTTGCTATTTATTTCCCCTGCCACAATGGCAACCAAGCTCTGATGAACTTGGGAGCCGCCTGCCAGCCTGACAGTTGGGACAGGGGAAGGGTGGATGCAGATGTTTTCCAGATTCGATATAAATTATGAATATAAAACTGGTTATCTATTGAAACTTAAACCCGTTGCTTCGGCATCCATTTTGTTAAAGCGAGGACAGCGGCGGTGTTGAACCGCCGTGTTCTGGGTTTGGAATTGGAATTTATCAGTTTGTGAAAGGAGATCGTACATGGCCGCAAAGATGTTGGCCTTCGATGCCGAGGCGCGTAAGGCGCTGCTAGAGGGTGTAACGAAATTGGCGCGGGCGGTGAAATCAACCCTCGGGCCCCGTGGACGCAATGCGGTTCTGGACAAAGGGTGGGGCGCACCGACCATTACCAAAGACGGCGTGTCGGTCGCGGAAGAAATCGAACTCAAGGACAAATACGAAAACATCGGCGCCAAGCTGGTCAAGGAAGCCGCCAGCAAGACCAGCGACGTGGCCGGCGACGGCACCACCACCGCCACCGTCCTGGCCGAAGCCATCTTCAAGGAAGGCTACCGCTCCCTGACGGCCGGCGCCGACGCCATGGCCGTGGCCCGCGGCATCCGCACGGCCGTGGACGCGGCCACCAAAAGCCTCAAGAAGCAATCCCGTCCCATCGACGCCACCAAGAAAGACGACATCGCCAACGTGGCGTCGATCTCGGCCAACAACGACCGCGAGATCGGCGAAATCATGGCCGACGCGTTCATGAAGGTCGGCAAGGACGGGGTCATCACCGTCGAAGAAGGCAAGAGCCTGGAAACCTACGTGGACGTGGTCGAAGGCATGCAGTTCGACCGCGGCCTGCTCTCGCCCAACTTCATCACCAACGCCGACGAAATGATCGCCGAGCTGGATAAGTGCTTCATCCTCGTCTACGAGGAGAAGATTTCCGCGGCGACCAAGCTGATCCCTCTGCTCGAAAAGATTCAAAAGGCCAAGCGGCCGCTGCTCATCATCGCCGAGGACATTGACGGCGAAGCCCTGGCCACGCTCGTGGTCAACAAGCTCCGCGGCGTGCTCAACGTCTGCGCCGTCAAGGCCCCGGGCTATGGCGATCGTCGCAAGGCCATGCTCGAAGACATCGCCATCCTCACCGGCGGCCAGGCCGTCATGAAGGATCTGGGCATCGATCTGGAGAAGATCGAGATCGACCAGCTCGGCCAGGCCAAGCGGGTGCGGATCGACAACGACAACACGACCATCATCGAAGGCGCCGGCTCCAGCGAGGCGATTCAAGGCCGCATCGAACAGATCCGCCGGGAAATCGCCACCACCACCAGCGACTACGACCGCGAAAAGCTCCAGGAACGTCTGGCCAAGCTGGCCGGCGGCGTGGCGCAGATCAACGTCGGCGCCGCGACCGAAGCGGAACTGAAAGAGAAGAAAGCCCGCATCGAAGACGCCCTGCACGCGACCCGCGCGGCCGTGGAAGAAGGCGTCGTGGCCGGTGGCGGCGTGGCCATGATCCGCGCCATGAAGGCCCTCAACGGCGAAGGCAACCTGGGCACCGAAGGCGATGAAGCGGCCGGCGTGAAGGTCATTCGCCAGGCCCTGTCGGCCCCCCTGCGGCAGATCGCCGACAACGCCGGTTTCCCCGGCAGCGTCGTCGTCCGTCGCGTCATGGAAAGCAAGGACAACGAAGGCTTCAACGCCCTGACCGGCGAATACGTTGACGTGGTCAAGGCCGGCATCATCACCCCCACCAAGGTGGAGCGCACCGCCCTGCAGAACGCTGCCGAGGTGGCCATCCTGCTGCTGACGACCGATTGCATCATCGTCGAAAAACCCAAGGAAGCCGGTGCCGCCGGCGGCGCCCCGACATGGAAGGCATGGGCGGAATGGGTGGCATGGGCGGAATGGGCATGGGTGGCATGGGCGGTATGATGTAAGACGCCCTGCCTCCAGTTGCCGGAATGATGTGAGGCGGGTTAGGCCTGTCTCGAAAAGGTGTGTTCGGGAAAAGCAGGTGACGGATGGACTTTGAATGGGATGACGCGAAGGCGGCGAGTAATCTCCGCAAGCACGGCGTCTCATTTGAGGAAGCCGCAACGGTGTTTGCCGATCCGTACGCGTTGACGGGGTACGATGATCGGCATTCTCTGCGGGAGGATCGGGAAATCACGATCGGCCACACGAATAAGAGCCGGGTTGTGGTTACGGTAACTACCGGGCGTGAAGGCCGCATGCGTATTATCAGTGCGAGGCGTGCCCTCAAGCAGGAGGTTCAACTGTATGAAGAAGAAATCCGATGCGCCGACCGTGGCGAACGATGAAGACCTGGACATCCCGGAATTACCGCCGACCTTCTTCAAGAAGGCCGTTCGCGGCAAATACCATCGCCGGATGATGGCCGGATCGAACGTTGTGCGGATCGCTCCGGACCTGGCCAAGGAGTTCCCGAACGAAGAAGTCGTGAACGAAGCCTTGCGTCTGGTCCACCAGCTTCGGGCAGTCGGACACCGCTCGAAACGCAAGAGAACTGCATAGATGGCTATAGAGGCGGGCTGAAGCCTGCTTGTGAAAAACAAAAACAATAGGCGCGCAGTAGCGTCGCCCAACACGAGGTGAAAGGAACCATGAAACTTCGACCCCTACAGGATCGCGTGATTGTGAAGCAGTCGGAAGCGGAAGAGAAGACCGCCAGCGGGATCGTGCTGCCGGATACGGCCAAGGAAAAGCCCACCAAGGGCAAGGTCGTCTCCGCCGGCCCCGGCAAGCTCGATGACAACGGCAAGCCCATGACCCTCAGCGTCAAGGCCGGCGACGTCGTCTTCTACGGCAAATACTCGGGCACCGACGTCGAAGTGGACGGCGAAAAGTTCGTCATCCTCCGCGAGTCGGACATCCTCGGCGTGTTGGAATAATCGCATCGTCCGTCGTTAACCGACTACGGACCACTGACAACTGACCAATCTGGAGTTTGACCATGGCAGCAAAACAAATGAAATTCGCAGTTGACGCCCGCGCGGAAATCGCCGCCGGGCTGTCGCAACTGGCCCGCGCCGTCAAGGCCACCCTCGGCCCGCGCGGCAAGAACGTCGTGTTGCAGAAATCCTTCGGCAGCCCCCGCATCACCAAGGACGGCGTCACCGTCTCCAAGGAGATCGAACTGCCCCAGCCCTTTGAAAACATGGGCGCCAAGCTGGTGAACATGGTGGCCAGCAAGACCGGCGACGTCGTCGGCGACGGCACCACCACCGCCACCGTCCTGGCCGAGGCAATCTACAACGAGGGCCTCAAGTACGTCGCCGCCGGCATCAACCCCGTGGCCGTGCAGCGCGGCATCCTCAAGGCCGCCGACGTGGCCGCCGGAGCCATCACCGCCCTGTCCAAGAAGGTCAAGGGCCGCGAGGACTACAAACGCGTGGCGACCATCTCCGCCAACGGCGACGAGCACATCGGCAACCTGATGGCCGACGCCATGGAGAAGGTCGGCAAGGAAGGCGTCATCACCGTCGATGAAGGCAAGAGCACCGAATCGGTCCTCGAATACACCGAGGGCATGCAGTTCGACAAGGGCTATCTTTCGCCTTACTTCCTGACCAACACCACCACGCTGGAAGCGGTCCTGGAAGACTGCTACATCCTGATCCATGAAAAGAAAGTCAGCAACCTGGCGGAACTCCTGCCGCTGCTGAACAAGATCGTGACCAGCGGCAAGCCGATGCTCATCATCGCCGAGGACGTGGAGGCCGAGGCCCTGGCGGCCCTGGTCGTCAACAAGCTCCGCGGCGTGCTCAACATCTGCGCCGTCAAGGCCCCCGGCTTTGGCGACCGTCGCAAGGCCATGATGGGCGATATCGCCGTCGTGACCGGCGGTAAGTTCATCAGCGAAGACCTGGGCCTGAAACTGGAAAACGTCGAAGTCAGCGACCTCGGTCAGGCCAAGCGGATCGTGGTGGACAAGGACAACACCCTGATCGTCGAAGGCGCCGGCAAGAAGAAGGATATCGAAGCCCGCGTCGAGCAGATCCGCATGCAGATCGACAAGACCACCAGCGACTACGACCGGGAAAAGCTCCAGGAACGCCTGGCCAAGCTCACCGGCGGCGTGGCCGTCATTAAGGCCGGCGCGGCAACCGAAACCGAAATGAAGGAACGCAAAGACCTCATCGACGACGCCCTGCACGCCACCAAGGCCGCGGCCGAAGAAGGCATCGTCCCCGGCGGCGGGGTCGCGTTCCTGCGGGCCATCGAAGCCGTCGAGGCCGCCAAGAGCAAGGCCAAAGGCGACGAGAAGATCGGCTTTGACATCATCGCCGCCGCCTTGCAGTCCCCGGCCCGGCAGATCGCCGACAACGCCGGCGACGACGGCGAAGTCGTCGTCGCCGAAGTGCTGGCCAACAAGAACCCCAACTGGGGCTACGATGCCGCCAGCGGCCAATACGTGGACATGCTCAAGGCCGGCATCATCGACCCGGCCAAGGTCGCCCGCACCGCACTGCTCAACGCCGCCAGCGTCAGTGGCTTGGCGCTGACGACCGACGTGCTGGTTACCGAACTCAAGGAGAAAAAGGGCGAGGAAACCAAGCCCGTCTCTGGCGCGATCGTGTAACAAGAACCAGTCGATAAAAGCCGAGGGACCGGGCGCAGCGCGCCGGTCCCTCGGCCCTCTGGTTCAGTTGCGTGCCGATAGCTTCGTTTCGCCGTCGCCTGCAAGGCGACGCGTCTATCTGTCATGAAGACAAAGCCGTCAGCACACAAGTTGATCCGAATGCGTAATATAGGAGTTGGCAGCGGGCTGTCAGCGAGTCGCCAACGGCCAACTTTCTTGAGGTAACCGTGTCAGCCACCAAGCGAGACTATTACGAAATTCTGGGCGTTATACGCACCGCCGACGGCGAGGAGATCAAACGCGCCTACCGGCGGCTGGCGATGAAGTACCACCCGGATCGCGCCGACGGAGACAAGGTCGAGGCGGAAACGAAGTTCAAGGAATGCGCCGAAGCCTACGAAGTGCTTTCCGACGACACCAAACGCCGGCGGTACGACCAGTACGGCCACGCCGGGCTGTCCGGGCAGCATGACTTCTCGCACATGGATGTGTCTGACATCTTCTCGATGTTCGGTCTGGACGACTTTTTCGGCGGCGGCCTGGGCGGGGGACGACGCGGCCGCAGTTCACGCGGTTACGACCTGGAAACGCAAGTCGAATTGACGCTGGCCGAAGTGGCCAGCGGCTGCGAAAAGACCATCGAATTTGAAAAGCAGGACTACTGCGAAGTCTGCAAAGGCACCGGCGCCAAGCCGGGCAGCAAACCGATCCAATGTGTGCAATGCGGCGGCAACGGTCGGGTGTCGCAACAGGGCTTCGGGGGCATGTTCCGCATGGTCACCACCTGCCCCAACTGCGGCGGACGCGGGAGCGTGATCCGCGACCACTGCTCTTCCTGCGGCGGAACAGGCCGCCAGCTTCGCAAACGCGTACTCACGGTAAAGATTCCTTCCGGCGTCCACGAAGGCCAGGCGATTCGCATCGTCGGAGAAGGCGAAGCCGGTCATACCGGCGCTTCGGCGGGGGATCTGCATTGCTACATCGTGATCCGCCCGCATCCGATTTTCAGCCGGCACAACAACGATCTGGTCTGCCAGGTGCCGATCTCTTTCACGCAGGCGGCCTTGGGCATGAAGCTTGAAGTGCCGACGCTGACGGGGACCGACCATCTGGACATTCCCGCCGGCACGCAGCACGGCGAGGTATTCAAGCTCAAGGGCAAGGGCTTGCCGGATATTCGCTCTTACCGCCGCGGCGACGAGATCGTACAAATACTGATAGAAATTCCCAAAAAGCTGACGGAAAAACAGAAGCAGCTTCTGAAAGAGTTTGCCGCCTCGGAAGACGCGGCGGTCATGCCGCAGCGCAAGGGATTCATGGAAAAACTGAAAGAAGTGTTCAAAGGACAGGAGCAGGAGCAGCCCAAGGCCAAGTAGCCGGATTGTGAGCAACGACCATGAGCCGCATACCCATCAACGACGAGAATTCGCAGCAGCAACCGGAGGCCGACGAGCCCCAGCCCACGCCCCCGGAAGCCCAGTCGCTTCAGGAACAGGTGAAGAAACTCCAGGAGGAGCGGGACACGCTCTTTGAGCGTCTGGCGCGCACGACCGCCGACTTTAAGAACATGCAGAAACGCCTGCACGCCGACAAGGAACAGGCCGTGCAATACGCCAACAGCCAGTTGATCAAGAGTCTGCTGGTGGTGATCGACAACTTCGAGCGGGCCTTGGCAGTGGATGCTTCCAAGGCGGACGCCGCCTCGATCCTGCGCGGGATGCAGATCGTCCACGACCAGTGGATGAACGTCCTGGGCACGCAGGACGTGGAAGTGATCGCCCCGGAACCCGGCACGCCGTTCGACCCGAACCACCACCAGGCCCTGATGCAACAGGCCGACGAACGCTTCCCCGGCAGCGAGCCGACGGTCACGCAGCTATTGCAAAAAGGCTACATGCTGCACGGACGCGTCTTGCGCCCGGCATCGGTGGCCGTCAGCAAAACGTCATGAGGAAATGATGAATTATGAACGATGAATGATGAAGGTGGAAGCAAGCCGTTATGTAACTGCTCTTCTTTCCTCCTTCATAATTCATCATTCATCGTTCATCATTAATGGATATGCCAACGTACGAGTACCAGTGTTCGGGTTGTGGGCACAAGTTTGAGAAGTTCCAGTCGATCACCGCGCCGCCGATCAAGCAATGTCCGCAGTGCGGGAAGAAGAAAGTCCGTCGGCTGATCGGGACGGGGGCGGGGCTGATCTTCAAGGGCAGCGGTTTTTACATCACCGACTACCGCTCGGACTCCTACAAGAACAGCGCCAAGGCGGACTCGGGTACCGCCAGCCCCGCGCCGGCCTCCTCCGAAGCCAAAAGCGAACCGGCCAAACCCGCGGCCAAAACGCCGCCGGCGTCGAAGAAAAAGTGATTGCGGGCCTAAAATCATCCCATGGCCACATTATGCCCCATCTGTAAAAAGCCGGTCGAGGAAACGGACAAAGATCGGCCCCAAACCGCCTATCCGTTTTGCGGCGAGCGGTGCAAGCTGATCGACCTGGGCCGCTGGCTCGGGGGCAAGTACCAGATTCCCTGCCGGGGCGAAGACCAGAGCGAGGATCCGGGCCGGCGGGAAGCTGAGTAAGCGGGGGCCGTGCAAGTCCGATTTATTCACGCCGCCGATGCTTTTTCCGCTAAAAGAGGCTGTTCGGAACCGTCCGCGGGTGTACTATAATGCCGGTTTCAAGCGTAACCCTGAAAGGAGCACGGGCTCATGGCGGATGAAGCACAAGTTATCCACGGCATCAACTGGCGGGCAACTTTCCCCTTCGTGAATCTGTTCCGCGCGTTCCGCATCGCCATCCACCCCTCCAAGCTGGTTTTGGCGCTGGCGCTGCTGCTGTTGCTGTACGCCGGCGGGCGGGCGATGGATGCGCTGTGGCCCACGGAGCAGCGGGACGCGATCCGCATCATAGATTTCGCCGACGGGCTGCGCCCCCGGTGGTGGCCGAACTGCAAACGGACATGGACTTTGGTACGGCGGTAGTCCTGAAAACCGTCTCCCCCTTTGACGGCTTCTTCGGCTACGAAGCCGGTCAGATCAACCGCGCGGCGATGGGCGTGTTGAGCGGCAACTGGATGGGACCCAGCGGCGTGGTGAAATCCGTCATCAACTTCGCCGTCCGCGGACCGGGCTGGTGGTTCGGCCGCCATCCGCTGTTCTTCGCCATTCTGCTGCTGTGGGGCTTGCTGCTCTGGTCCATTTTCGGCGGGGCCATCGCCCGCATCGCGGCGGTCCACGTCGCCCGCGACGAAAAACTTTCGGTGCGGCAGGCCATCCGTTTTTCCACCGGCAAGTTCCTGAGCTTCGCCTTCGCCCCGATCATTCCGCTGATCCTGGTCCTGGTTCTTGGGGCGGTGCTGGCGGCGGGGGGGCTGGCGCTGTACGTGCCCTACGTCGGGCCGATTGTGGTGAGCTTGCTGTTCTTCCTGGCCTTGGCGCTGGCGCTGGTGATGACGCTGCTGGTGGTCGGTACGTTCGCGGGTTTGAATTTGATGTACCCGACGGTGGCGGTGGAAGGCTCCGACAGCTTCGACGCCATCAGCCGCTCGTTCAGCTACGTATACGCCCGGCCGTGGCGGATGCTGTTTTACACGGCGGTGGCCCTGGCCTACGGGGCGATAACGTACGTGTTCGTCAGGCTGTTTTTGTTCCTGCTGCTGGGCCTGGCTCATTATTTCGTGACCTGGTGGGTGGGCGGAGTCAGCGGCGAAGTGTGGAACGCCATGTGGCCGGGCCCGAGCAACCCGTGGCGGTTGTCCTACGAAATCGACCTGGGCGCCTTGAGCGGCGCTGACCGAATCGCGGCGGGCATCCTTTCGTTCTGGGTCTATCTGGCGATCGGGCTGCTGGGAGCCTTTGCCATCAGCTTTTATTTCTCGGCCAACACGATCATCTATTACCTGATGCGTCAGGAAGTGGACGCGACCGAGCTGGACGACGTGTATCTGGGACAGTCCGACGAAGATTTCGTGGAACCGGCCGCACCCGAAACGCCCGCGCCGGCTCTGGCGACAACCCCCGCCCCCGTCGAAGAAAAACCGGCTGTATAAACCCCAAATACGGTTCGCATCCATACGCGACGTTTCGCCGCCGCCCGAAAGGGCGGCGTTCTTATGCGCTTCGTCCTATAAACACGGGAAGCAAAAACACCGAGGACTCGCCGTTTGCAACTTAACTCCTGCCCCCGGCAGGTCGATGTCAGAGAGGAGCGGGCATTGTGACCCGCTTGAATCCAGGTATTACAATGATTCGTGCGATCAATCCAGCTAAGAAACCGGCCAAAAAGACCTCCAGGCCGGTTCACGATCCAAGCGATGACGTGCTGCGAAAAATGCAGCACGTTCTGGATTTGATCACGCTCGGCCGAAGCCTTTCGGAGATCTTGGCCCGCCTGGTGGCCCTGGTCGAGCAGGGTAATCCGAACTTGCTGGCGACGGTCTTGATCTGGCAGGACGATCACCTCGAATACGCCGCGCCGCTTCACCTTCGCCCGGCCTTGCGCGACGCGCTGGTCGGGCCGGCGGCCAAACTGCTGGAAAAAGGCGGCAAAGCTTCCGGCCGTAATGCTCACCCCCTGATCCATGATCTGGCCACCGACCGCCTCTGGTCCGAGGTCCGCCGCCAGACCCAGGCCGCCGGGCTCCGGACCTGCTGCTCCGTGCCGCTGGTCGCCGGGGATGGCGCCATCCTGGGGTTGTTCCAGGTTTATTGCCGCCGCGATGAACGTCTTCCGCGCGCCGAACTGCGCATGCTGACGACGGCCGGCCGGTTGGCCGCCCTGGCCTTCGAGCGAAAACGAATGGCCGAATTGCTGGTCTATCAGACCCAGCACGACGCCCTGACTCGCCTGCCCAACCGGTCGCAGTTGGCCCATCGCCTGCGCCAGGAAATCGCCCGCGTCCGCCGGCACGGCCGGCCGGCCGCCGTCCTGTTCATCGACATGGACCGCTTCACCCTCGTCAACGAAACCCTCGGCCACAGCCACGGCGACCAGCTTCTTCAGGAAGTCGCCCTTCGGCTCCAGCAGACCATGCGCGAAACCGATACCCTGGTTCGCATGGGCGGCGACGTCTTTGTTTTGATCGTTTCGGAACTGGCCGAAGGCCGCGACGTGATCCGTGTGGCCAACCGCGTTCTCGACAGCGTCAAGGAACCCTTCTCCATCGCCGGTCGGGAGGTCTTCGTGACCATGAGCATCGGCGTGGCCGTTTATCCCGACGCCGGCGCCGACGAAATTTCCCTGCCCAAAAACGCCGAAGCCGCCATGCATCACGCCAAGACCCAGGGCGGAAACCGTTTCCATTGCTACAGCCCCGAACTCAACGCCTCCACCCACGACCGCCTGGCCATCGAATGTGATCTGCGCCGCGCCATCCGCGCCGGGGAACTGCTCCTGCACTATCAGCCGCAGTACGACCGCGACCGGCGGCTGATCGGACTCGAAGCGCTGGTCCGCTGGAATCATCCCCGCCAGGGCATGATCCCGCCGATCCAGTTCATTCCCGTCGCCGAAGCCAGTGGGCTCATCATTCCGCTGGGCGCCTGGGTGGTTCGCGAAGCCTGCCGGCAGAACGCCGCCTGGCAGGCCGCCGGGCATCCGCCGGTGAAGATCGCCGTCAACGTCTCGGCCATGCAGTTCATGCAGGACGATTTCGTCCGCATCATCACCCGTACGCTCAAGCAGACCGGCCTGGCCCCGCACTGGCTGGAACTGGAACTCACCGAAAGCATGCTCATGCACAGCGGCCCCGACGTCGCCGCCAAACTGCAACGGCTTCGCGATCTGGGCGTCAGCGTGGCCCTGGACGATTTCGGCACCGGCTACGCATCCATGACCTACTTGCAGAAACTGCCCATCGATACCCTCAAAATCGACCGCTCTTTCGTCAACGGCATCGGCGCCTCGGGCAAGGCCAACGACGGGGTGATCATCAAGGCCATTACTTCTCTGGCCATGAGCCTGGGAATGAGCGTCGTCGCCGAAGGCGTGGAAACCGAGCAGCAGCGACAGTTCCTGCTGCACGTCGGCTGCTCGGCGATGCAGGGCTACCTCTACAGCCCTCCGCTGTCTTCGGATCGCCTGGAGGCGATGCTTCGCCTGCCCGTTCCCGACCAGGCCAAGGCCGCTGTCCTTTCCGCTTGATACGGGGAAGTGGGGGAGGGGCCGCTTGCGTCTCAGCTTGCCCGCAGCCAGCGCTTGCGGGACGCCAGGACGATCTCCCGCAGCAGCCGGCTATGGCGTTCGCTTTCATCGCTCAACACGTATGGCCATGTCGCCATCGATTCCTGTGAGACGATCTCCGTGATCCGCCGCTCGTGATATTGTTGTTCGGCCACCACGTCCGCGCGGGCTTGCTCGTCCAATCCGAGCCAGGGTAGTTGGGTGTTTTTCATAGGTATCACCTCGCTGCAAGCCGTCACAGAAGTTGAACGCCGGGGTCGCAACCGGCGGCGTCGCACGCCTCCTCCCCGGTGGATTCCATTTCCCGCACCAGCCGTTGCGATGTGCTTCGGGTTCTCGCTGGTGTGCGCTTGCGCATTCACTTTAAATCTCCCACCTCGTTTTCGGCAACGGACGAACGGCCCGGGGGCGCGGGCTCTCCCGGTCGGAAAAAGATCGGGCCTTTCTTGAAATCCGCCTCGGGACGGGACTATTATTTCGCAAATGCACTAAGGGTTTTATGCTGACCCTGGTGGCAAACGGCATCCGGCTTTCTGACCCTTGCGCATCGCCGGCGAAAAAATAGTCGAGTCCGGCGATGCAGTGGTTCGCCATAAAACCCTCTTTGAAAGGGCCTTGTACCGTGATTTTCCGCCCCGTCCCGCTTTTCCCGTTCGACTTGCCACGGGCGACGGTGCGGAGCGCGGGCGGACACCTGTTGCGAGTGCGTAAAAGTATTTTGCGAGTGCGACAAACGCGCCGACCTCGGCGCACCTTGTCGCCCCGCATCCGGGGATGGCGGGATTTTGGCCGTTGCGTCGGTTCGTGGCCCCGCGTTTGCAACTCCCGTGTCATGGCCTTCATGATTCGATCCAGCACGGTTCCCGGGCTCGTTCGCAAGGCCGATTCTTTCCTGAAATCAATGGTGCGCGACGGAATCCGATTCGCTCCCGTCCGGTATCGGGGCTGATCCTCCTGGCGCACTGAAGAATTGTAACAATGTAACTGCCCATCACTGCGGCCGGACTTTCCGGCCGCGGGAATAGCGTCTCCCGGCAGAAGGAGTTTTTCTATGTCCACCCCTTCCATGCTCCCACAGTCCCCGGCGGTGTCCGAAGGCGAAGCGATGCAGATTCTCGGCAAGCCCCTGCCCGAGGCCGCCGAAATCCTCACCCCCGACGCCCGCCGGTTTCTCATCAAGCTCTCCCGTGAGTTCGAAACCCGCCGCCGCGAACTGCTGGCCAAACGCCAGCAGCGCCAGGCCGAAATCAACGCCGGGAAGATGCCCGATTTCCTCCCCGAAACCCGCGCCGTCCGCGAAGGCGACTGGACCGTCGCCCCCATCCCCCAGGACCTGCGCGACCGGCGGGTGGAGATCACCGGCCCGGTCGATCGCAAGATGATTATCAACGCCCTCAACTCCGGCGCCCGGGTCTACATGGCCGACTTTGAAGACTCCAACTCCCCGACCTGGGAAAACGTCATCACCGGCCAGTACAACCTCCGCGACGCCGTCCGCCGGACCATCTCCTTCCAGAGCCCTGAGGGCAAGACCTACCGCCTCAACGAGCAGACGGCGGTGCTCATGGTCCGCCCCCGCGGCTGGCACCTGGACGAAAAGCACGTCCGCATCGATTCCAAGCCCGTCTCCGCCTCGCTGTTCGATTTCGGCCTGTTTTTCTTCCACAACGCCCGCGAACTGCTGGCCCGGGGCACCGGCCCGTACTTCTATCTGCCCAAGCTCGAAAGCCATCTCGAAGCCCGACTCTGGAACGACGTGTTCCTCTGGGCGCAGGACGAGTTGGGCATTCCCCGCGGCTCCATTCGCGCCACCGTGCTGATTGAAACCATCCTGGCCGCCTTCGAGATGGACGAAATCCTCTACGAACTGCGCGAGCACTCGGCCGGGCTGAACTGCGGGCGGTGGGATTACATCTTCTCCTACATCAAAAAATTCCGGAACTACTCCAACCGCATCCTCTCCGACCGCGCCCTGGTCACCATGACCACCCCCTTCATGCGCGCCTATTCGCTGCTGTGCATCCAGACCTGTCACCGCCGCGGCATCCACGCCATGGGGGGCATGGCCGCGCAGATCCCCATCAAGAACGACCCGGCCGCCAACGAAGCCGCCCTGGCCAAGGTGCGGGCCGACAAACAGCGGGAAGTGAGCGACGGCCACGACGGCACCTGGGTCGCCCATCCGGGTCTGGTTCCCGTGGCCCTGGAGGAGTTCGCTCGCATGCCCGGCGACAACCAGATCCACCGCAAGCGACAGGACGTGCATGTTACCGCCGCCGACCTGCTGACCGTGCCCGATCACCCGGTCATCACCGAGCCCGGGCTGCGCCTGAACATCAACGTCGGCATCCAATATCTCGAATCCTGGCTTCGCGGCCTGGGTTGCGTCCCCCTCTACAACCTCATGGAGGATGCCGCCACCGCCGAGATTTCCCGCGCCCAGCTCTGGCAGTGGATTCGCCACGGCGCGGTGATGACCGACGGCGTCTCCGTCACCAAGGAGCTGATCCGCGCCCTGACCCGCACGGAACTGGACAAGATCCGCGCCGAGCTGGGCGCCGAGCGATTCGACGCCGGCAAGTTCCCCCAGGCGGCCGAGTTGTTTACCCGCATGACCAACAGTCCGGAGTTCCCGGAATTTTTAACGTCGGTTGCGTACCAGTGCCTGTAAAGGCGTTTGAGTTGGCGGCGACGAAACACCGCCCAGCCAAAAGGAGTTTGCAATGTTGCGGAACAATATTCTCACTGACGAATTGACCAGGACTTGGAAGACCGATCCCCGCTGGGCGGGCATCGCGCGGCCCTACTCGGCCGCCGACGTCGAGCGGCTCCGCGGCTCGGTCCATATCGAGTACACGCTGGCCCGGATGGGGGCCACGCGGTTCTGGGAGCTGCTTCACAGCGAGGAGTTCGTCCCCGCCTTCGGCGCACTGACCGGCAACCAGGCCGTTCAGCAGGTCGAGGCCGGGCTGAAGGCCATCTACCTGTCCGGCTGGCAGGTCGCCGCCGACAACAACCCCGCTCAGGAGACTTACCCGGACCAGAGTTTGTACCCGGCCGACGGGGTTCCCCGGATCGTCCGCCGGATCAACAACGCCTTCCTCCGCGCCGACCAAATCCAGCATGCCGAAAAAAAGGGGGACATTGCTACTTATTTCGCCCCCATCGTCGCCGATGCCGAAGCGGGTTTCGGGGGAAACCTCAACGCCTTTGAGATCATGAAGGCGATGATCGAAGCCGGGGCCGCGGCCGTGCATTTCGAGGATCAGCTCGCCAGCGCCAAAAAATGCGGCCACATGGGCGGCAAGGTCCTGGTTCCCACCCAGGAGGCGATTCAGAAACTCGTCGCCGCCCGTTTTGCCGCCGACTTGCTGGACGTACCGACGGTGCTGGTCGGTCGAACCGACGCCGCCGGGGCCAACCTCATCACCAGCGCCGTCGATCCGCGCGACCGGCGGTTCCTCACCGGCCAGCGCACCCCCGAAGGTTTCTTCGAGATGCGGGGCGGCGTTGACGCCGCCATCGCCCGCGGCCTGGCCTACGCGCCGTTCGCCGACCTGCTCTGGTGTGAAACCGGCGCGCCCAGCCTCGAGGAAGCCCGCCGCTTCGCCGACGCCATCCACGCCGAATTCCCCGGCAAGCTGCTGGCCTACAACTGCTCCCCCAGTTTCAACTGGAAAAAGAAACTCAACGACGTCACCATCGCCCGCTTCCAGCGCGAGCTTGCCGCCATGGGCTACAAGTTCCAGTTCGTCACGCTTGCCGGCTTCCATGCCTTGAACTATTCGATGTTCAAGCTCGCCAGCGCCTACCGCCAGCAGGGGATGAGCGCCTACGCCGCCCTGCAGGAGTCCGAGTTCGCATCCGAAACCGAAGGCTACCACGCCACCGCGCACCAGCGCTTCGTCGGCACCGGCTACTTCGACGAGGTGGCCCAGGTGATCTCCGGCGGCGAATGCTCCACGGCCGCCCTGAAGGGCTCCACCGAGGAGCAGCAGTTCCAGAAGGACGCCGCCGCCGCGTCCGCAACAACTCCGCCCACTGTTCCCGCCGGGATTGTCTGATGGTTCCAAACCGCACCGCGGGCGGCGCCGTTCACTCGGCCGGCGCCGCCCGTGACCGCTTACCCTCGTTTCGCCGCCGCCCGCAAGGCGGCGCGTCTGTTCGTCGTGAAGGCGCGCCGCCTTGCAGGCGGCGGCGAAACGAAAGCCCAAGTGCATGATCCGATCCGAACTGTCACCCGGAGCGCGACGAAAAATAATTACGACTCGTGCTGCTCAAAGATCTGCGTACACAGCCGCCAGGTGAGATACGTGGCGATGACGCCGAAGCCGGCCCCGGCGACAACGTCGCTGGGGTAGTGAGCGCCTTCGAGGATGCGTTCGATGCCGACCAGGGCGGCGCCGAGGAAAATCGCCCATCGCCACTTGGGGAACCAGACGGCCAACGCCGCCGCCGTGGCGAAGGCCAGACAGGTATGGCCGGATGGGAAGGCCTGGTTTTTTTCCGCCACGATCAAGCCCATCAGGCCGTTGTGGAAGGGATGAAGGCCGAATGGCGTTGGCGAGAGCACGCCCTGGCCTTCGATGATGCTCACCGGACGGGTGCGTCCGATGGACCATTTGGCCAGGGTATAGAGCAGGCCGGCCATCGCGCCGCAAAGGCACAGCAGGCCGCCCGCCCGCCATTTCCAGGCGTGGTGCAGCGTCAGCAGGATCGCGACGGCGAGGGTGAAGTAGAAGCTGCCGGGGAACTTGATACAGGCAACCAGCCGGGAACTCTTGATCGCCGCATAGAGCCCGCTGCGATGGACCCACGCCGCGACGGGCGCATTGAACAGCGCCGCCAGGGCGGTCAGGACGATCCATGCCAATAAGAGCCGCAGAACGACGCGGCGGGATTTGGCGGAAGCGGCTTGTTTCGGGCTGACGTTGCGGTGCAGGACGACGACCGGCGGGGGAACGAACTTGGCATTCAAGGCAGGGCGTTTTGGCGCATTGGGCGCGACGTCATCACTCGGCGTGACGAAGTCGTCATCTGTCGGCTGGGCGTTGGCTGTATCCATCTGCGGTTATTCGCTGGAAAACCATGTTTAATAGCTGCCGCCGGTATTCGGACGATGCATGCCCTTAAATCCGCTGCACCGCCAAGCCTGAAACGTCCTGATCTTCAGGTCTCCGTCCTGAATGTCAAGCTCGGGCAGCGGTTCCACCCGCTCAAAGGCGGCAAAGATGTCCTGGTTAATCCGGCCGACGTACACCGCGTCCCGCCCGAGCAGACCGAGCTTTTCCGGCTGGTCCAACGCCCGATCCGGCCATAAATCATACTGGCTGAATCGCTTTGGGCAGGAAAAGTACGACCCGGCATAAAAGGTGATTGGCTGCCCGGCGGTATAAAATGCAGTTTCCGCAGTCGTCTGATATTCATCACACAGCACGAAGGCGCCGGGGGGCATGTTTTGAAGCTGGTTGGAGAGGTACTGCCCCAATTCCTTCCAGCCGCGCAGCCGCCAGGTAGAATCAATCTTTCGGATTTGCAGGCGGATACCGAACCAACCGTTCAATCGATCACCGTATTTTTCCACCAGCGGATAGAGCAGTTGCGTGTGATGCGTAAGGGGTATGAAGATGACGGCCAGAATGATCGATCCCCACACACAACCGCGCCAAGGCTTCCATTTTTCCAGGCTTTCCAAGCGGGTGGCCAGAAAGTGCGCCGCCAGGATCATCAGTGAAAAATAGGCCGGGGCCGGCCAGTTGACTTGGGCCCGGGAATGCAGCGCCGTGAGCATCACGATCAGGAAAAACGGCACCCCCATACAGGCCAGGAAAAGCACCGCCCGCCGATGCGGATCGTTTGGCGAACGATCTCGAAGAGCGTGGACCACAGCGCCGATCAGGATGGCAAAGAGCATCGGTCCAATCCCCCCGGCTTGTCCGCCGATGAATTCCAGCAGACCCAGGGGAGAAATCTTCGCCAGTTCGTCAGCGCCGGTGTCGCTGGCCACGTGATGAAGGGAAACCCACTGGTGACGGGCGTTCCAGACCAGCACCGGCAGCGTGAAAAGTGCGACAATCCCGCACGCCAGCCAGGGCCAGACGCTGCGCAGATGCCGCCGCGAATCACGATCAACCAGCAGGAATAACAGTAATTGCAACAGCCACAGGGCCATGCTGTACTTGGCCAGAAACCCGACGCCCACGGCCACGCCCACCCCGATCCACGCCCAGCGGCGGCCGTCCCGGATCGCCCCGACCGCCAGATAGGTGGCCATCGCCCAACAGAAAAACAGCGGCGGATCAATGGTCATCAGAACGCTGCCGGCCACCAGCAGCGGGGCCAGCATGTTCAACAGCACCGCGCCCAAGGCGATACGCTCGCTGCCAAAGAGTTTATAGCCCAGCCCATAGGTCAAAACCGACGTTCCCAAGGCCAGAACCAGCGCCGGAAGCCGAACGGCAATCATGGTCTGGCCGAAGACCGCACAACTGGCGTGGATCAGATACGCCACCAGCGGACCTTTGCTGTAATAGCTGAGGTCCAGCCGGCGCGACCAATCCCAATAGTGGGCTTCGTCGCCGGACAGGTCGATGGGGCAATCCCGCAGCAAGTAATCCAGATGACTTAGAAAACCGATCAACAGGGCGAGAACGAAGATCCAGCGGCAACGGCGCGGCGTCAGCCACTGGAGGCTCCACGCGGGCCGAGCGACGTCCGCACCATTCGATAGGGGTAAGACAGCTTCCATACAACGCGAAAAGCAAACTATAAGTAACGGGTGATAGTTCGCCCGAAAGGAAAGGATAATGTCCTTTGGCTTGCGAGTACAGAAGGCTGAGTCTGCCAGGAAGCCGAGCCGAAGATTTTTAGTACCGTCGCCCCCTTGGTGTCGCCGATTCAAAAACAGGGAGAATTTGCCAAGCGATTGGCTTTGCGTTACTAAATACTTGGCATCCAGACGAGGGTTGTGGAGGGGGCGAAGGGAATGGAGATCATGCGCGAGGAACGAGGCCAGGTCCATGGCGATGTTGTGGTCTATGAAGAGTTTACCTTGTGGGGCTCGGTCGGCGGCAACGCCAAAGTCATCGACGGCGGAAAACTCTACGTCCGGGGTTCGATCTACGGCAACCTTAACGTCGAAACCGGCGGACGAGTGCATCTGCTCGGCAGCATCACCGGAGACCTCACGCTCCAACCAGACACCAAGGTCATCGTCAGCGGAACCGTCGGCGGCGACACCCTCAACCGCGGCGGACGTCTGTACATCGACCCGACCGGCATCGTTCGCGGCAAGATCAAAAGCTACAGCGGTAAAACCCAGATCGACCCCAAAGCCAAGGTCGGCTCCGTCTGGAGTTCCCCCGAAGCCACGCTGGTCCGCTGAGACAAACATCCTTCAGATGAAGAGACTCTTAGAGCTTCTAAAAAAATGAGTTCTCCAACGTGGTGACATGCGGTACGGTCAAGGCGGCACACGGAGGCACGGCCATGGCCAAGCCGCTTTTGAACGACCGATTATGGCGGATCATTGAACCCCTGTTGCCCAAGCCCAAGCGTCGTCGCCGGCGGCATCCGGGCCGCAAGCCGCTGGACAATCGCACGATCCTGACCGGCATCCTGTTCGTGCTTAAGACCGGCATTGCCTGGGAAGATTTTCCCCGGGAGATGGGCTGTTCGGGGATGACGTTGCTCAACCGCCTGCGCCAATGGCAGAAGGCCGGCGTGTGGCAGAGGCTGCACCGGACCATGCTCGACAAACTGCGCGAGGCTGGCGAAATCGACTTGTCACGCGTCCTCATTGATTCCGCTTCCGTCCGCGCCATGCACGGGGAAAAAAAAACGGGGCCGAGCCCCGTGGGCCGCAGGAAAACCGGCTCCAAACATCATCTGATCGTCGATGCCAACGGCACCCCGCCGGCCAGCAAACTCACCGGAGCCAACCGTCACGACGTGACGCAACTGCTGCCGCTGGTGGAGGCGATCCCGCCGATCCGCGGCAAGGTCGGCGCACCGCTGCATAAGCCGCAATCGGTGATGGGGGACCGGGCGTACCATTCCCAACCGCATCGCACAAGGCTGTCGGCGCGAGCCATCGCCACGGAAATCGCCCGGCGGAACACCCCGCACGGCAGCGGCCTTGGCGTCTACCGCTGGTACGTGGAACAGGCGCTGGCCCTGATGCACCAGTTCAAGCGATTGCGCATCCGTGATGACCGGGACGACCAAGTCCACGAAGCCTTCGTGGCCATCGCGTGCGCGATCATTTGCTGGCGTAGATTCCGTAATTGACCGTCATTTTTTTAGAAGTTCTAAACAGGTCATCCCCTCCCCAATCTGCGGATCGATCCTTCATCCGTGTAAATCAGTGCCCCATCTGCGGCTAAAAAATCTTTACGCCTCCGCGTCAGCTTTTCAGCATAGAGTCATAACCGGAGCCAAGCTTCATTTTCCCCGCGCCTTCCACCCATATGAAAACCCCCGCCCCGGCACAAAATTTTCCGGTTTCGTGATATCCCGTCGTATCTATAGAAGGGAAAATCTCCCGCCGCGTCGTCCGGATCGCCAAGCGACCTGTTACAAACGAAGCCAAAAAACCCGCCCAATCCGCTCAAAAACTCGCTTTCGTAATAAAAAACAAACCCAACTCCTCTGCGCCCCTCCGCGTCCTCGAAACGGGACAGGAGAGAACTTACTGACCCCTGACCCCCGACCCACTGTAACCTTCAAATCAAAATCCCCCCACGACTCGCTCATCCAACCGGGCTGGGCCTTGAAAATCGCTGCCGGGGGCTTCACAATAGGGGCTGATCGGTCGAGCCTCACTTCTGTTGATCGACCGATAACCCGGGCGGTGGCGGTTTAGCAGTATTGATTCATCGTCGGCCAACGGATTGGCCGATACAACGCCGACGGGCAGGCGACCCGCTTTGACGGTAACGCGAACGGTGATAGTTCGCGTCGGGTCGGAAGCCAAGGAAGGGCCTCGATGGACAGTTTCCTCATTCATGGCGGTAACCGCCTCAAAGGCAAAATCGAAATCAGCGGCAGCAAGAACAGCGCCCTGCCGATCCTGGCGGCCTGTCTCATGGCCGACGGCAAGACCACCCTCCGGGGCGTCCCCCGCCTCAGCGACATCGACTCGATGAACAAACTGCTCATCGAGCTGGGTTGCGAGATTCACCGCCACGAACAGCCCAAAGACGAAAAGGGCGATGACGGCCTGTTTCATCCGCCCCTCAACGGGCCGCTCGATCTGGAAGTCACCGACGAATCCCTCTGCGAAGCCCGCTACGACATCGTCAAAACCATGCGGGCCAGCATCTGCGTCCTCGGACCCCTCCTGGCCAAACGCAAAAAAGCCATCGTCTCCATCCCCGGCGGCTGCGCCATCGGCGACCGCCCCGTCGATCTCCACGTCCGCGGCCTGCAAAAACTCGGGGCCGAATTCCGCACCGAAAACGGCAACATCGTCGGCGAAGTCCGCGGCCGGCTCAAAGGCTGCAAGCTCTATCTCGGCGGCGCTCAAGGCCCGACCGTCCTCGGCACCATCAACGTCATGTGCGCCGCCGCCCTGGCCGAGGGCGAAAGCGTCATCGTCGGGGCCGCCTGCGAGCCGGAAGTCTCCGACTGTGCCGACATGCTCAACAAAATGGGCGCCAAAATCCGTGGCCACGGCACCCCAGAAATCCACATCGAAGGCGTCGATTCGCTCACCGGCTGCGAACACCGCGTCATCCCCGACCGCATCGAATGCGGCACCTTCATCATCGCCGCCGCCATCACCAACGGCGAACTGGAACTGACCCACTGCAACCTCGACCACCTGGTTGCCGTCACCGACCGCCTGGAAGAAGTCGGCGTCCACATCGAGCAGGAAAACGGCTCCATCTTCGTCTCCTCCAACCGCCGGCTCAACCCCGTGGAAATGACCACCCAGCCCTACCCCGGCTTCCCCACCGATTTGCAGGCCCAGTTGATGTCGCTGCTGTGCCTCTCCGACGGCATCAGCGTCATCACCGAACGCATCTTCCCCGACCGCTTCCTCCACGTCGGCGAACTCAACCGCATGGGCGGCCGCGTCCGCAAGGAAGGGGCCACCGCCATCGTCCAGGGCGTCAAGGAATTGCAAGGCGCCAGCGTCATGGCCAGCGACCTGCGCGCCTCGGCCGCCCTGGTGCTGGCCGGGCTGGTCGCCAAGGGCACCACGCAGATCGACCGCGTGTATCACATTGATCGCGGCTACGAAAAGATCGAACAAAAACTCGCCGCCGTCGGCGCTCACATCGAGCGGATCAACGGCAAATAACCTGTTCGCTTTTTCAGCGACACTCGGGAACCGCAGACCGCTCTCTCGGCGGCCGGTTCCCGACTTTTTTACCGATGGGGCCGGGACGTATTGAACCCTTGCGCCCATTACCTACAATCGGCGTTTACGACCGCGGCAAAAGGAATCCATGAGACGAGTAGTCATAACGGGTATTGGCGTCATTTCTCCCATCGGAATCGGAAGCAAGGTTTTCTGGGAAAACCTGCTGGCCGGGAAATCGGGCGTGCGGCGGATCAGCGCCTACGACCCTTCGGGTTTCCCCTGTCAGATCGCCGGGGAAGTCCCGGAATTCAAGATCGGCGATTTCGTGCCCAAAACCTACCGCAAGGCCACCAAGGTCATGGCGCGGGATATCGAGCTGGCGGTGGTGGCGGCGGACGACGCGTTCAAGGATTCGGGGCTGAAAAGCAAGGCCTACACCGATTCCCCGACCATCGAGCCGACGCGGTTCGGATGCAACATCGGGGCGGGGCTCATCAGCGCCGACCTGGCGGAACTGAGCGTGGCCATGCACGTGGCCCGCGACGGCGGGAAGCTGGACCTGAAAAAATGGGGCAAAGAGGGGATGAATCAGCTTACGCCGCTGTGGCTGCTGAAATATCTGCCGAACATGCTGGCCTGCCATGTGACGATCATTCACGAACTCAAAGGCCCGAGCAACACGATCACCTGTGCCGACGCCAGTTCGCATCTGGCCATCGGCGAGGCGTTCCGCACCATCCAGCGCGGCAACGCGGACCTGGCGATCTGCGGCGGCGCCGAGAGCAAGGTGGTGCCGATGGCGCTGGCGCGGCAATGCCTGCTGAAGCGGGTGACGGAGATGCACAACGATTCACCGGCGGAAGCGGTTCGGCCCTTCGACGCCTCGGCGACGGGGACGGCCGTGGGCGAGGGCGGAGGCCTGCTGATCCTGGAAGAATACGAACACGCCAAGGCGCGCGGGCGCGGATGTACGCGGAACTGGTGGGCTTCGGCGCCAGCCAGGATACCCACAGCGTCATGGCCCCCGACCCCAGCGGGCACAGCTACGGGCAGGCGATCAAGAAGGCGATGACCGATGCGGGCGTGTCGCCCGGGCAGGTCGGATGCATCATCCCGGCAGGGCTGGGGATTCCGTCGCACGACCGCGCCGAACTGGCGGGCTTGAAGGCGGCGCTGGGAACGCATCTGGAGAAAATCGCGCTGGCCCCGATCAAGGCCCAGACGGGCAACCTGGCGGCGGGCAGCGGCGTGGACGCGGCGGCGGCAGCGCTGTCGCTGCACGCGGGAAAGATTCCGCCGGCGATCAATACGAACAAGACGATCGACGGGGAAAAGCTCAACGTCAGCCGCGAATCGCGCGACGCCCGCGTGGAGATTTCCATCAGCAGCGTCTACAGCCTGGGCGGACAAAACGCGGCGCTGGTGTTCAAGAAGATTTAGGCCTTTGAAATTCTTTTCACCACGGAGGCACGGAGACACGGAGGGAGAAGAGAAGTCAGAATGATGAATGATGAATTATGAAGGAGGAAGAAAACCAGCTTTTATTAACTGCTCTTCTTTCCACCTTCATCGTTCATCATTCATAATTCATCATTCTCTTCTCTTGGCGGTTCAAAAAAACTTTTGGAGACGGATGCGCCTCCGTGGTGGACTTTTAATCTTCGGGCTTGTACGGAAAATAGGGTTCTACGGCAGGCGGAAGTCTGACTAGCGAGAAATAACTATGCATCGTGTCGTTATAACCGGTATGGGTTGGGTCACTCCGATGGGGCATTGCATCGAGAGCGTGTGGAAGCGGCTGCTCAACGGCGAGTCGGGCATCGCCTATACGACGCTGTTCGACGCCTCGACGTTTCCCACGACCTTCTCGGCGGAAGTGAAGGACTACCGCCTGGAAGCCGACGTCGCCGACGCGGCCAGGCATGCGGGCGTCGGCCGCAACACCCGCTTCGCCCTGGCGCTTGCGCAGGCGTGGAAGGCGGCCGGGTTGGATGCGGCCAAGCTGGACCTGGACCGGGTGGGCATCTACCTGGGCAGCGGGGAAGGGTCGCTGGACATGGACGCCTTTACCGGGGCGGCGCTGGCGGCGTGGAAGCCGGAAAACAGCGAGCTGGACATGGTGAAATGGGCGCAGATCGCCATCGAGCGCATGAACGTGACGCGCGAGCTGGAGCAGGAGCCGAACATGCCGCTGTCGCACCTGGCGCTGCTGACGGGGCGCGCGGGCCGGCGCTGAACTGCCTGACGGCGTGCGCGGCCTCGACGCAGGCGATCGGAGAGGCGATGGAAATCCTCCGCCGCGGGGACGCGGACGTGATGATCGCCGGCGGGGCGCATTCGATGATCCACCCCTTCGGCGTGACGGGGTTCAACCGCCTGACGGCCCTTTCCACGTTCAACGAAAATCCGCCCATGGCCAGCCGGCCGTTCGACGCGCAACGCGGCGGATTCGTGCTGGGCGAAGGGGCGGGGATGGTCATCCTGGAGACGCTGGAACACGCCCAACAACGCGGGGCGAAAATCCTGGCGGAACTGGCCGGCTACGGCTCGACGGCCGACGCGTTCCGCATCACCGACCAGGACCCCGACGGCCTGGGCGCGGTGAAGGCCATGACCGAGGCGCTGGACGATGCGAAACTGACGCCGGCCGACGTGCATTACATCAACGCCCACGGCACCGGCACCAAGGAAAACGACGGCAACGAAACCACCGCCATCAAGAAGGTCTTCGGGGATTTGGCCAAGCAGGTGCCGATCAGCTCGATCAAGAGCATGATGGGCCACCTGATCGCGGCGGCCGGTTCGGTGGAACTGATCTGCTGCGTCCTGGCCGTCCGCGACCAGGTCATTCCCCCCACCCAGAACCTGCACAACCCGGACCCCGAATGCGACTTGGACTATGTGCCCAACGTGGCGCGCAAGGCCAAGGTAGACGTAGCCCTGTCCAACAGCTTCGGCTTCGGCGGGCAAAACGACACGGTGATCGTGAAGCGGTTTGAGTAGGGGACTCCAATGCCCACCGATAGCTATCGGTGGGCATTTGGGAAAACTTTTTGGGATGGGGGAAGCGAATTAAAGCATATCTTTTGCCCACATTTCCTTTTTGCCCGTAGTCATTTGCCTTAGTAAAACCGTAGTGTATGGTTCATCGTGTCCTGTCTCGCCGATGGGTTTCTAGCCCGGAGGGAACGATGATCTTCGTGGAACGCCGAAAGTACCTGGACCCGGATCGCAGCCGGGAGCATGCCGATCCGTTTGAGCGCAGAAAAGATTTTCAGCCGCGGGAAGAGGTGCGGCAGAAGCTGATCAAGCAGAGCCGGCCGGCCGAGTTGCCCGGGCGGGAAGTGGAGATGCAGGAGCCGGAACGGTGGGACGGAATGGGGTGACAGGGTCATTCAAAAACGCAACCGCCGATGAACGCCGATACACGCCGATAAAGAAATAACTGTTTCCTTTATCGGCGTGTATTGGCGTTCATCGGCGGTTTCTTTTTGGGATCGTCAGGCGATGGTGATGCTCTTGTCCAGGTAGACGTCCTGGATGGCGTGCAGGAGTTGGATGCCTTCGGTCAGCGGCCGCTGGAAGGCTTTGCGGCCGGAGATCAGGCCCATGCCGCCGGCCCGTTTGTTGATGAGGGCGGTGCGTACGGCTTCGGCCAGGTCGTGCTTGCCGGAAGCGCCGCCGGAATTGATGAGGGGGGAGCGGCCGAGATAGCAGTTGGCGACCTGGTATCGGGTGAGCTCGATGGGGTGGTCGCCGGGAGTGAGGTCGGTGTAGACCCTGGGGTGGGTTTTGCCGAAGTTCAGGGCGGAAAATCCGGCGTTGGTTTCGGGAAGTTTCTGTTTGATGATGTCGGCCTGAAGGGTGACGCCGAGGTGGTTGGCCTGCCCGGTGAGGTCGGCGGCGACGTGGAAATCAACATTGTCTTTCTTGAAGGCGGGGTTGCGCAGATAGCACCAGAGGATGGTGACCAGGCCCAGTTCGTGGGCACAGGCGAAGGCGGCGGAGACTTCCTGAATCTGGCGGTCGGATTGATCTGACCCGAAATAGATGGTCGCACCGACGGCGACCGCGCCCATGTCGAAGGCTTGATCGACGGAGGCGAAGAAAATCTGGTCGTACTTGTTGGGGTAGGTGAGAAACTCGTTGTGGTTGAGCTTGGCGATGAAGGGGATCTTGTGGGCGTATTTGCGGGCGACCGAGCCCAGAACGCCGAGGGTGGAGGCCACGGCGTTGCATCCGCCTTCCAAGGCCAGGCGGACGATATTTTCAGGATCGAAAAAGGCGGGGTTGGAAGCGAAGCTGGCGCCGGCGGAATGTTCAACGCCCTGATCGACGGGAAGGATGGAAACATAGCCGGTGTCGGCAAGCCGGCCGTGGGAGAGGATGGATTGGAAGTTGCGCAGGACGGCCGGGGGGCGGTCGGAGACGCTGAGGACGCGATCGACGAAATCGGGGGCGGGCAGATGAAGCTGGTCCTTGGGGAAACCTTTGGCCTGATAATTAAGCAGGGCGTCGGCTTCGGGGCCGAGCAGATCATGGATCGTTTGCTGGGGCATGGGGCCTCCGTTGGGCGCGGGTTTCTTTAGTGTAGGGTGGTCGGAGGCGGGGAAGTCGGTCAAGCATGAAAAACTCCTTTTTTATCCGTTCACAAAACACATGAGTTTGGTGTTAAGTAATCCGCACGCGAGGGAGCCTAGAATGTATGGGAATCCCCCTTGCGGCAGAGAGGAGTTATCGATGTTTGGCAGGTTCATTCCGATGGGGTTGGCGCTGGCGCTGACGGGCGTGCTGGCGACCAACCCACTGCTGCCGGCGGGGGATGAAAACCCCACCACACAGGAGGCGGCCATGAAAACAGAGAAAGCAACGTTCGCGGCCGGATGTTTCTGGGGAGTAGAGAGCACCTTCCGCAAGACGCCGGGCGTGGTGAGGACGCAGGTGGGATACGCGGGAGGAAAGACGGAGAACCCGACGTATGAACAGGTCTGCGGCGATTGGACCGGGCACGCGGAAGCGGTGCAGGTGGAATACGATCCGGCAAAGGTGTCGTATCAAAAGCTGCTGGAGGTGTTCTTCGAGCACCACGATCCGACGACGCTCAACCGCCAGGGGCCGGACGAGGGGACGCAGTATCGCAGCGTGATCTTCTTCCGCGACGCGGGCCAGGAGAAGATGGTGCGCACGGAGAAAGCCCGGCGGGATATGTCAGGGGAGTACGTCGGGCCGATCGTGACGGAGATCGTGCCGATGGGCAAGTTCTATCCGGCCGAGTCGTATCACCAGCAGTATTACGAGAAGCGCGGCGTGAGCTGGTCGTGCCATGCGGGGAACGGAAAAAAGAAAAGCATGCCATCACCCTGAGAAGCGATTTGACTTCATTGAAATTCCCTTTCGCCCCAACATTCCCGACAAGGCTTGCCCTTCGCGTCCCCCCCATATGACGAATAGTCCCCGTGTGCTCAAAGCCCCGGATGTACATCCGGGGCTCTGGGACTATCTCCACGCCCTCCTTCGCCGCAATGTCCTCGACTCCGCTTGCGGTTTCGCGAATCCGAAACCTTCAGGCACTTCAACAGTGCCAAATGCCTTCTAAGAAGTCGTTTCAGAACCCATATGTCTCATTCACGCAGCGATCTTGCCTTTCAACTTGAGCGTTTGAATGCGGTTGGCGCAGATGGTGCAGGCGGCCAGTTCGTTCATCGCCTGCCAGTGCGCGCCCGTTGTTTCGTAGCAGAGCTTCAGCCGCCGGTAGTTGCCTATCCAACTCAGCGTCCGCTCGATCACGTACCGCACCTTGCCCAAGCCGCTGCCATGCACGTTGCTGCCCCGAGAGGCCAAGAGCGACTGGACGCGACGCTCCACCACCTCGGCTATGATGTCCTTGGTTCCGTAGGCCCGGTCCCCCAACGTCGCGTCCGGCTTGTAGCGCCACTGGCCCGAAGGCATCTTGATCGGCGGCATCGAGTCCAGCATCGCCAGGAACACCTCCTGGTCCGGAACGTTGGCCGGGGTGGTCCATACCACCAGCGGCAGGCCCTCCTTGTCACTGATCACGTGCCGTTTGCAGCCCTTTTTTGCCCGATCCGTCGGATTGGGTCCGCTGTGCGCCCCCCTTTTACGGCCCGCACCGAGGCCGCATCCACCACCGCCACCGACAGGTCGATCTGCCCGGCCTCCCCCAGCACGTTCAGCAGCAATCGGTGCAGTTGTGGCCAGATGCCCCCGGCCGTCCATTCGGCAAAGCGTCGCCAGCAGGTCGAGCCGCTGGGCCACAGGTCGCACTTGGGCAGGCGTTGCCACTGGCAGCCGGTTTTCAGCACATGCAGGATGCCTTCCAGGCACGGCCGGTCGGCAGCGCGTGGGGCTCCGCCATGTGGGTCGGGCGGGTGCTTGGGCAAGAGCGATTCGATGTGGTTCCAGAGTTCGTCGCAGACCAGTGGCTGGGGCATGAGGCGTGTACTCCATTACAGCCTCCTTCCCTTCATCCGTGACATTCAACCGAGAAATCATCATACGTTTGCCGCAACTTTGAGGTTCTGAAACCGCTTCTAAGGCGAAAGGGCGCGGTTCGTTATTCGGTGGATTCGGCGTCCATGGCGGCCAAGGCTTGGTCTTCGGAGGGGATGGGGGCGGCTTCGGCCGGGTCTTCCTTGAACATCTGCTGTTGCTCCAGGCGGCGCTGGCGTTTGGACCCGGCGCCGCAGAACTGGACGCGGCCCGTGCCGAGGATCATTTCCAAATCCTGGCGAAGACCCACGCCGGCTTTGACGGCAAAATCGTTGCTGGCGCGGATGGTGACGGTTTGCGAGCCGCTGCCGGGAACCTTGAGATAGACGGCGACGTTGCCGCGGTTGGCGGCCAAAAGCCGCTTGACGCGCTCGAGGTCGTCGGCATTGGCGTGGGCGGGGTCGAGATCAAGCACGACGGCGGTGGTGAGCCGGGCGGCCGCCTCGGAGACGGGGATCACTTCATTGACGACAAGGCTGGGGGTTTCGCGGCGCTTATCCACCTTGCCCCTCATGAACACGATGCTCTCGTTGGCGACGGCGGTCGGGTATTTCTGGCTGACGTCGGCGAAAGTCTCGGCAAAGAGTACGCCGTCGATCTGGCCTTCAAGGTCTTCGAGGGTGATCATGGCCATGCTCTGACCGGCGGAGCGGCCGTTTTTGGTGATGGTCTTTTTCACGCGGTTGATCATGCCGCCGATGGTGACTTCCGTGCCTTCGCCGCAGTTGACGACTTCGCGGGTGGAGGCGGTGGAGTAGTGGCCGATGGCCGACTGGTGTTCGGTCAGCGGGTGGCTGGTGATGTAGAAGCCGAGCAGTTCCTTTTCGAATTTGAGCAGGTCGGCGTTGGGGATTTCCTCGACGTCGGGCAACGCTTCGGGCAGGGCACGGGTGGTGGCGGCAGCGGCCTGGGGGCCGCCGAACATGTTCATCTGGCCGCTGCGCTTGTCCTGCTGAATCTGCTGGCCCATTTCGATGGCGCGATCAAGAACGTGCAGAAGCTGCGAGCGGCGGGCGTTGAAGCTGGTGAAACCGCCGCATTTGACGAGGGCTTCGAGGGTGGCTCGGGTGACTTGGCGCTGATCGACGCGCTCGCAGAAGTCGTAGAGAGTGATGAAGTTGCCATGGGCCTGGCGTTCGGAGATGACGGCTTCGACGGCCTTCTCCCCGACGCCGCGAACGGCGCACAGGCCGAAGCGGATGAGGCCCTCGGTCTTGGGCTGGGCTTTTTTGCGTTTGCCGGCCGGGGGTTCTTCGGTGATGTAGACGGGGGTGAAGTCCTTGTCGGAGATGTTGACGTCGGGGGGGAGAACCTTGATGCCGCGGGAGCCGTCGGGAAGGGTGAGGCGGCGGCATTCTTCGATGTATTCGACGACTTTTTCCGTCGAACTCATTTCGTACGTGAGTAGCGCGGCCATGTATTCGACGGGGTGGTAGGCCTTCATGTAGGCGGTCTGGAAAGCGACGAAGGCGTAGCGGGTGGAGTGGCTTTTGTTGAAGCCGTAGCCGCCGAATTTGAGGATATGTTCGAAAATTTCCCCGGCCTTTTCCTTGCTGACGCCCTTGTCCATGACGCCCTTGATGAACTCGGGCTGATACTTGGCGATGACGTCGATCTGCTTTTTGCTGATGGCCTTGATGAGCTTGTAGGCCGCGGCCAGCTCAATGCCGCCGAGCTGGTTGAAGATCTGCATGACCTGTTCTTGATAGGTCATGATCCCGTAAGTTTCGGCCAGGAGGTTGTCCATGATGGGATGGACTTCGGGAACCTTTTCGCGGCCGTGCTTGCGGTCGCAGTAACTGGGGATCAGCTCCATGGGGCCGGGGCGGTAGAGGGCGTTGGCGGCGATGAGGTCTTCGATGCGGTCGGGCTGCATCTTCATCAGCAGGTCTTGCATGCCGCCGGATTCAAACTGGAACACGCCCTTGGTTTCGCCGCGACAGAACAAGTCGAGAACCTTGCGGTCGGTGATGTCGATTTTTTCGATGTCGATGTCGATGCCCTTGGTCTGCTTCACCAGATCGACGGAGCGGGTGATGATGGAGAGGGTTTTCAGGCCCAGAAAGTCCATCTTGAGCAGGCCGACTTTTTCGGCGATGGGGCCTTCGAACTGGGTGAGGATGTCGTCGCCGGCCTTGTAGAGGGGGGCGATGTTTTCGATGGGCTGGTCGGCGATGATGACGCCGGCGGCGTGGATGCCGGTGTTGCGGCAAAGGCCTTCCAGCCGCTTGGCGATATCAATGACGTTCTTGATGACGGGATTTTCTTTATACAGCTTGTCCAGGTCGGGGACGGCGGCCAGGGCCTTGTCGAGGGTCATGCCCGGCGCGCCGGGGATGAGCTTGGTGAGCTTGTCCACTTCGGACAACGGCACGCCCAGAACCCGGCCGACGTCCTTGCAGGCGGCGCGGGCGGCCAGGGTGTTGAAGCTGACGATCTGAGCGACGTGGCCGTATTTGGCGCGGACGTATTCGATGACCTTCTGGCGGCCGTCCTGACAGATGTCGATATCGATATCGGGCATCTCGCTGCGGCTGGGGTCCATGAACCGCTCGAACAGCAGGCCGTAGCGGAGGGGATCGACGTTGCACAGGCCCAGCAGATAGCCGACCGTGGTGCCGACGCCGCTGCCACGAGCCCCCACGGGGATGCTGTTGTCGCGGGCGTAGTTGCAGAAATCCCAGACGATCAGGAAGTAGGAGCAGAAGTTTTTGGAGACGATGACCTTCAGCTCTTTTTCCAGTCGCTCGCGAACGTCCCGAGAGACGTTGCGCGAGCCGTAACGCCATTCGAGACCCTCTTCGCAAAGCTGGCGGAGGTAGCGTTCGTCGTCTTTCATGACGGGAACGGGCTGGCCTTCGGCCGGCGGTTTGAGCAGCGTGGCCGGCAGGCCGGGGGGGATGACGTCGTCGCGCAGCTTTTCCGCCGGGACGCGATATACGGGGGCGTAGCGCTTGGAAAAATCCAGCTCCAGATTGCACATCCTGGAGATGCGCACCGTGTTTTCGACGGCCTCGGGGAACGCGCCCATTGTCTGGGCCATTTCCTGAGGGCTCTTGAGATAGAGCTCGGTCGGATATTTCAGGCGGGTTTCGTCAGTGATAAGACGGCCCATGCTGATGCAGCAGAGCACGTCGTGGGCGTAGTGGTCTTCCTTCTTGAGAAAGTGAACGTCGTTGGTGGCAACCGCGCCGCAGCCCAGACGCTTGGCCAGGTCGATGAGCTCGGGATTGACGTCGTCCTGTTCCTTGATGCCCTGTTTCTGAACCTCGATAAAGAAGCGATCGGGGCCGAAGATATCGAGGTAGGTTTCGGCGATGTGCTTGGCGGCCTTGGCGTCGCGTTTGAGGAAGGCGGAGGGGATTTCGCCGCCGAGGCAGGCGCTGGTGGCGATCAATCCGCCGCGGAGTTCGCGCAGGACGTCTTTGTCGATGCGCGGTTTGTAGTAGAAGCCGTCGCGGTAGGCGGTGCTGGAGAGCTTGAGGAGGTTTTTGTAGCCCTCGAGGTTTTCGCACAGCAGCAGCAGGTGGTAGGCGGCTTCACCGGACTGGCCGCCGGGCAGGGAGCGGTCGGTGCGAGCGCCGGGAGCCATGTAGGCTTCCATGCCGAGGATGGGTTTGATGCCTTCTTTTTTGCACTCGTTGAAAAATTCGACCACGCCGAAAAGGCAGCCGTGGTCGGTGATGGCGATGGAGTCCATCCCCAGTTCTTTGACCCGCTTGACCAGGGAGCTGATCTTGCAGGCGCCATCCAGAAGCGAGTAGTGCGTGTGAACGTGCAGGTGACAAAATGCGGGCTCGGCCATACGACGGAAAGGGTATCGCGCGAAGACAAAAAGCGAAAGGGAGAGGCCGGTGAAGTTGGGAATTGGTTGGCGAGGGAATGGGAATTGCAGTGAGGGCCGGGGGTTGGGACACAATCGCAGGAGTTGCCGATGGCAAAGAACAAAAAACCTCGCAAGGGCCAAGGGAAGGTGGGCAGCAGCCGCAAGGCGGAGGAGAAGTTCGGCGGAAAGCTGGATTTCGGCGTGCCGGCGCGAAATGCGACGCGAAACTATCCGGAGGATATCGAGGATCGTCCCGACGACTACCGCCCCGGACGCAGCGGGGCGGCGGGCGAACGGACGGCAGGCGTGGGCGGCCGGGAAGGCGCGCCGGGCAGCAACAGCGGCGGAGATCTGGACCCGGATTTCATCGGGCTGGACAAGATGGGGGGCATGGCGGCCAAGCCGGCCAGCGGACGGACGCAGGGGCCGGACATCACCACCGGGGGCAGCGGGGCCTTCGCCAGCGGTCCACCGGCCAAGGGAGAGGGATCGACGCCACGCCGGCAGCGATCAAAGCCGGGACGCAAGCGGCGGGGATGAGCGGCGGTTTGGGGTCTGAGGGCTCCGCGACACAACGCGTTGTGGCCATTTCTCTATGCCGTAAGTGATTCATTATAAAAAACTTAGCGGACATTTAGGGCGATGTTGAATTAAACCTACAGGATTAGTATGGAATTTTCCGCCTCGGTTTGCTAGGATTGGCGGCCGAGCAATCAGCGGGAAGAACCCATGATCGGATCATTCAAGCAACGCAGCATTCTGCCGGGCTTTGGTTTGGGGCTCGGGTATACGCTGCTGTATCTAAGCCTGATCGTGCTGCTGCCGCTCTCGGCGGCGTTCGTGAAGACGGCGCAACTGGGCTGGGGGCCGTTCTGCGCGTGGTGAGCGAGCCGCGGGCGCTGGCGGCTTACCGCATAAGCTTCGGGGCCTCCTTGGTCGCCGCGGTGATCAACGGGATTTTCGGACTGCTGGCCGCGTGGGTGCTGGTGCGGTATCGCTTCCCGGGCCGGCGCTTGATCGACGGGTTGATCGATCTGCCCTTTGCGCTGCCGACGGCGGTGGCGGGCATCGCGCTGACGGCGGTGTACGCGCCGACGGGGTGGCTCGGCCGCTATCTGGAACCGCTGGGCGTGAAGGTGGCCTTCGCGCCGTTGGGGATCATCGTGGCGTTGACGTTCACGGGCCTGCCGTTCGTGATCCGCACGGTTCAGCCGGTGTTGCAGGACATGGACCGGGACGTGGAGGACGCGGCCGCGAGTCTCGGGGCCGGCTCGGCGCAGGTTTTCAGGCGGGTGATTTTCCCGGAACTGTTCCCGTCGCTGCTGACGGGTTTTGCCCTGGCCTTTGCCCGGGCCGTGGGCGAATACGGGTCGGTGGTCTTCATCGCCGGGAACATGCCCATGCGGACGGAGATCGCGCCGCTGCTGATCGTCACCAAACTCGAACAATACGACTACGCCGGCGCCACGGCCATCGCCATGGTGATGCTGGCGATTTCGTTTGTGCTGTTGCTGCTGATTAATTTGCTTCAGCGGTGGAGTGCCCGCTAGGTCCGCAAGACGGACGCGGTTTCAAAAACCCCTTTAGCGGGCGGGCTTGCCCGCCCCGTTCTGAACCGAAGCTTTTCGGGAGTTTTTTGTGCATCGGGAGAGGATGTCATTACGGGATCGACCCTCGACGCGGCGGTTGCTCATCGGGGCGGTGCTGCTGTTTCTGGGGCTGTTTTTGTTTGTGCCCCTGGTGACGGTGATCTACGAAGCCTTGCGCGAAGGGTTGGGAACGTACGTTAAGGCGCTGCATGACGAGGAAACGCTGGCGGCCATCAAGCTGACGCTCCTGGCGGCGGGGATTGCGGTGCCGTTGAACCTGGCGTTCGGCGTGGCCGCCGCCTGGGCGATCGCCAAGTTTGAGTTTGTGGGCAAGAGCGTGCTGACGACGCTGATCGATCTGCCGTTTGCCGTCTCGCCGGTGATTTCGGGATTGATCTACGTATTGCTGTTCGGGCGCAGGGGTGGTTCGGGCCGTGGCTGATGGCGCACGATCTGAAGATCCTGTTCGCCGTGCCGGGGATCGTTCTGGCGACGGTTTTCGTGACCTTCCCCTTCGTGGCGCGGGAGCTGATTCCGCTGATGCAAAGCGAGGGCAACGACGAGGAGGAGGCGGCGTTGTCGCTGGGCGCGGGAGGCTGGCAGACGTTTTTTCGCGTGACGCTGCCGAACATCAAGTGGGGCCTGCTCTACGGGGTGATTTTGTGCAACGCGCGGGCGATGGGCGAATTCGGGGCCGTCTCGGTCGTCTCGGGCCACATCCGCGGCGAAACCGACACCCTGCCGCTGCACGTGGAGATTCTCTACAACGAATACAACTTCGTGGCGGCGTTCGCGGCGGCGTCGCTGCTGATGCTGCTGGCGCTGGCGACGCTGGCGGCCAAGAGCCTGGTGGAATGGAAAAGCCGCACGCAGCGGACAAAGGCGGTCGTATGAGCATCGAAGTGCGCAACATCAACAAGACGTTCGGCGGCTTTTCGGCGGTGAAGGACGTGAGCCTGCACGTGCGGGCCGGGGAACTGGTGGCGCTGCTCGGCCCCAGCGGCTCGGGCAAAACCACGCTGCTGCGGATCATCGCCGGGCTGGAACAGCCCGACGCGGGGACCGGCTCGATCCTGTTCCACCAGCGCGACGTCACCGGCCAGCAGGCCGCCGACCGGCGCGTGGGTTTTGTCTTCCAGCATTACGCTTTATTCCGGCACATGACCGTCTTCGAGAACGTGGCCTTCGGCCTGAAAGTCCGGCCGCGCAACCTCCGCCCCTCCAAGGCGGAAATCCACGAAAAAGTCGTCAAACTCCTGGAACTGGTCCAACTGGACCGCCTGGCCGACCGATACCCCGCCCAGCTTTCCGGCGGTCAGCGGCAGCGGGTGGCGCTGGCCAGGGCGCTGGCGGTGGAGCCCAAGGTGCTTCTGCTGGACGAGCCCTTCGGCGCGCTGGACGCCAAGGTCCGCCGGGAACTGCGCCGCTGGCTGCGCAAGCTGCACGACGAAATCGAAATCACCAGCCTGTTCGTCACGCACGATCAGGAGGAGGCGCTGGAGGTCGCCGACCGCATCGCCGTCATGAACGCCGGACGCATCGAGCAGGTCGGCGCGCCGCAGGAAGTGTACGACCGCCCGGTAAACCCGTTCGTGTACAACTTCCTGGGCAACGTGAACCTGTTCCACGGCCGGCTTCACGAGGGCCAACTGGAACTCAAACCCGACGGCGCTGTCGCCGCCCACGACGGCAAACCCCCGGCCGTCGCCTACGTACGCCCCCACGACATCGCCCTCTCCCGCGGCGTGGTCGGCCCGGCCTCCGTGACCGCCGAGGTCAAATACGTCACCGCCGCCGGCCCCATCGTGCGCGTCCACCTGCAAGATCTGAGTTCGCGGGAGATGATCGAAGCGGAACTGAGCCGCGACCGCTACCGGGCGCTCAGTCCGGCCATCGGCGAGAAACTCTTCGTCTCCTGGGAAAACGCCAGCGTGTTCGTCGATGACTATACGATTTGAAGAATTGGGGGCGAAAGAGGGCGTGATGTTGCTCACAGCCCCGGATGTACATCCGGGGCTTTGGTGTACATCGGGGCTTGCTGGGAGAGGGGTTAAATTGGGGCCGCCTCTACATTAATGGCCTCCGTCGTGGTAATGTCGGGGGTTAATGCATCTGGGGCATGCCCAATCCGAACTTCGCCCGGCCGAGTGGCGCCTTTCCTCGGGCCGGCTGGCGCTGCTTTGGCTGCTGGCGGGGGGGGTGTTGCTGATCAATCTCGGGAATCCGGGCGTGCAACGCACCCAGGAAGCGCGGGTGCTGGAAACCGCCCGGCAGATGGTGGACGGAACCTTCCGCGACTGGATGATCCCCGTCCTCAACGGCCAGGTCCGTCTGCAAAAACCTCCCCTGGCCTACTGGCTGGCCGCCGGCTCCTACTCCCTTTTCGGCGTCAGCGAATGGGCCGGTCGGTTGCCGACGGCCCTGGTCGGGTGGCTCCTGCTGGGCGCGACGTTCTGGGCCGGACAATGGCTCTTTGGCCGCCGGGCCGGATTCCTTGCCGCCGTCTCACTGCTGGGCAGCTACATGTTTTTCCGCCTGGACCGCCTGGCCGAAACCGACGCCCCGGCCGCCTTGGGCGTGACGCTGGGCGTCTTCGGATTCTGGCGGGCCTGCGCGTCAGCCGGCGCCGGCAAACGCTGGTTCCATCTGGGGGCGGCCGGCACGGGCCTGGCCGTGATGGCCAAGGGCGGGCCGGGATTGTTTCCGGTCCTGTTTTTCCTCGCCTGGGTGGCGCTGAATCGCCAGTGGCGACAGTTCGGCCGACTGCTGCGCAGCGGCGCCCCGCTGACATTGATCCTCATTGCCGTCCCCTGGTTCATCTACGTGGCGGCCACCATGGGCGTCAGCGTCTTTCGCCGCGAGGTCCACGACGTGCTGGCGGGGGAGGATCATGGGTCGTGGTTCTACGATTATTTCCCCCAGATCATCTTCGCCGTCATCCCCTGGTGCGCCCTGGTGCCCCTGGCGCTGTGGGAGGCCGGGTGCCGCTGGAAAACCGAACCGCCGATACGCGGCTTGCTCGTCTGGACGCTGGCGGTGTTCGTTCCGCTGTGCGTGGCGGGCAACAAGCAGGCGCACTACCTGCTGCCGCTGCTGCCGCCGCTGATGATCGCCCTGGCCTGGCTGATCGAACTGACCCGGACCCGTCGCGCCTCGGCCCTGCTGGACCGGTGCGTGCGCGCGCTGCTTTCCGGAACGCTGCTGGCCTCTTCGGCAACGGGTTTGGCGGTGCTCATCGCACCTCGATTCTGGCTCGGACATATCCGCGGCGGCGACGTGGCCCTGGCGGCGGCCGTGTCGCTGCTGAGTGCGGCCGCGTGGGGAGTCTATCGCCGTCGCGGGGTGGCGTCCGGGGCGCTGGCCGGATCGCTCGTCTGGGCGGTGCTGTTGCCGTTCGTCCTGGGGTGGTGGATGCCGTCGCTTTCTCCCCGGGGAGACGTCCGTGCCATTGCCCAGCGCATGCAGCGGCGATTCGGGCAGGGGCCGTACTGCTTCTACGGCGGCGACGTCAGCTTCCCCCTCTGTTTCTCTTTGCGCACGGTCATTCCCCTGATGAACAATCAAACCCAGTTGCAGGCGGCGATGATCTCCACGCCGGGGTTGCTGGTCATCGTGCCGGTGGAAGGAAACCGGCCTGCGGCGCCGCTGCCGCCGACTTTGGGCCTCCAGATGGAGGAAGGGGAGAAGGGCCATCATTTCCGCATCTACCGGGCGTCAGTTTTACCAGGATCAGATTCGCTTCTCGCTCCGGACCCTTGACCTGCTCCACCCGCTCCAGCAGACGAACCGCCCCCAACCCTTCAAGCCGCCCGGCCAGCGCCGCATGCCCCACGGCGTAAACGTCCTTGCCCTGATCCAGCGGCAGCCGACCGGCTAAATCCCCCGCCCCGTCCACTCTCCGCACCGGAGGCCGCAAATACCACGTCACCTGATTTTCCGGCGCGTCCAGCAGATAAATCGTCTGGTCCGCCGGCACGATCTGGTTCACCCGCCGGGCAAACTCCGCCCGATAGCGATAGCCGTCGTCAAACGGCAGCACGAACAGATCAATCCCCGCGAGGACCACCCACGCGGTGGCAAACAGCGCGATCAATTCCCCGACGTACCGCCGCCGCCATTCCATCAAAATGATCGCCGCGCCCCCGATGCCCATCGCCACGACGATCATCGCAAACGATCCCGGCAGCCGCGGCGCAAAGTGCCGCATCGCCACGATGCCCGCCGCGCACCCGGCCCAAAGCAATCCCGCGGGAAGCAGCAACCGCGGTTTGGCGGACTGGTATTGCCGCCGCAACCACAGCGCCAACCCCTCCGCTGCCAGCAGCGTCAGCGGCGGCAGCAGCGGAAACGCATAATGCGCGCTCTTGGATTTGGAACAGGAAAGAATGAGCAGCCCCGGAACCAGCCAGCACGCCAGGAATTTCGCCAGCGAGGCGTTCGTCCACCCCTCCCGCCGGCCGCGAACCCACGCCACGGCAACAAACGGCGTCCACGGCAGGACGTACGCCGGCGCCATCACCAAGTAGAACCAGAACGGATCCCGGCTGAATTTCCCCGTCGCGTATCCGAACAACTCCTGCTTCCAGATTTCCACAATCGGCGGATAAGCCAGATACGACGCCACCGGCCACCCCACGACGCACGCCAGCAGGATGCCCCAGCCGACCGGGTTGAGCAAAAAACGCAGCGCCTGCCGATCCCGGTTCCACAGCGCAAACGCCGCGCACCCGGAGAAGATGAACAGCAACCCCACCGGCCCTTTGAGCAAAAACGCCGCCCCGCACGCCGCGAAAAACGCCCACGGCAGCCATCGGTCCTGACGCCGTCCCGACGGATGCTCGACGTTGGCCATCGCAAACAAGCTCATGGCCGCACAGACCGCCGCCGTCAGCGGCATATCCGCTTCGGCCAGCCGCCCTTGGATGAGGGTATAAAAACACGTCGCCTGCATCAGCCCCGCCAGAAGCCCGACATGTCCCCCCAGCCATCGCGCCGCCAACGCCGCGACCATCAGCGCCAGCGCCACTGCCGCCAGAACCGCCGGCAGCCGGACCACCCACTCGGCCTCGGAGCCGAACAAAGCCATGCTCCCGGCGATCAGCCATCCGGTGGTAGGGGGCTTCACCACGCGCGGAACCCCGGCAAAAGTCGGGATAATCCAATGTCCCTCGTGAAGCATTTCCCGCGCCGGCTGGGCCGCCAGAACTTCATGATGCGTCAGCGCCCGCGTCGCTCCCAGCCCCACCACGAAAAGCGTCAATCCATAAACCCCAATCAGCATCCCGCCCCAAAACCGGCCGGAAGATGTGGAGGAATGCAATGTCACAACCGCACCCTTCGTTTAGCCGGCCCGCTTGTGGGCCGCGTTCTCCGCGAGGAATTCCAACTCCGCCCAAACCGCCGGATGATCCGAAGCCCCGTTGTCCACAAAGCCGCCGTTCACACACCGCATCCCCCGCGTCAAGATCCAATCGATATGCGCCCCCGAAACCTTTCCCGCCAGCGCATCGCCCACCCCAGGCGTCGCCAGAATTTCTCGAATCTCCGCGTCCGATCCATCCGCGTTCAGATCCCCCATCAACACCGCCGGCTTGGCCAGCGAGCAGAACAACTCCCGGATCGCCCGCCGCTGAATCGGCCCGTCCTTCTCCCGGTCCAGGTGCGTGATCAAAACCTGAACAACCCGCTCGCCCACCGGCACTCTCACCAGCACGACGTTGCGAAACCCCCGGCTCTGGCTGCACGGCAGCGGAATCCGCATCCAGAATTTAACCGGCACCCGCGTCAACACGGCGTTGCCGAAGCTGTCGTGCCACCAGCGATGTTCCGTCGGAGCAGGCAGATATTGCATGCCCAGTTGGTCGGCGATGGTTTTCGATTGCAGTGGCCCATGGACTTCGTTGAGCCCGATCAGGTCCAGCCCCCGCAGCGCCGCCGCCGTCCGCGCCAGGTCGGATTTGCCGTCGCCTCCCTGTCCGCCATGGATGTTGAAGGTGCCGACGCGAAGGGTGGCGGCCGGTCTGCTCGTGGCGGTTTGACCTGAAAACTTGAAATCTTTCTGGTAGCCCCACTGCGACCCCGTCCCGCTGCGGATCGATCCCCAAATCACCACCCCGGCCAGCGCCAGGCCGACCACCACCCCGGTCCAACGGACCCGCCGCCGAGCAGAAGTTGTCCCATTTTCGCCCATGAGAATCCCGATTTCAAACCTTTTTTTAGCCACCGATGGGGCACCGATGCACACCGATGAGGTCAAGATAGTGTTGGGCCGGCAATGCGCTTGATTTCCACGCGTTTGCCAAAATTGATCAGTAAGCACACCGGCAGTTGGGTGGCCACCAGGTAGTTGATGCACTGGGCTGAATGGATGGCTTCCAGCCCTTTGGCGGATTTCAATTCCACGAGCACAACGCCTTCAACCAGCAAGTCGGCTACGTATTCTCCAACGACAATACCGTCGTACCACACCTTGATCGGCAACTGCTGCTCGACGTGCAAACCTGCTTTACGAAGCTCATGGGCAAGTGCGTTCTCGTACACCTTCTCAAGGAAGCCGCAGCCAATATGGCTTCCCACCTTAAACGCGCAACCGATTATCTTCTCCGTGATCGGATCATATCTTTTATCATCGGTGTGCATCGGTGCCCCATCGGTGGCTGAATTTTCTTTCGCACCGAATCTTATTTCACTTCCGCAGTCCGGTCCAGTTCCCATCCCACCTGGTAGCCCAGAATCCGGCTCTTCATCCAGCGGATGGCCAGCAGGTCGCGGAAGCTCTTGAACAGCCGGTTCCACACGCCGTACTTGCTTTCGCCGTGCAGGCGGGGGTTGTTGGTGACGGGGATTTCCGTCACGGTAAACCCTTCCATCTTCAGCAGCGTCGGGATGAACCGGTGCAGCCCGCGGTAGAGCTTGAGCTTGGCCACGCACTCGCGTTTAAAAGCGCGGTAGGTGCAGCCGGCGTCCGAAATCTGCTCGTCAGACAGCTTGTTACGAACCCAGTTGGCGATCCGGCTCGAGGCCACGCGGATGAAGTTGTCGCCCTTGCCGCGGGTCGCCACGCGCGTCCCGCAGACGCAGTCCACGCCCGTCTCCAGCGCCGCAAGGAACGCGGGAATGTCCGCCGGGTCGTTCTGCAAATCCGCGTCCATGGTCATGACGTACTTGCCGCGGGCGGCGCGAAGCCCGGCATCCGAGGCCGCCGTCTCCCCGCAGTTGAACCTGAACTTCACGCCCCGAACCCGCGGGTCTTTCCGAACCAGCGATTCGATCACCGCCCAGGAGTTGTCCTTGCTGCCGTCGTCCACCAGGATCAGCTCGGCGGAAATGCTCCGCGGGTCGATGACCTTGCAGACCGCTTCGTGCAGCAGCGGGAGGTTGTCGGCTTCGTTATAGACCGGGACGCAAATGCTCAGGATCGGTTCCATCGTAATCCGTTCACTCGTAAGTTTTGTTCTTCGATGACGCGCGGCTCAGTTGCCCGAGGGGGCCGGTTCGACCGACTCGGCCGACGCGACGGCGGCGGCCTGCTCGTTCTCTCGCCTCTTGCGGTAAATCAGGACCAGGTTGCGGGCGTAAGGAATGAGCTGCGGGCCGTTGCCCAGCAGCGCCACCCACTGCTGCTTGTGTACGAAATAGAAAAACAGGACCAGCGTCCCGATCACGCTCAGCCACCAGAAGGAAACGGGAATCCGGCTCTCGCCGTGCTTTTCGCTGTGGATCCATTGCAGAAAAAACCGGGCGCCGAAAATGAAGTTGCCCAGCATGCCGAAGGTAAACCAGACCCACTCCACCGGGGAAACCGGGGGCCAGTCGGCGGTCACGCCATTGGCCAAAAATTGCATCGCAGGCAAAAACATCGTCTACCCTACTTCAAATAGCTCTTGACCGCCTCGGCGACGGTCTTCACTTCCGCTTCGGTTAACGCCGGGAACATCGGCAGGCTGAGAATCCGCTGCGTGTAGTCTTCCGTCTTGGGCAGCGTCGGCAACGTGCCATACAGCTTGGTGATGGCCGGCTGCTGGTGGTTGGGGATGGGGTAGTGGACGCCGGTCTGGATGCCCTGTTCCTTGAGCGCCTTGCCCAGCCCTTCGCGGGTGTCGTTGTTTTCCAGGCGGATGACGAACATGTGGTAGACGCTCTCCGTCTCCCCCTTCACGTCTTCCGGCGGCAGGACCAGGCCCTTCACGCCCGCCAGCTCCCGCCGATACCACTCGGCCGCCCGACGCCGCCCGGCATTGAGTTCATTGAGTACCTTGAGCTGCTCGCGGCCCACCGCCGCCTGAATCTCGTTAAACCGCAGGTTGTAACCCACTTCATCGTGGAAATACTTGTCGCCCTGCTTGCGGCCGTGGTTCTGCAACGCCTTGACGCGCTCCACGATCGCCGGGTCGCTGGTGGCAATCGCGCCGCCGTCGCCGTAAACCGTGAGGTTCTTGCTGGGGTAGAAGCTGAAGGCCGCGAAATCGCCGTAGCTGCCGGCCCGCTTGCCCTTCCACTTGGCCCCGTGCGACTGGGCGCAGTCTTCCAGAAGCCACAACTTGTGCTCCTTGCACAACTTCTGGAACGCGTCGATGTTGGCCGGCCGCCCGTAAAGGTGGACGGGGATGATCCCCACCGTACGCGAGGTGATCTTCTTTCCCGCGTCGATCGGGCACATCGTATAGGTGTCGTCGATGTCCACGAACACCGGCTTGGCCCCCGCGTGGATCAGCGGCTCAATCGTGGGAAAGGCCGTCAGCGAAGGCACCAGCACCTCGTCGCCGCTCTTGAGGTTCTGCGCCAGGTGCAGCAGATGCACCGCCGCCGTCCACGATGAGGAAAGAACGACGTTCTTAACCCCCATATACGCGGCCAACTCCTGGGCGAACGCCTTGCATTCCGGCCCCAGGATATAGTTGCCCGTCTTCACGACCTCCAGAATCCGGCGGTCGATGACTTCACTGTGGTAAACGCGCGAAAGCGGAATTTTTGATGCCAAGTCGGTTCTCCGTGCAAAAAGTCAAGGTAAGAAAATACGGGTTTGCCCCCCGTTAAGCAAGGCGGCGCGGCAATTCCCACTTGCCGGGGGTGAATCCCGCGCACTTTTTGTTTCGCCGCGGCCCGCAGGGCCGCATGTCTTCCTCGATACCCAGGATTGATCCCCCGCCGATCTGCGGGTATAGCTGCATGCACATCTAAAACGGAGAAGCCTGATGGATTGCAAACTCGCCGCCAACGCGAAGAACTGTCCCTGCACTTACTCTCCTTGCAGCCGCAAGGGCGCCTGCTGCGAATGCCTCAAATATCATCTGAGCAACCAGGAATTGCCCGGCTGCTGCTTTCCGCCCGAGGTAGAGAGGACCTATGACCGCAGCTTTCAGGCTTTCGCCCGGGCTTGGAAGTTGTAAGCGATGAGGGTTGGATTTAATCGAGGTGGACTATGTCTCTGCTGGATCTTCGCAATCAGGTTGCTCTGGTCACCGGCGCCGGCCGGGGCATCGGCCGGGCCGTCAGCCAAGCCCTCGCCGAGTGCGGCGCCCATGTCGTGCTGACCGCCCGATCCGCCCCCCAGCTTGACGCCGTCGCCCAACACATTCGTCACGCCGGCCACGCCGCTACCGTCATCCCCGCCGACGTCGGCGACGAAACCCACGTCCTTCGCCTCTTCACCGAAATCCGCCAATCCCTCGGCCAACTCGATATCCTCGTCAACAACGCCGGCATCGGCCTGTTCGGCCCCCTGGCCGAGTTCTCCGTCGAAGCCTTCGATCAAGTCATCCGCACCAATCTCCGCGGCACATTCCTCTGCTGCCAACAGGCCATGCAACTGATGATCCCCCGCAAAACCGGCTACATCCTCAACCTCACCAGCGTCGTCGGCATCAAGGGCTATCCCAACCAATCCGCCTACACCGCCAGCAAACACGGCATCATGGGCCTGACCAAGTCCCTGGCCGTCGAAGCCCAGAAGCACAACATCCGCGTTTCGGCCGTCCTCCCCGGCGGCGTCGATACCGACATGGTCGCCGACGCCCGCCCCGACCTGGACCGCAGCGTTCTGCTTCAGCCGCAGGACATCGTGCAAACCATCCTCTACTTGCTCAGCTTATCCCCCCGCGCCGCCGTAGACGAAATCTACATCCGCCGCAAAGCCGGCAGCCCGTTTTGATCGCGTAGGGTTTTGTCTACGAAGCCGCGTTTCGCCGCTGCCCGCAGGGCAGCGTTCGTCCTTGTTATCGCAATTTACCCAGCACGTCCGCGAAGGCTTTAAGGGGATCCACGCCGCAGGCGCGGCACCAGAGGGCGAATTCGGTCACGTCCACCCGGCGGTTGGCGGATTCGCAGTTGTAAACCCACGACTGAGGCTTCTTGAGCTTCCTGCCGATCTCTCGCTGCGTCAGGCCCGCGCCTTCCCGAATCTTCCGCAGCAATAGCGGCAACGCCTGATACGCCGGGGAGTGTTGGGCCTTGGGCATCACCCCATAATCCAAATCAATTTACTTGACACGAATTGAGTGTCAAAATATCATACCTTTTTATTGCTCCCGCCACAACCCTGACACAAGGCTGTCACCGGGCTCCGGTAGCATCCGTCCGGGCGATCAAAGGGATAAAAGGGCATCGAGGGGATTATGGCTTCACCATCCGACGAGCGGCAAGACCTGACGCGAAAACCGTCTTTGCATATTTTGCTGGTGGAGGACCATCCGCTTATCGCCGAGGCAACCCGGCAACTGCTCGTCGGGTTCGGCCACGAAGTCCAGACGGCCGATTCGCTGGCCGCGGCCCTGCAACTCTTCGACGCCCATTTTTTCGACCTGCTCATCAGCGACATCCAACTCCCCGACGGCACCGGCTGGGACTTGCTCCAAATCCTGCTGCGCCGCCGCCCCCTGCCCGCCATCGCCTTAAGCGGCCTGTCCGACCCGCTCTCCCTCCGCCGCAGCGAAGAAGCCGGCTTCCTCGCCCACCTAGCCAAACCCGTCAACGTCCATCTGTTGCAACAGACGATCGATCGGCTGCTGAATTCCCCCTGACCCGTTTCGCCGCTGCCCGCAGGGCAGCGTCTGCCGCCCATTCCGAAAAATACCAACGTCAGAAAAACAAGGCCGGTCGCTTGAACAAACCGGACTAGCGGAATAAGCGACCGCCACCACGGTTTTGGGTTGACCTTTGGGATCAAGCGGGGTTTACTAAGGTCATGCATCACCGGCATCTCAATCATCAGCAGTACACGCTGGCCGCGATTGACGACGTCATCGCGCGTGGCCGCCGGGCTGATTGGGAGGCGCTCCGCGAAGCGGTGCTGGCGGACCCCTCATTGACCGGGAAGATCAAACAAGTCTGCCGGCCTCATCTCGATGATGCCTACGCGCAGCGTTACCATTTCTGGAACCACTATGTCCAAGAGCGAGCGGAGAAGGGAAAGGAACCGCCGATAGACGCCGATGAACGCGGATGAAGAAGAACCGGAATTCCTTGTTCATCTGCGTCCATCGGCCGTTCCGGGTTTTTGGCTCAGCTCATTTCAAAGCCTATAAGCTGGAGTACCCCTTTCCCCTTTAGCGAACTGGACCATAGAAGGGAAATACACTAAAAATAACAGTATCTTTTGAGGGGTTGTCATGTCCCTACCTAGTGAAGCTCAATTAAGATATCTACGAAACCTGAAATATTCAGGCGTACAACCGTTAAGCAAGTCGGAAGCTTCATTTTTAATTGATGGAAGAACCAAAGGGAAAGATAGCCAATCGCTTGAAAAGGCGATGTTGAGAGAACGTGCCAAAAGAGAATCGGAATGGTTCAAGCAGCGCCGGCAACACGTCAAACTCGAACTTCAGCAAGCCAAACAATCGATGGGTGCAATTGTCGGCTTTCGTATCCGTGTCGGCGGAGAATGTTCTCGGGCTAAAAAATACAATGGAGCGGTTGTTTTTCTCCCGACCGCAAAGAAGTATCCGGAATTGCTTCCGCCATACAAGGGGATCTGTCATTGTAATAAATGCGAATGCGATTTTGAAGAAATATTGGAATGTGATCGGCTGTCCCCCAAAACGCCTTTGATACTTGGGCCGGCACGACTTAGTACGATTGGCAAGGGCAAGGGCGGTATAGGGTGCATCGGATGGGTAGGCATACTGCTTATTGCTTCCTTTATTGTGTGGGCCATCCTTCGATAAAATCATAGGAAAGTCTATAAGCTCGATCGCCTTCCTTCTGTGTTTTACTCACTCTTTCGGGCGATGACGTATCCTTCTACACTGCTGTTTGGTAGTTTCTTGAAGTAGAGATGGCCATTTTCTGTTTTTGGCCAAGATAGGTGTAAAGCCTTATCGATGCAGATTTCATTATTACCTTTGGCTAATTTAGTGGCATAGTAAACACATTTGCCAATAGCTTTAGGTTGCCTAAATCCTTCGTAGCCAATAAGTGTAACAATGGCCTTGCTCTTTCCAAGGCCGACACCAATCGATATTTCTGGAAGTGAGTATCTCCTAGACAGCTCGGGGTTAATTATTTTTGAGCACGCCTCAAGGCAATCTCTTGCAGCATGGTATGCATCATAAATAGCGGCTTTCGGCTCCAATGCATCAATGCGAAATAAGCCTAATATCCCATCTCCGGGATACTCCGTAGTTTTTCCTTTATGCTCATCCACTAATTTTGCCATTGCGGGAAGAAGTGCTGATGTTTCAAAGAATAGTCGCTGCTCCTGATTGACTTCCGTAATATGGCTGCTGATAGCATTCATTAAATGCTTTGTTGATTCCCGTAGATCGACCGCAATTGCGATGAAATCATCTACTTTGGGTTGCCCGTCAATTACAAAACTGTAGCCTGGAATACGACTATTTAGGCTAGCGGCCTTAACTCGACAAGAGAAATTTTCTTCCAACTCCTGACCCGTCTGATTCCATATTGTTTCCGCTTCATCTAGGGACTTCTTAACCAAATCATTGATTTGTTGCATTAGATCGTCAGACACCGATACTCCTTTCAGATAAAAAGATGAAACAGCCACAAGATGCTACCGCTTACGACACCAACGAGAAGTATCCACAATGAAATATTGAACATGGCAATTTTTCGCGAGCAAATAAAACCAAGTTTCATGTGCTCTAAGCCAAGGTGCTTTTCTATATCATTCATTTCTCGAGGCAAGGCGGCGAGGTATTCGGGTAATGTCCGACGCGTGGTCACTATTCGATCCCAAATAATATCGGACAGTGTAAATTTGAAAAGGGATGGCGAATAGAAGCATCCATTAGGATTGCTTTCGCCAACGATTGCCTCCGAAGGATCATGGACTGCACGGAGAACCCTTAAGGCAAAGAAAAAAGCCGTAGCCCACGTCGCTGCTAGTAGCAACGAAAGTGTTATCATAGTCACATGCCATACGCCAGACGTTTTTAAGACGAGTTGTTGTATTGCAGCAGAGATGCCGCATATTCCCGCAAATGGAATTGCCATTCCAGCCAAGAGAAATGCCACCTTTGTATCAACAGACCGGATGGTCAATTGAACATCGGTAATTGCTGCATACATAAACGTTGCCCTATCGGACTCCGACATACTTCTCTCCATATCCCTTTGTTATTGTAAACTAAGTCGCAGTTTTGCGATACATTTACATGGCCATTCTATGCTATAACTAAATTGGAAGCTTAGCAAGTATTGGGGAAAGCATGGGGGGGGGAGGCGCTGAAGGATTTCGATCGGTTGTATCCCCAATCGACCGGCGAATCGGCCTTGCAGCAGTTGCAGATTCAACTGGCCAATCCTCTGCCTTACGATCTGGAAGAGACCCGATTGAGCGAATACAAGAAACTCAATTCCAAATGGCACGACTGGAAACAGGTAAAGGCCGCCTGTGCCCATTGCGCGACAGTGGTATTTGATCGCGTGGCCGAGATGACAAAGCCGGGTGATCCAAAATAGGGACGAATCGGAGCGATAGCCATCTCTCGCCGGCGGCCTTGGTTTAACACTCTTTTCCACCCAGCCCCGGCAGGGGCGGCAGGCTTTAGCCCACGGCGTCAGCCGTGAGGAATACCGGATCGTAAAATGAATCAGCCCCGCAAGGGGCGTAAGAAGTTCTTACGCCCCTTGCGGGGCTGGAAAATACTGCATGACCAGTTCCCACGTCTTGCGACGTGGGCTAATGCCTGCCGCCCCTGCCGGGGCTAACTCCATCCGCGTTCATCCGTGAAGATGTAGGAAGCAGAGGGGCTTCTCCGGCCGCCGCGGTATGCTGTGTTTAACGGAACGCAGCCACCAACAACGAAAGGAGAAGCCCATGCGTACGGAGTATTTTATCACCATGGACACGCACTGCCGAACCACCGACGCCTGCATCAAGACGGCGCGGGGGAAACTGGTGAGGCGGGAGCATTTATCGACCGGCATTCCCCAGTTGCGGAAGCTGATCGAGTCGGTGCCGCACCCGCGGCGGGTGGCCTTTGAGGAAGGGTCGATGGCCGGCTGGCTGTACCGAAACCTCCACGGGTGTGCCGAGGAGTTGATCGTGTGCGACCCCCGGCGCAACGCCCACGTGGCCAAGGACGGGGACAAGGACGATTCCATCGACGCCGAGAAGCTCAACGACCTGTACCGCGGCGGGTTCTTGAAGGCGGTGCATCAGTTGGACAGCGACGAGAAGGCGGCGGTCAAGCAACTGGTGGGGATGTACCACCAACGGGTGGGACATCGGGTGGGCGAAGGCAACCTCCTGCTGGCGTTGGGCCGGCGATGGGGGATCCTGCTCAAGCGTTCGGAGTTGCTCCAGAGCGACGGCCAGGCGTTGCTTCAGACCCGGCTGGAGCAAGTCGGCGTGCCCGAGCGGATTCGGCGGATTGCCGACGCGCTGTGGCAGAGCTTCCATCAGGCGGTCCAACAGGAACAGATGCTCTTTGAGCAGGTCTGCCAGTTGGCCCGCCAGGACAAGATGATGGCGCGGACGGCGGAACTGCCCGGCTACGGGCCGGTGCGGGCGGCGACGCTGATCTGTTACCTGGACACGCCCTGGCGGTTCAAGAGCAAGGAGGCGTTGTGGAAGTACGTGGGAATCGGGCTGCGCCGGGAGAAATCCGGCCAGGGGTTGGACCTCGTGCGGGTGGAGCAGGAGTGCAACCATTTGCTGCGGAACGTGGTGATCGGCGCCGCCCAGAGCGCCATTGAGGCCAAGGAGAATGTGTTCGGCGAGCGTTACGCCCGCTGGATGAAAGCGGGGCTGTCGTCCCGCAATGCCCGCCGCAACGTGGCCCGGGAGCAGGTGACGGCGGTGTGGGGCATGTGGAAAAGCGACAAGGCATTCGAGGCGAGGCGGATCGGGAGCCTGTGCTGAGGGGCGGAAGAAAGCGGATGACGGCCCGGTGCGAGTGCTGCGAATAATGGGTCCGGTGTTGGAGTTCCAGGATGAACGCTGCCGCCTTCAGTGAGCGGCCTGATCTGTGAATGAACCCCGCCGGATGTGTGCTACGCCCAGAGAAGTCCTCATGAACCCCGCGGCGTGCGGGAGTTCCGGATAGGTGTTTGAGCGACGCCGCCCAGTGCGGGGCGATGCTCCAGAGCTTGAGGAAGAATGCGGCCGATGAGAACGCGACGGGCGGTTCCGCCGGAACCCCTCTCCAAGAGGCCTTGAAGGGACCGGCCAGCGGTGCCTGTGTCACGAAACCTGCGCCCGGAAGGTTAGAAAAACGGAAAAAGAGGCGCAGCCGGAGACTCCCTATTGACTTCCTGCTTCCTATAGGCGTTCATCGGCGGTTCCCGTTCTTCTTCCCAGCCCCATTTCCCGCGTCAGCGTGCGCAGTTGCTGATGCACCTCGTGCCACTCGCGCAGGCGGACGTAGGAGAGGAAGTTGTCCTGGCAGAGTTTGCGGAGCTGGTTGGTGGACAGATGTCGGGCGTGGTCGTGGTAGAACTGCCAGAGCTTCAGGTAGCTGATGAAGTCCGAGTGTTCGTCGCGGAATTGGGCGTGGGCGGCGTCGGCGGCGTCCGACTGGTCCAGGGGACGCAATCGCGGATCCTGCACGGCCAGGGCGGCCGTAATCACCAAGACCTCCTCCAGACAATCCTCCCGCTCGGCGGCCAAAATCATCCGGCCCAGTCGCGGGTCGATCGGCAGCCGGGCCAGCAAATGCCCGGCCGCCGTGAGCTGGTTCTGTGCGTCAATCGCGCCCAACTCATGCAGCGTCTGATACCCGTCGCGGATGGCTCGGTAGTTGGGCGGCTCCACAAAAGGAAAGTCCTGCACTTCGCCCAGGCGAAAGGCTTTCATCTGCAAGATCACGCTGGCCAGGTTCGTACGCAGGATTTCCGGGGCGGTGAACTCCTCGCGGCTCAGATAATCGGCCTCCGAATACAGGCGGATGCATACCCCCTCGGCCACCCGGCCGCAGCGGCCCTTACGCTGGTCGGCGCTGGCGCGGGAAATCCGCTCGATCGGCAATCGCTGCACCTTGCTCCGCGGGCTGTAACGGCTGATGCGGGCAAACCCCGGATCCACCACGTACCGAATCCCCGGCACCGTCAGCGACGTTTCCGCGACGTTCGTCGCCAGCACCAGCCGCCGGCCCGCATGCGGAGCGAAAACCCGCATCTGCTCCTCGGTGCTGAGCCTCGCATACAGCGGCAGAATCTCCGTCTGCGGCGGATGGTGCTTGCGCAACGCCTCGGCCGTCTCGCGAATCTCACGCTCGCCGGTCAGAAAGATCAGCACATCCCCAGGCCCGTCCTTCGCCAGTTCGTCCACCGCCTGCAAAATGGCCGGGATCATCTGGCGGTCTTCTTCTTCCGGGTCTTCGCTTTGCAGCGGGCGATGGCGCACCTCAACAGGATACGTCCGCCCGGAAATGTTCAGGATCGGCGCATCGTTGAAATGCTTGCTGAACCGCTGCGGGTCGATGGTGGCCGAGGTGATGATGAGTTTCAGCTCCGGCCGTTTGGGCAGAAGTTGTTTGAGATAACCCAGCAGAAAGTCGATGTTCAAACTGCGTTCGTGGGCCTCGTCGATGATGATCGTATCGTACTGATTCAGATAGCGATCGCCCTGCGTTTCCGCCAGGAGGATGCCGTCGGTCATCAGCTTGATGTAGGTGTTGCCGCTGAGCTGGTCGCTGAAGCGAACCTTATACCCCACGGCATGTCCGAGCGGGCTGTCCAGTTCATGCGCCAGCCGCATGGCCACGGATCGGGCGGCAATCCGCCGGGGCTGCGTATGCCCGATGAGCCCGGCCACGCCGCGTCCCAGTTCCAGACAGATTTTGGGTAACTGCGTGGTTTTGCCCGATCCCGTCTCCCCGCACAGCACGACCACCTGATTTTCGGCAATCGCCTTGGCGATCTCTTCCCGCCGGGCGACAACGGGCAGCTCCAGCGGATACGTCGGGCGGGGCAGATTCGCCAGCCGATCCATCCGGCGCTGCCTCGACCGCTCCACCTCGGCCCGCAGCCGTTGCGCATCCCCGTCCCCGCGCACCGCCTGCATCCGCCGGCGCAGCCGGTGCTGGTCCGAGATCATGCACTCGGCGATTTGCGCAGATAGTTCCTGTTCGCTTGGTTCCACGGGAGGATTGTAGCAAGTCATCCACCGATGGGGCGCCGATGCGGAGAGAAGATGAATCACGGAGAACGCAAAGGCGCTGTTGGTCTTGGTCAAAAAAACAGCCCCATCTGTGGCGAAAAAGTATTGAGCCATCGCAGGCGGGTTCGAGATTTTGGGGTGGGGTGATGGATTTTGGGGTGGCGGTGGAGGAAAATCGGGCGGATCGTGTCTCGGTTTCAAAGGCAAGGATATGGCCGCCATCAACTTCAATCCGTCCCTGATCATCCCGCTGGCGTTTGTGGTAGTTGCTGGATTTGCAATTTGGAGGTCCATTCACTCCAAGGACGGCGGGGGGAAATCGGCCGCCCGGTCCATCACGCAGGCGGCCGAGCGGGGGAAATCACCGCGGTGGCTGATTCCGTTTTTCGGGGTGTTCTTTCTGGCGGGGGTGGGCGTGATGATCGGCACGATGATTCTGCCGGTGGTGCGCATTGTGCAAGGCCGATCCTGGGCGCCGACGCCCTGCCGGGTCGTTTCCAGTTCCGTGCAGAGGCACAACGGCAGTAAGGGCAGCACGACCTACAGCGTGGAGATTGTTTATGAGTATCGCGTGGCCGGCCAAGTCCATCGCTGCGACCGCTGGGATTTTTTCCCTCCCAGTTCAAGCAGCGGCCATGATTCCAAGGTCGCTCTCGCCGGCCAATATCCGGCGGGGCGGGAGCTTACCTGCTACGTCAATCCCGCCGATCCGAATCAGGCGGTTCTGAACCGGCAAATCGACAGCCGGGCGTTCCTGGGCTTGATCGCACTGCCGTTTCTGCTGATTGGCGGCGGGGGGATGTATTTCCTGTTCCGCGGCAAACGCGGCGCGACGGCATCGCCGGCCGCCGCATGGATGCCCAAACAGGCGGCGCTGCCGGCGGCGCGATCGTCATCACGGCGCGGCAAGCTGCTGGGGGCGATCGTTGCGGCTCTTTTCTGGAATGGGATCGTGTCGATCTTCGTCGGTGCGATGATCCACGCCTGGCGGCAGGGGAATCCCAGTTACTTCCTGATGATCTTTCTCATTCCCTTCGAGATCGTCGGCGTGATCCTGCTGGGCACGGTCGTTTACCAGGTTCTCGCCTGTTTCAATCCCCGCGTGCAACTGGACCTGGGGCGCGATGTGCTGCGTCCGGGCGATTCAACGGACCTGCGATGGAAATTTGGCGGGCGGTATGACCGCATCACGCATTTGCGCATCACGCTGGAAGGGCGAGAGGAGGCGACCTATCGCCGCGGCACTTCGACCTATACCGACAAGAATGTCTTTGCCCGCATGGAATTGGCCGACACCACGCAGAGCTATGAGATCCGCTCCGGGCGGGCAAGTGTTCGGATTCCCGATGGAGTCATGCACTCGCTGGCCGCGGACAACAACAAGGTCATCTGGGTGGTTCGGGTGCATGGGGAGATTGCGCTGGCCGGACGTGAAGGATGAATTTCCCGTTGCGCTGTTGCCGCCGGCGGGCAGGGGGGCACAGGCGATTGAGGAGGCGGGGGAGCATTGCGCGGGAAAGAATGAGTCCTTGACGATCACTACCGGCCGGCGCAAGGCCTTTGCGCCGGGCGAGGAGATCAGTGGCGAGGCGGCATGGCAGTTCATTGAGCCGATCGAGGTCATTGAGCTGCGGCTGTTCTGGTACACGGCTGGGAAGGGGACCACCGATGTGCAGGTTGTGGAGGTGCAGCGGTTTGAATCGCCGGGAGCGCATCAGCGGCGGGCCTTTCGCTTCAAGCTGCCGGAAGGACCGTGCAGTTTTTCGGGGAAACTGATCTCGCTGAGCTGGGCGCTGGAACTGGTGGCGCTGCCTTCGGGGCAGAGCCAGCGGCTGGAGTTTGCGCTGTCGCCATGCGGCAGGGAAATCAACCTTGTGGCGCTTGAACTGGCGGTTCAGCCATGAAGGCCCGGGACAATCCTTTTGCGGTGCATCGCGTGTTGGCGTTTCGGTATCGCCCGCGGGGGTGGACGTGGGACGAGTTGATGAATCGGCTGGCGGCGATGCGATACCGGGCGGCCATCGTCGGCCCGCAGGGGACGGGAAAGACGACGCTTCTGGAGGATTTGGCGCCGAGGTTAATGGAAAAGGGGTTTGGCATTCGGGCGTTGCGGCTGGATCGGGAGAATCGATCATTTTCGCGGGAGATTCTTCGCCGGCTGGAAGCGGAACTGACGGCGAGGGACATCGTTCTTCTGGACGGGGCCGAGCAGTTGTCGATGGTTAAATGGTGGGGATTTCGGCGGGTGGTTCGCCGGGCGGGGGGATTGATCATCACCATGCACCATCCGGGGCGTTTGCCGACGCTGCTTCAAACCAGCGGAGAGGTGGAGGTGCTGGAGCAGATGGTGAGGGAGCTGGCGGGGGAGGGGCAGATTCCGGCGGAGCAGTTGCGGGCGATCCTTCGGGAACAGCGAGGGAATGTGCGCGATGCGCTGCGGTATTTATACGATTGCTACAGCCGGCGATGATCCGGTTGCTACAGCCGTCGCAACCAGAGAGTCATTTGCTCACAGTTTCATCGGACTTCAGCAGCGATTCCAGAGCCTTTGCGACGGCTGGGCTGAGCAGTTCGCTGACGGATTGCTTTTGGGCGGTGGCCTTTCGGGCCAATTGTTCGTACTGGCGAAGCGTGATTTTGGCCGAGACGTCGCAGCTATTGGGAATGTCGAGCCATGCTTCACGAGCTTTTTGAACTTGGGCCTCATTCAGTCCAAACGCCTCGAGCACGCCGGTGGCCATCATCTGATTGCCGAAGGGGTTCATGTGTACGCCGTCGGCCGTCAGCAGGTTGCCCGGGCGCTCCCCGGCGGCCACGCGCGCCTTGATGGCCGCCTGCATCTCGGCGTTGAGGTCAGCCAGAAGGCACTTCTTTTGTGCGGCCAACTCGCGGAGAAACGCGTTGTAGGCGATCAACTTCTGGTTGTTGGCGCCGGCCTGGTCCTCCGTGATCATGGTGGCCGTGAGGATCATCACCTTGATGCCGGCGGCCTGGGTCTTATCGACAATGGCGGTGATGTTCGTCTTGTACTGATCGAGCGGAACCCCGTTGGCTCCGTGCCAGACGTCATTGACGCCGCAACTGAGGGTCATCCAGTCGGGTTTCTTGCTGATCACGTCGCGTTCCAGCCGGGCCAGCATGTCATTGGACTTATGCCCGCTGACCCCGGCGGGGACGGGGACGGCGTTGACTCCATGGGTTTTCAGGCCGCTGATGACCAGCCGCACATAACCGGTCGGACTGGCAAACCCGCCGGCCGTGATGGAGTCGCCCAGAAAGGCGATCTTCTGACCTTCCTTAACGGCCAGCTCCTGCGCCGGGCAGACCGCGGCAGCGAGCAGGGTCAAGGCCATGACAATCGAAAAGAACCGTTTACGGCAGGGGCGCAGCGCATCCATGTAGATTCCTTTGTCGGCGATAAAATCGAGACAAAGGTAATCCTATCAAAGCGGAGGGCCAGTTCAATCAAGCTTGATGAAACTGGCCGGGTCGGTCCATTGTTCGTCGGTGAATTGTTTGGAGGGATCGACTTTCACCCGCCCGTCAACCAGCGCGATCCCCAGGCGGGGCAGCGTGCGCTTGGCCGGCCCTTGTGTGACCACGCCGTTGAGATCGAACCGGCTGCCATGACACGGACAGGCGATGGCGTCTCCCGCGGCCTTCACCGTGCATCGCCGGTGCGTGCATAGCGCCGAGGGGGCGTAGAGCTTGCCCTCGTGGCGGACGATCAGAAACCCGTTGCTCTTGGCGAAGCGATCGCTTACGCCGTCCCGGACGTAATCCGCCAGCGTCCCGGCGTTCACCGGCCCCTTGTCATTCGCCCACGCCGGCGACGACCGATACAGACACAGGCCTGCGGCCGTGGTTGCCGCCGCGATGACAAACTCCCGCCGGGTCAAATCCGCCATGATGCTATCCTTCCCTTCCCGCGCACTGGCGCGGCGATGTGTCTAATCATAGGCATCGTGATCCACGGCCTGGCAATTCCGTTTCGCCTTCGCCCGGCTTAACGTACAAACGGATTACTTGTCCGGTTTGAGATTCGGGGGGCTGATGATCGGCCCGCCCTGCATGTTCAACCGTTCCCCGCTGGGCAGCCAGCCGCGGGTGGTGTAGTCGCTGAGCGTCAGGACCATCATGATCCCCAGCCAGAGGAAGCCGGCGCCCACGAAGACCCAGGTCAGGCGGGTGGTGAATCGCACTTCCATGAAAAACAACACCACCAGCAGCGCCTTGAGCACGGCGATGGTATAGGCCGGGATAGCCTCGTAGCCGTGCATGGGGAGGAAGGACAACCCCAGGGTCAATCCCAGCAGGGCCATGAGAACGACAAAGACGATCCAGTACGTCCAGCGGGAGGCAATGGGTTCGGTACTCATAGGTGTGGGTGAGGGCTCACCAGGTAGAAGGTTGGCAGAAGGAAGATCCAGACGATATCGACGAAGTGCCAGTACAAGCCGGAAATTTCCACCGGGTTATGCCAGTCGGCAGAGAAGCGGCCTTTCCCGGCCAGGTAGGCGATGACGCCCAGCACGCCGATGCCGATGGTCATGTGCAGGGCGTGGATGGCGGTCATGATCCAGTAGAACAGCAGAAAGATGGCCACCTCCCGCGAGTGGGGCGTATCGAAGCGATAGTTGACCCACGGCAGCAGATGGTCGCGGATGTCCAACGTATATTCGATCCCCTTAAGGATTAGAAACACCCCGCCCATCGCCATGGCCAGCAGCAGCCAGGTGACGATGGTGCGGCTATGGCCCAGCTTGGCCGCATGCACCGCCAACGCGACGAACAAGCTGCTGACCAGCAGCACGGCCGTATTGACGCTGCCGATGGTGACGTAGAGGTGTCGGCTGCCTTCGCGAAACCCTTCGGGGTAGGTCAGGCGGTAGACGAAGTAGGCCGTGAACAGCCCGCCGAACAGGAGGATTTCGGTGGCCAGAAAGACCCACATCCCCAGCGTCGCCGCGTCCCGCTGCTGGGCCATGCTGTCAAACTGCTCCTGCAGATCGCCAAACTCATGAATGGAAGAGGGAAGAGGTTCTTCAGACATCGTGCGACTTCCTTTATGAAACACATTGACCCGCCAAGACCGCCAAGAGAAGAGAATGATGAACGATGAACGATGAACGATGAAGGTGGAAAGAAGAGCAGTTAATAAAAGCTGGTTTTCTTCCTCCTTCATCGTTCATCATTCATCATTCTGACTTCTCTTTTCTTGGCGGTTAATCAGTTCTTTCGTTGCTGCGACTTACGCATTCTGCGGCTCCATCGTGTGATAGGAGTAGGCTTCGCGGGTAACGACCGGCATCTTGTCGAAGTTGTGGACCGGCGGGGGAGAACTGGTCTGCCATTCCAATCCCGTGGCCGGCCAGGGATTCGGCCCGGCGTCCCGCCCGTACCTCAGCGACCACAGCAGATAAAACAGCGGCAGAACGTATCCCACCGCCAGGATCGAGGCCCCGGCGGTACTCATCACGTTGAGCGTCTGAAATTCCGGCGGATAACTGTGATACCGGCGCGGCATGCCCAGGTAGCCCAAAATAAACTGCGGGAAGAACGTCAGATTGAAACCCAGGAAGATGGTGAACGCCGCGAACCGTCCCCACCATTCGGGATACATCTTCCCCGTCATCTTCGGCCACCAGTAATGAATCCCCCCCAGATAGGCCATCACCGCGCCGCCCACCATGATGTAGTGAAAGTGGGCAATGACAAAGTAAGTGTCATGCACATGCACATCCAATCCCAGCGTGGCCAGAAACAAGCCCGTCAGTCCGCCCATGGTGAACAGGCCGATGAAACCCAGAATGTACAGCAGCGGCGTGTCGAGCTTGATCGACCCCTTGTAAAGCGTGGCCGTCCAGTTGAAAACCTTCACGGCCGAGGGAATGGCCACCAGAAAGCTCAACAGTGAAAAGGTCATCGCCCCGTAGGCCGACAGCCCGGCGACGAACATGTGATGCGCCCAGACCAGAAACCCGAGCAGGGCGATGGCCAGACTGGCGAAGGCCACAAACTCATAACCAAAGATGCGCTTGCGGGAAAAGCAGGTGACAATTTCACTGACCACGGCCATCGAAGGCAACACCATGATGTAAACGGCCGGATGGGAGTAGAACCAGAACAAATGCTGAAAAAGGACCGGGTCGCCCCCCAGCGCCGGATCGAAAATCCCCAGGCCGAAGAGCCGCTCGATCCCCACCAGCGTCAGCACGATCGCCAGCACCGGCGTGGCCAGCACGAGGATGATGCTGGTGGCGTAAATGGACCAGCAAAACAGCGGCAGCCGGAACCACCCCATGCCGGGCGCGCGAAGCGTGTGCAGGGAAACGATGAAATTCAGCCCGGTGAGGATGGAGGAAAACCCGGAGATGAAGATGGCGATGATGACCATCACCACCTGCGTGTTGGCGTAGCCGGTGCTGTAGGGAGTGTAAAAAGTCCAGCCCGTGTCCGCGCCGCCGAAGATCAACGCGGCGATGGCAAAGAGCCCGGCGATGACGAACAGATACCAACTGGCCAGGTTCAGGCGGGGAAACGCCAGGTCTCGCGCCCCGATCATCAGGGGAATGAAAAAATTCCCCAGCACCGTGGGGATGGAGGGGATGAGGAAAAACCAGACCATGATCACGCCATGGGTGGTGAACAGCCGGTTGTACGTCTCCTTGGTGACGATCCATCCGGTGGGCGTCATGAGGTTCAGGCGGATCAGCATGGCCGCCACCCCGCCGATGACGAAAAACAGCGTGATCGAAATCATGTACAAAATGCCGATCCGCTTGTGGTCCCTCGTCAGCAGCCACGAGCGGATGCTGTAGTTCCAGTTCAGGTAATTCACCGGCCGCCGGGTGGCCGGCAGGGGGGCTATGGCGCTCATGGCTTTCTCGCCTTCTCCGCTTGGGGATTCTTCAGGGACTTGATGTATTCCACCAGTTGCATGAGTTGCTCCTCGGTAATCTGGTTGCGAAAGCTGGGCATGATCGGCTGATAGCCGGCGACGATCTTCGCCGTGGAATCCAGAATCGATTCGCGCAAATACTGATCGTCCGCCAGGACGCTTCGTCCGTCGCTGAGCTTCACCCGGCTGCCGTAAAGCCCGGCCAGCGTCGGCGCGACCTGCCCGTGGCAGGTGTTGCAGGCGAACTGCGAAAACAGCCGCTCGCCCGCCTGCGCGGCAGAGAGGCCGCTGACGGTCCCCGCCAGCCATGCCTGATATTGATCGGGTTCCATGACGACAACCCGCCCGATCATGGCCGAGTGTTCCGTGCCGCAGTATTGCGAGCAGAAAAAGTGATAGCTGCCCAAACGGGTGGGGGTGAACCACATGCTGACGTAGCGCCCCGGCAGCACGTCGTGCTTGGTGCGGAAGGCGGGGATGAAAAAGTCGTGAATGACGTCCTGCGAGCTGAGGATCAGCCGGATCGGCCGGCCCAAAGGCACGTGCAGTTCGTTGATCTCCCTTGCCCCCTCGGGGTGCTGGATTTTCCACATCCACTGCTTGCCGACAACATAAACGTCCATGGCGTTGGACGGAGGATTGAACTGGCGCAGGTAGACAATCGCGCCCCAGACAAACATGCCCAGGGCGATGAACAGCGGAATGACCGTCCAGGCGATTTCCAGCGAATAATTCGCGGGCGTCGCCGGCGGCGGAGCCTCAGAAGTCCGGCGGTAGCGCAGGGCGAAGTAAACAATCAGCACCAGAATCAGCAGCGTGAAAAAGCCGCTGACGCCCAGCAGTAAAAACAGCAGATTGTCCACCGCCGGCGCCAAGTTGGACGCGCTGGGCGGAAATAAAGGAAACGTATTCATGGTTCAAACGCCTGCTGCATTTCCCCTCTCCTCCGCGAACTTTTGTCCCCTCCCGCTTCCCACTTTCCCCTCTTCCCGCGTCACTCTTTTCCCCTCTCCCCGCGAGGGGAGAGGGTTAGGGTGAGGGGCGAAAGCAACGAATGCAACCGGCGTACATTCGCCAACCGCATCCAAAGCTCTCCCCCCTCATCCCAACCCTTTCCCCTCGCGGGGAGAGGGAAACGGAGGAGGCAATTCCGGTTTCCGCTGTTTCCTTTCCCGTCGGAACATTACTGCGATGAACGCCCCCAGCGCCACCAGAGTCAGCACGCCCCCGATCCGAACGGCGTTGAACACCGCCAGCGTGTACTTGCCGATGGTGGCGTCGTAGTGATAGCAGAACAGCAGGATCTGATCGGCCAGCGAGCCGATGCGCGAGTCGGACGCTTCCACCAGCGATAAACGCAGATCCCCGGGATCGTAGGCAATGCCATAGAAATAGCGGGAGATCGTCCCGCCCGGGGTGACGATCATCAGCCCGGCGGGATGGATGTACTGGTCATGTTCCTTGTCATAGCGGTAGTGAAACCCCACGGCGTCGGCCAGGGCGCGGATGGAGGCTTCGTCGCCGGTGAGAAAGTGCCAGCCGGCCTCGGCGCCGTCGCGATGGTATTCACCGACATAGGTCGCTTTCTTCTTCGCGGCCAGGTCCGGCCCCTCGCGCGGATCGAAGCTGACGGTCAGCACGTCAAAATCCCGGCCGATGTTCAGATCCCGCAGCTCGCGCAAACTGCGCAGCGTGTCGTTCAGCACCACCGTGCAGAGCATCGGACACTTGAGGTAAACCAGCGTGAGAACGACGGGCCTGTGCGACTGGAAATAGTCGCCAAGCCGCACGGCCCTGCCGCCCTCGTCGCGGAAGACCGTATCGAGAGGAAGTTGCCGGCCGAGATGCTGTTCGATGCCGATGTCCTTCAGCACGGGAGGAAGCTGGGGACTGTCCACCTGGGCCAGCGCTCGGCCGGCCGCCATCAAAGCAACGCAGCACACCGCCATCATGTGAAAAGCAGGGCCGTGAAAAGACATCGCGCGGGAAAGTTTCATCTAAGGGTTCTCCGAAGGCTGGGTGACGGGCAGGCCGCGCTGGATCGTCAGGCGCATGGCCTGATCGATGGGGATGCGAACGATTCCCTTGGCGCGGTCCACCCAGCCGTAGGTTTCGAGGATGGATCGCTCGCGCTGGCGCATCGCCAGCAGATCGTCGGCCGGCAGCGCCGGGTGAATGATGGAGCCTTGCAGTTGCGGCTCGGGCGGGAGAGGCATCTGCCGGGCCAGCGGCGAAACCCGCACCTCCGGCTGCGCCCGCACCAGCACGCCAAACAACCACCACAACAGCAGGTGCAGAATGATGGCGATGCTGATGAACCCGACCACGAAGGCCACGAACCAGCGGATGCGCACGTCGCTGGGGGCGTGTTCGTGCTCTTTCTGGCTATCCGCCCAGCCCCCCAAGGGCTTCGCTTCCACCATGGTTCAAAGCCTCCGCCGCTTTCAGTTCGTGCCAGGGCAACAAGGGCTGACGCGACAGCAGCCACAGAAACGTCGCCAGCCAGATCCCCCCGACGCCGATCGGAGCGGCAAAATCCGTCCAGTAAAGCCGAAAGGCCGGATGGGCGATCGGACCCGACGGGGCGACCATCCAGAACAGATCAACCATCCGCATGACCAGCAGCAGCCCGGCGATACTCGCCAGGATGCGCGTCTGCTGCTTGTTGTATCGCGACAGCAGCAGAAAGAACGGAACGAAAAAGTGCAGCGCAATGACGCTCAGCGCCACCCACCGCCAACCCTGGCTGGTGCGCTGCACGTACCAGGGGACTTCCTCCTGCATGTTGCCCGACCAGTTAATCAGGAACTGGGCGAAGGCCATGTACGCAAAGAGGATGACCAGCACCAGGAGCAAACTGCCCAGGTCGTTAAAGTGGCCGTTTCTGACGATTCCCACGAACGGCTTTCGGTTGGCCAGCAGCGCCGTCAGGAAGATCGCAAAGGCCATGCCGGACAGAGCCTGTCCGACCAGGAGAATCAGCCCGAAAACCGTCGAGTAGTAATGTGGCTCGCGGGACATCACCCAATCCACCCCGGCGAACGTCATGCTCAAGCCATAGAGGATGATTCCCCCCGCCGACAGACGTTGCAGCCACGAGCGCAGCGACAAGCTGTCGTTGCGCTCCTGTCGCAGTGATCCCCGTCGCAGCAGCACGGCCATCACAATCCACAGCAGAAAATAACCGTACGTCCGTCCGATGAACCACGGGGCGTTGAGGTACCCGCTTTTGAAGCGGAGGATCGGATCCTCCGCCACCATCTCCGGCCGCGCCCACGGGTACAGCCCGCGCAAGCCGAAAAAAATGGGAATGAACAGCATCGCCATCAGCGGCAGCGTCATGGCCGCGGCTTCAAAAATTCGCCGGACCATCAGCCCCCATTCTCCGCCCACCAGCCGATGCACCATCACCATTCCCAAACTGCCCAGGGCCACGCCCAGCCAGAACAGATAGGCAAACAGATACGAACGAAAGTAATCCCCGGGCCCGAGCAACAAACCCGCAAGCGTGGCCGCCATCGCGACCAGTCCGACGACCAGCGCCGGCAAACGAAGCCGCCGCAACGGCAGGGGAAAAGACGCATCGGCGTTCATGGCTGGGTCTCCTGCAATTGCCGCATCTGCCCGGCCGGCGCCACCGAAGCCGGGGCGTTCTGGCTCAACTGCAAGGCCCGGATGTACGCCGCGATCCGCCAGCGGTCGCGCACGCCCACGCGGGCGTTGTAGCTGTACATCGCCCCCCAGCCGTTGGTGATGACGTCGAAGAAATGCCCGACCGGCGCTTTGCGCAGGCGGGGGATGTGGTAGGAGGGGGGATTGACGAACCCACGCAGGGCGATCATCCCTTTGCCGTCGCCGACCCCGCCGTGACACATGGAGCAGAAGATCGTGTACCGCTCCTGCCCGCGCCGCAGATCGGCGGCGGTGATGACAAAGGGAAAAACGTCGGCAAGCTGGCCGTTGATCTTACCGGTATAGAGCAGCGTATCCGGCCGCGGCCGGCCGTGGACGACCGTCCCGCCGACAATGGGCCGAGCACTGGCCCCGTCGGCGTAAAATTCGCTCTTGGATTCGGTGTTGTACCGCGCCTGATCGCGCATGTTGTCGCAGCCCAAGGCCAACGCGGCGAGGGCGAGCAATATCGCGGCGAATTTTCTTGCGGGGGGGGCGTGCTGGTGTTCCCGGGGCGACGCATGCGTCGCCCCTACAGCGGGTGTGTGCATGGTAGGGGCGACGCATGCGTCGCCCCGGGATGGAGGGTTGGCGTACTTTCGCGGGGGAAGGAAGATTTTCATGCCGGCACCTCCACAACGCTGATCGGCTTGAACCCCAGCAAAAACCGCCGGGTCTCCTCCGCATCGAACTTTTCATCCGCCGATTCAATGCACAGAAAAAACCGGTCCCGGCTGGCCAAAGAAAACTCCGGTACGTTGAACAGCGGATGGTAAGGCCGCGGCAAACCGTTCAACGCCAGCATCCCCAGCAATGCAACCAGCCCCCCGAACAAAACCGTCAGCTCGAAAGTAATAGGAATCCACGCCGGCCAACTGTTCAGCGGCCGCCCCCCGACGTTCCACGGATAGCTGATGACGTTGGCATACCACTGCATGAAAAACCCGGTGACCCCGCCGATGATCCCCCCGACCAGCACCAGCAGCGGCACGCTCGTCCGCCGAAACCCCAGGGCTTCGGACAGTCCCTCGATGGGAAAAGACGTGTAGGCGTCGATGCGGATGAAGCCGGCCAGATGCGTGCGCCGCGCCGCCTCCAATAACGCATTGGCGTCATCAAACTCCGCCAGCAGTCCATAGATGCTCGTGCGCTCGGCCACGGCTTAGGCTCCTTGAACATGGGCCTTTTCGCTGGTTTCCTTCACCAGTTCCCTAACCTCGGACGCGGAAATCATCGGCAACAACCGGATGAACAGCAGAAACGCCCACACGAACAGCCCGATCGATCCCAGCAGAATCGCCCAGTCGTACAAAGTGGGGCGGTACATCCCCCACGCCGAGGGCATGAAGTCGCGCTGCAAGCTGGTGACGACGATCACGAACCGCTCCATCCACATGCCGATGTTGATGATGATGGAGATGACGAACAACGCCGCCGCGTTCAGCCGCACCCCCCGGAACCACAGCAATTGCGGCACCACCACGTTGCAGATCAACACCGTCCAATACGACGCCTTGGAAGGGCCGAAAAACCGGTTCAGGGCCGAGTATTGTTCGTAGACGTCGCCGCTGTACCAGGACATGAAGGTTTCGACGCCGTAGCTGTAGGCGACGATCAATCCGGTAACGAGCATGAGCTTGGCGCAGTTGTCCAAGTGGCGCAGGGTCACGAGATTTTGCAGCCCGTACACCGCACGCAGCGGAATCGCCAGCGTCAGCACCATCGCAAACCCCGAGAAGATCGCCCCGGCCACGAAGTAGGGGGGGAAGAACGTGGAGTGCCACCCGGGCACCTGCGCCACGGTGAAATCCAGACTCACCACGCTATGAACCGAGATGACCAGCGGCGTGGCCAGCCCCGCCAGCAGCAGGTAGGCCATGCGGTAGCGGTGCCAGTGCATGGCCGACCCGCGCCAGCCCAACGCCAGCATGCCGTAAATCACCCGCCCGATCTTCCGATGCGAACGGTCGCGCAGCGTCGCCAGATCCGGCAGCAGCCCCACATACCAGAAGACCAGCGAAATCGTGAAATACGTGCTGACGGCAAACACGTCCCATACCAGCGGGCTGCGGAACTGCGGCCACAGGACCATCGTGTTGGGATAGGGCGCCAGCCAGTAAAAGTACCACGGCCGACCCAGGTGCAGCAGCGGAAACATCCCCGCGCACATGACCGCAAACAACGTCATCGCCTCCGCAAAGCGGTTGATGCTCGTCCGCCAGTCCTGTCGCATCAATAGTAAGAATGCGGAAATAAACGTGCCGGCGTGCCCGATCCCGATCCACCACACGAAGTTGACGATGGCGAACCCCCAGGCCACGGGAATGTTCACTCCCCAGATGCCCACCCCCCGGAAAAACAGATACAAAATCGCCCCGAACATCACCGCCAAAAGCCCCGAGGTGATGCCCATCCCCAGCAGCCACCCCCGGCTGACCGGCCGGGTGAGTACGATCGCCGCGATCTGATCCGTAACCGAAGCATAGCTCTGCCCCGGCGAAAGTACGGCCGTAGTCTCAGGAACAACGCGGTTGTCAGCTTCGGTACTCATAATTATGTCACGCCGTCAAAAACGTCCCTCTCCTTCCGCCCCCCCCCCGATACGGCTTGCTCTTCGCGTCCCCCCGCGAGTACGAACCGTTCCCTCGCACTCAAAGCCCCGGATGTACATCCGGGGCTCCCGATCACTCCACGCCCTCGACCTCGCTTGCGGTTTCGCGAACCCCACGCATCCGCTTTCGTACAACTTCACCTCTCATACTTCCCGCTCTCCAACATCCGCATTCGGATTGAAAATCCGCGGCATATACGTCGTCCGCGGCACCGTCGTCAGTTCCGTCAGAATCCCGTAATCCAGCGGCGTCTGCTTGAGCTTCGTCACCTCGGCCCCCGCGTCATTCAAATCCCCAAAGACGATCGCCCGCGTCGGGCACGCCTGCTGGCAGGCCGTCTGCACCTCCCCGTCGTGAATCTTCCGATTCTCCTTTTCCGCCTCAATCCGCCCGGCGGCGATGCGCTGGATGCAGTAGGTGCATTTCTCCATCACCCCGCGGTTGCGCACCGTCACGCTGGGGTTCTTCTGCATCTTCACCGTCGGATGCGCATAGTCGGCGTACAACAGAAAGTTGAACCGCCGCACCTTATACGGACAGTTGTTGGAGCAATACCGCGTGCCCACGCAGCGGTTGTAGACCATGTTGTTGATCCCCTCGGCGTCATGCACCGTCGCCCCCACCGGGCAGACCACTTCGCACGGCGCGTTCTCGCAGTGCATGCAGGGAACGGGCTGGTGATAAACGCGCGGGTTGTCCAAATCCCCCCCGTAGTAGTCGTCGATGCGGATCCAGTGCATCTCACGCAAATTCAGAACCTGCTCCTTGCCGACCACCGGAATGTTGTTTTCCGCCTGGCAACCCACCACGCAGGCGTTGCAGCCGATGCACGATTGCAGGTCGATGGACATGCCCCATTTGTAGCCCTCGTAGCGATAGCCGGGATACAGCGACAGCAGGGGTTTTTTTCCGCCTTCGCCTTCCATCCGCTTGACGAAGTCCGGCTGCCGGCGGAACAACTCCACCGTGCCGACGCGCACGAGCTTGCGGTTGTACATCGCCGCCGCCTCGGCCTGGCCCGGCGTGGCCGCCGCCCGGATCACTTCCGGCTCCAGCTGCGCGCCCGCCTCCGCATCAATCGGATGATGCCCGTGTGTGACGGCCAGCAGCGCCACCTGCCCGGTGGGAGAAATCCGCAACCCCGCCCCGGCCCAGGGCTGATCCGCCGTCCGCAGCGCATAAGCGTTAAACCCCAACCCGCTGCCCAGTCGCCCGGCCAGCGTTCTTCCGTAGCCCAGGTGGACCGTCACCGCGTCATCCGCCGTCCCCGGCAGCATCAACACCGCCGCCCGCACCTCCCGCCCGCCATAGCTCAACGTCACCACGTCCCGATCCTTCAACCCCAGCCGCCGGGCCGTGCCCACGCTCATCAGCGCCGCGTTGTCCCACGTCAGCTTGGTGAAGGGCTTGGGCAGCTCCTGCTGCCAGCCGATATTGCTGAAACTTCCCTCCCAGACGCACGGGTCGGGCCGGAAGACGATCTCCAGCGCCGACGGCTCAACCGCCGGCGCGACCGGCCCGACAGCCGGCGACGCGGCGCTCGCCAGCAGCGCCGCACCCGCCGGCGGCAACTCCGATCCCTCCACGATCCCCCGGGACAAAGCACGATGCCAGAAGGCCTCAAAATCCCCGTCCGCATGCCGACGCCAGTAATCGCGAACCAGATCGTAGGCGTTGACGTCGTACCGCCCCTGCAAGGCGGCCAGCAGTTCATGCTCCGAACGCGAGCGGTACAACGGCGCAATCAACGGCTGAATCAGCGAAACCGTCCCGTCAAACGCCCGCACGTCCCCCCACGTCTCCAAATAGTGCGATTGGGGAACGTGCCACTGACAGAGGTTGGCCGTCTCATCCGCGTACAAGCCCATGTGCAGCGTGAAGCCGTCGGATCGGCGGGAAAGACGCAGCAGTTCCCGGCCGAAATCCACGTCGGCCGGGGCGGTATAAACCGGATTGCCGCCGAGAATGAAAAGCGCCTGAACCTGCCCGCCGCGCATGTCATCCACAAGTTCCCCCAGCGACTTTCGCCCCTCGACCGGATGCGCCTCAACCGGCTCGGTCAACACGACCGTCTGCTGATTGTCCAGCGACTGATTGATCGCATGCGCCAGGGCATGCACGGCCGGCGGTTGCCACAGCCCGGCCAGGACCAGTCCCGCTCCGCGATGCGCCTTGAGGTCCGCCGCCACCGCCGCCAACCACGGCCGCACCCTCTCCGGCAGCGCCGCGCCCACGAACCCGCCGACCCCACGCCCAATTCCCTCGCCAGCTCACGCGCGAAAACCTCCACCTCCGCGTGCCGCAGCGGCAGACGATGATCGGCCATCGACCCGGTGATGCTCATCGCCGGCTCCACCGCGTACAGGCGGTTCATCTCCGTCTGTCCCACCCGAACCCGCCGCCCGTCGATAAACCGCCGGGCGTAATGAATGCTGCCCGGATCGCTGAACAGAAAATCCGCATCCAGCGACAGGACGACTTTCGCCCGATCAAACCGATAAATCGGATTGAGCGCCCGGCCGAACGCCAGCCGCGTCCCCGCGTAAACATGATCCCGGCCCACCGGATCGTACTGATGCCACCGCGCCTCGGGAAAAGTCTGAAGCACCTGCCGGATGGCGTCCGCCAGCGAAGGGCTGGTGACCGTCTCGCTCAAAATACGCACCCCCGCGCCGCCCCGGTTTTGCTGCGCCTGCATGACCGGCCCCAGCGCCGTCAGCAGCGTCCCCCAGTCGCTCACGTTCCCCCGTTCGGTCACCACGGCCGATCGATCCGGATCGTAAAGCATCAGGACCGACGACTGCATGAACACGTTGCTCGCCCCCAAACTCGCCGGGTGCTGCGGATTGCCTTCCACTTTCGTCGGCCGGCCTTCGTGGCTCTCCACCAGCGCCCCATATCCGTATCCGCCCAGGGGAACCGTCGTGGCGAAGTAAAGCGGCTTGCCGGGCACGACCTGCTCGGGCTGATCCACGTAGGGCACGATCACCCGCGTCGGCTTGCGGTAGCAGCCGTACAATCCCGCCAACGCCAGCGAGGCCCCCATGACCTTGAGAAAATGACGCCGGCTGGGCTCGTCGTCCCATTCCCCCGCCGCCTCGGGAAACTCCCGCTCCAGCGACTGGCGGAACTCCGGGCTCCGGGCCGCTTCCTCCAAACCGCGCCACAAATCCCGGCCGCGCCGCTCCTGCAATCGCCGTCGGACCTCCTCAAAAGAGTCCGCCGCCAAAGGATCGAAATTATCGGATGGGTTGTTCATCGGTGGCAGATATAACAGTTGTCCAGTTGACCCACGCGCACGTGGTATTCCCCGACCAGCCGCCGGCCCAGCGTCAGTTGATCCTCCCCCGGCTGCCAGTTCATGTTGAACACTTCCTCCCGCGGACGCAGGTAACGCTCGGGCTGGCGATGGCATTGCAAACACCACTGCATCGTCAGCGGCGCTACCTGCCGCATCAGCGGCATGGTGTCCACCGCCCCGTGGCAGGTGTAGCACCCCACGCCCTTGGCCACGTGAATCGAATGGTTGAAAAACACGTAATCCGGCAGCACATGCACACGCGTCCACTGAATGGGAATGCCGCTGCGCCAACTCTCCCGCACCGGGGCCAGCAACTCGGCGTTGGTCCAGATCTTGGAATGACAAGTCATGCAGGTCTTGGTGGGGGGCAATCCGGCAAAGGCCGATTGCTCCACCGAAGTGTGGCAGTAGCGGCAATCCAAACCCAGCCCGGCCACGTGATGCTGATGACTGAAGGGAACCGGCTGCGTCCGAACCACATTCACGCCCGTCACCCACGGCGAGCGAAACACCGCCGCCCAAACCCAAAGCCCACCGCCCAGGAGAAATAAACCCCCGAAGAGGCTGGCCTTGGCCAGCACGTTCATGGCTGGATGAAAGATCTGCGACATCCGACCTTCCTTGCCGGACATCCTAAAGGTCCACGCCTATGGCCGGGAACGCTCAAACTGGCCGCGCACGCTTCCGGTCGCGAGGCCTCCAAGCGAAAAATTTTTTGGATCGGGTTATTTACCGACTTGGTGCTATATTGCTCAGTCTGGTGTTCAGCGGGCAGGAGTCTTGGCGGAACCCTTTATTTTCCCACGGCTAATATTCGATGGAGAATTTGCCATCCTCCCTGTCTGTTGCGCATAATACCTTACTATGGCCAAGAGTGGAGATAAACCCAGCGGCAAGGCCGCCAAGCGGCCGGCTCGATCGGCAAAGCCGGTCCCACCGGCGAAGACCTCAAACGTACACCGCGCCGGACGCAAGCCCGCCGCCAAAGCTTCGATTCGTTCAGCCAAGCCGGCTTCCAAGCCGGCGGGGAAGAAAAAAATGAGCAGCTCTCATCGCTTAACCCCTCCGTCCCAAGTCAAAAAGACCAAGACTAAGCCCGCCCGTTCGGGCGGTCTGGCCCCCGCCCAACGCCCCGTCGCCGTAAAGTCACAGATGCCGGCTTCGCCGCTCACCGTCCCGCTTCGCCTCGAGACGCCGCCCGTCATGGCCTCGGCCCCGGTGATTCCCTACGCCTCGGGACTGCATCTCGGCGCCACCAGCCCCGATCCGGTGGAGACGCCCGCCGTTCCGACAGCCCCGGCCGCACCAAAGGCTCCCACGCCCACGGCCGAGGTTCCCACGCCCCAACCCCCGCTGACTCCGCCCCCCGTGCGGGACATGGCCGCTCCCCCAAGTCTGGCCAAGGCCGCGCCCTCGCCCACGCCCGCGCCGGTGTCCTCGCCCGCGCCCGCCATCATCCCCAAGGCCCCGGCCGCCGATCCGGCTCCCGCCAAGGCGCCGCCGGTTCAAGTTCAAAATCAGGAGACTCTCCAAGAATCGGACGAAACCGAAGACGTGCCCGAAACCCCGCCCGCCGCGCCGCCGCTGCTGTTTGAAATCGCCTGGGAAGTCTGCTGGCAGCTCGGGGGCATTTACACCGTCCTTCGCACCAAAGCCGCGGCAATGACCGCCCGCTGGGGCGACCGCTACTGCCTCGTCGGCCCGTACAATCCCAATACCGCCGCCGTCGAATTTGAAGAACAGGCCGCCGAAGGCCCCATCCGCCAAGCCCTCGAACGCATGCGCGAGATCGGCCTTCCCTGCCGCTTCGGCCGCTGGCTGGTGGCCGGCCGCCCCCGCGCCATCCTCATCGATTACCGCGCCCGCTTCCGCTGCCTGGATGCCGACAAGTACCTGCTGTGGAAAGACCACGGCATCTCCACCGTGGCCAACGACAGCGAAATGAACGACGTCGTCGCTCTGGGCTTTTCCGTCGCCGAACTCTTCCGCTATCTCAGCGAAGCCATCCGCGACCGGGCGATCCTCGCCCACTTCCACGAATGGATGGGCGGCCTGGCCGTGCCGCGCATGGCCCACATGCGCCTGCCGGTCGCCACCGTCTTCACCACCCACGCCACGCTCCTGGGCCGATACCTCGCCAGCGACAGCCCCGACTTCTATCAGCACCTGCCGTTCCTGGACCCCGACCGCGAAGCGACCAAATACAACATCTTCAGCCGCTACCAGATCGAGCGGGCCGCGGCCCACTCCGCCACCGTCTTCACCACCGTCAGCGAAGTCACCGCCACCGAGGCCGAAAAACTCCTGGGCCGCCACCCCGAGGTCATCCTGCCCAACGGGCTGAACATCCAGCGGTTCGCCGCCTTGCACGAGTTCCAAAACCTCCACCGCCAGTACAAGGACCGCATCCACGAATTCGTCATGGGGCATTTCTTCCCCAGCTACACCTTCGATCTGGACCGGACAATCTACCTGGTCACCAGCGGACGCTACGAATACCGCAACAAGGGCATGGACCTGTTCATCGAGGCCATGGCCGGCCTGAACCAGCGGCTCAAGCAGATCCCCGACCCGCCCACCGTCGTCGCCTTCATCGTCACCCGCGCCGCCACCCGGCACATCAACGTCTCGGTCCTGCAGAATCAAACCATGTTCGAGGACCTGCGCAACACCTGCACCGATTTGCAGGAACAGATGGGCCAGCGCCTCTTCGAGGCCGCCGTCCGACGGCGCATCCCCACCTTCCAGGAACTCCTGGCCGACGACGCCCAGGTCCGCCTCAAACGCGCCATCCACGCCTGGCGCTCCAGTCAGCAGCCGCTCATCGTCACCCACGACCTGGTGGACGACGCCAACGACCCGATCCTGCGCCACCTGCGTCATCGCGGCCTGTTCAACGCCGCCGACGATCCCGTCAAGATGATCTTCCATCCGGAGTTCGCCACCGCCACCGCGCCGCCGCTGAACATGGACTACGAACAGTTCGTGCGCGGCTGCCACATGGGCATCTTCCCCAGCTACTACGAACCGTGGGGCTATACCCCCATGGAATGCGCCGCCCTCGGCCTGCCGGCCGTCACCACCGACCTCAGCGGCTTCGGCGCCTACGTCCGCCGGCACATCCCCGACAACGAGGACCAGGGCATCATGGTGCTCAACCGCCGAACCGGCGGTTTTGACCAGAGCACACACGACCTGGTCAATTACCTGACCGCCTTCTGCCAGATGACTCGCCGCCAGCGCATCGAATTGCGCAACCGCGTCGAGCGCCTCAGCGAAGTGTTCGACTGGTCGCACCTGGTTCGCCACTACCACGAGGCCCACGACCTGGCCCTGGACCGCAAAGGCATCCGCCGCCCCGGCGCCCTGGACGTGCGCCTGATATAACCAGAAACCTTCCCCCTCTTTTAGCCGCCGCCCCTCGGGCGGCGCTTTCTCCCATGCTCCCCGGCACGCCCCTTGCAGCCAACCTGTCCATCGGCCGAGCCGGCCATAAAACGGAGACGATCATGGAAATGTCAAACCTTCGCGATTTGTTCGTGGATGAGCTGCGGGATCTGCTGCATGCCGAGGGACAGGTGCTCAAGGCATTGCCGAAAATGGCCAAAGTCGCCAAAGACCCCGCCCTCCAGACCGCGCTTCAGGAGCACACCGAGCAGACCCGATTGCAGGTCCAGCGTCTGGAACAGATCTTCCAGAAACTGGGGGTTTTGCCCAAGGGGAAAAAGTGCAAGGGGATGCAGGGCATCCTCGAACAAGGCCGCGACACCATGGACGAAGACATGGACCCGGAAGTGATGGACGCGGCCCTGATCGGCGAAGCCCAGCGGGTTGAACATTACGAAATCGCCGCCTACGGCACCGCCCGCGCCTTCGCCCGCATGCTCGGCGACGAGGAATCGGCCAATCTCCTGCAACAAACCCTCGACGAAGAAGGCCAAGCCGACAAACGCCTCACCCAGCTAGCCGAAAACCGCATCAACGCCCAGGCCGCCAACAAACCGGCCTCGCCTTCCTGACGACCCCCGCGCAAGCCCCCAACTAAAACGACCACCCCAAACTGAGGATATACCGCAGGTCGTTCTGGGCGGCGGTGGGGGCCGGATCGGTGTTCAGGTTGTAGACGATCTTCATCTCGGTAAAGATCGATCCGGTCAGGCTCGTCCGCAATCCCACTTCCGTATTCACCAGATAAATGCTCGGATCGACAATATCGGGCAGAAATTCCATATCATGAAAGAATGAAACCCGGTCATTGATCTTGTGGTCGATATGATAAGCCAGGCGGGCCGCGTAAAACTGCTTGGTCTCCTGCGGATCGGAAAACTGTTCGTACACCCACGCTCCGCCCAGTTCGGTCGAGAAATTCGTGACATTGCTTTCAATCCAGCGATACCCGACGCCGGCGCCGGGCGTGGCGCGAAGGTTCAGGTTGGCGATCTGGTCCTTGTCCAGCCGGGCGTTGGCATAGCCGTACCACTTGGGCCCGAAATAGTAATCGTACTTGCCCAACGCAAACGCGCTGTCCACGCTGGTGAGTTTCTTGTCGCTGTCCTTGGCTTTCTGCTGGCCGAAAAAGTAGCCCCCGGCCAACGTCAAACGGTCGCCGTCCGATTGGCGGATGGCGTCGGCATTGACGCTGAGATTGTCGGTGTCGGTGTTGCCTCGCGTCACCAGCGCCCCGGCCTTGACGTTGCCGCTCCATCGCGCCGTCAGGGGATTGATCCGGATAATGTCATCCACCGGATAGCTCTTGGCCGTCGAAGTCCCGCCGGCCGTCGTCGTCGCCGGCTGGGTGGCGGGAACGACGGCAAACCGCCCCGCGGGCGCGGTCGTCAGCGGCCGGGTGATCCGCGTCCCATCCTTCAGATGCACGCCCAGCGGTTCGTCGATGGACAGCGTCTGAACGTCGGCCATGTTGACGTTCACCGTGCCGGCCACTTTCGTGACGATGACCAGCCGGCCGCGCTCAAGACGCTCCACCTTGCCCGTCAGCCGGTCGCCGTTCTTGAACACGACCTGATCCGCCGGCGCAAGGCGCACCATCACCCCTGCAAGCAAAAACATCGCTGTCCACAAAAACCGCATAGCCCGCTACCTCAGCCCCATCACCCAAGGGTATGCTACAACCCCGACCAGGAAAAGAAACCGCTCCGAGCAAAAACACCCGCCGATTGGAATCGGCGGGCCGCAAAACGAACCTATAATCAACGATATGTCCATCCCCAGGATCGAGCCCCGTTGGGCATCCATGATTCAACAGTGGAAGGCGACGCAGACCCGCCTGCGCGATCAGGTGCGCATCGAGCCGCTGGAGCCGGTGCCCCGTTTTGTGGCCGGGGCCGACGTCGCCTTCTCTCCCGACAAGCAGACCGTGCTGGCCGCCGCCGTGGTCTACGACCGGCAGGAACAGAAAATCATCGAAGTGGCCCACGCCGCCCGCGACGCCGACGTCCCCTACATCCCCGGCTTCCTCAGCTTCCGCGAAGGCCCGGTCCTGCTCGACGCCATCGGCCGGCTTCAACACCACTGGGGCGTCATCTGCTTCGACGGCCAAGGCATCGCCCACCCGCGCCGCTGCGGCCTGGCCACCCACATGGCCGTCCTCCTCGACCGCCCCGGCATAGGCGTCGCCAAAAGCCGACTGATCGGGGCCTACCAGGAACCAGCCCCCCAAGCCGGTTCCTCCTCACCCTTGACGGACCACGGCCAGCAGATCGGCCTGGTCCTGCGAACCCGCGACAACACCCGCCCGCTGTTCATCAGCCTCGGCCATCGCACAGACCTGCCCTCCGCGGTAAAAGTGGTTTTAGCCTGCCGCACCCGCTACCGTCTTCCCGAGCCCACCCGCCAGGCCGATATTGAAGTGGCAAAGTTAAAATTGAGATACGCGTAAAAGCCCGCCGATAGCCATCCGGCGGGTCTTAATCCCACCGAAATACGCCCTTCCCCCAGGCATAAAAGTACGCTACCAGCAGAATCACGACGAACACAAGCATTTCACTCAGCAGCAGCAATGTCGGATGCGCCGGAAAGATTGTCGCCCACGGATAGAAGAAGACGATTTCCACATCGAACACCAGAAAGATCATGGCCACGATGTAGAAGCGCACGTTGAATCGTTTGCGGGTATCCCCTATGGGCGTCATGCCGCTTTCGTAGGTCACTTCCTTGCCCGGCCCGGTTCGCCCCGGCCCGACCAGCGCCGACAAAACGATCACTCCCGCGGCAAAAAGAACCCCGATGACGATCAACAACGCCACCGGCGCCCAGGCGCTGGGCGCGTCGGCCGAAGTTTGGGCAAGCATCGAAAGCGGACTCATCTGACTCCTGAAGCAACCGTCCATACTTTAGACCGCTCAACCCCAAAAGCCAAGCCGCAAGTTTTACTGCGTCTCCCCAAACCACGCCGACACGGAGGGAGAAGAGAAGTCAGAATGATGAATTATGAATTATGAAGGAGGAAGAAAACCAGCTTTTATTAACTGCTCTTGGTCACTACAGTTGCGCATCGCCACTCCTGTTCTGCTGTCGAGAGCGGCGGGCGATGGCCTGATGCTCGCGGCGGAAAGCAGAACAGGCCAACGCCAACTGAACATCGTTGAGCCGTGGCCAGACGATCCGCATCAGCAGCACTCGCACCTCCGGCTCCGTCAGGGGAATCAACTGGCCCCCTGCCGCCGATGCGTCGTTTTTTTTGCCGCCAGACGCACCGCCGTCAGGAACGCCGCCGCCAGCAGGCTCAGACTGACGTGGCGGTACCATCCCACATACGAACGCACCTCGTAATGGTCCAGTCCCGTCTCCCCCTTGGCGCACTCAAAGCAGCTTTCGATCTGCCAGCGTTGGCCGCTGGCCTGAGCCAATTGCCGACAACTGGTCCCCCGGGGCGCCAGACACAGGTAATAACCGCACTCCCCGGTGCGGAGATGCCGACGGATCAACAACCAACGCTGCAATCGGTCGGCCGTCGGCTGGCCGATGGGCAAGGCCGCAAAGTCATAGGCCCGGTCCGCCTCCTGGCCGATGCTCAATCGCTGCCATTGGCTGGCGGCCACCCGCGGCGGAATCTGTTTGATCGGAATCAGGTGCTGGCCCACAAAGACCCGATGGCGGCAGGACACCGCCAGCACATACGGCTGGTTCCGCTTCTCCAGGAACGCTCGGAACTCCCCGTCGCCTCCATAGACCTCATCGGCCAGCACCCATCGGGGGCTGATGCCGGCCGCAAAGCTCCGCGCCAGCAGGTCCATCGCCAGCTTGGCCTTGCGGGCATAACGGCGGTGGGTGGGAATGCCGGCTTCCTGGCAGCGGGGCGGATCCTGGCACCAGCTTTTCGGCAGATACAGTTCCCGGTCGATCAACATCCGTCCCCGCGAACTGGCCAGCGTCAGGAACACACCCACCTGGCAGTTGACCACCGCCCCCACGCTCCCGCAGTACTGCCGCTGCACGCCGGCGGATTTGTCCCCCCGCTTGGGAAAGCCGCTTTCATCCACGATCAGGATCCCCGGGTCCGAGCCGTCCAGCAGATGCTCCTTGGCGTAGCGGATCAACTCATCGCGCAGATCCTCGGCGTTCCAGCGGGCCCGGCCCAGCAGCCGCTGCATGGCGTAGGGTTTGGCTTCGCCCAGGCGCTCGGCGATTTGCCAGCTGTTCTTGCGCTGGGCGTCGGAGGTCAGGCCCTGAAGGTACTCCCCGGCCCGTCCCCGCAAATCCCTGCGGGCAAAGCAGGGTCCAAATCGTTGCATCAACTGATCAAACTGATCCCGCCAACTCGCTACCGTCTGCGCATCCATGCGTTCAGCTCCTTTGCCGGGCCACTTGGCCCGATACTTCTTCTATCGGCAAAAACCAGCGATGCGCAACTGTAGTGTTGGTTCCACCTTCATCGTTCATCATTCATAATTCATCATTCTCTTCTCTTGGCGGTTCAATAAAATCTTTTGGAGACGATAGCGCCTCCGTGCCTCTGTGTCTCCGTGGTTAACACCACTTACTTGCCCGTCCCCAGCAGCGTCGGCACCAGCGGCAGCGATTCAAACCGCAACTCATCCGCCAACCCCCGTCGCTCCACCAGTTCTCCCGCATTGCGCACCGTCGCATATTTCCGCGGCGCAATCACGTCCATGCACCGCACCACCTCCATGACCAGCACGCCGCCCTGCGCATCCCGCGCCGGCAGCGACACCGTCCCGTTGGGCGGAATCACCACCCCCAGTTCCAGCGGCTCATACCCTTCCCGCTCCAGCCGCCGCACCACCACCGGATCGTACCGCAGATTCTGCACCCGCATCCGTCGGCCGCTGACGCGCACCGCGATTTCCTGTTCCACCTTCAACGGCGGCGGCAGCACCGGCGCCGCCGCGCCCGCCGCCGGCGGGGGAGGCAAGGGCGGGAGCACTTCCCCCTGCTCCACGTCCGGCATCGTCACCCGAATCCACTCCGCCGTCGTATGCTCCACGTTAAACACCGCGATGAACTGCTGCGTGTAATCCGCCAGATATCCCACATACTGCACCGTGGCGTTGTTGGGGTTGATCGGATCGGCCACCTCCAGAATCACCGGCTGGCCGATGTACTGCTCCAGCAGCGGTTCATACGCATTGGCGATCCGCCCCAGGATCGTCTGTCCGATCTGCGTCACATTCCCGCTCTGGCTGGCCAGGGCCGGGTTCTTCGCCTGATACTGGCTCACGGCCGTGCCGATGGCGGTGCTGAAGGCGTCTTTGAGGGTGTTGATGAAGTTGCGCACCTTCCGCCGCATCCGCCGGATCGGCCCGGGGTTGAAGGTCCGGTGGATCTGCTTGAGCCGCAGAGCCCGCATGACCGGGTCCAGTTCGTCGTGATAACGGAACCCCGAGAGCATCAGTTGTTCCAGCTCCTGCTGGTAAACCAGGTAGCTGGTTTTCTTTCGCCCGCGGGTGTCGATGTAGGCATGGTCGTAGACCAGTTCCAGGCCGCTGCTGAAGCATTTGAACCGGCCCCAGTCCACGTTGCCGCGCACCCCTTCCAGCGTGGCGTGGTAGCCGTCGAAGAATTTCAGGCATTTGTCCTTGGCCCATTTGGTCAGGACCGCGCTGACGATCGCCGTCAGAAAGATGAACAGCACCGTGATGTACAGGGCATTGGAGCCCGCGTCGGCCAAAAGGGGTAGGTATGGCATGCCGATGTTTTAGACCCTCCGCCGCGACAGTCAATGCCTAAGGAACAGATGCTGCGTGTTCTCTGCTTGCCTTCCTGTGCCTGCGCGGGATAGTCTTGTACAAATCCGTTGGAGATTCGCACTATGCTCGATCCTCGCATCGAAAAACTCGCCGGCCTGCTCGTCAACTACTCCTGCGCCGTGAAGGCGGGGGAAAACATCCTCGTCGAAGCCATCGACGTGCCCCCCGAGTTCACCGCCGCGTTGGTTCGCGCCGCCGCCGCCGCGGGCAGCCGACCGGTGGTTCTGCTCAAGAGCAACGCCGTCAACCGCGCCCTGATGCACGCCGGCTCTCGCGAGCAGTGGGATCTCATCGCCGACGTCGAACGCGCCCAGATGGAAAAAATGCACTGCTACATCGGCGCACGCGGCAGCCACAACGTCTCGGAACTGTCCGACGTCCCCGCCGACAAACAAAAACTCTACGAACAAACCGTCTGGAAACGCGTCCACCACGACGTGCGCGTGAAGAAAACCCGCTGGGTGGTCCTGCGCTGGCCGACCCCTTCCATGGCCCAGATGGCCGAGATGAGCACCGAAGCCTTCGAGGATTTCTACTTCAACGTCTGCACCCTCGATTATGCGAAAATGAGCCGGGCCATGCGCCCCCTGATCGAGTTGATGCAACGCACCGACCGCGTCCGGCTCAAAGGCCCCCGCGACACCGACCTGACCTTCTCCATCAAGGGCATCCCCGCCGTCGGCTGCGACGGCAAGCTCAACATCCCCGACGGCGAAGTCTTCACCGCCCCCGTGCGCGACAGCGTCAACGGCGTCATCCACTTCAACGCCCCGACCATCTACCGCGGCGCTACCCACAACGACATCCGCCTGGTCTTCAAAGACGGCCGGATCGTTGAGGCCACCAGCTCGGCTAGCGAGAAGCTCAACGAGGTGCTCGATTCCGACGAAGGCGCCCGCTACGTCGGCGAATTCGCCATCGGCTTCAATCCCTGGTGTACCCGGCCGATGAAAGACATTCTCTTCGACGAAAAAATCGCCGGCTCCATCCACTTCACGCCTGGCGCCTGCTACGACGAAGCCTCCAACGGCAACAAGAGCGACATCCACTGGGACATGGTCCTCCAGCAAACCTCCAACGTCGGCGGCGGTGAAATCTGGTTCGACGATAAACTGATCCGCAAAGACGGGTTGTTCGTCATCGATGAGCTTAAGGGTTTGAACCCTGAGAATCTAAAGTAAGCCTTTATGGCATGGTCACTTAAGTGACCATGCCGGGCACATCAGAAATCCGCCATGGCGCGCGGCGGCACGGCGGCGCGCAGGGCGTTGAGGACGGCTATAACGTCGATGATCTCCTGAGTGATGGCTCCCGCCACGGGCGGCAGATATCCCGCCGCCGCCAACCCCATCCCCGCCAAACTCAGCGCAATCCCCCCGATCGCGCTCTGCAGCGCAATCGCCCGCATCCGCCGGCTGATGTGAATGAACTCATCCACCTTCTTCAGTGAGTTATCCATAACCACCACATCCGCCGCCTCGCTGGTCACTTCGCTGCGCAGGCCGATGGCCATGCCCACGGTGGCGGCCATGAGCGAGGGGGCGTCGTTGATGCCGTCGCCGATGTAGAGGGTGCGATCCTGCCGGGTTTTTTCTTGCACGATGTCCAATTTCTGTTCGGGGCTTTGCTCGGCGAGGACGTCGGTTACACCGACCTGGTCGGCCAGATAGCGCACCTCCGGCTCGCGGTCCCCTGAGACGATCATCACCTGCTTGACGTGATGACGGGGTTGCAGATGCGCCACAAACGACACACTCTCGGCCCGCGGCGCATCATGAAAGCGGTAAGTGGCCGCGTAGCAATCGTCAATGGCGATCGCACATTCCAACCCGCCCCGAGCCGGAGTCATCTGCTCGCTGCCGCGCACCTGCCCGGCCAGCAGTTTGCCGCGACTGGTGATCCAAATTTTCTGCCCTTCCACGACGCCGCGCAAACCCTCCCCCGGCCGTTCGCTGATCTCGCTGGCCGGCTGCAACTCCAGCCCGGCCTCCCGCGCCGCCGCCAGGATGGCCCGGGCCAGCGGATGCTTGGAATACTGCTCGACGCTGGCGACCAGCCGAAGCACTTCAGCCGGATCAAACTGCCGGGCGCAAAGTTGCTCCGTCAACGTCGGCTCGCCGTACGTCAGTGTCCCGGTCTTATCCAGCATCACCGTCTGGCAGCGGTCGATCTGCTCCAGCACCGCCGGGTTTTTGACGATGATCCCGCGCTTGGCCGCCAGCGAAATGGCCCCGATGATGGCCACGGGAATGCCGATCAGCAGCGGGCACGGCGTAGCCACCACCAGCACCGCCAGAAAGCGGTCGGCGTCCCTGCTGAACGCCCACGCCGCCGCCGCCAGCACCAGCGCCAGCGGCGTATACCACGCCCCCAGTTGATCGCCCAGCCGGCGCAGCCGCGGCCGATGCTGCTCCGACGCCCGCATCACCTCCATGATCCTGGCATAGCGCGAGTCGGCCGCCAGCCGGGTGGCGCGGATGGTCAGCGCATCGTCCCCGTTAATGGCCCCGGAGATCACGCCCGCCCCCGGCGTCTTGGACATGCGGAACGGCTCGCCCGTCAGATACGATTCGTCCATCACCCCGTGGCCTTCGACGACCACGCCATCGACCGGGCAGGTTTCGTGCGGATAGATCGTCACCACGTCGCCGACGCCAACCCGCTCCACGGGGATATCCTCAAGCCGGCCGTCGAGCCGGTGGTGGGCCGTCGAGGGCATCCGCCGGGCCAACGCCCCCAATACCGACGACGCGCTGCGCACCGCGTAATTCTCCAGCGCCTCGCCCCCCGAGAGCATCAACACCACCAGCGACCCGGCCAGATATTCATCCAGCCACACAGACGTAACAATCGAGATCCCCGCCAGCAGATCCGAGCCGAACTGTCCCCCGGCCAGCTTCAGCAGCAACTCCACAACAAGCGGAATCCCGCCCGCCACCAGCGTCGCCAGCAGCGGCGCCTGATATACGCCAGCGGGCGTATGCAGGGCGAATCGCAGAATCAGATGCGCCGCGATGGCCGCCACCGCAAAGCCGGCGATGACGCTGTGCCGGCGGCTTTTCCAGTCTGTTGTGATGGCCGTCTTGCCCGACATGGTCGGTCCCCCGGCAAAAGTTGGACAGGCGCAAGCTCTTGATATGCAAGCTATTAATATTGTATTCCCGGACCTTCCCGCCTGGAGCGGCAAAATACCGCGAAGCTAAGACGACCCAGATTATTTGCCGATAAGAAGCACGAGGAGTCATATGTTAATTCTCGTGGTGGATGACAGCAGACAGACGGCCCGGGCCGTGCGGAACTTGCTCACCGAAGCAGGCTATGAGGTCCGTTGCGCCGCCGACGGCCGCGAGGCTCTGGGCGTGCTGCGGGAAGTTTTCTGCCCGATCGTCATTTCCGATTGGGAGATGGAGCCGATGTCCGGCCTGGAACTCTGCCGGACGATCCGCCGCACGGACTTTCCCGGCCCCGTTCATTTCATCATGCTCACCGGCCGCAGCACCCCGGAAGAAATGGCCCACGCCCTTGCCGCCGGCGCCGACCACTTCATCGCCAAACCCTACCTGCCGACCGATCTGCTGACCCGCGTCCGCGAAGCCGAGCGGCGGCTGAATGCGGAGGGGTGAAGGGGGCAGTGGTCATTACAATTGGTTTCAAAACACCCCGTAGCACGGGCTTCCAGCCCGTGTCTGCTGTTCTTGGGCTTTGATTCGCCTGCGTTTTCGCATTTCATTTCTCTCCTCCATCGAAGGCACGGGCAAGATGCCCGTGCTACAAATGAGTTTTGAAACCACTTCTAGTCATCAGTCCCTGGTCATTAGTTGGTGGGTTTGATTTTTTGGGGTGGGGACTTCACGAAACCGCATTGGCAGACGAAAAACGCGGGATCGGTGGCTTCGTTTTGCAACGGGGAATGATCCGCAGCTTCGCTGCGGCGTGGCGCGGGGTTGGCTTTGTTTTGTCGAGTTGTCAAAGAGCCAAGACGCTGCCGGTGCCGCGGGCGCAGACCGGGGGCGCGGAGGTAATGTAACAGGAAATAAGAATAAATCAAGATAAATTCCAGCAAGCGAAGCAAACACCGGGCTCAAGAGATGGGGATGCTGGCAGGTCTGTTCGCGCGTTTCGGTTTTGTCGGCTTGTTCAACTGTCCGGGCAATGGTTGACGGCGTGCGGCGGATGTGGCATCTTACTGGTGTGTTGCGCCGTTGTGTCGCCATTTTCCTCTTTCTCTGGTTTGCCTCTGTAGGAACCGGGCTGGTGATGTTCCAGCACGAGGCGCAGCACGCCCGCGAGGACGCGGCCCTCGTGGCGGCGGCCAAGGCGGCGGGGCAGCCTGCGCCGGTGGTTCCGGTGCATGACGAATCCAACTGCTTGATCCACGCCCAACTGCACATGCCCTTGTTGTCAGCCGGGTGGGTGCCGCTGCTGGTCTGCCTGGGGATTTTCGTTGCTTTCCTGACGCTTCTATCCACGCCGCTGGTGTCCCACCGGATGCCGGTATGCCTTGTTTGTCGCGGACCTCCCGCCTGCTAGTTGCGCTTACACCGTGCATTGCCCCGAGGGTTTTGACGCCCCCGGTGATTTCGTTTCACTTCAACTACAGGAAATATCATGCGTATGCGCATCGGCCTCCCGGCCATTTCCGCGCTGGCGCTGTTTGCCGGCGTGTGTTTTGCACAGACCTCTTCCGGTCCATCCGAGGACCGCGTCAGCCGCCTGGAACGGCGGCTGGATGAACTGGAGAAAAAGTATCAGGCGGAGTTGAAAACCCGTGACGAAGAAATTGCCCGCCTCAAGGCACAGATGCCTTCACAAGCTGCCGCCACGACTAAGCAGGACGAGGTCGAGAAGACCAAGCAAGACGTCTTGAAGGACATCGAATCCCGCGAGGCTTCGCCGCTGACCTTGCGAACCCCGGCCAGTTTCAACCCGGACATGGCCGTCGTCGGGGATTTCCGGGGCAGCGTTTCAACCGATACGGCCAACCCGGCCCGGAACCGCTTCGATGTGGATTCCGTCGAATTGGACCTGCGCGCGGCGGTGGACCCGCGGGCCGACGCCGTGGCGGTGTTGCCTGTTTCGCGTGACGTGGAAGACCCGCTGTTCTTCAACTCATCCGACACCGACGCCCAGGTAAACACCTCGATCGATATCGAAGAAGCCTATCTGTTTCTGCACGACTTCGGGGTGCCCAATTTGACGGCGAAGGTGGGCCGGTATCACCTGCGATTCGGGCGGTGGAACCAGCTCCATTCGCACGACTGGCCGACGGTGGACAACGCTTTTGCCGTTCAATCTTTTCTCGGTCCCGAAGCCCTCAGCGATTCGGGGCTGAGCCTGAGTTACGTCATTCCCCCCAAGGCCATCGGCAACGAGTACGTCGAACTGGTCACGGAGATCATTTCCGGCGAAGGCAGCAGCGATAATCCGGTGCTGAACAACGACGCCTCGGTGCGGTCGCCGGCCCTGAACACCCATCTGCTGTGGAACCACGACATCACCAAAGAGTGGAACATGGAGCTGGGCGGGTCCTGGTTGACCGGCAAACATGACAGCGACAACAGCCTGGCGGCCAACGTGTTCGGAACGGACTTGACGTTGATCCACACGGACCCCACCGGCCGGTTCAACAACCAGCTTCTGCAAGGCGAATTATTCTACGGCAACGTGGACACCCGATCCCTGGACGCCCTGACGGGCCAATCCCTGAAGGAAACCCAAAACGCCTGGGGCGGTTATCTGCTGGCACAGCAGCAACTCGACCGGGACTGGTATCTGGGCTGCCGGCTCGATTGGACGGAAAACGCCGTCAACGACCGGCAGCACGTCTGGGGCGTTTCGCCTTACGTGAGCTGGTACTGGAGCGAATTTCTGCGCCTGCGCATGGAATACCAGCACAAGGCCGGCGACGTGCCCACCGAAGACACGCTGTATTTCCAGCTTACCTGGATCTTCGGGCGCATCCGCCGCATCCCTACTGGGCGATGCGGTAAATCCAATACGACAAGTTTTAGTCCGGGCGGGGTATCACCCGCCTCTTGATGGAGCTCACATGAAAACGTTCATTGCGGCACTGATGGCGTTCACCTGGCTTCCCCTGGCGGCCCAGGCGCAACTGAAGATCGTGACCACCGCCACCGACTTTGCGGATATTGCCCGGCAGATCGGCGGCGACAAGGTCGAAGTCCACTCGGTGATGAAAGGGCCGGAAAACGTGCATAACGTCATGGCCAAGCCGACCGAGATGGTGTTCCTGAACCAGGCCGACTTGTTCGTCCACGGCGGTCTGGACAGCGAACCCTGGCGAGACAACCTGCTCAAAGGGGCGCGCAACCCCCGCGTAATAACCGGCAAGCCGGGCAACGTGGACATGAGCAACGGCATCGAACTCAAGGAAGTCCCCACCGGGAAGATCGACCGCTCGATGGGCGACGTCCACGCCTACGGCAACCCGCACTTCCAGCTTAACCCGCAGGTTGCCCAGCGCATGACCGTCACGCTCGTCAAGGCGATGATGCAGGCGGACCCGGCCAACGCCGAGTTTTACAAGGCCAACGCCAAAAAGTTCGTCGTGGAACTGGCGGACTTGAGCCGCGAACTCCGCCGAAAATTCGAACCCTACGCGGGGCTGAAGGTGGTGACCTTCCACGCGGCCTGGGAGTATTTCGCCGATGCCGTGCCCATCGACATCGTGGGAACCATCGAACCCAAACCGCTCATCACCCCTTCGCCGGCACAGGTCCGGCAGACCATCGACCTGATGAAACAGCAGGGGGTCAAAGTGGTCATCGTCGAAACCTACAGCGATGATAAGCTGGCTCAGTACATCGCCGACCATGCCGACGCCAAGTGCGTCCGCCTGCCGGACCATGTGCTGGGCGTTCCGGAGGCCGATACCTACGCGAAGCTGTTCCGCTACGACGTGGACCAGATCATCGCGGCGGCGAAGTCGGCGGGAATCCAGCCCAAGTCGGCGGAAGCCGGAAAGGACAAGGGCCCCGATGCTCGTTGAGCTAAGCGGATGTATTTTCGGATACCAGAACCGGCCCGTCGTGCGGGTGGACGAACTCCGCCTGCATGCGGGCCGGTGCCTGGGCATCTTCGGCCCCAACGGGTCGGGCAAAACCACGCTGGTCCGCGGCATCACCGGATTGCTTCCCGCCGCGTCGGGCGTGGTCCGGCGTCGCGAAGGGCTGCGATTCGGGTATCTGCCGCAACACCGGGCAATGGAATTACATTGGCCCATGAGCGGACTGGATGCCGCCTCGCTGGCCATTTCGTCTCGCCGCCGATTCGGTTGGGTGGATCGAAAGCAGCACCGGCTGTCGCGCATGTTGCAAACCCTGGGCGTGGAGGGGCTGGCCCATCACCCCTTCGCCCGGCTGAGCGGCGGTCAACAGCAACGCCTGCTCTTGGCCGGGGCCTTGGCCGCCGAACCGCAAGTGCTGGTGCTGGACGAGCCGACCGACGGTCTGGACGTTCGCTCGCGGCAAATCCTTCTGCGCGTCTTGCGCGAGGCGGCGGCCGAGGGACTCGGCACCGTCATCATCAGCCATGACGTTGAAGACCTGATGCAGTTGTGCCAGCAGGTGGCGTGGCTTCATCCGGCGCCCGAGGCGGACGAACCCAGTTGCGTGGAAATCATCGTTCCGCCACAACTGGCCCAGCGTGTAAGCGAGGTACGACAAACGCCATGAACACTTTGCTCCAACACATCAACAGCCTCTACGTACCGACGTTGAGCGTGAATTGGCCCAGCGTGCTGGCGGCGTCGGGGATGGCGGTCGCCGGGGGAAGCCTGGGGGTGCTGGTGATCCTGCGCCGCGAGGCCCTGTTGGCGCTGGCCCTGCCGCAGATCGTGACTTTGGGGGCGGCCATCGGCGTACGGATGGGCTGGCCACAACTTCCCCCCGCACTGGGCGCGGCCGGGTTTGGATTGTCGTTTCTGGCCTGGTCAAAACGACGCGACGCCGACAACGCGGTCTTGCCCGCCCTGTACGTGGCCGGCGTGTGCCTGTCCATCCTCACCATCGCCAACTCCGGTGCGCATCTGGCGGAGATCCAGAACCTGTTTACCGGGATCGACGTGGCGGTCGGTGTCAATGAAGCCATTTTTGTCGCGCTGGTCCTGGTGGGGGTTGGCGTCGCCGCGTCACTGCTTTGGCGGCGGTGGCTGCTGCTGGCGCAGGCCCCGGCGACAGCGGAACTGGCCGGCCTGCATCCAACCAAATGGAACGCCCTTTTCCTGTGCCTGTTGGCTACGGTGTTGGTCCTGGCGACCAACACCATCGGCCCGGTCATGGTGGTGGCGCTGCTGTTCCTCCCGGCCGCGACGGTATTGCCCTGGGCCTCCCGCATCCCCCGCGCCTTGGGGACGGCGGTGGCGGTCGCCTTGGCAAGCGTGGCCATCGGATTTGTCTTCTCCGTGGAAATGGATTGGCCCTTCAGCCATAGTGTCGGCGGAGCGGGGTTTGTCTTGTTCGTGCTTTCCCACATCCTGTTCCGGTTTGGTGGGGTCTTCGCCGATTGATTGTCGCAACAAAAAACCGCAAGCCGGAAAGGCTTGCGGTTATCCGTCTGGTAAAGCAGGATTTCTGATGACGAACCCGACGGTTCGGGCTGGCCAGATACGTTACTCATAAGGACGCCTCGCCTTGTTGCTGGGGATTGGTGTGGCGGGAATTACAACGCAACGGTGACTCTGGTCAAGCAATTTTAAATCTGCTTAGGCAGTTTCTTCTGTTCTGATTCCAACCGGCGCTCAATTTTTTTGACGTCATCGGCGGGAGGCAAGTTTTCTGGAACAATTCCGCGATCCGTCAGCAGTTTCCGCACATCGCGGTTGTTCTTCACATGTTCGGAACTGATGGCCGATTCGGATATTAGATCGTCCTTCTTGATGTTGAAGTTGGTGATCTCGTTGGCAAAATCTTTGGCCTTAATGGTGATGGTTGGCAGGAAATCTGCCAGTGGACGGTTTTCGGGAACGCTGAGCTTGTCCTTCATCTGCCGTGTTGACTTGCCGCCGAAGAGGGCTTGATCGCCTTTGCTGCGGATGATTCCAAAGCTCAATTCGTTGCCAGTCCGTTCAAAGATCAATCCTGACAATTCTTTTTCCGAGACTGACAGCTTCTTTCTCGCCCGCACACGTTCCACATCCGCCAATCGTTTCTCGATCAGTTCTGCCCGCCGGGTCTGAATGGCGAAATAGGTCTGAGCGAAAGCAATTGGTTCCTTGGACGGATCTCCGTTCTGGGCGATGAGATAACAGGCGTAACGGGTGAGCATAAAATCGGCGATTTCCCGCTGAGCTCCCTTGCCCAGTTCGATCATTTTCCTGGCTTCAAGAAAATGATCGGAAGGGTCAAATCCAGCGTTTTTGCAGCTTGTGATTGCCCGCTCAATTGCATTGGCGAAATTCTCCCACTTGTCGTAGCCGAGGACGGTTTGGAGTTCCCTCGCCAGCCAGAACTCGATGCCGCGTTCCTCTTCCACCCGCCGCAATCGCTCGAAGTCCAAAAAGAGTTTTTCGACCGTTTCCCGGTTCATCTTTACTCTCCTATAGCTTTTGCTACTTCACTGTTGGCGGCTACCTTTGCCGATCCTTTTTATCTGCAGGATTGAGGCTGCACGGCTGGAGGTTACAACTGAATATGATCCGTTTCAATCCCAGTTCTGGTTAATCCATAAGAGGACAGCCGCTCCCTTGAACCCCCGGCATTTAGCGCTTTGGAGCCACCGGTATCTAGAGTAAGATCGATGCATATGGCAGGGTAGATTTTGTGTGATTTATGATTTTCGCGGAAATTCAAGGCAAGTTGGGGTCGGATGGCTCGCGGATCGATGAACGCTGCGAAGACCTCTTCACATCCACCGTATTCGGACTGCTAAGGTATTTGCCTCCTGTCAACGGATTATTCCCCGTGCTCAGGGCTGTACGACAGGTTGTTTTGGATGAGGATGTGGTAACTACACGGCGCGACACATCATGGTTGCCGCTCGACCAAGTCGATTCTTTTGAGGTTGAGTTCTGGCCTTATGTTGGCGAGGCGGCTGAGCCTGATCTTCTTTTTCGCTTGAAAGACAAACAGGGAGATGTTGTTCATATCGTCATCGTGGAGGTGAAATTGTGGTCGCCTAAAAGCGGAATGGCGGGAGACAAATCGGACTACTTCGAGGAAACTGACGAAGCGACATTGAATCTTCTGGCCGAGCGTGATCAGTTGGTCAAATATTGGCATCGTCTGGTGGAACTAAAGGGTAATGCAGCCGCAACAGTTATTTATCTGACAGCTCATTCCTTGCCTCCAGAAAAGGAACTTCAGGATTCTTTACAGTGGTGCTCATCGATGCGGCTGGGATGGATGTCGTGGTCAGATGTCTGGCTTGCATTGAAACAAGCACCTGGCAATGTTGGAAACCTCGCGGTTGATGATTTGGTGAAATTGCTGGAATACAAGGGGTTGTCACATTTTCAGGGCATGGGCTTTTCGGCCAAGATTGTTCCTGTTGTTGCGTCAAATGCCGGTTTTTGGATAGATGAAAAATGGTTTCAAGCCGCGCGATATTTGCCGCGGGAACTTTCTGGAAAATTCTGGCAAGATGAGCGCAACGTATGAGGGTAGGGGACTGTTAATCAGGAGACGCCATGAACAACTCAGAACTTGGGCAGTCAATAACCGCAGCCGTACGCGCATTGTTATTGGTGCAAAAGGACGTGATGACGCTCGTAATAAGTTTGAAATCCATCATGGAGCAACGAGGCTGGGTGGCCATAAAAGAAATTTTACCCAAAGCAAAACACATATCCGTTGATTTATATATTCTTTTTGTCCCTGCTGGCTCAAAGAAGAACAAGAAACTCCCGATTGGGATCCTGGTCAGCTTGGACCTCGATACGCCAAAGTCGATCAATCAGCCCTATTTACTGATTGGCGTTGCTGGTTTTGGTTTAGGAGTTGAACCCGATGAAGTCTGGGAGCCGTGGTGCAGTGAAGGCTCTTTGAATGTACTGTCACGTGTCATCAATTCTTCAGAGCCATTGAGCTTATCTCCCGAACTGCGTCCTAACTACGTTCCCGCAGCCCAAAAGGCGTTTGCTTTTGCCGTTCCATTGTGTGATTTGACGGGAATTGCTGAATTGGAGCGGTGCGTGATCGATCCCGCATTGAATCTGACGAAGCAGGTGACCTCCAAGTAAATATTCGATGTGCTGGCGACTCTAAGGCGACAACTCCGTTCCTGATTCACTTTAATCCTGGATGCCCCGTATGGCGACGCAACAAAAAACCGCAAGCTTTTGGGGCTTGCGGCTTTGTTCGATGCCCAGGACAGGATTTGAACCTGCACGAGTTGCCTCGCTACCACCTCAAAGTAGTGCGTCTGCCAATTCCGCCACCTGGTGCTTTGGGTCCGAATTGTGGTTCTAGATTATACGGGCGGATGGGCGTCTGTCGAGAGGAGGGGCGGGTGGGAGAAGTCAGAATGATGAATGATGAATGATGAAGGAGGAAAGAAGAGCAGTTTACATAACGGCTTGCTTCCTTCTTCATCGTTCATCATTCCTCGTTCATCGTTCGCTTCCCCCTACACAGGCGGGGGGGAATCGCTAAAATTCCGGGCATGATTTATCGCATTGACGTTCGCACGACGGCGGCCGCCCGGGGCGGAGAGGCTGCCGTTGATCCGGTTGGAGAATCCGTCCGCCATCAGATTGCCGAGTTCGGCAAGGCCGTCGGGCCGATCCAGACCACCCGCATCTTTCTGATCGATACGCCGGCCCCGGTCGAGCAGGTTCGGCGGATCGCCGCGGAACTGCTGGCCGATCCGGTGGTGGAGCAGGCCGAGCTGATGGTGCAGCCGCCGGTGGACGGGGATTGCAGCCGGATTGAGATTCATCTCAAGCCGGGCGTGATGGATCCGGTGGCGGCCTCTACCGAGATGGCCATTGGGGATATGGGGCTGCCGGTGAATGAAGTGCGTACGGGCCGGGCTTATCTGATTCAAGGCAAGGTAGACCGCAGCGAGCTGGAATACATTGCCAGCCGGGTGCTGGCCAACGGCGTGATCGAATCGGTTCATTTCGACGCTTTCATCCCCAAGCAGTTTCAGACCGGCCACGACTACAAGTTCCAGCTCAAGCACGTATCGCTGCTGGGGCTCAATGACGAGCAGCTCAAGGTCTTCAGCCGGGAAAAGCACCTGTTTTTGTCCCTGGCGGAGATGAAGGCGGTTCAGGATTACTTCCGCAAGCAAAACCGCGAGCCCAGCGATATCGAGCTGGAAACCATCGCCCAGACTTGGAGCGAACACTGCGTTCACAAGACGCTCAAGAGCTCGGTCGACGTCGAAGTGCAGGACGCCAGCGGCAAAGTGATCGGCTCGCGCCAGTACAAAAACCTCATCAAAGACACCATCTTCAAAAGCACGATGGAGCTCACCGACAACGGCCGGGACAAAAGCTTCTGCCTGTCGGTCTTCGTCGATAACGCCGGCGTGGTCGTCTTTGACGACACCGACGCCGTCTGCTTCAAAGTCGAAACCCACAACCACCCCAGCGCCCTGGAACCCTACGGCGGGTCGGCCACCGGCATCGGCGGCGTCATCCGTGACGTCCTGGGCACCGGTCTGGCCGCCAAGCCCGTGGCCAACACCGACGTCTTCTGCGTCGCCTTCCCCGACCGCAAGGCGCTGCCCAAGGGCATCATCCACCCCAAGCGCATCCTTCAGCAGATCATGTCCGGCGTGCGCGACTACGGCAACCGCATGGGCATCCCCACCGTCAACGGCGCCGTCTACTTCGACGACAACTACCTCGGCAACCCCCTGGTCTTCTGCGGCTGCGTCGGCCTCATCCCCCGCAACAAAATCGCCAAGCAGTCCGGCAAAGGCGATGCGATCGTGGTCATGGGCGGACGCACCGGCCGCGACGGCATCCACGGCGCAACTTTTTCCAGCGCCGAACTGACCGACACCCACGCCGACGAATTCTCCCACGCCGTGCAGATCGGCAACGCCATCACCGAAAAGAAAGTCACCGACGTCATCCTCCAGGCCCGCGACCGCAACCTCTTCACCGCCGTCACCGACTGCGGCGCAGGCGGCCTCTCCAGCGCCGTAGGGGAAATGGGCGAAAAACTCGGCGCTTACGTCGAACTGGACAAAGTGCCTCTCAAATACGCCGGCCTGCGCTACGACGAAATCTGGATTTCCGAAGCCCAGGAGCGCATGGTCCTCTCCGTCCCCCAGGAAAACGTCCAGGCGGTCTTGGACCTCGCCGCCGGTGAAAACGTCGAAGCCACCGTCATCGGCCACTTCGGCACGGAAAACAGCGAACTGGTCCTCAACTACCGCGGCACGCAGGTCGGCCGAATGGCCATGGCTTTCCTCCACAACGGCATCCCCATGCCCACCCGCAAGGCCGTCGTCGTCGAAGGTGACACGAGCGCCCCGCCCATCAACTCCGCCGTGAAAAAGACCGACGCCCTGCCCAGGCAACTGCTGGCCGCCCTGGCCCATCCCAACATCGCCTCCAAGCATTGGATCATCCGCCAGTACGATCACGAAGTGCAAGGCGGCTCGGTCATCAAGCCCCTGATCGGCCCCCGGCAGCTCGGCCCCTCCGATGCCGCCGTCGTCCGCCCCAAGATCGACAGCTACAAAGGCGTGGCTTTGGCCTGCGGCCTGACGCCCCAGGTGGGCGATCCGTACGCCATGTCCATCGCCGCCATTGACGAGGCCGTGCGCAACATCGTCGCCGTCGGCGCTGATCCGAAGAAGGCCGCCGTGCTGGACAACTTCTGCTGGCCCAGCGTCGATGACGAAAAAACCATGGGCACCCTCGTCCGCGCCTGCGAAGCCTGCTACGACGCGGCCAAGGCCTACGGCATCCCCTTCATCAGCGGCAAAGACTCGCTGCACAACCAGTTCACCAACCAGGAGACCGGCCAGGTCATCCGCATCCCCAATACCCTGCTCATCAGCGCCATGGCCGTCGTCGATGACGTCCGCAAGTGCGTCACCATGGACCTCAAAGCCCCCGGCCATCGGCTTTGTCTGATTGCGACGCGCAACACGGACGACCTTGCGGCGTTGGCGAAGACGCATCAGGTGATGGCGGAGATCATTGGCGAGGGAAAAGTTGCCGCCTGCCATGACGTCAGCGACGGCGGGCCGATTGTCGCCGCCGCCGAAATGTGCATCGCCTCGGGGTTGGGTTTGAAGATCAGCGAGGGGCTTTTCGCCCAGGTTCATGCGTTTGCCGAACTGCCCGGCCGCTATCTCATCGAACTGACCGACGCCTCCCGATTCTCCGCCGTGGAAAGCCGTTTCGCCGCCGTCGCCGACGTGCGGGATGCCGGAACGGTAGACGCCTCCGCCCGCCTGACCGTCGGATCGCACGCACTAAGCGTCGAGGAAATGACCAAGGCCTGGCGCGGGACGCTGGATTGGTAAACATTTTAACCGCAGAGGACGCAGAGGTTCGCAGAGGAAAACAAATTAACCGCCGATAAACGCCGATACACGCAGATAAGAAAGAAATCTTTTCTTTATCTGCGTTCATCCGCGTTCATCGGCGGTTCCAACTCGTCTCTTGGCGGTCTTGGCGGCCTTGGCGGTTCAATTTTTTCTGGAAGATTCGCCAAATCCCGTTCTTCCACAAGTTGGCCTCCGTGTCTCCGTGCCTCCGTGGTTCATTGAATCAAACGCTTCTCCTCCGCGTCCTCTGCGGTAAATCTCCGCGGCAAATCTTCCCCTATGATTGAGATATGGCCACCGCCAAACCCAACCCCGAGCATCCCAAGTACAACGCCATCCACCGCGCGCTGTTGACCGGCCTGCTGAGCAACGTCGGCCAGAAGACCGACGCCCACGAATACACCGGTCAGCGCGGCATGAAATTCGCCATCTTCCCCGGCTCCGGTCTGTTCAAAAAACAACCCCCCTGGGCCATGGCCGGGGAACTGGTCGAAACCACCCGCCTCTACGCCCGCACCGTCGCCCGCATCCAGGAAAAGTGGATCGAACAGGCCGCCGAACATCTCGTCCAGCGGGAATACTGGGAGCCGCACTGGAAGCCCCAATGGGCCGACGTCGTCGCCAGCGAAAAAGTCTCGCTCTACGGCCTGGTCCTCGTGGCCAAGCGCCTCGTCCCCTTCGGCCCCATCGACCCCAAGCAGTCGCGGGAAATCTTCATCCAAAACGCCCTCGTGCAAGGCCAATACCGCACCGACGCCCCCTTCTTCCGCCATAACCAGCAGCTTCTGCGCGAACTGGAAGACCTCCAGGCCAAATCCCGCCGACGGGACATCCTGGCCGACGCCCCGGCCCGCTTCGCCTTCTACGACGCCCGCATCCCCCAGGGCATCTACAACGGCGCCCGCTTCGAGCAGTGGCGCAAGCAATCCGAGCGAAAGAACCCGGAATTGCTGTTCATGACCCGCCAGGATCTGATGCGCCCGGAGCCGAAGACATCGACGCGATGCAATTCCCCGACGTGCTGGTCTTGGATTCACTGCGTTTACCCTTGACGTATCACCTGGAGCCCGGCCATCCGCAGGACGGCGTAACGGTGACGATCCCCGTGACGGCGATCAACCAGGCGCCGGCCGACCGCTTCGATTGGCTCGTGCCGGGTTTGCTGGAAGAGAAAGCCGTCGAATTGATCCGCTCCCTGCCCAAGAGCCTGCGGGTGAACTTCGTTCCCGCCCCCGATTTCGCCCAGCGGGCCGCCGAGGCCATTCCCTTCGCCCAGGGCAAGCTGACCGACGCTCTGGGCTGGGAACTGGGCCGCCTGACCGGCGTACAGATCCCCCCTGACGCCTGGCAGCCGCAGTCATTGCCCGACTATCTGAAGATGAACTTCAAGATCATCGACTCGGCCGGCAAAACGCTTACGACCGGCCGCGACCTGGAGGAAATCCGCCGCCAGCTCAGCGAGCAGGTCCGCCAGAACTTTGCCCTGCTCCCGCCGTCAAAGTGGAATCGCGAGCCGGTGACCTCCTGGGATTTCGGCGACCTGCCCGCGCAGGTGGAAATCCGCCACTACGGCCTGACCCTCACCGGCTATCCCGCCCTGGTCGATCTAGGCGACCGATGCGCCCTGCGGCTGTTCGCTTCCCCCCAGGCCGCCGACGCCCATCTGCGGCCTGGCGTCCGCCGGCTGTTCATGCTGCAAATGGCCGAGGAGATGAAGTGGGTCGGCCACAATCTCCCCAACTTCCAGCAGCTATCGCTTCACTACTCCACGCTCGGCCCCGGCGTCGACTTGAAGCGCGACCTGATCGAGTTGATCGCCGACCGTTCTTTCCTGGCCGACCGTCCCCCCGTGCGCACGCAGATGGAATTCGAGCTGCGTCTGGATTGGGGCTGGAACCGCCTCTCTCCCATGACTAGCGAAGTCTGCCAACTCGCCGGCGAAATCCTCTCCGCCTACCACGCCGTCACGATGGACCTCGCCGAGCCGCACGGCCCCCTCTGGGCCGAGGCTCTTTCCGACATCCGCCAGCAACTCACCGATCTGCTCCCCAAAGGCTTCTGGTTGACCACGCCCTACGAGTGGCTCAAGCACTACCCGCGCTATTTCAAAGCCATCCAGCTTCGCCTCAAGCGCCTGACCAACTTCGGCTTCGCCAAAGACGCCCAGGCCGCCGCCCAGCTCGCTCCCCTCTGGCAATCCTACCGCCAGCGTCTGGACCAACACCGTCAGCAGGGCACTTGCGACCCCGAGCTGACGCTTTACCGCTGGATGCTGGAAGAGCTGCGCGTCTCCCTTTTCGCCCAGGAGCTCAAGACCGCCGTCCCCGTCTCCCTCAAGAAGCTCGAAGCCCAATGGGCCAAAGTCAAAGGCGTTTGAAACCGCCGATAAACGCCGATGCACGCCGATGGATTAAACCACGCGCCCCACTCAAACAAGCATCCGCGTAAATCTCGCCCCCATAAAACCCATTCCGTTCAGCCCCCACGTTCCCGCAGTGGCTTGCTCTTCGCGGCTTCACTCCAAGTGAGAATAAGGGGTGAGAATAAGGGGTCGAAAGCCAATTCTACAAATGACCATTTCATGGGCGCGATAACTGCTGAAGGCGGCAAATGGCTTTTGACCCTTTTTTACCCCTTCCTCAAGAAGCTCGAAGCCCAATGGGCCAAGACGCAGAGAGTTTGAAGAGAACCCCGGCGTTGGAACCCATTGTAGCATGGGCATCCTGCCCATGGCCGGTGTACTCACCGGCATCGGCGGCGCGCCGATCCAAGCCCGAGCGGCCGCAATTCCAATTACCAATGCAAAAAATTTCAGCCACCGATGGGGCACCGATGCGCACCGATCGGAGAAATAAGGGGTCAGAAGCCAATTCTATAAATGAGCATTTCATGGGCGATAACTGCTGAAGGCGGTAAATGGCTTTTGGCGATTTTTCTACGTCCCTCCAGGCTCATCTATTGGCTTTTGGCTCTTTCCCCGGCCTATCAGCCCATACGGCCGTTTTGCAGATGTGATCTGCGAGCGTCCGATGCTGCCCATCTATAAGTGCGATGATCCATGATACGGGAAACAGAGGAAGCAGTATGATCCCGGCAGCAAGCCGCACAAGGCATCGTGCCAAACCGATTTGCGTACCATCAGCATGGCCGAAGCGAACGTTGCATTTCCGCATCCCGTATGTAGCTTTGGCAATGCCTCCGTCTACAATCATCCATAAAAATGGGAGACTGAGCACCGCAGTCATTGCAAGAGCCTCTGACTGGCCAGCAGAGAAGCCGTAATGTCGTAAGTACATATCAAGCGGGAATACGGTGTTGATGGCCCACAGAGCAACAGCGCTAAAGACGATGACGGGGACAGCCGTCGTAATACCAGCTTCAGCCCTTCTCACTAGAGTAGCTGGTTGGCTCAGCATGTCTCCAAGGGTGCGGTAATTCACTCGCATATCTCCTTTGTTTCAGAGGAAGAGAAACAGAGCCGCTGCGTCCCGGCATCATCTTTCTGCGATCTGTCTGATTATGTTCTTTTGCCGCGATTCTTTATTACCAGCCGAAGACGAGACACAATAACACCAGCAATGACGTATCCACTCCATAGCAAAAGAGTATAAATCAGATAGAAGTTCAGCGACAAGCGATCATCTAACCGCACAGCTACCACATGGCACAACAAGATAATCGAAGTCCAATATATCATCTCTACGAGACTCATCACTAACTCCTTATTTTCCGCACCCGCACTTCGGGGTGACAAAGGTGACGTTCACCGTTTTATTTTGCGCGGGGATATCGGACAGTCCTTTGCCGTCCTGGCAGACAACCACTTCCGTTTATTCTCCCGCTCGGCGAATCAAACGCAAGGGTCCGATATCGCCCCCGCAGGCCATCCCTCTCCCCTCCCTCCACGGCCAACGGGTTAACGCCAACTCTTTTGCCTTGCATTATTCTTAGAACATGCTATATTCCCTCCGCGCCCCCGGTCTGCCCTTGCGGCACCGGCGGAGCCCAGGCTCTTTGACAACCCATTTGACCCATTCCCGCCCCCGGCGGTCTGACAAAACAAAGCCAACTCGGCGACACGCCGCGGCGTAGCTGTGGATCATCTCCCGTTGCAAAACAAAGCCACCGCGCCCGTCCCCTTTGCCCCTTGTCGCATGACAAAACAAAGCCACCGACCCCGCTTTTTCGTCTCCCAATGCGGTTTCGTGAAGTCGCTCCATCCCAAAGCCCAGGGCTAATCATCCCAAGGCCATTGCCAAAACAAACCCACCAACTAATGACTAAGGACTCTTGTCCAATTCACCCCCATCGGCGTTCATTCGTGAAGATGTAGGAAGCAGAGGGGCTTCTCCGGCCGCCGCGGTATGCTGTGTTTAACGGAACGCAGCCACCAACAACGAAAGGAGAAGCCCATGCGTACGGAGTATTTTATCACCATGGACACGCACTGCCGAACCACCGACGCCTGCATCAAGACGGCGCGGGGGAAACTGGTGAGGCGGGAGCATTTATCGACCGGCATTCCCCAGTTGCGGAAGCTGATCGAGTCGGTGCCGCACCCGCGGCGGGTGGCCTTTGAGGAAGGGTCGATGGCCGGCTGGCTGTACCGAAACCTCCACGGGTGTGCCGAGGAGTTGATCGTGTGCGACCCCCGGCGCAACGCCCACGTGGCCAAGGACGGGGACAAGGACGATTCCATCGACGCCGAGAAGCTCAACGACCTGTACCGCGGCGGGTTCTTGAAGGCGGTGCATCAGTTGGACAGCGACGAGAAGGCGGCGGTCAAGCAACTGGTGGGGATGTACCACCAACGGGTGGGACATCGGGTGGGCGAAGGCAACCTCCTGCTGGCGTTGGGCCGGCGATGGGGGATCCTGCTCAAGCGTTCGGAGTTGCTCCAGTGCGACGGCCAGGCGTTGCTTCAGACCCGGCTGGAGCAAGTCGGCGTGCCCGAGCGGATTCGGCGGATTGCCGACGCGCTGTGGCAGAGCTTCCATCAGGCGGTCCAACAGGAACAGATGCTCTTTGAGCAGGTCTGCCAGTTGGCCCGCCAGGACAAGATGATGGCGCGGACGGCGGAACTGCCCGGCTACGGGCCGGTGCGGGCGGCGACGCTGATCTGTTACCTGGACACGCCCTGGCGGTTCAAGAGCAAGGAGGCGTTGTGGAAGTACGTGGGAATCGGGCTGCGCCGGGAGAAATCCGGCCAGGGGTTGGACCTCGTGCGGGTGGAGCAGGAGTGCAACCATTTGCTGCGGAACGTGGTGATCGGCGCCGCCCAGAGCGCCATTGAGGCCAAGGAGAATGTGTTCGGCGAGCGTTACGCCCGCTGGATGAAAGCGGGGCTGTCGTCCCGCAATGCCCGCCGCAACGTGGCCCGGGAGCAGGTGACGGCGGTGTGGGGCATGTGGAAAAGCGACAAGGCATTCGAGGCGAGGCGGATCGGGAGCCTGTGCTGAGGGGCGGAAGAAAGCGGATGACGGCCCGGTGCGAGTGCTGCGAATAATGGGTCCGGTGTTGGAGTTCCAGGATGAACGCTGCCGCCTTCAGTGAGCGGCCTGATCTGTGAATGAACCCCGCCGGATGTGTGCTACGCCCAGAGAAGTCCTCATGAACCCCGCGGCGTGCGGGAGTTCCGGATAGGTGTTTGAGCGACGCCGCCCAGTGCGGGGCGATGCTCCAGAGCTTGAGGAAGAATGCGGCCGATGAGAACGCGACGGGCGGTTCCGCCGGAACCCCTCTCCAAGAGGCCTTGAAGGGACCGGCCAGCGGTGCCTGTGTCACGAAACCTGCGCCCGGAAGGTTAGAAAAACGGAAAAAGAGGCGCAGCCGGAGACTCCCTATTGACTTCCTGCTTCCTATAGGCGTTCATCGGCGGTTCCCCCTTCAGCCGGCATAAAATAGATTGCCTCCCCCGGAATACTTCCGTTGGCGGCAAATGCGTTTACCATAGCACCTAATGCCCAAGTCCTTTTACATCATCGACGGCCACGCCCAGATTTACCGGGCGTATTATGCCCCGTTCCGCGAGCTCACCAGCCCCAGCGGCGAGCCGACCAAGGCGACGTTCGTCTTTACTCAGATGCTGCTCAATCTGCTCGAGCAGCGCAAGCCGGATTATCTGGCCATGGTCATCGACAGCGGCAAGCAGGACCTTTTCCGCACGGCCATCCACCCCGAATACAAGGCCAACCGCACCAAGGCCGGCGATGACTTTTTCGTCCAGGAACAACGCATCCTGCAAGTGGTCCGCGACGCCGGCCTGCCCGTCTTTGTCAAGCCGGGCTATGAGGCCGACGACCTCATCGCCACCATGGCCAAACGGCTCAGCCGGGAAGATTTTGAAGTCTTCATCGTCTCCAAGGACAAAGACCTCCGCCAGATCGTGGATGAACGCACGAAGATGTACGACGTGCAGAACGACGAGGTGATCGACCCGGCCGCCATGCTGGCCAAGTGCGGCTTTATGCCGCAACAGGCCATCGAGATCCAAACGCTGATGGGCGACGCCACCGACAACGTGCCGGGCATCCCCGGCATCGGCGAAAAGACGGCCCTGAAGCTCATCAATAAATACGGCTCGGCCGACAAGGTTCTTGAGCATCTGGACGAATTGACTCCCAAGCTGCGGGAGAACTTTGAAAAACACGCCGCCCAGCTTCCCATAACCCGGCAACTGGTGACGCTCAAGAGCGACGTCGATTTCGAGTTCGATCCGGAAACCTGCCGGTTTACCGGGCTGAACCTGGACGTCCTCCGCGAGGATTTGCAATCGCTGGGCTTTCATGCGCTGGTCAAGCGTCTGACGGTTAACGGCGCGGTGGCGACGCCCGCCACGCCGCTCCCGGCCAAGGCCCGGCCCAAGGCGTTTGAAGAAGGGCTGTTCGGCTCGCTCGATGCCACACCGGCCGAGGCCGGGCCGACGGTTCCCCTGGCCACCGCCGACGGCTGCCGCTATTGCCTCGTGGATACCCAGGCCAAGTTTGCGGATTTCCTGAGCGAGCTTCGCCAGCAAAAGCGATTCGCCTTCGACACCGAAACCGATGCTCTGGGCGCGATGAAGTCCAACCTCATCGGCATGAGTTTCAGTTGGGCATCCGGCACGGGCTATTACGTTTCCGTGGTCGGGCCGTTGGGCTCGGTGCATTTGTCGGCCGAGGCGGTTCTGCCCGCACTGCGGCCGATTCTGGAAGACTCCTCCATCCAGAAAATCGGCCACAACATCAAGTACGACCTGCTGGTGATGCGCAACGCCGGCGTTCATCTTCGCGGCATCGCCCTCGATACGATGGTGGCCGCGTTCCTGGTGGATGCCAGCCGAAACACCTACGGGATTGATGCGCTGGCCCGGGATCTGCTGAGCTTCCAGAAAATCCCCACGACCGACCTGATCGGCAAAGGGAAGAACCAGATCTCCATGGACCGCGTCCCGCTGGAGCGGGTGGCGATCTACGCCTCGGAAGACGCCGACATCGCCTGGCGGCTGGCGGAATATCTGCAAGCCCGCCTGGGCGAACTGCCTGAGCTGCGCAAGTTGTGCGACGACGTGGAGACGCCGCTGGTGGACGTGCTGGCCGAGATGGAATTCAACGGCGTGGCCATCGACCCCGACATCCTCAAGGAGCAAAGCCGCGTCCTGGGCGAGCGCATCGAAGCGCTCCGCGCCAGATCATGACCTGTGCCGGCTGCGAGTTTAACCCCGATTCTCCCAAGCAGCTTGGCGAAGTCCTGTTCAACAAGCTCAAGCTCCGCATCGTCAAACGCACCAAGACCGGCCCGAGCACCGACGTGGAGGTGCTCGACAAACTCTCACTGGATCATGCCGTCCCCAAGCTGGTGTTGGAATACCGCAGCTTGGTGAAGCTGAAGAACACCTACCTGGATAACCTGACCGATTTCGTCAACCCGCGGACGAACCGCATCCACGCCAGCTTCAACCAGATCGGGGCCGCCACCGGCCGGCTGAGCTGTTCGGACCCGAACCTGCAGAACATCCCCATCCGCACCGACGAAGGCCGGCGGATTCGCCTGGCCTTCGTCCCCGGCGACCGCGAGCACAACGTCCTGCTCACCGCCGACTACAGCCAGATCGAGCTGCGCGTGCTGGCCCATTTCACCGAGGAACCGGCCCTGGTGCGGGCCTTCGCGGCCGACGAAGACATCCACAGCGCCGTCGCCTCCGAAGTCTTCGGCGTTCCGCTGGACCAGGTCGATCGCGCCCAGCGCAGTCAAGCCAAGATCATTAATTTCGGCATCATCTACGGCGTCAGCGCCTACGGCCTGGCCCGCCGGATCGACGGCCTGTCGATGGCGGCCGCCGGGGAACTGATCGCCGCGTACAACAAGCGTTTCCCCTCCATCGCCACCTTCCTGCAAAAGTGCGTCGAGGAAGCGCAGGCCAAGGGCTACGTCGAGACGATCCTCGGCCGCCGACGCCACATCCCCGACATCAACAGTCCCGTGGCCCAGCAGCGCAACGCCGCCGAGCGCATGGCCATCAACTCGGTGGTGCAAGGCTCCGCCGCCGATCTGATCAAGGTCGCCATGCTCAACGTCTACCGCCGGCTGATTAAAGAAGCCCGCCCCAGCAAACTGCTGATGCAGGTGCATGATGAACTGGTCTTCGAGACGCCCGCCGTCGCAGTTGAGCCCGAGGCGGAACTGATCCGCCAGGAGATGGTCGGCGCCATGAAGTTGCGGGTGCCCCTGAAGGTGGAAATCGGCTGGGGCAAAAACTGGCAGGAAGGAAAGTGAGGGGATTTGCAATTTTCAATTTGCGATTTGCAATTTGAGCGGCGAGAACCCGCCTGCGAAACGGAACGGTCTTGGCTCTGCCAAGACCGTTCCGTTTCGCGGAGGGTTTCAAGCTTGTTTTCGGAGCCGGCGGTTTATCGGGCGGCGCCGGCGGCCTTGTGCTTGGCGATCAGGGCTTTCAGGTGTTCGACGTAAGCCTCGGGCCCTCCCGGCTGATAGCCGGTTTCTCCGGCTACTTTGCCGTGGGGATCCATGAGGATCACCGTGGGGTAGCCTTGGATGTTGCATTTCAGGGCCAGCGCCGCGTTCTGTTGCTTTAGTTCCTGAGACTGAGGTTTGCTGCGCGGGAAGTCCACCAGCATCAGCACGAGGTTCTCGGCCGCATAGTCCTGGAACGCTTTTTGGGAGAAGACCTCGCGCTCCAGTTTCATGCACCAGCCGCACCAGTCTGAGCCGCTGAAGTCCATGAGCAGGTACTTGCCCTCCTTTTGGGCGCGGGCCGAGGCCTTGGCGAAATCGGTTTCCCACTGACCGGCCTGCCCGGCTTTTTCCGGCGGGGCGGAATCGCAGAGTTTTTGAACCGTTTCCTTCAACTGGGATCCCAGGGGGCGGTCGTAGCGGACAATACCGTCGCGGTCCAGCAGATAGCAGCAGGGAATCGCCTGCATGTGGAACCGTTTGGCGATGGCGTTGTCCCAGCCTTTGCCGTCAAAGTACTGCGGCCAAGTGATTTTCTGTTCCTTCAGGTACCGGTTCATCGCCTCCATGTCCTGGTCGAGGCTGATGCCGACGATCTCGAACCCCTTATCCTTGCAGGCCGCATACGCCTCGATCAGATGGGGCATCTCCGCCTTGCACGGCCCGCACCAGGTGGCCCAGAAGTCCACCAGCACGACCTTCCCTTTCAGTTTGGCCACGTCGATTTCCCGCCCATCGGCGCTGGTGAACTTCAGTTCGGGGAACGGCTTTCCGACGACGGCCACGGGCACCGTTTTCGGGTTGTATCCCTCCCATTTGTAGCTCGCGTCAAGGGTCAGATCCACCAATGTCTTCCCGTTCTTGCCGTCCGAGACCTCAACCATTGCAACCTTGATTTGGTCCATTTGGCCGGGTTTGTCCATCCCCACGAAACGGATCACTTGGTCAGGAGTTCCTGACAACGGCCTGGAAGGACAGTAGAATCCGCCCGCATTGCAAGGTACCGCCCATATCCGAACCGACTTTGCGGAGGCCGATTTGTACTGGATGGTCACGTTGACCCTCTCCCCTCCCTTCAGCGTTGCTCCCGGCGCCGGGTCGATCGCCGTCACGGCCAGCCAGTCTCCCGCTGCGTTTTTGGCTTCTTTCAATACATCGGCTTGGATGGGCGGGCATAGAAAGGCCGTCATCGCCGTCGCCAGAAGTACGCAACCCCAAGAGCGCCAGTGCTTCATGATATGGATATCTTTCGCAAAGGGGTGCCTCGACGGGTCTGTTGCAGCTACGCTGAATTTCTCGTGTGAGGTCGATCCTGTCGAGAACCCCGTCCCGCAGCAGTATATGGCGACCTGATGCAAAGAGGCAATAGGGCCGCATTTTGTACCTATCCTGAATTTTATCGCCGCTGCTAAATTCGGTTTCGGCCGGTCGGTCGAATGAGCCAGGGCTTGCGGCGCAGACGTGCGAGGCCGCCCGTTTTGTCTCAATCGCTTTCCACCGGAAATCGGGCCGCACCAACGGCATTTATTTCAGCTTGGCAAGGCGACGGGCGAAAAGCGCCGTCGCGCAGGAGATTCGTCAGATGGGCAAGAAGCTTTATGTCGGGAATCTGAGCTACCGCATCAACAGCTCGGATTTGGAACAACTCTTTTCACAGCATGGCAACGTTCGCAGCGCCGAAGTCGTCGCCGACCGGGAGACCGGGCGGAGCAAGGGCTTCGGCTTCGTGGAGATGCAAAGCGAAGAAGACGCCCAGAACGCCATCGCCGCCTTGAACGGCCAGGAACACGCCGGGCGGGCGCTGACCGTCAATGAGGCGCGGCCGCGGGAAGAACGTCGAACGACGTTCTCCCCCGATCAAGGCTACAGCGCCGGGCGGGGCGGATCGTCGCGGGGCAACCGCTATTAACGCACACATGCGCCGACAAGTCCGTTTCGCCGTCGCCCGCAGGGCGACGTTGAAGGCGTGTCGCCCTGCAGGCGACGGCGAAACGAATACTGGCGTGTCGGTTAAAACCGATGCGCCCGGGAGCAACTCCCGGGCGCATCGTGTGTTTTTTGGGGCACTTGATCGCCTTAGCGGCGGAGCACCTGGGCGGCGACCTTCATGGGCAGGCCGTAGAGGTCGATGAAACCGCGGGCGGCGGTGACGTCGTAGCCTTCCATGGAGAAGCTGGCCAGTTGCGGATCGTAGAGGGTGTGGGGGCTGGTGACCGAAGCGGTGGTGGCCCGGCCCTTGAAGAGCTTGACCTTCACCTGTCCGGTCACGGGCTTCTGCGTGTGATCGATGAAGACCTGCAACGCTTCGCGCAGGGGGTGGAACCACTGGCCGTTGTAGACCATCTCGGCGTAACGCAGGGTGAGCTGCTGCTTGAAGTGGAAGGTGTCGCGCTCCAGGCAGATCTGCTCCAGGGCCTTGTGGGCTTCGTAGAGGATCGTGCCGCCGGGGGTTTCGTAGGCGCCGCGGGACTTCATGCCGACCAGGCGGTTCTCGGCCAGTTGCGTCTGGCCGACGGCGTGCTTGCCGCCCAGGGCGTTGAGGGTGGCGATGACCTCGTGGCCGGGGAGCTTGCGGCCGTTGACGGCCACGGGGTTGCCCCGCTCGAAGTCGAGGGTGACGTATTCCGGTTCATCGGGGGCCTTGGAGACGGGGACGCTCATGACCCACAGGTCGTCCTTGGGCTCGTTGGCCGGGTCTTCCAGGTCTGCGCCTTCGTGGCTGATGTGCCAGAGGTTGCGGTCGCGGGAGTAGATCTTCTTCTTGGACTGCTCGACGGGGACGCCCATCTTGTTGGCGTAGTCGATGGCGCTTTCGCGGTCGCGCAGCTCGAAGGAGGGGTCTTTCCAGGGGGCGATGATCTTCAGCGACGGGTCGAGGGCCATGTAGGTCAGCTCGAAGCGGACCTGGTCGTTGCCCTTGCCGGTCGCGCCGTGGCCGACGGCGTCGGCGCCGGTGGCGTGGGCGACTTCGACCTGGTGCTTGGCGATCAGCGGCCGGGCGATGCTGGTGCCCAGCAGGTAGTCGGTCTCATAGACGGCCTGGGCTCGGAGCATGGGGAAGCAGAACTGCTCGGCGAACTCCTGGCGGAGGTCCTTGACGACGACTTCGTCAGCGCCGCTCTTGTAGGCCTTGGCCTCGATGCCTTTGAGCTCGTCGCCCTGTCCGAGCTCGGCCGCGAAGGCCACGAGCTTCACGCCGGGATAACGCTCCTTGAGCCAGGGAAGAATGACGCTGGTATCCAGCCCGCCGCTATAGGCGAGAACGATCTTCTTGGGTTGTTGGGCAACCATGCGAACTCCGTAAAAGTAAATTGAGCAGCTCTAACGACGCCAACCACGGAGGCACGGAGGGAGAAGAGAAGTCAGAATGATGAATTATGAATTATGAAGGAGGAAGCAAACCAGCTTTTATTAACGGCTCTTGGTTCCACCTTCATCGTTCATCATTCATAATTCATCATTCTCTTTTCTTGGCGCTCTTGGCGGCCTTGGCGGTTCAATTTCTTCTGTAACCTTACATCCACGAGTTGGCCTCCGTGTCTCCGTGCCTCCGTGGTTTTATTTACACGCTCTTAGCCAGTATATGAATATCACGGCCGATGGCTATGGGGTCATGGCGACGACGATTTTGGATTGAAGAGGGAAAATCGGCGCATAAAAAAAGTCGGGGGTTGAAGAAGGAGGGGGGGAACCTTCTTCGGGGAGTACCCCCGACAAAAAAGCTGCGAAACCGGTTAGGGCCTCGAAACTTGTCGGAACGCGAACCGCCTTGTGGGCGACTCACGGGAAACATCATAGCTCCGGGCGGATGAAAATCAATACTCTCTTTACATTATTCACAATCAAATGTGAGGCGGATTACTTTTTGATAAAAATTGGTAAATTCAAATGTTTCAGGGGTAATTTTCGATTTCGCGGAGGAGGGTTTCGTGGGCGGCTTTGCCGCCGGCCAGGAAGGGGACTTTAGCGCCGTCGTAGTGGGCCAGGTCGAAGGGGAAGATGCTGTTGCCTTGCAGGTCGGTAATCAGGCCGCCGGCTTCGAGCACGATGGCGGCGGGGGCCACGCAATCCCAGAGCTTGCCGTTGATGGTCACCGCCCCGTGGGCCACGCCGGCGGCAACCTGAACGGCTTCGAGGGCGGCCGAGCCCAGGTTGCGCACCTTCCAATGGGTCTGGCCGATCCAGCGGGCGGCCCACTGGGGCAGGCGGCCGGTGGGGTCCAGCACGTTGCTGGTCATCATCAGCAGTGAGCTTTCGTTCAAGGGGTTGGAGAGGGCTTCGACCTGACGGTGGTTGACCCAGGCGCCCTCGCCAACCGCGGCCGAGTAGACCACGTCCCGGCAGACCTCGTATACCACGCCCAGAACGGGCCAGCCTTCGTGAAGCAGGCCGATGCAGACGGCAAACTGATGAAAGCCGGCCACGAAGTTGTTGGTGCCGTCGATGGGGTCGATGACCCAGACCCGGCCCTTGGGGTCGGGGCAATCGAAGGTGATGGCGTCGCCGGTGTCGTTCTCTTCGCCGATGATGCCGTCGGCGGGGAAACGCTTGCGCAGGCCCTCGACGATAAACCGCTGGGAGGCGCGGTCGGCGGGGGTGACGGCCTCGGCGTGACGCTTGGTCAGACGCTGAACTTTGCCGTAATGGTCGAGAACGATCTTGCCCGCGCCGCGGGCCAGTTCAATGGCGTAAGTTAATTCCTGCTTCAGGTTCATAGGGTGAGATTAAGGCGGAAGTCGGCGGCTGACAAGTTACTTACCTTGGGAATCAAGGGACGGTTCTTGGCGGGCAGGGGCTCCGCAACGCGTTGCGTTGCGGCTATATGTCATGCACTGCCATTCGAGAACGTGAGAAAAGAAAAAAAATAGCCGCGGGGCAACGCCCCGCGGAGGCTGCGAACCCAGGTTGAGGTTCGCAGCCTCCGCAACGCGTTACGTCGCGGTTACTTGTCGCAAGCGGGCTGCGAACCATGCGGGGTCCAGAGCAGTGCGCGCCCAGAGCAAAAGCGAAGCGAGGGCAACAGGAGTCAGCAACGCGGGCCGGGCAAAGACCTCTTCCAAGGCGGATGCCGTGGCCGGAATAGCCCAGATCGCGTCGTGTTCGGTTTTATCCAGGCGGGCTTCGATAGCGGCCCGGTCCAAGGCACAGGTGGCCCGGAAAACCAGTTCCGGCTGGCGCAAAGAACAGTCCTCAACAAGTCCGGTGCAGCGCAGGTCGGTAATCTCGTCAGGGCCAAGGTGGAGTTCCTCGGAAAGCTCTCGCCGCACTTCGGCAAAGACGTCGAGGGATTCGCGGGGTTCGAGGGAGCCGGAAAACGGATGAACGCGGTTGGGGTAGTAGGCGACGGAGGCATTCCGCCGGCCCAGCAGGAGGTAATTATCGCGGCTGATGAGGGCGGGGCTGACGCCGACAGGATTGGCCAGGATCTGCGGGCCGTACCGGTCGGCCAGATCGCAATGGTGCAGGTTGGTGCCAAGAAAAGGCTTGTAGGAGGTGCGGCTGAGCACCAGCCGCAGCGCCTCATCGGAAGCCGAAAAGCTTTCCATCCGGCACATCGGCCCATCAAACAACTGCACCCCCGGCCGCGCCGTCACCTGCGCCCAGGTCTGCTCGATCATTTCTTCCACTTCAGGAACCACCCGCCGCGAGCATTGTGCCCAAGACAAATGCACCTGCTCTGGCCGCCAGTCACCGATAGCGAGAAACGTAAGCATGGGAGAATTATACCGGCAAAGCCACCGCGCCGATTCATGGACGGCGGCTTTTATTAACCGCCGATGAATACGGATGGACGCCGATGGGATAGCGGTTTCATAATTGACATCACATCCCAGCTAATCCAAACATCATTTCTTGACCCGTTCGTAAACTTGGAGCAATGAGAGCGCTGCCTTCAGTGCGGCTTTTACCTTGTCCTCGGACTCTTCAAAGGGAACCTGCATATCAATATCTTCAATCTCAATGCGAATCGCAGCCGATTTGCCTGCTTTTTCAATTCGCATATTTTGGGACAAGATCTCTCCATATTTCTTTTGTATCACGCCTAACTTCTCCCCCATGCCGGCAAACTGAAGATCGACCCGTCCATACGGCACTTTGTGTATCAATGACACGTCGGAAGGAAATGAAAGCGGCCAAAAGTTGATGAAGTTTGACGTGGCGGGCTTTGTATCCGGCTTTCGCATCCGCAGTGCCGGGGCAATCTCTTCGGTTAAAGCCCAGTACTTTTGCCAGAAATTCGTGGTCGTTGTATTGGGTATCAGTTGCCACCCCTGCTGGCCTCGATCTATGGCTTGATTTAATGCCGCCAGCTTATAAAGGCGCCTCGGGCCAAGTGATTTGGCCCTTTGGAACCACTTTTGGATCGCCTCGTAGTGAATGAAAAAGTCAAATCCCTTTTTCGCCTTTGAACCAAAATACACCGCAGGAGCAATAATGACTGTCATCACGCGATCACACCCATCGTCATCACAATAAGCTTTTGCCCGCTCGTGGTAACGCTCGGCTTGATTAGGCTGGAGAATCGCGTCAATCTTGTTTTCAATTAGAATCTTTACCTTCTTACCCTTCGTTAGTAACGTGAGTTCCAAGTCCGATTCGCCATTGACAGTCAAAACGGATCGTTCGGCATGACTCAGTATTGCCCCGGGATCAAGTTTCAGCTTTTTGAAAAACCAACTTCTGAACGATTCCGAAGCAATAAATTCCTCCAACAAAAGCAGATCAATGTCGTGTTCACAGATGCCATTAACTACCAGCGATTTTTGCGAAATAGATGCCATCTTCGACCTCCTGGATGTGTTGCACGGAAAATTGGAACGGAACACCGCTCGTCGATACTTCTTCTGGTCCAATATCGTCCCACTCACCCCGCCCCAACGCAAGGGTTTGATGCATCCCCTAATTAGGTCATCCCATCATGTCCTCCATGTGTCACCCTTCGGGAAAACAAAATTATCCACTTTCGTGATACCCCCGGTTGTATATAGAGGCCCTTCTGGAATTGTCGTGGATGGATATCCGATGCCGAGTTCGGCGAAACGGATTCAGGGGGCGCTGCCCCCTGTCACCCCCGGCATTTGGCGCTTTGGAGCCGCCGGCACCGCCTGTTTTCAATCTGCCGTTGGCGCAAGGCGATAAATGCCGGGGGTTGCGGGGGCAGAGCCCCCGCGATTCTGAAACTTCCTGCCTTCGCCCATTCGTCCTTTCCTCCACTCTCCCGCGCCGAACGAAGCCAAAAAATCCCCCTTTTCCCCCGCGCCATCCGCGTTTCGTGATACACAAACGAACCCAACCAAACCCACCGCGCCACGCCGCGGCGCAGCGTAGCGAAGCCGCGGATATTCTCTGTAAGCGGGCAGGTTCAATTTACAAAACAAACCCAATTTTCCCGCGTTTTTCGCTTCCCAATGCGGTTTCGTGATAAAAAACAAAGCCAACTTGGCGGGGGGGTATATGGTTTTTGCGGGGAAGAAGCGGCCCGCAAGCGGGCCGGCTAAACGACGCGGTTTCAGAACCCGTTTAGCGGTCGGGCTTGCCCGACCTGTTTGCCGGTTCTGAAACGACTTCTAAACGAAGGGGAAGTCCTAGGTGTCGAAGTATTTGGCTTGGGGGTGGTGGACGATCAGGGCGTCGGTGGATTGCTCGGGGATGAGCATGAAGTTTTCGCTAAGGGTGATGCCGATGTCCTGAGGGTTTAAGAGTTCGATGATCTTGGCGCGGTCTTCCAAGTTGGGGCAGGCGCCGTAGCCGAAGCTGTAGCGGCTGCCGCGGTAGCCTTGTTGGAAGAGGTCGCGGATGCGGGGGGCATCGTCCTGGGCGAAACCGAGTTCCTGACGCATGCGCTTGTGCCAGAGCTCGGCGAGGGCTTCGGCGGATTCTACGCCGAAACCGTGGAGGTAGAGATAGTCCTGGTAGCGGTTGGCGGCGAAAAGTTCCTGGGCCAGTTCGGAGGCGCGGTGGCCGACGGTGACGAGCTGGATGCCGAGGACGTCGTATTGGCCGGTGGATTGGCTGCGGAAGAAATCGGCGATGCAGAGGCGGCGGCGGGTTTCCTGGCGGGGGAAATGGAAACGCAGCCAGGGACGCGGAACGCTGACGGGGTGGAGCGAACGGGGGGCGGCGGGGTGGCAATCGCAGCCGCAGAATTCCTCGATGTGGTAGACGATCAGTTCGTCGCCGTCGCCCTGGACGGGGAAGTAGCCGTAGACCACCTTGGGATCGAGGAGCTTTTCGGCCAAGGCGCGCTGCTGAAGCTGCTGGAAGACGGGGCGAGCTTTTTCTTCGGTGAGCTGGGTGAATTGCTCGTCGGTGAGTGCGCCTTTTTTGAAACCCCATTGGCCACGGAACAGGGCCAGTTCGTTGATGAAGGGGAAGATCTGCTCGACGGGGATGCCGGTGACAACCCGGCGGCCCCAGAACGGAGGCAGCGGCAGAGGGTTGTCAGTGGCGACGTCGCTGCGCTGGGGCAGGTCGGGGGATTCGACCCGGCAGGCGCGGGCTTTTTCGCTCAGGGCGCGGCGGCGGTCGGATTTGGCGCGCTGCTCGGCCAACACCTGCTCGGTCTGCCCGGCCATGATGCGGTCCATGGTGTGCAGCCCCTCGAAGGCGTCTTTGCAATAAAACAGCGGGCCCTGATAGAGACGGGCCAGGTCGTTTTCGGCATAGGAGCGGGTGAGGGCTGCGCCGCCGAGGAGGACGGGGAGGTTGATCTTCTGGGCGTTCATCTCCTCGAGGTTTTCCTTCATGACGGCGACGGATTTGACCAGCAGGCCCGACATGCCGACGGCGTCGGCGTTTTTCTCCTTGGCGGCCTGGAGGATGGCGTTGACGGGCTGCTTGATGCCCAGGTTGTAAACGGTGTAGCCGTTGTTGGTGAGGATGATATCGACGAGGTTTTTACCGATGTCGTGGACGTCGCCTTTGACGGTAGCCAGGACGAAGCGGCCCTTGGTCTGGCCGGCGATTTTGTCCATGAAGGGTTCGAGGTGGGCGACGGCGGTTTTCATGGTTTCGGCGCTTTGCAGGACGAAGGGGAGCTGCATCTGGCCGGAGCCGAAGAGGTCGCCGACGACTTTCATGCCGTCCAGCAGGATGTCGTTGATGATGTCCAGGGGCGTGTAGGTTTTCATCGCCTCATCGAGGTGGAGCGTGAGGTCGCGTTTTTCGCCGTCGATGATGTGGCGTTTGAGGACTTCTTCGATGGGGAGGTTTTCGGCCGGGGCGACGGGGGCGGGGGCGCCAGCGGTGTCGGGGAAGAGGGAGACGAAGTGGGTGAGGGGGTCGAAGCCCTCGCGGCGGCGGTCGTAGATCAGGTCCATCGCGGCGTCCCATTTTTCATGCTCGATCCGCGTGCGCGGCAAAAGCTTGGAGGCGTGGACGATGGCGCTGGTCAGCCCGGCTTCGCGGCATTCGTGCAGGAAGGCGCTGTTGAGGACGATGCGGGCTTCGGGCTTGAGGCCGAAGCTGACGTTGGAGAGGCCGACGACGGTGTGGCACCGGGGCAGTTCGCGGGTGATCCGGCGGATGCCTTCGATGGTTTCCAGGGCGTTGCGGCGGTCTTCCTCGATGCCGGTGGAGATGGGCAGAACCAGGGGGTCGAAAAAGAGGTCGTGGGGTTGGAGGCCGTACTTGTGGACGGCCAAGTCGTGGATGCGCCGGGCGATGGCGAGTTTGCGGTCGGCGGTGCGGGCCATGGCGCTTTGCTTGTCTTCGTCGATGGTGCCGGCCACGACGGCTGCGCCGTATTTTTTGGCCAGGGCGCAGAGGCGGGCGACGCGCTCTTCGCCGTCCTCGAGGTTCATGGAGTTGAGGATGCACCGGCCGGCGGAGAGCTTCAATCCCTCTTCCATGACGGCGGGGTCGGTGCTGTCGAGCATGAAGGGGACGGAGGTCTGGCGGACGAAGCGGCTGATGACTTCGCGCATGTCGCGCACACCGTCGCGGCCGACGAAATCGACGCAGACGTCCAGCACGTGCGAGCCGTCGCGGACTTCGTCGCGGGCCATGGAGACCAGCCCGTCCCAGTCTTCGGCTTCGAGCAGGCGTTTGAATTTGCGCGAGCCGTTGGTGTTGGTGCGCTCGGCGACGATGAGGTAGCTGTTGTCCTGGCGGATGTCTTCGGCGCTGTAGAGGCTGGAGACCTGGGGGCGGAGGGTGAGGGGGCGGTTTTTGGGGGCTTTGCCTTGGACGGCCTGGGCGAGGGCGTGGATGTGGGCGGGAGTGGTGCCGCAGCAGCCGCCGACGATGTTGACGCCGAATTCATCGACGAAGCGGAGGGTTGCGGCGGCGAAGTCGGCGGGGGTGAGCGGGTAGGTGGCGTGGCCGTCGACGATGACGGGCAGGCCGGCGTTGGGGAGGACGGAAATGAGCCGGGGCCAGTTGTGGGAAAGGTATTGGACGTGTTCGCCCATTTCGGCGGGGCCGGTGGCGCAGTTGAGGCCGAGGGAATCGACCTGGTCGAAGGGGAGGAGGGAGGCGACGACGGCGGAGATGTCGGAGCCGACGAGCATGGTGCCGAAGGCCTCGATGGTGACTTGGACCATGAGGGGGAGTTTGAGGCCGGCTTCGCGCATGGCGCGGGTGGCGGCGTTGATGGCGGCCTTGGTGAGAAGCAGGTCCTGGTTGGTTTCGATGAGCAGGACGTCCGCGCCGCCGGCGATCAGGCCGCGGCATTGCTCGGCGTAGGAGTCTTCCAGGGCGTCGAAGGTGATGTTGCCGAGGGTGGGGAGCTTGGTGCCGGGGCCGATGGAGCCGATGACAAAGCGGGGACGGTCGGGGGTGGAGAATTTAGCGCAGGCTTGGCGGGCGATTTGCGCGCCGAGCTTGTTGAGCTCGAAGGTCTTTTCGGGGATGCCGAACTCGGCCAGGACGATCTTGTTGGCCCCGAAGGTGTTGGTTTCGACGGCGTCGCAGCCGGCGGCGAGGAAGCTTTCGTGGATTTCGCGGATGATCTCGGGGCGGGTCTGGACGAGAATCTCGCTGCAATTTTCGTGGCCGAGGTAGTCGCGATGCACGTCCAGGGGGTAGGTGTGGATGCTGGTGCCCATGGCGCCGTCGAAAACGAGGACGCGGGTGCGGGCGAGGTCGAGGAAGGACGGGTTCACGGAAAAAGCCTTTCGGTTAGGGCAAAGGGCCGAGTTTGGTAATGATAGGGGGGATGTAGGTGGGAGCAAAGTGGGGGGGCAGCCGTGAAGACGCGAAGAAGAATTTGGAGCCGCCAAGGCTGTCAAGAACGCCAGGAGAAGAGAATGATGAATTATGAATGATGAACGATGAAGGTGGAAAGAAGAGCAGTTAATGTTGGCCACCGATGGGGCACCGAGGAGCACCGATGAAGACAAAGATAAGTCTCCTTTTATTTTTTTCGTCGGTGTTCATCGGTGCCCCATCGGTGGCTCAAAACGGATTGTTCTTTCTATGGGAAAAGCGGCGAGGGTGAAAACGGCAACGCGTCCGTCGGGGGACGGACGCGTTGCCATTGGACTGGAATGACGGGGGGGGGGTTAGTGGGTGGTGGAGGTGAGCTCGGGTTGGGGGGTGGGTTGCTCGGTTTTGGAGGGGCGGAACTTGGTCACATAGACCAGGCCCAGGGCCAGCATGATGGCTCCCCACCAGATGCCGGCGTGGAGGTTGCTGAGCACGGTGTTGTGCTCGGGCTTGACGAACAGGTTGTAGATGCCGGAGCCCATGATGAGGGCGCCGTAGATGCTGAGCAGGGAACCGATGAAGAACCAGATAGAAATGCCGTGTTTGTGCATGATAATCACCAGAAAATGAGGTTAAGGGCCAGGAACGCCGCGAAGACGACCGCACCCCAGAACAGGGGGCGCTGGTACCAGGGGTAATTGCCTTCGGAGGGGATTTCGGTGCAGCCGCGGACCAGGCCGACGAGTTCCTTTTCGGAACGGGGCTTGGTGATCAGGCTGGCGATGACGGTGACGACGATGACCACCGCAAAGCTCCAGAGGGCGCGGTACATGTTTTCGGCCATGGGCTTGGCGTGGGGGGAGAAGGTGAGCAGTTCCATCGCCCGCTTGTTGACCTTGGCGGTTGCGTCCCAATCCAGGCCGATCACTTTCCAGATCGGCCAGTTCATGTTGACCCAGAGCCACATGCCGATGGAGGAGAGGGTGCCGGCCAGCAGGCCCCAGAAGCCGCCGGCGTTGGTGGCGCGTTTCCAGAACATGCCCAGCAGCACGGTGCCGAAGAGGGGGGCGATGAAGAAGCTGAAGAGGGCCTGGACGTAGTCCATGATGCCTTTGAACTGCATGCAGAGGTAGGCGGTGCCGATGCTGACGAGGACGCCGAGGATGGTGCACCAGCGGCCCATGTTGACGTAGTGTTTGTCGGTGGCGTTGGGCTTGATCATGGGGCGGTAGATGTCGTAGGTCCAGACGGTGGCGAAGGCGGAGATGTTGCCGGCCATTCCGGACATGAAGCCGGCGACGAGGGCGGTGATGCCCAGGCCGAGCAGGCCGGGTCCGCAGTAGCGGGCGAGCATGATGGGCAGGACTTGGTCGTAGGTGTGTTTGCCGGCGTTGCCGGGGAGGTCGATTTCGTTGGCGGGGATGAGTTTGTCGGCGCCGGTGAGGACGGCGAGGCCGAGGAGGCCGGGGAGGATGACGATGAAGGGGACGAGCATTTTGAATGCGCCGCCGATGAGGGGGGCCATTTTGGCGGCGCGGAGGTCTTTGGCGGTCATGACGCGCTGGACGACGAGGAAGTCGGTCGTCCAGTAGCCCATGGAGATGACGGCGCCGAGGCCGAAGACGATGCCGGTCCAGTGGATGCCCATGGGGTTGTGGGCGGCGCTATCGAGGCCGGTCCAGAGGTGGGTGAAGTTCTGGCCGTTCCAGTTCTGCTGGATTCGGGTGACCATGCCGGACCAGCCGTGGCACTCGATGAGGCCGAGGATGGGGATGAGCAGGGCTCCGAACCAGATGAGCATGAACTGGAGGACTTCGTTGAAGATGGCGGAGAGGAGGCCGCCGAGGACGACGTATCCGGCGACGGTGAGGGAGGAGACCCAGATGCTGAAGTGGATGTCCCAGCCGAGGATGGCCTGCATGACGATGGCCATGGAGTACATGTTGACGCCGCTCATGAGGATGGTCATGAAGGCGAAGGAGACGGCGGAGACGCCGCGAGCGCCGCCGCCGAAGCGGAGTTGGAGGTACCCGGGGACGGAGTGGGTTTTGCAGATGTAGTAGAAGGGCATCATCAGCAGGGCGAGGAAGAGGATGGCGGGGATGGCGCCGATCCAGTACCAGTGGGCGCCGAGGATGCCGTACTGGTAGGAGGCCGAGGCCCAGCCGAGGAGTTCGAGGGAGCCGAGGTTGGCGGAGACGAAGGCGAGGCCGGCGATCCAGGCGGTCATGTCGCGGCCGGCCATGAAGAAATCTTCACCGGTCTTTGCGAACCGCTTGAGATAGAAGCCGATGCCCAGGACGAAGGCGAAGTAGACCGCGATCACGAGGATGTCGATGGTTCCGAGCGACACCAGCCGCGAAGGGGCGGTTACTCCCAACAGTGAGATAAAGTTGATCATGAGCCGAACCCTGTGGAGTAAGAGTTATGAGACGAATCCCGCGTACGACGCGTATGGCCGGGGAGATGGCCCGGCTATTTACTTAAACTAAGTAAAGTAATGTTTGCCGCGGGGCTGTCAATCTGAAATTGGGGTTTTCTGGATTGTGTGTGCTTGATTAATCACCGGGCGGCGGTTAAGAAGATGAACTGATCTTATTATCCTCTAATCGAATGGGCTTTATTCTGCGAGGGTAACACTTTGGGTTACAACTGCATCGTATGCGTCAAACAGGTTCCGGACACGGGCAACATCACCGGCGAGGCGATGAAGGCCGACGGGACTGTTAATCGGGCCGCTTTGCCGGCAATTTTCAATCCCGAGGACATGCACGCCCTGGAGGCGGCGCTACAGATCAAGGACCGTTTCGGCGGGAGCGTCACCGTGGTGACGATGGGCCCGCCCAACGCCTGCGAGGTGTTGCGCGAGTGCTTGTTCCGCGGCGTGGACCGGGCGGTGATCATCAGCGATCGCCGGGCGGCGGCCAGCGACACGCTGGCCACCAGCTACATTCTCAGCCAGGCGGTTCGCAAGGTCGGGCAATACGACTTTGTCTTCTGCGGGCGACAGGCGATTGACGGCGACACGGCGCAGGTCGGGCCGCAGTTGGCCGAGAAACTGGGCATCGCCCAGATCACCTATTACGAGAAGCTGGTGGAGCTGTCGGGCAAGGTGGCGCGGCTGCGTCGCAACGTCGGCAACGGCTGGGAGGTGCTGGAAGTTCGCCTGCCGGTGCTGGTGACGGTGGTGGATACGGCCAACGAGCCGCGTCCGGCGGCGGCCAAGCGGGTGATGCGGTATAAGCGGGCGAAGTCGCTGCCGGAGATCGCCTGCGAGGTGGCCGGCAAGCTGCCCAGCGGCACCGAGGCGGAGAAGGAAACGGAGACGGCGCGGTTCATCGAGTCGCTGAAGTCGGCGGGGTTGTACATCGACCTGTGGAACCTGGACGACATTTCGGCGGATTTGCGCTGGTGCGGGGTTTCCGGTTCGCCCACCAAGGTGCATCGCGTTCAGTCGATCGTATTGACCAAGGAAGGCTTTACCGAGATTCCCCCGACGTCCGAGGGCGTGAGCCGGATGATCCACGAACTGGTCGTGGACCGTACGCTGGGGTAACGGTTTGCCGCCACGGGCGGGCGTGTCGCAAGGGACAAACAGGCTACTGATATACTGACGGACTTACCATGATCGAACCCAATCGCAAAGGCGAAGTCTGGTTCTTCGCCGAGCAGGAAGACGAGAGTCTTAACGAAGTCTCGCTGGAACTGTGCAGCAAGGCCCGGGAGCTGGCCGACCGGCTCGGAGTGAAGATGGCGGCCGTTCTGGCCGGCTGGAACGTTCGCGAGCTGTCGTACCGGCTGATCGCGCACGGGGCGGACAAGGTTTATTACGTTCACGACGCGCGTCTGGAATATTACCGCACGCTTCCGTATGCGCGGGTGATGTGCCAGCTCATCGAGAAGCACAAGCCGCAGATCGTGCTTTACGGGGCGACGCCGCTGGGGCGGGATCTGGCTCCGCGGATTGCTTCGGAGGTTCGCGCCGGGCTGACGGCCGACTGCACGGACCTGGACATCGGCGAATACACCGATCCGAAGACCAAGGCGGTGCATAAGGATTTGCTGATGCAGATCCGGCCGGCGTTTGGCGGCAACATCATCGCCACCATCGTCAACTTCGACCGCTGGCCGCAGATGGCCACCGTCCGCGAAGGCGTCATGCGCATGAGCGAGGGGGATCCCAAGCGCAGCGGCGAGATCATCGAAGAAAAGGCCGAGTTCAACGACTTTGACCTGGCTGTGAAGCTGATCGAACGCCACCGCGAGAAGCGCAAGGTCAATCTCAAGGGCGCTCGCATCATCGTCGCCGGGGGCGGCGGGGTGGGGAGCAAGGACAACTTCAAGCTGATTCACGACCTGGCCGGGGCGCTGGGCGGGGCGGTGGGGGCGTCGCGTGCGGCGGTGGACAGTGGGTTTATCAGCAAGGAATACCAGGTAGGGCAGACGGGCACGACGGTGCGGCCGGCGCTGTATATCGCCTGCGGGATCAGCGGGGCCGTGCAGCACCGGGCGGGGATGGAAGAATCGGCCAAGATCATCGCCATCAACTGGGACAAGGACGCGCCGATCTTCGGCGTGGCCCATTACGGCATCGTCGGGGATCTGAACAAGGTGATTCCGATGATGATCAAGGCGATTAAGGAAAGGGCGTGATGGTCATTGGTCATCAGTCATTGGTCATTAGTTCTGGCGAATGAGAAATAACTAATGACCAATGACTGATGACTAATGACCAATGACCAATGACTGCGTGGAAAGAATAAACGGGTAACGAACATGGCAAACTTCTTCACCGATAATGACGACATCAAGTTTCTTTTCGAGCATCTGGACCTGAAGGAAGTGGCGAGCGTCCAGGAAGACGGCTTTACCGGCGGCGCAGGGCGCGAATATGCGCCGGTCAGCGCGGAAGACGCCATCGACAATTATCGGCGGATTCTCAACATCGTCGGTGACATTGCCGCCAACCATGTGGCGCCGCGGGCCGAGAAGGTGGACCAGGAAGGCAATACCCTTCACGAGGACGGGACGGTGACGCTGGGGGAAGGCGTTCGCGAAAACCTGAAGGTGCTCGCCCAGGCGGACCTGATGGGCTTTACGCTGCCCCGCGAGTACGGCGGGTTGAACTGCCCCAATCTTGTTTACACCATGGCTAACGAGATCATCAGCCGGGCCGACGCTTCGCTGATGAACATTTTCGGCCTGCAAGGCATCGCCGAGACCATCAACGCGTTTGCGGACAAGGAGTGCAAGCAGGAATATCTGCCGAAGTTTTCGGACGGTCAGGTGACGGGGGCGATGGTGCTGACGGAGCCGGATGCGGGTTCGGATTTGCAGGCCGTGGCCTTGCGGGCCTGGCAGGACGAGGACGGCAATTGGCGTCTGACCGGCGTGAAGCGGTTCATCACCAACGGCTGCGGTGAAGTGCTGCTGGTTCTGGCCCGCTCCGAGCAGGGGACCACCGACGGCCGGGGTTTGAGTCTTTTCCTGGCCGAGCGTTCGCCGCGGATTCGCGTGCGGCATCTGGAAGAGAAGCTGGGTATTCATGGTTCGCCCACGTGCGAACTGGTGTTTGACGACGCGCCGGCCCGTCTCATCGGCGAGCGGCAGCGTGGGTTGGTTCCCTACGTCATGAGCCTGATGAACGGGGCCCGCGTGGGGATCGCCTCGCAGTCGGTGGGCATCGCCGAAGCCGCCTATCGCGTGGCCCGCAAATACGCCAGCACGCGCAAGCAGTTTGGCGTGGCCATCGAAAAGCTCCCGGCGGTGGCCGAACTGGTGACGGACATGAAGATGGACGTGGAGGCCGGCCGTACGCTGCTGTACGAAACCAGCCGGATCTGCGATCTGGAAAACAACAACCTGCGGGTTCTGGAATACAACCCGCCGACCGATCCCGATGAGCTCAAGCGTCGCAAGAACGACGCCCGCACCTGGAAGCGGCTCAACGGCATGCTGACTCCCATGAGCAAGTACTTCTGCTCGGAAATGTGCTGCCGGGTGGCGTACGACGCCATTCAGGTGCTTGGCGGCTCGGGCTACATGAAGGATTATCCCGTCGAGCGGTTTTTACGTGACGCCCGCATCACCACGATCTACGAGGGCACCAGCCAGTTGCAGGTCGTGGCGGCCGTTCGCGGCGTCTGCTCGGGCGCGTTTGAGAAGCGCATCGACGAACTGGAGCAGAAGCAGTACACCGACGCGGTGCTGGCCGATTTGAAGGCCAAGCTCGGCGAGGGCAAGCAACTGGTGCTCAAGGGCGTTGCGTTTGTGAAAGAGCGCGGGGCTGAATACACCGACCTGTACGGCCGGAAGCTCGTCGATTCGGCCATTGCGGTGCTGGTGGGGCATTTGTTTCTTTCGCAGGCGGTGGCCAACGACCGCAAGAAGCTCGTTGCCCGCCGGTACATCGAGACGCGGCTGCCGGAAATCCGCCGCAACATCGAACTGGTGTGCAGCGGGGACAAGTCCACGATGGAGCAATACGAACTGCTGGCCGGCCCGGCGCCGGCGGCGATGTAAGAGCGTCTGGCAGGGTAGGCTTGTTTTCAACACAGAGGCACGGAGTGAGAAAAGAATGATGAATTATGAATGATGAACGATGAAGGTGGAAAGAAGAGCAGTTAATAAAAGCCGGTTTGCTTCCTCCTTCATCATTCATCATTCATCGTTCTGACTTCTCTTCTCCCTCCGTGCCTCCGTGGTTAAAAAAAGTTTGTTTCGATGTAACCATAGGGGGCCATGCGGAAGGTTGGTGGCCTATGGAGCTGCGCTGGCGAGGACTGCTGTTGATCGTTCTGGCTTCGCAGGCGGCGCTGGTGGCGGCCGCCGGGACACAAGCACAACCGGCGGCGACAACCGCGGCGGCTCCCGACTGGGCCGATCAGGTTAAGAACCCGGCGCCGTGGCTGAAGTGGGGGACGGACCTGCGTCTTCGCCACGAGTACATCAACAACGCCACCACGCTGAACGGGGATGCGGCCAACCACGAGAGCAATTACGAACGCTACCGCTATCGCCTTTGGAGCACCGTCAGCCCGGCGGAAAATTTCGACCTGAACACGCGATTCACCTGGGAAGGCCGTCACTACTGGACCCCCGATTCCAAGCCCGAATGGGACTGGAGCTACGGGATCATCGACACGGCCAACGTAAAAATCGGCAATCTTTTCGACGCCCCGGCCACGCTTACGGTCGGGCGGCAGGACGTCATGCTCGGCGACGGCTGGCTGGTGATGGACGGCACGCCGCTGGACGGGTCGCGGACGTTCTTTTTGGATGCGGCCCGGTTCTCGCTGGACATGAAGGAGTCCAAAAACACCCTGAATCTCATCTACATCCAGCAGATGCCGACCCCAATCGTTGGCTGCCGAGCGTGGGTGAGACCAAGGACCAGTACCTGACCGAGCAGGACGAGCGCGGGGCGGTCTTTTATCTGACCAACAAGGCCATCAAGGATACGCAGATCGACGGGTATTTTATCTACAAGCATGACGACCGGGTTTTGGCCAACGGGGATCAGGGGGATGTGTATGCGGTCGGCAGCCGGATTGCGCATGATTTTGACGCGCACTGGACGGCGCGGGCGGAGGGGGTTTACGAGTTCGGCGAGCGGCAGAGCACCGTCAATCCCAGTACGGGGGATTTGCAGGCGTGGGGATTCAACAGCCGGGTGGCGTATAAGTTTAATGACGAGCTGAAGAATCAGCTTCGCATCACTTATGAATATCTGTCGGGGGATAATCCGGGGACGGAGACCAACGAGGCGTTTGATTCGCTGTGGGGGCGTTGGCCGCAGTACAGCGAGTTGTATATCTACACGCTGGCGGGGGAGACGCGGCTGGCGGATGATACGAATTTGCAGCGGGTGGCGTTCGGGTGGCAGTCGAATCCGACGCAGAAGGTGGAGTTGTGTGCGGATTATCATTTGATGTTCGCCAACGAGAACACCTATGCCGGGCGGACGGGGTTCAGCTCGTCGGGGAATTTTCGCGGGCAACTGATCACGTCGGTTTTGCGATACAAGTTCAACCGGTTTGCGTCTACGGCGCTGATCGGGGAGTACTTTATTCCCGGGGATTATTACAGCGAGAGCCGGCAGGATAACGCGGTGTTTTTGCGGGCGGAACTGGTGCTGACGTTTTAAGGGGTTGAGGGGGGGGGAGTTGCCTGCGGTGGGGCGGTGGGGATAATTGCGGGGGATGGAAACGAACTGTCTGACACAAACGAAATGCGTCTGGTGGCAGCGCCCCGTGGTTCATGGGGGGCTGCTTGTGGTTTTGTTCTTCAGTGCGGTTGCGCCGACGCTGGCGTGGCTGGATTTCGTCAACGGGATGGAGAATTTCAACGTCATCACGGCCATGGAAATGGAGCGGGATGGGCATTGGCTGTTGCCGACGTTGAATGGCGCGCCGCGGCTGCAGAAGCCGCCGCTGACGCAGTGGATTACGGCCTGGGGGATCATGAGCAGTGATTCGCTGGCGTTTGGGGCGCGGTGGCCGAGTTTGCTGATGGCGTGTTTGATGCTGGTGGCGGTGTATGGGACGGGGCGGGTGGTGGGGGACTGGCGGTTGGGACTGGTGGCGGCGCTGGTGTGCGGGTCCACGCTGTTTTTCCTGCGGTATGCCAGGCGGGCGTCGTACGACATGCAACTGGCGTTGTGGGTGGCGGTGACGATTTTCTTTCTGGCGAAGGTTTTACTTCAGGGGCGCTGGTGGGTGGGATGTTTGGGGGCGGGGGTTGGGTTGGGGTTGGCGCTGATGACCAAGGGGCCGCCGGCAGTGGCGCAGACGTTGTTGCCGGTGGGGTTGTTTTGGGGGTGGGAGAGGATTATTGGGAAGAAAAGCGGCCCGCAAGCGGGCCGGCTAAACGGGGGAGGGAGAGTTCTTGCGGTGGTTTGTGGGGTGGGGGTGATGTTGGGGATTGCGTTGCCGTGGGTGCTGTACGTGACGCATGCGATGGGGGGGCAGTGGAGGATGTGGTTCAATGAGGTGAATTTGACGGACGAGAAGAAGGAGGGGTTGCAGAATTCGCCGATCGTCGTGCTGGTTTTTTTGCCGCTGTGTATGCCGTGGCTGGTGTGGTTTTTTGTGGGGTTGGCGGGGATGGCGGCGAATCGGGGGCGGAGCATCGTGCGGGGGTTGAGGTTGATGTTGTTTTTGCTGGTGATCCCGACGGCCGTCGTCAGCGTGGTGCCTCCCATCCGCGACCGCTACCTGCTGCCCATGCTCGCGCCGATGTCGATCCTCATCGCCTATGGGGTGATGGAACACCTTGGGCGCTGGGGGCGGTTTAATCGGGGGGATCGGGTGGCGCTGGCATTGCACTGGATCGGGTTGGCGGGGATCGGGGTGGGGGCGCCGCTGGTGATGGGGCTGGGCGTGGGCGGATTCCACACGCCTGATGGGCAGCGGCTTTACGCGCCCGGCTGTGCGTTGGTGTTGGCGGCGTTGATGTTGGCGCTGGTGGGGATTTCGATGCGGCTGTACCGGCGGTTTTCCTGGGCGCTGGTGGGGGGGACGGTGGTGGTCATGCTGGTGACGCAGGGGGTTTATTTTTATGGCTTGAGCAGGAGCGGGGAGGAACAGAGCGTTTGCAAGGAGGCGGCGCGGCGGATCAAGATGGAGTTTCCGGAGGCGCTGGTTTATGCGGCGGGGCCGAAGGTTCCGCCGCGGGAACTGGCGATTTATCTGGATCGGGTGGTGCGTCCGGTGGGGGATGTGAAGTCGTTGCGGGGGGGAGATCGGGCGCAGATCGTGTTTGCGTTGAAGGGGGTGGAGATGCCCGGGGCGTTTAGTTACTTAACGGGTTTTGCGGATGGAAATAAGAGCTGGGGGGTTTGGGTTTTGCGGGGGGCGAAGTAGGGGTGGCTGATTCGCGAAACCGCAAGCGATGTCGGGGGCGGTTATAGCCCCGGATGTACATCCGGGGCTTTGAGTTTTTGAATAGCGAGGAATAGTCGTATTCGGGGGGCGCGAAGGGCAAGCCTTGTCGAGAGGTTGGAGGCAAAAGAGGGGTTTCAGGAAAGGCGTTTGGGGAAATACAAGCGGCCGAGGCGCTTCTTGCGCCTCGGCCGCTAGAGCCTGCGACTCCTTTCGCACATCTTCCGTGAGTTGGGTCCGGCTGTCCTTGCCGGGGAATTTCGTATTACAGGCCGGCGTCGTGTTCGGCTTCGACCTGGTGGTCGAGGATCAGTTCTTCGAGGAACTGAGCCAGGCCTTCTTCGGCGTTGGCGGCGATCACCCGCTTGGCGGCGGCCAGGACTTCGGGACGGGCGTTGCCCATGGCGATGCCCAGGCCGGCGTTTTGAATCATCGGCAGATCGTTGATGTCGTCGCCGATGGCGATGATCTGCTCGGGGGCGATGCCGTGTTGCCGGGCCACGTGCATGATGCCTTGCCACTTGTTGACGGCCGGGTCGAAGACTTCCAGCACCTCGACGTCGTAGACCGGGACGAAAAGGCTCTGGCACAAAATTCGCGGCCCGAACTGCTCGTTCAAGACTTTCTTCACCCGCGAGACTTCCTCGGTCGGGGCACAAATCCCGACCCGGATGGTGTGCGGGTGGGGGTGTTGGCCCAGTTGCGGGGTCCGATGCACCACCGATTCGGTGGCCTCGAGCCATCGCCGGGTGGATTCGTTGATCTCCGCTTCGGCGGTGATCAGGTAATCGGCCCCGGCGGCGTGGGTGTCCTGCAATGCCAGCACCGCATGGCCCCAGCTTTCCAGTGCGTCGCAGACGGCGGCGGCCAGGGCCGGTTGCATCATGGTCCGGTGCAGCGTGATGCGCTGGCGGGTGTCGACGACCATGGCTCCGCCGACGAATACGGCCGAATCGTAATGTCCGACGTCCCGGAGGATCGCCAGGCTTTCGGTCCAGTTTCGGCCGGTGGCGAAACAAACCCGCAAGCCGGCCGAGAGGGCTCCGTGAACCGCTTGCCTTACCCGCTCGGTGACTTTACCGGTGGGGGAAAGCAGCGTTCCGTCCAAGTCAATCGCGATCAAACGGTACTTGCTGTTACCCATTACGACCTTACGAGCGTCACCTTAGCGTGTTTGCCGGGCAATGCAACGAGCGGAAAAGTTATCGACAGGTGATCCACAACGGATGGGGGACTGGCGGACATCGGGGAGCTAGGGGTGGGGGAGGCGATTTTGGATTTCGGATTGCGGATTTTGGATTGAAAGCGGGGGGGGTGAGATCAGGTGACTTGGAGGCAGGCGAGGGCGACGTCGTCGCGGAGGGGGGATTGGGCGTAGGCGTTGAGGGATTGCCAGATTTTTTCGAGCCAGGGGAGGCCCTGGAGGGGGAGGGCGGTGGCGGCGAGGGATTTGAGGCCGGCGGAGTCGAGGAAAGCGCCTTGGGGGTTGGTGACGTCGGTGGCGCCGTCGGTGTAGAGGAGCAGGCGGTCGCCGGGGCGGAGGGAGAGGGAGAGGGATTGGGTGTAGGTTTTGTTTTCGTCGATCAGGAGGGGCAGGTCGCTGGGGAGGTGGAGGAGTTGGGCGTCGTGGTTGCGGAAGAGGAGGGGGTGGGGGTGTCCGGCCCAGGAGAGTTGGGCGGTTTGGCGGGAGGGATCGAAGACGACGGCGGCGGCGGTGATGAAGCGGCCGGATTCGACGAGGCCGGTCAGGTCGCGGTTCATGGCGGTGAGCAGTTCCTGGGGCTGGGTGGCGGAGGCGGCGCTGCGGAGGAAGGAGGTTTTGGCCATGGCGGAGGTGAGGGCGGCGGAGGGGCCGTGGCCGGAGACGTCGGCCAGGAGGATGAGGACCAGGCCGTCGTCGCGGTGGCGCATGTCGGTGAAATCGCCGCCGATCTGATCGATGGGGTGGTAGGTGTGGTAGAAGGCGAAGCCGGGTCCGGTTTGCTGGGAAGGGGGCAGGAGGAAGCGTTGGACGTGTCGGGCTTCGATCATGGAGCGTTCGATGAGGTGGTTGCGTTCGGCGAGGTGGCGGGAGACCTGACGGAGTTTGACTTCGGTCATGAGGCCTTCGGCGACGAGCTTCAGGAGGCGGATTTCGGCGTGGCTGAGTTGTCGGGGTTTGGTGTCGATGATGCAGAGGGAGCCGATGGGCCGGCCGGAGTCGGTGCGAAGGGGCGCGCCGGCGTAGAAGCGGAGTCCGGACTGGACGATGAGGGGGTTGTCGTTGAAGCGGGGGTCGGCGGCGAGGTCTTCGATGACGAGCATGTCGTTGTTGCCGACGACGTGGCCGCAGATGGAGAGGTTGCGGGGGATGATGTGGAGGGGTTCGGGCAGTCCGGAGGAGGACTTGGCGAACTGGTGGTCGCGGTCGATGAGGGACATGGTGGCCAGGGGGACGCGGAAGATGTCGGCCAGTTGGGAGGTGATGCGGTCGAAGACCTGTTCGGGCGTGGTGTAGAGCAATTGGAGCTGATCGAGTTCGACCAGTCGCTGCTCTTCGTCGGGAGGGATGGGGGGGGTCGTCATGGGTGGGGGTATTGTCGTCGAGAAGGGAGTGGGAGGCAACGGGGGAAGGCGGCTATAAGGTGTTTTTTGGCAGGCGGTTGTATGGGATGTGTGTTGGGTCATGCAGTTGGAGGTTTGACAGGCTTATCCTGTGTGCCGTAAGCTAAGGGTGCTTTTGAGCCCCGGATATTTTGGGGCTTGGGAGCAATTTGAGTGTGACCGCCGAGATCACGTTTGAAGACGTGGTGCGGGGAACCCAAGGGTTCTGGTGGGAAGGAAAGCCGGAACCGGGGGCGCAGGGATTGACAAAAATCCCGGGGCACTTTCAAGCCCTAGCCCGTCAGCTAACCCCGTAGGCCCGTTTGAAAGGGCACGACGTTTGAATCTCTCCTGCGACGGCGTTTGGCCGTCTCTTCCGAGCAAACGCTGTGCGTTTGAGGAATGCGTCTTCACTCCGAGGACAGGACCGTCGGAGGCAGCGGACCCATTCGTTCGGAAATTCATCTGATGCATACCGGAGATCATGAACACGGGAAGCCTGCTGCGCTGTCGTTGTTGGCCAGCGAAAGGCCGCGGAATGTGGGTTGGTGGCAGGCGGCGGGGCTGCTGTTCGGCGACTGGGGGACGAGCCGGTTGTACGTTTTGGGGCTGGCGTTTTTGTTCGCCGGGCGGACGAGCTTCTATCTCATTTTGTTGATGAGTCTGCTGATTCTGGCGGTGGGGTGGGCGTATACGCAGATTTGCCGGATTTATCCCGATGGCGGAGGCGTATATACGGCGGCCAAGAGCCGGAGTCGGACGCTGGCGGTGATTGGGGCGTTGTTGCTGTTTGCGGACTATACGGTGACGGCGTCGCTGAGTTCGCTGGATGCGTTTCATTACTTTGGGTTGCCGCTGCAGAAGCATGCGCAGGTGGAGGAGGCGAAGAAGGCGGCGACGGCGGAATCGACGGAGAAGGTGCAGGATGCGGGGGACAGGATCATCATCACGCACCAGACGGAAGAATCGACGGCGGAGGGGCTGTTGGCGTGGGATTCGCCGGGGTTGTGGGCGATTTTGGCGATTGGGGTCATCGGGCTGTTTAACCTGATGGGGCCGAAGCATACGGGGGGATTTGCGTTGGTAGCGGCGTTGGGGATGGTGTGCATTACGTTGCTGATCAGCATCAGCGCGTTGCCGCAGGTGAACTGGCATCAGTTGCCGCATCGGATCGGGCATCTGGATCATCATCCGGCGCATCTGTGGGTGGCGTTCGTGTCGATCGTGCTGGCGTTGAGCGGAGTGGAGGCGGTCGCCAACCTGACGGGCGTGATGAAAAAGCCGGTGGCGCATACGGCCCGCAAGGCGATCTGGGTGGTGGCCGGCGAGGTGGCGGTTTTCAACGTTCTGCTGGCGGCGTGCATGCTGGCGATTTACCCGATGAACCGGGAGCAGCACGTCAACGACATGCTGGCGTACCTGAGCAGCTATTACGTGGGGCCGTGGGGCGAGTGGGGGGTGCGTATTCTGGGCGGGGTGCTGCTGCTGTCGGCGACGAATACGGCGTTGACGGACATGATTTCGGTGCAGTATCTGATGGCGCGGGACGGGGAGTTGCCGGCATTCATGCAGGCGTTGAACCGGTTCGGGGTGCCGTGGGTTGCGGCGATGGTTGCGGCGAGCGTGCCGATCGTGGTGCTGCTGATCAGTCATAATCTGGAGAGTCTGGCGGCGTTGTACGCCATCGGCGTGATCGGGGCGGTGGCGATCAACGTGACGTTGTGCGCGTTGCACCCGCGGCTGAGGCGGATGCGGCGCAAGGCGCCGATGATTATTCTGGGGCTGTTTCTGCTGGCCATCTGGATCACGCTGGCGATGACCAAGCTGCACGCGCTGGCGTTCGTCACGGTGGTGATGGCGGTGGGGTTGTCGGTTCGCGCGATTACCAAGTGGTGGGGGGCGCGGCACGGGCCGAAGTTGAGCCTGCTTCGGTTGGCGACGTTGGAGCAGCTTACGCCTGAGGCGCTGGCCAGGCCGAAGGTGCTGCTGGGGACGTATGGGTCGGAACTGCTGGCGCCGGCGGCCATTCAGGAGGCCAAGCGGAACAGCGCGGCGCTGGTGGTTTGCTTTATCCGCGAGGTGAACTTGTCGTACAAGTACGACAGTCAGGAGCGGCGGCTGAACATCGATACGGATCTGGCGGCGCAGAAGACGTTCGGCCGGTTTTTGGAACTGGGCCATGAGATGGGCGTGCCGATCATTCCGGTGTACGACACGGGGCCGACGGCGGCGGAGCTGATGGCGGAGAATGCGGCGATTTACGGGGTGAACGAGGTGTTGATCGGGACGAGCCGTCGCGGCGCGGTGTATCGCATGATCAAGGGGCATTTCCAGCGGAAGCTGGAGGCGTTGTTGCCGCCGGATATTACGGTGAAGGTGATCAGCCCGGAGGCCGTTGAGGCGGAGAAGGCGTTGCCGTCGCATTGAGAGGCTTTTATGGATGCTGATCCTCGTGTGGCAATGGTGGAGGTGTGTCATCTGCTGGCGGCGCAGAATCTGACTTCGGCGACGGGTGGGAATGTGAGCGTGCGGGTGGGGGACGGGTCGTACTGGGTGACGCCCAGCCGGCTGCACAAGTCGCGTATGCGTGTGGAAGATCTGGTGCGGGTGGATGGAGATTTTCGGGTTTTGGAGGGGGCGCGGAAGCCCAGCAGCGAATCACTGATGCATCTGGCGGTTTACCGGAGGCTGCCGCAGGCGGGGGCGGTGGTGCATGCGCATCCACCGGTCTGCGGGGGGTTCGCGCTGGCGGGCAAGGAGATGGATACGGGGAGTTCGTCGGAGGCGGTGGCGATTCTTGGGCCGCGGGTGCCGTTGATCGGTTATGCCAGGCCGTCCACGGCGGAGCTGGCGGAGTTGGTGGGGCGGTCGATGGCGGGGAATATCCGGGCGTATCTGATGGCCAACCACGGGGCGCTCACCTGGGGGACGGATTTGTGGGATGCGTACGACATGCTCGATACGCTGGAGAATTTCGCCCGGAGCCTGGTTGCGGCGATGGCGTTGGGCGGGGCGGTGCCGCTGGATGAGGGCGAGAGACGGTGGTTGGAGAAAAAGGCGGGGCGATAAAAGCGTATAATTTGGGGCTGGTCGTGGCAATATCATGACGTTGTGGATATATTGCCGGGCATATGAACAGGGTCGCCCTTGTATTGGTGGTGGGGGTGATCGCGCATTTTGCGTTGGCGCCGGCTGGGGCGGAGCTGGTTAAAATCGACGACAATTTTAAGAGTTCGCCGGGGACAGGCTTCGGGCTGGCCACGATCGACGGGGGAAACGTTGCGTATACCAAGACTCAACTGGACGGCAGCCGGGTTATTACCACGGGCGTGTATGGTTATATCAACAGCCGACTGGTGACGGTGGCGGATTTGAATACGTCGATTCCCAAGGGGACGGGGACGTTCAGCGAATTTCCGACGATAGACGATGGTTACTCTCGGCCGACGATTGTGCCGGTGATCGAAGGCGGGGCGGTGTATTTTGTGGGATCGGGGGCGAAGGGACAGAGCGGCATTTACACGAATCGGACGGGCTCTTTGACGGCGCTGGTGAATACGTCGATGAAGTATCCCGGCCGGAGCGAAAAGTTTTTGAGGTTTGGGGGCATCAGCGTATCGAACGGGGTGGTGGCGTTTCGCGGGGGATGGGACGATTTTGGGTTTCCCGAGTATGGCGTTTTGAAAGCGCAAGGAAGCGTGACGGTGGTGGCGGACTCGGAACATCGGCCGTTTATGGGCGTGAATAACCGGTGGAATGACTTTGGGCCGCCGTCGATCAGCGGGGACAATGTGGCGATGCTGGCCACCGATTATACGGTTGATTACGTTTGTGCCCGCATCAACGGGAACATGCTGGGTTTGGCTCAGGAGAAGCAGGCGATTGCGGGGGTGTCCGGCGAGAAGTATGACGGGTTTGGCGATCCGGTGATCGGCGGGAATCGGGTGGTGTTTTCCGCGAGGGGGGACGGAGTCTGGAAGGGTTTGTTGTACTACGACGGCGTGAAGGTTCGGACGCTGGTGGACAACCGGACGGCGGGAAGCGGGGGGCGGGTTTTCATGGACTTTTTGGCGTATACGGTGGCCGACGGGGAAGTGGCGTTTTTGGGGAAGTACGCCGACGGATCGGAGGGGATTTACACGATCCATACGGACAAGGATTTGCTGCTGCATACGGTGATGGAGACGGGGAGCAATCTGGACGGTCGGACGATCAGCGATTTGGAGATGTCGTCCCGGTCGCTGGATGCGGGCCTGCTGGTGATGACGGTGGGGTTCGGCGACGGGACGTCGGGGATCTACATGACGCACGCGCCGGAACCGGCGGCGGCGGGGATGCTGGGGATTGTTTCGGCGGCGCTGGTGCTTCGGCGCAAACGCCGGGCGTGTTGAGATTGGGAGCCTCGGAGGTGCATCCGGGGCTTTTTATTGAGTTGTGTTATTACAATAAAAAAAGTCGCGACCGTGGGTCGCGACTTTTTTGTTGGGCGGTCGGGGCCGTTACTTTTTGTAGTAGTTGGCGTTTTTTTCGATGAAGGCGGCCCAGTCGGCGGGGAGGTCTTCGAGGGGGAAGATGGCTTTGACGGGGCATTCATCGACGCACAGGCCGCAGTCGATGCAGGTGTCGGGGTCGATGTAGAGCATTTCGGCTTCGGCGAAGTTGGGCTCGTCTTTGGTGGGGTGGATGCAGTCCACCGGGCAGACCGCCACGCAGGCGGTGTCTTTGGTTCCGATGCAGGGTTGGGCAATGACGTGGGCCATGAATCCGCTCCTTGGTGAAAGATGTCGTTTGCGGGGGATTATAGAACCCCGGTCAAGTCGGACAAGTTTGCTCCTAGTGGGGGATGAGGGAATGGCCGGTCATTTCGGGCGGTTTGGGCAGACCCATCATGTCCAGCAGGGTGGGCGCGACGTCGGCGAGGCGGCCGTCGGGGAGGAGTTTTTTACCGCGGGCGCGGTCGTCAACGAGGAGGAGTTCGACGTCGTAGGTGGTGTGGGCGGTGTGTGGGCCGCCGGTGGCGGGGTCGATTTCCTGTTCGGCGTTGCCGTGGTCTGCGGTGACGAGGGCGACGCCGCCTTGTTTTTGCATGGCGTCGATGATGCGGCCGACGCAGGTATCGACGGTTTCGACGGCCTTGATGGCGGCCTGGAGGACGCCGGTGTGCCCGACCATGTCGCCGTTGGCGAAGTTGACGACGATGAGGTCGTAGGCGCCGGAGTGGATGCGTTTGACGACTTCGTCGCAGACGGCCGGGGCAGACATTTCGGGCTGCTGGTCGTAGGTGGCGACTTTGGGGGAGGGGACGAGGAAGCGGTCTTCGCCGGGGAAGGGTTCTTCGCGGTAGTCGTTGAAGAAGAAGGTGACGTGGGGGAATTTTTCGGTTTCGGCGCAGCGGAACTGTTTGAGGCCGAGGTTGGAGAGGTATTCGCCGAGGATGCCGGTCATTTTGGGGGGTTTGGGGTAGGCGACGTGGACGGGGAGTCCGGATTCGTAGGCGGTGAGGGTGGCGTAGTAGAGGTCGAGTTTGGGGCCGCGGTCGAAGCCTTTGAAATCGGGTTGGACGAAGGCCTTGGTGATTTCGCGGGGTCGGTCGCCGCGGTAGTTGTAGAAGATGACGGCGTCGCGGTTCTGGATGGTGGCGCGGGGGGTTTGGCCGTCGTCACAGATGATGGAGGGGGCGATGAATTCGTCGCCGAGCATGTTGGTGTCGGTGGGGTGGTCGTAGTAGTGTTGGACGGCCTGCTCGGCGGAGGGGAATTTGGCTCCGTCGGCGAAGACCATGGCGCGGTAGGCTTTCTGGACGCGGTCCCAGCGGTTGTCGCGGTCCATGGCCCAGTAGCGGCCGATGACGGTGGCGATCTGGCCGACGCCGATCTCCTGCATTTTGGCTTCGACTTGTTGGATGTAGCCGAGGCCGGAGTTGGGGGAGGTGTCGCGGCCGTCGGTGAAGGCGTGGAGGTAGACGCGGGAGAGGCCGCGGCGTTTGCAGAGTTGGAGGACGCCGTAGAGGTGTTCGAGCAGGCCGTGGACGCCGGCGTCGGAGACGATGCCGAAGAGGTGGAGTTTGGTGTTGTTGTTGAGGGCGGTGGAGATGGCTTGGTTGAGGACTTCGTTGTTGAAGAATTCGCCGTTGCGGATGGCCTTGGTGATGCGGACGGATTCCTGATCGACGATGCGGCCTGCGCCGATGTTCTGGTGGCCGACTTCGCTGTTGCCCATGGTGCCTTCGGGGAGGCCGACGTCGAAACCGCTGGTGTGGATGAGGGTGGAGGGGTAGGTGGCCATGAGGCGGTCGGTGGCGGGTTTTTTGGCCAGGTAGATGGCGTTGGCGTTGTTCCACTTGGGGTCGGGGTTTTTGCCCCAGCCGTCACGGATGATTAACACAACGGGTCGTTTTTCGAGTTTGGTCACGGTCTGTATTCCTTTCGGTGCAAAAAGCCGGTGTATATTACGCATGGAGAACGGGGTCACAAGTTTAGCAAGAGTTGTAAATTTTGGGAGACGGTGAAATCCGCGAAGAGCAAGCCTTGGCGAGAGCGTGGGGGCGAAAGGGAGTGGTTGTGAAGGGACGGTTGCTGACAGTTTGTTGTGTGGCGTACGGGCTTCTGGTGCTTTACGGGAGCCTGATGCCGTATGACCTGAGTTGGAATTGGGGGGAGGTGCCGCAGCGATGGGCGAGGGCGTGGTCGTATTGGCCAGTGGGAGGGGAGCATGTGTCGCGGGGGGATTTGGTGAGCAACGTGGTGTTGTATGTGCCGCTGGGGGCGCTGGTGGCGACCTGGTGGGTGAGGCGGGAGGGGGCGTCGAGGGTGGGAGGCGTTTGGCTTGCGACGATGGCGGGGGGGATGCTGAGCGCGACGGTGGAGATGGCGCAGTTGTTTTCCCCGACGCGATATTCTTCGGTGAATGACTGGATGACGAATACGACGGGGGCGTTGATCGGGGCGGTGGCGGGGGCGGCAGTGGGGCGGAGGATCTGGGAGGGGTGGGGGGAGGCGATACGGCGGCGGTGGCTGGCCCGGCCGGTGCAGACGGCGGCGCTGGTGTTGATGACATTTTTGCTGCTGGATGCGGCGTATCCGCTGCTGCCGACGGTGGACGTTTCGGAAGTGTGGGGGAATTTGAAACGGTCGCAATTTTCGTTGCATGCGGCGCTGGGGGCGCATCCGTGGCATTACTGGCTGGTTCATCGAGTGGGGATGTATGCGGTGGTTTCGGTGCTGCTGGCCAACGCACTGGGGGAGAAGGGCCGGCCGCGGTGGTTGATGGGGGCGGTGGAAACGGTGGTGTTTGCGGCGGTCATTGAGGGGATGAAGCTGTTCATCTCCGGCGGTTTTGTGAGCGTGGGGAATGTGTTCATGTCGGGCTGCGGGGCGTTGCTGGGGGCGGCGGTGGGGGGGTGGCTGTATGGGGGGATTTCGTTGCAGGGGGCGTTGTCGTGGGGGTGGCTGTTGATCGGCTCGTATGTGGTGTACATGGAGTGGGGTTTTTTCGAGTTTTCATCGCAGGCGGAAGCGGCAGGGGAAAAGATGCCGCATGGGGCGCAGTGGATGCCGTTGTATTACTACGCCATGAGCGGCAAGCTCAATGACGTGCGGAATTTCATCCACACGATTTCGGCGATGGCGGCGTTTGCGCTCGTCGGGCGGATTCGGGACGAGCAGGCGGGGGTGGCGGGCAAGTGGGCGGGTCCGGTGCGGGCTTTCTTCTGGGCGGGGGTGATGGGGTTGGTGCTGGAGGTGGGGCAGTTCTGGGTGCCGGGGAGGTTGCCGACGACGACGGACGTGTTTTGTTTTGCGGTGGGGGGAGCGGTGGGGGCGTATCTGGGGGGGAGGGATACCCGCCGATAGCTATCGGGGGGGGAATTGGGAAAAATAGGCGTTGTCAAAAAAGGCGGGGGTGGGGAAGATGAGCCTCGTCAACAGGGCGTGCGCGGCGAACGAGGGCTTGAGTGTGCGGCCCGCTTGGGGGGTGTTTCACCCGAGGAAGTTCGCTGCCCCGGCGGTGTGCAGTTTATGCCTGGTACAGGCGGGGGACCGTCCGGGGCGGCATTCCGGGGGCGTTTTCCCCGGGAAAAGAGCGATTTATTTGACTCTGTTGGCAAGCGTGCTATACATTTCTTTCGTGATGACTCGGTTTGCGAGCTTTGGCTATTGGTTTAGCGGGTACTTTTATCCGCCGGCCGAATCCGCGTTCTGAGTGATTTGCTGTAGTTTCGGTGAATTCAAAGCCTCAGGACGCGGTCCTGGGGCTTCTTTTTTGGAACCGAAGGAGAGTTGCGATGGTCGTGGTCATGAAACCGGGCTCGACGAAGAAGCAGGTCGAGCATGTCGTTCAACTGGTCCGGGAGATGGGGCTGAAGGACCATGTGATCGAAGGGACGGAACGGACGGTGGTGGCGGTGATCGGGGATGATCGTTTCAAGGACCGTTCGGTGCTGGAAACGGTGGAGGGGGTGGACAAGGTGGTGCCGATTTTAGCGCCGTACAAGATGGCTTCGCTGGAGGTGAAGCGGGAGCGGTCGGTGGTTCCGCTGCGGGCGGGGGGCGCAATCGGCGGGCGGAGCGTGGGGGTGATCGCCGGGCCGTGCAGCGTGGAAAGCAAATCGCAGATTCTGGAGATTGCCGAACAGGTGAAGGCGGCGGGGGCGATCGGGTTGCGGGGCGGGGCGTTTAAGCCGCGGACCAATCCGTATTCGTTTCAGGGGCTGGGGGAGGAGGGGTTGAAATACATGGCCGAGGCGCGGGAGAGGACAGGGCTGGCGGTGGTGACGGAAGTGATGTCGATCGATCAGGTGGAGGTGGTGGCGGAATATTCCGACGTATTGCAGATCGGGGCGCGGAACATGCAGAATTTCAATCTGCTGAACAAGGTGGGGGAGCAGAGCAAGCCGGTGGTGCTGAAACGCGGGCTGAGCGCGACGCTGGAGGAATTTCTGCTGGCGGCGGAATACGTCATGGCCAAGGGCAATACGCAGGTGATGCTGTGCGAGCGGGGGATTCGGACTTACGAGGAATATGTGCGCAACACGCTGGCGTTGGCGGCGGTTCCGGAGTTGCACCGGGTGAGCCATCTGCCGGTGATCGTGGACCCGAGCCATGGGACGGGGAAGAATTATTTGGTGGACAGCATGTGCCGGGCGGCGGTGGCGGCGGGGGCGGATGGGTTGATCGTGGAGGTGCATAACGACCCGGAGCACGCGCTGACGGACGGGGCGCAGTCGCTGACGCCGGGGCAGTTCGCGGAGATGATGAAGTCGATTGGGCGGATTGCGCGGGCGGTGGATCGGGAGGTGTGAAGAAGAAGTCAGAATGATGAATTATGAATGATGAAGGTGGAAAGAAGAGCTGTTTTAATAACTGCTCTTCTTTCCACCTTCATCGTTCATCATTCATAATTCATCCTTGTTTTATTTGAGGAAGTAGAAGATCAGCAGGATCAGGTTTATCAGGAGGGAGAAGCCGGCGGTGAGGGCGGCGGCGACGACGGCGGGGTGCTGCCAGGGGGAGGAGGAGGCGGCGGTGGATTCTCCGGGGGGGGCGGGCAGGTCGATGGTTTTGCCGGTTTCTTCGATCTGGGCGACGGCGTCGAGATCGACGTCGCGGTGGGCGTGGCGGGGGGGTTGTCCGCTGCGCACGGTGCGGAGGTCTTCGAGCATGTCCTCGGTGGCCAGGTAGCGTTCTTCGCGGCGTTTGGCCATGGCCATTTCGATGATTTCTCCGACGCCTGCGGAGAGGGCGGTGTTGATGTGGTCGGCGGGGACGATGGGGTCTTTGAGGTGCTTGTGCATGACGGCGGTGGGGGTTTCGCCGTCGAAGGGGGGGCGGCCTGTGACCAGGTGGTACATGGTGGCGCCCAGGGAGTAGATGTCGGCGCGGAAGTCGATGTCGATTTCGCCGCGGATTTGTTCGGGGCTGATGTAGTAGGGGGTGCCGTAGGCCTTGCCGGCTTCGGATTCGGCGGTGACTTTGTCGTCGGTGGCGCGGGCGAGGCCGAGGTCGGTGAGCTTGGCGACACCTTGGGGGGTGAGGATGATGTTTTTGGGTTTGACGTCGCGGTGGATGAGTCCCCGGAGGTGGGCGTGGGCGAGGGCGTCGGCCATCTGGATCATGACGTCGAGGGCTTCGGCTTCGGAGAAGGAGCGGCCTTCGCCGTAGGGCGGGGGCTGCATGATGTCATAGAGGGTTTTGCCCTCGATGTATTCCATGACGAAGTAGTGGTAGCCGTCGGGGGTGGAGCCGACGTCGATGGCCTGGACGATGTTGTTGTGGGAGAGGCGGGCGGCGGCCTTGCCTTCCTTGTAGAAGCGATCGACGAACTCGGGGTTGTCGCTCATCTTTTTGGGCAGGACTTTGATGGCGACGATGCGGTCGAGGGAGATCTGGCGGGCCTTGTAGACGGTGGCCATGGCGCCTTTGCCGAGCTTGCTGAGCAGGGCGTAGCCGGGGATTTGGGAGTTGCGGCGGTCGTCGAGCAGGCCGCGGATGCGTTTGGCCTGGTTGACGGTGATGAAGTTATTTTCGACGAGTAATTCGGCGAGGGTGGATGGGCCGGGTTGTTCGGAGGATTGTTTCTGCTGCTCGCGGCAGAAGTCGAGTTCGGTGCGGGTCGCCATTCCCATTTCGACAACGGCCTTGCCCACCTCGGTGTCGAGGTTGGAGGTCGGGCCGTTGCTGTTATCAACTTGGGACATGGGAGGTCATACGAAACGAACGGGTAAAGGGTTGAGTTGGGAAATCGCTGTTTAATGTGGCAAATTCCTTGTCAGGTATAAAAATAGGGGGTGGGGATGTCAAGGCGAAGGGAGGGCAAAACGTCGTTTAATTGCAGGGGCTTCGCATTTGATGTTCGGCGCATGTTAGGCTTGCGCGATTGAAACGGGGGCGGTAAACTGTGGGGGAACGGTCGCGAAGCTTCGCAGCACATCCCCATTTTTCACCCAAGGAGCTTGCGCATGGACGCCAAAGCGACCCAGGAACTGTTGCGCTTTTTTCGGGGCCTGCACGACCCGCGTGCGGCCAACGCCCGACACCGGCTCGACGACGTCCTGAGCATCGCCATCCTGGCGGTGCTGTGCGGATCGGACAGTTGGGCGGCGGTCGAGGCGTGGGGATGGGGCAACCTCCAATGGCTCCAGACCTTTCTGGACCTGCCCCACGGCATCCCCAGCCACGACACCTTCGACCGCCTCTTCGCCCTGCTCGACCCCCTGGCGTTCGAGAAGGCCTTCAACCACTGGACCGCCACGCTGGTCGGCGACGGCGCGGGCCTGTTCGTCGCGGTGGACGGCAAGACGCTGCGGCGGAGTTGGAGGCATGCCTGGAGCAAGACCCCCGTTCACATGGTCAGCGCCTTTGCGACGCAAAACCAGGTGGTGCTGGGACAGCTGGCCACCGACGCCAAGAGCAACGAGATCACGGCCATTCCCAAGCTGCTGGCGATGCTGAGCCTGGCCGGGGCGACGGTGACGATCGATGCGATGGGCTGCCAGCGGGAGATCGCCGCTCAGATCCTCGGGCAAAAGGGCCGCTACATCCTGGCGGTCAAGGACAACCAGCCCACCCTGCACCGGAAGGTCAAGGCGTTGCTGGACGAGGCGGTCCTGGACGGTTTTTCAGCCCTGCGTCACGGGTATGACCAACAGGACGACGCCGGCCACGGGCGGATCGAGAAGCGGCGGGTGTGGGTGACCGACGAGGTGGACTGGCTGGGGGAGGATTTGCTCTCGGCCTGGCCGGGTCTGGCGGCGTTGGTCGTGGTGGAATCGACGCGGCGGGACTTGGGGGACTTGGAGGGGAAGGTGAGTGTGGAGCGGCGGTACTTCATCAGCAGCCATCCGGGGACTGACGCCAAGCTGCACGCGGCGGCGATCCGGCGGCACTGGGGCATTGAAAACACGCTGCACTGGCAACTGGACGTGAGCCTCAACGAGGATCAGTGCCGCCTGCGGATCAAGCACGGGGCCGAGAACTTCTCGCGACTGCGGCGGATCGCGATCAACAAGCTCAAGCGGTGGGAGATTAAGAAAGACAACGGCAAACCGATGAAGACGAGCCTGCGGATTAAGCAAAAGTCCTGCGGCTGGAGTCGCAAATTCCTCATCGAAGCCCTGTTAGCCTAAATGCGATGGCCCTGATGGGCGGGGCGTTATTTTTAAAAAAGTGTTGCGTTTTGGGCGCATTTTTGGTTTGCTAGCAGGCTTACGGGAATCGGAGCATGTCTCAGGATCAGCCGGACAACTCAGCGCAATCCGCCGTAGCCGAACCCAAGGCGACGCCGAAAAAGCCGAAGCCGTTGCCGCCGTATCATGTGGTTCTGCTGGATGACGACGACCATACCCATGAGTATGTGATCGAGATGTTGTGCGCCCTGTTCGGGCATCCGGAGGAGATGGGCGGCCAACTGGCTCAGGAGGTTGATCGAACCGGGCGGGCCATTGTTCTGACGACCCACAAGGAAAAGGCCGAGTTCAAGCGGGATCAGATTCATGCCTATGGGGCGGATACCCGCGTTGCCACGTGTAAAGGGTCGATGACGGCGATCGTGGAGCCGGCGGAATCGTAAGGTGATTGAGTGGGGGGAGAGTGCGGCCCGGGGGGCCGCCGCGAAACGAAAAGGTCGGGGCTTTGCGCCGCGGCTTTCTTTTGGCGGGGTTTTCCGTAATCTACCGGCTTATGAGTACTGAATCCCCCGAGTTCGTTTTGAGTGACGTGCCGCGTGATGCGAGGATTGCGGTTGTGGCCGCCCGATTTAATCAGAAGATCGTGGATGAGTTGCTTGCCGGGTGTCTACGGCGGTTGGCGGGGTTTGGAATCGAGTCCTCGCGGCTTCAGGTTCATCGGGTTCCCGGGGCGTTCGAGTTGCCGGTTGCGGCCAAGGCGCTGGCCCGGAGCGGACGGTTCAGGGCGGTCATCTGTCTCGGGGCGGTGATCCGCGGCGAAACTCCGCATTTCGATTTCGTGGCCGGGCAGTGTGCCCAGGGCATCATGCAGGTTTCGGTTGAAGAATGCCTGCCGGTGATCTTTGGCGTTTTGACGACCAACACCGAGCAGCAGGCTCTGGACCGCATCGGGGGCAAGCACGGTCATGTGGGCGAGCGTTCGGCCGAGGCGGCGTTGGAAATGATCGCCATGATGGACAAGGCCAAAGGCCGGTAGTGATTGGCCGCGGGTTGAAAAACATTGCTCATTGCCACTGGGCTTTGGGTCTCTATACTTTCGGAACCGATGTTGAAAAAACGAAAAACTCGAGAACTGGCCATGCAATCGCTTTTCCTGTGGGATACCCACGGACAAAGCGACCCGGACATGGCCCGTCAGATCATTAATGACGGCTCCGACAACGAAGACGTCCGCTCTTCGGCCCTGGCCATGGCCACCGCGGCCTGGGAGCAGCGCGACAGCTCCGACCGCTGGGTGGAGCGGCTGGCGCCCCAGTGGCCGCCGCGACGGCAACCGGCGGTGGATCGGAACCTGCTGCGGTTGGCGGTCTGGGAATTGACCAATACGGCTACGCCTCCCAAGGTTGTGATTGACGAGGCGATTGAGCTGGCCAAACAGTTTTCCACCGAGCAGAGCGCCGCGTTCATCAACGGCGTGCTCGACGCCGTGCTGAAGGAGCACCTGGCTTTGACGGGCGTTGCGCCGCTGCCGCACGGTGGCGAAAAGGGAGACGACGGCCCGTGAGTTTTCCCTCCGCGGCCGCATCCAACCCATGCGATTTTTTTCCCAAACTCTCGACAAGCTCAAGGGCGCGCTGAAGAAAACGGCGCAGGTTCTGAATACCGACGTCCGCACGCTGTTCGTTCCGGGCCGGCAGATCGATGAAACGTTTCTGGCGGAACTGGAAGAGAAATTTCTTCAGGCGGACATGGGCGTGAAAAACGTTGACAAGCTCGTCAACGAACTGCGCGACAACTGGCGGATGGGCCGGATCAAAAATGCGGACGACTGCCTGGAGATCGTCCGCCGGCAACTGCTGGCCAACTGGCCGCCGACGGATCGGGAGCTGCATTTTGCCCCGGCCGGCCCCACGGTCATTCTCGTGGCCGGCGTCAATGGCGCGGGCAAGACCACCAGCATCGCCAAACTCGCGTGGCTGCTGAAAAACGAATTGGGCAAGAAGGTGATGGTCTGTGCGAGCGATACGTTCCGCGCGGCGGCGGTGGATCAGTTGACCATCTGGGCCGAACGATTGGGCGTGGAGATCATCAAACACAAGATGGGGGCGGATCCCGCCGCCGTGGCGTACGACGCCTGCGAGGCGGCCAAGACCCGCGGCATCGACGTGCTGATTGTGGATACCGCCGGCCGGCTTCATACTCAGGACCACCTGATGCGCGAACTGACCAAAATTCGTGACGTGGTGGCCAAACGCATCCCCGGCGCGCCTCACGAAGTTCTGCTCGTGCTCGACGCCACGACCGGCCAGAACGGTATCTTGCAGGCGAAGAACTTTCAGCAGGCCATCGGCATTACCGGCCTGTTTCTCGCCAAGCTCGATGGCACGGCCAAGGGCGGCGTGATTATCTCCATCCGCGAGCAGCTCAACATCCCCGTCAAATTCATCGGCCTGGGCGAGACTCCGCAGGACGTCGAAACCTTCGATCCCCAGCGTTTCGTTGACGCCCTGTTCGGCCAAGTTGCCTGACTTTTTTTTCGTTGGAAAATTATTGAACCGCCAAGACCGCCAAGAGCGCCAAGAAAGAGAAGTCAGAATGATGAATGATGAATGATGAAGGAGGAAGAAAACCAGCTTTTATTAACTGCTCTTCTTTCCTCCTTCATCATTCATAATTCATCGTTCATCATTCTCTTCCCTCCGCGGTTCGAGGCGTTTTTATTCTTGGTTGTCGGGGGCGTAGCCGTTGACGAGCAGGTCGAGATGGCCGGTTTCGGGGTGAATGAGCAGGCCGTGTACGGCCAGGTCTTTGGGCAGCAGGGGATGGCTTTTGATCATGCCGACGCTTTGGCGGACGCTGTCTTTGACGCAGTCGAATCCGTGCAGCCAGCGATGCAGGTCGATGCCGGAGTTCTGGATCGTGTTCAGCACGCCCTGGGGGACGCCGCGGCCGCGGATTTTTTCCAGCACGCTGTCGCTGCTCAAGCCGGCCATGCCGCAATCATGATGGCCGACGACGGCCACTTCGCGGACGTTGAGTTCATAAACGGCGATCAGGATGCTGCGCATCACGCTACCGAAAGGGTGCGAGACCAGGGCGCCGGCGTTCTTGAGGATTTTGGCGTCGCCGTTGCGGATGTTCATGGCCCGGGGGAGCAGTTCGGCCAGCCGGGTATCCATGCAGGTGAGGATGACCATGCGCTTGTTGGGAAAGCGGTCGGTGCGCAGGGCCTCGTATTCTTTGCGCTGAACGAACGAACGGTTGTAATCGAGGATTTCGGAGAGGATTGACATCAAAGGCGTATTTTGAAGGATTCCCCGCACTTTGGCAACTTTCCCGCAGCGCGGCGCCCGCCGCGCCTATAGTTAGGGGCCGGCTCCCGGTTCGGACTGAACGCCGGCCGGCTTTTGATGGGAGCGACCGACGATGATTCATCCGTGGCATGACGTGACTCCGGGGGAGCATCTTCCCCAGGAATTTTTCAGCATCATCGAGATCCCCTCGGGATCGAGCGTGAAGTACGAATTGGACAAGGCCAGCGGGCTGATCAAGCTGGACCGCATGCTCTATTCGGCGGCTTACTACCCGGCCAACTACGGCTTCATCCCGCAGACGCTGGCGGAAGACGACGACCCGCTGGACGTGCTGGTGTTTTGCCAGGAGGCGGTGGTGCCGCTGACGCTGATGTACGCGCGGTGCATTGGATTGATGACGATGATCGATTCGGGAAAGAAAGACCACAAGATTATCGCCATCGCCACGGAAGACCCGGAATTTAACGACTATTACGAAGCGGCGCAAATGCCGGCCCACCGGCTGCGCATGCTGCAGCGGTTCTTTCAGGACTACAAGCAACTGGAAGGCAAGGCGGTGGAGGTGGACGAAATCCAGCCGGCCAAGGCGGCCTATTCGATTATCGAAGACGCGTTGGCGCGCTACAGCAACCAGCGCCGAAAGGGGTTCAGGAAATAGGGGGCGAGTGTCCGCAGCCTCGTTTCGCCGTCGCCCGCAGGGCGGCGCGTCTGTTCGTTGCGACAAGCAGACATGTCGCCCTGCGGGCGACGGCGAAGCGGAACTTCGATATCACGAGCGCGGCAGGGAGGCTTTTTACTGATGTCTCAGGCTCCGGCTGCAGCCGAACAGAAGCGTTTGCTCGACCATCGCCACGGTCGCAGGGACTGGAAGCGATGGGGGCCTTACGTCAGCGAACGCGCCTGGGGGACGGTGCGTGAGGATTACAGCCCGGACGGTTCCGCCTGGACTTACTTTACCCATGACATGGCCCGCTCCAAGGCCTGCCGCTGGGGGGAGGACGCGCTGGCCGGGTGGTGCGACGACCGGCAGATTCTGTGTTTCGGCCTGGCCCTGTGGAACGAAAACGACCCGATCCTCAAGGAACGCCTCTTCGGTCTGAGCGGCCCCGAAGGCAACCACGGCGAAGACGTCAAGGAACTCTATTTCTATCTCGACGCCACGCCCACTCATTCCTACATGAAGTTCCTCTACAAGTATCCCCAGGCCGAGTTTCCCTACGACCGGCTTGTTCAGGTCAACGCCTCCCGCAAAGGCGACTTGCCCGAATACGAAATCATCGATACCGGCATCTTTGACGGCTCGCGCTACTTCGACGTTTTTGTCGAATACGCCAAGGCCGGGCCGGAGGAAACGCTGGTTCGCATCACCGCCTTCAACCGCGGGCCGGAAGAGGCCGTGCTTCATTTGATCCCGCAATTGTGGTTCCGCAACACCTGGGCCTGGGGTCCGGTGCGCGGCAAGGAACCCCTGATCGAACTTCACTCCCGGAATTCTCACGGCACCCAACTGCTTTGCACCCACGAAACCCTGGGCAGGAGATTTTTCAGTGCCGACGGATCGCCCGCCGCCCTGTTTACCGATAACGAAACCAACACCCAGCGGCTTTACAACATTCCCAACCCCAAAGCCTTCGTCAAAGACGCCTTTCACAACCACATCGTCCACGAATCGCCTGACGTGGTGAACCCTTTGCACAAGGGCACCAAGGCCGGGCTGCATTACCGGTTTGTCATTCCCCCCGGCCAAAGTTCGCAGGTGCGGCTGGTCTTGAGCGACCGCGACAGCTCCCGTCCCTTCTCCCGTTTCGGGGCGTGTTTTGAGCGGCGCATCGCCGAGGCGGACGTTTTTTACGCCGGCGTGCAGCATCCCGCCCTTACGGCCCAGGAGCGGCTTGTCCAGCGCCAGGCGTTTGCCGGCATGCTCTGGTCCAAACAATTTTACTATTACGACGTGTACGCCTGGCTTCACGGGGACAACCCGGAGTTTCCGCCCCCGGCCCAGCGGCTTCATGGCCGCAACAGCGACTGGGCCAGCCTGTTTGCCGCCGACGTGATGAGCATGCCCGACAAGTGGGAGTATCCCTGGTTTGCCGCCTGGGACCTGGCGTTTCACGTCATCCCGCTGGCCATGATCGACGTTGACTTTGCCAAGCAGCAGATCGAACTCCTGGTCAGCGAACAGCTCATGCATCCCAACGGTCAGATTCCCGCGTACGAGTGGGAGTTTTCCGACGTGAATCCGCCGGTGCAGGCCTGGGCCGTGTGGCGCGTCTACAACATGGACAAGCACGCCCACGGCGAGAAAGGCGACAGGGCGTTTCTCGAACGCTGCTATCACAAGCTGCTGATGAACTTCATCTGGTGGGTCAACCGCAAAGACCGCGAAGGCCACAACATTTTCCAGGGCGGGTTCCTCGGCCTGGACAACATCGCCGTTTTCGACCGCTCTCAGCCGCTGCCCGGCGGCGGCCATCTTGAGCAGGCCGACGCCACCGGATGGATGGGCCTGTTTTGTCTCAACCTCATGGCCATCGGTCTGGAGCTGGCCCAGGAGGATCGCGTTTACGAACACGTCGGCATCAAGTTTTTCGAGCACTTCATGGCCATCTCCGCCGCCATCAACGAAACCGACGGCCGGGGCGTCAACCTGTGGAACGATAAGGACGGCTGGTACTACGACGTAGTCCACGCCGTTGACGATCATGACCGCCCGGCCCGACAGCTTGCCGTCCGTTCGCTGGTTGGTCTGGTGCCGCTTTTCGCCGCCCAGGTGTTGGAGCACAGTTGGTTTGATAAGCTGCCCAACTTCAAAGCCCGCTACGACTGGCTGATGGAAAACCGTCCGGAGCTTTCCAGCGGCATCGCCTGCATCTGGACCCCCGACGGCCACCGCTGCCTGCTGTCCATCGTCAACTACGACCGCCTCCGCACCATCCTCCGCCGCACCCTGGATGAAACGGAGTTTCTTTCTCCTTACGGCATCCGTTCGCTTTCGCGCTATCACCAGGACCGTCCCTATGTGCTGGCCTCGGGTCCGTGGCAGTGGACGGTTTGCTACGAGCCGGCCGAATCCTCCTCCCGTCTGTTTGGCGGCAACAGCAATTGGCGCGGCCCGGTCTGGTTTCCCACCGGCTTCATGCTGATTACCGCCCTGCGCGTCTACGACCGGTTCTATGAGGAAAACTTCACCCTGGAATGCCCGACCGGTTCGGGCCGGATGATGACCCTCAACCAGATCGCCTTGGAGATCGGCCGGCGGATGTGCGCCCTGTTTCTGCCCGACCGGGACGGCAACCGCCCCATGTACACCTGCCCGCTGATGCGGAACGATCCGTATTTCCGCGACTGCCTGCTGTTTTACGAATGCTTCAACGGCGACACCGGCCAGGGCCTGGGGGCCATTCATCAGACCGGCTGGACCGGTCTGGTCGCCAAGCTCCTTGACCAGCAGGCGGTGGCCCGCTCTCGCGTTTTCCCGGCAATAACGGCCGTTGCCAAAAAAAGCCCTGTTGCTTCACAATGGGCCGCGGACAAATAATCCCTTAACAGGGAAGGGGAAATAGTGATCGGGATCGCATTGGACAACGCTCTGTCACGGGCGCAGGACGCCCTGCTGGCCAGGCATCAGGCCGGCGGCTACTGGGTCGGGGAAATCCAGGGCGACAGCATTCTCGAATCGGAATACATCCTGCTGAAGTTCATCCTCTCTCAGGAGGCCGACCCGGACCTGCCCCTGATCGCCCGGTATCTTCGCTCCTTGCAGCAGCCCGGGGGTTTCTGGACGCAATACCCCGGCGGCAAGGCCGATTTGTCCGCCACCGTCAAAGCCTACTTCGCCCTGAAGCTGATGGGCGATTCGCCGGACGCGCCCCACATGGCCCGCGCCCGCGAAGTGTGCCTGCGGCTTGGGGGGGCGGAAAGGTGCAACAGCTTTACCAACTTCTACTTGGCCGCCCTCGGTCAGATCGGCTACAACGATTGCCCCGCCATTCCGCCGGAGATCATCTTTCTGCCCCGGTGGTTTTACTTCAATCTTTATGCCGTCTCCGCCTGGACGCGCACGATGATCCTGCCGCTGGCCATCATCAGCGAATTGCGTTTCGTGCGCAAGCTGGCCGGCCCTCAGTCCATTGCCGAATTATTTACCGGAGCGGCGCGGCCGACCGGGCGGTTGACCAGTCTGCCCGGCAGTTGCGCGAGATGTTTCTTCTGCTGGACCTGGCCCTCAAGCAATACCAGAAAGTCTCCATCAAGCTGCCGCGCAAGACCGCTCTTCGCCAGGCCGAGCAGTGGCTGCTGGATCACATGGAAGGCTCGGAGGGGTTGGGCGCGATTTTCCCGCCGATGGTTTACATCCTCATTGTGCTGCGCGCCTTGGGGTATTCGGACGATCATCCCCGGGTCATCGAGGCGCACCGCCATCTCAAGGAATTGTTCATTCGTGAAGACGATGCCATCCGCATTCAACCGTGCCTGTCGCCGGTCTGGGATACGGGGTTGGCGATGAACGCCCTGGCCGAAGCGGGTTTGACCGAAGATTCCGACGCGGCCCGCCGAACCACTCGCTGGCTGTTGGACAAGGAATGCCGCGTCGGCTCCGACTGGCAGATGAATTGTCCCGCTTCCGTCGAGCCGTCGGGTTGGTTCTTCGAGTTCGCCAATCCCCATTACCCCGACGTGGACGATACGGCGATGGTGGTCATGGCCCTGCACCGGCTCGGCGGAGACGCTGCCGAGGCGGCCGTGCGGCGCGGGCTCAAGTGGCTGCTGGCATTGCAGAACGAAGACGGGGGCTGGGCGGCCTTCGACCGCACGCGACATCGTCCGATTCTCGAACACGTGCCCTTCGCCGATCACAACGCCATGCAGGATCCCAGTTGTCCCGACATCACCGGCCGGGTGCTGGAGTGTTTCGGCCGGTGCGGCATGTCCATCCGGCATCCGGCCGTCCGCAGCGCCATCCGTTTTCTCATCGACCAGCAGGACTCCGACGGCTGCTGGTTCGGCCGGTGGGGGGTGAACTACGTCTACGGCACCTGGCAGGTGTTGACCGGACTGCACGTCGTCGGCGAACGGATGGGCCGCCGCTACGTCCGTCGCGCCGCCGACTGGCTGCGTCAGTGTCAGAAGTCGGACGGAAGCTGGGGCGAGAGTTGCGAATCCTATGAAGACCCTTCACTCAAGGGCCAAGGCCCCAGCACCGCCTCCCAGACCGCCTGGGGCGCGATGGGATTGATGACCGTCGCCGACGCGCAAGACCCTGCCTTGGTCAAAGCCATTGGCTGGCTGATCGACCACCAGACCGCCGACGGTTCCTGGGAGGAAGAGCCGTATACGGGCACGGGCTTCCCGCAGGTCTTCTATCTGAAGTATCACCTCTACCGCCTGTATTTCCCCCTCACCGCCCTGGCCCGCTACCGGCGGTTGCAGGCGACGCGCGAAATGAAATCCCGCCCCGCAGCGTTGTTGGCTCATAGCCGGGAGTAGTTGAGTTGATATGCACGGCGGGGGAAAGGTTGAACCGCCAAGGGAAGAGAAGTCAGAATGATGAATGATGAATTATGAAGGAGGAAGAAAACCAGCTTTTATTAACTGCTCTTCTTTCATCCTTCATCGTTCATCCTTGTCTTTCTTGGCGGTTCAAAATCTTCTTTACTTCTCGCGTGTCGCACTGATGGTCAGGGGGACGGGGATGCCGGATTTGCAATCTTGGAGGGCCTGGCGGGCTTCTTCGTCTGCGCAGCGGCTGGCGAAAAGGGTGGCTTTGATGGCGGCGAGAAAGCCGCCGAGGGAACTGAAGGTGTGGTCCACGGCGCTGGCTTCGTAGCCGCTGTGGACCATGCAGTTGGCGCACTTGGGGTTGCCGCTTTCGGTGCCGTAGTTGTCCCAGCAGGTGGAGTCCAGAAGCTGCTGAAAGCTGTCCGCGTAACCGTCCTGGAGCAGGTAGCAGGGTTTCTGCCAGCCGAACAGGTTGTAGGTGGGCATGCCCCAGGGGGTGCAGCGGTAGTGCCGCCGGCCCATGAGAAAATCCAGGAACAGCGGGCTTTGGTTGAACTTCCAGCGTTTCTTGCGGTTGCTGAGGATCAGCCGAAATAGCGAGCGGGTACGCTGGCGGCCCAGAAACCGCCCCTGGTCCGGGGCCTTCTCATAACTGTAGCCCGGCGAGAGCGTCATCCCCTCCACGCCCAGGTCCATCATTTCGTCGAAAAACGCCCGCACGCTTTTGGGGTCGGCCCCTTCAAAGAGCGTGGTGTTGGTCGTCACCCGAAAGCCTCGGGCGATGGCCAGGCGGATCGCCTCCGCGGCGATGTCGTATCCGCCCGGCCGGCAGACGGATTCATCGTGATGTTCCCGCTGCCCGTCCAGGTGAACGCTGAAAGTCAGGTATTTACTGGGCGTAAACAAATCCAGCTTCTTTTTCAGCAGCAACGCATTGGTACACAGGTAGACGTATTTCCGCCGGTCCACCAAACCCTGCACGATCTGCTGGATTTGCGGATGCAGCAGCGGTTCGCCGCCGGGGATGCTGACCATCGGCGCGCCGCACTCTTCGACGGCCTGGAAACACTCTTCGGGCGAGAGGTGTTTGCGCAAAATCTCGGCCGGGTACTGAATTTTCCCGCACCCGGAGCAGGCCAGATTGCAGCGGAACAGCGGCTCGAGCATCAGCACCAGCGGATAGCGCTTACGCCGCCGCAGCTTCTGCTTCAGCACGTAGGTTGCCACGGTCCACATTTGCGAAGCCGGTACGGGCATGGGTCTGCTCCTGAAATCTTTATTTCAACCGCGAAGGAGATTTTTTTCACCACGGAGACACGGAGGGAGAAGAGAAGTCAGAATGATGAATGATGAATGATGAAGGAGGAAGAAAACCAGCTTTTATTAACTGCTCTTCTTTCCTCCTTCATCGTTCATCATTCCTAATTCATCATTCTCTTCTCCCTCCGTGCCTCCGTGGTGAAAAAGGCGGTGCCGAAAGTTCTGGGCCTGTGGTACGATATCGCGACCGTGATGAAACGAAAACTGATGATTTTCACGGCCGTGCATGTCGAGGCCCGCGCGATTGCCGAGGCTTTGGGGGCGGGATACTCCGCCCGCCGTGCGCCGCTGTCGCTGGAACACTGCGACGTGAGCATCGAACTGCACCCCATCGGGATCGGCGCGGTTCGTCTGCCGGCGGAGATCAAGCGGCAAGCGGCCTGCGGCATCATCATGGCCGGGCTGGCCGGCGCTGGACCCGTCGCTGCGCGTGGGCGATGTCATCCTCGACGATTCGTCGCCGGACCTGGCTTTGGCCAGTGGCTGGCTGCGAGGCAAGATTCATACCGCGGGCAAATTGGTGGATTCGCCCGCGGGCAAGGCGGACCTTTTGCGGCGGACGGGAGCCGTGGCCGTGGATATGGAGACGGCCATCGTCCGGCAGGCGGCGGCCCGGGCGGGCGTTCCCTTCATTGGCATTCGCGCGATCAGCGACACGTCCGTTCAGACGCTGGACCCGATCGTGCTGCGGTTTATTGACGAGGTGGGCAACCCCCGCCCCGGAGCGCTGGCCGCGGGATTGCTGCGTCATCCGGGCCTGCTGTCTTATCTGAGCCGGCTGGAGGCGGCCACGGCGCTGGCTTCGCGCCGACTGGGCGAGGCCGTGGTGCAGATCCTCGACACCTCTTGCGTGCGCACTCAATGGATGTTGCTCTGCTGAAATACTCTGGGAAGGCGGCGAAACGGAGGGGGCTGATCCGCGAAACCGCAAGCGGTGCCGAGAACCGTTGGGCAAAGCCGCGAAGAGCAAGCCACTGCGGGAATTGGGCGGCGAAAGAGAGGATTTCAGCAGGGCAAGTGGATGTAAGAAATCGTTCTGACCAGCCCCCGTTTCGCCGTCGCCCGAAGGGCGACACTTTCGGGCGTGCGGTTTAAGCCGACAAGGCCATGGGAGGAGAGTCATCGGCGGGCTTGCCGGCGATGCGCAGCAGCGGATCGATCCGGTCGGCGGGGATGGGCTTGCTGATCAAGTACCCTTGCAGCATGTCGCATCCGATCGCCAGCAGGCATTGGCGCTGTTCTTCGGTTTCCACGCCTTCGGCGATGACGCTCATGTTCAGGCTGTGGGCCATGGAGGCGATGGCGCGGACGATGGCCGTGTCGTTGCCGCCGGGCTGTTGCATGGATTCGGCCGTCAGTTCGCTGACGAAGGACCGGTCGATCTTCAGAATATCGATGGGCAGGCGTTGCAGGTACGCCAGCGAGGAATAGCCGGTGCCGAAATCATCGATGGCGATGCCCAAGCCCATTTCGCGCACTTTCGCCAATTTTTCGGCCGTGTCGGTGGTGTTGTGCATCAACAGGCTTTCGGTCAGTTCCAACTCCAGCCAGCGGGATTCCAGGCCGCTTTCGGCCATGGCCTGGGAGACGATTTCCAAAAAGTCGTTGCGGGCGAACTGCATGGCCGAGACGTTGACCGCCACCTTCACCGGCGTCAGACCGGCGTCCTGCCAGCGTTTGTTCTGCCGGCAGGCTTCGTTCAACACCCAGGCGCCGATGGGGACGATCAACCCGCTTTCCTCGGCCAGGGGAATGAACTTCGCCGGCGAAACCATTCCCATCTTCGGGTGGTTCCATCGCAGCAGGGCCTCGACGCCCACGATCCGGCCCAGGCGGTCGGTCTGGGGCTGGTAGTGCAGTTGCAACTCGCCGTGTTCGATGGCGCGGCGCAACTGATTTTCCATTTCGAGCTTCTCGCGGGCCGTGGCGTTCATTTCCGGCGCGAAGCACTGGAAGGTATGGCCGCCCGCGGCCTTGGCCCGGTACATGGCCGTGTCGGCGTTTTTCTGGAGCGTGGCGACGTCGGCCCCGTCCTGGGGATAGACGGCGATGCCGATGCTGGCGCAGACGAACAATTCGTGGCCGGCGACGTCGAAGGGCTTGCGCATGGCGTCCAGCAGTTTCTGGGCCACCATGACGGCGTTCTGGCGGTCGCGCAGTTCCGGGAGAATCAGCGTGAACTCGTCGCCGCCCATGCGCACCAGCGTGTCGGTATGACGCATGCTGCCTTGCAGCCGCTGGCAGACCTGCCGCAACAGCTCGTCGCCGGCCTGATGGCCGAGCGTGTCGTTGATGAGCTTGAAGCGGTCGAGGTCGATGAAGAACAGGCCGACCATCTGCTGATGCAGCTCCGCCCGCGTGATGGCCTGGGCGAGGCAGTCTTCCAGCAGGGCCCGGTTGGGCACGCCGGTCAGCGGATCGGTCTGGGCCCGGCGGGCAAGGCGGTCGGTCAGTTGGCGATGTTCCACGGCGATGGCGGCGACCTTGGCGGTCATGTCGAGCATTTCCGCTTCCGGCCCCTGGGGCTGGCGGCAATTTCGGCAGTAGACCGTCAAGACGCCCAGGACTCCGCCTTCTCCGGACGTCAACGGGACGGACCAGCATCCGGCGAGGTTCGCCGCCGCGGCCGCTTCCCGCAGGTTCTGCCAGACGGCGTCTTCGGCGATGTTGGTCACAGTCGCCTCGCTGCCGTTGCCCAGTTCGCACAGACCGGCCGCCAGGCGCATGGCGCGGGCCGTGATGGCGGTGCGAAAATCTTCGGGCAGTTCCGGGCCGAAATGCTCCAATTCTCCGTCCCGCAGCAGCATGACCGAAGCGGCGGAGTCCGGCACGTGCCGCTGCAACAGCGTCAGTATCCGCACGAGCGTCTCTTCCAGGGGCTTGTGTTGTGCGATCATTTCCACGATCGCCCGCCGGTCGGTTTCGAATTGTTCCAGCCGCCGGCGCACGGTGTTGTCGCTGGCCAGGATCATGTAACTGACGATCTTGCCCTGGCTGTCGCGCAAGGGCTGGACCTTGAGCGAGGCCCAGTACTTGTGGCCTTCCTTGGAGACGTTGGCGATTTCAAATTGGAAGACGCTGCCCCGGCGGAATTGCCGGCGGAGCATTTCGTTGGTTTGCGGGTCCACCTCGCGCAGCAGGGAGGAGAGTTTTTCGCCGCGCACTTCGTCGAAGTTGTAACCGGTCAGGCGGGTGAATTCGGGATTGACCCATTCCACCCGGCCGCGGGCGGAGGTCAGGATGACGGCATTGTCCGAGCGGCTGGCGATCAGGGCCAGGGTGCGGGCCTTGTCTTCGCTTTGGCGCAAGGTGCGGGCGGTTTTTTCCGCTTGCGAGATGGCGCCGGCCCGTGTCGAGCTCAGCGACCAGAAGATGCCCATCAGCGCCAGGTTCAAGGTGATAGCGCCGATGATGATCTGCAGAGGCCGGGTTTCGGAGATGCCGGCCGAGAATTGCGGCGTCGCCCGGAGCTGAAGCGTCCAATCCCGCCCGCCGAACGCGATAACGGATTCGCTGGCCAGGTCCGTCTCATCGCGATACGGGCGGTCGGTGTCGGGGTGCGGGGGTGGGGCGTCAGTTATGCTCAGGTCGATGCCGGGGGCGAGGGCGTTTTGCACGTCCGTCAGCAGTTTGTCCGGCTGAAGGGATGCGAAAATCCATCCGTCAATGGCCGATTGCCGCTGGGCGAGGGTTTCATGGGTCGCGGTTTTGCGGTAGGCGGGCAGGTAAAGGATCGGGTGAGACGTTTGGCCGGAGCGGGGGTGGAATTGGATGTGGCCGGCAAGGATGGGCGTGTTGGTGTCGCGGGACAGGTCCATGGCCTGACGGCGACTTTCGTCGAGAAAGATTCGGGCTCCGTCTTGCGGATCGGGGTGTATGAGGCGAACGGCGGGTTCGGTTTGGCCGGTGCCGGCCGGTATAAACCCCAGTGCTTTGATGGCCGGATAGCTGCGTTCAAGGTTCAGTCCGGTTACGAAGGACCGCCACTCGTCCGGTTCGACCGGATTGTTGGCGGTGAAGAGGCACTGCGCCACTCGCAGGGCGTTCTCGCACTCGCGCAGGCGGCCGCGGAACAGGGCAATCGCCTGGGCCGTTTCCCGGTCGAAGCGGGCGACACGGTTGACGTGCTGCTGTTCCAAGGCCAGTTGCCAGGCCAGGGCGCTGACCAGCACCGCGAAGGCAAAGATACCCAGCGTTGCGCCGTGGCGGTGGAGGAACGAATAATTGAAAGCCGAGATACGCATTAGTCTTGCTCGGATGACGAGAAAGGGTGAAAATTTCCCGTCCATCCAATTCTTCGACCGAGCCGGACTGTGACTTAATGCCGACGGACTTCTTTCAGCGGGTCCGATAATAAAACAAGCAGCCCCCGGCGCGCCGGGGGCTGGAGATCGCTTGTTGTTCGGATGAACGGCCCGATCAGTGGCAGTTGCCGCAGCCTTCGCCGTGGCCATGGCAGACGTGGCCGTGATTGAGCTCTTCCTCGCGGGCTTCGCGCACGCTGACGACGGTGACGTCGAAATTCAGCGTCACGCCGGCCAGCGGGTGGTTGGCGTCAACGGTGATGGTGTCGTCGCTGACGCCCACGACCGTGACCACGCGCATCCCGGCGGCGCTGCGGGCCTGGAACTGCATGCCCACCTTGATGTCGCTGACGCCCGAAAAATTCGAGCGGGGGATGCCCTGAACCATGGTCGGGTCTTTCTGGCCGTAGGCTTGTTCGGGCGGGATCGTCACCTTGATCGAATCGCCGGCGACTTTGCCTTCCAGGGCGCTTTCCAGGCCGGGGATGATGGCGTTGGTTCCGTGGATGTATTCCAGCGGCTCGCGGCCCTTGGAGGTGTCCAGTACCTCGCCCTGATTGTTGGTGAGCGTGTACTCGATCGAAGTCACTTTGTTCTTGCCGATCTGCATGGGCAACGTCCTTCTGTGTTTGATCCCCCAGCCGCCCAAGTGTATGCGACAGTTCGGCCGTTTCCAATGGCTGTTACGAAAAGATGAAGCGGATTTGTCCAAACTTTAACCAAAAGCCGTCGCGCCCTTTACTTCCGTTGCCGATGCTTGAAGCAGGGATTTTGGCGGCTCGGAGGTCTGGAGGTTGTGAATGACTTGCCGGGCAGGACGCCGCCTTCCGACCTCCGACTGGTTTTTCACCGCGGAAAGGAACCGGCCATGCTCATGACAAATTCGCTTTACGCTCCCGCCCCCAAGCGAGTCGATCTGCACTGTCATAGTGATGCCAGCAACGAAGCTTCCGAGGCGATGCTGAACGCGATAGGGTGTCCCGAAAGTTATTCGCGGCCCCGCGAGGTTTATGCCCAGGCCAAGCGGCGGGGGATGGACTTTGTCACCATTACCGACCACGACAGTATTGACGGCATGGCCCAGCTCGGCGTCAAACCCGATGTTCTGGTCGGTGAGGAACTGAGCTGCTGGTTTCCGGAAGACGATTGCAAGATGCACGTGCTGGTATGGGGCGTTACGGCCGCCGACCATGTCGCGTTGCAGTCCGCCGCCCGCGACATTTATCGCGTTGCCGAATATATCGAACAACATCGAATTGCGCATGCGGTGGCTCATCCGCTGTATCGCCAAAACGACCGGCTGGAACGCTGGCATCTGGAGCGATTGATTCTCCTGTTCAAGGGTTTCGAATGTTTGAACGGAGCTCACAGCATGTTGCACCGGGAGGCGCTGGACCCGCTGCTCAACGAGCTTACCCGCCAGCAGATCCAGGTTCTGGCGGACAAGCATCGGATCGTACCGCGCTGGCCCGAGCCGTGGTTCAAGGCCCGCGTCGGGGGCAGCGACGATCACGGTCTGCTGAACGTCGGCCGGACCTGGACCGAATTTCCCCATGACGTGCGCAGCGTGGACGAGGTTCTGGAGTGTTTGCGACAGGGCGTTTGCCAGCCGGGGGGCGATTCGGGCTCGGGATTGAAGCTGGCCCATAACATGTTCGGGGTGGCGGTGCGGTACTTTTCGCGGCAGATGCTTCCCGCGGGCCGGTCACCGACCCTGCCGACGCTGCTGCTCCAGGCGTTCGTGGGCGAACGCCCGGCGCCGAGCAAGCGGCAACTGGTCGGATTGGTTCTCAAGAAAAAACTCGCAAGCCTCGCCGGGGTGGTCCGCCGTCCGTGGGGGAGCCGGCAAACGTCCGGCGGAGCCGCGGGAATTCTCGCCGCGTCGTTCCTTGATTCCGCCAAGGCGCGTCTGGCGCAGCATCCCGATCTGCTGGCGGCGATTCGCGAGGGCGATGCGCCGCTGGGTCGGCATGATTCGATGTTTCGATTTGCCGCCGGCATCAACCGGGACACCGCCGTTGCGATTGCCGATGCGGCCGAGGCGGCGATCAAGGACGCCCGTCTCACCGGGGTCTTCGATTCGATTTCGGCCGTCCTGGCCCAGCAGTTTCTGCTCGTGCCGTACTATTTTTCGTTCTTTCATCAGAACCAGGAGCGACACTTGCTTTCTCGAATTACCGGCCACGGGGTTGTGACCGATCCGAACAAGATCAAGGTGGGTCTGTTTACCGACACGCTCGACGAGGTCAACGGCGTAGGGCGGTTCATTCGTGACATGAGCGAGCAGGCCGCCCGCAAGGGCCGCACGCTGGTCGTGCATACCTGCTCCAAAGAGGTCCGCTACGACTTTCCCTGGCGAAAAAACTTCACCCCGATTTTCTCCAGGCATTTGCCGTATTACCCGGAGTTGCAGTTGAACCTTCCGCCGCTTCTGGAAATCATGGAATGGGCCGATCGCCAGCAGTTCGACGCCATCGAGATATCCACCCCGGGCGCCATGGGGCTTTGCGGCTTGATCGTCGCCAAGATGCTTCGCATTCCGGTGCTGGGCACGTACCACACGGACTTCCCCGCCTTTGTGCAGAACATCACCGGCGACAACCGATTGGCGTTGCTGACGACTTTTTACATGCGTCTGCTTTACGGCCGGTTTGACAAGGTTTTTTCCCGAACCCGGCAGTATTTCGAGCCGTTGCGTCAACTTGGCGTTCGGGAGGATCGGCTTGTCGCGACCACTCCCGGCGTGGACACGGACAAGTTCAACGTCTCGTACCGCGATATCAATTACTGGGCCGGGCAAAACATCGGCGAGCCTTACCGGTTGCTGTTTTGCGGCCGGATCAGTCTGGAGAAGAACCTTCCGGTGCTGGTCGAGGCGTTCAAGGAACTATGCAAAATTCGCCGGGATGCGGCGTTGATTATCGCGGGCGATGGTCCGTATCTGAAGAAGATGAAGGAAGAGCTCGCCGGCCTGCCCGCGTATTTTTACGGTTACCTTGGCGACAAGGAACTGGCCCGGTTGTACGCTTCCTGCGACATGTATCTGTTTCCCTCGCGCACCGACACGCTGGGGCAGGTGATTCTGGAAGCGCAGGCGTGCGGCTTGCCGGTGCTCGTCAGCGACGAGGGCGGCCCCAAGGAAGTCATGGACGATGGCGTGACCGGTCTGGTTCTCAAGGGGACTGAGCCGGCCCTCTGGTGTACGGCCATCAACGATCTATTGAATGACGAACCGCGTCGGCTGCGGATGTCCCGCACGGCCGTTACGCGAGTCAGCCGCTATTCGCTGGACAAGGCGTTCGACACTTTCTGGGCCGAGTTCGCCAAGCTGGTTTGTCACGATTACCGCCCCGAGCCGGTTGTCTCTGAATCGACGGTTCTTCAAGGCCAGAAGGTGAGCTGAGAAGAAGGGAAGCCGCCGATAAACGCCGCACTATTTCACCGCTCGAATATTCCGATCCTTTCGCTTGCCATTCTTCAATGTTGAGATAACATGCTTTTGCCATGCCTTTATTGGCGATGGCGACAATTTGAAATTGACGCGTGTGCGTCAAGACGCTGCTTCGCAGAAAACCGCCAAGTTTGATTTGGAGAAGTAGTGCCTTGAGCCCGCGCCCCGTTAGGGGCGTCGGCCGAGGTGCGTTCTCCATGCCCCTTGGCGGGGGTTCTGCGAGCGTCCTTGGTTCGAACGCTCTTCTTTTTGGGGCCAAAATGGGATCGGGGCAATGGGGTTGCAAATCGCCGGTGCGCGTGTTGATCGTCGATGACAACCGGCTGTGTCGTGAAGCGATGCGGAAGCATTTGGAAACCCGACCGGACATCCATGTGGTCGGCGAAGCGGGTGATGGAGAATCGGCCATCGATCTGGTTCGGCGGACTCGGCCGAATCTGGTTTTGATGGACGTGACAATGTCCGGTATGGGCGGCATCGAAGCAACCCGGCGGATACGGGCGACGAGCCCGGCCGAACCCCGGATCATCATGATCTCCATGCACACCGAGCGAAAATACATCGACGCCGCCCTCGCGGGCGGCGCTTCCGGGTACCTGTTCAAAATGAACGCCGTTTCCGAGTCGTTCAAGGCGATGGATCACGTCATGGGCGGCGGCGTATACCTGGGGGCGGACCTGGAAATTTTCCTGGATATGAAACGCGGGTAACAGAACCCTTTATACGCTTCTGGATTCAATTGGGCGTTGGTGGCTCCGTTTCGCCGCCGCCCGGAGGGCGACGCGTGTTTTAGTCGCGAAGAGCGTCGCCCTCCGGGCGGCGGCGAAACGGGGTTGTCGGCGCAGCTTGGATCCAGATGCGTATCACTCCAATTTCGTTCGCCAAACCGTCACTGAAGCCGGCGGTAGTGCGCGTCTCCACGGCTTGCCTTTGAGGCGTGCGGTGGCAGTCTTGGGTTTTACTGTTTCAGGGGAGTCAAAAGTGTTGAGCGCGTGGATGTCGGGGTGGAACAGCTCGGTGATGCGGGCTTCTTTCGCCTGGCCGCCGAGCAGTTCGATTGTCGCTTCGACGGGATTGCTTGCGCTGGGATTGACGAGGCTTAAGGTTAGAGTTTCGCCTTGGATGGAAGCCGAGCCCAGCAGGCCGGGGAAGTGTATGCGAGGGGCCTGGCATTCCAACTGACCCGCTCCCAAAATCTTCCGGCGGGGTCGCTGAAGCGACCTCGGCTTTGATTCTCCCACCCCGGGGAAAGACAGACTCTTTCAAAATTACGGTGGACTGGCGCAAAAAAAGACGTTTCTGAAAAACGGGGGCTCTGCCCCCGTAACCCCCGGCATTTATCGCTTTACGCCAACGGCAGTTTGGAGCACGGCGATGCCGACGGCTCCAAGGCGCGTAAATGCCGGGGTGACAGGGGGCAGCGCTCCCCACGCCCATTCCCCAAAGTTCCTCAACTGCCGCTAGAACCACCGGAAGCCGCGGCCGCGGCAACACATCCGATCAAGAACAACACACCAAGAACGATTAGCGCGGTTTCACCTGCACTGGCATCTCCCGCGCGCAAACCATCTTTCTTGTTGTCCTGTGACATTTGTGCGTAACGATGGCATTCAGCCGCACTCAACCGGCTGCCGGATTGAACAAATGCGGGGCCCGCCGCCTTGGCATCCCTAGTCGCGGATCCAGAAACGACTGACGCGCCGGCGGGGATAGACCCGGCAACAAACATAACAAGAGCCATTGCGGCCCCAATGTATGACTTATGCATACTTTCCATCCTTCCTTTGAGAAAACAGTAGCCCAACTATTTCCGACGACGCTTTGTTTTTATCTGTTGTAAACCTCCTTTCTCATGGGCGGCGACGACACCCCCGAACTCGCCTTTGTCGGCACTGGTGAGATCAACACGCTCAATTGTCCTGTCTTCATCCAGCCGCGTGCGAATAAGTCCGCTGAAATTAGCAAACGCCCGGCATCGGGATCATGAATTATGATTCCGCTACTCCCAATAGTTCCTATGACAACAACCCAATGCGGCGGCTTAGGCGCAAACTCATTCCACATCCAGACAATGAACGGCCCCGCCATTCCAATCGATGCTTGTGCGGGATCGGCAAGTTTAGGGATCATTACGATGACAGGTCGCCCTTTGGCAATGTTATACCTCAAATCTTCGTCCGATCCCCTATACGCAAAAGCGGCCAATCCAGCCGTCTTCGCCAATAATGCCAGTTCGGATGCGGAGTAATTGCTGGATGATTCGGGAATTTCTTTACTCGTTTTTTGATCGGCGGGATTAATCCGGACTCCCCAATAGCCACAAACCGCAGCAACGCATGCCGGGCCGCACGACGTCGTTTTATCCTGTAAAACCGGTGGAACCCCGTGGATGAGGACTCCGTCCTCGCTCAACTTCATTCCTCGAAAAGTTTTCACGGCGGTGCATCCTGGCAATAAAAAGAGCACCATGAGCGGGAATCCAATCAAACTACCGCGCATCTGTATCGCTCCTTTCTTGCTCGCCATCCGCACAAATCCCAATGGGGACATCGCTTATCGCGTGTCATTCTCGATTCTGTGATAAAGCCTGCAATCCGACAATTTTGATGACATCAAAAATAGCGACAGTGCCGGCCGTGGCGATGTGGACAGTTACGACACCTACGGCGAAACTCCCCAATAACCCGAAGCATCAGTTCCGTCCGATCATGAACGCCAAGATGAGTAAAGATACGATGGATGTGTGTCCGAACAGTTGGGAATGCAATTTCCAGATGTCGCGCAATTTGTTTGTCGGCCATTCCTTCGAATAGCAGGGCTACGATCCGGCGCTGTTGCGGTGAAAAGCCCAGAGCATCCCAGATTTCCGCCCATTCTTCATCGGAGAACAGCCCTTTTGAGACAGCTACTACCTTCATAGGTCTTGAATTTTTATCGTTCATGGTTGCCTCCCCATAGCCATAAAAAAAGAGCGTCGAAACAAGGACGCTCAGCGACCCCGGCCAAGGGGTATACAGAACGTACCCTGTCCGACGCCCCTTGCGGGGCGCGGGCACAAGGCACTGGCTCTGTATCTCAAATTTGGCCGTTTCGCTGAACCAGCGTCTTGACGCACACGCGTCAATTCAAGTTGTCATCCGTATCACGGACGGGCTGTCGCTCGCACTGGGCGCAAAGCTCAGTGAGTGAGAAACACCGCTAAAATCATACAGCCGAAAATGGCCGATAGCAAACTCCTGAAGGATGGTTTTCCGGGTGTCAGGCGGTGCAAATAGTGACAAAACTATTTGGTGTTCACCGAGCGCCATAACTTATTCTCACTCCAACTTCGTTCGCCAAACCGTTATCGACGCCGGCGGCAGCGTGTGCCTCCAGGGTTCATTGCCAGGACGCGCGGCCGTGGTGTTGGGCTTTACCATGCCGGGGGAATCGAAGGTGTTGTGGGCGTGAATGTCGGGGTGGAACAGCTCGGTGATGCGGACTTCTTTCGCCTGGGCGCCGAGCAGTTCGATTGCCGCTTCGACGGGATTGCTTGCGCTGGGGTTGACGAGGCTTAAGGTTAGAGTTTCGCCTTGGATGGAAGCCGAGCCCATCAGGCCGGGAAGCTGGTGTTGTTGGTCGGCTTGGATGTCCATGGTGATGCCTTGGCCGCCCTGGTGGGGCTTGTACATGTCAAAGACGTGGTAGGTTGGCGTGGCGATCAATTTTTCGCCGTCGGTCAGGAACAGGGCCTGCAACACGTTGGCCGTTTGGGCGAGGTTGGCCATGATGATTTTGTCGGCGTGGCGGTTGAAAATGTCGAGGGTGATGGCGGCGACCAGGGCGTCGCGCATCGTGTTTTGCTGCCAGAGGTGCTTGGGATTGCGGCCGGGAGCAGGGGGGTGCCAGGTGCCCCATTCGTCCACGATCAGACCGATCTGATGGTCGGGATCAAACTCGCTCATGGCGGCGTGCTGCTGGAGGATCAGGCGTTCCATCAGGGTTGCCTTGTAAAGCAGTTCGTACCATTGATCGGGAGTGTATTGGGTGGCGGCGCCGGCGGTGCCGCAGTAGTAGTGGGCCGCAAAGCCGTGGATGCGGCGGAAGGAGCCGAGCCTGGTGAAGAAGCGGCGGGTCCAGTCGATGTTGTTGCCGTCGGGGCCGCAGGCGATGAGGAAATTGGGCGTTCCGCCCAGGTCGGGCAGATAGGTGGCGAAGCGCTTGTATTCGGCGGCGTAGTCTTCGGGGCAGAAATGACCGCCACAGCCCCAGTTTTCGTTGCCCACGCCCCAGAGGCGCACGCCGAAGGGCTGGGGGGAACCGTTGTCGCGGCGTAAGTTCGCCAGTGTGGAGTCGGCGGGGAAGTTGCAGTATTCCACCCAGTCGCGCAGTTCGCGCGGCGAGCCGGAACCGACATTGCCGGCCAGATAGGGCTGAGCGCCGACGGCCCGGCATAATGAGATGAATTCGTGGGTTCCGAAGGCGTTGGTTTCGACGTTTTGTCCCCACCAGAGGTTGACGGTTCGCGGCCGATGGTTTGGCGGGCCGACGCCGTCGCGCCAATGGTAATCGTCGGCAAAACATCCGCCGGGCCAGCGCAATACCGGCGGGCGGATTTTGCGCAGCAGTTCGATGAAGTCCCGACGGACCCCGCCGACGTTGGGGACGGGCGAATCTTCCCCGACCCAGATGCCGCCGGTGATGCAACCGCCGAGGTGTTCGATGAAATGCCCGTAGAGATTGGGACTGATGACGGCGCGGGGTTTGTTTAGATCAACCGTGACGGCGGCGGAGGGCATGGAGGGCCTTTTGTGAGACAAGGCTTATTGTGCGCGGAGGGAGGGATGCCGCGAAGAGGGAAAACGGAAATCCGAATGACGAAACCGGAATGACGAATGACCGAAGGACGAAAAGGTTTCCCTTGGCGTTGAGCTTTTCGTCATTCGGTCATTCGTCATTCCTTCGGATTTCGGGTTTCGTCATTCGGATTTCCGGTTTCGGATTTCAGTGCCTCAGCTTGCCGTTGCCGAGATCAACTGCCGTTCGTATAGCTGCTGGTAGATGGGGCAATCGCGCAGCAGTTCTTCGTGGCGGCCTTGGCCGACGATCTGGCCTTTTTCCATGACCACGATGGTGTCGGCCGAGAGGATCGTGCTGAAGCGGTGGGCGATGACGAAGGTGGTGCGTTCGTGCATCAGGCCCTCGATGGCCTGCTGGATGAGGTGTTCGCTTTCGGCGTCCACCTGGCTGGTGGCTTCGTCGAGGATGAGGATGGGGCTGGTGCGGAAGATGGCGCGGGCGATGCAGATGCGCTGTTTTTGTCCGCCGGAGAGCTGGCCGCCCATTTCGCCGAGCATCGTGTCATAGCCCTGGGGCTTTTCCATGATGAAGTCGTGGGCGAAGGCCCGCCTGGCGGCGGCGATGATCTGCTGGCGGTCGGCGCCGGGTTGGCCGTAGGCGATGTTCTGGGCGATGGTGCCGGGGAAGATGACCGAGTCCTGGGTGACGATGCTGATCTGGTCGCGCAAGGATTTGAGCGTCACGTTGCGAACGTCGATGCCGTCGATGAGCACCCGGCCTTGTTGCGGGTCGTAGAAGCGGGGCAGCAGCGCCAGCAGCGTGGTCTTACCGCTGCCGTTGCGGCCGACGACAGCGACCGAGCGGCCTTTGGGGACGGTAAGCGTCACGTCCGTCAGGGCGGGGGCGGCGGCGTTGGGATAGCTGAAGGCGAGGTTTTCAAACTTCACTTCGCGCTGGATGGGGGGGAGTTTCAGGCGCGGGCGGTCTTCCACGCCCCGCGTGCGCGGCCGTTCCACGGGGGAGTCCATCGTCTCGAAGATACGGGCGGCGGCGGCGTTGGCTTTCTGGATCGTGTTGTTGATTTTGCCGCAGCGCCGCAGCGATTCGCCGATGCTCGCCAGGCACACCATCACCAGGATGAAGTTGCCGGGGGCCAGCGTTTTGACGATCAGCACCAGATAAGCGGCGTACAGCACGACCGCGCCGGCGACGATCAGCGTCAGCGATTCGAGGATGGGGGCGCTCATGGCGTCGATGCGGCTCATGCGCAGGCTTTGTTCGATCAGCCCGTCCATGATCCGCCCGTAACGACGCCGTTCGTATTTCTCGGCGTTGAACGACTTGACCACGCGGATGCCGATCAGGGTGCCTTCCAACTGCCCCAGCATGGATGCCGAGCTTTGCATGGCGCTGCGGCTGGCGCGGCGCATCTTCTTGCCGAATTTCTTCATCAGCAGCGCCATCACCGGCGCGAACAGCACGATGAACACCACCAGTTTCCAGCTCACCGCCACCGCCAGGCTCATGGCCATGACGACCTTGATCGGCTCCTGAATGCTGGGTCCGAGCAGGTTCTTGAACCCGTCCTGAAGGTTGGCCGTGTCCTGAACCAGGCGGCTGGTGACGTCGCTGGAGCCTTTGCTGCCGAAAAATCCCATGGGGATGTGCAGCACGTGATCGTAAAGGCGCTGGCGGATGTCGTTGACCGTCGTGATGGAGGTTTTGTCGGAGAGGTATTCCTGGAAGAAACGGAAGACGTTGCCGAACAGCGCCAGTACTGTCATCAGCCCGAAGACCGTTGCGATGGCCTGAAGGGGCTTATCGCGTGGCGGCAACAGGCTCGCCAGCTTTTGGCCTGCCGCCAGGTACCAGGGCAGTCGTTGCAGTTGCAGGTCTACCATGCCTTCGCCCCGGACTAGAACCCGGGCCGACTCGGTAGCGGGTTTGGCCAGGAGCGATAAGACGTGATCGGCCACGTCGGGGGAGGCGGCGGCCTGGCTGTCGGCGGGAAGCAGCAGTTCGGATTCCTCTTTCAATCCGGCCCGGGCGGCGGGGCCGTTTTTCTTTTCGAGCTTGAGCACCTGCACCGATCCGCCCGGTCGGCCAGACGCACGCCCAGGCGGTTTTCGACGATTTTGCGGTTGGTCCAGCCTTGAACGCTGTCGCCCCGGATCAGCACCTGCATGATCGGCAGCATGGTCCCCAATCCCCCGGTAAACGCCGCGCCCACCACCAAGGCGCATAAAATGGAGACGATCATGGTTCCGCGGTGGGGGGCCAGGTACCGGCATGCCCGCCAGAAATCCACGTTCTTACGCTGCTTAGGTTGAGAATCTGCATTCATGAAAAATACTTTCCGGGGTCGATAAACTATTATCGGACGCTGCCCGTACCGAATCGATGCGTCCGTCGAGGGCGAAGCGCGGTAGTATAACCGCCCGCGAACCGCCGACAAACAACCGGCCGGCGGGGTTTTGCCCCGGGGCCGAAAGACCAAGGAATCCCATGAGCACGCCCATCCCGCTTTCCAGTCCCGACGTCACCCGCCGGGAGATCGACGCCGTCGTCGAAGTCCTCAGCACCCCGACTCTTTCCATCGGTCCCAAAATCGAAGAATTCGAGCAGCGCTGCGCCCGACTGGCCGGGCGGAATCACGCCGTCGGCGTTTCCTCCGGCACCGCCGGGCTCCACTGCGCCATGATCGCCGCCGGCATCAAGGAAGGGGACGAGGTTCTGACCACGCCCTTCTCGTTCGTGGCCTCCACCAATTGCATTTTGTACGTCGGGGCCAAGCCGGTCTTTGTGGACATTGATCCTAAAACCCTCAACCTTGATCTGGAAAAGCTCGCCGCCGCCGTCACGCCCAAAACCCGCGCGATCGTCGCGGTGGAAGTTTTCGGGCATCCCGGGGGAATGATCGAAATCGAACAACTGGCCCGTAAGCACGAGTTGATCCTGATCGAAGACTCCTGCGAGGGCCTGGGCGGGCGGATCAAGAACCGTCCCGTCGGCTCGTTCGGCCGGTCCAGCGTTTACGCCTTCTATCCCAACAAACAGATCACCACCGGCGAAGGCGGGATGATCCTCACCGACGACGACCGCTTCGCCGACGTCTGCCGGGCCTTGCGCAATCAGGGCCGCGAGGGCATGGGCTGGCTGGCCCACCAGCGGCTTGGGTACAACTACCGCCTCAGCGAGATCAACGCCGCCCTGGGCATCGCGCAGATGGACCGGCTGGATGAAATCCTGGCCAACCGCCGGCGGGTGGCGGCGGCCTACATGGATCGGCTGATGACCAACCGCTTTTTGATCCTGCCCACGCTGGCCGACGACACCGTCATGAGCTGGTTCGTCTTCGTCGTCCGCCTCAACGACCTGTTCGCCCCGGCCGACCGCGACGAGGTCATCAAGGAACTGCGAACCGAGGGCATCGGCTGCAACAACTACTTCCCTCCGATCCACCTTCAGCCCTACGTCATGCAGGCGCTGGGCACCCGGCCCGGCGACTACCCCGTTTGCGAGTACGTCGCCGCCCGCACGATCGCGCTGCCGTTCTTCTCGCGCATGTCCGAGTCGCAGGTGGACCGCGTGTGCGACACCCTGGAAAAGGTGCTGGAAAAAACGCTGGTCAAGGGCAAGGGGCGCTTCTAACGCACGGGAACTTCCGCTACCGGGAGCCTGCTTATGGAAGGCATCGTTCGTCTGCTGGAAGACGTATTGCGACTGATCTCGTCGCTGGTGTGACGACGACGAGATCTTCGTTTCGCCGTCGCCCGAAGGGCGACATGTCTCTTTACAATGCTTACTTGCTCGCAGGCGACGTCGCAGGCTTGGCGGGGACGATCTCGTACAGCGACCAGGTGCGATCGCGCCGCTGCCAGGGAGTCAGCGGCGGGGCGGCGCGGTTGAGGCGTTGAACGCCGCGGGGCCATCGCGTCAGCAAATTGGCGTTGGAGGTGACGGGCAAGGTGGTGTCCCGCCAGGTGGCCAGTTGCCTGGCGGTCAGGTCTTTGGCGTTGCCGAGCATGTTCCATTGCGGCCCGGCCCGGAAGACGTACATGACCCGCCGTTTTTCCGCCAGGGCCTGGCGCACGATGGCCAACTGCTGGCGATCGAGTTCGTCGGCCGGTTTGGCGCGGTAGTCGCCGTTGGATTGCTGCGTTCCGAGCAGCTTCATATAGGCCAGGGCGCGTGCCCGCTGGATGGGGTTGGGGTCGTCGGCCGAGCCTTCGTTGGCGATTTTTTTGAAACGGGAAAACGACCCCGGTTGAAAGAGGTTCAGGTCGTACAGTTCGTACCCTCCGTTCATGTCCAGCAGATTGCAAAGCGTTTCGTCGGCGAACAGCAGGCTGTTTTGCGGGACGCTCTGGCGGACCTGTTCGAGCATGGTTCGGGCGTTGAGGCATGTTTGCAGGTGGTTTTCCAGGCCGGGGGCGACGTTGGCCAGGTTGATCGACGCCCCCAGCGCCGTCAGCGCTCCCAGCGAAACCGCCCGGGCCGCGGGGGTCATGCCCACCGCCCGGTCCAGCAGCCAAAGCCCGGCAAGGATCATTCCCGGAAAGACCGTCAGGAAGAACCGCAGATAACCGGTGGCTTCCTCGCCCGCCGGCGCCCAGTAGTAGAACAGGTAGAGAATGGTGGAGGGAATGACCCAAAGCACCATCAGCGTGGCCAGTTTCCACGAGTGCCAGAACAGGGCGATCAATCCCGCCACGGCCACCGGCAGCAGCAGGAACAGGCCCGTGTGGTTCAACTGATAGATCAGCGTGACCCAGTTGGCCTGGCGCGAGGTCGGGCCGTCGGCGTCGCCCAGGAAGTATTTCCATCCGAAGCCGGTCTGCTCCTTGCACAGCGAATAACCCGTGCGCCACGGCGCGCCGTAGCTCCACCAGCAGATTGTCGCCAGCGCCGCAATCGGGATCGCCCAGCCCAACAGGACCGGCAGCCCCTCGCGCAGCCGGCGGGCGTCAAAGCGAATCTTCACCAGTGCCGCGAACAGTACGGGAAGCACCAGCAGAAATTCGGTATAGCGGATCGTGCAGGCGTAGCCCAAAGCCAGCCCGCCGATGAAGCCGCGCCACCAGCCCCCTTTTTCCCACCACGTCAGGACGCCCCAGAAGCCCAGCGCCACGCACAGCAGCGTCGGCGCATGGGAGTTGGTATCGTTGGCATAGACGAGCGTGACCGGGTTGCAGGCCATCCAGATCACGCCCATCAGCGCGGCAAAGTTGCCCATCGCGGCCCGGAATAAGAAAAAGCACAGGAAGCAGGCGACCACCATGCACGCCGGCCCCACGCGGAAAGCGCCGTCGGCGTCCCAGAAGACCCGGCCCAGGGCCGCCAGCAGCGGATAACCGAACGGATATTTGGCGTACACCCGCCCCTGGGGAGCCACCACCATCATCCGGCCGACAAACTGAAAGGGGCTTTTGGGGACGAAACTCAGCCGCCCTTCCTGCTGGATCAACCGGGCGGTGACGAGATACCCGTTCTGATCGGTTCCCGTGTGGGCGTCAGCGTGATAACCCCAGACCACTATCCAAAACAGCACGGTGACGATCCCCAGCAGCGGGTAGACCAGCCACCGGCGCGGATGGTTTTCGGCCACCACGGGCAGGGGCGACAAGTCGCTTTGACTCACAAGGCCAGACGAAATGGCAGCTTGGGTTGAGGGCATATGGGCTATATCGCTTTCCGATTGAGCCGGCGGCACGAAACGTTGTTTTTTCTGCTACGCGACCCTTTGCTCTGGATCGGACAGGCTTCTCTTATTCAATCTACCGTCTGTTTCCCATATTGTTGATGCTTCGGGCGGATAAATATTATCGTGTGCCATGGTACAACAAGTTGCGCCACGGCGACTATATAAGGCGGCGGCCTTTGTTTTTTGCTGGAATCCGACAGATATGACTCAAAAGATACGGCATATCCTTTATTCCGCGGGCGTCCCGGCTCTGTTGGTGTTGGTGTTGGGCTCGGGCGTGCTCTGGCTGTTTTCGGCGGTTCCCCTCTCTCCGCCGCCGGTGTCCCACGCCAGGTCGCGGGAACGGTCCCGTCCGGTTCCCGTTATCGAGGAGGCGGCCATTCCCTGGCGGCGAGAGTTGGATTCGCGGCCGGTTCGCGTGAAACTGGCTATGGCGTCCGTGCCGTGGGTTCGGTCAAATTTGCACGACCCGGCTCGCGCGTTGGTTCCGCCGGCCGACGTCCCCTGGGTCGCGGGGAAAAAGCCCGACAATCGTTCGCATCGGTGACCTCACCGGGGAAGCTTATGATGGCAGAGAAACCCTTTTCAAAAATGTGGCGCGGGCTGGTTTTGCTTCTTGTCTGCGGCACATCCACTGCCTTGACGCAGACGTCGGCGACGGACTACAAAGCTCTGAGCGAAGAGATTTCCCGGCAGTTGGCCGGCTCTGATCCGGCCTTGCGAACCTGTGCCACGGATCGCATCCGCAAGCTTCTGGTGGATGATCCCGCCCGGACGACGTGGCAGCTTCGGGGACAGTTCCTGAAAATCATGCTGGATACCGGGCAGAACGACGCCGCGCAAGACCTGGCGCTGCGGGCAATCCTGGCCAATCCCTCCGATACGGCGGTCGTTGAAGGTTTGCAGCAGTCGCGCATCCGCGCCCTGCTTAACGGCGGCAAGACCGAGCAGGCCCTGGTCGCGGCCAAAAGTCTTTACAATGTATGCGGCATGGGCAACACGGCCAGCGCCATGCTCGCCGTCGCCGAGTGTCTCAATGCCGCTCATCCCGACGACGCTTCTTTTGTTCAGCGGTTCAAGGCCGAGCAATTGGCCGGCGCTGCTTTGCCGGGAGGCGACAAACCTTCCACGAAACCGGCCGGTCCTTCGGTTCTGAGCGCCATCCGCATCCCCGCCGAAGCTTACGCCCCGGTTATCCGACAAATCATCGCCGAGGACTTCAATTCGCTGATGGGCAAGGGCAACCTCTTGCTGCTGGCCGACCGAACTAACGAGGCGATGGCGGTGTTCGAGCGGGCCTACGGCGTGGCCGCGGAGTACCAGATCGTTGCCGCCAGCGAAGCCATCGCCCGGTGCATGCGCGCCCAGGATGGAACGATCGGCCGGGCCAACGCCTGGGTGCTTTCCATCCGTCCCAAGTCCAACCGCAGGTAATCTCGGAGAGCTGGAATGACAAATCGGTCATCTTTGTTCGTCAGGTTACAACTGTGGGTTTTTGTCCTCACATGGGCCGGGATTCTCCTCGGCAGCGGCTTGGCCCAGGAGATCGATCCGCAGCAGATCGACGCACTTCTGGCGGCGAAGGATTCGGCTTCTCTGGATCAGGCCGTTGCCTCCATTCGATCGCTGCTGGTGGAACAGCCGCAGGAGTCGGCCCGGCGGTTGCGGGGAGGTTGGCTGGATGCGTTGAGCGCCGCCGGCCGTCATGAAACGGTTGCCGAGCTGGCTATCCCCGCCATTGTGGAATATGCCGCCGACGTGCGGGCGGTCGAGGAATTGCAGACAAAGCGCGTGCGGGCGCTGCTCAAGGCGGACAAGCCTCGGCAGGCATTGTCCGCCGCCAAGGGGCTGTTTAACGTGGCTTCCATGGCTCATACGAGGCAGTCGCTGCTGACGGTCGCCGAATGCCTGAACGCCACCTATCCCGACGATCCGAGCATTGTCGAGCGTTTTCGCCGGGAGCAGATCGCCGGCGCCGCCACGCGCCCGGCGGCCGCCAAGTCCGTTCTCGATTCCATCCCCATCGACCCCTCGCCTTTCGAGGCCGGCCTTCGCCTCTATGCGCCCGGCAATTACGTCCTGCAAGTAGACGAATTTTCCGACAAGCTGGCCTACGGCAACCTGCTGCTGCTGGCCGGCCAATCGCTCAAGGCCGAACAGGTCTTCCGAAACCTGCCCCGATCCGCCGAACCCGAGCGGCAAGCCCAGACCAACGAAGCCATCGCCCGCAGCCTCAAAGCCCAGGACGGCGGCATCTTCCGCGCCAACGAATGGGTTCGGGCGCTAAGACAATAGAGGAAGCCCGAAATCCGAAACCAGAATGACGAAGGAATGACGAATGACCGAATGACGAAAGAGCCTGCCTCGCACTCGCACCAATAGCCGCGACGCAACGTGTCGCGGAGCCCCCGCAGGCGATCAAGAATCTATTGCCGGATAACGAAAAGTTGGGCACCACCTTCCGGCCCAGGCAAGGCTTGACGGTGAATTCCATCAACTATTGAGGCTTTGCTACGTAGCGGCCAACCATCAACATCACCGAATCGGGCACATGTAACAGAGAAAAGCCGCACTGCTCAATGAGGCTGATTCGGTCCACTTTACTTTACGCTCAGCCCTGAGGATTTGATTTTACCCAGCCACGGGAACGACTTGTCCGGCCACTTATCTCGCACAATAGATTTCCAGACAGGATCAGAAAATTGACGGAAGGTACTCGGATCGGGAAGGAGTAATTTGCCATTTTTATTGTCGAAATAGATGAGAAACTTAGCCATATTGTCATTAGGCTCTTTGATTTGCTTAATTTGTACGGAATAGTATCCCTCAAGGAAGATTGACGCCAATTTAAGGACCAACATTCTCAAAAGCATGAACAATTTAAGGGCTAAAGCCGTAATTTGAGATTTTCTCGAATTCTGCCGTTCACCTGCGTTCCGGAATGCATCTTCTATTTGAATGCGGGGTTGATATCTCTCAGACTCCGAAACAGCGGCTCTTACCAGATCATATCCATGGGGAAGAAGTTCGGATTTACCGAATAGAAGATCAGTTTGAGAATAAAGCGGGCGAATCGTATCAAGCAACCGCTTATGCCAAAAGATAATTTGCCAATAGGTAGGAGTGCCTTGGGCTTCCGTCCTGAGATGGCCGAAGGCGATATGGACCTGTGCTAAAAAACCTTGCCATTGTCGATCAAGTGAGTCGCGGCAGGATTCCATTACCTTTCTGAGCCGTAATTCCGCGTCGGGGATGAAGCTGGCAATGGCATTCAGGCTGTCGCATCCCTGGACCGATTTGAGTACATCATCCCACTGGGACGCATGTGAGATTAATACGGTTTCCTTTTCGATCAATTCTATCTCCTCGGATAACCGCCGCCGCATGGGCTCGCAGGCGGATTCGGAGGCGTCATGCAGCAACCTGGACAAATCCTGAAGAATGGGAATTGCTTTAATAAGGCTGCGGAGGCGGCTGGCAGGGTTGGTTGCCACGTCGAGTGAAAAGGACGTGGACACGCGGTGTTGAACCTCCCCAAGACGTTTGGCGTAAGGCTTCGAACCTTCGCATGCAATCGCCAACTGTCGGAGATAAGGTATGACCTGTCTGGGGTTGTTTCGCTCTAACTGGTCCACAAGCATTTCCGCCGTTTCCAGTTGTAATATTTCACCCTCAACCACCAGAAGTTTCAGGGATCGGACCCCTTCGACCGACAGCAAGCGGCAGATTTCCTGCTCCAACTTGTCCATGCATTGGCCGAACATTAACTTCCACTGCTCAAACGCTGCAAGTTTTTCCACGATTTGAGCCGACAAGCGGGGGTCGGGGTAATCGTTGCAGACAGCTAAAAGCTTAGGCCAGTCATGGACGTAGTTGATCTTATCGACGGAAGCTTGTAAGCAGATATTGATGGTTTTCTGTGACTTGGCAATTTCCTCCAGTTCGGGCTTGCCGACCTCTTTTGACTTGCCAAGTTGACTGAGGAAGCTCAGGATCGGCAAGTACTCTTTTTTAAAAGTTTCCAATATCGGATCCGCCCCTCGGACGAAGACCAATGCGCACTCCCACAGGCTCTCTTTTGCAGCCTGCTTCTCGGCACGCAGGTTCTCTATCATTGACGCTTGCGCTGCCTCCTCTGCCTTCTCGGCAAACTCCAGTTGTTGTTCCTGAAGTCGCAGTTGTTTTTGGGCCATTTCCTCCATGGCTTTGCGATGATTGCATGTAGGGCAGGAGTATCCGTTGTATTGGGTATTACATTTTAGGCAGGTTGCCATGATTCACGTACCCCACGGTAAAATGTCTTTCTGTGAGACTGCTCAGCAAATCCATGGAGGGTTTATTGGCGATCCTGTTCATTCAGAGTATAGGTGAGCGTCTGCTCCCCGGCGGAACCGGACATGTCTCGATATATGTAGGATGCTGTCACCGTCTTCCAGTCGTATGAGCAATCCAAGTCTTGTAACGTGACTTTTCGGCGGGTCAACGAGTTGATGTTGCCGACTGTCACCTTGTCGTAGCGGCTGTTCAAATCCGGCTGGAACTCCAGCAGTACACAGCCGCATGCTTCCCTTTGAAATCTTGTAATATTCATCCTTGCCGGAACCCTTGCCTCTCGAATATCACGCCTAAATAAATTGCAGCCGGGCCGGGAAGCTCTCGGCCCCGAATTCAATAAAATGACCCGCCGAATCTAATCTTCAGATTTGGGGCACGAATGGGGTCTGGACACCGGAGCAGAGTCCAAAGCTCCGGGACATCGCCAACCTCTCGTGCCTGATCACCGGCAAGCAATTATTCGTGGAATAACTTCATCGTGGCTTTCCCATTCTTGAAGATAACGGCAATCATTTTCTTGCTGCCCGGGACATCCCACATCTGCTGCATTTCGCCAGAGGTATCTTGCCCGATGGAATTATCCGCCTTGCCCAAAATGGACTCCACTTCATTGACTGTCATACCGACTTTGATTTTCTGGTAATTCTTCTCGGAGGGCGACCCACCTCCGCAACCTGCAAGCAATACGAGCGAAAGACAGGCTACAACCATTCCACTGCCCATCCGAATTTTAGAATTGAAATAAGAGGTGGTGCTTGTCCGGACGTGTTTTGGATTTGCCGCATTACGAAACATACAACACTTCCTTCCTGGCAGAATTCCTCTGCCTGCAGTTGATCGAAAGTAAGAAGGTCCGCCCACGATAGCGACCTGTGAATGTGACCACTATAGTTGGAAATGATTATTATTGTCAATTATTTGGTCCGCCGGTGACGGGGCAGCGGCCAGACGCCCTGGACCGGGGCCGAAGCCCGCATCGCCGCGCAGATGACTTGCCGCAGTTGTGCCAGGTCGCAGTACCCCGGCACCAGTGCCCAGACGCCTGCCCGCTGTGCTGCCCGTATTTGCTCGGGCTTGTCGCATTGACCGAACACTAGCGTCCGCGTCCGCCCACCGGTGGCCCGGTCAATGGCCCCGGCCGCCCTCAGGCCGCCGCCTCCGGGCAACTCCATCTCCATCACCGCCAAATCCACCGCCATGGCCCGGACCAGCGACACGGCCTCCCGAACATCGGCGGCCGTGGTGGTCAGCGTCAATCCCCGTTGGGCATTCAGCCACTTGCCCACAACCCGGCGGAAGACCGCATTACCGCTGGCCAACAGCACCCGCACCGTCCGATCCCCATGGCCCGTCCTGCTCATCGTTGTTTCTCCATTGCTCGCTTGCCGCGATTACCACTTTAGTTGGAAGCACCGGGATTCCGCAATTATTACGATGGCGGGAGTGATCGGGCAGGAACTCCGCGAACTTCGCATTCAGGCCAACCTGAGTCAGGAAAAGCTGGCTTTCCGGGCCGGGCTCTCGCGCAACTACATCAGCCTCCTGGAACTGGACCAGAAGTCTCCCACCCTCGAAACCCTGGCGGCAATCTGTCGGGTGCTGGACATCCGCATCTCGGCCCTCATTGCTCGGGCTGAACGCCGACAGGCCGCAGCCACCGGCAAGTCCCGGTCTCGTTCTTCCACTAATAAGTAAAACAGGCAAAAGGTCAGGGCAATCGCAAGTAGCCGAAGTTCATAGGCAGTCAAAAGTTGGCGTCCACAGATAAAAGGCAGCAAACCGGGGACTGTAAAAGATAAAATCCACGAATGCCATTCGGTTAAGCAATATTTCCCTTGTTTTTCAGCTCTTTTCGCATCTGGGCTCTGGGCCTTTGCATTCGGGTGTAGCTGTCTGGAACGTCCTTTACCACGCGCGGTTCATGCCGGTTGGGCCGCACGGGATTAACTATCAGGTCGGGGATGCCCGCGCCGGGCTCGGCCCAGAGCAGCCAGCGTAAAGCGTCGATGAAGCTGATTCGCACCGGATCCACTTTCTGCCTCAGGCCCGCGGCGGCGGCGATCGCGCGCACCAGGTTGTAGACCAGGCAATAAACGGCCAGTTCTTTCATCACGCCATCGGTCGATTGGCTCTTGAGCTTGCGCATCTTCAGCGTCGTTTTCAGTTCGCCAAAACGCGTCTCCACGCCCCAGCGGGTGGCGTACAAGTCGGCGATGTCCTGCTTTGAATAGACGGCCTCATCCAGCAGCGTCGTGGCGATGGTGACCCCGTGCGTGCGCTGGCCCTTGTTTGCGATCGAATATTGGATTTCCCGCACTTCAAGCCATTCGGGCATGCCGGCCCATTGCTCGTCGGTCATCCAGGCGGGTTTGCCGTCCGGGCGTTTCCACCGAACAACCTGGTCGCGCTTGCCAAGCCGGCGGACGAATTCGGAACGGATCTTCTCCCGGCTGTTGCGATACCCCCGGCCGCGGAAGACCACCTTCTGCCGCTGATGGCAGCGGAAACAGGCCTTCACCCCGCGTGCCCGCAGCATCGCCAGATGAACAAAAGAGCAAAAGCCGCGATCTCCCACCAAGAGATCGCCGTCTTTCAGCAACGGATGCAGCATCCAGACCTTGGATTGCTCGTGGGTGTAGAGTGCAAACCCCAGCATCTCCACCACCATGCCGGTGAAAGCGTCGAATAGCGCCAGCAGCTTGGGCACGGGAAAACCGCAACCGGGTTTCTGGCCCCTGGGCTGGCCAAACGACTTTTGCAAATCAGGCGTATCGGGCGTGATGGTGCTGGAGCCATCGACTAAAAACGTCCGCAAACCGTGCCACAGCCCCTGGTCCTTTTCGTCGCCCGAATCGTCCCTGGCGTTCTTGTAGATCGCCTTGCGAAGCGTCAGCGAACTTTCACGCAGCAGCGCCTGAAGTGCCCCCAAAGGCAACCGCGCCCGCGCATCACAGTAGGCGCCGATGCTGAACACCTGCCCGGCCATGTGCCGCAGATGCGTCATGGCGGTGTTGCAGGCCATCACCTGAATGAGGAACAGATGAATGGTCCGCACCGGCCCAAGTTGTCGCTCTCGCCACTGATGTCCCTGAGCGCGAACCGCCGCCAGGATGGAGTCCGGAGGAAGATATCGATCCAATTCGTTTTTGATGCGCGTCAGTATGCCGCCAATCCGGCCCATCCTTGGCCTCCTTTGGGAAAAGAGTCTGATCGACCAGCAGACTATCTTCGCAGGAATGGCCCTTTCGCGCCAGTTGCTATAAGTATCGGCTTAACAGAGGCTTGCAGTCTTAACCGAATGGCATTCGATAAAATCCACCTTTTCGTCATTCGGGTTTCGTCATTTGTTCGTCATTCTGGTTTCGGATTTCGGGCTTTATCCTTCCCCCGTTTCCATCGCACCTAGACGCGCCGTCCACTTTCCGATAGGTTTTTGTAACCTTAACCACACAGGAAAATCATGGCTGAATTACATTTACTTTCTCCGGCCGGGTTTCGTGCTTCCGGCGTTTATGCGGGCATCAAAAGCAAGCAGACCCCCGACGTGGGCCTGTTGATCTGCGACAATCTGGCCACGGCCGCGGCGGCTGAACCGGCTGATCGCCCCGATCCGGGCGTTCGTGGAGCACCCGTTCGCATGGATCAAGCAGCGGCTGCACGACCGCCGGGTGCGGTATCGCGGCTTGGCACGCAACGCCTTGGACTTTGCGTTGAGCGCGATGTGCTGGAACTTATGCCGGGGGTTGTTGCACAAAAAGCCCGGCGGCGTGGCCCTGGCCGCATGAGCGGGGAGAATCCCTGCGCCCACGCGGACCCAAAGGCCTGCGGCGGTGGGGGTCCGAACCCTAAAACGGGGGTTTCCCAATGTCAAAACGGCTCGTTGAGTCCTTCGGGCGGCCGATCGTCAGCTCTTGTCGCAAAGAGATGGGTTATTCAAAGGCCCCATTTCGGGCTTTTGGATTTCGTCATTTCGAGCGTTATTCTGCGGCGGCGGGTAGCGGGGGGATGATGGCGGGGATGGGGTTGTGGGCGGGGCGGGCGGCGATCATGGAGAGGGCCAGCTTGGCCGTGTTTTGTGAGGCGCCGGGGCGGTCGAGGTTGCGGATGACGTGCAGCAGTTTTTCGTGCTGGTCTTGCAGCTTTTCCGGGTGGTTCAGGAAATCCATCGCACAGTCCACCACCGGCTTGTTGGACCCGTACCAGGGGATGAATTCCGGGACGATGTGCTCGTGACAGTCGTTCAGCACGTTCACCAGCGAGTAGGTGCGCGTTTTGATCAGCAGCCGGCCAATGAGGTTCCAGAGCACCGGGTTGCCCCGGTAGACCACGATCATGGGCACGGCGTAGCCGGCCACGTGCAGCGTGCTGGTGCCGCTCTTGGTGATGCACAGGTCGCACTGGGGGACCATCTTGTCGAACATGTCCTGGGCGAACTGGATCGGCAGGCGGTGGGCGGCGGCCTGCTCGGGGGTTTCACCGGGGAGGGCCCATGTGCCGTTGTGTTTGCTCTCGGCGATCATCTCCGACACCGTGCCGTGGGTTTGCGCCGTTGTGGGGGCGAGGAAGGTTGCCGTGGGGATTATCTGTCGGATTTGCCGCGCCACGTCCATGAGGTGGGGGAAATTGGCGTTGGCCTCGGAGCGTCGCGAGCCGGTGAGCAGCCCGATCACCGGTGGGCGGTTGGGGAACTTTTTGGCCGGGTCTTGTTCCCGCTTGGCCGGCAGCGCGTCGAACAGCGGATGTCCCACGTAGGTGGCATGGACGCCGCGCCGGCGGAAGTATTCTTCCTCGAAGGGCAGGATGCACGCCACCTCGTCCACCCAGCGGCGGAGTTTTTTCATCCGCCGTTCCTGGATTCGCCAGGCCCACAGTTGCGGCGGGATGTAGTAGAGCACCTTGACACCACGTTCGTGGGCGGCCTTGGCGAAGCTGAGGTTGACGGCCGGGGAATCGATGCAGACGTGCAGGTCCGGCGGCGTTTGATCGTAGTACTGTTGGGTCCATTTCAGCAGCTTCCACATCTCCGTGATCCGGCCCAGGGCTTGCCAGCTCATGGCCGCCTTGCCCGTGGTGTCCTGGTGGATGTGGACTCCGGCGGCGCGCATGCGCGGCCCGCCGTGGCCTTCCACGACGATTGTCGGGTCTAGCTGGCGCAGGTTGCGCGCCAGTTGCGCCGCGTGCTGGTCACCGCTGACCTCGGCTACCGTGATGAAAACCCGCCTGCCCATATTCCGCTAGTGCACCTTAGTCCGCCGCATGTGTCAAGAGAGCGGCGTCGGCCAATCCTTCGCGTCGCGCAGGGCTTCGATCTCCTGGCGGCTGTATTTGCGTCCGCGGTTCATCCCCGGACAACGCCGGGCGGCGTGGCCCCAGCTTTCCCGGCTGGTCAGCAACCCCTCCCAGAACGGCCAGGTGCGGCACTGCAACGGGCGCACCGGGTAAATCGTGCAAATCCGCTTGCCATGCACGACCTGCTGCGCGTCCGGCGAAGGCTGCACCTTTTCTTCCCGCAGGAAAATGCAGTCGTACTCGTTGCGGGGGTTGCGGCATTCCTTCAGGCTGATCCGGCCGGCGATCCGCCGGCAGTATTTCTTGAGTGTTTCGCGTACGGGCAGTTTCAAAAATGCCGCCAGCCGCTCGATTTCCTGCTCGCCGATCCAGACGTATCCCGGGCCGCCGGTGCAGCAGTTGCCGCATCCCGTGCAGGTGAATTCCAGACCCTCCTGATACCAGGGCTGCTCGTCTTGTAACACCTTCAGTTCCATGACGGCTCACTATATAATCGAATCCCGTTCCGATTGCCCGTGGGATTCTTGCCTTTTCGCTCCATGGAGCACGCATGACACAGCTTGTGCGCAACCCGGCTTATGACGCCATCGAGGATCAGCTCGATGCAATTGGTCAAAAGTACCGGGTGCATTGTCTGGTCCGCGGGACGTTGCTGTGGGCGGGCTGCGCCTTTGCCGCCACCTTTGTGGCGCTTGGGTTGCACATATCCTGGGCAATTCGTCCTGGACGCGTCTGGTGCTGGTGCTCTGGGTCGCATCGGTTGGCGCTGACCGCGGTTTGCTGGGTGCTTCGTCCGCTGCTGTTTCGGCCTCGGCCGGAACAGGTTGCGCGTTTGATCGAGGTGCGCGTCTCCGGTCTTCACAATGGTTTGACCAACAGTCTCCTGCTGGCTCGCGCTCCCGAGGTGCAGGGCAACCCGTGGCTGGCGGCCATCTTTGACGAGGTTCTTCAAACTTCCAACCACCGACCGCTCGGGCAGGCCGTGAAGTTCGCCGACCTGCGGTTCATCGCTTTGCGCCTTCTGGCGGCGCTGGTTCCGTTGATGCTGATCTGGATCATCTGGCCGGGGCCTGTTGCGCATGGTTTTCGGCAGATGCTCCAGCCGACCGTCTTCGTTCCGCGTACGGCCGACAACGTGCGCATTCTCCAGGTGTCGCCCGGCGACGTGACGCTCATCAACGGCCAGCCGCTGGAGATTTCCGTTCAGGTTGAGGCCGACAAGGCTCCGTCCGCCCGGGTCTTTTTTGATGCCGTGCTTCCCGCCGCCGAACTTCTGCCCATCGCCGGCGCCTCATCCCAGGTGACCTATTCTTACCGCGTCGAACACATCGACCAAACCTTGAAATACCGGGTGGAAGTCGGCAGCGCCCAAAGCCCCTGGTACAGCGTCACGGCCGTCCGTCGCGTCAAGATGACAGACCTGACTGTGAAGGTGACTCCCCCGGCCTACACGCGCCGGTCGCCGGCGGTCACGTCGATCAATCCGGCCGAGCCGGACAAGGCGCCGCTGACCGTGCCCCAAGGCAGCCGGCTCGAATGGGCCGCAACCCTGGACGTGCCGGTGCAATCGGCGATGCTCCAACTGGGCGATGCCCCGCCGCTGGCGACCGAATCCAGCTTGCAGGGCCGGCGGTTTACCGGTTCCTGTTTCATCACCGAAGACACGCCGGTGGCGTTTCTGCTGACCGCCGGCGCGGGGCAGATCATCGCCCGCCTTCCCGAGCAATCGATCCTGGTTCACTGCACCAAGGATGCGCCGCCGGCCATTGAAATGACGTGGCCCGCGCAGGACGTGACCGTCACGCCCAAGCAGGAGATTCGCATTCAGGCTCGTCTTTCGGACGACCTGGGGTTGTCCGTCGGCCGGGTTCTCTATTCCGCTTCCGCCGATCAACCGATGGCCTGCGTCAGTGAAAAGACCTACGCCGACAATCCCATGTCGGCCGACGTCTCTTACGTTCTGGACGTCAAGCCCGAGCTTCGCGTACACGGCCAGTCGGTTCGCGTGCAGGTGCAGGCGGTGGACAACCGCGACTTGACGGCCCTGATGAAAGACGCCGGCGTCCAGACCGCCTCCACGGCCGTTTTCGAGATCAAGTTCCGCGAGGAGGCCCAGATTCTCCGCGAGGAGCAGGAGAAGATCGACAAGCTGCGGCAAATCCTTCTGGCCATGCTCAAGAGGCAGCAGGATCTTCATGCCCGTACGCTGGAGTTCAAACCCGCGGACAACGCGCTGATGCGCAAGATCAACGCCGGTCAGATCGACTTGCGGGCGCAAATGGTCCAGACCGCCGAAACCTTCCCCTTCCGGGAAGAGGACAAGATCGTCCAGAAGACGCTCCTGATGCTGGCCCAGAACCCGGCCAAGGATGCCGTGGATTTGTCGGCCACCATCCCCCTGGAAGCCGTCGCCAAGGAAAAAGCGCGACTGTTTGCCGATCTGCAATCCCGCCAGCGCCGCATCGTCAGCATTTTGGAAAGCCTGCTGGCCATGCTGAAGATTTCCGCCGAGCCGGCAACCCAGCCCACCGCCCGCACCGGGGCCGACCTGGCCAACAAGAAAGAGGCTTTCGAGAAACTCAATGAAGCCCTCAAGCAGTTCATGGCCGAAGAGAAGCGGATCATGGACCAGACCGCGCCGCTGGCGAAAAAGCCGGTCGATAACTGGAGTTCCAACGACAAGAAGCTAGCCGACGAATTGCGCATGAGCCAGGAAAAGATGGACGCCTTCATGCAGGAGAAGGTCAACGATTTTTCCAAGAACATGGAGCAGGACATGGCCAACTCCGCCCTGCTCAAAGACCTGCTGGCCGTCTACAGCGAAGTGACCATGGCCGCCGACGCCCTGAAACAGAAGGCCGCGGAGATCGCCGTTTCCGCGCAAAACGCCGCCCTGGAAGAGGCCGGCAAGGCCGATCAGGAGATCGCCGACAACATTGAAAAGTGGCTTCCCAACACCCCGGATCGTCAGAAGTGGACCATGGAAGACCCCGAAGGCAAGGGTGACATTCCCATGCCCGAGTTGCCCAAGGAACTGGAGGACATGGTCGGTCAGCTCATGGAGCAGCAGGAAGACCTCTTTGAAGAGATGGAAGACGCCAATGCCAACTGGGCGACGTCCGGTAACAAGGGCCTCGGCTGGGGCGCCGCCGACGGTCCCATCGCCAGCATGGCCGCCAAGGGCGTGACCGGCAATGCCCTGCCCAACAACAACGAGATGGGCGGCCGAAGCGGTGAAGGCCGTTCCGGTAAATCGCAGGGCGAATTCGTCGGCGACACCGCCACCGGCAAGGGCGGCCGCAACACGCCCACCCGTCTCGACCCCACCAACTTTGAAAAGGGTCAGGTGAAAGACGAATCGAAAGACCCCGTCGGCGGCGCGACCGGCGGCGGCAAGCTTTCCGGCCAGGGCGGCGCCGGTCTGGAAGGCCCCGTTCCTCCCAAGCTCAAACAGGAGATGCAGCGTCTGGCCCAAAAGCAGGCCGAGTTGCGCAACAACGCCGAGCGGCTCAATCTCCAGTACAAGCTCGGGCGATACGACAACTTCAAGCTCTTGCAATCCATCACGCTGATGCGGCGCGTCGAGTCTGATCTGCAAGCCAACCGGTATCAGTCGGCCCTGCGCCGTCGCGACGTTCTGCTTGATGCGATGGACAGTTCCAAGATGCTCCTGGGCGGACAGATTCACGTCGAGCACGACACCACCCCCGCCGCCAATCGCAAGGTGGAGCAGGACATCAGTGACGCCCTCAAGGGCGATCTTCCCCCTGCCTGGTCTGATGCGTTGAAAGAGTATTACAAGAAACTCGCCGCCCAATAGGGCGACTTTTTTTCATCTTCGCCCCAGACGCTCAGGATCGTTCCCGCTTCCGCGAAACGCCGCGCGCACTTCAACTGGGCGGGAAATTCCCCTGTTAATCTGAATAGACTGCAACGCCTTTGTCTGGCGTAGCGATTCCGCGACCGCCGTATCGGCGGGAAATGGCTGAATTTTCCTGAAATCCGTTGGCCCGAGTCTCAAACCGGGGGTTGAATGCAGCATCTGCTTCATGGCCCCCGTGTCGGGCGAACGAGAACCTTTTCAGGAGAGCATTTCATGAACGGCGTAAAAATATTGTCTTTGTTGACGGGCCCTCTTTTGGTGGTTGCCCTGGCCGCCACCGCGTCGGCCTCGCCCTATCAGATCACTCTGACGATCACCGACTACAACAATCCCGGTCTGGGCGATCCGGGGTCGTTCGTCAACATGATTACCAATGACCCTTCCTTTGCCAGCCATGCCGGGCAGACCTATGCCGGCGTTTTCTCCGGCGTGGATCAGAACAACAACCGCTATTACTTCCTCTGCTCCGAGCTGAACCACACCGTCTACATCGGCTCGCCCTATCAGTTCACCGTCTATCCCGAGTACCTCGATACCCCTTTGCAAAACGGCCAGCCTCCCCACGCGGGGACTCCCATCAGCACGGATCAGAAGAAACTGATCGAAGGCGCCTTCAAATACCTCGGTATCACAGGCGGCCTCATGGGATTCTCAAGCGCGAGCGGGCAAGATCTTTCCGGCATCATCTTCAGCAATGTCGATGTCGATAAGCTCTGTGACCTCTCCGTTGACCAGGCCACCGCCGCCCAGTTGACCTTGTGGGAAATCATCCACGAGACTTACGAAGGCCGCGGAGGAATCGGGCTCAATGACGGCATCCTCCAATGGACCCGCAGCGACGGCACCCATTTTTCCCCCGGATTTGAAAAACTTTTCAACGACACCGTCAACGGCGCCTTTGAAAAGTCCGGTGTTGGCGTCCCCGAACCGGCGAGCCTTTCGCTTCTGGGCCTGAGCGTCGGCGGCCTCCTTCTCAGGCGGCCCTCCAAAAAAATCGACCTTTGATCTTGCGCTCCCTTCCTTCTTAAACACGTCCGCCCGCGGATTCGTAATCCGCGGGCGGACGTGTTTGTGCTCGGCATGATGGTTACTTTTGCGGGATGGAAATGTTGCGATTGGGCTGGCGGGCGTTGAGCCTGGCGTCGTGCCGGGCGATCCAACGGACTTTTCTTTCGACTGATTGGCGCAGCGGGATCGGGGAAGGCAATCCGCGCTCGATCGTGTAGCGCGCCAGCAGCGATTCCCGCTGGTGATCGGTGACCGGCAGCTTGAGCGTGCTGTACCATAACTGGGCCAGATCCTTCACGACCCAGCGGTGTCGGAACGGCCAGCTTGGCAGCCGCTTGACCCGTCCCGCGTCGATCAGCTTCAGGTCCACCTCGTCGCCTTCCACCCTGGCGAAAAAGTGGCACAAGTATAAATCCCGATGATGCAGCCCCGCCCGGTGCAGCTTGGCCGCCAGCGTGGCTACCGGGTCGCGCAACAGGTCGAAGGAGATTCCCGATTCGATCAACTTGTCGGCCGCCTGATAGCCGGCGAGGTCTTCGGTGATGATGAAGCTCCGGCCGTCGGCGAGCTTGCCCCAGCCCACCAGCGGCGCGGTGGGAATGTGTTCCGCCATCAGGGCCTGGATGCCACGGGCCTCGTCGTCGGCGGGCGTGGTGAATCCGCGTGCCGGGTGATACCGCTTGACGTGCAGGCGAATCTTCCGTCCGTCCGAGAGTTGGGCGTCCAGCACGCCGTTCTCCCGCTCGGGGATCGACCGCCAGACTTTGATCCGCGGATGCGCGAACACCGCTTCGGCGTCCAGCCCGATCTCCCGAAGGATCGGCTGGTACTCCGGCACGGCGCGAAATTGAGATTGAGCCATTTCCAGCATAAGTTTTTTTTAACCGCCGATGAATGCGGATAAACGCGGATAAGAAGAGCTAATTCTCTTTCCCCTCGCCATTCTTTCTCCCTCTCCCCGGAGGGGAGAGGGCTGGGGTGAGGGGGGAGATATTCGATTTCCACTGGCATCCATTCGCCAACTGCATTCATTGCTCTCCCCCCTCACCCCGACCCTCTCCCCTCCGGGGAGAGGGAGAAAGAGCGGCGCGGGGAGGGAGAGATATCGGCGTTCATCCGCGTTCATCGGCGGTTCCGAACCAACCTTACTTGCCTTCTTCGGCCTGCAGGAACCGGCTGATTCCGGGCTTGAAGATGACTTTGCCATCGACCACGACGAGTTCTTCGTCGAGGAAGAGCTGCACGGCTTTGGTCAGGATCTGGCCTTCCAGTTCCAGCCCTTTGCGTTTGACGTCGTCCACCGTATCCACGCCGACGTTGATGTGGAACACGTCCTGGATGATGACCGGGCCTTCGTCCAGTTGTTCGGTGACGAAGTGAGCCGTGCAGCCGTGGACGCGGACGCCGCTTTCGAAGGCCTGCTTGTACGGCGCGGCGCCGGGGAAGTAGGGCAAAAGCGAAGGATGGATGTTGATGATTTTGTATTGATGCGCCCGGACGATGTCCGCCGGCAGGATGCGCATGTAGCGGGCCAGCACCACCAGGTCCGCCTCGTGGTCCTGCAAGGTTTTGGCCAGCCATTGGAAATGCTTTGCCGGATCGGTCGCCGGGCACCAGGCGAAAGGCAGTCCGGCCTTTTGGGCGATCGGCTCCAGGTCGGGGTGGTTGGAGAAGACGCCCACGACTTGCCCGTGCAGCGTCTTCTGCTCAAAGCCGGCCAGCAGTTGTTGCAGGCAGTGGGGTTCCTTGCTGACCAGCAGCGCCACCCGCTTGGGCCGGCGTTCGTTGTGCAGATGAACGCGGACCTCCATGTCGATCTTCTTGCCCAGGCCGATCAACCCGGTGATCAGTTCCGACAAATCGCAACTGATGTCCTTCAGATCGACCAGCATGTCCATGACGAAGAATCCGCTGACGACCCGCTGCTGAATGTCTTCGATATTGATTCCGCGCTCGGCCATGTATGTGGCAAACTGCGCCACGACGCCCTTTTGATCGCTTCCGAGCACACTGACGACCGCCAACACCGGCTGAGCCACGATGACCTCCAATTCTACGAACCGTTCAAATCCACGTTTCCTAGTTTACAGGCGATGGGCCTTCGCTTAAAGATGCTGCGACGCCCGCCGATTGGAATCGGCGGGCGTTGGACGTTGACTTCACATCTCATCCCGGCGCGGGTACCGTATTTCGACGGATGTTGCCTGAGACTTCTGACAATCTCGTTTTGACCGTTCCGGCTTCACAGCCGGCCGCTTGGCGGTTTGAAACCGTTGCGGCGGGGGTTCTTTTTTCGCTTGCGGCCGTTTTGCTTCTGGCCCGGTTGGGCGGCTATCCGTTGTGGGACGACGAAGCCATCACCGCCCTCAATGCCCAGGGCGTCTGGGAGGCCGGCGATACCACCGCGGTTCATGGGCAGAATGTTGTCGCCTACGCCTGCGGGTGGCTGCTGCGGGATCTGCACGACCGTTCCACGCCGCCGCTGCCGTCGTACCTGGCCGCCCCGTTCGTCGGGTTGCTGGGCAATTCCGCCTGGGCGGCCCGTCTGCCGTTTGCGGTCATGGGTTTGATCTGCGTGGGGCTGATTATCGGGTGGCTCTGGAAGGATCGGGCCGAGCGGCTCACCTGGGTTCTGTTGGGCGTCGGGCTGGTGTGCAACGTGTCGTTGTGGCTCTATTTCCGCCAGTGCCGCTACTATGCCCCGGCCATTCTGGCGTCGGTGGCTTTGGCGTATCTGTATCTGCACTGGCGCAACACGCGGCGGCATGTCGTGCTTTTTGCCGGCGTTTCGTTGGGCCTGCTGGCTTCACATTACCTGGTTTTCGCGGCGGTCTGGGTCTGTCTGGGCGTGGATTATCTGCTGTGGGGCCGTCGGCATATTCGACCGACCGTGGGCCAGTGGCTGCTGCTGTTTGTGCCGCAGATTTTGCTCGGCGGCGCGGTCGTCTGGGTCTGGAACACTCTGGGCACGGGCAACGGCCAATCCTTTTATGCCAACACCCTCGCCGACAAGGTTACGCTGCTGGGCTGGATTTGCCGGGATACCCAGGCCAGCGAATACGGCGTGGGCCTGCTGATCCTGGCGGCTCCGGTTTTTTATCTGTGGGATCGCGATCCGTGGCTTGTTCGCGCTCCGCTGGCCCTGCTGGTGTTTCTGCTGACGATGGCCGCTCTTTCGCCCACAATCGTGCGTCAGCGGGAGTGGGCGGATATTCGTTACCTTGCGCCGGTGATTCCGCTGTGTGTTTTCGTCAGCGTCTTGGTTTTGCGGGCGATTTACCGGCGGTGCTGGTGGCTTGCGGTGCTGCTGACGGTCGTTGGTTTCGGGACTAATCTGCTGCACGGCGGGGCGTTCCATTCCTGCCGGAACATCGCCGGCCAACTCACCTGGCCGAGCCATGTTCCCCCCGCGGGCGTGCGCTCGACGGTTTGGGAGTTTGCCCGGGAGCTTTACTCGCCGCCTGAAGACCCCTATTCGGCCGCCATCGCCTGGCTGGACGCCAACGTTCCGGCCGGCAAAAGCGTCTGGGTCCGTCCCGGCTACATGGCTTATCCGCTGATCTATCACAGTCCCCACGTGCTTTACGCCTGGCAGTTGCTCCCGCCGGCCCAGGGGCAATTCCGCGATCTGCCGCCCATTCATTTCGTCGGGCTGGCCTGGCCCGATTACGCGATGGCCTTCGGCCCGGAAGTCCGGCAGGTGATGACCATCCTCAACTGCCAACAGGCCAAAGGCGTCCGCTACGAGCCTGTCGCCATGCTCGATACCTACTGGCGCGACCGCTACCGTCCCGAACTGTTCATGCGCCTTTTCGGCCCCATCGACCACTTCAACCGCCAACTCCAGGCCGTCTACATCTTCCGGCGGGTGAGCCAATAAACCACGGAGGCACGGAGGGAAGAGAAGTCAGAATGATGAACGATGAACGATGAAGGAGGAAGAAAACCAGCTTTTATTAACTGCTCTTCTTTCCACCTTCATCGTTCATCATTCATAATTCATCATTCTCTTCTCTTGGCGGTTCAAATTCTTCTTCCCTCCACAAGTTGGCCTCCGTGTCTCCGTGCCTCCGTGGTTTATTGGTTCATTTTCTCGCGGCGCGGAGGGCGGCGGCGAGTCCTCGCTGGGCTTGGGGCATTTGCGGGGCCAGTTTGACCGCCTGTTGGTAGACCTCGACGGCGTGGGGAAAATCGCCGGCGTTGGCGTAGGCGGCGCCCAGGTTCAGCAGCAGGCGCACGTCCTTGTTCATGTGTGGCAGGGCGGCTTGGTATTGTGCGACGGCCTGATCGAACTGCCCTTGCCGCAGCAGCAGGTTTCCCCAGTTGTAGCGGATTTCCGGGTCATCGGGGCGAAGTGCCGCGGCCGCGCGGTAGTGTTCGTCCGCCGCCGGGGCGTTGTGTTGCCGGGCGTAGGCGAACGCCAGCGTGTGATGCGCCGCCGGGCTGTCGGGGAAAACGCGCAAGTTGTCCTCGAAGAGCGTCAGCGTATTTTGCCAGCGGTCGCATTGCCGGTGGCTTTGCCAGGCCAGCAGGCACAGGATTACGGCGGCGGTTGTTGCCCCGCCTTTGGAGCGGGCGTTGGTCAGTCCTGCCGACAACAAGATGGCCGGCCCCAGCATGGCCAGGTAGACGTAGCGATCCGCGACCGTGGAGATGCGTTGGAAGGCAAACGGCGTCAGCCCGGAGACGGCCGCCCAGCCGGCGACGAACACGCCCAGGCCCGCCAACGCCCAGGGCCGGCGATGTCGAAGCCGCCAGGCGATGGCCAACAGCCCGGCCGGTATGATCCAGATGGCGTAAGCAAATCCCTGATTTAGGAGCCAGCCCGGCGTGCGTCCGTAATCCACCGCCAGGCGCATCGGCAGCAGCAACTTTCCCATATAAAATACGAATGCATCGGATGCAACCAGCGGTCGGGCCCACATTGCCGGGACGTCTACGTTTCCGGCCGGTTGCACCAGCCGGGTGACGATCCACAGCGGCAGAGTCATGGCGACCCACGGCAGAAGGGGAATTACCATCTGACGCCACGGCCGGCGCAGCAGCAACCCATCCAATATCGCCAGCACGACCGGCACGACTACCGTTGTCGGCTTGGCCAGAAGCGCCAAGCCAAAGGCCGCCGTTGCCATCGCATAGTGCCATCGCCGTCGCTGGCCGGTGCGATAAAGCAGATATTGCCAGATCGCACACAGCCCCAGGGTGGTGGCGATGAGGTTGTTGATGCCCGCCGCCCAGGCGACGGCCTCGACTTGCAGCGGATGCAGGGCAAACAGCAGTGCCCCGAACCCTGCCGCTGATATCGAGCCGGTCAGCCGCTTCAAGATCGTCAGCGCCAACAGCGCATTGACCGTATGAATCGCCAGACTGGCAGCATGAAAGAGTCCCCCGGCCTGCGGCGCTCCCGGCGGTTGCACCCATGCCAGGGCGGCCAGGATTGTATAACTGACCGGCGTATACAACTCTTTATAGGAGTGGGTCCAAAAGCTCAGTACGCCGGGAAGGGTAACGGGATTCAGTCCGGGGTTTTCCACGATCAGGTCGTAGTCGTCCCAATCGACAAACCCGTGGCCGAGGATGGAATAGAAGGTCGCGGCGATTGCCGCCACCAGCAGCAGAACCATCAACCCGGAGCGAGCCCGCGAGATTTGGAGCATAGGGGGTATTGTCCGCGCGGCGGGGAAAAGGAAAAGTCCCGGGGATCGAAGAAGGCGGCAAACTGGCAGGGCGGGCCGATCAAGGGAGGATGGAAAACCGTAATAAGACTTGCCGGATGCGAAAATGGCCGATAGTAAGGCCATCGTTTGTCCTATTTCCCGAATTGCATTGCCATTATGCCATATAGGTTACGGACAATGTGTTGCCCGAGCGGCTGCGACAGGTTGCCATCGGACTCGACTATACCGAGCCGGAATTTGGGTTTTGGGTCATACCCGGCTACACTGGTTCGGTTGCTTCTTTTGTCGTTATTTTGCTTTAAGTAAAGGTTGTATCTATGTTTGGCGTAATGGGCATGGGCTTTTTCGAGATCTTCAAGCCGGAATCGGTGGCGTTGACGGCGCTGGTGATCAGCGTGGTGGCCGTGTCGGGGTTGTGGCTGGGGAGTTTGAAGGTTCGGGGCATCAGCCTGGGCATTCCGGGGGTGATGTTTACCGGGTTGCTGGTGGCGCGGTTTCTGGGCAAGGTGGAGCCCGTCGGCCCCAAGCTGAACGATCAGGTGATCGATTTCGTTCGGGATTTCGGGCTGATTCTGTTCGTGTATGCCGTGGGCGTGCAGGTGGGGCCGGGGTTTCTGGCGTCGTTGCGCCGGCGGGGGTTGCCGCTGAATCTGATGGCGGCCAGCATCGTGCTCATCGGCGCGGGGATCTGTCTGGCGTTTACTTATCTCATTCCCGGCATGGACATCAAAACGGCCGTGGGATTGTTTGCCGGCGGGACGACCAACGCCCCGGCGCTGGGTTCGGCGTCGGAAGCGATCAAGACCCTCGGCGGGGCCGATGCGCTCAAGCAGGCGGCCCAGACCACGTTGCCGGCGTTTGCCATTGCCTATCCCTTCGGGCTGATGGGCGTGATCCTGGCGATGGTGCTGTTGCGGATGATTTTCCGCGTCGATCCTCACGAGGACGATGAGAAGATCAAGGCCGCCGAGAGCAGCCACAAGGACACGCCGACCTCGATGAACATTCAGTTGTCCAACAAGAACTTCGACGGGATTCCGCTGAATCGGATTCCTTCCTTGAAGGGCGATTCCAACGTGGTCGTTTCGCGCATCTTCAGCCGGGGCACGATGACCATTGCCCGGCCGGATACCCGCGTGGGGTTGGGCGACGTGCTGCTGGCGGTCGGGCCGGAAGAGGAACTGGAGGATTTGCGGCTGACCGTGGGCGACGAGAGCAAGATGGACCTGCGAGCCATGCCCAGCGACATCACCACCCGCAAAATTCTGGTGACCCATCGCGAAGTTCTGGGCAAGACGGTTGGCGAGTTGAAACTGCCCCAGCGGCTGGGCGTGACCATCACCCGCGTGAGCCGAACCGACATCGAATTTACGGCCGTTGGCGATTTCCGCCTGCAATTCGGCGACAACGTCCGGGCCGTGGGCTCGGCCGAGGGGTTGGACGAGGCGGCCAAGGAACTGGGCAATTCCCTTCGGGAATTGAACCATCCCCGGCTGCTGCCGATCTTTCTGGGCATTGCCCTGGGCGTGATCCTGGGCAGCATCCCGGTTTTCATCCCGCATCTGCCGGCGCCCGTGAAACTGGGCCTGGCCAGCGGCCCGATGATCGTGGCGATCATCCTGTCGCGGATCGGTCGGATCGGCTCGTGGATCTGGTACATGCCGCACAGCGCCAGCGCGCTGCTGCGGGAATTCGGCATCGTGCTGTTTTTGATCGCCGTGGGCCTGAAAGCCGGCGACGGTTTCTTCAACGCCCTGGGCGGCCCGGTAGGCGTCAAATGGCTGATGTACGGGGCGCTGGTGACGATCGTGCCGCTGATGGTGATGGGATTGCTCGCCAGGACGGTTTTCAAGATCAGCTATCTGCACGTCTGCGGCCTGCTGGCCGGTTCGATGACCTCGCCTTCGCTGGCCTTCACCCACACCATGACCCCCTCGGAAGCCCCGGCCGTTTCCTTCGCCACGGTTTATCCGCTGACGATGATCATGCGGGTTCTGGTGGCGCAGTTGCTGATCCTGATTTTCACGTGATCTGGTAAGTCTGCGAAAAAGAGAACCGCCGATAAACGCCGACGGACGCCGATAAAACCTGTTTTATCGGCGTCCGTCGGCGTTTATCGGCGATGCCCTTCTTTACATATCTCGCTTGGCGCGTAGGTAACGTTCCATACCGGTCGCAAGTAACTTAAGTTTGTCTTCGTCCTGAATTGCATCGCCCTGGTGGCGGGCGCATGATTCAAGGAACCATTTTTCGTTGGCTACAACCACTTCGGCTGTGCGGCAAGTGTTTTTGACAAACCAGCCGGGAAAGAGGACGACTGGCGTGACCCATGTTTCCTGCCCAGTATTTTGCTTGAGAATATCACGGACACGGGAGGCTGCGGCCTTAGCTTGCACAATGGGATCGCGGTCGGGGGTGTGGCCATCGATGGTGAGAGTTTGACCATCGAAGATAATGCATGGCCGCCGACGGACTGGTTTGGAACGGGTTTTAGTTTCGATTGCAAAAACGCCACCCGGGCCAATGATGACGTGGTCGATGTTGTAGCCGTCTTCAGAGATATCATGGAAGACGTGGTAGCCTTTGGCTCGTAGCGACTCAAGCATTTGGCCGACGGTGCGTTCTCCTCGCAAGCCAAGCGACTTCTGTTGAATCTGCCGCCATATACCCCAAGCTTTTCTCCCGCAGAAGGCGACTGACAAAACAAACAGGATGGTCGCAAGCCATGGAGTCGGCGGGAGCTTTAGCAGATAGTGCATCCATTCCATAACGGCCACAACGAGAAAGACGAGTGGAAGTATTACATACGAGAGGACATCCAAAAAATTATCAAAGATAGCATTGTGGAGTGAGTCTCCTGGCTGGGGGAGCGGGTGTTGCCAAATCGGGGATCGAGTTTCTTGGGCCATAGTTCACTTTCGTTTTAACTGCTGTCCGGAGTTGAATCAGAGCAGCCAGACATTCTGATCGACTTTGACCATCTATACGGCAACTCTACCAGAGTTTAGTAGTCAGGTGGTAGTGACTGTGGCGAGAAAGTCTAAAGAGGGTGCAGCTACACTCTCTCAAGCCGGGTCAGGAGCACACGATCATTGCGTAAGTTCGACCCAAAATGAACCCGTACCAAGAGCATGGCGAGAGAGGAAATGAGCTATATAGCTGCGTTCTCTTCAGACTTTTTGTATCGTTGGCCTATCTACTTTTGCCGTTTAACATGAACATCGTGAGCAGTCCGACCCCTAATATCGCTATTGCTTGCGATGTATCCCGTTGCGACTTTTCCTGGGCTAGCCGATTTACTAAGCAGGTAACATCGTTAAGGCATTGCTGGGGCGTCTTGCCGGTTAAAACAACTGCTTGGTATCGCTTGATCCATACAGGCAGTTCATTTGGCTGCATCTCCCAGACAACGGGTATGATCCTTGCGCCCCGGTCCATGGCTATTCCCAATTCCTGGTTTACAGTCGGCGAAGCAATGGCAGTACGGCTTGCCAATAACAAGATGTTAGAGCTATTTTTAAGTTCTTTATGAATTTGATCCGTCCATAGGGCTCCGGGGGTAAGAGAGGCCGTGTCTAAAAAGACTGATAATCCGGCATTTTGGAGCCATGTCGCGAGCCTGTTTGCCAATAGTTCATCGGCTCTGGAATAACTTATGAAAACATCTGCCATGATAATCCTTTCTTAAGATGAGGTGCCCATATCTGCTCCACGTGCCCACAATCATGACAGTGAATAGGAATAAAGGTTTGTGAAAATCTGCATCTTTGCCGAAATTGGTCGTCAATCGGGTATGTAAAAGAGGTGCCCATGCCACATTGAAAATAGATACAGACGAAGGCGCCACCCGGCCTTTGGATTCCAGCCGCCTCATCTGTGTCCATCTGTGCCCCATCTGTGGCTGATTCTTTATCGGCGTGCATCCGCGTTCATCGGCGGTTCCCTTTCTTCTCCGCGACCCTCTGCGTCCTCCGCGGTTCAATCAAATCTTTTGGAGACGATAGCGCCTCCGTGCCTCTGTGCCTCTGTGGTTTTGTACGACGCACTTTGTTAATCGGCTTACTTGCCGGGAAAGTGCGCGGCGAAGGCGGCGAAGTCGCGGGCCTGGTCGGACAGGCGCTGGTCGATGTCGGGGGCGGTCAGACGGCCTTCGGGGTCGAGCTTTTCGTTGATGGCGGGGATGAAGACGCGGTGGGGGAAGAGGTGGGCGTTGCGGTAGCCGAAAATCATCTGCAATTGTTCGATGGATCGCAGAGCGCCCAGATGCCGGCGGATTCGCCGGTGAAGGCGACCGGCTTGTGTTCGAAGCTCTCGGGGAATTTCAGCATGTCGATGAAATACTTGAGGATACCGGGGAAAGAGCCGTTGTATTCGGGGGTGACGATGTGCAGGCCGGCGGCGGAGAGGACGCGCTGCTGGATGGGCAGGAAATCGGCGGGCTTGGCGGCGTAGGACGTCGGCGCGAACAAATCGGGGGGCAGATCAGTAAGACTCAAGAGGTCGGTGGGGATTTGGTGCTGCCGATAATGCCGCTCCAGAATGCGGGCTACCTTCAGGGCGTTGGAAGCCGGACGGTTGGTGCCGGCAACGATCAGGATCGGAGAAGTTGGCATAGAAAATCCTCGCAAAGCCTCGTTTGTTAACCATAGGCGCTATGGGCGGAATTGTCACCGCATGAGGTTTTGAGCCGCCGATGAACGCCTATAGGAAGCAGGAAGTCAATAGGGAGTCTCCGGCTGCGCCCTCTTTTCCCGTTTTTCTAACCTTCCGGGCGCAGGTTTCGTGACACAGGCACCGCTGGCCGGTCCCTTCAAGGCCTCTTGGAGAGGGGTTCCGGCGGAACCGCCCGTCGCGTTCTCATCGGCCGCATTCTTCCTCAAGCTCTGGAGCATCGCCCCGCACTGGGCGGCGTCGCTCAAACACCTATCCGGAACTCCCGCACGCCGCGGGGTTCATGAGGACTTCTCTGGGCGTAGCACACATCCGGCGGGGTTCATTCACAGATCAGGCCGCTCACTGAAGGCGGCAGCGTTCATCCTGGAACTCCAACACCGGACCCATTATTCGCAGCACTCGCACCGGGCCGTCATCCGCTTTCTTCCGCCCCTCAGCACAGGCTCCCGATCCGCCTCGCCTCGAATGCCTTGTCGCTTTTCCACATGCCCCACACCGCCGTCACCTGCTCCCGGGCCACGTTGCGGCGGGCATTGCGGGACGACAGCCCCGCTTTCATCCAGCGGGCGTAACGCTCGCCGAACACATTCTCCTTGGCCTCAATGGCGCTCTGGGCGGCGCCGATCACCACGTTCCGCAGCAAATGGTTGCACTCCTGCTCCACCCGCACGAGGTCCAACCCCTGGCCGGATTTCTCCCGGCGCAGCCCGATTCCCACGTACTTCCACAACGCCTCCTTGCTCTTGAACCGCCAGGGCGTGTCCAGGTAACAGATCAGCGTCGCCGCCCGCACCGGCCCGTAGCCGGGCAGTTCCGCCGTCCGCGCCATCATCTTGTCCTGGCGGGCCAACTGGCAGACCTGCTCAAAGAGCATCTGTTCCTGTTGGACCGCCTGATGGAAGCTCTGCCACAGCGCGTCGGCAATCCGCCGAATCCGCTCGGGCACGCCGACTTGCTCCAGCCGGGTCTGAAGCAACGCCTGGCCGTCGCTCTGGAGCAACTCCGAACGCTTGAGCAGGATCCCCCATCGCCGGCCCAACGCCAGCAGGAGGTTGCCTTCGCCCACCCGATGTCCCACCCGTTGGTGGTACATCCCCACCAGTTGCTTGACCGCCGCCTTCTCGTCGCTGTCCAACTGATGCACCGCCTTCAAGAACCCGCCGCGGTACAGGTCGTTGAGCTTCTCGGCGTCGATGGAATCGTCCTTGTCCCCGTCCTTGGCCACGTGGGCGTTGCGCCGGGGGTCGCACACGATCAACTCCTCGGCACACCCGTGGAGGTTTCGGTACAGCCAGCCGGCCATCGACCCTTCCTCAAAGGCCACCCGCCGCGGGTGCGGCACCGACTCGATCAGCTTCCGCAACTGGGGAATGCCGGTCGATAAATGCTCCCGCCTCACCAGTTTCCCCCGCGCCGTCTTGATGCAGGCGTCGGTGGTTCGGCAGTGCGTGTCCATGGTGATAAAATACTCCGTACGCATGGGCTTCTCCTTTCGTTGTTGGTGGCTGCGTTCCGTTAAACACAGCATACCGCGGCGGCCGGAGAAGCCCCTCTGCTTCCTACATCTTCACAGATAAAGAAAGGATTTCTTTCTTATCGGCGTGTATCGGCGTTGATCGGCGGTTTCATTCTCTGCGACCCTCTGCGTCCTCTGCGGTTAAAAATCCTCTTCCATCCTTCAAAATCCCCGTTTCGTGATACTCCGCGTTAGTAATAGAAGCCCTCGTTTTCTCTAACCCGGAGCTATCACTCATGACCAGCCCCAATAAAATCCAAGCCAACCGCCGCAACGCCCAAAAGTCCACCGGCCCCCGCACCCCCCAAGGCAAAGCCCCCTCCGCCGACACCGCGCCCGCGACAAACGAACCCACCGAACTCCCCATCCCATCCCCCCCGGTCCCGCTCCCAACCCCCGTTCCCTCCAAGGCTAACGCGCCCACTCCCGCCGCCACCCAGCCCGCCTCCCCTCCCTCAAACGAACCCACCGAAACACCCGCTCCCCCAACCCCAACCCCGAACCCAAAACCTCAAATCCCCCGCCCTGGTCCAACGTTTTTCCTCTTCGCCGCAATTCGTGGTTTTCACAGAAGGTGTCATGCCGAACCATCATGAGCCAAGGCTCACCCGCCGGGGATGAAAGTGTAATCCCCACGGATGACTTTCAGAGCAGCGCAGCGAGGCATCTTGCCGCCAATGCAGGCATGTCCCCTACGATGGGACGTCAGGGATTGGGGGAGGGACGGTTGAGGAATAGGAAAATGCCGAGGCATGCGAAGCCGGTGGCGAGCCAGGACAGGTCGCACCAGAGGGGTTGCAGGCCGCGGGAAAGCAGGCGGAAGGCGATGCCCATGGTCAGCACGCACAGGCTGATGGACAGGAGTCGGATGTGATGCAGATGGGGGCGATGCTCCTGGAGGCGGGCGGCGAGCCGGGAATGAAGGGCGCAGCCGAGGTAAAGGCCGGACAGGAGGATGAAAACCAATCGTGCGGGGCCGTGGAGAAAACCCATGTAGGCGACGCCCAGGGCGGTGAAGGCGGCTAAGGCGAGGGAAAGGCGGCTTTCAATCAGCTCAGACGTGCGATTGGAAGAAAAGGAGGTCATTGGGCGGGAATTGTCGCGAGGGGGCCGAGGGAGTCAACAGATTTTGGATTTGGGATTGCGGATTTTGGATTTGAAGAAGCTCTCGTACGCTATTCTTAAATCCGAAATCCGAATTCCAAAATCGTCTTGCGGGTCTTCCCTTAAACGCGGGGGGCGGGTACATCATGGGGGGCTACCGATGGAGATGGAAGCTTATGGACGCACTGGCAGCGATTGCGGCACGTCATAGTACGCGGGTGTATGCCGATCAACCGGTGGATCGGGAGATTGTTGAGAAGATCGTGCTGGCGGGACTTCAGGCCCCGACGGCGAGGAACGTCCAGCCGTGGGAGTTTGTGGTCGTAACCGCGGCGGAAACCCGGCGGCAGATCGCGGCGCTGGCGGAACATGGACGGTTCATCGCCCAGGCGCCGGCGTGTGTCGCGGTGTTCTGCCGGGATACCAAGTATTATCTGGAAGATGGTTGTGCGGCGACGGAAAACATCCTGGTGGCCGCGGCGTCGCTGGGGGTGCAGTCGTGCTGGGTGGCGGGGGATAAGAAACCCTACGGCCGGGAAGTGGGGATGCTGCTGGGGGTGCCGGAAGATTGCAAGCTGGTGGCCCTGGTGGCATTGGGGTATCAGGCGGTGGCGGGACGACAGCCCAAGCGGCGCGACTTGTCGCGCGTGTTGCACTGGGAATGTTTCTAACCCACCGCGATTTCTTCTTTTTCAATTCGATCTGCTACGCGGAAATACTCTTGGGGAAAGCGACGAAACAGAGGGCACTGATCCGCGAAACCGCAAGCGGAGTCGAGGACATTGCGGCGAAGGAATGTGTGGAGATAGTCCCAGAGCCCCGGATGTATGAACATTATTCATCTTCGCGGCAACTCGTGGCCCAACCAGAGACGGTCATGCCGAGCGAAGCGAGGCATCTAACGGCATATGCGGGTGGGCCTCATTCGCGGCAAGATGCCTCGCTTCGCTCGGCATGACATCTTCAGTAAATATCATGACTTACGGAAAACGTGCATAATGTTCGTACATCCGGGGCTTTGGTGCGGGGGAACTGTTCGTACTCGTGGGGGACGCGAAGAGCAAGCCCCTGCGGGAACGGAGCGGCGAAAGAGAGGAACGCGGCTGAGCAAATTCAATCTTGAATGCGCCAGGCGTGATCAACACACTGGTATTGAACCTGTGACTGCCGGGCAAAGCCTTGTCCGTCCCAGGCGCGGACGCTGAGTGTGACGTGGTCGCGGTCGATGGTGATGTGGTTATACGAGTTGGGTTCGTTGCGGCGGCGGCGGGTGGAGATGGCGGTGCCGGCCTGCATGGAGAGGATGGAGCGGGTGACGGCGGTGTGGTGGGAGCGGACGTCGCCGGCGTAGCCGAGGTGGAGATGGCCGGACAAAAGCAGATCCACCCGTTGGGTTTCAAAGACGGCCAGGGACTTGGCGGCGTGGCCGACCAGGACGGTTCGCGGCTCGCCGGGGACGGGCAGAAACGGGTGGTGGGTGACGATCACCTTGAAGGCATCGGGGGAGGCGGCGGCGAGATGGTCGCGGGCGTCGCATAGCTGTTGCGGGGAGATGCGGCCTTCCTTCCAGGTCAGCGAGCGGGCGGTGTTGATCCCCAGGACGAGGAGTTCTTCGTCCTGATAGACGGGATTCAGGGCCGGGGTGATGTAACGGCGATAACGGGTGAAGGGAAAGAGAAATCGGCGGAAGACGTCGAACAGGGGAACGTCGTGGTTGCCGGGGACGATCAGTTGCGGCCGGGGCAGGCGGGTGAGGTAGCGGGCGGCGGCCTGGTAGTGGCGGCGGCGGGCGCGCTGGGTGAGGTCGCCGCTGACGACCAGGAGGGAAGGGGGGTGCCGGTGCAGGTCGTCGATCAGGGCCTCGGCGATGCGCGGGTCGATGCGGTTGAAGTGCAGGTCGGAGATGTGGGCGATGGTTCGCATGACGTCAGGGCTGCTGTCGCGGAAGCATAACCCGCAAGGCGCGGGGGTGAATGCGATAGTGCAGCGGGGGAGCGAGGGAAACGACTTCGCCGTCTATCGAGACGCGCACGCGCCGCACGGGGGTTTCGATCCAGGCCTCGGGGACGCTGGTTACGGTGAAATCCTGGGCCTGGCGCAATTGGCCGAGCAGGGCGTGGAGCGCCACGCGGAGCAGGCCGAATCGACCGGTGCGGGTGGGAAAATACAGGCAAAGCTTTCCGGCATCCAGTGAATTGCGCGAGCCCAGGGAGAAGAGGTCGAACTGGTAGGCGTTGTTTCCGATGAAGATGAAGGGCGTGGCCAGGAGCATGGTGTGGTTTTCGACGGTAAGGCGCAGGTAAACGATGGGCAGTCGGCGGAGGGCGGAGATGACGGCGATAAACATGGCCGGCCATTTGCCCCGGCCGAGTTGCTGTCGCTGTTTTTCGCGGTGGCCGACGATGCGGGGGTAAAGGCCAATGGAGGAGTTGTTGATGAACGTGTGACCGTTGACCTCGGCCAGGTCCAGGGCGCGGGGCGATCCGCCGGCGATGACGGCGGCGGCGTCGAGCAGGGACTGGGGAAGGTCCAGGTCCTTGGCGAAGTGGTTGAGTGTGCCCAGCGGGAGAATGCCCAGTGGCATTTGCGTGTCGGCCAGCGCCGCGGCGACAGCGCTGACGGTGCCGTCGCCGCCGGCGGCGACGACGGCATCAAAGCCGGGGCGGATGAACTGGCGGGCGATGTCGGTCAGACGGGGGCCGGGGACGGCGTGGACTTCGGCCTGAACTTGAAGGGATTGAAAGGCGGTGCGGATTTGGGCGATCTGCTGGTCCACCGTGGCAGACTCGTCAGGACCAGCCGCGGCATTGAGCAGGACGGCGACATTCATGTCGCGAATGATAGGACACAGAGCTTAGACACGGGACGGAGATTCCACTCGCGCGGTTTTCGTTTCGCCGTCGCCTGCAAGGCGACGTGTAAGAGCGTCGCCCTGCGGGCGACGGCGAAACGAAAGGGGTGGGTACTTTACCATCAAGGCTGTGGCGTTTAGGGTAGGGCGTTATGAAGGACATTGTCATTGGGATTGATTTGGGAACGACCAATTCGCTGGTGGCTTACAGCGACGAGAGCGGGCCGCACATTATTGCCGGGCCTGATGGGCAGCGGACTCTGCCTTCGGTGGTGTATATCGATCCGGCCACGGGGCAGGCGACGGTGGGGCGCGAAGCCCGTCGGCAGGCGGTGCGGCGGCCGATGGAAACGGTTTTTTCGATCAAGCGTTTGATGGGCAAGGGACTGGGGGACGTGCAGGGGGAACTGGCGTATCTTCCCTATCAGGTCGTGCAGCGCGGGGATGATTCGGCGATGGCGGAAGTGGAGATCGGGGGGAGGCGGTATTCGCCGCAGGAAATCTCGGCGATGATTTTGGCGGAGCTGAAGGGCTGGGCCGAGGCGCATTTCAATAAGCCGGTGAGCAAGGCGGTGATTACCGTGCCGGCGTACTTTGATGATGCGCAGCGGCAGGCGACGCGCGACGCGGGACGGATCGCGGGGCTAGAGGTGCTGCGGATCGTCAACGAGCCGACGGCGGCGGCGCTGGCGTATGGACTGGATCGGGCGGAGGATGCGACGATCGTCGTTTATGACCTGGGGGGCGGGACGTTTGACGTGTCGGTGCTGCGGATCGAGAAGGGGGTGTTTCGGGTTTTGAGCACCAACGGGGATACGCATCTGGGCGGGGACGATTTTGATCGGGAGATCATCGCGTTGGTGCAGCGGGAAATTCGCCGGGAGTTCGGGGAGGAAATTGAGTTCGGGGCGGCGACGCGGCAGGCGCTGCGGAACTTCGCCGAAGCGGTGAAGATTGAGTTGTCGGAAAAGTCGCAGGCGTTGTTTGAAGTTGAGATCGGGGCGGGTCGGACGTATCGGCGGACGCTGACGCGGCAGGAATATCTGGCGCTGATTGGGCCGCACGTGAAGCGGTCGCTGGAGCGGTGCCGCCTCGCCATGCAGGATGCGGGGGGGGCGGCGGAGCGGATCGACCGGGTGGTGATGGTGGGCGGGGCGACGTATACGCCGTTCGTGCGGGAGCAGGTGGGGGAGTTTTTCGGGCTGGAGGCGTACACGGCGCTGAATCCGATGGAGGTGGTGGCGCTGGGGGCGGCGGTGCAGGGCGGCATCATCGCGGGGGTGAAGCGCGACGTGCTGCTGCTGGACATCATCCCGCTGAGCCTGGGGATCGAGACGATGGGCGGGGCGGTGGCCAAGGTGATCATGAAAGGCACGCACATTCCCTGTCAGGCGAAGGAGAACTTCAGCACTTATGCCGACGGGCAGGCGGATGTGAAGATTCATGTATTGCAGGGGGAGCGCGAGCTGGTGAAGGATTGCCGGAGTTTGGGGCAGTTTACGCTGAGCGGGCTGCCGCCGATGCCGGCGGGGATCCCGATCATCAACGTGACGTTCCTGGTGGACGCCAACGGGATTTTGAACGTCTCGGCGCTGGAGCAGCGCAGCGGAACCAAGGCCGCGATCCAGATCGTGCCCAGCTACGGGCTGAGCCGCCGCGAGGTGGACAAGATGGTCATCGACTCGCTGAAACACGCCCGCGAGGACATGCTGGAACATCGGCTGGTCGATTTGTACAACCAGATCAAGCTGGATACGGCGGCCATCGAAAAATCGATGAGCATCGTGGGCGATGACGTCGATCCGGCGTACAAGCAGGAACTGACGGAGATCATCGAAGGCATCCGCGGCATGGTCGGGTGGCGCGACGCGGAGGCGATCCATCGGGCGCTGGTTTACATGGATCGCAAATCGGCGCCGCTGGCGGAAAAAGCCGTGGCCAAGAGCTTGCGTGACGCGGCGGGGGGATGAGGCGCTTGTAATACGAAAGTAGTTTTACCTACCGACGGAACGTCGCTGGCAATCTTTTCCCCGCTCCCCTTGCCATTCTTCCTCCCTCTCCCCTCGCGGGGAGAGGGAGAAAAGAGGTTGCGGAGAGAAGGCAGAAGAGTGGCGTGGGGAGAGGGAACGGGCGGGAAATTCGCCTTTTACCCGTGTCCTGTCGGTGGCATAAACTAATCATCAGGCGGGGTCGCTGCGGCCCTGGGTGAAGCCGGCGGCGCGGTAGCCGGCCTGGTTGACGGAGTCCATGAGCTGGCGGATGGTGACGGCTTTGCGGTCGAACAGGACGGAGGCCTGGCCGGTGGGGAAATCGACCTCAACTTCGTGTACGCCGGGATTACGCTGCAAGGCGGTCTGAATGGACCGCTCGCATTTGTGACAATGCATTCCTTCGATGCGGATGACGGCCAGTTGGTCCTGACCCACATTTTGCGACATACTGCTCTCTCCTCGATGCGGATGATCTTCTATACATGCATACGGTAGGGGCAATTGGTCACCGAGGCAACAGTGCATTCACCTGTGGATAGGTGGCGCCACATTGGCTTGTGCGTCGCGGAAGTGGGCCGTCGTGTCGGGTCTGTCAGATTGAACGGGGCGGATGGAAGCGTCTGGGTGGGGATTTTGCGGCATTTTTGGTCTGCGGCATCGCGTTTGTTGATAGTCGGGGGTCAGCCTGCTTCGGCAGGCGGAGGTGTAAAAGCCTCTCTTACATTGCCCGCGCATACCGACCCCATCCACACCCTTGTGGAGTCAGCGGGTCGGACCCCATAGCCCGCGGCTGGCGTTCCTTCACCGGAACGCCAGCCGTTTTTTTATCTTGCCGCTGGAATCTCGCTCCCTTTTACTTTTGGGGGAGGAATCCTTACCTTTAAGTCATCGAGCCCCGACGTATCGGGGCGGCTGTAATGGAAATCTATGATCGTTCTTATCGATAATTACGATTCCTTTACCTACAACCTGGTCCAGAAGCTGGGCGAGATTGATCCGCGGCGGCCTATGCGGGTGTTCCGCAATGACAAGGTTACCGTCGCGGAGGTGGAGGAGTTGAAGCCGACGCATGTCGTGATTTCTCCGGGGCCGTGTACGCCGCGGGAAGGCGGCGTGAGCAACGAGATCATCAAGGCCTTCGCGCCGCGGATTCCGGTTTTGGGCGTGTGCCTGGGGCATCAGTGCATCGGGTATGTGTATGGCGCCGACGTGGTGCGGGCGGGGCGTTTGATGCACGGGAAGACGGATTTGATCCATCACGACGGGAAGACGCTTTACCGGGGAATGCCCAATCCGTTTACGGCGACGCGGTATCACAGTTTGATCATCCGCAACGGGACGCTGCCGCCGGAATTTGAGGTGAGCAGTTGGACCGATCAGGACGAGATCATGGGTGTGCGTCATAAGGTCTGGCCGCTGGAGGGCGTTCAGTACCATCCCGAGAGTTTCCTGACGCAGGAAGGGTCGCGGCTGCTGGCAAACTTTCTGAGCAAATAATCCGTATACCGGACTCAGCATGCCTCCTATAGTTGATCAGGAGGCGGGCTGACCGCTTGCCTCGTTGTGTTTTGTGGGACGTGGCTATGGGCATTGAATCGCAAAAAGATCTGATCGGCATTTCCCGCGCGGGAAGGCTGGTGGCGCTGACGCTGGACAAGATGCGGGCGGCGGCGCGGGTGGGGATGACGACAATGGAGCTGGACGAGGTGGCGGGTAAGTTCCTGGCCGAGCAGGGAGGCCGGCCCGCGCCGCAGCTTCACGTGGGATTTCCGGGGACTTGTTGCATCAGCGTCAACGACGAGGCCGTACACGGCCTGCCGGGGGAACGCAAGCTGAAAGGCGGGGATGTCGTCAAGCTGGACGTGGCGGCGGAGTTCAAAGGATATGTGGCGGACGCGGCCATCACGATTGTGTTGCCGCCGGTAGCGCCCGAAGCCGAGCGGTTGATGCAGTGCGTGAACGCGGCGCTGGAGAAGGGGATCGCGGCGGCGATGCCGGGTCGGCGGATCAGTCAGATCGGGCATGCGGTGGAGTCGGAAGTGCAGCGGCAGGGGATGTTTGTCATGCGGGATTTCGCCGGGCACGGGGTGGGGCGGACGATGTGGGAGCCGCCGCGGGTGCCGAATTATTACGATGCGGCGGATCGGGATCGGCTTCTGGAGGGGATGGTGCTGGCGATCGAACCGGTGATTTCACTGGCGACGCAGCGCACCGTGCGCAAAAGCGACGGTTGGACGATGGGCACCGCCGACGGCAGTCTGGCGGCGCATGCGGAACACACCGTCATTGTCACCCGCAACGGGCCGATGGTGATGACTTCGCTGCAAGGAGTGGGGATGCCGTGAAAGTCTCACGGCCTCGCGTTGGGTAAGCGTTTAATAAACCACGGAGGCACGGAGACACGGAGGGAAGAGAAGTCAGAATGATGAATGATGAACGATGAAGGTGGAAAGAAGAGCAGTTGATAAAAGCTGTTTTTCTTCCTCGTTCCTCGTTCATCGTTCTGACTTCTCTTTTCGTGGGATATGGGGGGCGGGAAAATTGACGCTGGTGGATAAGGCCGATACATTGCCGGGCGGTTTCTGAGGATGAGTTTACCTGTTTTAAGGAACCGCCAATGCATATCCTTCACGGCACGCTTCTGCGGCCTCGGTCGGCTCAAGAATGTCAGATTACCCCCAAGGCCATCGTCCGCATCGGTTCGGACGGGCGCATCAGCCAGGTCGAGGTGGGATCGACCCAGGCGAAAGACGTCATCGGCGGCGAAGACCGCTGGATCATTCCCGGCTTCATCGACGCCCATCTGCATCTGCCCCAGTGGGACCGGCGCGGGATCGACGGGCTGGAGCTGGATCAGTGGCAGGCGAAGATCGGCTACCCGGCCGAGTCGCGGTTCAAAGACCCGGATTTCGCCGAGCGGCTGACGGAAGATTTCGTCAGCGGCCTGATTTCCTGCGGGACCACGACGGTGGCCGCGTACGGCAGCCCCTTCGCCCGGGCGACGGAGCGGTCGTTTAACGTCTTTGCCCGCCGGGGATATCGGGCGGTCTTCGGCATGGTGCTCAACGACGGCAACTGCCCCGAGGATTTGCGGCAGGCAACGGACCAGTCGCTGGACGAATCGCGTGCCCTGGCGGCCAAGTGGCACCGGGCGGAAAACGGGCGGCTCAGCTACGCCTTCAGCCCGCGCATGCCCATCTGCTGCTCGGAAAAACTGATGCGCGGCACCGCGGCCCTGGCCGACATGCTCAAGTGTTACATTCAGACCAACGTGGCCGAATCGCTGGCGGAAGAGACGGCCATCCGCAACACCTTCCCCGACAACATGGACGACGTGGACGTGTTTGCGGAGATGGGGTTGCTGACGCGCCGGACGCTGCTGGGGCATGGCGTGTTTCTCACCCGCCAGCAGCGCGATCAGGTGGCCAAGGCCCAGACCGCACTGGTGCATTGTCCGACGGCCAATCTGTTCATGGAGGCGGGGATGATGGATTACGTGGCGCACTCGGCGGCGGGGATTCGCATCGCCCTGGGCAGCAGCGTGGCGGCCGGGCCTGATCCGTTTATGCCGCGCGTCGCCATTGAAGGATTGCAGACGGCCAAGGCGCTGAAGGTGCATGCCATTCCCCGCCGGTCTTATCCGGTTCCGACGCCGGCCAAAGCCTGGTGGGTGTTGACGCGCGGGGCCGCGGAGGCGCTGGACATGGCGGATCGGATCGGATCGATTGAACCGGGCTTTGAGGCGGATTGCCTGGTGGTGCGTCCGGAGAAGTGGATTGCGGATCTGCCTCGGGAACAGCAGATTTCCGCGCTGTTGTACTCGCTTGCCCCGCATCAGATTGAACACGTGTTTATCGCGGGTAAGCGTGTTGGGCCCGGATGAGCCGGACGATTATTGGAGACGATTGTCCCGTGTGATTCAAAAGCCCCGGATGTACTCCGGGGCTTCTTTTTCAGGCATGCTGCTTGCTTTGTTTTTTGTGTTCCTTGCAGCCCAACGGGACGCTGTGGCGAAAACTGCCAGCTTGGCGTCAAAGCGGGTTGCCCTGCCGCTTTGGCGGCAGTGTGGCTCAGAAAGGAAAGGAAGTGGATCATGTCTCTCCTGCCAATGCGATTGCAACAGGGCCAGTTGGTCAATCCGTATGACGTGACGTGGCGCGACTTCAACAGCATGCTCAGCCGATTTTTCGGGGAGCGGCCGTTTGAAGAAACCGGCATTCTTGCGCCGTACGGCGTGGATATCCACGAAGATGCCGACCACATCTATGTGGAAGCCGACCTGCCGGGCTTCAACAAGGACGAGGTTGATATCTCGCTGGAAAATCAGGTTCTGACCATTACGGCCGAGAAGAAGGAAGAGTCGCCCGCCAAGGGCAGGAAGGAAGATTATCTGCTTCACGAGCGGCGGTATCGTCGGTTCGTACGCAGCTTCAGCCTTCCGGCGACGGTGGACCCGCAGCAGGTCAACGCCAAGCTTCAGGACGGAATCCTGATGGTGACGTTGAACAAGCACGAGGCCGCCAAGCCCAAGAAGATCACCGTGAGCTGATCGCTTGCGGGCGGGCGAGCTTGAGTTGACCGGGGTTGGGCGTCAGCGAGAGTTGGCGCCCTTTTGCATTTGCGGAGGGCCGAGGCAAGCGCCATGGCTGATTCGTTTTCAGACCGATGCGCGGCGGGACAAATTCTCGGGGCGATGCTGGGCGACTATGCGCATCGCCCGGACGTGCTGGTTCTGGGGCTGCCGCGGGGCGGGGTGCCGGTGGCGTACGAGGTGGCAAAGCAACTGGGCGTGCCGCTGGACGTGTTCCTGGTGCGAAAGCTGGGCGTGCCGGGACAGGAGGAGTTGGCGATGGGGGCGATCGCCAGCGGCGGCGTCCGCGTGGTTAACGAGGACGTGGTGCGGGCGTTGGATATTTCCGACGAGGTGATCGACGAAGCGGCCGAGCGGGAGCAGCAGGAAATGAGCCGGCGGGAGTTGCTTTACCGCGACGGCCGGCCGCTTCGCGATCTGCGCGGGATGACGGTGATCGTGGTGGACGACGGTCTGGCGACCGGGTCCACCATGCGGGCGGCGGTGGCGGCGCTGCGCCGGACGGGGGCGGCAAAGATCGTGGTGGCCGTCCCCGTGGCGGCGGCCGTTACCTGTCAACAGCTTCGGCAGGAGGCCGACGAGTTCGTGTGCGTCATGGCTCCGCGTCATTTTCGGGCGGTGGGAGCATGGTATGAGAATTTTCAGCAGGTCGGCGATGAGGAAGTGCGCGACCTGCTGAAGCAGGCCGGTTCGTGAAAGGAGATCGTTATGATTCGCTCGTCTCAAGATGATATTCGTTTTCAATCCGTGCGCATTCCCGTCGGAACGGTCCAGCTTCAAGGCGATCTGGACGTGCCCGACAAAGCCGGGAGTGTGGTGATTTTCGCCCACGGCAGCGGCAGCAGCCGGCACAGCCCGCGGAATCGCATGGTGGCGGAAAAATTGCGACAGGCCGGGCTGGGCACGCTGCTGATGGACTTGCTGACGCCGGCGGAGGAGCAGGAGGATTTGTACACCGCCGAGTTGCGGTTCGATATCGCACTGTTGGCCGAGCGATTGATCGGGGCCACGTCCTGGATCAAGAGTCAGCCGCAGACGCGGCATTTGAACGTGGGCTATTTCGGCGCCAGCACGGGAGGCGGTGCGGCGCTGGTGGCGGCCGCACGACAGCCGGAACTGGTCCGGGCGGTGGTCTGCCGGGGCGGCCGGCCCGACTTGGCCGGCGATGCGCTGCCTCGCGTGCAATCTCCCACGCTGCTGATCGTCGGCGGCAATGATCTCCCGGTGATCGACATGAACGAGCAGGCGATGGGCCGGATGACCGCCCCGGTTCGGCTGGAGATTATCCCCGGCGCAACACACCTGTTTGAAGAGCCCGGCGCCTTGGAGCAGGTGGCCCAGTTGGCCCGGGAATGGTTCCTGGCGCATCTGAGCCATGAACCTCTCGCGTCGCCGCCGGGGGATTTGTAGATTAACCGACCGCATCTTCTCCCTCGCCCCGGAGGGGAGAGGGTCGGGGTGAGGGGCGAAAGCAGCGGATTCTACTGGCGCACACTCGCCAACTGCATCCAAAGCTTTCACCCCTCACCCTAACCCTCTCCCGCAAGGGGAGAGGGGAGAAGAATGCAGGGAGAGGGAACAGCACCCAGCGCGGTGGCACGATACGCCGGCTGGCGGTATCTTTCCCCGCCATGGACAACCTCAAGACGATTCCTTGTCACTTGATTAACGGGCCGCTGGGCGTGGGCAAGACGACGGCGATCATTGACTACCTTCGCCGCCATGCGGAACGGCAGTTCGTCGCCGTGCTGGTTAACGATTTCGGTCCCGTGGGGATGGACGAGGCGATTATCGAGGGGGATTTGAAAGCCGATGCCGGGGAGCGGCCTAAATTTGTGATGGTGCCGGGCGGATGCATCTGCTGTTCGGCCGCGCCGGGGTTCATGGTGGCGCTGCAGGAAATCGGCAAGATGGAGCGGGTGGATCGCGTCATCGTCGAGCCGAGCGGGCTGGCGCTGGTGGGGGATATGATCGATCTGCTGCTGGATTGGCATAAAGGTTTCCGGCTGGACCTGCGGCCGGTGATTACCCTGCTGGACCCTAAGGATCTGGACCGCAAAAATTATACGCAAGCGCCGTACAACGTGAGGCTGTTCGAGGCGGCGGAAGTACTGGTGGCCAACCGCTGCGATTTGTATCCGCCGGAAATGGTCGAGCGGTTTCGGCGGTGGGCGGAGGGTTTGTATCCGCCGAAATTGAAGGTCATCACCACGCATCACGGCCAGCTTCCCGATGAGGTGTTTGAGATGTGCCCGCCGCGGCGTTCGTCCGGGCGGACGCCGACGCCGGCGGAAGGGAATGGTCATACCGATTCGGATCATGCGGGGGGACTGACGTGGGACGCTTCGGTGATGTTCGCCGTGGCCCGCCTCGAAGCGGCGCTGGGGACCTGGGCGAGAGAGGGCTTCCAAGGCATGGAGATCGCCCGGCTCAAAGCCATCTTCCACACCAACGAAGGCTGGCGGCTGATGGAAATCGCCCGCGGCGAAGTGTTCGTCCGCCCCACAGACTACCGGCGGGACAACCGCGTGGACTGGATCACCGCCTCGCGCCCGCTGCGCGACGACCAGGTCGGGGAAGTCCTGAGCAAATGTATTTTTTGAGATTATCCATGAAGGATGCGTCGCCCTGCGGGCGGCGGCGAAACGGTCATGATCCGGCTACCCATCGATTCACATCTGCCTGAGATCGTCGCGCGGCTGAGGCAGTCGCGGGCGCTGGTGCTGGTGGCGCAGCCGGGGGCGGGCAAGACGACGCGGGTGCCGCCGGCCATCCTGGCGGGGGGGTTGCTTTCGCCGGAGCATCCGAACCTGGTCATGCTCCAGCCCCGGCGGGTGGCGGCGAGGGCCTCGGCGGCGCGGATCGCATCGGAAAACCACTGGACGCTGGGCCGGGAAGTCGGCTACCACGTGCGGTTCGATCGCAAGCTGACCGAGGAGACGCGCCTGCGCGTGCTGACCGAGGGGATTCTCTCCCGCCAACTTTTGGACGATCCCTTTCTGGAAGGCGTCGGGGCGGTGGTGCTGGATGAGTTTCACGAGCGCAGCCTGCATACCGATCTGGCGCTGGCGATGCTGCGGGAGGTTCAGCAGAGCGTTCGCGAAGACCTGATATTGGTGGTGATGTCGGCCACGCTGGATGCCGAGCCGGTGTCGCGTTTTCTGGGCGATTGCCCGGTTGTGCGTGCGGAGGGGCGAACATTCCCGGTGGAGATTACGCACGTTGCGCCGCCGCCGGGCGCGCCGCGGCGCCTTTGCCGCAGCAGGCGGCCGATGCGGTTCGGCGGGTGATGGAGGAGTCCGGCGGGCGCGATCCGGGGGATATTCTGGTGTTCTTGCCGGGCGTGGAGGAAATCCGCCGCGCAATGCGCCATCTGGGCGACTTGTCCGAGCGGGAAGATTTGCTGGTGCTTCCGCTGCACGGCAGCCTGCCGGCCGAGGAGCAGGCGCTGGCGCTGGAGCCGGCGTCAAGGCGCAAGGTGATTCTGGCGACCAACATCGCCGAAACCTCGCTGACGATCGAAGGGGTTCGGACGGTGATCGACGGCGGGATGGCGCGGGTGGCGGGATACGATCCGCAGCGGGGCATGGATCGATTGGAGTTGAAGCGCATCAGCCGGGCGTCGGCGATCCAGCGGGCGGGGCGGGCCGGGCGCACGGCGACGGGGCAATGTCTGCGGCTCTGGTCGGCGGCCGAGGATCGGCAGTTGCCGGAGTTTGAATTGCCGGAAGTTCGGCGGGTGGATTTGTGCAGTACCGTGCTGTCGCTGCATGCCTGGGGCAAGAGCGATGCGCGGGGGTTTGGCTGGTACGAGCCGCCGCCGGAAGAAACGCTTTTGGCGGCCGAGCGGTTGCTGGCGATGCTCGGGGCGCTTGGTGAGGAAGCGGGCGGCCAGATCACGCCGCTGGGGCGGCGGATGCTGTCGTTGCCGGTTCATCCGCGGCTGGCGCGGCTGCTGATCGAGTCGGCCGAACGCGGATTGCTGGAGCAGGGGGCGGCGGTGGCGGCGCTGCTTTCGGAGAAGGATATTTTTCGCGGCGCACCGACCGACCGGTTTTCCATCGCGCGATCCACCATGCAGGGGGCCAGCGATCTGCTGCCGCGGCTGGAAGTGCTGGCGATGATGGACCGGGGCGCTCGCCGATGGAACTGGGCGATCGGGGGGTGGATCCCCATGCGGCGCGTCAGGTGATGCGGATTCGCGATGAGCTCAAACGGTTGGGCCGGCGGATTTTCGGCCGGCATGTCGGCGGGCAGGACGAAGATGAGATGCTGTTGAAGCTGGCGTTGTGGGCCTATCCCGACCGCGTGTGTCGGCGTCGGGGGGCGGACCCGAAAAGCGGCGTCATGGTTGGGGGCGGGGGCGTGAAATTGTCGCCGGATTCGGTGGTGTGCCAGGGGGAATTTTTTCTCGCCCTGGATGCCCGTCATGACCAGCGCAGCATCGCGCGTGAGGCGTTGGTGCGAATCGCCAGCGGCATTCAACCCCAATGGCTGGAAGAAATGTTCCCCCGGCAGATTCGACGCCGGCGGCAGGTGGTCTTTGACGAGCAGCGGCAACGCGTTGTCGGGCTGGGGACCGTCTATTACCGCGATCTTCTGCTAAGCGAGGATCGGGATGCGGCCGTCGATGCGGAGGCGGCGGGGCAAGCCTTGGCCGAGGCGTTGCGGCCGGGGGCGGTGGAAATCTTTGCCGGGGATGAGTCGGCGGCCGGGTTGCTGGCGCGGGTGGCGTTCCTGCGGCAGTGGATGCCGGACGCGCCTTGGCCGACGTTTGATGAAAAGGAACTGGGGGACTTGCTGGCCGAGGCGTGCGTGGGAAAGCGGAGCGTGGAGGAAGTTCGGCGGAGTTCGCTGGGGGCGCTGCTGAAAAGCCGCTTGGTTTATCCGCTGGATCGGATGCTGGATGAACAGGCGCCCGAGGCGATCACCGTGCCCAGCGGGAGCCGGATTCGGTTGACTTATCCGGCCGGGCGAGCGCCGGTGCTGGCGGTGCGGTTGCAGGAAGTTTTCGGCTGGATTGATACGCCGCGATTGGCGGGGGGAAGGGCGCCGATCACGCTGCATCTGCTGGGGCCGAATTTCCGGCCCGTGCAGATCACCGATGATTTGCGGAGCTTCTGGTCGGGCACCTATTTCCAGGTGCGCAAGGACTTGCGCGTGAGGTATCCCAAGCACGCCTGGCCGGAAGATCCGCTCACCGCCCGCCCCGAAGCCAAGGGGCGGCATCGGCAGTAACACAATTATTTCACAACGGAAGTTAACTCGCTCCCCGAACCGGTCGATTTGGAGGGTAGAGGGCGTGGAGATGTCTGTCGGAGGTTCCGGCTTCATGCCGGATCCGGGAGAGAAAAGGGACGGGTTGCAAGACCCGTCCCTTTTGGTTTTGCGCCGAATGCGCGGTATTCGTCGTTTTTTTTTGCTGTCTGCAAGGCGGCGCTCTGGCACGTCGCCTTGCAGGCGACGGCGAAACGAATTAGTTGTGCGCGGGTTTAACCGGCTGCCATTCCAGCCTGGGGGCGTCCTTGTCGGTTAAATCGATGCGCAGGGTTTGGGCGGATGCGCCCGCCGGCTCGGCGGGTTGAACCGACACCATCAGCAGCTTGCCGTCCCGCGCCAGAAAAATTCGATGCTGGATTTGGCGGGTAGATCAATCATCTTCCGCTCGTTGATGAAGACCTGTTTGGGGGCATCCTTCTGATCGGGGGCCGGATCGTGCAGGTAAGCGACCTGAAACGTATTGCGATCCGGGGCGAAGGCGACGCCTTGGTAGCTCTGATGCTGCCCGGAAAAAAGCTCGAATTGCAGACCCAGGTCCAGCGACGGCTTCATCCGGCAGGTAATGAAAACCTTTTCGGTCTGAAGCCACTGAATCGTGGCTACCTCCGTGCAATAGCGCAGGTTGCCGTCGGATAGCTCCCATTGACGAAGCGGATGGCCTTCGCGGGAGCATTCGAGAATCATCAGCGTCGGATCCTGCTCATTGTCTTTGATCCAGGCGTAGCACATCCGAAAATCGCCGCGATAATACTTGGCCTTGGCGAATTCCTTGGCCAGCAGCTTGGCGCCTCCGCCGGGCTGATCGCCTTGGAAGAGCGAGCCGTTGGCTTCAAAAACGCGGCCGGGCGCCGGCTGCGTGCAGGGCGCGGGCGCGGCGGCGCACAACCAAATCAGCGGCAGACAAAACAGCGGGGCCATCCAACGTATGGGTTCGGTCATAAAATGAATTCTCCCTGGCGGTGCAATTTGCCAAGGCCAGTACAGTAGCAATCCGAGCCGGATGCGACAACAATTGAGCGTCGGCAGGCGTAAAGCAACTTAAGATCGTTTGGTTTGATAAATCACGGAGATACGGAGGCACGGAGGGAAGAGAAGTCAGAATGATGAATTATGAATGATGAAGGTGGAAAGAAGAGCAGTTTACATAACAGCTTGCTTCCTCCTTCATCGTTCATCATTCATCGTTCATCATTCTCTTCTCTTGGCGGTCTTGGCGGTTCAATAAAATTTTTTGGACACAATAGTGCCTCCGTGGTTCCTATGACGCAATGAGTTTGAAAAAGTATGGACGAGCGACTGCACAAGTTGGCTGAGAAAGCACGGGAATTGCCCAAGGCGCCGGGCGTCTATTTGATGAAAGACGACAAGGGGCGGGTGATCTATGTGGGCAAGTCGGCGTCGCTGCGCGACCGCGTGGGCAGTTATTTTCAAAGCTCGACCAGGCTGGAGCATAAAAAGGCCGGGCTGCTGGATCATGTCGTGGATTTTGAGGTCATCCAGACCGACAGCGAAGTGGAAGCCCTGCTGGCGGAAAACCGACTCATCAAGGACATCCAGCCCCGATACAACGCCCGCCTGCTGGACGACAAGACGTTTCCGTATCTGATGATTACCATCGACGAGGAATTTCCCGGCGTGTATCTGACGCGCGAGCCGCGAACGCGGGGCGTAAAACTGTACGGGCCGTTCACCAGCGTCGGGCCGCTGAAAGAGGCGGTGACGCTGTTGCAGAAGGCGTTCAAGTTCCGCACCTGTCATCTGGACATTCGCGAGGCCGATGACCAGCGGCGGTTTTTCCGGCCGTGTCTGCTGTATCCGATCAAGCAGTGCACCGGCCCCTGTGCGGCCAGGATTTCCAAGGAGGCTTACCGCGAGGACATCCGCCGGTTGATTCGATTCCTCGACGGGGAGAAGAAATCGGTTTTGCAACAGATGGAAAAGGAGATGATCGAGGCCTCGAAGGATTTGAACTATGAGCGGGCGGCCCGCCTGCGGGATGAGATCAAAGCCCTCCAGGCATTGGGGGCGCGGGCGGAAAAAGGAGATCAGCAATACTGGCAGCCCGAGGCGTTCGTCACCAGCCCGCAGGAGGGAATCGTCAAGTTGCAGGAAGTGCTGCACATGACCGAGCCGCCGCGCATCATCGAAGGCATCGATATCGCCCACCTGCAAGGCGACGAAATGGTCGGCTCGAAAGTCTGCTTCATCGACGGCTCGCCTTTCAAGGACGCTTACCGGCGCTACAAGATCAAGCACGGCCAGGGCAACAACGATTACCTGTCGATTCAGGAAGTGGTTTCCCGGCGCTACCGTGAAGCGGGCTCGAGTAATGAACTCTATCCTGACGTCATTCTCATCGACGGCGGACTGGGGCAGTTGCACGCGGCGTTGGAAGTCTTCAAGACGATGGACGTGAAGCCGCCGATGGTGATCTCGCTGGCCAAGAAGGAAGAGCTTGTTTACGTGCAGGCCCGAAGCGAGCCGATCAAACTGGCCCGCAACCATGCGGGTCTGAGGCTCTTGCAGTACGATGCGCGACGAGGCGCATCGATTTGCCCAGCATTACCACCACGTCCTTCGGCGGAAGGCTCAACTGGAGCAGGACGTGCGCGAAGGGCGAAGGCCGCCGCCGCAGTGAATCGTGATGCGGTCTTGCCACTTTGGGCGTTTCGCCGCAGGCGGCTCGGGAGCATAATCCCGGGAACGCTTATGCCGACCATTCTTGTTGTTGATGACAATGCCGAAGCGCGCAAGGCGGTGTCCGCGCTGTTGAAGCAGAACGGCTATAAGGTGCTTACGGCCGCCGACGCCTATGCCGCGATGGGGACGGCCAAGAAGGCGAATCCTGATTTAATCCTGCTGGACGTGATGATTCCCCCGATGGACGGGCTGACGTTTTTGCTGCTGCTGAGGCAGGATCCCGATGGCCGGGATGTGCCGGTGGTGCTGATGACGGGCTTATCCGATCCCAATACGGTCATGCGCGCCAAAGACCTGGGCGTGAAAGATCACCTGGTAAAAGGCGAGTTCACCGCCCAGGAACTGCTGGACGCGGTTAAGAAACACGTGCGGACTTCAGAACCCCTTTAGCGGTCGGCCTGTTCTGGATCGACTTTTTACATCGGCTCGCGTGTGGCCGTTTCGTCGTAGATGCGCAGGAGTTTTTCCTTGTCGAAAACCATTTCCTGGCGGGTCAGCCCCACCAGGTCGTAGATGCTTGTCAGTTCGATGGCGTCCACGGGGCAGGCTTCTTCGCACATGCCGCAGTAGATGCAGCGGAGCTCGTCGATATCGAACTTGACCGGGTATTTTTCGCGGTCGGGCCAGGGCGCTTCGCCGGCCTCGATGTGGATGCAGCGGGCCGGGCAGGCCGTGGAGCACATGAAGCAGGCGACGCATTTGACCCGGCCGTCTTCGTCCTTGTTGAGCCGGTGCGTTCCGCGGTAGGTCTGCCGGAGCATGCCGCCCTGTTCCACCGGCAGGTCTTCGCGTTTTTCCTCGGGATACTGAATCACGCGATCCGTCCCGCCCAGCGTGCGGAACATGTGCTTCATCGTCGTGCCCAGCCCCATCAATACCTGCGGCAGATAGAACTGATCCAGCAGCGACAGCTTGGGTTCTTCCAGCGTTATGACGTCAGAGGGCTTCATGGGTTTTGTTCTCGTTGGAACTCAATGATAGGCGTTACATCGTTTCATGTGCAGAAACCCCGGCATTGCCAAACCGGCTGTCGGCGATTCTCAACCTGCGGTTGGTGGGCGGCGGCGCGGGAATCACCAGGCTCGCCAGCACCGTCAGCGCGAACACCACGACATTGCCGACCAACAGCGCCAGGGCCATGTGCCCCCCGACACGCAATCCGCTGATCCGCTGATCGCGGTAGAGGAAGACCACCACGGCCGTCATGGCCAACAGCGCCAGCGACAGGGGGATCATCGCCCGCCAGGCCAGCATCATCAGTTGATCGAAGCGGAATCGCGGCAGGCTCCAGCGCACCCACATGAATACGCCGATGATCGTCAGGATTTTCCCGAAGAACACCGCCGACCGCAGGATGGCCACCGGGATGCTGCTGGTGACGGCCGGGTTGTTGTAGAAGTCCACGTATCCGCCGATGGCGGGGATTTTATCCAGCCAGGGGATGTGCCAACCGCCGAAGAACATCGCCACGCAGACGGCGCTGGTGGTGATCATGCCCGCGTATTCGGCCAGGAAAAACAGGCCCATGCGCATCGAGCTGTATTCGGTGTGGTACCCGCCGACCAGTTCCTGCTCGGCCTCGGCCAGATCAAAGGGGGCGCGGTTGGCTTCGGCATGGATGCAGACCAGGAACATGAAAAACGCCAGCGGTTGGCAGAAGGCGTTCCAGGCCGGGATCCAGCCCATCCAGTAGTGGGCCTGCTGGGCGACCATCTGCCCGAGGTCCAGCGTTCCGAACGTCAGCACGATGGTGAGAATCGACAGCCCCAGCGGGATTTCGTAGCTGACCATCTGGGCCGTGGCTCGAAGGCCGCCGAGGAAGGAGTATTTGTTGTTGCTGGCCCATCCGCCGATGACCACGCCGTATACGGCCAGGGACAGCACGGCGATGATGAACAGCACGCCGATGTTCAGGTTCGCAATCTGGAAGGGGAATTGATAGGTGACGGTGGCGGCGGTGTGGCTGACCATGCTCGCCCACCAGGGAATGACGGATTGGGCCGTTTGTCCCGCGGGGATTGCGGCCGTGCTTTGCACGATGCCGCCCCAGGGGATCACCGCGATGCTGACGGTAATCACCAGGATCATCAGCGCCGGGGCGAGCGTGAACAGAACCTTATCCGCGCCGGGGCGCGGTAGTCTTCCTTGGTGAACATTTTCAGCCCGTCGGCCAGCGGTTGCAGCAAGCCCCACGGGCCAACGCGGTTGGGGCCGATGCGGTCCTGCGTCCACGAGGCGATTTTCCGTTCCAGTAAAATCAGGTAGGCCACGGTTCCCTGGATCACGTTGAAGACAACCAACGCGATCAACAACCACGGCGGCACCAGCTTGATCCATTCCATCATGACATTTCCCGACTGAAAACCATCCTGCGATTATTTCATGCTCCGCGGCTCTTTTCCCCTTGCTCCACGTTCTCTTGTCCCCTCTCCCCTCGCGGGGAGAGGGAGCAAGGGGGTTCTTATTTCGGCTGCGTGGCTGGCGGCAGCTCGGCCTGCCGCATCGCCATCAATACTTTATCCCGTCCGGCGAGGCGGGCTTCGACGGCCAGCTTGTAGCGGCCGGCGGCGATTTCATTGGCCAATTCCCGGTAGGCGCCCGCCTGAGCGTCGATCCGGGCAATCCGCCGGTCCAGGCCTTTTTTGAACGTGTCGGCCACGGAGATTTTCCATTGCCCCTTGACGTTCACCATCGCCAACTGCACTTCCGAAACGCCGCCCGGGTGGATGTTTTTCACGAAGACCGTCGCCCGGTTTCCCTCGATTTGCTGCCGGGCCGACTGTAGCCGTTCGACTTCCACGTTGTACATGGCCCCGAAGCCGATGGCCGAAAAACCGTCTTCTCCGAAGCACGCGATCGCGGCTTTGCGCAGATCGGCGGTGGCCTGGCATACCCCGGCGTACGCCTCGACCAGCTTCGTCTGCTCGTCGTCCTCGGCGTGATACGCGGCCCGAACCCCGGCCGCGTCGCCGCCCGACATGGCGATGGCGTGCCGGATCAACGCCGCAATGGGCGTATCGGGTTGGGTGGTCGGTCGGGTCGTCTGGGCCATCGCCGAACCGGCAACGAGCCCCGTCATCAATCCCGCCAGCAGCAGGGGGGCGATCAAGCGCGTGTGCAGTGGTGACAAGGAAGTTCTCCCTTAAAGTTCGGTAAATTCGAACACGGGTTCTTCCGCCTTTGCGCCGGGCAACTGCGCCGCGTCAAACGGCTGGCCCATTTCCTGGCGGATCGACTGGGCATTGTACAGCCCACTGCGGCCCAGCATAAACAGGCAGACGTCGCCTTCCCGCCGGGTTCCCTCCGGCGGCGCGACCGCCGCCGCGAAAGCCTGAATTTTGCCTTGGTAATTTTCCCAGCAGCCGTCCTTCTCGGCCCAGATTGCCGCGGGCAGCAGCACGTCCGCCGCCGCCGTCAGCGTATTGGGCAGCACGTCCTGCACGACGCGGTAGCCTTTCTTGAACACCGCCGGCTGGTCCTTGCTCAGCCATTCGCCGCGATACCCGCCGACGATCCAGCCGCCTTTGAGTTTCTTCAGTTCCGCCGTCGTCGCCGCCAGCAGTTCTTCGTAGTTTGCAGCGGGTCCGCCCAGCAGTTGCATCACCCGCCGAATGCCCGCGGAATTGGGGACTTTCTCGGCCTGGATGGCGAAGGTTTGTTTGCCGGTGAGCGAATTGTGGAAGACCTGGTTTTGTCCCGTCGTCGGCGCCGGGCCGAGGACCAGCACTGCCTGCGGGTCCAACTGCCGGATATACCGGCCCAGCAGCCAGGCTTCTTCGCAGGCCATCATGGGGCTGAGCAGGGCGTACAGGCTGCCGGGTCCGTTGGCGGCAGCCAGCGCCTTCAAATCCGCGGCGGCGTATTCCATCGCCTGCTGGTAGGGCAGTTCCACCTGCGTGCCGTACTGCATGCGCCGGGCGCCTTTCAGCCGCTTTTCGTCCTGCGCGAATTTCCAGCTATAGCGGGTGTCGTCGCTGATCCACCAGGTGTTGACCTCGGCGTTGTAGCGGGGCCGGATGCGGTAGATGTTTCCTTCGTTGTGGTCGATCCAGATGTTTTCCCCGCCGCTGTCGGCAGGGCTGATCGACGGGGTATTTTTCAGCAGCCAGACCCGCTGCTTGAAGAGAAATTCCTTGTCCAGCAGCGCACCCACCGGGCACAGGTCCACCACGTTGCCGGCCAGCGGGTTGTTGCAGGGCCGGCCGGGGAAGATGTCGATTTCTTCTTTATGTCCGCGGCCGTCCACGTACAGCTCCGACGTGCCGGAGACTTCCCGCGTGAAGCGCACGCAGCGCGTACACATGATGCAGCGGTCGGAGTAGAGCAGGATGTGTTCGCCGACGTCTTTCTTGGGTTTCTTGGCCTTGTCTTCCTCGAAGCGGGATTGGGCTCGGCCGTACTGATAAGAGTAATCCTGCAAGTAGCACTCGCCGGCCTGGTCGCATACCGGGCAATCCAGCGGGTGATTAATCAGCAGAAACTCCATCACCGCCTTCTGGTTGGCGATGGCCTTGGTCGATTGGCTATGCACGACCATGCCGTCCTTGACGGGCGTCTGGCAACTGGGCACCAGCTTGGGGATGCCTTCGACTTCCACCAGACAAATCCGGCAGGAAGCAGGAATGGACAAGCCCGGATGGTAACAGTAATGCGGCAGCGTAATCCCCGCGTCCAGACAGGCTTGCAGGATCATCTGCCGGTCTTTGCATTCAATGGTCTTACCGTCGATGGTGATCTTTGGCATAAGCTATGGATGGTATACCTGTTTGTGCCAAATTTCACTATCCACCCTTTTTTCTTCAGCCCGGTGATTTTTCAGGACAAAACCGCCTGGCGGATGCGCTTTTCCAGCTCCACCAGGTCCACGCCGACCCCCGGCCCGGCCGACGCGTGCAACGCCATCGATTTCAGATCGATGACCTGCTGAAATTCCGCCCCGATGGCATAGCGGTTTTCTCCCAGCGGCTGCCAGCGCGTCACCGTGCAGCGAATCCACACCGGCTTGTCCTTTTGCCGGGGCAGGCGGATGAGCAGTTGTTCTCCGTAGTGCATCGCCTGGTCATGCACAAACCCCACCCCCTTGATGGAAATGTCGCACGTGCTGACCATGGTGGCCGGCCCGAGAATCCCGCCCCGGAACGTCATCACCGGCGTCTTGATCGCCAGTCCGACGCGCCCGGCCGTCCGTCTTTCCGTGCCGCCGGTTTCGCCGACAGGGGGGCTGCCGGGTTGTCCGGTAATTTCTGAAAATAGCTCGTTTGACAGTTCCATTGCGCTCGCCGGTAGGCCCTCTTCATCCCATATCGGAATCAGAAGCCCGGGAGGTACAGTCGAAAGCGTTGCGGAGGCATGTCTTTTTGCGAAAACGCGAAGAGCAAGCCTTGTCGATCTCTTGAGGCGAAAGAATGCGGGATTTCGTTCGACGTAGCGGAACAGCCTCTACACCTTGGCCAAGCCTTGCTCCAGATCGGCGATCAGGTCGTCGATGTGTTCGATGCCCACCGAAACGCGGATCAGGTTTTCGGTAATTCCCATTTTTGTTCGCACGTCGTCGGGGATCGAGACGTGGGTCATGGTGGCCGGGTGTTCGATCAGCGATTCCACGCCACCCAGCGATTCGGCCAGCGTGAACAGATGCACGTTGCCCAAAAGCCGGAACACCTCTTCCCGACCGCCCTTGAGTTTGAACGAGAACGTCCCGCCAAAGCCGCTCATCTGCGACTTGGCCAGTTTGTGCTGCGGATGGCTTTCCAGCCCCGGATGCAGCACCGATTCCACCTTCGGATGTTTCTCCAGCCACCGCCCCAGCAGCAGGGCGTTGCGGTTGTGGGCTTCCATGCGCACCGCCAGCGTCTTGACGCCGCGCAAGACCAGGAAACAGTCCTGCGGCCCGGCACAGGTGCCCATGCCGTTCTGGTAAAAGCCCAATTGCTCGGCCAGTTGCGGATTCTTCACCACCAGCGCCCCGCCCACCACGTCGGAGTGGCCGTTGATGTACTTGGTCGTGGAATGCGCCACGATGTCAATGCCCAGGTCCAGCGGCTTCTGGAAGTAGGGGGATAAAAACGTGTTGTCGCAGATCGTCAATACCCCGTGCTTTCGCGCCAGGGCCGCGATGGCCGGCAGGTCCAGGATGTTCATCAGCGGATTGGTCGGCGATTCCAGCCACAACGCCTTGGTGTTGGGCTTGAACGCCCTGGCCAGCGCGTTCAGATCACGCGTGTTCACAAAGTCCACGCTGATCCCGTGCCGCGCGATCACCTTCGTCAGCAGCCGGTAGGTTCCGCCGTACAGGTCGTCATGCACCAGCAGATGGTCCCCCGCGGCGAACATCGCCAGCACCGTCGCTTCGGCCGCCAGACCCGTGGCGAAGGCAAAGCCGTGCGTGCCGTTTTCCAGCGCCGCCAGACAGTCCTCCAGCGCCTTGCGCGTCGGGTTGCCGCTGCGCGAATAATCGTATTTCCCAGGCTGACCCACCCCCTTGAAGGCGAACGTCGAGGTCTGATAGATCGGCGTCATCACCGCCCCGTAAGCCGGATCAGGCCCCTGTCCCGCATGAATCGCAAGAGTCTCAAAACGCATGAATGTTTTTCCTTTGCTGCACGGAAGAATTTGAACCGCCAAGGCCGCCGAGAAAGACAATGATGAACGATGAATTATGAATGATGAAGGAGGAAGAAAACCAGCTTTTATTAACTGCTCTTCTTTCCACCTTCATCATTCATCATTCATCATTCTGACTTCTCTTCTCCCTCCGTGCCTCCGTGGTTTATTTAGTTAAACCGCCAGTCCTTTGAACAGCACCGACGACAGGTAGCGTTCGCCGAAGCTGGGTTGGATGACGACGATGACCTTTCCCTTGTTCTCCGGGTCGTTGGCCACCCGCGAGGCGGCGGCCAGCGCCGCGCCGGAACTGATGCCCACCAGCAGCCCTTCTTCCTTGGCCGCCCGGCGTGCCCACTCCACGGCTTCGTCGGAGGCCACCTGCTGCACCGCATCCACCAGCGACACGTCCAGCGTCTTGGGGATGAAGCCGGCGCCGATGCCCTGGATTTTGTGCGGGCCGGGCTTGCCGCCGGAGAGCACCGGCGATTCCGCCGGCTCCACGGCGACGGCCTTGAAGCCGGGCTTGCGTCCTTTGATATACCGGCTGATGCCGGTGATCGTTCCGCCGGTGCCCACGCCGGAGATCACGATGTCGGCCGCTCCGTGCGTGTCTTCCCAGATTTCCGGCCCCGTGGTCCGCTCGTGGACGGCCGGGTTGGCCGGGTTTTCAAACTGCTGAGGAATCCAGGCGTTGGGGGTTTCGGCCGCGATCTGCGTGGCTCGGGCGATGGCGCCTTTCATGCCTTCGGCCGCCGGGGTCAAGACCAAGTCGGCTCCCAACGCCCGCAGCAGGGCGCGACGTTCCAGGCTCATGGATTCCGGCATGGTCAGCGTCAGCTTGTACCCCTTGGCCGCCGCCACGAACGCCAAAGCAATACCGGTGTTGCCGCTGGTCGGTTCGATGATATGGGTGTCGGATTTCAAAATCCCCCGGGCCTCGGCGTCTTCGATCATCGCGCGCCCGATCCGGTCTTTCACGCTGGCCAGCGGATTGAAGAACTCAAGCTTCGCCAGCACCGTGGCGTTGCGGGTTCCGATGAGCTTGTTGATCTTGACCAGCGGCGTGTTGTACGTGGTTTCGACGACGTTGGAGTAAATTTTCCCGTGAGCCATGACCGATCCTTTCTTGTCCACATGACGGTGGGGCAGATGATATTGGTTGATAACCTACTTTTCTAGTAGGTCTTGTGGATTATACATCCGATCTCAGGTATTTCAAGTATTTATGGGTGGGGATAAGAGGGGGTGTAACAGTTGTAGAGGGTCGGCGTCCGTTCAGCCCCATCAGGGGCGGCAGGTTTTAGCCCACGGCGTCAGCCGTTGGGAAAACCGGAACGCCAAATTAAAGAGCCCCGTCAGGGGCGTAAGGGCTTCTTACGCCCCTGCCGGGGCTGATTCCGTTTCGGTCATTCTTCCCCACGGCTGACGCCAATGGTATCGACACAAGTTGGCTTCCTGTAGCACGGGCATCCTTGCCCGTGCGGACGAAGAGTTCATTGCTCATGGGCACCGGCTTCACTTCCAGCGCACTCAGCACGGGCTGGAAGCCCGTGCTACAGGGAAAGGGACTTGTGTAGATACGATCGGCTGACGCCGTGGGCTAGAGGCTGCCGCCCCTGACGGGGCTGAACGGACGCCGACCCTCCACTCGCGTTACACCCTAAGAGAAAACCCCGGCATGCGCAACGCCTGCCGGGGCTATGACTGGAGTTGATTCAGGATACGGGAGACGACCGAAAGGATGGTTGCGCCCGTACTCTAAGTCAGTGGCGAGTTGTGCTTCTCTAGCGTCCTCCTCCACCACCGGTGCCGCCTCCTCCACCATCACCGATGCCACCGCCCATGCCGCCTCCGGTGCCACCTCCTGTGCCGCCACCGCCTTGATCGGTGCCACCACCGCTCGGGTTACCCATGTTTCCGCCGGTGCCGCCGCCGGTGTTATCGCTGCCGGTGCCGCCTTGGCCGGAGGTGCCGCCACCGCCCTGGTCGGTTGATCCGCCTTGGCTGGACGTGCCGCCCTGGTCGCTGCCGCCGGCGCCACCGCCTTGATCCCCGCCGCTGCCTGACGAGCCGCTGCCGCCGCCCGACTGGGCCAGAACGACATTACTGTAAAGGCTCTGTCCGATGAATCCCACGCTTATCGCTCCGCCCGCGGCCAGCGCCACGGCGGCCAAAAAACGCAATCGCCTGGTCATAAGTCTCTCCTCGGCCTGATCGGGCCGGTTAGTCTGTTGCCCCGGCATGGCTAAGGCCGATCGACCCAGAACTCCCCGCCGGGATGAGGCGTCCCTACCCGCAACCAATGTACCAGACAAAAAAGAACCCCCGGCGCGGCGGGGGTTTGGTGTAGGGACTATGTAAAACCCACTTACTTTACTGCCTGATGGGCGATGTCCTTGCGGTAGTGCATCCCGTCGAAGTGGATCAGGCTCATAGCCTGATACGCTCGCTTTTGCGCCTCGGCCACCGTAGCGCCGGTGGCCGTGATGCCCAGCACGCGGCCGCCGTCGGTGACCAGTTTGCCGCCGACCATTTTTGTGCCGCTGTGGAACACTTTCACGTCCGGCAGCGCATCGGCCTTTTCGATTCCCGTGATCTCCACGCCCGTGGGATACGAGCCGGGGTATCCCTTGCTCGTCGCCACCACGCACAGCGCCGGCCGCGGATCCCACTTCAATTCCACCTCATCCAGCCGGCCGTCGGCCACCGCGAGCATCACTTCCAGCAGGTCGCTTTTCAGCCGCATCATCAGCGGCTGCGTCTCGGGGTCTCCGAAGCGGCAGTTGAATTCCAACACCTTCGGCCCGTTGCTGGTCAGCATCAAACCCGCGTAGAGGACGCCCTTGTATTCGATTCCTTCGCGCACCAGTCCGTCGGCGATGGGCACCAGGATGTCGCGTTCGATTTCCGCCAGCATGGATTCGGTCACCACCGGCGTAGGCGAATACGCCCCCATGCCGCCGGTCATCGGGCCGGTGTCGCCGTCATGCACCGGCTTGTGGTCCTGGCTGGTTTCCATGACGTAGATCGACCTGCGGTCCACGAACGCCAGGATCGAACATTCCGGGCCGTTGAGTTTTTCCTCGATGACCAGCCGCGCGCCGGCCGTCCCGAAGGCCTGCTTGCGCATGATCGTGTTGATGGCTTCCAGTGCGTCTTCCGTGCGATAGCAGACGGACACGCCCTTGCCCTTGGCCAGGCCCGAGGCCTTGATGACGACCGGTTCGTCCTTGCAGCGGACGTATTCTTCCGCCGCGTCCGCGTCCACGAACGTCCGCGCCTCGGCCGTGGGGACCGACTGCTGGCGCATCAGTTCCTTGGCGAACCACTTGTCGCCTTCCAACTGCGCCGCCTCTTTCGAGGGGCCGAACACCTTGACGCCCATGGCCTTGATCCGATCCGCCAGCCCCCCGGCCAGCGGGTCTTCCGGCCCGATCACCACGAACTCGATGCCGTTGCTCTTCACGAACTTCTCGATGCCCTCGAAGTCCATTACCTCGATGTCCACGCATTCGGCGTACTGGGCAATTCCCGGGTTTCCCGGCGCCGCATACAACGCCGTCACCCGCGGCGAAGCCGCCAGTTTCCAGGCCAACGCGTGTTCCCGTCCGCCGCTTCCGATCAATAACACTTTCATACGTTCTCTCGCTTGGGCTTTCTTGAAAGTCACATACCGAATCCGGCAGTGTACCGTTTTCTCCCTCGAATGGCACGCCCGCCATGCAACGGATTGCCAATGGGCGTACCGCTTGTGGAGGGTTGGCTTCTGTCCAGCCCCGTCAGGGGCGGCAGGTTTTAGCCCACGGCGTGTCAGCCGTGGGAAAACCAGAACGCCAAATCAAAGAGCCCCGTCAGGGGCGTAAGAAACTCTTACGCCCCTACGGGGCTGATTCTGTTTGGGTCGTTCCTTCCCCACGGCTGACGCCGATCGTATCTACACAAGTCCCTTTCCCTGTAGCACGGGCTTCCAGCCCGTGCTGAGTGCGCTGGAAGTGAAGCCGGTGCCCATGAGCAATGAACTCTTCGTCCGCACGGGCAAGGATGCCCGTGCTACAGGAAGCCAACTTGTGTCGATACCATTGGCTGACGCCGTGGGCTAAAACCTGCCGCCCCTGACGGGGCTGAACAAAAGCCCGCCCTTCACAGGCGTTACACTTTCGCCAATAGCCGCGACGCGTTGCGTCGCGGAGCCCTCGCACGCGAACCTGTTTTTCCTTCCACTTTGCCCCTTTTCCGCTTACCCTTGCGATTCATGTTCGGAGCATTCTCCCATCGCCTTCTGCCCATGTTGCAACTGACGCGCATGGCCCTGGTTTTCACGGCCATTGCCGACGGGCAGTGTTCACTGCTGCTCTGGGCCCAATCCCGGGCTCTCCCCGGCCAAAGTGTCTGGTCTGCTTTACCTCTCGGCCGCTGCCTGGCGATGCTGGTCGTCTCCATCGGACTCTACGGCTTCGGGATGGCTCTCAACGACATCGTGGATCATCGCCGCGACGCGGCGTTGGCTTCGTACCGTCCGCTGCCTTCGGGCCGGTTGACTCTTCGTTCCGCCCATTGGATCTGCACCCTCTTTGGTCTGGCCGCCGTGCTGGCCAGTTTCACTTTCCTTCAGGCCGGCCTGTTCGGATGGCTCAGTCTTCTGCTGGTTTTCTGGACCCTTGCGCTGATTACGTTTTACGATTTTGCCGGCAAATACCTCGTCGCCTCCGGCCTGTTGTCGCTGGGGCTGATCCGCTTTTTTCATGCCGTCATTGCCGTCCCCAATCTGCCGCTGCTCTGGCATCCGCTGCTGCTGTTGAACCACGTTACGCTGCTGTCTACCGTTGCCTATCGCTGGGAGCAGAAGCGTCCGTCCCTGACGCGCGTTCACTGGTGGGGCGTGCTGGGGGCGCTGGCGTTCGCCGACGTCTCGGCCGTGGGGTTGGTCTGGTGGCGGCGATACAGTCCCGGCCAGAGCTTCGCCGATTGCCTGGATGTTCAGCCCGGGCTTCTGCTGCCTTTGGCCGCCGTGATCGCTTTTGTGGTTCTGGCGTTGGCCGTCCATCGTCGGCATCGCGACCGCCGCAGCGGGGGACAGACCGTCATGCTCTATGGGCTGCTGTGGCTCATCGTGTATGATGCGGCCTTTGCCGCAGGGTATGCAGGGGCAGGGCCGGCCGGGTTGCTTCTGGCCCTCCTGCCGGTCGCCTACCTCGGCGTGCAGTTGATGCGCTGGTGGAGCAAGCTTCTGGCCCTCTCCCGCCAGCCGGCCTTCAAACGAGTGGAATAAGCATGGACCCGCTTAACTGGCTTCTGATCGGCATGGCGATTCTGGCGGCATGGATACTGTACCGTCAGGTCCGGCCGAAAAAACTTTTCGCCCATTCCACCATTCGCACGGAAGTCCGCAAGCAGGCCGCACTCCTCATTCCCCCGCCCGTCGAATCCGCCTCGTCCTTGTTCACCATGCCCGTTTCCCCTTTGCGCATCAAGCCTCTGGCCTCGCTGGCCCGCCGCCGCGGGGAAGAGTCCATCTCCTGGTTTGCGGCTTCCGTTTGCGCTTCGCTGTGGAACCAGCAGCGCGGCATGCTTTCCCTGCTGGAAAAGGAATTGGACGTGGCGTTGGAGGCCGAGCTTTCCGGCCATTTCGTCGCCGCGTGTTCGGCCAACCATCCGCCCGAGATTCTCGACAAGGTCGCCCAGACCGCCGAACGCACGCTCGATGCGCTGGGCAAGCTGTTCCGACTCCAGGAACCCTTGCAGTTGTGGTACGGGCGGGCCATGATCCTCCTGCTGCACAACCGCAAAGCCTTTGACCATGTCGCCTGGCTGACCGGCTCCACGGTTCAGGCGGCCAATGAAAATGACTACTTCCTGGCCGACAATCGGGTGGTTTTCATTCCCATTTACACCACCCGCCTCACTGATTTTACCGCCGCCGTCAGCCGCGAGGTGACGCAGGCGTTTCTGTTCTGTTACGGCGAGGTTCTCGGCCACTACCCGCAATGGATCGAGTGGGGGCTTGCCCGCTGGACCAAGGGCAAGATCGGCATTGCCCCTCCTCCGCCGGTATCCGCCGAGGAGGATGCTTCGCCTCTTTCCGTTCAGGCGATCCTCGACGCGGCCCAATGGGAGCGGTCCCGGCTTGAACCCGTCTTGCGGGAACAACTGCTCGCCTGCAGCGGCGAGGTGGTCCAGTGGCTCATCGCCCGCCACGGCGAAGCCTTCTTTCGCTATCTGCAAGCCGGCAAGCTTCCCGGCGAGGCCGAGGCCGCATGGAAACGGATTTTCAACACGAGCTGTGCCGATCTCCTTCAGGCCTGGCGCACGGAAAATCCGCCCAAGCCCCATCCCGCAACGCCCAATCTGAACTCCCCGGGCGAATTCAGCTATTACCAGCAATAAAATAGGGAAAATATTCCGTCTGGGAGGCTGGACGAAGCATCACAAGCTGGGTAATATCCCCGGCATCACAATTTTGACCCTCCGACGGCCCTTCGCACGCCCTCCAGCGGGGGGCCGTTCTATTTCACTCCCGCTTCGCCTCGTGGTTCCCGCACGGGCTTGCCTCTCGCGATCAAAGCCCGGATTTACATCCGGGGCTCCGAATCCCATCCCGCCCTTTTCGCCGCTTCCCCTCAAACCGTTCTCAGCAAAGTCTTGACCCTGTCCCTGCTGTGAGGTACTAAAGTTAACGATCTTAAGCAAATGGTCGCCACCCCCTCCAGCATTCGTCGGATCAACCAACGCACCATCGTTGCGCTGCTCGGTCGGCTTCGCGCCGCCTCCCGCGCCGAGCTGGCCAAGGCCACCGGCATAAGCCAGCCGACCGCCGGCAAGATCGTCGATGAACTGTTGCGCGCCGGCGTCTTGGAGGAAGTGACCGCCGTCGAGACCAACGGCTCTCGATCCTCAGTCGGCTCGCGTCTCGGACGCCCGGGGCGTCTCCTGCGGCTCGACACCCGGCGGCCCCGGTTTCTGACCATTCAGTTCGGCGTCGTCCACACCCGTTTGGCCATGCTTCCCGTCGCCGCCGTCGAACACGATCGCTGGACCGTCACCTTTCGCACGCCCGCTTCCCCGGTTCATTGGCTTTCCGGTTTGAAGAAGGCCGCCGCCACCCTGGCCGCTTCCATCCCCAAAGGCCGCGACCCCATCGGGGCCATCATCAGCATTCCCGGCGTCGTCGATGAGAACACCGGCGCTATTCTCTATGGCCCTAATCTTCACTGGATGGAGTCGGCCAAACTGCCCCAGCTCATCCAGCAGGTCTGGCCTGTTCCCGTCTGCTTTAGCCAGGAAATTCACGCCCTGGCCCTCGGCCACCTGGCCATCGAAAAGCCCGGCGAAGATTTTCTTCTGGTGGACTTCGGTCACGGCGTCGGCGGGGCGGCCGTGGTGGGGGGGAGCTTTATTCCTCCTCGCTGCCCATGACGACCGAATTGGGCCACACGCCTGTTTTCGGCAACCGGCGGCTTTGCGGATGCGGCGCCGCCGGCTGCGTCGAAACTCTCGTCTCCCGTCGCGGGCTGCTCCAAAGCTTTGTCGAACACGGCGGCACTTCCCACTGGAACGATTTGGCCCGCTTCGTTCAGCAGCAGGGCGTCAGCGGCTGGCTGGCGCAATCTCTGGACGCCGCCGGCGGCGTGATTGCCGGCGCGGTTAATGTCCTGGGTCTTCGCCGGGTTGTTCTGACCGGCACATTGGCCGAGCTGGGCCAACCCGTCATCGACTATCTTGCCGCCGCCATCCGCCGCATGCGCCTGTGGGCCCGCTTCGGGGAATTAACCTGCTACGCCGCCCCGCGCCACTGGGCCGCCGGCCTGGTCGCCGTCGGTCTGGACCGCCTGCTCATCCCCGAAGACCAGGAGGATGGGGTGGGCGTTTTGAGGCCGGGTAGTGAAAGCCTGAAATCCGAAACCCGATGACGGGAAGGCTGAATGACGAAACCCGAAATCCGAAACCCGAATGACGAATGAATGACGAAGCCCGAATGACGAAAGGGTTGTCTGGAACGGTCACCCCAATCGCCTGCGAGGGCTCCGCGACGCGTTGCGTCGCGGCTATTGATGCGAAATCGACGTAATCGCATTCGTCATTCGGGCTTCGTCATTCATTCGGATTTCTGGTTTCACAATCCGCGTTTTGTTTTCCTCGTCCCTTTCATCGGCTACACTTTCCCCATGGCTCTCTACTCTATCCCCTCTGACGGTTCACTCGATGCGTTGCTTTCCAAGGAGTGGCTGCTGACCAACGGCATCGGCGGCTTTTCCGCTTCCACCATCGTCGGGTGCAACACCCGCCGCTACCACGGGCTGCTCTGCGCCGCCACGCTGCCGCCCGTCGGACGGGTCATGATGCTCAACCGCGTGGGTGAAATTCTTCACATCGACCGCAAGCTCACGCCGACCTATGAGTTCTCCTGCAACCAGTTCCATCAGAACTTCCATCCCCGCGGGGACCAATACCTCACCCGCTTCGAGCTCAACGACGTCGCCCGCTTTGAATACACCGTCGAAGGCGTTCACATCGTCAAGGAAGTCCAGCTTCTCTGGAAACGCAACGCCGTCGGCATCCGCTACACCATCGACCCCGCGCATCACCAGCACGTCAAACTGCAACTGCTTCCCTTTGTGAGCCTGCGCGATTTCCACGGCCTGCGCCAAGCCGGCAATGCCCGTTTCCTGACGCAACTCGCCAACCGTCGCCTCTCCGTCACTGAAGGCCACTGGACGCTGCATCTCAGCGCCGATGCCGGGGAATTTCGCGGCCAGTCCGATTGGTGGTACGGCCATTTCTACGCCACCGAATCCCATCGCGGCCTGGACAATACCGAAGACCTTTACGCCCCCGGCCGGCTTGTCCTGGAAGCCACCGCCAAATCCACCCTCACCCTCTGGGCCGCCGCCGAAATGGTCGAAGGATTCGACTGGGATACCGAACTCACGCGCCGTCGGCTTGCCGTCGAGGCCGAAACCCATCCCACCCAGACCCGCTCCGCTTCCCCTTCTGTCACGCACCAGCGTCTGACCCGCGCCGCCAACGACTTTATCGTCACCCGTAAATCTCCCGACGGCTCGCTGGGCTCCAGCATCATCGCCGGCTATCCCTGGTTTTCCGATTGGGGCCGCGACACCATGATCTCTCTGCCCGGCCTGCTGCTCACCACCGGCCGATTCACCCAGGCCCGCCAGGTTCTCAGCGTCTATGCCAAATACGTCAGCGAAGGCATGATTCCCAACTGCTTTGACGATTACGACAGCAAGCCCCACTACAACACCGTGGACGCCAGCCTCTGGTTCATCCATGTCGCCTACGAATACCTCCGCCTTACCGGCGATCAGCATGCTTTCGAGGCCCATCTGCTGCCCGCTTGCCAGGCCATCGTTCAAGGCTATCGCGACGGCACCCGCTTCAACATCCACATGGACCCCTCCGACGGCCTGATGATCCAAGGCGATCCCGGCACCCAGCTCACCTGGATGGACGCCAAGTGCGACGGCATCGTCTTCACCCCGCGCCAAGGCAAGGCCGTGGAGATCAACGCCCTCTGGTATCACGCTTTGGTTCTCACCGGCCATACCGACCTGGCCGCCCAGGTCGCCGAGAATTTCCGCAAGGCTTATTGGGTCAATCCCTTCCGCGGCCTGGCCGACGTCGTCGATGGCGACCGCCGCGACCTGGCCATTCGCCCCAACCAGATCTTCGCCGTCAGTCTGCCCAACAGCCCGCTGACGCCCGATCAACAGCATTCAGTCGTCGAAACCGTCCGCCGGGAATTGCTTACCCCTGTCGGCCTGCGTTCTCTGGCCAAGGACGAACCCGGCTACCAGGGCCGCTACGCCGGCCCCCCGCGCAGCGCGATTCGGCCTATCACAACGGCACCGTCTGGGCCTGGTTGATGGGGCCGTTCCTCGAAGCCTATCTGCGCGTCCATCAGCATTCCCCCCAGTCCGTCGAGCAGGCCCGCCAGTGGCTTCAGCCCCTGATCGACCATTTGCAAAACGCCTGCATCGGCCAGATTTCCGAGGTCTTCGACGGCGATCCCCCGCATCACCCCGGCGGCTGTTTCGCCCAGGCCTGGAGCGTCGCCGAGGTTCTGCGCTTAGCCACGATCCTGGATATGTAACTTTCCCCCGCACAACACGAATCCCCCAAGAAAAAGCCCCGGATGTACATCCGGGGCTTGGGACCACATTACGCTCTCCTTCGCCGCTACGCCCCCGACATCGCTTGCGGTTTCGCGAAGGGACAAACCTCCCTTTCGCCCCTCTCCCCTTACACCCGCGGGAACATTCCCTCCGCCACCTCGCGCAGCGCCTTGGCGTCCGTCACACGCAGCCCCTGGCCTTCCCCCGACTGCACGATCCCCGCATCCAGCAACTGCCGCAAACACCGCGACAGGGTTTCACTCGTCAGGTTCAAATGACTGGCCAGATGTTTCTTCAAACTCGGCAGATTCACCGTCTGCCCCTGCCCGCCCCCGGCCTTCAGCAGATGCGTCGCCACCCGCGCCAGCGCATCCCGAAGAACGATATCTTCCAGCATCCCCACAAAATGCCGTACCCGCAGCGCCATGCCTCCCAACAGTTGCAGACACAACGGATGATCTTCCTTCAGCGCCCGCATGAACGGCCCGGCCGGCAGCAGCACGCACGTCGTCGGCTCGATCGCCTCGGAGTGTGCCGGACAATCCATCTCCAGGATGGCCGCCACCTCCAGAAACGTGCTGCCCGGCCCCACCAGATGCAGCACGTGCTCCTTGCCCGAAGGCGCCAGCTTGTAAATCCGCACCAGTCCGTTGCCCACAATAAACACCCCCGGGCACTCCTCGCCTTCCCGGCAGATCGTCTCTCCCTTCTCAAACTGCCGCACCCGAGCCATCTCCATCAGCCGTCCCCTCCCCGGCTCCCGCACCCGCGCAAACAGCGAACACCCATCCAGAATTTTTCCCGCGTTGGTTTCCAAGGGCTTACTCCATTTGCGTTTAGCTGAATTAACCACGGAGGCACAGAGGCACGGAGGCGCTATCGTGTCCAAAGGTCTGTTACCAAACCACCTTTTCTAAAAAAACTTTTTTAAGAGTCGGATTCGTCAAATCTCACTGTCCAACAAGTTGGCCTCCGTGTCTCCGTGCCTCCGTGGTTATTCAGTCCAAGGCCTCAAAAAAATTTACCATTTGATCTAGATCAAGGAACCGCTCGGCCTTTCCTGCGATTATCCGCCCCGTCAACGGTGTCGGCAAGCGGGCCAACCGCGGCTTGCTCCCTCGCCGTCTCAAAATTCAAGGAGCTTCTACATGTTCTGCAACCAATGTGAACAGGCGATGGGATGCACCGGCTGCTCGGGCAGCCGAGGCCGCTGCGGCAAAGACGAAGACGTTCAATCCCTCCAGGAAATTCTTCTCTACGGCCTCAAGGGCATGGCCGCCTACGCCCACCACGCCCGCCGGCTCGGAGCCGTCGATGAAAGCGTTGATGCCTTCGTCGAAGAAGCTCTCTTTGCGACCATGACCAACGTCAACTTCGACGTCCCCTCGCTGCTGGAAATGGTCCTCGAATGTGGCCAGAAGAATTTCCGCGTCATGCAGATGCTCGATGAAGCTCACGTCAAACGCTTCGGCAAGCCTTCGCCCACCCAGGTGAAGCAGGGCACCCAGGCCGGTCCCGGCATCCTCATCACCGGCCACGATCTGCTGGACCTGGCCGACCTGCTCAAGCAGCTCGAAGGCACCCACATCAAAGTCTACACCCACGGCGAAATGCTCCCCGCCCACATGTACCCCAACCTCCGCAACCATCCCAACCTCGCCGGTCACTACGGCGGCGCCTGGCAGGAACAATACAAGGAATTCGCCGACTTCTCCGGCCCCATCCTCGCCACCACCAACTGCGTCCTCATCCCCCCGGCCAGCTATTCCTCCCGCCTCTTCTCCACCCGCGCCACCGCCGTCCCCGGCGGCACGCGCCTGAAGGACAACGACTTCTCCGCCCTCATCGCCAAGGCCAAAATCTGCCCGCCGCTATCCGATGCCCCGCAAGGCCAATCCGTCATCGGCTTTCATCACTCCGTCATCCTCGACGCCGCCGACACCATCGTTCAGGCCGTCAAGGAAGGCAAAATCTCCCGCTTCTACGTCATCGGCGGCTGCGACGGCGCAGAGCGATCCCGCAGCTACTTCGCCGACTACGCCCGCGCCACGCCCGCCGACTCCTTCATCCTCACCCTCGGCTGCGGCAAATACCGCATCCGCAACCACGAATACGGCACACTCCTGGGCCTGCCCCGGCTGCTGGACATGGGCCAGTGCAACGACAGCTACGGCGCTATCCAGGTCGCCATCGCCCTGGCCAAGGCGTTCAACTGCTCGGTCAACGAACTGCCGCTGACGATCTGCCTCTCCTGGTTCGAGCAGAAGGCCGTCGCCGTCCTGCTCACGCTCCTGTCCCTGGGCGTCAAAGGCATTACCGTCGGCCCCAATCCCCCGGCCTTCGTCTCCCCCAACGTCTTCAAAGTCCTCCAGGACAAATTCGACCTGCGCCTGATCCCCCAATGATGGCTGCGGACCCGAAAACCAAAAGAGCCCGCGGGATTTCCGCGGGCTCTTTTATTTTGGCGGTGCTAATAAACCACGGAGGGAAGAGAATGATGAACGATGAATTATGAATGATGAAGGAGGAAAGAAGAGCAGTTATAAAAGCTGGTTTTCTTCCTGCTTCATCGTTCATCATTCTGACTTCTTTTCTTGATGACCCCTTCACGGCCCGATGAACTGTGACGCCACGTTTACGAACCGCATCCGCGATTCGTACAACGTCGCATCCAATACCCGTTTTTCTTCTTCCGTCAGATTCCCCCGGGTCTTTTCTTCCAGCATCCCCAGCGTATCCAGAAGGTGCTTGGCCATGTCCAGGTTCAGCCCCGCCTCGCCGCCGCGGGGGGCCAGCTCGCCCAGGTAGAAGAGCATCTGCGTGGCCAGCGACTGCACCAGCGACGAAAAATCCGCCGGGCCGGCTTCACCCCGCCCGCCGCGACCGGCCGCCATGCCCCGTCCCCGTCCTGCCGCCGGGCTACCCGCCGGCGGGGCCGCGGGCTTGGCCGCCCGCTGCTGCTCCTGCTCGGCCAGGCGTCGTTTCTCCTCCTGCGCCTGTTTCTTCCAATCGGCATCGATATGTATTGTCGGCTTCTCGTCGGCCATGGGTTGCTCCTCAAGTCGCGTTCGCTCAAACGTATACGTCACCGGCCGATTCTACGCCATGGCCAATCTCCGGTACACCCCTTTGCTTTTATAATGCTAACGATTACCATGTGGGGCTCATTTAGGGTCGAGAGCAGTTCTCGGCCGTTGCAGACAGAAGGTTGCATTTTTGAACGAGGACCGTCATGGCCGAGAACGAAGCGGGCGCCGCAGTGCAGGAAGAGACCGAATTCCAATACCCGACCAAAGTTGAAGACGTCGGACCCGCAACCAAGAAGATTACCATCGAGATCCCCCAGGAGCGGATCGCCGCCAAGCTGGACGCGGAGTTCAAGGAACTGCGTTCCAAGGCCGCCATTCCCGGTTTCCGGCCCGGTCACGCCCCGCGCAAGCTCGTCGAAAAGCGATTTAACGCCGACGTGAAGGACGACGTCCGCCGCGCCCTGGTCAGCGAAAGCTACCAGCAGGCCCTGGCGAAAAACTCCCTTCAAGTCCTCGGCGAACCTGAATTTGAAAACGCCGACGCCATCAAGCTGCCCGATTCCGGGCCGCTGAGCTTCACTTTCCAGATCGAAGTTCAGCCCAACATCACCCTCCCCGAACTCAAGGGCGTCAAGGTCAAGCGGCCCAAGGTCGAAGTCGCCGACAGCCACGTCGAAGAGGCCCTGAAGAACCTCCGCCAGCAGCAGGGCACGCTCGTCCCGGTCGAAAACCGCGGCATCCAGGCCGGCGATTATCTCGCCGCCGACATCGTCGTGAAACTCGGCGACAAGGAAGTCTTCAACCAGAAAGACGCCCAGCTCGTCGCCCGTCCCGGTCGTCTGGCCGGCATCGAAATCGCCGACCTCGACAAGCAGCTCGAAGGCCTCAAGTCCGGTGAAACCAAAACCCTCACCGTCAAGGCCTCCGAGTCGCACCCCAGCGAAGAGATGCGCGGCCAGGACGTGACCCTTCAGATCATCCTCAAGGACATCAAGGCTCTCGAACCGGCCGAAATCAACGCCGAGTTCCTTGGCGATCTGGGCTTTGAAAACGAACAGCAGCTCCGCGACGCCCTCCGCGAGCAATTGCTCGAACGCATCAAGGACGACGTGCAGCAGTCGATGCGTCAGCAGGTTCATACCTACCTGCTGGACAACGTGCAGATCGAACTGCCCGCCAAGCTCTCGGCCCGCCAGGAATCCCGCGTCGTCAGCCGTCGCGCTGTCGAACTGATGATGCGTGGCATGCCCCGCGAGCAGGTCGAAGCCGCCATCGAGCAGCTCAAGGCCGGCGCCGCCGACGTTGCCGCCCGCGAACTGAAGCTCTTCTTCATTCTCCAGAAGGTCGCCGCCGACAACAACATCGACGTGGACGAGGCCGAGCTCAACGGCCGGATCGCCGCCATCGCCATCCAGCGTGGCCGCCGTCCCGAAAAGCTCAAGCAGGAAATGTCTTCCGACGGCACCCTCAGCGAACTCTATCTTCAGATTCGCGAGCAGAAGGCCGTCGATAAGATTCTCGAATCCGCCGAAGTCGAGGAAGTCGCTCTGGAAAAGAAGGAATAATAAAGGCAGCGGGCTTGGGTTCAGGGTTCAAGGGACAGACGATAAGGGAAAAAGAGGGCTTTTTCCGTATTCGCTGTTTCCTGTCCCCTGAACCTAAGCCCCTTCTTCCCCATGTCCACCATTAACGCCCCGCGCGGCACCGCCGACATTCTCCCGGCCGACAGTTGGAAGTGGCAGACCGTCGAGCGCATCGCCCGGGAAATCGCTGATCTCTATCACTTCGCCGAAATCCGCACCCCCATCTACGAACACTCCGAGCTGTTCCATCGCGGCGTCGGTGAAACCAGCGACATTGTCCAGAAGGAAACCTTCACCTTCCGCCCCCGCCCCGAAAGCGAATCCATCACCCTCCGCCCCGAAGGCACCGCCGGCGTGGTTCGCGCCGCCATCGAAAACAGCCTCATCGTCCAGGAGGGAGCCCGTTCCAAGGTCTACTACCTCGGCCCCAACTTCCGCTACGAACGCCCGCAAAAGGGCCGGCTCCGCATCCACCATCAGTTCGGCGTCGAAGCCTTCGGCATCGCCGAAGCCGAGCAGGACGTCGAGTGCATCCTCCTCCAGATGGATTTCTACCGCCGCTGCGGCGTCAAAGACCTCTCCCTCCGCATCAACAGCCTCGGCGACAAAGACAGCAAAGCCCGCTACCGCGACGAACTGGTCAAGTTCCTCGCCCCCAAATCCGCCACCCTCAGCGAAGATTCCCAGCGTCGTCTTGGCGAAAACCCCCTGCGCATTCTCGACAGCAAAGACCCCCGCGACCAGGCCGCCTGCCAGGGCGCTCCGCCCGCGCTGGAAAGTCTTTCCGACAAGAGCCGCGCCCATTTTGAGTGCGTCGAGCGGCTTTTAACCCAGGCCGCCGTCCCCTTCGTCGTCGATCCGCGGCTGGTCCGCGGTTTCGACTACTACACCGAAACGCTCTGGGAAGTCACCGCCGGCGGCTTAGGCGCTCAGAACGCCATCGGCGGGGGGGACGCTACGACAACCTCGTCGAACAACTCGGCGGCCGCCCGACGCCCGGCGTCGGCTTCGGCTCCGGCATCGAACGCCTGCTGCTGGCCCTCGAAGCCCAACAGGTCGAACTGCCCCGCAGCACCAAGCCCCTTTTCTGGCTCATCGCCCACGGCGCCGCCGCCCGCCAGTCCAATTTCCAGCTCATGCAGACTCTTCGCCAGGCCGGCCTTGTTGCCGACATGGACCTCACCGGCCGATCCGTCAAGGCCCAGTTCAAGCTCGCCGACCGCGAGCACGCCAACTTCTGCCTCATCACCGGCGACACCGAACTGCAAAACAACACCCTCCTCCTGAAAAATCTCGCCACCGGCGAACAATCCACCCTTCCCCGCGCCGAACTGATTCCCCACCTGCAACGCCTGGTAAATAATTAACCGCGAAGCCGCGAAGAAGATTTTGAACCGCCAAGGCCGCCAAGAACGCCAAGAAAGAGAATGATGAATTAGGAATGATGAATGATGAAGGAGGAAAGAAGAGCAGTTAATAAAAGCTGGTTTTCTTCCTCCTTCATCGTTCATCGTTCATCGTTCATCATTCATCATTCTGACTTCTCTTTCTTGGCGTTCTTGGCGGCCTTGGCGGTTCCAAATCTTCTTTCAGTAATTTCTCCGCGTCTTCGCGGTTTTACGACTTTTACAATACTTGATGTGCCGGTTGCGGCATGTCGTCATGGATGCTCTGCTGCTTCGACTGATTCCCGTCATAGCTGAACAGGATCATATCATCGTCAATCCGCGCCTGCAGATGCACCGGCCGATGCCACATTCGGTACAGGTTCTTCAGCGTCTCCACCGCGTAGCGGATTTCAATGTCCAGCCCGTTGTGCTGATGTGCCAGGAACAGTTCCCCCCGGTTGGCATAGTTCCCGTCGGCCACGTGAATGAACGGCTGGCCCATGTTCGTCAACTGATACAGCAGCGTCTGCTTGATCCGCTGCGGGTCGCGCGAGACGATCCGCAACTGCCCCGTGTGCGGGTCGCGCCCGTACTGGTAGAACTTGTGCTTCTCGATGAATTCGCCGGTCATGAATTCGTCGATGAAGTTCACGTCGTTGTAGATCCGCCGAACCTCGAATATCTTCTCCCGCCCCAGCCCCAGTCCCTTGTCCCATTTGGCCTTGGCGCCGAGTTGTTCGCTCTCCTCGTAATCCTTCCCGAAGCGGCCCTTGTTCCACCGGTCCTCGATATCCCGGAACAGTTCCAGCCCGATCTTGTACGGGTTGAAATTCCCCGGCGGCATATGCACCGTCCCGCTGTGGTGATCCGCATAATCGATCACCTCCTTGGCCTCCAGAAAATGCCGGGTCATCAGCGTGCTGTGCCAATAGCTCGCCCATCCTTCGTTCATCACTTTCGTCATGGCCTGCGGGGCGAAGTAGTAACTCTCCTCCCGCACGATCGACAGACAATCGATCTGCCAATCTTCCAGCGGCGCATGTTGCAGCAGATACAACAGCACGTCGCGCGTCGGCCGCGACGGCGTCACATGCCGCTTCTTCTCCTTCTCCTCCCGCAGCTTGCGGTTCTCCGCCTCGATCACCGCCGGCGGATTGATCCACCGATCCAGATAATCCTTCGACCGGAACTTCCCCGTCATCTCCTCCCGCTTGAACGGCTCGGGCGGCACGTCCACCGGCCCGCGGTTGAGGAACATGCTGTGCGGATCGATCAAATGTTCCAGGCTCAAACAGACGTCCAGAAACTTCTCCACCGGTTCGTAGCCGTGTTTCTCGACATGCCGCCGCACGCGCGTGGCGTGGTTGGCCATCTGATCCATCATCTTCCGGTTCGTCTGGCTGAACCACAGGTTGTTCTTGAAGAAGTCCGCGTGGCCGTACACATGGGCGATCACCAGCTTCTGATCCACCAGCGCGTTGGATTCCTGCAAATACGCATAGCACGGGTCGTTGTTGATGACCATTTCATAGATTCGCCCCAGCCCGTAGTGGTGGCGTTTGCGCAGGCTTTCGTATTCCATGCCGTAGCGCCAATGCGGATACCGCTGCGGGAAGCCGCCGTAGGCCGCCAGCATGTTCATCTGCTCGTAATCGCACATCTCGAAGACGACCGGGAAGAAATCCAGCCCGTAAGACCGCGCCTGCTCGCGGATCTGCTTCTTGGCGGCCAGCAGTTCCTCGGGAAATGGCATGAGGGTGTGGGAGGCCATAGATGTTAATCCTTGGCCCGATTGTAGCCCCGCCCTTTCCCCCCCGACCACGCACAAAACCCCGCCCTTTTACCAAATGCAATCTCATCAATAACCGCGACGCAACGCGTTGCGGAGCCCCCGCCACCCGAAGCCTTACGCCACCGGGATCGTCCCCGTCATCCGATCCGGCACCCGCTGGCTCTGCAAGCACATCGCCACAAAGATATGCCTCAGCCTTTCCAGCGGCAGCGAATTGAGAAAATCGGCATGAAAATCCACCGGGAAAGTCGCCTGGTATTCGGCAAACTGCCGGATCAACGTATCACGGTCCAGGCTGGTGACGAGAATGATGAGCTCTTCGACCTGATCCGGTTGCAGCATGGCCGTTCTCCCGCCTGCTCAAATGAAAAAATCAATCAACATCCCCTTATGAACCATATCGGGCCTTTTTTGCACAACCTTTACTTTAGGTGAAGGCGCCGTTTGCAGCGGGCTCATCCAAGGCAGTTGACTCCACGGCGGCTTGATCGGCGATTTCGTCTCCAGTGTTCTTTCCGGCTCACACGGCGGCGGCAACGGTTCCCCCGGCTCCAGCCGCGGCGTCGGATGCACCACCGGTCGAGGCTCAAACCGCGGCGTCGGATGCACCACCGGACGCGGTTCAAACCGCGGCTCCGGCCGAATCACCTCCCGCGGTTCAAATCGGTCACAATTCGCCCCCCCGACCGGCGGACCAACCCCAATCCCCATCGGCCCACCGGGGCCGTTCATGGACGCCCGGATGGACCGGATCATTCCCAGTTCCATCGAAGCGATGATGAGGTTGGCGGTAGAACCTATTCCCACGCCCCCCGATCAGCAAACCCCGCGGCACACCTCCGCCCATTTCCCCCTCCGCCCATAAACCCCCGCTTTTTCAGCCAAAAACGCCCATTTCCCCTTCCGCCCCCATTTTCCGCCCCGTTCCGCTTATGTCGGATGTTGTTTTCCCGCAACATCCCTGTTCCCATAACGAATCCCCCGCAGTTACCCCGCCAATGACGTTTCGTGATACCCCGGGTTATAAATAGAGAGACTTCCCATACCCCAACGGCCTCCACCCCTCCAAGCCCAAGGCTTTAGCCTTGGGGATTCCCGTTACAAAACAGGTCCATCCGGGATTACAGTAGGTTGGGATCGAAGGTAAATTGCTCCGTCAGGAGTTAAGGGGGCGGCCGCCCCCTTAAAATCCCCCGGCATTTAGCGCATTGAGCCGCCGGCAGAGTTCAAAAGCAGGCGGCGCGAACCGGGGAACGCTGCCCGTGCCGCGGGGTGCCGCCCCGGCGTTCGGGTCGCTTGCCGGCGTTGGCCTATCCGCCGGGGCCATGAACCGATCTGGCCCCCAAGTGCCGGTGGCTCCCAAGCGCTAAATGTCGGGGGTTCCAGGGGGCAGCGCCCCCTGGATCCGCCAAGTCTTCCACCGCCAATAACCCACTGCAATCCCGGATGGACCACAAAACAAACCCACCACCCCCGCCTTTTCCGTCCCCCAACGCGGTTTCGTGAAGTCCCCGCACCCAAAAGCAAACCCACCCACCACTGACGACTGACCACTGACATTGATGAACTCGCTCCCTTGTGTTTGAGTACGGTATATGTTAGGGTATTGGTCAATATGGAAAAGGGAGTGGGCATGCTCATTGTTTCGGGAACATCGCGAGAAGAAAACCACCGGCAATCAGTCCGGGAGCGGTTATGGTAAACGTCATCCGCCGGAATCGTAAGTCGCCGATTCTCACGCCCTCGTCCATTCCCTGTCTGGCCGGCCTGCCGACGCTCAACCTGACCGAAGGTTGCGCCCACGGCTGCACCTATTGCTACATTCAAGGCTACAGCAGCTATCCCGGCGAGGACCGTATCGTGTTGTTCGCCAACACCGCCGAACTGGTGCGGGCGGAACTGGCAAAAAAACGCCGCAAGCCCCGCCGGGTTTATTTCAGCCCTTCGAGTGATGCCTTTCAGTACCTCCCCGAAGTGCGGGACGTCGCTTTCCAGACGATGAGCGTGCTGCTGAATGCGGGTATCGAGGTGGCCTTTCTCACCAAGGGCTATGTTTGTTCTCGTTTTCTGGACCTGTTCGCCCGTACGCCCTCGCTGGTTCATGCCCAGATCGGCATCACCACGCTCGATCCCGGCTTGGCCCGGGCTTTCGAGCCGCGTGCCGCGCCGCCAACCCGGCGGGTGCAGACCGCTTCCGATCTTCGTCGCCTCGGCGTGGCCGTTACGGCCCGGTTCGATCCGCTCATTCCCGACTTGACCGATACGCCGCGGAATCTTGAGCCGCTGCTTTCATCCTTGCAAGATGCGGGCATTACCGCCGTTGCCGCCAGCTATCTGTTCCTGCGTCCCGCCTTTGCCCGCCGATTAACCGAACAATTGCAACAATACCAAACCCCGTCCCCCGCCCCGAAAAGCTGGGCATGGCATAACTTCGCCAACGACCACGGCGGCGGGCGCATGCCCGACGCACAGTGCCGCCGCGAACGATTCGCCCGTCTATCTGAACTCACCGCCCGCCATGACATCCGCCTTCACATATGCGCTTGCAAAAACCCCGACCTCGAAGGGTCAGGCTGCCACATCGCCGGCCCGCCCGCGCCCACCGCCGGCGCAGCAGACACGCCATCCCTGTTTGTCTAATCCCGTTCCCGCAAAATCCCCACACAACCCTGCCAACGACGTTTCGTGATACCCCGGGTTATAAATAGAGAGACTTCCCATACCCCAACGGCCTCCAACCCTCCAAGCCCAAGGCTTCAGCCTTGGGGATTCCCGTTACAAAACAAACCCACCACCCCCGCATTTTCCGCCCCCCAACGCGGTTTCGTGAAGTCACAGCACCCAAAAACAAACCCACCAACCAATGACTAAGGATCAAGGACTAATGACTAAGGATAACGATATCCAAAACTTGATCTAACTACCGAGCTCATGTACACTGGCCGCACACTTTTGAAAAGGGCGCATTCAAAACCAGGGAGGAACCTGCAATGTATCGCAAAATTTCCGGGCTGCCGCTTATTTTATCCGGGTTCTTCTTTGCCTTATGCCTGATGGCGGGGGGAAGCGTCAGTGGCCACCCGTTGCTTTCCAGCGATCCCGCCAACCAATCGTGGCATGCTCCCGACCAGTCGGACGAAATCGTTTTCACGGGCAAGGACGACCAGAAAAAGGCGGAACTCGTCCTGAAAAAGGAAGCCTTGGCCAAGGGTGCCGTCCAACTGAAAATCGAAACCGATGCGCAAAAATCCTGATCCATGGCGGCGAATGCGAGTTCCCCATCGACCTCCCCGGCGGCTCACCAACCGTACTCACGCTGGATGCCTCCGCAGCCCGCCCGAAATTCGCCATTGGCGACAACGAGCCGGTCGCACTGCGGGGAAAGTGGCTCCGCATGATCTCGGCCACTTCGCCGTCCATCAGCCTGTCCATCGAAAACCTTTCCTACGCGTCCATCAAATACACCCTGCCCGGCGGCTCTGCTTCCCATGCCGAAACAAAAGAACAGCCGGCGCAGACCGCAAATACCGGTGCATCTAATTCCGATGCGCCGCATGTGCAGGACATGCTGCAAAAAGTAAAGAAATCGGTGTTTCAAATTGAAATTCGAGACGCGGATAAACAGCCTATTGCCCACGGCACCGGTTTTCTGGTCAACGCCAACGGGTTGGCGGTGACGAACTATCACGTCATTGAATCAGCCGTATCGGCGAGTGCTCGTTTTGTCGATCACCATGCCTGGTACGATCTGGAGTTGGTGGCGGTACGTCCAGACCTGGACTTGGCTGTTTTGCAAATACAAGAGCTCAATGGCGCGTTCGACCCCTTGCTGTTTTCGACAAATGATCCACATGAAGGCGATGAGGTTTGGGCACTGGGTTATCCAGAGGGCTTGGGATTTACCATCAATAAAGGCACCGTTAATGGCCTTCGTACAATAGATGAACTGCCTTCGGAACTGTCCGATGTGAAAGACCGTTATGCGCCAAAATCCAAATGGATCCAGATGGATTGCACTATTAATCACGGCAATTCAGGCGGCCCGCTCGTAAATTCGTCCGGGCAAGTGGTAGGGATAAATACATGGTATTGGCCCGGAAAGAATAATATCTACTTTGCCCTCCTAGCCGGACAGGCAACGCAAGTTTGCAGCACCCCTCCCAAGGAAAGACTGACTTTTTCAGCTTTTCAAAGGGGTAAATCGGCCGCTCGCCGAATTGCCGGAAATTCGCCGCCTTCCGATCCTTTTCCTTCCCCGCCATCGCTACCCAAATCAATTTTGGAACGCATTCCTACTACGCTGCCCAGTGTCAATGCTCCGAAGCTGACTTCGGCGGAAAAGATCGCTATCGCGGCGAGAACGCTGCGAAACGGCATCGTAAAACCCTGTTATCGGTGCTCAGGAAAGGGACGGATTCAAGTCCGGGAACGTGTCGGATCGTATAGTGATGGGCCATTCAATCGCCCGATCTATCAAGACTATGATCGCACATGTGATAAATGTAGCGGAACCGGTTTCATGCGGGTGTCCCCGGAAGCCGCTTACGCCTTGGTGACAAACCTCGTGAATACGCTGGCGAACGCAAAACCGGACGATTCAAACCTGCCGGAAAAATTGCAGCAAATCCACTCCGACCTCTTGGCCGCCTTGGGGGCGGATTTCAACATGTACGCCATGCTGCTGGACAAGGCCAGAGGCGTTCTGGCTCAAAGCAAAGTACGCGAAAAAACGCCGATCGCCGGTGCGGGATGGGTATTGGAATCCAGGAAGGGGGGAAAAGACGAAGATCGCATCTACTTGGTGCAAGTGGCTGGAACCAAACGATTGGTGGTTCTTAACTCTCCAGTATTAGCCGACCCGGCAGACAAGCGGATCATCGTCTTTGGCGGAATTTGTGCCGGCCAAGTCGAGGTGAACGACTTATCGCCAATGGTGGTCTTGCAAGGTGGTTTCATCATTGCCCCGCCCAACAACTCGCACTGGAAGAGCGAACGCCCCGAACACAATGACTGATTGAAAAAACAAACCCACCACCCCCGCGATTTTCCCCTCCCAATGCGGTTTCGTGAAGTCCCCGTGCCCAAAAACAAAGCCACCAACTAATGACTAAGAAGCGGTTTCAGAACCTCAAAGTTGCGGCAAACGTATGATGATTTCTCGGTTGAATGTCACGGATGAAGGGAAGGAGGCTGTAATGGAGTACACGCCTCATGCCCCAGCCACTGGTCTGCGACGAACTCTGGAACCACATCGAATCGCTCTTGCCCAAGCACCCGCCCGACCCACATGGCGGAGCCCCACGCGCTGCCGACCGGCCGTGCCTGGAAGGCATCCTGCATGTGCTGAAAACCGGCTGCCAGTGGCAACGCCTGCCCAAGTGCGACCTGTGGCCCAGCGGCTCGACCTGCTGGCGACGCTTTGCCGAATGGACGGCCGGGGGCATCTGGCCACAACTGCACCGATTGCTGCTGAACGTGCTGGGGGAGGCCGGGCAGATCGACCTGTCGGTGGCGGTGGTGGATGCGGCCTCGGTGCGGGCCGTAAAAGGGGGGCGCACAGCGGACCCAATCCGACGGATCGGGCAAAAAAGGGCTGCAAACGGCACGTGATCAGTGACAAGGAGGGCCTGCCGCTGGTGGTATGGACCACCCCGGCCAACGTTCCGGACCAGGAGGTGTTCCTGGCGATGCTGGACTCGATGCCGCCGATCAAGATGCCTTCGGGCCAGTGGCGCTACAAGCCGGACGCGACGTTGGGGGACCGGGCCTACGGAACCAAGGACATCATAGCCGAGGTGGTGGAGCGTCGCGTCCAGTCGCTCTTGGCCTCTCGGGGCAGCAACGTGCATGGCAGCGGCTTGGGCAAGGTGCGGTACGTGATCGAGCGGACGCTGAGTTGGATAGGCAACTACCGGCGGCTGAAGCTCTGCTACGAAACAACGGGTGCGCACTGGCAGGCGATGAACGAACTGGCCGCCTGCACCATCTGCGCCAACCGCATTCAAACGCTCAAGTTGAAAGGCAAGATCGCTGCGTGAATGAGACATATGGGTTCTGAAACGACTTCTAAGCGGTGCTGACAAAACCATGGAGGCGCTGTCGTCTCCAAACGGTTTTATTGAACCGCGGAGGACGCAGAGGGAAGAGAAGTCAGAATGATGAATGATGAAGGTGGAACCAAGAGCAGTTGATAAAAACTGGTTTTCTTCCTCCTTCATCATTCATAATTCATCGTTCATCATTCTCTTCCCTTGGCGCTCTTGGCGGCCTTGGCGGTTCAACTTCTTCTTCCTCCACGAGTTGGCCTCCGTGTCTCCGTGCCTCCGTGGTTTGGTTGGACGCACCAAGGACTCATGACCCGGATCAAATCTCCGCCGCTGGTACGTTATCCCGCGTTTCTTTGGGTTGTGGCGGCGGGGGGGCTTGGGCCATTCGGCCGCTGACGCCGGCGGCGATGGCGCTCATGACGGCTGGTTTGAAGGCGTCAATTGCCTCCCGGCCCAGTCGCGAGAAAAACGAGCCTCCCTTGGCCGGGGCGGGTTCGGGTTGGACTTGAGTCTCGACGACGCTCTTTTGCAACTTGGCCAGTTTGCGGATGGCCCGCTGCTGACGGGAAGGCACCATCGCCAGCGCGGCCAGCAGGCCCGCCAAGGCGGCGCCGCCGGCCGACGCCAAGGGGTATTCGCGGGCCCAGATACGCACGTCGGCGCCGTGGGCCAGGTCGTCCTGGATGCTGCCCAAAACGCGCGAGATGGCGGCCTTGGCCTCCGCAAGCTGCCGGTCGAGGTATTCGGCCTCAGTGGCCGCCGGTGGCTCTTTCGTGGACGTTGTGGCCGTGGCGGGTTTGTTGGTCTTGTCGTCGCTGGTCATATTTTTTCGCCGTCCTTTTCAGGGATTGTCCGCTCATGCGTCGCAGGCCCAGCCATACGCCCAGGCCCAGCAGGATCATCAGCAGTCCGCCCATGATGATGTACCCCAGCCACCAGGTCTGGAAAATGGCGCCAAACGCCCCGGCGATCCCCCAGCACAGCAAGACCACCGCCGACGCCACCAGCGCCGCCCCCGCGATGGCCCCGACCATGCCCAGCACCGCATAAATCACCAGCCGGCGGACGGACACCTTGGCCTTATCGACCCGGGCCGACAGGTAATACGAAATATAGTCGCGCACTTCGCCTAACTGGCGAAAGGCCGAGCGGAAGAACCGTCCGGCCGAGCCGTCGCGGGCGGAGGGCTCGTCGAAGGTTTCTTCCTCGGGCTGGTCCCGGTGAAAGGTTTCAGACACGGGGCACCTCGTTGTTGCTGTGCGGTCGGGCCGGCAGGGCTCAGCTTCGCTTCCAGATCGCCCCCAGCGCAAAACCGATGCCCGTGGCGATCAAAAGCGATTTAATCGGCTGGTCCTGAATGTAGCGCTCCAGGTTCTGCTCCCATTCCATGGCCTGTTCGCGGCCGCGTTCGTAGTATTCCGACGCCTGCTGTCGCACCTGCTCCACCTGCTGGCGGGCGGCTTCCTTGGCTTGGGCGCCCATCTCCCGGATATTCTGACCGGCTTCGGACGCCTTCTGACGCATTTGCTCGGCACTGGAGGTTTCCTGCGGATTGGCCGGTTCGTTCATTCGTGACATAGTGCGGCTCCTTTCAGCAAAGCCGCGGCGGTATTGCCGCGACACGCTCTATCCCGGACCCACTCCGCAAATCGCGTGCTGCGCGTTAGCTCGAGATCGCTTTCCGCAGCGTTCCCGGCCGAATTTCGCTTGTAACCGAACTCGGCCACAGTTAGGATAAACCAGTCCGCAACAGGCGTCTCACCGCTCAGGTCGAGACAGAACACTTTCAACGGGAGTATTGCCATGACGGGTCTGCGCGAAAAACTGAACAGGAATGCGGGGCTCACCAACGCGGTCGCCGCTTTGGTTATCCTCGTGGCTGCGATATTTGTTCTCCGCTCGCTATTCGGCGGCAACGGTAAGCCGGTCATTCCCAAGGAAGAGTTCTATTCCGACGACGACGGGCAAACCTTCTTCACCGCCGAGCGGGGCTTGATTCCTCCTTTCGATCACAACGGCAAACAGGCCTATCGCGCCCAGGTCTTCAAACATCCCGGCGGCAAGCCCTTCGTAGGCGTCCTGGAGGGCTTCACCCCCGAGGCCAAGAAGAAGATCGAGGCCGCCAAAAACGTTCCTCCCTCCCCCAACGGCATGACGCCGGAAATAATGGCCGCGGAAGAGGCCAGGATGAGCGGAATGATCGTCAAGAAACCCGGCGACAAACAATGGATTCCGATGATGGACCCCAAGGCGATGACGATTTACGAAAGCCTCAAGGGCTCCGATGGACAATTCGCCGAGCCGCAATTCCCTCGGTGATTTTCCAAATCAAACCCGGACAGGGAAAACCCGCCCCATCAGGCGGGTTTTTCTTTTTGCGCCCGGCCCGGCCCCGGAAATTATTTTTTTCAGGCTTTCCCGGCTCGTTTTCTCTCCCGCCGATGCGCAAAGCTTGCGCGGGTCTGATAAGAACGGCTCCCCGTCGCGATGGCGCGGGGCGGGCCGTTTTCGGGGGATTTTTCCGCCTGAGCCCCATAACTAGAATCCCGAATTCCGCTGATTTCTAGTCTAAAGTCGCCCCTTTCTCATAGTCGATGACACGAGAGTAAGCAGATGCGTTCATGGGCGGTTCCCGCCGTCGGATGGACGCGACGGACTTGTAAGAAAGGAGGCTTGCAGATGTGAATCAGGGAAGGTGGTCCTTCCCGCAGGCTGCTGGGGATGTTACCCCTGATCTACCAGCGAACGGCCTTGTAACTCAAGGGAATGAGCGTCGTTGACCGCGGACCGCAGATCCAGCCGTCGCGACGACACAACGGGGAGTCGCAGAACTCCCTCAGTCATGGAGAGACAATTATGAGCAGAATAAACACCAACGTCAGTTCTCTCATTGCTCAGCGCGTCATGCGCAGAACAATGACAGTCTTAATACGAGCCTGCAACGGCTCAGCACCGGTCTGAAGATCAACACCGGCGCCGACAATCCCGCCGGCTTGATCGCCAGCGAAAACCTCCGCGCCGAACAGGCGGGGATCACCCAGGCCATCGACAACGCCAGCCGCGCCGGCAACATGCTGGGCACCGCGGAAGGCGGCCTGAACGAAGTCAGCTCCCTGCTGACCCAGTTGCAAGGCCTCGTCGGCCAGTCCGCCAACTCCGGCGCGCTGAGCACCGAGGAAATCCAGGCCAATCAGTTGCAGGTTGACTCGGTGCTCAACACCATCAACCGCATTGCCCAGGCCACCAATTTCCAGGGGACCAAGCTCCTCAACGGCAGCCTCGATTACACCACCAGCAGCGTGGGCACCTCGGCCTTCAACGCGATGCAGATCAACGCCGCCAAGATCGCCGACGGCAGCAAGCTCTCCGTCGCCGTTCAGGTCGTCGCCAGCGCCCGCACCGGTGAGATCGACTACACCGGCGGCGCCATCTCCGGCAACGCCGTGACTCTGGAAATCGCCGGCAATCTCGGCACCGAACAGCTCACCTTCGACGTGGGCACGACCATCGCTTCGATGGCCAGCGCCATCAACGGCATCAAGAAGATGACCGGCGTCAGCGCCGTCGTCAGCACCACCACCCTCCGCCTCAACACCACCGCCGTCGGCGCCTCCCAGTTCGTCGGCGTCAAGGCCGTCAACAGCTCCAGCTTTACCGGTCTGAGCACCACCAAGGCCACCGGTCGCGATGCGACGGTGACCGTGAATGGCGCGGCCGCCGACACCGACGGGCTGCACGTCACCTATCGTTCCGGCAACCTGGACCTGCAGTTCGACCTGCAATCTACCGTGAACGTCAACAACAAGTCCAAGACCTTCGGGATCACCGGCGGCGGCGCGACGTTCGCCCTCGGCTCCCGCGTGAGCGAATCCGGCAAGGCCTCGCTGGGCATCAGCTCGGTCTCGACAAGCAACCTGGGTGCGACCCTGAACAGCTCCGGCAATCTGGAGTTCCTCTCTTCCCTGGGCAGCGGTCAGTCCAATAACCTGAGCAGCACCAATCTGACTCAATCCCAAAGCATCCTCGACCATGCCATCAAGCAGGTCAGCCAGTTGCGTGGCCGTCTGGGCGCGTTCCAGAAGTTCACCATCGGCTCCACCGTCAACAGCTTGGGCGTGGCCTTTGAAAACGCCTCGGCCGCCGAAAGCGCCATCCGTGACACGGACTTTGCCGCCGAAACCGCGGCCCTGACCCGGTCACAGATCCTTTCCAAAGCCGCCACCACCGTGTTGGCGCAGGCCAACGCAAGCCCTCAGTCAGCCCTCACCTTACTGCAAGGGTAGGGCATATGAGACTCGTGCGGGACTAACATCCCCAAATCCTGTTCTTACAAGTCCACAAACCCCCGGTCGCTTGCGACCGGGGGTTTCGTTTTATCCGAACCCCGGTTGCATTCTTTGATGTTGCCCATGATGATGCTCGGGCGATGCCCGATTTCCCGGCTCATTCTCCCGCCCGCTCCAAACTGTCGCCGATGGCGCTGGCGTTGCTTTTGGGGATCAACCTTTTCAATTACATCGACCGCTACGTTTTGGCGGCCGTTTTGCCCCAGGTGGGTGCGCAGATGCTGGCCGACGATCCGGCGGCCGAGCAGAAAAAAGGCTGGCTGGCCACGGCTTTTCTGCTCAGTTACCTGATTGCTTCGCCGATCTTCGGCTGGCTGGCGGATCGGTTTTCCCGATGGCTGCTGGTGGGGGTGGGCGTTGTGCTGTGGAGCCTGGCCAGCGGGGGTTCGGGTTTGGCGCGGGTGTTTTCCGTTTTGCTTTTGACGCGGATGTTCGTGGGCATCGGCGAGGCCGCCTACGGCCCGACGGCGCCGACCATCCTGGCGGATTTGTATCCGCTGGCCAGTCGCGGGCGGGTGCTGGCCTGGTTTTACATGGCCATTCCCGTGGGCAGCGCCCTGGGTTATGCGCTGAGGCGGGTTCATGGACAGCGTGGGGCATTGGCGCTGGGCGTTTTACGGCGTGGTGCCGCCGGGGATTTTGCTGGGCGTGCTCTGTTTCTTCATGCCCGAGGTCAAGCGCGGGGCGGCGGACGCCGGTCTGGTTCCTTCCCCGGCCGCCCGGGTCAGGGATTATGCGCTGCTTCTGCGGACGCCTTCGTATCTGCTGAATTGCCTGGGTATGGCGGCATTGACCTTTTCCATCGGCGGGATCAGCTACTGGATGCCGACGTACATCTATTCCTTCCGCAAGGCCGGGGAGCTGGGAACGATCAACACCATCTTCGGGGCCATCACCGTCGTCACCGGCATCAGCGCCACGCTGGCGGGGGGCGTTATGGGGGACAGGCTGCGGGATCGGATTCCCGGGGCGTATCTGTTCGTGTCGGGGGTGGGGTTGCTGCTGGCGTTTCCGCTGTTTTTGCTGGTGTTGACCGTGCCATTTCCCTGGGCGTGGGTGTTCGTCTTTTTGGCGGAGTTCTGCCTGTTTTTCAATACCGGTCCCAGCAATACGGCGCTGGCCAACGTCGCCCATCCTTCGATGCGCGCTACGGCCTTTGCGTTGAACATTCTGTTCATTCACGCTTTTGGCGACGCGATTTCCCCGCCGATCATCGGGGCGCTGGCCGACCGATACCAGAAGAATCTGAACATCGGCTTCGCTCTGGTGGGGGCGATGATGCTGGCGGGGGCGGCGTTCTGGTTCTGGGGGGCTCGGTATCTGGATCGGGATACGGCGATGGCGCCGTCGCGGGCTCCGGGTTGATTGGCGATCGAGGGCGGGCAAGGCATTTGGATAAATCTTCAATTTTACATATGTCCTTGTTTGCAAATTTCCAATGTCTATGATGTTCCCTCCACAAATCGGGACCGGCCTGTTTTTTTGCCTATTCATTGGGAAGAGTTTTTGGAGCAGAGGATACCGTCATGCGTCGCACGGGATTGAATTGCATCGGGAATCTTCGCTGGGGCAGTCACTTCGGCCTTTTCTATCGGGACGCATCGGATCTGCTGGACGTGCTGGTGCCGTATTTTCAGTGCGGGTTGCAGGATAACGAGTTTTGTCTGTGGGTGGTTTGCGGGCCGCTGAGCTGCCGGCAGGCCGCGGAGGCGTTGCGCTGCGCGGTGCCGGACCTGGAGCAGCGAATCCGCCGGGGGCAGATGGAAATCATCGACGGATCGGCGTGCTATGCGGCGCCGGGCGGGTTCGTGGCCGAACCGGTGCTGCGTATGTGGATGGGAAAGGAGGCGACCGCGTTGGATCGCGGATTCGAGGGGTTTCGACTGAGCGGCAATGTTCACGGTCTGCACGCGGCCGACTGGGATGCCTTCATGGGGTATGAGTCCCAAGTTGATCAGACTCTGCAAGGTCGGCGGATATTGGCTGCCTGCGGCTACAGCCAGCAGGAGTGCGGGCCGTCCGAGATCATTGACGTGGTTAGCCACCATGCCTTCGCCTTGAGCAAACGCGGCGGCGCGTGGCGCAAGACGGAAAATGAAGCCTACCAGAACGTCCACGCGGCCTTAGTCCAGAGCGAGCGGTTGGCCCGCCAGCGGCTGGCGGAACTGGAAAGCATTTATGCCAGCGCGCCGGTAGGGCTGTCGGTGATGGACACCGACCTGCGCTGGATACGGATCAACCAGAAGCTTGCCGAGATGAACGGCTTTACGCCGGCGGAGCATTTGGGGCGCAGCGTGCGGGAATTGCTGCCCAACCTGACGGAGCAGGCCGAAGCCATGCTCCGCGGCATCCTGGAGACCGGCCGGCCCGTGCTGGATATGGAGATTACCGGGGAAACCCCGGCACAGCCGGGCGTGCAGCGGGTCTGGCGGGAGAGCTTTCTCCCGTTGCGCGACGCTGACGGCAAGATCAGCCACCTCAGCGTTGTATGCGAGGAGATCACCGAGCGGAAGCGTGCGGAAGTCGAGCTTCAGCGTAGTGAGCAGTTCGAGCGTGCGATTCTCGATTCTCTTCCCGCCCACATCGCCGTGTTGAACGGAAGGGGGGATGTGGTTGCCGTGAATAAACCCTGGCAGCGGTTTGCCGTTGAAAATGGCTGCCCGAAAGAGGATCGGGTTTCGGTGGGCGCGAACTATCTGGCAGTGTGTCGGCGGGCGGTGGCCGGCCAGGACGCAAAGGCGGGCGAAGCGTTGGCGGGCATAGAGGCGGTTCTGAGCGGCCGGCAAAAGCGGTTCGTGATGGAATATCCTTGCAATTCTCCCGAGGAGGACCGCTGGTTCCTGATGAACGCGGCGAGTTTGCCGGAGCACATGGGCGGAGCCATCGTCAGCCACCTGGACATCACGGCCCGCCGGCAAAAGGAGCAGGAACTGCATCGGCTGAATCGGACGCTCAAGGCTATCAGCGACAGCGATCATGCGATGATGCGGATCGTGGACGAAGCGGACTATCTGAAGGAAGTCTGCCGGATCATCGTGGAGGATTGCGGCCATGCCATGGTGTGGGGGGGCTATGCCGAGGACGATGAAGCCAAGACGGTTCGCCCGGTTGCCCATGCCGGCGATGATGACGGTTACCTGAAGTTGTTGAACGTGACCTGGGCCGACACCGAGCGGGGTCGAGGCCCTACCGGTGCGGCCATCCGCACCGGCAAACCGAGCAACTGCGCAAACATGCAAACCGATCCGCGGTTTGCGCCGTGGCTGAAAGAGGCGGCCAAACGGGGTTACGCCTCCTCGCTGGCGCTTCCGCTCATCGCCGAAGGCAAGGTGTTCGGCTCGCTGACCATCTATTCGAAGCAGCCCGACGCCTTCTCGGCCGAGGAGATGCGGCTTCTGATGGGATTGGCCGACGACCTGGCCTACGGGATCACGACGATCCGCTTGCGCCAAGCCCATATGCGGGCGGAAGAGGCCCTGCGGGAGAGCGAACAGCGCTACCGCTCGCTTTTCAACGGCATGAGCGAGGGCTTTGCCCTGCACGAGATCATCTGCAATGACAGAGGCGAACCGTGTGATTACCGCTTTCTGGATATTAATCCCGTTTTTGAGGATCTGACGGGGCTGAAGCGTCAAAGCATCCTGGGCAAAACGATGACCTCGGTTCTGCCCAGCGAAGATCCCCATTGGATCAAAGCGTACGGCCAGGTCGCCCTGACCGGGCAGCCGGTTCATTTTGAGCATTATTCCCCGGCGTTTAAGCGTCATTACGAGGTTTTCGCCTATTGCCCGAAGTTGGGGCAGTTTGCCGTTGTCTTTACGGACGTTACCGAGCGCAAGCGGATTGTGGAGCAGTTGCACCAGGCCAAGGCGGCCGCCGAGGAAGCCAACCAGGCCAAGGATCATTTCATTGCCGTCCTGTCTCATGAACTGCGTACGCCGTTGACGCCCGTGTTGACGACGTTGCAGATGATGGAGAAGGACGACCGCCTTCCTGTCGAGGATCGCGAGTCGTTGTCGATGGTCCGGCGGAATGTGGAGCTGGAAACCCGGCTGATCGACGATCTGCTGGACCTGACGCGAATCAGCCGGGGCAAGGTCGAACTGCATTTGAGCATCGTCAATCTGCACGAAACCCTCCGGCATGCCATTCAGATCTGCGATAGCGATATTCGTTCCAAGCAGTTGAAGCTGATCCTCCAGCGAAAAGCTCGGGACCATCACGTGCAAGGGGACGCGGCGCGTTTGCAGCAGATCCTCTGGAACCTGTTGAAAAACGCCATCAAGTTTACGCCGTCGGGCGGGACCATCAGCCTCCGAACCGAGAACCGGACTCCGGGCCGTATTTCGGTGACGATCGCCGACAGCGGCGTCGGGATTGAGCCGGATCGCCTTGCCTGCATCTTCGACGCGTTCGAGCAGGGCGGGAAGCACGTCACGCGGATGTTCGGCGGTCTTGGCCTGGGTCTGGCGATCTGCAAAGGGCTGGTTAATTTGCACGGCGGAACCCTCGCTGCCGACAGCGAAGGCCCCAACACGGGCGCCGTGTTTACTCTTGAATTATCCTGCACGATGGCGGTGGAGCCCGTTGTCCCGTTGTCGAACCGATCCGACGCCCAATCCTCCGGCCACAAGGGCCGGCGGATTCTGCTGGTGGAGGATCATCCCGATACCGCGCAGGCGATGGTTCGGCTGCTGAAGCGGCAAGGCTACGAGGTGCGGCCCACCGACAGCGTGGCGGGGGCGTTGCAAGCCGCCGAGGCCGAGCCTTTTGACCTGCTCATCAGCGACATTGGCCTGCCCGACGGCAGCGGGTTGGACGTGATCCGGCAACTGTCTCTCAAGCGGGCCATCAAGGGGATCGCTCTCAGTGGCTACGGCATGGAGGAGGACGTGCAGAAGAGCAGGGAGGCGGGTTTTGCCGCTCATTTGACCAAGCCGGTGGACGTGGAACTGCTGATAAAAACCCTGCGGGGGTTGTAGGGCGAGACGAGGGGGGGCAAAACTGTGAAGAGCAAGCCTTATCGAGGATTCAGGGGTGAATGGGGGGCGTGTGAAAGTCGGAGCCCCGGATGTACATCCGGGGCTCTGAAGGGGTGCTTGCGTTTTGCGAGGGGACGCGAAGGGCAAGCCTTCCTGGGGGGAACGACGAAGTTGTCGGCGCGGGTTGGGAGTTTATTTAATGGGCGCGCGAGACGTTGATTCCCTTGGCCGAATCGGTTTGGCTGAACCTGGACCAGTTGAGTCCGTAGAAGGCGACGAACAAGAAGCAGACCGAGGGCACGATAAAGCCGCGGGATATGTCGGAGTGGTCGGCGATAGCGCCCATTAATTTGGGGAGGACGGCTCCGCCCATGATGGCCATGACGATGAAGGAGGATGCCTTTTTGCGCGGGAGCCGAGGCCGAAAATGCCCAGGGCGAAGATGGTGGGGAACATGATGGACATGAAGAAGTAGCTGAGGAAGACACAGGCGACGGAGACCCATCCGAGCTTGAGGAAGATGAGGAGGCAGGCCAGGACGTTCAGCAGGCCGTAGAGGCCGAGAACCTTGTGGGCGGCGAACTTTTTGAGGAGGGCGGCTCCGCTGAATCGACCGGTCAGGAAGCAGATGAATCCGACGGAGGCGAGGAGGGAGGCGCCGCCGTTGCTGAGGCACAGGACGCCGGCCTTGTTGGTTTCAAAGAAGTCTTTGAACCAGCTTTGCATGTGGAGGAAACGGACGAAGGCGCTGTCGGAGAAGGAGTTGAGGGACGCCTGCCAGGAGGCGGGGATGGGCGGGGTCTGGGAGGTCATGTAGTTGATGAAGAAGCTGAAGATGCCGCACTGGGCGGCGACGTAGAGGAATTGGGCGACGACGCCCATGGAGAAGTGGGGATGGGACCAGATGGAGCGGGACAGTTTTGATTTATCGGCGGATTTGCTGTCGGTGTCGGCGTCATCCAGGTGATAGTCGTCTTCGGTTTTGATGTCGGGGACGTTGGCGAAGAAGAAGATGATGGCCAGGACGGCAACGACGATGGCGATGGCGACGTAAGGGATGTAGAGGGTTTGGCTGCCGGTGCTTTTACCGGCGGCGTCCTTGCCGTAGAAGAACATTTTTCCGGCGATGGGGCCGAGGATCCAGCCGATGCCGTTGAGGGATTGGGCGAGGTTGATGCGTGTGGCGGCATAGCGTGGGTCGCCGAGGACGGTGGTGTAGGGGTTGGCGATGGTTTCGAGGAAGGTGAGGCCGGAGGCGATGATGCAGACGCCGAGGAGGAAGGCCCAGAACTGGGCGATGCCGGTGGCGGGGATGAACCAGAGGCCGCCGGCGGCGACCATGAGGAGTCCGGAGATGATGCCGCCCTTGTAGCCCAGTTTGATGGCGAGCCAGCCCGCGGGCATGGCCATGAGGAAGTATCCGAGGTAGTGGGCGAACTGGACCCAGGCGGATTGGGCGAGGGTGAGGTGGAGTTCTTCCTGGAAGTGCTTGTCCATGACGTCGATCATGCCGTTGCAGAAGCCCCAGAGGAGGAACAGCGAACTGACCAGGGCGAAAGTGAAGGCGAGGCTTTTGCCGTCGCTGGAGATGAAAAGGCCGGTTTTTTTGGTTTCGAGGGTCGAGGCGTTGGCGTTCATGATCTTCCTCTCGTGTTTGGGGTCTGCAGATCAACGGATCATCGGGACGTCCGAAGATGTCAAGTTCACATTTAGAAGCCGCGTAAGTCGGTGCTGGAACGGCGCGTGAGCCCGGGCTTGGGCAGACGTTTGAGTACCACGTACTGGATGCCGTTCTTCTGGCAATATTCGCGTTTTTCCGGCTTGTCGCCGTCTTCGTTGACGGCGTACATGTCGGGTTTGATGCGTTGGATTTCCGGCTCGGCGTCGAGCCAGCCGTTGCCGGTGGAAACCAGGGCCTGTTTGATGAAGCGGACGGCCTGGACCATGTACCGCCGTTCGTCCTGTGGGAACTGGGGATGGCCCGGCCCTTTCAACAGCAGCAGGTTGGCGTCGTGGCCGACGACCACGTACACGTCCACGTCGCCGATTTCGGAGACTTCTTCAAAGAAGCGGACGTGACCGGTGTGCAGCCAGTCGTAGCAGCCGGTGACGATGACTTTTTTGCGGGCGGAGGGTTCGATGGCCGAGGGCGGAACGGGAAAGCCTTTGAGGCTGGCGTCGGGGATGACGTGATACGCCAGCTTGTGGGCCTGGCAGAACCGCTGCCTGGCGGTGTTGTCGCCGGCCTGGTCCACGGCCCAGACGTCGGGCCGGGGGGCGTCGGTGGTCGGCAGGGCGTCGCGATCGAAGGGATCCTGGACGACGGTGACCTTGCTGACGTAGCGAAGCGATTCGACGAAGTAGGCGCGTTCGGCCAGGGGGAATTTGGGGGCTTGGCCCTCCAGGGCCTGAACGACCTGATCGGACCAGAGCCGCACGTGGACGTTGCCCAGCTTGGCTGCTTCCTCGAGGAAGCGGACCTGCGGCGAACGAAGGTTGTCAAAACTGGCGGAAACGGCCACCGTCTTCATAGCGATCTCTCCTTGGCCGTGCGCACCTGAACGGTAAAGGCGCCTGGCACCGGTTCTTCGGAAACAATGTACAGGTAACCTCCGCCGCAGCCGGAATACATCGCGCCGGGGTAGCGGCATTGGTAATGCTTGAGGACTTTTTTCAGATCCACCGTCAGGGTGTGGTGACGGACGGTGTGGGGGAGCAGGGCTTCCCAGCAGGCCATGGTTTCGTTCATGGAAGCGCCGAGGCGCGGGCGTCTTTGTGGAGGATGGCGTCATAGCAATCTTTGCCGGACTGACCGAGCCGACGGACCCAGTTGGGGTCGAGATGCTGTTCGCCGAGGGGGTTGTAGCCTTCTGGGCGAGGGCAGACGGGAAGCATGTGGATTATTTTTTCGATCCAGCGGGCGACGTCCGGGTCGTTGTTGGATTCGACGTGGCGGGGGAAGTAGCCGCCTTCGAAGCCGGCGTCATAGTCGAGGCGGTTCACGCCGGGGTAGATCAGACCGATCATGTCCTGCGAGCCGGAGGGTTCGGGACGGCCTTTGTTTTCGGCATCGTAGAGTTCCTTGACCAGTTGGCGGGGGTTGCGGTCGGGGAGGCGTCCGTTCCAGATTCGGTCGGCGACTTTGCGGGTTCCGGTGGCCATGCCGGCCCGTTCCATGAAGGGGCAGAGGGGTTCGAGGGCGACGACGACCATCGACCCCGGAGGGGCGGGGTCGTGCCGCGAGACGAAAGGTTGATCGATCCAACCGCCGGCGAAGGCCATGCGGTAGGGTATTTGTCCGATTGCGTTGTCGGCTTGCAGCGAGGGCGATTGGGTTGCCATATCGTCAGTCCATTGAAACCCACACGGAATGTATGGAACAGGCGAACGATCCGCTTCGAAAGGAAGACGGATCGTTCGCCTGCCGCCGGATCAGGCGAGGTTAGACGTGTCGTCGATGGATCAGGCGATGTCGCGAACGGTTCGCTTGCCGGCCTTGCGGTCCTGAACCTGCTGCTCGATCCAGGCATAGGTTTTGGCCAGGCCCTCGCTGAGGGGCGTGTTGGGCTGCCAGTTGAGGATGCGTTGGATCATGGTGTTGTCGCTGTTGCGGCCTGCGACGCCCTTGGGGGCGTTGAGGTCGTAGGAGCGTTTGAGCTGGATGCCGCCGATTTTTTCGGCGAGGCTGACCAGTTCGTTGATGGAGACCATTTCGCTGGAGCCGAGGTTGATGGGGGTGGCGATGAGGTCTTCGCAGTGGGTGATCATGTCGATGCCCTTGGTGCAGTCATCGATGTACATGAAGCTGCGGGTTTGTTCGCCGGTGCCCCAGATTTCGATGGCGTGCTTGCCGGAGAGTTTGGCATCGACGACTTTGCGGCAGATGGCGGCGGGGGCTTTTTCGCGGCCGCCGTCCCAGGTGCCGTGGGGGCCGTAGACGTTGTGGAAGCGGGCGATGGCGGTTTTCATACCGCGTTCGGCCCAGTATTCCTGGCAGAACATTTCGGAGATCAGTTTTTCCCAGCCGTAGCCGCGTTCGGACATGGCGGGATAGGCGTCGGATTCCTTGAGGGCTCGGCAGTGGGGGTCTTTCTGGAGGTCGGTGTTGTAGGCGCAGGCGGAGGAGGAGTAGAAGTAGCGTTGGGCGCCGGCGTTGTAGGCGGCCTCGATCATGTGGGTGTTGATGAGGATGGAGCGGAGGCACATGACGCGGAAGCGTTCGATGAAGCCCATGCCGCCCATGTCGGCGGCGAGGTTGTAGACTTCGACGGCGCCTTCGCAGGCGCGTTTGCAGTTTTCGTATTCGCTGACGTCGAGGCAGATGGATTCGACGCCGGGGACTTCCTGATACCAGAGGGGCAGGGGCTTTTTATCGACGGCGCGGATGCGGGTGAAACCCTGGTTTGTGAAGTAGCGGGCGAGCGATCCGCCGATGAAGCCGCCGGCGCCGGTGATGACAATGAGGTCGTCGGACTTGAGGCCCGAGGTTTTGGCTGTTTTCTGGTTCGTGACCACGCTCATGAAAAGCTCCTGGTTTATGTGCCCCAATTCGGGGTATTGCGACAACGGCGGAAGATCACTCGATCTTCCCATGCCGGTGGCATAAGGATAGTGCTTGCCTCGTATCGCCGGAATGGATAATGTTGACCGACGTATGACAATTTTTGACTTTCATCCGGAACCCGTTTCCGGCTCGAACCGGGACCGGACGCCCCCGGCGGGCGGGGCGGCGCCGGTTCCGGAATATTTTTCGACGCAGGTTTCGCAGGCCCGGCGATTTTACCTGGATTCGCCGGCGACGAAAGCCGCGGACTTGCGGGTTGCCAGCGGAGGCTGCGAGCATTGTGATGCGGATTACCGGATTCGCCGGGAAAATTTCCCGAACTACTCGGTTGAATTCGTGGCGGCGGGCGAAGGGAACTTGCGGCTGATGGGAACCCGGCACCGGTTGAGGCCGGGGTCGGTCTTTGCCTACGGGCCGGGGGTGGCGCACGAGATTGAAAACGATCCGAATCGGCCATTGGTCAAATACTTTATGGACTTCGCGGGGAAGGGTGCGAAGCGTTTTTTGACGGCTCCCCGCCCGGGGGAGCTGGTGCAGACGTCGGCGCCGGACCAGATCCTGCCGCTGTTTGACGAGTTGATTCGGACGGGTCTGCGCGGGACGCGGCATCAGTCGCGGATTTGCGCTGGTGGCGGAGCACATCCTGTTGCGGGTGGCGGAGAGCACTGTTCCGCCGGGGGCGTCGGGGACGATGGCCTTTGAGACGTACCAGCGGTGCCGCACGTTCGTGGAGGAGCATTACCTGTCGCTGCATTCGCTGGCGCAGATTGCGGCGGATTGCCGGATTGATCCGGCGTACCTTTGCCGGTTGTTCGCCCGCTACGATCACCAGAGTCCCTATCAATATTTGACCCGTTTGCGGATGGGGCACGCGGCGCAGCGGTTGCAGACGCCGGGCATCCTCGTCAAGCAGGTGGCGGGGGAGCTGGGGTTTGGCGATCCGTTTCATTTTTCGCGGATGTTCCGGCGCACCTTTGGCGTCTCTCCGCAGCATCTGATGCAGCGGCAGGGGCCGGGATGAGTGGGTTGCCGGGCAACGACATCGATCAGTGGGATTGAAGGCTTTGGATTTTGGCTTCGAGGGCGTCGCGGTCTTGCGGGGAGAGGCCGGGGCGGGACAAAAATTGCCGGTAGATCGCCACCGCTCGTGGTCTGTCGCCCTGGGCTTCGTAGGTGCCGGCCAGAAGCAGGTAGGCGTCCTGGTAATCGGGATGCCTGGCGACGACGTCGCGCAACGTGGCGATGGCGTCGGAGAGGTTTTGCTGTTGGCGCAGGTAAAAGGCCAGGGTGTAGCCGTATTTGGGGTCTTGCGGGTCCAGTTCGTAAGCCTTGCGGCACCATTGCCGGCTTTCTTCGGGGTGGTTTTTGGCCAACAGCACGCCCAGGTTGTAGGCGGCGGCGGCGAAGGTCGGGTCGGCCTTCAGGGCCGTGCGGAGGGCCGATTCGGCTTCTTCGGGGTGGCCCATTTCGCACAGGAGCAGCGCCAGATTGAAATTCGCCGAGGAGCTGGCCGGGTCGTATTTCAGGGCCTGGCGCAGGGCTTTTTCGGCGGACGAGTTTTGTCCGAGGGCGTTGTAGGCCAGCGAGACGTTGACCAGGGCCGGGATGTTTTCCGGTTGAAGTTTGATGGCTCGTTCGAAGGCGGCGGCGGCCTGATCGAAGGCCGAGCGGTTCATGAGGAAGTTGCCCAGGAAGGCGTGGGAGTTGGGGTCGTCCGTGCGGCCTTGCGTGTTGGCGAGAAGATCGGCGGTGGCTTTTTCCACGCCGGCGCGGAGCGGTTCGGGCAACATGGAGGCCGGCACGGCGGATAGGGTCATCGCCGCGCGGGTGCGCACCAGGCGATAGTCGTCGGTCGCGGCGGCGGCCAGGGCGGAGATCGATTCGGGGGTCAGGTGACCGGTCAGGGAATCGGCGGCACTGGCGCGGATCAGCGGCGAAGGATCCTTCAGCAGCTTAAGTATCACCGGCCATTTATCGGGGATGTTGCAGTAATGCAGCAACCGCACCAGGCCGGTGGCGGTGATTTCGTCCCGGCCGTCGGAAGTCAGGTAGGCGAGCATGGCGGGCAGTTGTTTCCAGTCGCGCCGCCGGGCGGCGTCGATCAAGCCGGCCCGAGCCAGCACGGGGGCCTGGTAATCGTCGGCGTGCCATTGGCGCACGTGCTTGTCGGCCCAGGCGGCGTCATAGTCGAGGCGGTTCACGCCGGGGTAGATCAGACCGATCATGTCCTGCGAGCCGGAGGGTTCGGGACGACCCTTGTTTTCGGCGTCGTACAGGCTCTCGCTCAACCCCCGCAGCTCTCCGGCGTCAAGGACGAAGTTGCCGTTGGCGTCGGCATACGTCCGCACCGACAAAGCCTGGTCCAGGTTGTTGTAGCTGATCTTCACGGCCACATTGTCCGGCCCGCGCAGTCGGTCTGGCGGTTCCGCCAGTCGTAGCCGTAGCGGTGCTTTGGGTGAGGTTCCCGTCGCCCACCCCGCCGTTGTCGTACTGCCAGGCGGCCGTCTGGGCCAGATCGCCGGCGCTGGAGCCGATCCATTGGCCGGTCGCCCGCCCCAGAAGGTCGTAGCGGGTGCGGCTCAGCGTCCCGGTCGGCCCGGTCACGTCGCCCACCCGGCCGAAGTTTTTGCAGCCGCGTTGCGCCTCAAGTGTTAATTCGCCCTTTCCCATTCTGGACCGGCAATATCATTTCCTCTTTTCTTTGGCAATCCAACGCCCCGTGTTTATTTCGAAGTAGTATTCTTTCCCACTTGTAGTCCTGGCGGTTCCGGCATCTGTCCTTACTGCATTTTCCCATTTGCCATCCGTGTAAATTTGATACTGCCTTGGAGCTTCGACGGCAAGGATTTTACTCCGGCCAAGAATGTACCGCTCGTCAAAAATGCCGTCGCTGTTTAAATCTTTCCAGACAATCATGCATGACCCTGGGGAACCGGGAAACCAATCTTTTTTGTTGCGTTGCGTCTCCTCGCTGGAATATTCTGCGGCCATTTGGCTCCCATCTTCTCCAAAATCCAATGTGAAGTTAGGTCCCATTCCGTCCGAGTTGATTACGTTTAATCGACGTACGCCGCCTGCCTTGTTAGGTCGGTATGCAACACATAATTTGTGCGATTCATCGTACAAAACGATCTTCCCCAATTCCTTTTCAACCAGCTTTCGCTTCCAATCTGAATTCTCAGGGTCGGCAGTCTGCGAAAATGCCCATCTGCCAACTATAAATCCAATAAAAAATACTGAAAATCCACATATTACAACGCTAAATGACCTGCGAGGCGAGAAATGTATTGCCATAATTTAGCTCGTTTCGACAAACCTCTATTTATTCATATACTCTTTAAAGGCTTTCTTTTCCGCGGGGGTTAGATTTTTAACCGAATCTCCGTTTGCCAACTTTGACAGAGCATTATATAGAGGGTCTCGATTTGGATCCTTTCCTTGGCCGGTCAACTCTATCATTCGGTCGCGTGCGCCGTTTGCCGCAGCCGGTTTTACGAGGTCCGGCAAAGTTGAACCGCCCTCAATGATAGTTTGTGCTGTCCCAGTCGCTGTTGCAGTCCATGGCATTTTCTCGCCCAAATAATCTAACAGACCATCCAGTATTAAATCCTTAATTTTTTCCCACAAACTTGAAACCTCGATCTTTTGGTTTCCTTTATCCCCCGCCCCGCGATGGCACAACCCGCTGGGGTCGGTGGCATTGATGGGATCGTCTTGCACATACTGGTGCAGGTTCTTTCCATCAATGTAACCGGCCGGATCGCGCTGGAGCCATGCCCCCAATCCCGCATGATAATCCCGCGCCCGCACGTGGTACAGGCCGCTCTCGTTGTCCAGGCGGTATCCGGCGAAGAGGATTTGATTGTCATACGCCGAGGCGGTTCTCGCGGTCCAGTTGCCGTCGAAGACCTTCACTTGGCCGTAGGCGTCGTAGGCATATCGCTCCACCACGGTTCCATTTACATTCACCAGCGCCGTGGTGTTGAAGTTGGCGTCCTGCGTGTAGTAGAGCCGGTCCTTGAGCGTGCCGTCGCTGTTGAAGCGGTCCCGCAACACCGGGGCGTCGATATACCGCGCGTCCCACACGTACTGCTCAACCTTTTTCCCGTTCTGATTGACTTGGATGACCTGCCCGGATTCGTTGTACAGGTAATCCGTGGTGGCGGAACCCATGACCTTCTGAATCCGCCGGCCTTGGCCGTCGTACTTGTAGGCGGCGATCACCGCCCCCGGCGCGCCCTTGTTGTCGGCCTTCACGGCCACCAGGCGGTTCCAGGCGTCGTAGCTGTAGAGGGTTTGGTTCAGCAGCGTCCCGCCGCTGGCGGCGTTGTAGCTGCCGACGCTGAGCAGGCGGCCCAGGTCGTCGTAGCCGTAGGCGAGACGCCGCACCGCGCCGTCCACCCCCGCCGGGAGCACGGTTACCGCGTCGGACGCCAAGCGACCGGCGCTGTCGTAGCCGTAGCTGTGGACCACGCCGCGCTGGTCGGTCTTGCTGGTCAGCCGGCCCAGCCGGTCGTAGCTTACCTTCACCTGATCCTTGCCGGCGGCCGTGGCGTCGGCGCTGTCGGGGTAGATCGTGCTGGTGGCTTGGAAGGGGTTGTACTTATCCCCATAGAGGTAGCGGGTGGATTGGCTCTGGATGCCTTGCCCGACGCCCTTGGGGTCGTAGGCGATCTGGGCCGTCAAGCGTCCGGCGGCGTCGTACTGGTACTCGGTGGTGCGGTCGGTGTCGGTTTCATTCTCCGCCGCCACGCCATCGACGTAGTTCTCAATGCTCCGCACAACCCGCCCGTCGGCCCGGTACTGGTTGACGGTCACCTGTCCGCCGTTGTCCGTGGTCATGGCCAGCCGCCCGGCCGTGTCATAGCCGTAGGCGACGGCCAGATAGTCGTCGCTGCCGTTGGGCAACAGCGGCAAGCCTTCGGCCAGATCGGGAAGGCCGTTGCCGTCGGCGTAGATCAATGTCCCATCGGTGGCAAAGATATATCGGGTTCCACTGCCGCTTTCGTGGCCGAGGTCGGCGGCGTTGGTCAGCCGCCCGGCCTGGTCATACCAGTTGACACTAGCGGTGGCGTAGGCGTTGCCCGCCGTCAGTTCCCCCGTGCCGGCAGTGTCAGTGGCCAAGCGCTGATAATCGGCCTGGGCGATCCCGTTGCCGTCGGCGTCGTACCACCGGCGGCTCTGCTCGATGACCGTATCGCCCTCGACGTTCCCTGCCTCGGCGTAACTCGCCTCGTCGGTGTCGTAGCTGGTATAGCCGGCGACGAGCCGCCCGGCCCCGTCGTAGCGGGACTTGGTAAATAAACCGTTGGCGGTGGAACTCTTCATCACCATGCCCCGGGCATTATACCAAGTGTTGCTGGTTAGATTGCTCCCCACGGCTCCGCTGCTTGGATCGACGGCGTAGACGCTGGAGCGATAGACCCGCCCCCGCTCGTCGTACAGGCTCTCGCTCAGCCCCCGCAGTTCCCCCGCGTCAACGCTGAAGTTGCCGTTGGCGTCGGCGTAGGTCCGCACCGACAAAGCCTGATCCAGGTTATTGTAGCTGATCTTCACGGCCACATTGTCCGGCCCGCGCGAGTCGGTCTGGCGGTTCCGCCAGTCGTAGCCGTAGCGGGTGAGGTAGAAGACCGACCCGCTGGCGTAGCGGGCGCTTTGGGTGAGGTTCCCGTCGCCCACGCCGCCGTTGTCGTACTGCCAGGCGGCCGTCTGGGCCAGGTCGCCGGCGCTGGTGCCGATCCATTGGCCGGTCGCTCGCCCCAGAAGGTCGTAGCGGGTGCGGCTCAGCGTCCCGGTCGGCCCGGTCACGTCGCCCACCCGGCCGAGGGCGTCGTAGGCGTAGCGGGTGCGGGCGAAGTTCACGGTCTCGGTTCCCAGGGCCGAGGCCGGGGAGTAAGTCAGCCCCGACAGGTTGAAATACACGTCCTTCGTCCAGTCTTGTCAGAGGTGGACGTCACCTTTGATCTGCCCGGTTCTCGTGTTCTGGTCCGGACGAAGTTTTCGGGAGGGACAGCCAGACAGAACCAACCGGAGACCAAACGTCACTGCCCGACAATCGGCTGGGCCGCTACATATTCAACAATTAAGCCTGCTCCAGTTTTTCATCTGGAAGTGCGGTTAACCAATCAATCCCCAATACCCTGCATACATCGCGTAGACAGTCAACATTCCAGCCCCAAGCTGTTTTTGGATTCTGCAAAAATTCTGATAATTCCCATCCCGCCATGTTTTCAAAATCTTCCATTGATGAATTATGTTGAGCCAAAAAATTTCGTATCTGGACTGCAAGATCAATGAAATTGACTTCAGTCTTAACCTCTGGTTTTTCACTAAACAAAGCATTTAACGGAATATCAAGAAATTTGCATAACTGGCTTAATTCAGCCAATGAAACGGTCATAAATAACTCGTTCTCATGCCCTTCCAAGTCATAATATGTAGCGGGTTTCAAATTAGCTGCCGCAGCAGTTTCCTGTACACTTTTCTGCAGTTTCTCACGCGCCAACTTAAGCCGTTCACTGGGCTTCATAATATTACGCCTTTTAGAATGTTAGGATCTCGCTTGCCATGCGTAGATATCTCTACGGTGTTACTCCCGCCGCAATAAGCGATGTTCCAAATGTTTCTGGAGCCAAAAGGATGGCTGTTCCCCATTTAAGACCTTCATAAACAATTACGGCACCAACTCCAACTGCCACAGCAGTTCCCGCAGCTTTAAGTGTTTTATTCTTAGAATCTGACGATCCGGGGACAGGTTTGTCTGTTGGTACAGGTGTAGGTTGCTTTCCGATTTCATCCCACGGATTGGAATCTGTTTGGTCATCGTAGGGTTTTCTCTTTTGCTTCGGTCTAGGCTTTACGGATTTTTCTGGATAAGAATTATTATCTTCATCATCGTAATGCGGCCAATGACGGTCATCTTCTCCATGAGGATACCATTTTTTCCCCGTTTGAGGATCCTGAGAATAGGGTCCACGCTTATCAATCCCAGTTGGCCAATCAGGATTCCATCCAGGAGGCTTATATTTGGGGTCATTTAAGTACGGACCAGTTATTTTCTGATTTGCCTTATCCACCGCCCCGCGATGGCACAACCCGCTGGGATCGGTGGCATTGATGGGATTCCCCCGCACGTACTGATGCAGGCTCATCCCGTCGATGTAACCGGCCGGGTCGCGTTGGAGCCATGCGCCCAATCCCGCATGATAATCCCGCGCCGCACGTGGTACAGGCCGCTCTCGCCGTCCAAGCGGTATCCGGCGAAGAGGATTTGATTGTCATAGGCCGAGGCACTTCGGGCGGTCCAGTTGCCGTCGAAGACCTTCACTTGGCCGTAGGCATCGTAGACGTAGCGTTCCACCACATGGCCCTGCGTGTCCACCAGCGCCGTGGTGTTGAAGTTGCCGTCCTGCACGTAATAGAGCCGGTCCTTGAGCGTGCCGTCGGCATTGAAGCGGTCCCGCAATACCGGGGCGTCGATGTACCGCTCGTCCCACACGTACTGCTCAACCTTTTTCCCGTTCTGGTTCACTTGCACCACCTGCCCGGATTCGTTGTACAGGTAATCCGTGGTGACGGAACCCATGACCTTCTGAATCCGCCGGCCCTGGCCGTCGTACTTGTAGGTCGCGATCAGGGTTCCCGGCACGCCCTTGTTGTCGGCCTTCACGGCCACCAGGCGGTTCCAGGCGTCGTAGCTGTAGAACAGACGAACCGTGGGGTTGTCGGCCTTGGGGCCGCTGGTCAGGTTCCCCGCCGCGTCGTAGGTGGGCGCGATGCCCGTGGAGAGGCCGGTGATCTCGTTGGCGGCGTCGGCCGTGCGGGTTTGAGTATTGCCTTGGTTGGTGAATTGGCTCCAATTGCCCTGGGCGTCCAGAGCCCACGACTGATAGGCGGCGTTGTTGCGCTGCGTGCCCGTCAGGCGATCCAAGCCATCATAGAGATAGCTTTCGCTGAAGACGCTGTTGAGGGCGTTGCTCTTGCTCGTGCGGTTGGAGTCGCGGTCGTAGGTGTAGCCGTAGCCATCCAAGACCGCGCCGCTGTTTTGCGTCCACGTCTGGTTGGCGGTGCGTCCGAAGCGGTCCTGCGCCACGTTCAGCGTCAGGCCGCCGCTCACCTGCGGATGGCTCTCGGAGACGAGGGTGCTCGTGCCTTGGTAGGTGTAGGTGGCCAGGGTGGCCGATGAATCGGCCACGCCGGCGAGCCGGTTCAGCTTGCCGTTGATGTCGCCGCTGTAGTCGTAGGCGAGCGTCCGGCCGTCGGGGTAGCTCACCGACGCCAGACGCACGTAGCGGGCGTTGCCCTGGGCGTCGGCCCCGTCGTCATAGGTGTATTGAACCGCCGGGGTGGCGCTGGTTGCCGCGCCGCTATGGCTCTGGCGGCTTTGGATGACGTTGCCCCAGCCGTCGTAGCTGTAGAGGGTTTGGTTCAGCAGCGTGCCGCCGCTGGCGGCGTTGTAGCTGCCGACGCTGAGCAGGCGGCCCAGGTCGTCGTAGCCGTAGGCGAGACGCCGCACCGCGCCGTCCACCCCCGCCGGGAGCACGGTTACCGCGTCGGACGCCAGCCGCCCGGCGCTGTCGTAGCCGTAGCTGTGAACCACGCCCCGCTGGTCGGTCTTGCTGGTCAGCCGGCCCAGCCGGTCGTAGCTTACCTTCACCTGATCCTTGCCGGCGGCCGTGGCGTCGGCGCTGTCGGGGTAGATCGTGCTGGTGGCTTGGAAGGGGTTGTACTTATCCCCATAGAGGTAGCGGGTGGATTGGCTCTGGATGCCTTGCCCGACGCCCTTGGGGTCGTAGGCGATCCGGGCCGTCAAGCGTCCGGCGGCGTCGTACTGGTACTCGGTGGTGCGGTCGGTGTCGGTTTCATTCTCCGTCGCCACGCCATCGACGTAATTCTCAATGGTCCGCACAACCCGCCCATCGGCCCGGTACTGGTTGACGGTCACCTGTCCGCCGTTGTCCGTGGTCATGGCCAGACGCCCGGCCACGTCATAGCCGTAGGCGACGGCCTGATAGTCGTCACTGCCGTTGGGCAACAGCGGCAAGCCTTCGGCCAGATCGGGAATGCCGTTGCCATCGGCGTCGATCACCGTCCCATCGGCGGCAAAGATATATCGGGTTCCGTTGCCGCTTTCGTGGCCGAGGTCGGCGGCGTTGGTCAGCCGCCCGGCCTTGTCATACCAGTTGACGCTGGCGGTGGCGTAGGCGTTGCCCGCCGTCAGTTCCCCCGTGCCGGCAGTGTCCGTGGCCAAGCGCTGGTAATCGGCCTGGGCGGTCCCGTTGCCGTCGGCGTCGTACCACCGGCGGCTCTGCTCGATCACCGTATCGCCCTCGACATTGCCCGCCTCGGCATAACTCGCCTCGTCAACGTCGTAGCTGGTATAGCTGGCAACGAGCCGCCCGGCCCCGTCGTAGCGGGACTTGGCCAGCAAACCGTTGGCGGTGGACGTCTTCATGACCATGCCGCGGGCATTATACCAAGTGTTGCTGGTTAGATTGCTCCCCACGGTTCCGCTGCTTGGATCGACGGCGTAGACGCTGGCGCGGTAGACCCGCCCCCGCTCGTCGTACAGGCTCTCGCTCAACCCCCGCAGTTCCCCCGCGTCAACGCTGAAGTTGCCGTTGGCGTCGGCGTAGGTCCGCACCGATAGGGCCTGGTCCAGGTTGTCGTAGCTGATCTTCACGGCCCCATTGTCCGGCCCGCGCGAGTCGGTCTGGCGGTTCCGCCAGTCGTAGCCGTAGCGGGTGAGGTAGAAGACCGACCCGCTGGCGTAGCGGGTGCTTTGGGTGAGGTTCCCGTCGCCCACCCCGCCGTTGTCGTACTGCCAGGCGGTCGTCTGGGCCAGGTCGCCGGCGCTGGTGCCGATCCATTGGCCGGTCGCTCGCCCCAGAAGGTCGTAGCGGGTGCGGCTCAGCGTCCCGGTCGGCCCGGTCACGTCGCTTATCCGGCCCAAGTTGTCGTAGGCGTAGCGGGTGCGGGCGAAGTTCACGGTCTCGGTTCCCAGGGCCGAGGCCGGGGAGTAAGTCAGCCCCGACAGGTTGAAATACACGTCCGAGGCGACGAGCTGCCCGGCCGGGTTGTAGTAGCTGCGGGCCAGCGTCTGCACGTTGTCGATGGCCTCGGAGCCGTCGGGCCGGCCGCTGGCGTCCAAGTGCGGCGCGGCGGCCAGGGTCAGCGTTTCGTCATAGCCGTTGGCCCAGTCCTGCCGGATGACCCGCACCGGCCCGGTGGGCGATCCGGTGGCCGCGTCCCAGCCGCCGTAGCTGCGCACCTCGTGGGCGGCGTCGTTGTAGACGGTGTAGCTGACGCGTCCGGCCGGATCGGTCACCGAGGTGATCCGCCCCTGGGCATCCACCGTATACCGCGTGGTCAGGTTCAAGCCGCCCCCGGCCGGGGTGGCCCAGCCTTCGGGCAGATCGCTGAAGTTGCCGCTTTGGCTCGTGTCCACGTCGGTGATGGTTTTCACCACCGCCCCGGAGAGCGGGTCGTACGCCCGGTAATCGATGTAGCCGTCGGCGTCCTTCGTCCAGGTCAATCGGCCATAGGCGTCAAACACACGCACCAGGGTATCGGCCTGTCCCGAGCCGTTGTGTGCGGCGTCCACGGCCGGCAGGATCGCGGTCTGCGTCCGCACGCGGTTGGAATTGTCGTACCAACTGTAGCTGTAGCGGATGGTTTGCGCCCCGGTGCCGTCCTCGTTGGCCCAGGTGGTTTGATCGGCCAGGACGTAATTGCTCAACGGCCCGGCGGTGCGGGCAAAGTAGTCCACCTGCGATTGCGGGATCAGATCGCCCAGTTCGCCCTGTTCGAGGGAGGCGCTCTGGACCCGGTCCTTGGCCCCGCCGGCCAGGGTTTCCGTGGCCGTGGTGCTGTCGTAATAGGTGGTGCGGGTGATCTGCCCGCTGTTGTCGGACAGGTAGGTGTAATTGCCGTTGACCGCCTGGAGCAAATCCGGGCTGGATTCGTCATAGCCGCTGACGGCCGACGGCCCGGCCTGGAGGATCGGCCGACCGGCGGCATCATACTGGGTGAAGTGGATCCATTTCCGGCCCGTGGCCGTCTCCAGCAGCGCCGAGAGCATCACCTGTTCATGGCCGTTGCGATAAGTGATGACCTGATTGCCGTCGGGTCGCCGCTCGACGGTCTTGTACTTCCAACTGTTGTAGCCGTCGGCATTGGTGCTGACGGCGTAGCTGTAGGTGTAGGTGCCCAGGCCGCTGGTGGCGGCGGCGCCCGCCCCGGCCACGACATGTTTGCTGACGCGGTCCTGCAGGTCGTATTCGTAATAATCGGCGGCATAAGGGGCGACCTGCGCGTTGGTCGCCGCAAACGGGTCGGCGAACGCCGCCGAGAGGCGGGCGAAGGCCCGCTCGTCGAAGGCATATTTGACGAAGTACTGCGAGCCGGCCGTTTCGCCTTTCACGTAGTAGCGCGTGTAGCGCGTGCCCAAAATGTTCCCGGCCGCATCGCGGGTGGTGACGGTCTTGACGTCGCCGAGGCTGCCGTAGGCTTCCACGCCGTCGTAATAGGCGTAGTCCTCCCGGCGCAGCACCGCCCAGCTCCCGTCGGCCGCCTGCCGGCGGGTGACGGCGCTTTGTTTCATCCCCGCGTTGGGGCCGTCGGACAGGTAGCTGTAGAGCACGGACTCGGTAACGCCTCCCACGATTTGTCGCGTCTCGGCGACGTTGCCGTCCGGGTAGAACGAGGCGGCCTGGGTGGTGTTGCCAAGGTTGTCGATCCGGCTCTTGAGCTGCCCCCGCTGGTTGAACGGCACGTCCGGGCTCATGTCGTAATAGCGGGCCTGGTAGGTGTTCAGGTAATCGGAGACGATGAATTCCCCGTCCTGGTGCAGCAGGGTGTCCCGCCAGCCGACGCTGATGCCGCTGGCCCCCGTGGCCGGGGCGTTGGGATCGCTCGGCAGGGTCGTCAGGTAGATCGTGCCGGCATTAACGGCGGTGTTTCCCGTGAAGGCGACGTTCCCCGTGAGCGTGACCCGGCCGAATCCGTTCTTGACCAGACTGCCGTTGCCGGCCAGGCCGTGCCCGAAGGTCCAGTTGCCCCCGCCGGCGTCCAGTTCCACCGTCGCGTTGTCCACCAGATCCCCGCCCAGCGCCGAGGCGCCCGAGAGCTTGAGCGTTCCGCCGTCTACCGTGGTGACGCCGGTGTGGGTGATGCTCGTTCCCCCCAGCGACAATCGGCCCGCGCCCGCTTGACCAGCGCCAACCGTCCCGCCCCGTCGCGCAAATAGCCCTGGTAGGAATAGTCGCCGGCGTTGTTGACGATCAGAGTCCCAACCGTGCCGGCGCGGTTGTTCTGGACGACGCAGCGGTTGTCCGCCGCCGGGTGATCCAATCCCGCCACGGTGAGGGTATGGCCGTTGAGGTTCAGGTATTGGCTGCCGCCTGTGCCTTGGAAGCTGAGGACCGCCCCGGGGGCGATCTGCGCCTGGCCCGATTCCTCCCCGGCCTGGAGGGTGACGCTGGTGCTGCCGGCCGCCCAGGTCAGGTTTCCGGGAAGGGCATAGCCGGAGGCGGAATTCAAGACCAGCGACCCGCCCAGCAGGGTCGTATCCCCGCTGTAGCGGTTGCTCCCCGTCAAGGTCAGCGCCCCGACGCCGCTCTTGGTCAACCCCGCCGAGCCTTGGATGGAGGCTTTGATGGTCGCGCTGCGGTTGGCGGCGATGGAGCCCGCGGCGTCGGTGAGCCGGAGGTTTCCCCCGCCGATGCTGTAGCCTGTGCCGTCAAAGACGATCCCGCCGACATCGACGGAACCGGCGATGGTCACCGCCGACGAGCCGTTGGCGGCGAAGTGGGCCTCGGAACCGTTGACCCACGCCACGCGGTCGCCGCTGCCGTCGGCCTGGGTGTTCCAGCAGACCGCGCTGGTGCTCCAGGTGCCGTTGCCGGCCTGCAATCCGGCGGCAGCGATGGCGTCGTAGTACAGGGCCGCAAACAGCCGCCGCTCCTCCAGCGTCTCTATGACGGCCTGCGCCAAAGCCGCCTTACGCCCCTTACGCGGCGGGCGGGAGACGGTGGCGAACCGACGGGAAGTATGCAATGTACGCGCAAAACGAGACCAAAGCCCCTCAGCCATAGCACTACGCTCCAAAACGAGAAACCCTTTTCAACCCTTTTATCCCACGGGTGGACAAACCACTGCTCGGAATATAACTTCTTTGAATCTATCTTTAGGGAGGCTGCAAGGCAATCCTGGTCGGCATCGCCTAAATAGGTGATGTTGTCAATTTCCTTTGAGAGTCGGCGGAAGATATATTGGCTGAGTCTGATTCTTTGGCGCCAACGGGGAATCTTGATTCGGCAGATTGTTTGCTTGTCCAGCGGAACCAGCGGCGGGGGAGGGGCGTAGGTTTGGTTGCCGGATTGTTGGGTCGTGGGAGACGGAAACAGTGGAGTTTGCGAATGAGAACGTGGAATCGCATAGGGACATTATTCATCCTGGGGCTGATGAGCCTGGTTTTGGCCAAGCCAAGCGCCGCGCAGGAGGCCGCAAATCCGGCCAAGTCGTCGCTGGTGTTTGACGGGTTCACCAAACCCTCCGAAGAGCGGGCGCTGAGTTTCATGAACTCAGGCCTCGTCCGCAACGTGCTGGTCAAGGAAGGCGAACACGTCAAGCAGGGTCAGGAATTGCTCGCCCAGGACGACCGCATGGAGCAAAAGACCCTCGAATCCCTCCGCATCGAAGCCGACTCCGGAGCCAAACTGGATTACTCCAAAACCGAACTGGCGCAAAAGAAAGTGAAGCTCGGACGCATCCAGAAACTGCGCAGCCAGGACGCGGCCTCGCCCTCCGAACTGGAAGAAGCCCAACTGGACGTGGTGCTGGCCGAAACGCGGGTGAAACTGGCCGAAGACGAACTGGCGGAAAAGAAACTGGAAGCCCAGAAACAGCAGATCAAGGTGGAACTGATGCACCTGGCCAGCACCATCGACGGTGTGGTGCAGCGGCTGAACCTCAAGGCCGGCGAGTTGGCTGACCCCAACAACTCCGCCAACAAGCCGCCGGTGGTGGTCGTGCAAAACGACCCGCTGAAAGTCGAGGTCCGCCTGCCGACCAACCTCGCGGCCCGGCTCCGATCCGGCGAGGAACTGGAAGTCCGCTACCCCGAAACGCAAGCCTGGCAGAAGGCGAAGATCATCTTCTTCGATCCCGTCGCCGACGCCGGCAGCAACACCCGTCTGCTGCATCTGGAAATGCCCAACCCGGCCCAAAAGGAATCCGGCTGGCAAGTCCAGGTGCGCGTGCCCCAGGGCGCATTGGCCGAGGCGGGAAAATGACAGGATTTGCAATTTGCGATTTGCGATTTGCAATTGAAGAAGCAGGAGACGTTTCTGCATTCCAATTGCAAATCGCAAATTGCAAATTGGCATTCCAACGAGGTGTTCCGTGACGCAAGGCATGGCTGAAACACAGCAGCAGCAACAACAGGTCGAAGAGACGTTGGCGGCGGGGGGGACGCGCTCCAAGGTCGTGCAGCGACTCTTGGCGGCGGGGGCGAACCTGCCGGCGTTCGTGCATGATCTATTGACCACCCAGGCCATCGTGGTCGCCGGCACCGAAGCGGCCGCGTTCGCGGTGGAGCGGGGGGAAAACGACTTTACGCTGCGGCTCATCGATCACCTCCGGCCCGACCAGGCCGGCGAAGACGTGCGGACGGCGGCGGTGCAGGCTTTTGCCCAAATCCTTCGCCCGGCGGTCAGCCAAGGCAAGGACGCGGCCATCGAAGTCGGGCCGCCCATGGACGGCTCCGACGAACCCCAATATTGCCTGGCCACCATCCTCCGCAACGAAGAGCAGATCGTGGCCGTGACGGCGGTCATCACCCGCTGCCTCAACTTCGAACGCGCCCAGCAGCGGCTGATGCCCATGTCGCTGGTGGCCGGATATTTCGAGCTGTACTCCATGCGCCGCTCGGCCGAGCAGGCCAAGGTGTCGGCGCAGAACCACCAGAACGTGCTGCAACTGGCCACCGCCGTGGCCACGGCCGAGGGCTTTGAATCGGCGGCGATGAACCTGTGCAACGAACTGGCCACCCGCACCGGGGCCGGCCGCGTGGCGCTGGGCTGGATCAAGGGCCACGCCATCCGCGTCAAGGCGCTGTCGCATACCGAAAAGTTCGACAAGAAGCAGGAACTGATCGTTCAGTTGGAGCGGGCCATGGAAGAATGCTGGGACCAGCAGGAACCCGTGCAGTTCGACCCGGCCGGCTCCACGCCCAACGTCACCCGCGCCCACCGCGAACTCACCCAGCGCCAAGGCGATACCGGGGTGCTGTCGCTGCCGCTGCGGCACAAGGACCGGGTCGTGGGCGTGGTCACGCTGGAATTCGCCGGCCCGCAGCGGCCCGGCGAACAGGCCATTGCCGGCCTGACCGTGGCGGCCGACCTGCTGGCCTCGCAACTGCTCGACCGCCACGACAACGACCGCTGGCTGGCGGTGAAAGCCGCCCACAGCCTTCGCGAAAACGCCAGGCTGCTGCTGGGGCCAAGGCATATGCTGGCCAAACTGGTGGTGGCGTTGGTGCTGGCGATGGCGTTGATGCTGGTCTTTTACCAGCCGATGTACCGCGTGAAGGCGGCGTTCCAGTTCCTGCCGGAAGAAAAACGCTCCATCAGCGCCCCGTTCAACGGCCAGATCGATACGCTGGGCCTGGTTGACGGCCGGGAGGTTCGTCCCGGCATGCTGGTGAAAAAAGGCCAGGTGCTGCTGACGATGGACACCTACGAGCTGACGCGCAAACGCATCGACGCGCTGTCGCGGGCCAACTCCTACCGCATCGAAGCCGACAACTATCGCCAGCAGGGCAAGACCGCCGAGGAAAAATCCGCCCTGGCCCGCCGGGACGCGGCCGTGGCCGAGGCGGAACTGTACGCCTACCAGATCGCCCACGCCAGCCTGACGGCTCCGGTGGACGGGGTGATTTTGAAAAACGACCTGCGCGACAAGAAGGGGGCGATGGTGAATCAAGGAGACGTGCTGCTGGAGATCGCCGACGCCCACAAGCTGCGGGCCGAGTTGAACGTGGCCGAACGCGACGTGCAGGACGTGGTGAAATCCAAGCAGATGCACGGCGGATGGGTGCCGGGCGAACTGGCGACGACGAGCCTGCCGACCCAGCGGTTCGCCTTCCGCATCGACCGGATCGTCCCGCTGGGCGAGGCCAAAGACGGGGACAACTATTTCAAGGTCTACGCCACGCTCCAGAAGGCCGAGGAAGCCTGGCTGCCGGGCATGGCCGGCGAAGCCCGCGTAGACATCCGCCCCCGCGCCCTGGGCTGGGTCTGGACGCACCGGCTGGTGGACTTCATCCGCCTGAAACTGTGGATCTGACGATTTTGGATTTTGGATTGCGGATTTTGGATTTACAGACGGCGTACGAACGCCTCTTCAATCCAAAATCCCAACGGAGTGATCGATGTTGGCGATGCGACCGACATTTTCCGAGTCCTGGTACCGCGTGGCGACGTTGCGGGCCAAGCTGCGCAGCGGGCGCAAATCTCCCGGCAGTATTACCGCGGCGACCGCTGGTACGTCCTGCGCGACCCGGCCGGCAACCAGTTCCATCGCCTCAGCGACGCCGCCTACCGCTTCGTGGCCCTGCTGGACGGCTCCCGCACCGTCGAAGCCGCCTGGGAACAGGTCGGCGGACAACTCGCCGACGACGCCCCGACCCAGCCGGAAGTCATCCAGATCCTCTCGCAACTCTACGCGGCCAACCTGCTGGAAGCCGACGTCACGCCCGACGCCACCGTGCTGCTGCGCCGGCACAAGCAACTCCAAAAACAGCAGATGCAGACCCGGCTGATGAACCTGCTGTTCCCGCGCATCCCCCTCTGGGACGTCGATAGTTTCCTCACCCGCTGGATGCCGGTGGCGGAAAAACTGCTGAGCCAATGGGGGGCGATGCTCTGGCTGATCGTGGTGGGTTCGGCTCTGGCGGTGGTGCTGCCACGCTGGGGCGGGGGAGACGGCCTCAAGGCCGCCGCCGCTCATGCCATCGACCTGCACGCCAACCCGCTCAACGCCATCTATCTGTACGGCATGTTCGTGCTGCTGAAGTTGCTGCACGAATTGGGCCATGCTTTTGCCTGCCGGCGCTTCGGCGGCGAAGTCCACGAGATGGGAGTGATGTTCCTGATTTTCATGCCCACGCCGTACGTGGACGCCTCGACGGCCTGGGCGTTTCCCAGCCGCTGGCAACGCCTGTTCGTAGGGGCGGCGGGCATGGTCGTGGAACTGTTCGCGGCATCGCTGCTGGCGTTCGTGTGGGCCTCGACCACGCCGGGTTCGCTGCTCAATCAACTGGCCTATAACGGCATGCTCATCGCCGGCGTTTCCACGGTGATCTTCAACGCCAACCCGCTGCTGCGCTACGACGGCTATTACATGCTGTCGGACTTGCTGGAGATTCCCAACCTCCAGCGCAAGAGCACGGAATACGCGCTGGGGCTGATCAAGCGGCACGTCTTCGGCATCAAGGACCAGCAGCCGTTGCCCCCGATCCGCCAGCGGTTGTGGCTGTTCTTCTATGCCATCGCTTCAACGGCTTACCGCATGTTCGTCGGCGTGGCCATCATCCTGATGGTGACGTACCAACTGCCGGTGATCGGGGTGCTGATGGCGATGGGTGGCGTGGTGACGTGGGGGGTGACGCCGGTGGTGAAACTGGTGAAGTATCTGGCGCTGGAGCCGGAACTGCACCGCAAACGCGGCCGGGCCGTGGCCTTCTCGGCGGCGGTGGCGCTGGCGGCGGTCGTGCTGATCGGTCTGGTTCCCTTCCCGGTGCATTTCGAGGCCGTCGGCATCGCCCAGCCGGAAAAGCGGCTGGTGCTGCGGGCGCGGACGCCCGGGTTCGTCCAGCAGGTGCCGGCACGCGACGGCCAGATGTTGCAGGCCGGGCAAGTCATCCTCCAATGCATAAACCCGGACCTGCAATCGCAGCTAAGCCAGATGCGGGCGAATTTGCGCGAGGCCGAGGCCCTGTGGAATCAAACGCTGGTGACCGACCCGGCCCAGCATCAGATCAACCGCCTGCGCATCGACGCGCTGCGGGAAGAACTGGCCAAACTGGAAGCCAAAACGGCGGAACTGACGATCCGCGCCCCCTTTGCCGGGCAACTGGTGGCCCCCCAGATCGAGCAGATGGAAGGGCGGTATCTATCCGCCGGCCAGGAAATAGCGACGGTGGCGGCCATGGATCGACTGGTGGTGCGGGCGACGCTGGATCAGCGGGAGGCCGAACTGGGAGCGTCTTTCGCCCGCCGGGCTCTATCGCTCAAGCCTGACCAGACGGACAAGGACACGCAGGTGCGACTGGCCGGACAACTGGGCACGGTCTTGTACGGACAGGGCTCGCCGTGGCTGGTGACGCCGCAGGATGAACTGCCCAGCGCGGCCATCGGATCGGTCGGCGGCGGCGAAGTGCCCGTGGACCCGCGCGACGCCAAGGGCATTCGGCCGCTGGTGGAGCAGTTCGAGGTCTGGGTGCAGTTGCCCAACACCCCCGGTGAATACCTGCCGGGCCAGCGGGCCTACGTGCGCTTCACCTTGGACAAAAAGCCCCTCTTCTGGCAATGGAGTCGGTGGCTCTGGCAGTTGGTCCAGGATCGCAGCCTCGGCAGCAAGTGGTAAGGAGATTTGCAATTTGCGATTTGCAATTTGCAAATGAAGAGGCGGGAGACGTCGTCTGTATTCCAATTGCAAATTGGCAATTGCAAATTGCAAATAACATCGATGGATCGGATGAACAGCGAGCTTTGGTCCGTGTTTGAGGCTCGGCGCGTCAAGGCGCCGGAGCTGCGGGGGGTCGATGCGCTGGTGAACGCGGGGACGGGATGGGTGAAGAATCGGCTGCCCGTGCTGCCGCGGTTGCGGCGGCAGGCGCAGCGCGTCGAAACACTGGAAGCCTGGGCTCATGGGCTGGGGGCGGGACGCTTTGCCGAAGAAGTGGAGGCGATGCGGGAGTTGGCCCGGCTGGGGCGGCTGCAAGGCGAATCACTGGAGCGGGGCGCGGCCCTGGCGCGGGAAGCGGTGGTGCGCACGCTGGGATTGCGGCCCTTCGCGGTGCAGGTGATGGGGGCGCTGGCCATGGGGCAGGGCTATATCGCCGAAATGGCCACCGGCGAGGGCAAGACGCTGACGGCGGCCATGGGGGCTTCGATCCTGGCCTGGGCCGGTCGGCCGGTGCATGTCATCACCGTCAACGATTACCTGGTGCAGCGCGACGCCTCGGAGATGGAGCCGATCTACAAAATGCTGGGGCTGAACGTGGGGAACGTCATCCACGAAACGCCGCCGAGCGAACGGGCCGAGCAGTACCGCCGCGCGGTGGTCTACAACACCAGCAAAGAGCTGGTGGCCGACTTCCTGCGCGACCAGATCGCCCTGGGGTCGCTGCGCAACGCCACGCAGACGGCCGTGGGGATGATGCTCAGCGGGCCGCGATCCACGCGACTGGTGGTGCCGGGACTGTTCCGCGTGATCGTGGACGAGGCCGACAGCCTGCTGATCGACGAAGCGGTGACGCCGCTGATCATCTCCAATTCCCCCGAAGGCGAAGTCAACGCCGACCATTACCGCTCGGCCCACGACCTGGCCGAAAAGCTGGCGATGGGACAGGATTTCACCGTGGACCGGACGCTGAAAAACTGTGAGCTGACGGATCGGGGATCGCAGACCCTGGAGCGGTTGACGGCCGGCAAGAACTTCTGGCGGGGTCAGCGCCGACGCGAGGAACTGGTCACGCAGGCGCTCAACGCCCGCCACTGCTTCGTGCGCGGCGAGCAGTACCTGGTCAACGAAGAAGGCAAGGTCCAGATCGTTGACGAGTTCACCGGCCGCGTGATGGCCGACCGGAGCTGGCGACACGGGCTGCACCAGGCCATCGAGGTCAAAGAGCAGACGAAGGTGACGGCCGACAAGGAAAATCTGGCCCGCCTGAGCTTCCAGCGGTTTTTCCGCCAGTACCCGACGATGGCCGGCATGACCGGCACGGCCTGGGAGGCGGCCGGGGAACTCTGGCAGATCTACCAGCGCCCCGTGGTGCGCATCCCCACGCACCGGCCCTGTCGGCGGGTCATGCTGCCCACCCAAATGTTCGCCGCGCCCGATCAAAAATGGGCGGCGATCGTGCGGCGGGTGCGGGAACTGCACGAAAAGGGAATCCCGGTGCTGGTGGGAACACGCAGCGTGCTGGCCTCCGAGGAGGTAAGCCGCCGGCTCACCGAGGCGAAACTGCCGCACCGGGTCTTGAACGCGACGCAGACCAAACAGGAAGCGCAGATCGTGGCCCAGGCCGGATTCAAGGGCCAGATCACCGTGGCGACGAACATGGCCGGCCGGGGCACCGACATCAAGCTGGCGCAGGGAGTCGCCGAACTGGGCGGACTGCACGTGATCGCCAGCGAGCCCCACGGCTCCGGCCGGGTGGACCGCCAGCTTTTCGGCCGCGCCGCCCGCCAGGGCGATCCCGGCTGCGCCCAGATGTTCTGCTGCGTGGAGGACGACCTGTTCGTGCGGCACGCCCCGCAGTTGCGCAACTCTGGCGCACCATCGGCCCCGATCGCCTGATCCGCCTGGCGCAGATCAACGCCGAACGCCTGGCCCGTTTCAACCGCAAACAGGTTCTCAAGAGCGACGACTGGATGGATCAGTCCATGCCCTTCTGACGGAAACCATTTCGGAACCGCGGATGAAGCCCCGCTATTTCCCTCTCCCCTCGCGGGGAGAGGGGGAAAATACAAGCCATCGGCGTGCATTCACGTTCATCGGCGGTTCCAATTCTCTGCGTTTCTCCGCGTCCTCCGCGGTAAAACTTTCGCGTCAATCAAACCTGGTGATACTGCCGCGCAAAGCGGGCCAGCACCTTCCACGGCAGCAATTTGATCGGCAGCATGCGCAGGCGGTTCCGCCAGCCGGGAAAGGCCACCGGCCGGCGGCGGATCACGGCGGCATACGCGGTTTCGGCCACCGCGCGGGGATCCATCACATGGTCGCGGAACGCCTTGGCCCCGTGAAGACCGGCCCGCGCTTCAAAGCCGGTGCGTGTCGGGCCGGGGCAGAGGGTGGTCACGCCGACACCGCTGCCGCGAAGCTCTTCGCTCAAAGCCAGCGAGAAGGAGACGACGTAAGCCTTGCTGGCGTTGTAGGTGGCCGTGAGCGGGCCGGGAAAATACCCGGCGATGGAAGCGACGTTGAGTACGTGCCCGCTGCCCCGCCGGATCATGCCCGGAAGCAGCAGGCGGGTCAGGTGGGTGAGGGACACGATATTCAGTTGCAGCAGTTGCAGAACCTGGGCCGGGTCGGTTTCGGCAAACAGACCGAGCGTGGCAAAGCCGGCGTTATTGACCAGCACGTCAACCTCCAGCCCCTGCCGGCCCATTTCATCGCACAGCTCCCTCGCCGCGCAAGCCGTCGCAAGATCGTGGGGGAAGGTATGAACCTCCGTGCCGTAGTCGGCCTTGATCTGCCCGGCAAGCTGCGCCAGCTTGCCGGCGCTGCGGGCGACGAGAATGAGCCGGTAGCCGTTGCGGGCAAACACGCGGGCCAGTTCCCAGCCGATGCCGCCGGATGCGCCGGTGATCAAAGCGGTGGGAGATTGGGCCGAAGAAGCCATCAGGGGTGGTATTGGGTTTGGTAGTATTTGAGATATTCGCCCGTTTTGATGGCCTTCCACCACGCCTGATTTTCCTGATACCAGGCGATGGTGCTCTGGATGGCCTGCTCGAAGCGGTACTTCGGTTCCCAGCCCAGTTCCCGCTTGATCTTCCCGGCGTCAATGGCGTAGCGGCGGTCGTGGCCGGGGCGGTCTTTGACGTACTGCACGTTTTCGTCCCAGCTCTTGCCCATCAGGCGGAGAATGGTCTCGGTGATCTTGCGGTTGGGGATTTCGTTGTTGCCGCCGATGTTGTAGACCTCGCCGAAACGGCCCTTGTTCAAAACCGTCCAGATCGCCTGGCAGTGGTCTTCCACGTACAGCCAGTCGCGCACGTTCATGCCGTCGCCGTAGAGGGGGACTTTCTTGCCCTCCATGAGATTGGTGACGAACAGGGGAATCAACTTTTCGGGGAACTGATACGGCCCGTAGTTGTTGGAGCAGCGGGTGGTCAGCACCGGCATGTGGAAGGTGTGGAAGTACGCCCGCGCCAGACAATCGGCCGCGGCCTTGCTGGCCGAGTAGGGGCTGTTAGGCTGAAGCGGCGTTTCCTCGGTGAACTTGATTTCGGGCTTATCCTCCGGCAGCGAACCGTACACCTCGTCGGTCCCCACTTGCAGGAACCGATCAACCCCCAGGTTCTTGGCCGTATCCAGCAGCACCTGCGTGCCCACGACGTTGGCCTGCACGAACGGGCCGGAACCGAGGATCGAGCGATCGACGTGGCTTTCAGCCGCGAAGTGAACGACCTCGCGCACCTGGTACTGTTGCCAGACGTCGGCCATGAGCTTCTCGTCGCACACGTCGCCCTTGACGAAGATGACCCGGCGATTGTCCAGCAGGTTCTGGATGTTGGCCAGGTTCCCCGCGTAGGTGAGCTTGTCGAGGGCGATGAGCCGAACCGGCTCGTCGCGGCCGACGAGCATCCGCACGAAGTTGGCCCCGATAAACCCGGCTGCCCCTGTGACCAGAATCGTTCGCATTACTGTTTAACCCTTCCGTGGCTAGCGAGTCGCTATTTCCTTGTTCGCGCCGTTTCGGGCGATGGTGTTGCAGGCCTTGAGATAGAAGTCGATGTTTTCGCCGGCGTCGGCCCAGAAGCCATCGAGTTTGTCGGCGGTCATTTCCCCGCGCTGGATGTAGGCGTTGTTGACGTCGGTGATCTCCAGTTCGTTGCGGGCCGAGGGCTTGAGGGTCTTGACGATGTCGAAGACCTTGCCGTCGTAGAAGTAGATGCCGATGACGGCCCAGTTGCTCTTGGGTTCCCTGGGTTTTTCCACGATGCGCACCACGCGATCGCCTTCCATCTCGGCCACGCCGTAGGCCTTGGGGTTTTCCACCTGGGACAAAAGGATTTTGGCGCCCTGGCCCTGGTGGCGGAAACGCTTCACGGCTTCGGAGATGTTGTATTCGACGATATTGTCGCCGAGGATCAGGCAGAACGATTCGCCGTCGGTGAAGCGTTCGGCCAGCCCCAGCGCCTGGGCGATGCCGCCGGCTCCGTCCTGGTAGGTGTAGTTGAGGTTCTTCAGCCCGAACTCCCGACCGTCGCCCAGCAGGCGGATGAAGTCGCCGCTGTTGTTGCCGCCGGTGACCAGCAGCACTTCGTCGATGCCGCTCTTGGCCATGCATTCCAGCGGGTAAAAGATCATCGGCTTGTCGTACACGGGCAACAGGTGCTTGTTGGTCACCTTGGTCAGCGGAAACAATCGGCTGCCGGTGCCTCCGGCCAGAATCACGCCTTTCATGCGACGTCCTCCGTAGTTTAATGGCACTGTTATATTCCCCGGACTTGCATATGGGTAGCGGAAAACTTGCCGCGCTACCGATCCGTGGGTACCTGCTGGTCGATCCATTGGCAAAGGCTGTGGAACATGAGCTTGTGGGCCTCCTGGATGCGTGCGGTGATAGAGCAGGGCACCAGCAGTTCGATGTCGCACAACCCGCGAAGCTGGCCGCCGTTTTTGCCGAGGAAGGCCGCGGTTTGCAGCTTCATCGCCTTGGCCCGCTCCACGGCCCGCAGGAGGTTGGCGCTGTTGCCGCTGGTGCTCAGGGCGATGAACAGATCGCCCGGATTGCCCAGGGCTTCGATCTGCCGGGAAAAGACCTCGTCAAACCCCATGTCGTTGGCCGCGCACGTCAGGACCGTCGGATCGCACAGGGCGATGGCGGCAAAGGCCCGGCGGCTCTTGTTGAAGCGGACGACCAGTTCCTCCGCCAGGTGCATCGCGTCGGCGCTGCTGCCGCCGTTGCCCGCCACCAGCACCTTGCCGCGGTTCTGCCAGCAGGCCATCATGGCCCGCCCCAGCCGGTCCATCGGTTCGTCAAGAACCTCCAGTCTCGGCAAAAGCTCGGCCAGTTCCCGGATCGCGTCTTTGAACGTTGCTGCCACCACTCGGTTCTCCGCTTATTTGTAGGCTTCGAGGATCCGCTGGATCACCGTCGAAGTGCTCTTGCCGTCCACCAGCGGCACCAGTTCCACCCGGCCGCCGTAGCTTTCGACGACGTCATGACCGACCACCTGCTCGCGGGTGTAGTCCGCCCCCTTGGCCAGCACGTCCGGGCGGATGGCCTGGATCAGCCGCAGGGGCGTGTCATCCTCGAACATCACGACGTAGTCGATGCTCTCCAGTTCTTCCAGCACGCCCACGCGGTCCTGCTGGTTGATGATCGGACGCTTGGGGCCTTTGAGCCGCTGAATGCTGCCGTCGGTGTTCACGCCGACGACCAGAATGTCGCCCTGGGCCTTGGCGTGTTGGAAGTATTTGACGTGCCCCAGGTGGATCAGATCGAAACAGCCGTTGGTGAAGACGACCTTTTTCCCCGCGGCGCGGTGGCGTTCCAGCTCGCCCAGTAGTTGCTCCAGCGACCGCTGCTTGCCCAGCTTCTGGCGGGCCTCGACCAGCAGTTCCTGGATGATCTCCCCGACCGTCACCGGCACGGCCCCGAAGCGTTCCACTTCCAGCCCGCCGGCCACGTTGCCCAACGCCACGGCTTCGCCCCAGCTTGCCCCCGCCGCCCGGGCCATGGCCAGCATCGACAGCACCATGTCGCCCGCCCCCGTGACGTCGTACACCTGGCGGGCGCGGGTTCGGAACAACTGTCGCTGCCCGTCGCGCGTGGCCAGATAAGAGCCGCTCTTGTCCAGGGTGATGACGACCGCTTCCAGTTGCAACTGCTCCAAAAGCCGGGTCGCCGCCGCGGAATACTGCTCGGCGGAGTCCACCGGCAGCCCGCTGGCCTTGCGCGCTTCCATGCGGTTCATCTTCAACGCCGTCGCCCCGACGTAGCGGGAATAGTCGCCGATGGCCGCCGGATCGATCAGCACCGGCACCCGTCGGGCGTGGGCCAGGGCGATGACCTGCTGGCAGACCTGCGGCGTCAGCAGGCCCTTGCCGTAGTCCTCGATGCACAGCACCGCGGCCCCGTCCAGGGCCGTCTCCACGCGGGCCAGAAGCTTGTCGGCCAGGTTGGGATTAATGGGATTGGAATCTTCGTAATCAAGCCGCAGCATCTGCTGGGGGTGGCGGTGTTGCGCCAGACCCACCAGACGCACCTTGCACACCGTCGGCCGGTCGTCCACTTGCAGCAGCGAATTGGGGTTGACTCCGTAGCCGGCCATCTGTTGCAGCACCTGACGGGCCGCCTCGTCCTGCCCGATGATGCCTACCGGACGCACCTGCGCCCCCAGCGTCGCCAGGTTGGCCACCACGTTGCCCGCGCCGCCCAGGCGGCATTGCTCCTGCTGGTAGTGCAACACCGGCACCGGCGCCTCGGGGGAAAGCCGCTCGGCGTTGCCGTAAATGTAGCGGTCCAGCATGATGTCCCCCAGCAGGACCACCGGGCAACGGGGCAGTTGCCCCATCAGTTGTATCAAGCGAGTCAGCATCCCGCGTAGTATAACGCCCCCCAGGCCAAAGTTCGACAGATCGAGCTCTCCCTTCCACAAGTGTTGCACCCCGCCCGTTTCGCGGCGGCCTCCCGGGCCGCAGCCACCCGAAAGCAACACGGCCGCCCCTGCGGGGCGGCCGTGCCTGCGAGCTTGCCGTTCACAAATCAGTTCGATCAATCATCGTCGTCATCGAAGTCTTCTTCATCATCATCGTCGTCATCGTCATCGAAGTCGTCGGGATCGTCGAAGTCGTCATCATCATCGTCATCATCTTCGTCTTCTTCTTCCTCGTCTTCGTCCTCTTCGTCGACGTCTTCGTCTTCATCCTCGAAATCGTCGTCGAAGTCCTCCTCCTCGGCTTCTTCCTCCTCTTCCTCTTCCTCTTCTTCTTCGTCCTCCTCCTCTTCGTCCTCTTCTTCCTCCTCCTTTTCTTCTTCCTTTTCTTCTTCCTGCTTGGGCTTGCGCTTGGCGTCCAGAGGAAGGATTTGCTCGTCGAGCAGGCCGGAGCCGACCGGCGAACCCGAGGTTCCCAGCAGGTCGCTGAGTTCTTCGGACATGGCCAGACTCTCCAGGCCGAAAAGGAATGCCAGTCTGCTGCGTTTGAGTTCAGTGGTCATGGGGGTATCCCGAAAGAGTATCGAAATAAGCTAACCGCCGGCACTGCGCCCAACGGTTTACGATTTCACCGGGGTATACGAACCGGAAACAGATGACTCTGTCAAGCTCCAATCCGATACCCCGGCGACAATTAGCCCATGGGGCAAAGTGGCGGTATTGAAGCGACGTTCTTTGCCGCCGTCAAGGGGGTTTAGCAGGGTTAATCAATTTTGGTGCGGCGAAGCAGCAGGGCGTTACCGATAACGCTGACGTCCGAAAGGGCCATGGCGGCCGCGGCGATAAGCGGATTAAGCAGCCCCATCGCCGCCAGGGGGATGGCCAGGACGTTGTAAATGAAGGCCAAAAAGAGATTTTGCCGGATCTTTCGCATCGTCGCCCGGGACAGGCGGATGGCCGTGGCGATGCCGTGGAGGCTGCCGCCGACCAGCACGATGCCGCCGGTTTCCTTGGCGATGTCCGACCCGGAACCGATGGCGATGCCCAGGTCGGCCGTGGCCAGCGCCGGGGCGTCATTGACGCCGTCGCCGACCATGACGACCTGCGAGCGGGGTTGGCCAAACGGCGAGGGCTGGCCCTGAAGCGAACGGATCACCTGTGCCTTTTCATCGGGCTTGACCTGCGCGTAAACCTGCCCGATCCCCGCCGCGCGGGCGACGGCCGCCGCGGTTCGGGCGTTGTCGCCCGTCAACAGCACCGTGCGCAGATTCAACTTGTGCAGTTCGGCGATCGCGGCCGCCGAGTCGGACTTGATCTCATCGGCGACGTCAATCCGGCCCAGTCGCTCGATCGTTCCGTCATTGTACAACACCGCCACGAAAACGTGCGTCCCGGCGGCCTGGCTTGCGGCGGCGGGGGAGGTCGTACCGTTGCGGCCGTTCTTGTGCAACAACGATTCGTTGCCCACCAGCAGCGTCCGGCCCTCGACCTGGGCGGTGACGCCGAAACCGGCTTCGCTGTTGAAACTGTCCGGATCGGGAATGGACAAGTTGCGATCGCGGGCCTGGGCGGTGATGGCCTTGGCCAGCGGGTGGGCGCTGAACTGCTCGGCGGCCGCCGCCAGGCGAAGAATCTCGTCCGCCGCTGTCCCGTTGTACGAAACCACGCCGGTCACCGTCGGCTTGCCGCGGGTGACCGTGCCGGTCTTATCGAGTACGACCGTGTCAATACGCTCGGCGTGCTGCAAGGCGTCCATGTCGCGAATGAGAATCCCACGCCGCGCCCCCCGGCCGGTGCCCACCATCAGCGACGCCGGCAACGCCAGCCCCAGCGCACACGGGCAGGCGATAATCAGCACGCTGCACACGGCGTTGGCGATTTGCCCCCAGAGTCTCGCCTCGTCATAGCCATGATACCGGCCCCAGGCGAACCAGCCGACGCCCGACGCCAGCGCCACCAGCAGCACCGCCGGCACGAACACCGCGGCGATGGCGTCGGCCAACTTCTGCACCGGAGGCTTGCTCGCTTGGGCGTTTTCCACCAAGGCGACGATTTGCGCCAAGGCCGTCGCCGACCCGACCTTGGTCGCCCGCACCACCAGCCGCCCGTCCTGGTTGACCGTCCCGCCGATCACCGCATCGCCGACGCCCCGCGCAACCGGCAGCGGCTCGCCGCTGACCATCGATTCGTCCACGCTCGAAGTTCCGTCCGTCACCACGCCATCGATGGGAACACGATCCCCCGGCCGGACCAGCACCCGATCCCCCTCGTGCAGTTGCGACACCAGTACCTCCCGCGGCGGCTGGTCGTCCTCCAGCTTCAACGTCCGACTGGGAGTCAGTTGCAGCAATTGGCGAATCGCCGAGCCGGCCGAGTCGCGCGCCCGTGCCTCCATCCAATGCCCCAGGCTGATCAAGCCCAGCAACCCCGTGGCCTCCATGAAATAGAGGTTGGGCATCCGGCTCCACCAATTCAGATACATCCCGACAAACGCCACCAGGCTGTAGAGGTATGCGACGGTGGCGCCCATGGCGATGAGCGTGTCCATGTTGGTGGTCCGCCGCACCAGTCCTCGCCAGGCCCCCCGGTAAAAACCCCAGCCGACGTAAACGATGGCGATGGTGCTGGTGACCAGCGCCAGCCAGTCCATCCAGGGATGGTGTGCCTGGCCGGTGAACCCGTAGAGGAACCAGTGGGCCAATTCCACCGGCAGCCACAGCCCGATCCCCGCCACCGCCCGCCGGAACCAGACGCGGGATTCCGCAATCTGATGCATGACCCGCTGCTCTTCGACGTTGGCCGCCGACTCACCCGGCTGTTCCGGGGCCGCGGGATACCCGGCCTCGGTCACGGCGCTGGCGATTTGCTCCGGGGTGGTCTGCCCCGGGTTATAGCGCGCCGTCGCCCGCCCGCGGGCCAGGCTCACCTGGCAGGCTTCCACTCCCGCAACGCCGCGCATGGCCTTCTCCACATGGCTGACGCAACTGGCGCAGTCCATGCCGCTGACGGTAATGGCCGTATCCTGGGCCTGCTGGCGACGAGGTGACTCGGAGACTTCGGGCATGTCTCTCTATTATATCCGGGCCTTCTTCTCGACAAGGCTTGCTCTTCGCGTCTCCCGGATACGACTACTCCTCGCTATTCAAAACTCAAAGCCCCGGATGCACATCCGGGGCTCCCGACCTCTCCACGCCCCCATTCGCCCCCACACTCTCGACCTCGCTTGCGGTTTCGCGAAGGGACAAACCTCCCTTACGCCGCCCAACGGGCCTATTTCAAGTCTTTCATGTACTTGGCCGGGTCTTTCTTGAATTCGGGAATGCAGTCGCCGCAACAGAACCCGATCGTCTTGCCCTCATAGACGCAGGTATATTTCGGATCCACGTTTCCATGCTCGACAGGGCACTTGGCATTCACGGGGGCGGCAGACGCCTGGGTGGCGGGGGCCTTGCACTTGCAACAGCCGCATTCGGCTTTGGTCATGGAAACCGCGCCGACACTAAGGCCCAAGGCCAACAGACCGGCCAGAACAGTCGCTTTCATGGATTTCTCCCGGTTAAAGAATAAACAGCGCCTGCGATATCGCAGGAACCTCATAGCCCTAAGACGAACGAAACCGTTCATCGGGTTCAATCATTCTCAAGAATAATAGGCCGGATTGGATGAGCTGGCAAAGAGGCTACTGGTTGTCCAGCAGCCGCTCGGCCGTACGCCGTTCGGCAAAATAGGCCTGTTTGGTTTGGCGGTCGATGAACAGGGCGTGTTTGCCGGGAGATTCGGCGTTGCCCAGATCGACGCGGTAGGCGTTGGCCAAAGGAGCAATCTGATCGTTGAAGGTGCACCAGGCGCCGGTGGCAAAGCCGTAAGACCGGCCGTCTTTCCAGATCACTTCGTCGCCCCGCGGCTCGTAATAAAACAGGACGTAGCGGTCGTTTCCGAAGTAACCCAGCTTGCGGTCGATCCACGGATGCAAAGGCGACGTCAGTCTCACAAAACCGGGCGGAGCACCAGAGCCCGCCGGGGGCGGTATCTCGTTTACCGATTCGTTGTTGCACACATGCGCGTTCATGGCAAGCCTCATAGATGGCGGGAAGTCTTCTTGCTGATGGCGGATAACCTCGATCCGATCCATTCCCACGACAGCCTTTGCAACCCTCGTGCCAGACTAAAAAATATGCAAAATCACACTCCGCATGCTCAAAATCGCGGCGACGATTCTAACCGCCTAAGATGTGCAAACTATTCAGGGCGCATTAGAAGTTTCTTTGCCTGAAAACTGTGCATGCCGCTTCCCTCACCCACCGACGGCTATCGGTCGCTTCTCAACCCTCAGCGCTGGAGCTTTTTCACCCCGGTAGGCAGATCCATATATTTCAGCACCACGTCATAGACGCTTCGACACTTGAAAAAGAGCTTGCGTCCGCCTTCCATGGCGCTGGACAGGTACAGGGCGTAATGCCGCCGCCAGTTCTTTCGATCCGTCTCTTCCGTATAGATGGCCGCCTTTCGGCGGACTTCCTTGCTGCGCTTGCGGTAATCCCATCGCACCGTGGCGTACGCGGCCACAAGAGTATCGCTGGTCAACAGGTCGATCCCCGCGCTCTCCCGGCTGGTATCCCAACGGAAATCGGCGGCAACCGTGTTCAGCATCAACTCAAGAAGCCCCGGACGCTGGTTATAGACGGGCAGGACGATCCGCCCGACCTCGGTTCCTCCCCGCGGGTTCCACGCAAAGGCGACGAAACCGCACGCCGGGGCCAGCACGACGTACGGCGAATACCGCACGTACGTCCGCAGGGCCGATTTGTTGGAATGGACGGCCGTCTCCTTGAATATCGCCGGATCACGCTGCTCCAACGCGCCGATGGAATTCAATACCGCCGTGCGTTCGTTGACCACCCCGGCCTCGAACCGCAGATCGCTCCGAAGCATCAGCGGTGGGAACGGGTCGCGCAGCTTCGCGCACAGACAACAGATGCGGTGCAACTGCCGCGCCTCCTGCCGGGCAAGCTCGGCGACCGCCGGGTTTCCCCCCAGAGACGTCAGTTTTTGACGGGCCGCCTGATTGCGCTGCTGTTCCTCGGCCAGCAACACGCCCAGTCGCTCGAGGGCGCGCATCCGGCGAGCGCTTTCCACCCGGCAGTCCTGAATCCGCTGCTTGAGCGATTCCTTGGTCTTCAGGTAATCCTTCGCCGGATACGTCAGCGCCGCCAACCGCTCTTCCGCCTGGTGCGTGTCTTGCTCCAGTTCCGTCAGCCGCGCCCGGATCTGGGCGAGGGTCTGCCCGATGGCGTGCGCGGCGTGCGGGCCGAGATCACCCGCCGCCAGTACTTGTCGCGCATCCACTTGACCGAACGCCGCTGGTTCAGCTCCAGATCTTCGTCAATCGAAGGGGTAATCAAACCCCGGGCGCTCAAATCGATGTATTCGTCGGCGTAAAGCACGTGGGTCGCGTCCACCGAATCGTCCAGCTTTTTTTGGGATCGGCCGCATTCGGCCAGCAACCGCTCGGCAACCTCCGCCGACAGGAAATACGGCGTGCTGCCGATCATGCCGTAGCGAAGAAAGGCGCGGATGCGGGTTTCCTGCCCGGCCATCAGACAGCCGCCGGCCAGCAGAACCGCGGCCTCTTCGTAAGCCGACCAGAACGCTTCCACCGAAACCGGTTCGATGGCCGCCAGTTCCCGCGTCGCCGCCTGAATCGTCACGTCGAGCTGCCCGATCCGGGCATGGGCGGATTCGTCCGGCTGCTGACGCAGCGACTCCCGCCGTACGGTCGCTTCGTGCTTGATTTCCTGGATCGCAAAACTGTAAACCGCCCAGCCGAACAAAACGTGCGGCTGACAGGCCGTCGGCTCCAACAGGGCGAACAACTCCTCCTCCAGCGCCAGCGCCGCGGCGTGCCGCAGCAGGGGGCCGACCATCCGTTCCCGCTCGATGAAAATCGCACACTGCCGCCGGCCGAGCTCCACCGCCTCGCGGTAGAGCGGATGGGCCGGATCGTTTTCCCCGCCATAGTCGGCCAGTCGTTCTTTCAACTGGTTCAAGGTGTCGCGGGCCGTCGCGCCCGAAGGCAGCCGCCGCAGTTCCCGGATTTGCCGATCCAGTTCGCCCCGCGCCGCCTCCGGCAAATCCTTGGCCGCCAGCAGCTCCCGCCGTTCCTCCTCCATCGCGGCCAGTTTCAGCATCAGCGACAACCTGGCGTCAATGATCCGTCGGAGTTCCACCGCCGAAGAAACGCGTTCCTCGGCCCCGCTTATATCCTGCGGGGACGGCTCGTCGAACGTCGGTTCTGCCACTGTGGTCATACCTCTCCTGCGCAGCCAAAGGCCCTGCGGTGTCTGTAATCTTATAGACACTCTTGTTCCTTATCGGAGACGAAAGGGCATGGATTAACTCCCCCGGCAAAAATCATTTTTGCTCCCCCGGCAGGTCCGGTAATGCGCCAAATCCGAGATCCGCGTCGCTTTCGCCGCCAAGCTCTCGATAAGGCTTGCTCTTCGCGATTTCGCAACCGAAAAACTCCCCTTGCCCCCGCCAGCCCCCCGGCGACAATCACCCCCATGAAGGCGCTTTCCATCAAGCAACCCTGGGCCAACCGCATCGCCCGCGGGGAAAAAACCATCGAAACCCGCACCTGGCAGACCCACTACCGGGGGCCGTTGCTGATCGTCTCTTCTCGCCGGCCGGACATTTCCCCGGCCGGCTGCGCCCTGGCCGTCGCCGAACTGATCGATTGCCGGCCCATGACTAGCGCCGACGAACCGGCCGCCTGCTGCCCGCTGTATCCCGGCGCCTTCGCCTGGGTGCTGCGCAACGTCAGACCCATCCCCCCGATCCCCGTCAAAGGCCAGGTCAGCTTGTACGACGTGCCCGAATCCCACCTGCTGGCCGCCCACCTGCGCCAACGGGCCAACCGCTGATCCTCACGCCACGGCCGCCACGGCCTTGGCCGATTGCGCGATCCACTTGCGGATCGTGCCGGTGTGTCCCTCCCACGACGAGCCGGTGCGGACCTTCAAAAACGTCTCGAACAGCGCATCGACCGACTTGCACAAATCCCGCAGCAGCGAAATCCGCTCCTCGAACAGCGCCCGCGGCGTCTCGGCATCCTCCACTTCCGGCATCTTCAACGATCCCACGGCCAGCGCCTCGGGGTTGAACGTGAACGTAAACTGCTGGTTGTTCACGTCCATGACCAGACCCGCCTTGCGCGGCAGTTTGCCGCTGCGCAAAGCGTCCTTGGCTTCGGGCATGCGATCCGGCCCCTCGCCGCGCAACGCGTCCTTGCCCGTCGCCCCGTAGGCGCAATCCAGCTCCAGCGACTTGTCGATGAACAGCGAAACCTGACCGACCTGCTCGGTCTTGATCGTCCCGGCGTGGCTCGCGGCCCCGTGCCACAGCCACAGCATGAATTCGTTGCCCAGAAAATCCTTGGGCTCCGGCCCTTTGGCCACCCACGGATATTCCGGCTGCTGGCTTTCCCCCTCCGGCCCCAGGGCAAACCGCGTCGGTCGCAGGTCTTCATAATCGCGCCGCCGGCCCAGCGGCTCCAGCAGCCGCAGCGCCAAAGAACCGGCCGAAATCGGCTGCAGCTCCAACCCAAACGTCCGCTCGAAAATCTCGTGCAGCTTCTCCAGGTTCGCCCCCGTCGCCTGACAGTAAACGGTCTGCCCGGACACGTCCCACAGGATCGGCAGCAACTTGCTCTTGCGGAACCGCCCGCTCTTAAGGTCTTCTTCCAGCTTCTGCCGAACCGTATCTTTCACGTCCCGCTTCTGGTTCTTGCTGATGAAGCCCGACGGATTTGTCGCCGCCACGGCCTCCTCCTCCATCATCTGATAAGCCTTCTTCAATTCGCCGGGAACCTGGTTGGTGTCGATCCGCAAGGCAAAGTGCAGCGTTTCGGCAAAAACGTTGTGCTCGAAGCTGAACTGACCGTCGAGAATATGCCGCCCGCCCGACCAGCCATACTCCACTTCTTCGGGCACGCCAAATTCCCCCGGCCGCAGAGCATGCTCCGAGAGTTTATCGAGTAAATCCTGGTCAATGGACGCGGGCTGCTTGCCCACTACGGCCAGACGCCGAAACGTGACGGAACCGGATGCGAAACCCATGGAAACAACCTTTTTCTGCTCTAGAGGCTCATCCCAAAAACGACGCGCCACAATCCCGCCAAAGATCGCCGTTGTCAAGCGTTCCCCGAGCCTCGTATCGAATAAGAAGGTATTCCGCCGCGTCTACCCCTTTGTCCCTTTCGCCGCCACGCCTGCGAAGTGGCTTGCTCTTCGCGGTTTTCGCGCAAAAAATCCGGCCGCGGTGGGTTCCGCGGCCGGCTTGTCAGAAAGTGGGAAGGGGAGCGTCTATGTCAGGCACCAGTCGTTCGGCTTGGGTTGAGCGCGGTTAACTGGTTGCGTCCGCCTGACAAATGGGATGTACGATTCCCCCGGCCGCCAGGCAAATCGCCCGTCCATTTTTTTCCCGCCGCCTCGCCGGGTCCGATAAACCGCCCGCCCAACATTTTCAAATTAGTTCACTTCCCTCGATTGCCGGTCGATCTCTAGTATGATGTCGGCAAGAGGGTGAACGCCGGGCGAAAGCAGTCTCCCGGCGTAACCGTGTCATGTACTGCGCGGATGTTTCATGGTCGGAGAACCGATACCCAACAACACGCCCGCGGCTGTTCCCGAGCCCAGCCTGCTGCCGGTCGCTCCCGACCGCGCACGTCCGGCCGTGGTCTTGCATCTCCCGCTCATGTTGGTCGGTTCGGGCGCTTCGGCCTACCTCTCCCTCCCCTCGCCCGACGTCGATGACCCGCACGCGCTGCTGATCAAGTCCGGCAGCCGGTTTTACATCCACGACCTGGCCAGCCGAACCCACGTCCTGGTCAACGGCGCCAAAATCCGCGAACACCTGCTGGCCGAGGGCGACCTGCTTCAGATCGGCCCCTTCGTCTTCAAGTTTTCCTGCCCCCCCGGCTGGCCGCTCGCCTTACCCCAAAAAGCCCCGCCGGTCGATCTGCGGATTCCCGACCTGCCCGACCCCCTGCGCATCGGGAGCCGCGTTATCCTCATCGGCCGCCATCCGGCCTGCGACGTGCGACTGCCCCACGAAAACGTTTCCCCCGCACACGCGGCCATCGTAGACCTCAACGGCACCCGCTGGCTCTGCGACCTCAACTCATCCTCGGGCGTCCTGGTCAACGGCATTCCCGTCCGTCAGGTCGAACTTAATGCCCACGATGTGATCCGCATCGGCGCTACCGACATCCGTTATACGCCGGCGCCCCAAGCCCCGATCCGGCCCCAGCCCGCCGCCTCCGTGGATGCTTTCTTTGAAGTCGGCGACGGGCAGATGCTCTCCCTGGGGGGCATGCCCCTGCAATTGCAGGACGTGGCCGCTCCCCCGGCCCATTTCGGCCGGGTGCAGGTCGTCTTCCATGAAGAATCCGCCCAGCCCACTCCTCCGCCCGTCTTGCCCGCCGCCCCGACGCCCAGGACCGCCGCCGCCCACATTATCGAATTGCCCCAGAATGAGCCGGAAGAGCCCGGCGAAGAGCTGCTCGAATCACGCTGGGATCCGGCCCGAAAAATCAAGACCCCTCCCCCGGCCCGTTACGTCTAGGCCCGCCGCGAAGTGCTCATCGACGATGACGACTCGCTGGATTTCGACACCAATCAGATTTTCCTCGACGACATCCCCGCCTCCGACAGCTCCGACCTGGTCTTCCCTTCCGGCTCCGGATCACCCTCCGGCTTTGACCGCATGGAAGTCACTTCCGTCCGCGAGGCCGACGTCTTCTCCGAAGTCTTTACCCCTCAGTCGGACCTGGAATGGCCGACGGACGCCAGCGATCCACCGGCCGACTCTTCCTCCTCCCAGTCCGCGCCTCACGCCCCACAATCCCTTATGGGCTCATTGGAAGGCGGCGGTGGCGGTGCTGCCGCAGTCGCGCTCGATTCCCCGAACCTGGGCCTGGACCAATGGGTGGATCCGGCCTTCCGCTTCGACGGAGCCATGCGCGACCCCTTCGCCATGGGCGATTCGACGAACTCTACCCCAAGCATGTTCGGACAGGATGTCCCTCTTGAGGATGCCCCCGCCAGCCGGCTTCCCCCCACGACCAATGCGGTCGCCGCCAACTTCTCCCTCCCGCGCCGCCACCTGCCCGGCGTGCCGGTGCTGCTGATGGCCATGCTGCTGCTCATGGTCCTCGCCGCCGGCTTGATCTACAGCCTGGCGCCGCTGCATTACGTCATCGAGGGAACGCTGGTGCTCCAAAACTACAGCCTTCAAAGCCCCGGCGGAAAGCAAACCATCGAATCCGTCCAGAACGATCTCTTGAAGGACGGAGCCTTCCGTTCCCGCGCCAAGGCAACCCTGGACCGCCTGCATCCGAAAATGGACCCCGGCTTCCTCGACGATCCCGTTCGCTTCTACCGCGCCATGGAACGCTCCGCCTGGCCGGCCGGCCGCAAGGACCAGTTCGTTATCATTCTCGATACCGATGACCTGCCCGGGGACCAGGCTCGCCTCTACGCCGTCCTTGCCGAACTTTACGAAAGCCGCCGGCATCTGATCACTCGCGCCGCCGCCATCCGCCAGACCGCCGCCGCTCTCGAAAACGCCATCAAGCAATTCCAGCAGCGCATCGAAACCCTCAAGGCCGACATCGCCCGCATCGAAAAAATTGCCGAAAATCGCCCCTCTGGGCAACGGCTCCAGAAACTGGAAACCGAACTCGCCGACCGCAAGGCCCCCTGGCAAACCGCCGTCGAGGCGATCAGGAGCATTCAAGCCGAAATCGATGCCCTGCAACCCAAGGCCGGACAAACGACCTCGCCGGAACAGGCTCAGGCATTGACGCAAAAACAACTGGACCTGGCCGCCGTCAAATTAAAGGAAGCCGATCTTCGCCAGAGCTACGAGCAGAAACTCAAAGAACTTCAATCCACCCAGGCCGCCGCCGCCGCTGCCCGCTCCGCCGGTCAAACGATCGACCGCAGCCGCGGCGAACTGGTCAACCTCCAATTCAAGCTCGACAACGCCCGCGACGACCTTGAACTTCGGCAACATGAAGTCAACCAGTTGCTGGAACCGATTCCGCCCGACGAATCCCGCGACGTAAAGCGGGTCGCCACCTTCGACCCCCGCACCTCCTACACCATCGTCGCCCTGGGCACCTTGCTGGTCGGCTTCGGCGTCCTCATCTTCCTGAAGCTGCGAGAAATCCGCCTCGAAGCCCAGGAAAAGACAACGATGAATGATGAACGATGAAGGAGGAAGCAAGCCGTTATGTAAACTGCTCTTCTTTCCACCTTCATCATTCATCATTCATCATTCTGACTTCTCTTCCCTCCGTGTCTCCGTGCCTCCGTCGTAAAAAGAACCGCCCGCTTTCTACCGCCGCGAACCCCCGTGCGTCTGTTGCACATCCCGCTGCGTCAGCGGAGTGATTAAAACCTGCGTCACACGCTGTTGCTGCACGCTCACCACCCGCGCCTGATAATCCCCCAATCGCACCGCATCCCCCGGCCGGGCCCACCGATTAAGCTGCTGGGTGATATACCCCCCGATCGTGTCCACGTCCTCCGATTCAAGCTCGCCCATCGCCAGCCGCTCACGCAGCTCGTGCAGCGGAAACAACCCGCTGACGCGGAAGCTCTCGCCCTCTTTCACAAAATCCACCGGCGACAGCGTATCAAACTCATCCTCAATCTCCCCGACAATCTCCTCCAGCACGTCTTCCAATGTCACGATCCCCTGCGTCGCGCCGTATTCATCCACCACCACGGCCATATGGTTGTGGCTCGCCTGAAACTGCCGCAGCAGCGTCGGCACCGGCAACAACTCCGGGACAAACAAAATGTCCCGCTTGATCTTCTTCAAATCAATATCCCCCGACCCGATCACATGCACCGCCGACCCCGGCAACCCCGCCGCTACCGCAATCGCCTCCCCCTCCGGCGTCTTCTCATCCGTAAACTTCAGTTTGCCCGGCACCAGCTTCAAATGGGCAAACAAATCCTTCATATGAACCAGCCCGATCACATGATCGATATCCCCCTCGCACAACGGCAGCCGCGTATACGCGCTCTTCTGCACCGTCCGCAACACCTCCCCGATCGGCTGCCCCAGCTTCAAATACCCCACCTCCGTCCGCGGAACCATGATCTGCCGAACCTTCAAATCCCCAAACTCAAACGCGCTGGTCAGCAACTTCCCATGCACCTTGGGAATCGTCCCCTGCGCCACCGCCTGCGCCAGCAGCGCCCGCAACTCCTCCTCGTTATGCGGCAGCCCCTTGTAAATGTCATGATGAATCCGTATCCCCGACAACCTCAGCAGCCCGTTGCTCGCCGAGTTCAACAGCCAGATGATCGGATAAAACAAGTACGTAAACAGCACCAGCGGCAACGCCAAAACCGGCAGCAGCCGATCCGGATAAAATATCGCCCAGTTCTTCGGCGCCACCTCGCCCACCACCACATGCAACGACGTGCTGATCGCCAGCGCCACCGCAAACGCAATCGCATGCAGCTCGTGTTCCGGCACGCGCACCAGCGACAACACCGGCCAAATGATCCGCGCCACCGCCGGCTCCGTCACCGCACCCAGCCCCAGACTCGCCACCGTAATCCCAAGCTGACACGTCGATAGATACAAATCCAGCCGCTTTTTGATATCCAGCGACAACCTCGCCAGCAGGCTTTTGCCCGCCAGCGTCTCCAGCCGCGACGCCCGCGCCCCCACGGCCGCAAATTCACTGGCCACAAAGTACGCGTTCAGCAGCACCAACCCCAGCGTCGCCAATATTTTCAAAACGATATCCACAGTCCAATCCTTTTACCCGCCAACCACGCAAGTGACAACCAGCCGCAACCCCTCACGCCCCCGCAGAACGTCATCCCATGCACCTCATGCCTATCCCTTGTTCCATCGAGTCCAACCATTGTCATGCCGAGCACAGCGAGGCATCTAGTCTCGCATACAATTTTTCCCCTTTCGCCCCTACGTCCCCGAATCGGCTTGCTCTTCGCGTCTTTCCCCCAAAAAAGGCACGCCATTAGCAATCGCCTCCCCTCATGTCCGAGCCTTCGCTCGAATCGTCCGCCGCATTGCACCAACCCTGGCGTCCCAGCTTCAACCCCTGGGTCATCGCCTTTTCCGTCATGCTGGCCACGTTCATGGAAGTGCTCGACACCTCCGTCGCCAACGTCGCCTTGCCCCACATTGCCGGCTCTCTCTCGGCCACCACCACCGAAGCCACCTGGGTGCTCACCAGCTATCTCGTCTCCAACGCCGTGGTACTCCCCGCCACCGGCTGGCTCACCAGTCGATTCGGCCGCAAGAGCACCCTCCTGACGTGCGTCGGGATTTTCACCCTCGCCTCCATGGCCTGCGGCGCCGCCACCAGCCTCTCCATCCTCATCCTCGCCCGCATCATCCAAGGCGTCGGCGGGGGGGCCTTGCAGCCCATCGCCCAGGCCGTCCTGCTCGAAAGCTTCCCCCCGGCCCGCCGCGGCGTCGCCATGGCCGCCTACGGCGTCGGCGTCGTCGTCGCCCCCATCATCGGCCCCACCCTCGGCGGATGGATCACCGACAACTACACCTGGCGCTGGATCTTCTACATCAACCTCCCCGTCGGCCTGCTGGCCATCGCCTTGTCCTCTCGCTACGTCGAAGACCCCCCATACCTCCGCCACCACGTCAAAGTCCCCATCGACTACGTCGGCCTGCTGCTCATGATCGTCGGCCTCGGCGGCCTCCAGGTCATGCTCGACAAAGGCCAGGAACTCGACTGGTTCGCCTCGCCGTTCATCCGCTACGCCGCCCTCGCCTCCGGCATATCCCTGCTGGCGTTCGTCTTCTGGGAACTGTTCACCGCCAGCCCCATCGTGGACCTGCGCATCTTCCGCCACCGCAACTTCGCCATCGGCACGGTACTCATCACCGTCGTCGGCATGATCCTCTACGGCACCACCGCGCTGCTGCCGCTGTTCCTGCAAACCCTCCTGGGCTATCCCGCCACCGAAAGCGGCCTGGCCGTCAGCCCCCGCGGCCTGGGCTCCATCATCGCCATGATTATCGTCGGCCGACTCGTCACCCGCATCGACAACCGCTGGCTGCTCGTTTTCGGCTTTCTCGTCCTCGCCTACGCCACCTACCTCTTCGGCAGCATCGACCTCGACATCGCCATCTCCTCCATCCAATGGCCCAACATCATCACCGGCCTGTCCCTCGGCTTCATCTTCGTCCCCCTGACCACCGTTGCCGTCGGCACCATCCCCAACACCGCCATGCGCAACGCCACCGGACTCTACAACCTCATGCGCAACGTCGGCGGCAGCATCGGCATCGCCCTGATGACTACGCTCCTTTCTCGCACCGCCCAAGCCCAGCAGGTCTTCATGGTCAGTCACCTCACCCCTTACGACCCCGTCTTCCAACGCCGCCTGCAGCGCATCGAGTCGTATTTACAAACCCGTTTCGATCCCGTCACCGCCCATCGCATGGCCTACGACCTGCTCTACGCCCAGGTCCAGCAGCAATCCAGCGCCCTGGCCTACATCTACGATTTCCGCCTGCTGACGCTGCTATGCCTGCTCAGCATCCCCGCCGTCCTGCTCTTCAAAAAAGTCTCCACCCCTCCGCCGAGGAAGACAACGATGAACGATGAATGATGAATTATGAAGGAGGAAGAAAACCAGCTATTAAAACTGCTCTTCTTTCCACCTTCATCGTTCATCATTCATCATTCTGACTTCTCTTCTCCTGGCACCATTCGTGCGACAGCCCCTGCTTATGCTCCCTGCCCTCAAAGCCTCTTTCAGTCTTATCCTGACGGCCGCCCTGGAATGGGTCCGCGACCGTTGCAGCGGCTTGGCCGCCGCCTTGGCCTACAATCTCATTCTCGCCGTCGCCCCTTTCATCGGCCTGATCCTCTGGCTTTCCGATCACCTCCTTGGCGGCCAATGGACCCGTTCCTACATCCTTCCCGCCGTCTTCGCCTGGATCGGCCCCCGAGGCGAAGGCATGCTCCGATTCTTTCTGATGCGTTCCGTTGACGCGACCCCCCGGCAGGTCTTCGCCCTGGGCATTCTCGGCCTCTTGGGCCTGTTTTTCGGCTCGGTGGGATTTTTCCTGCAAATGCAGGACGCCCTGCAAACGATCTGGGACGTCCGCCGCGAGCAAACCGGCCTTGTCGTGCAGCTTAAAAAGCGAGCCCTCGGTTTGGGCTACGTCCTGGCCACCTCTCTAATCACCTTCGCCGCCATTGCCGCCAGCGCCGCCTTTTTCGCTCTCGGCCGTCCCGCCGCCGCTCATCCGCTTCCCCTGGAAATCCGCTGGCTCGGCTTACTGACGATTGCCTTCCTGGCCTTCTGGTCCGTCATGGCCTTCTGGCTCAAGTACCTCCCCCCGATCCACCTCCCCTGGCGGCAGGTTCTCCCCTGGGCCGCCCTGACCGCCGCCTTCCACCTCTGCGGCCGCGTCATTTTCGACTGGGTCTCCCGAACCGACCCTTCCACCAGCCTGGCCGAATCCCTGGTCCTCTCCCTCCTCTGGTTCTACTACGCCAGCGCCGTATTCCTGTACGGCGCCGAGCTGATGCGCATCCACCACCAGCGCCGAATCGACATGCTGAAAGTTCGAGAGCTAGCGCCAAACCCGAAATCCGAACCCCGAATGACGAACCAATGACGAATGCTCGAATGACGAAACACCCCCGCGACCATCACCCCGCGCGTCACCCGAGTGCTCGAACCGTCCCGCGAATACCCGCGACGCCCCCCAACCCCGTTTAGCCGCCGCCCTTGGGCGGCGCGTGCCGTTCAATCCGAAGAACGAAAACCTCTGCCGGCATCTCCTTCCCGGGGGGAGTAAAAAGGGGTCATAAGCCATTAATGCATTGTCGCCTTTCTTTGCTGAGAAATGGTGGATTCTACTATTCCAGCTATAAAGGCTTACGACCCCTTTTATTGTTCGCGACCATCACCCCGCGCGTCACCCGAGTGCTTGAACCGTCCCGCGAATACCCGCGACGCCCCCCAACCCCGTTTAGCCGCCGCCCTTGGGCGGCGCGTGCCGTTCAATCCGAAGAACGAAAACCTCTGCCGGCATCTCCTTCCCGGGGGGAGTAAAAAGGGGTCATAAGCCATTAATGCATTGTCGCCTTTCTTTGCTGAGAAATGGTGGATTCTACTATTCCAGCTATAAAGGCTTACGACCCCTTTTATTGTTCGACCCCTTTTATTGTTTACGACCCCTTTTATTGTTCCCCATGCCGCCTGATTCGCCGTTAAGGCGAATGGAAACACCGCCAGCATTGACGGGCTCGGTAGATGCAGATAGGGTAACGGCCATTGAAGCGGGAGGATTTACGACGTGCTCAATCGGGGCAACGGGCGGATGCGCAAAATAGTTCATTTCGAAGTGGGTGGTCAATATGTCTAAGAAAAAGCAACCGAAGAAGTCGGCTCGACGTGAACATGCTATCCCACTGAGGGGCGGTCTTTCAGACGAAATCATTCATCGCCCGTTGATACCGGCACCATCCATTGACGTGGGTAAGTTGGACGACCGCTCCAGGCGGGCCTTGGTCATGTTGAAGGGGTTTGTGATTGAATACCTTGAAAAATTTGAAAGAATCCAATGGGTAGGGTCTCACGAGATTTCCAATCAAGTGCTGTTGGAACATACCAGATTAGAAAGTTTGAATCTGGATGGTCTCCTGGATGCATGTCTGGCACGGCGGAACGGTGGGAGCGGGTACTCCCTAGACCCGATGCTCAAGCAACTGGCGCAACGGCTGCGTAAGGATCCCCGGCTTCAGCAACATTGGCTTCCCATTATCGGTGGTAGCATTCATTGCATCGGCTCCGGTCACACCATGAAATCAGGATCACACCGTAGTTCGAAATAGAAACGGAACGAGGATGCAGTTGGCCCTTGAACAAACGAAACAGCGGGCGACCGCGAAAGGGAGCGAGCTAATCAGTGATATTTCTTTTTCCCTTTGTGAACTCTTCCATTGCATTAACGCCCGCTGGCATTAATCCGAGGAATTGCATTTCTTCGTACCACTTAGCCAAGGCCTGTTTAAAATCATTCTGGATTCCTTGGAAATATCCTCTGAGGTGTTTGACCCAAAGTTCCACCTCAGTGACTGTAACCGGATTCGCTTTTGTTAGGATTCGAGCTATTTCGACTAGTGACGATGCAAGTTTCTTATCAATAACAGTGGAAGGCTCAGACCAATGGATATCACCAAGGCAATCGGTGTAAAAGGCAATTTGCTTTATATTATCGAGCAGGTGGGGATGTTCCGATTCTTCACTAAAGAGAGGGGCAAAATCTTCTAGACGATGTGCCCCCATGGCCACCATTTGCGGCAGTAGCCACATCGCATTCTTTGATGTATGCGTCCGAAAATCGCGCCAAATTGATGCGGCCTTAGCTGCATCATCAGTACATGCGAGATGCCGCAGAATTGACAACTTGCCCGATTCTTCAATTGAAAGCACCGCAAGAGATGCGGCTGACGGATAACGTTGATGGTTCAACAGAAGCTTAGAATCTTCTGCGAGGCGTGCCGCATTTCGAATAGCTGCATTGATCCCCTCTGCAACCTGCTGAGGAGTTAATGTTCCCTTGAATGGAGCAAGTTTCTTGGCCATGTTTGGGACACACCTTTTTAATGATCCCGCACTCATAAGGGGGACACTGCCAATCCCGTTCGGCACACCTGTTGCACCGATCCGAATTGTGAGTCAAGGTCTGTGCCTTGTCCAGCGGGAATAGTGCCGGCGTGGAACCCCCGCCCCCCAAGCCGGCCGGCAGCGCGCAGCGTCAAGGCCAACGCCTTCGAAACCCAATGCGCCCGCCGCTCAATAACCCAGTTTTTTCCACAGCTCGTCTTTGGCCCGAAAGGGAAAAGGGGCCATCACTGATATTCGCAGGTCCGGCGGGCGCAGGAAAGCCGTTTCCGCCTGTCTTGATCGGTGTGCATCTGTGCCCCCTCCGGCGCTACGGCCAACGCGTTTTCGTGATACGCCGGGTTAACTATAGAGGGAGTTGGTTTATCCGCGTGCATCCGCGTTTATCGGCGGTTAAAAATCTTCGCTTGGCCTAGCCTCGCCAGAAGGGAGTATCCATGGGACGAATTACAAAACAAACCCACCGCCCCGCCCCGCGCCGCCACCCGGCGACGCCAAGCCGCGGATGTTTTTATTACAAACGAACCCACCGCCCCCGCGTTTTTTCGCCCGCCAACGCGGTTTCGTGAAGTCCCCACCCCAAAAAACGAACCCACCAACCAAGAACCAAGAACCAATGACTAATGACCAAGGACTAATGACTAATGACCAAGAACCACTGACCAAATCAACCCCATCCGCGTGCATCCGCGTCTATCGGCGGTTTCCCTCTGGCCCGTCTCTTGCTCAACTTTCCCAGGATCGGAGCCAGCCATGAGTTTTGAATCGGCGGTTCATCGCAAGGCCATCGAATTGGGCAAGCTCTCCGTTCAGATGACCACGGCGGCCGGCAGCGGCCACCCCTCCTCGGCCCTCTCGCTGGCCCATCTGGTTGCCGTGCTGATGTATCACCAGATGCGCTGGGATCCCAAAGACCCGTGGAACCCCGCCTCCGACCGTTTGGTGCTTTCCGAAGGGCATGCCGTCCCCATCATCTATGCGGCCTATGCCGACCTGGGCGGCATGATCGGCCGGGCCAAACAGACGGCCCGGGCCATGACCTTGCAGGATTTGCTCACCCTGCGGGATATCCATTCCCCCATCGACGGCCACCCCCATCCCCAGCTCGGCATCCCCTTTTTCGATGCCGCCACCGGCTCGCTCGGCCAAGGCTTGTCCGTGGCGGCGGGGCTGGGCGCAGCCGCCCGCATGGACAAGCTCGACCGCAACATCTACTGCCTCATCGGCGACGGCGAATCTCGCGAAGGCCAAATCTGGGAGGCGGCCGACTTCCTCGTCGATCATCGCCTCACCAACGTCGTGCCCATCTTCAACTGCAACAACCTGGGCCAAAGCGACTGGGTCTCCCCGCAGCAGTCGGCCGAGACGCTGGCCGGCAAGCTCCGGGCCTTCGGCTTCGTCGTTCGCATCATCGACGGACACAGCCCCGTGCAGATCACCAAGGCTCTGGACGAACTGCCCGTGATCCAGAACGGCAGCCGCCCGCTGGCCCTGGTGGCCCACACCGTCAAAGGCTGGGGCGCCGGCAGCGAGCAGGGCATGGGCAAACACGGCTCGCCCGTGAAAAAAGAAAAGCTCTCCGAAGTTCTGGCCCAGTTGGACAAGACCGCCGACGAACTGGGCGTTGGCGGCAAAGCCCCCGAAGCCAGCATCCTGAAGATTCCCCCCGTTGCTCCCGCGCCCCCGCACGTTCACAAGCCGATCCATGCCCCGCCTTTTGAGGAGGCCATGGAAAAGATGGGCCTGCTCAAAGACCTCCGTGCCGGCAAACCCCTGGCCACACGCAAAGCCTACGGCGTAGCGCTGCTGGCGCTGGGTCAGGCCGATTCGCGCATCGTCGCCTTGGACGGCGACGTGAAGAACTCGACCTATGCCGAGTGGTTCGCCCGGCGCCTGCCGGGGCAGTATCTGGAATGTCGCATCGCCGAGCAGAACATGATCAGCACGGCCGTCGGTTTGTCGGCCGGGGGAAAGATTCCCTTCTGCTCGTCGTTCGCCAAGTTTTTCGAGCGGGCTTATGACCAGGTGGAGATGGCCATCATCAGCGGGGCCAATTTGAAGATCATCGGCTCGCACGTCGGCGTAACGCTGGCCGCCGACGGCCCCAGCCAGATGGGCTTGCCGGACGTGGCCTTTTTCCGCAGCTTCTGCCACGTGACCAACTTCAACGACCAGCCGGCCGTCCGGTACTTTTTCCCCTCCGACGCCGTGAGCTGCTACAAGCTGACGGAACTGATGGCCAACCTCGACGGCTGCTGCTATCAGCGAACGCTCCGGGGCGATGTGAAGCAGCTCTACAAATCGGAGGAGACTTTCGAGGTAGGGGGGTGGAAGGTTTTGCGCGAGGGGAACAAGGCCGTCTTCGTTTCGGCCGGGTACATGGTCCACGAATGCCTGCGGGCCGCCGACGAGCTGGCCCGACAGGGCAAGCCGGTCACGGTGATCGACGCCTATTCGCTGCCGCTGAAAACCGACGGCATCCTGGAACTGGCCACCTGGAACGGCGGGCGCATCATCACCGTCGAGGACAACTACGCCGGCGGCTTGGAGGCCGAACTTTCCGCTGCCATCGCCCGCAAGGCCGCCGACATCACCTTGCATCCCCTCTACGTCGCGCACGTCCCCAAGTCGGGCCGCGAGCCCGACGACGTGCTGGCTTACCTGCACCTGAGTCGGGACGTGCTCGAGAAGGCTGTCTAGTGACACCTCATACCGTTTCGCCGTCGCCTGCAAGGCGACGTGTAAGAGTGTCGCCTTACAGGCGACGGCGAAACGAAGAGATAAAACGCCCACACAGCCTGCCGATCAGGGACGGGCAGTTCCGGCGATGCGGAGATAAGGTTAGAAAACGAAAGGGCTTACAGGCCGCGGAGTTCGCGTTCGGCCCGCAGCCAGTTGTCCGTATCGTTGCCGCCCTGGCCCGAGATGGCGATTTCGTAGGCCCGCACGGCGATCATCTCGTGGGTGATCTCTTTCTTGGCGGCCTTGGGCGGGATAGCCGTATTGCGAACGGGCGTGGAGGTCACGGCCGGAGCGGAAACGGGAGCAGTCTTGGTCGTCTTGGTGATTTTCTTTGCCATGATAATGTTCCTTTGAGTTCAACTAAACAAACACTCAGAGCGAATCAGTTCCGGGGCCTCGGTCACAAGCAATGCCCCAATATTGGCATAGGATAACCTCGGCGAGCCGGTTAATGCAAGTTATGGGACTAAAATTATTCAAATATTGCACAGACCGCTGCGATTCAGCCCCGCGATTTCAGCCATTGCAGGACTTCCTGGTCGTGGCCTTCGGGTTTGACCTTTTCAAACACGTGGGCCACCTGCCCGGCCTTGTCGATGACGAAGGTCGTGCGCACGACGCCCATGTATTTCCGGCCCATCATGCTCTTTTCCTGCCAGACGCCGTATTTCTCGGCCACGGCGTGGTCGGCGTCGGCCAGCAGGGGAAAGTTCAGGTGGAACTTCTCACCGAACTTCCGCACGTCCTGCTCGGGGTCGGGGCTGATCCCCAGGACCGCCACGTTGGCCCGGTCGTAGTCGGCCAAGGCGTCGCGGAAACCGCAGGCCTCCTTGGTGCAGCCGGGGGTGTCGGCCTTGGGGTAGAAATAGAGCACCACCGTCTTGGCGCCTTTGAAATCCGCCAGGTCGATGGTTTGCCCCGTACTGGAGGGGAGCTTGAAGCCGGGAGCCGTTTTGCCTGCCGCGATGATGCCGCTTTCCGCCATAGTCTGTTCCTTCCTTTGGAGTTGGCGGATTATAGGGGCCGCTTGCGGCTATTTCCCGGCCAGCTTCCTGCGCAGCAGGGCATTGACCGTGGCGGCATCCACCAAGGTGCCGTGGGCTTTCATGAAAGCCCCCATGGCCTGTCCGGCTTGCTTTTCGGTGAAAGCCTGCTGGGCCAGAAAAGCATCGACGAGGCGTTCGGTCTCCTCGGGGGAAACCTTCTTGGGCAGGTATTCGTCCACGACCGACAGCTCGAACTTCAGCTTCTGGACCTCCTCGGTTTTGCCCAGTTTCTCGTATTCCTCCAGGCTCTTGCGGAGCTTTTTGCCGTAGGCGGCCACGGCCTCCTCGGCGGTGGTGGGCTTGGGGGCCAAATCGATGTTCTTGACGTCGCTGAGAAGCATGCGGATGACCATCAGCCGGTCCTTCTGTCCGGACTTGAGGGCGGCTTTCATGTCTTCCTGCAAACGAGCTAAAAGGTCCATATATTTTACTCCCGTAAGAAAAAGTGGTATGGTAGGTATTCTATCGAGGGTTTTTCCCCATCGCACCTGTGGGACACAGCACAACCCAGGAATTTGGCGGAATGCCGTTTGCCCGTCTCTGGCACGTCCAGACGGGCGTCGCGTAGGAAGTCAGCCATTCGTTAAGTCGGTCCCCGCGGAAACGGGCGGTTCTGGTTCTGCGGGCACGGATCGTTTTTGAGCATAAAGACGGGTCGGGCATGAGCCATCATTCACAGTTGGAAGGTATCCTTCAATTCACCGATGAACGCCGCGACGGGCAGTTGCGCGACCCCAGCCAGCCGCTGCGCCCGCTCAACGGCGGGGTCATCGTTCCGCGGCAGCTTATCCGCGAACTGCGGCTTCGGCCGGGACTGATGCTGCGGGGCAATCCCAAGGGCCGGACCCTTGGCCGAGTGGATTCCATCGAGGGCCGCTCGCCTCACGAATACATCCAGCAGGCCTCCCTTTACGATTCCACGGCCCTGGACCCTCAGCCGGTGCTCAAGCTGGAACACAGCCCCACCGAGCTGACCACCCGGGTGATCGATCTGCTGGCCCCCGTGGGTTTCGGGCAGCGCGGGTTGATCGTCGCCCCGCCCCGGACGGGCAAGACGATCCTGCTGCAAAACATCGCCCGCGGGATTCATGCCAATTATCCTGACGTGCAGTTGGTGCTGCTGCTGGTGGACGAGCGGCCGGAAGAAGTCACCGACATGCGCCGCAACGTCCCCGGCACGGTCTATGCCTCGTCCAACGACAACACCGTCGAAAAGCACCTGGACCTGGCCCAACTGGTCATCGAACGCTGCAAGCGGCAGGTGGAATTCGGGAAGAACATCGTCGTGCTGATGGATTCGCTGACTCGCCTGGGCCGGGCCTTCAACACCGGCGGCCCCTCCGGCGGCCGCACCATGTCCGGCGGGTTGGACAACCGGGCCCTGGAAATCCCCAAGCGACTCTTCGGGGCCGCCCGCAAGATCGAAAACGGCGGCAGCCTGACCATCCTGGCCACCTGTCTGATCGATACCGGCAGCCGAATGGACCAGGTCATCTTTGAAGAATTCAAAGGCACCGGCAACCTGGAAATCACCCTCGACCGCAACCTGTCCAACCAGCGCATCTTCCCGTCCATCAACATCACCGAATCCGGCACGCGCAAGGAAGAAAAACTGCTGACCGAAAAGCAGCTCAACGCCGCCCGCACCATCCGCCGCCACCTGCTGAACATGCCCCCCACACAGGCCATGAAAACCCTGCTGGAAGTGCTGAGCAAGCACAAAACCAACGAATCCCTGCTGAACTCCGTCAGAACGTAGGGGGGCGAAAGCCCGAAATCCGAAACCAGAATGACGAAGGAATGACGAAGCCCGAATGACGAAAGGGCCAACCCATCCCCGACCTGATAGTTAATCCAGTGCGGCCCAACCGGCATGAACCGCGCGTGGTAAAGGACGTTCCAGACAGCTACGCCCGAATGCAAAGGCCCAGAGCCCAGATGCGAAAAGAGCTGAAAAACAAGGGAAATATTGCTTAACCGAATGGCATTCGTGGACGTCACCTTTTCACCTTCAAAGGTGGGCGACACCTTTCCCATCAGAGTTGCACTCAGGATTTCTCGTAGAGATGCGCCGGAAACACGGGCGTCGTCCGCGTAAGCATGAGAACTCGTCCCAATTCATCTTCATGCTGCAGTTTGATATCGCTCTTCGCCGAATAGGCCGCATTAGCTTTAACCGCCGAGATGGTTTCATGTGATGACGAAGACGAAAGAATCACGTTATGCGACGATATTACGACCCGTCGATTGAACTCAGCGACCTCATCAATGAGTGCTTGGCGGTAATCCATTGCGGCCTTCGACCAATCCAGCCGTAGCAGAACCCGAGCCGAAAGCGAGATAGTGACCTGAATATCAGGATCGACAAAGCCAACACCGGGTCGCCCCGGCGGCAGTGTTCGAGGTATAAATCGCACGACAGGGTTGTCGCCAGTAAGAAATGCGCAGCCGGGAGGTGCTTCAAAGAGCGTCATTCCCATTCTTTCAATGATGCCCACTTGAACTGGATTCTGCGCGACGTCGAACATGATGTCTAAGGGCTTTGCGTTGGGCACTGATAGAGAAAAAGCACCGTCGCCGTTCATCTTTCGCATTCTGTTGGCTAAGGCCTTCAGTATGTGCGCGGGAAGCTTGGCGAATTCTGGAAGAGCGATCATCGTCTGCTCGAGGCGGTCACCTTTTTGAAGCACTTTGTTCATGGCTTCAAAGGCAGAGTCATATTGCTTCCGGATGAAATCCTTGGTCGCAGGTACCCGCATATCCATCAGCGAGACAAACTCCGCCAATCGGCGCCGGTCATGCGGAAAACACTTTTTCTGCACGATTCGCTTGATTAATTGGGCTTGTTGCGATTCCAATTTCGAAAGCGTCTGCTCGACTGAGGATGAATCTCGCTTGCCTGTTCCATCGACTATCGTGTGGTAGTCACCTTGCGCCGCCGCGTCAGCAATGGCAACCTGGTAGCATTTGCAGTTCTCGGTCTTCTCAATCTGCCAGATGTGTGTGGGCTTCCCGGGAATGGCGAATCCCGTGAGGTAAAACTGCGGGAGATAATGATGTTTCTTTGTTCTCTTCAAATGTCACCTCGCTTGGCTGTATCGCGATCCCCGACTCATTGCCACTTTATGTGGCGCAAAGCTAAATGCTGTAGTAATTTTGTTTTCTATTATCAGTTTGCATCTAAAATACTCTCCCGCCATCGCGTAACCGAATTAACGGCCCAATTAATATCCTCCTGACCGTTGTATATGGAATTCGCATATATATAAAACACTTTACCGTGAACAAAAAGAATTCCCATGGCTGATATATAGTATCCGTTTTGTGGGCTTAAGGATTGCTCTTCTTGAAATTGAAATCTCATTAAAACTGCACAGCAAAAGGATTGAGGTGTCTCATCAAACATGCCCAAATTAATAGAATCTTCAATTTGAAGATTTATTTGTTTTTCGGATATATTGGAAGCTATACTCGACGCCCGGGAATTGTAATCTTTGTACCATTCACGGGGAAGGATCGTAGACCGTTCAAACTGCTTCCGCAAGGTAGGCAACATCTCGTTGAACATATCTGGCGTAAATATTTTTGATTCTAAAGATTTTGAGACTAACAAGATGTAAGATCGTTTCATTTTGGGTGTTTCATTATTCAATATTGACTTCAAATCATCCGCAGAACCGAACATTCGCAGCAGTTTATTAAAAGACGGAGTAGCCATATTGAAACACTGATCAGCTTTATCTGTTCTGCCATCCAATCTAAAGGTATCCTTTGGAGGGGTGATACGTATCGGAACGCTCCCAATGTTGACAATTTCTACATCGCCGTGCTTTGCTTTATCAGGGGTTATCAGGACAAAAGAGGACGGAACGAGAAAGAAATAACCTACTACGACTGACGCAGAAATACATATCAATGCCGTGCATAAAATCACAAGCACCCGCATAGTCCAAGGCCATCTGGGGTGCATTTGGCCAACGATCTTGTGGTAGGTAATCGACCCACGCAATCCTTGAAAATACCAGTAAATACATATTAATCCGAGAGAGGAAGTAGTTGATGTTATTTTATTTTGAAGCAATACATATGTATTTATTGCAAACAGAGCGATTAGAAGTATGAAACAAATCCGGCTTTTTCGATAAGCGCCAAAAGCAATCGCAGCTAATAGAAAACCATCTGCAATCATGTATGGATTAACTAAAGGCCAGGTAAATGATTTATCATCCAAGAAGATAGAAACTACCCCGATTCCAACTGTCAAAACAGAACTAACGACTGCCAATCGCCATCCCCAGTCGATTCTCTGTTCTGCCTTGGCAAGCGCCCCCACTTGAAATGTTGATGTCTTTGGTGTTCCAAGGAGTTTACGAGAGAATAACTGATACCACAACCCGGTCCTTTGAGTTGGTATTGCCGTCGTATTAGATGATGCAGATGAAATAACGTTCACATTTATATTATTTGAAATCACGTCATTATCTTTAATTTCTGGAGTTTGTATTTCAGGGAACAACTCGTTTACTGCCACCCAATCAGGCTGGTCGCTTCGCCACACTAAATCCGTACTCTTTAGCACGTTACTAAGAAGTCGTTTCAGAACCCATATGTCTCATTCACGCAGCGATCTTGCCTTTCAACTTGAGCGTTTGAATGCGGTTGGCGCAGATGGTGCAGGCGGCCAGTTCGTTCATCGCCTGCCAGTGCGCGCCCGTTGTTTCGTAGCAGAGCTTCAGCCGCCGGTAGTTGCCTATCCAACTCAGCGTCCGCTCGATCACGTACCGCACCTTGCCCAAGCCGCTGCCATGCACGTTGCTGCCCCGAGAGGCCAAGAGCGACTGGACGCGACGCTCCACCACCTCGGCTATGATGTCCTTGGTTCCGTAGGCCCGGTCCCCCAACGTCGCGTCCGGCTTGTAGCGCCACTGGCCCGAAGGCATCTTGATCGGCGGCATCGAGTCCAGCATCGCCAGGAACACCTCCTGGTCCGGAACGTTGGCCGGGGTGGTCCATACCACCAGCGGCAGGCCCTCCTTGTCACTGATCACGTGCCGTTTGCAGCCCTTTTTTGCCCGATCCGTCGGATTGGGTCCGCTGTGCGCCCCCCTTTTACGGCCCGCACCGAGGCCGCATCCACCACCGCCACCGACAGGTCGATCTGCCCGGCCTCCCCCAGCACGTTCAGCAGCAATCGGTGCAGTTGTGGCCAGATGCCCCCGGCCGTCCATTCGGCAAAGCGTCGCCAGCAGGTCGAGCCGCTGGGCCACAGGTCGCACTTGGGCAGGCGTTGCCACTGGCAGCCGGTTTTCAGCACATGCAGGATGCCTTCCAGGCACGGCCGGTCGGCAGCGCGTGGGGCTCCGCCATGTGGGTCGGGCGGGTGCTTGGGCAAGAGCGATTCGATGTGGTTCCAGAGTTCGTCGCAGACCAGTGGCTGGGGCATGAGGCGTGTACTCCATTACAGCCTCCTTCCCTTCATCCGTGACATTCAACCGAGAAATCATCATACGTTTGCCGCAACTTTGAGGTTCTGAAACCGCTTCTAAGGGCCATATCTTTTAATTGACTCTCCGTATATGGACCATCCTGAACACCATTTCTCAGAAGATAGATTTTGCATGGAAGCGATTTTTCTAGCCCTAATAATATTTTCACAGGGAGCCATTTATCATTGCCACTCCGCCTCGCCAAATCTGTATCAGGTAGTACATTTTCTTTGACTAGTTGTCCGACATACTCTTCCGTAAAGGGTCCCTTCTCAATTCCATCTCTCTGGAGATAGACAGTAGCCAAAGAGGCTTTGGCTGGTGATGGTTGAAAAGGCCCGTTCACAAGACAATCCGATTCCATGTTCACCCTTCCCTGAAATTGCTCTTTTATTGTAATTTGCAACATGGTTTATGCAATACAGGTACTCCAATAAATTGCATGCCGAAAAGGTGACGTCCACGAATGCCATTCGGTTAAGCAATATTTCCCTTGTTTTTCAGCTCTTTTCGCATCTGGGCTCTGGGCCTTTGCATTCGGGTGTAGCTGTCTGGAACGTCCTTTACCACGCGCGGTTCATGCCGGTTGGGCCGCACGGGATTAACTATCAGGTCGGGGATGCCCGCGCCGGGCTCGGCCCAGAGCAGCCAGCGTAAAGCGTCGATGAAGCTGATTCGCACCGGATCCACTTTCTGCCTCAGGCCCGCGGCGGCGGCGATCGCGCGCACCAGGTTGTAGACCAGGCAATAAACGGCCAGTTCTTTCATCACGCCATCGGTCGATTGGCTCTTGAGCTTGCGCATCTTCAGCGTCGTTTTCAGTTCGCCAAAACGCGTCTCCACGCCCCAGCGGGTGGCGTACAAGTCGGCGATGTCCTGCTTTGAATAGACGGCCTCATCCAGCAGCGTCGTGGCGATGGTGACCCCGTGCGTGCGCTGGCCCTTGTTTGCGATCGAATATTGGATTTCCCGCACTTCAAGCCATTCGGGCATGCCGGCCCATTGCTCGTCGGTCATCCAGGCGGGTTTGCCGTCCGGGCGTTTCCACCGAACAACCTGGTCGCGCTTGCCAAGCCGGCGGACGAATTCGGAACGGATCTTCTCCCGGCTGTTGCGATACCCCCGGCCGCGGAAGACCACCTTCTGCCGCTGATGGCAGCGGAAACAGGCCTTCACCCCGCGTGCCCGCAGCATCGCCAGATGAACAAAAGAGCAAAAGCCGCGATCTCCCACCAAGAGATCGCCGTCTTTCAGCAACGGATGCAGCATCCAGACCTTGGATTGCTCGTGGGTGTAGAGTGCAAACCCCAGCATCTCCACCACCATGCCGGTGAAAGCGTCGAATAGCGCCAGCAGCTTGGGCACGGGAAAACCGCAACCGGGTTTCTGGCCCCTGGGCTGGCCAAACGACTTTTGCAAATCAGGCGTATCGGGCGTGATGGTGCTGGAGCCATCGACTAAAAACGTCCGCAAACCGTGCCACAGCCCCTGGTCCTTTTCGTCGCCCGAATCGTCCCTGGCGTTCTTGTAGATCGCCTTGCGAAGCGTCAGCGAACTTTCACGCAGCAGCGCCTGAAGTGCCCCCAAAGGCAACCGCGCCCGCGCATCACAGTAGGCGCCGATGCTGAACACCTGCCCGGCCATGTGCCGCAGATGCGTCATGGCGGTGTTGCAGGCCATCACCTGAATGAGGAACAGATGAATGGTCCGCACCGGCCCAAGTTGTCGCTCTCGCCACTGATGTCCCTGAGCGCGAACCGCCGCCAGGATGGAGTCCGGAGGAAGATATCGATCCAATTCGTTTTTGATGCGCGTCAGTATGCCGCCAATCCGGCCCATCCTTGGCCTCCTTTGGGAAAAGAGTCTGATCGACCAGCAGACTATCTTCGCAGGAATGGCCCTTTCGCGCCAGTTGCTATAAGTATCGGCTTAACAGAGGCTTGCAGTCTTAACCGAATGGCATTCGTGACGTCCACCTTTTTGGCCCCTGCTTTAAGAGCGTAGGGGGGCGAAAGCCCGAAATCCGAAACCCGAATGACGAACAAATGACGAAGCCCGAATGACGAAAGGGTTTTCGGGTGGTGTCGCCCCGAGCGTATGCGAGGGCTCCGCGACGCGTTGCGTCGCGGCTATTGGACGCGAATTCGACGTAGGTTTGTTCGTCATTTGGGCATTCGTCATTCCTTCGGATTTCGGGTTTCGTCATTGGGGTTTTCCCCCTCCCAAATTCTCATAATTTTCCCCGCTCTCGAAATAACACGGCCTTGCTAGATTGCCTTCGTCATCGGTGCTGTCCGGCTGCGTGGCTTGCCGGGCGGCGTCGGGGCATTCGTTGAATTAACGTTACGTCCGGAGGTGGGCGAAGGGCCTGGTCTTCACGGGGAGGACGGGGTGCCGCTGTTCCGCTGCCGGCTGGGTTTTTGACTGGGTTTATCCCTTTTTCTTCCCCGCAGAGGAGTTTCCCCTATGACGGAATTGCAAGGCAAAGTGGCGTTCGTAACCGGCGGTTCGCGCGGCATCGGTCGGGCTATCGCCCTGGCCCTGGCCGAGGCGGGCGCCGACGTGGCCATCAATTATCAGAGCAATCAGGAAGCGGCCGAAGAGGTCGTGAGCCTGCTGCGCAAGAGCGGCGTGCGGGCCGCGGCCTACAAGGCCGACGTGTCCAAGGAAGATCAGGTGGCGGCCATGACCGCCGGCGTGCTGCGCGACCTGGGGCCGGTCAGCGTGCTGGTCAACTGTGCCGGCATCACCCGCGACAAGAGCTTCACCAAGATGAGTAAGGAGATGTGGGATCAGGTGATCAACACCAACCTGACCGGCGCCTTCCTGGTGACGCAGGCCATTTTGCCCTCGATCATGCAGCTCGGCTGGGGCCGGATCATCAACATCTCCTCGATCGTCGGCCAACAGGGGAACTTCGGGCAGACCAACTATGCCGCGGCCAAGGGCGGCATGCTCGCCTTCACGATGTCGCTGGCGCGCGAACTGGCCCGCAAGAACATCACCGTCAACGCCGTGGCCCCCGGCTTCATCGAAACGGACATGACCAAGGACATCCCCGAGGCGGCCAAGGAGCAGGTGAAGGCGATCACCCCCATGGGCCGCTTCGGCAAGGCCCAGGAAGTCGCGGCGGCCGTGGCCTTCCTGGCCAGCCCCGGCTCCAGCTACGTGACCGGGCAGGTCATCGCCGTCAACGGCGGGATGTATATGTAAACAGGTTTGATGCCCACCGATTGGGATCGGTGGGCGTTGGATGAGATTGGAACGTGTGTTGTTCTCAACCGGGAAGGCGGCCTGGCTTCAGGCCGCCTTCTTTTTTGCAAGGCAAGATTTTCTTCAGGTTGATTGTTCTACCCATCGGTACTGCTAGAATCTCTTCATGGCCAAGCGAAAACAAAAACGCGTCCCTGATCCGTCTTCCCGCGAAGAGGTCCGTCGGCTGCTGGCGGAATTTGCCGGAGAAGGAGACATGGACGCCGTCATGGACTTGGTGTTTGACTTGTTGGAAGTCGGCGATCAGGCCGGTGCGGATGCGGCCTGGCTATTCGCCTACGACCCCTCGAACGATATCTCCGATAAGGCCGGCGTGGCGCTGATGAATGCGGTGACCTCCGAGGAGGTTGAACCGTCTCTGCAAGAACGCCTGACGGAGCAGGTGAGTCAGACTCTTTGGGACGCCCTGCACGATCCGGCCGTACTGGACGAGCGCAAATTCCTCCTTAGCGGGATGTTTCACATTTGCGGCGGCGAGATTCCGCCGGAGGAGTTTAAGACCCTGTTTCATGACTTTGACGCGGCCACGCGGCTGCACAGGCAGAAGTTCGAGGCCACGCTTTCGGACGATGCGGAGGTCGTGGAACGCACCTTGGCGGGACTGAACGTATCGATCCAGGAGGTGGAGCCTCCCACCCCGCGGGGCATCGAACATGCGAGGGCGGTTTGTACCTCGCTTTCCCCGAAAAACCCGGCCGCCAGTGCGGCCATGGTCTGTACGCTGGCGACCGTCTCCTGCCAGTACCAGTTTCCGCCGGAGCCCATGATCGAGTCATTGGAGGCTTTGGGGCAAAATCCGCACGAGCGGGCGGCGTGGTATCTGCAAGAGTTGTCGCACTGGCCGGCGACGGGTCCGGTCGGGAGCAAGGCCGGCGCGGTCGCCGAGATAATGAAGGCGGGCGGCGTGCAGCCGCGATGCCCGATCAACCGGGAGTTTTCCCACGGCTATTTCAGCATGATCGATGGCGCCGGTTCGCGGAACGTGACGCTGTTTTTCCGCACTTTGGAAGGCGGCATGGACGGCGTCGTGCTGATGCTCAACGATCAGGTGGGGATGAAGGACGCCTGGTGCGCCTTTGGCGACAGCACGGAAATCGAGGAGGCGATCCACAGGCAGGAGGCCGATCTGGCTTACGCGCCTTGCACGCTGCCTTTGGCGAGGGAACTGGTTGCCGACGTCTGGGCGATTCACGAGCGGGACCAGCGGCCGTTGCCCGGCCGGTTCTTCGCTTATCGATCGTACCTGGGCGAATCGCCGATTTTGCCCAAGTCGCACGCGCCCAACCTCGGGGCGTACATGTTGGAGCTGATGCTGCCATCGCCGGAACTGGTGCGGGGTTCGGATGTGCTGACGGAGTACGGTCCCTATGGGGGGCTTTATTTCACTTCCGATGCCGCCTATCAGCTTGTTCAGGCACACAAACGGAGCCGGAAAAAAGAGCTGGTCGATCTGTTTTTCCGCGAGATCGTTCCCCAGGAGATGCCGCTGCTGTTGTCGCGGATGGCGGCCAACCTGGAGATGGAGGCGGTGGCGGGCCGGGCTACCCAGTCGGTCAACCAGACGGCGGCCAAGACGTATCTGGCCTTGCGAGACGACCACTGCAAACCGAGCGAAACGCCGTATGTGAAGGAGATGGTCAACGAGTCCATCGCGCGAATCCGCCGCAATCTGAGTCAGGGCTTCACCAGCCAGCAGCAGGCCGATCAGTCGGGGATGGATTTCGACCAGCAAATGTCCAAGCTGCTTGAGGGTTTGATGGGCCAGATGGGGAAGGATTTGTAAGCTTGAATTCGATCGATGGGCGCGGGAGAACACACCCTTATGCAGATCATGAAGGGATTGGAAGGCTTGCGAAACGTGCCGCAGGGCTCGGTGCTTTCCGTTGGGAACTTCGACGGGATGCACCGGGGCCATCAGGGATTGCTGGCGCTGGCCCGGCGGCTGCGCGACGAGCACGGACATGCGGCATTGGTGGTTATCACCTTTGAGCCGCATCCGTTGACGGTGCTTCGGCCGGAAAAAGCGCCGCCGCGACTTTCGCCGCCGGCCATGAAACATGCCCTGCTGGAAGCCCAAGGGGTGGATTACCTGGTCGAGCTGCCGCCGTCGCGCGACGTGCTGGACCTGACGGCCGAGGAATTCTGGCGGATTCTCCGCGACGAAGTCCGCACCGCACATCTGGTCGAGGGCCACGATTTCAACTTCGGCAAAGGTCGCGGCGGCAGCATCGAAAAACTCATGGAGTGGTCGGCCAACAGTCCGGTCGAGTTGCATATCGTCGAGGCGGTCACGGTGGCGCTGCTGGATATGCAGGTGGTTCCCGTCAGCAGCACGCTGATCCGCTGGCTGATTGCGCACGGGCGGGTGCGCGACGCGGCGATTTGCCTGGGCCGGTGTTACGCCTTGTGGGGGCCGGTGGTCCGCGGCTACGAACGCGGCCGGACGATCGGCATGCCCACGGCCAATTTCCAAGTCGATGAGCAACTGGCGCCCATGGACGGCGTGTACGTCGGCCGCTGCGACGTGGACGGGCGGGCCTATCCCGCGGCCGTCAGCATCGGCACGATGCCTACGTTCGGGGAGAACCGCCGTCAGATTGAGGCGCATCTTGTCGGATTTAACGGCGATTTGTATGGCCGCACGCTGCAACTGGATTTGATCGACTGGCTGCGCGACCAGCGGAAGTTTACGAACGTCGAGGATCTCAAGTCGCAGCTTGCGCGGGATATCGCGGTTGTAATCGAACGGAGCCATTTGGATTCGGCGCGGGCGATTGCGAGAGTTTCCTGATTCGCGAAACCGCAAGCGACGTCGCTTGCGGTTTCGCGAAGGATCACGTGCTCATGGTCGAAGAAGGGGCGAATGGTTTACGCATACCACCTGGTTTGGACGGCGTATGGATGGTGGCTTCCCAACGATCCGCGCGGGAGCATGTCGCGCGTGATCCGGTGTGACGTGTTGGGTGATCTGGGCGCGTTGCATTATGGGCGTAAGCGGGTTCAGCCCGCATCCAGTGAACTGCGGAAGTTTTTTGACCGGTCCCGCGATGCGCTGAAGTTTCCGGTGTTGGAGTTTTCGTCGGCGGAGATTGCCGCAATCGGGGATGCTTTTGCAGGGGTGATACACCGGGAGGGGTATACCTGTTATGCATGTGCGATCATGCCGGATCATGTGCATTTGATTATCCGCAAGCATCGGCAGCAGGCCGAGCAGATGGTGGTGAATTTGCAGGCGGCCAGTCATTTGCGTTTGCGCGAGCTGGGGTTGCGGGGTTTGGAACATCCCGTTTGGGGCGGGAAAGGCTGGAGGGTCTTTCTGGACAGCCCGGACGACATTTGGCGGACGATCCCTTATATTGAAAAGAACCCTGTGAAGATCGGGTTGCCCCGGCAGGCGTGGGAATTTGTGACGGCGTATGATGGGTGGCCGGTGAGCGGCCGTAGGGTGTGAGCCTTGGGTTCGCGAAACCGCAAGCGGACCCGGCGGCGAGTTTGGCGAATGAGGACGAATGGATGAGCGATACGTACCAAAAAATCATTGAGACTTTGTCGGGCTGCAAGCGGGTTCTGGTGACGACGCACGTGCGGCCGGACGGCGATGCGCTGGGGTCGGTGGCGGCGATGGTGCTGGGAATGCGGCAGAAAGGGATCGAGGCCGAGGCGCTGCTGCTGAGCCATCTGCCCAGCAAATATGCCTTTGTCTTTCAGGATCATGGCATCGTGCATCATGACATGGAAAAGGGGTGGCCGGAAAAATTTCCCTTCGAGCGGTACGACGCGCTGCTGGTGGTCGATACGGGAACGTGGTCGCAGTTGCCGGGCCTGCGCGAGCGGATTGAGAATTGGCCGGCGCCCAAGCTGGTGGTCGATCACCATCTGACGCAGGAAGACTGGGCCGACGTGAAGCTGGTGGTGAAGGAAGCGGCGGCGGCGGGGGAGATCGTGGCCGAACTGCTCGAACAGTGGGATGTCGCTCTTGATCGGCCTTTGGCCACGGCGATGTATCTGGCCATCGCGTCGGATACCGGCTGGTTCCAGTTTTCCAACACCCGGCCGTACACGCTGCGTCTGGCGGCCATGCTCATCGAAGCGGGGGTGGATACCGACAGCATGTACCAGCACCTGTACCAGAACGAGCGGGCCGAGCGGGTGGCGCTACAGACCCGGGCGATGCAATCGCTGGAACTGCTGGCCGAGGGTCGGTTGGCAGTGATGCGCGTCCGCGAGAAGGATTTTGAGGAGACGCGGGCCGGGGTGCCGGATACGGAAAACACCATCAACATTCCGCTGCAAATTCGAACGGTCGAGGTGGCTCTGTTCCTGACCGAGCCGCCCGAAGGGGGGCCGGTGCGGGTCAGCTTGCGCAGCAAGGGGCGGATTGACGTGGCGCGGTTTGCCGAGCAGTTCGGCGGCGGCGGTCACGCCCGGGCGGCGGGATTGAAACTGCACGGGGATTTTCAGCAGGCCCACGATCAGGTCGTGGCGGCCATGCTGAAACAACTGGGGGCTGAGTGAACGGGTATGGCCCGAGTCGATTTGGAAAAAGTCTCGAAAATTTATCCCGGCGGCGTCCGGGCCGTGGACGGCATCGATTTGCAGGTGGCCGACCGGGAATTTGTCGTGCTCGTCGGGCCATCCGGGTGCGGCAAGAGCACGACGCTGTGCATGATCGCGGGCTTGGAGGAGATTTCGCAAGGGACCATTCGCATCGGCGGGCGGATCGTGAATGACGTGCCTCCCAAGGATCGCGACGTGGCCATGGTTTTTCAGAACTATGCCTTGTACCCGCACATGACGGTGTACAGGAACATGGCCTTCGGGCTGACGCTGCGGGGCGTGCCTAAGACCATGATTCATCAGAGGGTTATGGAGGCTGCGCGGGTTCTGGATTTGTCGGACCTGCTGGAGCGCAAGCCCAAGGCCCTGTCCGGCGGGCAGCGTCAGCGGGTGGCGGTGGGGCGGGCGATTGTCCGTGAGCCGGCGGCGTTTCTTTTTGACGAGCCGCTGAGCAACCTCGACGCCAAGCTGCGGGTGAGTACGCGGGCCGAGCTCAAGCGGTTGCACCAGCGTTTGCGCACCACCACGATTTATGTGACGCACGATCAGGAAGAGGCCATGACGCTGGGGGATCGGATCGTGGTGATGAAAGATGGGGTGATTCAACAAGACGAATCGCCTTTGAAAACGTATAATGAACCGGTCAACCGTTTCGTGGCCGGCTTCATTGGGACGCCGCCGATGAACTTCATTGACGGCGTGCTGAAAATTGCGAATGGCGGGTTGATCTTTGAGGAAGGGAAGCCGAAAATAACCCCCCGGCGGGTTGAAGATGACCGGTCGGAAGGGGGCTTGGCGGCGGTTGATGAGTTGACGTTGCCGGGAAATGGCTTTACCCTGCCGGTTCCGCCACACCTGCGCGAGCGGTTGGCGGGGCAGGTTGGACGGCATTTGGTGCTGGGAATTCGTCCCGAGCATTTTCATTTGCGTCCGCCGGAGGCGGGCATTTTGTCGCCCCTTCAGGTAAAGTTGAGTGTCATCGAGCCGTTAGGCAGTGACATGGATGTATACATGGATACAGCCCTGCATGATCGGTTGGTCGGCAGGGTGGAGGCGCAGTCGGGCCTCCAGATTGGCGCGTGGACCACGGTGTTCGTGGACTGGCGCAGGATCCACTTTTTCGAACCCGGAGAGACCGGGATGAACCTGAGCCTTCTCAACGAGTCGGCCCATGCGATTAATTAAGCATGGGTCCAACTTCGAGGCTTGCCTGCCGCCCGTCCGGAGGAAAAAACGGATGTGCGGTTGAGGTTTTTCTACAGGTTCAGATTCGAAACTGTGGGCCGCCGAAGGAGCGGCCCAATTTATTGGAGTAAACGGAAGCAAGGGAAACGGCGTTTTCGGTGTGTGGCGGAACAACTGAATACACAACTGAATACACAATTGAATAGGTGAGGAAAAATGAATCAGGATCTTATTCGTATCGTAGACGGCATCGCCCGCGACAAGAACATTGAGCGGGATCAGATTTATTCCGACATCGAGCAGGCGATTGCCTCGGCGCTGCGCAAGCAGTTCAACACGGAAGACGCCAGCGAGTTTCAGGTGACGCTGGACCGGGCGACGGGCGACATTTCCGCCGCCCGCCAGGGCCAGCCGTTGCCGCTGTCGGTTTTGGGCCGCATTGCCGCCCAGACGGCCAAGCAGGTGATGATCCAGTTGATCCGCCAGGACGAGCGTGGCAGCATCTACGAGGAATTCAAGGACCGGGTGGGCACGATCGTGACCGGCACCATCGCCCGCTTTGAAGGCGGCGCGATGATCGTGAACCTCGGTCGGGCCGAAGGCATCATGCCCCGCAGCGAGCAGATCCCCGGCGAAGCCCATCAGGTCGGCGAGCGCGTGCAGGCGTTGATCCTGGAAGTGCGGGACACGCCCGCGGCCGTGAAGATCATCCTCAGCCGAAGCCATCAGGAACTGATCCGCCGGTTGTTCGAGCGGGAAGTGCCGGAAGTCGGCGAGCGCACCATCGAACTCAAGGCCCTGGCCCGCGAGCCCGGCCACCGCACCAAGATCGCCGTTTCCTCCATCGATTCCAAGGTGGACGCGGTCGGCGCGTGCGTGGGCGTGCGGGGCAGCCGCATCAAGAACATCGTGGACGAACTGGGCGGCGAGAAGATCGATATCGTCCGCTGGAACGAATCGTCGCAGATTCTCATCGGCAACGCGCTGAAGCCCGCGGAAGTCGCGGAAGTGGCGTTGTGCTTCGAGCTGGGGCGGGCGACGGTGGTGGTGAACGACGATCAGTTGTCGCTGGCCATCGGCAAGCGGGGCCAGAACGTGCGTCTGGCCGCCCGTCTGACCGGGTGGGACATCGACATCCTGACGCCGCCGGAATTTCAGGCCGGCGTGAAGCGTCTGGACGAGACGCTCAAGAGCGTGGAAGGCTTCCCGCCGGAAATGGTGGACAAGGTCATTGCGCTGGGTCTGATTGACGTGCGCGACATCGAAGAAGTCGGCACCGGGCCGCTGATGGAAGAACTGGCCCTGGACGAAGCCGTCGCCAAGCGGGTGGTGGAACGCTGCATGGCCGAGGCCAAGATCGTGGCCGTGGAACAGGAAGCCAAGAAGGCGGCGGAATCGTCGGCCAAGTCGCAGAGCGAGCGAGCATTGGCCGAGTTGGGCCTGCGCGGCGAGGCTCAGGCCGATGAATCGACCGAGGACGTCTCCGAAGCCGGCGCGACGGGCGGGCAGATGCCCGGAGCCCTGGAAGCTTCCGGCGGCGCGGCCCCGGAAGTGACGGTTCATGAAGAGCGTGCTCAGGCAACCGGCGAAGAGATGTCGCCTGAGGAAGAGGCCGTCAAGGGCCTCGGGGCGAGCGAAGCTTCGGCGGATCGTAAAGACTTCGCCGACGAGGACGCCGATACGGCGGCGCTGGCCGAGGGCCGCACCGAACCGCCCAAGCCGAGCCCTGATGAGCCCAGGTGATGCGACGGTTCGACCTGTGCGGATTGGATGACGTAACAATAGAAGAGAGTATGATTCCGGGCCTTATCGTGAGTGATTAACCAGCCTGGTGGCTGGAATCGGTTGAAGGCCGGGGATTGCGGATTACGGACTGGAGACTGTTTTGGCTAAAGGCATTCGAGTCAATCAACTGGCCAAGGAACTGAACGTACCCAGCAAGTCGATTCTGGACCGGCTGCGGAGCGAAGGACTGGGCGAGAAGGCGCCGAACCACATGAGCGTTCTGGCCTTGGGCCTTGCCGAGTCGGTGCGCGAGTGGTTCCAATCGGGGCAGGGCGTAAGCACTGCCGTGGAGGTCGCTGCGCCGGCCGAGACGGAAGTGGCCGTCAAGCCCAAGACCAGCCGCAGCCGCAAGAAAAAGGCCGAGGACTCCCAAGAGCATGAGGCCGAGCCGACGTCTGCCGTGGAGACGGCCGTCGAGACGACGGAAGAAAAAGCCCCCGCGGCGCATCATCCGCGAAAGCATGCTCATCCGCATAAAGAGAAAGAGACAACGGCCGAAGCCGCTCCGGTCGCCCCGGTCGAAACTCCGGCGGTTGTCGCACCGTCCGCCCCCGAGTCGACTCCGGTGGCTCCGGCCCCGGTGGCGACGGAAACTCCGGCGGCCCCGGTTGCGGTAGAGAAGCCCGCTCCGGTTGCTCCGGCGGCGGGGACTGCGCTGGCCGCGCCTGCGCACCCGCCAACGGGTCATTCGCAGGGCCATGGCGATCATCCTCGCGTGGCCAGGCCGACGGTCACTCTGGCCAACCGGCCCGGTCAGGCGCACCCGCCCGTGGCGCGCAAACCGGTTGTGCCGGCGCCCAAGCTGCACATTCTGGAGCCGGCCAAGATCCAAGGCCCGCGCGTGGTTCGCGAAGAGAAGCCGGAGAACGTTCCCGTTCCCCGGCCGCGTCGCGCTCCCGGCGGCTTTGGTCCGGCCAGTGATGAGCCGGCGCCTTTCACCCAGGCTCGTCCCACGACCGGCCGGGGCGTCAAGAGCGCCGACGACGAGGAAGAAGAGAATAAGAAAAAGGCTACCGGCAAGGGCAGCCGGACTTTGTCCAGCCGTCGTCGCGGGCCGGACGGCCGTCGCGGCGAGGCCATGGAGAAGCTCAAGGAGTACACCGAAGCCGACCTCATCGAGCGTCGGGACCGCCTTCTGGCTGCGACCCAGGCCCGGGCCACTTTCGACAGCCACCTGAAGAAGCGGGCCGAGCGGGGCCAGCACGGGCCGGCCAAGACGATTGTGCAGAAAGGCCAGCCGGTTGAGGTCGAAGAGCCGATCACCGTCAAGAATCTCTCCGCCGCACTGGGCATCAAGTCCAACGACATTATTTCCAAGCTGATGAAGCAGGGCGTGTTTGCTAACATCAACCAGGCGCTGGACCGCGAGACGGCCGAATCCATGGCGCTGGAGTATGGCATCGAACTGCACATCAAACGCCAGGAGACGATGGAAGAGCAGTTGCAGAAGGAATTCGCCTCGCGCGTGAACGTCGAGAAGCTGGTTACCCGTCCGCCGGTCGTCACCATTCTCGGACACGTTGACCACGGCAAGACCAGCCTGCTGGACAAGATTCGCCACGCCAACGTGGCCGCCGGCGAAGCGGGCGGCATCACGCAGCACACCGCCGCCTGGATGGTTCAACTGGGCGACAAGCGGGTGACGTTTATCGATACGCCCGGCCACCAGGCTTTCACCTCCATGCGGGCCCGCGGCGCGACCATGACCGACGTGGTGGTGCTGGTCGTCTCGGCGGCCGAAGGCGTTCAGCCCCAGACGATCGAATCGATCAACCACGCCCGCGCCGCCAAGGTGCCGATCGTGGTGGCGATGAACAAGATCGACCGGCCCGACGCCAACGAGCAGCAGGTGCTCGGCCAGCTTGCCGGCCAGGGGCTCAACCCCGTCGAGTGGGGCGGCGACATTGAAGTGATCCGCACCAGCGCTCACACGGGCCAGGGCATTCCCGAACTCATTGAAATTCTGGATTACCAGTCCCAGCTCCTGGAACTCAAGGCCGATCCCACGGCTCCGGCCCGCGGCACGGTTATCGAGTCGCGCATGGACGAGGGTCTGGGTTCGGTGGCCACCGTCCTGGTGCAGGACGGGACGCTCAAGGTCGGGGACATCATCATCTCCGGCCCGGGCTTTGGCCGAATCCGCAGCCTGTTCAACGACCGCGGCGAGAGCATCCCCGAGGCCGGCCCCTCGACGCCGGTCATCGTCAGCGGCATGGCTTCGCTGCCCAACGCCGGCGAGAAGTTCTACGTCGTGGAAAACATGGACCGGGCCCGGTCCATCGCCGAGGAACGCGAACACCAGACCCGCCAGCAGCAACTGGCCAACAAGACGCAGGTCTCGCTGGACAGCATCCTCAAGACGATGGATCAGGCCAACGTCAAGGAAATCAAGCTGATCATCAAGGGCGACGTGCAGGGTTCCGTGGAGACGCTGGCCAAGACCGTGACCGACGCCAACACCAGCGAGGTCAAGGTTGTGGTGATTCACGCCGCCGTCGGCGGCATCACCGAGAGCGACGTGGAACTGGCCGACGCCTCCGGCGCGGTCATCATCGGCTTCCACGTCGCGCCCGACGAAGGCGCCCGCGTGATGGCCGAGCAGCGCCGCGTGGAGATTCGTCTGTACCGCGTGATTTACGAGATTTTCGACGATCTGAAGAAGGCCCTTTCGGGCCTGCTCGAACCGGAAATCCGCGAAAAGCTTCATGGCCACGCGGAGGTCCGCCAGGTGTTCAAGGTGTCCAAGGTCGGCAATATCGCCGGCTGCATGGTCACCGACGGCCACATCCAGCGCGGCAGCAAGATTCGCCTCATCCGCGACGGCGTGGTCGTCGTCGAAGATCTGGTTCTGGACTCCCTCCGTCGCGTGAAGGAAGACGTGCGAGAAGTGAAGGCGGGCTTCGAATGCGGCATCAAGCTCGTGGGCTACGACGATATCAAGATCGGCGACCGCTTCGAAGCCTACGCCCGGGAGACGATCCAGAGGACGCTCTAGGAGATTTGCAATTTGCGATTTGCAATTTGCAATTGAAGACGAAGGAACGTCCACTGCTTCTTCAATTGCAAATTGGCAATTGCAAATTGCAAATCCCACGGCATGACTATCGGCGTGTTGCAACTGGAATTGTCGATTGCCGACGCCATGTCCTTGAAGGACAAGCGGCGGGTGGTCAAGAGCCTCAAGGACCGCATCGCCAACGGGCATAACGTCTCTATCGCCGAGGTCGGCGCCCTGGAGGAGCATCGCCGCTCGATTCTGGGCCTGGCGATGGTCGCCAACGACCGGCGGTATGTGGAGTCGGCCCTGAGCAAGCTGGTGGACTTTGTCCGCCTCGTGCCGCAGGTGGATTTGATGGACTATCGGATTGAGTTGTTGTGAAGGAGAAATGCTGAACGGTGAATGACGAATGATGAAGAAGGAAGCAAGCCGCTATCACCTGCTCTTCTTTCCTCTTTCATCATTCATAATTCATCATTCATAATTGTTTTAACTATGTCCCGACGCACCGAACGAGCCGCGAGTGTCATCCAGCAGGAGTTGGCGCAGATCATCCTGCGCGAGTTGAACGACCCGCGTCTGATGGGTATGCCCAGCATCACCCGCGTCAAGGTGAGCCCCGACATGTCGATCGCCGACGTGTTCGTCACCATCATGGGCACGCCGGGCCAGCAGAACGCGGCGTTGAACGCGCTGCGGCATTCGGCCGGTCTGATGCGGACGCGGCTGACCAAGGCCATGACGCTTCGCGTCGCTCCGTACCTGAAATTTCATATCGACGAAGACCTCAAGAAGGAACTGGCCGTGTTGGACTTGCTCCGCAAGGTAGCGGAGGAGAACGCGGAACTGGATCGCAAGCGGGCCGAGGCCGAGCAGACGCCCGAAGGCGAGCAAAGCAAGTAAATCTTATGAAGAACGCCACCAAACACGCGGAAGAGTTGCGGGCGCTGATGAAGCGGCTGCTGAAGGAAGCCAAACCCGCGCCCATGCAGAAGCTGGACCCGCTCAAGGCGCTGGTGCGCGGGGCCATGTCCTTTGACGTGCCCGACGCCAAGGCCGACGAAGCCATGAAGCTCATCGACCGCGAGTTCGTGGACCTCAACGAGCTGCGCGTGGCCACGGACCTGGAAATCCAGGAACTGCTGGGCGTGCGCTACCCGGCCATCGAACGGCGGGTGGCCATGATTACCCAGTCGCTCAACGCCATCTTCGAGCGTGAGCACACCATGAGCCTCGACCGCTTCAGCACCGTCTCCAAGCGCGACACGCGCCAGTTCCTGCGGGAATTGCCCGACATTCATCCGTTCGTCGAGGCGTACGTGATGCTCTTCGCCCTCGACGGCGGCGCGGCGTTCCCCCTTGACGATCTCATGCTCGGCTACCTGCGCGAAGCCGGCATCATCGAGGAGGCGTTGTCTCTGGAAGAGGCCCAGAAATTCATCGAGCACCACATCAAGGCCGAGGAGTGCTACGAATTCTTCTGCGCCCTGCGCCGGGCGGTCAGCGAGGACGACGCCGGCAAACGCAAGGCCAGGCAGAAGGCTTGAGGGCTGAAACTAACCGGACTATAAGGCCGCCCGCGTTGCGGCAGATCAACGTTGTTCCCAGATCAGGAAAATCAGTTATGGCTATGACCGACCGACTTCCCGCTTCCACGCTTCGTTTCGGACTCCCCAGCGGCAGCCTGCAGCACGCCACCGTCGATCTGTTCGGACGCGCCGGCTACCGCGTCTCCATCCCCGACCGCAGCGTCTTTCCCCGGTTTGACGACGACAAGATTTCCGCGGTGCTGTTCCGCGCCCAGGAGATCAGCCGCTACGTCAGCGACGGCATCATCGACTGCGGGTTGACCGGTCATGACTGGGTCGTGGAAAACGGCAACGAAAACGACGTGGTCGAAATCTGCGAGTTGGAATACTCCCGCGCCAGCACCAACCCCATCAAGTGGGTTCTGGCCGTCCCCGAGGAAAGCAACATTCACAAGCCCGAAGACCTGGCCGGGGGCATCATCGCCACCGAACTGGTCAACGTGACGCGGCGCTATTTCCAGTCCCGCGGCATCAACGTCACCGTGGAATTTTCCTGGGGCACCACCGAAATCAAGGCCCGCTTGCTCGACGGCATCGTCGATTGCACGGAAACCGGCTCCTCGCTTCGCGCCAACAACCTGCGCATCGTCGAGACGCTTCTCCGCAGCACCACCCGTTTTATCGCCAACAAGGAGGCGTGGAACACCCCCTGGAAACGCGAGAAGATGGAAAACATCGCCATGCTGCTCAAGGGCGCCATCGACGCCAAGGCCAAGGTGGGGTTGAAGATGAACGTGCCGGAAAACAAGTTGCAGGAAGTCGTTGGATTCCTGCCGGCCGAGAAGAGCCCGACCGTCAGCCGCCTGGCCGACCCGACGTGGGTGGCCGTCGAAGTGATCCTGGAAGAAAAGCAGGAGCGGGAATTGATTCCCCGGCTGAAGCGGGCCGGGGCGACCGGGATCATCACGTATCCGCTGAATAAGTTGATTCCGTGAGCGCGTGCGGCCCCGCGGGCCGCGGCGAAACGGACGAATGACGTAATGCGTGGCGCTTCGCGTCTTATCTTCACCTGTCTTCTTGGCGCGGCCGTCGCGGGTTGCGGCGGCAGGGCGCCGTCGGCATCGCGGCCGGCGACTTCGGCGCCGGTGAGTCGAACCGTTACCCCCCAAGCCTTGCTGACGCTGGATCAGATCCGGCCCTGCCCGGTCCTGCCGGCGACCCGTCCGACCACCCGGCCGGGCGGGCGGACGCCCGTCGAAGCCCTCGTTTTATACGCCCAGGCCCGCACGGCCCTGATGGATCGTCAGCGTTTCACCGCCATCGCGGCGTTGCAAAAGGCGCTGACTCTCGATCCGGACAGTTTCGATCTGCACTACGCTTTGGGGCGGGCGTTTCTCGATCCGGCTTCGGCCGGCGATCAGGCCATCGCCGAACTCGAAACCGCCGCGAGCCTTCGGCCGGACCACTTGCAGTTACAGGTGCTGCTGGGCCGGCAGTATTTGCTCAAAGGCGACGTGCCGCACGCCCTGTACCGATTGCGGCTGGCGATGCAGACCAGCGACTATCGCAGCGACGAAGACTCCGCCGGGCTGGCCGATTTCTTCCTCGCCCGCGCCTTGCAACAGGCGGGCTACGACCGGGCGGCGCTGGATCGTTACGAACTGCTCGTGGAGCGGCTCGGACATGCGGGAATGGGGCTGAGGGGCAATCCCGAACTGTTATACCTGGCCAACCGTCCGGAAACCCTCTACCAGCCGATCGGACAGCTTTACGAGCGACTGGGCGATGCCGCCCGGGCGCTGAACGCTTACACCCGGGTCGCCGAACGCGACCCGGATAACTTCGAGATTCAATCCCGCATTGTCCATGCGTTGCTGTCGCTGGGGCGGCGGGACCAGGCCAAGGGGCTGGCGGCCGAATGCGTGACACGCTTTCGCGCCAGCGCCGATTCGCTGGACCTGCTGCGCGACGTGTACCGCCAGATCGGGCGGGCCGACGCCGTGAGCGAGGAATTGGCCGCGTTGCACGCCCGGCGGCCTGACGACCGCGCCATCCTCTTTGCCTTGGCCGACGTGCTTCGCTCGCAAGGCCGGCAGACCGAGGCCGAAAAACTCCTGGCCCGGGCCGTTGATTCCGGCAACGTCGAATCCGACGTGGTTCGGCGGCTGTTCAGGTTTTACACCGACCGAGGCGCGGTCGAAGACGCGGCCCGACTGCTCATCGAATCCATCGCGCGCCGGCCCGCCTTGCTCCGCGAACTCGCCCCGCTCTGGTCGGACCTGCTGCGGCCGACGCAGAAAAACCGGCTGCGGCTGGCGGACCTCCAGCGGCTGATGGTTCGTCCCCAGGCGATGGCGGTCAAGCATTTCTGGGTCTCGCGCATCGCCGACATGTGGAACCGGGACGTGCTGGCCCGCACCGCCCTGGAGCAGGCCGTCAAGCTGGACCCGCCGCTGGCCCCGGCGTATCGGTTGCTGCTGGGGCAGTATTGGGCGCGGCCGGATTGGGACGAGGCCCAGAAGGCCCGGGCTTCGCTCGCTTTGGCCGGGCAGGCGTCGCAGCGTGGCGACGCGGCCCTTGCCGCGGAACTGCGGGGGCTGACGCTGCTGAATCAGAAAGAACTGGAACAGGCGAATGATGCGTTCGCCCAGGCCATGAAGCTGGGGGGATGGTCGCCGGACTTGCATTTCACTTATGCCAACACCCTGCTGGCCCTGCGCAAAGAAGTCCGCGCCGAGCAGATGCTCTGGAAGATCATCGCCGACTTCCCCGGCTACGAGGACGCGTACGTCAGTCTCTTTCGTTATTACCTTCAGCGCCGCTCGATGGACCAGGCGGTCAAGGTTTTAACCACCTGGCTGTCGGCCGATCCGGGCAACGTCAATGCCCGCATCCTGGAAGCCAGCGTTTACATTCAGCTCAAGCGTCCGGACAACGCCGAGCAGATTCTTCTGGCCGTCTTTAAGAACAACAGCGACAACCCGGATGTCCTGGCCTCGTTGCAGTCGCTGTACGCCCAGACCGGGCGGGTCGAGCGGTATGTGGCGCTGCTGGAGGAGGAGCGGTTGCGGCATCCAGACAACCGCGACGCCATCACCAGCCTGGTTCGCCTCTATGCCGCCCGCAACCGCATGGCCGAGGCGTCCCGCGTGCTGGATGCGATGCGCAACGCCGTGGCCCGCGACGCGGACCTGCTGTATTACGTGGCCCAACTGTACACCCGCGTGGATCAGAAACAGACGACCGAAGAAGTGCTTCGGCAGGTGATCCGCCTGGAACCCACCCACGCCGGCGCCAACAATGATCTGGGTTACGGCTGGGCCGACGAGGGCCGCAATCTGGATCAGGCCGAATCGTGCATTCGCACGGCGTTGAAGAGTGAGCCGGACAATCAATCTTTCCTCGACAGCCTCGGGTGGGTTTTGTATAAGCGTGGCCGGTTTGAAGAGGCCCGCCGGTATCTGGAGCAAGCCCTGGGGACGGCCGCCCGGCCGGACCCGGTGGTTCTCGATCATCTGGGCGACGTACTGTATAAACTAGGCCGTCGCGCCGACGCGGATAAGCAATGGCAGCGGTCGATGGACCGGCTCGACGATCAGGACGATGATCGGGATGATCTGAAACAACTGCGGTTGCGTCTGGTGCAGAAATTAAAATCCGGCGAGCGGCGGCAACCGGTTCAGGTTGCCCCGGTGCTCGAACCGGCGACCCGGCCCGTACAGGCCAGGAAGTGAAGTCAATTCGTTAATCAGGAGCGAGCATGGCAGGACATAGTCATTGGGCGAAAATCAAACGGGCCAAGGCCAGCACCGACGCCAAGCGGGGCAAGGTCTGGAGCAAGATCGCCCGCAAGATCATCATTGCCGCCCGGGCCGGCGGCGACCCGCGCGACAACCTGACGTTACGCTACGTCATCGACGAAGCCAAGGCCGCCAACATGCCCAAGGACACCATCGAAAAGGCGATTCTCAAAGGCACCGGCGAACTGGGCGCGGAAAACTTCGAATCCATCACCTACGAAGGCTACGGCCCCGGCGGGGTGGCGCTGATCATCGACGCGCTGACCAACAACCGCGCCCGCATCGCCCCGGAACTGCGCAAGATCTTCGAAGTGGCCGGCGGCAACCTCGCCACCACGGGCTCGGTGGCGTTCCAGTTTTCCAAGCAGGGCATCATTACCATCAAGGCCGACGCGGTGGGGGAAGATCGCCTGATGGAAATCGCCCTCGACGCCGGCGCCGAGGACGTGAAGAACGAAGGCGAAGTCTACGAAGTGATCACGGCCCCCGCGACCTTCCACAAGGTCAAGGAAGCCATCACCGCCGCCGGCGTAGCCGTCGAGGCCGCCGAGATCACCAACGTTCCGCTCAACACGGTGCCGGTGGAAGGATCGATGGCCCACCGCATCCTGCGGCTCATTGAAGCTCTGGAAGACAACGACGACGTCCAGAGCGTCTCCCACAACGCTGAAATCCCCGAATCGGTTTCGCTGTAAAAGGGTGAGGTTCTTCCGGGATGGATTTTTCTATCCTGACCGAGGAAGTCAGAATTAGGAATGATGAACGATGAAGGAGGAAAGAAGAGCAGTTATAAAAGCTGGTTTTCTTCCACCTTCATCGTTCATCATTCCTAATTCATCATTGTCTTTTTATCGCTTCTATTGGCGGGCGGTGTTTTTCATGGCGCGGACGACTTCGTCGCTGACGCCGGCGTCGCGGAGCTGGTTTTCGTCGGCGGCCGTGAGGTGGAACACGGTGCCGCTGCGTTGGATGCGGTCGATGATGATTTCGTCCCTGACCCCGCGCGAGGCCCAGACGGTCACGTCCTGCTTGGTAACGGTGGCGTATTGAGGAGTTTGAGCCTGGCGGGCTTCGCGGATGTTGCGGTTCTCTTCGTCAAACCGCTTTTCGTCGGCTTCTTTGTTCTTGTCTACGGCATGACCGATCAGGCCGCCGGCGATGGCGCCGATGGCCCCGCCGATCAACGCGCCTTCCCCGGCCCGCGCGTGCGACAGGCTGCCGATCCCGGCCCCCAGCGCCGCACCGCCGAGACCGCCGATCAAAGCGCCGTTCTCGGTACTGTTGGCGCAGCCGCTTGCCGCAAGTCCCAAACTGATAGCCAGCACGACTGACACACCACGACGACTGACGTTTTTCATAGCTCCAGCAACTCCACTGCCCGTGAAGGCAGTCCCATATCATACGCGATTTTAGGCTGAAATGGATAATCCCCTTGCCTGATCGAGCCAAGGGAGAGAACGCCCGAGCCCGCCCATCTCGGAATATCGCAAGATTCAAACTTTAAGGATTTTATGTAAGGGCATCAAAAACAGGTGTTTGGACTATTTTGTATGCTCGGGCTTGGCCTCACGAGCCATGAGGTTGCTTAACGCATGCAACACGTCTTTTTCTTCAAAGAGGACGGAAAAGACCGCTTGCGTGATGGGCATTTCGACCCGATAGCGGCGGGCCAGCTCGGCAACGGAACGGGTGGTGGGAACCCCTTCGGCGATGCTGTCGGTGCCCTTGAGGATGGCGCTGAGCAAGCGGCCTTTGCCGAGTTGTTCACCGACGCTGCGGTTGCGGCCTTCGGGACTGACACAGGTGGTGATCAGATCACCCAGGCCGGCTAAACCGTGGAAGGTTTCTTCCTTGGCGCCCATGGCCATGCCCAGGCGGGTGATTTCAACCAAGCCGCGGGTAATCAAGGCGGCCTTGGCGTTGTTGCCGGCGCCCAGGCCGTCCAGAATACCGGCGGCGATAGCGATGACGTTCTTGATCGCACCGGCCAACTCGACGCCGATGACGTCGCTGTTGGTGTAGATTCGCAGCCACGGCGTGGTGAAGGCGGATTGGATGCGCTGGGCCACGGCGGGGTCTTCGGCGGCTGTGACGGCGGTGGCGGGCAGATACCGGGCGAGCTCGGCGGCGATATTGGGGCCGGACAACGCCGCCAACGGCCAATCGCAAACCGGGCCGTCGTGAACACTTTTTTTACCGCCCAGCACGTCGGCGATGATCTGCGTGGGCCGCAGGAGCGTGTCGTTTTCGATGCCCTTGGCGACGGAGACGATGGGAAGGCCCGCGGGCACGCGAGCGCGCAGCCGCTTCCAGACGCTGCGCATGAACTGGGTGGGAATGGCCGAAACGATCAGCGTCGCATCGTTGAAGGCGTCGCGGTCGTTGGCGGTGAGTCGGACGCGTTCGGGTACGCTGACGCCGGGCAGCAGACGCTGATTTTCGCGGTTCTGGACCAGCCGCTCGATGGATTCTTCGAAACGCGCCCCAGAGGGTGACCTTGTGGTTGCGCTGGGAGAGGATGATGGAGCAGACGGTGGCCATCGCGCCGTCGCCGAGAATGGTTACGTGTTCGGGCATCGGGGGGATTTTAATCCAGCTTGGCGGGGAAAGGAAAGCCCGGCGAAAGCGCGATCCGGCCCCGCGGGGCGGTAGAGGATGAACCGGGGAATCCTGGAAGATCAGACGGCGAGGAATTCGAGGTTGCCAGTGGGGATGTCCAGAAGGGCGGCCGTGCGGCGACGGCCGCCGTGGAGGGCGCCGGGGAAGACGAGGCGGGTTTTGCCGATTCGCCGGTCGCGGACGTCAAGCCCTTCGCCGCAGAACAGGTAATCGTGCTGCTGCTCCTGGACGAGGGTGCGGAGGAGTTGCTTATCGTCGCCGTGAAGGACGGCGATGCGTTTGCCGTCGAGGGTCAGGTCGCCAAGCAATCCGAAACAGCGGATTTGCAGCGAGTGGGCATGATGAAGGAGGTCGGCGCGGTCGTAATCGCGGTCGCCCCACACGAAACCGGCGTCGTAGCCAACCAGCGTATCGAGCACGTGGCATCCCTCCACGTCGCCGCAGTGAATGAACAGCGAAGCTTCCCGCCGGCACAACACCTCGATGGCGCTGGCCAGGCCGTCGGTACGTCCGTCGGTATTGCTGAATAGTCCCACACGCATGTGGCGGATTGTAAATAGCCCCGGCCGGGAGCGGGACGGCAATAATTTTACGCCTTTGGATGGTATGATTGCCGCCACAGGAGAACCTTGGGATGCGAAACGCACTGGGCTGGGTGTTTGCGGCGATTCTGGTTTCACAGGCGCAGGCGGGCGGGATTGAGTTGACCGTTCGGTTGCCGGAGAAGGTCGAAGCCCGATCGGCCGTCGCGATGGTACGGGAGTTGAAGGTAAAGACGCCGGGCGTGGTAAAGGGCCGGGCGGTTACGTTTGCCGACCTTCTGCCGGACGTTGCGTACGATCTGACGCTGACGCTGGCGGACGGGACGACGTACTGCGGGGCGGATATGGCCTGGTACAACGAAGAGCCGGCCAACCCCGAAGCCGGCCCGCTGGACGAGGACGACCGCAAGCAGATTCAGGACGTCATTGCCATTCCCTCGTTTTACGACAGAAGCGACGTGCTGCGCCTTTGCGGCTCGCACGAGCGGGCCGTGGTCCTGGTGCAGTTGATCCGCACCAAGCCGTTCGTCAATCCGGACGGCAGTGCGGCGCCGGGGCAGGTGGTCTGGCGCGTCGAGTTGTGGTACTTCCGCAATCAGGCCGGGGGGTGGGAAAAAATCCGCCAGGCCCACAAGGTGCTTCGCCGCGAGCAGTTCTCGCGGGCGGAGTTCGACAAGGCTCTGAAGATCAAGTGGATGCCGGAACTGGGAGGAATCCGGCTGGGGAAAGAAACGGCGCAGGTGACGATCACGCCGTCGCTGGAAGAAAAACATTAGGGATTAGGGATTGGGGTTAGTTTTTCCCGGGCGAGTTGCAGGTTCTTCGCGGCTTCGGCGTGGCCGGGATCGAGCCGCAGCATCAATTCAAATTGACGGACGGCCTGGGGGTAGCGCTGCTGGCTCATCAGGACCAGGCCCAGGGCGTTGTGGGATTCGTGCGAGGTCTTGCGCGCGTCGGAGGGCATGGAATCGACGATGTCCAAGGCAATGGCGAGTTCGTCGGCGGAGCGGCGCAGGTCGCCCTGGCGGGTGAAATAGTTGGCCAGATTGTGGTGGGCGATGTAGCTGCGCGGGTTGACCTCGATGGCGTGCTCGAAGAGGGCGGGTGTGTCTTTCCAGAAGCCAACCTGACGCACCGACGCCGTGCCGAAAAGAACGATCAAACCGACGCAGCTTATGGCGGAGATACGGCCGGAATATTGGCCGAGCAGATAGGCCAGCAGCAGGGCCGGGGCGAGCATGGAGAGATAGACGTAGCGGTCGGCGACGGTGGAATAGAACTGGAAGAAAAACGAAGTCAGCCCCAAAACGGGCAGCATGCCCAGAGCGAAAACCGCCATCGCCGTCAGCAGCCAGCGGCGGTGACGCTTCCAAATACACGCCGGCAAGACCATCGCCACGGGGATGATCCAGAGGGCGTAAGTGATTCCCTGTTGCAGCACCACCTGCGGCATTCGGCCATAATCGAAGGCCAGGTTGAGCGGGTAGACGAGCTTGCGCAAATAGAACACGAGTGCGTCGGCGGCGATGAACGGCCGAGCCCACAGGGGCGTGGAGGGGAGGTAATCGGCGGGCTGGATCATGCGGGTCCAGATCAGGCATGGAATGGTTAAAACCATCCACGGCGCCAGCGGCTTGATGACCTGCCGCCAGGGGCGGCGGCAAATGCCCGCATCCAGCGCCGGCCAAGAGGGGCACGACGACGGCCGAGGGCTTGGCCAGAATCGCCAGTGCGAAAAGGGCGGTGGCGGCCAGGTAGTGGGACTTGCCGCGATCCGAGGCATTGGGGTTGTCGGCGTACGACAGATATTGCCAGAGTGCGGCAAACGAGAGCAATCCGCCCAGCAGATCCTTCATGCCGGTTGCCCAGGCGACGGGCTCGACCTGGAGCGGGTGAAGGGCGAACAACATCGCCCCCGCCAGCGAAGGCCAGACGCGGCGGGTGAGCCGCTTGAGAATGGCCATGACGATCAGGGCCGTCAGGATGTGCGTCAGAAGGTTGGCGGCGTGAAAGACCTGGGGGTTGAGACGGATGCCGAATTGGTCGGGCACGTCCAGTTGCGCGACGGCGGCCAGTGCGGACCAGACGCTGTAGACCAGGGGGATGTAAAGGTGGGCGTGGGGTTCGCTCCAGAAACGCCAGAGGCCCTGAAAGCTGGGAGGGTTGAGCCAGGGGTTGCCGCAGATGAGGATGTTGTCGTCCCAGAAGACGAACTCAAAGCCGCACACGCGGGCGAAGATCAATAAGATGGCGAGGATCAGCAGGATGGGGGGAAGGAGGGAGTTGTCGAGGGCTCCGCCGCCCGTTGGGCGGCGGCTATGGGCGGGGCGCAGGGTGGGTTGGGAGGGGGGAGGCATGGTTATTTGCACCCGATGATGGCGGCCATGCGGCCGGTCACGCCGTTGTCCCGGCGGTGGGAGAAAAATTCCGGCTGGTCGCGGTAAGTGCAGCGATCAGTGATATCGATATGGCGGGGAGGGATGCCGGCGGCCAAAAGCTGCATCCGCACGGCCTGTCGCAAATCGACCTGTCCCTTTTCCCCAACTTGGCGGACGACAGGCGCGTTATCGCCAAAGGCGGCGGCAAATTCGGCCAACACCTCGGGGCCGACTTCAAAGGCGTCGGCTCCGATGCAAGGCCCGATGGCGGCGAACAAATCCGTCGGGGAGACGGAAAGCCGCTGCATCGTCCGCACGGCGGCCGGCGCGACGGCGGCAACGACGCCGCGCCAGCCGGCATGCACGGCGGCGACGACTTTGCCTTTGCGGTCGGCCAGGAGAATGGGCACGCAGTCGGCCACGCGAACGGCCACGAGTCGCCGCACGTCCGTGCAGACCAGCGCATCGGCGGGCTGGTTGTTGACGAACGGCTCGCCTTCCTGCACCAACAGCGCCTGGGCGCCGTGGACCTGATGGGCCCAGCAGCGCTGGCGGCTGTCCAATCCCACGGCGGCCTGAAGCCGCCGGTAGTTTTCCTGAAGATGCTGGGCGTCGTCCTGCGCCCCGCAGCCGCTGGGATTGCCCAGGTTGAGCGAATCGAAAGGCTCCGGGCTGACGCCGCCGATGCGGGTGCTGAAGGCGTGCGGGATGCCCAGGTCTTCCAGAAGCGGGGATGCGTAATACACTACGCCGGCTCGGGTGGTACGTCGTTGCAGCATGAACCCAATCCTACAAACTAACGCCGGGAGGGGGAATAGGTCTGGTTTGCACAGGAGAGAAACCGCCGGGACGCAAAGAAGAAGATTTTGAACCGCCAAGGCCGCCAAGAAAGAAAAGTCAGAATGATGAATGATGAAGGAGGAAGAGAACCAGCTCTTATTAACTGCTCTTCTTTCCACCTTCATCGTTCATCATTCATCGTTCATCATTCTCTTCCCTTGGCGGTTCCAAACCTTTTCAGGACTTTCTCCGCCCTCGTGGAAACCCGGGGCCGGGCGATTTCTCGGCACGGGGAAGGTCTGATATAACTTGATCTCAGTGGACGCCAAAGAACTGGAAAAAACGCTCAAAGACCTTCCGCGCATCGGGACGCTGGTGAAAGACCGGGGTTATCGCCAGGTCTGGCGGTTCGAGCACGAGGGACAGGCGTATTATTTGAAATTTTATCCCCGTCAGACCGGCCGGCTTAAACGGCTGTTCCGCGGGAGCCCGGCCGTGCGCGAATTTCAGCAATTGCAGCTTTTGCAAAAGGCCGGTATTGCCGCCCCCCGTGCGGTGGCGGCCATGCTGGGGTTCCGTCTCAAAGATCAGGTCGGTGATGCGGTCATCCTGGAAGCCCTCGAGCCGTCGATTCAGTTGGACCAGTATCTCAATGAGTCGGAACTGAGCGGCGAGCCGATCAAAAATCATCTGGAACTCTCCCGGCAAATTCGCACGCTGGTGTATGAACTGGGGCGGGCGAAGCTGGGCCACAATGATCTGCACCTGGGCAACTTTCTGTTGCACAACGGCAAGGTGTATCTGCTGGACGGCTATGCGGTGCATTCGGGCGGGCTGACGCAGCGGGATGTGATGCTGCTGGCCGACAGCATCTCGCGATTTGCAACACGGACGGATTTGCAGCGGGCGTGGGAATTGATCGGCCCGGGGGGAGCCATGCCGGTGAAGAATCCCGTCGGCCGGGTGCTGTGGCGAAAGTCGCTGAAACGAATTTTTTCGGATAACCGTTATTTCGGCCGCTTGGAGGCCGAAGACGGCTGGGGCGGCGTGTTCGGCAGGCAGTTCAAGTATCCGCAGCGCTGGTCCGCCGCCAGCCGGTTGCGGGTGGACGAAAAGGACTGGCAATCGGCGTGGGCGCTGCTCCGGTCGCAGATCGAGGCCGATCAACTGGAAATCCTCAAGCGCAGCGCCAGCGGCGACGTCCTGGCCGGCGAGGTGATCCTGGGCGGCAAGCCAATCCCGGTGATCGTGAAACGGCCGCGAAGACGATACTGGTATCGGTATCTCAACGAAATCGGGCGCGGCGGACGGGCGAGACGGGCGTGGTACAAAACCTGGCGGCTGATCTACCGCAGTATTCCCACGGCCTGGCCGATGCTGATGATGGAAAAACGCGTCCTCGGATACGTGACCGATTCGGTCATCGTCTGCGAACGGATCCCCGGCGCGACGCTGGCCGGCGTGGACCTGGACGCGATGCGGCCGCCGCAGCGGGATATGCTGCTGCGACGAACCGGGCGGCTGCTTCGTCAATTGGAGCAGACCGGGCTATATCATTGGGACGCCAAGGCCAGCAATTGGATCGTGCTGGACGACCCGCGGCGCGGGCCGACGCCGATCCTGATCGACGTGGACGGGATTCGTTGCCATTGGGGCATCGGCGAAGGGATGCGCCGGCTGCTGCTGAGCATGCGGGAACATCCGCAATACACGCCGGAAGATTCGCTGGCGCTGTGTCAGGGTTATGCGCCGTTTGCGCGAATCTATCGGGAAGAAGCGGAATGACCATGAATCGGGTTGTGCTGAAAACACAAACGCCGCGGATTTTGATTATCAAGCCGAGCGCCATCGGCGACGTGGTGCATGCGCTGCCGGTGTGGAATCTGATCCGTCGGCGGTGGCCGGGGGCGAAGATCAGTTGGCTGGTGACGCCGGCGTGTGCGGGGCTGCTGGAAGGGCTGCCGGATTTGGAGTTGATCCGCTTCGACCGCAAGCGGCTGGGAAAGATGTGGAAGAACCCGAAGGTGGCGTTGGAACTGCTTCGCTTTGCCGGGGAACTGCGCCGCCACCGCTTCGATCTGGTGGTGGATTTGCAGGGGCTGTTCCGCAGCGGGTGGATGGCCTGGCAGACGCGCGCCCCCATCCGCATTGGCTTTGCCAACGCCCGCGAGGGGGCGTGGCTGTTTTATACCCATCGCGTGCGGATCGACACGATGGAACAGCATGCCATCGAGCGGTATCTGAAAATGGCCGAGGTCATCGGCTGTGAGACGCAGCCGGTGGAGTTTCCGTTTGCGACGACCGACGCCGAGCGGGCGCAGGTGGCGGACATGCTGCCGCGCGACAAGCGGTTTGTGGTGCTGCTGCCGGGGACGAACTGGCCGACCAAGCGGTGGCCGGTCGAGTCGTTCGCGGAACTGGTCGAGCCGTTGCGGCAGCGGTTCGGGCTGGAAACGGTCGTGGCGGGGGGGCCGGATGCCGTGGAGTTGGCCGGGAAGATTCCCGGTTCAATCAACCTGGCGGGAAAGACCAATCTGCGGCAACTGGTGGCGCTGTTGGAAAAGGCGGAATTGGTCATCGCCAACGACAGCGGGCCGATGCACATTGCCGCCGCATTGAAGCGGCCGCTGGTGGCGATCTTCGGGCCGACCAATCCGGTGCGAACCGGGCCGTATGACCGGATGGATACCGTCGTACGGGTGCAGATCGAATGTGCGCCCTGCTATTCGCGGAGTTGCTCCCATCTCAGTTGCATGAAGTGGCTCTTGGCCGAGAGCGTGCTCAGGCGCGGAAGAACAGTTGGCTCGGGCGGTGCAAAACTGATCGCAAGGAGAAGCCATGGACGTCGTCATTGTCGGGGCTGGTGGACACGGGAAAGTTGTACTGGACATTCTGCCGCCGGGGCCGAATACCGCCCGGTCGGCTTCATTGATGGAGATGCGAACCTGGCGGGCACGAGCGTCGGGGGATTGCCGGTGTTGGGGCATGTGAATCTGCTGCCCAAGCTCTGGCAAAAGAAAGTGCGCGCCGCGGTTGTGGCCATCGGGGACGGGCGGGTTCGGGAAAGCTACGCGAAGGTGATGGAAGAAAGCGGCTTTACCCTGGTCAATGCAATTCATCCTGCCGCCTGCGTATCGCCTACGGCGACGCTGGGAAAAAACGTGGTCATCGCCGCCGGAGCGGTGGTCTGCACGGAAGCCAGGGTGGCCGACTCGGCCATCATCAACACCTCGGCCGTGGTGGATCATGAATGCGAGGTCGGCCGAGCGGCCCACGTCTGCCCGGGCGTGCTTCTGGCCGGTCGGGTGCGAATCGGCAACGGGGCGTTCATCGGCTTGGGCGCCAAGGTCATCCAATGCCTGAGCGTGGGCGACTACGCCGTGGTCGGGGCCGGCGCGGTGGTGATTCAAGACGTCCCAGCCGGCGCGACGGTTGTGGGCATTCCCGCACGGGTCATCAAAGTCGCCCCCGCCGAGTAGCACCCATGCCCAGTTCGTTTCGCCGCTGCCCCAAGGGCAGCGTCTCTTCCCGTCGCACGATCCAAGCTGGAAATACCGTATTTTTTCGTTGCCGCACCTTCGTAGCAGGCTAAAATTGACTATATCCGAACAGGGAGGCTTTATGAGCTCCGTCTACAACCCCGAAGCGGAAGTCATGGCCGAGATCGAACAGTTGGAACTCGAATCGCGCGATATCCGACGAAAAATCGAGCATGCCCGTCAGGAAGAAGACAAACGCGTTCTCAACCGGCAACTGAAGGAAAACGAGGATCGCATCGAGTTCCTGAAAAAGAAGCTGCCATAACACTTGGCGCATACTGAACCGCCGCAAGCAGGGATTCCGCAACGGATCCCTGCTTTGTTAATAGGGCCGGGGGAGGTATCCTGTGAACGCGCAATGGTCTATGGCATTCTCAGCGTCGGGATACTCAGCTTTCTCGTCTCCTGGTCGGCCACGCTCGTGGTGCGGCGAGTAGCGCGGAGGATCGGTTTCGTCGATAAACCCGGCGGGCGCAAAATCCACTCCAACCCCAAGCCCCTGGGCGGCGGCATCGGCATCTTCCTGGGCCTCGTTCTGCCGCTGGGGGGAGCGTTGATTTATGCCTGGTCGGCCGCGCCGTCGCACCATCCGCAGTGGGCCGCCTACGTCGGGGGGATGCAGCGACAAACGCCGCTGGCCATCGGGGTGCTTCTCGCCATGACGCTGATGCTCCTGCTGGGGCTTTGGGACGACCGCAAGGCTTTGGGGCCGTATCCCAAGTTGATCGGGCAGTTGGCCATCGCGGCCATGCTGGTTATCGGCTTTAAGCTGCGGGTGCTGACGGCGCTGGGCACGGGTCCGTCGATCGTGCTGACCATTCTGTGGATCACGGCCATCACCAATGCGTTCAACTTTCTGGACAACATGGACGGCCTGTCGGCCGGGGTGGCGGCGGTTTGCGCGGCGGCGTTTCTGCTGACCACGTTGCTCATCGGGCAATGGTTCGTGGCCGCGACGCTGGCGATGCTGCTGGGGGCGCTGGCGGGGTTCCTCTGCTTTAACTTCCCGCCGGCGTCCATCTTCATGGGCGACGCCGGCAGCTTGGTGGTTGGATTGACGCTGGGGATTCTGACGGTTCGGACGACGTTTCTGCCGCCGGACAAGACCTGGGCCGCCGGATGGTATTCGGTGCTGGCCCCGGTGATCGTGATGGCGTTGCCGTTGTACGACCTGATCGTGGTGAGCCTCCTCCGCCTGATGCGCGGCAAAAGCCCGTTCGTCGGCGACACCAACCACTTTAGTCACCGTCTGGTAAACCGCGGCATGTCCAAGCGGACGGCGGTGCTGTGCCTGTACCTGGTCAGCGCCGCCACGGCCATCGCGGCCATCCTCCTGCCCCACGTGCAGACGACCTTCGGGGCCATGCTGATCGTCGTGCAGACGGCGCTGGTGCTGGGGGTGGTGGCGCTGTTGGAACAACATCCGCTGCCGCAAAGCGGGAAACCCGAAATCCGAAACCAGAATGACGAACAAATGACGAATGCCCCAATGACGAATACGCTTGCGTCGCATTCGCCCCAATAGCCGCGACGCAACGCGTCGCGGAGCCCCCGCTGACGCTCGGGGTGACAGCGCCTGATGACCCTTCGTCATTCGGATTTCGTCATTCCTTCGGATTTCGGGTTTCGTCATTCGTCATTGGTTTACGGTTTGGACTTACCTATGCCCGACGTCTCTTCCCATCCCTGTTCCTGGCTGACCCGCTTCGCCTGGGTCATCCTCCTGTCCCTGGTCGTGGCTCGGGTCACGATTGTGGAGACGGTCTATGGGCAGGAAACGCAGACCATGCCGGGTTCGGCGGTGGAGGCGCGGTCGCCGGGGCCGGCTGCCAGTCTGGTGCTTGATGCGCTCTGTTTTGTGCCCGCGATTCTGATTCTCGCCCGACGGGTCATGGATCGGCATTATGCCCTGCGGGGGTTCTGGAGCCTGGCCCTCATGGGAGCTTTGGGCCTGTGGATGGCCCTGAGCGTCCTGTGGGCGGCGGATCGTTTTGCCGCTACGGTTTCGGCTTTCAACTTCATCAGCTCCCTGGCCCTGTTGTGGTCGGCCGTCCAACTCGTGCGCGGCTGGCGCAATTGCGCACGGTGGCGGCGATTCTATTCGGGCTGCTGCTGGTCTATGGAGCGTGGGGGGTGATGTACCGGTCGCTGGACGTGCCGGACTTGAGAAGCTTCTGGACGGAGCATAAGGCCGACATCCTCCGCCAGCGCGGTTGGACGGCCGACTCCTTCGAGGCCCGGCAGTTCGAGAAAAACGTTCTGTCCGGGGCCATGCTCGGCTTCAGCGCTTCCCCCAACACCTACGCGGCGGCGACGGTGCTGCTTCTGGTCGTGACGATGGGGATGGTGATGGATCGGCGAAACGCCGGCTGGAGCGCCGCGGGCATGGCCCTCCTGGCGCTGGCCGCCGGCGCGTGGGTCTTGTGGTGGACCGCCAGCAAGGCGGCGGCGGTATCGCCGCTGGTGGCCGTGGGTCTGCTGGCGGCCGCGTGGCGATGGCGCGGGTGGCTGGGCAATCACCACCAACGGGCGTTTTTCATCGCGGCGGGCGTTCTCGTGGCGGGCATGTTGGCGGTCGTGGGACATGCGATGACGTGGGGGAATCTGATCTCGTCGAGCCTGACGTTCCGCTGGCACTACTGGGTCGGGGCGGCCCGGATGCTCACCCGCCATCCGTTGCGGGGCGTGGGGTGGGATAATTTCGGGCTGTATTATCTTCAGGTGCGGCTGCCGCAGGCGTCGGAGGAAGTGCGCGATCCGCACAATTTCATCGTCCGCTTCTGGGCGGAACTGGGCGCGGTGGGGGGAGTTCTGCTGCTGGCGTGGATGCTGCGGATGTGGTGGGAAATGACCCGGCCGAACAAAATTGATTCGCATGCGGCGCACGACGTTCCCCGCCATGGGCCGGCCCGATTGCTGGCGATGGTCGCCGGTTTGGGCATCGCCCTCAACGTCGCCGCCAGCGTCGATTTCAATACCAACGCCGCTTACGTAACCTTGGAACTGCTCAAGCGATCGTTCTATTTGGGCTTGCTGATTCTGGGGGCATTGCTCGCTTCGGGGCGGTTGACGGACAAGCCCGGCCCGTGGCTTCTCCGGGCGGTTATCGTCGCCCTGGGCGTTTTTTTCATTCACAGCCTGATTGATTTTGCCTGGTTTGAAACCGGCCCCATGTGCCTGGTGGCGCTGCTGGCCGGGAGCGTGCTGGGGATGCGCCGCGTCGGGGCAACGGGTCATGCCGCGCTGGATCATGGCCGTCGTGTTGCTGGCGGTCATGGGGGCTTGGATTGCAGCAGTAGCAAGAACAACCGTTCCGATCGCGCAAGCCGAAAACCTGGCTTATCAGGCCAACGTCCTGACCCGGCAGGGACAACTGCCGCAGGCGGTGGACATGCTCGACGAGGCGTCGCGGATTTGGCCGGACAACGCGGTTTATCCGATGCGCTCGGCACGGGTTCTGATCCTGGGCAGCGGTTCGTCGCAGGAAATTCGTCGCCGCCTGGCGGCGGCCATAGCGGCTAGCCCCTTGTCGGTTGCGCCTTATCTGACGCGGGCCAACTTCGAGCTTTCCCGCCCGGGAGGGGACCGCTCGCAGGCCTTGCAGGACATGCGGCAAGCCCTGGAATTGAACCCCTGCAACGTCATGGCCCGGCTCAGCTATGCCGGAATTCTCAGCAACCTTGGCCTGAATGACCAGGCCCGCCGGGAATACCGCACCGCCGTACAGTTCAACGATGCGCTGGATAAAAACAATCCCAAGCGACTGTCCAACCTGCACTTGCCGTCATCCGCGGAATGACCCTGGGTCTTCCTTGGGCGTTCCAAACCGGATAAACCCTACAGCCGTTATTTTTTCACGGATCGGTAATTAACTCGCCGCCTTTTGGCGACGATGAAGAGGTATGGGACTGTGTATGTTCAGGCAGTCTCATGCTGGTATGCCATTCGTGAACCGTTCAATTTCTTACCCGCAAGTCGTCCTCGGCCGGTGCCGTCGGCTGATCGGCGGCCGCATCGCCACCTGGCGGGATGCGGTTATCGGCCGGCTGGGCATCGAGGGCAAGCTGCTGGTCTGCTTCATGTCGCTGCTCAGCATTGGGCTGGGGGCCAGTTGCTGGATGTTTCTGGACAGCGCCGGCTCCCGCGTGGATGATTTGATGGGCGAGCAGGCCCGCCAGATGTCTTACGCCCTGGCGTTGGCGTCCAAACCGGCGCTGGTGTCCGGCCAGGCGGGGGAACTGACGCGAGTCGGTCAGGATTTGCTCAAGGCCCGCAACATCGTCTTTGTCGCCTTTCTCGATGCCGAAGCCCGTCCTTTGGCCCAGGCCAGCCGCGATCCCGATTTCACCTGGTCGCAAAACCGCCGGATCGATCACAATATCCAATCTTTGATGCAGGTGCAGCGCCGCACTTCGCCGGTGCTCGGCGATTACCTGGAGATCGCCGCGCCGGTCCTTTCCGTGCCGACGCTCTCCTCCGTTGCGGTGACTTCATCATCCACGCGGCTGCTGGGGTATGTCGTGCTGGGCGTTTCGCAGTCGCGCGAGCAGGCCCAGCTCCGCCGGATCAACTGCTTTATCGTCGTCCTGACCTGCCTGATTGCGGCGCTGAGTTTTCCGCTGGCTTTCGTGCTGGTGCGCCGGATATTCCAGCCCATCCGGCACCTGGTCCAGGCCACGCGGAAGATCGCCGCCGGGGATCTGGATACGCAGGTCGCCACGCACCGCAGCGACATCATCGGCACCCTGGCCCGCTCCTTCAACGAGATGGTCAACCGCGTCCGCCGTCAGCAGGAGGAATTGGAGGACAAGGTCCGCGGCCGCACCGCCGAGCTTCAGGAAGCCAACCATCGCCTCAGCCGCGAGATCGCCGAGAAGGAGGATTTCCTCCGGGCCGTCTCGCACGACCTGAACGCGCCGCTCCGCAACATCGCCGGCATGGTCGCCATGCTCCTGATGAAGCACCGCGACAGCTTTGATGAAGACGCGATTCGCCGGCTGCATCGCATCGAGAAGAACGTCGAAGCCGAGACGGACCTGATTTCAGAGCTGCTGGAGCTGTCCCGCATCAAAACCCGCCGTCAGCGGATGGAATGCGTTGAGATCGCCCCCTTGCTGACGCACCTGTCCGAGCTGTTTGACAGCGACCTCAAGAGCAACGGCATCGACTTCGTCGTGGATACCCCCATGCCCGTGCTTTATTGCGAAAAATCGCGCATCCGCCAGGTGTTTCAGAACCTTATCGATAACGCCATCAAGTACATGGGCGACGGCCCGCACAAGGAAATCCACGTCGGCTGCGCGCTGCACGAGCGGCAGGCCGAGTTTTACGTCCGCGATACCGGCATGGGCATCGACCCGGCCGACATGGACAAGATCTTTTTCATCTTCCGACGCGGTAAAAACGGGCTGATCCGCAACGTCCCCGGCAAGGGCGTCGGTCTGGCCAGCGTCAAGAGCATCATCGAAACCTACAACGGAACCATCCGCGTCGAAAGCCAGTCGGGCGCCGGCGCCACGTTCAAGTTCACGATTCACGGCCGATTCGTTCCCTCGCTCCAGGGATCGTGCGGCGAGGAACCGGCATTAAAGGAACTGCCATGCTGAATTTTCAAACCACCCGACTCGTCGAACCGCCGGCCGATGCCCCGGAGGATCAGCCCGTCGTCATTCTGCTGGTCGATGACGATCCGGACTGCCGCATGCTGCTGCGCGACGCCATCTCCACCTGCAAGGTCGCCAACGCCGTCTACGAAGCCGCCTCCGGTCAGGACGCCCTCGATTTTCTCCACCGCCGCGGTTCCTTCGGCCAGGCTCCCCGGCCGGGGCTGATTTATCTGGACGTGGAAATGCCCGGGATGAGCGGCCAGGAAGTTCTTTCGGCGATCAAGACCGATCCCGAATTGCAGGACATCCCCGTGGTCATGATGACCGGCGTCAGCGACGAGCGGCAGATGCGACTGGCGGCCCTCCATGGCGCCAACAGCTATACCCTCAAACCGGTTAACGCCGAGCAGTTTCTCCGTACCGTGCTGGCCGCCACCAATTACTGGCTGACCATTCATCAGTATCCGGGACGGGCGTTTTCCGCCGGGGAGTGCGGGTAATGAAAAAAATATTTGCCTCATCCTCGAACGTATCGTACGTCAACGCTGCCGGGCGTGTCAGACCCGGCATGGGTTCAGACCGCGTTTTGGAAACGCGGCCTCCGCAGCCTACGCGGGTCGCGGTTTGCAGGCGGGTGTGAAGTGGACCGGATCAAACTGCTCATCATCGACGACGACGCCGATCAGCGGGAGCTGATGCGCGAAACGCTCGAAGACTACTTCGGCGGCGGCACCGTGGTGGGCGTTGAAAACGGCCAGCAGACCCTGCGGCAAAACCTGGCGGATTTCGATCTCATCATCGCCGACTACAACCTCCCCGACGTCAGCGGCATGGACCTGCTGGATGACATCAAAAGCCGCTGCTCCACCCCGGTTATCATGGTGACCGGCGAGAACGTCGGGCAGATCGCCGCCGAAGCCATTCGCCGCGGCGCTACCGACTACATCGTCAAGGTGGGTGATTACCTCTTCACCATCCCCCTGGTGGTGGAGAAGAGCCTCACCTTGGCGAAAATTAAGCGGGAAAACGAATCCCTCCGCCATGACCTGGAGCGGGCGCTTTGGCAGGTCCGCGACAAGAACGCCCAGTTGGAAGAATCCCTCCGCAAGCTCGAGCTGATGGCCGCCACCGACCCGCTGACCGGCCTGTACAACCGCCGGCATTTCAGCCGGGTGCTCGAGCAGTTGTTCGCCGAGGCCCACCGCTACGACAAGGACTTATCCTGCGTCATGATTGATCTGGACGGCTACAAACAGCTCAACGACAGCCACGGCCACCAGGTCGGCGATCAACTGCTGGTCACGGCCGGCAAGGTCATCTCCGCCAACATGCGCCGCATGGACGTTGCCGCCCGCTATGGCGGCGATGAGTTCGTGCTGCTCCTGCCCCACGCCGATTCCCAGGAGGCGGCCAAGGTCGCCCATCGTATCGCCGACGAATTCCACAGGCTTTCCGCCACGTTGCTTCGCCAAAGCCAAGGCATGACGTCGTCGATGGGAATCAGCTCTTTGCAGATCAACCGCCCGGTTCATGCCGACCAACTGGTCGCCATGGCCGATGCCGCGCTCTACGTCGCCAAAGACGCCGGCCGCAACCGCATCGTTCTCTCCGAAGCCACCGCGGCTCGCACGCCTGTCCTCTCGTGATCTTTTCCCCACGCGGCCAAAGCCAACCTCACGTCACCGGCCGTTCAGAGACGCCAACCCGTTTTACCCCCAGCCATCCAGCCAGAATGGCGGCGACAAAACCGCTGGCCAGCGAAGCCAGCATCCACCAGGCGGCGGATTGTGAGGGATGATACGGCTGAGACGGGGCGAACTGAGCCGATGCGCGAAGGGCGGTCGGGATGGGTTCGACACTGGTCAGGCCCAGACGCGGCCCGAGGTTGCTCCCCAGCGAATACACTAAAACGGGCACGGCCAAGGCCCAGACCATCATGCCGTTCAGCAGACCATAACCGCGCGTGGCGACGACGGCGGTACGGACGGCCAGCCACGAACCCAACCAGAAACAAATAAACGCCGCAACGACGCCCCAGATGATGATGGTGTTTCTCTGCCCTTCGGTTCGGGCGGTCTGGTAGGTGTAATCCAGCCCGATGGCGCGGGACAACACCACGGAAATGACGAAAAGGGACAACGCCAGAAACGCCCCGCCCACGATCGACGGCCAATGAAACCGGTCGAGCGGCTCGAATCGTGCCATGCCAGAGCGGGTGACGGGATAATCTTCGCGGGTCATAGGCGTACTCCTTATCGATGCCGGTCATTACGTCGTGTCCGGCAACACGCCAGACAGTGCGGCAATCCTCGCGCCACCCAACCCGATTTCGCGTCTATTCCCCCCCAACGCCCACCGATAGCTGGCGGCAGGCATATTAATGATGAGCCCGCTTTCAATCGGCAGCGTATTTGCTGGGCTCCCTTAACGACGAAAAACGGAGAATGCCATGACCATGGGAGAACCTCCCGGCGGGCCGACCGAACCGATGGGCGGCGGCCCTCAACGTATGGACGAAGCAGGCTGCGTCTGGTGGTGGTGGGTGCTGGCCATCATCGTGATCATCCTGCTGCTCTGGTGGATCATCGCCCGGCAACCCGCGCGGATGACGCCGACAACGCCCGTGCCATCTCCCGGACCCGGAGGAACGACGACGCCCGCCACCCTGTTGTACGTCCCAAGCCCGGTGGCATAGATGCCGCGCGGGCTTGCGTTGCGGCGGATTGCCCGATATACGTTGCCGCCATGTCGCAATGGCCCGGCGCCATCCTCTTCGATTTTGACGGCGTTATCGTCAACAGCGAACCGCTGCACTTCCACGCGTTTCACGAAGTGCTCGCCCAGGAGCACATCGAACTGACCGAGGAGGAGTATTACCGCGAATTGATCGGCTTCGACGACAAAGGGGCCTTCAAATACATCTTCCAGAAGCGAAACAAGCCGCTGGACCCCAAAACTTTCCTGCGGGTCATGACGTGCAAGAGCGAAGCCATGATGGATTTGATCCACCGCCGACAGTTCAGCGCGCTGCCCGGCGTGGAAGAGTTCGTTCGCGGCCTCTGGCGCAATCACCCGCTGGCGATCTGCTCCGGGGCCTTGCGTGAAGAGATCGAAACCATGCTCGAGGGCATCAGCCTGCGGGACTGCTTTTCGGTGATCGTTTCGGCCGAGGACGTTCCCGTCGGCAAGCCCAATCCCGAATGTTACCGGATCACGGCCCGCCTGATCGGCGAAAAAACCAAACACTCCTTCGCCCCCGCCGATTGCCTGATTGTCGAAGACGCCCCCAGCGTCATCAAACCCGCCCGCGCCGCCGGCTTCCCGGTGCTGGCCGTGGCGACTTCTTACGCCCCGGAAAAGCTCAGTCACGCCAACTGGGTTGTCAAAACCCTTTGCCCCGCCGAGGTCAAAGCCGCCATCCCCCAACTCAAATTGAGCGAGTAGAGAAAGACCGTCTCCCGTTTCGCCGCGGCCCATCGGGCCGCACGTCCCGCCCATAGCGCAAAACAAAAACCCGGGAACATACACGTTCCCGGGTTCTCGCGCGTATCTCTCTTTAAGTTAAGCTCTCAATCCTTGGGCGTTCCCGCGGCATTCTTCGGCGCTTCGACATCCGAAACCGAGCTCTTGACCGGCTGAACGATGTCCTTGTCATCCGGAACTTCGCCGGGCACCAGACCGATCTGCCGCATGGCCGCCGCCACCTGCGGGTCGCGCGGGTCGATGGCGTTGGCCCGGCGCAGCGGGCTGATGGCCTTGTGGGTCTGGCCGATCTGCACCATGAACAGCCCGTAATCCTTGGCCAGGTCAAAGTCCTTGGTGTCGATCAGGAATCCGCGGTTGTAAGCCTCCACCGCCGAATCCGGATCCCCGGACGCCCGATAGGTCTTGGCCAGCACCAGATACCACTCGCCGGTCTTTCGGCTGGCGGCCTGTTTTTCCAACTCCGCCTTTTCCACGCCACGGTCGTCCGTGCGGGCGAGCAGACTGGCGAGACTGTCCATGATCCGGATGCGGAAGGCCCGGTTTTCCTGCCCTTCCAGCGAGCGGTGGGTCACGTCCAGCGCGGTCTTGTAGGCCTGGTTGGCCTGTTCGTACTGCTTGAGGGCTTCGTAGCTGGCCCCCATGTAGTAGTACGACTTGTAATCACGCGTATCCTGCCGGGCGGCGTTCTTGAACGCCCCGGCGGCCTCGGCGTAGTTGCCTTCGTTGTACAACTGGATGCCCGCCTCACGGGCCTTGTGTCCGCGGTTGATCAACTGCACGTCCGTGCTGCAACCGGCCAGGACCGACGCCAAGACCATCGCCGAAAAGGCGACACGATAGGACTTGTAAGATGACGTGAGCACAGCAAACTCCGTTAACAGCCCCGAAACCGGACGTCTTCGTCGCGGCATAAACCACTGCCGCCACGAAAACCCGTTAAAACCCCCAAATCCACAAATAGGCTACATCAGCCCCGCTATTTTGCAAGCCCAACGGCCTTTCAGAAGCAGAGAAACCGCGAAGACGCGAAGAAATTGCGAAAAGAAAATCTTGAACCGCCAAGGCCGCCAAGAGAAGAGAATGATGAACGATGAATTATGAATGATGAAGGAGGAAGCAAACCAGCTTTTATTAACTGCTCTTCTTTCCACCTTCATCGTTCATCATTCATCATTCATCATTCTGACTTTTCTTTCTTGCGCTCTTGGCGGCCTTGGCGGTTCCAACTTCTTCTTTGCGCCTTCACAGTTAAACAAAAGGGGCCGGATCGTGTGATCCGGCCCCGTGTATTTCACCAAATGATTCCCGAACCTTATTTCGCCGGAGCGGTGGTCGGCGCTGCGGTCGGCAGGAGGCTCGGCGGGGCAATCTGGGCGACCACGCCCTTGGAAACCTGATCCGGTTCCACGGCCTCCACCAGCGAGGGGGTGATGATGCGAACGCCCAGTTGCTGGTCGTTGGCGATCTCCCCGCGGACGCCGACGAACTGGCCGACGAAGCTGGATACGTTCTTTTCCCCGCGGACGTAGACCAGCGTCCGGCCGTTGGCCGGGTCGGTCAGGCGGAACAGCGTCCCTTCCTGCAGCGTGGAGGGCTGAAGGGCGCCCACGGCGGTGAAGATTCGCACGCCACCCTTGAGCCGGCCTTCGATCTCCTGGGCGTGGGCCTTGAGGGCCGCCTGCTTCTGCTGGAATTCTTCCTGGGCTTTGCGGGCGGCCACGATCTGGTTCTGCGTGTCGAGGTTGACCTTCAATGCCGCGACGTGCCGCTCGGCGCTGCGCCGCATCGAAACCGGCAGGTTGTCGTTCTTCAACAGCGCCTGATACCCGTTGAGCAATTCCCCGACCGGCTGATCCGCCAGCGGCTTGGCGCTGGCCTCGTTGTATTGCGCTTCCAGCTTGTCAAACTCCGCTTCCGCGGCGGCCACGCCGTTGTTGGCCGTTATCGCCGGTTCGGTCGTCGGCGTTTCCGTCTTCCCGGCGACGGGCGTCTGGTCCGACCCGACCATCGACGGCGCGGTGGTCGCCACCGGAGTTTCGCCGGGGGCGGCGACCTTCACCGGATCGACGAACTGCTTGCTGATGAACAGGTAGGCGTCGGCCGGGGGCTTGATCATGTAGTATTCGTCGCGCTCGCCGATGATGCTCACCACGTCGTCCTGCTTCAGTTTCGTCTGAACGACGTACTTCACTTCATTGAGGGCGCTGCCGGCGCGGACGAGCAGGTCGGGCCGGGTCACCGTGCCGGCGCCGTTCTCCTGCTTGGCGATAAACGCCTTGGCGACATAGCTGAAGCTGCCTTCGGGCGGCAGAATCTTGAGCCAGTCGAACTTCTGGCCGACGACGACGACCTCCGTCCCTTTGTCCAGGACGATGGTGGGGTAGTAGTTTTCGCCGGGCCCGGAGCGGACGAACACCCGCGTGGCGTTGACTACGCCGGCGACGCGGTAGTTGGAGTTGGCCACCTGCGGCTGATTCACCTGCGAGGCGGTCTGCGCCCGCAGCGGCAGGGCGGTCAACAACGAAGCGACGGACAACGAAAACGCAATCACATAAGCAAAACGGCGAGTTGCCATAACGGCACCTCCGTGTGCAGAACAAGCGCCCGGCGCACGGCCGGACCCTTGGCTGTGGTTACTGGTTGTGGTGTTGATGTACGAAAATGGCATCAACTTGCCCGAACTCGGGCCCTATGGGATTATGTGATACCCGGTTTTTCGGAAATGTAAAGGAATCGGGGAAAGGCGGTTCATTGCCAACCCATCCTCACCCCTTCGCCGCACCGCTTCCGACGTCGCTTGCGGTTTCGCGAATCCCACGCTCTTTCTACTGACCGGCCTTGGCCACCGCCTTGAACGCAACGCCCGCTGCCCGGATCGTCTGTTCGATCGCCTTTTCATCATGCGCCAATCCGACGAACCACGCCTCGAACTGGGACGGCGGCAGATAAACCCCCTGGTCGAGCATGGCATGGAAGAAAACGGCAAACGCCCGCGTATCACAGGCGGTCGCCTGTTCAAAGTTTTCAACCCCCTGCCCGGAGGCCGACACAAAGAAGGGCGTCAGCATCGACCCCACGCGGTTGACGGTGATCGGCACGCCCGCCGCCCCGGCGGCCTGCGCCAGTCCCTCGGCCAGTTGCAAGCTCCGCTGTTCCAGAAGATCGTACGCCCCATTCTCCTGAAGAATTTCCAGCATCGCCAAACCCCCGCTCATGGCCAGCGGGTTGCCGCTGAGGGTTCCGGCCTGATAAACGCTCCCGGCCGGGCTGACCAGTTCCATCAGCTTCTTCGAACCGGCATAAGCCCCGACGGGCAATCCCCCGCCGATGACTTTCCCCAGGCACGTCAGATCCGGCCGAACCTGATACCGATTCTGAGCCCCGCCCCAGGCGACCCGAAACCCGGTCATCACCTCATCGAAGATCAGCATCGCCCCGTGCTTGTCGCAGAGTTGGCGAAGCCCTTGCAGATAACCGGGCGCCGGTGGAACAACCCCCATGTTGCCGGCCACGGGTTCCACTAAAAAGCAGGCGATTTGATCGGGATATTCACCAAACAACGCCTCGGCCGCGGCCAGATCGTTGTACCGGGCCAGCAGGGTGGACCGGGTGGTGGCGGCGGGCACGCCGGGACTGGATGGGGCGCCGAGAGTGAGTGCGCCGCTGCCGGCCTGAACCAGAAGCCCGTCCACGTGGCCGTGGTAGCAGCCGATGCACTTGACGACCAGATCGCGCCGCGTGGCCGCCCGCGCCAACCGGATGGCGCTCATGGTGGCTTCGGTGCCGCTGTTGACGAAGCGGACCATCTCCACCGAAGGCAGCGCCGAGGCGATCAGCGAGGCAAGCTGAATTTCCAATTCGGTCGGCGCCCCGAAGCTGGTGCCGCGCCCGATGGCCTTGGACAGCGCCGCCACCACGCGCTCGTTGGCGTGGCCGGCGATGATCGGGCCGTAGCTGGCGACATAATCGATGTATTTATTACCGTCGATATCGATGAGGGCACAGCCTTCGCCTTCGCGGATGAACAGGGGCGTGCCGCCCACGGCCTTGAAGGCGCGGACGGGCGAAGAGACGCCGCCGGGCATCACCCGGCAGGCCTGCCGAAAGGCGGCTTCCGATTCGACGATACTGCGGCGCGGTTGTTTAGACACGGTGCTTACCATTCCTCCGCGCGGCATCTTAAGGCGGCCCGGAAGACAAGGCAATCAAAGCCCGGATCGCAAAAAGAACAGCGACTCGGGGGAGGGCATCCCGGGTCGCTGTCGGAGGGGAGAGTGAGAACCGTTATTAGTTATTTTTTATACTGAATAGATCGTTCACAATCACCAAAAAAGTTGATTTTATTTGCATCCGTCACGCAAAACAGCCTTGCCATGTCCTTAATTATGAGCCCGGTGTTTCCCGAGCCGCTTTCTTCCTGTCTGACATGAATAAACATGCGCCCGGCCGGCAAGAGTTTCAAGCCCCGTGCGTTTTTTGCCAGACTGGCAGCGAGGAGAGCCCTCCTGTCAAATTGGCACCCGCTCGAAAACAACACCCCGACAACAGCCCGCAAAACGCTTCTTGTAACCTACTTTGAAATATAGACTTCTGACGGCCTACAGGTTTGGCCTGCTTGGCACATTGTTTGCTCAGGTACATGCCCTCTGGCCTGAGATACGGGGTGCTCCCGCGGTCAGGGCTTTAACCTTTAGGAGCAGTTCATGGCTAAGATCATCGGTATCGACCTGGGGACGACCAACAGCGTGGTGGCGGTCATGGAAGGTGACCAGCCCAAGGTGCTCATCAATGCACAGGGCAGCCGCCTGACTCCCTCTGTCGTGGCCTTCACTGAAAAAGGCGAAATCCTCGTCGGTCAGACCGCCAAGCACCAGCAGGTCACCAACCCCAAGAACACCGTCTTCTCCATCAAGCGGTTCATGGGCCGGCGGCATAACGAAGTCTCCCAGGAAAAAAAAATGGTGCCCTACGAAGTCATCGGCAGCCCCGAGGAGATGGTTCGCGTCCGCGTCCGCGGCAAGGAATACACCCCCGAACAGGTCTCGGCCATGGTCCTCGGCGATCTGAAAAAGACCGCCGAAATGTACCTGGGCGAGAAAGTCACCGAGGCCGTCATCACCGTCCCGGCCTATTTCAATGACGCCCAGCGCACCGCCACCAAAAACGCCGGCGAAATCGCCGGGCTCAAAGTCCTCCGCGTTCTGCCCGAACCCACCGCCGCGGCCTTGGCCTACGGCCTGGACAAGAAAAAGAACGAAAAAATCTGCGTCTTCGACCTCGGTGGCGGCACGTTCGACGTCTCCGTTCTCGACGTCGGCGACGGCGTCTTCGAAGTGCTCAGCATCAACGGCAACACGCACCTCGGCGGCGACGACATGGACGAAGAACTCATCAACTACCTCGCCGAGGAATTCCGCAAGCAGGAAGGCATCGACCTGCGCAAGGACGCCATGGCCCTGCAGCGCCTGAAGGAAGCTTCGGAAAAGGCCAAGATCGAGCTGTCCAGCGCCATGGAAACCACGGTCAATCTGCCGTTCATCACGGCCGACCAGACCGGCCCCAAGCACCTGCAGATGACCCTCACCCGGGCCAAGTTCGAATCGCTGATCGGCCCGCTGGTCGAAAAATGCCGCAAGCCCGTCACCGACGCCCTGGCCGACGCCAAGCTCTCGCCGGGCCAGATCGACGAAGTCATCCTCGTCGGCGGCGCGACGCGCGTGCCGATGGTCAAGCGGCTGGTCAAGGAACTGTTCAACGGCAAGGAACCCAACCAGAGCGTCAACCCCGACGAAGTGGTCGCCGTGGGCGCCGCCATTCAAGGCGCGATTGCGACCGGCGCCGTCAAGGACATCCTGGTGCTCGACGCCACGCCGCTTTCGTTGGGCGTGGAAACGCTGGGCGGCGTGATGACCGTCCTGATCCCCCGCAACACGACCATCCCCACCAGCAAGAAGGAAATCTTCTCCACCGCCAGCGACAACCAGCCGTCGGTGACGATCAACGTGCTGCAAGGCGAACGCGAGTTCGCCAAGGACAACCGCCTGCTGGGCCGGTTTGACCTGAGCGATATTCCGCCCGCCCCGCGCGGCGTGCCGCAGATCGAAGTCTCCTTCAACATCGACGTCAACGGCATCCTCAGCGTCTCGGCCAAGGACTTGGGCACGAGCAAGGAAAACAAGATCACCGTGCAGAACGCCGGCGGCTTGAACAAGGAAGAGATCGAGAAGATGAAACGCGAAGCCGAATCGCACGCCGCCGAAGACAAGAAGCGGCGTGAGCTGATCGATCTGAAGAATCAGGGCGATTCGCTGGTCTACCAGACCGAAAAGTCGCTCCGCGAATACGGCGAGAAAGTTTCCGGCGACGTTCGCGGCAACATCGAAAGCGCCATGAACAGCCTGAAAGACGCCCTCAAGAGCGAGGACGGCGAACGCATCAAAAAGTCGATCGAGAACCTCACGCAGGCTTCCCACAAGCTGGCCGAGGAGATGTACCGCAGCACCGGCGCTCAGCCCGGCGCCACGCCCCCCGGCGGCGAACGTGCCGCAGCCGGCGCCGGAGCCGGCGACGGCAAGAAGAAAGAAGAAGACGTCATCGACGCCGAGTACGAAGTGAAGGAATAACGATTTTTGTAAACCCGAAAACCGTTGCCTTCGCCAAAATAGCCGCGACGCAACGCGTCGCGGAGGCATCGAACCCAAGTCGGGTTTCGCAGCCTCCGCGGGGCGTTGCCCCGCGGCTATCTTCTTTTCTCACTTTTCATGAATCCACCCCCGCCCCTCAATCCACCCGATGCCCGAGTGCTTGGGGAGGTATTGCGTCATCAGGTAATCGAAGTGTTCGTGATTTCGAACGTGTTTTCGGCTCCCGCCTCTTGAGAGGGCGAGGGCTCCGCGACGCGTTGCGTCGCGGCTATTGGGTTGTTCGGTTTTGCTGAGCCGCATGGAGAGGGACGTCTTCAATCCCGTGCGCACGCGGGACCACGTTTTGCTTAACGTCCAACTGACCAATATATGAATATGCGTGACTTCCGTAGTCGCCGCATGAAGCCGAAGTCCCTGGTGCTCGCAAGCCGCCTGCGTTTCCTCAATCAAAACCCGTTGCAGGTTTTCATCAAACAGCAGCGCATGATCCTTGGCATTGTTCCGATAGGTTCGCGCGGCTTCTCCATCGCACGGCAATATACCTTCATTCCGCCTTACATACCCTCGCGTATGGTCCGGTATCCACGACTGGTAAGCATGAAACGTAAACAGATAGACAGGCACACCGCAAAGATACGCAGCCAATAGCCGCAACGCAACGCGTTGCGGAGCCCTCGCATGCGCATGCCGTCCACCTTTGCAACGCGAGCGCGTTTCGGAGCCCTCGCATGAGAGCACTTCCCCTTTTCCAACTTTACTCGTACTCTTACTCATATGCTCGATAAAACATTCACTCAATGGTGGTTGAGCCGGGTTCAGCCATTTCGCGACGTGACGCCGGAGAAGCTCGAAGCCGAGCGCGAAGCGATGCAATGCCAGCAGGATTACAACCATCACTACGCCGAGTTTCTCAACGGGGCGGTCCTCCCGGCCGTCGATGACCTGGTGAAGCTTCTGACCCGCCAGCGGATCGTTCACCGCGTCTCCACGTGGGGCAACCAGTTGGCCTTGCGCGTGCATCTGGCCTGGCGGTGGGGCGAGTTGGTCATCATGCAGAGCCACGAGGATTGCGTGACCTTCGAGCACCACATCATCACCGAAGGCGAAAAACGCGGCGACGATTCCGCCGAAGACCATTCCCACACCTACGACCTGCGCGACCCGATCCCGCCGGTGGTCGCCACCCAGGAGTTGCAGTTTTTCCTGGGCCGCCTGGCGCAGGATCTGGTCGAAGGCCCGGACCTGCCCGACCTGCCTGCCGAGCCGAGTCACGGAGCGGATTGAGCAGGGGGGGATCGTGAATCGTACTGGGGGATGTGCTAAGATTTGACGCATGGCCACGCGACCCACCAGGCAGGTTCCGGAATACGACGTCATCGAGCCCATCGGCGAGCGCGTTGTGATCCGCAAGGACGACAACAAACGCGAAACCAAGAGCGGCATCGTCCTGCCCGACAGCCACGAAATCCCCGTCATCACCGGCCGGGTCATCGCCGTCAGCAAGGCCATCGAGAACAACGACGACCACACCATCCGCCAATACGATCGCGTGCTGTTCGACCCGCGCGAAGCGATCCCCGTCGAGCTGGAACACGATAACCGGCTGTTCGTCGTCCACATCGACCGGGTGCTGGCCATCTTCCGCCGATCCGATCCCGGCAAGCGAGCCAAGCCGACGGACGAATCCGATCCCGACGGCGAAATCGACCTATAGCAATCTCTCCATCCGCAAACGCCCTCAATATTTTTACCGAGCTCCATTGGAACTGCCGGCCCCAGCCTGCCTAGGATCGGTTAGGCGGGTTGTGGGCCTACTTTTCGGCTTTACGAATGAACCTGAAGGTTCACAGCTCAGTAAAGAGTAGCTCTGATGGCTAAGAAGGTTCTGCTTGTCGGTCACTGCGGCCCGGACAGCGGCTATCTGGCGATGGCCGTCCGTTCGGCGGTAGGGGAGGTTGAATTCCTCCATGCCAGCAACTCAGACGAACTCAGCCTTATCCTCGACGAAGGCGTTGATCTGGTTCTGCTCAATCGCCTGCTGGGCTACAGCTTTTCGTCGAACCTGGGCGTCGAGCTCATTCGTCAGCTTAAACCACGGTATCCCTCAACCCGAATGATGCTGGTAAGCAATTACCCCGACGCCCAGGCCACCGCCGTGGCTGCCGGAGCTTTGCCGGGATTTGGCAAGCGGGATATCGGAACCCATCGCGTGACAAAGGTACTGAACGCGGCGCTAGCGACCGAACCGGTCTGACCGGCAGGAATACCGGACATGTGGCGAATAATTCACATATCGCACGTGGCCGGAGCGGACGGATCGGTTCGTTCTGGCGTTGGCACGCCAATGCCGACCCAATAGCCTAAGATTAAATAGACCCTGCGTTAAAGCGCTTGCGTCAGATTGGGGCAGAAGTTTATGAACCCATTCGACTTCATCAATCGTGCCAACGCCGACTACCTCGACCAGCTCTTTCAGCAGTACCGGAAAGACCCCGAATCGGTCGAGCCGCAGTGGCGGGCGTTCTTCGCCGGCTTTGAGGTCGGCGCCTCGCGAGATGGAAATATCACGCCTCCGCCCACCGCCGCGCCCGCTGCCGTCGCAACGAAAGAGCCACCGGCTCCCCTGGCTGTTGAAGTCGCCGACCTGGTCCACTCCTACCGCGAACTGGGCCACTTCATCGCCCATCTGGACCCGCTGGGCCACCGACGCCCGGCCCATCCGCTTCTGGACCTATCCCAATTCGGACTCTCCCAGATCGAGCTGGACAAACAGGCAGGCCGCGGCGGCTTCCTCGGCGAAACCGACGGTACCCTCCGCGACCTGATCGACAAGCTCCGCACCACCTACTGCGGCACGCTCGGCGTCCAATACATGGACATCGACGACAAAACCCAACGGGAGTGGCTTCAGGAACGTATGGAGCCTCGCTACAACCACCCCGGCTTTTCCGTCGGCGATTCCCGCGCCATTCTCTCCGACGTCATCGCCGCCCAGGGCTTTGAAGAATTTCTCCATACCAAGTTCGTCGGCGCCAAACGATTTTCCCTCGAAGGCAGCGAATCCCTCATCCCCGCCCTCAACGTCCTGGTCGAGGACGCCGCTTCGCTGGGCGTCGAGGAAATGGTCTTCGGCATGGCCCACCGCGGCCGGCTCAACGTTCTGGCTCATGTGCTCAACAAACCCTACGAAACCATTCTTTCCGAATTCGCCGGCAACGTCCTTCCGCCGGACCATCACGGCGACGGCGACGTCAAATACCACCTCGGCTATTCCAAGGACCGCATGACCCGCAGCGGCCGCAAGGTCCACCTGACCCTCAGCTTCAACCCCAGCCACCTGGAGCTGGTCAACCCCGTCGTCGAAGGCATGGTTCGCGCCAAGCAGTATTACCTGGGCGATCTGGACCGCGTACGCGTCGTCCCCGTCCTGATTCACGGCGATGCCGCCTTCACCGGACAAGGCATCGTACAGGAAACCCTGGGCCTCTCCGAAATGCCCTACTGGCGCACCGGCGGAACCATCCACTTCATCATCAACAACCAGATCGGCTTTACGACCATGCCCAAGCAGGGCCGCTTCACGCCTTACCCCAGCGACGTGGCCAAGACCATCCAGGCCCCCGTCTTCCACGTCAACGGCGACGACCCCGAGCAAGTGGTCTACGCCATGAAGCTGGCCATCGCCTTCCGCCAGCAGTTCCATTGCGACGTCATCATCGACATGTGGTGCTACCGGCGCTACGGCCACAACGAAGCCGACGAGCCGAGCTTCACCCAGCCGCTGATGTACAAGGAGATCGACGCCCACCCGGCCGTACGCGAGGTCTACGCCCGACAGCTCGCCGAGCAGGGCAAGATCATCCCCGCCGAAACCGAGCAGATGATGAGCGAACACCGCAAACTGCTCGAACAGTCGCTGGCCGATTCCCAGCAGGCCAAGCCGCACGAAACGTTCGTTCCCTTCGGCGGCGTCTGGAAGGGGATGGGCCGGCCGGGTTCGGATTGGAATTCCCGGACGCAGGTTACACCCGACCTGATCCGCACCATCGGCGAGGCCGCCACGCGCGTGCCACCGGGATTTCATGTGCATCCGAAATTGCAGCGGCTGCTGACGTCCCGCCGGGAGATGACCGAAGGCAAGCTCGCGGTGGACTGGGGCTGTGCCGAATTGCTCGCCCTGGGCAGCCTGGTTCTCGAAGGCGTGCCCATCCGCTTCACCGGCCAGGACGCCCAGCGCGGCACCTTCAGCCACCGCCACGCCTGTCTGCATGACTACGAAACCGGTAAAAAGTATTACCCGCTGGCCAACCTCTCCCCCAATCAGGCCCCGATCATCGTGGTGAACACCATGCTTTCGGAACTGGCCGTTCTGGGCTTCGAATACGGCTTTGCCTCCGCCGACCCGCGCAACCTGGTGATCTGGGAAGCGCAGTTCGGCGATTTCGTCAACGGCGCGCAGGCCATCATCGATCAGTTCATCGCCGCCGCCGAATCCAAGTGGCAAAAACAGTGCGGCCTGATCATGCTCCTGCCGCACGGCTACGAAGGCCAGGGCCCCGAGCACTCCAACGGCTACGTCGAGCGGTTCCTGTCGTTGTGCGCCGAAAACAACATGCAGGTCTGCCAGCCCACGCAGCCCAGCCAGCATTTCCACCTGTTGCGCAGGCAAATGCTCCGCAAGTTCCGCAAGCCCCTGATTTCCTTCATGCCCAAGAGCCTGCTGCGCAACGAAGCCGCCACCTCCACGCTGGAAGAATTTACCGACCGCTCCTTCCAACTGGTTCTGGACGATCCGCTTCAGCCGCCGGCCAGGCAAGTCACCCGGCTGCTGCTGTGTACCGGCAAAGTCTATTACGCCCTGCACGCCGCCCGCCAGCGTAACAAGTTGGAGAACGTGGCCATCGTGCGCATCGAACAGTTGTATCCCTTCCCGCAGAAGGAGATTCAGGGCATCCTCGCCAGGTATCGCGAGGCTCAGGACGTCTGCTGGGTTCAGGAAGAGCCCCAAAACCGCGGCGCTTGGACGTTCATGCACAAGCGGTTTGAACCTCTCCTGCCTCCGGGAATGGATTTGCAGTACGTCGGCCGCGACGAGGCCGCCAGCCCCGCGACCGGTTCGTTCAAGTTACACCAGCTCGAAGACCAGGAGATCGTCGCGCACGCCCTGGACCTGCCCGTAACCCAGGCCCGCAACGTCCCCCTGGCCAGCAACAAAGAAGCCGTGGCCAAAGCCACGCCGGTGTCAGACTGAGAGGGAATTTGCAATTGCCGATTTGCAATTTGCAAATGGAAACCGGACGCAAGGGAAATGTGAGGTTCAAATTGCAAATTGCAAATCGCAAATTGCAAATCCGAAGTTGGGTGTATCATGACAAGGCAAATACAGGTTCCGGCGCTGGGGGAATCGGTGACTCAGGCAATCCTGGTGAAATGGCACAAGCCCGACGGCGCGGCCGTGGCGGCGGATGAGCCGCTGTGCGAGTTGGAAACGGATAAGGCCAACGTGGACATCCCTTCGCCCGCCGCCGGCGTGGTCCATCACATCCGCGAGGAAGACTCAACCGTCGCCATCGGCGAAGCCATCGCCACCATCGAGGAAGGCGCCGAGGCTCCCGCGCCAAACCCCGAATCCGCCACACCGCCCGCCAGCGAATTAAGCCCCGCCGTGCGCCGGCTGGTGGAGGAAAATAAGCTCGACGTCGCCGCCGTGCCCGCCACCGGACCCGGTGGCCGACTGACCAAGCAGGACGTTCTGACACATCTGGAAAAACAGCCCCCTCCGCCGCCGATTGTGCCGCCGCCGATGGAGCTTCCGCCTCCGCCGATCCCCGCCGATACCACCGGCGCACGCCGCGTGCCCATGAGCAAAATCCGCAAGCGCATCGCCGAACGCCTCGTCACCGCGCAGCACACCGCCGCCATCCTCACCACGTTCAACGAGGTCGATCTCTCGGCGGTCATGGACCTGCGCAGCAGATACAAGGACCGCTTTGCCGAAGTCCATGGCGTGTCGCTGGGCCTCATGTCCTTCTTTGCCCGGGCCGTCGTGCGCGCCTTGCAGGAGTTCCCGGCCGTCAACGCCTTCATCGAAGGCGACGACGTCGTCTATCACGACTACGTCAACCTCGGCATCGCCGTCAGCACCGATCGCGGCCTGGCCGTCCCCGTGCTGCGCCACGCGGAAAACCTTTCGTTCGCCAAAATCGAATCGGAGATCAAACGCCTGGCCGAATCCGCCCGCCAGGGCAAGCTCGGCGTCGAAGAACTCTCCGCCGGCACCTTCACCATCACCAACGGCGGCGTCTTCGGTTCGCTGCTCTCCACCCCCATTCTCAATCCCCCCCAAAGCGCCATCCTCGGCATGCACGCCATCCAGAAACGCCCCGTCGCCGTCAACGACAAAGTCGAAATCCGCCCCATGATGTACGTCGCCCTCTCCTACGACCACCGCCTGATCGACGGCCGCGAATCCGTCAGTTTCCTGGTCCGGGTTAAACAACTTCTCGAAGACCCAACGCGCCTGATGCTGGAAATTTAGCAATAGTCCTTAGTCATTGGTCCTTAGTTATACATTTGCACAAATAATAACTAATGACCAATGACTAAGGACCAATGACCATGACCCAATACGACCTCATCATCCTCGGTGCCGGCCCCGGCGGTTACGTCGCCGCCATCCGCGCTTCCCAACTCGGCATGCGCGTCGCCTGCGTCGAAAAGGACGCCCTCGGCGGAACGTGCCTGAACGTCGGTTGCATCCCCAGCAAAGCCCTGCTCGATTCGACCGAAAAACTCTACGAAGCCAAAACCCGCTTTGCCGAGCAGGGGATTCGCACCGGCGAAGTCTCCGTCGATCTGCCGGTCTTGATGCAGCGAAAGGATCAAGTCGTCCGCACGCTCGTCGGCGGCATTGGCGGACTATTCCGCAAAAATAAAATCGAGCACGTCCCCGGCCTCGGCCGCCTGCTCTCGCCCGACACCGTCGAAGTCCTCGGCGAAGCAGGGGCTCTCACGCTCAAAGCCTCCCGCATCCTCATTGCCACCGGCAGCGCCCGGTGGCGCTGCCGGCCGTTCCCTTTGACGGCCAATACGTCGTCTCGTCCACCGAAGCCCTGGCCTTCGATTCCATCCCCAAACGCCTGCTCGTCATCGGCGCCGGTGCCATCGGCCTGGAACTCGGCTCGGTCTGGAACCGCATGGGCACGCAGGTCGTGGTCCTGGAATTCATGGACCGGATTCTCCCGCAGATGGACCGGGAAATGACCTCATTGCTTCAGCGGCAACTGGAGAAGCAGGGCCTGACCTTCCGACTTAAATCCAGCGCCCAAGGCGTGCAGATCAAAGACAACCGCGTGCTGGTCACCTTCGGAACCGGCGACGCCCGCGGCGTCGAAGAATGCGACCGCGTTCTCGTCGCCGTCGGCCGCCGACCCTTCACCCACAACCTCAACCTCTCCGCCGCCGGCGTACAAACCGATGCCAAGGGATTTATCAAAGTCGATGCCCACTACCGCACCAGCGATCCCAACGTCTGGGCCATCGGCGACGTCATCGGCGGGTCCATGCTCGCCCACAAAGCCTCCGAAGAGGGCATCGCCGCCGTCGAACTGATGGCCGGCCATGCCGGACACGTCAATTACCAGGCTGTCGCCAATATCGTCTACACCCATCCGGAACTGGCGTCGGTGGGTCTGAGCGAAGAAGAAGTCATCGCCCGCAACCTGCCGTACCGCGTCGGCAAATTTCCCTTCACCGCCAACGGCCGTGCCCGCTGCATCGATGCCACGGAAGGGCAGGTCAAGATCATCGGTGACGCCAAAACCGACCGCCTGCTGGGCATGCACATCCTCTGCGCCTGCGCCTCGGATCTGATCGCCGAAGGCGCGTTGGCCATGGAATTCGCCTCCAGCGTGGAAGACATCGCCCGCGCCGTTCACGCCCACCCCACGCTCGCCGAAGCCGTCAAGGAAGCCGCCCTGGCCGTCGAAAAGCGGACGATTCACCTGTAACCGCGCAGCTAAAAAGTTGTCTCACTTTCGCCCCACGCTCCTGACATCGCTTGCGGTTTCGCGAACCCCTACGTCTCCGAAGATCCGACTTCTGCTACTTCCCCTCTTGAAGCGATTCCACAATCGCCGCCACCGCCATCGCCGCCGTCTCAACGCGCAGGATCGTCCCGGTCAGACCCACCGCCGTCAGTCCCGCCTTTTCGAACAGTTCCAACTCCCGCTCGCTCCACCCGCCCTCCGGCCCGATGAACGCCGCCAGCGACGTCCCCCGAGCCAACCGCGCCACCGCCGAACCCACAGGCAACGTATTCCCCTGCGTGGACAGATACCATCCGCACGCCCCGGCACAGTCCTTCAACCCGCCCACGACTTTATCGACGCACGTCAGCGGTTCGATGACCATCACCCCCCGGCGGCGCGACTGCTTGGCCGCCTCCGTCGCCAGCCGCTGCCACCGCTCGATCTTGTTCTTCCCCTCCGGATGCACGACGCTCCGCTCCGTCTCCAGCGGGATGAACCTGGCCACCCCCAGTTCGCTGAGCTTTTCGATCATCCAGTCCGCTCGCCCGGCCTTGGGCACGGCCGAGGCGATCACCAATTCGCCCGCGCCCCCGCCCGACGCCTCCATCCGCTCCACCCGCACCAGCACCTGTCCCGACTCACAGACCGACACCACCCCGCTGGCCGTCGTGCCGCCGTCGTCAAAAATCTCCACCGCCGTCCCGGCCTCCAGCCGCAGCACGTCGCGGACATGATGGGCCTCGGCCTCTTCCAGCCGGTTTTCCCCCACGGACAATACGGGAATATGAATGCGTCGTGTCACGGCGGAGATTATCAGACACCGCAAGCCCGTCGGCAAGATTTCATTGCACCCCTCCGGCCAGAAAGTTATGATGCAGCCAAAATCGTCCGATAAAGGCGAATGGAGTCGCCGGACAACCCGCCGTTGTCCGCAGGCAAAGGAGTTGTCATGGGCCAGGCCGCGTTGGACCTGCCGGATCCTCTAACCGACAAACCGGCTATGCAGCCCGCAAAAGCCGACGATCTGCTGGCCCAACTGGCCGGCGAAGAGATCGACCGTCTATTGGCCGAGGCCGAAGTCGATCGCGCCAACGCCCCCGCATCAACTCTGATCCAGCCCGAGCCGATCCCCTCCGAATCTTCCGGCTCTGCCGAACAAGCTTCCCCAACTCTTCAAGTTGAAGCCGCCTCTGCCGAACCATCATCCGCAGCCGATCCGGCGGCGCAGCTCTCTCCCCCCGATGCACAGACAGTCGCCGAACTCGTCATCCCCCCTCAACCTCCGGTTGCCGCCTCGGCCGATGATCCCTCCACGGCTTCGCTGGATACCGAAGCTACCTCCACCAGTGAGCTCAAAGCCTTGAACCCCGCCGTCCTGGCCTCTTTCACGGGTGATGCTCTGCCCTTGGAAGATGCTCCCTCGGATCAACGCATTCCTTTCTATCTATTACCCCTCGCCTGGCTCAACGCTCCCGTTGCGGCCCTCCCCGAAGTCGCCCGCGACGCCGTGGGCAAGTTCGCCATCTTCCTCCTCGGCGCTGCTCTGTCTCTCCTGCTCTATGTGCTGGTATCCCAACGTTAAAAGCCCGCCCAGGATTTTCACCGCAGAGGACGCAGAGAAGAAGAGAAGTCAGAATGATGAATTATGAATGATGAAGGAGGAAGCAAACCAGCTTTTATTAACTGCTCTTCTTTCCACCTTCATAATTCATCATTCATCATTCTGACTTCTCTTCTCCCTCTGTGTCTCCGTGCCTCCGTGGTTCATTGAATCAAACGCTTCTTCTCTGCGACCCTCCGCGGTAAATCGCCTCCGCCACCGCCCTAATCCCCCGACGGTTCATACCCCCAGCCCTCTTCGTGCGTCTCTTCCAGGGTAGGGGAGGGCTCCCCGTGCCGGGGGATGATCTGCTCGTAGTTCTGCGCAATCGGCATCCGCCGCCCGAAGCCAAACGCCCGGCTGGTCACTTTCAACCCCGGCGCGGCCTGCCGTCGCTTGTACTCGCTGCGGTCGATCAGCTTGATCACGCGGACCACCGTTGCCGGATCAAACCCCTCGGCAATGATCTGTCCCGCCCCTTCCTCCAATTCGACATACCGATGCAGAATCGCGTCCAGAACCTCATACGGCGGCAGGGAATCCTGGTCCGTCTGGTTCGGCCGCAACTCCGCCGACGGCGGCTTGGTGATGCTGTTCTGCGGAATCAGCTCCCGCCCGGCCTGCCGATTGACAAAGTGCGACAGCTCGTACACCGTTGTCTTGGGCACATCGCTGATCACCGCCAACCCGCCGCACATGTCGCCGTAGAGCGTGCAGTAGCCGACGGCGATCTCGCTTTTGTTGCCCGTCGTCAGCAGCAGGTGATTGAACTTGTTGGAAAACGCCATCAGCAGCGCCCCGCGCACGCGGGCTTGCAGGTTTTCCTCCGTCACGTCGGCCGCCCGCCCGGCAAACGCCGGCGCCAGCGTCGCCTCGTACGCCTCGTGTACCTGCCGGATGGGGATGATATGAAACTCAATGCCCAGGTTGCGGGCCAGAACTTCGGCATCGCTGACGGAGTGATCGGAACTGAACCGGCTGGGCATGGCCACGCCCACCACTTTGTCCCGGCCCAGCGCCGCCACCGCCAGCGCCGCCGTCAACGCCGAATCGATCCCTCCCGACAAACCCAGCACCACGCTCTTGAAGCCGCACTTGCGGACGTAGTCTTTCAACCCCAGAACCAGCGCCTTGTAGATCGACTCGACCCCGCCGGCCGGGCTCTCCATCCGGCCCGTGCCGCCAACACCCCGCCCGTGTCCCTCCGGCATATCCACCACCAGCAGGTCTTCCTCAAAATCCTTCGCCTGGGCAATCACATTCCCCTCGGCGTCAAAGGCCACGCTGTTGCCGTCAAAAACCAGCTCGTCATTGCCGCCCACCTGATTGACGTACACCAGCGGCCGACAGAACTGCTTCACCTGCGAGGCAAACAGCTTCAGCCGGAAGTCATGCTTCCCCACCGCGAACGGCGAAGCGCTGGTGTTGATCAGCAGCCTCGCTCCCGCGGCGGACAGTTCGGCAATTGGGTTCTGATGGTAAAGCCGCCGGGGAATCAGCCTCTCGTCATTCCACAGGTCTTCGCAGATCGACAGCCCCACAGACTGCCCGTCGATCCGCACGATGTTGCCCCCCTCGCCCGTCGGGCCCGGCTCAAAGTACCGGCTCTCATCAAATACGTCATATGTCGGCAGCAGCGTCTTGAAATGCCGGCTGACCACCCGCCCCTCACGCAGCAACGCCACCGCATTGTGCAGCGGCCGGCCTACCGGTTGATCGCTGCGCTCGGCATAACCCACAATGACGTCGATCCCCTTCACCCGCGAGGCGATCAGCCGCACCGCGCGGAGATTGTCGTCAATAAACTGCGGCTTGAGCAGCAAATCCTTGGGCGGATAACCCGTCACCGAAAGCTCGGGGAAAACGACCAGCCCCGCCCCCTCACGCTTGGCGCGGGCTATAAAGTCGAGGATTCGCCGGCAATTCCCCGCCAAATCCCCGACCGTCGGATTCATCTGGGCCAGTGCAATACGCATGTGAAATAGGTTACCGGGCCAAGCCAATAGGGTACAGACCCTTATGAGCATTTCCCGCCGGACCCATCCGCCCGATTTTGCTTTAGTAAGTCAAGTCGGCGGCTGGTTGTGCCGAACAACTTTAGGAGGGGTGATGAATGAAACGGTAATCTCCAGATTGGGAATCAGGAGACGCAATGGACACGGTCTTTGGCATCAATGGCATAGCAGTCGATTCGGCCTGCCATGCGGCCGGCCCGGACGGCGACGGCCTCTTGCAGAAGATCCTTGCCAATTGCAAACGTCATGTCCTGTCTCACGACGTCATGCGGCGATTGATCGTTGCCGGCGCGTCCGACGCCGAAACCATCATCAACATCCTCGAAGAAAATCCGATTCTCGCCGCCAGAATTCTGGGCATGGTCAACGCCGCGGCCATGGGCATCCGAAACGAAGTGACTTCGATCCGCCTTGCCGTCTCTTTGCTGGGCGTCAAAAGTGCTCGCAGCATGGCCATCGCTTTTGCGATGCGGATTCTGATGGACAAGTTGAATCTGCCCGCGGAAACCGCCGCCTGCATCTGGGCCAATTCGCTTCGCAAGGCCTGCGCCGCCAGGCGGCTGTGCGAGGTCGTTGACCCCGCCCAGACCGATACCGCTTACGCCATGGCGCTGCTTCAGGATATCGGTTTGCCCATGTTGATGAGCATCGAACCGGAGTTCTACGAATCCTGGCTGGAGGCGGATGGAGAAAACACGTCGCTGGCCAGCGCGGAATATCAGCACTTCGGTATCGATCACATCATCGTCGGCAGCTCCTTGCTGTCGCAATGGGGAACCGCCGAAACCCTTTGGATGGGCGTGATGCAGCATCACCACCCGCCGATGGACGAAGACATTGAAGCGGCCGCCGCCTGGTCCACGCCGCAACTGGCGACCTTTTTTGCGGGATTGCTGCCCCATCTGGGCGAGCCCATGTGCGACTCCGATCTTCGCTGGGCGCAGGCCATCTATACCCGTTTCCTGACGCCGCACTACGCCTCGTTGGCGACTTTCCTGCTTGCCGTGGATGAGGCTGTTTTAACTTTATCGAAACAGGCTTCGTTCCAGCCCCCGGCGCAAGCCTTGCCCATCGCCCGGATCATGGACGAACTGGCCGGTGACAATATCGAGATGGCCAGCAACATCTTCCGCCTCGAGGCGGTGCTGAACATGGAGCAACGCGGCGCCGAGGCCCTTCGCAACCAGGCCTTCACCGACCCGATGACCAAGCTGCTGAATCGGCGGGGATTCATGACCCTGATGGAACGCCGCTACGCGGCGGCCGTGGAAAACGGTTACGGACTCTGCTGCGTGGTCATTGACGTCGATGACTTCAAAACCGTCAACGATACCCACAGCCATGCCGCCGGCGACCAACTCTTGCGCGGCGTGAGCATCCTGCTTCGCCAGTCGGTCCCGTCCAATGCCGTCCTGGGTCGTTTCGGAGGCGATGAGTTCGGAGCCGTCCTGGTTGACCTTGACGAGCCGGCCGCCCGCGAACTCGCCCGCACCTTGTCCACCAGGCTCGACGGCCGACGCGTGCGATTGCTGCCCAACGTGGAAGTAACCCTGCACGCCAGCATCGGCGTCGCCTACTTCAACCGCTGCGACATCGCCAAAAACCACGACGACGTTCTCCGCATCACCGACGAAGCCATGTACCAGCGGAAGAAAAACGGCAAGCACGGCGTGTTTTTCGTCAACGCCTCCGACCCCGCCAACGTGCTCCAACTGGAACGCAGCCCCCGCAGCATCGCCCGCAAAAACCCCCGCCCCATCCCCCGTCCCTGGCCCGTCTGATCCCACTCCCGTTGCGCCGCCTGTTTCTCGAAACGGCTTGCTCTTCGCGGCGTCGCGCATCAGGGCCCTTCGTTTCGCCGCTCGCCTTCCCGCGCCGATTCATGCCGTTGCAGCACCCAGGGAAACCGCTCGTGACAATCGCGGTACATCACCCCCAGCCAGCCGCAGAAATAGTGCATCAAAAAAATCCCCGCCATCAACGTCAGATAAACTATCGCGGGCATGCGGTTGCGGCCGGCGGGTTCCGCAAAAAAACCTCCCATCCACTGCAAGAACATCCCTTCCAGCCCCGCGGCATAAACCCCGCACGCCAAGACCCACAAGATCACCGCCCCCACGTATTTCCCCCCGCAGACGAACGTCACCCCCAGCAGCCGATCCGGCCGAAGGTTGATCCACGTGCCGCTGGTGGCAGTCGTCAGCAGCGTCGCCGGAGCCAGCAGCGTCCCCATCAACATCAGCCCCCGGACGATCCACGTCTCATGCCCCAGCCCCGACGGCCGCCAGCACATCGCAATCCCCGCCGGGGCGTACGCTGCCGCCAGACCGGCCAGCACGTTGACGAACGGGCGCCACAGATCATCCCCCCAGTTCATGTTGCGCCCCGGTCGGGGCAACTCGTCGCCGCACCCCGGACCCAGATCGTCAATCGAGTTGCCATAGTGTGAAATCAGCAGAAAGCCGACGAGCGCAATAAACGGCGCCAAAGCCCAGAAACCATTCACAAACGCGAACAACATGGCCTGCGCCAATACATGCAACAGAAAGATGAAGGCCAGAACCACAAGGTTGCCGGGCATCATCATCCGCAGCAGAAACCGCCCCGCACCCAATCGCTCCTCCGGCGGACTGCCGGCGCGATGAACGGCAGGCCTGGCCGCTGCAAGAGCCTCCACCGGCGGCACAGGCTCGGGTTCCACGTCCATGGGAACGATAAGTTGCCCCGTCTCCGGATCGTACCTGGGCCGGCCCGGCAGAAGCTGGTCCCGCAGCACCTTGGGAATCCCGCTTTCCCCCGCTTTGTCCAATTGTTCCGGCGTGGGACGCAGATCAATCTCCTGCCCGTCTTCGTCCACCTTCTCCTTGGAGAAAACACGCCGGAGAGCAGCCAGCCGATCCGGCTCCACTTCCGCAACCGGGGCTTCCATGTTGTAAGTGCCATCCGTCCCCAGGTGCGGCAGCTCGCTCAAGGTGGGAACATCATTCAGCCGCCCGCATTTGGGGCACTGCACGAACGCACCGGCCATGTCATCTTCAAACTTAAAGACGTACGAGCAGTGGCAGGGAAATTGGATCATGGTTCCGTATGCTCTAACAATCCATTATATACTCCTGCGACCCCAACCGGGATTGTGCAGCCTCGACCGGAATCTTAAAATCAACCCCGACACATGACGAGCGGAAATTGTGAAAGGACGACATTTATGTTCAGGTCGCTGTGCGTGGTGATGCTGGTTTTGGCCTCGGCGGGTATCGCGTTTGCTCAAGACGAACCCAGGCCGGAAATGCTCAAAAAAATGTACGGCGACGCGCTGGTCCAGCTCAAGGCCGCCCAGGCCCGCAAAAACGAACTGGCCGACGAAAACGAAAAGCTCGCCGCCAGGGCGGCCGAGTTGCAAAAGCAAGTCGCGGAACTGCGCAGCCAGGCCGAGTCCCTGACGGAAAAAACCTTCTTCCTCCGATCCCACTACGCCGCCTGGCAGGACTTCGTGAGGCAGTACCCCGGCATCATGGCCCGCTGGAAGATCTACATGGAAACCGGTTGGTCGGACACGCCTCAGGAAACCGGGCATTTGATCGACCGCGATTGGCCGCTCTCAACGGCAAACAAATAACGCCTTCGTCCCCATGTTCCGTTTCGCCTCCACGTTCTCGAAAAGGCTTGCTCTTCGCGGACCTTCCCCAACCACCCCCCATCCCTTTCGCCGCATCCTCCCCCGGAGCCTGATCTGTCTTCTAACAGCTCTGCTCGCTGTCGGCTGTGCCGTCAGTCCGCAGCAGGAATTGCAGCTCGGCCGCGACACCCACGCCCAGCTCGAGCAGCAGTCCGGCGGCCTGATCCCCGATCCGCAACTCCAGCAGTACGTCAACCGTATCGGTCTGGAAATGGCCCCCTACGCCGGCCGACCCGATATGAGCTGGCAATACCACGCCGTCAACTCCGACCAGATCAACGCCTTCGCCGTCCCCGGCGGATACATCTACATCACCAAAGGCCTGCTCAAACAACTGCACAACGAAGCCGAATTGGCCGGAATCCTCGGCCACGAAACCGCCCACATCGCCCACCGCGATTCCGCCCAGCAGATCGAACGCGCCCAAGCGCGCCAGGGCGCGGCCGTCCTGGCCGGTGTCTTCGGCGGCCAGGACATCGGCACCGTCGCCCAACTGGCCTCCTCCATCCTCCTCATCCAATACACCCGCGAGCAGGAACAATCCGCCGACCTGACCGGCCTGCAATACATGACCCAGGCCGGTTACAACCCCATCGGCATGATCCAGGCCATGCAGGCCATCCAGGACAGCGAAAAAGGCCGCGCCTCGCCCCCCGAATTCCTCTCCACCCACCCCAACCCCGGCAACCGCATCCAATACCTCAACGCCGAGATCAACTCCAAATACGCCCCCTCCGTCCAAACCGGCCGCTACAACGGCGACGTCTACCGCCAAAACATTCTCTCCCGCCTTCAATAATCCCCCCCCAAAAAAACACCCCCTCTCCCCCTTTGCCCCCGACGCCCTCGACATCGCTTGCGGTTTCGCGAACCCCGCACCGCTCCAAAAGAAACCTTCTTCTTGGCGCTCTTGGCGATCTTGGCGGTTCAATTTTCTCTTTAACCGTCCCCTCACAAGTTGTCCTCCGTGTCTCCGTGCCTCCGTGTTGAAAAAGGATTTCCCTTCGCGTCCTTCTTCGCGGTTCCCCCCCCCCAAAAAAAAACAATCGGGGCGATCCCAAACAGGATCGCCCCGAAGCTTCTTAATCTGAAAACTCGACGAAAACTATTGCCCGACTTCAATCCGGACATATTCCGTCAGCGTCACGCCCGCCTGTTGCAGGTATTGCGAAATCGATCCCTTGAACTTGGCGGCGTTGAAGAAATCCTGATCCAGCAGAGTCTGCTCCTTGAAGAATGCGTTGAGCTTCCCTTCCGCGATCTTCTCGGCGATGTTCTGCGGCTTGCCCGTCGCCTTGGCGGCTTCGACAGCCAACTCACGCTCCTTGGCCACCAGCTCCGCCGGAACCCCGTCCCGGTTCAACGCCAGCGGCTTGGCAAACGCGATGTGTCCGCCGATGTCCTGAATCAGTTCATCGGAAGGGGTTCCGGTGAAGTTCATCAGCACGCCGATCTTGCCGGTAATGCCGTAAACGTACAAGCCCACCTTGCCGTTGGCGGCGGCAAAGGCCGCCGTCTTGCCCATGTGAATATTCTCCCCGGTCTTCTGGGCCGCTTCCGTGACCTTGGCGCTGATGGCCGGGTCTTGGGCGGCGTCGGCCTTGGGGTTCTTCAGCAGTAGCTGTGCCGCGTCCTGGGCGACCTGCAGCACCGTCTCGCTCTTGGCGCTGAAGTCGGTGTTGGCGTTGATGGCGACCAGCGCGCCGATCTTGCCATCGGCGCTGATCGCGCCGACCACCCGGCCTTCGCTGGTGGCCCGGGCCGTCAGCGAAGCCTTCACGCCCTTCTTGCGAAACAGTTCCACGGCCTTTTCAATGTCGCCCCCGGCCTCGCCGAGCATCTTCTTGCATTCCATCATGCCCTGCCCGGTCTTGGCGCGAAGTTCGTTGACCAGTTTTGCGGTGATTTCCGCCATTGTCGTATCTCCAAAAAATTCGGGTTTATATCGAAGGCAGGGGCACCGATGCTTCGGCGCCCCTGCCCGGTTATGTGTGCCGCACGGCGGCGGCGATTACTGAAAAATCAGGCGTTGGGAGTCGCGGCCACCGGTTCGCTCGGGGCGGCCGGAGCTTCCGAACCCTTCGCATCTTCCGCGCGGAACGACGCCCGCGAAGAGCGGCGGCGGGGGCCTTGCCCGGCGGCTTCGTCACCCTTTTCCGGGCGGCTCTGCTTGCCTTCGAGCACCGACTCAGCCAACTCATGAACGATGATCTCAATCGCCCGCATCGCGTCGTCATTGCCCGGGATCGGCAGGTCGATCAGATCCGGATCGCTGTCCGTATCGATCAGGGCGATCGTCGGCACGCCCAGCTTGCGGGCCTCCTTCACCGCGATGTGTTCGCGACGGGTATCGACGATGAACATCAATCCCGGCATGCGTTCCATCTTGCGGATGCCTTCCAGGTTGGTCTTGATCTTGTCCATCTCGCGCTGGAGTGTGGACTTCATTTTCTTGGAATAGGATTCGATCTGCCCGCTGGTGAAGAGCCTTTCCAGCTCTTCCAGCCGGTTCAGCCGGGCGCGGATGGTGCGGAAGTTGGTCAGCGTACCGCCCAGCCAGCGCTCCGAGACGTAGTGCATGCCGCAGCGGCCGACTTCTTCCTCGATGGCATGACGGGCCTGACGCTTGGTGCCGACAAACAGCACGTCCTTACCCGAGGCCACCACGTTCTGCACCAGCTTCTTGGCGCGAAGCAGACCCTTGAGGGTTTCCTTCACATCAATGATATGGATCATGTTCCGCTTGCCGTGGATGAACTGCTCCATCTTCGGGTTCCAGCGGCTGACGCGGTGGCCAAAATGCACGCCCGCATCGACGAGGGCTTTGACCAGTTCTGCTTGAGACATTGCCATAAACGAATCTCCTAAACGGCCCTCACCGGGGCCGGCAGCCCATGCGAAACCGAAAGGCCAAGACATCCGGAGCCGCAAACAGGCTTGGGATAACCAACAGTGAAGAAACGAAACCCGAGGCGGGAACAACGATTCGGACAATCCACCGAACGCTCGACACGGGCCGGCCCTTGGCAGGCCAAGACCCCCACTGTACACCGCCCCCCCAACCGTTTCAAGTACCCCGCCCCCTCTCCCCGCCCCGCACCCCAAAAAATCCCCATAACTCCTTACCCAAAAACGCCTTGCCGCACCCTCCGTACAAGCCCGGGGCTTCAGCCCCCGGGACGCATCCCACTCCCAATATCACAATACTGCCCCCTCCGGGTGACACCGGCACTCGGGCACGGGAGACTAAAAAAGGGGTCATAAGCCATTTACGCGGCTCGCCCGGTCTGTTACACTCTCCCCATGGCCCGTAAACCCCGTTTCGCCCCCGGCGGACTCGCTTACCATGTCATGAATCGCACGTGGGGACAGATCGACCTGTTTGAAGACGCCGGCGACTACGAAGCTTTTGAACGCGTCTTGGCCGAAGCGATCGACCGCCAACCCACCATGCGCCTGTGCGCCTACTGCCTCATGCCCAACCACTTCCACCTGGTCCTCTGGCCCCGCGAGCCCGGCCAGCTCTCCCGCTTCATGCAGTGGCTGACCATGACCCACGTGCAACGCTGGCACGCCCACCGCCACAGCGGCGGCCGCGGCCACCTCTACCAAAGCCGCTTCAAGAGCTTCCCCGTCCAGCAGGATGAACATTTCCTCCGCGTCTGCCGCTACGTCGAACGCAACCCGCTGCGGGCCAACCTGGCCGAACGGGCCGAGGAGTGGCGCTGGAACTCGTTGTGGGTTCGCCGTCACTCCGCCGGTCCCTTGGCCGGAAGGCTGGCGGCTTGGCCCATCCCCATCCCCCGCGATTGGCCCAATCGCCTCAATGCCCCGCAGGACGAAAAGGAACTGGCCGCCCTGCGGCTCTCCCGGGACCGCGGCCGCCCCTACGGCCAAGCCGATTGGACCTGCGCCACCGCCAAAAGTTTGGGAATTGAAAGCGCCCTCCGCCCCGTCGGTCAACCCCGAAAAAAGAAACCGAGCCCGACCGAACGACACGGAAAAGGCTTATGACCCCCTTTTCACCCTTCCCCCTTTTCACCTACTTTCCCCCTCCATTTATGACCCCTTTCTCCTTTCTAAATCCTCTTAAACGGTTACCCGATTATGAGCCACATCAGCGAACTCGACAAAATAATAGAAGAAAACGTCCGAGAATTTGAACTTAGCCAACTTCGCCGCAAACAACTCAATGTTGCAGAACGCGAAGAACTGTTGACCAAGACTCTTGGGCCAACGACCGAACCGCGGAATGGCGAACTGTTTGTAGTAGGCGATACGGCTGCGGGCATTACCTCAAAGTCAGCCTGGTTCCAGTTCCGCCGTATTCACTTTGCGACGATCGTGAGCATTGCCGTAGGAGAGTTACGCGAGGGAGATCGTTTCAAGTACTGCGTTGACATCAACTGCACAATCAAAAGGTCTTATCGTATTGGCGTGCCAACCATCCTTGATGCCGACAACTTTCTCGTGGTGCTGTCGCAATTTATGTCGTTCAAGATCGTGCCGACGGTGGAAGAGGAAATCGAAAAACAACGCAAGGCAGAAGAACTGGCCGCAGCTAACGATGCGGATGCCGAACGCCGTCATCGCCGCATGGAGTTCTTGGCAATCCAGCAGCAACAACTCCTGAACGACTTGATTCAGGTGGAATGTGCGCCACGAGTCTCTTTCGGGATGATTTTTTGAAGGATAAGAAAAGGGGGTCATAGGATAAGAAAAGGGGGTAAGAAAAGGGGTCATAAGCCTTTTACATAAGCCGTCACTTTCTCCCGCATTTAAAAAATGAATGATAAAAATGGCTTATGACCCCTTTTCTTTCTCTCTTGGCCGGAAGGCTGGCGGCTTGGCCCATCCCCATCCCCCGCGATTGGCCCAATCGCCTCAATGCCCCGCAGGACGAAAAGGAACTGGCCGCCCTGCGGCTCTCCCGGGACCGCGGCCGCCCCTACGGCCAAGCCGATTGGACCTGCGCCATCGCCAAAAGCTTGGGAATTGAAAGCGCCCTCCGCCCCGTCGGCCGACCCCGAAAAAAGAAACCGAGCCCGACCGAACGACACAGAAAAGGCTTACGACCCCTTTTCTCCCTTACGACCCCTTTTCTCCCTTACGACCCCTTTTCTCCCTACTGGACAACGCATAGACTTTGACTCACAATCCGGTTCGACGCAACAGGTGTGCCGAACGGGATTGCTTTTGACCCTTTATCTGGGACCCCCTATGCTCCACGGGGCGAAAGACTCTTGACGCAGCCTGACAATCGGAACGATAATCGCAATCGTAGCGCGACCTAGCGGGTCAAGAATCTGGGAAGATCGGAGGAAATTTCGGATGAGGACGGTGTTCGTCATTCTGATGTGTCTGCTGATGGGTGGTTGCCACAAAACGGAGACTCCAAAGGAAATGACGGCGAACTTCTTCGGTGCCGTTAAGGCCGGCGACGTGTCAACCGCTAAGGCGTACTTGGACAAGGGGGTGAATGTCAATTCTAGGGAGACACCGGATGGAGTGACGGCGCTCCATTACGCGGTGGGGGACGTGTCAGCCGACTACGCATACCGTAGGGGCAAGCTTGCGATGGTGCAGATGCTGCTGAAGAGCAGTGCCGATTTGGCCGCAGTGGCAGGACCGGATCGCAAACCAGCTTTCTATCTCGCCGACTTCACGCTCTATGCCATGAGATTGTCGAGGAATCCGATGACTCCAGCATGGAATCTGGAACACAACATAAAGGAAGCGACAGACCAAGAAATTGCCGAGCAAGAGAAGATCGTGGAGGCGGTCGGAGTCCTCGTGAAGCAGCAGACTACACAGATACTGGAGGCGCAAACTAGCCAAGTCGTGGACTGCACCTGTCCTCTCCATCCAGAAAGCATATCCCATCAAGCAGATACCTGCCCAAAGTGCGGTCTCACGCTCGTTCCCCTCTTGTCACCTCGCCCAGGGGCAGGCTTGGAAACAAGCTTGCGCAAGGACGCTGAACAGGGCGTCCGCGCTGCCCAGACCCGTCTGGGCATCTGCTACTTGCAGGGCAAAGGCGTTAATCAAGATAGAGGCGAAGCAGTCAATTGGTTCCGCAAGGCGGCGGAGCAGGGAGACGATGAAGCCGCGTGGAATCTTGGTCTGTGCTATGCGAAGGGCGAGGGAGTCGAAAAAGACCAGAGCGAGGCTTGTAAGTGGCTGCGTCAAGCGGTGCTACATGGCCACCGAGAGGCCATGAAAGCACTGAAATTCATGCAGCAGCCGTGACGCGGCGCGCGGCAAGGGAAGAAAAGGGGTCATAAGCCTTTTAAATAAGTCGTCACTTTTCCCCGCATTTAAAGATGAATGATAAAAACGGCTTATGACCCCTTTCCATCCCCTTATGACCCCTTTCCATCCCCTCGTCGCCGGTGATGTGCTGCGAAGTCCAGGAGACAAACTCGGCGAGTTTTTGCTTTCGGATTTCGTACATGTCCCCGTTTCCCTTTCAGCCGGTGGTGATATCCGATGTTGAAGGGAATGACAATGGGCCGGTGGCTGAAGAGTCCAAATGCGGTTTCGTGATACGCCAGGTTGATAATAGAGGGAGTTGTTTTATCCGCGTGCATCCGTGTTCATCGGCGGTTAAAAATCTCCGCCCGACGACCCCAAGCCGCGAATGTTTTTATTACAAACGAACCCACCGATCCCGCGTTTTTTCGCCTCCCAACGCGGTTTCGTGAAGTCCCTCACCCGTAAACGAACCCACCGCCGTGCCCGCCACTTGCACGCCCCAGCGCAGGCGATAAGGTAATGGCCGGTTTCAGGTTGTCGGTGGGGGGGAGGCGAGGTTTTCACGGATGAAGCGGGTTTCAACTCTGGTCGTACTCCTGGTGGTAGTGCTGGCGTCGGCGGGGCGGGCGCAGTTGGCCGGTGAAGTGCAGGCCGTGCTGCAAAACAAACTGCTGCAAAAGGCCAAAGTCGGCATCGAAATCATCCGTCTGGGCCAGACCCCGGCCGACGCCCGTGTCGTCTTTCAGCACAACGCCAACCTGCTGCTTCTGCCGGCCAGCAACATGAAAGTGTTGACAACCTCGGCAGCCCTGGACCATCTCGGGGCCGACTTCAAGTTCCGCACCTATCTGGTTCGTCACGGCCAGGACTTGATCCTCTGGGGCGACGGCGACCCCTCGCTGGGGGATTCGGAAATGCTCCGCAAGACCGGCTGGGCCGCCAACACCGCCTTCATCCAGTGGGCCGAGCGACTCAAGAAGCTGAACATCACCACCGTCCACAACGTCGTGGTGGACGACAGCATCTTTGATATGGAGTTCCTGCATCCCCGATGGGTCGCGCATCAGTTCACGATGTACGGAGCCGAAATCGGCGGCGTCAACCTCAACCTCGGCTGCGTCGAGTACATCGTCCGCCCCGGTTCCTCGGGCCATGCGGTTTTTGCGACAGTCCCGGCCACCCATTATCTCCAGGTGCAAAACTCCTGCGTCAGCGGCAAGCGCAACGCCATGCAACTGGCCCGGCGGCCGGGCACCAACGAAATCATCCTCAGCGGCGAAGTTTCCGGCACCAACGCCGGCCTGGTCACCATCCATGATCCGCCGATGTTTGCCGCCACCATGCTCGCCGACACCCTCGCCGCCCAAGGCGTTACCGTCACCGGCCAGACGATGCGCGACCGCACCAACCGCCAGAGTTTCACCGTGGACCCCAACCGCTCCAAAGACTGGTCCACCATCGGCGTTCTGGAAACGCCCGTCAGCGTGGCCTTGTCCCGGGCCAATAAGGACAGTTGCAATCAGTACGCCGAGTCCCTGTGCAAGCGGCTGGGGGCGGCCGTCTCCGGAACCAGCGGTTCCTGGGCCAACGGAACCGCCGCCGCCGGCGAATTCCTCAAGAAAGCCGGCGTCTCGTCCAATGAATTCAAACTCGACGACGGCAGCGGCCTGTCCAAGAGCAACGGCATCACCCCCAACGCCATCGCCCGCGTGCTGGTGTACGATCATCACTCCAAAAACGCCCAGACGTTTTTGAACAGTCTGGCCGTCGGCGGCGAAGACGGCACGCTCCGCCATCGCTTCGCCGGCGACCTGCGCGGCCGGGTCTTCGCCAAGACCGGCTTCGTCGAAGGCGTCAGCGCCCTCAGCGGCTACCTCAAGGGCCGGGACGGCTCCTGGTACGCCTTTTCCATCCTGATGAACGGCATCCCGCACCTGAGCAATTCCCAGATCAAACCCCTTCAAGAACGCATCATCCACGCCCTGGACGCCGGCGGCGGAAAGTAAGCTTAATTTTACCGCGGAGGACGCAGAGGAACGCAGAGGATTGAAACCGCCGATGAACGCCGATACACGCCGATAAAGCCTCGGCAATTCCCGCTTTCCTTCGCAGGATGAAGCCGAAGTTAGCCACAGATGGGGCACAGATGAAACACAGATGAGATGGCTTGGGTCCAAAGGCCACAGGCGAATCACTCATATTCTTCGAAGCGGTCTGGCTCTGTTGAAAATCCTTTCTTTCGCCTCCAGGCTCCCGCAGTGGCTTGCTCTTCGCGGTTTCGCCGCTGTGCCTTCGACGTCGCTTGCGGTTTCGCGAAGGGACAACCCCTCGTTTCGCCGCTCTTGCCATCTCCGGCCGGGCTATGAGTTGCGGCGAAGATGAAATATTTTGCCTTGCGGGGAGAGGGAGAAAGACCGTCGCTTACTTCACGTTCGTCATCGTGGCTTTGTACCAGGCCAGCGTGACTTCCAAGCCCGGCGCAAAGGGAACAACCGGAGCATAGCCAAGCGAGGTGCGTGATCGTTGCAGGTCGGCAAAGGAGTGTTTCAGATCGCCGGCCCGTTCGGGGGCGTAGATGGGGGACAGGTCCGGCCGGCCGAAGGATTCGGCCATCAGCTTGCCCAGATGGTTGACGGAGATGCGGCCGCCACAGCCGACGTTGAAGACTTCCCCGCCCAACGGCCGGGAGCATCGGGCGGCAAGCAGGTTGGCGTGGACGGCATTGTTCACGAAAGTGAAGTCGCGCGACTGCTCCCCGTCTCCGTAAATGGTGGGCCGCTGGCCCGAGAGCAGGGCCTTGGCAAAGGCGGCGATCACCGCCGCGTAGGCGCTGTTGGCGTTCTGGCGGGGGCCGAAGATGTTGAAGTAGCGCAGGCAGGCGGTGTCCAGCGTGTAGCTGGCGCTGTACGCCCGCATCAGCGCCTCCGCGGCCACCTTGTTGGCGGCATACGGACTGCGGGGCAGGACCGGCATGGTCTCAACCCACGGCACGTCATTGTCGCCATAGGCGCTGGAACTGGCGGCGAACAGAACGCGCTGCACGCCCGCCTCCCGGGCCGCTTCCAGCACGTTCAGCGTGCCGTTGGTGTTGACCTCCTGATACAGCCGGGGTTGTTCCACGCTGCGCGGGACCGACCCCAGCGCCGCAAGGTGGAAGACGAATCGCCGGCCGTGCGTGCAGTCGTCCAGCGTCCGCCGATCGAGAATGGACGCCTGGACGAATTCGACCGGGCCGAAGGAGGCGAGGTTCTCCCGCGTGCCTCCGCTGAGGTTGTCTATGACGGTGACGTGAGCCCCCAGGCCAACCAACGCCTGGCACAAGTGCGAGCCGATGAAACCGGCCCCGCCGGTGACCAGCACCCGGCTTCCGGTGAAGTAGTCGCCATGAAGTTGGGGCCAGTCCGTAAGAGGGGCGGTGGTCATAGATTTTCTCCGCAGAGTGTTTCGAATGAATATACCGCCACACGCTGCGAAGTAGAACTGGGGATTCGGCCAAAGGATAAAAAAACGAGCCTCCCCGGGGTGGGGAGGCTCGCAGCGGGCAGAAACAAATCGAACCGCATCAGACGGAAAACAGTTGGCCGGTGGGGACGATCTGCAAGGGCTGGCTGGCGCTGGCCCAGGCGAGTTTGGCCACGGCGTTGCCGGTGTTCTCGTAGTACTCCATCTTGATGTCGTACTTCTGACCGGCCTGCAGGGCGATGGTCCCGCTGTTGACGGTGGCTCCGTGGTTGGTCCAGTTGTTGACGATCTCCTGGCCGTTGACCCACAGCCGCACGCCGTCATCGGAGGTGGTGGAGAAGGTATAGGTTTCGCTGAATTTGGGCTGGATTTTCCCGGTCCAGCGGGCGGAGAAGGTATCCGGTGCGATGGAAGCGTCCGGCGAGCCGTAGGCCCAGCTGAAGTCCACCGTCGGATCCACCCGGGTGACTTTAAGGTTGGTGAAATCGGCATTGTCAAAGTACTGGGCGGTCAAACCGTTGCCCGAACCCGTCGGAACCGTTTGCGATCCGACCATCACGTTGGAAACGGCGGCGTCGCCCGCGTAGTTGAACTTGGCCCAGTTGGCCAGGGCGGTGACGCCGGCCTGCTCGCTGCGGAAGGCGTAGTTCTGGCCCAGCAGCACCTGGCTCTTGCCCTGCGGCGTGACGTAAACGTCGTACTGATGCTGCGCAGTGCGCACGACCATCTTGACGTGATAGCTGGTGGCGGCGGCATAGTTCAACGCCGTGGCGGCGGTGTAGGTGTCGCCGTTGCGGGCGTCGATCTGCCCGGAGGAATTGAAACGGACAATCGCGGCCAGATCAGAGTACTGCGAAGCAGCGGCGGCGGAGAGCCCGACGATCACGTCGGCGTTGCTCTGGGTGGGCTTGGCGTCAAACTCGAAGGTGAAGTTGCCGCTCTGGCTGGCGATGGCGTGGTTGTCCCAGGTGGGCGTGGAAGTGGGGGTGGAAGGTGGATTGGTGGGAGTGGTAGGGGGGGTGGTGGCGGTCCCGCCGTATTCGTATGCGCCGATGTCCACTGCGCCGACGCGGGAGTGGCCCAAAATGTCGGTGGCGGGGGCGTTGGTGGAGGTTCCGGCATTGATGGCCGGGCTGGAGGAAGACAGGCGGTAGTCATTGGCGCCGGCGTTGGCGAAGACCTGCGAGGGCGAGGCGATAATCGAGTTCTTATCCTGCCCGGTCTGGCTGCGCCAATCCGCGAGCGACTCGGTGCTGCCGCCGTCGTCGGGGGAGAAGCGGTCTTTGACGACGTTGTAGTTGCTGTGCAGGCCCGAAAGGCTGTCGGAGGCGATGTTGATCGCGCCGTTGGAGCCGTTGTTGAGCAGGATGTTGTTCAGGAGGGTATTGCCGGTGGAGCCGTTCTTGATGTTGATCGCCCAGCGGCCGTCGGAGGCCATGACGATGGTGTTGTTGACGACCACATTGTTCTTGGACCCGGCTGCGCCGTCCATGTCAAAAAGGGAGATCCCGGCGGCGTGGTTGTTGTAAAGCAGGTTGTTGCGGATAACGGAATTCTGCACGCCGTCGCAGTTGATGGCCGAGGCGGCGGTGTAGCCATTGTCGTAAAGGACGTTGTTTTCGATCGAGGCGTTGGAAATGATCCCGTCGCCGCCCTGCGACGCGTCGCCGTTGACGTGGATGCCGGCCCGGGTGTTCCCGAAGGAAACGTTGCCGCGGATGATCGGGTTGTCGGCGCTGTTGGAGACGTAGATGCCGTGCTGGTTGATGGAGCGGCTGGTGACGTTGTTTTCGATGCGGACGTTTTCACTGTGGCTGGTGAAGATGCCCCAGGTGCCGTTGTGGTCGGCCTTGTTGTTCGTGATGACCGCGCCTTGGTTCTGCACCGAGCGGATGCCGGCGCGGGTGATGGAGCCGTCGGCGTTGTTGATGGTGAATCCGTCAATAGTGATATAGCTGGCGCCTTCCAGGTCGATCCCGTCGGGGGTCTTGTTGTTGCGGGAGGTGATGGTGGCGCCCGGCTGGGCCTTGAAGGTGATGGGGGCCGAGGCGGTGCCGTTGACCGGCGTGTCCCACCCCAGAACCATCCCCGCGTACTTCCCGGCCGCGACGTTCACGGTATCCCCGGCCTTGACGTGGTTGGCGGCCTGCTGGAGCGTCGCCCACGGGGCGGTGGACGATCCGGCGGCCGCGTCGCTGCCGGCGTTGGAGACGTAATAGGTGCTGAGCAGCGTGCGGTTTTCCAGCGGCTCAAAAACATGTCGGCTGTGGTTCGTCTTGGTGCGCATGAGTAACTCCATAGTCTGACCTGCTGGTAATCGGGAATTCGGCCGCGACGCGCACCGGAGGCAAGTCCATTCACCGGCGCGAAGCCAAAAAAGGCGACCGAACGAGCGACGCCCAACGTGAGCGCCGACCAAGCTGCCGAGATTTCCAAACGACGGCGGCCGCCGGCCCGGCGGCATCCGTGCGGGAAAACCGAAAGCTCACTGACTGTGGGGGGAAAGAAACCAGGCCGCCCTGGCCTGTGTTCCCGGTTCCCGCGCAAGCTTCCCAAAGCCAGGGACTACTACTGAGAGGTTCACCGGCGGGTTCTGAGGCGTGTAAGGAGTCTCACCCCTGCGGCGGGTAAAAACCGAGCCCAAATCACCCCGGCAAGCGCAAGTCGCGGGGGCGCAACGGCCCGCGAAGATGGAACGGCCCTTCGATCCCCAGCATTATGGGACGCTCCCTCGGGCTAACGTGAATTACCTCTCACACGTTAATGGGGTGCAAATAACAGCCGATAAAACTTTGACCGACCCGGTGTGCGAAATAGACGGGTTGCCAGTTGCCGGAGACGAATTTTCCTGTCATACTGGCCGGGTGTCGGAAGCTATGGTTTGTTGCTTCTAGCAGCCGATGTTCATGTGCCGGGGGAAAAAGCTTAGTGCAGGCGCCCGGATTTGACGAAGACTGTCCCATTGAAAGGAGCGACTCTTGCGTCCCTCATCCATCTCGTCCCTGATCCGTAAGCATGAGGTAAGGCTTTGCGGCTTGGCGGTTTTGGCATTGGGGCTGCTGGGAGGCTGCGGTTCGGTGACCGACCCGTCCAAGGGCCTGTTGGACCCCACGGCCGTCGGCCGGTTCAAAAAGGCGCCCTGGTTGTTCCCATCCTGTCGAACCTGGACCGTAGCATCGAGGAACCCAACGACGAATTCGCCGGCGCCACCGAAATCCGCCCCGAAGACCTGCAAACCGCCAGCAGCGATTACGTGGTCGGGAAAAATGACCTGGTGAACATCTCCATCAGCGATCTGGTGGCTCCGGGCGTCGATACCGTCAAAACCTCGCGCATCAGCGAAAGCGGCAACGTCAGCCTTCCCCTGATCGGCCCCATCAAGGCCGAAGGGCTCACGGAAGCCCAGTTGGAACGGGCCATATCCAAGGCCTATCGTGACGCCAACGTGATCCAGAACGCCCAGGTTTCGGCGACCATCGCCGAGGCCCGCGGTCGGACGTTCAGCATCCTGGGGGCGGTCGTGGCCCCCGGACAGTACGTCATCCTCAACTCCGATTTCCGAATCCTTGACGCCTTGGTGCTCGCCCGCGACACCACGGTGCCGCAACTGGACTATCTCTATGTGATCCGCGATGCCGGCAACACCAAGCCGGCGGCGGCCCCCGCGGTGACGCCCGCCGTCTCCCCGGCTACCCAGCCCGGAATCGGCCCCGACGTCCTGCAACCCCAATCCCTGGGACGCGACCGCCTGGCAAACCGGACGGCGATGTTGCGGGCCGGCGGAACCCCCGGGCCCAGTACCTCGACCGGCCCGGACGGACAATACATCACCCTCGACGGCAAGCAGGTGATGGTGAACGGCGGCCCGGCGGAAAAACCGCCGGTCCCGGCGACCGCTCCCGTTGCCGCGACCACCCGGCCCGCCGTGGCGGCGCAGCCGGTCGAATCCCTGGCCCCCAGTCAACCGGACTTCGAGTTTAACGAACTGGGCGCGGTCTCCGACCGTCGGATTATCCGCGTCCCCCTCGCCCAGTTGCGCCAGGGCGACTTGCGCTACAATATCGTGATTCGGCCCCAGGATATGATCCTGGTTCCCCAGCCGATCGCCGGGGAATACTACATGGGCGGACACGTCGCCCGCGTCGGCGTTTACAGCCTGACCAACCGCAAGATCACCCTCAAGCAGGCCATTATTTCCGCGGGAATGCTGGACCAGATCGCCATCCCGGCCCGGACGGATATCATCCGCCGGATCGGCCCGGACAAGGAAGTGATGGCGTCGGTGGACCTGGATAAAGTCTTCGCCGGCGAGCAGCCGGACTTGTACCTGAAGCCCAACGACCAGGTAAACGTCGGGACCAACGCCTTGGCCCCGTTCCTGGCGGCCATACGCGGAGCCTTCCGTTTCACCTACGGCTTCGGCTTCCTGTACGATCGCAACTACGCGTACCCCAAGAACCAGCAGGGCAGGTAACGCAAGCGGGTGAAGACGGGTTATCACTTTGAACCGTGGATTTTTCCCGGCAGGGGCGACGCATGCGTCGCCCCTGCTAAAATCCAAAGTGGTCCGGCGGGTTGGGGATATAATAATCTGTGTCGGGTCTGTGATGGCGGTTTGGCAAGGGGCAGGCTAACAGGCATGGGGTAGGTCAATTCCGTGAGTCAGGTGCTTGAGAATGTGAATTCCGGCGAGTTTTCCGCGGCCCCGGCCGGCGGGGAGCGGGGGGAGTCTTGCCTGGGCCTGTCCGTGCTGGCTTGGGCGAAAATCGGCATCGTCGCGATCCTGTTCGTGGCTCTGTTTCGCTTCAACCTCGTTCGGTTGTGGCTGAAGACCAACCCCTTCACCGGGGAGCCCAACTGGGGTCACGCCGTCTGCATTCCCTTCATCGGTCTGTATTACCTGTACATCCATCGCGAGGAGCTGTTGCTCACGCCGGTCAATCCGCTGCGGGTGGGCCAGTGGACGCGCATGCGCATCATCTCCGCGGCGGCGGTCATCGGCGCCGGGCTGCTGGCCTGGCTGCTGTCGATGCTGGCCTCCTCCGACCTGATGGAAAGGCCGGCCCAAGCCTTGATCGTGCTGGGTCTTTTCGCCCTTCTGCTGAACTGGGGACTGGGGACGCTGCTGTTCGGAATCCTTCTGTTTCTCTACGGCATCTGGCCCGGGCAAAACGACTTCCTCAAAGACGTGGGAATGGTGGTGGCGCTGTTCGGCGTGGTGTCGCTGCTGACCGGCTGGGATGTAGTACGGATCGTCTGGTTCCCCATCGCCTTCCTGGTCTGCGGCATCCCCTGGCCGGGATTGGTCTATAGCTGGATCGCCGGCCCCTTGCAGGTCCTGGCGGCACAGGTGGCGGTGGGGGTGCTGCAATTCACCGGGGTGACGGCAGGCAGCTCGGGAACAAAAATCTTCATCGGCGGTTTCGACCAGCAGATGCGGACGCTGAACGTCGCCGAAGCCTGCGCGGGCTTGCGGTCGCTGATGACCTTCATCTCGGTCGGGGCGGCGGTGGCGTTCCTCTCCTCCCGCCGGCTGTGGCAGAAAGCCGTCATTACCCTCTCGGCCATTCCCATTGCGATCTTTTGTAACGTGATGCGCGTCTCGGGCCAGGGGCTGCTCGACCACTACGTCAGCCAGGAATTGTCTCAGAGCTTTGCCCACCAGTTCGTGGGGTTGATCATGCTGGTGCCGGCGTTCTTCCTGATCCTGCTGGTGGGCTGGGCGCTGGATCAGATCTGGGTTGAAGAATTGAGAAACAAGCGGGAATTGACCGACCAGGTGATTACGCGGGGGAACGTGAGTTCGGCGGTGGTGCTCTCCCAGTCGCCGGCGCGGGTGGCGCCGACGCCTCCGCCTCCGCCGCGCGTCGTGCCCGTGCGGATCAACAGACCGACCGGATCATCGTCGGCCCCCCGGGTTCCGGTGGCGCGCCCGATCACGCCGCCCCGGCAAGGCCCGCGGCCCCGGGAGGGGACATGACCGAGCCGCATCAGCAAAACCAGGCCGCGCCGCTGGAGCGGATCAAGGCCATTGCCCGGGCTCTGGCCCGCCAGCCGGTCTTTCTGGTCGCGGTGGCCGTGCTGGGCGTGACGGCCATCGGCTTCAATGCCGCCACGCGGGCGCTGCAACTGCACTTCCAGAAACTGCCGGTGCCCCTGGCGCCCGAGGCCCTGAGAAAACTGCCCGCGGAGATCGGCCCCTGGCGACAGGCCATGGAAGACCTGCCTCTGGAAACCGACGTCGAGGAAATCCTGGCCGCCAAGCAGTACGTCTTCCGCGACTACATCGACAGCCGGCTGGTGGAACGCGACCGGTTGGCGGCGATGAAGGACCGCAACAAGCCCCGCGCCGAACGGACCAAGCAACTGACCGAGATCGAACGGACGACCCCCTCGGCGGTGGTCCATCTGGCCGTCACCTACTACACCGGAATGGTCGATACCGTGGCCCACATCCCCGACCGCTGTTACATCGCCGGCGGGTTTCAGCCCCGGGAATATCAGGTGAAGACCTGGCAGGTCCGCGACCCCAAGAGCAAAGACGGGGCAATCGAGGTCCGATACATCAGCTTCGAGGACCAGACCGGTTTCTCGTCGCACGTCAGCCGAAACGTGGCGTATTTCTTTCAGGTCAACGGGGAAGAAACCTCTAACCCCCTGGACGTCCGTGCCCGGCTGCAAAACCTCTGGGAAAAGTACGGGTACTATGCCAAGATCGAGCTGATGTCGCTGGACACGGATCGCTTGCAGTCGGAAAGGGTTATGGTCGATTTCCTTTCGTCCGCCATGCCGGAGGTCGAAAAATGCCTCCCGGATTGGCAAGCGATAAACCGCGCCGGCGTAAAGTGAAGTCGCGTAAAGGTCGAAAAGAAAATAGATAGTTGCGGCGAAGTGTTGCCGCAAGGACGCGCCGTCGTCATATCCCGGCCAAGGCGCGTCGCGAGAAGGATACTATCGCGCGAAGAGTCAATACTCGATTTCTGGTGGTGGTCTCGGTGGTGGTCGGCGGTCTGCTGATAGCCGTCGCCGCCAGCAGAACCCTGTTCCGCGGCGATCCCCAGAAGTACGCGCAGTGGGCTCGGGTGTTGGTGCAGCAGGGCCGCTACGGCGAAGCCGCGGAAAACTTCGCCAACGCCATCTCCCTGGACCCGCAAAACGCGGCCCTTCGCGTCGATTACGGGGACACCCTGCTCCGCATGGCCGAGGCCGAACCGGAACTGGCCGGCAAGGGCCGCGCCCAGTGGATCAAGGCCCTGGAACTGGACCCCAAGTGCCTGCCCGCGCTGTCGCGGCTGTTGGAAACGTCCTGGCGGTCGTTGCTGGTATCAAGCGAAAACGTGACGCTCCAGGCCGACCGGGTGTGCGACTTCGCCGACCGTATCATCAAGGTCGATCCCAACGACCTGCGCGCCCAGGGCTATCTGCACATGGCTTTTGTCCAGGCTTGGCTGTCCAACGTGGACGTGGACTCCAAGCGGATCGACCGGGACATGGTCGCCCTGGCGGCCCTGATTAAGAAAGACCCCGCCAACGCCGAACTGCCCAGTTTTTTAGCCCGGGCCAAGATTTTCCGCGGCCAACAGTATCTGCGCATCCGCGAAACCAAGCGGGCCAACGCCTTGTTCGACGAGGCGATGAATATCGTCGATCAGTCGCTGCAAGCCCAGCCGAACAGCGTCACCATGTGTTTCCGGGCTTCGCAGATTCTATCGGTGTTGATGAACCTGCAACCCCCGGAAGAAACCGCCGCCTACGCGGCCCGGGTGCGGCAGTTGCTCGAACGGGCCAAGGCCCGCGTCAAGCCCAACGAACCGCTCTACGTGGACGTGAACGCATCGCTGGCGGAATTCCTGAACCGCTACGGCGATCCGACCAAGGCCGAGGCGGTGTATCGCGAACTCCTGGCCAGCCGTCCCAACGACCCCGGGATCCGCTACATGTTCGCCAGCGCGCTGCGCGGCAACCCGGGCAAGCGGGACGAGGCGATGCGGCTGCTGGAATCGTCCCTGGTATCGGATCAGTTCTCCACCATGGACGCCACTCCGGCGACGAAGGAGTTGGAAACCCGGACGCTGCAACTGCTGACCGAGATGCGGTTGGACGGCATCCCCGCGGCCAAAAACGACGCCGAGCGGCAGGCCGCCGTCAAACAGTGCCAGGAGGGGATCGACAAGATCAAGGCCATGGTCGGAGAAGACCCCGACCTGTTGAAACTGCAAGGCAAGCTGCAACTGGTCCAGGGCAACGCCGTTGACGCCATCAAGCTTTTCGAACGTTCCGCCGAGCTGCTCAAGCAGGTCCGCCCCCTGTCCCCCAAAGACTATGACATGATGTTCCTGCTGGCCCGGGCCTACGTGGCCACCGAGCAGACCGGGCAGGCCAGGGCGCTGCTGACGGAACTGGTGTCGCGGTTTGAGAAGTTCGTGCCGGCAAGAATGCTGCTGGTGCAACTGTTGCTGCGCGACAACGACGTGCCTGGCGCCATCCCGCATATCAACCAGTTGGAACGCCTGGCGCCCAACGACCCGCAGGTGGCCCAGTTCCGCCTGGCGACGTTCGACATGAACAAGCAGAAACAGCAGGTGCAGGAATACTACTCCCGCCTGCCGGAAGAAAGCCGCGACCAGAGGATCAAAAAGGCCCAGTTCGCGCTGGCCCTGAACATGCCCGACGATGCGGTGCGGCTGCTTAAAAGCGTCCTGGCCCAAACCCCCGGAGACGCCGAGACGGTGCTGATGCTGACCCGGTTGTACGTGGGGACCGGCCGCAAGGCCGAAGCCCGCCAGATCATCGCCTCCGCCCGTCAGGCCAGTCCCGCCAACAAGGGGCTGTTGTACCTCGAACGGCAGTTGGACAACGTGACCACTGAAGAACTGCGGCAACTGGTGATCAGCGACGTCATGAAGATCACCGACGATTACGCACGCGAACTGCAACTGTACCGCATCGCCAACGACGAAGGGGACAACGAAGAAGCCTTCCAGCACCTGCGCCGGGCCGAAGCCGCCAAGCCGGACGCGCCGAAGTGCTCGACTTGCTGTTCCAGCATTACCTGCGGGAGCACAAGTGGGACTTCGCCGTTCCCTACCTGGAGCGGCTGGTGGCGATGAACCAGGACGGGGCGGGCGGGCTGTTGTACCGCTTCCGCTTCGCCATGGCCAAGGGCGACGTCGCCAAGGCGCTGACCATCGGCAAGGAACTGACGCTCAAGCTGCCGGAGTTCTCCCAGAGCTGGCTGTCCTACGCCCAGGCGTTGCAGGCCAACGGCCAGATCGGCGACGCCCTCTCCCGCTTCATGCTGGCCCTGGAAAAGCGAACCGATAACGTCGAGGCGGTGCAGGGCATCGTGCAGTGCTACTACGCCCAGAACCGGCCCGCCGACGCCAAGCGGCACATCGAACAGGCCATCAGGAGCATGCCGCGCAACGGCGTGCTTCAGGAAATGCTGATCAACCACGAAATCAGCTACGGCGACCCGGCCAAGGCCGTGGCCCCGCGTCAGGCGGCATTGCAGGCCGACCCCAACAAGCTGGCCAACTGGAGCAATCTCGGGCAGGTCTACCTCAAGGCCGCCCAGGTGCGGGCCGCCGCCTCGCCGGATCAGGCCAAGGAATATCTGAGCCAGGCCCGCGACATCTTTTCCAAGGCCATCGAACGCTGGCCCGACGAACTGCTGCTTTACGGCTATCTTGGCGACGTGCTGCTCATGTCGGGCGACTTCGCCGCCGGCGAGAAGGCGCTGTCGCAGTTGACGGCTCGCGAGGCGTGGAAAGACCAACCCGGCGCTTACTTGATTCTGGCGGAGTACTACGCCCGCAGCGGAAAATTCAAAGAGGCCGAAAGCGCGATGCGCACAGCCCTGAGCAAGTCGCGGAACAACGTGGATATTGTGCTGCGGCTGGCCGGCGTGCTGATGTTGCAGAAACGGCCGGACGAAGCCCTGAAAGTCATGGACGTGGACCTGGATGATCCGCGGCTTTGGCGCCAGCGGGTCGAACTGCTGTTGTCCCTGGGACGCAGCACCGACGCCGAACAGGTGGCCCTGGCGTCGCTGTCACGCAACCCCAAGAGCGCCGAAACTTTGAGTCTGCTGGCATTCATCTACCTGAAACAAAACCGCTTCGCCGAATCGGCGGCCCGAACGGAGCAGGCGCTGAGCCTCGATCCGGGCAATGCCGCCGCCCACTATTTCCGGGGCCTGATCCTGCTGTCGCAGCCCAAACCCGATCTCGACGAAGCCCTGCGGGAATTGCAACTGGTCCGCCAGCAAAACCCCGCCAACGCCGACGTGCGGCTAAACATCGCCGACGCCTACCTGCGCAAGGGAGACGCCGACGGCGCCGTGCGGGAACTGGAATCGGCGGCCCAGGCCGTCCCGGGCGACAAACGCATCCGTCAGCGACTGGCCGAACTGTACATCGCCTCCCGCCCGCCACGCTGGTTCGACGTCGAACGCCTGATCCAGAGTACCCGCTCGATGGCCCAGTTCGCGCAGGATCCCGACTGGTTTGCCCTGGAATCCCGTATGTGGCTGGCCCGGGGAGAGGCCGACAGGGCGGTCGCCGCGATGCGGCAGGCCGTCGAGCTTTCCAACTCCGATGCCGAAATGGTGCGGATGTACCTGGAAGTGCTCTTGCAGACCCAACGCTACACCGACGCGTTGCAGGTGACCGATACGCTGCTGAGCAAGAACAAGCCCATCTGGTGGATCTGCAATATCCGCGGCATGGCCAAAAACCGCCAGGGCGAGAAGGACGCGGCGCTGGCCGAATTTGATCGCGCGCTGCGGCTGGCGTCGGAGATGGCCGACGACGTCGCCAGCATGCAGACGGTCGAGGTCATGGCCAAGGAATTGGGGCCGGCGACGGCGGTCGGCCGAATCCTTCCCCGCACCCAATCCAGCAACGAATGGCGCGTGGTGGCGGCCAACCTCTATCACCTGATCCCCGACGACGCCAACGCCACCCGGATGATCGAACGGGTTCTGGCGGACCTGGAAACGCTTCAACCCGGCAACCGTATCGCCACCCTTCGTCTGGCCGGGGAGATCTACCTTCGGGCCAAACCGCAATCCCAGCCGGAAAAGGCCATTAAGGTATATCAGCAGTTGCTCCAAAGCGTCCCGGATGATTATGCTGCGTTGAATAACCTGGCGTGCGTGCTGGCCGAGGGCGTTACCCCGCCGCGGCTGGCCGAGGCTTTAGTCTATAGCCAGCGGGCCTACGACGGGATGAGTAAATCCGGGGCGGTGGAGCCGCTGATTCTTGATACCCACGGCTGGATCCTGGTGCTGTCCGGCCAAGTCCAGCAAGGCGTCTTGCTGCTGAGGGACGCGGCCGATCGAATGGCGGTGCCGGAAATTCGCTACCACTTGTCCGAAGCGTACTTACGGCTTGACAGGCCGGTGGACGCCCAGCGGGAAATCACCACCGCCCGGGAGCTCGTTGATCGAGCGAAGCAGGACAACCGCGGCGTCGATCCGGCCCTGCTTGGGAAACTGGATAACTTACAGTCGCGAGTCCGCGCCGCCCTGCAGGCGCGAACCCCGGCCACAAAGAAGTGAGACGGATTTTCGTTGAAATCGCATATGGGATGGTATAGCTTGGTGCTCAGGAGAGAGAGAGAAACCTTATGACGACTCTGCCACAAACAACAACCGTACGGTTGCCGCGTCCGTCGGCACCGGCGCAACTGATGCTTCCGACCGGCGGCGGTGGGGCGGCCGGCCCGGGAGCGATGCCGCAGATGTCCATGTCGGACGTCTGGCGCGTGATCCGGGCCAATCTATGGCTGATTATTGCGGTCCTGGTGGTTTCGGGCATTGGGGGCTTCGCCCTCAACAAGTTCCTGTCCATCTACTACCCGCGCTATACGGCCACGGCCCTGGTGGAAGTTGAGCCGACGGCGGGAACCGATCCGCTCAAGGCCTCCCCCAACGACGACCGCACGGCCGTCGAGTACGAGCAGAAGACGCAGTCGCAGTTGCTCAAGAGCGAATCGCTGATCAGCCACGTGCTGCAGGTCAGCGACCGAATTCGCGCCACCTCCTGGTTCCTCAGCTTCCCCAGCGTGGAAGATGCCAAAGAAGACTTGATGGACAAGTTTTCCGTCTCCGCCATCCCTTCCAGTAAGCTGATCCAGTTGTCCATGTCCTATTCCATCCCCAAGGACTGCAAGGTCATTGTGGAGGAGATCGTTAACCAGCACTTCCAGGACCAGTTGAAGCTCAAGCACAGCCGCCAGTTGGACGCCACCCAGAACCTCAACGCGCTGAAGGTCCAGTTGGAACTGAAGCTGAAGGATATTGCCGAAGAACTCCGTGAAAAAGTCGTCCGCCTGAATATCGACGGCATGGGCACGCCCGGCCGCATCAGCACCAAGGAAATCGAACTGGCCGACATGCTCCGCCGCCAGCTCGACCTCCAGGCGACCTTGGCCCTGGCCAAGACCGCTTACGAATCGACGATGGCCCAGATCAACGCCGGCATCGATCCATCCAAGGTTGAGGAGTTGCTCGGCCGGGATCAGAGCCTCATGGCCTACAAGCAGATCGCCGACCAGGCCGACGCCCAGCTTCTGGAAAACAGCTCGCGGCTGGGCCCCGACCATCCGCTGGTCAAGCAGTTGCAGCGGCGCAAGGAAGTGGCCCAGCAGAAACTGGAATCGGCCCGGGCGGAAATCAAAGCCAGCATCCGCGCGACCCTCGTCGAAGAACTGCGAAGCCAGGCCGAAACGGCCCAGCAGGCCTATGATCGCGTCGCCAAGCAGGTGCAGACGGTCAAGCAGGACCTGGGCGATCTGTCCAACGCCATGTCCCAGTACCTGACCCGCAAGGACGAGGAAGCGGCCGTCCGCGACGTCAAGAAACAGGTCGATTCACAACTGGAAAGCATCAACCGCCAGAACACGATGAGCGATTCGACCGGCCTCTCCTGGCGAACCCTCCCGGCCATCCCCGACACCAAGAGCTTCCCGCGCCTGCCCATCACCATGACCCTGGCTATCGCGCTGGGTCTGGCGGTGAGCCTGGGCGTCGCCTTCCTCCGCGAACTGCTCGATACCTCGGTGCGTTCGCCGCGGGATATCGTCCGCATCGGTCAGATGAATCTGCTGGGCATGATCCCCGACGAGAACGACGACCCGCAGGCGATGGGCGCCCGGTTGCCTCTGGTTATCTTCGAGGCGCCGCACTCCCTCATGGCCGAGCAGTTCCGCCAGGTCCGAACCCGCTTGCAGCACGCGGCCTCGCTGGATACCACCCGCAGCATTCTGGTCACCAGCCCAAGCCCCGAAGACGGCAAATCCACCGTCGCCTGCAACCTGGCCGCCGGTCTGGCCCTCAACGGGCGAAAGATTCTGCTGGTGGACGCCAACTTCCGCCGGCCGGAATTGCACCGGCTGTTTGCCCTCTCCAACGAAAAGGGCTTCAGCGACGTGCTCAACACGATCGACGAATTCGCCTCCGCCATTCGTGAAACGGCGGTCCCGAACCTGTCGGTCATCACCAGCGGCTCCAAGCCCCAGAACTCGACGGAACTGCTGGAAAGCCAGTTGCTCATCGACTTCGTCGAGCGGGCGTTGGCCGAGTACGACCACGTGATCTTCGATTCCGGCCCGCTGCTCTTCGTCGCCGACACGGTGGCGATGGCCCCGCGGGTGGACGGCGTGGTCACCGTCGTCCGCGCCCAGGCCAACAGCCGCGGCCAACTGCAGCGCATGCGGGACGGCCTGCGACAGGTCAAGGCCGAACACCTCGGCATCGTGCTCAATGGCGTGCGTGCCCAGGGCGGCGGCTACTACGCCCGCAACATCAAGACCTACTACGAATACCAGAGCGACAACGCCTCGTAAGGAGCGGAAGTTCTCAGGTATCTCGTGCGGCGCTGGCCGGAGGGTCAGCGCCGCTTTTTATTGCGCACTTTTCGCCGGGGCGTTTACAATCAAAACGGCAAGCCGCCCCTGTTGCCGGAAAGGAAACAGCATGTCCTCTCAGGACCAGCCGGATGTGACCGGCCCCGCGACCGAACCGTGGGTGACGGTAGCCTCGTTCGACCTGCCGGCGATCGCGCGGATCGCGGCGCTGAAACTCGAATCGGAGGGAATCGAGTGCTACCTGGACGGCGAGAACTTCGTGGCCACGGACTGGCTTTACGCCAACGCCGTCGGGGGGATCAAGCTCAAGGTTCGCCAATCGCAGCAGGCCAGGGCCGGGGAAGCTTTGGAAAAGGAAATGACCTGCCCGGACGAGACGTTTGACGAAGACGTTCAATTTGACGAAGACGTTCAAGACGAGGCCATTGGCGATGCGGTTACTGCGTCACCGCACTGCCCCCGGTGCAATTCGGATGAGGTGTACCGCGAACCGATGGTCCGCAGGGCCTTTTTTCTGCTCTGGCTGCTGCTGATGGCCCCCGTCTTCCTCTTCCATTGGGTGGTAGGGGTGGTGCTCCTGTCGGTATGGCTGTCACTTTGGCTTGCCAAACGCAACTGGAAGTGTCAGCAATGCGGGCACGAATGGGCGCCGGATTGATTGCCGCCCGTTTCACCGCTGCCCAAAGGGCAGCGTGTGTTTTCCCTTTATGCTTGCTGCACTGCCGGAACGATCTGTGCTTCGGCGGTTTCGACGCGGTCTTTGTGCGTGCGGGCGATGGTCTGGGCGGCGATCTTGTCTTGCAGCCGCATGATGCCTTCCATCAGCGCCTCGGGCCGGGGCGGGCAGCCGGGAACGTACACGTCCACCGGCACCACCAGGTCCACCCCTTTGACGACGTTGTATCCGTACTTGAAGTAAGGACCGCCGCCGATGGTGCAGGCGCCCATGGCGATGACGTACTTGGGATCGGGCATCTGGTCGTAAAGCCGCTTGACCCGGCTGGCCATCTTATAGTTGACCGTGCCGGCCACGATCATCAGGTCCGACTGCCGCGGCGTAGCCCGAAAGGCCCCGGCCCCGAAGCGGTCCAGGTCGTACCGGCTGGCGCCCACCGCCATCATTTCGATGGCGCAGCAGGCCAGCCCGAACGTCATCGGCCACAAGCTGTTCTTGCGACTCCAATTAATCATGAAGTCCATGCTTGTGACGATCAGACCTTCTTCAAACCGGTTCTCTATCCACGACATCGGCAACAGCCTTTCTGGTAACTTCCAAGCAGCGAATTATGGCACGTCCCGGCTTTGGGCTCAAGCGTCTAATCGATCCGGTTGTTTACCGCAGAGGACGCAGAGGAACGCAGAGAAGAAACTATTTAACCGCCGATACACGCCGATAAGAAAGAAATCTTTTCTTTATCGGCGTTCATCCGCGTTGATCGGCGGTTTCATTTTTTCTCTGCGTCCTCCGCGGTAAAACTATCTGCCGTGGCGATTGCGGGTATCGCTGGCCAGCCGGGTCAGGGCGTTTTCGGCTTCGCGGTGGCGGGCGTAGCGTTTTTCATCGCGGGCGAATTCGCCGGTGTGGGCGTACTGCCGGCCGTTGCTCCAGCGAACGCCGTGCTTCTTGTGCAGCAGTTCGTGGTAGAGCACGTAGTCGAGCAAGAATTCTTCGACGGCCGGATCATCAAGGGTTCGGCTGATCATGACGGTGTCATGCACGAAGTCGTAATGCCCGAATTTCCAGCCTGTCAGTTGAGTGCTCCACACCAGCGTCGGCCGGGGCATCTGGCTTTGGAAGTAGGCCGCGTTGACGCGATCAAATGCGGCCCGGAGGTCGTGATGCGTTCCCCGGCTTCGCTGCACCACCCCGGCCAGCGTTTCCAATTCCGCCAGGACATTTTGGTACGACTCCCCGAGCATCAGGTCATGAATGTGCTGGCGGGCGGTGCGGTCGCTGCGGACGATCCGCCGGGCGAGCGACTCGAATCCCGCCCGGTCGAAAACGATCATCGGCGTAGGCAGCGACAGGATCGATCCTCTGTCCGTGCGGCGCAGCCGATAAATTCCCCGCATCGGCCGAAACTGAATCCCCAGCGGCAGGGGATACTTTCTGCCGACCACCGGCTCAAGCACTTCACCGGCCCGCGTGCGGGCGGCGAGGTAATCCAGCAGGTTTTCCCTGCGGGCAAAAAAGGCGATCCACCCGCGAGCTTCGCGGGCGGCGGCCGTTAGCTGTTCGGGGCGAAGGCGTTTTCGCGTGATGCCGCCTTCGATGCGTCCGGTCGTTGCGACCAGCGAGCGATGAATCTCCTCCACGCCCGCCGGCGGCACCTCCCCGGCCAGCTTGCCCAGAACGCCTTCCAGGTAGCTGTTCACTCGGACCAAGGTAACGCGACCGCTCGGCATAAGCATATTCATAGCAGCCGATGCTCCCGAGGCAAGCTCTGCGGGAGGGGGGCGTTATTCTCCGATGATTTTGATCAGGACTTTCTTGGGGCGGCGGCCGTCGAATTCGCCGTAGAAGATCTGTTCCCAGGGGCCGAAATCGAGCTTGCCCTGGGTGATGGCCACCACGACTTCGCGGCCCATGACCTGGCGTTTGAGGTGGGCGTCGGCGTTGTCTTCGCCGGTGTCGTTGTGGTTGTATTGGCTGACGGGGGCGTGGGGGGCGAGGCGTTCGAGCCATTGTTTGTAGTCTTCGTGCAGGCCCGGTTCGTTGTCGTTGATGAAGACGCTGGCCGTGATGTGGCAGGCATTGCACAGCAGCAGGCCCTCCCGGACGCCGCTTTTTCGGACGGCGTCTTCGCATTGCCGGGTGATGTTGACGAAACCCATGCGGGCCGGGACGTTGAACATGAGGTATTCGGTGTGGGATTTCATGCGGGCATTGTCGAAAAGTCAGGGGGCGTTGGCAATGGATGGTGCGCCAGTTGGGCTTGTTTCAGAGGTATCAACGCCCACCGATTCCAATCGGTGGGCATGAAGATAAAAAACGCTGCGTGGGGATAATCCCAAAGCATATCATCGGGCGGGGTGGTGTTTGATATGAACCCGCATCCTTCTTCGGAGAATCGCAGGGCGTGGCGGCATACGCTGCTGGTCCTGGGGGGAATCCTGGTCTTTGCCTTGCTGCTGTACTTTGGCATTGCCTATCTGCTGGTGCTGATTTTCGGCGGGCTGCTGGTCGGGACGGTCTTTCGCATGTTGACGAGGGGGGTGGAGCGCATCACTCGTCTGCCGCACGGATTGGCGATGCTGCTGGTGCTGGCGTTGTTGGCGGGGGTGCTGGTTCTGGCGGGCTGGGCCGCTGCGCCGCGTCTGGTGGAGCAGGCGCATCAGTTGGCCGTTCGATTGCCGGTGGCGTTCGAGCGGTTTCGTCAGCAACTGGGTCATACGTCCTGGGGGCGGTATCTGCTGTTCCGCGTTCCGCGTTGGGCGGCTGGGGAGGGAGGAGTCAGTCCGCTGACCCGTTTGACCGGCGCTCTCGCCATTACCCTGGACGTGGTGGTGGGGGTGATCGTGGTTTTCTTTGTCGGTTTGTACAGCGCCTACGAGCCGCATTTGTATGCGAAGGGTTTGTTGGAAATGTTCCCGGCCGGTCGCCAGCGGCGGATGGGACAGGTATTGGCGGCGGTGGATTATGCGCTGCGGTGGTGGATTCTGGGCCAGCTCATCACCATGACCGTGTTGGGACTTTTCACGGGTTTAGGTTTGTGGCTGGTGGGGGTGCCGCTGGCGCTGGTGTTGGGGGTGATTTCGGGATTGCTCAATTTCATCCCCACCTTCGGGGCGCTGATGGCTTTTGTGCCGGCGGCGCTGCTGGCCGTCGCCGAGAGTCCGCGCAAGCTGCTGTATGTGCTGTTCATCTGGCTGGGGGCGCATCTGCTGGAGGGGTACATTCTGACGCCGATGATTCAGCGGCGAACCGTCTGGCTGCCGCCGGTTCTGGGGATCAGCGCGCAGGTAATCCTGGGAGTATTGCTGGGTCCGGTGGGTTTGATCTTTGCCCATCCGCTGGTGGTCGCGGGGATGGTCGTGGTGAAGATGCTCTACGTGGAAGATGCGCTGGGGAACAAGACGGACATTCCGGGGCAGTAGGCTTTGCGCGGTTTGGTCGGAAGACGGGTTACTCGGCGTCGGTGTTGGTGGTGTCGGGGGTGTTGGCGGGAGGCGGGGGAGTGGTAGGAGCCAGACGCAGGTCGGGGTTGCTGGCGGTGTGGGCGAGGGCGGGAGGGGCGGTGAAACTGGCGATCTGAAGTTGCTGGTTCCAGATCTTGGCCTGGCTCCGCTCAATCTGGTTGTGCAACTGGTTGGCCTGGTACTGGAGTTCCAGCTTCTGCTGCCGGAGCTGGAGCGTAATGACCGCCAGCAGCATTGCACTCATCAGACATAGGAGGAGCTTGAGCATGGGAGGGAAGAGAAGTCAGAATGATGAATTATGAATGATGAAGGAGGAAAGAAGAGCTGGTTTAATAGCTGGTTTTTCTTCTTCGTTCATCATTCATCATTCGTCGTTGTTTTTTTACCTCGCGGAGGCCAGGGGTTTGGAGGGGAGGCGGAGCTTCATGTTCAGGTGGAGCTTGTCGCCGCCTTTGAGGACGTCTTTGTTCAATTCCTTGATGGCGGCGACGGCGTTGCGGTTGCCGAGCTGGGTGGCGGCGATCTTCCAGAGGGTGTCGCCGGATTTAACGACGTAGATGTTTTCGGCGGTGGCGGGGGCTGTGGGCTGGGCGGCGAGGGTTTCGGAGGGGGCGGTGGTGGGGGCGGCGGCCAGGAGGCTGGCGGTGGGGCTGCTGTGGGCGGGGGTCGCTTTGGCTTCCTTTTCCACGACGGGGATCATGTAGGGATGGCCGACGACGATCTTGGCGGGGTTGGCCTGGAGGCTCTTGTTGGCGCGGACGATGGCGTCACGATTGGCCTTGGTGTTGCCGCCCATGAGCCGGGCGGCCATTTTGGAGAGGGTGTCGCCGGATTGGGCGCGGTATTCGCGGGCCTTGACCAGTTCTTCGGATTGGCTGTGGGTCAGGGCGGCCAGAGGGGCTAAGCCGACTTCGGGTTTGCCGGGACCGGCTTCGATGTCAGGGGCCTGGTCGTTGCTGCCGTGGGCCATGGGGGGGATGGGAGTGAGGGAGGAGCTGGCGGCTCCGACGGCGGCGGGAGTCTTGATGGTGATGGGGCTGTTGGCGGTCGGAGGATTGATGGCGACGATCTCCACGGGCTTGCGCAGTTCCTCGGGCGTGGGGACGGGGGTGACGGGAGCGACGGCGGGCGGGGTGACGACCGGGGTGACCGGGGCGGTCTGCAAGGCGCCGGGGACGGCGGTGGCGGCGCGGGCGTTGTTGCCGGAGGTGGAGAGGGGCGCCTGGGGCGGTTCGGTCGAACTGGCCAGGTGGTCGGAAAGCAGAATGCCAATGACGATGATGAAGGCCAGCCCCACCAGCAGCCCGATTTTCGTTTCCCGCGTCATAAGAACCTCGTTACAGGAGAAGTCAGTCGTTACAGGAGAAGTCAGAATGATGAATGATGAATTATGAAGGAGGAAGCAAACCAGCTTTTATTAACTGCTCTTGGTTCCACCTTCATCATTCATAATTCATCGTCCATCATTGTATTTATACCTTTTCCACAACCCTGAGCTTTGCCGAACGGGATCGAGGGTTTGCGGCGATTTCTTCGGGGGTGGGCGCGAGGGGCTTTTTGGTGACGATCTGGACAAGCCCGGCCTGCTCCGCCGACCGAAACGCCTGCTTTACCAATCGATCCTCCATCGATTGAAAACTGATCACCGCCAGGCGTCCTGCCGGATTCAGATGCCTCGGGGCCTGTTCCAACAGGGCCTGGAGGTTTTCCATCTCCTGGTTGACTGCCATGCGCAGGGCCAGGAACGTCCGGGTGGCGGGATCGATTTTATCGGGGGCTCCGCCCCGATGCGGGATCGCCTGTCGAACCAGGTCGGCAAGGCGACTCCGTAGTCATGATCGGCGAAATCCGCCGAGCTTCAGCAATCTTTCTGGCTATCTTCCTCGAATAGCGTTCCTGCGCCAAGTTATATAGGACGTTGGCGAGATCTTCCTCACGCAGGGAGTTGACTAAATCGGCGGCGGAATGGTCGAGGCGGGGGTCGAGGCGCATGTCCAGGGGCATGGCTTGGCCGAAGGAGAGGCCGTAATGCTCGTCGAAAAGCTGATTGGTGCTGAGGCCCAGATCGGCGAGGATGCCGTCAACGGTGTCGCGGCCGACTTCGGCCAGCACGTCGTCCAGTTCGGCAAAGTTGGCGTGAAACAACCGGACTTGGCAGGGGGCTTGGGCGAGGCGTTGTTTGGCGAATTCGAGATTGCGGGGATCGACGTCCAGACCGACGAACAGGCCCTGGGGTCCGAGTTTTTGGGCGACGAGCAGGGCATGACCGGCCCGGCCGAGGGTGCAATCGACGAAAGTCTTGCCCGGCAGGGGGTTTAAGTGCGTGAGCACTTCCTGCGGCAACACGGGATCATGACCAGCGGGGGGAAGTTCCATGAAATTACTTTACCGCCGGAAATTCCCCTTGCAATTCGCGCAGGGGTAGTGCATATTCCGTTTGGATATTGTTTGCATGTACGATACGGCAGAGCCGGGCATCCTGCCCCCTCGAATTCCCAGGCGAGGGCCCCGTCCGTGAGACGACTCCACAGTATCGCGTAGCAGGTCGAACGCCTTTTCCATAAAGCGTACGGCCGTGTGCTGTCGGCGCTCCTTTGGATAGCGCCGGACGGCTTGCGTTAGTGCAGGCCGTCCGGCCTGATCCCACTGGGCCACAGGCGCTTCGCATCCTTGCGATTGCCGTTGGCCTGGCCTTCTCAGGGCAGGCATCCATGCCCGCGATGGGGAAGGCTTTGACGAGATCCGCTTCCTGCGAGATCCGCAGCTCTAAAAACCGCTTAAAATGTCAACTTCAGAGACTCATCCTTCCCTGGATATGTCTCCCACACGGCGGCTTGCCGGCCGCCGAATTCCGTTTGGCGCCCCGGCGCGACGTATGCCCTACGTCGCGGGCGTCTGGCGGGCCTGTTTGGCCCTGAGTGCAATTTCGGAACTGCGTTTGAGCAGTTCTTCGCGTCGGGCGTCCCAATCGGCCCGGTTCCACAGTTCCAGATGATCCCGGGCGCCGATCAGCGTGACTTCACGGTTCAGACCGGTTCGCCGGAGGGTCTTGTCCGGAACGAGGATGCGTCCTTGCTTGTCCCAATCCAACCGGCTGGCCAGGGCGAAATTCAACTGATCGAAAGCCAGCAAATCTTCGCCCGGGGTGACTTCGGGAACGGCTTGGGTCACCAAGTCCTGATAGTACCGTTCGGGATAGAGCCACGGCACCCGGTTGATTCCTACGATGAGAAAGAACGCTTCGCCGTCCTGCTCGGGATTGATCACCCTGCGTACCTCAGAAGGCACCAGCAGACGATTCTTGTCGTCGATCGTCAGCTCGAACTCTCCGTATAGAACTGGGTATCTCAAGGGATTTCATTCCATTTGCTTTCGGCGACAGGGATTTTCTACCACATCTTCCCACTTTTTCAAGAACGAAATTCTTTTTTCGCGATTTTTCTCTAAAGTCCGGCCGGGGGATGTGCCGAGAGGGGCGGCGAAGGGAAAAACGGGGTGCGGGAAGGGTGCGGGTGTGGATAAGTTGTGGGTAAGATGTCGGAAGCGCGTCCGGCGATGAATCGCCGGGCTTGGAAGAGGGAAAGGGATCGATTGGCCGGGTGGTTTTTATGGGCGTGGTTCGGATTGACTCGTTGGATGATCCGCGGATCGCGGCGTACCGCTGTCTGAAGGAGCGGGAACTGGCGAGGGAAGGGGAGCGGTTCATCGCCGAGGGGGAACACCTGCTTCGGCGGCTGCTGGCCAGCGATTATCCGGTGGAGAGCGTGATGCTGGCGGAGCGGCGGGCGGAGGAGATGGCGTCGCTGGCGCCGCCGGAGGTGCCGGTGTACGTGGCGGCGGGGGAACTGATTCATCAGATCATCGGATACAAGTTTCATTCGGGCGTGATCGCCTGCGGACGGAGGAAGCCTTCGCCGTCGCTGGAGCAGATTGTAGCGTCGGCGGGAAAGCGGCTGACGCTGGTGGTCTGTCCGGAACTGAACAACGCGGAGAACCTGGGATCGATCATTCGCATCAGTGCCGCGTTTGGAGTAGATGCAATGATTCTGGGACCGCTGTGCTGCGATCCGTTCTGGCGGCAGTCGGTGCGGGTTTCGATGGGGACGGTCTTCAGTTTGCCGATCGTGCGGTCGAAGGATTTGACGGGGGATTTGCGGGAGCTGCGCCAGCGGTGGGGCGTGGAACTGGCGGCGACGGTGCTGGCGGAAGATGCCGAGCCGCTGGCGGAGGCAACGCGGGGGGATCGGCTGGCGCTGCTGCTGGGCAGCGAGGCGCAGGGGCTTTCCCGCGAGCAGATCGAGGCGTGCGATCGGCGGGTGACGATCCCGATGAAGATGGGGACCGATTCGCTGAACGTGGCGGTGGCGGCGGGGGTGTTTCTGTATCACTTCACGCGAGAGGAAAAGAGAATGATGAATTATGAATGATGAATTATGAAGGAGGAAAGAAGAGCAGTTTACATAACAGCTTGCTTCCTTCTTCATCGTTCATCATTCATCGTTCATCCTTATCTTTCTTGGCGGTTCAATCTTTTTTCCGTGCCTCCGTCGCGCGAATTGTGGACGCTTTAGACGGCCGTGAGGTATTCGAGGGCGAAGAGGCGGGCGTCGTCCTGCCAGATGCGCTCGAGGCGGAAGCGGGCGGCGGAGGTGAGCTGCTCGAACTGGGCGGGGGTGTACTTGTAGGAACTCTCGGTGAAGATGCTTTCTCCCGAGGCGAAGGGGATGCGGTCGCCTGCGATGCGGACGGATTGGTCGCGGAGGCTGACGAGGTGCATTTCGACGCGGCCCTGGGGGGCGTTGAAAAAGGCGTAGTGGGCGAAGTGATCCGGCACAAAATCGGCGTCGAGTTCGCGGTTGATGCGGCTCAGGAGATTGAGGTTGAAGGCGGCGGTGATGCCGGCGGGATCGTTGTAGGCCTGGTGGAGGAGGCGGGGGTCTTTTTTGAGGTCGATGCCGATGAGCAGACCGCCGCCGGGGCCGCAGAGATGGTGGACGTTGCGGAGGAAATGCAGGGCGTCGGGCGGGTCGAAGTTGCCGATGGTGGAGCCGGGGAAGAAGACGACCTTTCGGCCGGCGGTGCGGATGAAGGGAGGGAGGGGAAAGTCGCAGGCGTAGTCGGCGCAGACGGGGTGGATGGGGAGCAAGGGATAGCGGGATGCGAGGTCGCGGGCGGCTTGATGGAGCGGAGCGGGGGAGATGTCGATGGGGACGTACCCGGCGGCGGAGGGCAGGTGGTCGAGGAGCAGGCGGGTTTTGAGGCTGCTGCCGCTGCCGTATTCGATCAACAGGCAGTCGGGGCCGAGAAGGCGGACGATGGCGTCGAGGTGGTGGCGGAGGATCGAGAGCTCGGTGCGCGTGGGGTAGTATTCGTCGAGTTGGCAGATCTGTTCGAAGAGGTCGGAGCCGCGCTGGTCGTAGAGGTATTTGCAGGGGAGATGTTTATGGGGGTGATGTAAACCTGCGAGGACGTCGGCGAGGAAAGAGGGTTGGGCGTGGGGGGGCTCCGCGACGCGTTGCGTCGCGGCTACGGGAGAGGTTTGCGAGGGCGAAGCCTCCGCGACGCGTTGCGTCGCGGTTATTGGCGCGCCAGGCGGATGCCGGTGAATTGCCATCGGGCCTCCGGGGGGAAGAAGTTGCGGTAAGTTCGACGGATGTGCGATTGGGGGGTGGCGCACGAGCCGCCGCGAAGAACGAATTGGTTGCACATGAACTTGCCGTTGTATTCGCTTAGCGCTCCCGGAGCGGGTTGGTAGCCGGGGTAGGGCAGGTAGGCGCTGGCGGTCCATTGCCAGAGGTCGCCGAACATCTGGGTGAGCCGGGTTTGGGCATCGGGGGCGATCCGGGGGTGATAGACGTTTTGTTCGAGGAAGGGGCCGGCGAGGGGAGCGTGCTGGGAGGCGGTTTCCCATTCGGCTTCGGTGGGCAGACGCACGCCAGCCCAGCGGGCGTAGGCGTCGGCTTCGTAGTAGCTGACGTGGCAGACGGGTTCGGCGGGGTTGAGGGGACGCAGACCGGCGAGGGTCATGATCTGCCATTGGTCGTCGTGGTTTTCCCAGTAGAGAGGCGCGGTCCATTGGTGGGATTGGACGTGGTTCCAGCCGTCGGAGAGCCAGAGCTCGCCGCGTTGATAGCCGCCGTCTTGCATGAAGGCGAGATATTCGCCGCAGGAGACGAGGCGAGAGCGGAGTTGGAAGGGTTCGAGGTAAACGGGGTGGCGGGGGGATTCGTTGTCGTAGGCGAAGGAGGGGCCTTGGTGGCCGATGGGCAGCAGGCCGCCGGGAAAGGGGAGCCAGCGTGCGGGGGGAGCATCAGCGGCAACGGGCGGAACGGGAGCGGGATGATAGACGGGGTGCAGGGGGTTGCTCCCGAATAAATGCTTGACGTCGGTGAGAATCAGTTCCTGGTGCTGCTGTTCGTGGTGCAGGCCGATTTCGATGACGGGATGGAGCTCGGGGTTATCCAGCAGGGCGTTCATGTGCTGGTCCACGTGGCGGCGGTACTGGTAGACCTCGGCGACGGTGGGGCGGGAGAGCAGGCCGCGTTTGGGGCGACAGTGGCGGGGGCCGAGGCTGAGGTAGTAGGAGTTGAACAGGTAATCGAACTGAGGATGGAAAGAGCGGTAGTGGGGGATGGCGGGGCGAAGGATGAGGGATTCAAAGAACCAACTGGTGTGGGCCAGGTGCCACTTGGCGGGGCTGGCGTCGGGCATGGATTGGATGACGTAGTCTTCCGTGGCCAGGGGCTGACAGAGACGTTCGGTTGTGGACCGCACGGTCTGGTAGCGGTCGAGTGTGACGGGCGAGCGAGGTTGTTGGGTGTCAATGAGAGGCATCAGGGTGACAGAGTGTCCAAGGTTGCATGGCAAACCAGCCGGCTGGGTGCGGTGGCGGTTTTGTGCGAGGCGGGTTTTGTCATGATTGTTTGGCAGCGGTGCAAGGTTTGTTCCTTTGGAAGCTTCCGCGTTGCGGCGAATGGAGATTAATGATGAGAACTGAAGCATTGAGAGCGTGGAAGGGATTGGCGGCGGGGTTGGCCGGCGGGCTGGCGGGGTCATGGGTGATGACGCGGTTTCAAGCGGAGTGGAAGAAGGTGACGGCAAAGCGGGCGGTGCAGACGAAAGAGCCCCAGCAGCAATCGGAGCCGACAACGGTCAAGACGGCGGTGGCGGTTTCCCGGCGGATTCTGCATCGGGAATTGACGGGACAAGAGAAAGAAGTTGCGGGGCCGGCGGTGCATTATGTTTTTGGCACGGGAGTGGGGGGCGTTTACGGGGCGCTCAGTGAGTTCGTGCCGGCGGTGACGGTGGGGACGGGGATGGGGTTTGGGGCGGCGTTGTGGCTGGCGGCGGACGAGACGGCGCTGCCGATGTTGCGGTTGTCGGGGCCACCGACGGCGTATGCGCTGTCAACGCACGTTTACGGGCTGGTGTCGCATCTTGTTTATGGCTGGAGCGCCGAGATGGTTCGTCGGCGGGTGCGAGCGCTGTTATGAGTGAACAGGATTTATTGAGGAAGCATTTGCTGGAACTGCTCGAGGGGGGAGCGGCGCATGTGGATTACGATTCGGCGGTGGCGAAGTTGCCGGCGAAACTGCGGGGGGCCAAGCCGGCGGGACAGCCACATACGCCGTGGCGGTTGATCGAGCACATGCGGATTACGCAGCGGGATATTCTGGAATTTTCGAGGAATCCGAAGCACGTTTCCCCGGCGTGGCCGGAGGGGTATTGGCCGGCTGAAGACGGGCCGGCGGGGGCGGCGGAGTGGAACCGGAGCGTGCGGGAATTCCATGCGGATCGGCGGGCGATGGTCAAGCTGGTGGCGGATGCCAGGATCGATCTGCTGAAACCCTTTGCGCACGGACAGGGGCAAACGTTGTCCCGCGAGGCCATGCTGCTGGCGGATCATACGGGGTATCACCTGGGCCAATTGGTTCTCGTGTGCCGGCTGCTGGGAGTATGGACGGGGTGAGGGGAATGGCGTCGTTTTTTTTTACCGCAGAGGACGCAGAGAAACGCGGAGAAGATAAAGAGGTTGGAACCGCCGATGAACGCGGATGAACGCCGATAAAAGAAACAGCTATTTCTTATCTGCGTGGATCGGCGTTGATCGGCGGTTAATCATTTCTTCTCTGCGATGCTCTGCGTTCTCTGCGGTTTAATTCTTGCGCTTGCCTGCGGGGGGAACGCCTTTAAGATGCCGGGTTTGGGTGAATGATCGATTCGGCGATTAAAAGGATGAAAGTATGACACGCTTAGGTTTGGCAATGCGGGTGTTTTTCCGGGTTTTGAGAGATGCGGCGTTTGCACGGCAGGTGCAGCAGATCATGAAGGGGAAAGTTGAAGCGGCGGTGGTGACGCGGGAGGAAAAGCCGGTGACGGCGGCACGAAGTGGGGCGCTGAGCCTGCTGGAGGCGTTGCAGCGAGAGGCGCGGTTTGTGGATTTTATGAAAGAGTCGCTGGGGGATTACAGCGATGCGCAGGTTGGGGCGGCGGTGCGGGACGTGCATCGGGGGTGCGCGCAGACGCTGGAGCGGATGTTTGCCTTGCGGCCGGTGATGGAACAGGCGGAAGGAACGAGCGTAACGCTATCGGGCGGGTTCGATGCGGCCAGCGTGCGGTTGACGGGGAACGTGTCGGGCGGGCCGCCGTTTAAGGGAGTGCTGAGGCATCAGGGGTGGCAGGCGACTAAGATTGAATTGCCGGAGTGGAGCGGTTCGGCGGAGTCTGCTCGGGTGGTTGCGCCGGCGGAAGTGGAGCTGTAAAGGAGTTTGTATGGTGGCGAAGTATGCCATTGGGATTGATCTGGGGACGACGAACAGTGTGCTGGCGTATGCGCGGTTGGATGAAGAGCGGCCGCAGGTGAGGCTGCTGGGGATACCACAGCTTGTGGCACAGGCCGCGGTGGAGAGCCGGAACATGCTGCCGTCGTTTTTGTACCTGGCGACGGATCAGGAGGCGGAGAGCGGGGTGTTGGCGCTGCCCTGGAGCAAGCGGCAGGCATATGCGGTGGGGGCGCTGGCGGTGCGTCAGGCGGCGGACGTGCCGGCGCGGACGGTGGCGGCGGCCAAGTCGTGGCTGGGGTACAGCAAGGTGGATCGGCATCAGCCGATTCTGCCTTGGAACGCGCCGGTGGACGTGGCGAAAGTCTCGCCGGTGGAAGCATCGCGGCGGTACCTGGAACATCTGGCGGCGGCATGGCATGAGGCGTTTCCCGATGCGCCGCTGAACGAGCAGCAGGTGGTGTTGACGGTGCCGGCGTCGTTCGACGCCAGCGCCCGCGAGCTGACGCGCGAGGCGGCGAAGCTGGCGGGGCTGCCGGAGGAAATGGTGCTGCTGGAAGAGCCGCAGGCGGCGCTGTACGCGTGGCTGGCGGACGTGGGGGACAAGTGGCGCAAGCAGTTGAAGGTGGGGGATACGCTGCTGGTGTGCGACGTGGGCGGGGGGACGACGGACTTTACGCTCATCGGCGTGGTTGAGGAGAAGGGCGAACTGAGCCTGCAACGCATCGCCGTAGGCAACCATACGCTGGTGGGCGGGGACAACATGGATCTGGCGCTGGCGCATTTTGCGGCCGGGGCGTTCAAGGAAAAGGGGATCGAGCTGAACCCGTGGCAGTCGGTGGCGATGTGGCATTCGTGCCGGGTGGCCAAGGAGGAATTGCTGGCCGAGGGGGGGATGCAGAAGCATCCGGTGACGGTTCTGGGGCGGGGTTCAAAATTGGTCGGGGGGACGGTGGCGGTCGATCTGGAAGGGGAGGCGGTTCGCAAGCTGCTGGTGGAGGGGTTTTTCCCGGCCTGTGCGCTGTCGGACAAACCGGCGCGGCGGCGGGTGTCGGGGTTCCGGGAAATCGGGCTGCCGTTTGAAACGGATACGGCGATCACCCGGCATCTGGCGGCGTTTTTGTCGTCACAGTCGGCGGGGGGGGCGGTGGTGCGGCCGACGCATCTGCTGCTCAACGGCGGGGTCTTCAAGGCGTCGGCGTTTGCCAGGCAATTGGCGCAGGTGGTGGGCTCGTGGTTCGGGCAGGAAGTGGACCTGCTGACGGGGGAGGCGGATTTGGATTATGCGGTGGCGCGGGGCGCGGCGCATTACGGGGCGGTCAAGCGCCGGGGCGAAGGGATTCGCATTCGCGGCGGCGTGGCGCGGTCGTATTACGTGGGGATCGAGACGGCCGGGCTGGCGGTGCCGGGGGCGCCGCGGCCGCTGAAGGCGCTGTGCGTGGTGCCGATCGGGATGGAGGAGGGGACGGCGGCGGACGTGCCTTCGGAGGAGTTCGGGCTGGTGGTGGGGGAGCCGGCGGTGTTCCGATTTTTCTCGTCGAACGTGCGCAAGCAGGATCGGCCGGGGGATCTGCTGGAGACGTGGACGGAAAGCGAGCTGGAGGAGACGGATTCGATGGAGGCGAATCTGCCCCGGGCGGAGAACATCGAGGAGGATTACGTGCCGGTGAAGTTCCGTTCGGTGGTGAACGAACTGGGCGTCTTCGAGCTGTGGTGCGTCAGCCCGGCGGCGGATCGGAAATGGAAATTGGAGTTTTCGGTGAGGGGGGATGTGGAAGGATGAGGGAGGTCAGGAAAAGATTGAACCGCCAAGGCCGCCAAGAGCGCCAAGAAAAGACTTTGAACCGCGGATGAACGCCGACGAACGCAGATTAAGAAGTTTTTTTCTTGGCGCTCTTGGCGGCCTTGGCGGTTCACAAATCCTTTATAGGAATTTCTTCGCGGTGGATTAGGTTTTGATGAGAATTTATGGGTGATCGAGTTGGTTCTGAAAGTGTTGCTCGGTATGTGCTGGGGATCGATCTGGGCACGACCAACTCGGCGGCGGCGTATGTGGACAGCGCCGAGCCGGGTGGGACGGTGCGGGATTTTCCTCTGCCGCAACTGGTTGCGCCGGGAATCGTGGAGACGCGGGATGCGCTGCCGTCGTTTCATTACGAGGCCGGGGCGGGGGAGTTTGCGGCCGGGGCGATGAGGCTGCCGTGGTCGAAGGAGGCGGAGGAGCCGAAGACGGCGGTGGGGGTTTTGCGCGGGATCACGGGGCGGCGGCACCGGGTCGGCTGGTGGTGTCGGCCAAGAGCTGGCTGTCGCATTCGGGGGTGGATCGGACGGCGGGGCTGCTGCCGTGGCACGGGGCGGCGGACGTAGAGCGGTTGTCGCCGGTGCAGGTTTCGGCGCGGTATCTGGCTCATGTGCGGTCGGCGTGGAATGCGTCGCATCCGCGGGATCGGCTGGCGGATCAGGAGGTGATTCTGACGGTGCCGGCGTCGTTCGACGAGGTGGCCAGGGAATTGACGCTGGAGGCGGCCAGGGAGGCGGGGTTGGCGCATGTGGTCCTGCTGGAAGAGCCGCAGGCGGCGTTTTATGCGTGGATCGATGCGCATCGGGCGGATTGGCCGCAGCGCGTCCGCGCGGGGCAGACGATCCTCGTGTGCGACGTGGGGGGCGGGACTTCGGATTTCACGCTGATCCGTGTGCGGCCGGGCGCGGAAAACGAGAGAGTGATTTTTCATCGCGTCGCGGTGGGCGAGCATCTGATTCTGGGGGGAGACAACTTTGACTTGGCGCTGGCGCATCATGTGGAAAAACGGCTGGGAGGGGGGCTTTCGCCGCCGCAGTTCGGGCCGCTGGTGCGGACGTGTCGGCAGGTCAAGGAGATGCTGCTGGGGACGAATCCGCCGCCGCGCTGGACGGTGAACGTGGCCGGTTCGGGGGCGAAGCTGATCGGGGGGAGCCGGCAGGTGGAGGTGGAACGGGAGGAAGTGGAGCGGTTGCTGGTGGAGGGTTTTTTGCCACGGGTGGCGCTTGGGGAAAAGCCGCGGTCACGGCGGTCGGGGTTTCAGGAGTTTGGGTTGCCCTACGCGCCGGATTCGGCGATCACGCGGTATCTGGCGGCGTTTTTGACGGCGCATCGGCCGGGCGATGAGCCGCAGGCGAAGGCGGCAAGACCGAATTTGGTGTTGTTTAACGGGGGGTTGTTCGAGTCGCCGGTGTTGCGCGACCGATTGCTGGAGGTTTTGGCGTCGTGGTTTAACGAAGCGGCGGCGGAAGAGTCGTGGCGGCCGACGGTGCTGCGCAACGACCGGCTGGACCTGGCGGTGGCGCGGGGGGCGGCGTATTACGGGATGGTGCGGCGCGGCGCGGGGGTGCGAATTTCCGGGGGTCTGTCGCATTCGTATTACATCGGGGCGCAGACGGCAACGGGCGAGCCGGCGGCGGTCTGTCTGTTGCCGGCGGGGGTGGAGGAGGGGGTGACGGTGGATTTGGCGGAACGAAGTTTTGAACTGCTGATCCGCCAGCCGGTGGAGTTTCCGCTGTACGTTTCGAGCACGCGGACGACGGATTTACCGGGGGCGCTGTTGGAGATCGATCGGGAGCAACTGACGCCGCTGCCGCCCATTCGCACGGTGCTGCATTCGGGCAAGGCCCGGGGTGCCGAGAGTGTGCGGGTTCGCCTGCACGGGCGGCTCAACGAGATCGGGACGCTGGAGGTCTGGTGTACGGAGGTGGAAGGGGGTCGGCGGTGGAAGCTGCAATTTGACGTGCGGGCGGCGACGCGGTCGGACGTTCGACAACACCTGGGGCAGGCCGAGCGCCAGGGGTTTGTGGATGAGGCGGTGATCGGGGCGTGCCGGGAATTGATCCGCGAGACGTTCACGCGGGGCACGCCGGCCGGCGTGCGGCCGGGGAGTCTGGTCAAGGGGCTGGAGCAGATCGTTTCGCAGCCGCGGCAGGAGTGGCCGGCGTCGCTGATGCGCAGTTTGTGGGAAACGCTGATGGAGGTGGAGGCGGGGCGGGGGTTGTCGGTGGAACACGAGGCGCGGTGGCTGAACCTGGTGGGGTTCTGTCTGCGGCCGGGGTATGGGCTGGCGGTGGACGATTGGCGGGTGGGGCAGACCTGGCGGATATTCAATCAGAAGGTGGTGCATCATCGTAACGAACTGTGCCGGGCGGAGTGGTGGATTTTGTGGCGGCGATTGGCGGGGGGATTGTCGCGAAGCCAGCAGCTTTTACTGGCCGACCCGCTGGCGGCGGCGTGGCGCACTTATGTGCGCAAGGCGGGGATGAATATTAAATGGAACTCGACGACGTTTCAGTTCGGGCCACACGAATCGGCGGAAAGCTGGCGATTGCTGGGGGCGCTGGAACTGCTCAAGCCGGCGGTCAAAGGGGAACTGGGGGAGTTGGCGTTGGCGTCGTTGCCGCTGATGCGTTCGGCGGCATTGCGCGAGGCGGTGATGGTGTCGCTGGGACGGCTGGGGGCGCGGGTGCCGTTGTACGGGCCGCTCAATGATCTGGTTTCGGTTGAGCTGGCGGAGCAGTGGGCCCGGCGGATCATGGCGGGGGATTTCAAGGACGAGAAGGCGGCGTTTGCACTGGTGCAATTGACGCATCGTACCGGAGATCGGTATCGGGATGTTTCGCAGACGGTGCGGGATGAGGTGATCCGGTGGCTGGGGGCGCGGCCTGTGCCGGGGCATTATCTGGATCTAGTGCGAGAGGGAGGGGAGCTTGGGGCGGAAGAGCAGCGGATTGCGCTGGGGGATAGTTTGCCGCGGGGGCTGTTGATGAGGTGAAGGACGATTGCTTGATGAATCATTGTGACGGATGAACGTTTCGGATGAGGAGGCGTATCATCCCGTAGTGTTCCCAAAAATATGGGCAATCCGAGGCTTCCTGAATCGGTCGTGGTGGCGGTATGGGTTGGCCGTGCTGACGATGGGGATCGGGTGGGGCATCTGTGCCGGGTTTCAGTGGTGGCTGACTGACGAACTGCTGACGTTGGTGCTGGTTCTGGTGATCCTGGTGAATGCGTGGTTGGGGGGAGTATGGTTGGGGTTGCTGGCGACGGTTTTTGGGATAGTGGCGTCGGATTATTTCCTGGTTGAGCCCCGTCTGCGGTTTTACGTGGAGGGGGCGCAGGACATGGTTCGGCTGAGTCTGTTTGCCGCGGCGGGGGTCTTCATCAGTCTGCTGAGTGAATCACTGTATCGCTTGCGGCGGCGGGCGGAGACGGAAGCGGATAAAGCCACTCAGATGCAGGAATCACTTCAGGTCTGTTTGGAGGATTCTAAAGAATGTCAGGAACATAAGCTCGCGCGGGAATCCCTTCGCCGGGAGCAGGAGTTTTTGCGCAAGGTGATCGATGCGGTGCCGGACCTGATTTTCGTGAAGGATTGGGAAGGGCGGTTTGTGCTGGGCAACGAAGCGCTGGCCAGGGCGTACGGCACGACGGTTCATGACGTGGTGGGCAGGACCGACGCCGATTTCAATTCCGACGAGAAGGAATTGCGCCATTTCCAGAAGGATGACCGGGAGGTCATGACGACCAGGGCGGCCAAGTTCATCCTCGAGGAGAAGGTGACCTATGCCGACGGGCAGGAACATTGGCTGAGCACGGTGAAGGTGCCGCTATTGAATGAGGATGGAAGTTGCAACCAGGTGTTGGGCGTGTCGGCGGACATCACCGAACAGAAGAGGATTGCCGAAGCCCTTCGGCAGGCCAAGCAAAAAGCCGAGGCGGCCAATGCGGCCAAGGATCAGTTTCTGGCCACGCTGAGTCATGAATTGCGCACGCCGTTGACGCCGGTGCTGGCGGCGGCGTCGAATCTGGAGAAGAGTTTGGAGTTTTCATCGGGAGTAAGGGAAGATTTGCAGATGATCCGCCGGAACGTGGAACTGGAGGCGAGGTTGATTGACGATCTGCTGGACCTGACGCGGATCGTGCGGGGGAAGCTGGAACTGCGGTTGCAGCCGGTGGACGTGTGCGCCGTGCTGAGGCACGCGGTGGAGATTTGCGGGGGCGATATCCGGGCCAAGCGGCTTCATATGGAGATGCGGGAGGAGCCGCATGAAAGGTGGGTGCGGGGTGATTCATCGCGGTTGCAGCAGGTTTTCTGGAACCTGTTGAAAAACGCCATCAAGTTTACGCCCGAAGGGGGGCACGTTTGGATCCGGACGGCCGAGGACGGGCCGGGGCGGATTCGGATCGAAGTTGAGGATGACGGCATCGGGATCGAGAATCGCCTGTTGGCTCGGATTTTCAGCGCCTTTGAACAAGGTTCGTCGCAGATCACCCGGCGGTTCGGGGGTCTGGGCCTGGGGCTGGCGATTTGCCGGACGATTGTGGAGTTGCACGGCGGAAGCATCACGGCGGAAAGCCAGGGCGTCGGCAAGGGGGCGAAGTTTCGCGTCTCGTTGCCGGCGATGTCTCAGGGTGAATCGGCTGGCGTGCAACCCTCGACGGATGAGAATGCGGCTTTGGCGCAGGTCAGATCGGAAGGCCGGATTCTGCTGGTGGAGGACCATGTGGATACGGCCCGCGTGATGCGCCGGCTTCTGGCGTCACGCGGGTATGAGGTGACATTGGCCTGCGGAGTGCAGGCGGCGATGCAGCGGGCTGAGGAGGGTCGGTTTGATCTGGTTGTCAGCGACCTGGGTTTGCCGGATGGCAGCGGGCATGACTTGATGCGGCAGTTGAAACGGCGTTACGGCCTGAAGGGGATTGCCATCAGCGGCTATGGCATGGAGGAGGATATTCGCAAGAGCCTGGATTCGGGGTTTGCGGAGCATCTGACCAAGCCGGTGGATTTGCGGATGCTGGAGGCGCTTATCGTCAAGGTGATGGGGTAGGGTTTTGGGGAAGTGGCGAAACGGAGACTGCCGATCCGCGAAACCGCAAGCGAATTCGGGACACTGGGGGCGAAATGAAGGATTACAACAAACCGTGATTTTTTAGACGCGCGCGGTGACCAGGCCGAGGAAGGCGCAAGGGCCTGCTGGCCGTTGATGGTGACGTAGCCGTCGTTGACGCCGTCGTTCCCGGCGCCGTCGATGCCCCAGGGGTTGCGCAGGCGCAGGGCGTCGGGGCCGACGGCATCGACCATGTAGGCGTGGGAGGCGATCAAGGGCGCGGCGGCGGGGACGTTGCCGACGGCGAAGGTGGCGGAGAGGCCCTGGGCAAGTTGCTGGCCGATTAATCCCAATAGGGCCGCGCCGCTGTTGGCTTGCAGCGTGTCGGAAGGGGTTTTACCGAAGGCGGCGTAGACTTCGTCCATCCATCCGCCGGAGAGGGATTCGTAGCTGGCGGAGCCGGTGCGGAAAAAGGCGTAGGCTTTTTCCATCAGGGCCACCCAGAGGGAGTTTTCCTTTCCCAGACCGGCGTAGGCGGGGTTGCCCCAGGACCAGGCCGGCAGGCTGGCGTCCACCCGCACGAAGACTTTCTGATCCCCCCGCGAAAACTGCACGGCGTAAGTTCCGTTGCCCAGGTCCACGATGCTCTGGCGGATGAGGCTCGGATCGGTCTTGGCGATGGAGGAGAGCGTGGCCAGGTAGTAGCAATCGCCCACGAAGCCCTGACGGACGTCGTCGGCCGAGGGGCCGGTGCTGGCAAAGAGGGGCAGGCCGCTGAAGTTGCGGTAGGCGATGGCCGCGTCGGTGACGAGCGGTTCGGGGTCGGCGACGCGCGGGCCGGTAAGCGGCGAGCCGGGGCCGGGATCGTTGATGAATGCGCCGATACGATGTACTGCACCGTCCAGTGTTTCGGCTGCGGACAGGTCGGTGATGGCTTCGTGGCCGGTGTTGCCGATCCAGAAGCTGTCGTTACCGACGCCGCCGGCGATGGTGGTGCGTCGGGTGGCGATCGCGACGAAGGTGTCGTTGCCCGCGCCGCCGTCGAGGGTGTTGGTTCCGGAGCCGGCGTAGATCGTGTCGTTGCCCGATCCACCGAGCAGGACGTTGTTGCCCGGGCCGCCGTAGATGACCGCATTCAGCCGAACGGTCTTGTCGATGGCGACGCGGTTGTCGCCGCCTCCGACGCGGATCATCAGGCCGGCTTCCGGAGCGGTGAAATCTTTGACTTGCCGGCCATGGTCCGAGATGGTCAACCGGGAGCCGACTTGACGGATGCTGATGTTGTCATCGTGGATGCCGACGATCTGAAGCTGCGGCCCGGATGGGCCGGTGGTCTGGGTGAAGGTGAGCGGAAGGGCCGAGAAAAGTCGGCGGGTTTCCAGGGGTTCGATCGCGGGGGCCGGTTTCTGCGACGCCGGGTGCATGGTTTGACTCCGTATCAAGCACCCGCGCTGCCATAGCCATCGACAGCTTAGGCGGGTTTGAATGGCATTGTAAAAGCAAATTGCGGGCCATTAAATAAAGCGTACTTTCATTATTTTCAAATACTTATGTGTGATTTGGATTGCGGTCCAAAGACAGGCGGGGAAGGCGGGATGAACATTGTTTACCTTGAGGTCATCAAAATTATTGATCCCCGTATCGTCAAGAGTTATGATTACCGGCCGTGGAGGTCGTGTTGATGCGATCCGTGATGGAAAATTCCAGCCCGATGGTTCGCCGCCTGATTCAGGTGCGCGGGCAGGTGCAGGGTGTGGGTTTCCGTCCTTTTGTCTACCGGTTGGCGCATCGGCATCATTTGGCGGGGTTCATCCGCAACGACGCTTCGGGCGTCACCATCGAGGTTCAAGGTTCTCTGCAAGAGGTGGATCTTTTTCAGCGGGCGCTGCGCGAGGAGCGGCCGCAGTTGGCCGTCGTCGAAGACGTGGCCGCTTCGGCCTTGAACTGTTGCGGGGAGACGGGCGCATTTCATATCGAACCGAGCCGCGAGGCGGGCGATCAGAAGGCGCGCGTGACGGTGGATACGGCTTTGTGTCCGGCGTGTCTGCGGGAGATGCTTGATGAGGAAAATCATCGGGCCGGGTATGGGTTGATTAACTGTACGGATTGCGGGCCGCGGTATTCGATTGTCCGCCGTGTTCCGTATGATCGGCCCAACACCACGATGGCGGAGTTTGAGATGTGTCCGCGGTGCCGGGGGGAGTACGTCGATCCGCTGGATCGGCGGTTTCATGCCCAGCCGATCGCCTGTCATGATTGTGGGCCGCAGATTCAGCTTTTGACCGCGGATGGCAAGGGGAAATACGAGAAACAAAATGCGATCGATCAGGCCGTGGCGCTGTTGTGCGGCGGCCGGATCGTGGCCATCAAAGGCCTGGGCGGGTTTCACCTGGCCTGCCGGGCGGCGGACGAGGAGGCGGTGGGGCGGTTGCGAAAACTCAAGCACCGCGACGCCAAGCCGTTTGCCTTGATGTGTGCGAATCTAAAGCAGGCGAGGCAACTGGTGAACTTGAGTGATCGGGCGGCCGAGGCGATGACGTCGCCGGCGTGTCCGATCGTGCTGGCCGGGCGGCGTGAGGGCGGTCTGGAGGTTTCGCCGCAGGTAGCGCCGGGGAATCATCGGCTGGGGGTGCTGCTGCCGTATACGCCGATGCATCATTTGCTGTTTGCCCGGGGTGGCGAGGCGCTGGGGCCGCTGGTGATGACCAGCGGCAACGTCAGCGATGAGCCGCTGGTGATTGATAACGACGAAGCGGCTGGGCGGCTGGGCGGGTTGTGCGATGCGTTCCTCTGGCATGACCGGGGGATTCACCGCTGCGTGGACGATTCGGTGTTGATCGACATGGGCTCGCAAGAGCCGCTGCCGGTTCGGCGGGCGCGGGGGTATGTGCCTTCGGTGGTGAAGTTGCCGGTGGAAGCAGCCGCGCCGGGTCTGTGCCTGGGCGGGGAACTGAAAAATACGGTGGCGGTGGTTCGGCAGAGTGATGCCATCCTCAGCCATCACCTGGGCAACCTGACTCATCCATTGGCATTTGAATATTTCAAGCGGGCGGTGGACGACCTGTGCGATCTGTTCGACGTTCGCCCGCAATGGGTGGCGTGCGATCTGCACCCGCAGTATTTAAGTTCGGTCTATGCTCGTGAAATTTCTCACAAAGTGCATGCCCCGCTGTTGTCGATCCAGCATCACCATGCCCATGCGGCGGCGGTGATGGCCGAGCATGGGCGGACGGAGCCGGTGCTGGCGGTGGTATGCGATGGGGTGGGGTATGGGCCGGATAAGACTCTGTGGGGCGGGGAACTTTTGCTGGCGGGGCTGACGGATTTTCGTCGGCTGGCGCACCTGCGGCCGCTGCGGCTGCCGGGAGGCGACGCCGCGGCTAAAGATACGCGGCGCTGTGCGCTGGCGCTGTTGCATCAGGCTTTGGGCGAAAATTTTGCCGAGCATCCGGCGGCCCGCCGACTGGCCCCCGACGATCAGGAGCGGACGGTATTGTCGCAGATGATCCGCGGCAACGTGAACTGCATCGCCAGCAGTGCCGCCGGCCGGGTGTTTGACGGGGCTGCGGCGCTGCTGGGGCTTTGTCAGCACAATCAATTCGAGGCCCAGGCCGCCATGCGATTGGAAAGCGCCGCGGACGGGGTGTCGATCGATTCGTCTGCCAGATTGTTTGAGATCGAAGACGGGACGCCGATGCAGATCGATCTGTCGGGTTTGATCCGTCATCTGTTGGAAGAAGGCCGCGGCGTCCCGGAGTCGGCGGCGCTGTTTCATGAACAACTGGCGGCGGCATGGGAAGCCGTGCTGGCCGTGCAAATGCAGCGCACGGGAATTTCCTGCGTGGCGCTGTCGGGCGGCGTGTTCTGCAATCAGCGATTGAGCGAGTCGTTGACGCGGCGACTGGAGCGGCGCGGGATGCAGGTGTTGCGCCATCGCGTGGCGCCCCCGAATGACGGAGGCTTGTCGCTGGGACAAGCGGTCATTGCAGCAGCGCGAAGCAGAAGTGCGTGAGAACGTTTACGAGGTAACCCATGTGCCTGGCGGTGCCCGCAAAACTGGTTGAGCGCGAGGGAGACGAAGCCCTGGTGGATCTGCATGGCAATCGCCTGAAGATCAGCACCGTGTTGACGCCCGAGGCGGCGGTGGGCGACTGGGTTCTGGTTCATGCGGGTTTTGCCATTCAGCAGTTGGACGAGGCCGAGGCCAAGGAGACGTTCGCGGTTCTGGAAGATTTGGAGAAGGCACGGCGTTAGAAAAGGACATGAGCAATCAGTCGGTGACAATTTCCGAATCCCTCAGGCGGTTGACGGCGGCGGCCGAAGCCGTCGGGCGGCCGCTTTGTTTCATGGAAGTCTGCGGGACGCATACGGTGGCGGCCTTCCGCTGCGGGTTGCACAGTTTGATGCCGGCCAACGTGACGCTGTTGAGCGGCCCGGGGTGTCCGGTTTGTGTGACGGCACAGGGGGATATCGATCAGCTTATCGACCTGAGCCTTCAGCCGGGCGTGAGGCTGTGTACCTATGGCGACATGCTGCGGGTGACCGGGGCTTCGGGAAGTCTGGAGCGGGCGCGCGGCCGGGGGGCGGACGTGCGGGTGATCTACAGCACGCTGGACGCGGTGAAGCTGGCCGCGGCGCAGCCGGAGCGGCAGGTGGTTCTGGGCGCGGTGGGGTTTGAAACCACAACGCCGGCGACGGCCGCGGCGGTGCTTCAGGCGAAGAAGCTGGGGCTGGGAAATTTCAGCATTCTGGCCAGCCACAAGCTGGTGATGCCGGCGATGCGGGCGCTGCTGGATACGCGGCAGGTGCAGGTGGCGGGATTCCTGTTGCCCGGCCACGTCTCGGTGATTCTGGGGTCGGATGCGTTCCGGGTGATCCCCGAGCATTACGGGCTGCCGTGCGTGATCGCGGGCTTTGAGCCGTTGCAGATCGCCGCGGCGCTGTGCCGGTTGACGGAGATCGTGCGTGACGGCCGGCCGACGCTGGAGAATCTGTATTCGCAGGCGGTCACGGCCCAGGGCAACCGGGTGGCGCAGGAGATGAGCGGCCGGGTGTTCGAGGCCGGCGATGTGGCCTGGCGCGGGCTGGGGGTGATTCCCGCCAGCGGGCTTCGGTTGCGGGAAGAATACCGGGAGTTTGACGCGGCGGTGCGGTTCAAGCTTTGCCCGCGCAATGCGCCCGAGCCGGCAGGTTGTTTGTGCGGACAGGTGATTACCGGCCGAGCAACTCCGGCACAGTGCGGGCTGTTTGGCAAGAGCTGCACGCCGACGCATCCGATCGGGCCGTGCATGGTCAGCTCGGAGGGGACTTGTCAGGCGTGGTTCAAGTACAAGCGGCAGACCCAGCCGCAAGAAAGGGCCGTGGCATGCTGAGCGAGAAGGGACAGATCATGCTCGCCCACGGCGGCGGAGGGCAGTTGATGGACGAACTGCTCGCCGCATCGCTGCTGCCTCGACTGGGCAATCCGGTCCTGAACCAGTTTCTGGATTCGGGGCTGATGGAACACAACGGCCAGCGGCTGGCGCTGACGATCGACGGCTACGTCGTGCAGCCGATCACGTTCCCCGGCGGAGACATCGGGCGCATCGCCGTCAGCGGCACGGTGAACGATCTGGCGGTGTGCGGGGCGCAGCCGATGGGGCTGGCGTTGGGTCTGATTTTGGCCGAGGGATTGGATCGGGCGGTTTTGGAGAAGGTGCTCGATTCGATCGCCGTCACGGCCGAAGAGGCCGGGGTGAAGGTCGTCACCGGCGACACCAAGGTGGTGGGCCGCGGACAGGCCGACGGGATTTACATTACAACGGCCGGAGTGGGTTTGGTTCCGACGGGGCGGTCATTTTCCCCGGACCTGGTTCGGCCGGGGGACGTATTGCTGATTAACGGTCCCGTCGCCGACCACGGTCTGGCGGTGATGCTGGCCCGCGAGATGCCGCAGTTGCGCAGTTCGTTGCAAAGCGACGTCGCGCCGCTGAATCGGATGATCGGGCGGCTGCTGGAAAGCGTCGAGGGGGTGGTGTTCATGCGTGATCCGACGCGCGGCGGCTTGGCGGGGTTGGCCGCCGACCTGGCCCGGCGCACGGGGTGGCATGTGACGCTCGATGAGGAAAAGATTCCCCTTCGTCCCGAAACGCGCCACGCGGCCGAGCTATTGGGCCTGGACCCCCTGGACGTGGCCAACGAAGGCAAGGTGGTGATCGCCGTGCGGCCGGAGGCCGTGGAGGCGGCGATAGCGGCATTAAAGCAAGACCCGCGCGGCCGCGAGGCGTGCGTGATCGGCAAGGTCGAAGAAATCCGCGACGGCCTGTGCGAGTTGCGCACGGGGATCGGCGGAAGGCGAATCGTACAAAAACCCTACGGCGAGCAGTTGCCGAGGATCTGTTAAAGTTCAGCCGGCCCGCTTGCGGGCCGTTTGTCGAGTAAAAAACGGAGATGAATCGGTCATTGGGATCGGTTTATCGGATTTGTGAACGAAGTCGAACCCCGGGCCGTGCGTGCGGCGTCGGGCTTAACGGACGGTTGTCTGAAAGGACGGAATGACGATGGTTGCGCAAACAACTACCCTGGCTCCTCCATCCAACGACAAGCGATGGAAGCTGGTTGACGCGACGATCCGGCGGCACGGCCGCTCGGGCGATTCGCTGATCGAATGCCTGCATACGGTGCAGGAATGTTTCGGTTACCTGGACGAACAGGCGCTTCGGTACGTGGCGGCGGCGTTGCATCTGCCGTTGAGCAAGGTGTACGGGGTGGCGACGTTCTACCACTTCTTCACCCTCAAACCGCAGGGCGAGCACACCTGCGTGGTCTGCATGGGCACGGCCTGCTACATCAAGGGCGCGCCGACGATCCTGGCCGCGATGGAAGAAAAATACGGCATCAAGCCCGGCGAAACGACGCCCGACGGGAAGCTCTCGATCCTGACTGCCCGTTGCATCGGTTCGTGCGGTCTGGCCCCCGCGGTGGTCTTCGACGGCGACGTTGCCGGCAAGATCGATTCGAACGGAACCCTTAACCGGATCAGAAAGTGGATGAGCAATGACAGCGGAAGAACTGAATAAAATCGTCAGTCTCGAACAAGAGACGCAGCAATCGTTCCAGAGCTCGATCAACGTCTGCGTGGCCGCCGGCTGCATTTCCTCGCAAAGCGATCAGGTGAAAGATGCGCTGGACAAGGAGATCAAGGCCCGCGGTCTGGACAAGCAGACGCAGGTCAAGGGCGTCGGCTGCATGGGCCTCTGCGCCCAGGGGCCGCTGGTGGAAATCCGGCCCGCCAACGTCATGTACCAGCTCGTCCGAGCCGGCGACGCCGCCGAGGTCGTGGACTCCCTGGGCAAGACGCCGGTCAAGCGGCTGGTGTGCCCCACCAACATCCCGTTCTTCAAGCGGCAGCAGAAGATCGTGCTGGAAAACTCCGGCAACATCGATCCCGACCGCGTGGAAGAATACATCGCCGCCGAAGGCTATTCCGCTCTGCTCAAGTGCCTCACGGCCATGCAGCCGACGGAAGTCGTCGAGCAGGTGACCAAGAGCGGACTTCGCGGCCGCGGCGGGGCGGGTTTCCCCACCGGGCTGAAGTGGTCCACCGTCGCCAAGGCCCGCGGTGAAAAAAAGTACGTGATCTGCAACGCCGACGAAGGCGATCCGGGCGCGTTCATGGATCGCAGCGTGCTGGAAAGCGATCCGCACCGCGTGCTGGAAGGCATGGCCATCGCCGCTTACGCGACGGGCGCCAGCCAGGGCTTCATTTACGTCCGGGCCGAGTACCCGCTGGCGGTCAAGCGTCTGAAGACCGCCATCAAGCAGGCCGAACGGCTCGGGCTGCTGGGCCAGAACCTCTTCGGCACGACCTTCTCCTTCACCATCGAAATCCGGCTTGGCGCCGGGGCGTTCGTCTGTGGTGAGGAAACGTCGCTGATCCACAGCGTGCAGGGCCAGCGCGGCGTGCCGCGTCCGCGTCCGCCGTTCCCGGCGGAAAAGGGCTTGTGGGATTGCCCCACCCTCATCAACAACGTCGAAACTTTCGCCAACATCGCGCCGATCATCCGCAAGGGCGGCGAGTGGTTCGCCTCCATCGGCACGGAGAAATCCAAGGGGACCAAGGTCTTCGCCCTGGCCGGGCGCGTGAGCAATACCGGCCTGATCGAAGTGCCCATGGGCATCACCCTCCGCGAGATCATCTTCGAGATCGGCGGCGGCATCCCCGACGGCAAGAAGATCAAGGCCGTGCAGACCGGCGGCCCCTCCGGCGGCTGCATCCCCGAGCAGTTCCTGGACATGCAGGTCGATTACGACACGCTGGCCAAGGTCGGCTCCATCATGGGTTCCGGCGGCATGATCATCATGGACGAAACCTCGTGCATGGTGGACGTGGCCAAGTTCTTCATGGAGTTCTGCAAGAGCGAATCGTGCGGCAAGTGCATTCCCTGTCGCGTGGGCACCGCCCAGATGTACGACATGCTCTGCCACATCACCGAAGGCACCGCGACGCTGGAAGAGGTCGCCCTGCTGGAAGAGATGTGCGATCTGCTCCGCAACACCAGCCTGTGCGGGCTGGGGCAGACCGCTCCCAACCCCGTGCTGACGACGCTGAAGTATTTCCGCAACGAGTACATGGCCCACATCCAGGACCACAAGTGTCCGGCCGGAACCTGTTCGGTCAAGAAGCCCCAGGAGGTACACGTATGACTGCCCCAGTTCGAGTTGTAACGCTTAAAATCGACGGCCGTGACGTGGCGCGCGCGAGGACGAAACGATCCTCGAAGTGGCCCGGCAGAACGGCATTGACATCCCGACGCTTTGCCATCTGGAAGGTCTCAGCGACGTCGGCGCCTGCCGGCTGTGCCTGGTGGAGATCAAGGGTTCGCCCAAGCTCTTCCCCGCCTGCGTGGTTCGCGTGCAGGAAGGCATGGAAGTGACGACCAATTCCGACCGCCTGAACAAGTACCGCAGGACGATCGTGGAACTGCTCTTTTCCGAGCGGAACCACATCTGCTCGGTCTGCGTCAGCAACGGTCACTGCGAGCTTCAGGCCATGGCCCAGAAGCTCGGCGTCACCCACGTGCATCTGCCGTATCTCTATCCCAAGCACGCGGTGGACGCCTCCAACCGCCGCTTCGTCCAGGACGACAACCGCTGCATTCTCTGCACCCGGTGCGTCCGCGTCTGCGACGAAGTGGAAGGCGCCCACACCAAGGACGTGATGGGCCGCGGCATTGACGCCCGGATCATCAGCGACCTGAACCAGCCGTGGGGTTCCTCCACGTCCTGCACGGGTTGCGGCAAGTGCGTCAACGTCTGTCCGACCGGCACGCTGACGGAAAAAGGCCGCAGCTCCGGGGAGATGGTCAAGAAGCAACAGTTCCTGGAATACATCACTTCGATGCGGGAGGCCCGCCAATGAGTAAAGCACGTTTAGCAACCGTTTGGCTGGACGGGTGTTCCGGCTGCCATATGTCCCTGCTGGACATGGATGAGCGGCTGATCACCCTTGCCGGTCTGGTTGACGTCGTTTGTTCCCCGACGGTCGATACCAAGGGATTCCCCGAGAACGTGGACGTCGCCATTGTGGAAGGCGCCGTCAGCAGCGACGAAGACCTGCACAAGATCAAGCTCATCCGCCAGCGGTCCAAGATCCTGGTGGCCCTGGGCGATTGCGCCATCACCGGCAACGTGCCGGCGATGCGCAACCCGTTCAAGGTCGAGGCGATTTTGAACCGGGCCTATGTGGAAAACGCGACGGCCAATCCGCAGATTCCCAATGATCGGGTTCCGACGCTGTTGACCAAGGCCCGCCCGCTTCACGAGTTTGTGAAGGTGGACGTTTTCATTCCCGGTTGCCCGCCCTCGGCCGACACGATCTTCTTCGCCGTGGCCGAGCTTCTGGCCGGACGCATCCCGGACCTGAGCCCCAAGACCCGTTTCGGCGCATAAAGGAAAACCATCATGAGTAGACAAATCGTCATTGATCCCGTGACCCGCGTCGAAGGGCACGGGAAAATTACCCTGCAACTGGATGACAAGGGACAAGTCGCCGACGCGCAGTTCCACATCACCCAGATTCGCGGGTTTGAAAAGTTCTGCGAAGGCCGGCCTTTCCATGAAATGCCCGCCATCACCGCCCGCATCTGCGGGATTTGCCCGGTCAGCCATCTGCTGGCCTCGTCCAAGGCCTGCGACGCGCTGCTGGCGGTGAAGATTCCCGAGACGGCCGTGAAACTGCGGCGGATTCTGAACTTCGCCCAGTACACGCAGTCCCATGCCCTGAGCTTCTTCCATCTCAGCAGCCCGGACATGCTGATGGGCATGGACGCCGACCCGGCCATCCGCAACGTCTTCGGCGTCATCGGCAAGCACCCCGACCTGGCCAAGGACGGCATCCGTCTGCGCCAGATCGGCCAGCAGATCATCGAACTGCTGGGCATCAAGCGCGTGCATCCGGCCTGGACCGTGCCCGGCGGCGTCAACACGCCGCTGTCGGCCGAAGCCCATGCCAAAATTTCCGCGATGATCCCCGAGGCCAAGGCCATCGCCCAGCGCACGCTCGACTGGTACAAGAGCGCCTTCGAGCAGTTCCGCGATGAAATCCGCACGTTCGGCAACTTCCCCTCGATGTTCCTGGGGCTGGTGACGCCGCACGCCGATGGCGATCACAACGCTCTGGGCGAACACTACGACGGCGTGCTGCGTCTGGTGGACGCCTCGGGCAACATCGTCAAGGACAACCTCGACCCGGCCCGCTACTCCGATTACATCGGCGAAGCCACCGTGCCCTGGTCGTACATGAAGATGCCGTACTACAAGCCGCAGGGTTATCCCGACGGCATGTACCGCGTCGGGCCGCTGGCCCGCGTGAACATCATCGACCGCTACGGCACGCCTGAGGCCGACCGCGAGTGGACCGAGTTCCGGGCCCTGCGCCGCGGCGTGGTGCTCTCCTCGTTCCACAACCACTACGCCCGCCTGATCGAAATCCTCTACTCGGTCGAGCGGATCGAGCAGTTGCTGGCCGACAAGGACATCCTCTCCACCCACGTCCGCGCCTCGGCCGGACCCAACGCCTTCGAAGGCGTCGGCGTCATCGAAGCCCCGCGCGGCACCCTCATCCACCATTACAAGATCAATGAGGAAGGCCTGATTACCCATGCCAACCTCATCGTCGCCAGCGGCCACAACAACTTGGCGATGAACCGCAGCGTGCTGCAGGTTGCCAAGCATTTTGTGAATGGTTCGAAGCTGACCGAAGGCATGCTCAACCGAGTCGAAGCCGTCATCCGCTGCTACGACCCGTGCCTGAGCTGCGCCACCCACGCCCTGGGGCAGATGCCGCTCCGTATCGAGCTGCATTCCGCCACCGGCGAGGTCGTGGATACGATCAGCCGAGGATAAGGAAAAGCAGGGAAAGGGGACAGGAAATAAGGAACGAGTTTTCTTCCTTGTTTTCTGTCCCCTGCCCCCTTTTTCGTAGCACGGGCTTCCAGCCCGTGCCTGGCAACTCTTGAGAAAGATGAACCGGCAAATGCGGATGAGTTGAAACTCAATGACTCTCAGCACGGGCTTCCAGCCCGTGCTACAAGGAGTTTTTTATTCCTATGTCCTGCCTTGTCATTGGAATCGGCAATACCCTCCGCTGTGACGACGGTTTCGGCTGGTATGCGGCCCAGCGTCTGGAAGAGCTTCTGCCGCCCGGCTCGGCCCAGGTGCAGGTCTGCCATCAGTTAGACCCGGAGTTTGCCGAAACCATCAGCAAGGCCAGGCTGGTCATTTTCATCGACGCCTCCAGCAAAGGAACGCCGGGGCAACTGTGTGTTGAAGAGGTTGTTCCCGGCAACGAGCAGTGGGGGGCGTTCTATCACCATCTCGATCCGCCGGGCATCCTCGCCTGCGCCCGCGATGTCTACGGCGCTTGTCCCCTGGCCAAGGTGGTTTCGGTAACTGGCGAATCCTGGGGATTGGGCGAAACCCTTTCGGCTCCCGTGGCTGCGGTGTTTGACGAGGCGATCCGGCGGGTGAGGCAGATCGTATCAGAATTTGCCTCCGCTAACGCCTGATGGGTGAGTCCCATGCACGAACTGTCCATTGCCGAGGCTCTGCTCGAACAGGTTCGCCGGCACACGCCGCCCGGCGGACGCGTCCGCCGCATCAAGCTCCGCGTCGGTCCCCTGCGCGGGATCGAGCCGGAAGCCATGCTCGTAGGCTGGCGGGCGGCCACCGCCGGGACGGATTGCGATTCGGCCGAGCTGTGCATGGAAATGCTGCCCTGGACGCTTTGCTGTCCGCAGTGTCAGCGGCAGTGGACCAGTGACGAACTTTACGTAAGCTGCGACTGCGGCTGCTGTGTGCCGCACCCCGTGGGCGGCAACGAGCTGGACCTGATGTCGATGGACGTCGATGTTCCCGACGAACAGGGAAATTAAGAGCATCTAATAAAACCACGGAGGCACGGAGACACGGAGGCTAACTCGTGAAGGGATGAAACCTGGCGAAGCTTGGTTAAATAGCCGCTGTCATTCCGAGCGCAGCGAGGAATCTGGCCAGCGAGTGTGAGTACTTTGCCTTCGGGGCTGGTGGAAACTCCTGGAAGCGATAGCGCCTCAGTGGTTTTGGTAGAGCTTTAAGTTGCTTTCTTTTGGCTGGAGAAGTGTCATGCAGGTTTCCGTGGTTGAAAACGTCTTGAAAGTGAACGACGAGCTTGCCGCTCTGAACCGTCAGACGCTTTGCCAGGCCAGAGTTTTTACCGTCGATCTGATCGGCGCACCCGGCTGCGGAAAGACGGCCCTGCTCGAAGCCACCTTGTGCGAACTAAAAGGGCAGCTCCGCGTCGGCGTCATGGTCGGCGATCTGACCACCCAGCGCGATGCCGACCGCATGGCCCGCTGGTGCGATCAGGTCGTGCAGATCAACACCGGCAAAGGCTGCCACCTGGAAGCCAATCACGTCCACCAGGCCCTTTCGCGTCTGGACATCAAAAACCTCGACCTGCTATTCATCGAAAACGTCGGCAACCTGATCTGCCCGGTGGGCTTTGATCTGGGCCAGGACAAGAAAGTGGGCATGTTCAGCGTCGCCGAGGGCGACGACAAGCCGGCCAAGCATCCGTACATCGTCTGCGAGTCGTCCGTGGTGCTGTTGAACAAGACGGACCTGCTGCCTTACGTTCCGTTCAACCTGGACGTCTTCCGCGGGGACGTGAAGCGATTGAATCCGACGGTGCCGGTGATCGAACTGTCGGTGCTCAAGAAAGACCGGTTGAACCTGTGGCTCTCCTGGCTGATCGAGGGCCGCCAACAGAAACTAGCCAGGTGATCGCTATGCAGGGACTTTCCCAGACAACCGGATACGCCATCCGCGCCCTGAGCTATGTGGGGGAGAAGACCGGGCAATGGGTGCAGGTGAAGGACATCGCCCAGGCCACGGGCGTTCCCAAGCCATACCTGGCCAAGATTCTCCACGCCCTTGGCCAATCCGGCCTGCTTCGCACCAAGCGAGGCTACCGCGGCGGCGTAACGCTGACCCACCCGGCAGCACACGTGACGGTTCTGGACGTCGTACAGGCCGTGGAGCACCTGGATCAAAAGCCCCGCTGCCTGGTCGGCATGGCCACCTGCTCCGACGAACGCGCCTGCCCCGTCCACGATTTCTGGCAGCAGCAGCGCCGAGAACTGGAAGCCAAACTCGCCCGCGTCACCCTCGCCCAAGTCGCCACCTTCGAGCGCATCTACGAGATTTCCGCAGGTCGCCGTGCGGCGACGACGGAATGAGTGGGTAAACTGTCTGCGCCCCCCGTTTCTGTTCCCTGAATCGAAAGGATATCCAATTGGCTACATACTTACGACGGTGGATGTACCTAGACCAAGAGGGGATTGTTGACCTATTCGGGCAAATCTCAGGTAAACATATTATTGAAAATAACGAGAAACAAACACGAACAAGCAGTAAGAAGTCGTTTCAGAACCCATATGTCTCATTCACGCAGCGATCTTGCCTTTCAACTTGAGCGTTTGAATGCGGTTGGCGCAGATGGTGCAGGCGGCCAGTTCGTTCATCGCCTGCCAGTGTGCGCCCGTTGTTTCGTAGCAGAGCTTCAGCCGCCGGTAGTTGCCTATCCAACTCAGCGTCCGCTCGATCACGTACCGCACCTTGCCCAAGCCGCTGCCATGCACGTTGCTGCCCCGAGAGGCCAAGAGCGACTGGACGCGACGCTCCACCACCTCGGCTATGATGTCCTTGGTTCCGTAGGCCCGGTCCCCCAACGTCGCGTCCGGCTTGTAGCGCCACTGGCCCGAAGGCATCTTGATCGGCGGCATCGAGTCCAGCATCGCCAGGAACACCTCCTGGTCCGGAACGTTGGCCGGGGTGGTCCATACCACCAGCGGCAGGCCCTCCTTGTCACTGATCACGTGCCGTTTGCAGCCCTTTTTTGCCCGATCCGTCGGATTGGGTCCGCTGTGCGCCCCCCTTTTACGGCCCGCACCGAGGCCGCATCCACCACCGCCACCGACAGGTCGATCTGCCCGGCCTCCCCCAGCACGTTCAGCAGCAATCGGTGCAGTTGTGGCCAGATGCCCCCGGCCGTCCATTCGGCAAAGCGTCGCCAGCAGGTCGAGCCGCTGGGCCACAGGTCGCACTTGGGCAGGCGTTGCCACTGGCAGCCGGTTTTCAGCACATGCAGGATGCCTTCCAGGCACGGCCGGTCGGCAGCGCGTGGGGCTCCGCCATGTGGGTCGGGCGGGTGCTTGGGCAAGAGCGATTCGATGTGGTTCCAGAGTTCGTCGCAGACCAGTGGCTGGGGCATGAGGCGTGTACTCCATTACAGCCTCCTTCCCTTCATCCGTGACATTCAACCGAGAAATCATCATACGTTTGCCGCAACTTTGAGGTTCTGAAACCGCTTCTAAGTCCGCTAAAGGGAGTGCCGGTTTTACTGCTTTCGGATCGAACATCGGTGTTACAGGTGACATCTCAAATACAAATCAGGCTGAGACTTTTGAAAAAAGCGTTCCATCTATCGCACAAATACTGCTTGACGTAGAAAAGTTTCTCGTTTTGGATGGAGCACTTGAACGTATTTCTTCTATACGCGATATTGCGGAGTTACGTGCGAAAAATCAGAGTACTTTTGTAACAGGGATGCTGATATTTCGCTGGGCAGAATCCTTCCATTCCGATCCAGTTCAAGAAGTAATTCATAAGCAAATGGTGGAATTTGAAGTTGATCGAGATGCGCATGACGATGGAGGGATGTTAGCAGTCCCTGTGCGTATGGCCGGTCATATCAGAAAGTGCATTGACCTTAAACCTCTACATGACAATCACAGCTTTTCCCCAACGAGCCATTTGGCGTTATTTTTGCGTACAATCGCGAAACAGTCGGCAAAACTCGGTTTTTTGGCACGTATTGAATTTATGCCGAGCTTGGTATACATAAAGCCCTATGCGATCTGGTATCCCTAGGAAGAACGAAACGGGGGGTGAAGAAAAGGATGGAAAAAAAGGGTCATAATGGAAAAAAAGGGTCATAAGCCTTTTGCACAAATCGTCTGTTTATTGGCGTTTCGTGAGGAGTAGTGAAAATGGCTTATGACCCCTTTTCCCCTTTGAGGATAACTCTGGATGGCCACATGCTTGGAACGGCAGCATAAATACGATCAAAAATATACGCTGTGATGGGGTTGTTGAAGTATGCTACGAACTTGCACGAGTCAACGTATGGGGAGCAAACCGGTTTCATTTTGCCATCTACAGATATTTAGATGAACACGACCGCTTGTATGGGTTTGACACGGACGATGCGTTACTGGGGCTTAATCCTCACATGCAACGCACTGGACCGTGTACACGATTGGGCACGTGTCCATTGTTTGAACCCAACCTGCCCTAACGGAGACAAGGAATGAGATACTTAAATAAACTGATGTTCGTTGCCATTTGCTTTCTGGCCTGCGTCTGCTGGGCCAAGTCGGGTAAGGATATCCACGCCACTGTCGATCAACTGATGCGGCAAGGGGCGAAGACCGGCAGTTTTCTTGCCTGCATGAATTATCTACGCGGGCTTACCATTGAAGAATACAATGACTTTATTAACTACTATTGCAGCACACTTCCGCCTGAAGGGGTCGGTGAAGGAGCAGGCTTGCGGTTGATGGTTTTCACAAAATGCTATTTGGAAGGACCATTACGTGAACTAACGCCTGAAGCAATCATTGCGGATGCCACCTCTCCGGCAAAGCCGACGGAATGGAAACGCGTGTTAGCCGGTGCGTGGAGACAACGGTTGCCTGTTGTAGATCGTGGCAATCCTAAAAGGTTGGAGTCACTGTACCGACTTTGGGAACAGGTTGCATTGTCGCCCGCCGCGGGAGAGTTGCGGAATACTTACGCCGAAGAAGGCATGCTCTGTGCAAAAAGCTTGCTTGCATTAACAACCAAAGATGGAAAACATGCGGGATTGGAGCGACTGGTTCGGTCTGGCGACCTCGATTCCGCCATGAAAAAAATCGAAGGCGATTCTTTGGAATTTCGCGAGATTGTAAAAACGGCCGTATCCGTTTCCACAAGAGCAAGCCAAATGTTGCGCCAGATCATCGAAACTTGGCCTAAGGACGATGATCGGAAGAAGCAAGCAGAATCCATCCTGCACGAATGGGAATCAATGCCCGGTTAGAGAGGAAGCGAAACGGAGGCGCAGTTCTTATTTTAAAAACACGGTAGGGGTAAACATGCTATGACCATGCGATTAACAACCGGAGTTATCCTGACGTTGGCCGTAGTCACATCGAACTGGTCGATTGCCGGCTCTAACGACGTATCAGGCAGGTCGGATGTCGTGGCTCGCGTTTGGGGGCAAGTGATTCTGGACAAAGATATTCGCCCCGATGCCTCCTTGATACCGTTGTTGGCCAAGGAGCATCCTGACCCGAAGGAACTTGAGGCCGTGGTCCATGGCTTCATGAAAAAGGAACTGGCCCGGCGGATTGCCCGGATGATTCAAGATCGGGAAATCAACCGGCAGGGTATCCGCGTGTCTTCCGAGGAAATAGACAAAGAGGTCGAAACAAGGTTTGAAAAGGCCGGAGTCTCCGAAGATGCTGCTCAGGCCATACGCCGACGCGCATCAGGGCTTGCGGCCGCCATCAAGGAGTGGCAGGAGGGAGCGGACAGCGAAAAAGTTTACGCGGAGCGTGTGGCAGAACTGGGCGTTTCCAAAGAAGCCTGGGAGGGATGGAAGGCCGCGTACAATACTCCGGAAAAGCTAAAGGCTTTAGTTGCCCAAATCCCACCAGACCTTCAATCAATGAAGAAAAATAGCCGGGCGTCGACCGCCCAAGACCTGCGCTGCCGGAAATTAGAGAACGTGCTTACGCAAAACGTCAACGTAAATGATGACGAAGTGCGTAATCAGTACCGCAAGGAATTTGAGGCAAGGGAACCGTTTCAACGCCCAGCCAAGGCCCAGGTGAAAGATCAACTGACACAAGAGGTATTGCGACAAAAGAAAGCTTCGGCTTTGGCCAAGTGGTGGTTGGCTCAGTTGGACTCCCCGGAAATAAAGATTGTTGATGAAAGCTTCAAGTCCGTACCAGATGAAATGAAGGCACAATATCGGCGGATCGAGCGGCGCATCTCTAATGAGACGAAGTAAGCCGAAAGCGGGGTCAGGCTTAACTTGCGAATACGGACGTTGCAGAAACGGGAGACGGATTTAGTTTACCCACTTGAACTTTTCGTCTCACCGAGAGGGAGAAACGGCCGGGGTATCAGGGGGTGGTGGGGGACGGAGATTTCTGGGGCTTTTGTTTGGGGAGGGGCGGATGGGTGAACAGTTGGCGGATGATGTCTTCCAGGTGCTGGAGATTCACCGGCTTGGTCAGGTGTTCGACGAAGCCGGCGGTCTTGCTCTTTTGCACGTCTTCTTCCATGCCATAGCCGCTTAACGCGATGCCGGTGATGGGGCGGCTGTTTTTGAGCTGGCGGAGCAAATCCAGGCCGCTGCCGTCGGGCAGGCCGATATCGCTGATGAGCAGATCGAACTCGTGGCTGGCCGCGGCGTCCAGGGCGGCGGTGACGGTGGATGCCGTCCGCACCTCATAACCCCGGCGGTTCAGCAGCCGCTTCATGGTCGTGGCCGTGTCGCGGTGGTCGTCCACCAGCAGAATGCGCACGCCCTGTCGGGTCGTCGCGATTTCGCTGCGCGGCGTGCGGGGACGGCGGAGGATCGGGCAGGAGATCGTCGGCAGCCGCACCGTAAAAGTCGCGCCGAGACCGCTGCCCGCTGAACTGGCCTCCAGCCTTCCGCCGTGCATCTCCACCAAAGCCTTGCTGATGGCCAGGCCCAGCCCCAGCCCCCCAAACCGCCGGGTGATGGAAATCTCTCCCTGTTCAAACGCGTCAAATATCCGCGGCAGCACCTCGGCGGGAATGCCGATGCCCGTGTCGCTCACTTCGATGACCAGCGGGCGAGGTTCGCCCGCGTCGGCCGGGTTGCTGGTGCCGACGGTGATCTTCCCTTTGGGCGGCGTGAATTTCACGGCGTTTTTCAACAGGTTCCAGAAAACCTGCTGAAGCCGTGCCGGATCGCCCCGCACGTATCGGTCGGTTGCCCGCAGGTTAATCTCCAGCTTCAGCTTCTTGAGCCGCACGTCGCCCCGGCAGATTTCCAGTGCATTTTTCAAACAGGCATGGGCATCGACCGTCTCCAGATTCAGCGGCACCTTGTTTCGGCTGATTCTCGCCAGGTCCAGCAGATCGTCGATGAGTCGTGCTTCCAGTTCCACGTTCCGGCGGATGACTTCCATCGTCTTGCGCAGGCGGTGGGGGAGCTGCTCTTCCTCCATCAGAGAATCCAGCGAAGCGAGCACCGGCGTCAGCGGCGTACGCAGCTCGTGGCTCAAGACGGCCAGAAACTGATCCTTGGCATGATTGGCCGCCTCGGCGTTCTCCTTGGCCTGCTGCACCTCGCGATAAAGCCGGGCGTTGTCCACGGCCGTGGCGGCCCGCCGGGCCAGGTCCTCGGCCAGCGTCAGGTCCGTCGCCCCGTACCGCCGCTGCGATTCGGAGGAAATCAGGCTGATGGCCCCCAGCGTGCCGCCCTCGGGCCACCAGCGGCACGATCATCGCCGACTTGGGCGTCAGTTCTCGCAGCAGCCGCAGATGTTCATCCTCGCTGGCCGCCGACTCCAGCAGCGCCGGAGGAATCTCGGGATAGATTTCCGGCCGGCCCGTATGCAGGACGTGTGCAACCCCGAACGGCAAAGCCGGATCGGGCGAGTAGCGCCGCTGCAACTCTCTGGCCAGCTCCACTTTCTTCGGATCCACATGCGCCAGCGCCAACGGATGTACGCTGCGCCCCTCGCCGCGAATGTCCACACTGCACCAGTCGGCGATTTGCGGCACGGCCAGCTTCGCCACCGCCGCCAGCGTCGTCGCATAGTCCAGCGACGCCGCCAGCACCCGGCTTGCTTCGGCCAGGAAGGCCAGCCGCTGCTGCGCGGCCTCGGCCTCGCTTCTGGCCGCTCGCTCCGCCGCCAGCAGCTTGCTCCGTTCCTGCTCGATTTGGCAGTCGTTGGTGGCCAAGGTTCGCATCAGAATTGCAGTGGAAAACCAGCGTCGTACCGAATCCATTCCTACCGCAACGGACCCGGATTTGGCTAGGCTGAAAATGCCGGATGCAAGTGACCGCCAGGGGGCATTGAAGCCGCGATTGGATGGAGAAGATCTTTTGCGGGCGGGTCTTACGGAGAAGCGGGAAGACGCCGGAATCGAGCCCCCCTTTGCGGGCGGCGGGCAAGCGGGTATCTTGCTTCGCTCTTTAGAGGCGAAGAAGCATTCATGCAGTTGAACCCGCAACAGGAAGAAGTGGCCGAGCATCTCCAGGGGAGAATTTTGACGCTGGCCGGGCCGGGGTCGGGGAAGACCAAAACCCTGACCGAACGCACCGGGCGTCTGATTCGCAAGGGGGTCGATCCCGCCGGCATCCTGTGCCTGACGTTCACCAACAAGGCCCGCGACGAGATGCGCACGCGTATCGCCGCCGTGCATGGCGCCAAGGCGGAGAACGTTCACATCAGCAATTTTCACGGTCTGTGCGGCACGATCCTGCGCAAGCTGGGCGGGCCGCTGGGTTACGACGGGCGTATGACGATCTGCGACGCCGACGATCAGATGGATCTGCTGATGCAGATCGCCCGCAAACGGGGGATGGAGCCGACCAGGCCGCAGGCCCGCATGATGGCGATGGTGGCCAACGACTGGCGGGAAAACCTGGGCGGGCCGGCGCAGCTTGCCTCCGTGGCGGAAGGAAAAATCGGCAAGACGGAAATTGAGGTGGTGAGGAAATATTTCCAGGTGCTGCGCGGGCGGGGACAGTGCGATTTCAGCGGGCTGCTGTCGGAAGCGGTGTGCCTGCTGCGCGAGCATCCGGAGGTGCGGGAAAAGCTGCAATCGCGGTTTCGCTTCATCCAGGTGGACGAATACCAGGACACCAACCGCGCCCAGAACGAGATCGTGGAACTGCTGGCCGGCCCGGAGGACAACGTGTTGGCGGTGGGGGACGGGGATCAGTCGATTTACGAGTGGCGGGGGGCCAGCCCCGACGCGATCCGGCAATTCATCCGGGCCGGGGAGGACAAGACCGGCCGCTGCAAGGTGGTGAAACTGGGGGTGAACTATCGCTCGACGCCGGAAATCATTCAGGTGGCGGATCGGCTGATCCGGCATTGCGCCAATCGGATTCCCGTGGAGTTCAGCACGGGCAACCGCAGCGGCGAGCCGGCTAAGTGCGTGCGGTTTGAAACGCCGGAACTGGAAGCCGACGCGATCGCCATGGGGATCGAGAAGCTCATGCGATCCGGCACGCAGCCGCGCGACATGGCCGTCTTTTACCGCGCCAACGACATGAGCCGGCTGATGGAGCAGTCGCTGGCCAAGCGGCGCATCCCCTGCAAGGTGATCGGCGGCGGCAGCTACTACGACCGCCTGGAAGTGAAAGACGTTTTGTCGATGCTGCGGTTTTTGTGCAACCCCAAGGACGGGATTTCCTTCGCGCGCATCGCCAACAAGCCGGCGCGGGGGCTGGGCGATGCGCTGATCGGGCGGATCGAATCGTTTGCCGAAAGGCACGACATCGACCTGCTGACGGCGATGGACAAGGCGCTGGCGATCCGGGATGAAAACGACAAGCCGCTGAGCAACGCGGCCATCGAAGCCTGCCAGGGGGCGCTGCGGATTTTCGGGCTTGGCCTTCAGGGGCGGTCGGTGGCCGACGTGGCAAACGAAATCCTGGACCGGACGAAGTACGATCTGTGGCTGCGGGAACGCTACGAGGACGACGCGGAATACGAATCGCGCCGGCAGAACGTGAACGAACTGGTGAACAGCATCGCCGAGTTCTGCCGGACCAACCGCACGGCCGGCGTGGCCGACTATCTGGAGAGCATTTCGTTATATACCGAGCAGGACGGGATCAAGGACGACAACGCGGTGCGGTTGATGTCGATGCACGCATCCAAGGGGCTGGAGTTTGACGTGGTGTACCTGATCGGCGTGGAGCAGGGGATCCTGCCGCACGAAAAAGCCGTCGCCGACCGCGGCGAGCGCGGGCTGGAGGAGGAGCGGCGGCTGTGCTACGTCGGCTTCACGCGGGCGAAGAAGTTGTTGCGGGTGGCGTATTGTCAGCAGCGGCAGGACGTGCTCACGCGCAACCGCACGGCGCGGTTTAAGCCCTGCCTGCCCAGCCAGTTTCTGATGGAGTCGGGTTTGTTGAGCCGCGAAGAATACGCGGCGGCAGTGAAGGAAGCCGCCAACGCCCGGCGGCGGATGCGGTAAGTTCCTGACGCCCACCCATCGGAATCGGCGGGTGTTCAGATTTTCTCCGTTGTCCGATTGCCCGAAGATTATCTAACATTCACAGCAGCCTGATGCGTCCGAGTCGGAAACAATCTCTTTACGGGGTTGTTTTGATCGGGTTGCTTGCCGCGGGTTGCCAGACGAATCCATCGCCTGTCGCGCCGGCGACGCCGCTCAAAACTCCTGTCCATGAAGCCGTGGCGGTGGTTTACCCCACGCGGGGCAATACCGCTTTGGGAACGGTCTGGTTTACCGACGTCCCCGGCGGGGTGCGGGTGGTCGGTGAATTTCATGGTCTGCCGGTCGATTCCCGCCTGGGCTTTCATATCCACGAATTCGGCGATTGCACGGCCCCCGATGCCAGCAGCGCCGGCGGGCATTACAACCCCGAAGGCCATTCCCACGGCGGCTCGGATTCTCCGTCGCACCATGCGGGCGATCTGGGCAACATCCGCTCGTCTCCGGCGGGAGACGCCTATCTGGATATAACCGCGCCGGACGTCAGCATCGACGGCGTGCATCCGATCCTCGGACGATCCGTCGTGATCCACGCGAGACAAGACGATCTACACAGCCAGCCGGCGGGCAATTCCGGCCCGCGGATCGGCTGCGGAGTCATCGGCATTGCAGTTCTAAAGCAATAAACGTGGGATATCTGGTTGGAGGGCCTGGGGCGGGTTCGGTTTTGTGAGCCCGCCTTTTTTGTTTGATCCGGTCGGATTAACAAAGACAACGATGAACGATGAAGAAGGAAGCAAGCCGTTATTAACTGCTCTTCTTTCCTCCTTCATCGTTCATCATTCATCATTCTGACTTCTCTTCTCTTGGCGGTTGACCGACTCTTCTAATCGAGATCGTCAGGGATGCTGTCCAGGTCGCGGGAGGTTCTGGGGCGATGAACCGGCTCGGGGGCAATGGGTTCGTCGTGGATCAGGTGCCGATCGGTTGAACCGGTTCGCAGGGCGACGTTTTCAGCGGGGGCGGTAATGGCGGCAATCGGCGCCACCACGACGGCCGGTTCGGCGGCCGCTTCGGAGGAAGCATTTTCCTCGGAGGGGGTCTGCGCGTCGGCTTTGCCGTGGTTGCGGTGCCGGCGTCCGCCACGATGCCCGCGGCGGCGGCGTTTCCCGGCGGGCTGCTCGTCGGTTTCCGCTTCGCCTTGCATATCCGGCGCGGAAGGCTCGGGAAACAGCGTGGAGGTTTCCTTGATGTCGGCCTGCATGGATGAGGCTTCCACCGGCCGGGCAATCGGGGCCGGCGGGATGCGAAGCGGGGGCTGGCCTTGGTTGCCCTGACCGGCTTCACCTTGGCCGCCACGACCCCGACCGCGGCCGCGCCGACCACGGCGTCGGCGGCGTCGGCCGCCGGGCTGTTCGGCTTCGTTGCCGGGCTCGGGCGTTTCATCGGCCGAATCGGAGGCGGCGGGTTCGTCGGTGATTTCGACGGGCGCCGGTTCCAGTTCGGACGGCTCGGAATCCCGGGCGACGGGCTCGCGCGGTTCGGAGATTTCCTGGCCCTGTTCTTCCTCCCGCTCGTCAACGGCTTCCTCGGCGTTTTCCAGATCGAAGGCTTCCTCGGCGGCCGCTTCATCGCGGTCGTCGTCGCGGCCGGGCCGCTCGTTGCGGTGGGGCTGTGCGGGCCGACCGCCCCCGCGACGGTCGTCGCGGCGTCCGCCGCGGCCGCGCTGGGGCTGGCGGTTGCCTAGCTGGGTGGTGTGGGCCTGACCGGAGGCGGGTACGAGCCCTTCGACCATGACCAGACCGTCCCGCGAGTCGTACAGCTCGAGTTTCATCTCGTCCAGACCGAGTGCGGCGTCGGAACGGATGACGATGCGCTTGCCGGTGGCGTTTTCCAGTTCGGTCAGTTGCGACCGCTTTTTGTTGTTCAGGTAGAAAGCGGCGTCCTGGCAGACGCCCAATTCGATGCGGGCGACGCGCGCGTCATGGGCGGCGATGGCCAGGCGGCGCATCACGTCCAGGCTCATGCTCTCGGGCGTCTTGACCAGGCCGGCGCCTTTGCAGTGGGGGCAGTCGAAGTAGATCGACCGCTTGAGCGAGGGCCGCATGCGCTGGCGGGTCAGTTCGATGATGCCGAACTGGCTCATTCGCAGCACCTTGGTCTTGGCCCGGTCGCGTTTGAAGTTGTCGTGCAGGCGCTTTTCGAGCTCGCGACGGTGGCGTTCGTAGCGCAGGTCGATGAAGTCGCAGATGATCACGCCGCCCAGATCGCGGAGCTTGAGCTGGCGGGGGATTTCGTCGGCGGCCTCCATGTCGGTCTTGAAGGCGGTCATTTCCGCGTCGTTATGGTCGCGGAACTTGCCGCTGTTGACGTCAATGGCGACGACGGCTTCGGTGGAGTCGATGACCAGCGACCCGCCGCTGGGCAGCGGGACGTAGCGGCTGTACATCTGCTCGATTTCTTTTTCGATCCCGTACTTGTGGAACAGGGGCGTGGGCTCTTCGTAGAGCTCGACCTTGTTCTTGGTGCGGGGCATGGCCAGCTTGATGAATTCCTTGACGCGTTTGGCGACTTCCTTGTTGTCAACCACGATGCGGTCGATGCCGGTGGAGAAGACGTCGCGGACGGTGCGGGTGACCAGATCGCCTTCGGTGTAGAGTTCGACGGGGGCGGGGGCCTGCTGTTTTTTCTCGATGTTCTGCCAGAGGCGGGTGAGGTAAGTCAGGTCGCGCTGGATCTCGGCCTTGGTCTTGCCGACGCCGGCGGTGCGGATGATGAAGCCGACGTCCTTGGGCGGTTCGAGGGAGTCGAGGATCTGGCGGAGGCGGCGGCGTTCGACCTCGTCTTCGATTTTGCGGGAGACGCCCATCTTGCCCATGCCGGGCATCATCACCAGGATGCGTCCGGGGATGGAAAGGTAGGTGCTGAGGGTGGGGCCTTTGGTGCCGATGCCTTCCTTGATGATCTGGACGATGATCTCGTCGCCACGGCGCAGGCAGCGCTGGATGGGAGGCCGGTCGCGTCGGGCGAGCTTGCGGCCGACGCTTTCCTGGATGTCCTCCCCGCGCCGACCGAAGTAGGTGGGCATGAGGTCGGAGATGTGCAGGAAGCCGTTGCGGCCCAGACCGAAATCCACGAACGCCGCCTGGATGGACGGCTCGACGTTGGTGACGCGTCCCTTGTAGATGTTGCCGACGTGGGAGGTGGAGCTGGTGCGCTCCATGTAAAGCTCTTCGAGCCTTTCGTCTTCGAGGACGGCGATGCGGCATTCTTCGCCTTCCGAGACGTTGATCAACATTTCTCTAGCCATGTATTCGTTCAGGGGACAACCGCTCGGCGGTCGGGGGATGGAAGGCAAGGAAAGACGCGTGGTTTTTCCTTGTTTCCCGTCCCCTGGCTGCCGAGCGACTGTCCCCTTCCTCTCTTAAAAAGCCTCTGGGATGATCTTCCGCGTCTCTTCCCGCAGGAAGTGCATCACCTGTCGTTCGCTGTCAAAGCTCATCACCTTGCGGGCGACTTGCCTGGCATGCTCCATGGTCGTGGAGCGGATAATTTTTTTGACCTCCGGAACGTCGGGCCCGCTCATGCTGAAAACGTTCAGCCCGAGTCCCAGCAATAATAGAGTGTACAACGGTTCGCCGGCCATTTCACCACAGACGCTGACACTGATGGAATTTCGGGCCGCGGCGCGGATCACGTCGCGGATCAAAGCCAGCACCGCCGGGTGGGCCGGGCAGAACAGGCCGGCGACCTTTTCGTTGGTCCGGTCGACAGCCAGGGTGTATTGGATCAGGTCGTTGGTGCCGATGGAAAAGAAGTTGACCTCGCGGGCGAACTGGTTGGCCATCAGGGCGGCGGAGGGCACCTCGATCATCATCCCGATAGGGATGTCCCGGCGGAACTCGATGCCTTCGTCTTCGAGCTCTTCCATGACGTCGTTGAGGACCATCTTCGCCTGGCGAAGTTCCATCAGGGTGCTGACCAGGGGGAACATGACCCGCACGTCGCCGAGCACGCTGGCCCGCATGATGGCGCGGAGCTGGCGTTTGAACATGGGGATGTCGTGGAGGCACATGCGAATGGAACGGTCGCCGAGGAAGGGGTTGCGTTCGGGATTGGCGGCCTTGGCCTGGGTGTATTTGTCGGCGCCCAGGTCGAGAGTGCGGATGACCAGCGGCCTGCCGCCGAGGTTGGTCAGGGCCGTGGAGTAGGCCTTGTAATGATCTGCCTCGCTGGGTTCATGGTCGGAAGCCAGATAAAGGTACTCGGTACGGTACAGCCCGATGCCCTGGGCGCCGCGGCGGAGTGAGTCTTCGATCTCTTCGGGGAATTCGATGTTGGCCAGCAGACTGACGGCGTGCCCGTCCTTGGTTTCGGCCGGTAAATCCCGCAGGGTGGCCAGCTCGCTTTCCAGGCGGACGAGCTTCTTTTCGTATTCGCGGTGTTCGGTGAGTTGTTCTTCGTCGGGGTTGATGATGACGACGCCGCGGTTGCCGTCGATGATGACGGTGTCGCCGCCGCTGACCTCGGAGGTGAGGTTGCCCAGCCCGACCACGGCGGGGATGCCCATGGCGCGGGCGACGATGGCGGTGTGGCTGGTTCGGCCGCCGACGTCGGTGGCAAAGCCCCGGACGTGGGTGCGGTCCAGCGCCGCGGTCTGGGATGGCAGCAGGTCGTGGGCGATGACGACCACGTCGTGGGTCAGGTGCAGAAGGTCTTCGTGCTTCTGGCCGATGAGGTGGCGGAGGAGCCGTTTTTCAATGTCGTAAAGATCCTTGACCCGCTCGGACAGGTAGCGGTCGGGCATTTGCAGAAAGTGGGCGGCGAAGCGGCGCATGACCACGCTGACGGCGTACTCGGCGGTGGTCTTCTGGGTTTTGATTTCGTTGATGATCTGGGTCAGGATGGCCTTGTCGCGCAAGACCCCCAGATGGAATTCAAAGATGCCGCCGATTTCCCGGCCGTGTTTGATGGTGACGGAATCGCGGAGCTGGGTCAGGTCCACGACACTTTGCGCAATGGCCTGGTCCAGCCGGTCGATCTCCGCCTGGACCTGGTCGGTTTCGATATGTCGTTTGGGGATCAGCAGATCCTCGGCATCCAGCACGACTGCCGTGCTGATTACCACGCCGGGGGAGACGCCGATACCCTTTTTGATTTCCATGATCTGAAAAATCCCAACCGCAACTATTCTTCTCCGAACCGGTCGGCGAACAACTCGGCCAGTTTATCGACGGCCCGCTGCGCGTCGTCGCCTTCGGCTTCGATCTGCAGCGGGGTGCCTTCGGTGGCCGCCAGAATAATCATCTGCATCACACTTTTGCCGTCGGCTTCACCGGGTTCCTCGCCGCCTTTGCGCACGGTGATGCGCGAGGCGAACTGATTGGCCGCGTCCACGAACTGCATGGCGGGCCGGGCGTGAAGGCCGAGTTTGTTCAAGACGACAATCTCTTTGGAAGCCGTTGGCATAGCGCTATGTAAAACGAAGACCAGAATGTACGGGGCGGAGGACTGCGAAAAGTGTCGTGGCTTGATTGCAAGACACGATCCTCAGTCCTCGGCCCCGGCTTTTTACTTGCCTTGATCGGCTTCGTCGAGCAGATCAACAATAGCCTCCCGGGTCGCGGACTGCCGCAGAAAACGCCGGAAGATGTCCTTTTGAAGGTTGCTGAAGACAATGTTCATCGCCTGCAGATGCTGCTGGGGCTGATTCTCCGGGGACAACAGCAGCACGACACTGTAAACCGGCTGGTGGTCCAAGGCGGCGAAGTCAACGCCCTGCACGCTGCGGCCCAGGGTGGCGACCATCTTCTTGACCTTCGGGTGCTTCACATGAGGCACGGCCACGCCTTTGCCGAATCCGGTCGAGCCATTCTCTTCCCGCTTGACCAGGGCATCGACGACCTCCTCGACGGCCGACTTGGGCAAAGCACCGGCTTCTGCCAGCGAACTGACCAGTTCCCGAATCACACCGTTCCGATCGGTCGCCGCCAATTCGGGAGTGATGGCGTTCGACACGATAAAATCACTGAACTTCATATCCCTGACAACCCTTCGCTAAGTCCGCCTGAGCCGGGATAAGGGGCGAAGACCCATTCAACTCTTCGCCGTCGGCCGAGGCGGCATATGCTCGTTGGTACTGCCGGCGGCGGCGTTATTCGGCCGCGCCGGGCCCGCGAACCGTCGGCTTCTGGTCCTCGGGGTGCTTGCGATTGCGGTACATCTTCTTGTGTTCGCTGAGTTGCCGCTCCAGCTTATGAACACAGCCGTCCACGCAGGCGTAGGCGTCGCCTTCGTCATGGGTGGCGATGAACATGTTTCTGTGTTCACCGTTGACGATCATCTCGACGCGCGTCTGATCCTTGCCGGCATCGAAGACCACTTCGATCTCCTGAATCCGGTCATAATACTTGGGCAGTTTACCGGCCTTTTGTTCGGCGTAAGTCTTCAACGGAGCGCTCACGTCCATGTGGCGCGAGGAAACGGTAACAACCATAAGTCATACTCCTTCCATAGAGGTCCAGAAACAGATATCCGAACCGGAGCCTATTGTACATCAAAACAGTCATTGCGACTGCCCCCCGACACCAGAGAAACGGAAAGATAAAAATATCAGGTCCGCGGCGCGTCCTCCTTGGTCAGTGAAACCGAAGCCGGGCGCCCGTCCGCCGGATGCGAACCGCGGTCGTCCGTACCGGAAATTTCGGGCGTAATTACTCCGCCGCTGATCAGCAAGCGCATGACCTGCTCCACTGTCATCGGCAAGTCCACCACGGACCTTTTCGGAACAATCAGCACATATCCGCTAAATGCCGTGGGAGACGAGGGGACAAAAACGGTCAGGGTTTCCTCTCCGGGGCTGCGGTTCAAAGCCGACAGCCCCGGACCGGTCACCAGACCAACCGACCAGATCCCCCCTTCGTGGGGCTGGACGGCCACCACGCGGCTGTCGCGAAAGCGGTCTTGTCGATCGGAGAGCAGAAATTCGATAATCTGCTTAACCGCAGGATAAATCGCCCGCACCAGAGGCAACCGCATCACGGCCTTTTCGGCCATATGCCAGAGCGTTCGACCGATCAGATTGCCGACCAGCAAACCCACCAGATAGACCAGTACGATGGCCAGAAAGACCCCGAGCGTATCAACCAGCCAAGGGTGGCCGTCCCAGGTGCTGTCCCAGTAGAGCTTGATGTAACCCGCGGGCTGATCGGAAAATTGCAGCGCGACCCACTTGCTTGTATAGCGGAGCCCGGTGGTAATGTGCTGGCCGAGCTTGTCGCTAAGCTGATTCCAAAGCCAGGTTAGAACAAACAGGGTGATGAGCGTGGGGAGCAGCGCCTCAAGCCCGCGGAGGAAGAATCGCGTAAAATCCTCGGCAAAGGGTTGCCGTTGGCGGGGGGCGGCACGGAGGGGGTTGTGCTTGTCTGAACTCACCAAGACCCCGGTGTCATCATGCGTGCTCAACAGAGATCAGGCTCGGGCGACGCACCAGATTATACGCCTCTAAGTGGAGACGTGCGCCAATCGCTTTGTGACAGAGTTTAGTTCGGTGCCGGCGCCGTGGTGCTGGGGGCGGTGGTGGCCTGGCGCTTGGCCATGGTCAAGAGTTCCAGCACGGCCTGGGCGTATTTTCGAACCTCGGGAACCGTGTCATTGGCAGCCAAGGGAGCCACCAAGGCGTTTACTTTTTCCAGCGGCAGGGACTGAACCGCAACCAGGCCGAGCAGGCGTTTGGTCCAGTTGGAATCGCCCAACATGGCGACGATGGCGGCTTGCCGCTCGTTGACGCTATTGATTGACGAGGCGTAGAGGAACGTGGCCCAAGCCTGCACCGAAGGCGAAACGTTGGCCGCGTTACGCCGAATCACGTCCATGAATTCCATCGCAACGGCGCGGAGGCCCGGCGGGGCTTTTTCGTTGCTGAAGGCCCGGGCATACGCCAGCAGCAGGTCCAGTTTCTGCAATTTCTGGGCGGGTGCGGCGGCATCCAGCAGGGCGAGCACACGCTGCTTGGATTCGTCGGAATTGATGGTCATGCTTGTTCGTTCGATGAGCGTCTGGAGCTTGACCCGGTAACCCGCCGGCCCGGCCCTGACGCCTTTGGCATCGAGGGTGGGATTGGTCGTGACGGTAAAGTTGGCCTGAACAGTCAAACCGCAGTTGGAAGCCAGCAATTGGCTGAACTGGCCCTGATCGAGACGAACCGTCTGGCTGATGGATTCACCGGGGTGAAGCACGATCTGCCGGGACATCCGGTCGAAGGCGCTGCCGGGGATGAACTGCTGAGTCACGCCGCGAAGTTGGGTATCGAACCAGAGATCGGGTTGAATGATCCCGTCGGCCCCGATGGTCAGGTCATACTTGCCGACGTTCTGGATGGTGACGGTGCCGAGGATCGGCTCGGCGAAATCATGGGTGACTTTGGAAACCTCGCCGTGCAGTGAATAGAACGCTTGCGGCTGATCGAGGATGGTGAGCCAGTCCATGGGGAACTGGTTGAGGTATTCTTGAATGGATGCGGCATAGGGAAGGGGCGATATTTTGCCCACGAGGTTGTGCAGCGCGTCCCAGAGGACGGCCCCGACGGAATCGGCGGGAAACGCATTCAGAAGGCTGGCGGCCTGGGTCTTGACGGCATCCGGGGCGCTGCCGGCAGCCGTTTGCAGGCGGATCAAACCCAATGCAGCCAGCGGGTCGCGATCCGCGACGGCCGAAAGCTTTACTCGGGCCTCATTTTTCTTGCCTTCCAGGAGGAACTGCCAGCCTTCCAATCGGGCCAGCACGGGATCGGTTTCGGCCAGCAGGGGCTTGAGGTCGGCGATGATCTTGGCCGCGGCGTCCGGTTGCTCGCTGAAGTAAAGCTGCACCCAGGCGAGTTCCGCAAGGGTATTGGCAAACATCCGGCGCAGGTCGGCGCGACCGGGCTGTTTCAGGCGGGTCACGTCCGCGGTCAGGTCCGGCAGTTCGGTTTCGGGAGGCAAATCGACGGGGCGGGTCGTGGCGGTGGAATTACCAGCCGCCTTGCGAACCACGGCCAATTGGTTGAACAGGACGTTGGTCATCTGACCGCGCACTTTTTCGAAGTCGGCCTTGCTGCTCAGGCTGTGACGGATGGCCAGAAGAATGTACCAGTTGTCCACGGTGGCGGGATCGGCGCTGACCAGCGCGGAGGCGATCTGGTTGGCGTCCGGCCCCTGGTTTTTCAGAAACAATTCGGTGGCGTACCCGCGAAGCACCGCGGGAGAGGCGGCACGGTTCATGCTCTGGGTCAGGCCGAGGCTCAGGCCGTACCAGGTTGATGCGGCGTCGACCAGCCCGGCGGCGGCCAGTTCCCGGCCGATGGAGGCGGCGATGTCGGGCTGGGCGGGATTGGCGCGCATCATCGCCAGCAGCGACGAAACGCGCTGGGCGGGAGAAGCGTTGCGGGCGACCCACTCGTAGTGCAACCGCAAACCCTCTCCGCTGATGGGGTTCAGTTGAAGCGACTGGTTGAGCATCGCCAGCGCCGCTTCGCGCTTGGTTTGTTCGTTCAGCAGCGACGCGCAGACCACTCCGGCATGGGCGCGGATTTCCGCCGGGACGCTGGCCTCGGCGAAAATACGCTTCAGGTAAGCGACCTTCTGGTCGGCCGTTTCCATCCGGCTCAGATAGACGTCCATGAGCTGGACCTGGGCTCGGCGGTTGGTTGGATCGAGCTTGCGGCAAGCGTTGAGGGCGTTGATGGCGGCGGGCATGTCGCCAGCCTGCAAGGCGGCTTCCACCAGCAGGCGGGCATAACGCTCTTCGTCGGGATTCAGCTCATGGGCCGCTTCCAACAGGGCGATGCTCTGCTTCAGCATCGGCGCCACGATCTGCTGGCCACGCAGTTGCATCTGGGCGATCTGGGTCAGTCGCTCGGCCAACCCCGGCACCGCGGGATCGGCCGGAGTGGTTTCGGCGGCGCGGATCGGCAGGGGGGTTATTGCGGCAAGAAGAAAAAGCGACACGGTCCATTTCACTCGGGTCTGCATCCGGGCTCCCTTCGGTGCCCGGTCCCAAACCGGGCTGGATCAAGCAAATATCAACCTCATACTATCGGCAAGCCGAGGCGGGGACTCCTGTTGATGACGACAATCCCGCGAACCGATTTGCCGCATACGGAAGAATACCACCTTATCGGCCAAGGGGGTATAGGTTTTCATCCACGCCCGACCACAGGACCGATAAAAACGACGGTTTTCAGGAAGATTTGGAACCGCCAAGGAAAGAGAATGATGAATTATGAATGATGAACGATGAAGGTGGAACCAAGAGCAGTTAATAAAAGCTGGTTTTCTTCCTCCTTCATAATTCATCATTCATCATTCTGACTTCTCTTCCCTCCGTGCCTCCGTGGTGAAAAAGAGTTTTCTTTCGCCTCAGTTGTGACGTGGCTTGCCTTCCAAGACAGGGCCAAAGGTACTGCGCCAGTAGTCGGCGGCCCGGGCTTCCCGCTGACGGCGCAGCTCTTCTACGCCGGCAAGGCCGATCTTGGCCGGGCGAGGGTCCAGAACGATCGGGACGGTGATAAGCCGCCCGCGACGAAACACCTGCAAGCGGATTTGCGTGCCGGGCTTTTGCTGGCGGATGGCGCTGGACAGGTCTTCGGGGTCGGCCATGCGCACCCCGGGTTGCTCGACAATGCCGAGTACGGCATCGCCGTCTTGCAGTGCCCGGTAGGCACAGAACCCCGGCAGGCGGTCGAGGATCACTACGGCGGGACGATCATTGAGATTGAGGGGATTGCTCATCAGCGTCGCGCCCAGAAACGCGCCCTCCTGAGGATCGGGTTCGTAGGCTTCGCCCGCCAGATAGACTTGCGTGACGATTTCGCGCAGCGCCGCGACCTGGGCCGGCAGCAGGGGAGGGGATTGGCGGACGAGAGCTTGTAACGTCAACAGATCAGCTCGGTTTAGACCCATCAGCTTGACGCGGGCCTGCTCGCGGATGGATTCGTCGCCGTCGGCCAGTTCTACCAGCCACGTTTTGATCTGACCGAGTGCTGGGGCGGCGGGAGATGTTGTTGAGATCGCTGTGGAGGCCAAGCCCGCTCCGTCGCCTGCCACGGGCAGTGCGAGGATCATCAGGAGCAGTGCGATGCGGGAATACATCAACCTGAGGCCAACTCGATGAGACGGGCGGCGTTTTGCTGCAACCAGACGACTTTCCGCTGGACCATGCGGAGGAAGGCGGTGCCTTCCATGCGGCCGAAGGTTCCGGTGGCGGCGATGGGTAAAACGGCCTCGGCGATCAACGCTTCAATCATGAGCCAGGGGATGGTGTTGATTTCGCCCTGGGACAAAAGCAGAACCTCATCGTAGCCGCGAAGGAAGCGTCTGAAGCGGCCTTCGTCGATATGTTCCGGCCAACGGCTGACGTCGTCTTCGCCACCCATGATGGAAAATTGTAGCGCGCCGTTGGCGGTGTCAAGAATTTTTGGCAGCAGACGGGCCGAATCGTAGTCGATGACCGCCACCACGTGGTTCTCGCGGAAGATCATGTTTCCCGGATGCCAGTCGGCGTGGATGATCTGCTTGGGCCAGGATTCCATACCCTGCTGTTCGACGGACTCGGCGGCATGCTGATAGCTTTGCTGGAGGAAATCCAGCAGTTCCGCCAGTTCCGCGTCAACGCCGTTGGCGCCGCCGAGGGCGTTGGGGATCAACCGCAGGCCGGTCTCGACCGAGGGGGCCATGTGATAGCTGCCGCTGGGCGGCTGCCATTCGGATTGGAAATCCATCAGCAGCTTGTGATACAGGCCCAGGATGCGCCCGGCGTCGAAGGTGGCTTCCAGGGTTTGGGGGTAGCCTTGGCCGGGGATGTATTCGAACATCTCGTAGACGGCGTTGCGCCACTGGAGCATCGAGTTGTTTTCGCTGCGCGTCCCGATGAGGTGGGGCAGGGGGAATTGCTTGTTGGCCAGGAACAATTGCAAGGCGTGACAGAAGGCCACCTTGAACGGATCGTCCTTGCCGCGGGCCCGGCGTTTGAGCAGGAACTTTCCCTGCTCGCTGACGATCAGCAGTTTGGGCGCTTTGCGCGACCCGCGGGCGAATTCGGTGATCGAGTCGATAATGCCGATGTCGAAGTGGGAAAGGACAATCGCCAGTTCTTCCGCCGAAAACTGCTCGCGCAGACCGGCCTGACGACCTTGGCCGCTCTCGGGGGTGGAACTCTGTGCCGGGGTAACGGGCTGCTGCATGTGAAAATAATTATAGAAAAAGAAACACGCGGCGAAAGAGCCAAGGGTCTGCGGCAGGATAATTGCAAGTCGGTTTTCTTCCCTCCCGGAAAGAGGAGTTGCTTCAGGCTAAAGCACCTTGAGGCTGCGCGACCGCTTTGGCGGCAGTTCGGCAATCAGGTCGTAGCCCTGCGACCCGGTAACCCTGACTTCGATCAGTTGTCCGGGGTGCAATCCCTCGGCCTGCACGATCGTCGTGGAGTCGATGTCGGGGGCCTGTGATTTGCCGCGGGCGATCCATTGTTCGCCGTCCCGGTCGGCGGCCCGATCCACCAGCACCTCCATCGTTTTTCCCTTCAACGCCGCCGCCTTGGCGAAGGCGATTTCCTGCTGGACCAGCATCAGTTCCTCAACGCGGGCCTGCTTGAGCTTGTCGGGCAGTTGATCGGGCATCTTCGCCATCGGCGTGCCGGGCTCCTGGCTGTAGGGGAAGACGCCCATCATGTCGAAGCCGAAATCCCGCACGAACCGCACCAGCTCCTTATGCTGTCGCCCGGTTTCACCGGGACAGCCGGCGATGAAGGTCGTGCGGATGGCGATGCCGGGAACCCACTTGCGAAGTTTTTCCAGCAGGGTTTCGATCTGCTTGCGCGTCACCCGGCGGCGCATGCGGGCGAGGATTTCGTCGTTGATGTGCTGCAACGGCATGTCGATGTACGGCAGCACGCGCGGGCTGTCGGCGATGGTCTTGATCATCTCGTCGGTAAAGCATGACGGATAGGCGTACATCAGCCGCAGCCAGGCCACGTCGGTCAATTCCTTGTCCAGCGTGCGAAGCAGCCCGGCCAGGCCGGGGGCGTAGTGGATGTCGGCGCCGTAGCTGGTGGTGTCCTGCCCGATCAGATTCAGCTCCACCGCGCCGTCGGCGGCCAGCTCCCGGGCTTCGGCCAGGATTTGCTCCAGTGGCTTGGAGCGCATCATGCCCCGGATGGAAGGGATCGTGCAGAAGGCGCAGCCCTGATTGCACCCCTCGCTCATGCGCAGATAGGCGAAGTGCCGCGGCGTCAGCCGCAACCGGGCCCGGTCGTCTTCAAAAACCGGCAGCCGGTTGGTCCTGGTCTCCCTGGCATCTGTGCTTTGGAGCTTCAACCCGGCGGCCAGCTCGCGGGACAGGTCATGATACTTGCCCAGAAAATGCCCATGCTCCTGACGGGGGTTTTCCTGGCCATGAACGGCTTCGACGATGTGCTCCCGATCAAAGACGCCAACCAGGCGATCGATGCCCGGCGCCTCGGCCAGCAACTTGGTCTTGTGTCGCTGCACCAGACAGCCCGCCACGATGACCCGCCGACAGCGACCTTGAGTCTTCATCTCAACGGCTTGGCGAATGGCCTCCAGCGATTCGTCCTTGGCGGCTTCCAGAAACCCGCAGGTGTTGATGACGATGGCGTCTGCCGATTTGGCATCCGCGGTAATGGCCAGTCCGTCCTCGGCCAACAGACCGAGCATGCGCTCGCTGTCCACGAGGTTCTTCGGACAGCCAAGGCTGATAAAAGCGACCGACTTGATGGTCTTGCGCGATTTTGCCATAGAGTTCTCGAACGACACCTCTGACGTGCGAAGAATATCGTCGTAGGAAGGGAAAGTAAAAGCGAATGTGCATGGAATCACCTTCGGCCGGCGGATTTAACTATCGATAATTGCGTCAGGTGCGGTTTGGCCCATTTTTCGAGCCGGGTTTTCGCCCCCGAAGAATCGCCGACGGTGCGGTAGAATCCAATTTAGTGCATAACTCCATGTACAGTAATTACTTATTATTGTTACAAAAGTTGAAAAGACACGGTTAAGATGGTACAATAAACGTCTATGGCCACCGCAGCAAAAACAAGTACTTCCAAGCGACGGACCCCGGCTGTGCCCACCAAGGCGCGGCGAGTAGCCCGTCCCGGAAAGCACCTGCGGGCCGTAGCCAAGCACAAAACATCGCCCGTTCATTCCGCGCCCAAGGCAACTCCAAAGCCTTCTGGCGGCGGTATTAACAACTACGCCAAGGCGCTGCGATACCTCGCCAATCTGACGGACTTCGAACGGCTGCGGATCGTCCGCTATAACAACGTCAATTTCGACCTGGACCGCATGCGGAGCCTGCTCAAGAAGTTGGGGAACCCGCAAGACCGTTTCCGCTCGATCCACGTCGCCGGCACCAAGGGCAAAGGCAGCACCTGCGCGATGATCGCGTCGATCCTGCAAGCCTGCGGCTACAAGACCGGCCTCTACACCAGCCCGCATCTGGTGGACGTGCGGGAGCGCATCCAGATCAACGGTCAGATGATCCCCCAGTCCGATCTGGCGCAGTTGATCCGTCAGGTTGAGCCGATCGTCAGCAAGATGAAGCCGATGCCCAGCTTCTTCGACGTCTTTACGGCTGTCGCGTTCAAATATTTTGCCGACCAGAAGGTGGAAATTGCCGTCGTGGAGACGGGTCTGGGCGGACGTCTCGACAGCACCAACGTGCTGAACCCGGAAGTGACGGCCATCACCAGTATCAGCAAAGACCACGTTCAGCAACTGGGTCCGACGCTGGCGCATATCGCGGCCGAAAAGGCCGGCATCTTCAAGCCGGGCGTGCCCGCCGTCAGCGTCATGCAGGAGCCGGCGGTGGAAGCCGTCCTGAAGCAGACGGCCGAGAAGGTCGGCGCTCCGCTGGACATCTGCGGCAAGTCGATTGAATTCAGCTACCGCTTCGAATCCAGCCGGATGCTCGGCCCGCACAACCGCATCTGCCTGACCACCGCCAACAGCAAGTTCGAACACCTGCCCGTGCCGCTGGTCGGCGAGCATCAGGCCATCAACTGCGGCCTGGCGCTGAGCGTCATCGACCGGCTCAAGACCCGGGGCATCGCCATCAACGACAGCCGGGCGATGGAAGGCCTGGCCAAGACCCAGGTGCCCGGGCGCATGGAGATGGTCAATCAGACTCCTCGCGTCATCGTGGACGGCGCGCACAACGCCGCCAGCGTGGACGCGGCCATGAAAGCCATTGGCCAGCACGTGCCCTACGATTCAATGGTGGTGATCTTCGGCTGCTGTGCCGACAAGGACGTTCCGGGCATGCTGGACCGCATCAGCAGCGGCGCCGACAAGGTCATCTTCACCAAGGTCAACAGCATCCGCACCGCCGACCCCGAAGACCTCGCCGCCCGCTACATCGAACTGTACGGCAAGATGGCCCAAGTGGCCCCGACGCTGCAAGACGCCTTGGATATCGCCAATCGCGCCGTCACCAAGGAAGACCTGATCTGCATCACCGGCAGCTTCTACCTCATCGGCGAAGCCAAAAAACTTTTCGCCGCCAAGGCCGCCGCCGCCCAGGCGGCCGCCGTGAAGCCCCTGTAAGCGAATCCCAACTCACCCGACCTTTTTTCATCACGTCGATTGATCCCCGAGCATGTGCTCGATTTCCGCCAGGGACGTGACGCCCTGAACCACCAGCCGGTAACCGGCGTTCAGCATGCTCTGAAACCCGGTCTTGTCGGCAATCTGGCTCAACTCCTGGGCGGTGGGACTTTTCAACAGCGCCTCGCGAAGCGGGTCGTTCAACGTCAGCAGTTCAAAGACGGCCCGCCGACCGGCATGGCCGGTGTGCAGGCAGCGGGCGCATTGGCCGGGCGAGTAGATCACGTCGGCGCGCAGGCCGAAGCTTTCCATCCGGCGCAGTTGCTCGCTGGTGGGTTTGCCGGCGACTTTGCAGTGCGGGCACAGTTGCCGCACCAGACGCTGGGCCACCACCCGGTTCAATCCCTGCGACAGCGCGTACGGTTCGATGCCCAGGTCCAGCAGGCGGAAGACCGCGCCCACCGCGTTGCGCGAGTGAAGCGTGGAAAAGACCATGTGCCCCGTCATGGCCGCCTGCATGGCGATGCGCGCGGTTTCCGCGTCGCGGATTTCTCCCACCAGGATGACGTCCGGGTCCTGGCGGAGCACGGATCGCAGCAGGCTGGGGAACGTATTGTCCTGAGCTTCGTTGACGGGAATCTGGGTAATGCCTTCCAGTTGGATCTCCACCGGGTCTTCGATGGTGGTGACGTTGCGCTGGGCGATGTCGATGCTGCGCAGCATCGCGTAAAGCGTGGTGGTCTTGCCCGATCCCGTGGGGCCGCAGGCCAACACCATGCCGGTGTCGCGGCGGATCGTCTTTTCCAGATCCTGGCAAATCCGGGCCGGAAGCTGCAAGTCCCACAGGCGCAGCGGGGTGGCGGCGGCGTCGAAAATGCGCGCCACCAGTTTCTGCCCGAACATGGCCGGCGCGAAGCTGAGGCGGCAATCAACCCGCCGGTCGGGAACGCGCACGGCAAACCGGCCTTCCTGCACGACGTTCCGCTGGGCAATATCAACGTCCGCCAGAATCTTCACCAGGGACGTCAACCGAACGCCCGTCTCGCGGCTCAGGCGGATCAGATCGATCATGATGCCGTCCACGCGGATGCGGAGCTGGTAGTCGGTGTTGCGCGGCTCGACGTGGATGTCGGTGGCGTGGATACGCAGGCAAACCAGCATCAGCAACCGCAGCAGGCCGACCGTCTCCTGGCCCCGGTCGGATACGTCGGTCTGGGAACCATGCACCACCGAGCCGCGGGCGTTGACGAACGTGACGTCGGCCTCGGTGAACTTCCCGTCATTCAGGGACGTCGCCAGAACCTGTAGATAGGCCAGATCATCAAGCCGGGCCGGGCCGGCGGGCTTGGCCTCATGGCGTGGCGGCGGTGGAGCGTCGGCCAGGTCCGCTTCGGTCAGTTCTTCGATCGCGTCGGCTTCGGTGATCGATTCCGCTTCGGAGCTGTCCCGATTCGCTCCGGCATCGGCCGCGGGCGCCACCAGGCGAATACGGACGCTGCCGATTACGATCAGGTCGTCGTTTTTCAACTGGGCGGAGCGAAGGGGCTGGCCGTTGATGAGCGTGCAATTGGTGGATCCTAAGTCGCGAAAATGGAATCCGTCGTCGGCCTTCCAGATGATGCAATGAAACCGGCTGGCCCGCGGTTCGTCCAACACCAGCATATTCTCGCGGTGGCGGCCGATTGTCACCGGCCGGGCCTCCAGCGGGAAAAGCCGGGTGCCTTGGGGCGTGCGAATTTCCAGGTGCGGTTGGTTCATGAAGCGTTCAATCCGTTCCCACTGTAACCCGCCCGCTTCGGCAGGTCTAGGTTCAGCCTGATGCGCCCTGGCGCGGCCCGCAAGCGGATCACAACTTAAACAAGCGGATAAAATCGGCTAAGGACTCATCGCCTCGATCTGCCGAAGCGGCGGATGAATATGATCGGCCGCGTATTGCCGCAGCGGTTTGACCAGAACCAGCAGGAAAACCCCGACGATCAGCATCAAGGCGACGGCGGAAATCCAGAAACGAGGCCGAATCCGCCTGATCGCCGGCGCATACACGACTATCCCCAGAACCATCCCGATCAAGGCCACGGCGTTGAAACTGGTCCGCTGCCAGTACGATCCGCCCAGATGAATCCACATGCCGAACTCATCGAAAGTCAACGCCAGACCCGCTCCGTACGCGATAGCCGCCAGCGTGCGGCCTGTGCCTTGGGGCCGTTTGAACAGCAGGTATGCGCCCACCAGCGAAAGCAGGAAGATGCCGTAGTTCAGGTGATGGACGTGCGTGCCTCTGATGTACAGATACAACGATGGAATCCACCGCAGCGTAATCAGCAGCACGACCAGCCGGCTTACCAGGCACGTGATCAGGAACGAAACGAATACCAATCGGGAGATGTGTTGGTCATCGCCCGCAACAGGCGGCGCAAGAGTTGTCTGAGACATATCGGTCGCATTATCTCACCTCCCCGGCGGACTTCAACCCGACGGCGGCACGAACGTTGCACACCTCACAATGCATGCAACCGGGCAGAAAAGGCAAAGCGTTTGTCGCCGGATTGGTCGGCGGATTGGTAGGGGCCTGGGTGATGAACCAGCTTCAAGGCGTGCTGAATCGCATGAGTTCGCCGACGAGTTCTCCGTCATCACCAAAGGGCAAGAACGACCCCGAGTCGGCCCTCGTGGCCACGGCCGTTTCACAGAAGGTTCTGCACCACCCGCTGCAAGGCCGGCAAGCGGAACTGGCGGCCACCATCGTGCATTATACCTTCGGCGCGGCCGTCGGCGGGTTGTACGGCTTGGCCGCCGAAACCGCTCCGATAACGGGACTGGGACTGGGTATTCCCTTCGGCGCGTCGCTGTGGCTGCTGGCCGAGGGGGCCGCGGCATCCATGCAGGGACTGGACTACATCGCCAAATCGCGCTCCCCCGCATCGCACGCCCGCGACCTGCTCACTCACGCCGCCTTCGGCCTGACAACGGACCTCGTCAGACGGTCCTTGAGAAAGACAACCTGATCCATTTTCGTCGCCTCGCGGGCGCGCGGTTGGGTTTCACTCATCCCCTTCGGTCCCTGATTGATCCGCCGGCTCTCTTCGCCATTTTGTAAAAACCGCCCGGACGTGAGGCCGGGTCATGACGTAAAGCACGGCCACGGCAAAGACCGTGGCGATGATCCACGAGAGCAATCCCCCCAGCGGGCCGACGTCACGCGCTCCGGTCATTTCCTGGCGAAACGCCGGGGCAAACCAGCGGAAGTAGAAGAAGATTCCCACCAGCCCGAAGAGAACGCTGATCGCGCCGTACAGGAGCATGACAGGTCTGGCCCATCGCTGAAGGCTGAAGCTGCCGACGCTGCCGACCAGCAGCAGGATCGACAATGCCGTGCCCAGCAGCGACGCTCCGATCACCCACCAGGAAAGCATGGGATTTCCTTCGATGAACACCGGCGGCCAGGTTGCGGAATAGACGTAAGGCATCAGCCCCCAAGGCAGGCAGACAACCCCCATCGCGCCGAAAATGACCCCGAGCGAGGCAATCGCCATCACGGCCTTGGGCCGCCCCTGAGGCGTGTCGGGGTTCTTGTCAAAAACGTCCGCCGGGTTGGGTAAATCAGGCACAACCAGTCCCTTTCGCTGAGAACCCGGTTGGTCCATGCAAAGGCGAGTCCGAAAAAGTTTTCGTGGCGATGAGAAACGAAGGAACCGCCGATGGACGCCGATACACGCCGATAAGAAAGAGTTCGTTTTCTTTCCCCGCGAGGCGACATTTTTCATCACCGCTACGACTTGCGTCGCAGGAGAGAGGGAGAAGCCTTGCGGGCGCGGAAGGCAAGATAGATCGCGGCGCCCAAGGCGATCCCACCGGTCAGGACGGCGATGCCGCGCCGGGCGGCCTGGCTCCGGGCCTGACGTCGCTGGGCCACGATCCCGGCTTCAGGTCGCTGGTTGGCCGACACGGCCGATGCGCCGCGGCGCATCGCCAGTTGCACCACATGGGCGAAGTGCAATGCGTGGCGGTCTGTGGTCTGTGCGATTTGCTCGCGACAACTGAAACCATCGGCGATCACCAGCGTCTGGTCGTCAACCTGTCGAACCTGCGGCAGCAGGGCTCGCTCGCCACAGGCGATGGAAACGTCGTAGTGGTCCCTGGGTTCGTACCCGAACGCCCCGGCCATGCCGCAGCAACTGAGCTCCGGCTCCTCAAAATCAACCCCCATCTCGCGCAGCAGGTCGTCCTCGGCTTTGGACAGGTGCTTCAGTTCCGACTTGTGATGGCAATGCTTGTGCAGCACGGCCCGGGCGCGCAGCTTGGGCGTCTTGTAGTTCGGAGCCTTTTGCTGGAGAAATTCGGCCAGCAGAAATACGTTGCCGTTGAGTCGTTGTGCGTCATGGTCGTTGGGGAGCATGTTGGTCAACTCGTCGGCAAAGACCGCCCAGCAACTGGGCTCGAGCACGACCATGGGAATGCCCTCTTCGATGTAGGGGCGGAGCGTGTCGAGGTTGTCCTGAAGCCAGCGGCGGGCCATGCCGAGAAATCCGTAGTCGTAAAGCGGCCGGCCGCAGCACAAATCCTGCATGGGGACGATGACCTGAAAGCCGGCATCCTCCAGCACTTCGACGGCGGCGATGGCCGTATCCGGGAAAAAGTAATTGTTGAACGTGTCGGCGTAGAGCACCACGGGCGGGCCGGTGCGTTTGGAACTTGGCCGCGAGCGGAACCACTCCTTGAAACTCCGGGCGCAAAAGCGGGAATCGGGCGGCGCGGGTTCGTGCCGGCGATGAATTTGGCCAGACGGCTCAGCCCCGGCGTCTGCGTGAAAAAGTTGGCGATCGTGGGCATGAAGCTGGCCAGGCGGGACCAGATGTGAATCCAGCCGAAGGCGTACATGTAGCGGGGACGGAGACGCCTGGCATAGTGGTGAGCGCGGAACTCGGCCTTGTAGGTGGCCATGTCCACGTTCACGGGACAATCGCCCTTGCATCCCTTGCAGGCCAGGCAGAGGTCCAGCGCTTCGTTGACGGTCTCGTTGCGCCAGCCGTCGGCGAGGACTTCCCCGTTGAGCATCTCCCACAAAAGCCGGGCCCGGCCGCGGGTGGAGTGCATCTCCTCGCGGGTGACCATGTAGCTGGGGCACATGACCTGCCCGCCTTCCCGGCGGCATTCGCCCACGCCGACGCAGCGCAATGCCGCGCGGGAGAAAGTGAATCGGTCGTCGGGAAATTGAAAATAGGTTTTCGGCTGCGGGGGGTTGTAGTCCTGGCTGAGTCGCATGTTCTCCGTGACGGAGTAGGGATCGACGACCTTGCCGGGGTTCATTTTCCACTGCGGATCCCAGATGCTTTTGAACTCGCCAAACGCCTGGACGAGCTTGGGGCCGAACATCTTGGGCAGATACATGGCGCGGGCCTGGCCGTCGCCATGCTCGCCGGAGAACGACCCGCCGAGGCTGTGGCACAAGTCGGTGGCTTCGTCCATGAACCGGCGATACTTGTCGATCCCTTCCTGTGTGTACAGGTTGAAGGGAATGCGGCAGTGAATGATGCCCTGGCCGAAGTGCCCGTAGGTGGAGACGTGGTAGCCGAATTTATCGAACAACTCGCGGAGCTTGCGGACGTATTCTCCGATGCGGGCGACGGGGACGGCCGAATCCTCCCAGCCCGGCCAGGTGTCGGGTGAGCCGGGCACGAAGGCGGTTGAGCCGAGGCTGCTTTCGCGGACTTCCCACAGGGCCAGTTCCTCCTGCGGGTTGTCGTACAGCCGCATCGAGGGGGGATTGGGCCGCTGTTTGAGCGCATCCATGCACTGGCGGGCCTTGTCGTCGGACTCCTGCTTGCTGTCGCCGCCGAACTCGACGTAGAGCCAGCCGTTGCCGGCAGGAAGCCCGGCGATGGCCTTGTCATGAGCGCCTTTGACTTTCTCGAACTGGATCAGTGTTTCGTCGATGCCTTCCAGGCCGACGGGGTTGAATCGCAAAAAATCGGGCACGTCATTGGCGGCGGCGTAGACGTCGGGATAGCCCAATATCAGCAGGGATCGTTCCTTGGGATTGGGAACGAGATGGAGCGTGGCCTGGAGGATGGTGACGAGAGTGCCTTCCGAGCCGCCCAGCGCAGGGCGACGTGAAAGCCGTTTTCCGGCAGCAGATCGTCAAGGTTGTACCCGGAAACACGCCGTTCGAGCTTGGGAAAATCCCGGCGGATGTCGTCGGCGTAGCGATCGATCAGATTCTTCATCTCCCGGTAGATTTCCCCTCGCCGCCCGCCGGCGTTGATGATGGCTTGCAACTCGTTGGGCGAGGTGGGGCCGACGCGAAAGCGGACGCCGTCATAGGTGACGATATCCAGCTCGTGGGTGTTGTCGCTGGTGCGAAGGCCCAGACCGTTGTTTTTGGAAATCAGCGAGTGGATGCCGCAGGAATTGTTGCCGAGCATCCCGCCAATGGCGCAGTGGTTGTGCGTGGCGGGATCGGGTCCGAAGGTTAGTCCCTCCGCTTCGGCCGCGCCGCGCAGGTCGTCCAGAACGCAGCCGGGCTGGACGATACCCAGCCGCCTCTCGGTATCGATGCGGACGACGTGATGCAGATACTTGGTGAAATCCATCACGACGGCCACGTTGCAGCACTGCCCGGCGAGGCTGGTGCCGCCGCCGCGGGACAACAGCGGCGCACCGTGTTTCCGGCAGAGTTCGACGGTGGCGATCACGTCCTCTTCGCTGCGGGGGATGACCACGCCGATGGGAACCTGTCGGTAGTTGGATCCGTCGGTGGCGTAGAGGGCGCGGGAGCCGTCGTCAAAGCGAACTTCGCCGGAGATGACTTTTCGCAGGTCTTCGGCCAGGGCCTGAGCGTCGAGCGGAGGGATGGTGGTGCGGGTGTCGTCAATCGATTGACGCTGGAACCGGTGGGATTCGGCCTGTTCGCGGAGTACGGTCAGACGGGTCATGGGATGAGTCCTTTATCGGTGCGTTGTGGCCAGGGCAGGGACGTAATTTTCGGCCATGCCTTTGAAGGATTGTTTAATCATGGACCACTTGCCGGGGTCGCCTTTGAAGATGGCCTGCCAGAAATGAACCGCCTGCTCGAAGTTGATGTGCGGGGGGAGCGGCGGAACTTCCGGGTCGGTGATGAACTCCACCAGGCAGGGCCGGTCGGCATGGAAAGCGTCGTCCCACGCGGAGGCAATATCATCCGGGTCGTTGACCTTGATGCCCTTGAGCCCAAGCGACTCGGCATAGCGCGCGTAAGGGAAATCCGGCAAATCCTGCGAAGCTTCAAATTTGGGAACCCCCGTCATGACGCGCTGCTCCCAGGTGACCTGATTCAGATCACGATTGTTAAGGACGGCCACCACGAAGCAGGGGTTGCGCCATTCCTGCCAGTATTTCTTGACGGTGATCAGGACGTTGTTGCCGTTCATCTGCATCGCGCCGTCGCCGACGCTGGCCAGGACGGGCCGGTCGGGAAAGGCGAACTTGGCGGCCACGGCATAAGGCATGCCCGGCCCCATGGTGGCCAGGTTGCCGGAAAGCGAGGCCATCATGCCTTGGCGGATTTTCATATCCCGCGCCCACCAGTTGGTGGAAGAGCCGGAATCGGCCGTGAGGATGCAGTGGTCGGGAAGATGAGCGGAGAGTTCCCAGTAGACGCGCTGCGGGTTGATGGGATCGGCCGCCGTCATGGCGCGGGATTCCATCAGGCTCCACCACTCCTGCATGCCGTCTTCGATGCGCTCCCGCCAGGAGCGGTCCTGCTTGTAGCGAAGGTGCGGGATGAGGCGCGTAAAGTCAGGGCGGCATCGCCGTGAAGGTTGACTTCCATGGGATAGCGGAGAGAAAGCATCCGGCCTTCGATATCGATCTGCACGCCGCGGGCGTTGCCTTCCTTGGGGAGAAACTCGGAGTAAGGAAAGCCCGAGCCGACCATGAAGAGGGTGTCGCATTCCATCATCATGTCCCAACTGGGCTTGGTGCCCAGCAGTCCGATGGACCCGGTAACAAAGGGCAGATCGTCAGGAAGTGCGGCCTTGCCGAGCAGGGCCTTGGCGATGCCGCAGCCCAGCAAATCGGCGGCTTCAAGAACTTCGTCGGCGGCGTTGAGCGTCCCGGCGCCGATGAGCATGGCCACTTTCTTGCCGGCGTTCAAAACATCCGCGGCCCGGCGGATGTCCTCCTCGTGCGGAACAATCCGGGGCACCGAATAACCGATCCCCGTATACGTTGCGCCATGGCGGCGCTCGGGGGCATGTTCGGCGGAAAGCTCCTGCAAGTCGTTGGGAATGATGATGCAGGTAACGGTTCGGCGGGCCATGGCGATCCGCATGGACAGGTCAATGCACTGACGCACCTGCGAAGGCACCACGCACAGTTGCACATATTCCCCGGCCACATCCTTGAAAAGCGATTGGAGATCGATTTCCTGCTGGAAGTATCCGCCCAGGGCGATGCGGGCCTGCTGCCCGACGATGGCGACAACCGGCTGATGATCCAGCTTGGCATCATAAAGGCCGTTGAGCAGGTGGATCGCGCCGGGGCCGGAGGTGGCCATGCAGACCCCGACTTCCCCGGTGAACTTGGCCTGCGCAGGCCATGAAGGCGGCGTGTTCCTCGTGCCGCACCTGGATGAAACGCGGATCCCCCTTGGCCCGGTCCAAAGCGCCCATGAGGCCGTTGATGCCGTCCCCCGGATACCCATAAATTCGGCTGACTCCCCAATCCTTGATTCGACGAACGACGTAATCACCGACGGTCTCTGGCATGACGGAGCCTCCTGCTGATGAAGCCCCGCGCCGTGCGAATGCAATGCCAAGAGAAAATTCGAAACCGCCGACAAACGCCGATACACGCCGATAAAGAAAAGATTTCTTTCTTATCGGCGTGTATCGGCGTTCATCGGCGGTTCCATCCTCTTCTCTGCGTTCCTCTGCGTCCTCTGCGGTTTAAAAAAACGTCCCCTCAATCCGTCTTGCTCGCGATAAGCTCAGCCGCTTCATCATCCACCACCGGCAGGATGTGTCCGCCGTAGCGGAGCACGGCAACGGTAGCTCGCCGGCCTTGCTGACGAAGAGCCATTTGCATCGCCTGCTGGGCCGTTTTGGCGTAGCGAAAGCCGAGGGTGCGCGCATCGGACGGACGCACGCCGGGCGAAACCATGATGCAGTCGGTCTTGTCCACGATCTGGCAGACGTCGGCAAGAATGGCGACGCCAACCAGATCATCCACCTGCCCCTGCTGAACCATCTGCACGATCTCGGCATGGGGGCGGTAGCCGATGTGCAAAAGATTGGCGTGGTTCCTGGCCACCCCTTCGGGATTGGGCGAAACCAGAATCAGCGAGCCACCGGTTTTGACGGCCATGGTCCCGGCATAAGGGCCCTTGGCGGATTGCCAGAAGTCGCGGTCGGCCGGGTGCGAATCGATCAGCACGATATCGGCCCGCGTGGGAAGATGGGCGGCAAAAACCTCCCGTGATTTTTTCGCCCCCTCGCGGTGGGCGGCGACAAAGTCACCCGTAAAGCAGCCGACGATGGTATGCCGGACGTCATGCACGACGTTGACGATGTACCGCAGCCCCGCCAGCCGGGCGGCTTCTTCCATACGCAGCCGCATCGAATTTTCCGCCACCCCCATGACCGTTTCCGACATGTGCATGGAGGCTTCCCACTGGTTGCGGTCCATCATCTCCTTGCCCGAGACGCCGGGGAACATGATCTTCGCGCCGCCGGAAAGTCCTTTGACGCGATGGGGAACGATGGAGCCGATGCCGAGGACGAAGGAAAATTCCGTCAGCAACCGGTTGGCGCGGACGGGGGTGCCGTCGCTGGTCGTGCCGAAATCGTGGAGCTGGGCGTTATCGAGGTAGTGGTGCTGGTTGACTTTATACCGGCCGAACAGGGGGCCGAGTTTTTCGCGAAGTTCTTCTTCGTTCATGGGGCGGTGCGTGCCGACGGCTTCGAGAAATTCGACGCGGTCGTCGGCGACGCCGCCGGCGTGCAGCTCATCCATCACCTCGGGAAGAATGCGGGCGGCAGGGGTCATGCGCGTGGCGTCGTCGATGAGAATGAGCACGCGGTCGTCGGCTTTGACGGTCTGCCGCAGCCGCGGGGCGTTGTGCGGATGGGCAAAACCTTCATCAAGGACGGCCTGTTCATCAACGCCCTCGTAGGCGCGAGGCGAAAAGACGCCCATGAGATTTTTGTCTGGTATTTCGAGGGGGGCGATGTTTTCGTAGCCGGGAAAGGGAAAGTCGATTTTCATCCGAGCCTTTCTTTGGAAACCTGCTGGCCTTTGCAAAGGGTAAACCAGCAGTAGCCGTGGGGCGTGGTCCGGGGTTTGTGCCTCAGGCGGATGAGCCCAGAGGAGGCAACCGCATGAGCCAACCACATGAGGCCGTTGTTGCAGTATCGCATACCAAGGAAAAGCACCGTTCCATCGAGCGGGTGACGGCACTGGTGCGGGAAGCGCTGGACCATCTGGGAGGAATGGGACGATTCGTCCGTCCGGGGCTGACTGTGCTGATCAAGCCGAACCAGACGGTGTATTACTCGGCCGAGAGCGGCTGCACGACAGACCCGACGGTGGTGGGGGCGGTGATTCGCCTGGCGTACGAGGCCGGGGCGAAGAAAGTAATCGTGGGCGAGGCCAGCGGGGAAATGGCCGATTCGATCCAATACATGTGGATCACCGGTGTGGCCGCGGTGGCCGAGCGAGAGGGGGCGGAACTGGTGGACCTGGGGCACAGCCCGACAAGGCCGGTGGAGATCCCCGATGGCCGGGTGATTAAGAGCGCACCGCTGCCCGAGGCGATCTTGGATGCGGACGTGATTATCGATTGTCCCAAGGCCAAGAATCACCACATCCAACCGATCTCAGGAGCCTTGAAAAACTGGGTCGGGGCGGTGAACGCCGAATGGCGGCAGCATAATCATGGCGACCCCGACATGTTCGGGCGGTTCATGGACATTATGTCGGTCACGAAGCCGGCGCTGTGCGTGTGCGACGCGCTGATCGCGGGGGAAGGAGACGGGCCGATCGGAAACCTGCCGCACTGGTGCGGTTGCATCCTGGCCTCGGACGATCCGGTGGCGATGGACGTCAGCATCTGCCGGCTGTTGAAGCACGATTGGCGTAAGCTGCGGTTTGTGCCGGAGGCGGTGCGACGGGGCATCGGCATCGCCGAGCCGATCCGCTACGCGGGAGTTCCCATCGATCAGGTGAGCATTGACGCCTGGCCGGGGCATAAGGGGTTTGATTATCTGCCGATCAATTTCCTGGTCGGCAAAGGAGTGACTCTGGAGGGGACGGTGGGGCATGTGAAAAGCGTGCTGGACAGCATGCTGCGCCGGGGCGAACTGGCGGAAGTGACCTGGCTGCGGGGAACGCCGACGATCATGTGCGGGGAGATCGAAGACCCGGACTTTGAGACGCATTTGAAGGAAGGGCCGTACCTGGTGTTCGACGATGCGGCGCTGCCGAAATACAAGAACGATCCGCGGGTTCATTTCGTGGCCGGCCATCCGGTGTTGCGCGAGGCGATGCCGCAGTTGCAGAAGGGGTTGAAGGTGCGCCTGCCGGGGACGATCGCCCAGAAAATTCAGCAGTGGCAGGGGTGGTGGATGCACACGCTCAAATACGGAACGCCCAAGCGCAAAGCCCTGGCGGTGGCCAAGCCGCTGGCGGCGGTGGGTCTGGTGGCGACAGCGGCGACGGCGGCGGCGATGCTGGCGCGGCGCCGGTCTGCACGGCGCGAAAAATGGCCGGTCGGACTGCGTCCGGCCGGGAGGTTCTGATGGCGGATAAAATTTCCGGCTTCCAGCGAAACCCCTACGCTCATCCGTTTCTTTTCGCAACCGGGATCGAGTGCAGTTATCCGACGATCACGGCCAAAGACGGCCGCAAAATCCGCATGGACGAACTGGCCAAGACCCGGCACTACGAGCATTGGCGGGAGGATTTCCGCCTGATGCAGGAGATGGGCCTGAAATACCTGCGCTACGGCCCGCCGTACTACAAGGTCCACACCGGGCCAGGACGCTACGACTGGGACTTTGCCGACGAGACGTTCAACGACCTGAAGCAGCGGGACATCGTCCCGCTGGCGGACCTGTGCCACTTCGGCGTGCCCGATTGGATCGGGGGTTTCCAGAACCCCCAGTGGCCGGTCTACTTCGCGGAATACGCCCGGGCGTTTGCCCGGCGATATCCGTGGGTGCGGTATTACACGCCCGTCAACGAGATCCTCGTTTGTGCCCGCTTTTCCGGGGAAATGGGCTGGTGGAACGAGCAGATGAAATCGGATCGGGGCTTTGTGGTGGCGCTGAAAAACATGGTGCGCGCGACCCTGCTGGCGGAAGAAGCCATCGTGCGGGAGTGCCCGCAGGCCCTGTTCGTGCAGAGCGAAGCGACGGCCTATTTCCATGCCCAGGAGCCGGCGGCAATGTCCCGGGCGCACTTCCTGAACCAGAAGCGTTTCCTGGCGCTGGACCTCTGCTACGGCAACCAGGTCAACGCCGACCTGTATCAATACCTGCTGGACAACGGCATGAGCCGCGCGGAATACGACTGGTGCATGGAGCACGGCAACGCCCTCAAGCCCTACTGCATCATGGGCAACGACTATTACGTTCTCAACGAACACAGCGTTCCGCCGGGGGACGGGCCAATGAGCCCTTCGGGGGAAATCTTCGGCTACTACATCATCACCAAACAGTATTTCGACCGTTACCACCTGCCGGTGATGCATACCGAAACCAACCAGCGGGCGTCAGAGGATGCGATACATTGGCTGCAAAAGGAATGGGCGCAGATGGTCCGACTGAAACAGGACGGGGTGCCGATCATCGGCTTTACCTGGTATAGCCTGATCGATCAGGTGGACTGGGACACCGACCTGCGCGAAGACAACGGCCGGGCCAACCCGCTCGGCTTGTACGACCTGGACCGCAACCCCCACCCCGTCGCCGCAGCCTATCGCAAGCTGATCGAGCAGTGGCGCGACGTCCTGCCCATGGAGAGCCCCGAGCAAGACGCACGCGGCCAGAGCCAGGAAGAGTAACGCCCACAACCCCGTTTCGCCGCCGCCTGCAAGGCGGCGCCTCTACCCCGGTATCACCAACCGGCTCAAATCATTCTGGAAATCCGTAAGCACCTGCGATCCGTCCTCCGTCACAACCACGACATCGCAGTGCCGCATCCCCGCAAAGTCATCAATGTAAATCCCCGGTTCGACGTTGAAGACCATCCCCGGCTGAAGCACATCGGGCGATTTGGGATGTAACCGCGGCCGGGCATCATGGTTGATGGCGGAAAACCCCACGCCATGGCCGGCAGGGTGCTTGAAGTTCTCCCCAAAGCCGTGTTGCGCCAGAACCTGCCGGGCCGCATCGTCGATAACCGAAGCCGCCGCCCCCGGCCGAATCGCCGCCAGCGCCGCCCTGCGGGCCGCGGCGATGGCGTTGTACATCTCCACCATTCTGGGCGCAGGGCGGCCCACGCAATAAGTCCGCGTAATGTCGGTCCAGTACCCATCCACGTAGGAGTTGCAGTGAACCAAAACCAGCTCATGGCGTTTGATGGCCCGCTGGCGCGATCGGGCGTACGCGCCGTAAGCCAGTGCCGCATCGGGCCCGGACATGCAGAACACGTAACCATCCGCCCGCTCGATGGGCGTGGCCGGCGGCTCAAAAGTGCTCAGCGAAGCCCGGAAGAAAGCGGCCGCCTCGACTTCCCGTTTGCCTGCTTCCAGCCGTAGCGACCCCAGATCAAATGCCCGCTGGGCAATGCCGCAGGCGGTGCGGATGCGATCGATCTCTCGCGGCGTCTTGACGCTCTTAAGCCGGGCGAGCATCTCCCCGGCAGGCGCCAGCGTCGCGTCAGGCAACGCCGTCTGCACCAGCCAATGGATCGCCGGCCCGTAGAGATGCATGGCGGCATAAGACGCCGGCTCGTAGGTTTCGTCCCCCTCATAGCCGATGCGGGCGCGATCCAGATGGAGTGCCGAGACGATCTGCCCAAACGCCTCAAGTGCCGCATCGGAAGCCTTGCGAATTTGCTCCAGCGATCCGGCCTGAAAAGTGCGCAGCGGATCGGCGCCGCTGCCCGTCGCCAAGTCCTGCTCGTCATGGGGCGCCAGCACGGCCAGCCGCCCATCCTGCGTCACCAGCGCCATGGCCGTTCCCACCACCGGCCAATAACCCGAGAGCAGCAGCACGTTGGACGGCAGCGTACAAAGGATGGCGTCAAGCCGGGCATCCTCAAGCGATTGCTGAATTCGCTGGATTCGAAGCGGATCACTGGCCATGGTCGAACCTCCTTACGGGTGGCGCTTCAAGCCAGCAAAGTCGGGTGAGTTTGCCCGAAAAAAAGCCGGTGGGTATGGCTTTTGGTAGAGCATGGCGCGATGTACGGCCTGCTGACCTACGCGGTGATCCTGATGGCCGCCGTGCTCCTCTCGGGCCTGGCCCGGCGCAGCGTTTTGTCTACCGCCGTGATGTTTCTTTTGGGCGGATTTGCGGCAGGATGGCTGGGGCTGATCTCGTTCAGAGCGGAAAGTGAAACGGCGTCGCGTCTGGTGCAACTGGCGCTCTACAGCGTGCTGTTCACCGATGGGATGAAAGTCAGCCTCGGCGATTTGAAATCGGCGTGGCATCTGCCAGGAAGGGCGCTGCTGCTGGGATTGCCGCTGACACTGGGTTTAACGGCCCTGCTGGCTCGCTACGTCGTCGGCTTGGCATGGGATGAGTCACTGTTGCTGGGGGCGGTATTAAGCCCGACCGACCCGGTTTTCGCGGCGGCCATCGTGGGCCGGGAGGAAGTGCCGCAGCGACTGCGCCGTCTGCTCAACGTGGAAAGCGGATTGAACGACGGCCTGGCGCTGCCGGTGGTGGTGATTCTGCTGGAAGTAACCGGCCAAACCGAAGTGCGGGCATTGCCGCTATTGATCGAAGTTATCGCCGGAATCGCGGTGGGGGTCGTGGTGCCGTGGATATCAATCAAACTGGAGCAAAGCCGATTTTTCATGGCCGACGCGGTCTATAAAACCATCAACGGATTCGCCATAGCGGCCCTGACGCTGGCCGTCAGCGAGTGGGTCCACGTCAACGAACTCCTGGCCGGCTTTGCCGCCGGGGTAACGGTGGCGACAGTGGGGCCGCTGGTCCGGCAGGCCAACGAACAGTTTGGCGAGGTGGTGACCGAGCTGTTGAAATTGGCCGCACTGCTGGTCTTCGGAGCCATGTTGTCCACACGTTTCATGGCGGAAGTCGGCGTCAGGGGATACGTCTTCGCCTTCCTCTCCCTGGCGCTGGTTCGACCGGTGGCCATGGGATTGTCATTGATCGGCTCGCCGTTATCCCGACGGGAGGCGGTGGTGGCCGGCTGGTTCGGCCCCAAGGGATTCTCCTCCGTCTTCTACGGCATTTTGATCCTCCGCTCCGGACTCCAGCACGGAGAGCATTTATTCAACCTGGCCGGACTGGTTATTGCAGCCTCCATCATCCTGCATTCTTCGACGGACGTGCTGATTGTCCACTGGTTCAAACGACGCGACTAAACCCTCTTTTCGCCATCGGCTCCCCGATGTCGCTTACGACCTATGACGGTATTTGCCAAAATCCACAAGCATCTCCGAAACGGGCGCATCGGCTCGCGAACAGGATGGTACGCCCTGTTTTTCGGACTGTATTGGCTGCTGGTCGCAAAGACCGACCGCGCGGAAATTCTGGCCGGCCTCGTAACCGCCGGCCTCGCATTGGCGGCAACGGTGGCCATGCAGCGACAGGGAGGGATGCGGTTTGCGGTGCGGTGGGAATGGATCGCGCTGTTGCCGAGGCTGCTGATCCGCTATGCCGCCGATTGCATGCGATTGGCGGAGGTCTTATGGCGAACCGTCGCGGATCGCGCCGGTTGGCGGGGCCGATTGATCGCCGTTCCGTTTGACGTGGGCGGCAAATCGGCGCAGTCGGCCGCAAGACGGGCTCTGGTGGTCACGGGCATCTCCTGGACACCCAACACCATTGCGGTGGTGATTGACCGCGAAAAGCAGACCCTGCTGATTCATCAACTCATGCCCGAGCAAACCTCCGCAGACCGGGAGTGGCTGCTATGAACCTCTGGTTGTGGTCGGCAACGATCCTCATGCTCGGCCTGGTGATGTGCGGAGCATTGATCACCCGCGGCGGGCTGATGAGCCGGCTGGTCGCACTGGAAATGGCCGGAACGGTAAGCGTGCTGGTGCTGCTGTTGCTGGCCAAAGGTTTCCAGCAGCCGTCCTATTTTGATGTGGCGCTGGCCCTGGCCGTGCTGGCATTCCCGGCCAGCCTGGTATTCGCCCACTTTCTGGAGCGCTGGCTATGAACTGGCAGAAAATCGCAGCAGCGGTGCTGCTGATATTGGGCGTAGGAATCACGCTCCTGTGCTGCGTGGGGATGCTGGCCATGCGCGACGCGATAAGCCGGCTGCATTATCTGGGCCCGGCGTCGAGCCTGGGTGCGGGATTGATCGCGGCGGCGGTCATCGTCGATCAACCCACGCTCGCAACGGCCGTGAAAGCAATCTTGATCGTGGTGGTGATGGGAGTGGGTGGGCCGGTGGTGACCAGCGCCACCGCCCGTGCGTTTTACTTAAGCAAGGATCGGCCCAGCGAACAACGGGAGCAGGCGTGACGGTGCTTCTGGTGACGATCTACGTGCTGGTGGCCGCCGGGGGAGCGGCGGTGGTTCTGGCCCGCGACGTGCAGAAACAGGCCATGGTCCTCAGCTTCTACGGCATGCTGCTGACGATCCTGTTCCTGGTGTTGCAGGCCCCGGACGTGGCTTTGTCCGAACTGGCGGTAGGGGCGGCAGGGTTGCCGCTGATCCTGATGGCGGCCGTCGCGAAAATAGAAGGGAATAAACGTCAATGAACGGACGGCTGCGAATGGCGCTGTTCTGGATCGGGGCGATAGCTCTGGCCGCGTCGCTGCTCTGGGCCATGGGCGGCTTGCCGAAATTCGGCGACTATCGCGGCCCCTACGGCACGCTGCTCAACGTCCAGGCAATCGACCGGCGGCACGTCACCAACGTGGTGACGGCTGTCAATTTCGACTACCGGGCGCTGGACACGCTGGGGGAGGAATTCATCTTCTTTGCCTCCATCGTGGGGCTGACGTTGCTGTTACGCCAGATGCGCGGCGAGCCGAAGGAACCCACGGAAGAAGAACCGGCTACGGCCCCCTGGCCGATGACGCCCCGCGCCGAGTCGCTGCGCTGGCTGGGGCTGGGAATGGCGGGCGTGACGGTGGTTTTCGGCGTCTACATCGTCATCCACGCCCAGTTGACGCCCGGCGGCGGCTTCCAGGGCGGCGCCATCCTGGGTACGGGGGCGCTGCTGGTGTACCTGACGGACGCCTACCGCGTCTTCATCCGCGTCAGTCCACAGCTCATGCTGGAAGCGGCCGAATCGACCGGGGCCGGCGGATACGTGCTGATCGGACTGATCCCGCTGGCGGCCGGGGGATTGTTCCTGGAGAACTTCCTGCCGCTCGGAAAAACCGGGCAACTGGTGTCATCAGGCATAATCGCCCTGATCAACCTGGCGGTGGGTCTGGAGATTTCCGGGGGCTTCGTGCTGCTGTTCCAGGAGTTCATCGGACAGATACAGAAACCGCAGGAGCCGACGCGATGAGCTATTTGCCGTGGCTGGTCGTAGTGTGGTTGTTGGCGAGCGGATTGTGGGGGATCGTCACCAGCCGAAACCTGATCCACCTGATCGTCTGCTTGTCGGTGATGCAGTCTTCGACGTACGTGCTGCTGTTGTCGGTGGGGTACGTCGCCAAGGCCCACGCGCCGATCTTCTCCGACTCTCCTCCCGGCACGCCGGCGGTCGATCCGGTGGTGCAGGCGTTGACGCTGACGGACGTCGTGGTGGGCGCGACGGTGATGGCGATGCTGCTGGCGCTGGCCGTTCAGGTCCACAAACACAAGGGGACGCTCGACCCGCGGGCGCTGCGTCCGATGCGGGGATAAGATGCGAATCCTGCCTCCATTGCCGCTGGCGGCGCCGCTGCTGGCGGCGGCCATCCTCGCGGGCATCGGCGGGCGGCTGCCCAGGCGCGTCGTGGACATCGCCGCCACGGCCACGGCGCTGGCCGTCGCGCTGCTGGCGGCGATCCTGCTGGGAAAAACCGCCGGCGGGACGAGCGTGTATTGGGTGGGCGCATGGCAGCCGCACGCGGGAATCGCCTTGGGAATCTCCCTGGCCGTCGATGAATTCGGGGCCGCTCTGGCGCTGCTGGTGGCGGTTCTGGTGACAGGCAGTTTTGTCTATAGCTGGCGATACTTCGAGGCGGCGGGCGAACTGTTTCACGTGCTGATGCTGATGTTCCTGGGTTCGATGGTCGGCTTCTGCCTCAGCGGCGATCTGTTCAACCTGTTCGTCTTTTTCGAGTTGATGAGCGTCGCCGCCTATGCACTGACGGGCTACAAGATCGAAGAACATCAGGCGCTGGAAGGGGCGATCAACTTTGCCGTCAGCAACAGCATCGGAGCCTATCTGATGCTGCTGGGGATCGGGCTGATTTACGCGCGCACCGGGGCGCTGAACCTGGCGCAGATCGGACAAACCCTGGCCGAACGCCCCGAAGACCGCCTGGTGATTCTGGCGATGGTGCTGATCTTCAGCGGATTTTTCGTCAAGGCCGCGGTCGTGCCGTTTCATTTCTGGCTGGACGATGCGCACGCGGTAGCGCCGACGCCGGTGTGCGTGCTGTTTTCCGGGGTGATGGTGGAGCTGGGTCTGTACGGGGCGATGCGCGTCTACTGGGCAGCCTTCTCCGGCGCAACAGGCGAGCATGAATCGGCGGTGCGGGGGGTACTGGTGGGAATGGGCGTGCTGACGGCGCTGGTGGGGGCGGTGATGTGCTTTTCCCAGCGGCATCTGAAGCGAATGCTGGCCTTCTCCACGATCAGCCACACCGGCTTGTTCCTCCTGGGCGCGGCGATGCTCAGACCCGATGCGCTGGCGGGAACGGGGATTTATGTGCTGGGACATGGCTGCGTGAAAGGGGCGCTGTTCATGGCCGCCGGATTGTTGTTGCACCGGCATTCCAGTGTCGATGAAAGCGAACTCCGCGGCCGAGGCAAGCACATGCCCTGGGCGGGCGGATTGTTCCTGCTGGGCGGATTGGGCCTGGCGGGCTTGCCGCCTTTCGCAACCTTCCTCGGTAAATCGATGATCGAGGAGGCCGCAAAGCACGCCGGATACGGCTGGTTCTCGGGGATAGCCATAATCGCCTCGGCGCTCACCGGCGGAGCGGTTCTGCGCAACCGGCCGCATTTTCCGAGGCTGGGGCCGCCCCGAATCGCGCAACGCTGAATCCCCGACAAAAGAGGAAAAGGAAACCGTTGGTCGCCATAGCCGCTCTCCGGCCGTCATGATCGCCCCGGCGGCTGTCTTGATCCTCGCCGGACTGGCGCTGGGATTCGTCCCCCACTTACGCAGCTTCGCGCAGCGGGGAGCCGAACAATTCGTGGATCGAACGGGCTACGCAGATGCCGTGCTGAAACACAAGCCCAACCCGGCCGGCCAGACATCCGCCGACGAATCGCCATGGAAAGGCTGGGTCTCAGGCTTAATCTCGACGGCTGGCGCTGTGGTGCTGGCGCTGCTGGCCTTATCCATCGATCGCTTTCCCGCGCCAGTCCGACGGAAAACAGAACTTGCTCTGGGCCGACCGCTGGGATGGTTGCGGACCTTACACAGCGGAGACGTAGGCGACTACACCGCATGGCTCATCCTCGGCGCCGCGGCAATGGCCGTAGTCTGGACGCTGACCATCCGCTGAATGTGTCATGCCGATTTCGCCCCTGAACCCTCGACAAGGCTTGCTCTTCGCGTTCCCTCGCAAAGCGCAAGCACCCCTCCAAAGCCCCGGATGTACATCCGGGGCTCTAATGCTACAAACCCCATCAGCCCGACCAAACACAGAACCTTCCGTTATCTCCAAGGCGTATCTATACTGCGGCTTGGAGCAACAATGGAAACAAACCAACCGGCCAATTCCTCGTCCCAGTCCGTCCCCGCAACGCTCGTGCTCACCGGCCCGGACGGATCGACCCAAACCCAGCAGTGGATGTGGGCGGCACTCCTGGTGCTGCTTGCGCTGCTGGCTTATTTCCCCGCCCTGCGCGCGGGTTTCATCAACTGGGACGACCCCCGGCAGGTGACGGAAAATCGTCTGCTTCACTCGGTCGAAGGCCTGCGCAACATCTGGGGCAGATCCATGACGGAAACCGACCCGTCGCAGTTCCAGCACGTGACCGCGCAGTATTATCCGCTGACGTACACGGTCTACTGGCTGGAATACCAACTGTGGGGACTGAATCCGTTGGGCTATCACCTGGTCAACGTGCTGCTGCACGCATCTAACGCCGTGCTGCTGTGGTTCATCCTGCGACGACTCGCCTTGCCCGGAGCCTGGATGGCGGCGGCCGTCTTCGCGATACACCCCATCGAGGTGGAATCGGTGGCCTGGGTCAGCGAATTGAAAAACGTCCTCTCCGGCTTGTTCTGCCTGGCGTCAATCCGGGCCTATCTGCAATTCGCCGGTTTGGGAGATGAGGACCAGGCCAAACGACGGGCATGGTATGCGGCAGCGGTGGCGCTCTTCGTTTGCGCTATGTTGAGCAAAACGGTGGCCTGCTCGACGCCGGTGGTGATGGGGCTGGTGCTGTGGTGGAAGCGGGGGCGCATCCGCCGTTCGGACGTGGCGTCGCTGATGCCGTTGCTGCTGCTGGGGGTTGCAATGGGCCTGCTGACGGCATGGTTGGAGCGGCATCGAGTGGGGGCCGTGGGAGCCGATTGGAATCTGTCGCCGATGCAGCGGGTGCTCCTGGCCGGCAACGCGCTGTGGTTCTATGCGGGCAAACTGCTCTGGCCGTTGAATCTGGCGTTCAGCTATCCGCGATGGGCGATTGACGAGGGCGATTTCCGCTGGTACGTGCTGCCGCTGTTGGGGATTGTCATCGTGGCGGCGCTATGGGCGCTGCGCAACCGGATCGGACGCGGGGCGCTGACTGGCGTGCTGATTTTCGCCGGCGCGCTGTTTCCGGCCTTGGGGTTCGTCAACGTCTACCCGATGCTGTATTCGCTGGTGGCCGACCATTTTCAGTACCTGGCCGGCATCGCCATCGTCGTCATGACCGTTACCGCCGCCGCCAAGGCAATGAGCGGCCGGAGCGTGCGTGCGATGGTGTTGGCGGGGCTCGTCCTGTTGATGCTGGGGATGCTGTCTCGCCGGCAATCGACAATATACGCCAACGACGAAACACTATGGCGGGACACGTTGGCCAAGAACGACTCGTCCTGGATGGCGCGCTACAACCTGGGACTGACGCTTGCCGACCAGGCTGCCCGACTCGCCAGCGATGCCGCCGCGGTCGCGGCGCAGGGCCGGGATGAGGAGGCAAGACAGCTTTCTGATTCCGTCCGGGCCAAGCGGCAGGAGGCGATGGCCTATTTCCAGGCGACCATCGCTCTGCGGCCCAGGCACGACAAGGCGTACGATGCGCTGGGCCGGGTGTTGGTCGACCAGCGCCGGCTGGACGAGGCGATTGAGCAGTACGCCAAGTCGCTGGCCATCAATCCCGATTCGGTGCAGGCGCACACCGACATGGCCCTGGCCATGAGCGAAAAAGGCAACCTCGCCGACGCGATGCCGCACATAAAGCAGGCGATCCGCTTGCAGCCGAAATGGTCCAAGGTGCATTATCTGGCGGCCAACATCCTGCGGGACGGAGGCCGGGACGCCGAAGCGGCAACCGAATACGAGCAGACGCTGAAGCTGAATCCCGGTTCGGTGTCGGCGCGGTTGAATCTGGGCCTGCTGCTGAAAAAGATGGGGAAAAAGCCGGAGGCGTTTGATCAATTTTCCGTCCTGGGCGAGATGGAAAACGGCCTGCGGCGGCGCAAGGACGCGGAGTCCATCGCCCGCTATGCGGGGGATTTCGTGCGGGCGCTGACGGAAATGGGATTCATGTACGCCGAGCAGAAGCAGTACCCCGCATCGCTGCAATGCTTCATGCGCGCCACGGAGATCGACCCGGCCAGCCCGGAGGCCAAACGCGGAATGGACCTGCTGGTAAAACTGGTCGCCCCGGCAACAACGCAGAAGGGAACCTAACGCATTTTCCCCCTCTCCCCGCGTATTCTCTCTCTTTCGCCCCCAGCTTCTCGCCAAGGCTTGCTCTTCGCGTCCCCCATTACGAATAGCCCCGTATTCAAAACCAAAAGCCTCGGATGTACATCCGGGGCTCTGGGACTACCTCCTCGCCCCCTCCATACTCGAAAAGTGGCAAAAGGCCCATCGCAACGACATAATCCTCCTCTATGACCTCGGTTCGACTGGAACATATCGCCAAGCAATTCGGCCAAACCGTTGCGCTGGATGACATCAACCTGGACGTCGCTGCCGGGGAATTGTTTTTCCTGCTGGGACCAAGCGGATGCGGCAAAAGCACCCTGCTGAGATTGATCGCCGGGTTGCACGAGCCGACAGCGGGGCGGATCTTTTTCAACGGCCGCGACGTAACCGAACTCGGCACGCAACGCCGCAACGCCGTCATGTGTTTCCAGAGCTATGCGCTCTGGCCGCACATGAGCGTGGTGGAAAACGTCCGTTTCGGCCTGGAGGTGCGCGGCATGTCTCGCCATGCCCAGGCGGCAAAGGTGGAAGAAGTGCTGCGGCTGGTGCAGATGGAAACCCTGGCCAATCGCAAGCCCAACCAATTATCCGGCGGCCAGCAGCAGCGGGTGGCCTTGGCGCGGGCGCTGGCGGTCAACCCCGATTGCCTGCTGCTGGACGAGCCGCTGTCGAATCTCGACGCCAAACTCCGCCAGGAGATGCGCGGCGAGATTCGGCGCATCTGCAAGACCGCGGGTTTCACGACGATCTATGTGACACACGACCAGAAGGAAGCTCTGAGCGTCGCCGACCGCATCGCCGTCTTGAAGGACGGCCGGCTGGCGCAGGTGGGAACGCCGGGGGAGCTTTATCATCGCCCGGCAAACGCCTTCGTGGCGGAATTCGTGGGCCAGACGAATCTGCTGACCGGGCAGGTCGTGGGCCGCGAGGGGCGGCTGGCGCGGGTGCGGACGCCTGCGGGAATCATCACCGCCGTGGCTGCGGAAGCATCGCCCCAACAGGTGAAACTGAGCATCCGTCCCGAGCGGATTAAGCTTGCCGACTCATCCGGGAGCAAATGCAATTCCCTGCCGGGGCGGGCGGTTGAAAACACGTTCATGGGAGAAACCAGCGAGCACGTTGTAGACGTTGGCGGGCAGCGGCTGAAGGTGGTCTGCTCACCGCCCGCGTGGGATTTGCCGCCGAAACTGTGGGCGGAATTCTCCGCCGAGGACGTGGTGGTGCTGAAGGATTAAAAGCGGGTCTGATGCGACGCTACGCGTTTTTCATCCTCTTCCTGATCGTGCTGGCCACGCCGCTGGTGATCTCCGCGGTGTTGGGCGTGCGCTCGCGCCACGGAGCGGGCGGGGATGAGCCGGAGCTGGTGATTATCACGCCCCATCAGGAGGGGATTCGTCGGGAGTTCGCCGAGGCGTTTTCCGCGTGGCGGCGCGAGCATTTCGGGCAGGGCGTCAACATCGATTATCGCACCTTCGGCGCCAGCGACATCGTCAAATACTTCGAGGCCGGGCGGGACACGGTTTTCAAAAGCCAGGGAACCTACAAGGTGGACCTGGTCTGGGGCGGCGGCGATTACACCTTCGACGTGCAGCTCAAAAAGCCGGGCTATCTGGAGCCGGTGCGGTTGGATGAGCGGATCGTCAAAGCCGCCTTTCCCCAGCCGACGCTGGCGGGCCTGGCGCTGTACGACCCGGACAAGACCGCCGCCCCCTCGTGGTACGGAACGGCGCTGAGCAGCTTTGGGATCGTGTACAACAAAGACGTGGTGAGATACCTGGGTTTGCCTGAGCCGAAAACGTGGAGGGACTTGGCCGATCCGCGATACCGCGGATGGATCGTGCTGGCCGACCCGACGCGCAGCGCCTCGGCCAAGCAGGCGTACATGGTCATGGCCGAGCGGGCCATGGTGGAGGCGGCCAAACAGGGGCGAAGCGAAGACGAGGGCTGGGCCGAGGGGATGGGCCTGGTGCGGCAGATTTGCGCCAACGCCCGGCTGTTCGTGGATGCCTCCTCCGTCGTGCCCATCATGGTCGGCTCGGGCGATGCCGGGGCGGGGACGGCGATCGATTTCTACGGCCGCTCGCAGGCCGACGCCGTGGGCGATGCCCGCATGGGATACGTGGAGCCGGCCGGGGCGACGGTCATCAACCCCGACCCCATCGCCCTGGTGCGCGGGGCGGAACATCGCGACCTGGCCATTTGTTTCATGGAGTTCGTCCTGTCCGAACAAGGCCAGCGCCTGTGGAACACCCGCCCTGGTTTGCCGGGCGGGCCGAGACAGACGGCGCTGCGGCGGTTGCCCATCCGGCCCGACGTCTACGAAAAACACCTCGCCGACTTCACCGACAAGGTAAACCCCTACGCCATCAGCGGGGGATTCAATAAATCCCTGACGCGGGAACGGACGTTTGCCATTCTGGGCGAATTGATGCAGGCCGGGTGCATCGACCTGCTGGACGAACTGCGCGAAACGCGAAAGGCAATCCTCGCCTCGCCGCACGCGGCGGAGTTGGATGCAAAGCTCGGGCGGTTTCCCTTCGGCGAAAACGAGGCGATGCGCCGGCTGGCCGGGTGGAAATCCGCAACGTCCGCCGGCCGGCTGGAACTGATGCGGAAATGGACCGGCGAGTTTCGCGAAGAATACCGCAAGCTGCGGCAGGAGGCGGCGAGATGACCCGATTGCAGCCGCCGCTTGAGCCGACCTGTCGCAGCAAACCCGCGGGAATTGCCGCGACGAAGACTCGCCGCCCCGGGCAATACCTGTTGCTCGCCGGGATCGTCCTGGTGTTTGCGGTATTTCTTTTATGGCCCATCTTCCGCGTGGTGCGGGTGGGGTTCTTCGGCGTGCCCGGACAGGCGGATGCGGGCTTTACGCTGGCGTACGTGAAGGCGATCTTCCTGGACGCGGGGTTGCGCCGGGCTGTTGAACAGTGCGCTGATTGCGGTTTGCGTGACGGCGGTTTGCACGCTGGTCAGCGTGCCGCTGGCGGTGTTGTCGGTGCGGTACGAGTTTGCGGGAAAGAACCTGGTCAGCGGGCTGCTGCTGGTGCCGTTGATTCTCCCGCCGTTCGTGGGGGCGATAGGAATGCGGCAGATTCTCGGCCGCTTCGGCGTATTGACCGCGCTGGCGCAGGATGCCGGAATCGTGTCGCACGGAACGCCCGTCGATTGGCTGGGGGCGGCGAGGTTCGTCGGGATCGTGCTGGTGGAATCGCTCAGCCTTTATCCCATCCTGTTTCTCAACGTGTCGGCGGCGCTGGCCAACCTCGATCCGGCCATGGAGCAGGCGGCGGCAAACCTGGGCGCTTCGCGGTGGACGATCTTTCGCCGCATCACTCTGCCTTTGATGCGGCCGGGAATCTTCGCCGGGGCGACGATCGTGCTGATCTGGTCGTTTACCGAACTGGGTACGCCGCTGATGTTCGATTTCTATCAGGTGACGCCGGTGCAGATTTTCCAGCGGATCACACAGGTCAGCGGTTCGCCGGTGCCCTATGCGCTGGTGGTCGTGATGCTGCTGGTCAGCGCGCTGCTGTATGCAACCGGCAAGCTGCTTCTGGGCCGGCGGCAGGAAGCGGCGGTCGCCAAGGCCTCGGTGCAGTCGTCGCCGCGAAAGCTTCCCCCGTTGGTCGGCGCGGGCGTGCTGTGCGCGTTTCTCGTGGTGATCGGCTTGGCGCTGTTGCCGCATGGGGGGGTGATTCTGACAAGCGTCGCCGGAGTGGGAAGCTGGTATCAGTCGGCGGTGCCGAAGGTCTTTACGCTGGGGCATTACGTCGGCGCGCTGACGCACGACGTGACGATGCCTTCGGTGCGAAACAGCGTCATGTTTGCGTCGTCGAGCATGGTGGTGGATGTGGCGCTGGGGCTGCTGATCGCATGGATCGTGGTGCGGTCCAGATTGCCGGGGCGAAACCTGATTGACGCGCTGGCGATGCTGCCGCTGGCGGTGCCGGGCCTGGTGCTGGCGTTCGGATATCTGGCCATCAGCCTGCAACTGCAAGGCTGGTTTTCCGGTCAGAAATGGCTGCGCGACCTGGTGGACGTGCAGCAGAATCCGACGGTGCTGCTGGTGGTGGCCTACGCCATGCGCCGTCTGCCTTACGTGGTGCGCAGCGCCGTCGCCGGCCTGGAGCAGACTCCGCCCGACCTGGAACTGGCGGCCAGAAATCTGGCGCATCGCACTGGCGGACCCTGCGCCGGATCACAATCCCGCTGGTCGCCGCCAACCTGCTGGCCGGAGGCTTGCTGGCCTTTGCCTTTGCGATGCTGGAGGTAAGCGACTCCCTGATCCTCGCGCAAAAGCAGGCCTATTGGCCCATTACCAAAGGGATTTACGAACTCTTCCAGCGGCTGGGCGACGGCCCGTACGTAGCCAGCGCGCTGGGCGTATGGGCGATGCTGCTGCTGACGCTGACAATCCTGGCGGCCAATTCCCTCCTGGGCCGGCGTCTGGGGGCGATCTTCCGCGTTTAATCCACCTCGGGGGTTATTTGCGTTTTCCCGACCGCCCAAAGGATGATGACGAAACGGACTCAGGGAACAAACGAACCTGATCGCAGATAGAGAAGTCCCATCAAGTCGTCATCGCGTCCGAAATCAAGCGGCCCGGCCCAACTGTCACTCCGGCCCGTCGTGGTTTGATGCCGGACAAAATTGAAGCGGAGCAGCGACGGCCGGGGCTTGCCGGGATCGAGCAGGGCTTTCCAGGGGATGGCGACTTCGCCGCGCCAGACGGCGTCATCGAGCGTGGCGGCATAGCGAATGGCGGTGCCTTCGATCGGCTGCCAGACGTTGCCGACGCGGCGCTCGATCCAGTGGCCGTTGGGCTTGCATACCATGTGCAACACGGGGCCGAGCGTGTTGTCGGGATAGATCGGCTGGATGAGAATCTGGGCCAGATCTTCCCCCCAGGCCCGGCGGAATTGGTACTCCACGAAATTACGCGTGGTATGCAACGGCACGGGGCAGAGCCCTTCGGCTTTGAAGGCAACGTAGAAACTCTCGTCAGTCCAGGCGGTATAAACCGAGGCCGGCACGGCGGAGAAAGACAACGCCTGACGTTGGAGCGACGGGCGGTCCAGCAGCCGCACCAACGGCCCGGACTGAATGGCGTCGTCGGCTTGCCAGTCTTCCAGCGAGCCGTCCAGCACGGGCGCGGTCGGTCGCCGCTCGCAGGCGGCGGCGGGGACGGATACCGACAAAGGCGATTCGGTGTGATCGTAGCCGCTGACGAACGTCACCTTCGACGGCGAGGCCGACGCCTGCCCGATCTTCTCCGCGTCCACCCACGCATCAAGGAAAACCCGCTGCACCTGATACGGAACCAGCGGCGGCGAGATGACCGGCCAGGCCGGGGCGATCCAGCCCGGCGGCAGAAGGCCCCATTTCAGCGAGTTGGCGGCGGCCGCGTTGTCGGGGGAGGTGTTGTAAATATCCAACCCCAGGCGAAGACGCACGCGGTTGGCCCCCGGCTCGGAATACCACTGCGCCGTACGCGGGATCATCAGCGGCCGATGCTGCGGCTGAACCCATTGAAGCGTTTGCAGGTTCAGCTCCATTTCACCGGCGACGCCGGGCGCCGGGTTCGACTGATACAGAAGGATCGTGCGGGCAAGAAGGCGTCGCAGGTTATGCCAGGCGGCAGGATCGGCGGTGCCGCCCAAAAGCGCATAAAGTGGGTCGGGTTGTTGCGAGTGTGCAAGGTCGATCGGACGGGCAATCAGACGGGCCAGGCGCATGGCGCTCGCGCGCCGGCCGTGCTGGCTGGCAAGCACCAGGTATTCAAAGTCCTGCTCGGCCGTGCGGAGCCATTTAAGTTGAACCGAAGCGACGGGCTGGTCCAGACCGAACCAGTGTCCGGGATAAAACCAGATCAAGTCGCCCGCGCTGGCCGGGCGGGCGGGATTGTTCTCCGCGGGAAGAGCGCCTTTCCACAGAACCAGATCGGCCTGGCGCAGAAAAGCCAGACAGGCCCAGAGCCGAACGTCCTGTTGACTGGCGCAGGGAGCGGTGTCGGGCAGATCGGCACGGAGCCAGTGATTGAGCTGGTGCTCCACGGAGGCTTGCGTGCCGGCGATGGGACGCGACCAGACCAGCCCCGGAGCGAGCGGGTGCAAGTCGGCGGAATACTCGGGAAGCAACTCATCAGGCAGCGAGGCATAGATTCGGGGCCGGGGGTTGAGGCCGAGATACGTCTCCACGTCGGCCGAGGCATCAAGGACAAGGGGCATGCGGTCCAGTTGATGTAAGCGGTCGAAATGCGAAACGGCGGCCGACCAGTACTCCAGTTGCGAATCTAAGTTGAATTGATCGAGACGGTCGCTGCCCGGCAGCGGCCAATAGGTCTGCGGAATCCGATCGGCAAAGGCGCTGCCGTCCATCCAGGGGCTCAGGAGAGAATCCAAGTCCCGCCCGTCAATCTGCGGCGGCTTGGCGGCAGGCCACTTCACCGTGGGTTGAAGTCGGGGAACGGCCAGTTGCGCCCGGTGTTGATGGGCCAGGCCGATGAGCTGGTCGAGGGTTTTGACGGCCGTTGCGTACTGCGGATCGGTGCGGTTTAGAAAACGGGGGTCGATCGAGGCAAAGTGGTCGGGATAGAGATTCGCCAGCCGCCGCCAATCCAGATGACAGGCCATCGCCAGCCGGGGAACGTCGGGCAGCGAAAAGTCGTAGACCGTCAGCGACAGCGGCAGGGAAGCCAGAGGCTTGGAGTCGCGGTCTTCGGCCAGTTCACAGGCAAAGGCGTATTCACCGGCCGGGGTGTTGGCGGGAACGTGCAGGTCGATCCAGAGACAGAGCGGTTCGTCCGCGGGCGGAAGCGAAGCAAACGACAGCAGCCCATTTTCAAGCCGGGCCGGCAGCAGGGCGCCGGGCAGGCGGCGGGTGGTGGCGGGAAGGCCGGTGTATCGAACGTAACCGGCGCTGCTGGAATCGACGGGCATGGACACCACGCGGGCGGCGGAAAAATGTTCCGGCGCAATGGCGGTGCTGCCGGTGATGAGCCGGGGCGGTCGGATACGCAGCCAGGCGGAGCGGGCCAGGTCGGGCGGGAGATCGCGGATTTGAAGGGTGATGCCGACCCACTCGTTTCGGGCGGCTTCGAGCGGGACGGATTCGGCGGCGACGTCGGGGTTGGACAGGTCCACTTGCCGGATCACCGGGGGGACGGTCGGCGCGGAGGGAAATAGCGTAAAACCGGAGCATCCGGCCAGCAGCGGCAGGACCAGCAGCGATGCGATGCGGAAGAGGATGCGGGTGGATTGGCTCATAAGCAGGCGTCGGCCGGGCGAATCCCGGGAAGGCTGTCGGTGCGGGTTGAAAAATTCCGCCGGTTTTTGTTAATCAAGGTCGAAAAGTTTCCGATCTATACATTGTCAGGGCAGGATCAATGTGTTTCGGCCTGACCTTTGCCCGGCATCTTATCGATGCGTCAGGTGCTGACAAGCAGCAGGGATAGTCGGACGAAACGGCAGGGGTGAATAAACCGCCTGCTGCGTATCGAAAATTACCAAGCGATTCCTCCTCCGCAGGCCGCACGGCCGCCAATACCTCCACCGTGCGGCCTTCTTCATGTTCTGGCGGTTCCCCGGTAGAATACGAGCCTTGGGTGATGGCTTGTCGGAGAATCGCGTATGAAATTCGTCGGAAAACAACTGGCGGCGGTGGTGCTGGCGGCCTCGATGGGGGCGCTGGCGGGTGGGTGCGGGGGTTCACAACCGGCCAAGCCGCTCACGCCGGAGGCGTTCTGGCCGAGCGGCAACAGCGGGGGGCTGGCGGCCGACATGAAAGCCGATGCGACCCCGCGAGCAATGCGCCGGTTGCGCCGCCCGCGGCGGCCCGGACCAGTGAAGGGCGAACGCCCACCGCACAAGCAGCCGCCAAGGCCGATGACGCGCCGGTCAAGCCGGCTTCCCGCCCCAGCGTCGGGGTATCGTCGGGCCAATACATGATGGTGGGCAGTGTGGTGGCCGAGGTCAACGGCACGCCGATCTACGCCAACCGGGTCATTCAGGAACTGGACAAGGCGCTGCGGCGCAGGCCAAGGAACTGGACCTGGAGCGGTTCAAGATCGCGGCGACGGCGCTCATCCGGGACAAGATTCGCAACCTCATTCGCGACGAGTTGGAATTCGCCACGGCCCAGCGCCTGCTGGAAACGTCCGACCAGAACATCGCCGACGGGTTGACCATGCAGTGGCGGCAGAAGCAGATCACCGACGCCGGCGGCTCGCTGGAGACGGCCCGCCGGATCGCCCAGGCCGACGGCACGGACTTCGACGAACTGGTGAAGCAGAAATACCGCTTTTACATGACGTGGGTTTATTACCAGAAGAAGGTGAACCCGCGCATCCAGGTCAGCGCCGACGACATGCGCAAGTATTACGAGCACAACCTGGACAAGGAATTTACGGATCGGGATCAGGCCCAGTTCCGGCTGATCAAGATCGATCCTTCGCAGATGGGCGATGAGCAGCGGGCCAGGGAAAAGGCCGAGGAACTGCGCAAGCGCGCCGCCGGCGGGGAGGACTTTGCCGAGATGGCCGCTTCGGTCAACCACGACAAGCGGCTGATGAAAGAGCGAGGGGATGAGGGGTGGATCGAGCGGGGCGCTTATCGGCTGGAGAAGGTCGAGAAGGCGGTCTGGTCCGTTCAGCCGGGCCAGGTGACGCCGGTGGTGCAGGACGGCAGCGCGTTCTATATCGCCAAATTGGAGGCCCGGAAGATGGGCCGGGTCCGGCCGTTTGAGGAGGAGGCCGTGCAGGAGGATATCCACCGCAAGCTGCACGCCCAGCAGTTCCGCCTGATGCGCGAGCAGATCCAGGCCAACCTGATCGCCGACGCCATCGTGCGCGGCGACCCGGATCGCGATCCGAAAATGATGGACCCGGCGATTGAAATGGCGTTGCAGAAGTACGCCAGGTGGGCCGAGGGGAAGTAGCGGTAATCAGTAACGGTGGCTTTGTTTTGGCGAAGGCCCAGGGATGGCTATCCCTGGGCTTTGTCGCAGGGGGACTTCGCGAAACCACAACGGGAAGGGGGAAACGAGGGGGGGGCGGTGGCTTTGTTTTGCCACGCGGGTGGTGGGGTAAGAGGGAGGGGGCGGTGGGTTTGCTTTTATCACGAAACGGGGCTGGCACGGTTAAAAACGGGAGAAGTTTGGCTTTGTTTTGTCAGCGACAGGGGGCAGGGTGAGGGGTCGGAAGCCAGGGAACAAAGAGCAGCTTCCTTATTCCCTGTCCCCCCAGCCCCGGCTTCCCCGTGGCTTCGTTTTGTCACGGGGGGTTCCGCGGCGGCGTGGCGCAGAGTTGGCTTTGTTTTGTACAAGGCTTGGGTTGTCAAAGAGCGTGTTTGCCCTCCGGCGTTGCGGGCGCAGACCGGGGGCGAGGGGGTAATGTAACATGAAATAAGAATAATGCAAGATATATTTTCCCGGCGATGGGAATTAATGGAGGGGGTGGTGCGTTGCAGAGCGCCGCCTTGCAGGCGGCGGCGAAACGAAGAGGGAGGGAGGGGGTGAGGCTATAGGCTTTGGGGGGCGATGATTTCGGTGATTTTTGTGGCGATTTCCACGGCGGCCGGTTCATCTTCACCGCTGTTGTTTTTGCCTTTCTGCGATGTCCGCATATAAGGGAAACCGTTCCCTCACCTTCCTCAAGGTGGCATTGCCCTCTACGGCCTGTTCATTTTTCTTCTGGCATTCAGCCAACATCAAGCCGGCATCGGGGCTAAAAAATGTGTGGCCGTCAAATACTTCAGCATAAAGCTTTGCGGCGGTTGCGTAGTCGTTCCTCTGTCTATGCCGATTCGCAGTCGCCATTAAGATCAGCATGCGATCAATATCGGTGGTCCTACTTTCCATTACTAGTGCCACATCTTTATCAAAAAGGATCTGGCCCGATTCCTCGTACATTCCACCGCGTGGTTCGACCATGATGCCCATGAAGGTCAAGATATCGAATACAATCATTTCCACGTTTTGTGAGCCAAGCGGCTTCAAAGATGCGTCGGCATCTTTAACCTTCCCTTGAATCGTCAGTTCTTGGAAAACAGCCCAATGTTGAACTGTTTCGCTCGCCTCGCGGTGCTTATTGTCAATGGCAACCTTTGTTTGCGCTTCACGCAAGGTCGCTATGGCTTGTTCCGGATGATCACATGCGCGAAATTCCAGTTCGGATAGATACAACAGCACGATCCTCTTGGTCACGTCAGCCTCCGGATTTCCCCGCAGGCGGATGATTACGTCATGGTAAGCCTTCTTGGCGAGCATTGTGTCTCCGCATTGACGAGCAATCGACGCAATCCAGCAGTCGCAAACAACACCCGTCTTCATGCCCGTGCCAAACTCCTTCGGCTCCGCCTCATCGCCGTGCCTGGCACGAATCGCCTCTAATGTGGCGATTGCCTCGCGCGGTCGCCCCATCAGCCAAAGAAACTTTGCGGCGATAAAATGACCAATGGGGGTGTCGTTCACAGACTTATAGGCGTTAAGGGCCTGTTCACATTGCTTGCTGCGATTCAGGGCATCTACGGCGGCTTCATGAACGGCCTTGAACGATTTATATTCCGCATAGTGGTTGCCCGCGTCATCCGACGGCAATGTAGTTTGTTGAGCGAGAGTTACTGATGCTACCAGGGCCAGCCACACCGGCAATAACCAGAATCCTGCCTTAATCATAACTATCCTCCAAGTGTCTTGGCTAACCGCACCCCGGCCGAAGTTTTCGCCGCCGTGTTGCACCTCAAGTGTTAATTCGCCGCTGGGTGAAAACTTAATCCCTTGGCAGAGTTGTTGGCCGCGTGGATGGAATTGACATTTCACGTAGTGCCTCTTTAGCACACTTGCTCAAGCGAGGGTCATCATTGGCTTCGGCGAGTTGACGCAGGATCGCCGCATAATCGTTCAGCAATTCGAGCGTTTCTATTGCGCGTCGCCCGAGTTCTTTATCCGCCCGCTTGTCCGCAAGTTGACTCAGTTCCTTTGCATCACATCCGGATAGTGCGACCCGAAATTCCGGGGCCTGCGTTAGAATCCTTGCCCGGCACATCCACAGCAAATCCTTGGTTTTCTGAAGGTAAAAAGGGCGCATAAACGAATCGCGGGGCTCGGCGTAAAACGCCGCCTTTAACCGGCCGTACACCGACTTCATCTCTTCTTCCGAAAGGTCCGGGTGATCTTTCAGCACATGACGCCACCTATCCATAATCCCCACCCGCCATGCGGCGGGAAGGCTCCTATCGGTTGCGTCAGAAAACAAATCAAGCAACCTATCGTTTCGGCCGGGCCCCTTCATATAGGATTTAGCAAAAACGGCCATTGCCAGAATCGATGACTCGTTCGCATCGTTATAAGCGGGATCCTTCGCCATGGACCTTACAAAGTCATGAAACTCGTCGCGTGTCAGCCCCTGCAAGTACGTTTGCCCTTCCCCGACCCGTTCGGATTCGGTCTGGTCCGTCCGGCTTATTATCCTTCGGTACTCCTGAAAGATTTCGTCACCAGTCCTCGCCATGCTCCACGATGACATGGACAGGCCGATAATCCAGACAAGCCAAGGTCGAATGCTCATAGTACTTTCTTAAGGGTTCGGAACCGGGATGTAGCAGTTCGCACTATTTTGCAATTCCAGACTCTTTAGCGATTTATTCCGTTGTCAACGCGTTGACGGTTTAGTCGTATGCTTGCGACCAAATTGAGTGCGAAGCATGCCGGCAAACTTTTGCATTTCGGGATCGTGCGAATCCTGCTCCTGCATCGCAAGACGCGACGACAATGATGCCTCGCAGTGCAGGACGGCGATAGCCGCATCAGCCAAATTCTCCGGAACGCCATTGCCTCGCAATTGCCGCAACTTCTCACTGTCTCGAGCATTCAGCGCTTCGGCCAACTGGTGATTGCTCAACGCCAAGCGCTCTCGCGTTCTCTGGAGCAATGCTATAGTTGATATGGTGGCCATTCTCCGAAAGCCGCTTTTCTCATTTGCGTTCCGAATTGCTACTTCCAAGCCATCGTAAACAAATCGGATATCGGCTGCGGAAAGATCACGTTCAGCAATTTTTGCCACGTCCATTAATGCCATCCGCCACTCCGCCGGCATAGATTGGTCCGTTACCTGTGACACTAGGTTTCGAAACTCATCATTTTTCCCAGGGCCATTGAGAAACCGCTTTGCAAATACGGCCATTGCCATGCTGGCACCTTCGCTGTTGGCATCATATCCCGGTTCGCTGACAACTGCTTGAATAAAGTTTCGGAACTCGTCTGCGGTAAGAGACTCAAGGTAGCGGAATCGCGTGGCATATCCATTGTCTTCGGGTAGGTTCTTATACTTGGTCAGGATGTCCTTTCCGGTTGCAGCTAGAGCGGCATTCACCAGGCAAGCTGTGGCCAATAATACCGCGTATGTGACATGAAGTTTCATTTAATCTCCTTTGTGTTGAACTAGGCACGAGCGATAGCCCCTGCGTCGGTGCAGATGTTAATTTTATATCGTGAGCATTTGAACAAAAAAACCTTATGGCAACGGACACTGAAGGTACGGTGTCCCCCTTTCAGTGTCTTGCCGCCGATGGGGGACGGAAGGAGGGGAGGGATCAGGCCGAGGGGGGGCGTTTGCGGGTCTTTTTTGGCGGGGCGGTCAAGGGGGCGGTGAGCTGTTCGTAGAGGGCGAAGAGGAATTCCACCCGCTGACGCTCGCTGGTGAAGGGCTGGGGGCGATAGGGGCGAAAACGGGGATACAAGAACTTTTCAATAAACTAGCCGTGCTCCTTCCGTTTTACTCTTTCCTCGGCGGCGACTGATTCTCTACCGCAGAGGACGCGGAGGATCGCGGAGAAGAAATGAAACCGCGGATCAACGCCGATACACGAAGATGAATGGGACGCATGGATCTTTACGGCTGTGTTCTCGCATCCGCTCCTATGGGGCCTGCAGGCGATAAATAATCACGATATGCAAACTCGTCCAAGTTGCGTCTCTCCGGGATCGTGTTGGTCCACAACCTCATCATGTAGAGGCGACAGCGGCGTCGCTCGCCCGAGTCGAGACCGTAAAGCTTCAGCGTTATTTGGGCACGGCGTTTATCGTCCTGATCCGCAGAAGAAGATGGGCGCATTTCGCCAGTGGTGAAGTCGAACTCAAAATACCGCTCGAAAGTGTAGCCTTCTGCATCAGGAGCGAGCAGGTCATCGTCCCACTGCTCACGCTTTTTTGACTGGCACTGGTCACAGCAGTAGTACAGGTTCGTCCAGGAATAGGCGTGTTCTGGAAACCTGTCAGCACACTTAGGGCGAAAATGCTCAATGGTGTCATTGGAGACACTCCCAACAGGAAAGCCATCACAGAAGCTGCAATGGTCGCGGGTTTGTGCTTTCAGCACTGGTAATGCAATTTCGCGAGCAGTACTCCCATTGTGCATGTACCATGCAAATCCTGCCTTGGGATTGCTGGCAACCAGATCGACCCACTGCCGGTTCCATTTCTCTTCGTTTGCGTTCCAGTCCAATGGCGGATTCGCCCGCGTAAACAGCCGCATGAAAAAGCCTCCTACTGGCCGACCGATTTTTCTTTCCTATCAAACTGAGCGAGTTCCTGCCCCATCATCATTTCAAGCGATAGGCTTCGTTTTGCAATCTCTTTGGCCTGCTCACGCATTGCCGCTTTGTCCGCTTCAGCAAAGGTTTCCAAGGCTGCATCACGAAGCTTGCGGAAGGTCGAAAGCATCGCCTCTGTCTCTGGGTCGTACCATTCTTTAAGCCCCAAAGCGTCTTCGACGGCGTCGATGTATGTATCACCCTTGCTGCACGCCTTAGGTTCATTTATCTGAACAGTTCCATCGTCTTTTGCCTTCAGGACATATATCCAACCCTCGTTGACGGAGGACACGACGAACGGGGAGTGTGTCGCTATAAAAAGCTGTGCGTGGGGAAGAAGTGATTTGATCGCCGGGACAACCTTACGCTGCCACGCAGGATGCAGGTGTGTCTCCGGCTCATCCAGGAACAGAATGATCGACTGATCCAGGGGAGCCTCCTTGTCGGGCAGTAAGAGGTCGAGTCGCGCGACGCAACCCACCAAGCATCCGATAATTGCACGAAGACCATCCGGCAACTGGTGTAGTCGGATCCTCACGCCACCCCAGGAAACCTTGAGGTATACGTTCTCCCCATCTTGTTCAACGAGAAATACGAATGGACGACCTGTGATCGTCCCCAAGGTCTTCTCAAGTCGCTCAATCATCCCATTGGTGCGATCTGCACGCTGACTAGGATTGCCTGCGAGGTAAATGCCAGCGCGAATCTTCATATTTAGAATGGCTTGGCCAAGGGTAGTACTGTCATTGCGACAGAACAACAATATATCGCCCGGTTCGCCCCATTTTACGGCTGCTAATGGCTTAAACTGCTCTTCTCGAATGGCCGCTACAGACCGAAAGGCCATCGCCGCCCTGCCTTTCGCGGGGTCGAACAGATGTGGTCCTAGCGATTGAACGATCCCTAATTGCCCAGACGCCAAATAATCATTGAACGTTTGATCCGTTGGAAACTGGGTTCTTCCCGCACAATGTTCGTGTACCCATGCTATTTCCTGATTCCCCTCGCGACCGAAGACCATAACTTGCACCTTAGACCCTGCCCTATCCTGCAACTCCTTATCATTCCCACATGCGGCCATCAGAAGCGAGAGAAGCCTGGTCTTGCCGGTTCCATTCTCTCCAACGAGGATATGAACATCTGTACCTTGCCCGCCTGGGCTGCCGAATTTGCATATCTGTGCACGAAACGGTACGAACTCTTTAATCGCCAGGGCTTCAATTCTCATGCGATGCTCCAATATGGCGGTTGCCTGTCAGTAATTTGGCATATTAAACAAGCTGTTACCGCCCGTCGCAAGGGGGAGGACGGAATCGCCGCCTTGCAGGCGGCGGCGAAACGAAGCGGGGGGGAAGTTTGTTGGGAGGTGGGAGGTGAGGCTATAGGCTCTGGCGGGCGATGATTTCGGTGATTTGTGTGGCGATTTCCACGGCGGCGAGGCCGTCTTCGGCGTTGACCTGGGGGCGGGTGCGGGTGCGGACGGCGTCGATGAAGGCGTCCTGCTCGGCACGCAGCGGTTCGGTGTTGTCTACTTTCAGTTCTTCGAGGCTGACGAGGTCTTTGTAACTAAGCAGGGTGGGGTCTTGGATTTGGCCGGAGCGGAGCTTGGCGACGGTGTTGCGGATGGCGTCGAGGTTGCCGCCGCGGCGGGCGACGATGCCGGTGCGGTTCTGGTAGTCGATGGAGACGTAGGCGTCGGGGCTGAAGAGGCGAAGCTTGCGTTCGGTTTTGAGGGCCAGGCGCGAGCCGGTCATGTTGGCGACACAGCCGTTGGCGAAGGTGAGACGGGCGTTGCAGATGTCTTCCACCTGGCCGATGACGCTGACGCCGACGGCGTCGATTTTGGCGACGGGGGATTTGGCCAGGCTCAGGACGATGTCGATGTCGTGGATCATCATGTCCAGCACGACGCCGACGTCGAGGCTGCGGAAGGTCATGGGGCTGATGCGGGCGACTTCGATGAACCGCGGCTGAATGTTCAGCCGGGCCATAGCGCGGACGATGGGGTTGAATCGCTCGACGTGGCCGACTTGCACGAGGGCGTTGTTGGCCTTGGCCAGATTGACGATGCCCTGGGCTTCGGCGACGGTGCGGGCGATGGGCTTTTCGATCATGCAGGCGATGCCGCGTTTGAGGCAGGGTTCGGCCAGGGCGGCATGGAACTGCGTGGGGGCGGCGATGGTCACGGCGGCGACCTGATCCAGAAGAGCGTTCAGGTCGGTGAACGCCTGGGTGTTGTATTCGCGGGCGACGGTCTGGGCGGTCTGGGGATTGGCGTCATAGACGCCGACAAGACGGACCTGGGGCATCTGGGAATAGACGCGAGTGTGAAGCTTGCCCATGCGTCCGCAGCCAAGGACGGCGACGGGCAGACGATCCGCGGCCCCATCCGCGGCAGTGGGTTGATTGGTGGATGTAGTCACGGGTATTCCAAAAGGTTATCGGGTCCGCAAGGCTTCCTGGTAGCGGCCATGACGTCCGGTGTCACGGCGGCGGAGGAATTCGATCATCTTTTTCACGAACGGGTTCAGCCCGTTTTGGGAGTCGTACTCGGCCATCACCACGGCCAGCGGTTTTTCCCGGTAGAAGAGGCTTCGACAGGCCTGTTCGAGCTCGTCGATATCCGCATCGGAGAATCCCGCCCGGCGAAGCCCGACGGAGTTGAGGCCGCGAACGGTATCCGCGCCGTCCACCTTGCAGAAGGGGGGCACGTCATGGTGAACGCGGGCGTAGCCGCCGAGATAGGCGTAATCGCCGATGGTGACGAAGTGGTGGATGCCCGCTCCGCCCATCATGGCCACGCCGTTTCCGATGGTGACGTGTCCGGCGATCATGACGTTGTTGGCGAGGATGCAGTTATTGCCCATCTGCACGTCGTGTCCGAGGTGGACGTTGACCATGAGCAGGTTGCTGTTGCCGACGCGGGTGATTCCGCCGCCCTTTTCGGTGCCGATGTGGACGGTGACGGCTTCGCGGAAGATGTTGTCGTCGCCGATTTCCAGGCGGGTGTGGGCTCCGCGGTATTTCAAGTCCTGCGGCGCGCCGCCGATGACGGAGTTGGGGTGGAAGGTGTTGTTTCGCCCGATGACGGTGTGACCGGTGACGGTGACGCTGTTATGCAGGAGGCAGCCGGAGCCGATGGTGACGTCAGGTCCGATGACACAAAACGGACCTACTTCGACGTCCTCGGCCAGCACGGCCTTGGGATCAACAACAGCATGGGGCGAAATCTTTGCCATAATCCTTCGTAAGGGGTGAGCTTGCGCTCATCCCTCATTCCCTTCAAACAGTGCGGGCGACTTGCCCGCGCCATGGTTTATCCCGGCTCGGCGTCCACGAGCATGAACTTGATATCCGCCTCGGCCGCCATTCTGTCCTGGACGAACGCCTTGCAGCGAACGTGTCCGGTGCGGCTTTTGAGCCGAACGGCCACGGCTTCCAGGATCAGTTGATCGCCGGGCACCACCGGGTGACGCATCTTAACCTTATCCATACTGAGCAGAACCGCAAGTTTTCCGGTGTGCTCAAGCTTCTGACTCAGCAACAAACCGCCGAGTTGGGCCATTGCTTCCACGATCAAAACGCCCGGCATGATCGGCGTGCCGGGGTAATGGCCCTGGAAGAAAATGTCGTTGTAGGTGACGTTTTTTATGCCGACGGCCTTCTGGTCTCCCACCACCTCGAGCACGCGGTCCACCAGCAGCATCGGATAGCGGTGGGGGAGGATGTGCTGGATGCGGCGGATGTCCATGGCCGCTTCGCGTTCCAGCAGCGATTGCCGGCCGAAGTTGGCGTCCTGTTCCAGGAGTCGGCGGGCCATCATGTGGTTCAGCGAGTGGCCGCTTTTGTGCGCCACGATTCGGCCGTAAATGGGACGGCCCGTCAGATAGAGATCGCCCAGCAGGTCCAGAACCTTGTGCCGGGCGCATTCGTCGGCGAAGCGAAACGCGTTTTGGATCGGCCCGACGGGGGAGATGACCAGCAGTTCTTTGGGGGTCAGGTGCTTGCCCAGGCCGCGGGCTCGCAGTTCCTGCGCTTCGTGTTCGAAGATGAAGGTTCGAGCGGGAGCGATGTCGGCGACGAAGTTATTTTTGGACGAGTCGTAAGCGAAGACCTGCCGGCCGACGGGCGGGGGGGCTTCGAAGTCGTAGATGATTTCCAGCCGGTCGGTCGGGCCGGGCAAGGCGGCCAGGGTGGCCTCGCCCATGACGACCTGGATGGGTTTGCGGATGACGATTGGATTGACGCGTTCGGGCTGTTCCTGGAGGCCCGCCTGCTGCAAGGCCTTGACGAAGGGGGTGGCGCTACCGTCGCCGCCGGGGATTTCCCCGATGCAGCCGCCGGAAACCTTGATTACGGCGTTGCTGACGCCCAGACCCGCCAGGGCGGCCATGCAGTGTTCGGCCGTTTCAATCAAGAGGGTTCCGTTGCGCAGGCAGGTGCGGCGCGGGCGTTTCATGACGTTCTGGACCGACGCGGGGATGGTCGTCTCGCGGCCTTCCTGTTCGCGCACGAACGTGATGCCCGCGTTGGGCGCGGCAGGCGAGAACGTCAGCAGCGCCTGTTCCCCGGAAAACAGGCCCGAGCCGCTGATAGAGATCTCGCGGGAGATTGTTTTCTGGTATTCGCTCACGAACAGTCGCTTGCCCGTTCCGGTAAAGAAAATTCCACATCAACCCTTAACGATTCGGCCACAGAACGGCGATTATACAGAAACCGCGCAAAAACGGAAAACCTGCGGTCACGAGTTTGCGGTTTTTTTAGGAAGAGGTTGAACCGCCAAGGCCGCCAAGAGCGCCAAGACCGGAGAAGTCAGAATGATGAATGATGAATGATGAATGATGAATGATGAAGGTGGAAAGAAGAGCAGTTTACATTACAGCTTGCTTCCTCCTTCGGAAGTGTAAAGTTCTTTCTGTAAAAGCGAAGAAGGTCACCGTTTACCCCGATCAAAGGTTTAGCAGGACTTTTGAACAGGAGATAAACGATGACCGGGCGACATGGTGACGAATTGGAAGGGATGTTTCAAGGGGTATTCTCGGACCCGCAGGGGCTGAGGCGGCTGGTGGAGCTGGTGGCCCAGCGGCTGATGGACCTGGAGGTGGCCCGGCACGTGCAGGCCGGCCGCCACGAGCGGAGGGCGGATCGGCAGGGCCACCGCAACGGCTACAAGCCCCGGCGGCTCCGGACCCGTCTGGGGGAGCTGGAGCTGTCGGTGCCGCAGACGCGGGGCTGCCAGCCGTACCATCCCTCGCTGTTCGCCCGCTGGCAGCGCAGCGAGCGGGCGTTGCTGGTGGCCTGCGCGGAGATGTACTTCCAGGGAGTGTCCACCCGCAAGGTGCAGGAGGTTTTGGAGGCGATGTGCCAGGGGGAGGTTTCGGCCATGACCGTCAGCCGCGTGGCCCAGGAGTTGGACGAGAAGCTTTCGGAGTTCCGCGGCCGGAGCCTGGGGCTGCGGGAGTATCCGTACTTGCAGATCGACGCCCGCTACGAGAAGGTGCGGGTGGCGGGCCGGGTGGTGAGCCAGGCGGTGCTGGTGGTGGTGGGCTTCGACAGCCTGGGCCGGCGGGAGGTGCTGGACTGGCGGGTGGGGGACAGCGAGAGCGAGGGGAACTGGGGGCAGGTGTTCAGTTCGCTGAAGGAGCGGGGCCTGCGGGGCGTGAAGCTGGTGGTCAGCGACGCGCACGGGGGGATCCGGGCGGCGTTGCGGCGGCACTTTCAGGGGGCGGCCTGGCAGCGGTGCCGGGTGCATTTCAAGCGGGAGCTGGGGCGGAAGGTGAGCTACAAGGTGCTGGGGGCGTTGATGACGGAGCTGGCGGGGGTGTTTGCGGCGGAGGAGAAGGCAGAGTGCCTGAGGCGGGGAGAGGAGATGGCCGGGCGATGGGCGGGGCGGTATCCGGCGGTGGCGGGGATGCTGCGGGAGGGGCTGGAGGACTGCCTGACGGTCTTGAGCTTTCCGGAGCACCACCGCAAGCGGTTGGGGAGCACGAACCTGCTGGAGAACCTGATGAGGCGGTTGAAGAAGCGGACGGCGGTGGTGGGGGTGTTTCCCAACCGGGAGGCGTGCGAGCGGCTGATCGGCTCGCAGTTGCTGGAGGTGCATGAGCAGTGGCAGGTGGAGGGGGCGGCGTACTTCAACATGGAGAACGTGGCCTTGGAGAACGTGACGGAGGTGCCGACGACGGCCTGACCCGCCGCTGCGGTCGCCCCTTCGGGGCTCCCTCCGCGGCGGGTCAGGCGGGAAGGATCGAGGTAAACGGGAATTTACAGAAAGAATGTTGCACTACTTCCTCCTTCATCATTCATCATTCTGACTTCTCTTCTCTTGGCGCTCTTGGCGGTTTAATCTTTTCTTTTTGGCGTTTTCTGCGAGTTGGGCTTGGGGTGGGGGGGCGGAGCATATCGGGATGAAATTAACTAACCCATTGAACCGCCGGACATTGATGTTATAATCTTTTTTGCGTGGCATGAGGCCGCGCGTCTGCACTTGCCAAGGATGGTGAGTCATGGATGAAGATCATCCCCCTGTCTCTGAGAACGATTTGAATTCGCTTACGCCCGAACAAGAAGAAGGACGCTCTGCCGCGCCTGAACCGAGCGGCGACGCCGCGCCCGAAGGCGGCGGGGAGGGCGAACAGGCCGGCGGGGTCGACCAGGGGGCGATCGACGATCTGCTCAAGCAGGCCAGCTTTGAAGACCCGGCGGTCGTCCCTGCGTCCGTGGCGGAGGCGCTGCCCGATGCCGCGAATTTCAACCTTCCCAGTTTTCAGCAGGCGGCCCGCGATGCGCAGGTTTCCAGCATCGACATGCTGCGCGACGTGGATCTGGATGTGAAGATCGAACTGGGCCGGTCGCGCATGCTCGTCGAAGACGTGCTGAAGCTGACCGAGGGCTCGGTGGTGGAACTGGACAAGCTGGCGGGCGATCCGGTGGACGTGTTCGTGAACGACCGTCTTGTGGCGCGCGGCGAAGTGCTGGTGCTGAACGATAATTTCTGCGTGCGCATCAACGAGATCGTTGCCGGGGTGAAAGAAGAGGGGCTGTGAGATTTGCGGGCGGGCGGGGTTGTCGAATGCGGCGACTGCCGGTGTCGGCGGTCGTGGCGCTGTCGCTGCTGATTGCGGCGATGGCGTGCGTCGCTGCAAGGGCCGTGGAGCCTGCGGCCGCGACGCAGCCGTCGGCCGCCGTCGAACAGGGGGCGATCCGCCGGTCGCATGACGTTCACGTCGCCGCCGCGGGGTCCACCAGGCCGGCGGACGAATCCTCGTCACCAAAAAATTCGGGGTATTGGTCGCAGGTGCTGCTGGCGCTGGGCGTGGTGATCGTGTTGATCCTCGTGCTGCGGAGCGTGAGCAAGCGGATGTTTTCGCTGTCCGGCGGGCCGGGATCGTCCAAGGCGATGTCGGTCCTGGCGCGGGTCACCATCTCCCCCAAACAGCAATTGATGATCCTGAAGGTGGGCCGGCGGCTGGTTGTCGTCGCCAACTGCGGGACGCAGATGAATCCGCTGTGCCAGATCACCGACGCCGAGGAAGTGGCCGAGTTGGTTTCGCAGACGGCCGCCGAGCGAGGCGGGTCGGTGTCGAAAACTTTTTCGACGTTTTTCGGTCGCAGCCAGAAGACGTTTGAGCGGGACATGCCCGCCGAGTCGGTGGCGTCGGCGGTGAGCGGCGGGGAAGCTCCGGCGGTGGACCCGGCGGTGGGAACGACCCGGGCGGAGTTGAATGGTTTGATGGAGAAAGTGCGCGGGATTTCGGAGAAGTTCCGCTCCTGATGCGAGCGGCCACGTCATGGACAAGGATGCGCGTCGAGAATGAGTTTTCCGGCCAGTTCAATCCGTCTGTTGATTTGCGTTCTGTCGCTGGTGGTGCTGGCGATGCCGGCGGGGGCGATGGCCCAGACGCCGCCGGGCGATGCGCGGATTCTGTCCGCTTCGCCCGACGTCCGCGCCGCGGCCGGAACCGGGGGTCTGCTGCAACTGCCGGACCTGACCAAGCGTGAAACCTTTTCCTCGGCCATGCAGATCGTCATCCTGCTGACGGTGCTGTCGCTGGCCCCGGCGATCCTGATCATGATGACGAGCTTCACCCGGATCGTCATCGTACTGTCGTTGTTGCGGCAGGCGCTGGGCACCCAGCAGTTGCCGCCCAACCAGATTCTTATCGGGCTGGCGCTGTTCATGACGTTTGTGGTCATGGGGCCGACCTGGCAGCAGGTCAACAGCGAGGCGTTGCAGCCTTACATGGCGGGGACGATGGATCAGACGACCGCGTTGGGCAAGGCCCAGGAACCGGTTCGGCAGTTCATGATCAAGCAGATCGAACGGTGCGGCAACGAAGAAGACGTTTTTCTGTTCACGGATTTCACGCACCAGCCCGAGCCGCAGCGGTGGGAGGAAGTCGGCACCCTCACGCTGGTTCCGGCGTTCATGCTCAGCGAGTTGAAGACGGCCTTTCTCATGGGGTTCAAGGTTTACCTGCCGTTTTTGATTATCGACATGGTGATTTCGTCGGTGTTGATCAGCATGGGCATGATGATGTTGCCGCCGGCGCTGATCTCTCTGCCGTTCAAATTATTATTATTCGTACTTGTTGACGGTTGGCGCTTGATTACCGGCAGCCTCATGGGTAGTTTCGTCACATAGGAAAATGCTTTCGCGTCCGGTTGTGAAAATGACCGGATGCGGGAACGAAACACATGGATGTGTTTCGCCCCGCGCGTCGCCTTGCAAGCAGGTCTTTCGGGAAGACGCGGCACTCAGGGAAGGGTGTTGAAGATGACTCTTGATCAGGCAACCGACCTCATTCGGCATACGCTGGTGTTGGCGATGATTATCGCCGCGCCGATGCTGGTTATCGGTTTGGTGGTGGGCGTGTTCGTCTCGCTGCTTCAGGCCGTCACGCAAATCCAGGAACAGACTCTCACGTTTATCCCGAAGATTATCGCCATGGTCGCCTCGGCCATTCTGCTGATGCCCTGGATCGGGCATCGGCTGCTGGAATACGCCGCCGCCATGTTTACTTCGGGACAGGCGCCGTGAGCGGGAGCGAGTGAAAGCGGGTTTCCCGGTTGGGTTTTCGGGTTTGGGTCAACCGGCATTGGAAAAAGATGGTTGAAGAACTGCTCCAACGCGTGCCGGCTTATGTGCTGGTCTTCTTCCGCGTCAGCGGAATGATGATCTTCGCGCCGCTGTTCGGCAGCAACCGCATTCCCCGGCGGGTCCGGGTGCTGCTGGCGGTGATTATCGCCCTGGCCCTGGCCGGAGGCGTTTCGGCGCCGGCGTCGTTGCCGGAGACGCCCTGGGGCCTGGCCGTGAGCATCGGCGGCGAGATGGTTTTCGGCATTGCGATGGGCATGGTGTTGAGTTTCGTGTTCATCGCCGCACAGTGGGCTGGAGAAATGATCGGCCAACAGATGGGTCTGAACTTGAGCGAAACTTTTGATCCGCAGTTCGGCCAGCATGGCTCGATCATCGGCGACATGTATTACTTCGTGGCGCTGGTGGTCTTCCTGGCCGTGCGGGGACACCATGCGATGCTCCGCGCGGTGCGGGCGAGCTTCGATTCGCTGCCGCTGCTGTCGGTGGGCATGGATCGGACGCTGCTCGATCTGCTGATCGGGTTGTTCATGGCCTCGACGACGCTGGCGATTCAGTTGGCGGCCCCGGTGCTGGTGACGCTGCTGGTGGTGGACCTGTCGCTGGGCTTTGTCAGCAAGACCATGCCCCAACTCAACGTGATGTCGGCCGGTCTGACGCTGCGGTCGCTGGTCGGGATGCTGGTGTTGATCGTGGGATTGGTTCTGACCAGCGACGTCATGCGCGGTGCGCTGATCGATTCGATGAACGTGGTTTGGACGACGTGGAATACGCCGGCGGTTCCTTAAGGGCCGCGGCGAAAGTTTGAAGCATCATGGCGGAAGATTTCGGCGACAAAACGGAAGCCCCCACGCCGCGACGGCGACAGGAAGCCCGCGAGCAGGGCAACGTTGCCCGCAGTCAGGATCTGACGGCGGCGGCGCTGCTGCTGGGGATCATGGTGCTGCTGAGCTGGTTCGGTCCCGGCCTGGTCAAGGCGTTGCGGACGCTCGTTTATGATCTGCTTTCCCCCGAATCCATCAACGACGTGGAGACGGTCAGCCTGTCCCAGACCATGCTCCGCGCGGTGATGCTGGTGGGAACGGCCATAGTGCCGCTGTTCGTGGGCGTGATGGTGCTGGCGGTGCTGGTGAACATGGCCCAGGTCGGTCTGTTCTTCAGCCCCAAGCGGTTGCAGCCGAATCTGGCGGCGCTGAACCCCACCAAGGGTCTGAGCAAGCTTCTGGGCGGCGGGCAGGGTTTCGTCCACCTGGGCATGAACATCCTGAAGATGCTGCTGGTGGCCGCCGTGGCCTACTCCGCCGTACACGGGCGCATGGGCCAGATCGTCACCGCCCAGCAGCTTTCGTTCCTGCAGATCTTCGGGCTGGGTTCCGAAATCGTTTACGCCATCGCCATGCGCATCGGTATTTTCCTGCTGATCCTGGCTATCTTCGACTACGCCTACCAGCGATTCCGCGTGGAAAAAGAACTGAAGATGACCAAGGAAGAGGTCAAGGAAGAAATGCGTCGGATGGAAGGCGATCCGAAGATCAAGGGCCGCCGCCACCAGATCGCCCAGCAGATGGCGATGCAGCGGATGAAAAAGACCGTGCCCACCGCCGACGTCGTGGTGACCAACCCCACGGAGTTCGCGGTGGCGTTGAAGTACGACCCGGAGACGATGCACGCCCCGCGCGTGGTCGCCAAGGGCCGCGGGCTTATCGCCCAGCGGATACGCGAACTGGCCATCGCCAACGGCGTTCCCATCCTGGAACGCAAACCGCTGGCGCGGGCCTTGTACAAGCTGGTCGATGTCGGTCAGGAAATCCCCGAGGATTTCTACACCGCCGTCGCGGAAATTCTGGCCTACGTGTACGAGTTGAGCGGCAAGGCCAGGCGCAAACAGGCAGTATGAGTTGTGATTTGAAATGACCGAAGCAATCGTGTCCAACCCGATCCTTCAGAAGCTTCACGCCAACCGCGGCATGATCTTCCCGATGGCGTTCATCAGCCTTCTGCTGGTGATCCTCGTCCCGCTGCCGCCGTCGATGTTGGATATGCTGCTGGTGCTCAATATCACGCTGTCGGTGATCGTGCTGGTGACGACGATCTACGTGCAAAGCCCGCTGGAATTTGCGGTGTTTCCGTCATTGCTGCTGGCGGTGACGCTGTTCCGGCTGGTGTTGAACGTGGCGACGACGCGGCTGATTCTTACTGCCGCGGGCACGCCGGAAACCGCCATTCATGACGCCGGGGAAGTGGTCCGCACCTTCGCGGAATTCGTCACCAAGGGCGACGTGATCGTCGGCGCGATCATCTTCATCATCATCTTCGTCATCCAGTTTGTGGTTATCACCAAGGGCGGCACGCGTATTTCTGAAGTGGCCGCCCGGTTCACGTTGGACGCCATGCCCGGCAAGCAGATGGCCATCGACGCGGACCTCAACGCCGGCGTGATTAACGAAGCCGAAGCCCGCCGGCGGCGTGAAGAAGTCGCCCACCAGGCCGACTTCTATGGGGCGATGGACGGCGCCAGCAAGTTCGTCCGCGGCGACGCCGTGGCGGGCGTGGTCATCACCTTCGTCAATATTCTGGGCGGGTTGTACGTCGGCATGGTCGAACGCGGCTGGCCGCTGCTGGAGTGCATGAAGCTGTACACGAAGCTGACCATCGGCGACGGCCTGGTCAGCCAGGTGCCCGCCTTCATCATCTCGCTGGGCGCCGGTCTGATCGTCACCCGCACCTCCAGCCGCAGCAACCTTGGCGACGAAATGCTCGGCCAGCTTTTCGCCAAGCCCAAGGCCCTGATCATCGCGGCGATGTTCCTGGTTCTCATGGGCTTCACCGGGCTGCCCAAGTTTCCGCTGGCGGTGCTGGGCTGCTGCTGCGGCGGGCTGGCCATCGTCATGACCCGCAGCGAACGGAAGGCCGCCACCGCTGCCGCCGCCAAGCGCAAGGAAACGGCCGCCAAGAGGGAACCGGAAAAGGTCGAAAAGCTGTTGGACGTGGACACCATGGAGTTGGAAGTGGGCTACGGCCTGGTGCGTCTGGTGGATGCGGCCAAGGGCGGCGACCTGCTGGACCGCATCAGCATGATCCGCCGGCAGGTGGCCATCGAAACCGGCATCATCGTCCCGCCGATCCGCATCCGCGACAACATGCAGCTTTCCGCCAACGACTACGTCATCAAGATCAAAGGCCAGACCATCGCCCGCGGCGTCACCTATCCGGAGCAGTTTCTGGCGATGGACAACGGCGCGACCTCCGGCTCGATTCCCGGCGGTTCGCCCACCACCGAGCCGGCCTTCGGGTTGCCGGCGTATTGGATCACCGAATCGCAGCGGTCGCAGGCGGAACTGCTCAACTACACCGTCGTGGAAGCCACCAGCGTTCTGGCCACGCACCTGACGGAAGTGATCAAGTCGCACGCGCACGAACTGCTGACCCGCCAGGAGGTGAAGAACCTGGTGGAGAATCTCAAGCAGCGGGTGCCGGCGCTGATCGAGGAAGTGGTGCCCACGCAGATCAAGCCGGGCGAGTTGCAGAAGGTCATGCAGAACCTGCTTCGCGAGCGGGTGCCGGTGCGCGATCTGGAGACGATCCTGGAGACGTTGGGCGATTACGCTTCGCGGACCAAGGATCTGGACGTGCTGACGGAATACGTGCGTAATTCGCTCTCGCGGACGATCTGCAAGCAGTACGTGGACGATCAGGATCGACTGTGGTGTCTGACGCTGGATCCGGCGCTGGAGGATGCGATCAACTCGCACCTGGAGCGCAGCGAGCGGGGCGTCACCAACACGATGCCGCCGCAGACGTCACAGAAGCTCGTGCAGCAGATCGCCGCGAAGGTGACGGAACTGACGCAGACGGGGCGGACGGCGGTGATTTTGTGCAGTCCGCAGGTGCGTTCGCCGTTGAGGCGGATGATCGAATCGAGCCTGCCGCATGTTGCGGTGCTGGCGTTTAACGAAGTTGCGCCGGAGGTGGCCGTCGAAGCGGTCGCCCTGGTCGGGATGAACGGTTAGCAGCCGGGGTTATTTGTTATGGATTTGCAAACCTTCAAAGCGGATACGATGGCCGAGGCGCTGGCCCAGGTGAAACGCACGCTGGGAACCGAAGCCGTCATCCTCCATACGCGGACGTATCAGCGGCGGCAATGGATGGGATTGCGCCGGCACGAGGTGGTGGAGATCACCGCCGGCCGGGGCCTGAACGTGCAGCGTCGGCCTCGCCACCAGAGCGAAGACCGGATCGCGCCGCTGCCGCCGGCCCGTCCCGCGGTTGCGGCCAATCGCCCGCTGCTGGAGACGCCCGCCGCCAATCAGGCGGTGATGATGGGCCTCTCCCAGGAGGTGGCGTCGCTCAAGACGCTGATGCAGGATCTGGTGGCCCAGTCGCACCATCAGCAGGCTCCGCATGTGCCGGAAGACCTGTTCGAGTATTACACGAAGCTGATTAACAATCAGGTTGCGGAGGAACTGGCTTCGCAGGTCATCAAGCAGCTCAAGGAGCAGGTCCGGCCGGAACATCTGGCGCATCCGCAGTTCGTGCATGACAAGCTGGCCGAGCAGTTGGAAAAGCTGTTGCCGACCGCCGGGCCGCTGGTTCGCACCAAGAAAACCGGCCCCCACGTCGTGGCGCTGATCGGCCCCACGGGCGTAGGCAAGACCACGACCGTGGCCAAGCTGGCGGCCAACTTGAAGCTGCGCGAGCGGCATACGGTGGGCCTGATTACGTTGGACACCTACCGCATCGCGGCCATCGACCAGCTCAAGAAATACGCCGACATCATCCGCTGCCCCATGCGGGCCGTGGGCCGGCCGGAGGACATGGAAGAGGCCATGCGGTCGATGAGCGATTGCGATTTCGTTCTCATCGACACCGCCGGGCGCAGCCCCAAGGACACGCTCAAGCTCAACGAACTGAAGGATTTCCTGGCTATCGCCAAACCGGACGAAGTGCATCTGGTTCTTTCGACGACGGCCAGCAAGGAATGCGTGGAACTGGCCATTGCCCGTTTCAGCGACGTGCGGGTGGACAAGATCATCTTCACCAAGCTGGACGAGGCGGCCCACGTGGGCGTCGTGCTGAACGTGATGCGCAAGGTCAACAAGGCTTTGTCGTATGTGACGACGGGCCAGGACGTGCCGGATGACATTGAAGTGGGTCACGGGCGGAAACTCGCTCAGTTGATCCTGGGGAGCAGCCTATGACCCTCATGATGGACCAAGCCGCGCAGCTACGGACGCTGGCCCGTCAGCGATCCCGGGCCAGCGTGATCGCGGTGACCAGCGGCAAGGGCGGCGTGGGCAAGAGCAACGTCGCCGTCAACCTGGCCGTCTGTTTCGCATCCGCCGGCAAGCGGGTGGTGCTGCTGGACGCCGATCTGGGTCTGGCCAACGCCGACGTGCTGTGCAATATCGAATTGCCGTGCAACCTGTCGCACGTCATTGCCCGCAAGCGGGAGCTGCGTGAAGTCATGGTTCGCGCCCCCGGCGGCTTTCAGCTTATCGGCGGGGCCTCGGGCCTGGCCAAGATGGCCGACCTGTCCGAGGCCGACCGCGCCCGGCTGATTCAGTCGCTTACGGCGCTCGAACAGCAGGCCGACGTCATCCTGATCGACACCGGTGCGGGCATCAGCCCCAACGTCTTGTCTTTTACCCGCGTGGCCGACCACGTGCTGGTCGTCACCACCCCCGAGCCGACCGCCATCACCGACGCCTACGCCGTGGTCAAGGTCATGACCCGCGAGGGCGGCGACCGGCGAATCAGCCTGCTGGTGAACCAGGTGCGTTCGCAGGCCGAGGCCCGGGCGGTTCACGACCGCATCGCCCGGGTGGCCAAGCAGTTTCTCGGCGTCAGCGTGCTGGACGCCGGCCATGTTCCCAGCGACGAGCAGGTTCCGCTGGCGGTGTGCCGCCGCACGCCCTTCGTCCTGGTCGCTCCGCGTTGTCCGGCCAGCCAGAGCATCGCGCAACTGGCGATGCGGCTGGAGCGCGGCGTGGCGTCGAACGGTGCCGACTCCGGCGGCTTTTTTAACCGCATGGGTCGGTGGTTTCGCAAGTAGGAGATTTTGAACGATGGGTTGCCGGACTTGGGTGCGAAAAATCCAAAATCCGCAATCCGAAATCCAAAATAGGAACTATGGCGCATCGAATGGCTGCGGTTTTATCGTTGTTGGTCTTTGCCGTCTGCGTGCTGATCGGCGTGCAGGCGGACAATACCTTTTCGACGACGGTGGCCCGGGCGCTAGTGGCAATGGCCGGAACCTTTGTTATCGGACTTACCCTGGGCGTTATGGCCCAGAAGATGTTGGACGAGAACCTGAAACGGGAAGAAGAAAAGTTAAAAAATTCTGAACTGAAATCGGCCGCCAATGACCGATAAACAAAAGTGGTGTCCAGATATCACGTCGAAATTGGACCGAAACAGGGACTTGATAGCGCGTGATGGAAGACCCACGGAAGGATCGGGAGGAGTTATGTCCAAGACCGCCAAGCGTGATATCGCCGAAGTTTGGAAGGAGTACAAGAAGACCAGGAGTGAGGAGCTTCGGAACGTTCTGATGGAGAACTTTCTGCACCTGGTCCGGTACAACGCCGAACGCATTCACGTGAAACTGCCCGACGAGGTTGAGCTGGACGATCTGATGTCGGCCGGCATTTTCGGCCTGATGGACGCCATCGCCGCGTACGACCTGGGTCGGGGCGTCAAGTTTGAGACCTACTGCGCCGCGCATCCGCGGGGCGATCCTGGACGAACTGCGCTCGATGGACTGGGTGCCGCGCCTGGTGCGCTCGCGGGCCCACAAGCTGGACGGCGCCACCAAGCAGCTCGAGGTGGAACTGGGCCGAGCCCCCAGCAACGACGAAATCGCCAAGCGGCTGAAAGTCTCCTCCGGCGAGTTCGAGAAGATGCTCAAGGACGCCAGCGCCGTCGGCCTGGTTTCCTTGTCGCGCAAGTGGTTTGAAACCGACAGCAACAAAGACGTCCGCGAGATCGACGTGCTGGAAGACAAGCGGGGAAGCAACCCCATCCGCGAGATCCAGCGCAAAGACCTGAAGGAAATGATTACCCGCGGCCTGTCGCGGGCCGAACGCCTCATCATCATTCTTTACTACTTTGAAGAGATGACGATGAAGGAGATCGGCGCGACGCTGGATTTGTCCGAATCGCGCGTCAGCCAGATGCACAGTTCCATTTTGGCCCGTCTTAAGGCGCAGATGGCGGATCGGAAAAAGGAATTTCAGCAGGCCGTGGTGGTGTAGGGTTATCCGGGGGAAATGGGAAAGCAGCAGGGAACCGACTAGTCGGTTCCCTGTTTTTATTGGTGGGCTGTGCGGATGCCTGGGGAGGCGGCGAAAGGAAGATTGCTGATCCGCGAAACCGCAAGCGATGTCGAGAAGCTGGGGGCGAAAGAGGGGGGGGCAACAAAGCCTTGTCTATGAAAAGGGGCGGGCGAGCCCATGAATGGGTTCGCCCGCCCTTGGTGGCTCCCGCGGTTTTCCCTCGCCGCGCCTGATGCGTCCTCATAGCCCATGCAAGACGCCGGCTTGCGGAGTTCGCCGGGAAAGCCGCGGACTTCGGATAGTACGTCACAAGACGCTGCTGGGATCGGTTGCCGGGAAATTTCTTGCTTCTGCATGGTTCTTGCACAGAGTCCAACCGCGCTCCTTCTGAAAACGTATAGCTATAGCAAGCATGTGAAGGGATCTTTTTATGAGAAAGTTGCAACCCCGAGTGACAATCAACACGTTGCTGGAAAGCGAGCAGGTCCGCCGGGTGTGGCGGGATGACCGCTGGTTTTATTCGGCGGTGGACGTTGTGCGACTGCTTACCGGATCAATCGAGCCGGCGCAATATTGGGACGACCTGAAGCAGCGGGAACCGGCGCTGAACACTCTCTGCGAACCGCTGGAGTTTTCCGTTCAAAACGGCGTCACGGAATCCATGGACATGGTTCCATTGGACGGGCTGCTCCGATTGGTGCAGGCGGTTCCTTCGCCCCGGGCCGAGCGCATCAAGCAGTGGCTGGCCGAGTGCGGCCGGCAGCGTCTGGAAGAAATCGAAAACCCGGAACTGGCGATCCTGCGCACGGCCAGGCTCTACCAGCAGCGGGGCCGAACGCGGCAGTGGGTCGATAAGCGGCTGCGTGGCGTTTCCGCGCGACACGAGCTGACGTCCGAATGGCGTCGCCGGGGCGTGACCGAAAGCGAGCAGTACCGGCAGTTGACCAACGACCTGATGCGTTCCGCGTTTGGCATGGACGTCAACGAATACCGCCGCTTCAAAAACCTGGTCCGGCCTGGTGAAAACCTGCGTGATTCCATGAGCGACATGGAGCTGATTCTGACCATGCTGGGAGAAACCGCGGCCGTCGCCTTGCATCGCGATCGGCAGTCCCGGGGGTTTGAGCAATTGGACGCCGACGCCAAGGCCGCCGGCGAAATCGTGGCCCGGACGCGTCAGGAGATTGAATCGCGTGGCGGGCAGGCGATTGTGCAGCCCGGCCGATACGGTCCGCCGCCCGTTCCACGACGAAAACCCGGACAGGATTTGGCCGAGCGGCCTACTTCTCCCGAAGAGCAACCTGCTCCCCATGATCTGCCTGCGAGGCACGAGCGATGACCCGTCGAAAACAAAAAGTTCCTCGGAGCTTTGAGCAGGCGGTGGAGGAGTTGGAGCAGATTGTCGCCGAGATCGAGCGGGGGGAGACGGGTTTTGAGGAAAGTTTGGTACGGTACGCCCGTGCGAATTTTCTCCTGGAATACTGCCGGGAGACGTTGCAGGATGCCGAGCGGCGCATCGAGCGGTTGAGTGGGGAGTCGTAAGATGGGAAGACAATTTTTGCCACAGATGGGGCACAGATTGACACAGATGAGGTAGTTATTTGTCCCCTCTCCCCTTGTGGGAGAGGGTTAGGGTGAGGGGTAAAAGCACCGAATACAACTGGCGAATGTACGCCAAATGAATACTCGTTGCTCTCGCCCCTCACCCCCGCCCTCTCCCCTCCGGGGAGAGGGGGTTTTATCGCTTTAACTGTCCAAGTCCTTCAGACCACCTGGATCTTGCGGGGTTTGGTTTCTTCGCGTTTGTTGAGCGTGATCTTGAGCACGCCGTCGGCGAGCTTGGCGTCCACTTTCTGTTCGTCCACCGTGGGCGGAAGCGTGAAGCTGCGGAGAAACCGCGTGTACCGCCGCTCGTTGAGAAGAACGGAAGTGTCTTCCTTTTTCGTTTCCGCCTTGCGTTCGGCCGAGATGGTCAGCGTCTGGTTTTCCAGGGTGATCTCGATCTCGTCTTTCTTGAAGCCGGGCATTTCGGCTTCGACGTAGAGGTGGTCGGCGTCCTCGTGTACGTCAACCGCATACGGCGCCATGTACGCGCCGCCGTCACCCGTGCGTGCGCCGAGGAAACGGTTGAGCATGTTCCCCAGTTCCCGCTCGGTGGCTTCCATCGGATCAAATCCCGCTCCATGAAACACACGTGTCGGTAAAGCCATATCAAGCCTCCTTTCATAAGATGCTGGACTTCGTTACCCTGTGAGCAGTGGAACAAAGGCCGTGCCAGCGGGCTGAACTTCGGGGTTCGTCGTAGCCGGCCGAAATAGAGGCACTTGCAAAAACGGCCGGTCGAACAGGCTGGCCGGCGGTCCTGCAAAATTGGCAGACGGTGTTGCGGATGGCAGATTGCTGCAAGCTACTGGTGATTCTCGGCGCGACGGCTTCGGGCAAGTCGGAGCTGGCCTTGGAATTGGCCCGGCGCACGGGGGGGGAAATCCTCAGCGTGGACTCCATGCAGGTTTATCGCGGCATGGACGTCGGAACGGCCAAGCCGACGGCCGCAGAGCGCGAACTGGCGCCGCACCATCTGCTGGATCTGGTTTTGCCCGATGAACCCTTCGCGGTGGCGCGGTTCGTGGAATTGGCTGATGCGGTGATCCGCGATGCAGGGAAGCGGGGCGTGCCGCTGGTCGCGACGGGGGGGACTCCGCTGTATTACAAATCCCTGTTTGAAGGATTGTTTGAAGGGCCGGGGGCGGATGAATCGGTTCGGCAGCGGTTGTGCGCCGAGCCGAATGAGCAGTTGCATCGGAGGCTGGGCGAAGTGGACCCGGTGGCGGCCAGCCGGATTCATGTGAACGACGCCAGGCGGTTGATCCGGGCGCTGGAGGTGTATGAACTGACGGGCCGGCCGATCTCCTCGTTTCAGACGGCGTGGGAATCGGCGGCGGTGCGGCATCCGGCAACGTGGGTGGGGTTGGCCTGGGATCGGGAGGCGTTGAATCGGCGGATCAACGCCCGCGTGAAAGCCATGATGGCTGGCGGGTGGGTCGAGGAAGTCCGGCAGCTCATGCGGCGCTACCCGACCCTGTCGCAAACGGCCGGGGAAGCTACGGGATATCATGAGTTGATCGCACATGTGTCGGGGCGGATTTCTCTGGACGAGGCCGTTGAACAGATCAAAATCGCCACGCGTCAACTGGCCCGGCGGCAGATGAAATGGTTCAAGCGGTTTTCGCAGGTCCATTGGATCGCCGGGGAGCAGCCGCTGGAAGAGAAGGTGCGGCAGGTGATGAGCCTGTGGCCGACCGCCTGAATACGGCCGAGGCCGCAAGGTGCATGCCTGGTCAGAGCGTGCTACAATTCGTTGTGGCGTTGGTGGACAGGTTGAGATGACCTGCCCGGAGATAAGGGAAGAGTGGCCGTGAAAGGCTGCGCAAAAAGAGGATAGGGAATCGCATGGCAGAGAAATTGGTCATCATCGGGTCGGGTCCGGCGGCATGGACGTGTGCGATCTATGCGGCCCGCGCGAGTTTGTCGCCGTTGGTCTTTGAGGGCGCTATTACCGAGGACAACCGGTTGAAGGGAACGCTGCCGATGGGGCAGCTTAATTTGACTACCGAGGTGGAGAATTTCCCGGGTTTTCCTGAAGGGGTTCAAGGCCCGGAGCTGATGATGAAGCAGCGTGAGCAGGCCATGCGGTTTGACACGCGGGTTATCACCGAGGACGTCGTGCGGGTGGATTTGTCGCGCCGGCCGTTCGTGGTGGAGGATTCTTCCGGGGCGATGACCGAGACCCATGCGCTGGTCATTGCCACGGGGGCCAGTGCGAATTACCTGGGGCTGGAATCGGAAGGGGTGTACAAGAATCATGGGGTGTCGGCGTGTGCGGTGTGTGACGGGGCGTTGCCCCGGTTTCGCGGCAAGCCCATCGTCGTGGTGGGCGGCGGGGACTCGGCGGCGGAGGAAGCAACGTATTTGACGAAGTTTGCCGGGACGGTTTATCTGGTGCATCGGCGTGATGCGCTGCGCGCCAGCAAGGTGATGGCGGATCGCCTCCTGGCCAACCCCAAGGTCAAGCCGGTATGGCACTCGGTCGTGGAGGAAGTGCTCGGAGATGAAGAACGGGGCATGACGGCCGTGCGCGTTAAAAACGTCAAGACCGGCCAAGAGCAGACGCTCGAGGCCACCGGCCTGTTCGTCGCCATCGGCCACACGCCCAACACGCGGTTTTTGAACGATCAGGTGAAGCTGGACCCCAAGGGGTTTGTTGTGCTGACCGACCCGTTCCGCACGGCCACCAGCGTAGAAGGCGTCTTTGCGGCGGGGGATGTTGCCGACCCGGTGTATAAGCAGGCGATTACCGCCGCGGGAATGGGCTGCAAGGCGGCGTTGGATGCCGAGCGGTGGCTGGCGGAAAAAGGAGTGCACTGAGATTCCCCATTTCGTTTCGCGGCGGCCCTCCGGGCCGCAGGCCTTAAGATGCCCCATGGTTCAAGCCTACCATGTCATCTTCAGCACCTACGGCTTCTGGCTGCCGAATGATCCGCGTGGGTCCAATTCAACTTTCGTCCGCTCCTGGCGGCTTTTGCCATTTGGCAAAGCAACCACCACGGCCAGTCGTCGTTCGGTGGCTTCGGCTGCTCATGACGTGCAGCGCCGCCTTGCCGCCAAGCGGGAATTGATGTTCCCGCCGGTGAGGCTGAGCGGGTTGCAGGCGCGGGCGGTTGGCAGGGGCTTTGCTGTGGTGATCGAGAAGGCGGGATTTTTCGTGCATGCCTGCGCTATTCTTCCCTGTCACGTGCATTTGGTGCTTGCCCGGCACGAGTACCGGGTTGAGCAGATGATTAACCTGCTCAAAGGTGGCGCGACGCGGAGATTGATTGAAGAAGGGTTGCATCCTTTGCAGGAATATCCGCAGAAGGACGGGAGTTTTCCTTCGCCTTGGGGGCGCAATAGCCGGAGGGTGTTTTTGAATACGGCGAAGGATGTGCGGGATCGGATTGAGTACGTTGAACAGAATCCGGTGCGGGAGGGGATGCCTCGGCAGCGGTGGTGGTTTGTTGTACCTTATGGGGGATAGCTCAGCCTGCGGCCCGTAGGGCCGCCGCGAAACGGTTTTATGGCGCAACAACGGTTTATATATCCGCGAAGCTGTCGGCTGGGGGGGCGGCCGGCGTTTGAGGCGGTGTTTGAGGCGCAGGTGCGCCAGACGCGCGGGCCGGTGACGGTGTATGCGCTGCCTAACGAACTGGGGCATGGACGGATGGGGATCAGCATTTCCAGACGGGTGGGGACGGCGGTGCGACGGAATCGGATCAAACGGTTGCTGCGGGAAGCGTTTCGTCTGATGCAATACGAGTTTCCGCGCGGGTATGATCTGGTGGTGGTGGTCCGGCCTCATGAGCCGCTGGAACTGGCGGAATATCAGCAACTGCTGGGGGAGGCGGTGCGGAAACTGCATGGCAGGTGGGAACAGATGGGGCGGCAGGATGTGGATTCGTAGTGATTGGTTATGCGATGGCTGCTGATTCATCTTGTGATGCTTTACCGGGTGACGCTGGGGGTGTGGATGGGCGGGCACTGCCGGTATGTGCCGTCGTGCAGCCAATATGCGATCGATGCGATTAATAAGTATGGGCCGTGGGTGGGGGCGTGGAAGACGATCAAGCGCATCGGCCGGTGCCATCCGTGGGGGGGCGAGGGGTACGATCCGGCGTAGGGGTTTTCTTACAGCAGATGTTGAAGCTGGCGGAAACGCTTTTCCACTTTTTCCTTGAGTAGTCGATGGCCCGGTTGGTACTCGTGGCCGGTGCGGGCGAGGTGGACGAAGAGCTTGACCATGTTGCGCCAGTCGTTCAGGTCGATGTACTCCGGGCCGATCTTTTGGGTTTCGCGGTTCATGTTGTGGTAGTTGCCCAGGGGGACGCAGAGGGAGGAGGCGGTGAAGCCGTAGACGTCGTAGACGGTGGCTTCGCAGGTGCCGCCGGGCATGAGGGCTCGCTGGAATTTGAAGGTCTTGTCTTTCCTGGCCAGGCGGGTGGCTTGTTCAGTGAGAAAATAACTGAGCGAGGAGTTGAATACGCTGGTCTTGTCGCCGACGCGGATGATGACGCCGCGGCCTTGGGGGGCGTAGGGTTGCATGGCGGAACATTCGATGGCGATGACGCGGTCGGTCTTTCGCAATAGCTTCGGCCGGGTCGCGGCGGCAATGGCGCCGATGAAGCCCTCTTCTTCGGCGCGAGTCAGCAGGACGGCTACGGGGACGCGCGGGGGTGCGCAGCAGTTCGTCGAGCATGGTTAAGGCGGCGGCGCAGCCGGCAACGTCGTCGCAGGCCCGGGAGTAGAACTTGCCGCCGCGGGTTCGGCCTTCGCCCTGGTCGAACATGCCGGGGGAGCCGGGGGCGATGGGGCGGGAGACTTTGAGGGTGACTTGCCGAGGGGCAGGGTGGGTTTTGGTTGTGGTCACTGAAGTGACGACGGCGGGGATTTGGGTTTGGTTGTCGAAGAATCTTACTTTGGCGCCTTGGACGTAGTCGGGCAGGACGTAGCCTCGGAAATCGGCCTGGAGGGTGCGGGGGGAGGTCATCCGCCGGGCGATGAAGCCGGGGTGGTCCATGTGGGCGGTGAAGACCCATCGGGGGTGGCGCTGGCGGGAGGGGAGTTGGATCAGTAAATTCCCGGCCTGGTCGCGCGAGAGGCGGAGCTTGGGGCGGCGGGCAACGAAGCTCTGGACGTATTGGATGACGTGGTCTTCTGCGAAGGGGGCGGTGGGGAGGGAACAGAGTTCTTGAAGCGTGTTCATGGAGAATTATAGACTTTTCAGAAGAGAAAGTGGGTAATGGGTTAGAAAGGGTCCACTTGCGCGGCGAGATTTTTGAAGCGGGTGCATTTGTTGTCGAAGGTGAGTTTGACGGTGCCGGTGGGGCCGTTGCGCTGCTTGGCGATGATGATTTCGGCGATGTTGTCGGGCACGAAGTCGGGCTCGCTCATGCGGTAGTAGTCCTCGCGGTGCAGCAGCATGACGACGTCGGCGTCCTGTTCGATGGAGCCGGATTCGCGCAGGTCGCTCATGCGCGGGCGGTGGCCGTCGCGGCCTTCGCTGGCGCGGTTGAGCTGGGAAAGAGCGATGACCGGGACGCCCAGTTCGCGGGCGACGCTCTTGATGCCGCGGGAGATTTCGCTGATCTGCTGCTGGCGGCTTTCCACGCCGGGATTGTCCATGAGCTGCATGTAGTCGATCATGATGCACTTGATGTCGTGCTGCATCTTGAGGCGGCGGGCTTTGGCGCGGAGTTCGAGGATGGTCAGGCCGGGCGAGTCGTCCACGAAGATGGGGGCTTTGGAGAGTTCGCCGACGACGCTGGCCAGTTTGGTGTATTCGTGGGCCTGGAGCATGCCCTTGCGGAGTTTGTGCGAGTCGATGTCGCCGCGGCTGCACAAGAGGCGTTGGGCGAGTTGTTGTTTGCTCATTTCCAACGAGAAGACGGCGGTGGCGATCTGCTGGTCGGCGCTGATGGCCTCGACGACGTTCATTGCGAAGGCGGTTTTACCCATGGAGGGACGGGCGGCGACGATGACCATTTCGCCGGGCTGAAGGCCGTTGAGCATGTCGTCGAGTTCGAAGAAGCGGGTTTCCAGGCCGCGCTGGCCGCGGTTTTCGATCATGTCGAAAACCTCGTGCAGGATGGTTTCCAGCGGGACGATGGAGTTGCCGACTTTCTTTTGGGCGATTTCGAAGATTCGTTTTTCGGCTTTGTCCAGGACGAGGTCGGCTTGTTCGTGGGGGGCGTAGGCGTCGCGGAGGACGTCGTTGCTGGCGGCGATCAGTTGCCGGAGCAGGGCCTTTTCGCGGACGATGCCGGCGTAGTGGGCCGCGTGGGCGGCGGAAGGGACGCTGGAGAGAATGTGCGCCAGGTAGGCGGCTCCGCCGACTTCTTCCAGGAGTTGGCGCTTGAGCAGTTCTTCGCGGAGGATGACGGCGTCGATGGGGCGGTTCTGCTCGTAGAGCTTGACGAGGATGTCGTAGATGATCTGGTGATCGGCCTGGAAGAAGCTGTCGCGTTCGATGATCTGGACGATCTGTCCGATGGCTTCCTTGTCCAGCATCATGGAGGCCAGCAGACACATTTCGGCCTCGAGCGAATGCGGCGGCAGGCGATCAAACTGGCCGGCGAGAGAGGAGTCTACCAACTGACTCATGGTCCATCCCTAAACGAACAATAACCTAACCCATCATCGGGCAACACGGAGGAATTGCTGCAAAGATGGTAACGCTGAGGCCGGTAAAATTACAGACGGCCCGCCTGTCGCTTCATCTTTCCCACACCCCGTCCACAATCGCCTACTGGATCAGGGACAGACAGCGATCAATTCTTGCCAACGTGCGCGATTTTCCGAGAAATTCCAGGCTTTCAAAAATGGGCGGGCTGACGGTGGCGCCGCTGATGGCGACGCGGATGGGTTGGGCAACTTTGCCCAGGCCGAGCTGTTTTTCGGCGCAGTAGCCGTTGACGGCGGCTTCGATGCCGTGGGCGGTCCAGTCGGTGACGGCGGCGAGGATCTGGCGGACGTCGCGCAGGGCGGTCAGCCCCTGGGCGTTGTTCTTGCGCAGAACTTTTTCCACCGCGTCGGGGGCGAAGACGATCTGATCGTCGGGCAGGAAGAAAAATCGGGTGGCGTCGTCCACTTCGCGGAGGATGTGGACGCCGTGTTTCATTTTCAGCAGCCGGCGCAGCGCGGCGTCGTCGGCCTGGTTCAGGGGGGAATCGGGATTGACCGAGAGGAAATCCTTCATGGCGGCCAGCAGGCGATCGGGCGCGGCGGCGGCGCAGGCTTCGGTGTTGAAAGAGAGGAGCTTGTCGCGGTCGAACTTGGCGTTGCTCTTGCCGATGCCGTCGAGGCTGAAGAGCTGGACCATCTCTTCGACGCTCATGCGTTCGCGGTCGTTGCCGGGGCTCCAGCCCAGAAGGGCCAGGAAGTTCAGCAGCACTTCGGGCAGATAGCCGTTCTTGCGGAAATCGTGGATGAGAATTTCCGGCAGGTCCGATTCCTTCATTCCGATGACGCGCATGACGGCGGCCTGCTCGGGGATGTCCAGTTGTTTGGTGTTGTCGGCGATCCAGTCATGGACGCGGACGGCCGGCAGGTTGGCGGCGACGGCCAGGTCGTCGGCGGTTTTTTTGTGGCCCTTGAACCAGAGGTTGGTTTGATGGCGGATTTTCTTGTCGCGGTCGCGCTTGCCCATCTTGGAGCCGTCGGTGTTGAGGATGATGGGCAGATGGCCGTAGGCGGGGCGGGGGTAGCCGAGGGCTTCCTGCAAACCGATATGGTTGACGGTGTTGAGCAGATGTTCCTGGCCGCGGAGGATGTGGTTGACGCCCATCTCGGCGTCGTCCACGACCACGGCGAAGTGGTAGGTGGGCATGCCGTCGGTCTTGCGGATCACGAAATCCTGCACCTGACTGGCGGGGAGCGCCACCTCCTTGTCCAGGACCACGTCGTGGAAACGGTATTCCTTGACGGGCATGGCGAAGCGGACGACGTGGGGGCGGCCTTCGGCTTCGTAGCGGCGGAGTTGCTCGTCGGCGAGGGTTCGGCGACGGTAGATGAAGGCCCGCTTTTCGCGTTCGGCGATCTGCCGCTGGGCGTTGAGCTCTTCGGGGGTTTCGTAGGCTTTGTAGGCCAGGTCGCGCTTCATCAGGTCGTCGATGATGGCGTTGTAGACGGCGGTGCGTTTGCTTTGGAAGACGAGTTGGGAGTTGTCCCAGTGCAGGCCGAGCCATTGCAGGTCTTCGAGCAGTTGGGTGACGGCTTTTTCGGTGCTGCGGGCCAGGTCGGTGTCTTCGATGCGGAGGAGGAATCGGCCGCCGGCGTGACGGGCTAATAGCCAACTGAACAGCGCGGTGCGTGCGCCGCCGACGTGGAGATAGCCGGTGGGGGAGGGGGCAAAACGAGTGACGACGGGTTGGTTAGACATAGGTTTCAGGCGAATGATGAAAAACACGCTGCCCTGCGGGCAGCGGCGAAACGAGCTTTATTGTATGGGGATGATTATGTCGTGTTGTTATCTCAAGGCAAGGGGGTGGGTGTTTGGGGAGGTTTGGCGCGGAAGCGGGAAAAGACCCAGCCTGCCACGCCGTAGAACGAATAGATGAGCATGCCGATGGCCAAGGTGTATTGCCGGCCGACGATGAACAATAGCGCAATCACCAGAACACACAGGAGCCGACCCATGGAGCGCCGGCCGCGCAGATAGCGGTTGATCAGATGGGGATAGCGGATGGTGCTGACCATGATCAGTCCCGTGAACGTCACGACAATCGGCAGGAGCCAGACGCACGCCAGGCTCAAGTGATCCCAGAGGGGGGATTGGCCGCTGCCGGGGTCGGTCTTGAGGCTTTGCTGCATGAGGATCAGGGCCGCCACGGCGCCGGCGGCACCGGGGCTGGGCAGGCCCAGAAAACTGTAGTGGTGCTGCTCGCCGTGTTCGTTGGAGACGTTGAATCGGGCCAGGCGGATGGCGGCGCAACTCATGTACAGCGCGCTGGCGGCCCAGATGGCGCGGGAGAGAAAGACCGGTACGTCGGGGCCTTCGTGTTTGAAGACTTGCACGGCGAGGAAGGCCGGGGCCACGCCGAAACTGATGACGTCGGCAAGGCTGTCGAGTTGGCCGCCGAAGTCGGTGGTGTGGCGGGTAAAGCGGGCGAGGCGGCCATCGATGCCGTCGAAAGCCATGGCCAGGAAGATGAGTACGGCGGCGGCGGTGAAGGCGTGGGCGGCGAACATTTCGGTGATCGGATCGCGTCCGGGCTCGGCGAAAGCCAGGCTGGAAATATAGATGGCGCCGAAGCCGCAGATGGCGTTGCCGAGGGTGGCGAGGCTGGGCAGGGAGTAGACCGAGCGGATGTAGGCCCGACGGCGGTGTCGGCGGAATCGACGCCGGCGATGCTCGCGGGAACTGCGGGCCAGTGAGTTGGCGTCGGATCGGGGGTCGCTCATGCCAGTGCCTCCTGTTGGGGGGCGGCCGCGGCTTGGAGGGGCTGGTTGCAGACGGCCAGGACGTCCGTTCCGCCGTGAACCGTTTGTCCGACCGCGACTTTGATTTGCGGGTCCAGCCACCTGGGGATGGAAAGCTCGGTGCGGCTGCCGAACTTGATCATGCCGAAATGCTGGCCGCGTGAGAGGGCGTCCTGGGGTTTGGCGATGCAGACGATTCGCCGGGCGATGAGGCCGACGATCTGCTTGACCACGGCGATCGGGCGGTCGCCGTTGGGTTCGGCCAGGACGAGCGTGTTGGATTCGTTATCGGAGGAGGCGGCGTTGTGGTTCATCGCGTTGATGAACTTGCCTTTTTTGTAGATGACCGAGACGACCCGGCCGTCGCAGGGGGTGCGGTTGACGTGGACGTTGAAGACGGAGAGGAAGATGCCGATGCGAACGGCCGGCCCGGCGAGAAGCGGATCATGATCGACTTCGGTGATGTCGGAAACCTTGCCGTCGGCGGGGCTGACCATGGCGCGGGGGTCGGCGGGAATGGCGCGAAGCGGATCGCGGAAGAAGGCAAACAGCCAGACCAGCACGGGCACAACGATCAACGCCAGCGGCCGGTAGACCCAGCCTAACCCCATGCCCAGGGCGATCAGCAGGATCGAGCCGATGAGCATTTCCCAGAAACCATGTCGGGTAAATCGCAGCATCAATTCAAGCTAGACCATAGGGCGCGTTGTGTCAACGTTACGGGGAAAAAAGGGGAAGGCGAAGGAGGGCGGGATGGGGTTCGCAGCCCCGGATGTGCATCCGGGGCTTTGAAGGGTATTCGCGATCCTCGGGGGACGCGAAGAGCAAGCCACTGCGGGGGCGTTTTTGATGGGGGGTTATTTGCTGAAGAACCGCTTGATGGTGTGAACCGTCGCCTGGCGTTGAACCACGGCGATGGATTCCAGCAGCGGGATTTGCTTGGGGCAGACCTGCACGCAGTTGCCGGCCTTGCCGCATTCGGAGATACCGCCGTTTTCCATCAGGATGTCCAGGCGTTCGCTCTTCAGGGCTTTGCCGATGGGGTGGTCGTTGAACAGGCGGGTCTGGCTGATGACGGCGGCTCCGACAAAGTTGCCGGCGGGGGTGTATTGCGGGCAGGCTTCCAGACAGCAGCCGCAGCTCAGGCAGCGGGAAAGGGGATAGCGTTCTTCCTGAAGCTGCTGGGAGATGGCCGGGCCGGGGCCGAGGTCGTAGGTGCCGTCGATGGGAACCCAGGCTTTGACGCGTTTGAGGTCGTTGAAGAGGCGCTGGCGGTCAACGAACAGGTCGCGCACCAGGGGGAACTTGCTCATGGGTTCGAGGGTGATGGGTTCGCCTGGTTCGCCGAGCTTATCGACGAGGGCGGAGCAGGATTGGCGCACCCGACCGTTGATGACCATGGTGCAGGCGCCGCAGACTTCCTCGAGGCAGCCGGCATCCCAGACCGGCGGGGTGGTTTCCGTGCCGTCGGTGGTGACGGGATGGGCGGCGATGTATTGCAGGCATGAAATCACGTTCATGTTCGGCCGCCAGGGGACGGCAAACTCTTCCCATCGGGAAGGCTTTTCAGGTCCGTCCTGGCGTTTGATTCGGATAATAATGGTTCGTTCGGACGTAGTGCTGGCGATCATTTCAACTCCACAGGGGAACTTCTATAAACAGAGGGAAAATACTATGAGAATGAGGGGAATAACACAAGCCCGAGCGAATCTGGAGCGTCCGGCGGGGGAACGTAAGTCCATGAAAAAGCCCTGGATAGGTATCCAGGGCTTTGGGGTTCAAATCGATTCATTTGGGGGGAGAGTTATGGCATAGCCGCAGGGCCGGTTGGGGCTCGGGCGGCATCGGTGAGTTTTTTCAGCCGCAGGTATTCGGGGTCTGCCTGATCGGTCTTGGAGTCGTGGATGGACAAACTGCCGTTGTCGTTGCTCAGGACGGCGCGCATCTCGTGTCCCGGAGCCATTCGCAGATCAACCAGCGTCCAATCGGTGCCTTCGATCAGATCGCCTGCCGACAGGGTGATGGTTTTGCGTTGCCAGAGTCCGCCTTTCCAGGCGAACACGTCAATCCGTGTGGCGTTGCCGTCGCGGAGAGGGAGCCCGCTGGCGAGGAAGAAGGTGGTTGCCGACTTGATGGTGATGGGATCGCTCCACTGACCATCCTTGCCGTCGATGGCCAGTTCGTCGGCCAGGCTCAGGGGTTCGGCCACGTTGGTGGAGAGGAACACGGGATTCTTGAGTTTGTAATGCAGTTTGTAGCGATAGGTTTTGCCGGGCTGGACCGTATCATCGTGAGCCCATACTTCGACGTCGCCCAGGGTTGCGGGGTTGAAACCACCGGCCGGGCCGGTTGGGGCGAAACCCATAGGTCCGCCGGGAGTCATTGACGGATTGAGCGGGTTGGGCGGCAAGGGGGATGGGGTCGGCATCCCGTTAACCATGGCGGGCGGCAGGGAGGGCGGCATCGCCGGGGGGGCGGATGGCATGGCGGGGGGCATGGTGGGCGTTCCGGGCATGGAAGGCTCCATCGACGGGTTGCGGGAGTTGCGGGTCGGCGTCCGGCTGGTGCGGGCGGCGCGGGCGGTGCGTTCGGCGGCCTTGCGTTGTCGTTCGGCGATGTCGGCGGCTTTCTTTTCCGCGAGCAGTCGGGCCTGTGTCGCGGCATCCATCGCCTGCTCCGCCGGGGTGGCGACAGCCTCGTTGGGATTGGGCTGGCCGGGGGCGTACCACGCGTCGGGCTTCACCCAACGATAGAAACTCGGGGCAATGATGTCGGCGGCGTTCTTCGATGCCCAATCGACGTAATGAAGCTGGTCTTCCCGGTGGTCGGAGGGGAAGGGCGGCTGCTCGTGGATGGCCAGAGGCTTGATGACGCTCTCGGCGCCCCAGGAACCGTCGGCCTGCATTTCCTGCCGCAACAGCTCGATTCGCAGGAACATGGTGTTGTTGCGCAAGACCGCGGGGATGTTCGTTTCGTCAAACGCTTTGACGACGTCGGGCATGGGTATGACGAACGAGGCGGTGACCCACTGGCAATCCTGCGTGGTTTCGCCGGCCGGCGAAGCGACGGGCTGGGACTTGGCGTCGGGCGTCGATCCGGTGGGAATGGAGACCACCGAATGGCCCGCGGAAAACGCCTTGAATTTGGCGGCGGGCAGCTCCGGCAGCTTGACGACCTGGTCTCCGACGTTGGTATCCACCTTGGCTTCTTCGGTTTTGGCGGTCTGGGTGACGCTGTTGATCCACGGCAAGGCCAGTCGCATCGACGGTTGATCCTGCCAGGCCATGGTTTTGCCGAAGTGCGGAGCAAACGGCTGCACGTCCTTATTGGGGACGGTGCGGTTGCGCATCGCGTCTTCCAGTTGGCGTGCCGGCCCGTCGGCGATGAGCTTGGGCAACTCGCTGGGCGAGAGCGGTTTGCCCGCCACCTTCACCGGCGGCTGCACCGCGTAGCCGTAAACCATGTACAGCAGGTACGCCGCCCCCAGGGCGATGGCGATCCACTGCACATATTGTTCGAGATACTTCAGATACTTCTGCATGCTCCACCTCGTAAAGTTGGTGGTTAAACGTCATTTGCCAAGGGTCGAAAAAATCAGCCGGGATTGGTTCCCGGGGCCGGCGCCAGTCCCAAAGCCTGCTGGATGGCCGGCGGCATCAGCGGCACCGTCCAGTTGCGCAGGAACAACGCCTCGCACTGAAGGGTAAGCTGAGCGACGGGCGCCGGGCCGTACATGTACCCGTCTCTTATGGCCGCCAGCGGCGAATCCACTTTCTCCACCTCCGCCTGATAAACGGTGATGAACCGGCCCTTTTCCAATTCCTGGATGAAGGCCGGAATTTTCTCCGCCTCGACGTTGACGATCAGTCGGAACCGCGTCACGTCATACAGGGGGTTGGAAACCCGGCCGGTGGGGAATTGCGCCGTGTTTCGCTGCGACGAGCTGTTGGGGTCAACCACCGGCATCTCGCCCGCCCTCAACTGGGGCATCTGGTCGGTGACCTCGATTTTGATGAGGTGCTTGATCGGCGATTCCATCACGTTTTTGGCGGCGGAGTTCTTGTTCATGGTCGCGATGGCGTCGGCCACGTCCTGTTGAATCCACAGGCCGATCTGGGCTTGCCAGATCTGGGTGGCGTTGGGGGCGCTGGGGCCGCTGATGAACGTCGAAAGGTACATGGCGTCGGGGTTGACGTAGACCATGATTTTCTCGGCCGCCTGCCGCCGCATCTTTGCCGGCAAGCCCAGGAGCTCCGTCCGGAGGGCGGTATTGACGCGTTGTTCGCTGACCGGATCTTTTTGGCCGGCGATGGTCAGGATGCGTTTTTCGGCATCTTTCTTGCGGGCATCGGCCTCGCGGTTGATTTCCTCGGAAGTGGGCGGGACGCCGCCCTTGAGCACGTTCAGCGCCAAAGAGCCGGCGATCGCGCCGGGTTCGGCGGCGACGAGCATCTTCCTGTAGTAATCCCGGAAGCTGAAGGCCGCGCGATCATCCGGCTTCGGCAGCGACTCGGGCACCAGCGGCTTATGCTCGTTCATCTTCCGGGCCAATTCCATCATGGCCTGGCTCTCGGTCTGGACCTTGTTGCGGAGTTCCCGGCCCTTGGCGATGACCGCCTCGCTGGGGAACTGGTCCAGCGCTTCCTGCGCGGGATTTTCCGGGTCCACGATCGGCCACTGCCGGTGGGCGGAGAGCATCCGCTGAAGGGTTTGCTGGATCTGGATTTGTTCGCGGCTTCGGGCTTCCAGCTCCGAGGTATAGCTGCCCAGCGGCCAGAACGAGGCTACCAGGGCGATCAGTGCGACCGCGCCGCAGATGATGCTGAGGATGTTCTTTTTAACGATGTCCATGACCTGATTCTCCGTCGCCGGGCATTTGAGGAAATTCGCCGATCAGGATCAGGGCGTCGCAGGAGACGCCGGCGGATCCAGTTCCACCGCAAACACCACGATGAACTGCCAGTCTTCGAGCGTATTTTCACCGGTAAGCCGATCCGCGTAAGGGTCGGCAACCGCCGGAGCGGGAGTTCCGGCGGGGGTGACCGCGGGGGCACCCGTGGTGACTGTGGGAACGCCTGTAATGATGTTGTTGGTATTGGTGAGGTTGTCGTAGGCGGCTTTCAGGGCCGCCATTCGCGTTGGATCGGCCTTGATCTGCTGAGCCGTCAGGATGCTGGCTTTGATAATGCGGTAAGGCCGTTTCGCCGATCCGGCGGCAGTCGATCTACTGAGCATCGATTTGATCAGGCTGTCGTCGATGAGGGTGTATCCGCTTCTGTTGGGCGTGGTGCCGTATACGGTCACCAGGAAACCACGGGGGCCGGCGGCTGCGCCGGAGGCGTTTTCATTGGGCGTCGGCGTCGGCATGGGCATCGAGGGCATTCCCATGCCCGTCTGCATCGGAGCCGAAGTGGAACTGATCTCTTTCGCGGCCTGCTTGAACGCATCCTCGCTGGCCAGGATGGACGCCATGTTCGGCAGGTAACGCGAGTAGACGCTGTCGATCAGGATCAAATTGCGCGACCCGCGGTCAATGGCCCGGATCGCCTGTACGTCGCCTTTGACCATTGCCGTCTTCAACGCTTCGCCCGGATCAGGCAATGCGCTACGGAGGTCGCTGAGCAACTGCGGCCAGAGGGTGCGGTAATCCTCCATCGACTTGATGTTGAGGATGCGTTGCCGGTCCACGCTGCCGGACTGTTCGATCTCGCTCCAGTCCCGGCTGAGGCCCTCGGCCTGGCGGCGCACGGCGGCGATCTTCGGGCCGTTGAAGTTTACGGCCGAGTCAAACGCGTCCCGCTGCAGATAAAGGCTGCCGTAACCAATGCCCGTTCCGGCGACAATCAAACCGGCGGCGGCGGCGAACCACTTGGTTTTTTCCTTCCACAGCTTGGCCTGACGGATTTGCTCCGGGAGCAGCGAGCTGTTGATCTTGCCCGCCTCCATGGCTTGCAGCGCCAGGCCGTACGCCGTCACCATCGACAGCAGGTTTTCGTTGAACGTCGAGGCCAGCTTGTTGTCGGCCGGCGCGCCGGCGCCGAGGCTGTTGATGCGTTCGATGGGAAGCTGAAGGTTCTGTTCCAGGTATTTCAGGAGGCCGGGCAGGCGGAAGGTGCCGCCGATGGCCAGCATTTTCTTGATCCGCGAATCGCGATGCACGGAAGCGTAGAAGCCGATGGACCGTTGAACTTCCGCCACCAGGTCCGAGAAGATCGGCCGCATCGCCTGGAAAATCTGGCGGGCGTACTTGCTGGTGGCGGCGTTGCGTTTCAAGTCTTCGGCCTTGGCGAAGCTCAGCTTGAAACTCTTGACCAGGGCTTCGGTGAAGTTGTTTCCACCGATGGGGATCGACCGCATCCAGATCGTATCGTTGTCGGCGATAATCAGGTCCGTGTTTTCCGCGCCCAGGTCTACGATCATCGTCGTGCCGTTGATCTGCTGGTCGTGATACATGGCGTTGTACACGGCCAAGGGGCTCATCTGCACGAGTTGGACGTTCAAGTCCACGTCGGTGAAGAATTTCAGGTGATGGTTCACCAGTTCCTTACGCATGGCAAAGATGCCGACTTCCACGTCCGGCGAATCGGTGGGCTGAAAAAGCTGGTAGCTCCATTCCACGTCGTCCAGCGGGAAGGGGATCTGCTGAATGGCTTCGAAGCGGACGATTTCGGGGATTTTCTTGGGTTCGACGGGGGGGAGCTTGATGAAGCGGGCGAAGCTGGATTGGCCGCTGACGGCGACGGCGATGGCGTTGTTTTTGAGGTTGTGGCGTTGGACGAAATTGGCGATGGCCGACTGGATGAGGGAAGGGCGGTTGTCCCCGGCGTTGGACAGGACCTGCCCGTGTTCGATGATCTCGAAATCATCGACCTTGATCCGGCCGCCGTCGCGAATCAGCCGGACGGCCTTCAAGGCGCGGTTGCCAACGTCGATACCCCAGGCAAAACGAGCAGATGCCATATTGTCTCCTGTCACCGTAGCCCAGCCGGTCAGGCGGTCGGCCGGATGCGTTGTGGGAGTTCTCGTCAGGGGGTGACGACACTCCCGGATGCACCAAACCAAGGTGTAACGTCAACAGCGCCGCCGTACAGCATGGCGGATGGGACCGTCACTTTTCGTCCCCGGCCCGGCACATCTTACTCAACCGTTCCGGTTGTGGAAGTCCTCAAGGTTACACTATATATAATTGACGGCAATGTTGGTACTGGCCTATGAAAACTTTTTCCATCACCACCCTCGGTTGCAAGGTCAATCAGTACGAAAGCGAGCAAATCGCCGTGTTGCTGCGCTCCCGGGGGCTGGTGCGGGTCGAATCCGACGCCGATCTGGAAGTTATTAACACTTGCAGCGTGACGGTTCAAGCATCGGGGAAAAGCCGCCAGACGGTTCGCCGGCAGGCGCGGGCGGGCGCGGACGGGCGGCGGCCGCGGGTGGTCGTCGCCGGGTGCTGGGCCACCAGCAACCCCGCCGAGGCGGCTGCCCTGATGGGGGTGGATGCGGTTCTCGGCCACCACGACGATTTGGCCCGGCAGCTCAACGGCCTGCTGGATGAGTGGGGTGCCTCACCGTCGGTCGAGCCTTCGGCGCCCCCGGCCTTCGGCACCACGTCCCTTCCGCTTTTGGGCCAGCGCCAGACCGGCCACCAGCGGGCCTTTCTGAAGATTCAGGACGGCTGCGATGCCCATTGCACCTACTGCATTATCCCCAAGCTCCGGCCCAAACTCTGGAGCAAACCCCCGGAAGACGCCGTGCAGGAAGCCCGACGTCTTGTCGCCGCCGGCCATATGGAACTGGTCCTCACCGGTATTTTTCTCGGCGCCTATGGCCAATCCACCGCCCTCCATCGTCGCCAGTTGCCTTTGTCCGTCAAACCTCTCGCCCGGCTTATCGACGCCCTCTGCCAGCAGGTGCCCGGCCTGCGACGACTGCGCTTGTCCAGCCTGGAACCGGCCGACCTCACTCCTGATCTCATCGCCACCCTTCGTCGCCATCCGCAGGTGGTGCCGCATTTCCATCTGCCGCTGCAGAGCGGATCGGACGTTCTGCTGCATCGAATGAACCGGCAATATCGGCGGGATGATTTTCTTCGCATGGTAGAGCAGCTTCGAGCGGCTTTTGATCGCCCGGCCCTGACTACCGACGTGATTGTCGGTTTCCCCGGGGAAACCGACAAGGAATTCGCCCGGACGATGGACGTGGTCGAGCGCGTCGGCTTCATTCACATCCACGCCTTCCCCTATTCGCCGCGTCCCGGGACGGCCGCCGCCCGCTGGACGGACGAATTTATTGCGGGTCCGGTTGTCAACCGGCGAATCAACCTGCTCCGCCAGGCGGCTTCGGCCTGCTCCCTGAAATTCCGCACCCAGTTTCTCGATACCGAGGTGGAATTGCTCGTCGAGCGACCCTCGGCCGAGGAGCGAGAGGTTCCCGAGTACGCCCGGTTTCGTCATGGTCGCTGCGAACGATATTTTTCCGTCACCTTTGAAGGCCCCGAATCCCTGGTCGGCCAATCCGTTCGCGTGCGGATTGATCGCGTCACCCCGCACCGCACGCTGGGAAAGCTCGTTTCCCCTTCCGGAGCATTTTTATGATCGCCGTAATTCAGCGAGTCGCCGAATCGAAAGTCGAGGTGGATGGCGCCATCGTCGGCCGCACGGGCGCCGGCATGGTCGTTCTCGTCGCCGTCCATCAGGATGATACCGAGGCCGACATAAGCTGGATGGCTGGCAAACTCGCTTCCCTGCGCATCTTTCCCAACGGCGAGTTGAACTTTGATCTGGACATCCGCCAGGCCGGCGGATCGATGCTGCTGGTGAGCAACTTCACCGTCGCCGCACAGACGCGGCGGGGCCGGCGGCCTTCTCTCGATGCGGCCGCCGCGCCCGAGAAGGGGCGGATATTTTTCGACCAACTCGTCGCTGCCGTCACCGCCCTGGGCGTAGCCGTGAACACCGGCCGGTTCGGCGCGCATATGCTGGTTTCACTGACTAATGACGGGCCTATTACGTTTATCGTGGATAGCACCGAAGCCCGGAGTTCGGGGAAGGAATGATCATGCCACTGCCCATTCTTCACGCTCTCGAACCTTCCGCGGATGATCTGGTTCGCCTTTTTCATCGGACGGAGCTGCATTGGTCGCGCCATCTGGCCGACGAAACCCCCCTGGAGTTCGGCGTCGCCTTTGCCAATCGGCAGCTTGCTCATGTCCCGGATGCCAATCGCGTTCTCGACGTTGCTCTGCCGGAGGGTGTTTCGCCTGAACAGGTTTTGGCGGCTGTTGAAAATCATTTTCAACAGGCCGGCGCGGTCTGTCGGTCTGTTGTCCTCAATCCTTCGGGCGATCCTGCACAGGCCGGGCCGATGGCGCTGTATCTTCGGCAACAGGGCTGGATGGCTTTGGCATGTGATGTTCTGCGCCTTGTGCATTTGCCGCCGCTGATGATTTCGGAAATCCGTGGCTTGAGGGTTATTCCCGCGCGGGCCAGTTTTCGGCATGTTTGCGCCTTGGCCGGGGAGATGGGTGTTTCCGCGGACGTGGCGATGGCGCACCTGGACGACCCGCATTGGGATATGCTGTTGGCGATGAAAGACGCGCAAGCCGTCGCGCAGATCGGGGTCATGTCGGAAGGGGATCTGGGCGTGATCCGCCAGTTGTACGTTACACCGGCGTATCGACGCCAGGGCGTTGGCCGGCTGATGCTCGGTCGAATCCTGGACCTCTGCGCCTGCGCGACCTTCAAGCGGATTCTCGCAGGCGTTGATCCTGCCGACGCGGCCAGTCTTGCGCTCTACCAGAGCTTTGGCTTTGCCGCGGTGGGCAAGCTGGTTGCGTATGAGAGTAAAACCAATTGAACCGCCAAGGCCGCCAAGACCGCCAAGAAAAAACTTTTTGTAACCGTTCACGGATTATCGATGCATAGGCCGTAATATGCCAGCATCACCGGGGGGGCTGGACTTTTGCCTGTCTCAGTACCTATAAGGGAAAACAGGCCGTTGATTGGTGTAATGATGGATTCGGATCGCGAACAACAGTACTTGCGGCACATTGCCCAATTGGAAGCCTTGGTCCTCCAACTCCAAGGCCGCGTCAGAGAATTAGAAGCCCAGCTCGCCGTCGCCAACAAAAACTCCTCCAATTCCTCCAAGCCACCTTCCAGCGATATCGTCAAGCCTCCCCGGACCGGCGGACCCAAAGGCTCGGGCCACATCGGTGCTCAAGCGGGTCACCCCCGGCATGAGCGGCTGGACTTGCCGCCCGAACACATCGACCACTGTCGCACTTATCAGCTCAAACGCTGCCCTAAGTGTGGCGGCTCGGTGCGGCCGACTCGGCAGCTGGCTCAACGCCTCCAGCAGGTGGAATTGGCCCCCAAGCCTCTGATCGTTACCGAGCATCAGGCCCGGATCGTTTGGTGTCCGCACTGCCGAAAGCATTTGCCCACCCCTTTACCCAAAGCCTTGCGCCGAGCCGGCCTGCTGGGGCCGCATTTAACGGCTCTTTTAGGCTGGTTCAAGAGTCGGGGGCACGATTCCTACTCCATTCTCAGTGAGTTCCTGGCCGAGGTGGCCAACGTGAGAATTTCCCGGGGGCTGCTGGCCAAGGCGGTGGGGAAGGTGGCCGCAGCCCTGCAGTTGCCCTACGAAGCCTTGTCCCAAGTCCTGCCGGATCAGCCGCTGGTCAATGTCGATGAGACGGGTCATCCGGAGAATAAGACGCTGTGGTGGGCTTGGGTGTTCCGGGCCGAGCGCTTCACGCTGTTGCACATTGATGGCAGTCGGGGCTCACAGGTACTCGAGCAACTGCTGGGCCAGGACTTTGCCGGAGTCCTGGGCTGCGACTACTACTCGGCTTATCGCAAGTACATCGGCCGCCATGGGATCCTGGCGCAGTTCTGTCTGGCGCACTTGATAAGGGAACTGAAGTTTTTAACGGAACTGCCGGATCGGCCTACAGTCCGCTGGGCCCGTCGTCTGCTGCGCGGGCTCAAACATCTTTTTCGAATAATCCATCGCCGCGCCAGCTTAGGCGCTGAAAAGTTCCAGCAAGCTTTGGAACGTGCCAGGGACAAGCTCTTACAGTGGGGCCGGCAAGGGCCGGTGCGTACCGAGGTCCAGAAGCTGGTCCGACGATTCCGGGAGCATGGAGCGGACTACTTCCGGTTTATTACCTGCCCGGGAATCGAGCCAACCAACAATCTGGCCGAACAAGCCTTGCGATTCATCGTCATTGATCGGCGGCTGACGCAAGGGACACGAAGTGTGTGTGGGCGACAGTGGTGCGAGCGGATTTGGACCGCCGCCGCCACCTGCCGACAACAAGGTCGATCCTTATTCCGCTACCTCTGTTCCGCCATGAAAGCCTACTTCGCCGAGAAACCTATACCCTCCCTTTTGGCCCCCGAACTGTGAACGGTTACAACTTTTTTATCTGCGTGTATCGGCGTTCATCGGCGGTTCCAAATCTTTTCTTGGCGCTCTTGGCGGCCTTGGCGGTTCAAAATTTCTTCAGTGCGTTTTCAGACCGCGCGGGCGAAGATTCGCTTTATCCGGGCGAGGAGTTGCAGGAAACGGCCGCGGGCTTTTAGCAGCCGCAATTGCAGTTCCAGCCGTTGGAATGCGGCATCCTTCGGGTCGTGTTCCATGGCCCGGCGAATCCATGCCAGCCCTTCGTCGTAGCGGTTCAGGCGTTCGTAAGCCAAGGCCAGGTTGTACATGGCCATGAGGTTGTTGGCGTCCAGTTTCAGGGCCTTTCGGCAGGAGGCGATGCCCTCGTTGTAGCTGTTGCGCATGAATTGGACGACGCCGAGGTTCTGCCAGGCGACGGCGCTGTGGGGTTGGAGCAGAGTCAGCCGTTCGAGGCAGGTGAGTGCGGCGCGGCTCTGGGCGGTGTCCATGAGCAGGTTGGCCAGGTCCAGCAGGATTTGCGGATCCTGCGGATGCAGCATCAGCTCGGCCCGGAGCTCTTTGCGGGCTTCGTGGCGGTCGCCTTGCTTGTAGAAAATCTCGCCCAGGTGCAGGTGACAGCCGGCGAAGCCGTCGTTCAATCGCAGGGCCTTGCGGAAAGCCTCCAGGGCCTCGGGGGTTCGGTTGCAGTCCTGGAGCCAGCGGCCGTAGCAGAAGTGCGCTGCCGCCTCGTCGGGGGTTTGTTCGATGGCCCGGCGGAATTTTTCCCCGGCCTCGTCCACCCGGCCCATTTCCATGAGCAGGTCGCCCAGGTCCAGGAGGATCAGCGTGTCGCCGGGGTCTTGTCGCATGGCCAGCAGGTAATGCTGCCGGGCTTCTTCCAACTGGCCCTTGCCCCACATGGCCTCGGCCAGGCGCAGATGAATCTGCGGGTTGGCCTCGTCCAGGTCGAGCGCCTTGCGGAAGCAGTAAATGGCTTTGTCGAACAAGTTTCGGGCGGACAGGCTGCACCCGATGTTGTAGTAGCAGTGGGGGCACTCGTCCTTGTAAAGACGAGCCTGGTAGAAGACCTCTTCCGCCTTTTCGTGGTCGCCCAGTTCCGTGTAGGTGATGATGCGGTTGCAGTAGGCCGGTTCGTAGGTGGCGTCGAGGGATTCCATGCGTTGGAAGACCTGCAGCGCCTGATCGAATCGGCCCAGCCGATGCAGGTCGATGCCCAGGTGGTTCATCGCTTCCAGGTCATCGGGCTCGACATTGAGCGCCTGACGGTAGGCGTCGGCGGCTTCGTCGAAGCGGCCCATTTCGTCCAGCGTCAGCCCCATATTGAACAGCCACCCGGCGTTATAGGGGTTGATGGCCGTGGCGGCGCGCAATTCCTCCAGCGCTTCGCGCCACTTTTGCTGCTCGAAGAGTTCTTGAGCTTTTTCGACCCGCCGTTCGGCATCATTCCAGTCGTTCATCGAAATTCACCGGCGTTTAATGTACCCGCGGAGTGCGAGGCTTCGCAAGGGAAAGAAGCGGATCGGAAAAAGAGTTGGAAAATGCCGCGTCACGGCGCTTTGCGGGGGCGGGCAAATGCGGTAATCTCCGCATGCGTCGGCGGCTTTGCAGCCGCAACGCGGGGCGCGGTTGGCGCAACTCTCCCGCGGCGGGCAGGTTATCGGCTGCCGCGCCCTGGCTCACTAAGGGTTTACGGTGACGGGATCGCGTTGGACAGGTGCGATAGTTTTCGCGGCGCTGGCCGCCGCCATCCCTCCTTGCGCCTGTGGGGAGAGGCGGTCGTTCCCGCGGCGGCCAGCCAAACCGTGCAGCAGGATTTGCAGCAACAGGCGGCGGTGTTGAATGACCTCGCCGCCACTCCGGCCCAGCGCGACGAGGCGGCCCGGCGGCTGGTTTCCCGCGCCACGGCCGAATCCCGCCAAATGCTGCTCAACGTATTGGTCGATGCGAGCAATCCCAGGGGGCAGCTCTCCGTCGCGCGCGCCCTGGCGGGAGAGACGAAACCGGAAGAGATGTTCGTCAATCCGCTTTTTGCCCTTCTGGGCGCGGATCGGTCCATGACCGAAGCGGCCTCGCTGGCGCTGACGGCCTACCGCGACAGTCCCGAGGTTTTCAGCCGCCTGGTGAATTTCGCCAACTCCCGCCAGCAGCGTCCCGTTCTGCGTTCGGCCACCATCAAGGCCCTGGGCGCGGTCAACGAAAAGCGGGCGGCCTTCGTGCTGGTGGAACTGGTCATGCGGGCCGACGAAGACCTGGCCGTGCGCAACGCCGCCGCCGACGCTCTGGTTGATATGACGGGCCTGCGCGAGAACGAGCGCGACGGACAAGCCTGGCAGCAATGGTGGCGCGCAACGCCTCGATGACCGAGGCCGAGTTCCGTGCCGAATTGCTGGCCAATCGCGCCGCCCGTTACAACCAGCTCCAACTGCAATACGCGCATCTGGCCGACGAGATCGAAACCATTCTCAAGGACCGCTACCAGGCCGCTTCCCCGGCCCAGCAGCCGGAACTGCTGGTGCGCTATCTCAAATCCAACGAGCCGCAAATCCGCGAGATCGGCGTGCGGATCATCTACGAAGACGCCATCAACGCGCGGACCGCCTCGGCATCGGTTCGGGAAACCCTCTGCGGCATGGTGGGGGACAGCTCCACCAGCGTTCGGCTGAACGTGGCGTTGACGTTGCGGGCGATCAACGATGCCGACGCCTTGCAGCCGCTGTTGACTCAACTGGCGCAGGAATCCGATCCGGACGTGCGCATCGCCATCGCTCGGGCTCTGGCTCCCATCGGCGATTTGGGCGCGGTTCCGTCGCTGGTCAAACTGTTGGACGATCCGTCCCTCCGTGTGGTTGAGGCCGGCGCTCAGGCGCTGCGCGAGTTGGGCCAGGCCCTGCGTCAGAAGGATGCCGCGATGGCCCATCAGGTGGCGCTAAAACTAAGCCAGGTGACGGAAACCCGCTCGCAAGGACCGCAAGGCGCGTCGCTTCGCGAGGCCTGCGTCTATGCCATGGCGTCGCTGCGGGATCCGGCTTTAGCCTCGACGCTCTATCGCCTGTTGCGGCCCGGCGAAACCGCCGCCGTGCGCCGGGGGCGCTCAAGGCCCTGGGCGAATTGGGCGACTCCAAGTCCGGCGATCTCATTGCCCGCAGTCTCGACGACCCGGATTCCCGCGTTCGCCTCCAGGCCATCGAAGCCTTGGGCGCGACTTCCAGTTGGCAATGCGCCGAGACGTTCCTTGCCCGAATGAATCCGGCCGAGGAAGCCGACAGTTCGGTGCGCGACAAGGCGTGGGAAGTTTTGCAGGGTTTCCTGCCCCGCTTGCCCAAGGAACAGTTGATGGTCTGGGCCGAGCGATTTCGCGAAGCCCCCGACCGGCGGCTGGTGGTGTTGCGCGTCCTGGCCGGCAAGCAACTGGAGGATCATGAACCGGAACAACTGGCGTTCACCTGGCAAGGCATGGCCGAAGCCCAGATGAAGCTGAGCCAGCCGGTGGACGCCGGCGAGTCGCTGCGCAAGGCCTTGGAATACTGGGATTCCCAGCGGGTTGAAAACATGGTCACCGAAGGGCTCATCGAGCAGCGGCTGGATGCGCTGTTGGCCGGGCGACAGTACGCCAACGTCGTGCAGTTCGGCCAGCAACTGATCGCCCGCCGTCCGGTGTATCAGCAGACCGTGGGGGCCAAAATCCGCGCCGAAGCCGAACGTTTACGGCAGGCGGGCGATGTGGAGATCGCACTGCGATTGATCGACGAATCGCAAAAGATGAACCCGCCCCTTCCGCCTCGCTATCGCGACGACCTTCAGGCTCTTGGCAACGAACTCCGGCAGAAGATACCCGGCAATAAAAAGCCGGCCTTGCCACAAACCGCCCCACGAAGTTGACACACCCAATGGCACGGGGGTCGCAGAGCATCACGGGCCGAGGATTCACATGGCGGAGATTGATATCGAACGTCTGGTCTGGATCGTAACCGGGGTGCAGCTCACGGCCGAGCTGGGTGATCGTCCGCTGGCCTATCGGATTGAACAGGAATTCCGCCGGTTGCTCTCGCTTCGCTTCGGCGAGCTTCCCAAGGACCAACCCCCGCCGCTGGCCCCGGCGGTTATCAGCGACGTGTACTACCTCAACAGCGACGAGCTTCAGGCCCGCCCGACCATCAGCGTCGGCGGCCCCGGCGTCAACGCCTTGTCCGCCATGCTGGTCAATGAACTGCCCACCGTCGTGGCCGTGGAAAATCAACTGGTCATCCAGATGGACCTGGACCTGGACGACCTGCGCTGCGCCGTCTGGGGCATGGATCACCTCAATACCGTCCAAGCCGTGGAACTGTTCATCAGCAAAGGCTATCTGGAAACGTTCATCCAAGGGTTAATCGATCGCCTGATGAACCCATAACCGCGCCCACCGCCGCAGGCGTTTCGCCGCTGCCCGCAGGGCAGCACGTAGCCTCATCATCACCCCGGCCCGTAATACGTCTCAACCGCCAACCCCAACCCTCGCACCCGCTCGCCGATCGCGTCCAGTGCGCCATCTTCCAGCGGCGTCACATACGCCTCGGACGTGTTCCGCGCCACCGTGTATACCTGCACCAGCTTGATGCGGCATCCCCCGGCCAACAGTTCCCGCAACCGCTCCAAGTAAGCATCCATCTCGGCAGCGACGGGGGGCTCCCCATTCAACTTCATAAACAGGGATTGAATCACAATCGGTCGAACGCTCCCGGCCCGGGCGATGTTCCCCAGCACGCGCGAAAACGGAATGCTCGTGCGTTCCACCCGGCGGTAGTATTCCTCCGTGCCCGCGTCCAGCTTGGCCCAGATCTCGCCGTTGTGCCCGTCGAGAAATTGCAGCGACTTGGCCACGGCGGGCCGATCCAGCAGCGTGGCGTTGGTGATGACCACGATCTTCGTCCGCGGCTGATGATGTTTAGCCAGCAGTTCGACGGCCAGATGACATGCCTGCGCAAAGTGCGGACAGGACGTCGGTTCGCCGTCGCCGCTGAAGGCGACGTCATTGAGCCGGCGCAGCTCCGCCGGCGTTTGATCAAGCGGCGGCTGCGAAAACAACTGCCCGCTCGCGGCCCATTGCAGCATTTGATCCAATTCATCTTTCAAGATCGCCAGATCCACGCTGCGCACGGCGTGGGGTGGGTGCGATCCACGCAGCAATACACGCAGTCAAAATTGCAGACTTTGTCCGGGTTGAGATTGACCCCGATGGACAAGCCCTTGCTCCGCCGGCTGATGACCGGATAGACGTAGCGGTTGGACTGCCACGAGCGGCTGTGCTGGGTGAAAAGGGTGGTCTTGTGTTTAGCCATCTCCGGGCCGAATAGTACGACCCGGCCCGCTTAAAGAAAAGCATCCTGCGGTTTCAATCGAGGGACTCGGAAAATAAAAAAAGCCGCCCCCGGGCAAGGGGCGGCTCGAATGGGGCTGAGAAGGGTTCTTCGGGTTGTGGGAGAAAGAAACCCTTCACATCGGGGGGAAGAATGGCAAGTTTAGAAGTCCTGCCAGCGGCTAAGGCCAGTTATGAGTCGTGGCTCGAAGGCCACTCTCAATCCTAGCTTTGTCCGCTGGTCAGGACGGAAATAGAGATAACAACGCCCGTGCCACGCCCGGAAAATCCTCACGCGAAAACGAACCCGGCGTTGCAAGTAACATGAAATAAATGGATTACGTCAAAACAAATAAATTTTTGCTCGGCTTTATACTTTTCAGCCGCTGGCCAACTCTGCCAAACTGTCATTGGTGTCGCAGTAGCGGGGAGAAATAGGCCATTTTGGCGGACTCATCCACGTCATTTTTCCGCGATTGCGCCGCCGATCCCGCGATCCCGATGGCTTGATCACTTTCAGTCGGCAGAGGTGGGGATCAGCCGGTAACATCACATCCGAACGCTGCACACCGCTTGCCGAGCGGGATTATGGCTGGCATTGCTTTTTTGTGCCGGGAAACCAGTGTACATTAAAGGGCTCAGTGGGTTCTATTTACCACCCGGCAAGAAAAGGAGTGCCCATGGCCACCCGAGCGGATATCGCCCGATACCGGAACAACTGGCAAGGTGAAGTCGATGCGGCTTCGACCTACCGGACCCTGGCGGAACTGGAGCAGCAGCCCTCTCTTGCGGAGGTTTACCGTCGCATGGCCGCCATCGAAGAGGGGCATGCAACCTTCTGGGAGGACAAATTGCGCGAGGCCGGCGTTCAGGTCGGGCCACGCCGCCCGACGGTGCGTGCCCGCGTCATGGGATGGGTTGCCCGGAAGTTCGGTTCGCAGACGATTCTGCCCACGCTCTCCGCCACGGAAACCACCGCCAGCCACGGCTACGACGATCAACCCGAAGCCGTGGGCACGAATCTGCCCGCCGACGAACACTCCCACGCCCGGGTTCTGCGCGTCATCACCACCGGCAGTCCCACCGACGGCATGGACGGCGGCGCGCTGGCCAAGATGGAAGGCCGCCACAAGGCCGTCGGCGGCAACGCGCTGCGGGCCGCCGTGCTGGGGGCCAACGACGGGTTGTGTTCGTCGTTGAGTCTGGTGATGGGCGTGGCCGGGGCTTCGGGCGCGGACTCCCGCGCTCCGTTGATCGCCGGTGTCGCCGGGGTGTTGGCCGGGGCCTGCGCCATGGCCATGGGCGAGTGGCTTTCCGTGCAAAGCGCCCGCGAACTGGCCCAGCGGCAGTTGGCCATCGAGGCCGACGAACTGAAAGAGTCCCCCGAAGAAGAGCAGGAAGAACTGGCATTGATCTATCAGGCCAAGGGCCTGCCCCGTGACGAAGCCGAGTCCCTGGCGGCCCGTTTAATCAGCGACAAGAGCACCGCCCTGGACACCCTGGCCCGCGAAGAGCTGGGCCTGGACCCGGAAGAACTGGGCGGCTCGGCCTGGGAAGCCGCCATCACCTCGTTTCTGCTGTTCATCGGCGGCGCCATCGCGCCTGTCACTCCGTTCATCTTCCTGACCGGTCATGCGGCCATCGGAACCAGCCTGGCGTGCAGCGCCCTGGCCCTGTTCGGCATCGGAGCGGTCATCACACTCTTAACCGGACGAAGCATTCTCTTCTCCGGCCTGCGCCAACTCCTCATCGGCTTGGCCGCCGCCGGCGTGACCTACGGCATCGGCAGGCTGATCGGAGTCGCCGTCGGCTAACGCGTAAAACAAAACTTCTCAAAGACGCCCGCGGCTCGCTTCGCCGCCTCGCTCCCGACTTCGCTTGCGGTTTCGCGGAGGGACAAGCGTTCCATTTCCCCTTTGCAAGACAACCGGTTAAGCTATGAGCGTCGTTCAAATATGCATAGCCGAATCCGTTAACCATTTGCAAATTGCAAATCGAAAATTGAAAATCGAAAATCCCCCATGTCTTCACTCCCAGTCATCGCCATCGTCGGTCGGCCGAATGTCGGCAAGTCCAGTCTTTTGAACTCGCTGGTCGGTAAGCGGATCAGCATCGTGCAGGACATGCCCGGGGTTACCCGCGACCGCATCTCCATCCCGTTGCAGGTCGGCGACCGCTACGTCGAACTCGTCGATACCGGCGGGTACGGCTTTGTCGATCCTGATCAATTGACCGACCACATCAACCAGCAGATCGAGCTGGCCATGAGTCGGGCCGACCTGGTTTTGTTTGTGGTTGACTGTCAGGACGGTCTGACTTCCGCCGATCAGGAAATCGCCGGCCTGCTTCGTCGCCAAGGCGTCAAGACGGTTCTCGTCGCCAACAAGGCCGACAGTCCCAAGGCCGACGTTGCGCTGGGGGATTTTGCCCGCCTGGGGCTGGGCACGCCCATCGGCGTCTCGGCCCTGAACGACCGTAATCTGGATCAGGTCTTTGACATGATCCGCAAGAATATCGATCTCAGCCAGGCTCCCACGAACATCCCCGAGCCCGAAATGCTCGTCGCCATCGTCGGCAAGCGAAACGCCGGCAAAAGCACCCTCGTCAATTCCATCGCGCGCCTGTACGAAGGCGATCCCAATCGCGTCATCGTCTCCGAAGTTCCCGGCACCACCCGCGACAGCGTTGACGTGCGCTTCGAAAAAGAAGGCAAAAGCCTCGTCGTCATCGATACGGCCGGTGTGCGAAAAAAACGCCACATGGTCACCAATGACATTGAGTTCTACAGCTTCCATCGCGCCCAGCGGTCCATCCGCCGGGCGGACGTGGTGTTCATGCTCATCGACGGCACCGAGCCCATGAGCGACCCGGATCGCAAGCTGGCCCAGTACATCGCCGAGGAATTCAAGCCGGTCGTGCTGGTGGTCAACAAGTGGGATCTGGCCCGGCAGAAAATCCGCGAAATGCGCGCCGGCGAGCAGGACGAGGAAATCCGCGACGAAGACATGATGGACGAATACCGTCAGTATCTGGAAGCGGAACTCCCGTGGCTCGATTACGCCCCCATCGCCTTCGTCACCGCCAAAGACGGCAAGAACATCCAAGGCGTCGTGGACCTGGCGCAGCATCTGTTCAACCAAGGCAAAGAACGCGTGACCACCGGCCGGCTCAACGCCGCCATGCGGCAGATTCTCGAAGAGCGGCAACCCAGCACGTCCAGCGGCCGACGCGCGCGGGTCTACTACGCCACACAGGTGGACGTGGCCCCGCCTTCGATTGTGCTGTTCGTCAACAACCCCAAGTACATTGATGCCGCCTACCAGCGGTTTATCATCAACCGTTTCCGCGAGCTTCTGCCGTACCCGGAAGTTCCCATCAAACTGGTCATCCGCGGCCGAGGCGAAAAAGCCTCCGAATCCTCCCTTGACGACAAGGCCCCCGACTTGCAATCCGAGCCGACCCAACCTTCCCAACGCCCCCGCCCCCGCGCACGCAACCAAAACATCCCCCGAAACAAACGCCCGCGCCACCGATAACCCCTCCCCCTGCAACAATTCTTCCGTTTCGCCGCGGCCCCACAGGGCCGCGCCTTCTCTCATTCATTCTGATAAAATCCCCCCCATGAACACCATCACCAAAACCTCTTTCGGCAATCTCCCCACCGGCCAGCCCATCGATCTCTACACCCTGACCAACTCCAGCGGATTGATCGCCAAAATCACCACCTACGGCGCTCTCGTCACCGAACTTCACACCCCCGACAAAACCGGCCGTCTGCAATCCGTCGTCCTCGGCTTCGACAATCTCCGGCAGTATCTCGACGGTCATCCCTACTTCGGCGCAACCTGCGGCCGCGTCGCCAACCGCATCGCCAACGGCCGCTTCACCCTCGACGGCATCCAATACACGCTGGCGCAAAACAACGGCGCCAACCACCTGCACGGCGGCCTCAAAGGCTTCGACAAGGTCGTCTGGAACGCCTCGCCGCTACGCCAGGAAACCGGCCCGGCCGTCGAGTTCACCTACCTCAGCCCCGACGGCGAAGAAGGCTATCCCGGCAACCTCTCGGTCTCCGTGATCTTCAGCCTGACCCGCGACAACGGCCTGAAAATCGAATACTCCGCCACCACCGACAAACCCACTCCCGTCAACCTCACCAACCACTGCTACTTCAACCTCGCCGGCGCCGGCAATGGCGACATTCTCGATCACGAGTTGATGATCGCCGCCGACGGCTACACCCCCGTCGATGACACCCTGATCCCCACCGGCGAAATCACGCCCGTCGAAAATACCCCCATGGACTTCACCTCGCCCCAGCCTATCGGCTCCCGCATCAATCAAGTCCCCGGCGGCTACGATCACAACTACGTCCTGCGCGGCGGGGGGGCTCCGGCCCTGGCCGGCAGAGCACGCTCTCCCAAGAGCGGGCGGACCATGGAAGTCTGGACCACCGAGCCCGGCATGCAGCTCTACACCGGCAATTTCCTGGACGGCACTCTCACCGGCCTTGGCGGCACCTACGGCAAACACGCCGGTTTCTGCCTGGAAACCCAGCATTTCCCCGACTCCATCAACAAACCGAATTTCCCCTCGGTAAACCTCCTCCCCAGCCAAACGTACAAAACAACGACGCTCTATAAATTCCCAACTCCCTAGCAGTCCCCATTTTTTGTTTCGCGGCGGCCCTCCGGGACGCGTTTCTTAAGCCATTGCCATAAAAGAACTTATCCAATACAAAAAGAAAACTCACAACCCATGCTTGACAGCAATGCCCGGCATTGGCATAATAGTCCCCCTGATTGGTTCACCCTTCCACGGCAAGATGGGCCGCGGTGATTGAACTGCGGCGGTTAGAAGTTTTGCCGCCTGTCGCGTAAGCGACATTCTTTCAGGTTTTGGCTGGCAGCTCGACCTGCAAGCGACTTGCGGGCGGGATTTTGTCGTCAAGTTCGGCGAGTAAATTCGTCGATAGACGGAGTCCTGACGTTGTTAAGCCGAAGGGTGAAGACGGGATTTTCAAACGGTTAAGATTGTTTGAAAATCACCTGTTGACACGGGCGGAACAGTCGCTAATATTCCGCCTCCCTGGTGACGGGAGCCCCGCGAGGGGGTTTCGAGGCCGGGGTCAAAAAAGCTCTTTGACAAGTGAACAGTCGGACAAGCCGCGAGGATGTGGGCTCAGGACCTTTTGGTGTACAAAAGGGGCCTGGGCGAGACAGTGCCGAACCGCCGCCGCCCTTCGGGGAGGCGAGGCTCGGCCCTCAAACGTCTTCGTGGTGCACGCAAAGATAGTGATCTTCCTTGATCATTTTGTTTGAGTATGCCAGTTGAATTTGAAGATGTTTGAGCCTTGCATTTCGCTTTCGGGCTCTGCTTTCCCTTCGGGGAGGCGGGGGCCGGAGGCGACTGACCCGCCGGCCCTAGCCGGCCGAGCGGGCAGTAACAACTCCGCGAGCGGTTAGTCTTAACCGGTTGCGGGGATGGACAAACTCGTTTCGAGGATAAACCGGACGTGAAACTGTCAGTCCTTCCGTTTACGGAAGGCATGAGGAGCGTTTCCGGGCCAAGAAATACAATTGAAGAGTTTGATCCTGGCTCAGCCTGAACGCTGGCGGCGTGGCTAAGACATGCAAGTCGCACGGTGTAGCAATACACAGTGGCGCACGGGTGAGTAATGAATCGCTAACGTGCCCCGGACACTGGGATAGCCGCCCGAAAGGGCGGGTAATACCAGATGCCATAGCCCTGGAGCATTCCAGGGCTCTGAAAGGTCCGCCGGTCTGGGAGCGGGCGATTTCGTATCAGCTAGTTGGTAGGGTAACGGCCTACCAAGGCGACGACGCGTAGCCGGACTGAGAGGTTGGCCGGCCACATTGGGACTGAGACACTGCCCAGACTCCTACGGGGGGCTGCAGTAACGAATCTTCCGCAATGCCCGCAAGGGTGACGGAGCGACGCCGCGTGTGGGATGAAGTTCTTCGGAATGTAAACCACTGTCAGGGGAAAGAAAGTACTGATCTACCCCAGAGGAAGGCACGGCTAACTCTGTGCCAGCAGCCGCGGTAAGACAGAGGTGCCAAGCGTTAGGCGGAATCACTGGGCTTAAAGCGTGTGTAGGCGGAGACTTAAGTACCTTGTGAAATCCCCCGGCTCAACCGGGGAACCGCTGGGTATACTGGGTTTCTTGAGCCACTCAGGGGCAACCGGAACAAACGGTGGAGCGGTGAAATGCGTAGATATCGTTTGGAACGCCAAGGGTGAAAACAGGTTGCTGGGGGTGTGCTGACGCTGAGACACGAAAGCCAGGGGAGCGAACGGGATTAGATACCCCGGTAGTCCTGGCCGTAAACGATGTCCACTAGACCGCGGCGGCTCTGACGCCGTCGTGGTCGAAGCCAAAGTGCTAAGTGGACCGCCTGGGAAGTACGGTCGCAAGGCTAAAACTCAAAGGAATTGACGGGGGCTCACACAAGCGGTGGAGCATGTGGTTTAATTCGAAGCAACGCGCAGAACCTTACCTGGGCTTGAAACGCTAGGATTATCCCCGTGAAAGCGGGGTAGGCCCTTCGGGGTACAACTAGTACAGGTGCTGCATGGCTGTCGTCAGCTCGTGTCGTGAGATGTCGGGTTAAGTCCCTTAACGAGCGAAACCTTTGCCCTTAGTTACCAGCGGGTTATGCCGGGGACTCTAAGGGGACTGCCGGTGTCAAACCGGAGGAAGGTGGAGATGACGTCAAGTCCTCATGGCCTTTATGCCCAGGGCCACACACGTGCTACAATGGCGTAGACAAAGCGAACCCAAAGCGCAAGCTCGAGGAAAACGCAGAAACTACGCCCCAGTTCAGATTGGAGGCTGCAACCCGCCTCCATGAAGTTGGAATCGCTAGTAATCGCGGATCAGCTACGCCGCGGTGAATGTGTTCCTGAGCCTTGTACACACCGCCCGTCAAGTCATGGGAGCCGGAAATAGCCGAAGTAGCCCCACTACCGGGGTTCCTACGCTAGGTTCGGTGACTGGGACTAAGTCGTAACAAGGTAGCCGTAGGGGAACCTGCGGCTGGATCACCTCCTTTCTAAAGGATAATTTAGAATGGACCGGTTCGGTGCGAACCGCCGGCCCAACCAAGTCAGCACCGCCTCGTGCTCGCAAGAGCAAACGCCCCCGGCAACGGTGGCGAATGGCCCCGACTGTTTTACTTGATTTAGAACGCCCTTATCGGCGAAAGCCGGTAAGGGCGATTGGATCACAAGATCCGTTTCCCGCGATCGCAAGATCAACGGATGGCTCTTTGACAAGTGAATGACGAGGTTCAAGGTCTAATATTGTTTCAAGCAATAAGAAGACCTCTGCGACGCCCGTTAACGTAAGTGATTTTGGTTTTTCCGTCGGGGCCGGCCCTCTACTTCAGGGGCATCGGTCTCCAACGGGCGTCGTCGAGCACCTTTTTTGGCGAATCTGGCCCGTTACCGCCCCTTGGCTCCCAGGTCTGAACGACTGGGGCTAAGAACCGTCTTCCCGCCCGCCCGGCGGGGAGCTGACTTTCCCACCCTTCGGGGTGGGGATCAGCGACGGCGATCGGTAAATGCGGCCAAGCTCTTAAGGGTGTATGGTGGATGTCTTGGCATTGAGAGGCGATGAAAGACGCGGCAGCCTGCGATAAGCTCCGGGGAGCTGGCAAACGAGCATCGATCCGGAGATCTCTGAATGAGGAAACTCGGCGTCGGGAAACCGGCGTCACCCGCCACCGAACGCATAGGTGGCGCGGGGCGAACGCGGGGAACTGAAACATCTAAGTACCCGCAGGAAAAGAGACAGACATGCATTCCGTCAGTAGCGGCGAGCGAACGCGGAGACAGCCCAAACCGGCCTTCGGGCCGGGGTTGCGGAAGCACTGAGGGGTTACAAAGCCGTCGTTAGCCGAAGAGTCTGGAAAGGCTCACCACAGCGGGTGATAGTCCCGTAGGCGAAAACGACAGGCCCCCGTTAACATGTGCTCTCCAGAGTAGCACGGAGCTCGTGAAACTCCGTGCGAAGCTGGCCGGCCCACCGGCCAAGGCTAAATACTCCTCAATGACCGATAGTGGACAAGTAGGGCGATTGAACGATGAAAAGCACGGCGACGAGCCGAATGAAAAGCACCTGAAACCATACACTTACAAGCGGTCGGAGTCCTATGGCCCGCAAGGGCAACGGATGACGGCGTACCTTTTGCATAATGGACCGGCGAGTGCATGTTCGCGGCAAGGCTAAGGAGTTCCGCTCCGGAGCCGCAGCGAAAGCGAGTCTTAAGACGGCGACTACAAGTCGCGGGCATGCGGCCCGAAACCTAGTGATCTACACATGACCAGCGTGAACGCCCCGTAAAAGGGGCGGAAGGCGCGAAGCCGTGAACGTTGAAAAGTTCTGGCATGAGTTGTGTGGAGGAGTGAAAGTCTAATCAAACTGGGAGATATCTGGTTCTCTTCGAAATGCCTTTAGGGGCAGCCTCGAGCCACTACACGATGGAGGTAGAGCTACTGAAAGGGGACGTGGGGCTACCCGCCTACACGCCCCTACCAAACTCCGAATGCCATCGTGACTATCTCGGGAGTGAGTCCGCGAGGGATAATCTTCGCGGTCAAGAGGGAAACAACCTAGACCGTCTGCTAAGGTCCCCAAATACAGCTTAGTTCGGTAGGAAGTTATTCTGCTGAGACAGCCAGGATGTTGGCTTAGAAGCAGCCACCATTTAAAAAGTGCGTAATAGCTTACTGGTCGAGCAGGATAGCGCCGTAAATGATCGGGAATAAGCCGTATACCGAAGCAGCGGATGCGATAGCAATATCGCGTGGTAGAAGAGCGTTGCACGCCGCGTCGAAGGCATACCGTAAGGAGTGCTGGAGCGCGTGCAAGCGAGAATGCCGGTATGAGTAACGATAAGGCAGGTGAAAATCCTGCCCGCCGAAAGCCTAAGGGTTCCTGGGGAAGGTAAATCCGCCCAGGGTTAGTCGGAAGCTAAGACGAGGCCGAAAGGCGTAGCCGATGCACAGCAGGTTAATATTCCTGCACCGACGGCAAAGACTGAACCTCCGCGTGTGTCCTGCCAAGGTCGAGCCTCCGAACAGTTGTGGAGGTTGGGGCCGGCGTAAGCCGGCAGCTCGAGGCCGTTTGGTTGCCGAAGTCGATGGCGGCGGGGCCGAGAAAAGCGCGGAGGGGACGATGCCGCCGCCCGTACTAAAACTGACACAGGTAGGCGAGGAGAGTATCCTAAGGCGCTCGAGAGAACTGCGGTTAAGGAACTAGGCAAAATAACCCCGTAACTTCGGGAGAAGGGGTTCCGTCTCAATTTATTGAGCGGACGCAGGAAGCGGCCCGGGTGACTGTTTATCAAAAACACAGTTCTGTGCCAACTCGCAAGACGACGTATACAGAATGACGCCTGCTCGGTGCCGGAATGTTAAGGAAGTCGGTCAGGGGTTCGCCCCGAAGCTGGCGACCGAAGCACCGGTAAACGGCGGCCGTAACTATGACGGTCCTAAGGTAGCGAAGTTCCTTGTCGGGTAAGTTCCGACGCGCATGAACGGCGTAACGACTTGGGCTCTGTCTCAACCGCAGACTCGGTGAAATTGAAGTGGCGGTGAAGATACCGTCTACCCGCAGCAAGACGGAAAGACCCCATGGACCTTTACTATAGCCTGGCAGTGATGCCGGGTGGAAACTGCGTAGGATAGGTGGGAGGCGTCGATCCCTCGGTTCTGGCCGAGGGGGAGCCAACGGTGAAATACCACCCTGTTTGCATTCGTCATCTCACCCCGTACCCGTGAATCCGGGCGGGGAACCCTGCTAGGTGGGTAGTTTGACTGGGGCGGTCTCCTCCAAAAGAGTAACGGAGGAGTGCAAAGGCAGACTCAGGCCGGTTGGCAATCGGCCCCAGAGCGTATAGGTAGAAGTCTGCTCGACTGCGAGTGCTACGGCACGAGCAGAGCTGAAAGGCGGCCTAAGTGATCCTGTGGTCGCGTGTGGAAGCGCCATAGCTCAACGGATAAAAGGTACCCTGGGGATAACAGGCTGATCGCACCCGAGCGTCCATAGCGGCGATGCGGTTTGGCACCTCGATGTCGGCTCATCACATCCTGGGGCTGAAGGCGGTCCCAAGGGTTTGGCTGTTCGCCAATTAAAGTGGTACGTGAGCTGGGTTCAGACCGGCGTGAGCCAGGTCGGTCCCTATCTGCTGTGGGCGTAGGAATCTTGAAGGCACCTCTTCCATAGTACGAGAGGATTTGGAAGGACGGACCCCTGGTGTACCAGTTGTCCTGCTAAGGGCACGGCTGGGTAGCTATGTCGGGAACGGATAAACGCTGAAAGCATCTAAGCGTGAAGCCTATGCCAAGACGAGGATTCCAGGCTCCCTTGTGGAGCGAGAGACCCCGGGTAGACCACCCGGTTGATAGGCCGGAGCTGTACAGGCCGAGAGGCTTTGAGGTTACCGGTACTAACGGTCGATTGCTTGGCCACTTTTATCGACTGCCGTTAAGGGCAGCGTTAGAAGCGCCAGATTCAACAAAAAAGATAGTTCGACGACTCTAAACCAACAAACGTCGCAGAAAAAAGAACCTTCGTCCTTCACGATCCAAACCCCGCCGCGGGCTTAACCGGCCTGCGGCGGGCTTTGTCGGTGGCTATATCCGCAGGGTCACACCCGTTCCCATTCCGAACACGGTCGTTAAGCCTGCGGAGCCGATGATACTGCTTCAGCGGGAAAGTAGGTCACTGCCGGCATTTATCCAAAAGCAACCCCGGAGATTCAAAACCTCCGGGGTTCTTTTTTTGCGCTCAAATTCACAACTTGGGGATTCCATCCTGCGCCGCCCGCCCCCGTTTCGCCGCCGCCCGCAGGGCGACGCCAGTCGTACCAAAAATTTAACCAGCCAGCGAACAGAGGATTTCACAGCCCTGGGCGAGCTTTTCGTCGCTGGTGGCGTAGCTGATGCGGAAGTGTGTGTCCCGGTTGGAAAAGACGTTGCCGGGGATAATCAGCACGTTCTTCTCAATCGCCTTGGCGACGAACTCGCTGGCGGTCATGCCGGCGGGGGCCTTGGGGAAAATGTAGAAGGCGCCTTCGGGCTTGACGATCTCGAACTTTTTAGACAGCCCGCTGTAGACCAGGTCGCGTTTGCGGCGATAGGCGTTGACGGCCTCGTCCATGGGAACGTCAATGGCTTTCACGGCGGCGATCTGCAAGGGCGTGGGGGCGCAGACGAAGGTGTATTGTTGCAGCTTGGCCATCTGCTGGATGATCTGCTGCGGGCCGGCGGCGTAGGCCAGACGCCAGCCGGTCATGGCGTGGCTCTTGCTGAATCCGCGGAGCAGCAGGGTCTTGTCGTAAAGCTTGGCTGCGCTGGGGACGCTGCGGTCGTACATGAACGGTTCGTAGATTTCGTCGGCCAGCAGCAGCAGGTCGTGCTTTTTGGCGATGTCGATGGCGCTGCGAATCTCCGCTTCGCTCATGACGACGCCGGTGGGGTTGCTGGGGGAATTGAGCATCAGCAGCTTGGTGCGGGGCGTGATGGCCGCCTCGACGCGGTCGGCGTGGAAACGGAAATCGGGGTAGCTGTCCACCGCGACGGCTTTGCCGCCGGCCAAGGTCAGCAGGTGCTTGTACATCACGAAGAAGGGGTCGAGGAAGAGGGCTTCGTCGCCGGGGTCGATGATCGAGAGGATGGCCAGGAACAGCCCGCCGCTGACACCGCTGGTGATGAGCACTTCGCCGACGTCCCGGCCCATTTCAGCCGAGAGGTCTTTGCGCAGGCGCTCCCGCAGCGGAGCGATGCCCTGGGTTTGGCTGTAGCGGTTGTTGCCTTCGCGGATGGCTTCGATGGCGGCCGTCTTGCAGAGTTCGGGCACGTCAAAATCCGGCAGGCCGATCGACAGGTTGATGGGGTCTTTCAGTTTGGCGGCCAGATCAAATACCTTGCGGATGCCCGAGGCATCGACGTGCAAAGCCCGTTGGGAGACGAAGTCGTTGATGTCGCGCATAGGGAAAGGCACGAAGATATAAAGGCACGAAGACACGAAGGAAAAGAGGCACATGTCTTTCCCTTCGTGCCTTCGTGCCTCTGTGCCTTCGTGGCTGTGTAAGGCCGATTACTTCTTGGCTTTGGCGGCCGGGGCGGCCGGAGCCTTGCCGGCGGCAGCGGGGGCCTTGCCGGCGGCAGCGGCCGGGGCCTTGGCGGCAGCAGCGCCGGCGGCCGGGGCGGCGGCAGCCGCCGCGCCTTCAGCCGGGGCCTCTTCCTTAACGACCTTGGCCAATTCCTGCTTCCGGTGCCCGACCTTGGGCAGACCGAAAACGCTCTTGCTTTCGTTCCACTTCTCTTCGTCTTGCAGTTGTTCCAGCTTTTCCGCCCGCGTCAGCACGTTGCGGTGACGGACCAGCATGTTTGCGCCTTTCAGGCTTCGATCCAACGACATAGGGCACCTCATTCTTCGATTGCTAGCAATGACCGCAGACAACCTCAGGGCAATCCACGGGGCGTAGCATGATACCGGGAATGCGCCCGGACACAACAGGCACGGGATTTTGGATTTCGGAATGCGGATTTTGGATTGAAGAGGTAACGAGAGCCGGCCATCAAGGCAGGATTTCTTCGTTATTCTGGTTTCGGGTTTCCCCTAAGCTTCTCCAGATCCTCGAAGAACTCCGGGTAGGTTTTATTGACACAACGCGGATCCTTGATGGTGATCCCATCAACGCGGGTGCCGGCCACGGCGAAGCTCATGGCCATGCGATGGTCGTCGTAAGTCTCGATGGCGGCGGGGCGAATTTGCGCGGGGGGCATGATCGTCAGGGTATCGTCCTCGATCTCAACCTGCGCCCCCAGCTTGGTCAGCTCGGCGGCCAGGGCGGCCAGGCGATCAGTCTCCTTGACGCGCAGCGTATGCAAACCACGGATCGTCGTGGGGCCTTGGGCGAAGAGGGCGGCGACGGCCAGCGTTTGCGCGGTGTCGGGCATGGGGCCGAGATCGACGTCGATGCCGTGGAGTTTCTCCGTGCCCATGATGGTGATGAAATCCCGGCCGAAGATCAGATCGGCCCCCATCTGGTGCAGGACGTCGGCAAACCCCACATCCCCCTGAAGGCTTTGTTTACCCAGGCCCTCGATGGTGACTTTGCGCCGGGCCGGATGGCGGCGGCGGCCAGGAAGTAGGTGGCATTGCTGGCGTCGGGCTCGATGACGTAAGGCCGGGCCTTGTAGGCGTCTTGAGGCACGATAATCGTACGCGGTTCGTCCGTGTCCGGGTCGCGAATCAGTTCCGGCGTCACGTCGAACTGATCCATGACCTGCATGGTCATGGCCACATACGGCCAGCTCGTCTGCTTGCCTTCCAACTGCACGCGGCATTCGTGCTTGGCGTAGGGGGCAACCATCAGAACGGCCGACAGATACTGCGACGACGGGGAGGTGGCGAATTTGAGCAACCCGCCGGGCAACGCGTCGGCAAGAATTTCGATGGGCGGGTAGCCTTCGTCCATTACGTAATTCACGCGGACGCCCAGGTTGCGGAGCATGTCCACCAGCGGGCCGATGGGACGCTGTCGCATGCGGGCGATGCCGTCGAGATTGAACCTTCCGCGGCCTAACGCGCACAAGGCGGCCAGAAAGCGGATAGTTGTTCCGGAGTTGCCGCAGAAGAGTTGTGCTTCGGCGGCGTCAATTTTCCCGCCTCGGCCGTGGATGCGGACGCTGTGGGCGCTGCGGTCGATGACCAGATGAAACCCCAGCCGGGAAAGGCAGTCGAGCATGACCAGCGTATCGTCGGCAAACAGCACGTTGGACAGGTCGCTGATTCCCTCGGCCAGCGCAGCCAGCACCAAGGCCCGGTTCGTCAGGCTCTTGGAGCCCGGCGGGGCGAGAGTGGCGGAAAATGGCTCGGCAAACGGCGTGAGTGTTAAATCGCTCATACTTATGGGTAGTATATATACCATCGGCGTTCTTTAGTCGCACGGGTAGACGGGAACCTTTAACGTCGGATTGCGTCTAAAGACGTGACGGACAATAAAAGCCCCGGATGGACATCCGAGGCTTCATCGGTTCGGATACGTCAAAACCAGGAGACTCCATGCGGCGTTTCATCCAATCGGTCATCGTGAGCGGCGCGGTGCTTGGCGTCGGACTGCCTTGCGCTTACGCCCAGCAGGCCTCGCTTCCCGCAACGCAACCCACCCGCACCGCCTCGGCCGACGTGCCCGTCAAAATGGTGATGCTCTTCAGCAGCGGGGTAGGCTATTTCGAACACTTCGGCACGGTGCGGGACAACGCCACGACCGAACTGCGATTCAAAACCGCCCAGATCAATGACGTCCTCAAGAGCCTGGTTCTTCAGGATCTGGACGGCGGCGCGATTACAACCGTCACCTATCCCTCGCAAGACCCCTTGGCCAAAACCCTGAAAAGTTTCCAGGTCGATATCGCCAACAACCCACCCCTGGCCGACCTGCTCAACCAACTCCGCGGCGCGGCCGTGATCGTTCAAACCCACAACGGCGAACAAACCGCCGGCACCATCCTCGGCGTGGAAACCAAAGAGCGCCAGGTGGGCGATAGGCCCCAGATCATCAAATCGCACGTGCTGAACCTCGTGACCGCCGGCACGATCCGCTCGCTGGATCTGGATCAGGTGCTGGATCTTCGCCTGCAAGACCCGCAGTTGCAAAGCGAATTGCACAAGGCGCTGATGGCGCTGGTTCAGTCGCGCGATCAGGACAAAAAGCCCGTGGATATCCATTTCGCCGGCCAAGGTCCGCGGCGCGTCCGATTGGGATATGTCGTGGAATCGCCCGTCTGGAAGACCAGCTATCGTCTGCTCCTCCCGGCCGGCGAAAAGGACAAACCCAAGCTTCAGGGATGGGCCATTGTGGAAAATCAGACGGACAACGATTGGGCCGACATTCAACTGAGCCTGGTGAGCGGCCGGCCGATCAGCTTCGTCCAGGATTTATACAAACCCCTCTACATCCCCCGGCCCGTGGTAGAGCCGGAATTGTATGCCTCGCTTCGTCCGCAGACGTACGCCGGGGGGAGGGGCGAGGAGAAGGCGAAGGCCGCGGATGGTCTCCGACGCAATGCCGTTCTGTCCGCGCCGGCTCCGGCGAGGGCAATGATGGAAGCAAGCGACATGGCCTACGCCTCCGGGCCGATGAACGCGGCCGCCAGCGTGGCCTCGCTGGCTTCGACGGCCAAGGTGGGGGAGTTGTTCCAGTATACGGTGGGCCACGTTTCGCTGCCGCGCCAAAGCTCGGCCATGATCCCCATTGTGACAGACGACGTGGACGCCCAGCGGGTGAGCATCTACAACGCATCGGTGTTGCCTCGCAATCCGCTCAACGGGGCCATCTTGAACAACACCACCGGCAAGCACCTGCTCCAAGGCCCGGTAACGGTGTTTGATTCTGGCTCCTACGCCGGCGATGCGCGGGTTGATAACGTCCCGCCCGCTCAGCAGCGATTGCTCAGCTATGGCGTGGACTTGCAGATGCTGGTGGATTCCACGAAGAACAACAGCGACGATTCCATCCGCACCGGCCGGATCGTCAAAGGCATTCTCTACCTGACGTACAAACATGTCGCCACACGGGAATACCAATCGGAGAACAAGGGCGACCGGGATAAGACGCTGGTGATCGAACACCCCCTGCGCCAGGGCTGGAAACTCATCAGCGACGAAAAGCCGTTCGAGACGACCGACACGCTCTACCGCTTCAAGGGCAACGTCCCGGCCGGTAAAACCGCCAGGCTGACGGTGCAGGAAGAACTGGTGCAGGACGAAACCCTCGCCATTCTCCCGGCCGACTTCGGCCAGATCGACTTCTACAGCCGCAACGGCCAAATCCCCCCCAACGTCCGCGAAGCCCTGGCCAAGGCCGCAACCATGAAGCAGGCGATGGTAGACACCGAGCGGCAGATCGAAGAGCGACAGAAAAAAGTCGCAGACATCACCGCCGAGCAATCGCGCATCCGCGAAAACCTCCGCACGATTAACCAAAACACCGAGTACTACACCCGGCTGCTGAAAAAGCTGAACACTCAGGAAACCGACTTGGAAAAGATCCAATCTGAGACGGACGAGCTCAAAACCAAGCTGCAATCCCAGCGGCAGGAGTTGGAAAACTACCTGAGCAATTTGGACGTTGGGTAGCGTAGGGCGTCAGACAGGATTTGCCGCCAGGGAAGAGAACGATGAACGATGAATGATGAATGATGAAGGTGGAAAGAAGAGCAAGTAATAAAAGCTGGTTTGCTTCCTCGTTCATCATTCATCATTCTGACTTCTACGCTCCTGGTGGTGAGAGTAGAGTATTCTCATGCCATTGATGACGAAAACCGCCGGGGGATATTACGCCGCGCACAACGCGACGATTGTGGCCGACGTGACCATTGGGGCCGAGAGCAGCATCTGGTTCAATGCGGTTCTGCGGGGCGACGTGGCCCCGATCACGCTGGGCCGGCGGGTGAACGTCCAGGACGCCGCCGTGATCCACTGCGACACCGGCGTACCAAGCGTCATCGAAGACGACGTCACCATCGGCCACGGGGCCATCGTGCATGGCCAATTCGTCGGCCAGCGAACCCTCATCGGCATGGGCGCCAAGCTGCTGGGCCGAACGCACATCGGCCGCGACTGCATCGTCGCCGCCGGCGCGGTTGTCCCGCCCGATCTGCACGTGCCGGATAAGATGATGGTCATGGGCGTCCCCGGCAAAGTGGTCCGCCCGCTGACCGAAGACGAACTGAAATATCTCCACTGGCTCGCCCCCCATTACATCGAACTGGCCGAGAAGTGCCTGCGACAAAAGTGATCCCGCAACGCACTCCTCCGGCCAGCCCCGGCAACCTTCCCTTTCCCCGTTTCGCCGCCGCCCGAAGGGCGACGCCTTTCCCGTGACGCAGGCGGCGCTGTTTGTCCAGTGTCCGCCAAACCCTGATTTTGAGCCACGGATGACACGGATATCACGGACGAAGAACCGACCCGCGACTTTATCCGTGTCATCCGTGCTATCCGTGGCTAATCCCGCCTCTCTCCCTACGTCTTCTGGATAGCTATGTCATGAGTCACCTCTGAAACGACAGCCGACTACGCCCTCGCCATGAGCCTAACGAAGCCTGACCCCGTATCCACCCCGGCAACCTGACACCGTATCCAGTTTGTATCTTAATTAGGCATTGCACGGCACGCTAACCGAGCTTAAAACCGCTCTAACGAAGCCTGACTCTCTTTATTCCCTTAGGCCATAATCCAACTGAACGTGTAAATTGGCACCCAAAAACCGAACAGGCAGACATAGAGGCCGTCTTTCCACTCACCACAAAGTGGCCCGCCGTAGAATCCGCTTTGTACTCGCGCGACAACAGTGCATTCCAGGATATCGATAGGTTGACGCGTGGCGTTACCGGTACAGGAGACTCGGCCAGCCAGCATTTCAGGTAGCGATGCTGTTGTTCAGAGATACCGAGTTCCGCAAAGCTGATTGCGGGAGCGCGTGTGATCGCTTCTGAGTTGCTTAGATTTTTGATGGCCGCCCATGGCAGCCGCAGATACCCCCACGCAAGAGTAATTGTGTATATTGCAATTATAATGACAACCAATCCCTTTATGATCTTGCGTCGCATTTTCCGGGGATAGGGAAACGAGAAAACAGAAGACCGGGGCGAGGCTGACATTGGAACGAACCTTCGTCCCCATTTCATTTGCATAATCTTGAGTATGCCTCACCGATGCGATTTTTGTCAACAATTCCTTCTCTCTCGCGAAAAAATCCCCTCCAGAACAAAAAATTCCCACTTTCGTGATACGCGCGGTTAATAATAGAGGCCGTCATCGGTCAGTAGTCCGTGATCGGTAGCTTCCTGTTCGATGTTCGAGGCTCTTTGCATCCACACACCCGTGACAAACGAACCCAAATTCCCCCCTTTTTGACCGCGCCACCCAAGATTCGTGATAAAAAACGAACCCACCGTGCCGCACCACGGACCACTAACCACCGACCCCCGACACTTTCCAAAATATATCCGGGTAAACCAACCCGTTCCGCCCGCCTCTTCATCCGCGTTTATCGGCGCTCATCGGCGGTTAAATTTTTTGCCCGGCAACCCAAACCGCCATCCCCACGCTAAGATTATGCCATGTCCATGAATCAGGAACTTGCCGGCATATTTCAGGCGATGTCAGCCATTTTGGAGATCAAGGGCGAGAACGTCTTTAAGGCGCTGGCGTTTCAGAAAGTCGGCCGGATTCTCAAGGACATGCCCTACGACATTAAGCAGGCTTATGAGCAGGGGACGCTGGACCAGATCGAAGGCATCGGATCGCACAGCCGCAAGGTGATCGAGGACGTCATCCGCACCGGGCACAGCCCGGACTATGAAGAACTGGCGGCAAGCGTGCCGCCGGGGCTGATTTCCATGCTCCAAATCCCCGGCCTCGGCCCCAAAACCATCGCCCTGTTCTGGAAACAACGGCAGATCACCAACATCGAAGAACTCATTCAGGCGATAGACCGAGGAACGCTGGCCGGGCTCAAGGGGATCGGCGAAAAGAAAATCGAAGCGATCCGCCAAGGGATTGCCCAGCTCGCCAAGGCGGGCGAACGACTTGGCATCGCCGAGGCGCTGCCCATTGCCGGGGTACTGGTGGAACGGCTGAGGGCGCTGCCGCAGGTGGAGCGGGCCGAGGTGGCCGGCAGTCTGCGCCGCTGGCGCGAAACCGTGGGGGACCTGGATTTGGTCTGTTCCCTGAAAGACCCGGCCGCCGGGGATGAGGTGTCGGAACTGTTCGTTCAGTTTCCTGAAGTCGAGCGGGTGCTGGTGCAGGGAAGCACCAAAACCAGTGTCATGGTGGCCGGCGGCACAGGCGGGTTGCAGGTGGATTTGCGACTGGTTCCGCCGGAGAATTTCGGCGCGGCTCTGCTCTATTTCACCGGCTCCAAGGATCACAACGTCAAGATTCGCACGCTGGCGCAGCGGAAGAACCTGACGCTCAACGAATGGGGTTTGTACAAGGTGGCCGACTATGAGAAGGCGGCCAAGAAAACCGCCGAAGCGCCATCCGTTCGGGCCGTGGCCAGCAAGACCGAAACCGACGTTTACCATCACCTGGGCTTGCCCTACATTCCGCCGGAGTTGCGGGAAGATCGCGGAGAAATCGAAGCGGGTTTGGAGCATCATCTGCCCAAGCTGATCGAACTGAAGGATATCCAGGGCGATCTGCACTCGCATACAACCGCTTCCGACGGCATCGGAACCATCGAGCAGATGGCCGAGGCGGCCATGGCCCGGGGGTATCAATTTCTGGCCATCACCGATCACTCCCGCAGCCAGGTCATCGCCAACGGCCTAAGCGCCGAGCGGCTGCTCAAGCACGCGGCCGCGATCCGCAAGGTCGGCCAGCGAATAAAGGGCATCACGCTGCTGGTCGGCACCGAGGTGGACATCCTGGCCGACGGGCATTTGGATTACGAGGACGCGGTTCTGGCCGAACTGGATGTGGTCGTCGCCAGTCCGCACGTTGCGTTGCGTCAGCCGATCGACAAAGCGACCGCCCGGATTTTGCGGGCGATTGAAAATCCGTACGTGAACGTCATTGGCCATCCCACCGGCCGGCTGATTAACGGCCGGGAAGGTCTGCCGCTGGATTTTGAGAGGGTTTTCAAAGCCGCGAGGGATCATGGCGTTGCCCTGGAGATCAACGCCGGCTATCCCCGGCTGGACTTGAACGACATCCACTCCCGGGCCGCCATCGAGGCCGGGGTGATGCTCTCGATCAACACCGACGCGCACGGCCCGCGAGATTTTGAGTGGATCCCCATGGGCCTGGGCGTAGCCCGGCGCGCCTGGGCGCAGCCGAAAAACGTGATCAACTGTTTCTCGGTGGATGAGCTGAAGAAATTTCTGCGAAAGAAACATCCGCGGCGATGAGAGGGAAAAAAGATTAACCGCAGAGGACGCAGAGGTTCGCAGAGAATGGAACCGCCGATCAACGCCGATACACGCCGATAAGAAAGAAATCTTTTCTTTATCTGTGAAGATGTAGGAAGCAGAGGGGCTTCTCCGGCCGCCGCGGTATGCTGTGTTTAACGGAACGCAGCCACCAACAACGAAAGGAGAAGCCCATGCGTACGGAGTATTTTATCACCATGGACACGCACTGCCGAACCACCGACGCCTGCATCAAGACGGCGCGGGGGAAACTGGTGAGGCGGGAGCATTTATCGACCGGCATTCCCCAGTTGCGGAAGCTGATCGAGTCGGTGCCGCACCCGCGGCGGGTGGCCTTTGAGGAAGGGTCGATGGCCGGCTGGCTGTACCGAAACCTCCACGGGTGTGCCGAGGAGTTGATCGTGTGCGACCCCCGGCGCAACGCCCACGTGGCCAAGGACGGGGACAAGGACGATTCCATCGACGCCGAGAAGCTCAACGACCTGTACCGCGGCGGGTTCTTGAAGGCGGTGCATCAGTTGGACAGCGACGAGAAGGCGGCGGTCAAGCAACTGGTGGGGATGTACCACCAACGGGTGGGACATCGGGTGGGCGAAGGCAACCTCCTGCTGGCGTTGGGCCGGCGATGGGGGATCCTGCTCAAGCGTTCGGAGTTGCTCCAGAGCGACGGCCAGGCGTTGCTTCAGACCCGGCTGGAGCAAGTCGGCGTGCCCGAGCGGATTCGGCGGATTGCCGACGCGCTGTGGCAGAGCTTCCATCAGGCGGTCCAACAGGAACAGATGCTCTTTGAGCAGGTCTGCCAGTTGGCCCGCCAGGACAAGATGATGGCGCGGACGGCGGAACTGCCCGGCTACGGGCCGGTGCGGGCGGCGACGCTGATCTGTTACCTGGACACGCCCTGGCGGTTCAAGAGCAAGGAGGCGTTGTGGAAGTACGTGGGAATCGGGCTGCGCCGGGAGAAATCCGGCCAGGGGTTGGACCTCGTGCGGGTGGAGCAGGAGTGCAACCATTTGCTGCGGAACGTGGTGATCGGCGCCGCCCAGAGCGCCATTGAGGCCAAGGAGAATGTGTTCGGCGAGCGTTACGCCCGCTGGATGAAAGCGGGGCTGTCGTCCCGCAATGCCCGCCGCAACGTGGCCCGGGAGCAGGTGACGGCGGTGTGGGGCATGTGGAAAAGCGACAAGGCATTCGAGGCGAGGCGGATCGGGAGCCTGTGCTGAGGGGCGGAAGAAAGCGGATGACGGCCCGGTGCGAGTGCTGCGAATAATGGGTCCGGTGTTGGAGTTCCAGGATGAACGCTGCCGCCTTCAGTGAGCGGCCTGATCTGTGAATGAACCCCGCCGGATGTGTGCTACGCCCAGAGAAGTCCTCATGAACCCCGCGGCGTGCGGGAGTTCCGGATAGGTGTTTGAGCGACGCCGCCCAGTGCGGGGCGATGCTCCAGAGCTTGAGGAAGAATGCGGCCGATGAGAACGCGACGGGCGGTTCCGCCGGAACCCCTCTCCAAGAGGCCTTGAAGGGACCGGCCAGCGGTGCCTGTGTCACGAAACCTGCGCCCGGAAGGTTAGAAAAACGGGAAAAGAGGCGCAGCCGGAGACTCCCTATTGACTTCCTGCTTCCTATAGGCGTTCATCCGTGAAGATGTAGGAAGCAGAGGGGCTTCTCCGGCCGCCGCGGTATGCTGTGTTTAACGGAACGCAGCCACCAACAACGAAAGGAGAAGCCCATGCGTACGGAGTATTTTATCACCATGGACACGCACTGCCGAACCACCGACGCCTGCATCAAGACGGCGCGGGGGAAACTGGTGAGGCGGGAGCATTTATCGACCGGCATTCCCCAGTTGCGGAAGCTGATCGAGTCGGTGCCGCACCCGCGGCGGGTGGCCTTTGAGGAAGGGTCGATGGCCGGCTGGCTGTACCGAAACCTCCACGGGTGTGCCGAGGAGTTGATCGTGTGCGACCCCCGGCGCAACGCCCACGTGGCCAAGGACGGGGACAAGGACGATTCCATCGACGCCGAGAAGCTCAACGACCTGTACCGCGGCGGGTTCTTGAAGGCGGTGCATCAGTTGGACAGCGACGAGAAGGCGGCGGTCAAGCAACTGGTGGGGATGTACCACCAACGGGTGGGACATCGGGTGGGCGAAGGCAACCTCCTGCTGGCGTTGGGCCGGCGATGGGGGATCCTGCTCAAGCGTTCGGAGTTGCTCCAGAGCGACGGCCAGGCGTTGCTTCAGACCCGGCTGGAGCAAGTCGGCGTGCCCGAGCGGATTCGGCGGATTGCCGACGCGCTGTGGCAGAGCTTCCATCAGGCGGTCCAACAGGAACAGATGCTCTTTGAGCAGGTCTGCCAGTTGGCCCGCCAGGACAAGATGATGGCGCGGACGGCGGAACTGCCCGGCTACGGGCCGGTGCGGGCGGCGACGCTGATCTGTTACCTGGACACGCCCTGGCGGTTCAAGAGCAAGGAGGCGTTGTGGAAGTACGTGGGAATCGGGCTGCGCCGGGAGAAATCCGGCCAGGGGTTGGACCTCGTGCGGGTGGAGCAGGAGTGCAACCATTTGCTGCGGAACGTGGTGATCGGCGCCGCCCAGAGCGCCATTGAGGCCAAGGAGAATGTGTTCGGCGAGCGTTACGCCCGCTGGATGAAAGCGGGGCTGTCGTCCCGCAATGCCCGCCGCAACGTGGCCCGGGAGCAGGTGACGGCGGTGTGGGGCATGTGGAAAAGCGACAAGGCATTCGAGGCGAGGCGGATCGGGAGCCTGTGCTGAGGGGCGGAAGAAAGCGGATGACGGCCCGGTGCGAGTGCTGCGAATAATGGGTCCGGTGTTGGAGTTCCAGGATGAACGCTGCCGCCTTCAGTGAGCGGCCTGATCTGTGAATGAACCCCGCCGGATGTGTGCTACGCCCAGAGAAGTCCTCATGAACCCCGCGGCGTGCGGGAGTTCCGGATAGGTGTTTGAGCGACGCCGCCCAGTGCGGGGCGATGCTCCAGAGCTTGAGGAAGAATGCGGCCGATGAGAACGCGACGGGCGGTTCCGCCGGAACCCCTCTCCAAGAGGCCTTGAAGGGACCGGCCAGCGGTGCCTGTGTCACGAAACCTGCGCCCGGAAGGTTAGAAAAACGGAAAAAGAGGCGCAGCCGGAGACTCCCTATTGACTTCCTGCTTCCTATAGGCGTTCATCGGCGGTTCCAACTCTTTTCTTGGCGCTCTTGGCGGCCTTGGCGGTTTTAATTTCTTCTTCGCGTCCGTCTTCGCGCCTTCGCGGTTCAATGAATCTTTTGGAGACGGATGCGCCTCCGTGTCTCCGTGCCTCCGTGGTTCATTGAATCAAACGCTTCTCCTCCGCGATCCTCTGCGTCCTCTGCGGTTAATCTGTCTTCTCTTGCCCGGCGCTGCGCATGATCCCCAGCAGTTGGTGGATGTCCGCGGGCAGGGGGGCGGTGAGGGTCATGGTTTCCAGCGTGGCCGGATGAACGAAAGTGATTTCGTAGGCGTGCAATGCCTGGCGCTCGAAACGGAATTCGCCGGAGGTGAAGATGCGCCCGCCGTACATGGTATCGCCGACCATGGGGAAGCCGAGGTGGGACATGTGTACGCGGAGTTGATGCGTCCGGCCGGTCTTGGGCGTCAGCTTCACCAGCGAGAAGCGGGCCGGGGGCATGCGGTGCTGGCGGTCGTGGGGGTGTTGGCTGGGTTCCAGAACCGTCTCGGCCGGGGCTTCGAGGATTTCCTGGACTTCGTACTTGGTGATGGCGGGGCGGCCTCCGTTTTCGATCTTGCGCACGGCCTGCTTTTCGCGGACGTAGCGGTCCTTGCCGATGGGCATGTCGATGACGTCGGCCAGCAGGTCCGGCACGCCATGAATGACGGCCATGTAGGTCTTCTGGATGGTCCGGTTTTCAAACTGCCGGGCGATCCGCCAGTGGGCTTCGTCGCTTTTGGCCACCAGCATGACCCCGGTGGTGTTGCGATCCAGGCGGTGCAGAATTCCCGGCCGCCAGTTGCCGTTGACGGTGCTCCAGTTTCGACCGTAATGCACCAGGCCGTTGACGAGCGTGCCGGTCCACTTGCCGCGGGCGGGGTGTACCATCACGTTGGCCTGTTTGTTCAGGGCCATGAAATGTTCGTCTTCGTAGATCACGTCCAGCGGCAGGGGTTCGGGGACGATCTCGTTGACCGGCTCCGGCGGGGCGACCATCTCCACGATGTCTCCGGCCCTTGGCCGATAGCTGGCCTTGATGACCCGGCCGTTGACCGTCACCAGATCGTTGTCGATCAGCTTTTGGACGCCGTTGCGGGATAGATAGGAGACGCGATCGACCAGGTATTGGTCGATCCGCCGGGTCAGGTTCTTGCCGATGCGAAAACGGTAATGCTCGACGTCGCCTTCGTCGGCAGCTTCCACCGGGAGGGATTCGACGTCCTCGCTGAGGCTGTCGGTGATTTTATCCGGTTCGGTTGTCACGGCAGAGCAGTATAGGACGCCGGCTTACTTGCCGGCCGGCGCCGTCGTGGGCTGGCTGGCGGGAGAGCCGATCCAGACGGGCTGTTGCAGCTTGCCCAATTGGTCGGCCCGGGCGCGGGCCTGGTTCTGGAAGGGGAGGGCGATGTTGGCGTCGGAGGTGATTTTCTCGTAGAGCTTGGAGGCCGCATCCCAGTCCTGCTGGCTTTCCTTCACCGCCGCCAGCCCGAAGGTGGCGCGAATGGCGGACAAGCTCTGCTTGGGATATTGCTCGATCACCTGTTGATAGGCCTTGGCGGCGCGGCTCAGAAACTCGGCCTTGGATGCCTTGAAGGCGGGTTTGGTGGTTGCCCCCGGCAAATCCGGGAGGTTGGCCAGTTGCCAGTTCAAATCCCCCTGAACCACCAGGGCCTGGGCCTTGAGACCGGGATCATTCGCACTGGCAAGAACCTGATTGACGGCATCTTCGATGCCCTGGGCTTGAAGAGCGAGTTGCTGCGGGATGTCCGAGAGGTTTTTGCCGCTCATCAGCATCGCGTCGATATTACCCATTTCCGCCACGGCCGACTGGGCGCTGGCGAGTTCCGAACGCATGGCCTGGGCTTTTTCCCGCGCGGTGATGATCCGTTGGCGGACGAGTACGACCACCAGGAGCAGCACGATGAAGGCAAGGAGGATTTTCACCCCGTGCTTGCGACCCAGTTCGGGCAGTTGTTGCAGTCCACGGGCCAGAGAATTTGCTTTAAGATCGTGGCGGCGTTCCGATTTCATAAGGCCCGGCAGTGTAATGGCCCGATGCGGGCAAAGCAAACCCCGATCCGATTTCGGAAGTCGGATTTTGGATTGAAAGGCATGGGGCGACGCATGCGTCACCCCTGTAATTCAAAATCCGCAGCCCGAAATCCAAAGTTGCTCGTGGTTTCCTTACCTTGACACTTGAGTTGGCTGGTTTTATGCTCCCGTTCGGAATGTTTCCATCCTTGCGCCGGGAACGGATGTTCCGGCGCGACTCGCCGCAATTACAGACGTAACAATCGGCGAAAACGTTCGGCCTGGGCTGTTTGTCGTCATCGCCAACTTACACCTTTGGAGGCCTGCATCATGGTGCGCCTGCCTCGGTTCCTTCCGTGCGTAATTTTCGTTTGTTCCCTTGGGGTCTGCTTCGTCGGCGTGCGGTTGACGCACGCCCAGGAAGCGGCCGCGACGCCTCAGGCCGCGGCTAGCGCCGACCTGGCCCGAAGTGTGGATGATTTCTGGCATTATGCCAAGATCGCCCGCTACGATCTGGCGGTGGCCGAAGCCCAGAAGGTGCTGGCCAAAAAAGACCAGCCCCTGCGGGTGCTTGAAGCCTTCGAGCAGGTTGCCGCCGAACGCGAGGCGGCCGCGGCCGATCCCAAGGGCAGCGTGGACCTGTGGCTCCTCCGCTGGCAGCGCATTGAGCCGCTGCGCGACGTGGCCACCCAACTGATTAACACGCTCAACGCCGGTTACAGCGAGCGCCGGGCCGATCCGACCTTTATCGAATCGAACATCAAGCGGTTGGCCGTCAACGAACGAGCCTATGCCCTGGCGATCCGCCGGCTGCGCGAGAGCGGCGAGCTGGCCGTGCCGCAGATGGTGCAATTCCTGCGCTCGCCTGAAAAGCGGGAATACCATGCGGTTATCCGCCGGGCTCTGGTGGACATGGGCCGGCTGGTCATCAACCCGCTGGTGGTGGCCACCAGCATCAACGACCCCGAGACGCAGGGCATGATCTGCTCGATCCTGGGCGAGATCGGCTACAAGGATCCGATCCCGTACCTGGTTCGGGTGGCCAATGCCAATGACGTGGACGCTTCGGCCAAGGCCATCGCGGCCCAGTCGCTGTTTCGGATGGGCGCCGGCGAGGCCGGCAAGATGAACGCCTCCAAAATGTTCTGCGAGTTGGCCCGGAAGTACTACTACAACAAAGCCGACATCGCCGCCGACTCGCGCGCCGCTGTGGCCTACGTCTGGTCGTGGAGCGGCGACAAGGGCCTGCTCAAGAAGGACGTTCCCCCGGCCATCTTCCCCGACATTCTGGCGATGCGCTCGGCCGAGCAGGCCATGAAGCTCGACGCGGGCAACGGTTGTGCGCTGAGCTTGTGGCTGGCCGCCAACTACAAGCGGGAAGCGGACCTGCCCGAAGGGGCCAAAGACCCCACGGTGGTCGAAGGTCAACCTTCCGCCCATTACTACGGCGTGACGGCCGGCGGCAATACCTGAACCCGGTATTGGCCCAGGCCTTGAAAGACGGTAACGCGGCCGTGGCTCTGCGGGTCATCAAGTCGCTCCAGCAGATTGCCGGCCAGAGCAACCTGTTCAGCGGAACCGCCGGCCGGCCCATCGTGGAAGCGATGCGGGCCGCCGACCGCACGGTTCGTTTTGAAGCGGCCTTCACTATTGCCGCGGCCCTGCCCAAGCAGATTTTCCCGGGACAGGAAAGCGTGGTGCCGGTATTGGCCGAGGCTATCGCTCAAAACGGCAAGGGCAACATCCTGGTTGTGGCCGATGAAAACGCCCTGACCCAACTGACGTCGGGCCTGAAAGACGCCGGTTACGGTGTGGCCGGCGCGTCCGCCCCCGAGGCGGCCGTCACGGCCGCCGCAACGCTGCCGACGGTGGACGTCATCCTGGTGTCCGATGCGTTGAAGGTGTCGGACGTGGATCAACTGTTCCTTCTGGTCAGCCAGTCGCCCCGTCTGGTCGGCGCCGCCCGGATCGTGCTGGCCAAGAACCCGGCCGCTTCGGCGTTTACCCCGCGCATGGCCGATGATGCGCAACTGAGCGTCATCGCCGCCGCCGAAAAAGTCGCCGATTTGAAGCTGGCCATCGAAGTCGCCCGCAAGAAGTGCAACGGCCTGCCGATGGACGAAAAGCTGGCCACCGAATACGCCCTGCGGGCCATCGATCTGCTGGGCATGCTGGCCATCAGCCACGGCCACGTTCTGGACGTCAATGCCGCCGAAGGGGCGTTGCTCGCTTCGCTGGACGACGCCCGTCCGGAAATCGTCAAGGCCGCGGCCAAGGTGTTGGGCACCGTGAACTTCAAGCTTGCCCAGTCCGTTTTGCTGAGCAAGGCCGCCGACGAAAAGACCGCCGACGACGTGAAGATCAGCCTGTACAAGGGCCTGTCCGGCAACGCCAAGTTCTTCGGCAATACGCTCGACGCCTCGGCCCTGGAAACGCTGCGGAAGGCGGTTGAATCGGAAAAGAACCTCGACGTCCGCTCGGCCGCCGCCGAAGCCTGCGGGTCGCTCAACCTCGCCGTCGATCAAGCCAAGTCGCTGATCGCCAATCAGCCCAAGTGATGTGCCGACGCATCGCGAACCAAAACACGAAGGAAAGCCCACGGGCTTTCCTTCGTGTTTTTTATCAAACCCCTTGCCGCGGCAAAGGGCTCATCCGTTTCGCCGCCGCCGCACCGGGCGGCTCGCCTTCCCGCATTAGCGCACGCTTCAATCTCCCCGCGTATAATCCCCATTCATGGCCATGCGGCACATTGACCTTGATGCGGCGATGCATCGCCTGGCGGGAAACTCATGAACGATCCGACACGCCAACAACTGGCCGCCGAAATCAAGCACGCCGCCCGCGAGTTGGGGTTTGACCTTACGGGCGTGGCGTCGGCCGAGCCGTCGCGCTACCGCGACTACTTCCGTCACTGGCTGGACGACGGCCAGGCCGGGACCATGGAATACCTTGCCCGCCGGTTTGAAGAGCGTACCGACCCGGCTGTCTATCTGCCCGGGGCGCAAAGCGTGCTCTGCGTGGCGATCAACTATCACGTGCCGCTGCAAGCGGCGCCCGAATCGCAGCAGGCTTTCCAGGCCCGCATCGCCCGCTACGCGCTGGGCGACGACTATCACGAGATTCTCAAGGACCGTCTGCACGCCCTGGCCGACCGCATCCGCCAGCTCGCCCCCGACGCCCGGACCCGTGCGTGTGTCGATACGGCCCCGGTCATGGAAAAGGAACTGGCCGCCCGCGCCGGCCTCGGCTGGTTCGGGAAAAACGGTTGCGTCATTAACCCCCGGATCGGTTCGTGGCTGCTTCTGGGCGAGATCGTGACGACGCTGGACTTGCCCCCGGACGAACCGGCCATCGACCGCTGCGGGACGTGCCGTCGGTGCATCGACGCCTGCCCGACGCACGCCATCGCCGAGCCGTATCGCCTGGACGCCAGCCGGTGCGTTTCGTACCTGACGATTGAGCTGCGCGAGCCGATCCCGCCGGAGTTTCATCAGGCGATGGGTTCGTGGGTATACGGCTGTGATGTCTGCCAGGACGTCTGCCCCTGGAACCGCCGCGCCCCCGCATCGGGCGATGCGCATTTCCAGCCCCGTTTCCCAACCGGCGCCCTCGACGTGCGGGAGTTGATGAGCTGGGACGAAGCCGAATATCGTCGCCGGCTCAAGGGCAGCGCCATCAAGCGGGTAAAGCTTCCCGTCCTCCAGCGAAACGCGCAAATCGTTGCAGAGAACCTGGGCCTATGATACCTATCGCTCCACAAAAGCCCCGGATGTACATCCGGGGCTATGAATCTGCGATCCGAAATATGAAGCAGGACTACGACATCATCGTCATCGGAGGCGGCCACGCCGGCGCCGAAGCCGCGTGGGCCGCCGCCCATCTGGGCGCCAGCGCCGCCCTGATCACGCTCGACCCGACGCGCATCGCCCAGATGTCCTGCAACCCGGCCATCGGCGGCTTGGCCAAGGGCCAGATGGTCCGCGAGATCGACGCCCTCGGCGGACTCATGGGCATCGCCACCGACAACACCGGCATCCAATTCCGCATGCTCAACCGCTCCAAGGGCCCGGCCGTCTGGGGGCCGCGTGCGCAAGCCGATAAGTACAAATACGCCCAGGAAGTTCAGCGGCTGTTGGCGGGCTGTCCCAACCTGCACATCCTCCGCGGCGAAGCCATCGAAATCCTCGCCGAGGACAAGCCCGATTCGTTTTTCAAGAAGGTCTGCGGCGTTCGTCTTGCCGACGATACCCGCCTGCGCTGCCGGGCCGTTGTCGTCACCACCGGCACATTCCTTCGCGGCCTGATGCACACCGGCGAATGCAAAACCGAAGGCGGCCGCGTCGGCGAAGCCGCCGCCAACGGCCTCTCGGCCAGTCTGCTGATGCTCGGCCTGGAGATCGGCCGGCTCAAGACCGGAACCCCGCCCCGGCTCAAGCGCCAGACCATCGATTACAAAGCCTTCGACGAACAACTCGGCGACCCCGATCCCGCCCCCTTTTCCTATCTGAACGAATACGCCTCCGCATCCTGGCGGCCGCCGTTGCGGCAGGTTTCCTGCTGGCTCTCGGCCACCAACAAGGAAATCCACGAGATCATCCGCGCCAACCTCCACCGCGCCCCCATGTACAGCGGCCAGATCCGATCCACCGGCCCGCGCTACTGCCCCAGCATCGAAGACAAGGTCGTGCGCTTCGCCGACAAGGACAGCCACCACCTTTTTCTCGAACCGGAAGGGCTGGACACCGACGAAGTCTATTGCAACGGCATCAGCACGTCCCTCCCGGCCGACGTGCAGGAGCAGATCGTCCATCGCGTCCCCGGCCTGGAAAAAGTCGAAATCCTCCGGTACGGCTATGCCGTCGAATACGACATGGTCTGGCCGACGCAAATCCGCTCCACGCTGGAAACCAAAGCGATCTCCGGCCTTTTCCTCGCCGGTCAGATCAACGGCACCAGCGGCTACGAGGAGGCCGCCGCCCAGGGCCTTGTCGCCGGCGTCAACGCCTGCCAGTACGCCGGCCAAGGTCGGACCTCTTTCGTCCTGCGTCGCGATCAGGCGTACATCGGCGTGATGATTGACGACCTGGTGACCAAGCCGCCCACCGAGCCGTATCGGATGTTCACCAGCCGGGCCGAGCATCGCCTGCTCTTGCGCAGCGACAACGCCGACCAGCGTCTGACCGCCCTGGGCCGCCAGATCGGTCTGGTGAACGACGAGCGGTGGAACCAGTTCAACGCCCGCCGGGAAATGCTCGCCTCCGGCTTGGCCATGCTCCGTGAGCATCGCGTGGAGGGCGCTTCCGCCCTCGATTGGCTCAGGCGGAGCGACGCCGACTGGACCAGACTATCTGAAAAACTCCCCGCTGCCGCCGCCATCCCCGCGGACGTCGGCCGACAGATCGAAACCCACGCCAAGTACGAAGGCTACATTGCCCGTCAGGATCGGCAGATCGAACGCTTCGCACAAATGGAAAGCAAACTCATTCCCCATACCCTCGATTACCATAAGGTGGTCGGCCTGCGCAACGAAGCCCGCCAGAAATTCACCACCCACACCCCCCGCAGCCTCGGCCAAGCCCTGCGCATCAGCGGCATCACCCCCGCCGACGTAACCGTCCTGGCCATCCACCTCGACCGCCGCCAGCCTTCGTGAAAAGATTTTACCGCAGAGGACGCAGAGGTTCGCAGAGAAGAAATGAAACCGCCGATCAACGCCGATACACGCCGATAAAGAAAAGATTTGTTTCTTATCTGCGTTTATCGGCGTTCATCCGCGGTTAAATGGTTTCTTCTCCGCGTCCTCTGCGGTTAAAATCTCTTCCGCATTCTGACACCGCGGACAATAATGAGCCGACCGTCCCGACAGTACCAGCCGGCGAATCGCCGTCCGGCACCGCTTGCACGGCTCACCCTCTCGCCCGTAAACCCGGTGCAGATTCTGAAACGCCCCGGTCTTTCCGTTGGCATCACGATAATTGCGCAACGTGCTGCCATGATGGCGAATGGCGGCGCGAAGCACCTGCTTGATGGCGCGATTCAGCCGGGCAACCTGTTGCGCAGTTAGTTCATTGGCCGCCGTCAGCGGTGAAATCCCCGCGGCAAAGAGCGCCTCGTCGGCATAAATATTCCCGATCCCCGCGATCAACGTCTGATCCAGCAGGGCGGTCTTGATGGGCCGTCGGGTTCGGCTGAGCCGGGCAAACAATTCGCCGGCCGACAACGACAGCGGCTCCGGCCCCATCCCCTCGTCGCAGGCGTCGGCCGTTCCCAGCCACCGAACCCAGCCGAATCGCCGGGGGTCGCAAAACCGCAACTGGCATCGTGGCCGACTCCGCACGTCCACAAGCAGGTGGGTGTGTTTTTGAAGCGGGGCGGCCGGGGGCGAGAGGGTGAGCTGTCCGGTCATGCCCAGGTGAACGAAGAACCGCTGGCCGTTATCGAGTGTGAAGACGATGCGTTTCCCCCGCCGGGTGATGTCGTCGATGCGCCGACCCGGCAGCAGCGCCGCCAGGTCTGTTCCTGCCGGCTCCACCACATCCCGCCGAGCGAGCGTGACGGCCATAATGGTCGCGTCCAGCAGACCGGGCCGCAACGTATTGACTACGGTTTGAACTTCCGGCAATTCAGGCATGGGTTCCCGTACCATTATATACCCGGCATGTCGGCCGTACGAACCCCTTGGCAATTCCGTTTCGCCCTCGCCCTCGCGGGCGGCGAAGGTGAATTGTGATGGATGAAGCGAATATTTGACGATATCCACTGTGTGGGTACATTATATCCCACCCCGCTCCTGCGGAGGGGCGACGGAGGGCTTTCGGGCCGATCTTCTGCTGTAAGGGCGTTATGGCGTTGGAAAAAGGCAAATGGGTTGAGAGGGCGACGTGGGTGCTTGGGGCGGCCGTCGCCGTGGTTGCCGGTTCGCAGACCGAAGCGGCCATTATCGCGCCCCGGTGGTTGATACCTCCACACTCGGCTCCTGGGTCGGCCATTACGGCCACGACGGCTACATCCTGCCCGACTTCAATGGCCGAACCGACATCGTCGGCAGCGCGTCTTCCTCCTTGAGTGGCACCACCGACGTCTACTCCCTGCCTAGCTACATCAGCCAGACCTCTGTGAACTTCCACGACAGCGGCAATCCCTCCAAAGGCAGCCGCTATACCTGGCTCGACACCGTCACGGCCGCCTCCCCCCGGTTTCAGTCCGCCGTGCGCAGCCCCACCGACAACAACGACCGCACCGCCTCCTGCTATTTCAGCAACGTCGCCCTGGAACTGGTCGTCGTCCCCACCCAATCGCACCTTTTCAAACTGGGACTTTACCTGCTGGACTGGGACAGCGGGGGGGACGCTCCACGACGATCAAGGTCAGTTCCGGTACGGAATTCCACCAAGATGCGAACCTCACCGGCTACGCCAACGGAACCTGGTACGTTTACGAAATCTCCGCCACCGCCAACCTGCCGATCGACGTCCTGCTGACCCCCAAGGCGGGAACCAACGCCGTCATCAGCGCCATCACCTTCGACAGCGTCCCCGAGCCGGCGACTCCCGCTCTCCTGGCCACGCTCATTCTCCCCTGCCTGCTCAAACGCCAACGCCGCCACGAACCAGCCGGAAAGTAATTCCTATTTTGGATTTTGGATTGCGGATTTTGGATTTGAAGAAGCGATCCCACGCCGTCTCGCACTACCGAAATCTCCATTCGCCCCCAGTTTCTCGATATCGCTTGCGGTTTCGCGGATCAGCAACCTCCCTTTCGCCGCTTTCCTAATCCAAAATCCGCAATCCAAAATCCAAAATAGATCGCCTTGGCACGAAACTTTCTTATCCCCGATGCATCTATCCGCCCCGGATATTATACTCAACGCTCAAAAGCCGTCTGATGCCGCTGTGTCTTACGCGGAAGAAGGAGCACCCATGGATCCAACCGTCGGCGTCGTTCAACCCCAGGCTGCCCAACTGGCCGAAGAAGAGCTTGCCGCAGTGGAAAAGCTGCAAAAAGGCTACCGCGACATCCGGTCGGAGCTGAGCAAGGTGATCGTAGGTCAGGATGCCGTCATTGATGAGCTGCTCATCGCTCTTTTCTGCCGGGGTCATGCGCTGCTGGTGGGCGTCCCGGGCCTGGCCAAGACGCTTCTGATCTCCACCCTTTCCCGCACGCTGGGCCTGAGCTTCAACCGCATCCAGTTCACCCCCGATCTGATGCCCTCGGACATCACCGGCACCGAGGTCATTGAGGAAGACAAGACCACCGGCGGCCGACAGCTTCGCTTCGTCCGCGGCCCCGTCTTCGCCAACGTCATCCTCGCCGACGAAATCAACCGCACGCCTCCCAAGACCCAGGCCGCACTGCTGGAGGCCATGCAGGAACACCAGGTCACCGCCGGCGGCAAGCAGCATCGCCTGCCTCAGCCGTTTTTCGTCCTGGCCACGCAGAATCCCATCGAACAGGAAGGCACCTATCCGCTGCCCGAAGCCCAGCTCGACCGCTTCATGTTCAACATCAACGTCGGCTACCCCAGCGAGGAAGAGGAATTTCAGATTGTCCGCCTGACCACCGCCGGCCGAAATGCCGACCTGCAACACGTTCTCTCCAGTGACGAAATCATTCTGCTCCAGGAGATCGTGCGCAAGGTGCCGGTGGCCGATCATGTGATCCGCTATGCCCTGCAGTTTTCCCGCCTGACCCGCCGCACCGAGGGCAACTGCCCCGATTTCGTCAACGAATTCGTCGCATGGGCGCCGGCCCCGCGCCAGCCAATACCTCATCCTCGCCGGCAAAGCCCGCGCCTTGCTTCAGGGCCGATACCACGTCAGCACCGAAGACATCCGCGAGGTAGCCCTCCCGGTCCTGCGGCACCGCATCGTCACCAACTTCAACGCCGAAGCCGAAGGCATCAAGAGCGACGTGATCGTGCAAAAACTCATCGACTACATCCCCCGTCAACAGTACGACGACTTGGACCGAACCTCCGCCCGCCTCCTCCGCGATCACCCCATCACCTGACGTTGTTTTTATTTTTAGCCGCGGCCCGCAGGGCCGCGCAAACCGCCCTATGTCCACCTCCTCCCAACCCGACTACCGCAAATACCTCGATCCCCAAACCCTCGCCCGGATCAGTTCGCTGGACCTGCGCCCCGCCTGATCGTCGAAGGCTTGATGACTGGCATGCACCGCTCTCCCTACCAGGGCATCAGCGTCGAATTCGCCCAGCATCGCCCCTACGTCGCCGGCGACGACATCCGCCACGTCGATTGGAAAGTCTTCGGCAAGACCGACAAAATCTACCTCAAGCAGTACCAGGAAGAGACCAACCTCCATCTGATCTGCGTCGTCGATGCCAGCCAGTCCATGGCCTTTGGCGATTCCTGGACCAAGTACGACCACGCCACCGCCATCGCCGCGTCGCTCTCCTACATGGCCATCCAGCAGCAGGACTCGGTGGGCCTGGCCATCTTCGACAGCGACCTGCGCCGCTACTTCAAGCCCAGCAATTCGCCGGGCCAGTGGAAGACCATCACGCAGGAGTTGCAGCTCACCCCCCGGCTCAGGAAAACCGACACCGGCAAGATCCTCGACCAACTGGCCGAGAAACTGACCCACCGCAGCCTGATCGTGCTGCTCAGCGATTATTTCGACGCCTCCGAAAGCATTCAAACCGGCCTGCGCCATCTCCGCTACAAAAAACACGAAATCATGGCCTTCCAGATTCTCGATCCCCTGGAGATCGATTTCCCCTTCGAGGACGTGACCCTGTTCAAAGGCATGGAAGACCTGGGCGAACTGCTGACCGAGCCGCGAGCCTTGCGCGACGGCTATCTCAAGCAGCTCGCCGACGCCACCGAGCGATTGAAAAAAATGTGCCGGTCGATGCGAATCGATTTCACCCGGATGAACAGCGGCGAACCTCTGGACGTCGCCCTCAGCGGCTTCCTGGCCACCCGCGCGGCGAGTATCAAATAAAAACACGGAGGATTTAACCGCAGAGGACGCAGAGAAGAAACCCTTTAACCGCGGATAAACGCGGATAGCTCCCTCTCCCCGCGAGGGGAGAGGGCAGGGTGAGGGGCGAAAGCACCGCATACTACTGGCGTACGTTCGCCAGTCGTATCCCAAGCTTTCACCCCTCACCCCAACCCTCTCCCCTCGCGGGGAGAGGGGGGAAATCCAAACTATCGGCGTTCATTCGCGTTCATCGGCGGTTCCAACCTCTTTATCTTCTCTGCGTTCCTCTGCGTCCTCTGCGGTAAAACTTAAGGTTCGATAGCCAGCAAGACATGCTCCCCACCCCGCTTCATCCTCTGGCCCTCACCTTCCTCGCCCCCGGATTTTTCTGGGCCGGCGCCGGTCTGATCTCCATCCCCATCCTCATCCACATCCTCAACCGCCGGCGGTTCAAAACCGTCCCCTGGGCCGCCATGGAATATCTCCTCCAGGCCCTGCGAAAAAATCGCCGCCGGGTTCGCTTTGAGCAGTGGCTGCTGCTGGCGGTTCGCTGTCTGGTCCTGCTGCTGATCGGCCTGGCCCTGGCCCGGCCGCTCGCCTGCGACCGTTCCCTTGCCTCGCTCGCCGCCCAGCGCAACGCCCTGCACGTCTTCGTAATCGACAACAGCTATTCCATGGCCTACGAAGCCGACCGCCCCAACGCCAAAACCCATCTCGACCAAGCCAAGCTCCTGGCCAAAGACCGCATCGACCGCCTGGTGGCCGGTGGAGACTCCGTCGCCGTCATCACCGCCGCCTCCCCGGCCGCTGCCGTCCTCGCCAAGCCCACCTACGATCTTGCCGCCGCCAAATCCGCCATCGACCGCATCGAGCAAGCCTACACCGCAACCGACTTGTCCGGCGCACTGCAAAAGGCCCTGGAGCTCGGCCGATCCGAATCCACCCATCCGCAAAAATCGCTCTACCTGTTCACCGACGCCACCCGAGCCGCCTGGCTTGCCCCCGGCCAAAGCCGGGCCATCGCTTCCGCCGGCCCGGAACTGGCCAAACTCTATCGCCTGCACCACATCAACCTCGGCAAGCCGAACCAATGGAATCAGGCTTTGCTCGATCTCAATCCCACCGGCAATCTCGTCACCACCAAATTCGCCACCGACTTTGTCGCCTTGGCCAAGGGTTTCGGCCCCGGCCCCGATGCCCAGTTGCAATGGAAACTGGACGGCCAGGTTCTCCCCGGCGGGGGGGCAGGAGGGACAGAGGGGGCGATCCATCTCGATCTGGATTCTCCCCCTCAAACCCAATCCCAGGCCCGCTTCACTACCGGCGGCCCGCACGTCCTGACCGCCTCCCTGGTCACAACCGACCGACTCAAACCGGACGACACCCGCTACCGCGTCGTCGAAGTCGCCTCCGAATTGAAGGTTCTCATCGTCGAAGGCGATCACAGCGCCTCCCAGCTTTCCGGCTCGGCCGGCTTCCTCAGCCTGGCCCTCGCCCCGCCCAAGGACCAAAGCCCCTCCGGCACTACCCACACCGACAGCTACGTCTCCCCCGAAGTCATCAGCGACCTCGAACTACCCGGCAAAGTCCTCTCCGACTACCGCGCCGTCATCCTCACCAACGTCGCCCAGCTTTCCGCCGCCGAAGCCGACCAGCTTCGCAAATTCGTCCAGCAGGGCGGTACGCTCCTGCTGTTCATGGGCGAGCAGGTTCGCGGCGAAAACTACAACCAGATCCTTCTGCCCCGCGGCCTGACGCCCGGCCTGCTGACCAAAGTCCTCCGCGTCACCCCCGAACAAAAAGGCTTCCAGTTCGATTTCAAACCCCAGGGCCTGCTCCATCCCTACCTCGCTCTGTTCCGCGGCGAAGAAAAATCCGGCCTGGACACCGCCCAGATCTTCGCCTACTGGCAAGTCGAATTGCCCGCCAATTCCCCCGCCGAACGCGTCCTCGATTACCTCCCCTCCGCCGACGCCTCTCGACGCGCCGATCCGGCCATCACCGCCCACGCCCTCGGCCAGGGCCGCGTGGTTTTCTTCTCCACCACCGCCAACGCCGATTGGACCAGCTTCCCCGCCAAACCCGCCTACGTCGCCCTCGTCCACGAACTGCTCTCCGGCTCCGTCGCCGCCGGCGACGCCTGGATGAACCTGCAAACCGGCCAAACCTTGCAAATCCCCCCAACCGTCCGCCTCACCACCGACCCCACCCTGACCGATCCCGCCGGCCGACAACTCATCCTCACCCGTCCCGCCGACCCCAAATCCACCTCCGCCTACGTCTCTTCGCCGCTGCTCCGCCCCGGCCTCTACACCCTCTCCACCGGCCAACGCACCCTCCCCATCGCCGTCAACCTCCCCCCCGACGAGGCCGACGTCCGCACCCTCGACAACCAGGCCATCCGCCACGCCCTCGGCGGCATCGACCTCACCCTCGAAAACGACCAACCCCTCCCTCCCACCCCATCCCGCGAACCCGGCAACGATCTCGGTTGGAGTTTCATGGTTCTGGTGCTTTTGCTTGCAACGATAGAGTGCTTTTTGGCGATGAGGTTCGGACATTATCGAAAGAAGGTCAGTAGTCAGTCAGAAGCGGTTTCAAAATCCCTTTAGCGGTCGGGCTTGCCCGACCCGTTTGCCAGAAACCACTGCCAATACCCATGTCCCACGTTCTAGAAATCCTCTTCGGCCTGGACAAGGGCTTTCTCAGCAGAGAAGTGCCTTCAGTCTGCAATTCAACCCCCATTGGCCGGGCCAGCAGTTCGTCGGGTCGGGGGTGTGGAATTTCCTGCTGGTCGTGTTGTCGCTGCTGCTGGTGGTCTACGTCTATCGGCGCGAAGGCCGTCCCCGCTCGGTGCGCATCGCCCTGGGCGCTCTTCGTCTGCTCCTGTTGCTGTTCGTCATTCTGATGCTCAACCGTCCGGTCCTCACGCTCCAGCAGAAATACACCGAGCCGTCCGTTCTGGCGATCCTGATCGACGACTCCATCTCCATGCGTGTGCGCGATGCCCTGATAAAAGAAGGCGACCCGCCCGCCACGCGTCTGCAAGCCGCCGAGCATCTCCTCTCGGCCGACGATTACTCTCTGCTTCGCGCGCTTTCCGCCCGCCACACACTCCGCTTTTATCGCTTCAGCCAGGACGCCCAGGCGATGGGAACTTACAGTGCCGCTTCCGGGGGTGCGGGCGTTTTGTTCGGCGACCTTCAGCCCGCCGGCCAGCACACGCAGGTCATCAACTCCCTCCGCACCGTCCTGGGCGATCTGCAAGGCCAGCGCATCGCCGGCATCGTCCTGCTTACCGACGGCCGCGACACTCCCGCCCAATCCTCCATCGAAGCCCTCGCCGCCCTCAAGGAATTTGGCGTGCGCGTCTACCCCATCCCCCTCGGCACCGACACTCTCCCGAAAAACATCGACGTCCAATCCGTCAGCGTTCAGGATACCGCCTTCAAAGGCGATATCGTCAACCTCAAAGCCACCGTCCGCGCCACCGGCTTCGAACCCGACCACCCCGTCAAGCTCACGCTCAAGGACAAGAAGACCGGCCTGCCCCTGCTCCGCCCCGACGGCTCACCCGTCAGCCAGGCCGCCAACCTGCCCGCCAACGAACCCGTCGAAGTGGAACTGCAATTCAAGCCCGCGGCCGTCGGCCCGCTCGACGTTGTCGTCGAAGCCGAAAAACAGCCCGGCGAACTCGACGATCAGGACAACACACGCCTGGCCCAACTCACCGTACTCGATGCCCAAATCGTGGTCCTCTACGTCGATGGCCTCCCCCGCTGGGAATACCGCTACGTCAAAAACGAAATGATGCGCGACAAGACGGTGCTGCTCAGTTGCCTGCTGACCAGCGCCGATCCCTCCTTCGCCCAGGAGGGGACCAAGCCGATCAAGCAGTTCCCCGTGAACATGGATCAGTTGATGGAATACGACGTGGTCGTTTTCGGCGACGTCGATCCGCGACAGTTCACCGACGCCCAGTTGCAGATGGTCAGCGACTTCGTCTCCCGCAAAGGCGGCGGGTTCGGCATGGTCGCCGGCCCCCAGTTCTCCCCCCAAGCCTACCGCAACACCGCCATCGAACCGATCCTGCCGGTCAATATTTCTCAAAGCGACCCTCGCCCCGACCCCGGCCCGATCACCCAGGGCTTCCGTCCCGTCCTGACGCGCGACGGCGCGGCTTCGTCCATCTTCCGCTTCCTGCCCGGCAAAGACGAAAACGAACGCTACATCAAAACCAATCTTCCGCCTCTATTCTGGTACTGCCGCGGCATCACCGCCAAGCCCGGCGTCGGTGAAGTCTATGCCGAGCATCCCCTGGAAACCGCCCCCGACGGCCGCAAGTCGCCCCTGCTCGTCCTCGGCCGATTCGGCGCCGGACGCACCCTTTTTTCCGCCATCGACGATTCCTGGCGATGGCGTTTCTACACCGGCGAATCCGTCTTCGACACCTACTGGGTTCAGCAGCTCCGCTACCTGGCCCGCAGCAAAAAACTCGGCCAGCGCCGCCTGGTCTTCACCAGCCTTCGACCCGCCTACGAACTGGGCCGGCAAATCCGCCTGAACCTGCGCATCCTCGATCCCCAACTGGCCCAGCAACTCCCCCCCAGTTTCGCGCCGAAATCTCCGACGAGTCCGGCCAAGTCATCCGCCAGGAAAACCTCCTGCGACAAGAAGGCCAAACCGAACTCTATACCGCCTCCTGGACCGCCGACCGCGTCGGTCGATTCACCGCCAAGCTCCCCTCCGTCGCCCCCGGCCTGGACCCCGCCGAAGTCCCCCTGGAAATTTCCATCCCCCGCCTCGAGCTGGCCCAGCCGCAGGTAGACCGCATTTCCCTCGCCCGCCTCGCCTCCGAAACCCAAGGCCAACTAATCGACTACGCCCAAGCCCCCAACCAATTACCCCAAATCCCCTCCGCCGCCATCACCCGCCCCCTGGAAACCCCCCAACCCCTCTGGGACGCGCCATTAGCGATGCTGATATTCGCAACCCTCATTACCACGGAATGGATCTTGCGTAAGATGAACGGAATGTTGTGAGGTAGTCATTAGTCATTGGTCCCTGGTCATTAGTTATGAACCCGCGAGACTAGTGACTAGTGACTAGTGACCAATGACCAATGACCAATGACCAATGACTAATGACCAATGACCACTTACTAACTTCCCTCACCACCCTCCGCCGCCAGGTAAAGCTCTTAGGCGTTGCCTTCGGCTTAGCCATCGTCATAGCCATCGCGGCAGGGGGGCTGCTGGCCACCATCCTTCTGGACTACCTGCTGAACCTCCCGCCCATCCCTCGCCTTGCCGTGATGACCCTCGCCGGTGGGGCGATCTTCTACAGCATGATGCGCTGGCTGGCCCGCCCCTTCCTTTCCCACCTGACTCTCTCTGACGTCGCCGGACGCGTGGAAAGCGCCTTCCCCGAATTTTCCGACCGCCTGCGCAGCACCGTCGATTTCGCCCGTCAGGACATCCCCGGCTCGCAGTTCATGAAAGACCGCGTTATCTCCGAGGCCGCCGGGTTGGCGCAAAAAATCGACCTCCGTCGCGCCCTGGTCTGGTCCCCCGTCCGGCGGGCGCTCTCGGCCGCGATTCTCGCTATCGGCCTGCTGTGGCTTTTGATCGCCCTCGCCGGGCCGCAATACAGAACCATCGCCCTCTCCCGTCTGCTGCGCCCTTTCAATGCCTTGCCCTGGCCCAAGCGAGTTGAAATCGCCCTGATCAACAATCCGCCGCTGCGGGTTCCCGTCGGCCAACGCGTGGAAGTGAAAATGCGCCTGCTCCGTGGCGACCGCCCCTCGCTGCCGGCCCTCATCCACTACCGTTACGGACAAGGCCCCGTGCAGCAGGAGTTCATGACCCGCACGGACGACGGCGTCTATGCCGCCTCCCTCGACGCCCGCGCCGAATCCTCTGCCGCTCCCGGCCAACTCACCCTCTGGATGACCGCCGGCGACGACACCCGTGAACTGCTCCCCATCCAGATCGTGCCCCGCCTGGCCATCAACCGCATCGAAGCCATCGTCACTCCTCCCGCCTACACTCACCGTCCGCCCCTCACCGCCAACCTCTCCGCCGCCCCGGCCGTCGTCGTGGACGGCTCCCAGCTCGCCCTCCACGTCTGGTTCAACAAACCCCTCGCCCCCGGCAACAGCACATCCCTCGTCCCCGTCTCCGGCAACGCCAAAATCCCTCCCATCGCCTGGTCCGCCGACTCTCCTTCCTCCACAATCGGCCATTGGACCGCCCTGGACTCTCTCCGCTTCCACGTGCGCGGCGCCGATGCCGACGGCTTCACCAACAGCGCCCTGGAAGAATACAACCTGGTCGTCCGCCCCGATCAGACGCCCACCGTCCAGATCGAAAACCCCCGCCGAACCGAAGACCGCACCCCCGCCGCCACGCTCCCGCTGCAAATCCTCGCCGAAGACGATTACGGCCTGAAATCCGCCAAACTCATCATCAACCGCCTCGGCGACAAAAAACACTGGGAACTCGACCTGCTGCGCGACGGCCAAAGCGTCTCCCCAGCCGTCTGGAGCGACGCCGACGCCTCCGCCCAGCGCCAACGGCTCAGCGGAAACTATCCGTGGGAACTCCCGCAGCTTGCCAACGCCGATCTCAAGAGCGGCGACGTGCTGGAATATTTCGTCCAGGTCCAGGACAACTTCGCCCTCAGCGGCGCAACCCACGCCCCCGTATCCAGCGGCAAACTCCGCTTGAACATCATCACCCAGGAAGAACTCACCGCCCGCCTCACCGAAGAATTGCGCACCCTCGCCAGCCAGATTACCGACCTGCGCAAGCGACAAGACCGCACCCATCAGGAAACCGCCGACTTGAATCAGGAAACCGCCAGCAAGTCCGCTCTCGACGCCGCCGACCGCGCCGCCGCCGAGCGGCTTGTCGCCCAGCAGGGCGTTCTCGCCGCCCAAACCCGCCAGACCGCCAGCCGGCTCCAGGCCATGCGCCAGCGCCTGGAAGAAAACCGCTCGACCAACGCCGAACTGAAAAGCCTCACCGCCGACGTGGCCGACCAATTGAACCAGACCGCCGAAAGCCCCATGAAAGAAGCCGGCAGCCACATCGCCGCCGCCAACCAATCCCGCCAATCCACCGCCTCACGCAACCAATCCTTCGCGCAAGCCGCCGCCAGCCAGCAGCAGGCTTCCCGGCAGTTGCAAAAAGCCCTGGATCGCCTCGGCAACATCGGCTCGCTCCAGCAGACCCTCGACGCACTCCGCGAACTGCTCAATCAGCAGCAGCAAATCTCCACGTCCACCTCCGACGTCGCCCGCGGCAACCTCGGCAAAACCCTCGAGCAAATGTCCCCCGACGATCGCAAACGTCTGGAGGAAATCGCCCGCCAGCAGGAAGCCCTCGCCCAGCGCACCACCAAGGCGATGGAAGACATGCAAAAATCCGCCGACCAATTAGCCAAGTCCGATCCCGCCTCCTCCGAGGCCATGAAACAGGCCCACCAGACCGGCCAGCAGCAGCAAGTCTCCCCCAATCAGTTCAAAGCCGCCCAGCACACCCGACAGAATCAGCAGTCCTCCGCCCAATCCGCCCAGCGCCAAGCCGAACTCGGCCTGGAGATGATGCTCAACAACCTGCGCGACGCCCAACGCCGCCAGCTCGAAGAACTCGCCCGCCAACTGGAAGAAATACAGCAGCAGCTAGCCAACCTGATCCGCCGCCAGGCCGGTCATAATCTCGACAACCTCATCTGCCGCAACGCCCTCTCCCGCCTGGATCGCCAGACCTTAACCACGCTGCTTACCCAGGCCGAGCGCACCCCCGATCCCCAGCCTCCCATCCCGAAAAATCAGTTGCCTCTCTCCCAGGAACAAACCGAGCGCAACACGCGCGACATCGCCTCCGCCGTCGAATCCACCCCCGGCGGCGCAGAGCCCGCCGCCCATCTCGTCAAAGCCGCCGGCCGAATGGAGCGGGCCATCATCTCCCTGCGACAAGACCAACTCGCCGACGCCTACGACCCGCCCCAGGTCGAAGCCCTGTCGCTGCTCATCGAAGCCAAACGCCACATCGACCAGCAGAAAGACAAAGTCGATCAGGAGCGCCAGCAGCAGGACAAGGAAACCATCCGCCAGGCCTACGTCAAAATCCGCGACGATCAGGACAAGCTCAATCGCGAAACCCGCCGGATCGATTCCGCCCCCCGCGCCGCCGCCGGCCGATTCAAACGCGAAGACCTCCTTCGCCTCAATCAGCTCCCCCCCGATCAGGGTGCCTTGGCCGACCGAACCCAAAAACTCGGCCAGGATCTCGCCTCCCTCGGCTCCATCGTCTACGTCTGGGCCAACAAAGACGTCATCGCCTCCATGAACGCCGTCAAAGCCGATCTCGCCAATCAATCCACCGGCCAACCCACCCAGGCCGAGCAAGCCCGCATCCTCGAACAACTCGACGCCATGATCGCCAACCTCGCCATCAAACCCTCGCAGGAAAGATTCGCCAATCGCGGCGGCGGGGGGGGTAACGGCGGCGGGGCAGGCGCCCCCATCCTTCCCCCCGAAGTCGAACTCCGCCTCCTGCGCGATCTCCAACTGGCCATCAACAAAATCACCCGCACCCTCGATGCCCAGCCCAACCGCGACAAGGAAAAACTCCTCTCCCTCGCCCAGCGCCAAGGCGACCTGCGCCAACTGCTCGACACCCTCCTGCAAAAATCCTCCCAGGGCCAAACCAAGCTCAACCCCGAACCCGATCCCAAAGACCGTCTCCCCGAAGAAGTCGGCTCCGAACGCGCCCAGGACCAGGACCTCGAACAAGACCTGCTCAACAACCAACCCCCAACCGCCCAACAAGTCGATCAAGGCGTCAATGGCATCGGCGACCGCATGGCCCGTTCACGCCAGCGCCTCGCCCTCAACAACGACCCCGGCAAAACCACCCAGCTCATCCAGGACCACATCATCAAGAACCTCCAAGACCTGATCCGCATGGCCCGCACCCAGCAGGCCAGCGCCTCCGCCAGCCCGTCCAAAAACCAACCCCGCCTCCAACTCAAGCTCGACCCCCAAGCCGCCAACCCCCAATCCCCCTCCCATCGCACCCAGCCCCAACCCGGCAAAACCCCCGCCGCCCGGTCCACCCTTTCCCCCGGCGGCAACCCCGCCGCCGACCTCTCCCAGGACATCAAGCAAACCATGCGCGAGTGGGGCGGCCTGACCCAGCGCCAGCGCGACGCCGTCATCGAAGGCTCCAGCGAAACCGTCATCGAAAAATACAAAAAACTCGTCGATGACTACTACCGCTCCCTCTCCTCCCAATCCCCCCAACGCCAACAGTAAGAGCGTCTGACAAGATTCACCCCGGAGGCACGGAGAGAAGAAAATGATGAATTATGAATGATGAATTATGGAGGTGGAAAGAAGAGCTGGTTTTCTTCCTCCTTCATCATTCATCATTCATCATTCTGACTTCTCTTCTCCCCTCGTCCTCCGCGGTGATGATATAATCACTCGCTGACACCATGCGTTCCCCACTTCCCCATCTTCTGATCCTCCTCTTGATCTCCCCCCTCGCCCTCGCCCGCAACTCGAACATCGCCCAGCGCCCCAATCAGGTCCGTGGCGACGAGATCAACGCCGCCCAGAAAACCGCCGTCGAAAAAGGCCTCGCCTGGCTCGCCTCCCATCAGACCCGCCAAGGCGCCTTCGGCGCCCCCGACAGCGGCTACAACGCCCACTCCGCCATCACCTCCCTTTCCGCCCTCGCCTTCATGTCCGCCGGCAACCTCCCCGGCCGCGGCCAATACGGCGACGTCGTCCAACACGCCCTCGACTACATCCTCAACAGCGCCCAGGAATCCGGCCTGCTCTCCTCCGACCAATCCCACGGCGTCATGTACTCCCACGGCTTCGCCACCCTCTTCCTCGCCGAAGTCTACGGCATGAGCCCCGACGAATCCGTCAAGGAAAAACTCCAGAAAGCCGTCCGCCTCATCCAGAAATGCCAGAACCCCGAAGGCGGCTGGCGCGTACATGCCCGTCCCCTACGACGCCGACATCTCCGTCACCATCTGCCAGGTCATGGCCCTCCGCGCCGCCCGCGACGCCGGCATCAAAGTCGAAAAAGAGGTCATCGACAAAGCCATCGCCTACGTCCGCCGCTGCCAAAACCCCGACGGCGGCTTCAGCTACACCGCCAACGAAGCCGGCGCAGGCGGCAGCGGCTTCGAACGCTCCGCCGCCGGCGTCGCCGCCCTCTACTACGCCGGCGTCTTCGAAGGCAACGACCTCAACCGCGGCCTCGATTACGTCAAACAATTCATCCCCCGCGCCGCCGCCCCCCAAGGCGGCTACAGCCACTACTTCTACGGCCAATACTACGCCTGCCAAGCCATGTTCCTCGCCGGCGGCGACTACTGGTCCGATTGGTATCCCGCCATCCGCGACGAACTCCTCGCCCGCCAGGACGCCGCCGGCTTCTGGTCCGGCGAAGTCAGCAACGAATACTGCACCGCCTGCGCCCTCATCGTCCTGCAAATGCCCAACCGCTACCTCCCCGTCTTCAACGGCAAAGGCCCCGGAAACTAAAATGGAAAAAACACAGAACAATGGAACCGCCGATGAACGCCGATCCACGCCGATAAGAAGAGATAATTCCCTTCCCCCTCGACCTCTTTTCTCCCTCTCCCCGCGAGGGGAGAGGGCCGGGGTGAGGGGCGAAAGCACCGCATTCAATCGGCATCCATTCGCCACCTGCATCCAAAGCTCTCCCCTCGCGGGAAGAGAAAGATATCCGCGTTTATCCGCGTCCATCCGCGGTTAAAAAATCTTTAACGACCATGCTAAAATCCCCCCTCATGAAACCCCTCCTCCTCATCCTCGCCCTCACCACCTCCGCCTTCTGCGCCGACCCCTGGACTCTCACCACCGCCGACTTCCAATCCCGCTCCGTCTCTCTCCGCGCCCTCGACCCCGCCGGCCTGCAAACCGACGCCTCCCCCCAACCCCTCCCCTGGGACCAGTTCCTTCTCCTCACCCGCACCGCCCCCGTCTCTTCCCCTCCCGGCCCCTACACCCTCCATCTCATCGACGACACCCAGCTCACCGGCCAACCCCTCTCCCTCCAGGACGAACAACTTCTCTGGACCCATCCCCTCCTCGGCCAGCTCTCCCTCCCCCTCACCCAACTCCGCTCCCTCTCCCGCACCGGCCGCCCCCTCCCCTCGCCCGATCCCGCCCCCAAGGAAGACCTCGTCTACCTCGCCAACGGCGACACCCTCCGCGGCATCGTCTCCTCCATCACCCCTCCCACCCTCACCCTCAAAACCGCCGCCGACCCCGCCTCCATCCCCCTCGAAACCCTCTCATCCATTCTCTTCGCCGCCAGCGCCGCTCCCTCCACTTCCCCCGGCTTCCGCCTCACCTTCACCGACAACTCCTCCCTCATCGCCTCCTCCCTCCAGCTCACTGGCCACGACCTCACTCTCACCCTCCCCGACCAAACTCATCATTCCATCGCCCTGCAACACATCACCTCCATCGAGCAGATCAACGGCCCGGCAAGCTGGCTCTCCTCCCGCCCCCCCAAAGAAAACATCCAAATCCCCTACGACACCTCTCTCACCTGGCCCGCCCGCATGAACCTCTCCGTCACCGGCAAGCCCATCCGCTTCCAAGACCGCACCTATTCCCGTGGCATCGGCGTCCACGCCTACTCCCGTCTGGTCTACCCCCTCGACGGCCAATACCAGGCCTTCCGCACTCAATACGCCTTGGACACCACCGAAACCGACGGCCGCTACGCCGCCCTGACCATCCGCATCAAGCTCGACGACCGCATCGTCCACGAGCAAAAAGACCTCAAACCCGACACCCTCTCCCCCCCGATCCTGATTCCCCTCGCCGGTGCCCACACCCTCACTTTAGAAGCCGACTACGGCCCCCAAGGCGACCGCCAAGCCCGCCTAAACTGGATCGAGCCCGTCCTCCTGCGCCATCTTCCCCCCGCGCATCCATAACCCCCCGATTGCCATCAAACGCCCACCGATTGCATCGGCGGGTTCATCAGATCATCCCACCAACCTCATCCACTCCCAAAAAACATTTCCCCCCTCTATCGAACCCTCCCCCCCTCGCATCGTATAACCCAGTGACAACGATCCTCCTTCCCTGGGTGGCGTGGTATGCCGAGAGGACCACGCCACCTTTTTATGGCACATTTCCCAGGAAAACCAAAGGTCCGTTTTGAATTTGGGGACACATTCAGGGACACCCCCCCCCCTCCATACTCATCCATTCCGCCCCACGCCCCCGAAGTGGCTTGCTCTTCGCGGTTTCTCCTTCTCACATCCAACCCAAAAAAAAGAATGCCCTCGTCTTTCGACGGTGGCATTCGGATGCTCCGTAGAGCAGTGCCTGCAAATTTTTCGTCTTGTTACGAAAAGTCCACAGGCTGGGATTGATTACACTGGCAACCACGATAACAAAAAGCTATCCTTTGTCAAATCTTTTCGAGAGGCAAAAATGAAGAATTTCACATTGGGGCTGGACCTCGGGGCCAATTCAATCGGTTGGGCGGTTATCGACCGCGAAGCAAACTCCATAGTCGGGGCGGGAGTACGCGTATTCCCCGAAGGGGTTGAGAACTTCAACACCAAAAAAGAGAAATCCAAGACAGAAGCCCGCCGAGACGCCCGAGCCGCCAGGCGACAGACCGCACGGCGCTCCAGGCGCAAACGGAACTTGCGCCAGGCATTGGTTGCGGCCGGTTTGTTGCCCGAAGTGGTCTTGCGAAGTGCCGACGACCTCGAACGGATCAAATTTGAAAGCGATTCATTTCGCAAGGCCGACCCGTATCAATTGCGTCTCAAAGCATTGAGCGAAAAATTGGACTTGTACGAGATCGGCCGGGTCTTACTGCACTTGAACCGCCGCCGGGGATTCCTCAGCAACCGAAAAACAGACAAAAAGAAAAATGAAGACAAAGGAATCCTCGCCGAAATGAACCAGTTGGCGGCGGACATGAAGCAGGCCGGCCATCAAACGCTGGGGGAACATCTTGGCAAGCTCCATCAAGACCCTCATTGCCGCATTCGCAAACGCCACACTCGCCGCGAAATGTTTGAAGCGGAGTTTGAAGCCATCTGGGAAACCCAGCGCAAGCATTACCCTAAACTGCTTACCGATGAATTGAAGTATGGAACCCAGGGCAGACAACCCTACCCCTGCAAATCGGAAACCGCCGCTAAAATTCTTCTCCAGCAGTACGGCCTCCACGGCCTGATTTTCTTCCAACGGAAAATGTACTGGCCCAAGTCGGTCATCGGACAATGCGAACTGGAACCGCGCGAAAAACGCTGCCCTCGGGCGGATCGACTGGCCCAGCGTTTCCGGCTTCTGCAGGAGGTCAACAACCTCCGCTTCATCGATCCCGACAGCGGCGAAGTCCGCCACCTTTCACCGGAACACCGCACGCTGCTTCTGGACAAACTGAGCCGCAAAAAGGAAATGAAGTTCGATGAGATTCGCAAAGCCCTTGGCTTCATCGAGTCCATCCGCTTCAACCTGGAAGAAGGGGGGCGGGATAAATTGCAGGGCATGGAAACCGATGCGCTGCTGGGTAAGAAGGGCATCTTCGGCCCGGCATGGCATGAGAAGCCAGAAGATTGGCGAAACGAAGTTGTTCAGACTCTCATCGATTCGGAATTGGAAGAGCGAGAAGTTAACCACCGGGCGGAAAACCAGTGGGGACTGGACCCCGCCGCAACGGAAAAACTGCTGGATGCGGTAAAAGACCTCCCCCAAGGCCACTTGCATCTGAGCCGCCTGGCTCTGACCAAATTGCTCCCTCACATGGAACGCGGGCTGTTGCTGATGAGCGACGACCATACCCCCTCGGCCATGTCCGAAGCGGGCTATCTGCGGAAAGATCAATTGCATCGGGGTGGGACCGAAAACCTCCCCGAACCCCCGGACGTCACCAATCCCGTTGTCCGCCAAGCCTTGTTCGAAGTGCGCAAGGTGGTCAACGCCATCATTCGTGAATACGGCAAGCCCGGCCGCATTCATATTGAACTGGCGCGAGAAGCCAGAGTCAGCGCAAAGGAACGAACGGAAATAAGCCGGCGGATGCGCGAGCGGGAACTGGACCGTGACAAAGCCGCCAATGCCATCCGCGAACATGGTGCCAAGGTCACCCGCGACGCCATCAACCGCTATCTGCTCTGGGAAGAGCAAGGCCGCAACTGCGTTTACAGCGGCCAGTCCATCAGCTTAACTCAGCTTCTCGGCGGCGAAGTCGATATCGACCACATCCTGCCCTATTCCCGTTGTCTCGATGATTCCATGAACAACAAAGTCCTCTGTTTCCGGCCAATGAACGCCGAAAAAGGACAGCGCACCCCTTGGGAATGGCTGGGCACAAGCGACCCCGACCGCTTCGAGCAGATTCGCCAACACGTCGCCCGCTTGCCGTTCACCAAGCGGGTGAAGTTCACGCAAAAGGAACTCAAGCTCGACGAGTTTATTCAGCGGCAGTTGAACGATACCCGCTATATCAGTGTCGTGGTAATGGACTATCTCCGCCACCTTGTGGACGAGCCGCATTATGTGCTTTGCCCCAAGGGCGAACACACCGCCTCGCTTCGCCGGCAATGGGGCCTGAATACCATCCTGCGTGATGACGGCGAGAACGCCAAAAGCCGCGACGACCACCGCCACCATGCCGTGGACGCAATCGTCCTGGCTTTGACGGATCATTCCCGCCTGCAACAACTCTCCCGGCGGGGCGACGAAGAAGCTTTGCCAGAACCTTGGCCGGAATTCCGCGCGACAGCCGAGAAAGTGATTAAGGCAATCAATGTCTCCCACCGAGTACAGCGAAAGGTGGCAGGGCCGTTGCATAATGACTTCTTGTACGGCCCTACTGCCGAACCGCTTCAGTTTGTTCGACGCAAAGAGATAAGAACTCTGGAGAAAACAAAGCAGTTGTCAAAAATACGAGACGCGGCTATCCGGGATATTCTCAAAGCCCATATTCGCCAGCATGGCATCGATCCGGATTCGCCCGGAGAAATTCCATCCGAAGTATGGAATAAAATACCAACCATGAAGTCTGGCATTCCAATACGAAAAGTACGGATGCTCGAAAAAGGGGAAGGCTATCGCGAAATTCGGCCTGGGCAATGCGTTGAGCTTGCAAACAATCATCATATGGAAGTCTACGAACTCATCGACAAGCAAGGGCGTCCCTTGCTGAACAAGGACGGGATGCCCAAGCGTGAAGGTGTCCTTGTTTCAATGTTGGATGCGGCCACGCGAATAAAAGATGGGAATCCGGTTGTAAATAGGAAAACTTTACCAGACCGGCGGTTTGTGATGTCCCTATCTATCAATGAAATGCTTGAAGTGGAAATGCCGGATGGGTCAAAGCGGTTACATCGTGTACAGAAAATGGACATTAACGGGTCACTGGTTTTAAGGCCACATACGTACGCCGGGAAGGTAAGCGACACGGATAAACCACCACTGATTTTGCGGAAGACGGCCAATACTCTACGTGGCCGCAAAGTCACCGTGGACCCCCTGGGCCGAATCAGGTGGGCCAATGATTAAACGTACCATCGAAATCTCCGAAGGCCCAACCTGCCTCTATGTGGAGGATTCGCAACTGGTCTTGAAGCGGGAAGGCCAAGAGGTTGCGCATCCCCTGCGAAGACGTCGGCATGCTCCTCATCGACAACCGTGCCACAACCTACAGCCACGCGGCCCTGACCCGCCTCGCCGGCCACGGCGCGGCCGTCGTCCTCTGCGGCGAAAACCACCTGCCGGCCGGAATGGTCCTCCCCATGGAAGGCAACGACCTCCTATCCCAACGCCTCCGCGCCCAAGTGCAAGCCCCCGTCCCGCTGGGCAAACAATTATGGCGGCAGATCGTCCGGGAAAAAATCCGCGGCCAAGCTCGAAACCTCCCCGAAGGCCATCCGACCAGGACTGCCCTCATGACACTCCGCGAGGAGGTTCGCAGCGAGGACTCCACCAACTGCGAAGGACAGGCCGCCCGATACTATTGGCCGGCGCTGCTGGGCGAGAGCTTCCGCCGCGATCCCGATGGGTTGCCTCCCAACGGCGTGTTGAACTACGGATACATGGTGATGCGGGCCGCACTCGCCCGGGCGATCTGCGCCGCCGGGCTGCATCCGGCCTTGGGGTTGCACCACCACAATCGCAACAACGCCTTCTGCCTTGCCGACGATCTGGTCGAAGTCCTCCGGCCCAGGGTGGACGCCATCACCCTCAAGCTCCTGCTCGAAGGCGGCGGTTTCGTCGATAAAACCGCCAAAAAAGCCCTTCTCGGTCTGCTCGCCGAAGAAGTACAAATAGGCGATCAGTCCGGCCCCCTGACCGTCGGCCTGCATCGGATGGTCGCTTCGCTGGTCCGGTGCTATGAGGGTACGCAAAAAGAACTGGATTTACCCCAGTAAGCCATGGAACTGAGCGCATACCGCTTTATGTGGGTAATAGCCCTGTTCGATCTTCCGGTGGACACCAAAGCCGCCCGGCGGCAGTATGCGTTATTCCGAAAATATCTGCTGAAAGACGGCTTCACCAAACTGCAATATTCCGTCTACGCCCGCCACTGCGCCAGCGAAGAAAACGCGACCGTCCATGTCCAGCGCATAGAATCCGCCGTCCCCCCGGACGGGGAGGTGCGCATCCTGACCATCACCGACAAACAGTTCGAGCGGATGCGCATTTTCTGGGGAAAAATGCGGAAACCCGTCCCGCCGCCTCCCCAACAACTCGAGTTTTTCTAGGCCGGAACTACCTCAACTCACTGCGTTTGCCACATTTGGGAAAGAAATAGTGTAATCAATCCCAGCCTGTGAGCAATCCGCAACCGATGTACCTCGACGAGTGGGTCTACGGCCAGTGTAATCAATCCCAGCCTGTGAGCAATCCGCAACAGACGGATGACCCGGAACGCTTCATGCGGTAGTGTAATCAATCCCAGCCTGTGAGCAATCCGCAACCAATCGATCGCGGCATGCAGGCGAAGGTGAAGTGTAATCAATCCCAGCCTGTGAGCAATCCGCAACCAAATAAAAGCGGCTCAAGAGGCGTATCTGATAGTGTAATCAATCCCAGCCTGTGAGCAATCCGCAACCTGGGATCCGGAAGGGCGCAGGATCATGGAAGTGTAATCAATCCCAGCCTGTGAGCAATCCGCAACAGGTCGGAGCATTTTGTCCACCAAATCCCTAGTGTAATCAATCCCAGCCTGTGAGCAATCCGCAACTTCTCAGTCATATCAGCGTGAAGCAGGATCAGTGTAATCAATCCCAGCCTGTGAGCAATCCGCAACAGCGGGCCGGGGACGAGTCCGAGGCGGTTCAGTGTAATCAATCCCAGCCTGTGAGCAATCCGCAACCGCAATAGGTGAAGTCCCACTCGGCGACGGAGTGTAATCAATCCCAGCCTGTGAGCAATCCGCAACTTCTCCTGTTTTCGTCCCCGGTTCCGCCGAGTGTAATCAATCCCAGCCTGTGAGCAATCCGCAACAGGGGAGGCAGCCATGAGCAGAAAAAACCAAGTGTAATCAATCCCAGCCTGTGAGCAATCCGCAACAAGAGATCGACGGCACGATCAATTCACGATAGTGTAATCAATCCCAGCCTGTGAGCAATCCGCAACACTTCGGGTTGATCCCCGCACCAGTCATTAGTGTAATCAATCCCAGCCTGTGAGCAATCCGCAACCAGGTAATGGTACAATCTCCACAGTACCTAAGTGTAATCAATCCCAGCCTGTGAGCAATCCGCAACTGCCCCCCGTACGGTAGTACGGGGGGCAAAAGTGTAATCAATCCCAGCCTGTGAGCAATCCGCAACTTGTGAGCTACTACGAGCATCCCGACCTGAGTGTAATCAATCCCAGCCTGTGAGCAATCCGCAACCGTTCCCGTATCGCCGCTTCGATCCGCTTCAGTGTAATCAATCCCAGCCTGTGAGCAATCCGCAACAAGTGCAGCCGGCGGAACGTGTTTTCGTAGAGTGTAATCAATCCCAGCCTGTGAGCAATCCGCAACCATCCCCTTCCCGTTTAGCCGGCCCGCTTGCGGGCCGCGTCCCGTCCCCCATCCGCCCGATTTTTCTCTTGCAATATTCTTAGTTCATGTTACATTACTGCCGCGCCCCCGTTCTGCGCCCGCGGTTCCGGGAGGCCGTGCTCTTTGAAAACCCGCTCTCCGTAACCTCCCGTTACAAAACAAACCCACCGGCCCGCCCCGCGCCGCGGGCGTCTTCGCTGCAAATCAAAGCCACCGCGGATGCGCCACACCGCCATCCGGCAACGCGAAGCCGCGTATCTTTTCTGTACAAACGAACCCACCGCCCCCGCGTTTTTTCACCCCCTCAACGCGGTTTCGTGAACTCCTTCCACCCGCCAGCGAACCCACCAGCCACCCGCCACGGACCACGGACCAAGGACCAAGGACCACGGACCAAGGACCAAGGACCAAGGACCAAGGACCAATGACTAAGGACCAATGACCCTCGTTCCCAAAAAACTTCGGTGCCGAGTTATTGACGGAACGCCAAACATTTGCATATTGTGCGTCTCTCCTGGGCGAGCAATAGCCTGTTTTTGCTAGGCCCCGTCGTCTAGAGGCCCAGGACACCGCCCTTTCACGGCGGCGACATGGGTTCGAATCCCATCGGGGTCACTGCCGGTTCCCGCAACGGAACCGCATAGCACCGAACCGCCCGGCCAACCGCCGGGCGGTTCTTTTGTCCTCTACGTCCCGGGCCAGTCCGCTGCGGCACGCTTCTTGCCCCGCCTTTCCGCCATTGACCCGCTGTTGTCTGTGGGTCCAACGGTGTTTCCCCTTCACGGGGAGAAGGAAAGGTGTTTCATGCTTAAACGTGTTCTTCTGGCCGGTGCCGTCGTTGCGACAATGGCGACGGTTTCGCTGGCCCAGGACCAGCCATCGGATCAGTCGCAGGGACAACAAGACCAAACCCAGGGACAACAAGACCAGTCCCAGCAGGGACAGGCCGAGGCCCAGAACCCCACCCAACGCTATCTCTCCATGCAGGCCAGCGCCAACCTGCTGGAAACCCAACTGGGGCAACTGGTGGCCCAGAAGGCCACCGACCCGCAGATCAAGCAGTTGGCGCAGACGACCTCACAGGATCATCAGCAGGCCAACCAGCAGCTTCAGCAAGTGGCCCAGCAGATCGGCGAAACTGTGCCGCAGAAGATGAACCAGGTGGATCAGGCCATCTTCAATCAACTCTCGCAGTTGCCGCCGGATCAGTTGCAGCGGCAGTACGCCTTCTATCAGGTGGCGTCGCATCAGGCGAACCTGCTGGCCAACCAGTACGAAGCCAACAACGCGCAGAATCCGCAGATCAAGCAGTTCGCCCAGCAGATGACCTCCAAGCTTCAGCAGCATTTGCAAATGGCCCAGCAGGTGGCACAGGCCCAGATTTCCGGCATCGGCGGCCAGGCCCAGCCGGCCGGTGGGCAAATGACCCCCAGCGGCGGTCAGCAGCAACAGCAGGACATGTCCGGCCAGCAGAAATAACCAGCACGCCCTCAACATGGAGTGGATCTGCAAGAGCCCCGGAATGCAGCCGGGGCTTTTTCCATTCCCCAAAGCTTGCAGGGATTTTATCGGGAAAACGGGGAAAAATTTTCTGTCGGCCGAGCCCGGTTCACTCGCTCGGCCTGCCGCCCTACAGTCAGGCTCGCCGGGAGGGACGGGACTTGGATGGCAAAGCGGGAATGAGGACTTGGGTTTACGAGCGATGGGATCAACGAGGACACAACATGATCAAACCAGGAATCAAGGTTCTGCTGGTTGCAGGCAGTGAAGACGGCCTGGATCGGATCAGGCAGATGCTTGCAGAGCGTGGACAGGACGGGTACGAACTGGACTGGGCGCCGACGGCGGAGCAGGGGCTGGATCGCCTGGGTCGCGAGACGTACGACGTGGTTCTGCTGGACCACGGCCTGTTCAGCCGCGGGGAAAAGGAATTGCTGCGGCTCGTATCGGATCGGTCGGCGGGCACGCCGGTCATCGTCCTGACGGAAACGTGGGGCGTGTCGGTGGATTTGTCCGGGGCGATGGACGTTCTGGATCAATCGCAGTTGACGGCGGCCCTGCTGGAACGCTCGATCCAAGGCGTTCTGTTGACCAGGAAGCTGCAACAGGCGGAGGAGGCCGGGCGGATCAAGGATTATTTTCTGGCGTCCCTGTCGCACGAACTGAGGACGCCGATGACGCCCGTGATGATGTTGTTGACCGCTTTGCAGGACGATGAGACGTTGCCGCAATCGGTTCGCGAAGACCTGCATATGATGTATCGAAACGTCCGGTTGCAGGTGCGCCTGATTGACGATCTGCTGGACCTGACGCGGCTGGCCAAAGGGAAACTGGAGCTGCGCCGCGAAGTGGCGGACGTACACGAGCTGTTGAACCACGCCATCGCCATCTGCCGGGAGTCGGCGCAGGCCAAGCCGAATCTGCGGATCACCGTTCACCTGGAAGCCTCGGCGCATCACGCCCTGGTGGACGCCGTGCGGCTGAAACAGGTCTTCTGGAACCTGATCCACAACGCCATCAAGTTCACGCCCGACGGAGGCTGCGTGACCATCCGCACCCGCAACAGGCCGGACTTGCAGGCCGACGATTCAGCTCCGTCGCTGGTCGTGGACGTGACCGACACGGGCATCGGAATTGATCCGGGGGTCTTGTCGCGCATTTTCAATTCTTTCGAGCAGCAGGACCGGGCGGTGACCCGGCGTTTTGGCGGCCTGGGGATGGGGCTGGCCATCTCCAAGGCGATCGTGGACCTGCACGGCGGGAAGATCTACGGATGCAGCGACGGCCAGGGCCACGGGGCCACGTTCGCCGTGGAGCTGCCGACGTGCCCGGTGTCGCAAACGCTTGAGCCTTCCCGGCGGCCGGTGGCGGCGCAACGTGGTTGAGGGCGGTGGGTTTTGCTTCCTCGCATTCCAGGGACACTGTCGGCGGAACATGGAAGAAAGGGGAACGGATTATGACCAAGCCGCATGTGACTGATCTTGTCGTGCTGACCGAGGATTTGCCGGAATTGGACCTGCATTTTGGCGACGTGGGTTTGGTTCGCGGAGTCTGGCCCGGGCCGCAGGCGACCTATGAAGTGGAGTTTCGCCCGGAAGGGTCCAGCAAATTGCATCGGGCGGTGGTGCGGGAGAACCAAATATACCTGGCCCCCAAATCGCCCTTTGATCCGGAACCGATGACGGGACGGAGCTGGTACTTCTGACGGGAAACCGCCGCCAACGCTTAAGCGGTCTGCTGCGTGTCGGACTGCGGATCGAGCGGCTTGCCCGTGTAGGGATCGAACTTGTGCTGCGTCGTCAGGGGTTTTCCCGTGTGGGGATCAAACTTGTAATCCGCCGGGAGTGCATTGGAGGAAGCGGGCTGCTTGCCGGCCGACTCGACATCTTCTTCGACGCTCTTGAGCCCCTTTTTGAACTCGACGATTCCTTTGCCCAGGCTGCGCCCGACTTCAGGCAACCGCTTGCCGAACAGGAGCAGGCCGATGGCGCCGATGACAATCCACTCGCCCAGTCCGGGCATCTGGAAAGCTAAAGGGTGAAGCATAAGGCGGTTCCTCTGATTGGTAGCCGATATCGCGCTAAGCCTTTAATTATACCCATGTGGCCGGCAAAGGGCTACCCGGACCCGTATGGCGCACAACGGGGTAGCGAGGGCTCCGCGACGCGTTGCGTCGCGGCTAGTGGAGGTATGGGGGGTTATTTTATCAGGTGCAGGGACCAGGGGTAACGGTAGTGATAGCCGTTGGAGGCATTGATGGAGGCGATGATGATGAAGACTAAGTCCGCAATGGCAACGATCAGCAGCAGGGGGATTCCGACAGCGACACAGATGAGCAGGCCGGAAATGATGGCAGCGATGGAGGCGGTAATCTGGAAATTGAGGGCTTCTTTGCCTTGCTCGTCCACGAAGGGGTAGTCCTGCTTTTTCACCAGCCAGACGATCAGCGGCCCCAGAAGCCAGCCGAAGGGGATGAGGTAGCCGGCCAGGGCCGTGAGATGGCAGAGCATGCCCCAGGTCCGGGCGTCTTTGTTGGGCTCAAGGTTAGGTCCAGTCGGCAGCGGTTCGGGAGAAGGGGGGATAGAACCGGGTGGGGGGATTTCAGTCACGGCAGCCTCCTTTGCACTTGAATATGGCAGGCTGGGTAATGGCTGGCAACCGGGATTCTGGCGGGATTGTGCGGCTATGGCGCCCCACGCCAAAGGCCCAGGGACTTGCGATGGGCTTCGGATTCGGCTTTGAGAAAGGGCATGCGTTGGGTGTGGACCTGCTCTCGGTCGGCACGGGCCAGGCCGTCGCGGATCAACTGGCTGTTGATACAGTCGGCATCGGTGAGATAGAGGTAGGCGGGGAGCCGGCCGGCGCGGTCGCGGACGGGCAGGGGATCGAGCACGATCAAGACGGGCTTGTTCAACGCTTGGCGGGTCAGGGCATCGGAGGCCAGGTGGTCGGTGGCGGCGTCAGGGATGCGGACGCCGAGCAGGCGGACGGTGGTTTCCGGGCCGGTGGGGAGGCGGCGCAGACGCAAGGTCTGGCCGTCGAGGATTTGGGTGACAAGGGCCGTTTGGCGGTCAAAGCGGGCGGGGTCGTTGCCGTGGTAACCGAAGAGGCCCAGATGATCGAGAAGGCTGAGGAGGGCGAGAATGCCGATCGTTGCGAAGAGGATGGTGCGAACCTTGCGACGACGGCGCAGGGCGGCGGCGATGGGGTCGGGTTGCAGGCGAGGCGCCTTTTGAATGTCCATCTCTTTTAAGTGTACAACCCTCCGCGACGCAACGCGTCGCGGTTATTGGGAGGGGGCGCCAGTGCGGGGCGGGCGCGGTTAATGCATTTTGCCCAGGTCGAAGGCGTCGTGGACCAGTTGCAGGGCCTTGGGGCCGTCTTCGGTGTTGATGATGCAACTGATCTTGATTTCGCTGGTGGTGATGTTCTGGATGTTGACCTTGGCGTCGGCCAAGGCCTTGAACATGCGTTGGGCGACGCCGGTGTGGACGCGCATGCCGACGCCGACGACGCTGACCTTGGACAGGCCGTCCTGGTAGGCGGGGTGGCTGGCGCCGCCGAGTTCCTTGCAGAGGCGGTCAACCAGGGGTTTGAGGTCGGCCAGGTCGCCGTGTTCGACGGTGAAGGAGATGTTGGCGGTGTTGTCGTCCAGAACGTTCTGGATGATGTCATCGACGACGATGTTGGCGGCGGCGATGTCGCCGAAGATTTTGGCGGCGACGCCGGGCTTGTCCGGGACGCCTTTGATGGTGACGCGAGTGAGGTCTTTTTTCAGGGCAGCGCCGGATACGACAATATGTTCCATGGTAGGAATCTCCGCGACAATCCACGTTCCCTCGTGGTCGTTTTGGCTGTTGCGCACGTGGAGGGGGACGTTGTACTTTTTGGCAAACTCGACGGCCCGGGTCTGGAGGACGGACGCCCCCAGGCCGGAGAGTTCGAGCATTTCGTCATAGCTGATGCGGTCGATCTTGCGGGCGGATTTGACGATGCGGGGGTCGGCGGTGTAGATGCCGTCAACGTCGGTGTAGTTTTCACAGACGTCGGCTTTGAGGACGGCGCCGATGGCGACGAGGGTGGCGTTGGAGCCGCCGCGGCCGAGGGTGGTGACGTCGCCGTCGGGGGTGATGCCCTGGAAACCGGCGATGATGACGATTTTACCCAGGTTGAGCTGTTCGAAGATGCGTTGTTTGTTGATGGACTGGATGCGGGCCTTGGAGAAGGCGTTGTCGGTGACCAGCCCGATCTGCCCGCCGGTGAAGCTGATGGCTTCGTGGCCCTGGGCGTGGAGGGCCATGGCCATGAGGGCGATGGTGACCTGTTCGCCGGTGACCAGGAGCTGGTCCATTTCGCGTTTGGGCGGGGTGGTGCCCTTGCAGACGCTCTTGGCGAGGGTCACCAGGTCGTCGGTGGTGTCGCCCATGGCGCTGACGACGACGACGACCTGGTTGCCCATTTCCTTGGCCGCGATGGCCCGGCGGGCGGCGGTGTGAATCTTCTCCGCGTCCGCCACACTGGTGCCGCCGAATTTTTGTACGATTAGACCCATATCAAGCTCGTTAAACTCCAATGGGAAACAGGGCCGGGATTATAGTGGGAGGGGGGGGTGTCGTAAATGGGATGACACACTGGGGGAGATTTTGGATTTTGGATTGGGGAGGCGGCGAAAGGGAGGTTGCTGATCCGCGAAACCGCAAGCGATGTTGAGAAGCTGGGGGCGAATGGAGATCTCGATAGTGCGAGACGGCGGGGGGGCGCTTCTTCAAATCCAAAATCCGCAATCCGCAATCCAAAATCCTCCGTGGGTTATTCGGCGGCGGGTTGGCGGGGGGGGCGGGGTCCATTGGGGGATGGCGGACCAGCGGGCGAGTTGGGCGATTTCCTGGCGGGCGACGAAATCGCGGAAGGTTTCTGCTTCGCCGTCGGTGTCCTCGATGCGGTTGGCCTTATAGCTGCGGACCAGTTGGGCGATCACCTGCTTGATGACCGGGGCGGGGATTTTGGGGAGAATCTGCTTGCCGAACTCGGGGTTTTCACCGAGGCAGCCGCCGACGTAGAGGTCGTAGGCGTCAACTTTCTGGCCTTGGTAGAGGGCCTTGGTGCCGGTCAGGCCGATGTCGGCGATCTGGTAATGGGCGCAGGCGTTGGGGCAGCCGGTGATGGAGAGCATGATGGGGCTGTCCAGTTCCACTTCGGCTTCGAGGTATTCGAGAATTTCCTTGGCCCGCTGTTTGGTTTCGACGACGGCGAGGTTGCAGAACTGGCTGCCGGTGCAACTGACCAGGGACTGACGCCAGAGGGGGGCGTTGGGGGAGAGTCCGAGGGCTTCGATTTCGTGGACGAGGGCGTCGATGTTTTCCTTGGGGATGTTGGGCAGGAGGACGTTTTGTTTGGTGCTGAGACGGAACTGGCCTTTGCCGGGGGCGGCGAATTTTTCGACCAGGCCGGCCAGGGCGATCATCTGATCGCCGGTCCAGCGGCCGCGTTCGATGGGGATGCCGACGTAATAGAGGCCGTCGATCTGTTCGCCGATGCCCATGTGATCGGTGTGAAGGGCGCCGCGGGGATTGACGATTTCGTCGTCATGATCGAGGGCGTAGCCGAGGCGACGTTCGAGTTCGTCGCGGAACCATTGCCAGCCTTTGTCGGCGACGTAGAACTTCAGGCGGGCGCGTTTGCGTTTGTAGCGAAGTTCGTCGGCGTCGCGGAAGATTTCGCAGATGGTGCGGAAGATGTCGGGGATCCGGATTTGGATTTTGTCTTCGGGGATGAAGACGCGCAGGCCCTGGGCGTAGTGGGGCGTGGAGGAGAGGCCGCCGCCGACGACGATGCCCAGGCCGCGTTGTTCGCGGCCGTTGCGGTTGCGGATGACGCCGAAAACGCCGACGTCGTTGATCTGGGGCTGATGGCAATGCAGCGGACAGGCGGCGATGTTGGTTTTGAATTTTCGGGGGAGGTTGGAGAACGCCTTGCCGCCGGCGCGGAACATGTCGGAGAGTTCCTGGACGAGGTTGCCGAGGTCAACGATCTGGTGTTTGATCAGGCCGTCGAGGGGGCAGGAGGTGACGTTGCGGGGCGTGTCGCCGCAGGAGAATTCGGTGTAGAGGCCGACCTTGTTGTAGATGCGGTCGAAGGCGTCGGGGAAGTTTTCGATGGTGAACCAGTGGAACTGGATGTCCTGGCGGGTGGTGATGTCGCTGAAGCCGCGGCCGTACTGGTTGGCCAGCAGACCCAGCTCGCGCATCTGGGCGGGGGTGACGCGGCCGCCGGGGAGTTTGATGCGCCACATGAAGTGGCCTTCGTTGGGTTTCTGCTGATAGAGCCCGTACCAGCGCATGCGGGCGAAGTCGCCTTCGGGGATGGAGGCGAAGCCGGTCTTGGCGTATTTGAAGATGTCGTTCCAGACGTCCAGACCGTCTTTTTCGCGTTTGGCGTGCTCGTTGGCGGTCATCTTGGGGTCAAAATTCATGATCGAATGCTCCGGAAAACAATATTGTCTACTATTCCTACATGAAAGTAGGGGTAATTTCCAGTCCCATTTTGTCCGAGGCGATTATAGTAACCGGGCTGAAGGGTTTCTCGGGCGGTTCACTATACCTTGTGGGGGGAGGGTCTTATAATGGCGGCCGTTAAGATGAAACTTGTGAAGGAGCCTTGTCGTGGCCAAACGATCGCCGCTGGCGGAGAAGTTGGATGAAGTGAAGGAACGCATTGCCGCGGCATGCGTTAAGGCCAGGCGTGAGCCTTCGGAGGTGACGCTGATTGCCGTGACCAAGTATGCCGCCCCGGAGCAGGTGCGGGAGATTGTGCAACTGGGCGTAGGGGATCTGGGGGAAAGCCGGGTGCAGTCGCTGGTGCCGAGGGCGGCGCAGTTCAACGAATTTCTACAGCGGCAACAGGCGTTCGGGGGCGGGACGGCGCCGGATCGGTTGCGTTGGCACATGATCGGGCATGTGCAGCGGAACAAGGTCAAGGCGATGCTGCCGCTGGTGAGCTTGATTCATAGTGTGGATAGCCTGCGTCTGGCGGAGGAATTGGATACGCAGGCGACGAAGCTGGGCCGGAAGGTGCCGATTTTGTTGCAGATCAACGCCAGCGAGGAAGAGAGCAAGCACGGGGTGGCGGTGGGGGCGTCGGTCCACCTGGCCGAGCAGATCGATTCGATGGAGCATTTGCAGTTGGCGGGGCTGATGACGATGGGTCCGCTGGACGCGACGGCGGCCCAGACCCAGGCGGTGTTCGCCCGCACGCGGGAGATTTTCGAGGAGATGCGCTGGCACAAGATCGGGGGCACGGGCCTGCGGCATCTGAGCATGGGGATGAGCGACGATTTCGAGCTGGCTATCGCCGAGGGGGCGACGCTGGTGCGCATTGGCAGTCTGCTGTTTGGGGGGAAGGCGCAGGATCATGAGGAAATCGAAGAGTTGTAAGGTTTAACCGCAGAGGACGCAGAGGTTCGCAGAGAAGAAATTATTAACCGCCGATCAACGCCGATACACGCAGATAAAGAAATAGCTTCTTTTTTCATCGGCGTTCATCCGCGTTGATCGGCGGTTTCATTCTCTGCGAACCTCTGCGTCCTCGGCGGTTAAAATTTTCTGTTGTAATGGAAGTTACCGCACAAAAGCGGGTGATGGGGTATAAGGCGGGGTATGGCAGAGTGGTTGAAGTCTGTGGGAGAAGTGGACCTGACGCCGGGGGGGGAGGTGTTTGGCTCGCCGGGGGATTGGCGGGATCAGGTGATTTATCATCTGTTGATTGACCGCTTCGACGATGGACGGGCGGATCGGCCGGCGTATCAGGCGGGGTTGGCGCTGCGCGGGCGGGATGAGAAAGAGGGCGCGGTTTTTCAGGGCGGGACGCTGCGGGGAATCACCCGGCGGCTGGATTACATTCGCAATCTGGGATGCGGCGCGATCTGGATCAGTCCGCCGTTCAAGAATCGGCAGGATGATCCGCATTCCTACCACGGCTACGGCATCCAGGATTTTCTGCGTGTCGATCCGCGGTTCGGCGGTTTGGAAGACCTGCGCGAACTGGTGCGCAAGGCGCACCGGCGGGGGATGTACGTCATATTGGACATTGTCGTGAACCACACGGGGGACGTGTGGGCGTATGCGGGGAACAAGCCGCAGCCTTTCAACGAGAAGGGGCGGTACGAGCTGGGATTCTGGCGGAAGAAGGATTCGGCGTTGCCGGGGTTGGGGGAGGATGACGCGGTCTGGCCGGTGGAATTGCAGCGGCCGGAATGCTTCACCCGGCGGGGGCACATCCGCCACTTCGGACGGTGCGGGGAAGAGGAGGCGATTCACGGCGATTTTTATTCGCTGAAGGATCTGAATCTGGATGATGCGCGGACGCTGGAGGCGATAACCAGGGTTTATCAATACTGGATCGCGGCGGCGGACGTAGACGGGTATCGGGTCGATGCGGTGCGGCACGTCAAAGGGGATCGGCTGGCGGAGTTCTGCCGGGCGGTGCGCGAGTATGCGCGATCGATCGGGAAGAAGAATTTTCTGATCTTCGGGGAGATCATGGGGGATGATGCGCTGCTGCGGAAATACATGGGCGACGTGCGCGATCCGCATCTGGATGCGGTGCTGGATTTTCCGCTGTACGGGGTGCTGGAGGAAGTGATCAAGGGGAGTGCGGCGGTTGGGTCGCTGCGGGAGCGGTACGAGGCGATGGATCGCTACGGGTGCGAGCGGGAGGAATTGGCGCGGCGGTTTGTGACGTTCGTGGATAATCACGATCAGACGTATCGGCCTTGCCGGCGGTTTTTGCACGGGGCGAAAAGCCCGCGACTGGCGGCGATGGCGGCGGGATATTTGCTGACGGCGATAGGGATTCCCTGCCTGTACTACGGGACGGAACAGGGATTCGACGGCGGAGGCAAGTCGGATCGGTTCGTGCGCGAGTGCATGTTCGGCGGGAAATGGGGGGCGTTTGGGACGACGGGGGGGCATTTCTTCAACGAGCAACATCCGCTCTATCGCGCGATCGGGGACATTGCCCGAGTACGCGCCGGCGAGCCGGCGCTGCGCTACGGCCGGCAAGTGTTCCGCGAGACGTCGGCGGGCGGCGTGCTGGCGTTCTCCCGCGTAATGGAGGGCCGCGAAGTGCTGGTGGTGATGAACCGGGACGCGTCGCCCGGGCGGGAGTGCGTGGCGGTGGATGCGGATCGAAGCGGGCTGGGCGGGAAGATGATCGACCTGCTGGGCGGCGAGCCGGGGTGGGTGGAACAACACCCTAAAGGCCGACGTTGCGTGCGGGTGATGCTGGAAGGATATGGGATGAAAATTTTGAAGGTCAGGTGACTCGCTGCGCCTAACCCGACCTTGTCATGCCGAACCAGACCTTGTCATGCCGAGCGCAGCGAGGCATCTTGCTGCGAAGGGGACACGCCTGCATTCGCGGCAAGGTGCCTCGCTGCGCTCGGCATGACACCTTCTGTGAAAACCACGGTTTACGGCGAAGATGAAAAACGTTGCCTCGCGGGGGTGAGGGAGGTGTCGGGGCTTGATCGGGGCTTTATCGGCGGTTTCGTTTTACAACCTTGGGGCGGCGTCGCCAGCGCCGGAGGGGCGGGGTTTGCGGCCGGTTTGCGTGCTGAAGCTTTGCAGATAGGCGATCCACATCATGGACAGGCCCAGGCTGTAGGCGCCTTGGACCAGCAGTTCCATGTAGTGTTGGGTGGGGGGGATATGGTATCGGTCGGCGTTGGTTCCCTGATAAGTCAGCGCGGTTACTGGTTCGCCTTTGCCCAGGGGGGCGACTTTCACGTCGATACATTTATAAATGCCGATTTCTTTGCCGCCGGCGTCGAGCTTTCGACCGACCTTCTGGTCGAGCACCTTCATTTCCGCGTCGGTCAGGTTGAACAGGGCGCCGGCGACGTATTTGCCGGGATCGTAGACGACGTCGGCGATTCCTCCGCCCCAGTATTCGCTAAAGATGGGGAAACAGAGCCGGTAATTGTCCAGGACGGCGGGTTTCCCACCCTTTAGAGCCGGCGGCTTGTGGCCGTAGTGGCGACACCACTCCGATACTGCTCGTGCGTTCAGATTTGATCCGTAAGCAAAATACCACATTCGACTTCGACTCGTTTCCTTATGCGTTTCGGCCATTCTGGCGGAAAACGTTCGGAAACGCAAAAGTCCGCGTCGCCCCCGGGGGAAGAAATGGGTTGATGGTCTAGTTCCAACTGGGTGGCACACAGGCTCTTAGCCTTTGGGACCACCGCAGCGCAGCGCACAGCGGTTCCAAGGCCGCGATGACCCGATCCACCCGCCGCCGCACGTCCGGTTCGGCCAGCAGAGATTGCTTGAGGTCCACGTCTTCCAGGAGATTGAAGGCCATCAGATCGGTTACATCGGCTGTGGGCAGGGCGTGGCGAGTACCCGCCGAAACAGTTGTCCCTCGGCCGTTTCGCGGATGGGGCCTTGGCCGAACATGGTCAGCAACTGTTGACGCTGCCGGTCCAGGTCGGTTTCGATAATGGCCGATTCGTCCAGTGGTTTGAGAACGGCCAGGCGGTAGGGTCGGCCGTCCAGTTCGCGGACGATCCTGGCCCGCGCCGTGCCTTGCAGCAGCAGATTGTAGTTTCCGTCGGGGAGCTTTTCGCTGCTGAGAATCCGGCCCACGCACACGATCGAATCGATGGCGGGTCGCTGGTAATAATTCTTCTCCCAGCCGGGCTTGAGCAAGGCCATGGCGATGCGGCTTTTACCGGCCAGGATTTCGGCGGTCATGGCTTTGTACCGTTGCTCAAAGATGTGCAGCGGGATAACCGCACGCGGAAATAACACCACGTTGGGCAGCGGAAACAACGGCACCGATTCCAATTCCTCTTGCCTTCCCGATACATGATTCATGTCCCATTGTAGTCCTTGCGGTTGGCAACAGTCACGTCCGTTGAAGATCCTTCGCCGACGGATGGGCATGGATAAAACCTCCGATTCGGCATTGTCTTTGCTTTGTTTGTTCCCGGAAATTCAGGAGAACCCGATGAAAAACCAGGTGATACGCGAGCGTTCCCGCAGAACCTTCAACCCGGCTCTGCTGGCGCTGGGGAGTTTGACGCTGGGAGCGGCGGCGATGTATTTGTGGGATCCGCAGCGGGGGGTTCGCCGGCGGGCCTTGGTGCGCGACAAGGCGATTCATTTTCGGCGTCAGACGTTGCGGTCGCTGGGGAAGGTGGGGGAGTATATGCAGGGCTGGCTGCGCGGGCGGGTTGCCGAGGCGAGGTCGCTCTGGCGGGAGGAATACGTCAGCGACCCGCAACTGCACGACCGCGTGCGCTCCAGCCTCGGGCGGGCCGTTTCACATTCCAGTTCGATCCAGGTTGAGGTTCACGAAGGCCAGGTGACGTTGCGCGGCCCGGTTCTGGCGGAGGAGTTCGACGATCTGCTCGAGGCCGTGCGGCATGTCCGGGGCGTGAGGGACGTGGCGCATCGCATGGACATTTATGAACGGGCGGGCGATGTGCCGGGACTTCAGGGGCGGGGGGTTCGGGCGGGACTGAGGCGGCGGTCGTCGTTGGGCGGCCGCATGATGGCTATCGGAGGCGGCGGGGCGCTGGTGCTGCTGGGTCTGCGGCGGCGGGGTATTTTGGGATTTTTAACGGCGGCGGCTGGGGTGGGGGTGCTGACGCGGGCGGGGGTGAATCGGCCGGTTCGTCGCTTTGCCGGCATCGAGGCGGACGACACGCCATCGACGTGCAAAAGACGATCACCATCGCGGCTCCTGTCGGATACGTCTTTGGTTTTTTCAGCAACTACCAGAATTTTCCCTACTTCATGAGCAACGTGAAGGAGGTGCGGGATTACGGCAACAACCGGTCCCACTGGGTTGTGAAAGGTCCGGGGGGCATGGACGTGGAATGGGATGCGGATCTGGTCGAGTACGTTCCCAACCGGATTATCGGCTGGTGCAGCGTGCGTAACGCCACCGTCGGTAACGAGGGCACGGTTCGTTTCGAGCCGGTTTCGGACGGCGGGACGCGGGTGGATATCCGGCTTTCGTACACGCCCCCGGCGGGGTCGCTGGGACATGCGCTAGCCAGCGTGTTTGGCGCAGATCCCAAGAGCCGGATGGACGAGGATTTGATGCGGGTCAAGACGACGCTGGAAACGGGGCAACCGCCTCACGACGCCGCCCGTCCTCTGCGGGCGGAGTAGGGACCGCTGATTTGCAAAACCGCAAGCGAGGTTGAGAGGCGGGGTTGTGGTTAATGAAAATCCCTGTCACGGGCTGACGGCGCTCAGAAGCCTGGAGGCGAGGGGGTCGTTGGGTTGGAGCTTTAAGGCCTGGCCGTAGCAATCCATGGCCTGCTGGGGGTGGCCGGTTTTTTCCAGGACGTATCCGACCATGCAGAGACTGACCGTGTCCCGGGGATTCAGGCGGTTGGCCTGCTGGAAGGCGGAGAGGGCTTCGGGGAGGCGGTTTTGTTTGAGCCGCAGATAGCCCAGCAGCAATTGGGCTTCGCCGCTGTTGGAGTCCAGCGCCAGGGATTTGCGCAGGGACAGGTCGGCCCGTTTGACGTCGTTGGTCTGCAACGCGGCCTTGGCCAGAGCCAGCCACAGGGATGGGGAGGCGGCGTCGAGGCGGGAGGCGGATTCGAAGCTTTGGCGGGCTTCGCCGGGGCGGCCCAGTTGCATCTGGCATTCGCCGATTGCCGCCAGCAGGTCGGCCCGCCGGGCGTAGCGGTCGTCTTGGATCAGCCGGCCGAGGGTGTCGCAGGCTTCGGCGTAGTTGCCGCCGTAATACAAGGCCAAGCCCAAGCGTTCGTGAATCGAGGGGTCTTCGGGCGTGAGGATGCTGGCTTGGCGGAACATCTCGGCGGCTTTGATGTATTGCCGGTCCTGTAAAAGCAACTGCCCCAGGGCGTCGCCGATTGCGCCGCTGTGTTCAAAGCAGGCGGCTTTTTCTTGCAGCAGGGCGAGGGCTTCCGGGCGGCGGTCCAGGGTGACGAGCATCTCGGCCTGCGCCAATACGTAGGCGAGTTCGGCCGGGGCGTTCTCGCTGGCCTGACGGTAGAAGCCGCAGGCCAGTTCGGGTTTCTGCCAGCGCTGGTAGACCACGCCGCTGAGGTAGGCCGCCTCGGCGTTTTTGGGTTCGATTTTGCGGGCTTCCAGCAGCTCGCGTTCGGCGGCTTCGAGCTGGCCTTGTTCGATGTACAGTTTGCCCGACAGCACGCGCAGGGAGGCGTCGGCGGGGGCGAGTTTCAAGGCTTCGGAGAGGCTTTGGCGGGCGTTGACGAGGTTGCCGTTCTGGTATTGGCTGCGGGCAAGACCGCCGAGCACGCCGGCGCGGGCGTTGTTCCATTGCTGGATGGCCTGCTGCTTGGGTGTGGGCTTGTCGGATTGACAGCCGGCCAGGGACGCGGCGAGCAGCAGAGCGGGGAAGATGTATTTGATGCGGGTCATGGGATTCCTTGGAGTTTTCATGGGATTACCTCGTCGGTGGGCGCCTGGGTGGTGGCGGTGGTCGGCGGGGCGGGTTGCTGGTCGGCGAGGATCATCCGGCGGACGAAGCTGCGGATGGTGCTGCCGTCGGAACTGGTGATTTCCCGGCCGGTCAGTTGCTGCTTGAGGTTGATCGCTTCGCTGAACGTGGGGTTCAAGTTGGTGGCGCAGTTCAGATACCAGATGGCTTTCTGCCGATCGGGTGCGGGCTTGTTCATTTCCGCCACGGCCTTTTCGTAGCAGGTTTCGGCCAGTCGTTCGCGGCCGAAGGGCATCATGCCCTGGCGGACGCCGACGCGGAGCTTTTCGGCTTCCTTGAGTTCGTTCTCGGAGAGTTTGCTGAAGGCGGCTTCGTCTTTGACGATGTGGGGGGTGAGGAGGATGATGATTTCCTCGCGGGTGGTGCGGTCGCGCTGGGAGCGGAACAGGGCGCCGGCCACGGGCAGGTTGCCCAGGACGGGGACTTGGCTGCGGGCGCTGGAGTTGTCTTCACGGAAGAGGCCGCCGATGACGATGGTGTGGCCGTCCTTGACCATGACGTTGCTGGTGACTTCGGTGGTGATTTTGAAAGGCAGGTTCTGGGAGGTCAGGCCGCCGCTGGAATCCTCGGGGTGGATTTCCATGCGGATGAAGCCGTCGTCGCCGATGTAGGGGCGGAAGATCAGCCGCGTGCCGGTGTCGAGAAATTCGACGGTCTGCACGCTGGCGCTCTGGGTGACGGTGGTGGTGAGATAGCCGTCCTTGCGGCCGACGATGACTTCACCTTTCTGCTTGTTGAGGGCCAGAACCTTGGGGTTGGCCAGGATGGTGGTGTCGGTGACTTGTTCCAGGGCTTGAAGGAAGACGGCGATGTTGTTGGTGACGACGCCGACCTGGAGGCCGCCTTTGGGCAGGTTGGAGTTGAAGCTGCTGCCGGCGCCGCTGTAGCCTTTCTGGACGATGCCGCCGGCGGATTTCTGACTGAGGATATCGCCGGACAGGGCGGTTCCAACCGAACTGTCGGCGCCGGAGAGGGTGGAGAAATCCACGCCGCCCAGGAGGCTGAAGTCCACGCCCAGGGCGTTGTCTTCGTTGAGCGAGGCGCGGAGGATCGTGGCTTCGATGAGGATTTGCTGCGGGCGGCGGTCCACTTCCTTGAGCACCTGGCGGACGCGTTGGACGTTTTCGGCGTAGTCGGTCACGATGAGCAGGTCCTGCACGGCGTGGGTGTTGCCGCCGAGGTCTTTGGTGCCGCTGTCCAGGCCGCTGACGGGCAGGGCGGTGAACGAGGTTTGGGCTTCGGAACTGAGCACGGGCTTGATCATGGCGACGGCATTGGCGGCGGGGGTGTAATAGAGGTGGAAGACTTCGGTGATGGTTTTGCGTTCGGCCTTTTCGATGGCGGCCAATTCCTTGGCGGTGTAGACGTAGATGAAGTTGCCCTTTTCGCGGTAGGCATAACCGTTGGCGTTGAGGACGGCGTCGAGGGCTTCGCGAATGGTCACGTCGTACAGGTTGGCCGTGACTGTGCCGCGCACTTCCTTGCTGGTGACGATGTTCTTCTGGGATTGCACGGCCAGCATGCGCAGCACTTCGACGAGGTTGGCGTCGCTGACGTGGATTTCGACGGTGCCGGTGTCGCTGACGTTTACGCGGGGCGAGGCGGGCGGGGAAGCCGGTTGGGCGGCCGGGAGCGTTGCGGGGGTTGCGTCGGCCGGGGCGTCGAGGGTTTTGACTTCGGTGGGCGTTGCGGGGGCTTCGTCGCCGGCCCGAAGGCTTTGGCCGGGGTAGAGGGTCAGCGTTGCGAGGAAAAAGTATTGTGCCGGTATGATCCACTTCAACATAAACGACTCCTGATGCATCTTGACGGAATCGGCGGGCGTTGGATGTCCTCCGGTTCAATCAGGCGATGTTTCCTGAATGGTGATTTCTCCTGTAAACGGTCCGATGACGATCCAGAGGGACTTGCTTCCGCAAGTGAGCTGGACCCATCCGCTGGTGAGTTCCAGGCCGGTATCGGCGGTGGCGCCGTAGGCCCAGGGACTTCCCAGCGGGTCGAAGGCCAGCGTGGTTTTGTTGCCATTGAAGCTGGCCGATGTGAGCGCGACCTGATCGAGCCCGGGCGTGCCGCCGGGGCCGAAGGTCTGGACGTACTTGATCTGGTTGACGGGCTGGAGGACGTAATCGGTGTCGGCGGCGGGGGCGGGCGTGGTGGCGATGCCGTAGGAAGCGGAGGGGCCGAGGTTCTGGAAGACGATATAGTGCGGTTGCTGGGTGGTGATGGCGTGGTTCTGGGCGTAGATCAGGTCGGCCATCACGATGCGGGCGGCGGTGGCCGCTTTCAAGTCGTCACGGCTGCCGAGTTGAGGGAGGATGACGGCGGCGGCGATGCCGATGATGGTCACGACCGTGAGGATTTCGGCGAGGGTGAAAGCCGGGCGAAGGCGTTGATGCAACCAGACCATGGCGACTCCCTGTGCGGGACGCCCCCGGGCCAATTGAGGCCTATCTGGCAGGTGCGGGTTTGGGCGCGTCGCCGGGGTTGGCCAGTCGCACCTGGATCTGGCCGTCCTGCAATAAGGCGATGAGCTTGTCCATTTTGGCGTTGACCGATTTCAGTTCATCGATGATCTGGAACCGCTGGCTGCCGGCGTCGGGAATCTGGGCCTGGGCGGGGGCGAGCACGGTGGCGCGCCCAGCCATTGACCGGCGAGAGTCAGGCATTGCAGGATCACCACCACGATCATGAGTTTGCCGGAGTTCATAGCGGGTTTCCTGTTGGGGGTTAATAGTCGGTGTAGGGGGTGCCTTGGGCGTCGGGGCCTTGGAGGTTGGCGAAAATTTCCTGGGATTGGGGGTTGTAGAGCCATCCGGTCAATGCGTCCGGCGACGGAACACCGGGCCCGCACGGCTTGATGTCGTCCGGGCTGGTCTTGGCCAGCGGGTTGTCGGGCATTTTCTGGAGGTAAGGTCCGAAGCGGAAGGTGTCGTTCAAGGCGGGGCCGACGTTGCCGCTGAGGTCGGTATAGCCGGTCATCTGGGCGACGAAGTTGTCCTTGGACCAGGCTCCGTTGAGATATCCCGGCCCGACGTCGCGATGCTGCGCTTTGTAAACGGCGATCTGGGTGCGCAGGTAGCGGAGTTCGTCTTTGAGCATATTTTCGCGGGCCATGAAAGAAGCGTTGGAAAACTGCGGCAGGACGATGGAGGCCAGGATGCCCAGGATGATGACGACCAGGAGCACTTCGATCAACGTGAAAGCGCCGGCGGGACGGAATCTTTCAGTCGGGCCGGTGGGCTTGAGGTTGGGGAAGTGGTTTTTCATGGTCGTTGCTCGCGGTTATGTCGTGTCGGGCGGATCATCGAAGTCGGCTTCTTGGCCGGTGCGATGCCGGGCTGGGACGGCTGGGCATCGCACCGGCGAGGCGGCGGCCGATCAAGCCGCCGCCGGGGTTAAAAGCCGAGGTCAATCGCCCACGAGAATCCAGTCGCCGGCGGTGTTCTTACCGGCTCCCCAGATCTTGCCGCTGGCGGCTTCGAAGTAGAAACCGGCCTTGCCGTCGGGGGCGGTGGCGCTGGAACCGGCGGCCACGACGCTTTCAACGGTGGGATCGACCATCTGGTTGGTGGGGGTGGATTGCATGTACGGCCCAAAGTTCACGCCGCCGTAGGTGGAGACCTTGGTCAGCGGATCCCAGGCGGTGATCACGTCAGGAATGGCATCGCCGTGTTGAAGCTTGTAGAGTTCGATCTGGCTGCGCAGCGTCTGGACGGTGCTCTGGAGGCTGCTGCGGCGAGCGTCCTGGCTGGCGTTGGAGAATTGCGGGATGACGATCGCGGCCAGAATGCCAAGGATGATCACCACGATCAGAATTTCCACCAGCGTGAACCCCTTGCGAGTAGTGCGATAGGTTGTCATGTGAGTGTCTCCTGTAAATGGAAGCTCTGCCCTGATACCCTCGATCGGCTTGCGCCTAAGTTTGGCGGGCCGATGACGACTCTGTTTCCAAGGGCGGCTCATCGGTTCGGAGTTGCCGAGCGGATGCCGCATCGGCGGGAAGCGTTTCAGGGGCGATTCGTCATGGTTTGGCCCTGAGACGTTTTCCGTCAGCTCGATGCCAGCGACCTCCTTTCCAGGTCGGGGTTCGCCGAAAAACGCGGGAACCCGTTTTTCAAATCGGCGCCGAGCGCGTGCGACTTGACCAGGTGCGTCATCGCTGTGCCGGCCAATCACGAGATTGGCGGCCCGCACAACCGGTACAATCGTTACACTCGGAAGATTCCTGACAGGAGACATTCGAGGTGGGGCGGTCCGGCGGGGCCGGATCACGGCTTCGAGCGTCCCTTCGGCAACGCCCTCGATCCTGCGGCTGGTCATCTCCGTCGGATCGGGCGCTTTGCGCATCATCGGCAGGCGGTACGTCACCCGTCGGTGAGCCGGTTCGCTTTTTCGCGTCCCGGCGCCGCCTCGCGGCGGCTTAGCCCTTGTCGGGGATCCTCATTTTCGCCGGTCTGCCTTGCGGGCAGAACCAACAACACCGGACGTACGATTCAAACGGCGTGAAGGCAAATGAAAGGGGAGGGAAATGGCGTGTGTGGATCTTTTCCCGCATGCGCAGTGCCGCCCGATGGGCGGCGGCGAAACGAAGAAAACGGCGTCAACGAGCCGTTATTCGGTGGCGTCCAGGCCGATGTCCAGCGCGGGGGCGGAGTGGGTCAGGGCGCCGATGGAGATGCGATCGACGCCGGTCAGGGCGATGGGGCGCAGGGTTTCCATGGTGATGCCGCCGGAGGCTTCCAGATCGACGCGGCCTTTCTTGCCGGCCTTGTCGCGCATCTGCACGGCCGTCTGCATCATCGGGCAGTCCATGTTGTCCAGCAGGATGGCGTCCAGGCCGTCAATCTTGAGCACTTCGGCGAGTTGCTCGAGGGTGTCCACTTCCACTTCGATGAAGCGTTTGGGAGCTTCGGTGCGGCTTTGGGCGACGACCTTATTCAGGTACCGGACCAGATCCTTGGATGAGAGGTGGGCGATGTGGTTGTCTTTGACCAACAGTCCGTCGTAGAGGCCCATGCGGTGGTTGTGGCCGCCGCCGGCGCGGACGGCGTACTTGTCCAGCAGGCGGAAGCCGGGCAGGGTTTTGCGCGTGTCGTAGATTTTGGCGCCGGTGCCTTCGATGCGGCTGACGTAGCGGTGGGTGAGCGTGGATACGCCGGAGAGGTGTTGCAGGAAATTCAGGATGACGCGCTCGGCCGACAGCAGCGAGCGCATCGGGCCGCGGAGGCGCAGCAGGGGGGTTGTCCTGGTGTCGCTGTAGCGGCCTTCGATGACGTCCAGATGAAAGCCGGGGATCTGCTCGACCCGCAGTCGCTCGTCATAGACCTGACAGATCATCTCCACCATCGGCAGGGCGCACGCCACGCCCGGCCCTCGCTGGACGAGCGTGGCGACGCCGACGGCATCCTCGGCGATCAACAGCCGGCTGGTGACGTCGTCGCCGTTGAGGTCTTCCTGTTTGGCCAGTTCGATCAGGGTGCGAATGTCTTCAAATTTCGGGAATGTCAGCATCAAACGAACCTCCACGGCGGGATTTTAGCAGAACGTGAGCCGCGGGCGAAGGCGGCGTTGAGCCGGAAAAGCAGAAGGCCCACGGAGTGACTCGCGACATCACTGCGTGGGCCTTTCTCTGTTTCGAACCGATATTCCGGCAACCATGCTCCCGGCCTGGGTCCGCCTCGGTCCATTCAGCAGAGGGTCAGTTTTGAAGCTGGCCACCTACAGACGGTTGATCGCGGCGCTGTTGTCGCGATCGCTCACCCAACAGGGTGGCGTGGCGGGTTCCCGACTGGACGGCGGTGGGATTTCGCTTTCCCGGACCCGTTCCTAGGATCTTCCGCTTCTTTGCCGGCCGTTGCCGACCGGCTCCAAGCGGCTTGGGTCCGATACGTCGCATGACGGAGGTCTTTCTCCTCGCGGTGCGACGCATCACTGGCGGCGACGTTGACCCGCATTGCCGATCGGGCGTTTTGCGCGCCCATTATTTTCGGGTGGCCTCGTCGCTGGCCGCCGGTTTCCGCCGTGCCCGCTGTTCGTTGCTTCGCACGGCTTTTGGTCTTTGGAAACCGGACTGTGTATCAGGAGCCTTTTCCTCTTTCACCGAGCGCTTTTGCGCCCGACGACATTTACCACAGTAGGCATGCGAGGGTGGTTTTTGCAACTCTGAAAAAGGTTTTTTTCAAGACGATTTCTGAAACAAAAAAAAGCCCACCGATTGGACTCGGTGGGCGTTCGGGCTGGTTTCGATCAGTTCTTGGCGGCGACTTTGAGCAGTTCTTCCTCGGCGGCGCGGCACCACTGGCCCTTGTCCAGTTTGGCGGCGACGGTGGGGAAATGCTTGCCCAGTTCGACCAGGGGGATGAGGCCGACTTCGTGCAGCACCGGGTAGACGATGATCTTCCCGGCCAGGGTGCGGTTTTCCACGGCGGCGATGCCTTCGGTCGCGCCGGCCATGCCGGAGATGGCATCGACGGAGCAGTTGGTGTCGAGGCTGCCCTGTTCCACTTTGCTCAGCACGATCTTCATGTCGCGGATGACCGAGCCGCTGGTGCCGAACATGTAGCAGCGGCGGGCGATGTAGGTGTCCAGATCCAGGTCTTGGCGGGTGGGGGCGGGGATGCCGGCAAAGACGTTGATGAGGCAGCGGTCGAGGCTGTCGCGCACGGCCGAAGCCACTAGAGCGCCGACGGGGGCCATCAGGGCGATATAACTGAATTGTTCGGCCACCGTCTGCTTGTTGGTGTTCACCAGGCGAAGTTCCGCATGGTTCAGCTTCGCCAGCGGTTCGGCTTTGACGCGAAGCGATTCGAGGCGGGAATCATCGAAGTCGGTGCCGAGGACGGAGATGTTCTTGATGCCGGAGCAGATGTTGCGGATGACGTGCATCTGGCCCATGGGACCGCCGGCGCCGATGACGATGACCTTGTCGCCGGGCCGCATTTCCCCGGTGGCGGGGATGTTGCGGTAGGACTCGGCGGCGCAGGGGCCGGTGGTTCCGATCCAGCGGGTCATGCCGTAATGCACGCGACCGACGCCGACGGAGACGGCCTGGCCGATTTTCTTGCCGCCCAAGACGACGTTGATGATGCCGCGTGGGGCGAGCTTGTCATTGAGGATTTCGAGGGTGGCCTTGGCCGCACCGAAGTAGACGATGTCGTCGAAGCTTTCGCTAGCCAAGTCTTTGGGGTCGCCGGCGAGGCTGACTTTGAGGCCGAGCGATTCCAGAGATTTGAGCTGCGCCGCGTCGGCGCAGATGGCCGTCAGCGAAGCGGGGCGGTTGGTGGCGATAGCTTCGGTCAAGCCTTCGACGGCGTGGCCGGCTTCGGCGACGACGAGCAGTTTTCCGCCGGCCTTGATCGTCTGGCGTTCGATGTTGACGTAGGAGTCTTCGACGCAGGCCCACGGTTCGACCAGGGCGATGGCCGAGGCGCTGAGCGATTCGCTGACGGGGATCAGGAACCGTTCGCCGCTGGCCGGGTCCATGACGACCCGCTCGTCCATCAGCACGTACTCCTGAAGTCCGCCTTCAAAGTTGTATCCGAAGGCGGCGTTGGAGCCGCTGGTGGGCAGGGCGCGGTAGTCGGTCTGCACGAGGCAGCGTTCGCCGACCTTGTGGTGCCTGACCTGGTCGCCGACGGCGACGATCCGGCAGGTGACTTCGTGGCCGGGAACGACGGGCTTTTCGCCGGGCACGTAACTGGAAATGCCCTTGAGAATGTCCTGCCCGATGCCGCCGGTGATTTCGCTTTTGCGCGGGTGGGCGGAGAACTGCTTGAGGAGTTTCAGGTCCGAGAAGCAGAGGCCCACGGCCTCGATCCTGGCCAGGATCTGATGCGAGCCGGGGGTGAAGGTTTCTTTCTGGCGGTTGAGGGTCAACTGTCCCGGCCCAACCAACTGCACCGCGTATTGTGTCTTGGGAATGGTCATGTTTGCCTTGGTCATAGGGGTTTCTCTTGTAGCACGGGCTTCCAGCCCGTGTCGTATGCTTTCGACAATCAATCGCCTGCATTGCCCGAAGACACGGGCTGGAAGCCCGTGCTACGGAAACAAACCGCTAATGCAACATTACTTGCCCGCCGGTCACGGGAACGGCCTGGCCGGTTTCGTACTTCTGTTCCACCAGATAATAGATGGCTTTCATCACGTCGGGCGTCGTGCAGCCGCGGTCCATGGGGACTTTGGCTTCGTAGAACCGTTTGACGTCGGCGATGGTCTTGGCGCCGGGCACTTTTCCGGCGGTCAGGTACTGCACGAACAGGCCGGTCTTGGGGTCGGACCAGAGCGGGCCGTCGAAGAAGTTGCCCGGGCAGATGGAGTTGACCTTGATGCCGTCTTCGACCAGTTCCAGGGCGAAGGACTGGGTGAGCCCGATGCCGCCGAACTTGCTGCCGGCGTAGGCGCCGTTCTTGTTGGAGCCCACCAGACCGCTCTTGGAGTTGATCTGGATGATGTCGCTCCAGTAATCGGCTTTGACCTGATGCTGAAGGGCCAGGACGGGGGCCGCTTTCTGTACGCAGATGAAATAGCCTTTGTAGTTGACGGCGGTGGTGAAGTCGAAGTCCTTCTCCGGCTGGGTCTTGACGCTGCCGGCCTTGAGTACGCCGGCGTTGGAAACCAGCAGGTCCAGACCGCCGTAGGTGCGGACGACCTGATAGATCGCCTCTTCGACGGACGTGCCGTCGGTGACGTTGATGGGCAGGCCAATGGCCCGGCCTTCGCCGAGTTTTTCGCAGATTGCGGCGGCGGCTTTTTCGCGCCGTCGGCGTTCATGTCGGTCAGCACCACGTGTCCGCCCTGGGCGGCCAAGTCCTGGGCGATTTCCAGGCCGAAGCCCTGGGCGGCTCCGGTGACCACGGCCACTTTGCCGACGGCCCGACCGGCGCCGGCTTTGGCGGCGGCGACCTGTCGCCGGTACGACTCGACTTCCCATTCCTCGATGAACTTGCGCAGTTCGGCGTTGAGGTATCCGATCCCGCCGAGGCGGTGGGCGGCGGCCATGACCTTGATCGCATCGATGTAGACGACGCGGACGGTGTTGGCCGCGGACCAGCCGTCGCCGGCGGTGAACATGCCCAGCCCTTTGACCAGCACCACGTTGGGGGCAACGCGGTGGGCCTGCTGGTAATCAGCCACGGCCCGGGTCAGTCGCTGGACCAGTTGTTGGGCGGATTCTCCGGCCTGGGTTTCGAACCAGAGCGGGAAGGATTTGCAGTAGACGATCTGGTCCGGCGTGAGCGGGCCGGTCGTGGCCACGTCTTTGCCGGATTCGGCGGCGACGAGGCTGATGACCTCTTGGGAATCGTCGAAGGTGACGACCTTGAGGGCTTCGCCGCTGCTCAGCAGGCCGCGCAGGGCCGGGCCGATGAGGCTCACCATGGTGCGGGCCTGGGCGGCTTCGAGGCCCTTGAGCGGGCCGAAGGAATTGTTGCCGCCGGTCTTGTTCAGCAGGGCGGAAAGTTCGCCCAGCAGCCAGTCGGTGTTCTGCTTGATGACGGCAGGCGAGTCGCCGCTGACGACCAGGCCGTGGTTTTGCATGATGACGGCGCGGGGGCAGGACTTGCCGGTTTTTTTCTCGAACGCCTTCAGGGCGTTTTGCAGGGTCTTGGCCAGTACGAAGCCGGGATCGACGTCGTCGATCCAGATCACGTCGTTGGCCAGCGCCTGCTGGATCAGTTGCTTGCCGGTGCGGCAGCAGGTGAAGGCGTTGACCAGCGTGGCGTGCGTGTGGACGACGAACTGCCCCGGCATCAGGTGATGCAGGACGGCCTCGACGGAGGGCCGCTGGTTTTTCTGCGGCTCAAGCCGGGCGGCCATGACGGCCTGCTTGAATTGCTCCTCGCGCTGCTTTTTGTCGGCGCTGAGTTCCCGGCCCAGCAGGGCCTGAAGGGCGTTGCGGTCCAGATCGACGAAGCCCTCGGGGCCGATCGTCGCCAGGGCGTGGCCGCTGCCCTTGACCAGCAGGCGGTCGCCGATTTTCACCGAGGTGTTGCCGCCTCCGGCGAGGACGAAATCCGGGTCCGCCCCGTAATAGCGGGAGACGCCCACCAGGATGTCGATGGGGTTTTCCGAACCGTTGAACACGGGCCATTGCAGCGTCGAAGCCATAGACGTAGTCACTCCTGAAAGTCAGTTGTTGCTTGCGAAATACTTTGCGATCACGGCCGCCCCGAGACGGGCGAAATCCTTGATGCGCTGATTGTCGTTAGTATAAGCGGGATTGGGTTTGCCGCCCGCATCCACGAACCCGCACTGGCCGTTGAGCGTGAGGAACTGATGGGCGGCGACCACGCAGGCGCCTTCCCAGAACAATTCCCGCACGTCTTCGGGCACGGGTGCGTTGCCCACGCAGGCTGGCTCGATGGGCAGCAGGTCCAGCGTGTTGTGTTCGGTCCCGCCGACCACGACGATGCCCGCGGCCCGCATCGCCTTGACGTACTGGCTGAGCATCGCGGGGGCGTTGCGCAGCGGGATGAATTCGGCCATGTAGATTCGTCGCTGCTTGAGCGATTCGATCAGCTTTTCCACCGGTTGCTCGAAGTGGGTCACCGGGCTGACGCCGTCGGCCAGCGTCGGATAGCAGGGGATGCCGCCGAGTTCGAGGATGAGCTGGTAAGCCTCGGGGAAGTTGACGAACGTTTCTTCGACGTAGCCGACCTTGCCGGCCTTCATCAAATGGGAGCGGATGTCGTTCTGGATTTTCACCGCATCGTCGGGGCCGGATTTGGAGACGGCTCCGAGCACGGTGTTGAGGGCGGCGATGCGCCCTTCGGCCGGGACGCGGGCGAAGAGCGCTTCCTGGAACGCCTGGGCCACGTGCCGCTCTTGCAGGTAGACGGTCTGGGGCAGCGAGCCGTGACGGCGGACGATCATGTCCTTGACGGTTTCTTCGGTCACGCCCGTGGCCACGCCGCGGCTTTCGAAGACGGCCGCGATCTGCTTGACCATGGCGGCCATGCGATGCGAGTCATTGGTGCGGATGATGCGGATAAGCTGGCTGGCCTGGGCGTTCATCGGATCGAACTGCGTGATGCCCTTGCCGCATAGATACATTTTGCCGGGGTTGCCCGGGTCGTTGATCTTCACACCGGCTTTCACCAGGTCGTTCAGCAGGCAGATGATCTCCAGGCCGAACAGCGGGAAGATGCCCTTTGCCCGGACGGCGGCGGCGAATTCGCCGTAGACGCCGTAGTGGTAATAGTTGCTGACGCCGAGCACTTTGACGTTCTGCTCGGCGGCCAGGTTGACGGCCTGCGCCACGCTCTGGAACGCCGAGAAGTTCGGCGGGATGTGAATGTGCGAGTTCACCTTCGGCCGCTGATCCGGCGCGATTTGTTTTTCGGCGGCGGCTTTCATCTCCGACGCCGTGGCCAGATTCTTCAATGCCGCCAGGGCTTCTTGAACGCTTTGCATATTTTCTCCAGTTTACTCGCCGGCGACGACCTTCATGATCTTCCGCGGCGGCAGGTGCAGTCCCATTCCCAAGGCGTCTTCGGCCGATTCCTTGATGGCTTCGCTGATGGTGGGGTGGGCGAAGACGACTTCGGCCAGGTCGTGAACGCTGGCCTTCTGGTGCAGCATGGCCCCGGCGGCCGCGATGCATTCGGTGGCGTTGTGCCCGAGCATGTGAACGCCCAGGAGCTTCCCGGTTTCGCGGTGGCGGATGACTTTCACGAACCCTTCGGTGTCGGCGACGGCCATGGCTTTGCCCAGGTGGCCGACGGGGAAATTCCCGATGGCGATGGGCAATTGTTTGGCGTGGGCTTCTTCGGTGGTCATGCCCACGCTGCCGATTTCGGGGAAGGTGTAAACGCAACTGGGGATGGGGGCGTCGAAAGTATGATCGTGGCCCAGGGCGTTATCGACGGCCACCACGCCGTGGGCGGAGGCCGCGTGAGCCAGCAGGCACCGGCCGTTGGCGTCGCCGATGCAGTAGTAGTTCTTGACGGCCGTTTCCATCCGGTCGTTGACGCGGACGAAGCCGCGGTCGGTTTCCAGACCGACGCTCTTGAGCCCCAGTTCGGCGGTGTTGGGCCGCCGACCGGTGGCGACCAAGGCCTTGTCGGCCTCGATGGTCTGGCCATTGCTCAAACGGGCCTTGATGCCTTTGTCGGTGGCGGTCAGTTCTTCGATTTTGACGCCGGTGAACGACTTGATCCCGCGTTTGGCGAAGGACTTGCTCAGGGCCTCGGCGATCTGGCCGTCGAGATTAGGCAGCAGTTGCGGGAGCATTTCGACGATAGTGACTTGCACGCCGAAGGCTTGCATCATGCAGGCGAATTCGCAGCCGATGACGCCGCCGCCGACGATCAGCAGGCTTGACGGAAGAGACTTCCAATGCAGCGCCTCGTCGCTGGTGCAGACGCGTTCGGGATCGGTCGGCCAGCCGGGGATGCGAGAGGGGACGGAGCCGACGGCGAGAATGATCTTGTCGGCCGTGAATTCCTGGGCTGCGCCGGTGCCGTTGACGACGACCTTGCCGGCGCCGTTAAGCACGGCCTGCCCGGTAAAAAGGGTGGCTTTGCGTGCGCCGAGCAGTCCCTTGATGCCGCCGCGGAGGGATTGAAGGACTTTGTCCTTGCGGGCCTGGATCTTGGTCCAGTTGGCCGTTGCCTGTCCGGCGACTTCAACGCCCAGTTCGCCGGCGTTGTGGATGTGGTGCAGCAGTTCGGCCGAGGCGAGCAGCGCCTTGGACGGGATGCATCCGTAGTTCAAGCACGTGCCGCCGAGGTGGTGTTTTTCGACGATGGCGACTTTGGCGCCCATCTGTCCGGCCCGAAGGGCCGCGACGTATCCACCCGGACCCGCTCCCAGAACCGCAATGTCAAAATGCTGACTCATTGTTTCCTCGAAAAATGCTTGTTTGTGCCGATGCGTCTTACAGAAGCTGCGTCGGCGATTCCATCAGATCCTTCAACCGCGCCAGGAACTTGGCGGCCAGCAGGCCGTCGATCAGGCGATGGTCGCAGCTCAGCGTGACGGTCATGACCTTGCCGATGCGCAGGGCTCCGTCTTTGGCGATGACCGATTCGCGGGCCGCGCCCACGGCCAGGATGGCCGGTTCGGGCGGGTTGACGATGGCGGCGAATTCTTCCACGCCGAACATGCCCAGGTTGGTGATGGTGAAGTTGCCTTGTCCCAGGCCTTCGAGCTTGCCCACGCGGGCGGCTTCGACGATGCGTTTGGTGTTGGCCGAGACGTCCTGAAGCGACATGCGATCCGCGCCCAGAAGCACCGGCACGGTCAGCCCGTCGTCCACGCCCACGGCGATGCCGATGTTGACGGTGTCGAACTCGACGATTTCGTCCTTGTCGATGCGGCTGCGGAACTGCGGGAACTCGCGGATCGCCTTGGCGCAGGCCAGCGTGACCACGTCGTTGACGCTGCACGGATACTTGGCCTTTTCGCCGCGATAGAACGCGAACATGGCGTCGGCGTTGACGGTGAGACGCACGTAGAAGTGTGGGATGTTCTGTTTGGAGGCCAGCAGGTTGGCGGCGATGGCCTTGCGCATCTTGCTCATCTTGCGGCGCTGGACGCCGCCGGTGATGGGGGCGGCCGCCGAGGGCTTGGCCGAGAGCACGTCGGTGGAAAGGATGCGCCCACCGGGCCCGCTGCCGATTCCCACGGCCGCCAGTTCGATGCCCTTTTCGCGGGCGATTTTTCTCGCCGCCGGCGAGGCTTTGACGCGTCCGCCTTCCACCACGGCCGGGGCCGAGGCGGAGTGCGGTTGCGTGGACGCCGCAACGGGTGCGGCTTCGCCGGCCACGGTTGCGGCGGCAGCGGGGGCGGCGCCGGCGGGTTGGGTCGCCAGATACGCATCCACGTCGGCATCGTTGTCGGCCAGATAGGCCACGGGTTGCTTGACGGCGATGGTCCCGCCCTCGGGCAGAACGATCCGCGCCAGCCGGCCCGAATCAATGGCCTCGACTTCCATCGTGGCCTTGTCGGTTTCCACTTCAAAGATCACGTCGCCTTTGTTGATCTTCGCCCCGACCTCGACGCGCCACTTGACGATGGTTCCCTCTTCCATCGATTGGCCGGCCTGGGGCATGAGAACCGGCGTGACCGCTCCGGAAGGGGCGGCGGCGGGTGTCGATGCGGGGGCGGCTACCGCGGGGACGGGAGCGGCCTTGGCTTCTCCACCACCCAGCGTGCCCAACATCGCCCCGACGGCCACGGTCGCGCCTTCGGCGGCAGCGATCTGCTGAAGCGTGGTGTCACGCCCGGCTTCGACGTCAATCCACATCTCTTCGGTTTCAATACGGACGAGCGGCTCGCCTTTCTTGACCGATTCACCGGCCTTTTTGAACCACTGGCGAACCGTCCCCGTCTGCGTTCCCTTGCCGACTGGCGGCATGACTATATGTTGCATGGTTATCCCTGTTGACGAAACTCAATCACTATTTGACGAAAGTAAGTCATAGATAATCACAAGTCAAGCATTTTTTGAAAGAATGTGATTGAAAAGATGATCGGTTTATGGTTAAATGTAGAACAAGACGGGAGAATGTCGTCCCGTGCGGAGTCGCGGTTATGAGCGTAACCAATCAACAACGCCGTCAGCAAATTCTGACCGAAGTCTTTGACAAGCGGCACGTTACGGTTCCGGAACTGGCCGGTCTGCTGGCCGTTTCCGAAGCTACCGTGCGGCGGGATCTCAAGGCGCTGGCCGACGAAGGGCAACTGGATCTGGTTTACGGCGGGGCAACGCTGGTTCGCAACTCCGACTATTCTTTCCGCTCCAAGGGGCAGCGGAATGTCGAGGCCAAACGAATGATCGGGCGGCTGGCGGCCGAGGTCATCGCCGACGGGGATCAGATCTTTCTGGACTCGGGAACCACCTGCTTTGAAATCGCCACGCAGCTTAAGCGCAAGCAGGGTCTGTCGGTCATCGTCAACTCCGCCCGGCTGGTGTTGGAACTCAACGCCCCGGGGCTGAATGTGATCCTGATCGGCGGGCAATACCGCCCGGATCGGATGGACACCATCGGGCCGCTGGCCGCCTCGGCGCTGGATCAGTTGCGCGGGTATGTGGCGTTCATCGGGGCCGACGGCTTGAGCCCGGAATTCGGGCTGGCGGCGGCGGACATCGAATCGGCCCACTTTAATCGTCAGGCGCTGCTTAACGCGCGTCAGTGCATTCTGGTGGCCGACCATACGAAATTCCTGGCTCCTTCGCTGTTCAAAATCGTGGACTGGGACCGGATCGCCCGCGTCATCACCGACGTGCGGCCTTCCGACGCCTGGATCGAATTTCTTCAGGCCCGCAACATCGAACTGACTTACCCGGCCGTCCCGGCCGAGTCGCAAACCGGAGCGATGCAGGCCCCGTGAGGGCCGGCGGACGAAAAAACGAAACTTCATTTACAAGGATATCGCGATGCCTAAGTCTCAAATGATTCTTCCCAAGGATTGTCGTGCGGCCGGTCAGGTCACCTTCAAGCCCATTCCCGTCAATCAGTATAACAAGTCGGTTGCCGACGAACTGGCTTCGGGGCGGTTTTCCAAGCAGGATCTGATCCGCATCCAGCATGACATGCAGGTCATCCGCAGCTTTGAAAACATGCTCAACGAAGTGAAGCTGCGCGGCAACTACCAGGGCATCGAGTACAACCACCGCGGCCCGGCCCACCTGTCGATGGGTCAGGAAGCCTCGGCCGTCGGGCAGGCGTATCTGCTGGGGATCGACGACCACATTTACGGCTCCCACCGCTCCCACGGCGAAATCCTGGCCAAGGGTTTGTCGGCCATCCAGAAGCTGGACGACCAGACCCTGATGGGCATCATGAAAAACTACTTTGGCGGCGACGCCCTCCGCGTCGTCGAAAAGGATTTTGCCGGCGGTTCGGTCAAGGAACTGGCGATCGACTTTTTGATCTACGGCGCGCTGGCCGAGATCTTCGCCCGCGATTACGGCTTCAACAAGGGCCTGGGCGGTTCGATGCACGCCTTCTTCCCGCCCTTCGGCGTCATGCCCAACAACGCCCTGGTGGGCGGTTCGGCGGACATCTCCGTCGGCGCGGCGCTGTTCAAGAAGGTCAACCACAAGCCCGGCCTGGTCATCTGCAACATCGGCGACGCCTCCCTCGGCTGCGGCCCGGTGTGGGAAGCCATCTGCTTTGCCACCATGGACCAGTTCAAGGAACTGTGGGACAAGGACCACCGCGGCGGGCTGCCGTTCATCCTCAACTTCGTCAACAATTTCTACGGCATGGGCGGCCAGCCCGTGGGTGAAACCATGGGCCTGAAGGTTCTGGCCCGCCTGGGCGCCGGCGTCAATCCCGATCAGATGCACTCCGAACGCGTGGACGGCTACAACCCGCTGTCCGTGATCGACGCCATCCGTCGCAAGAAGGAAATCCTTCAGCGCGGCGACGGCCCGGTCCTGCTCGATACCGTCACCTACCGCTTCTCCGGCCACTCGCCTTCCGACGCCAGCTCCTACCGCGAGAAGAGCGAAGTGGAGACCTGGCAGCAGGTCGATTCGCTGATCACCTTCGCCGACAGCCTCGTCGATGCCCGCGTCTGTGCCCAGAAGGACATCGAATCCGTCAAGGAGAAGGTCGAATCGCTGATCCTCAAGGCCTACAAGAAGGCCGTGGACCTGAACATCTCCCCGCGCAGCGCCTTCAAGGAAACCGGCTGCCTGATCGAGCGGGTCATGTTCTCCAACCAGAAGGTCGAGTCCATGGACACGACCCGCAAGCCCGAAGTGCTGATGCCCAAGGAGGAGAACCCCCGCGTCAAGCAGCTTGCCGCCCGCAGCCGCTCGGCCTTCGACGCCGCGGGCAAGAAGCTGCCCAAAACCAAGTGCATCGGCGTCCGCGATGCCCTGTTCGAAGCCATCATCGACCGTTTCTATATCGATCCGACCCTCGTCGCCTACGGCGAAGAAAACCGCGACTGGGGCGGGGCGTTTGCCGTCTATCGCGGCCTGACCGAAGCCCTGCCGTATCATCGCCTGTTCAATTCGCCCATCAGCGAAGCGGCCATCGTCGGCACCGCCGTCGGCTACGGCCTGGAAGGCGGCCGGGCCCTGGTCGAACTGATGTACTGCGACTTCCTCGGCCGGGCCGGGGACGAAGTCTTCAACCAGTTGTCCAAGTGGCAGTCCATGTCCGGCGGCCTGTTGAAGATGCCGGTCGTCATCCGCGTCTCGGTGGGTTCCAAGTATGGCGCTCAGCACTCGCAGGACTGGACGGCCCTGGTTTCCCACATTCCGGGCTTGAAGGTCTGCTTCCCGGTCACCCCCTACGACGCCAAAGGCCTGTTGAACGCCGCTTTGACCGGCACCGATCCGGTCATCTTCTTCGAATCCCAGCGGCTGTACGATCAGCCGGAAGAATTCGTCAAGGACGGCGTTCCCGCCGGGTACTACGAAGTTCCCTTCGGCGAGCCGGACGTTAAGAAGGTCGGCAAGGATCTGACCATCCTCACCATCGGCGCCACCTTGTACCGCGCCCTGGATGCCGCCAAGGAACTGGAAAGCAAGTACGGGATTTCCTGCGAGGTTATCGACGCCCGCTCCATCGTCCCCTTCAACTACGAGAAGGTGTTGGAGAGCGTGAAGAAGACCCGCAAGATCGTCCTGGCTTCCGACGCCTGCGAGCGCGGCAGCACTTTGCAGACCATGGCGGCCAAGATCGCCCAGTTCGCCTTTGACGATCTGGACGCTCCGCCGGTCGTCGTCGGCGCTCGCAACTGGATCACCCCGGCCGACGAAGTCGAGGATTGCTTCTTCCCGTTTGTGTCGGACATTCTTGACGCGGTTCATGAACACGTTCTGCCGCTGAAGGGATATACCGTCAGCCGCACCTGCAACACGGAAGACCTGAAGCGTCGCAGCCGTGAAGGCGTTTAATCGCAAGTCGGGACAAGCTTGACGTTGCGCACAAAAGCCCCGGATGTACATCCGGGGCTTATTTTGTCATGAGCACCAGTTGTTCGCCCAGCGTGCGGTAGTCGGTTTTACCCGTGCCCAGAAGGGGGAGTTGTTCTACGTGGATGACCGCGCGAACGTTGTGCAGCGGGGAGAGTCCGGCTTGACGGATGGCCTGATTGACCTCGGCCCGCTCCAGGTGGCGTGTGGTGAACAGCACCAGTTCGGGGGCGTCGCCGGGCGAGGCGACGAGGGCCAGCGTGGGGCCGTCTTCGCTGACGCCGAAGTGTTGTTCCAAGACCTCTTCGATGGCCGGCAGGGAGATCATTTCGCCGCCGAGTTTGACGAAGCGTTTGAGCCGGCCGCAGAAGGTGAGGTGGCCGGTGGCGTCGGCCTGCACCAGGTCGCCGGTGCGGTACCATGATTCGCCGTTCCATTGGATGAAGGGGGAGGGGCCGTCGTAGTGGAGGTAGCCGCCAAAGACGCTGGGGCCGCGCACCAGCAGCATGCCGCATTCATTGGCGTTGGCGGGCTGGTGCGTCTCCTCGTCCATGATGATGCACGTCAACGACGGCAGCGGCCGGCCGATCGTGCCCGGCCGGGCGTCTTCCTCGCGGTTGACGGCCACGATCGGCGAGCATTCGGTGATGCCGTAGCCTTCGAGAATCGTTGCCTGGGGACACCGCTGGCGCAGGGCGTCATACACCCGTTGCGGACATTTCTCGGCTCCCGTGACGCAAATCCGCAGCGAAGCAAGCTGCGAGTTGGTTGAGGAGCGGACGATGTTGCTCAGAAACGTCGGCGTGCCGATCAGGATCGATACCTTGTACGCTTCGATGATCCGCGCCAGCACGGCCGGTTCGTTGGGGTTGGGATAGTGGACGACCTTCACCCCGCCGAGGATCGGCAGGAGTATCGTCCCGGTCAATCCGAACGAGTGGAAGGGCGGGAGCATGCCCAGAAAGCGGTCGTCCCGGCGGATGTGAAAACAGGAGAGGCTGTCGCGGATGTTGGCCAGGATGTTGGCGTGCGTCAGGGGGACGGCCTTGGGCAGCGATTCCGACCCGCTGGTAAAGAGGACAACGGCCGTGTCGGTTTCCCGGGCGTTTTGCAGCGAGCGCCACGACAGTCGCGCCCGCATTGCCGCGATCAGTTTGCTCCACCAGCCGATGGAGCCGGCCAGTTGTTCCAGCCTCACCAACCGGTCGCCCAACTCGTCCAGATTTAATCCCTGCGCCTTGAGTCGGCTGATCAGGGTTTGGGAGGTCAGGACGCGTTTTACTTCCGCCAGGTCTAGGCTGTGGAGAATGTTGCGCGGGCCGGTGGTCCAGTTGACCATGACCGGGGTTTTGCCGGCAAAGAGTGTGGCGAAGTAAACGGTATCGGCCGCGACTGACGCCGGCAGCAGGATGCCGATGCGTTCGCCGGGCAGGGTGCGGATTTTCTTGCGTAAGACGAAGATGGCCGTAATCAGGTCGCGGAAGCTGCGGCTGCCGCGTTGCATGTCGGCAACGATCGCCCGGTCGGGATTGCGTCGCGCCTGGGTGAGAAAAACCTGGCCGATGGTCTTGCCTTCGGGCACGTCGCTACGGATCGAGGCGGGGTTGCGGTTCCAACGCGAATCGGGAGCGGGAATATCGATCTGATCCGAGGCCGTCGCCATTTCCCCGCAGGCGGCCAGGATCACGTCGCCCACGCTTTGAAGGCTTTCCGGGCTGGGAAGGGCAAAGCCGAATTCCTTTTCCAGCCATACCACCAGATCGGTGACGGCCAGGCTGTCCAACCCCAGATCGCGGGCCAGGTGTTGCTCGTCGGTTACGTCGGAGACGCCCGTCAGTTGCCGCAGGTGTTCCACGACAATCCGGCGAGTTGCCGGCGATACCGCGCACAACGACTCCGGCCGGGCCTGGGCCTTGGGCTCGGGGAGCAATCGCACGCCGCCTTTTTCCCACACGCTGTAAGGGACGTACCGGGCCGGCGAAGCGGATTCGTTGAAAGAACCTTCCAGATATCGGTTCAGCGTGATTCGATCCGCCGTGCGCGGCAAATCGTCCGGTTCGGCAAGCGTTACATCCACTTCCCGCCTGGGCGCCCAGAATAATCCGCTGGCGATCAGCCCGGCCACGCGTCGCAGCGCCTGACCGACCTTGGGCGCATGTCCGTAGGCCCAACTGAAACTGCTGCCCCATAATCCTTGAGTGCGAATCAGCACCACCCGCACATCCGGCAGTTTTGACAGGATGCGATGCACCGCGCTGGCTCCACCGAGCGTTTCCATCCGCTGATGTTTCAAATGACCGGCCGGATAGAGAAGGATGTTCTGGCCGCGTTGCAACGCATCGACGCACAGGGCAATGGCCTGCTCGGCTTGTTCTTTGCCGGACTCGCCTGTTTTGTTCAAATCCGGGATAGGCATGACGTTCATCCGTCGGGCGACATTGCGGATGAAAAAGCGGTCGATTTGATTTTCGTCCGCCAGCGGCCGGATGCAGAACGGGTCGTACAGATAAGCCGTCAGGATCACCGGATCGATCAAGGCCGGGTGGTTGGGCAAAAAGAGAATACCGCTCCGACCGCGCTCGGCGATCTGTTCAATGCCTTGGAAACGGATGCGATATCGCAGCCTCAACAACGGCCGGACCATCGCGCACAATAGTCGATTGAACACCCCGCCACACCCGCCCGACGTTTGCGCCTGTCCCATTGCCATAGTCCTCAAATCCTATGCTCTTGCAGGATTCATCTTATCCTACCGGCCGGTCAATATTATCCAGATCAGCCTCGCTTCGGGAAATCTTTGAATGGAACCGCGAAGAAGATTTTGAACCGCCAAGGCCGCCAAGAGCGCCAAGAGAAGAGAATGATGAACGATGAATTATGAATGATGAAGGAGGAAGAAAACCAGCTTTTATCAACTGCTCTTCTTTCCACCTTCATCGTTCATCATTCATCATTCTGACTTTTCTTTCTTGGCGCTCTTGGCGGCCTTGGCGGTTCAAAATCTTCTTCGCGGTTCCCCGACTTGGCAGAACCCGCTAGGATGAATCCGCGGCATGCGCTTTCGGAGCCGAAGTTATGCTGGACGCCAATCTACTGCTCAAGCCGCTGGACGTCGCCTCGCTGGTGCCGGAAATCTACGCGGAATTCCGGCCCATGGTGAGCGATGCGGTGGCGTTTTTTCTGCGTCATCTTTCGCCGGGGCGTCTGGAAGCGATTCTGGCCGAGCAAATTTCCCTGCCCATGCAGACGGACCTGGCGACGCGCGTGGTGCGTTTCATGCGCCATTGCCCGGCGCTTCACAAGCTGGGGCAGGTCATCGCCCGCAACCGGGCATTGGCCCCGTCCTTTCGCCGGCAGTTGCAGCGGCTGGAAACCATGTCGCCGCGCACGCCGATGCCAAACCTTCTGCCGATCATCCGAGAGGAATTGGGAGCGGCGATTGATCGCTATCGCATTCATTGGGAAGCATCGCCCTTGGCCGAAGCCAGCGTGGCGGTCGTCGTGCCGATCCACTGGCGGCACCCGGGCGATCCTTTACAGCAGCAGGGGGTGTTGAAAATTCTCAAGCCGGGGATTGTCGATCTGCTGCGGGAAGATTTGGACATTCTGCAGCGGCTGGCCGATCACTTTGATCGGCAGAAGAATACGCTGGCCGTGCCGGCGGTCGCGTATCGCGAAACGTTCGACGAAGTTCGGCGGCTGTTGACGCACGAGGTCTTACTCAAGGGCGAGCAGCGGCATCTGCTGCAGGCATCGCGGCAGTTCGCGCACGACCCTCGCGTGCAAATCCCAACACTGCTGCCATTTTCCACGGGGAAGATCACGGCCATGGAACGGGTGCGTGGCCGAAAGGTGACGGAAATTCTAACCAACCATCGCCGCGACCGGCGGCGGCTGGCCGAAACCATTGTCCGATCCCTGGTGACGGACGTGGTCTTCTCCCGTCGTGAGCGGACACTGTTTCATGCCGACCCGCATGCCGGCAACCTCTTTGTCACGGATGACGGCCGACTGGCGATCCTGGACTGGAGTTTGGCCGGTGAACTATCTCGCGATCAGCGGGTTCAGCTCGTGCAGATCATCGTCGGGGCGGCATCGCTTGATGCCGGGCGCGTCTATCGGGCTCTTGAAATCCTCTCGGCCGATCATGCGGAACTATCGCGCTGCCGCCGTCATGTTAAAAACGCCTTGGCCGAGGTTCGGCGCGGACGGCTGCCGGGCGTGGGGTGGTTGATGCGGCTGCTGGATAGTCTGGCCCGCAACGGAGTCCGTTTCCCGTCGAATCTGCTCCTTTTCCGCAAGGCTTATTTTACGCTCGAAGGCGTCGTGGCCGACGTCTGCCCGGATCAGACCCTTGAGCAGATTCTGACGGCTCAGGCCGCCGAGCAGTTCGTCTTCGAGTGGCCCGGGCGTCTGCTGCATGCGCCATTGTCGCGCGATTTTCCTACACATTTATCTAACACCGATCTGCTGTGCGTGGCGGCCGCCGTCCCGGCGAATTTATTGCGCGCCTGGATAAAAGGGTGGCTTGCGTATGGACCGTGGCCGACGGCCGCACGATAATTGGGGTTAGCGGTGCTAACGAAACCACGGAGGCTCGGAGACACGGAGGCCAACTCGTGGGGGAAGAAGAATTCAGACCGCCAAGAGCGCCAAGAAGAAAACTCTTTTGTCGGCGTCTATCGGCGTTCATCGGCGGTTCCCTTTCTTCTCCGCGACCCTCTGCGTCCTCTGCGGTTCAATGAAACCGTTTGGACACGATAGCGCCTCCGTGCCTCTGTGCATCTGTGGTTTTGTTAGACGCACTTAAAAGGAGTCTCCATGGCATCGGGCATCAAGCGTATTGGCGTACTCACCGGCGGGGGGGATTGCCCCGGTTTGAACGCCGTCATCCGGGCCGTCACCAAGGCGGCCATCAATCAGTACAAGCTGGAGGTCATAGGCATCGAAGACGGATACCTTGGCCTGATCCAGAACCGCGTGCGGCCGCTGGCGTGGAGCGACGTCAGCAACATTCTCACTCTCGGCGGCACCATCCTCGGCACCAGCAATCAGGCCAACCCCGAACACTACGCCATCCCGCGCAACGGCGGCGTCGAATGGGTCAACGTCACCGAACGTGTTGTCGAACACGTGCATCTCAACCGCCTCGATGCCGTCGTCTGCATCGGCGGCGACGGCACCATGACCGGGGCGGCCAACCTCATTCGCAACGGCATCAACTGCATCGGCGTGCCCAAGACCATCGATAACGACCTGGAAGGCTGCGAGCAGACTTTCGGCTTTGATACGGCCGTTACGACGGCGGCCGAGTGCCTGGACAAGATTCACACCACGGCCATGAGCCACCATCGCGTGATGGTCGTCGAGGTCATGGGACGCAACGCCGGCTGGGTGGCGCTGCATTCGGGCGTGGCTTCGGGCAGCGACGTCATTCTCATTCCCGAAATCGACTACGATCTGGACAAGGTCTGCCAACTGCTGGATTACCGCTCCCGCACCGGCAAGCGCTTCAGCATCGTCTGCGTCAGCGAAGGCGCCAAGCCCAAGGGCGGAGAGGTGGTCATCCAACGCCGGGTGGAAACCAGCCCCGATCCCATCCGCCTGGGTGGAGTGGCCAATAAATTGGCCGCCGACATCGAGAGCCGCATCGGCCTGGAAACCCGCGCCACCGTCTTGGGCCACATCCAGCGAGGCGGCACGCCCACGCCCTTCGACCGCGTCCTGGGCACCGGCTTCGGCTACCACGCCTTGGAAATCCTCATGAACGGCGCCCGCGGCAAACTCGTTGTCTGGCGCGGGGGCAAGCTGGACGAAGTGGACATCCAATCCGTTGCCGGCAAACAGCGCAAAGTGCCCGTGGACTCTCCCCTCGTAAGAACCGCGCGAGCGATCGGGACTTCCTTCGGGGATTAAACGGGGCGTCTCAAGGTAAGGATGATGCGGGGGATTGCATTTTCGTTTCGCCGTCGCCTGCAAGGCGACGTGTCTTTTCATCGTGAAGACACGTCGCCCTGCGGGCGACGGCGAAACGAAAATGCAATTGCGGGATTTATCTCTGGGACTGTGATACGATTCGCGATTCATGCGTATCGGACCCATTCAACTTCCCGCCCCATTTGCCCAGGCGGGGCTGGCGGGGTATAGCGACCGGGCCATGCGGCTTGTCGTGCGCCGCCGGGGTTGTCCGTATGCCGTCACGGAGGCGCTGCTCGATATCATCATGCTCTCCGGCGGGCTGGGCCTGAAACGCTCTATCGATATCAACGACGAAGACCATCCCATCGCCGGGCAGATCGTCGGTTCGGAGCCCGATCAGATGGCCCGGGCGGCGGTCATCCTTCACAAGGCGGGCTATGACGTCATCGATCTGAACTTTGCCTGCCCGGTCAAGAAGATCAAGAACAAAGCCCGTGGCGGGCACATGCTGAAGGATATGCCGCGGGCACTGGCGGTTGTGAAGGCCGTTCGCGATGCTCTTCCGCCGCACGTTCCCACGACCGTCAGTCTGCGGCGCAGCTTCGACGATTCGGCCCAATCCCTCGAACAGTTTTATGAAGTTCTTGAAGCGATCTGGGCCAACGGCTATTCGGCCGTGCGCGTTCACGCCCGCACCGTCGAGCAGAAATACCTCGGCCCCAGCCGCTGGAGTTTTCTTAAGCAGCTCAAGCATCAGTTCCCGGATCGGACGATCATTGGCTCGGGGGATGTGTTCACGGCCGAGGACGCCGTGCGATTGATCCGGGAAACCGGCGTGGACGGGGCTTGGATCGCCCGCGGCGCGATCGGCAATCCTTGGATTTTTCAGCATGCCGCCGCTCTGTTGGGCGGGGCGGAGGCCGGGTCTATTCAGCCGCCGACCATTCACGAGCAGCGTGAGGCGCTGGCGGAACACTTTGCCATTGCGATGCAGATTCATGGCGAATCCCTGGCCGCCCGGCGGATGCGCAAGATGGGCATCAAGTACAGCCGGTTTCATCCGAATGCTTCGGAAGTGAAAAAGCAGTTCATCGAGGTACGAAGCCTTCGGGAATGGACGGCCGTTCTGGACCGCTGGTACGGCAGCGATGCCGCCGGCGTCTGGCCCGACCCGCGGGCCGCCGATGAAGTAAACGATTCGTCCGATACTCAAACCTGCGAGGTCGCCGTATAGATCATGCATTCACGCACCCCCCCGCGAAATCGACTGGCCAAGGTTTTGCCCGAGGAATGGCGCAAGTTTCTTGTCGCTCACGGCGCGCCCAAGCGCAAGTACACCGCCGTCTGCCGGGTAACGCTCACTGACGGACGGGTCATTGGTGATTTGATCGTTGAGGAAGGGTGGATCATCGCCCTGGACAGGAAGGGCTTGGCCGGGCAGTTCGAGCAGCGGATCGATTTTGATCCGCGCACGATCACCTCGCTGGACATTCTTCAGGTGGTGTGAGCCTGCCGGGCCTTGTTGATGGCCTCGGCCAGTTCTCCGGCGTGTTGCGAGCCGATCAGGATGCGCTTTCCGTTTTTCAATTCCAGTTGCACGCCTTGATTGCCGCTCACGTTGTAGGCCCAACCCCGACCGCTTATCGAGTAGCGGACGCCCCATCCGCCGTATTCGGCAATCGGGCGATAGCTTCGGGCTTCGCAGCTTTGAATGTCTGACAAGGAAATCCGCTTGAAAAGCAGCGGGCGGAAACGCACTACCAAGTTATTCGGTTCAACGCGGACCCAAAGCCGCATCCAGTAAAACAGCAGTGGAGGCAGCATGCTGAGCAGCAGCGGGAACACAAGGACTGCCATTGCCGTACCGGCAGAACGGTCTTGCGGCTTAAGAAACTGTTTCAAAAATCCCTTTGGAGGATCCTGCAGCAGATTCTCGCCAGTTGCAGATAGTGGAACGCACGATGGATTGCAGCCAACTTGTCATAACGGATTTTGAGGCGGCGAGCCTGGCCGACCCAACCCAAGGTGCGCTCCACCACGTAACGGATCGCGCCCAGCCCGCTGCCGTGGGGCATGCCCGGTTCGGCCAAGTGGTCCTTGATGTGCCGTTGCCGCAACCTTTGCCGATTCCGTGGCGTGCCGTAGGCCCGGTCCCCGTAGAGATCGTGCGGGCGCCGTCGCGGTCGGCCCCGCTTCTGGCGAATGGGCGGAACGTCATCCAACAGGGCCAAGGCTTGCGTCGAGTCGTGCCGCTGGGCGCCAGTGATCCGCAAGGCCAAAGGCGTGCCGTGGCCATCGACCAGCAGGTGCCTTTTGGTGCCTTTTTTGGCCCGATCCGTGGGATTTCTGCCGGTCAGCGCCCCCAAAAACGGCGCGGATGGACTGGCTGTCCACTACGGCTTTGTCCCCGTCGATCCCCTTTTCCCGTCCCACTCGCTGGAGTAGTTCGCTCAGCAGTTTTTTCCAGATGCCACGGCGCTGCCAGTATCGCAGCCGTCGCCAACAGGTGACGCCCGATCCGCACCCCATTTCCGTCGGCAACGTCCACCAAGGGATGCCGCTTTGCAGCACGAAGATGATCCCGCTCAGACAAGCCCGATCCCCCACCGGAGGACGACCTCGTCTGCCGGGGCGAGCTTTGTGCCGCGGAAACAGGGGTTGGACCACTTCCCACAGTTCATCCGAAACCAACGGACGCGCCATAACAAGCCTCCTTGCCGCGCGTCATGCCCAAGACAGTATAGGAGGCTATTTTTGAAACAGTTTCTTAGAAGCGGTTTCAGAACCTCAAAGTTGCGGCAAACGTATGATGATTTCTCGGTTGAATGTCACGGATGAAGGGAAGGAGGCTGTAATGGAGTACACGCCTCATGCCCCAGCCACTGGTCTGCGACGAACTCTGGAACCACATCGAATCGCTCTTGCCCAAGCACCCGCCCGACCCACATGGCGGAGCCCCACGCGCTGCCGACCGGCCGTGCCTGGAAGGCATCCTGCATGTGCTGAAAACCGGCTGCCAGTGGCAACGCCTGCCCAAGTGCGACCTGTGGCCCAGCGGCTCGACCTGCTGGCGACGCTTTGCCGAATGGACGGCCGGGGGCATCTGGCCACAACTGCACCGATTGCTGCTGAACGTGCTGGGGGAGGCCGGGCAGATCGACCTGTCGGTGGCGGTGGTGGATGCGGCCTCGGTGCGGGCCGTAAAAGGGGGGCGCACAGCGGACCCAATCCGACGGATCGGGCAAAAAAGGGCTGCAAACGGCACGTGATCAGTGACAAGGAGGGCCTGCCGCTGGTGGTATGGACCACCCCGGCCAACGTTCCGGACCAGGAGGTGTTCCTGGCGATGCTGGACTCGATGCCGCCGATCAAGATGCCTTCGGGCCAGTGGCGCTACAAGCCGGACGCGACGTTGGGGGACCGGGCCTACGGAACCAAGGACATCATAGCCGAGGTGGTGGAGCGTCGCGTCCAGTCGCTCTTGGCCTCTCGGGGCAGCAACGTGCATGGCAGCGGCTTGGGCAAGGTGCGGTACGTGATCGAGCGGACGCTGAGTTGGATAGGCAACTACCGGCGGCTGAAGCTCTGCTACGAAACAACGGGCGCGCACTGGCAGGCGATGAACGAACTGGCCGCCTGCACCATCTGCGCCAACCGCATTCAAACGCTCAAGTTGAAAGGCAAGATCGCTGCGTGAATGAGACATATGGGTTCTGAAACGACTTCTTAGATCATGACGCACAGATTACGAAGACACTCGAGAATCTTGGACTGAAAAAAGGAGTACATTTCTTCCCGATTGGTCTAGACAAACCGGGGAAGCGAGATATCGAGGGACTCATTCCGGATACGATCCGAAGTATCGTATATGCAAATCATCCCGATATTGTTGCTGCGGCCTCTAGCGCCGATAAGGAAAAGGACTCGGCAAGAAAGAAGCTGAAGGAACTCTTACTAACAGAGTTTCAAACGAAGGCGAATCCGGGAGCTGAGGCATTTGGAGAGTTCTATAAGTTGGCCAAGGCGATCAATAAGGGGTTATGCCAACAATAGAGCTACGTCCTTCCCGGACAGGAAATAACACTGAAAAGCTTGGCAAAGTGATCAACTAATGGTCTTTCACTGTTTCACGTTAGGTCGAGTGATAGAACCCTCAGCAATTTGAGGTGGTTCCATCGCGTTGTGGACCGCTTTCTTGGCTGCGGCCAGTGTGAATTGGCATTGCTCACGTGGCAGCAATGATCCGTCCGGCTGTAAGCCGATGGCGGCGCGAACGGCGTCGAGGCTGTGCCGCTCGATCAGGCGGGCCATGCGGTCATTCTTCTGGGCGCTGGTCTTGAAGAGCTCCACCAGGCGGTCAACGATCTCGGCGGCCTGTTCGGTCTTGACGTTGTCGATCAAAGGGGTGCCGATTCGCGGCTTGCCGCCGCCGTTGCCGCCGATGAGGATGGTCCAGCCGTTGGGCTTACCCACCAGGCCGATGTCGCGGAAGTTGGACTCGGCACATTGAAACACGCATCCGCTGGCGGCGAGCTTCATTTTGCCGGGAAGCGAAATGCCGTGGTATCGCTCATCCAGCAGTTTGCCCATCGCCAGGCTGTCTTGCTGGGCGCGTTTGCAGAACTGCGTGCCGGGACAGGCTTTTACGCTGCGCACGGTGTTGCCGACGACGTGGCCGCGTGGCATGTCCAACTCGGACCAGATTTGATCCACCTTGTCGGCCGGGATTCCGATCAGGGCAACCCGCTGCTCGCTGGTGATCTTGATCGTCAGCCCATGTCGCTCGGCCACGTCGGCGATCTTGCGCAGCGTAGCCGGATCGGCCAGGCCGCACGTCAAATGCGGCGCGATGGCGTAAGTGGCCTTGTCGCGTTGGAGAATGACACCTTTTTCACCGTCTTGTAACATTGATTACCGCCTTAAACATCCCAATGCCCCCGACAACTTATGCCGCAACGATTGTAATTATTCGCGGCCTTGTTGGAACCCTCGTTTTGCAGGGAAGATATTTTTAACCGCCGACGAACGCCGATACACGCAGATAAGAAAGAAATCTTTTCTTTATCTGCGTTCATCCGCGTTTATCGGCGGTTCCATATCTTCTCTGCGTTCCTCTACGCTCTCTGCGGTGAAAAGTCTTCTGCGGGAGAAAACTCCGGGCGCTGGCCGGGCGGGTCGGGCAACGTCAATGACCTTTCGCGGGTTGCGTGGCGGGCTGGGTTGCGGGTGGGGCTTCCATGTCCCAGCCGCCGCCCAGGGCTTTATACAAGGAGACCAGGTCTGCCGAGACGGCCCGCACGCTTTGTGCCAGGGCGTCTTCGGAAAGCAACAGCGCCCGCTGGGCGGAGAGGACGTTGAGGAAGTCGGTTTGGCCCTGGGTGTAGAGCTGCATGGCCAGATCGACCGCCTGGCGGTTGGCGGCAACCGCCTCCGCCAGAGCCTGGCGATGCTGCTGCTCCTTGGCATAAGCGATCAGCGAGGACTCCACGTCCTGCAAGGCCCCCAGCACCGTCTTGGCGTATTGTGCGGCGACTTCTTCCTGCACGGCGGTTTGCACCTGAATGTTGGACTCAATGCGTCCGGCGGTAAAGATCGGCCAACTGACCGCGGGGCCGGCGGACCAGAAGCGGTTGTCCCAGTTGCCCAGTTGTTTGAGCTGGTTGCCCTGGACACCCAGCGAGCCGGTCAGTGAGAAGCGGGGGAACAGGTCGGCCGTCGCCACGCCGATGCGGGCGGTGGCGGCGTGAAGCTGGGCTTCGGTTCGGCGGATGTCGGGCCGGCGGCGGAGCAGTTCCGAAGGCAGGCCCACCGGCACCGCCGGGGGCGTGACCGGGATCGGCGCCTGGGTCGATAGTTCGCTCAGCAAGGCGGCCGGCTCCAGGCCCAGCAGTACGCCGAGGCTGTAGATGGTCTGTTGAAGGGCCGTTTCCAAGGGAGGAATCTGCGATTGCGTTGTGGCGACCTGGGCTTGGGCGTTGGCCACGTCCAGACGGGCGACAAAGCCGCCTTGGAAACGTCGCTGGGTGAGGTCGAGGCTGCGCTGTTGGGCGGCGAGGTTGGCTTTGGCGATCTGCAATTGCAGTTGCAGCCCGCGCAGGTCCATGTAATTGATGCCGACTTCCGACATGAGGGTGACCAGCACGTCGCGGCGGTCTTCGATGGCGGATTGAATGTCGGCATCGGCCGCTTCGACGTTGCGCCGAATTCCGCCGAAGATGTCCAGTTCCCAACTGGCGTCAAAGCCGGCTTGATAGAGATCGTGTGCGCCGGTGGAATGACCGCCGGTCAGGGCCGCGCTGGAGCGGGTGCGCGAGTAGGAGGCGTTGGTGTTGACCGAGGGCCACAGGGCGGAGGCGGCCACGCCGCGGGCGGCACGGGCCTGGCGGATGCGCGCTTCGGCCTGCTTCAGGTCGAGGTTGCCTTCCGCCGCCCGGACGATCAGGGAGTTGAGCATCGGGTCGTTGAATGACGTCCACCACTTGGCCAGGTTGGGCACGAGGGCGGATGCCTGGGTGGTGGGCTGCGACGTGGGGCTGGCCCAGGTCGTGGGCATTTTCGGCTGGGGCTTGTGGAAATCCGGCCCCACCGTGCATCCCGCCACCACCAACGCGCCCATGCCGGCGAGTCCTATAGCCAAAGCGAGGTGCGACCGAACTCCGATTTTCATCGCGAACTGCATAATTCTTCTCCCAATGCCCCATTTACAATCGGCTTATTCGTAACGTAATGCTTCAATCGGGTCCAGCCGGGAGGCTTTCCAGGCCGGATAAAATCCGAAGACGATTCCCACGGACATCGACACGATGACCGCCGACAAGACCGCCGCCATGGACGATTGCGTCGGCCAGCGCAGCAGCATCGTGATCAGCACGGACCCTCCGCGACCGACGAGAATTCCGATCGCTCCACCGGCCAGGCAGAGCACCACGGCCTCGACCAGGAACTGGCGCAGGATATCCCGCGCTCTGGCGCCCACGGCCATGCGCAGGCCGATTTCCCGCGTGCGTTCGGTGACGGAGACGAGCATGATGTTCATGATCCCCACGCCGCCCACGACCAGCGAGATGGCGGCCACCGAACTGAGAAGGATTGTCATCATCTGCGACGTGGAGGCCAGCGCACTCATCATTTCGGCCATGTTGCGGACGTTAAAATCTTCGGCTTCGCCGTCGTGGATTCGATGCCGCTCGCGCAACAGGTCGGTCATCTGGCGGATGGCCAGGGGGATTTCGTTGGCCGACCGCGCCGCCACCAGAATCTGGTCCACGTTGGTGAATCGCACCGGCAGCGGGGTGTCGGCGGCCTGTATGGATGAAGGCTCTGGATACAGACTGACCTTGGTGTTGGGGTACAGTTGGCTCAGCGAGTTGACCTGCTGCGAAGTATCCGATGAAGAGGAGGCGGCGCTCTGGTTGACGTTGGCCAGGGAGGAACCGGTGACGCGGTACTTGATGGTGGTCCAAGGGGCCAGAACGATATCGTCCTGGTCCATGCCCATCATGTTGGCGCCTTTGGGGCTGAGGACGCCGACGACCTTGAAGGCGACGTTCTGGATGCGGATTTCTTTGCCGATGGGGGATTCGCCTTGGAACAGTTCGCGCACGAGGGTCTGGCCGAGCAGGCAGACTTTGCTGGCGTTGCGGATGTCGCGGTCGGTGAAGGGTTCGCCTTCGGTGAGGTTGGTCCAATCGCGGATATCGAGAAAGGCGGGAGTGGTTCCGTTGATGGTTTGGGGAACCCAGTTGCGGTTGCCGTAAACGACCTGTGTTCGGGCGCGCACGACCGGGGCGGCGTTGCGCACGGCGGGGCAATCGAGGAGGATGGCGTCGCTGTCCTGGGGGGTGAGGGTCATGACGCTGCCGGAGCCGAAGCTGACGCCGCCGCTGGCGGCGGTGCCGGGGAAGATGAGGATGTTGTTGGCGCCCATGCTGGCGATGGTTTTTTGAATGGCCAGGGACGAGCCGTTGCCGATCTCGACCATGGCGATGACGGCGGCGATGCCGATGATGATGCCGAGGGTGGTGAGGATGGCCCGCATCACGTTCCGCCGCAGGGCGTGCAGCGCGGTGCGCAGGGTTCGATAGGTTTTGGCGACTTTCATCATGATTGACCTCCCGTTTCCGCGGCAGCGGTTTGCGGGACAAGCGATTGATCGGGTTGAATCAGGCCGTCGGCGATGCGAACCACCCGGCCGGCGTGTCGGGCCACCATGGCGTCGTGCGTCACCAGGATGATGGTGATGCCTTCTTCGCGATTTAACTGCTCGAACATGTCGAGGATTTCCCGGCTGGTGTACGAGTCGAGGTTGCCGGTGGGTTCGTCGGCGAAGAGCACCGGCGGATGGTTGACCAGGGCGCGGGCGATGGCCACGCGCTGCTGCTGGCCGCCGGAGAGCTGCGAGGGGTAGTGGTTCATGCGGTCGGCCAGGCCCACGCGATCGAGCAGTTGGACGGCCCGCTGGCGGGTTTCGCGGGCGGAGAGATGATCGGCGGCGTAGGTCAGCGGCATCATGACGTTTTCCAGGGCGCTGGTCCGGGGCAGCAGGTTGAAGTTCTGAAAGACGAAGCCCATCTTGCGGTTGCGGATCATCGCCCGTTCGTCGGAGGAGATTTGCGAGATTTCCTTGCCGTCCAGCCAGTATTCGCCGGCGGTGGGGCGGTCCAGGCAGCCGAGGATGTTCATCAAGGTGCTTTTGCCCGAGCCCGATGCGCCCATGAGCGCGGCGGACTCTCCTTTGGCGATCTTCATCGACACGCCCTTGAGCACGGGTACATCGATCTCGCCGAGGTGATAGGTCTTCTCGATGTTGCGCAGTTCAATCAGTTCCATGGTTGACCTTCTTGTGTCCTGTCGGGATCGGTGCGGAGAGGGGTAAAGCCGTTTTCACCACGGAGGGAAGAGAAGTCAGAATGATGAATGATGAATGATGAAGGAGGAAGCAAACCAGCTTTTATTAACTGCTCTTCTTTCCACCTTCATCGTTCATCATTCATAATTCATCATTCTCTTCTCTTGGCGGTTCACATTCTTTTTCATTGGCGAGTTGGCCTCCGTGTCTCTGTGGCTCCGTGGTTTCATGGTTTTTAATGCCGGCCTCTTCCGAGTTGGGGGGTGAAGGGGTTGGTGGTTCCGGCGGTTTCCTGGTTGCTGGGTTGGGTTTCGCCGGTGACGACTTCGGCGCCTTCGTCGATGCCGCTGACAATTTCGGTCATCAGGCCGTCGCTGTCGCCCAGGCGGACTTTCACGGGGCGGACGTATTGGCCTTGGACAACCCAAAGCCTGCCGCGAGTCTGGGCGTCATCCGATCCCATTTTTTTCGAGCCCGACTTGGCTTTGTCCGAGTCGGTCGCCGGAGTGCGGAACTCGGGGTCGATTTGCTTATCCTGCGGATACCAGCGGAGGGCGGCGTTGGGCGCCAGGAGGGCGTTGGTCCGCCGGCTCAGCTCGAACTGGACGTTGGCGGTGAGATAGGGCAGCAGTTTCCCGCTGGAATTGTCGGTCGTCACCTCCACGGTGTAGGTGACGACGTTTTGCGTCATGGTGGCATTCAAGCGGACTTTGCCCACTTCGCCGCGGAAGACCTGGCCCGGATAGGCATCGATGGTGAAGGTTACGGGCTGGCCGGGATGGATGTGTCCGATATCAGCTTCGTTCACGGAAACCCAAACCTGCATCCGCTTGAGGTCTTTGGCGATCAGGAAGAGGCTGGGGGCGTTAAGGCTGGAGACGACGGTCTGGCCGATGTTCACCCGCCGGTCGATGATGACGCCTTTGACGGGGGAGCGGATGATGCAATAGCTGAGGTTGCGCTGGGCGCGTTTGAGTCCGGCATCGGCCTGCGTGATGGCGGCCTTCGCTTGACCGATGGCCGTTTCCCCGACGGCGAGGTTGGCCTTGGCCGTTTCGTAGGCCGACTGATAAGCGTCATAGCTGCTTTCGGCCAGGGCGTCGGAGCCTTTCAGCTTCTGCGCCCGCTGCCAGTCGCGGTCGGCTTGCACCAGCTTGGCTTTCATCTGGCCCAGGTCGGCTTCGGCGCGTTGCAGGCTCGCCTTGGCCTGCTCCAACATGGCCTGGTTCTGCGCGGCGTCGGCGGCGTAGAGCGAATCGTCGATCTGGGCAAGGATGGTGCCTTCTTCCACGGTTGAGCCGTAGTCGATGGTCTTACCGCTTTTGTCCTTGCCGAAGTTGAGAATCTGCCCGGCCACCTGAGCGCCGACGTCGATGACTTCTTCCGGCTCGACGGTTCCGGTGGCGCTGATGGTGGCCAGCAGGTCTCCCCGCTTGACGGGCGTGGTGCGGAATGTGGGTGCCGGGTGGCGCCGGCCTGGAGATACCAAGCCCCCGCGCCGACCGTCAAGACCGCGATGATGAGCAATGCAATAAAGGTTTTCATGTTCGTACCCGTTTCAGCCCTTAATTGAGGACTTTACCTTCTTCTCGTTCGGCCAGAACTTCCAGATGCGACACAAGCCGGTTCATCAGTTGTTGCAGATCCGCCTGCTCTGGCAAACTCAGCCCCGACATCAACGATTCGATTTTGGCGGAGTGTTCTTTCAATATCCGCTCGACCAGCTCCCGCCCGGCGGGCGTCAGGTGGATGTGCTTGGCCCGCAGATCGGCCGGCGAAGCCGCCCGTGCGACCAGCTTCATCTTGTACAGGCGATCGACCACGCTGGTTACGCTGGGCGGGCGGATCAGCAAACGGTCGCCCAGGTCCGTCAGCCGCAGGGATTGCAATCCTTCCCGCTCGGCATGGTACAAGGCCCGCAAGACGCCCCATTGCGAACCGCTGATCCCGAAACGGGCGAAGTAGGGGATCATGACCCGCTTCACCAGATCGCAAGTTCGCAGGAGGCATCGGAAGACGGTCTCAGTTGGCTTGTTGGCTTCCATCATGCAACGTCCTCGACAACCACCCGGTTGTTTAGACACGGGGCCGGTTGTTTAGTTAGTTGTCTAAGTATATACGCGCCAGCTCCGAAATTGTTGCGAAGCGGGGGAGGAGAATATTTTTGCCTGTTATTGCCTTGAGCGGGGTGGGGTTTATCCGCCGTTTAGTAGTTGGGCGGCAACGGTTGTGGCATCGTCGGCGTTGGAGGCCCATCCGTCGGCCCCGATCTGACGCCACAGGTTTGTGGCCAGATTGAAGGGGTGGCCCCCGACGAGGATTTTGAGGCGTCGGCCTTCCGGGGAAGTTCGAACGGCGGCGATCAAGTTCGAGGCGGCTTCGATGTGAAGGGTGGTTGCCACGGATATGGCCATGATCTGCGGTTTCAAGCGGGCGAGGGTTTGGATGAGGCTGGGTGCCGGGGTGTTGGCCCCGGTATAGTACGTGTCCCAGCCTTCCATTTCGAAGAAGTCGGCGACCGTGCGGATGCCCAGGTCGTGCTGTTCGCCGCTGACGGCGGTGGCGATCAGCGGGTAGGGCTTGCGGGGCAGGGTGAGCATGCGCGGATACAACTGCGACATGACCAACTGCGTGGCGGCGGTGCAGTAGTGCTCATCGGCCACGGTCATTTCGTTGAGTTGCCAGCGGCGGCCGGTCTCGTACATTACCTTCTGGAAGACGTGCAGGTAAATGTCCTTGATGGGGATGCCGGCATCCACGGCCGTTAAGATCAGCTCGCTCGCCAGGCGGCGTTGGCCTTGCTGAAGGGCGTAGAAGTATTTCCCGGCCAAATCGTGCAGCGGGTCGCCGGGCTTCATCTCGCTGGCCACGGTCAGGGGCATTTGCGGAAACTCGTCCAGCGCCTCGTCGATATACGGAACCACGACGGGCACGTTTTCCGGGGGCAAATGCGCCGTCAGCACGTCCCGCGTGACCAGCAGATTTTCCTGCAACCAGTCGGGGGCGATGTTTCTGGCGGCCAGCATCACTTTGGCCCAGGCGACATAGTCCAGAAACAGAATTGGATGGGAAACGGTGATGGCTTGCGAGAGATATGCCAGAGTTTGGCGGGAGTTTTCCTGTTCCAACTGCTCGTGCGGCCCGGAGGGTTGGGCTTGCCGACGGAGTTGCCGTTCCATCACTTCGCGGGCAAGCGGTTCTTTGCCAGCCGCGATGATGCTTCCGATGGCGGTGTTCTGGGGAACCATGGTGGCCGGTCCTTTTCCCGGAATGATGCATCTAAATGCAACGGCCGTACCGCCTTGTTGGACTTTTATGGGGAACGGGCTCCGGGGAGAGTTGGCAAGACGGAAGAGATTGATTTGCCGAACCGCACGCGATGTTGCTGTGGGAATAGATACGTCGCCTTGCGGGCGACGGCGAAACGGAGTTGTTGGGATTGGTCTGAAAGCGCGTTGACTCTATGGAGCGAATGACGAACATCATCTTGCTCGCTACGGAGAGGCAGGCATGAAATACCGCTTACTGGGCAAGACGGGATTGACAGTTTCGGAGATCGGCGTAGGGGCCTGGCAGTTGGGCGGGCCGCTGGTTCTGGACGGCAAGGCCGACGGGCATCCGGAACTGGGGCGGGATTTCTGCATTAATCTGATCCGTCAGTGTGGGGAGTTGGGCATTAACTTTATCGATACGGCCGAGCAGTACGGCAACGGGGAAAGCGAACGGCGGGTGGGCGAGGCGATCAAGGGACGGCGGGACAAGTGGATCGTCAGCACCAAGTTCGGCAACCAGGTCGGCCCGCATGGGGAGCGGGTGCGTGATGCTTCGCCGGGGCGGGTTCCGATCTCGCTGGAAGGCTCGATCAAGCGGTTGCAGACCGATTACCTGGACGTTTACCTGTATCACATCGGCCCCAAGCCGGGCGAAGCCGAGGAGGTGGCCCGGTTTCTGGAATCGGCCCGGAAAAAGGGGCAGGTCCGGGCCGTGGGAATCTCGACTGGCAATATTCAGGACGTGCGGTACTTGCATTCGCTGAATTGCCTGGACGTGGTACAGTTTCCCCGCAGCATGGTCAGTCCGCCTGATCCGATCGTGGATTTTCTTGCCCGGTACGACGTCGGCGGGATCGTGCGCGGGGCGTTCGCCGGCGGTCGGTTGAGCGGCAGATACTTCCATCAGCCGCCGCGATTTGGGCCGGATGACATTCGCTGCGGGCGTCTCGGTGATGCCCGGAAGGCGGCGGTGGAATTTTCCCGTTACGCGGTGTTCGAGCAGCTTCTGACGCCCGAGCGTGGCATGATCCAGTTGGCGCTGCGGTATCTGCTGGATGAGCCGACGACCTGCACGATTATCCCGGGTGGCAAGAGCTTGGAAGATTACCGTCAGGCGATTCGTGCGACGGAGATTCCGCCGCTGACTGCGGGGGAAAGGGCTCGGATTGAGCAGCTCAAGGGCGAGCTGGCCGTCTGATCTGGTGGGTGAAAGTTCAAGGAGAAGCGGACAATGAAATTATTCGTCAAGAGCAGGCTGTCTTGTCTTGTCATCGGTATGGTTGTGTCTTGCGTTTTCGTCGGCCTGGCGCGGGCGGAGGGGAATTTCTCCTGGCCGCAGTGGGGCGGGCCGAACCGGGATGCCGTCTCTCTGGAAACGGGATTGCTGAAGGCGTGGCCGGCGGGCGGGCCGGCGCTGGTGTGGAAGTCGGTCGGGCTGGGCAAGGGATATTCGGGCCTGGCGGTTGTGAAAGGTCGGATCTACACCTTGGGGGATTTCGGGACCGAGAAGGCTTTGGAATGCAAGCTGATCGCCCTCGATGCGGCGAGCGGTAAACCGCTCTGGATGACCCCAACCGGCAAGGGCGGCGCGCACGGGAAGTATGAAGGGCCTCGCTGCACTCCGACGGTGGACGGCGATTATGTCTATGTTATTGACCAGAACGGCATCTTTGTTTGCGCCGAGGCCGCCACGGGCAAGAAAATCTGGCACAAGGATCTGGTGGCGGATTTCGGCGGAAAGAAACCCGGCTGGGGCTATTCCGAGTCTCCCTTGATCGAGGGCGATAAGGTGTTATGCACGCCCGGCGGCCCGCGCGGCTTGATCGTGGCGATGGACAAGAATACCGGCGTCACGCTCTGGCAGAGCAAGCAACTGGTGGACGAAGCCCACTATTCATCCCTTATCGCCGTCACTATCGATGGGGTGCGTCAGGTGATTCAATTAACCGCCCGCAATGTGGTGGGCGTAGCGGTGACGGACGGGCGAGTGCTCTGGAAGGCGCCGCGGGCGGGGAAGGTGGCGGTGATTCCGTCGCCCATTTACGCCGACCATCAGGTTTACGTTGCTTCCGGTTATGGCATCGGGTGCAATGCGTTCAAGATCACCCGGCGGGATGACGGCTTCAAAGCCGAGTCGATCTATGCCAACAAGAACATGGTCAATCAACTCGGCGGCGTCATTCTGCTGAATGGTTATCTATACGGTTACTGCGACGGGAAGGGCTGGGTTTGCCAGGATTTCAAGACCGGCAACGTCGTCTGGTCGGACAACCGCGTCGGCAAGGGCTCCATCGCGTATGCCGACGGCCATTTTTATCTCCGCAGCGAAAGCGGCGGCGTGATTGCTCTGATCGAGGCGACCGCCAAGGGGTATGTCCAAACGGGTCGCTTTGAGCAGATCGATTGCAGCAAGAAAAACAACTTCGTACTTCCGATCGTCTGCGACGGCAGGCTTTATATCCGCGACCACGATTTGCTGCTGTGCTATGACGTCAAGGGCAAATGAAAAACGGGTTGGTTCGGATTAAGCGCAATAAAAGAGGCGGGTTTTTCAACCCGCCTCTTTTGTTTGGGCTGCGAGGGTGATTTACTTTTTCGCCGGGGCGGTCGGTTCCCAGTTGTCGGTGCGGAAGGGGGAGGCGGGCAGGTGTTCCTTGTTGTAGAGGTTCACCTGGGGGTTGCTTTCCCAGCCGTAGCGCACGGCCACGGGCTGCTGGACTTGTTCGGACCAGATGACGACGCTGTCGCCTTCGATCTTGGCCTGGGCCGGGAGGAACTGCTTGTCGGCTCCGGCGATGGTGAAGCCCTTGAGCGAGGAGGCGGGCGAGGCGGGAGGCACGTTAGGTTGGGTGGAAGGGGCGGCGGCGATGGTCAGCCCGCCGCCGACGTGATCAAAGGCAAGGCGGATTTTGTCGCCTTCGACTTTCATGCTCTTGTAGATGGGGCCGGAATAGACCAGGTCTTGGCCGTAGGCGATGTGCCGGGCGGCCAGGGCGAGGCGACGGCCGACGTCCATCTTGTCCCGAGGGTGGATGTCGTTAGCTTGACCGACGTCGATGGCGACGGCCATGCCAGTCTTGGGCAGCGAGAGGGTCATGAGCTGCGCTTCACGCAGGCTGGCCCAACTACCGCCGCCGGGGGCGAAGTTGGCCAGTTGGACGAAGAGGAAGGGGAAGTCGCCCTGACCCCAGCTCTTGCGCCAGTCGGCGATCATGGCGGGGAAGAGCGTGCGGTATATGGGGTTGCCGGCATTGGATTCGCCCTGGTACCAGATCGCTCCCTTGATGGCGTAGGGAATCAGCGGAGCGATCATGCCGTTGTTCAGCACCGTGGGGATGTGGGGACTTTGGGTGGGGTCGGAGGGCTTGAGGGGAGGGCGGGAAGGCGTGGCGTTCTTGTTGTTCTTCCGCTGGGCTTGGGCATCGGCTTTCCAACGATCGTAGGCCTGTTGCCACTTGGGCAGAATTTCCTTTTCGTATTGCTCCTTGATTTTGGCGAGGTTGTTTTGGACGCGGTTGAATCCGTCGATGAAACAATCGAGGCTGGGTTGTGATTGCAGCCCCGAGAGGCTGGTCCAGGCCTGAGCGGGGGTGCCGCCCCAGTAGGTGCCGACCAGACCGATGGGCTTGCCGAAGGTTTGGTGCAGTTCTTTGCCGAAAAAGTATCCGACGGCCGAGAAACCTCTGGCCGACTCGGGCGTGCAGACTTCCCATTTGCCTTGGCAATCGGCTTGCGGCTCGAAGGCGATCTTCTTGGCGACCTTGAAGAGCCGGATTTTGGGGTAATTGGCTTGAGTGACTTCCGTCGCGGCGTTGTGGGCGTTGGCAAGCGCAAATTCCATGTTGGATTGGCCCGAACAGACCCACACGTCGCCGACGAGTACGTCCTTGAGCGTGAGGGTGTTTTTCCCGGCCACGGTGAGCTCGATGGGTTGATCCGTGACCTTGATCGCCTCGAGCTTGACCGTCCATTTGCCGTCTTGCCCGGCGGTGGCGGCGGCTTTCTGTCCGGCGGCGGAGACGGTGACCGCTTCGCCCGGATCGGCCCAGCCCCACACCGGCAGCTTGCTGTCCTGCTGCAAGACCATGTGATCGCCGAAGATAGCCGGCAGCTTCACGTCGGCCCATGAGGCGGCACTGAGGCAAGCCGTGGCCAAAATACCTGCACAAAGACCCTTAAGACGCATGCGGTTCTCCTTTTTAATAGAACTGAAGTTGAAGGAATATACCATCACCGACGGGAAATGTTGCAGGCTGGTACGATGGCGTCCTGCGTCAGGAAGTTTCAGGCTCTCTTCCAGGGCCGCTTGAGCCACTTGGCCGAGGAAGGCTTGGCGGACTCATCGGTCTTGTCGGTCCCCTGATCCCGCACCGCCTCCGGCACTCCTATGCTGTGCAGCACGTCGCCGCCGTCGGGCGGATTTTCGTTGACTTTTTTTGGTGGGGCGGTCGATAGTCATGGCAGAGGCTTCGGCATCTGCCGGGACCGGTTTGGAGGACTCCTTCATTCCCCCCGCTGGGATTCCGGAGCCTTCACTTATAGACTGGGGCGGTTCGTTTATTCCCGCGGTATTTTTGTTGACCGGCTTGTATGCCTTGTCGATAATCTATTGTAGAAGCGTGGCCTGCAAACTCCCCTATTTAGCGGGAGCTGTTCGTGCGAGCCACGCTTCCGCTTTTTCTTGCGGTTGCCCGTCGGCGCAAGGGATGAAGTGAATATGAACTACCAATGGAGTTTGCACGCCGAGCAGATGATGCGGACCCGGCGGGTTCGGCCGGAATGGGTGGCGGCGACGTTGGCCGACCCGGCGCGAACCGAGCCGGATCGGGACGACCCGGGCGTGCTCCACGCCCTGCGGGCCATCGCGGAAAACAATGGACGGGTGCTGCGGGTGCTGTATAATCCAATGGTCGATCCGCCCCGGATCGTCTCGGTGTACTTTGACCGGAGAATGCGAGGCCAGCTATGAAGCTCCAATACGATCCCCAGACCGACGCGGCATACTTGACGCTTCAGGAGGCGGAGGTGGTGGAGTCCGAGGAGGTCCGCCCCGGCATCGTGCTGGACTTCGACGCCCAAAACCGGGTAGTGGGCATCGAAATCCTCGCCCTGCGCCGCCACCTGCCCGACGCCGATCCCAAACGCCTGCAACTGGAAGTAGCCTAACCCCTACCTCTCGCCGGGCCAGCCGCTGGGCATCGCCGGTGGTCAGGGCCGGCTGGCAGTACCGGCTCCACCAGGCCAGCACGACCCTGCGGGCGTAGCCGTCGCGGTGGCAGTCCTGATAGCGGCCGGGCTCCCGCTCAATAAAGCGAAGCCAACCAGAGAAAAGGGAAAGCGGAATTGCGATTGAAATTGCGCAATAAACGGACGGTTGGCGGCCGTCATCGGCCCGCAGTGGGGGATGACATGGCTTTGATAGATAAACGCAAGGGGGTTGAAAAAACGACACAAAAACAGCTGGCTCAGGCGTGTTTTTGGGCGGGCGGGCTGAACTGGGGATCTAGGATTCGAACCTAGACAAGCAGATCCAGAGTCTGCTGTGCTACCGTTACACCAATCCCCAAAAGGTACGTTCACTATAGAGGCACTGGCGGAACTGTCAAGATCGAAGGTTCGATTGGCGGCGGGGGGAGAAATCGGGAGGTGAAGAATTGATGATAGTTGTTGAAGGTTAAGCGGTTAGGCTGCCGATGACATTGGAAGCGAGGAGAAGACATGGGTTGCTGGATCGTTCCCGCTGTCGCGGCAGAGTTGTGGGGCGTCCCTCTGGGGGACGTGCTGGAATGCATGCGCAACGGGACGCTGTTCTGGAAGGACGAAGACGGATTTATCCTCGTGGATTCGGATCGCAAGGCGGCCGAGACGGCGCGAAATGCGACGGAGAAGAAACAGAACCCGCCGACGTTTATCCCGGTCGCGGCGGACAAGGAGCCGATTGTCTCGCAGGATGAACTCAAGGCGTTGACGGCCGGGACAGAGCCGGATGAGTCCGGTGGGGGACAATACGATTGGCAGATCGCCCGGCGACAGGTGGGGCGAATCCGGCGAGCGCCGGCGAGTTGAAGAGGCACAGTTGATGCGGGGGGACATGGGGTTAGGATAGAGGCTTGATCCCATGAAGAGAGAAACCCGTCATATATCAGTGTTGTTGGAAGAAGTGCTCGCGGCGCTGTCGCCTGCGCCGGGACAGGTGTTTGTCGATTGTACGACGGGATTGGGAGGACATGCGTCGGAACTGCTCAAGCGGGTTCAGCCGGGGGGAAGGGTGATCGGAATTGATTTTGATGCGGCCAACCTGGCGGTTGCGCGGGGGAGGTTGGAACGGGTGGGCGGGGAGTTTCAATTGTATCAGAACAACTTTGCGGCCTTGCCGACGGTGCTGGGAGAGGCGGGGGTGGGGAAGGTAGATGGCGTGCTGGCGGATTTGGGGGTGGCCAGCCCGCAGATCGATGATCCGGCCAGGGGCTTTTCGTACCGGAGGCCGGGGCCGCTGGATATGCGGATGGATCGGACGCGGGGGCAGTCGGCGTCGGAGCTGATTAATCGGATGGGGGAAAAGCAGTTGGCCGAGGCGCTGCTGGAATTGGGGGATGAAACCGACGGGCCGAAGATTGCGAGGTTGATCGTCGAGCGGCGGCAGGTGAAGCCGATCACCACGACCGAGGAATTGACGGCGATCGTGTGCGAGGCCAGGGATTTCACGTTGCAGCGGGCGGCGGGGGCGAAGCTGCATCCGGCGGCGCGGACGTTTCAGGCGTTGCGCATTTTGGTGAATCGGGAGTTGGCAAATTTGGAGCGGTTGCTGGCGGTGTTGCCGGCTTGTCTGAAGCCGGGAGGGTGTGCGGCGATCATCAGCTTTCACAGCGGCGAGGATCGGCGGGTGAAGGAGGCGTTTCGGGAGGGGTTGCGCGGGGGAATCTACAGCGAGGTCAGTGCCGATCCGGTCATGGCGACGGAGGAGGAGCAGCGGGCCAACCCGCGATCACGATCAGCGAAGCTGCGGTGGGCGAGGCTGAGGGCGTGATGGAGTTCGCAGCCCCGGATGTACATCCGGGGCTTTGGGTTGTGAATACAAGGGTTATTCGTAATCGGGGGACGCGAAGAGCAAGCCTTGTCGAGAATCCAGGTTATTGTTTCAGGAAAGGCAGGGGGGTGACGGTGGCGGTGTGGAGGGCGCCTTCGGCGGGGATGCGGACGGACGTGCCGGGGGCGGTGAAGGCTTTGCGGACGTAACCTAAGCAGATGGCGGCGTTGGAGAGGACGGGGGAGAGGGTGCTGCTGGTGATGCCGCCGATTTCGTTCTGGCTGTCGTCGTAGATTTTTTCACCGGCGAGGGGGAGGGCGTCGTTGGGCATGCGGAGGCCGACGAGTTGGCGGGCGACTTGGCCGCGGGAGTGCATGCGGGCGACGATTTCCTGACCGAGGTAACAGCCTTTGGTGAAACTGACGGCGCGGTCGAGTTGGCCGGTTTCGGCGGGGAGGACGGAGTCGTCGAAGTCGATAGCGAAGATGGGTCGGCCGGCTTCGATGCGGGCGGCGTTGTAGGCGGCCCAGCCGATGGGCGCAGGGGGCGTTTGCCGAGTTGATCGGTTTGGGAGAATTGGGCCAGCAGGCTTGTCCAGATGGCGGGGGCGGATTCGGTGGGGAGGATGAGGTGGTAGCCGGGGGCGGGGGTGGAATCGTCACGCCAGAGGGTGATATCGTAATCGAAGAGCTTGGCGGAGAGGGAGGCGAGTTGCGGCATGTCGGGCAGGGGAAGGCGCAAGGCTTGGCTGAGGATGTTGCGGGAGTCGGGGCCGTGGAGAGCGAGTTGGTGAAGTGAACCGAGCCGACTGGTGATTTTGACCTGTTCGCTGAAGAGGTATTTGTCGAGGAGGACGCGCACGGGGTCGATGAGTCGGGCGTCCATTTCGAGGAGGGTTTGCCGGCCGGTTTCGAGAATGTTCAGGTCGGTGATGATGCGGCCTTTGTTGTTGAGGAAGAAGGCGTAGACGCCTTGGCCGGGGGACAGGCCGGTGCGGGTTTGTTTGTTCCAGGTTTCGTTGGAGATCAGGTTGTTGAGGAAGGAGAGGCGGTCTTTGCCGGTGAGTTCGAGCAGGCCGCGCTGGGGCTCGTCGAATAAGGCGCAGGATTTATGGATTGCGGCGTATTCGGCCTGAGGCTGGCCGAAAGTGCTGACGATGGGGAGGTCGGCGTAGGGCTGGAATTCGGCCTGGGCTTGCTGGTGCAGAGAGTATAACGGGTTGGGCAGCGGATCGGACATATGGGGGTAAGGTTAGCTTTTGTGTTGATGCGATTATTTGGTTTTCGGGGGGTGGGACGGGCAGTCGCAGCGGTCGTGGATGCAGAGGCAGGTGGTTTCGGTGCATTCGTAGGCGCAGGCCTGGCTGCAGTAGAGCTTGCCGTCACGGACGACGGCCTTGCCGGGGGGGATCTGGCACAGGCAACTGGGACAGGCGCATTTATTGATGGGGTTGGTCATGAAATACCTCGGGCTCCATGATTGTGCGGGGGAAAGGGGAGAAGGTCAAATGAAAAAGAGGGGAGGGGTGGACGGATGTGGCCGAGGCACCCGATATGGCTAAAATGGGATAGAAGGAACCGTTAAAGGTACGGATGCTTTGGGAGTACGGCCATGTTGAATGACAAATCCTCAGACGAGAAAAGGGAAGGCAAACTCCCGGACAATGACATCACCCCGGTGCTGCGGGGGTGGGATTATGAGCCGGGCACGATCAATGTGCGCAAGATTGCGGGAGCGGACGGTCTGCCGAAGTTGCAGATGCGGCTGGATTTGGGGCTGTACCAGATGGAGATGACGGGACGGCCCGACGGGCTCAGGCCGCACGGGTTTGAATCGCTGCTGGATTATTACGAGGCGCAGCTTCGCAAGCACGAGGCCAGCCACGGGATGGAGGCGGGCTTTAAGCTCAGTCGGAATCAGTGCCAGTTGTTGCGGGACGAGGCGGCAATGTACTATCACCGTTACTTGAGCCTGTTTGTGCTGGAGGATTTTGACGGGGTGGTTCGGGATACGGAGCGGAACCTGCGGGTGCTGGATTTCTGCGGGAAGTTCGCGACGGACGAAGAGGACCGGTGGATGCTGGAGCCGTACCGGCCGTATATCGTGATGATGAACTCGCGGGCGGGTGCGTCGCAGGCGATGCAGCAAACCCGGTACGCCGACGCGCTGGAGATAGTGCATGAGGGGCTGGCGGCGATCAAAGGTTTTTTCAACCGGATCGGTCAGGAGAAGGCGTTCGGGCATTCCAACGAGGTGCGGGTGCTGAAGCGGATGGCCCGGGAGATTCGCAGGAAGATGCCGGTGGACCCGGTCCAGAAGTTGCAGAACCGGCTGGCCAAGGCGGTGAAACTGGAGCGGTATGAGCTGGCGGCGCGGCTGCGGGATGAGATTGCGAAATTGAAGGAACTTCAAAACAGCGGGGGGGAGAATTCCACGACGTCCCTTGCGTAAGGGGGGCGGACTTTTACGGACGGGTGGCTCGCTTTAGAATCGATCAAGGTTGTCAGGAGACGTTATGCGCGCGATTGTGACCGGACAGGTCGGTGTGGATAAGGGTCCGTATCTGGAAGCCGTCAAGGCGATGGCGAAACAGAAGGGTTACGACCTGGAGGTTTGCCACGTCGGGCAGATGATGTACGCCGAAGCGCCCGACGTTCCACCGGGGCGGATATTGAATCTGCCGATCACGCGGCTGAATACGCTTCGGCGGGCGGTCTTCAAGGAGATCATGCGCATCGCCGATCGTCACGAGCACGTGCTGGTCAACACGCATGCGACGTTCCGCTGGCGGCACGGGCTGTTCGCGGCGTTTGATTTCGACCAGATCAAGCAGTTCAACGCGGATTTGTATATGACGCTGCTGGACAACGTCGAAAGCGTTCACCAGCGGCTGCTGCGCGACCATGACATCGGGCACACGCTCAAGGACATCATGGTCTGGCGCGAGGAGGAACTGCTGGCGACGGAAATTCTGGCGAACATCGCCCGGGGGTACGGGCATTTTTACATGGTCAGCCGGGGGAGGAACAACACAACGACGCGGACGATTTATCAATTGATGTTCGAGGAGGGCAAGAAGCGGGTGTATCTGTCGTTTCCGATGAGTCACGTGATGGATTTGCCGGACACGCTGGCGGAGATCGAGCGGTTCAAGCAGTCGCTGGGGGAGCATTTCGTCTGCTTCGACCCGGCGGACGTGGATGAGTTTGTGCTGCATACGACGGCGGTGCAGGCGCTGCAGGAGGGGCGGAGCACGGTGGACGTGACGACGGCGGAAGGCACGAGCCTGACGATGAAGACGGCGGAGGTGGCGCAGATCAGCAGCGACATCCTGGGACAGATTTACGCCCGCGACTTCAAGATGATCGACCAGTCGGACATGATTATCAGTCTGGTGCCGGAATTGCCGAGCGGGAAGCCGGGGTTGTCCAGCGGGGTGGAACGGGAACTGCATCACGCGTTTGAAGGGGGGAAGGAAGTGTACGTGATCTGGGCGTGCCGGGCGGTGCCGTCGCCGTTCATTACGGAGACGGCGACGAAGGTGTTCAAGAATGTGGTCGAGGCGCTGGCGTATTTCCGGGTTCGGGGCTATGTGAAATAAACGCGGGACGAGGCAGGCGCGGGGCGGGAGAATGGCGGAGTATGTTTCCCATACATGCGGTGACGGTGTACTGTGCGTCGAGCAGTTCCATTGCGCGGGTGTATCTGGATACGGCGATGGAGCTGGGGCGGGCGATAGCGGAGAACAAGTGGAAGCTGGTGTACGGGGGGAATTACCTGGGTTCGATGGCTTCGCTGTCGGACGGAGCCAGGTCGGCGGGGGGGAAGGTGATCGGGATTACGCCGCAGTTGCTGGTGGACAAGGGGATCGCCGACAACCGGTGCGATGAGCTGATCGTCTGTTCGGGGATGCGCGAGCGCAAGGCGATGATGGAGGAGCGGGGGGATGCGTTTGTCGCGTTGCCGGGCGGGCTGGGGACGTTGGAAGAAGTTTTTGAGATTATCGTCGGCAAGCAATTGCGGTATCACAATAAGCCGATCGTGCTGCTGGACGTGGCGGGGTATTTCAACCCGCTATTGGGAATGATCGAGCACGGGATCGATCAGAAGTTCATCAAGGAGAAGGCGCGGGATTTGTTTTTCGTGGCGCCGAGCGTGGCGGCGGCGGTGGGGTACTTGCAGAGCTATTCGCCGGCGCATCCGACGGAGAAGTGGTATCAGAAGCCGATGACTTCAAGCATGGAGTAGGAGGGTTTGGTCCTTCGTCCCGGCGATGAATCGTCGGGCTTGTATGGGGGCAGGTGAACGGAAAGGACATGAGACGTCGTGACGCGAGCCTTTGCATGGCGCTGTGCATTTCGCTGGTGATGCACGGTCTGGTTCTGCATTGGATTTTGCGATCCTACATCCGGGAGATGGAGCAGGGGATTTATCTGCCGGCGTGGCCGCGGGTGGAGTCGGAGAGGCCGATTTACATTGTTCGGGGGATGACGGGGCCGGTGGAATCGCCACTGCGGGAGAAGGTTCCGCCGGAAGAGCCAAGCGTGCTGGATGAAATTCCCCGGGATAAAAAAACGGTGCTGAAGCCTCTTGCGCGGAAAGAGGAGGAGTTGTGGGCGCCCGATGCGTTTGGGGTGATGACGGGCAAGGGTTATGCGTTGCATGATTCGCCGGGGGATCAGCCGATGCACGCGCTGGAGGCGGAGGAGGATCAGGCGTTTTTAAGCCGGGATCCGAAGGGGCCGGGACGGGTGGGGGATTTGCCGTCATTCTCGACGATTCGGCAGGGTGAGAAGGGGGAGGGCGGGGAGCGGGGGCGGGCACAAAGAGCGGGGCGGGTGCAAAACGCGGCGGGAGCGACGGTGGTTGCCGCGGAGCGCAAGGGGGTGGAGGAAAGCCTTAAGCCGGTCGAGGCGCAAAAGGGGATGCTTGTTCAGAAACCGGGAACGGCGGCGAACGACGTAACGGCGGTGGCGGGGAAAGCGGCGGAAAAGGCGGCGGCGATGCCCATCGCGGTTGAATCAGCGGAGGCGACCGGACGCCAGACGCGAAATGTGACGGCGGTGGCGGCGGTGCAAGAGCAGCACGCGCGGGAAAAACGCGCGGCGACAACCCTGCCGGTGGCGGGAGCAAAGCAGGGAATGGCGGCCGTGGCCGTGGCGGGAGGAATGAAAGCGGTGGTGGCGATCGTCGATCAGGGAGGGCAGGGGGCGAAAGAGGAGCGAGGTCTGCCGGGACGGCCTGGAGCGGATACGCCGGCGGCCGATCCGGCGCCGATGAGCGATTCGGAATCGGATGCGTTTGCTAAAATCGGGAGCTTGCAGTTTTGTGACGGGCGGGTGGATGCGCGGTTCGGACGGAAGGTGAAGACGGTTCGGCCAAGGCTGAGCCTGGCGGGACAGTATGACATGGCCTCGCTGCAGTTGCCCAGCGTGCGGCTGATGGTGAAGACGGATGAGGCGGGAAAGGTTGCTGACGTGCGGGTGACGAAGACGAGCGGGAGCACGGAGATCGATCAGGCCTGCCAGTTGGCGGTTTATGAGTGGTGGATCGAGCCGCCGAAAGACCGGAGCGGGAAGAGCGTGAGGGCGGCTATTGAGGTGGAGTTCAAATGGCATTGGTAGGGGGCGCGAAGAGCAAGCTACTTCAGGAATGTGGCGGCGAAACGATGGGTGTTTTTGGGAAACGGTATCGGCCGCGGATTATCCGCGGCCGACAGAGCGTCGGATGAGGGATCTTTGCGGTTATCACCAGTCAACTGCCTCAAAAGGCCCCGTTACCTACCGATGACTTCCGTTGGGCACTGTGATGTACGATTGAAAAACGGGGGCGTCAAATCGGAAGCAAAAAAAATGGAAAAATCACAGGGTAATGCGCAAGTGGGGCTTGGCGGGGCCGCTATCAAGAATTTCCCGGTAGAGCTCGGCCAAGGCCGCACGTTCGCCGGGCCAGAGGACGTGGGCGGGGAACTGGTCGCGGGGGAGCCAGCGGAAGGCGTCGTGCTCCTCATTGAGGCGGACGGGGACGCAAGGGTCTACCACGGCGCAAAAGCCGGGGACGTGCCAGATGGCATCGTCGGCGGCCAGGTAAAAGGTGTTGACGGAGTCGAGCTGGTAGAACTCCAGAGGGGTGAGTGAGGTTTCTTCGCGCAGTTCACGCAGGGCGGCTTTCCAGGCGGTTTCACCGGGCTCGATTTTGCCGTAGATCGTCTGCCACGTGCCGCCCATAAAATCCTGGGGGGATCGGCGGAGTTGGAGCAGTTCGTGGGACTGGGCGACGGGGCGGACGACGTAGCACTGGACCATGTCGTAGCGGGGCTTCATGGGGAACCTTTTGATCGGCGGGCGTAGGTTTGGCCGTCCACGCGCCGGGCCAGACCTTTGAGGCTCAGGAAGGTGAGCTCCTGGAGAATGACCTGGGCGGGGAGGGCGGTTTGTTCAACGAGAAAATCGACGGAGGCGGGGTCGCCGCTCATGTGCGAGAGGATGAGGCGTTGGCGGTCGGAAAGATCGCAGGAAGGGGAAGGCGATTCGGAAGGCTCGGGCGGGGTGTCGTCGAAAAGGGTTGGGGCGTGGACGTCGTGAGGGAGGGGATCGAGACCGTCGAGAATGTCCTGGAGATTGGTGACGAGGATTGCGCCGTCGCGGATGAGCTGGTGGGGGCCTTCGGAGAGGGGATTGTCAACCCGGCCGGGAAGGGCGAAGACGGGGCGGCCGTGGTCGTCGCAGGCTTGGCGGGCGGTGATGAGCGCGCCGGATCGCTGGCGGGCTTCGACGACGAGTGTGCCGCGGGAAAGGCCGCTGACGATGCGGTTTCTTCGGGGGAAGTTTTCGGCCAGGGGGGCGGTGCCGAGGGGGTATTCGCTGAGGATCGCGCCATGCTGGGCGATGAGGTCGAAGAGGGGTGAGTTTTCGGGCGGGTAGGGGGTATCGACGCCGCTGCCGAGAACGGCGATGGTTCGGCCCTGGGGATGGGATAGAGCGCCGCGATGGGCGGCGGAATCGATGCCGCGGGCACCGCCGCTGATAACGGTAATGCCCGCGCCGGCAAGGAGGGCGGCGAAGCGGTCGGCCTGTTCGCGGCCGTAGTGGGAGCAGTTGCGGCTGCCGACGATGGCCAGGGCGTTGAGGTCGCGGGCTTCGAGGCTGCCGCGCATGTAGAGGACGGGAGGCGGATCGGGGATGCTGCGCAGGAGGATGGGATAGTCGGTGTCGTCGGGACAGAGGAGGCGGATGCGGGCGGTCTGGGTGCGATACCATTCGGACTCGGCTTCATCGGCGGCGGCGCGAAGGGAGGAGAGGATGGAGGAGGCTTTGGCCTGGCCGATGCCTTCGATGCTGCGAAGAAGGGCCAGGTCGGCCGAGCAGGCGTTTTCGGCGGAGCCGGCGGCTTGGACGAGGCGCTGGATGAGGATCGGGCCGAGGCCGTGGGTGAGGGTGAGTTGGAGCCAGTGTCGCAGTGGCATGATGAATCCCCTTTTATGATCGCAGGGCCTCGACGGCTTTGCGGACGAGATCGAGGGGGATGTCGTCGCGGATGATGACGTGACCGATGCGGTCGGGAAGGACGAAGCGGATTCGGCCGGACTTCACTTTTTTGTCGAAGGCCATGAGGTCGAGGATTTGGGCGGTGTCGAGGGTAAGGCCCGAAGTGGGCAGGCCGGCAAGCTGGATGAGGGCGGTGATGCGACGGTGGGAATCGGCGTCGAGCAGGCCGAGGCTCACGGCCAGATGGGAGGCGGCGACCATGCCGAGGGCGACGGATTGGCCGTGAGAGTAGTGGTAGTTGGAGACGGTTTCGATGGCGTGGCCGAAGGTGTGGCCGAAGTTGAGGTGGGCGCGTTCGCCTTTCTCGAAAGGATCGGCTTCGACGACGCGGGCTTTGATGGCGACGTTGTGGGCGACGAGGGTGGAGAGGAAATCGATATCGAGGGCAAGGGCGCGGGAGATGTTCTGTTCGAGACGGACAAAACCGTCGGCGTCGCGGATGATTTCGTGCTTGATGCATTCGGCGAGGCCGCCGCGGAGTTCGGATGCGGGGAGGGTGGTCAAAACGGCAGGGTCGATGAGGACGGCCAAGGGTTGGTGGAAAGCGCCGATGAGATTTTTACCAACGGTGTGGTCGATGCCGGTCTTGCCGCCGACGCTGGCGTCAACCATGGATAGGAGCGTGGTGGGGATTTGGATGAAGGGGACGCCGCGGAGAATGGTGGCGGCGGCAAAGCCGGTCATGTCGCAGATGACTCCGCCGCCGAGAGAGATCAGCGGGGTGGAGCGTTCGACTCCGGCGGCGAGAATGACGTCATAAATGCGGGAAATGCTGGCGAGGGTCTTGTGCTGTTCCCCGGCCGGGAGAGTGGCGACAACGGCTTGAAAACCAGCCTGGGCAAGAGACTGTTCCAAGGCGGGCAGATGCAGCGGAGCGACGCTGGTATCGGTGACGACGCCCACTTTGCGGGAACGGGTTAAGGCCGATAGCAGGGCGCCGGCCTTGGAAAGCAAGCCCGGTTGAATGGTGACACTGTAGTGTGCGCCGGGAATGTTGACGGGAACGATTGCAGGTTCTACGGCCATGAAGGCATTGTAGTGAATGGCGGGACAGGATCAAAAAGAAAGGTGCGGACGCCGAGGGAAAGTCAAAGTATATAACTTATTTTTGAGACTCGGGTTGGATGATTCTAAAAGCGGCTCGGGTTTCTATTGGAGCTTGGGGAGATTAAGTCTAAAATCCTTCGGACGCTATAAATTACGGAAGAAATGGAGTTAGAGGCATGATGAGTCAATTTTATAACAACGTTAAGACGGCGATGCTGCTGGGGCTGTTGACGGCGCTGATCCTGTGGTGCGGGGCCATGCTCGGCGGGCAGCAGGGTGTGATCTTGGCGCTGATCTTTGCGGCGGTCATGAACTTTGTGGCGTATTTCTTCAGCGACAAGATCGCCATTATGAGCATGGGAGGGCAGGAGGTCGGGCCGGACCATGAGCTGTATCAGATTGTGGAAGAATTGACGCAGCGGGCGGGACTGCCGATGCCGCGGGTGTATGTGTCGCCGGTGGCAGCGCCGAATGCGTTTGCGACGGGACGGAATCCGAATCATGCGGCGGTGTGTGCGACGGAAGGGCTGCTGCGGATGCTGGACCGCAACGAGGTTGCCGGAGTCATGGGGCATGAACTGGCGCACGTGAAACACCGGGATATCCTGATCCAGTCGGTGGCGGCGACGGTCGCGGGGGCCATCAGCATGCTCGGGTATATGTTCATGTACGGCGGACGCCGGAACGACGAAGAGGGCGGACATCCACTGGCCGGGCTGCTGGTGTTGATCCTGGGGCCGATCGCGGCGGCGTTGATTCAGGCGGCCATCAGCCGGTCGCGCGAGTTCAACGCGGACAAGGAAGGGGCGGAGATCGCGGGCAGCCCGATGTATCTGGCGACGGCGCTGGAGAAGATCCATGCGGCGGCGCGCCAGATTCCGCTGGAGGTGAATCCGGCGTTCAACAGCATGTTCATCGCCGAGCCGTTTAATCCGCTGAATACGGCCGTGAATCTGTTCCAGACGCATCCGCCGCTGGAGAAGCGGCTACTGAACCTGATCGGCCGGGAAAGCACGGGGGTGGTTCGTTACGCGATGTAAGGGCTTTGGCGTTTGCGTGAACGCCGACATTATCGGATGTTGAAAACCAGGACGAAGTTTGCTCCCGCGGCCCGTCGCCCCGTATAAGACGCCTGCCAACCAGTGGATGGCGGCTCGGGCATGGAACGCCAAAGCTTTGCGTGCGGGAGTATGCGATGGCGGAAAAACGGGTTCTGGTGGCGGATGACGAACCGTCCCTGCTTCACTTGGTGTCGTTGCGGTTGCGCCGCGCCGGCTATGAGGTGCTGACGGCCAGCAACGGCCGGGAAGCTCTGGAAAAGGCGCAGCGGGAACATCCCGATCTGGTGGTGACCGATTATCTGATGCCCGGCCTTTCGGGGTTGGAGCTGTGCCAGAAGCTCAGGCACGATCCCAAGACCGCGGATATTCCGGCGATCGTTTTGACGGTCAAAGGCTACGACGTTGAACCGCATGACTCCCGGCAGAGCGGCGTCCGTCGGATGCTCGACAAGCCGTTCGTTCCCCGCGATCTGCTGGCGTCGGTGAGCGAAGTGCTGGACAAGCCGCTGCTTTCGTGATCCAAGGCGAGAGGTCAGGGTTTTTGCGCGGCGCAGTCGTGGTTGGCACGTTTATTTGATCAACATGTGATGCCGGGCTGAACCAGTTGGCCGGCAAGTCTGTTTTGCCGACCAGATCGAAGGTGAGCCGACAGGGCAGCCGATTGCCCTGGATTTTGGCCCGATCGAAGACAATCCGCCGGGGCATGGCGGTTTGAGGATCAGCCCAGATTTCGATGGTTTCCGGTCCCTTGACCCACCGAGAATTACGACGGACTTTTGCATGGCGCAGCAGATCGCCGCTGGACGGCAGGGCCGCCTGATCGAGTTCCTCCACGGTGTAGTCCACACGGATCCGTTCCAGCGTCTGGTGGAGATTGGAAAAGGGGACGTCGGCCATCATGGGCGGCATGGGAATGCCGCCTGCGCCCAGGCTTTCCCGCACTTCGGCCAAAGCTCCGTTGCGAACTCGCCAGCTTTGCCGGCCATCGTAACCGTCCCAGGTTAGCCCTCCATTGGGGTCGTGGCGAACCAGCAGATATTGACGGTCGTCGCGCAGGTACAATTTGGCATCGTTCAGGCCGGGTCTTGGCAAGCGGGTTGCCGAACAATCATCGGCAGGTTTTCGACCGGGGGGTTCTGGAAGATCCTCCATTTGAATCTGATAGGCTCGATCCCCCGGGCGTCCCAGGGCATCAATTATGTCATTCAGGGAGGCCATTGCCGAAGTGGGGGTGTACGTGAACATCCAGGCTCCAACGGCGAGAAGAACCAATGCGCATGCCGCCCAGGCGATCCGGTTTAACCAGCCCGGGAACCGCACTGTCCGAGCCTGAGACGTTGCGGCGGGAGGCGGACTTTGCAGGGGGATTGGGGTGCGTAAAGCCGCCATGGCCCGCCGAACACGCCACTCGCGGTGTTCCACGGCCTGCGGATCGTACAGATGAAGCAGCAGGGCATGGACCAGTCGATCCTCCGCTTGGCGGCCCGGGCGGTCATCGAGGTTGTCGTCTTGCGGGTTCATGTCACTTAGTCCAGCCTCGGCAGCACATTTTTCCGTTCAAGACACTGGGCCAACTGAATCCGGGTGCGCTGCAATCGTTTCTGGATCGCATCCTTCGTTGTGGCCAGATGATCCGCGATCCAGCCCGTGGTGCGGTGGTGTTGATAGTGCAACTCAACGGGTTGCTGATAGAGAGGGTCAAGTTGCTCGACACAGTCTTTCAAGGCGGCGATCTGTTCCTCCAGGGTGTCGCCGGGCTGGCTGTCCACATGCGCCATTTGCCGGTCGAGGCAATCGAGAACCTGTGAGTCGGAACAGGGGATTTCGCGGGCCGACTTGCGGTAATGGGCCAGCACGAGATTCTTGGCGATCCCTCGCAGCCATGCGCCGAAAGGGCGAGAGCGGTCATAGTCATCGATTTTCCGCCAGGCGATGAGCAGGGTCTCCTGGAAGAGGTCATCCACCGCGGTTTGGTCGGCAACGGAGGCGCGCAGGAAGGCCGTCAGGGAGTCTGCTTTCTCCCGAACCATAATTTCAAACAGCGCCAGCGGCTTAACCATGTGCGTGTACTCGGCGAAAAGAACAGGATAGATCGGCGGCCATGCCGCCGTACTCCTGTCATCCTTATTGTCGGCGGAAGCCTCCGTGCGGACAAGAAAGCGTGCAATTTCGAGATTTTTTGTCCGCGAGGATCGTTTTGTGCAAGAGAAGGAGGATGCAACGGCGAAACGCTCCAACGGTGAAGTTGCATGGTTCTGCATCATGGGTCAAGGTAAGAGGAAAGGCGGTTTTATGAAGAAGTGTTTTCTTGTTTTCGCGGGATTGACGGCGGCAATGGTTTTAGGTCAGGCGGCTTCGGGTCAGGAAACTCGGCCGCCGCGTGATGATCGGCCGCCGCGCGATGACCATCAACAGCAATATTCCCTTGAGCAGGCCGTCTCCGACAACGCCCAGCTTCATACCATCGCATTCAACGGGCTGGCGTTTCTGACGGGGGACTTCGGGGCCGATACGTTTGTTCCTCCGGGGAAAGTGTGCGATTATTTCGGTTTCCAGTACATGCGCGACATCGACGTGGCGCATACGGGACATAACCCCAAGTTCCTGGGTCGGGTGGCGGGGAATGTGCTGCATGTTCTGACCGAGGAGCAGCGGAAAACTTTTTCGGATTTGGCAAAGGAGCAGGTTCCACAGTTGAACGAGCTGGCGATGAAGCGGTTGCCTCTGATCAAGGCGTTCTGCAGGCAATTGGCTGGGGAGATTCCGCCCGGGAGCGACGGGCTGAACAAAGAAGCGGTGATGAAATATGTGGGGGATATTTTCGCCTTTGACGCCCAGATCAGCTATCGGCGGGCACAGGTGTCCGGGCAGGTTGTCGCTTTGTTCACGTCCGAGCAGAAGGTTTATCTGGGCAGGATGAAATTCGGGGATTTCAATTCCTGGCCGGACGTGGATATGGAACCGTACAAGCTGCCGCGCGGCACGGAGAAGATGATGAACGTCGCGTACATGACTTATGCCAGCGAATTGTTCAGTTGGTATGCCGGATCGGTGGAAGCGGACGTTTACTTCTGTCCGGAGCGACACGGGACCTATTTCGGCGGGTTCTTCATGAAGGACATGCCGGCGATGGGCAAGCGGGATTACAACATCAGCACCTCGGTGACCGGTGACAGCGGCCGGGATTTTCTGGAAATTCTTACCCCTGAACAGAGGAAAAACATTACGGAAATTCCCGATTTGCAGCGTAAGGCGATGCGGGAAGTCATCGACGTGCGGCGAAGCATTTCCATGGAATTGAGAAAGTTCCTCAAAGGCGAACAGGCCGACAAGGAAAAGGTTCTCGCTTTAGGTCGCCGTTATGGCGAATTGGACGGGGAGATGTCCTGTCGCTATGCCATGGCGTTTGCCAAGGTTGGGAAAACCTTGACCGACGGGCAGCGTCAGGCGATGACGAAGCTGCGAAATCTGGATGGATACACCAGTGCGCCGGCGTACCTTTATTCTTCGCCGCTGCGGAACGAAGTGAAACTGCCGGATACGGATTTCCTCTTTTCCCCGCCGAAAGGGAGCGCAAATTGAACATTCAATGGATTGTCGGCGTCTGCCTGATTGCGCCTTAGGTCGTTCTGGCGCAGGAAGAGCCGGGTAAGGCGATTCTCTCCCAGGGGCGACGGTCAAGCCAACCACGTCGGCACGGAGACACGGAGGCGTTGTCGTGTCCAAACGGTTTTATTGAACCGCAGAGGGAAGAGAATGATGAACGATGAATGATGAATGATGAATGATGAATGATGAAGAAGGAAGCAAGCTGTTATGTAAACTGCTCTTCTTTCCACCTTCATCGTTCATCATTCATCGTTCTGACTTTTCTTCCCTCCGTGTCTCTGTGGTTTATTAACCGGACGCGCCAGAACAGTTATTCGAGTTCGCTGTCGGGCAGGAGCTGGCGGGGGGCTTCCATCAGAAGGCGATCGATAGCTTGGTGGCCGACCAGTTGGGTGGCGCGTTTGAGTCCTTCCAGCCGCTTGGGGAGGGAGGCGAGATTATGCAAGTCGGTGGCCAAAGTGAAGTAGCGGCCTTCGCACAGGAACCGCTCGGCCACAAGGCGGGTCGGGGCATCGGGCGGATCGCCGAAGCATTGAAGATTGCCTTGGAGCAGCAGCCCCATGTTTTGCAGGGTGTCAACGAGCTTGGGGTCGTCCTGCACGGCACGCATACGCTCGGGATGAGCCAGGATGGGAATGAGACCCATGGATTGCAGGCGGCGGACTTGAGGCTCGAAGTAAGGGGGCAGGCGGTCGGCCCAGAGATCGAACAGCACGTAACGGTCGTCGAGGTTGTAAGTGATGATGGGAACGTGGGTGAATTGTTCGGTAAGGAGTTGAATGTTGAGTTCGCCGCCGGGGAAGAGTTTGAGTTTAACGCCGGCGGAATCGAGCTCGCGTTGCAGGTCGGCGACGTTCTGGCGGATGCGTTCGGGATTGTTGTGGGGCAGGTTGGGCCAGACGTGGGGCGTGCAGAAAAGGTGCGTGTAGCCGATCTGGACGAGTTCCTGGGCGCATTGAATGGATTCGGCCAGTGTCGGGCAGCCATCGTCGATGGCGGGGATCAGGTGGGCGTGAATGTCGATAAGTCCGGTCGATTGCCGAGGCACAAACAACTCCTGCGAAAACGAAAGACAGGGTATTGTAGGGCTTGGCGCAGGTTGTTCCAACTTGGAAGTTAAATCCTGATGCGCGTTTGCGGGGGGCGAACCGGGCCGTTAGGATGGTTAACATGCAGTTTTTATTACATGGAATGATGACGCCGGCCGTGGCCGATGCGTTAAAGCGACACGGGCACCACACCCATTTGCCAGACGAAGCGGGTCTATCGGCGGACTCGTCGTTAGGGGACGTGCTGAAGGCGGCTCAGGAAAAACAGTTTGATCTGGTGACTCTGGACGAGCGCATGGCGACAGCGCCTTTTGCGATGGACTTCTGGTTTCAGCGGTCGCTGGTCTACCTGCAACTGACGGGAGGCGACGTGGAGCAGGACGACGCCATCGACCGGCTGTTCGAGCGGTTCAAGCGGCTGACGCCGGGCCGGCTGTATACGGTGACGGAAAACCGCGTGAAGGTCAGGCAGTTGCCGTCGCGGAAATAATCATCATACGGGAAACAGGAGCATCGCATGTCGTTGCTGGTGACGGGTTCCATTGGGATTGATACGGTCGAGACGCCCTTCGGAAAGCAGGAGGACGTGATCGGCGGATCGGCGATTTATTTTTCCTACGCGGCGTCGTTTTTCACGCCGGTTCGGCTGGTAGGCGTGGTGGGGGCGGATTGCCCCAGGGACTTCCTCAACATCTTTGAGGGCCGCGAAGTAGACACCGGCGGGCTGGAAGTTCGCGGCGGCAGCAAGACCTTCCGATGGCACGGCTCGTACGTGAAAGACATGAACGAGGCGGTTACCGTCGAGGTGGATCTGAACGTCCTGGCCGAGCGGGCGCCGAAGATCCCCAGCCATTTCATGGACAGCCGGTACGTATTTCTCGCCAACACACACCCGGTCTTGCAGCAGGAGATGCTGGGCAGCTTGAAATCGCCGAAACTGGTGGTGGCCGACACGATGAACCTGTGGATTCAGACGGAACGCCCGGAACTGCTGAAGCTGCTGAAGCGGATCGACGGTTTGGTGCTCAACGACGGAGAGGCGCGACTGCTGACGGGGGAAAAGAACCTGATCGCGGCCGCCCGGGACGTGCTGGAACTGGGGCCGAAATTTGTGGTCATCAAGAAGGGGGAGCATGGTTGTCTGATGTGCAGCGCCCACGATACGTTCGTGCTGCCGGCTTTCCCCTCGGAGCAGGTGATTGACCCGACCGGGGCCGGCGACAGCTTCGCGGGCGGAATGATGGGATATCTGGCAACCCAGGGCAATTGCTCCTCGGCGACGATCAAGCGGGCGCTGGCGTTTGGAACCGTCGTGGCCAGCTATACTATTTCCGACTTTTCGCTGGGCGGACTGTGCAAGACCACGCGGGATGACATCGATGGCCGGTGGCTGCAATTCAAGCAGACGATGAATTTCTGAGCTTTCGGCCGCGTTGCATCCGGTACTATTCATTTGCTATGAAAGCTTTCATCGTTTCCATCGGTGACGAACTGGTGTTGGGCCAGACCGTGGATACCAATTCGGCCTGGATAAGCCAGCAACTGGCCTCGGTGGGATGCGCGGTGACGGGGCATATGACGGTGGCCGACGATCAGTCCGCCATCGAGAACGCCATTCATATCGCCGGCGGCCACTGCGATTATCTGATCCTCTCCGGGGGGCTAGGCCCCACTGAAGATGATCTGACCCGCCAAGCCATCGCGGCCGTGCTGAACCAGCCTTTGGAACTGAATCCGGCGTGGGTCGAGCGTCTGGAAGAGTTTTTCCGCCAGCGTGGCCGGCCCATGCCCGAGTCCAACAAGATCCAAGCCATGATTCCCCGCGGCGCGGAGATGATCGACAATCCCGTCGGTACCGCTCCGGGCATTTACTGCCGCTTGCCCGGCGGCCACTGCGAACTGTTTTCCGTGCCCGGCGTGCCCAAGGAAATGAAGCACCTGTTCGCCGGCGCCATCCTCCCGCGGATCGCCCGGCGGGCCAACGGCGGAGTCATCCTCTCCCGCACGCTCCATACCTTCGGACTAGGCGAAAGCTCCGTGGGCGAACGTCTGGGCAAACTGATGGACCGCCGGCGCAACCCTTCGGTTGGAACCACCGTCTCCAATGGGTTTGTTTCGTTGCGTCTCAACGCCCGTTTTCCCTCGTTGGCTCAGGCCCGGGAAGAAATCGATCGCACAGAGGCCGCCTGTCGTCAGGTTCTGGGCGACTTGATCTTCGGGCAGGATGAACAAACGCTTCAACAGGTCGTGGCCGACTTGTTGTTTGCCGGCAAATGCACGGTCACCTCGGCCGAAAGCTGCACCGGGGGCTTGCTGGCCAAGATGTTGACGGATACTTCCGGCTCCAGTGAATACTTCAAGCGGGGATGGATCACCTACGCCAACGAAGCCAAGGAAGAACTGCTCGGCGTGCCCCACGAAACCCTCCTCACCCACGGCGCGGTCAGCGAGCCGACCGTTCTGGCCATGGCCGACGGCGCACGCCAACGGGCGGGGGCGGACTATGCCTTGGCCATCAGCGGTGTGGCCGGCCCGACGGGGGGCACGCCCGCCAAGCCCGTCGGCACGGTCTGCCTGGCCTTGGCCCATTCGGCCGGGTCGTATGCCCGAACCTTCAACTTCCCGGGGGATCGCGAAATGATCCGCGACCGCGCAGCCAAGATGGCCTTGACCCTGCTTCGATTTCATCTGATGGGCAAGCCACTGCCGTTTTGATTTTGGATTTTGGAATTCGGATTTTGGATGGGAAGAGGCTATCGAACGCCGTCTGTAAATCCAAAATCCGCAATCCAAAATCCAAAATATCTTCTGCCAGTCTGGCAGTTGATGAACACGGCCAAGCCCGGTTTGGCAGGATAGGGCGGTTCTGGCTGTGTGTGGGTTGTCCTTTGTTGTGACTGCAAGGCTATATTTATAAAGGTCTTACGTTTGTTAACCGTCCTCCTCTGTCGCGGCACGGTGCTTGTTATGGGGAGAACCGCGAGCCCGGAATGGTTCCGGTGGGCAATATGGTGCAGGCGACTCACGAAACCCGATTTACGGTGCTGCTGGCCAACGATCAGGAAGGTTGGCAGGGGACCGTTCGTCAGTTGCTCGAACCGCAGGGCGTGCAGACGCTTTGTGCCCGCAGTGGCCGCGAGGCGTTGCGGATGATCCAGTCGCAGCCAATCCATGTGGCGGTGCTGGATGCCCAGATGCCTCAACTCGGTGGTTTGCAGGTGATCAAGCTGATGCGTGGTCAGGAGAATCCCCCCCCGGCCATTCTCCTGGCGAATCATCTGACCAACCATCTGCTCCACGAGGCCTTGGGGATGCACGTCTTCAGCGTGCTGTCCAAGCCGGTGGATTTGAACGTGCTTTTGGATTCCCTCGCCCGAGTCATGCGTCGCTATTACGAAAGCCGCTGGCCCAACGAGGGATAGTGGGAAACGAAAAACTTTTACTCAAAGGAGTTTGTGCAATGGCCAAGTTGCGTCCTCTCGGTGACAAGATTCTCGTCAAGCGTGTCGAGGCTGAAACCAAGACCAAGAGCGGCATCGTCCTGCCCGATACCGCCAAGGAAAAGCCCAAACGCGGCAAGGTGCTCAGCACCGGCGAAGGCAAGCGGCTGGACAACGGCCAGCTCGCCCCCCTCGGCGTCAAAAAGGGCGACGAAGTGATCTTCACCAGCTACGCCGGCACCGAAGTCAAAATCGACGGCGAAGAACTCATGATCATGAGCGAAGACGACGTCCTCGCTATTGTGGAATAATTCAACGAACGTCATTCGTCATCCGTCATTAGTCCTTGGTTTTGCATTCGCGAGGCTAACAACTAATGACCAAGGACTAATGACCAATGACAACCAATAAGGAGATTCATTAACATGGCTGCAAAACGTATTGCATTCGATCAGGAAGCACGCGAGGCGATTCTTCGCGGCGTCCGCAAGCTCGCTCGGGCCGTCAAGGTTACCCTTGGCCCCTCCGGCCGGAACGTCGTGCTCGAAAAGTCCTTCGGCTCGCCTACCGTCACTAAGGACGGCGTAACCGTGGCCAAGGAAATCGAACTGGAAGACTCGTACGAAAACATCGGCGCGCAGATGGTCAAGGAAGTCGCCTCCAAGACTTCGACCGTTGCCGGCGACGGCACCACGACCGCGACCGTCTATGCCGAGGCCATCTTCGCCGAAGGCATGAAGAACGTTGCTTCCGGTGCCAACGCCACCCAGATCCAGCGCGGCATCCAGTCGGCCGTCGACGCCATCGTCGAAGATCTGCGCAAGATGTCCAAGAAGGTCGAAAGCTCCAAGGAAGTCGCCCAGGTCGGCACCTCCTCGGCCAACCAGGACGAACAGATCGGCAAGATGATCGCCGACGCCATGGAGAAGGTCGGCAAGGACGGCGTCATCACCGTCGAAGAGGGCAAGAGCCTCGATACCCACGTCGAACTCGTCGAAGGCATGCAGTTCGACAAGGGCTATCTCTCGCCTCACTTCGTGACCGATCCCAACACCATGGAAGCGGTGCTCGAAGACTGCTACATCCTGATCTACGAAAAGAAGATTTCCAACGCCCGCGACATGGTCCCCGTGCTCAGCAAGATCGCCGAGCAGGGCAAGCCCGCTCTGCTCATCGCCGAAGACATCGACGGCGAAGCCCTGGCCACCCTCGTGGTCAACAAGCTCCGCGGCGTGCTCAAGGTCTGCGCCGTCAAGGCCCCCGGCTTTGGCGACCGCCGCAAGGCCATGCTCGAAGACATCGCCACCGTCACCGGCGGCCAGGCCATCTTCGAAGAACTCGGCCTGAAACTTGAGAACGTCGAGCTGTCTCAGCTCGGCCGGGCCAAGAAGGTCCGCGTGGATAAGGACAACACCACCATCATCGAAGGCGCCGGCTCGGAAAAGGCCATCAAGGGCCGCATCGAGCAGATCAAGCACGAGATCGACGCCACCACCAGCGACTACGACCGCGAGAAGCTCCAGGAACGTCTGGCCAAGCTGGCCGGCGGCGTGGCGCAGATCCAGGTGGGTGCCGCGACGGAAGTCGCCATGAAGGAAAAGAAAGCCCGCGTCGAGGACGCCCTGCACGCCTGCCGGGCGGCCGTCGAAGAAGGCATCCTCCCCGGTGGCGGCGTCGCCGTCATCCGCGCCGCGGCCAAAGTCCTCAAGAACGTGGCCAAGAACGCCGCCAACGACGACCAGCGTCTGGGCGTCGAAATCGTTCGTCGGGCCGTCGAAGCCCCCATCAAGCAGATCGCCGAGAACGCCGGCGTTGACGGCTCCGTCATCGCCCAGAAGGTCAAGGAAAACCCCGAAGTCGCCTTCGGCTACAACGCCCTGACCCACGAATACGGCGACCTGATGAAGATGGGCGTCATCGTCCCCACCAAGGTCGAACGCACCGCCTTGCAGAACGCCGCGAGCATCGCCAGCCTTCTGCTGACGACCGACGCGATCGTGTCGGAAATCAAGGAAGAGAAGCCCGAACCCGCCGGCGCCCCCGGCGGCGGCATGGGCGGGATGTACTAATCCCCCTCATTCTCGCAGGAATCAGAACCAAAGCCCCGGATGTACATCCGGGGCTCTTTTTTTACTCACGAATACTTCCGAAATATCCCCGCTTGGCTTGCTTCGTGCAACGGGAGATACGATTCCATCAGGTGATTGAAGTGCTCCCGGCTTTTGACCTTCCTGATGTTCCATCCCCTCGAAAACCAGGGTTTTCCCGAAGTTCGTTGCATGGTGGCAATCGCCTGCCCCATCTTTCTTTTCATCCTCACGAGCACTTCTTCCGCATGCTTGCGTCCCGCACATCCCTTGTGACAGTGCATCAAAGCCCCACATGTGCATGTGGGGCTCTTGAATGACACCAACCCATGTACGTGGGTCGGGCATGTCACGCAGGCGTGCAGCTTTGCGTCTCGTTCCTTTGCGATCAGAATCGCGACCTCGTGCAGAGCTTCCTGCATTTCCCGTGAAAACCTTGCTGGCGGAAATTTTGCCCGAGACTCGCGAAATCGCGCCAACCCCCGGCTCGGCTCTTTCAATCCCTCCCTTCGCTGGACATACCCATTGGGGTGATCTTCATCCCATGACCGATAGGCGTGTATCGTCACAAGATATACAGGCATGTATCCCTCCTTTCCTGTGTCGTGACGATAACCCTCGGGGATTAAATATCAAAGCCCCGGATGTACATCCGGGGCTTCTTTCTCGCGAATAATCGGGACTGATTGAGCTTACAGCTTGGTTCCACCCGCCAATTGCAGGCGAAGAACCAGAACCGCAGCCGACAGTTGCGGGTCCACCAGCAGCGAATCCTTTTTGGCAATGGCCTCGCGCACCACGGCCGGAACGTCTTCCCGCTTGAGCAACCGGCTGGGGACGGTGGTCGGGTCGCTGGCGTCGCGCAGCACGTCCAGTTCCTGCCGAACGTCCAAAGCCGACCGCATCTGCTCGGGGGTCATTTCGATGGCCACGTCGGGGTCCACGCCCCAACTGGTGGAGTTTTCCTCGCGGTGCAGGCAGCGGCCGCTGGGCAGGTAGTAATGGCTGGTGGTCAGCTTCAGATAAGCCGTCCGGCCGCTGATCGGGAAGAGCATCTGCACGCTTCCTTTGCCGAAGGAGCGTTCGCCGATGATGATCGCCCGGTGCTGGTCTTTCAGGGCGCCGGAGACGATTTCGCTGGCGCTGGCCGAGTACTGGTTGACCAGCACGACCATGGGAAGCTTGGTCTCCTGGCCATCGCCCTTGGCGGTGGCGACGGTGGGTTGGTTGGGCGTGTCGCGATCCGCGCGGGTGGAGACAATGACCCCTTGCTTGATGAACTTGTCCACCACGTCGATGGCCGACGGCAGCAGCCCGCCGGGGTTGTAACGGAGGTCGAGGATCAAGGCCCGTACGCCGTCGGTCTGCATATCCTCCATGGCTTTGTCCAGATCATCGCTGGTGGTCCGGGTGAAGTTGGTCAGGCGGACGTAGCCGATCTTTTCCTTGGGATCGACGAAGTAATCCCACCCGCCCGTGGGTCGATGCGACCAGCCCTTGATGCTGGCGACCTTGATGGTTTCCCGGCGAATGGTGTAGTCCTTGGCGTTGCCGTCGGGGCTGCGGACGGTCAGCGTGACGTCCGTGCCCACGGGTCCGGTGATTTTCTTCACCGCCTGATTGACGGTGATGCCCTTGATGTTCTTGCCGTTGACGTGGGTGATGATGTCACCGGCCTTCAGGCCGGCCTTATACGCCGGGGTGTCTTCCAGCGGGCTGACGACGCGGAGGCTGCCGTCGTCGTCGCTCTGGATCTGCACGCCCACGCCGCTGAATTCGCCTTGAGTGGTCTTGTTGAATTCTTCCAGATCGCTGGGCCAGATGATGTTGCTGAACGGGTCCAACTCGGCCAGGGCTCCGTCGGAAAATTCACTGACCAGGACTTCTTCCGGCAGGGCGATGCTGGCGCGGTTGGCGGCCCGGAGTTCCGCCAGGACGGTGCGGGCCGCCAGCTTCTCCCCGTTGTCGCCGGCCTCGGCCATTTCAGCCTGACCCTTGCGGATCGCCTCCAAAAACGCTTGGCGTTTGGTCTGGTCGCTCAGCAGCGGGAACGCCTTTTCCAACCCTTGAGTGGTTGCGATGGCTTCGAGGCTCTTCAGTCCGCCGTTCATCATCTGGCGGTAGTTCACCTCGCGGTAATAGTTGGTGCGGGCGTCTTCCAAGGCATCCCAGAGCATGTCAAACTGAACGCCCTTGAGCGTGTCGTGCCAATCGATCTTGTAGCTTTCCAGCTTTTCTTCGTCATCATCCTTGGGTTTGGTGGTGGGCCTGGTCGTCGGCTTGACGATCGCCTCGGCCTCTTCGCGTTCCTTGGTTTCGGCTTCCTGACGCGCTTTGAATTCGTCGGGGTTGTACAACGCCAGCAGACGCATCCGCCGGCTGGCGGATTTCAGCTTTTCCTTCCATTGCGGATTGGCCGGCTCGATGGAGCTCAGGTCCGAATAGAGCCGCAGCGCCTTGAGCCACTGCTCGGACTGGCGGTATTTCTCGGCCAGAACGGTGGTGGAGGCAACCAGATCATCAACCCACTTTTCCTTGCGGAAGGCCGTTTTGTCGTCGGTCAGCAGATAGGCCTTGGCGGCGGCGTCAATGGCGAAGCCGTCCTTGCCGTGTTGCAGGAGTTTCTGGACGTTGGCGACGGCCTTGTCATATTCCTTGCGGCGTTCGGTCGTGAAGACCTGTCGCTGGGCGGCGAACTGCGACAGCCAGGTTTTCATCTGGGCCACGCTGGGGTCCGGCGAAAGCGAGGCCGCCTGCGTCAACAGTTGCATGGTGCGGTCAAAGTCGCCGCCCTGCACCGCCTTCATCGCCTCGTCTTTCAATTGTTGGACCGACGCGACTTCCTGTGCGCTGACCGGGGCAGACAGCATCCCCGCATTGAGGATGCCGCTGAACAAAACCGCTGCTATGACAAGCCAGTGTCTGACCAGATTTTTCATCGGTGTCGATCCTTGTGTGATTTTTGGGCGCAAAGCGTCCGCAGGGACGCAGCGCCGAAGTGATGAACCATACTCTCGGCTTTTGGCCCGGTCAAACCTTTTTCCGTCGCCCCCGACCGGCCGGTGGAGATCAATCCCGCTCTGCTGTAATATTCCTGCCGATGCAAACCATGATTTCTCAACTGAACAGGGCTTTTCGCACGGCAATTGCCGATGAGTTCGGCATCGAAACCGATGCGATGATCAGTGTCGCACAAAATGAAAAATTCGGCGACTACCAATCCAACGTGGCGATGAGTCTGGCCAGGCAGGTGGCGGAAAAGACCGGGCAAAAAACCAACCCCCGCGCCGTGGCCGAACAAATCAAAGCCAAAGTGAATCTGGGCGACATGGCTCAGGAACTGACCATCGCCGGCCCCGGGTTCATCAACATCCGGCTTTCCCCGGCTTGGGTCCAGCAACAACTGCAATCCATCGCCGCCGATCCGCGTCTGGGCATCGAAAAAACGCCCAATCCCCAGACGGTCGTTGTGGACTATTCCGGCCCCAACGTCGCCAAGCAGATGCACGTCGGCCACCTGCGCAGCACGATCATCGGCGATGCCATCGCCCGCGTGATCGAATTCCTCGGCAACAACGTCATCCGCCAAAACCATATCGGCGACTGGGGCACGCAATTCGGGATGCTCATCGCCTTCCTCAAGTGCAACGGCACCGCCTCGGCCCAGCAGCATATTGACGACCTGGAAGACTTTTACCGCCGGGCCAAGAAGAAGTTCGACGAAGATCCCGCTTTTCAGGACGAAGCCCGACGGACGGTGGTTCGGTTGCAAGGTGGAGAAAAAGAAGAATTGGAACTCTGGCGGCGGATCGTCGATGAAACCCGCCGGCATTACCAGCCGATCTACGGCCGGCTCAACGTCCTGCTCCGTCAGGAAAACGAGCGGGGCGAATCCTTTTACAACCCCATGCTGCCGCCCGTCGTCCGCGACCTGCGGGCGGGGGGATTGGCCGTCGAAAGCGAAGGGGCGGTGGTCGTCTTCACCGAGGGCTTTGAAAACCCCCTGATTATCGAAAAGACCGGCGGCGGATATCTCTACGGCACCACCGATCTGGCTGCCATCCGCTATCGGGTCAACGAACTCCACGCCGACCGCATCATCTACACTACCGACTCGCGTCAGGCGCAACACTTCGCCCAGGTCTTCGCCACCGCACGCAAGGCCAGTTGGGCCGGCAGTGCGTCCTTGGAACACGCCCCCTTCGGCACCATGCTCGGCGAAGACGGCAAGCCCTTCAAAACCCGCAGCGGCGACACCGTCAAGCTCAAAGACCTGCTGGATGAAGCCGAGGAGCGGGCCTATCGCCTGGTCAGCGAAAAGAACCCCGACCTGCCCGAATCGCAGCGGCGGGACATCGCGCGTGCCGTCGGGATCGGGGCGGTGAAATACGCCGATCTGTCCAAGGACCGCAACAGCGACTACGTCTTCTCGTGGGACAAGATGCTGGCCATGGACGGCAACACCGGGCCATACCTGCAATACGCCTACGCCCGAATCCAATCCATCTTCCGCAAATCCGGCGGCAAGCCCGATCCCGCCGCCCCGATCCAGCTCGAATCCCCCTTCGAACTGGCCCTGGCCAAGCACATTCTGCGACTGGGCGAGATCATCGAACTGGTGTCGCGCGATCTCAAGCCGCACAACCTGTGCGCCTATTTGTACGACCTGGCTACCCGTTTCAGCGCCTTTTACGAAAACTGCCCGGTAATCCAAAGCGAAGAGCCGCTACGTTCAAGCCGCTTGATCCTGTGCGATCTGACGGGGCGAACCATGGCGATGGGGCTGGATCTCCTGGGAATCGAACACCCCGAACAGATGTAGAAGAAACCGTACGGCGATCCCAAAGCCCACGGATAGCTATCCGTGGGCTTTCTTGCGTATTGCACAAGTCGAGCTGCCGACAAGGAAGGGCGGCGATGCTGTGCAAACTCTGCACTCTTTTGGAATCGGCGAGCGGAAGGAGTATAGATTCTATCGTATTTTTTTGAGGAATAGGGGGGGTACGGTACGGGTGTAAAGGAGTGATCCATGTTTCGTCAGGCGGTTTTCCTGCTGATTTGCACCTTGCCTTGGGGATTGGCGTTGGGACAGTCGGCCAGTGACAAGGCGCTGGTCGAAGGAAACGCGGTGTTGGCCAAGGCGACTGCCTATTTGAAAAGCCAACAGCAGGCGGACGGCTCCTGGCAGCGAAGCGAGCGTCAGCCGCCGGCGATAACGGCCATGGTGCTGCGGATTCTGGCGCGGGAGGCAGACGCCGGCAGCGATTCACAGCCGGTGAAAAGGGGGGTGGCGTATTTGCTGTCGATCCAGCAGCCCAACGGCGGCATCTACCTCAATATGCTGGCCAACTACAATACGGCCATCTGCGTCAGTGGGCTGGCGAGCGTGAATGATCCGAAGCTTCGCAGTCCCATCAACAAGGCGATAGCCTATTTGCGCAAGCCAGTGGACGGACGAGATCGCGGGGGCGGCGAACAAAAGTTTTTCCGGAGGCTGGGGGTACGGCGGGACCAAGGGCCGGCCGGACGTGTCCAACGCGGCGGTGGTGTTGGACGCCTTGCGGGACGCGGGGATCAAAAGCGGCGATCCGGCCTATCAGAATGCGGTGAAGTTCATCAGCGGCATGCAGAACCATTCGGAAAGCAACCCCGCTTCCTGGGCAGGCGACGACGGCGGATTCATCTACAGCCCCGGTCGCAACGGAAACGGCGAATCGTCGGCCGGACAGTACGTCAGTGCCGAGGGCAACCGTCGTTTGCGTTCCTATGGCTCGATGACCTATGCGGGCTTCAAGAGCCTGATTTATGCGGGTCTGAGCAAGGACGACCCGCGGGTGAAGGCGGCCTGGGGCTGGATCAGCGACAACTGGACGTTGGAAGAGAATCCCGGGATGGCTTGTCTGGGACCGGAAAGCGCCAAAGAGGGGATCCATTACTACTACTACACGCTCGCAAGAGCGATGAGAGCCAATGGCGATCCGAAGGTTATTGATAAGGTCAAGGCGTCACACGACTGGCGGTTGGAGCTGATTCACAAGCTGGCGTGCCAGCAAAAGGCGGATGGGACGTTCGTCGGGGATCGCAAATGGATGGAAGATGATCCGGTGGTGGCGACGGCCCTGGCGGTGTTGGCGTTGCAGGAGGCGTTGCAGGATTTGCAGATCCACCCTGTCCGGTAAGGAACCGCAAGGAAGAAGTCGATGCATTCAAGGACGGTTAAAACTGGGGTTTGCGAAAAAAAACGGCCGACCGGCGGATTTACGCTGGTCGAGTTGCTGGTGGTGATCGGAATCATCGCCATGTTGATTTCAATTCTCCTGCCGGTGCTCGGGCGGGCAAGGGCGGCGGCGGTATCGGTGTCGTGCAAATCGCTGTTGCGACAGTACGCCATCGCCAGCGAAATGTACATCAGCGAGAATAATGGGTTTATGGTCGATGCGTTCAAGGTTTTTGACTATTACGATGGACTGGGAAAGTATCTGAGCGGCGGGGAAGTGTCCGAGAAGGTGGCGCGTTGTCCGGGGGATGGGGATACGGAGGCGGCGGGCAGACTGGGGTTGCTGGGGGCGGGAACGGATCCGGCCGACCCATCCCAGCCGTGGCCGCTCTATCGAAAGGACGGTTCGACGTTCACGGTTCGCGTCAGCATCGGCTGTAACCAGAACTCGACCTCCGCCAGCCGCCGGCCGATTTCCGGGGGCAAGTTCGGGAAGATGTGGATCAAGCGGAGCATGCTGGCGATTCCCGGCGCCGATCCCTCGCAGACGATGGTTTGGGCGGATTGGCAGAACAACCCGCTGACCGCAAACACCACCGCCTACCGCAATCCGGCTGTGGCGGCGATAGTGACGGCGGGAAACACGACGGATCCGCTGGCCGGGCAGATCGGCAGCCTCTGTTTCCGCCACAACGGCGTCTCCAACGCCATTTTCCTGGACGGGCACGTAGGCGAAATCGCGCCGCTGGTGAAGGTCGGGGACAATGGTCTTGGGCTGCTGGAAAAATGGCCGACCTATTCGGGCATGGCCGAGGGGTATTACCCCTGGGCCCCGCGCAACAACGGCGGCAACTATGGCGTGGGAGTCTCCAACGGCGGGACAATGGTGCTGGTGTTTCCGGGGTTGACGATCCGGTGACGCCGGGGCGGGAATCACGGGGGCGTTTTTACGGCAGGAGCGACATGCAAGCCTTACAGGACAAACCGGAGGCGGACGTGGCCATCCGACCGGTACAAGTGGAAAACGTGGCCAAGCTGTTCCGCCAGGGGAGCGTGACGATTCACGCCCTCTCGCGGGTGAACTTGAGCGTTGATCGCGGCGAATTCGTCGCGGTCATGGGCGCCAGCGGTTCGGGCAAGAGCACGCTGTTGCACCTGCTGGCGGGATTGACGCCGCCGGACGAGGGGCGACTGGTGGTGGATGGATGTGATCTGAGAACTCTGTCGAACCGGCAATTGACGTTGTTTCGGCGGCGGCGGGTGGGGTTGGTGTTCCAGGCGTTCAATCTCATTCCCTCGTTGACGGCCGAGCAGAACATTCTGCTGCCGCTGATGGCCGACGGGTCCGGCGACGTGTCGCGCCAGCGGCTGGATGAATTGCTGGGCCGGCTGGAACTGGGGCATCGCCGCCACCATCGGCCCGACGCCTTGAGCGGCGGCGAACAGCAGCGGGTGGCCATCGCCCGGGCGCTGATGAGCGATCCGGCGCTGGTGCTGGCGGATGAACCGACCGGCAGCGTGGACTCGGTGACCGGCCAGAAAATCTGCCGCTTGCTTCGCGATTTGTGCCGTGAACAGCGCCGGACGATTGTCCTGGTGACCCACGAACCGGCTGTGGCCATTTGGGCGCAGCGGGTGGTGGTGCTTAAGGACGGTACCAACCTCGCCGAGTTTCCTACCGGCCAGTTCGCCGATCCCCAGCTTCTGGCGGCGCATTACCAGCAGATCGTCGGCACGGGTAGCGTGCAGGAGCCGCGGGCATGAATACCACCGGAAAATTGATCGCGGCCGACTTGCGGCGGCATCCGGCGCGGGTGATCCTGACGTCCGTGGCGATGATCGCCGCCGCGTGCATGGTCATCTGGGTGGTCAGCGGGTATGACGCGCTGCTGGGGCAGTTCGCCGGTTTTGCCTCCAAATCGTTTGGTCGATACGAATTGATCGTCCAGCCGGAGATAGCTGCCGGTACATCATCCCAGGCCATGCCGGGAATGTCCCGGGGGATCGAGCCTGGCGTGGTTGATGAATTGCGCAAGGATCCGGCGGTGGCGCAGGCGGAGCCGGTGTTGCAGGCGCGGGTTTCGGCAAGGCGGATCGATCCGGAAACCGGCCTGCCGGTGGTGCTCCGCGTGCCCGAGGCAACGCCGAATCGTCCGGGCGTGCCGGGGGCATCTCCAATCCGCCCGCCGGGCATGGGAGGTCCGATGCTGGTCGGAACCGACGCCAAGGAACCGCCCTATGCGATGGTGCAAGGCAACTGGCTTGCGCCGAACCAACCCCAGGCGATGCAGGCAGTGATCAGTAGCGAAACGGCCAAGCGGATGCAGATTCAATTGGGCGACTCGGTGCTGGTCGCCGCTCGCGGCGGCGGTTCGCCGTGCCAGGTGAAGATCATCGGGATTGTCACCGAAGTGGGCAGCCCCGGCGTGCCGGGCCAGCGGATGATGCCCGGATCGTCGCGCGGGCCGGCGTCGGCCGCACTGTATGTGCCCATGGCGCTGGCCGAAGACGTCCTCGGAGACAGCCTCATCAGCTACATCGGCATCAGCCTGAAACCGGAAGTGGAGTCGGATTCGTTCCGCGCCAAATGGTCGGCAATTCTGGCCAAGGCGAATCCGCCGCTGCTGTTGCAGCGACCGCAGGACCTGCGCACGGAGCTCAACGAAGGCATGTCCGCCGAAGCCGTGCGCAAGCAGGCCTACTCGGCGACGGGGATCGCGCTGCTGGCGGCGGCTTTCATCATTTTCACCACCTTGAGCATGGGAGTCAGCGAACGCATCCGCCAGTTGGCGGTGTTGCGGGCCGTGGCCCTGACGCGGGGCCAGATCGCGGGCGTGGTCGTCGGTGAGAGCCTGGTTTTGGCCGCAATCGGCTGGGCGGGCGGTCTGGCGGCGGGCTGGGGGTTGTTGTGGGTCATGCAGAAAACCAAACCGCAGGTGTTCACCGGCGGCTCATTGGGATTCTGGTGCGTACTGTTGTCGGCCGGTTGGGCCGTGGGGGGAGCCTTGGCGGCGTCGATCATCCCGGCGTGGCGCGCCATGCGCGTGACACCGTTGGAGGCGATGACGTCATATCCCACGAGTCGGCCTTGGCGCGGGCTGGTGCTGGCGACGCTGGCAGGGTTGGGATTGCTGGTTGTCAATCCTTTGCTGGTGTACGTTCTGCCGGTTTCCGACGAAGCCCGTTATGGCGTCTACATGGCTTTGGGTTGTACGAGCATGGCGATCGGGTCTATCCTGCTGGCCCCTGCGACGGTAATTCTTGTCGAACGGCTTATCGGGCCGCTGCTGGCGAGGATACTTTGCGTCCATCCGAATCTGGTCCGGATGCAGTTGGCCAGCAATTTGTGGCGAACCGTGGGAACCACGGTGTCGCTGACGATCGGGCTGGGGCTGTTTGCCGCCATTCAAACCTGGGGTTATTCGATGTTGCAACCGTTTGTTCCTGGCCACTGGACGCCCGATTCAATGGTGGCATTTCTGCCGTTGGGAGTGCCGGAGTCGGCTGTTCCGACCGTGCAGCAGGCCAAGGGGGTTGTGCCCGGCCAATGTCTGCCACTGGCAGTGGAGCAGGCGAAACTGGCCGAAGACATTACCGGCAGCCGGCTCCGAAGCAGCGTCACCCGCCAGGACAACGTGATCGTCATCGGACTGGATGCCGATCAGGGGGTGGGCGGCAATGCTCCGCTGTTGAACATGCGATTCATTCAAGGCAATCGGCAGGAGGCCGTCCAGCGGATGAAGCAGGGGCGATACTGTATTGTTCCCGATCACTTCCTTTGGGAAACCGGCCTGTCCGTCGGCGACAAGTTCAAACTCGTCCCACCCGGTGAACCGCGGCAGCCGGTGGAGTATCGCATCGCCGGGGCGGTGTCGTTGCCGGGGTGGCATTGGATATCCAAGTTTTCCGGGGTGCGGATGAATAGCCCCCGTTCGGCGGCGATGGTCTTCGCCTCCTACGAAAATGTGAAGCAGGACTTTCACCTGGACGCCGTGCGTTTTTTCTGGATGAATACGGGTCAGCATCTCGGCAAGGATGACCTGGCCAGGTCGATGCGGGATATCGCCCAGCAGAGTACCGGCCGAAAGTATGACGTTGCCGCCTTCGGTTTCCCCTCCATGGACACGGCGCCGTCGGTTCGCATTACCCGGACGGAGGAAATTCGCAGCCGTATCGGCACCCGTGCCGACGGCATGATCTGGGGAATGAGCCAATTGCCGCTGGTAACTTTGGTGGTGACGTCCCTGGGGGTGGTGAACGCGATCCTGGCTTCCGTTCGCGCCCGTCGCTGGGATATGGGCGTGCTGCGAGCTCTGGGTTATGACCGATCAACCCTGGTACGGATGGTTTTCGTGGAAGCAGTATTAATCGGAGTGGTTGCTTGTATTCTCAGCCTGGGTTTTGGTGTGATGGCCGGGTGGTGTGGTACGGGAATTTCCCAGACGGTCGGCTTTTTCGGCGGCTTACGCCCTTCGCTGCTCATTCCCTGGGCCAAGCTGTCCCTCGGGTTTGGCCTGGCTTTGGGACTTTGCGTCCTGGCTGCAATTTGGCCGGCGATCGTGGTGGGACGAACCGAACCGCTTGTGCTCATGCGTGAGGGGCGGCAGAGCATGTAATGCATTTTCCCCGTTCAGCCCGTACCCTCAGAGGCGGTTTGAGGGAGAATTGTCACAAAGGTATTACCGGCTCTTGTAAAGGGAGGGGCGATCGCTATACTATTCGATTCGCATAATTTTAGGATTCATGGAGAACCTGAATGTCGGTCAAGCTAAGAATGAAGAGGTTGGGTCGCAGCCACGGCGCGTTTTTCCGGGTCAACGCGATTGATTCGCGTTCCCCCCGCGACGGGCGCGTCATTGAAGAACTGGGTTTTTACGACCCGCGGAACAAGGATGCGACCAAGCAGTTCGTCGTAAACCTTGACCGCTGCAAGTATTGGCTGGATCACGGCGCGATCCCGTCCGAGACCGTTTCTTCGATGCTGAAGAAAAACGGCTTGGAACACAAGCAGCTTCGGTTGCCCAAGCCCGGCAAGCCCAAAGTGGTTGCCCCGGCCGAAGGCGCCAAGGCCGCAGAGGCGCCCAAGGCCTAGCATCGCGTCCGGTTCAGCGGCTTCGGGGAAACCTCGGCCGGTTGATACGGATAGGATGACGGCTCGGTATGGCGCTGCGGATTGATATTTTGACCCTGTTCCCGGAAATGTTTGGGCCCATCTTGGGCACCAGCATTCCCAAGCGGGCAGCGGATAAAGGATTGGTCGAGTATCGGTTGACGAATATTCGAGACTTCGCCACCGATCAGCATAAGTCGGTTGACGACAAGCCTTTCGGCGGCGGTCCCGGAATGGTCATGATGTGCCAGACCGTTTTCGACGCCGTCGAGAATGTCGAAAGTCAGGATCCCAGGCCGGCAACGCGGATTCTGTTAACACCGCAAGGACGCTTGTTCGATCAGAAACTGGCCGAAGAATTGGCCGGGAAAGAGCGTCTGTTGATGATTGCCGGGCACTACGAAGGCTTTGACGAGCGAATCGTCGAGGGCCTGCGGCCGATGGAAGTGAGTATCGGCGATTACGTGCTCAGTGGCGGAGAACTGGCGGCGATGGTGGTCGTTGACGCCGTCGTTCGGCTGTTGCCCGGAGCCTTGGGCGCGGAAACCGGGGCGGCGGATGAAACCTTCGCCGGCGGTTTGATCGAGTATCCGCAGTACACCCGTCCGCGAGAGTATCGCGGGATGAGTGTGCCGGACGTGCTGCTCAGCGGGAATCACCGCCTGATCGCCCAGTGGCGCTTGGAGCAGCGGAAAATCAGGACGCAACAACGCCGCCCGGATTTGTGGCAGGCGTATTTGGATAAACAGGAACGTCAAGGTTGATTTGCAGAGACTGAGGAGAACACCATGTCGCACGGTATTGTGAAAGAGATCGAACAAGAATACATGAAGAAGGACATCCCGCAGTTCCGCGTCGGCGACACGGTGGATGTGGCCACCCGCATTGTCGAAGGCGACAAGGAGCGCATCCAGGTGTTCTCCGGCACCGTCATCATGCGTAAGGGCGAAGGGATCAACACGACCTTCACCGTCCGCCGGATCGTCAACAACGAAGGCGTCGAGCGTATCTTCCCGCTGCATTCGCCGTTCATCGCCAGCGTCACCGTCAAACGCAGCGGCGAGTCCCGCCGGGCCAAGCTCTTCTACCTGCGCGACCGCGTGGGCAAGGCCGTTCGCCTGACCGAAAAGCGCAAGGCCAAGAAGGAAGAAGTCGCCGAAACCCCGGCCGTCGCTTCCTCCGCCAGCTAATCGAATCGGACGGAAATAAAATACAGACGAAGGCGGCTCCCCGTGAGTCGCCTTCTCTCTTGCGCCGACAATCAGCGACTCTCCCGTTTCGCGGCGGCCCATCGGGCCGCGTTCTCTTCCCCTCACCTCCCCTTGCACAACTCCCACCCGGGTAAGATACTCTCCCCCATGATCGGCTGGCTCCAAAACCTGTTCAGCGGGACGCCCCAGCACGACGCCCTCGGCGACCGCGGCGAAAACCTGGCCGCCCGTTTCCTTCGCAACAAGGGCTACAAGATCATCCTGCGCAACTACCGTTGTGTGCTGGGCGAAATCGACATCGTCGCCCGCGAGGGAAAGACGCTGGTCTTCGTCGAGGTCAAGACCCGTTCCCAGGACGACCCGCAGCCCGAACAGCAGGTCAATCCCGCCAAGCAGCACCAACTGACCAAGGTGGGGCGGTATTACCTGAGCCGCTACGGCCAACCGCAACCCCCGGCCCGCTTCGATGTGATCGCCATCGTCTGGCCCGAGGGACAATCGCCGCAGATCCGCCATACAATCGGGGCGTTCGCCGCCACGTTCTAAGCCATGATCGACAGCCATTGCCATCTCACCGATCCTCGCATCCGCCAGCAGCTTGATGACGTGCTCCGCCGTGCCGAGTCGGCAGGGGTGGACCGTCTGATTACGGTGGGAACCGACCTGGCCGACGATCAGGACGCGGTGTCCCTGTGCCGGGGGCGGGACAACATCCGCTGCACGGTGGGGATTCATCCCAACTATGTGGCCGAATCGCACCTTGAGCAGTTGGCCCGGGTGCGCGAGTTGGCTCAGGATTCGGCCGTTCTGGCGCTGGGCGAGATGGGGTTGGATTATCACTATGACTTTTCCCCCAAGGATCGTCAGCGGCAATTTCTCGAGCCGCAGTTGCAGATGGCCGCGGATTTGAACAAACCGGCGGTGATCCATTGCCGCGAGGCGGTGGAGGATTGCCTGGCGATTATGAAGAACTTCCCGACGCTTCCCGCCGTGTTCCACTGTTTCACCGGAACCCCCGCCGAAGCCCGGCGGATTCTCGACGCCGGCTATTTGCTGGGCATCACCGGAGTGGTCACGTTCAAGAAGTCCGACGATCTTCGGCAGGTCGTCCGCGACGCGCCCCTGGATCGCCTGCTTCTGGAGACGGACGCCCCGTACCTGACTCCCGAACCCTTCCGCAAACAAAAAGTCAACGAGCCCGCCATGGTGATTCATACGGCCGCGGCTATCGCTGAAATCAAGTCAGTGCGTGTGGACGACGTGGCAAAAATAACGCAGGAAAACACGCTTCGTTTCTTTCGCTGGTAAGCGTCGCCCTGCGGGCGACAGCGAAACGAAGCAATCAAAAATTGCAAATTGGCATTCGCAAATTGCAAATCCCCTTCATCCCTGCATGGAGATACTGGCTTCCATGCGTTCGTCGGGGGCGGGCATGTCCAGCTTGGTGGCGGCGACGGCCGCTTTCCGTTTGCCCAACTGCTCCAGAAGCATGGCCCAGGTCTGCCGCTGATAGCGGAGCACCTCCAAGGCATCGTCCAGGGCGTCAACGCGGTGTTCGATGTTGGCCTCGATGAGCTTGCGGTAGGCGTAGTTGTAGAGGGAGGCCAGTTTTCCGCACAACTCGGGGTAGACGTCGTGTTTGAGGGTGCAGGACATTTCCGTGAGGATGCGCTGCACCCGGGAAATCAGGCCATGGGTTCGCTCGTAGTTCTTTTCCGTCAGGGCGGCACGGGCCTGTTCCCCGAAACGAAGCGCCCCGTCGTAGAGCATGAGTTGCAACTGCTCGGGCGTTGCGGTGAGGACTTTCGTCCGTAAATAGTTCTGTGCGGCCTGTGGATTCATGACACTGTCCCGAACTGATGGATAGCTATGTTATCGGCCAAACGATACGTCAGGGTTAAGTGATAGCGATCTCCCGGCTTATTTCGAGGACGAACTGGTCGTTGTAGTGCTCAGCGATCCCAAGGCCGATTGCTGGGATTGCAGGTTGGACAGGATGGTTTCCATGTTGGCGAACTGCTGCTCAAGGCGGGTTCGCTTGTCCTGAAGCAGCGAGTCCAGTTGCGTGATCCGACCCTGGAACTGGGTGGTGCGGGAGTCGATGGTTTGGTCGGTCAGGGTAATCAGGCCGCCGACCGGATCAATGAGCTTGGTGATGGCGGATTCCAGCTTGCTGCCCAGACCCAGTTCCTGAAGATTGCCGTCAATGGTCTGGGACTTGGTGAACAGGGCGCTGACGGAGTCGGGGTCGGTGGCGTACGCCGTTTGGAACTTGTCCGGGTCAAAAGTCAGCTTGGCGCTGTCCCCGATGGTCAAGCCGATATCCGCGAACGTCCGGTACCGCCCGACGCTGGAAACGACGCTGGTGAACGCCCCGTACAACTGGGACTGAATCTGCTGAATCGTGGAATCGCCCAGGAGCAGGCCGGCCTTGTTGGTGGAGGAGTCAAAGCTGGTCAGCGTGGAAATCTTGTCCACCATCTGATTGAAGTTGTCGGCGAAATCCTGGAGCTGCTTGGATACGCTGTCGGCGTTGCGGGTGATGCTGAGGGTGACGGGGGACGAGCTGACACCGTTAAGCTCGATATTGACGCCGGGGATGACCCCGGAGAGCTGGTTGCTGGAGGCGGTGACAAGCAGGGGCTTTTCGGCGTCAGCGCCGCCGAGGAAAACCGCGGCGTCCTGAGCTTCGACCAGGTTGTGACTCTGAAGCGACGTGGAACCGGCGTCAAGGACGACCCGGCCGTGGTAGCCGGAATTGCGGGCATTCAACGACAAGCGGTAGGGGGCCGACCCGGAACCGTCGTTGATGATGCTGGCGCTGATTCCGAAGCCGAGGTTGTTGATTTTTTGTTGAACCGAAGCCAGGGTGTCGTCGGCGGTGATGTCGAGGGTTTTCTCGAAGGAGCCGTCGAGGGTGTTGCCGCTGACCGTACCCAGCAGATTAAGGTCGGACGCGGTGGTGCCGCTGACGGATTCCACCTTCATGGTTCCCGCTCCGCCGGAGTTGTCCGTCAGGAGAAGTCCGTCGCCGTGGGCGTTGATGGATGCGACGACGCCGGTGTTGGCGCTGTTGATGGCGGTGATGACGTCCTTGAGGTTGGTGTAGTTGGATTGGGACAGGTCGATGAGGGCGGAGTTGCCGCTGGCGCTGGTGATGCGGAACGAACCGGGGGTGACGCCTTTGCCGCCGTTGTAGTCTTTCAGAAGGGTGTTTTCGGTTACCCACTGACGCTGGAGATTCGCGCCGGAGACGATGGTTTTTGAGGAATCAAAGGTACCCTTGATGCCCAGGCTGGCGGCGGTGGTTCCGGAGGCGTCGTCGATGATGAGGTTGCCCGTGCCGCCGGACCGATCGACGATCTGGATGCCGTTGCCCGAGGCGTTGAGGGAGGCGGCGACCTTGGCGTTGGGTGCGGAATTGATGGCGTCGAGAATGTCCTGAACGGTATGAGCGCCTGACAGGTCGATGGTGGCCGGGCCGTTACCGCCGTTGTTGGTGCGGTCGGCGAGGGTGATGGAGCCCAGAGACAGACCTTGGCCGCCATTGAGTGAAGAGAGCAGGACGGTATCAATACCGGCAAGAACGTCCGACCCGTTGATCTGACCGGTGCCGGTTTTGAGGATGCCCAGGTCTGTCGCGGCCTTGGAGCCGACTTCGGTGACGGTGATGGAGTCGGCGGGATTGACGGCGTTGATCTGGATGGCGTTGCCGTTGAGGGTGGCGGTGAAGTCAGCCGGATCGGTTCCGCTGATCTTATTGAGGGTGCTGATGACGTCGCCCAATGTCTTGGCCGAACTCAGCGAGACGTGATGGACGGTCGAACCGACGGTGATGTCAAAGTCGGTTCCGGAGGTGGCCCGGCGGACGCCTCGGCCGTCATTCAGGTCGGAAAGAAGGTTGTTGTTGCTGAGATAGTTGATGTCCTGGCCGCCGAGGGTGCTGGCCGTCACACTGGCGGCGGTGGCGTTGGTGATTCCCAGATCCTCGGCGGCATGTCCGCCGCCCAGGTCTTGCACGGTCAGATCGGCGGCGGTCTTGTTGGTTAAATCCGTCAGAACCAGGCGGTTTTGGTCGATCTTCGCGTGAACGCTGATATCCAGCGAGTTGTTGATCTTCTTGACGACGTCATCAAGCGATATGGCATTGGACGTGTCGATGACGGTGGTGGCGCCGCTGCGGTCGGTGATGCGGAACTGACCGCGGCGAACCCCTTCGCCGCCGTTGAGTTGGGAGAGCTGGGTTTGTGAACCTAAGTCGCCGCCGCCCATTTCAATGGTAAAGGTGCCGGCACCGACCTTGGCGCTGGCGTAATCGCTGAATCCGCTGGTGATGGCCTGCTGGGTGGTGACCAGCCGGGAGACTTGGAATTGAAACGAGCCCACGGGGGCGTTTTTGGTGGTGGTGGCGGTCAGAACGTTGCTGTTGCTGCTGGTGGCCGTGGTGTTCTGGAAGGAAGAGGGCTTTTTCAGGGTGGTGGCGGTGATTTTGAGGGATGCCAGGCGGGTGGTCAGGTCGGTGAAGGCCAGACGCTGCTGGTTCAGGCTGTCGATACGGGTTTGGAGCAGCGTTTTGGGCCGCGACTCGATCGACATCAACTGATCGATGATGTCCTTGGTGTTGAGTCCGCTTATCAGCCCGACGCCGGTGGAAATAGTGCCCATGACTTAGTGTCCAAAAGGTAATCGGGCGTCCAGCTCTGCCTTGGCAAAATGGGCTACGAGCATGGTCATTTAATCGTCCAGAATGCTGCCGCGATAAAGCAGGGACCAGTCGTGATTGAGCGGGTCGGCCACGGCTACGTCCGCAGCTCGCTCGACGTCGGAGGCGACGCGATCGACAAGGTGGGGCCGGTCAAACAGGCATTCCAGAGCCCAAAGCTCCAGAAACTGTTGAGATGCCCGTCGGACTGTCCTCAGTCGTTGGGCGGCAGAGACGATTTCACGCATCGACGCATCCTCCTGATGCTCAGTTCAGACGTAATAATTATCGGAACTTGAGACGTCAAAACGTGAGCGAAAGCCGCCTTTGACGCCTGCCGACGACGTGGTTGTTATGCAAAGTTGCTCGCGGCATCCATCGTGAGCGGGGGGCAAAAATGGTATAGTGCCCGCACTATGGCCAATAGCCCCCGTGGACGCGACGAGCTTCGCCCGGTGAAGATCACCCGGCGGTTTACCCAGACCCCGGCCGGATCGGTTTTGTGGGAGCAGGGCAAGACGATTGTCCTGTGTACCGTGTCGATCACGCCCGAATTACCCCCCTGGTTCAAGGAAACCCGCCCCGGTGGGTGGATCACCGCCGATTATGTGATGCTGCCGGCGTCAACGCCCCAGCGGAAAGCCTGGCCCAAGACGGGGCATACCGACTCGCGCGGCACGGAAATTCAGCGGCTCATCGGGCGGACGCTCCGGGCGGTGGTCGATCTGTCCAAGGTCGGCCCGCACACCGTCGCGGTGGATTGTCAGGTTCTCCAGGCCGACGGAGGCACGCGAACGGCGGCCATCTGCGGGGCGTATGTGGCTCTGGTTGACGCCATGGCTTCGTTGCCGGCGCAAATGCCCGGGGCTCAGAGCGGAGAGGGGGTTCCCGCCCGCTACGACGCGAAATATTACGACCCCAAGCACGCCTTGATGGATCAGGTGGCGGCCGTGAGCGTCGGGGTGGTTGAGGGCCAGACTTGCCTGGACCTGGATTATCCGCTGGACTCGCGGGCCGAGGTGGACATGAACGTTGCCTTTACTGCGGCCGGAAAGTTTGTTGAAATACAAGGCTCGGCGGAGAACGGCCTGGGCTTTGACCGCACGCGCATGAACGAGTTGATCGATTTGGCGGTGGGCGGCTGTGAAAGGATCATGCAATTGCAGCGGGAAGCGTTGGCCAGATAAAGGAGTCGTGTGATGAAGCTGCGATGGATGTCGCTGATGACGGTGATCGTGTTGGCCGGTGCATCGCTGGCGATGCGCAAGCCGGCCCGCGACGATGGCAGCCCGCCCATCCCGCCCAGGGACGCCCGCTACACGATCTGCTGCCGGGTGTTCGGCGGGGCCGGTCATGTGGTTACGGCCAAGCGGTTCCGGGGCGAAGTGGTCAAGATGACCGGCAAGAGGGATTTCTTCCTCATCCACGGCGAAAACGAAAGCACGCTCTACTACGGTTACTACCGAACCTTCGGCTCGGCCGACGGCTCGGAAGGCGAGCAAGCCCAGCGAGATCGCAAGATGCTGGCGGCCATGACCGACGCCAACGGCGAGCGAATCTTCCCCGCCTGTCTGTTTCTGGAACTGCCTTCGCCGGACCCCGGCGGGCCGCCGGAATGGAACCTGGCCAATACTTCCGCCCGGATGTACTGGTCGTTGCAGATCGGCGCCTACAAGGACAGCCCCGATCGCAAACGCGCCGCCGTGGAAGCCGTCAAAGAAGCACGGGCTCAAGGCATTGAAGCGTATTACTATCACGGGGACAACGTCAGTTCGGTCTGTGTCGGCGCTTGGCCGGCGGAGGCGGTCAAGCAGCAGGAAACGGCCGAGGCGAGCAACTCCAACCCGAACGGCGTGGTGGTGGTCGTACCCGGCGACCATCCGGATATGGCCATACCCCAGTACACCGCCGACGGCAAACCCATCCGCGTGCTCAAGCCCAAGGTGGAAGTGATGGACCCGGCGATGCTCGCGACAATACGGCGATATCCGGTTCACTCCGTCAACGGCATGGAGACTCACCGGAAGGGAATCGATCCGGCGACGCAAAGAGAAGTCGATGTGCCCGATCCGTCATTTCTGGTGATCATCAAGCACGCCGAAAACGCGGCAGTCGGATCGGGCCAGTCCGAAACGGGGGCGGTCCAACCGACCGTGCCGGAAGAGCCGGCCCCCAAACCGTCCGCCCCGACGGACGGGCAGCGAAAGATTCCGGGCAAGGGAAAGTTACGATCGATCGGAGATTGAACCGTGCAGTTATTGATTGCGACGAGTAATCCGGGAAAGGTCCGCGAGTTTCGCGAGATGCTGGGTGCGGATCGGTTCCAATGGACCGACCTGTCGGCCCACCGGTCCATCACCCCCGTGGAAGAAACCGGACGGACGTTTCTGGACAACGCCTGCTTGAAGGCCGCTTACTACGCCAAGGCGCTGAACTCCTGGGCCTTGGCCGATGACAGCGGCCTGGAAGTGGACGCACTGGACGGCGCGCCGGGCGTTCTCAGCGCCCGCTGGGCGGAAGTGAACAACGCCGGCCGCGGGGATGCGGACAACAACGCCTTGCTGCTTCGGCAACTGGAATCGACGCCCGATGACCGTCGAACCGGGCGGTTCGTATGCGTTCTGGCCTTGTCCGATCCGCAGGGCCGGACCATCCTGACCGCCCGCGACGCGGTGGAAGGACGCATCCTGCGAACCCAGCGGGGCGAAAACGGCTTCGGGTACGATCCGCTGTTTTTGATCGACGAGTTGCAAAAGACCACGGCGGAACTTCCGCCGGAGGAAAAGCACCGAATCAGCCATCGGGGCAAGGCGCTGCGACAGATGCGGGCATTGATGGAGAAACACGTATGAGCAGAATCCTACTGGCGGTCAGCAGCCCCTGGGCGGCCGAAAAAGTCGTCGAACCGGTGGCCGACCTGGCCAAGCGCCTGGGTGCGGAGGTGCTGGTGGTTCACGTTTCGCGTCCCAGCGGCGGGCAGATGCGCGAACGCGAGCAGGCCGAAGGCGAAGTTGCCATCGACGCCCTGAGAAACAAATTGCAGGACCGGGGCCTGGTGGTCCAGGCCGTGCTGATGTTCAGCGACGACATCGCCCACGCGATTTTGAACATGGCCGTCGAACGCGAGGCGTCGCTGATCGTATTGGGATTGACGGGAAAGAATGTCTTTGCCCGGCTGCTTGCCGGCAACGTGCCGGTGGAATTGATTAAGAACACCCACATTCCGGTGCTGCTGCTGCCGCCGGATTGGAACGGGTTGATTTGATCGTTTGGCACTTCACGCACGTCGATGCGAAGCTATAATCGACACGCTCACGTTTTAACCGGTCGCGATTGCCAAGGAGAGTCCAGCAATGTTGTCTGAAGAACTGATGCCCAAGGAGATGTTTTTCACCAAGGGCGTGGGCCGGCACATGTACAAGCTCCAGAGCTTCGAGCTGGCGTTGCGCGACGCGGGCATCGAGAAGCAGAATCTGGTGCGGGTGTCGTCCATCTATCCGACCAGTTGCAAGATTATTCCGGCCAAGGAAGGGGTTCTGAAGCTCCGGCCCGGATCGATCACCTTCGTGGTCTTGGCCGAAGCCTTCACTGACGAACCCAACCGTTTGATCTGCGCCGGCATCGGCTTGGCCATTCCGAAGAACCACGCCTATGGCTACATCGCCGAACATCACGGCTTTGGGATGACGGAAAAGAAGACCGAAGACCTGGTGGAAGACATGTCGGCCACGATGCTGGCCACGACGCTGGGTATTGGCTTCGATGCGGAAAAAGCCTGGGACGAGCGTGAGCAGCAATACCAGGCCAGCGGAGAAATCGTCAAAACCCGCTCCTTCGTGCAGACCGCCGAAGGCGACAAGACCGGCCTCTGGACCAGCGTCGTCGCCGCCGCCGTCTTCATCATGTGACAGGCAACCGAGTTCAACCATACGCTGATGACTTCGTTTCGCCGTCGCCCGCAGGGCGACACTTTTCTGTCGTAAACAGACACGTCGCCCTGCGGGCGACGACGAAACGAAGAACCGAGAAAAGCGTCATCACCACTTCGGCTGCTGCTGCGTCAGGCAGTGGATGGCCCCCAGGCCCCAGATGAGTTCCATGCAGTCGATCCCGATCACCTTGTGGTTCGGCAGACGGCTTTGCAGTATTTGCAGCGCCCGGCGGTCGTTTTTCTTGTGCCGATAGGTCGGCACCAGCAGCGCCCCATTCACAAAGTAAAAATTGACATAAGTGGCCGGCAGGCGCGTCCCCTCGTACTCGACCACGCCCGGCATCGGCACTTCCAGGATCTCCAGCGGCCGGCCGTCCTGGTCCTTGACCTGGCGCAACCGTTCGAGATTCTCTTGCAGAATCGGGTAGTTCCTATCTCGGGGGTCTTCCTCCACGGCCGCGACGATGGTCGTGGGATTGATGAACCGCGCCAAGTCGTCAACGTGACCGTCGGTATCGTCTCCGACAATTCCTTTGCCCAGCCAGATCACGTGCCGCTGGCCGTAGTAGTCCTTGAGATATTGCTCAATCCGCTTTTTGGAAAGCTTGGGATTGCGGTTCTTGTTCAACAGGCAGGATTCGGTCGTCAGGACCGTGCCGGCGCCGTTGAAGTCCACCGCGCCGCCTTCCATGACGATCTTGGGATAAAAGACCGGCAGCCCCAGTTCCTCGGCGATGCGCGTCGGCACGGCGTCGTCGTCCTGATACTGGGGATACTTGCCGCCCCAGGCGTTGAAGTCCCAATCCACGATCGCCGCCTCCCGCCGACCGGTGCGTTTGGTGCGGATCAGAAACGCCGGGCCGTGGTCGCGGCACCAGCTTTCATCGGTTCGGATGTGGTGGAAGAAGACGTTGTCCGCCGGGCACTTGGCGTCGTCCAGTTGCTTTCGAACCAGGGTTTCGTAGTTGTCGTTGGGGACGTTGATCTCAACCCGCTCGCGGGGGGCGATTTCCCGGATGATCGCGGCCATGTTGGCCGGGATGCCTTCGTAGCGTTTGGGAAAGGAAATGCCCTCCGGCCTGGGCCAGCTCAGCCAGGTCGCCTTGTGCGGATACCACTCCGGCGGCATGGAGTAACCGAGCGCAGCGGGGGTTGAGGACAAAACACGCACCATAAGCCGGATTATCCCGAAAAGCCGAGGGATGGCAAAGCCGCAACTACTCCGAATCGATGAACCGCCGGGTCAAAGCCCCGTAAGCGTCAATCCGCCGATCGCGCAGGAACGGCCAATGCGTCCGGCTGAACTCGACCCGCTCCAGATCGCACGGCACCACCAGCACTTCCTCCCGATCCACCGAGCCCCTTTTCACCACCTCGCCGTTGGGCGCGGCGATGAAGGACTGGCCCCAGAATTCGATCCCGTCCGGATGAACCGGCCGCCCGTCCGATCCCGAAATGTGTTCGTGTCCCACGCGGTTGGCCGCACACACGTAACACCCGTTGGCGATGGCGTGCGATTGCTGAATCAGTTCCCACGAATGATGCTGGTTCTCGCCGTACTGGGCCTTTTCCGATGGATGCCAGCCGATGGCCGTCGGATAGAAAAGAATCTGCGCCCCTTGCAGCGCCGTCAGCCGGGCCGCCTCGGGAAACCACTGATCCCAGCAGATCAACACGCCGATCCGGCCGTAGGCGGTGTCCCAGGCCTTAAAGCCCGTATCCCCCGGCGTAAAGTAAAACTTCTCGTAGTACAGCGGATCGTCCGGAATGTGCATCTTTCGATAGACGCCCGGGATGGACCCGTCGGCATCAATCACCACCGCCGTGTTGTGGTACAGCCCGTCCGCCCGTTTCTCAAACAGCGAGCCCACGATCACGATCTGGTTTTTCTTCGCCAGCTTCGTCAGGGCTTCGGTGCTGGGGCCGGGAATGGGCTCTGCCAATGAGAAAAACCGGTGATCTTCCGTCTGCGGAAAATATTGCGAGCGGAACAGTTCCTGCGTGCAGACGACCTTCGCCCCGTGGTCGGCCGCCTGCTGGATCAACCGGCACTGGCGGCCCAGATTGTCCTGCGCGTCTGCCGAGCAGTGCATCTGCGTCAGCCCGACGCGAACGATCCGATCCGTGCTGATGGGGCGTTTTTTCATGGCAACCATTCCAAACGATTTCTACTGCGGAAGGTTCACCGACAACAAAAACCGCTCGATGTTGTCCGCCGCCTCTCCGACGCCGCTCTTGGATTGCAGATCGACCTCCGCCAGAAGGTTCAGCGCCCGCGTCACGCCCCGGGTTCCCAGGGCGGTGGCGGTTTTCATGAACGGATCATGGAGACGATCCGGGAACACCTGCACCTGCTGGCAGATGGCCGTGGTGCCCATTCCCTTGCGTTTCAGCGCCAGGGCCTTGCGGGTCTTTTCCAGCCACATGGTCAGCCACGTCACGGCGCGAAACTCGCTGGAGGAATCGCTTTGCAGCAACTGCCGCCACCGCCGCACGGCTTCGGCCGGCGATCCCGAGGCCAGCGCGTTGGTCATGTCCCACATCTCCTGATCCCGCTGAAATACCACGCTCCCGGCGATGTCATCGGGGGTGATCCGCCCGCCCTGGGCCTGAATCGCGAGCTTGGCCAGTTCGCAGTCGAGCCGGCCGAGATCCCCGCCGATCAGGTCGGCCAGCAGATTCGCCGCATCGGGCACGACGGCAACCTGATGAGCGGCCTTGGCGTGATTCACGATCCATTTCGGCAAGTCATAGGGTTTAGGAGGTTTGCAGACTTCAATCCCCCCGATCTTGGCGATGGCCTTATAAATCCGCTGGTTGGCCGGCAGTGAACTGAGGCGCAGCACCAGCGTCGATCCCGAGGACGGATTGGCCACGTAATTCTCAAGCTGCTCGCGAAACCGGCTGAGAAACGCGTCGGCATTCCGCATGATTAGAATCTTGCTTCCACCGAACATGGCGAAGCTGCGCAGTTCATCGAAAACGTCCGCCAGTTCGGCCTGTTCGCCGTCGCTGTCGATGCGCTGCGCATCCGGACCAAGCTGGCGCAGCAACGCGTCGATCTTCTGCAATTGAAGAAACGCATCTTCGCCGATCAATGCATAGACGGGTTTTAGCATAATCAGGATGTTGTACGAGTCGGAATTTGCCGCGTCAACGAACCAAAGGGCTCGGACTTTCGTTGTAAGAGAAATCGGCTACACTTTGCGGGCAGTACGCCGGTTAAGGGTCTGTGGTATCGACCAGTAGCGGGGCGTCGGGAGAGTTCTGTTTATGTCCAACCCATATTCCACCTTCTGTGATGATTTTTACATAAATATGCGATTAGGTTCGCAGCTGAATCTTCCTCACACGCGGGAGACGGTGCTGCATTTTTTCGAGCGGATTCAGAAGACCTATCCGGCCATGACCCGCTTTCGTAAAAACGACAACGGAGAGTTGAACCTGGAAGAGGACCGCAACGCCCAAGGATATCGCTGGGTGGCGTTGGAAAGCAAGCGGTTGGCCGCCGGTCATGTGAACCCGCCGAGCATCGCCGAAGCCATCAAGATGCACCAGTTCCTGCTGGAGCTCGCCCCGTATCATCTGGGCATCAGCCCCGTCGAGGTGGACTATTTGGACGTTCTGTTCGGCTTTGATTTGAGCTTCAACGGCAACCACGACGAAATCGTAGCCGAAACCATGTTCGCCGATTCCCCGCTGATGTGTCTCTCGGAAGAGCCCGGCGCCAAGGCCGTTGACGTTCAGCCGACGGTCACCATTGCCTTAAGCGAGGACTGCCGCCTGCAAGCCCGTATCGACGTCATCACCCGGACCAACAGCTACCAGGTGCGAACCGGCGAATATTCCGACGACATGATCAGCATCTATCTGGTGATCCGCCGCTACTGGGGCGACCGTCCCAGGGAACCCATGGATAAACTGGTGGAGCAGCTGGCCGAGCGTGCCGATTCCATCTGCACCTCGCTGGTGGTGCCGCGAATCCTGCGCCCCATCTCCGCCGCGATCTCCTCGAGATCCTGAGGCGATTTTGGATTTCGGATTTTGGATTGTAGGGGCGACGCACGCGTCGCCCTGGGCCGCTCAAATCCAAAATCCGCAATCCAAAATCCAAAATCGCCTCATCTCTTCCCCTCCCATGCCCCGGCGATAGAATGTTGTGCATGCCGGACCCGAACCCCGACGTCCGCGAACTGTTGACGCAGGCTCGCCAGCGAGCCGCCCGGCTGATTGCGGACCTGGCTGCCCGGCGGGACGAGTTGGAATCCCCCGGCTGCGTTGCGGACGCATTGCCTCTGGATCATGGCAAGCAACTGTTGGGCGAGGCCGTTCAGTCGGCACAACGGGTTCTGCATACGATCGACAGGGTATTGGACGTCACCAGCGAGGCTGGAAATTAAAAGGCAGATCAAATGAACGAACAACATCCCTCCCAGGAAAAACGGGTTGTCGCTTCCGCCGGCAGTTACTACCGCAATGCCCGCTACGTCATGTTCGCCCTGTGCCTGGTCATGGGCGGCTGGTTCCTCTACGACGGCTTCGTGCGATACCCTCAGCAGAACCACGACTACGACATCATCATCAAGACCGGCCAGGTTCCGTCCTACCAGAAGCACACCAACATGGACATCGCCCTGCAAAAGCTTCTCGGCGTCGCGCTCCCCATTCTGGGCGGCGGCCTGCTGGCCTGGTGGCTCTACCGCTCCCGCGGCTCGTTCACTCTCTCCGGCACGTCCCTGCGTCTTCCTTCCTCGGAAACCGTCAACCTCGACCAGATTCGCAAGGTCGATAAGCGCCTCTGGGACCGCAAGGGCATTGCCGTCATAGAGTACGAATCCGCCGGCTCAAAAGAGCCGCGTACCTTCGTCCTCGACGATTTCGTCTACGAAGCCCAACCCGTCCGCGACATCCTCAAAGCCATCGAAGACCACCTGAAATCCGCCGCACAGCCCGCAAAGCTCTGATTGCGCCCAACCGAATGAACCACGGGGTCATGGAGACGCGGAGGCGTTTTCGCTTCCGGACATCTTCTGTTCGACCGAGGCCATTGTCATGCCGAGCCATCATGAGCCCAAGGCACACCCGCCGAGGATGAAAGTGTAATCTCCGCAGCATGACTTTCAGAGCAGCACAGCGAGGCATCCAACCCCGCATGCGCCGAAAAATGGAGTCGTCCAGCATCAACAACTGAAGGGCTTGTCATCCACTTCTAATCTGGCGCTCTCAAGCGTGGCGTACGGATTGCATTGGGTAATCTGCGAACGCTTTCATCGCACCTGAGCGGATTGCAGGATGTAATTCTGTTGATGTGGCTGCCCAGGTCGTTGCGGCGTTCCGTGTTGTTTTGACGAGGTACGCCATGAATTACAAAACCAATTTGTTGTCGGTTTTGATCGTATTTTTAGGGGTCGGGGCGGCGCTTGGGCAGGGGACTCAGCCGGCCGGGCCGCAAGGGCCGCCGCCGGGGAACTATTCGGGTGGGGGTGAGCCGGCTTATCCGTATGCGGGCAGTTATCCGGCGCCGGAAGTGCGCGGCGTGCCTGATGCGAGGGCGGGTTTGACGGCGGCGCGGGAACATTACTGGAATGTCAGCCAGGACCTGGCCAGTCTTATCGAGCGGATGCGGTGGGAGTTTGAGACTTCGCCGGAGACGCGGAAGGCGTATCTGGATCAGGAGCGGGCGTGGGATGCGCTGCAAGAAGCCCAGGCGCGCGTGATGCGGTCGGTCTGGGACGATCCGGAATACCGGGCGGCGGCGATGTACCGGCAGCAGCTTTCCAACGAGATTCGGGAACTGTGGAATGCCCGCAAACCAGACGAGAACCGGATCTACGCGCTGGCCCTGACGAAATTAAACTTCGCCACGCTGGCCTCGAAGCGCGAGGCGGCGGCGATGGATAAAGACGCACAGGTGCAGCAGGCCAAGCGGAATATGGTGGCGGCGGGGGAGAAGGTTTCGGAACTGCGATTACGCTTTGAACAGAAGATTCGGCAGAATTCGGAAGTCGCTGCCGCCCGGCAGGCCGTGGCCCAGGCGCGTGTCGCCTATATGACCAGCAGCGCCTATCTGGATGCTTCGATCCGGGCTCGCAATGTGGCGTTGGATTTCAATTACAACGCCATCCAGTACAACCCCAACCGGTTCTACTCGCCGACGCTGTTTTACCCCAGTTGGTGGTGGCACTGACAGGCGGGGCTCTTGGGGTAAGCGGCGTGGCGACGGGATGAGGGGTTCAACGAGCCGGGGTGTATTTCGGCTTGCAGCCGAAGGGGCTCTTCTTTACGATAAAACAAGTTTGGAGCCGATGACGCGAAGTACCTCAAGGCCGCGTCGGGCTCGGCATGCCGTGTTTGAAGGCCTCCATTTTAGTGGCCAGGAGTACTCCCATGTTGCGACAAATATTGTGTGGCGCCGTTGGAATCTGTGCCTGTGCCGCCGTGCTGCTGGCCCGGCCGGGGGTGATCAAGACCAAGGACGGGCGCACCTTGCGGGGGGAAGTGCAGGAAAATCCGGAAACCCTGGTGGTGAACATGCGCGGCATTGAGGTGACTCTCAACCGCGCCGACGTTGCTTCGGTGGATTTTTCGCCGGTGGCCGAGGGGGCGTCGGTGGGCGGCCAGCCGAAGGCTCGTGTGGAGGAGGCCGAGGAAGCGGACGCTCCGGCGCAACGGGCGGTGGAGTCGCATTTTCTGACTCCCGCTCAGATAAACGTCGTTCGGCAGATGGAGATACAGCGGTCGGACGCAAACCTGCGTTTTCGGTTTGAGAACGACGTTCGCCGGCGGTTTGCCAGCGCCAAAGGGATGAGCCTGACGGAGTTTCTGGCTCAAAAGCCCATCGATCAGGCGATGGCCATTCTTAACGACAACGACCCGAAGATGACGCCGGACGTGAAGGTGTTGGAAGACCCGGCGTCAATCCGCGAGTATCGCACCCGCGTGCAGCGAACGGTGATGGCCGGGTGTGCGGCCACCAACTGCCACGGCGGAACAACGAGGGGCGGCGCGTTTGTCCTCTATCCCAAAGCGGAGGGCGAAGCGGGCGTGTATACGAATTTTTACATCCTCCAGAAGTTCAGCAAAGCCGCTCCCGGCGTGGCGCCGAGCATTTTTGGCGGCGGTGGCGTGCGGCGGCTGATTAACCGGACCCAGCCCGAGCAATCGCTGCTGCTTCAGTACGGCCTGCCGCCGGCCATGACGGACGTGCGCCATGCCGACGTGCCGGGCTACCGGCCGATTTTTCCCAGTCGGGAGGATGCCCGTTACAAGCATATTCTGACTTGGATTCACAGCCTGACGCCCGTTCAGCCGGACTACGGCATCGACTACGCCTTGCCGACGAACGCTCCGACCTCGCGTCCGGCAAAACCGTAGGGACGGCTTTCAACGTGCTGGTGGGCTCTTGCTGATGTCTCCGTTGATTTTTCTGGCGATGGTGATCGGTCTGCTCGCCGCGGCGTGGGTGGCGTACCCCCGGTGGCTGGAGCGACGCCGCAGGCGTTTGCAGCTATTGGCCGGCGAATGGGGGATGCAGTTCTGCGCGGAAGATCGCTTCGGGCTGACCCGGCGCGTGGTCGAGAACTTTCCCGTCTGCGGGGCGGTGGACGTTCGCGTGGTGGATTTGATCTACTGCTCGGAGGGGAATTGCCACCGTTATATCTTTACCGCCGAGTATACGGAGGGCGTGGTGCGGACCAAACGTCGCGTGCGCCGGGCGGGTATGGTGGTTGAATCCCGCGGGCAAGAGATCGCGGGTTCAGGTTTGCCTGTGGCTTTGGCGCGGCGGAGTTGCCGCTCCTGGAGCAGTATCGCAGCATTCGCGCGGCGGGGTGAATCTGATAAGAGCGCCAAGAAAGAGAATGATGAACGATGAATGATGAACGATGAAGAAGGAAGCAAGCCGTTATGTAAACTGCTCTTCTTTCCTCCTTCATCATTCATCATTCATCATTCTGACTTCTCTTCTCTCGGTCGGTAGGATTTTTACTCGCCTTCGGATTGGACGAAGACGAAGCGGGAGGTATCGCGGCTGACGACGTAGAGCACGACGCCTTTTTTCAGGTCGGCTTTGCCCAGGGCGCTACCAGCCTGTTCGGCGCTGGTGACGTCTTGCTTGTCCACGCGGGTGATCAAATCACCGGGGGCGATGCCGGCCCGGGCGGCGGGGGAACGCGGGGCAACGGCGGTGACCAAGGCGCCGTTGGCGGTGCCCAGACCGTAGCGTTGGGCCAGTTCGGGTGTTGGAGTGGCCAAACGGATGCCGAGGGCTTCGGTGCCGGAGGGGTTGGTGGCGGCATCGGGGTTTTGTCCGCCCCGACCCATGGCGGCAGCCAGGTTTTCAGGCTGGTTGCCGACCTTGATGGCCACGTCCTGGAACTTGCCGTCACGGAAGACGTTGAGCGTCACGTCGGTTCCCGGTGCGGTGGCGGCAATGGCGTTGCGCAGGTCCTGGGTGTCTTCCAGATCGCGGCCATTGAGTTTGGTCACGACGTCGCCGGCCCTGAGCTTGCCGCTGGCGGGGGTGTTGGGGGAGACGTCCTGGATGAACACGCCTTTGGTGCCTTGATAGCCGAAGCTTTTGACGATGGGCTGGACCTTTTCATCCGACACGTTGGCGATGGTCACGCCCAGCCAGCCGCGGGTGACTTTGCCGGTGGCCTTGAGGGAGGTGTAGACGGTTCGAGCGAGGTTGGAGGGGATGGCAAAGCCGATGCCCTGGAAACCGCCGGTGCGGGAGGCGATGGCGGTGTTGATCCCGATCACTTCGCCGCGGACGTTGACCAGCGGGCCGCCGCTGTTGCCGGGGTTGATGGGGGCGTCAACCTGGATGAAGTTTTCATAGCCCATCGGGCCGAGGATGCCGACGTCGGTGCGGTGCAGGGCGCTGATGATGCCGTGGGTCATGGAGCCGACATAGCCGAAGGGGCTGCCGAAGGCCATGATCCAGTCGCCCTTGACCAGTTCGTCGCTGTTGCCCCACTTGGCGGGGATGATGTGGTCGGCGGGAATTTTCACGACGGCCAGGTCGGTCTTGGGGTCGGCCCCGACGAGCTTGGCGTTTTTGAACACGCGTCCGTCGGCCAGGGTGACTTCCATCTCGGTAGCGCCGCCGGCGACGTGGTTGTTGGTCAGGATGAAGGCGTTGCCGCCGGACACGTCCATGACCACGCCGCTGCCGGTGCCGATTTGTTTGAAGGTGTCTTCGTCGTCACCGCCACCCCCGCCATTGGGGGTCTGGTCGTCGGGCGTGTCGGGCTGGCCGTTGCCTTCCTGATCGCGGAAGAATCGGCGGAGCATGTCGTTATCGAACGGCAGGCGGCGGTGGATGCCCTTGATGGTCTTGGTGACTTTGATGTTGACGACGGAGGGCTCGACGATCCGGCCGACCTGGCGGAAGACGGCCGACAGGTCGTTGACCACCGAAAGCTGCTGCCTCGTGGCCTCAACGACCTGCTGGGCCCGGGCAAATTCCGAGTTCTGGAGAATGTTGAATCCAAAAAATCCGGCCGTGACCGACGCCGCGGAGAGCGTGAGAACGGCCAGGGAAGTTCGCAACGGTTTCATGGTTTTAAGGCTCCTCAATCCACACGAGTCAATTTACGTTTTTCATCTTCCGACATTTCGTACGCGTGTTCGGCGGCCGGGTATTTTCCGGCGGCGACGCGGCGCACGTATTCGGCGAAACAGTTCGTCAAAGGTTCGGCCATGTCTCCCAGCTTCGGGGCGAATCGCGGCGGTCGGGGCGTCAGCCCGATGGCGTCATGGGTGACGATCACGCTCCCGTGGCAATCCGGCCCTGCGCCGCACCCGATCACGGGCAGGTCGGTGGCGGCGATGACCGCCTTGGCGACCTCAGGCGGAACCGCTTCCAGCAGCAACGCCGCCGCTCCGGCCTGTTGCATTTGCAGTGCCAAGGCGACGATCTTCTCGGCTTCGCCGGCGGTGCGTCCCTGGGACTTGTATCCGCCCAGGATTCCCACGGCCTGCGGCCGCAGACCCATGTGCGCCATCACCGCAACCCCGGCGTCGGCCAGCATCTCGACCAGCCGGACATGACCGGCGGCCACCTCTAACTTCACGCAGTCGCAGCCGGAAAGTTTCACCATTTTTGTCACATTCTTTACGCCCTGCTCTATCGAGGCCTGGTAAGACCCAAACGGCATATCCGCCACCACAAGCGACAGCGGCGCTCCCCGGCGGACGGCGGCGGTGAGGGTAATGAGAAAATCGAGGGTGATGGGGAGGGTGTTGTCATGGCCCAGAATGACGTTGGCGGCCGAATCGCCCACCAGAAGCAGGGGGACTCCCGCTTTCTGCATGAGCCCGGCAGTGGTGAAGTCGTAGCAGGTCAGCATGGCCAGTTTATTGCCCGACTGCCTGACGGCACGCAAATCGCCCAAGGTGATCTTTTTCGTAAGAGGGGATGACATAGCCCTATATGTTAGCCGATGGCCGGTCAGTTTGTCATTGCCGAACATGGCAACGCCCGCGGATTTGAAACCGCGGGCGTTAAACGGCAAAACCTGTTGCCCGATGGTTACGACTTTTTCCCGGGCCCCAAAGTCACAACGGTCATGGGTTCAAAGGGGAAATCGTGCATGAGCTGTTGCAGGGAATCGGGGGTGACGGCCATGACGGTGGCCATGTCCTGTTCCAGCGAGCGGTATTCTTTGTTGTAAGTCCATTGTCCGCCGATGGCTCGCAGGCGTCCCATCGGCACTTCGCCTTGCAATACCAGGTTGCTGGCGATCTTGTTCCTGGCCCGCTCGACCTCGTCGGCGGCGAGATCGGTTTTAACCTTTTTCAGCTCCGCCAGGGCGATGTCCATGGCTTGCTGAGTGCGATCGGGGTCGGTGGTTAATGCCACGTAGAAACTGCCGCAGTTGTCGTGGGGGTAGAAGCTGAAGTCGGCGTCTTCGGCAATGGCGTTGTCCACCAGTGCCCAATAGAAGCGGGAACCGTCGGAATCGCCGATGACGTCGGAGAGGATGCGGGCGGCAAACCGCCGCTCGTCCTGGGCGCTGGGGCCGGGAACCATGCCCATGGTGTATTGACGGTTGAGCTTGGGGTCGGTCAGCTCGATCTTCCGCGCGGTATAGACCGGTTGAGGTTGGCGACGGGAGGCGTCAACATGCGGCCAGGAGCCGCAATACTGCTCGGCCAGCTTGACGATCTCGGGAAAGTCCAGCCGACCCGTGGCGACCAGCACCATGTTGCCGGGGCCGTAGCGACGCTGGAAATAGGCGGCCATCTGATCCCGCTCCAGCTTCTGCACCGATTCCGGCGAGCCGAGAATGCTCATGCCCAGCGGATGGCGATTGAAATGTTCCTGCATCAGCCTTTCGTACAGGCGATGCTCGGGATCGTCCAGGTACATGGCGATTTCTTCGAGGATGACTTTCTTTTCCGTCTCAAAGTCCGCCACGCGCAGCGCCGGCCTCAGCAGATGCGACAGGTGCTCCATCGCCCGCCGCGTGAATTCCGGCAGCACATTGGCGTAATAGGCCGTCATTTCCTGGCTGGTAAACGCGTTGTATCGCGCGCCAAGCTCGTCGAAGATGCGGTTGACGTCCGCCCACGTATACTTCTCGGAGCCCTTGAACATCATGTGCTCCAGGAAGTGGGAAACGCCGTTGATCTCGACCGATTCGTCGCGCGACCCGGTCTGCACGAACAATCCCAGGGCGATTGAATGCGCATCGGGATTGGATTCGGCGACGATGTCTAAGCCGTTGGATAGCTGATGATGATGGAAGGTTAATGGCATAGTTATTAGTCATTAGTCCTTGGTCATTAGTCATTAGTTGGCAGCTTTGCGAATGCAAAACTAAGGACTAATGACCAATGACCAAGGACCAATCATTTAGGTATTTCCAGTTCCTTGGGGCCGACGATGACGAGGGTGAAGGGGCCGGGAGGGGTCCGCTTCAGGTAGTCGTTGACCTGGTCGAGGGTCACGGCGTCGAGGGCGGCCTTGATTTCGTCGAGCGTGCGGATTCGTCCGCGCATGAAATAGTCGTGGGCGATGGCGCCGCTGCGGGCCGAGGTGGATTCGCCCTGCATGATCGTACTGGCTTTCAGGCCGGTCTTGGCCCGGTCCAGTTCGTCGGCGGTGATTCCCTGGGTAAGGCGGTGCAGTTCGGCGATGAAACAGTCCAGCGTCGCCTGGGCGCGGTCGTTGCTGGAGCCGGCATAGCCGAAGATGCTGCCCAGTTCCTTCAGGCTGGAGTAGCCGGCCCAGACGGAATAGCACAGGCCGCGTTTTTCACGCACTTCGGTAAACAGCCGGCCGCTCATGCCGCCGCTGAGGACTTCCATCGCCACCCGCACCGTATAGTAATCCGGATGCGTTTCCGGGACGGACGGGTAGGCGATGCCGATGTGCGTCTGCTCGCTTTTCTGCTGCTCAAAGTGATAGTGGCCCGGCGGAGGCATGAGCGTGATCGGCTCGGCTTCCTGTCCGTTCCATTGGCCGAAGTAACGCTCGGCGGCCTGTTGGATCTGCTCGAAATCAATGTTCCCGGCCAGCGACAGAATGCTGCCCTTGGCGTGATACCGCCGGGCGTAGTCGGTGCGGCACAGGTCTGCCGTCAGCTTCTCCAGGTCTTCTTTTTTGCCCATGGTGTTTCGGCCATAAGGGGAAGGAAAATGCCATTCGCGCAGTTTCACCAGCAACTTTTGCCTCGGCTCGTCGTCGATGCCCGCCAGGGCCTGAATCGCCAAATCCCGGGCGGCTTCAAAGCCGTTTTCCGGCAGATGCGCCCGCTGAACGATGTCGGCATAGACGCTCAGACCTTCCATGACTTTGTCGGCTAGGGCGGCGGTGCCGAAACGGGTGTGGTGGATGCTGGCGTGACCGGAGCGTTGCAGGCCCAGATAATCGAGGTAGTCGGTGAGTTGCCGGCTGTCGCGCGAACCGGCCCCGCGGATGACCAGATCGGACAGAACGGTGGCCGAGCCGGTGCGATCGACCGGATCGGTTGCCGCTCCCGCCGGGATCATCAGCGTCATGGCCGCCGATTGCATCCCCGGCATTTTTTCGCCTAGAAGCGTGAGACCGTTTGCCAGCGTGTGCTGAAAATAGCGATCGGACAAGGGAAGTCCCTTTCTGGGTTTGACCGGCGGGAGATTATAGGCGGGCGCGGGCGTGACGCCAGCAAGCACAGGCAAATTACTCAGCAGCCCCTGGAGACTTCCACCAGCGGAGTCCGGTGTAGTCCCTGTGGCGGCTGAATTTGACGCCTTTGGATAATTACTCCACGACCGGTAAGGGGTTTTTGACCTTCCCCCAGCCGCTGCCCAGTTCGCCAATGGGGGCGGGGGGCAATACGTCCACTTTTTTCTCGCCCAATGTTGCTTCGCCGCGTTCTACCCGAGCTTGGAACTGGCGGCATTCCGCCAGGAGACGAGCGAGAATTTCTTCTTCCGGCACGTTGGCCACCCGTTCGCCCTGGACGTAGATGATGCCGCGGCGGTCGCCGGCAAAGATGGCGATATCGGCGCCTTCACATTCGCCGGGTCCGTTGACCACGCAGCCCATGACGGCGACCTTGATGGGCAGGGTGATTTCTTCGGCCAGTTTCTTGCGCACGTCCTGCACCAGTTTGAACAGGTCCACTTGGATGCGTCCGCAGGTGGGGCAGGCGATTAACTCCGCCCCGACGCGTGGCCGCAGGCCCAGCACGTACAGCAGTTCCAGCCCGTCCTGCACTTCGTAGACCGGATCGTTGGCGTAGCTGATGCGGATCGTGTCGCCGATGCCCGAACAGAGCAGATGCCCCAGCGGCACCACCGAGCGGATGGTGCCGGTTTCCTTGGGGCCGGCGTGCGTCACGCCCAGGTGCAGCGGGTAGTCAAATCGCTTGCTGATCTCGCGGTAGGCATCCACCACCAGCAGCGGATCGATGCTCTTGGCGCTGATGACGATGTCGTGGAAGTCCTCGGCCTGGAAGATTTCCAGGTATTCCTCGAGCTTGGCGATCATGATCGCCAGCAGATGCCCGTGCTTGTTGTCGGAGAAGACCGCTCCCAGTTCCTTCATGCGTTTCTGCTTGTCTTTCCGTTCGACGATCGAGCCTTCGTTGACGCCGACGCGGATGGGAACCTTGCGGGCCTTGCAGGCCTGGATGACGTCTTTGACCTGTGCGCGGTCGCTGATGTTGCCGGGGTTCAGCCGGATTTTGTGGACGCCCGCCTCGACGGCTTCCAAGGCCCGCTGGAAGTGGAAATGCACGTCCGCCACGACGGGCACGGAGACCCGCGGCAGAATTTCCTTCAGGGCCTGGGTGTCTTTCTTTTCCGGCACGGCCACGCGGACCAGGTCCGCCCCGGCCGCCGCCAGCTTGGAGATTTCCGCGACGCATTTGTCGATTTCATAGGTATAACCCGAGGTCATGGACTGCACCGATACCGGCGCATCGCCCCCGATGGCGACAAAGCCGTGTTCCTGATCGCCGAGCACCACCTTGCGGGTCAATCTTCGCTGGATCATTCAAATCTCCTAAGAAGTCGTTTCAGAACCCATATGTCTCATTCACGCAGCGATCTTGCCTTTCAACTTGAGCGTTTGAATGCGGTTGGCGCAGATGGTGCAGGCGGCCAGTTCGTTCATCGCCTGCCAGTGCGCGCCCGTTGTTTCGTAGCAGAGCTTCAGCCGCCGGTAGTTGCCTATCCAACTCAGCGTCCGCTCGATCACGTACCGCACCTTGCCCAAGCCGCTGCCATGCACGTTGCTGCCCCGAGAGGCCAAGAGCGACTGGACGCGACGCTCCACCACCTCGGCTATGATGTCCTTGGTTCCGTAGGCCCGGTCCCCCAACGTCGCGTCCGGCTTGTAGCGCCACTGGCCCGAAGGCATCTTGATCGGCGGCATCGAGTCCAGCATCGCCAGGAACACCTCCTGGTCCGGAACGTTGGCCGGGGTGGTCCATACCACCAGCGGCAGGCCCTCCTTGTCACTGATCACGTGCCGTTTGCAGCCCTTTTTTGCCCGATCCGTCGGATTGGGTCCGCTGTGCACCCCCTTTTACGGCCCGCACCGAGGCCGCATCCACCACCGCCACCGACAGGTCGATCTGCCCGGCCTCCCCCAGCACGTTCAGCAGCAATCGGTGCAGTTGTGGCCAGATGCCCCCGGCCGTCCATTCGGCAAAGCGTCGCCAGCAGGTCGAGCCGCTGGGCCACAGGTCGCACTTGGGCAGGCGTTGCCACTGGCAGCCGGTTTTCAGCACATGCAGGATGCCTTCCAGGCACGGCCGGTCGGCAGCGCGTGGGGCTCCGCCATGTGGGTCGGGCGGGTGCTTGGGCAAGAGCGATTCGATGTGGTTCCAGAGTTCGTCGCAGACCAGTGGCTGGGGCATGAGGCGTGTACTCCATTACAGCCTCCTTCCCTTCATCCGTGACATTCAACCGAGAAATCATCATACGTTTGCCGCAACTTTGAGGTTCTGAAACCGCTTCTAAGCATCTACGGAAGCTAAATCAATCGACGGCTTACTATACCCAAATCCCGCCGATCCCGGTACGCTAGGGATGTTCTCGGCAAGGCCAGTCAATTTTATGGCCGATTTGGCGGATAAGGGCTAACGAACGCTTCTTCAGCTTGTCTATTTTATAGTAGGGCAATTCGCAGGGTGTGCTTATTGCACGGCCTTGCCGATATTGGAGTTATGTTGATGCGTTGGCTGCTGGTATCCATCCTGGCCGTTATTTGCACCGCCCCGGTGGTGAAAGCGCAGGGTGATTTCCCTTCGGCTCAGGTTACTGCCGCCAACGCCAATGCCCTTGAGACGCTTCGGCAGCAAATTGTGCAAACCCCTCTTACACACGATCTGACCGTGGGCGAGTTTCTGGATCGCACCGATTCGCAAAAGGAACTGGAACGCGCTCTTCAGCAGGCCCGTCCGGTCGGCGGCCCACGATGGATCGACAAACAGGTTTGCCAGGTTCAGATGGAACTGAAGGGCGAAGCGGTTGCCTTAATGCTGAATCGCATTGCTTCCGCCAAGTCGGCCAAGTCGCCTTTGCCGGCTGGGCAGATGCAGGAACTGTTGCGCGGTTGGGAGCGGCGGACGTTTGCCGCCACCGGCGCTAGTGTCAGTGCGGCCAAGATCGAATCGCTTCGGCCGCCCGTGACCAGCGCCGCCTGGGCGACGGTGGAGGAGGCCGCCCGGCGTCAGGCTGTTGCCGCGGCCCGGCAAAATGCCATCGCCCGAACGTTGGACAGCGTTTGCATGATTGAGATGACGCCAAGTCGGACGGTGGCCGACGCTTTACGGAATCCGGCCGTGAACCGCGCCATGGTCGATTGGCTGACGACAAGGCCGGTCATGCGGGCCGACTTTCGCGAAGACCGCCAGGTTGAATTGACGTTTTCGGCTCCGGCGGAAGAAGTATTCAATGTCTTCCGTCGGATCGTCGTTGCCGCCGGGGATGTGGCGCAGCCGGGCGATTCAGCCGGATGGGATCGGTTGCACGAACAGTGGCTGAAACGAATGGCTTCGCCGGTGGGGCGTGCGGCCGTGGCCACGTCTGCCGTGGAGGCGTTGGCTCAACCCGTAAAGGTGCTCGTCCCGCGTCAGCCGCCGGAATGGGCCGACCGTCAGATTGATGCCGACGGAACCACCGGTTATTCCGGGTCGCTGTTGAAAACCGCCCGCGCCGCCGAGCGGATGGCGACGGACAAGCTCTTTGCACAGGTCAACGATTTGCCTCTGACTTCACAGCTTAAGCTGGGTGACGCCGCCCGGCAGGACACTCGCATCCGCGCAGCCCTCGGCCGATTTATGACCCACGCCCGCACATACCGCGCCGACTATGCTCCCGACGGCAGCGTTACCGTCCGCGTCTCGCTGGACCTGCGCGATTTGTGGGGGGAACTGCGGATGCTTCCGTGAAGATTTTTTGAAATGCCTTGCTGCTGGCGTTTGGGTGGCATCGCTATTACATTGCCGGGCATGGCACGGCTTAAAGATACCGGGACGGTCATTCGCAAAATCGGATTTGGTACACTTCTCAAGCGTCTGTGGGTTCAGATCAACGAAGACAACATCATGGTGTGGGCGGCGGCCATGGCGTATTCGTGGCTGTTTGCGATCTTTCCGTTCTTTATTTTTCTGTTGACCCTCGTGCCCTATATGCCGGGAACGCAAAAGGAAGCGGTTATCACCACCATCAACCGCACCATCGATCAATCATTGCCGGACGAGACGGCCAAGCTGATGAAAGAGCGGGTCAGCACCATTGTCGGCGGCGTGTTGAATAACTCGCGGCACGGGCTGATGAGCGTGGGCATTTTGCTGACCCTGTGGGCCGCCAGCGGGGGGATGGCCATGACCATGTCGGCATTGGACCGCTGTTACGACATCGACATCAATCGACCGTTTTACAAGCAGCGGCCGCTGGCGATCGGGCTGACGGCCGTGGTGGCCTCGCTGCTGCTGCTGATTATCGTGCTGCTGCCGGTCGGTACGATCGTTTTGAATCTGGTTTGGAAGTATCTGCATTTGCCGGTGTCTTTATTGTATCTGCTGGACGTGGCCCGCTGGCTGCTGGCGCTGGTGTTGATGGTGATGCTGCTCAACGTCATCTATCACTTTGGCACGCAGGTGAAACAGTATTTTCGGCTGATTACGCCGGGGGCGCTGTTCTGCATTGTGATGTGGGTTTTGCTGGGGTTGGGGCTTCGGTATTACGTCAACCACATTGCCGCCGGTTCGTATGATAAGACGTACGGCGCGGTCGGCGGGGTGGTTATTTTGATGCTGCTGTTTTATCTGGATGCGCTGGTGTTGCTGGTGGGGGCGGAAATCAACAGCGAGATTGATTACGCCATTCTGGACGTGCCGAACGGGACGCTGGACTTGCGGTTCAAGCCGCCCGTTTCCGCGGCCGATCCTACGCTGCCGTCGCCGTGAGGTCGGCAACCGCGAAGAGCAAGCCACTTCGATCATTTGGGGGCGAAAGGGAGCTTATCGCTGGGGAGCAGGATAGCGGGGGGAGTGGCCTTGCAGGACGGCGACGACGTCGCGGACGACCCAACTCATATTTTCAATCGCGGTATAGGTGCGTGCGGCCAGGTGGGGGGTGAGCAGGACGTTGCTCAGGCCCAGCAGGGGGAAATCGGCGGGGGGAGGTTCGGGGGCGAAAACGTCCAAGGCGGCGCCGGCCAGAGCACCGGCCCGAAGGGCGACGGCCAGGGCGTGGGCGTCGAGAACTTCACCGCGGCTGGTGTTGATGAGGATCGCCGAGGGCTTGAGCAGAGCCAGTTGCTCACGGCCGACGAGGTTTTCATTGCCCGGACGCATGTCCACGTGCAGGCTCAGGATGTCGGCTTCGCGGTAGAGGGTGGGCTTATCAACGCATTCGGCGGGGAAATCGAGTTGGCCGGTGACGTCCAGCAGATCGTTGTAGATGACGCGCATGGAAAAACCGCGGGCGGCGATATGACCGACGCGCCGGCCGACCCGACCCATGCCCAGGATGCCGAGGGTGAGTTCGTTGAGTTGCCGGCCGCGCACGGTTTCGCGGATTTTCTTGAATTCCTTGGGCTCGTAGGCCCGGTCGCGGAAGGGGGACCAGGGGCGGAGCAATTGCAGCATCAGACCGAAGACGAAATCTCCCACCGCCAAGGTGTTGGCGTCGGGGGTGTAGACGACTTCGATGCCGCGACGGCGACAGGCGGCGACGTCGATGTTCTCGATGCCTACGCCGCCCCGGCCCACGACGCGCAGGTGGGGCGCTTTGGCCAGCAGGGCTTCGGTGACGCGGGTGTAGGTGCGGATGACCAGGCCCTGTGCGGTGGCCAGGTGGCGTTCAAAGTCGGGATGGTCGCAGCCGATCTCGACGACCTGTGCCTGTTCGCGCAGCCAGGCGAGCGGCTTGGGATCGGAGCCTTCGGTGACCAGAACGAGGGGGAGGGATGATGGATTCATGACGCGGGTTTGGCATCCGAATGGGAAAGTTGAGACAGGTTGCAGGACCAGACGTCGCCCTTTGCGATGGAGACGGATTCTTCGATCACCTGCTTGGAATTGGGCAGGATCACCTTCAGGGAATAAACGCCCGGTTCGACAAAGAAGACGGCGAGGGAACGATGCTTTTTGCTGAGGATGATGGTTAAAGGCTCGTGCAGGTTGGCCCCGCTGACGGTGGCCAAGGCTCCTTCGTAGTTCTGGCCCCAGTCCAGCTCGATTCGGCAGGTTGGTTCCGGGGCGCCCGTCCCGTTGAAATAGATGATGGTCAGAGTGCCCAGAAAGAAGAGCGAGGTGAGGGTAAGCAGAAAACGGATCAGCCCGGCGTGGCGGGCTGCCACTTCGCTGGTTGTGATAGGAGGCGTGCTCAAGGGTTCACTTCCTCTCGGATGACGCTATGCGGATCAAAAATGCGCCGCCCCCTTAAGGGCGGCGGCCAAACAGGCTTGTCGGCATTTTCGCGTGGAAGGGGCGGGGATTCAATGGGCCGGCGCTACATTCGTTGTCGGCCGCTGATGGCGTCGGCGAGGATGTTGCGGTTGGCGTATTCGATGTTGCTGCCGGTGGGGAGGCCGCGAGCCAGGCGGGTGACCTGCACCTGGGGGAAGCGGGCAATGAGGGATTGCAGGTGGAGGGCGGTGCCGTCGCCTTCCATGTTGGGGTTGGTGCCCATGATGACTTCGCGGACGGTGCCGGAGGCCAGGCGGTTGAGCAGGGGTTCGATGGTCAGGTCGCCCGGTTCCACGCCTTCCAGCGGGGAAATCCGGCCCAGCAGCACGTGGTAAACGCCCTTGTACAAGCCGGTGGCTTCCAGGGCCAGCAGGTCTTTGGGTTGTTCGACGATGCAGACCAGACTTTGATCACGGGCGGGGTCGCTGCAAATGTTGCAAGGGTCCTGTTCGGTGAGATTGTAGCAGATGGAACAGTGCTTGATGCGGGTCTTGACGTCGCGGATGGCGTCGGCCAGGCGCAGGGCCTTTTCGGCGTTTTCCTTCAGCAGGTAGAAGGCGATGCGCTCGGCCGAGCGCATACCGATGCCGGGAAGGCGGGCCAGTTCGTTCATCAGGTTCTGGATACTCTGGGTGTAGCTGCTCATAGACCTGATTATAGGGGAAGATGAGGCTGAAGCGACATCGTGCCTAATAGAAGATGCATCATACAAGGGAATCGAAGAGCCCGCCAAAGTTTTTAATAGGGGTGGTTTGCCACTTGAACCTGTCAGCTATCTCTTTTAACCCTGTCACTTGATGCAGGATTCCTTCTGCGGAAATACGTCCTAGCTCTTTTGGCTCGATCTTATGCAGTCCGCCGCCATATACCCGCCCGTTCAAACGAAGGTCGTTTCCGGTGATTTGGCTTAGTGCTGCGAACACTAGGGAAGCGATAGAAGGATTCGTCGCCATCATGGCGGCTAGTGGCGGCTTGGGGTACAAGAGCAAATACAGGTTGGTCGCGATGGCATCCGAATGGTTAAGAATAAAACGGAATGGCCGTGTGTGATCGGTTCCACGTCCCATATAGGTGCATAGGAAGGGGGATGGCAGTCGTCGCTCCTGTTTGTACCAAGGGCTTCTTTTTTTCAGAAGATATCGGTCGCGGATGTCAGGCCCCGCCGACGACAGTAAATATTTAGATAGGGGCGGGCAGTGATCGGCTAAAACTGATTCGGGTAAATCACAATCCACTATGACGTACTGATCGGGAATGCGTGGATGGCCATCCGCATCTCTGTCGATGATTGTTGTCCGCAAAATGCGAGGACTGGGCAGGATGGGGCGAAGATAAATGGGAGGGATTTCAAGCTCGGTTGCTTTTTTGCGAGGGAGAACAAAAACTTCATTGGCGCCGGTAGCAATGCCGCGTTGTATCCGAAACAGATCGGCTAAAGCAATACCGGTATTTTTCGGTTCGCTATCCTGCCCTGAAATATTTGGGCGGTGGTTCCACTTGGCTGATTCCCGAAGGATGGAAACGGGTACGAGCCATGTTTCCTTTGGCTCCGCGATGGTGCCGCCGAGGCTGAACTGTACAGTATCGCTGGGCTTGGCCGGACGTTTTCTGAACATGACAACAGCGGATGACACCAGAGCATCATCAAATTGGATGTCGCTGGGATCGAATTGATGAATCCGAAGTAAGGCAACTTTTTCTGTCAGGTATCGTCGTAATGCGCTGCCATAATTTACGGCCATGAATTCAGAAGGTATCAGCCATGCAGCTAATCCGTCTTGTGCGAGTAGTGAGGAAGCAATTAGAAGGTAATACACATAAAGTCCGGCCAATCCACTCACTTCTATCCCGGAAACTTTCATGGCGAGACGCTGGAGTCGAAATTTTTCGTCGCCTGCCAAGTGGTGATGTCGAACGTATGGTGGATTTGCCAGAATCAAGTTAGGAGTTGGGGCCAACGAAGCAAGTGGGATTTTCGTGAAATCGCCCTCGATTATGCGAAGTCCGTGGGCGTTCCACAGTGTCTTTGCCATTCGTGCTAACTCGGGATCGATTTCAATTCCTGTGGCCGACGCGATCTTTTCGGTGGGTAGCGTTTGCAGCAAGGCGGAGTAAAACGAGCCGGTTCCAACCGCAGGCTCAAGGAAGTGGACGGTGGAATTTTCTCGCTTAATCAACGCCGCCATACACTCCGCGATAGCCAGTGAAAGCTGTGGCGGAGTGGCAAACTGCCCTTGTTTATTCCGTACGCGCGGATCTTGCTTAATGTCGTATTGCGACTGAAAGACGCAACGTTGCGCATCAATGGATTGAAACGCCGCGGTATGCATAACAGGTCATATCCCCAATTTAAGGAGGTCTTGAATGCGATGTTCCCAAACCCAGTCCAAGCCCTCGGCAGCTTCGTATCCAAGATAGCCGCTGTCAAAGTATCCGCAGAGGAAAAGCACCAGTTGGGTATCCGCTCCATAAGTGTTCCGTAATTGGTGGATTTTCGTGGCCTCCTCTTTGCGACGTTTATTTGTGTTGGTGAAGTCACCGGCTGACTTGGCCTCAATCAGTATGGGAAGCCGATTCGGCTTAGAAGCGGTTTCAGAACCTCAAAGTTGCGGCAAACGTATGATGATTTCTCGGTTGAATGTCACGGATGAAGGGAAGGAGGCTGTAATGGAGTACACGCCTCATGCCCCAGCCACTGGTCTGCGACGAACTCTGGAACCACATCGAATCGCTCTTGCCCAAGCACCCGCCCGACCCACATGGCGGAGCCCCACGCGCTGCCGACCGGCCGTGCCTGGAAGGCATCCTGCATGTGCTGAAAACCGGCTGCCAGTGGCAACGCCTGCCCAAGTGCGACCTGTGGCCCAGCGGCTCGACCTGCTGGCGACGCTTTGCCGAATGGACGGCCGGGGGCATCTGGCCACAACTGCACCGATTGCTGCTGAACGTGCTGGGGGAGGCCGGGCAGATCGACCTGTCGGTGGCGGTGGTGGATGCGGCCTCGGTGCGGGCCGTAAAAGGGGGGCGCACAGCGGACCCAATCCGACGGATCGGGCAAAAAAGGGCTGCAAACGGCACGTGATCAGTGACAAGGAGGGCCTGCCGCTGGTGGTATGGACCACCCCGGCCAACGTTCCGGACCAGGAGGTGTTCCTGGCGATGCTGGACTCGATGCCGCCGATCAAGATGCCTTCGGGCCAGTGGCGCTACAAGCCGGACGCGACGTTGGGGGACCGGGCCTACGGAACCAAGGACATCATAGCCGAGGTGGTGGAGCGTCGCGTCCAGTCGCTCTTGGCCTCTCGGGGCAGCAACGTGCATGGCAGCGGCTTGGGCAAGGTGCGGTACGTGATCGAGCGGACGCTGAGTTGGATAGGCAACTACCGGCGGCTGAAGCTCTGCTACGAAACAACGGGCGCGCACTGGCAGGCGATGAACGAACTGGCCGCCTGCACCATCTGCGCCAACCGCATTCAAACGCTCAAGTTGAAAGGCAAGATCGCTGCGTGAATGAGACATATGGGTTCTGAAACGACTTCTTAGGACTTTTGGGTTGTATTACTGCGTCAATCGGCATGATTACCTTTTGAGTCGCACCGACTGTGACGATCATCCGAAAATTGAAAGTTCCGGCCTGCATGGCCGTGAGCGGCTGCGTTGGAGGATGGGGTTGCTTGCGATACCCGCGTTTGATGAGAAACGCTTCTATGAGGGCGAGTTGTCGCTTTTCTTGAGCGTTACGAACGATAGGGTCTGCAACGGCACCGCAGAGCCGGTCGGCGACGATCGTTGCGGCTCTGGTGCGTTCACCATTTCTTGGATTCTCTTTGTTTGCCAGCCACGGGAACACGTCTTCGTCGAGCAATTGGCTGATGACGTTACAGACACGGGAGAGGTTGTCCGTCAAGTCCGCATCGCTCATTTTAGAGGGCAGTTTCCCCTCTTCGAGTCTGTGGACCAAGGAGTTGGGTACGCCGGCCAAGCCGATCAGGCGGTCTCTTGCGATCGGTGGAGCGGTTGACATTCGAAGGGCCGGCAAAGCTTGAGGATGTAGCTTTAACGCTTCGGGGACCAAGTACAGCAGGTCGTTCGTGTGAATCAGAGCGTTTTTAACCTGTTGGGTTGTTTCAATGCGAGTTTTTCGGTAAGCCTCAGGGGCTGACTTCATGAACCATGAGTTAAACAGGTCTACTGACTTAGCCACATCATTTTTCCACAGATGCGGTTTGTCCGCGTTGATTGGCATTGTCCCGCTCCTCTGCCCTGGCCATCTGATGATGCTTTACAGTACTTTAATGGCGTTAAGTTTATTCTACACTGGCTATGCCGTGACGTACAAAGGGCGATGGGCCGGATGGGACTACTCGAGGTTGATTTCGCGGAGCTTTTGCTGAAGGAGGCCCTCGCGGCGGGCGGCTGCGGCGTTGAGCCAGGCGGTCAGGGCCGGGCCGTTGCCTTTTTTGAGGAGCGATTGAAGCGATTGGAGCTGTTTTTGGAGACGGCCAATGGAGGCGGCGAGGTTGTCGCGGTTGTCCAGGAGGATGTCGCGCCAGAGTGGGCCGTCGCCGCCGGCGATGCGGGTGGTGTCGAGGAAGCCCTTGCCGGCCAGGGGGAGGGCTTTGTCGGGCTGGAGAGCGATCAAGGCGGCGGCAAGCAGGTGGGGCAGGTGGCTGATGTTGGCCAGCAAACGGTCGTGTTCGCGGGGGGAGAGGCGGGTGATGCGCATGCCGAGGGTCTGCCAGAAATCTTCGACCAGGGCCAGGGCGTGGGGGTTGGTTTTGGGCGTGGGGGTGGTGATGCAGAGGGCGTTGCGGAACAGGTCGGTTTTGGCGAACTCGACGCCGCGTTTTTCGCTGCCGGCCATGGGGTGGCTGCCGACGAAGTGGGCGTGGGGAGGGAGATGGCGCTGTGCGGCCTGAACGATGGATCGTTTGGTGCTGCCGACGTCGGTGACAACGGTGCCGGATGCGAGGAGCGGCGCGATCTGCCGGAGGATTTCGGGGAACAGGCCCACGGGGGTACAGAGGATGATCAATTCGCTATCCCGGACGGCGGCAGCGAGGTCTTGGGTACATTCGTCAATGGCACCGATTTCGAGAGCTCTCTGAAGGGTCTGGAGGCGATGGCCGTAACCGATGATCTTACAGGAGCTTGTTGCGGACTTGCAGGCCAGCCCGATCGATCCGCCCAACAAGCCAACGCCGAGGATGGTGACGCGTTTGGGAAGCATGGCCCGATAAGATAACATCAGAAAGGGCAATAAGATAGTGTCCGGTATCTTACCTGACAGGTGCGGGATGGGTGAGAAGGTGCTTGATGTTCCCGGGTCGTCCGTCTAACCTATATGCCTATATGGCAGCAACAGCGATCTCAACGGAGCCGGTGGACAAGGATTCCTCTTCAGTCGGCTCGGCCAACGGCAAGGCGGTAGCCCGTCACGTACTGGAATTTGAGAAGCCCCTTTCCAAACTCGAGCAGCAGATTCAGGAGCTTGAAGCGCTTCAGTCGCAAAAGCAGGTGGATTACACCGCCGAACTGCGGCAGCTCCGCAACAACTACACTTCGCTGTTGCGAAAGACCTACGAGAACCTGTCGGCATGGGAAACGGTGCAGGTTGCGCGTCATCCGCAACGCCCGCTGTTCAGGGATTACGTGGAGATGATCTGCCGGGAGTTCCGGGAAATCCACGGCGACCGGTTGTTCGGGGACGACCTGGCGATCCGCTGCGGACTGGCCCGGCTGGGGGGCCAGAAGGTGATGCTTATCGGGCATCACAAGGGCAAAGACACCAAGGAAAAAGTGCAGTGCTACTTTGGCTTGGCGCATCCGGAGGGATATCGCAAGGCGCTGCGGTGCATGAAGCTGGCGGAAAAGTTCGGTCTGCCGGTCGTGACGCTGGTGGATACGGCCGGGGCTTATCCCGGGATCGGCGCCGAGGAACGCGGGCAGGCGGAGTCGATCGCCCGGAACATGATGGAGATGTCGCGCCTGCGGACGCCGATCCTCAGCATCGTCACCGGCGAAGGCGGTTCGGGCGGGGCGCTGGGGATTGCGGTGGCGGATCGCGTGGCCATGATGGAATATGCCTGGTACTCGGTGATTTCGCCCGAGGGCTGCTCGGCGATTCTGCTGAAAGGCCCGGAAGGCACGGCCCAGATGGCCGAAAGCCTGAAGCTGACCAGCAAACACCTCAAACAGTTCGGCGTGGTCGATGCGGTGGTTTCCGAACCGCTGGGCGGGGCGCATCGCGACCCGCACTCGGCCGCCCACAACCTCGAACAGTACATCGCTAAAACGCTGCGGGATCTGAAACGCTGCAAGATCGAGAACCTTGTGGAGCGTCGCTACGAGCGGTTCCGCAACCTCGGCGTGGTTGCCGAGCAGGCCCGGCGTCAGACGGCCAAGGCCGCAGGATGAGGGAAGCCCGAATGACGGGAAGCCCGAAATCCGAAACCCGAATGACGAACAAATGACGAAGCCCGAATGATGAATGCGTCTACGTCGATTTCGTGTCAATAGCCGCGACGCAACGCGTCGCGGAGCCCCCGCAAGCGTTCGGGGTAAGAGTGCCAGACACCCCTTTCGTCATTCGGGCTTCGTCATTCATTCGGATTTCGGGTTTCGTCATTCGTCATTTGTTCGTCATTCTGATTTCGGCGATTCTTGCCCATAAGGCTAGCGTATGTCCCTCGACGTTCCTTCCCAACCCCGCAGCCTGGTTTCTGATTCGGCGGCTTACTTCGTTCCCATGGCCGTGTTTATGGCCTTTACCTGGGCGGGGGGGAATTGGACGGGGTTTTATCCGCTGAGCTACGTGCTGAAGACGGCGATGGTGGCGATACTGCTGGTCGCTTTCTGGGGGCACTACACCCCGATCCGCTGGACGTACTGGTGGCTGGGGGTGATCGTGGGGATGATCGGGGTGGTGCAGTGGGTGGGCGGGGAGAAATTGCTGCTGCACGTTTGGCCCGGATACCCTCGGCCGACCGGGACGGTGTTTGATCCGACGGGGGCGTTCACTTCGTCGTGGATGCTGTATGGTTTTATTGCGGTGCGCTGGGCGGGGGCGGCGCTGCTGGTGCCGGTGATGGAGGAATTATTCTGGCGGGATTTCCTCTGGCGGCAGGTGGCGGCGCCCAACGATTTCAAACTGGCGGCGGTGGGGGAGTGGGATTGGAAGGCCGTGGCGATGGTGACGCTGCTGTTCTCCGGCGTTCATGGCCAGTGGGTCATGGCGATTGTCTGGGGGTTGATGATCGCGGGGCTGCTGATTTACACCCGCAGCCTGGGGGCATGCATCGTGGCGCATGCGGTGACGAACTTTCTGCTGGGAGCGTATGTGCTGGCGTATCGGGATTGGGGGTTTTGGTAGGCATTTCCCGGCAGATATGATAAAAAGGCCGTCGCAGTTAAACCTAAACCGAAGGGATTTTGGATTTCAGAAACCGGATTTTGGATTGAAGAGGCTCGAACGTCGTCTCTGATCCCAAATCCGCGATCCCAAATCCAAAATGTTAGACCATGCAAGGTGTCACTACCGCCATTGTCGCGTTTCTGCTGGTATGCATTGTTTACCCGAACCTGGTGAAGAACCGGACGCAATATTACATGGCCCTGGCGTGCGCGGTGGCGGTCATTGTTCTGGATGCGTTGGCGCATCTGATTACAGGGATGGCCGGGTTTTGTTACGTGATGACGGCGCTGTTGCAGGTGGTGGCGCTGTTGATGTTGATTTTGTCGGCCGGGGGATTGACGATGCGGGAGTTGGCCGACGACCTGGCGCAGTCGTACGAGATTCTCCGCCGGGGCGAGACGGAAAAGACGCTGGTCATACCCCGGTCGGGTCAGACGCCGGCGGCACGGGACGAGGAACCGCGGACGGTGTATCGTATTGATGAGCCTGCGGAGAAAAAGCCGGCGGCGGATACGACGTCGAGCCTGCCGTTGGAGTAGGGCTGGAGGCGATTTATCAAGGATGGAAAGGGGGTCTCGCAAAAATAAGACCAAGGAGCCTACAAGATGTTTTGGGGTTTGCTGATGGACGCGGGAACGGCGGAAGGGTCCGGGACGGGGACGAAGACGGCGTTGACACTGACGTTCCTGGTGCTCTGGGGCGCGGGGCTGGTGTGGATGCACAAGGATGCGGTTTATGCCAGGCTACCGGGGGGCGTCATCGATGCTTTCATGGCGGGGGGGATGGCGGCAGGATTCATCTTTTTCTTTGCGACAACCAATGAGGCGCTGGCGACGACGATCCTGTCGTTGTTTCTGGCCACGGAGATCGGGATGTATCTGCTGCTGCGAAACCAGACGGTGGGGCTGGATCGGCTGACGGCGGGGTTCGGCGGCGGGATAGGCTGGGGAGGCGGTGGAAAAACCAAGGGCGGTCTGGCGGGCGCGACGACGGTTGTACTGCTGGAAAAGTCGGGGGAAGCGATGGCGATGCCGGCGGGAAGTTCGCCGATGCGGGCGGGCTATGACGCACTGCAGAACTTGCTGGCGCTGCCGCTGGATAAAAACGCGGGGTACATCGAATTGAAGCCGGCGGATGGCGCGGCGGAACGAAAGTTTTTTGTGGACGGGGTGGGGTATCGCGCGGAAGCCATGACGCGAACCGCGGCGGCGGCGGTAGTCGGGTTGGTCAAGCAACTGGCCGGGCTGGATCAGAACGAAAAGCGGAAGCCGCAGACGGGTTCGATGAAAGTGGTGGTGGGGGGGAAGCGGAAGGAACTGCGGGTGGAAACCAGCGGCAGTGCGGCCGGGGAGGAATTGTCGATCACGGTCGATCCGAAATCGCAACACCTCCGGCGACTGGAAGAACTAGGGTTCGACGTGGACCAGTTGACGCAGGTCAAAGGCATGATTGCGGAGAACGGCGGCATGGTGCTGGTCGCGACGCCGAAAGGGCAGGGGATGGACAGCATCCTTTACGCCATGCTCCGGGAGCACGACGCCTTCCTTTCACAGATTCACACGATCGAGGCGGATACGGATACGGAATTGGAGGGGGTCGTGCAGCACCGCCTGTCGGCGGGAACGAACGGGGCCGAGGCGGCGAAGATGGTGCAACTGCTGACGCACCAGCAGGCGGACGTGGTCATGGCCAGCAACGTGGATAGCGCGGCGCTGGCGGCGGCGCTGGTGGGCTTCGCGGAGACCGGCAAACGCGTGTACGTCGGGGTGCGGGCCTCGGGAATCACCGAGGCGCTGGCGGTGTGGTGTCGGCTGGTGGGCGAGGCCCGGCTTGCGGTGAAGGATTTAAGGATGGTGGTGGCGGGACGCCTGATCCGGCGTTTGTGCCCGGCGTGCAAAGTGGGGTATCAGCCGTCGCCGGAGGTCTTGCGCAAGTTGAACATGGATCCCGAGCGGATCGGACAGTTGTATCAGACGGGAGAGCAGGTCCGCCGGGACGTGCGGAGAAAAGCCGGATCGTGTCCGGTCTGCAAGGATTTATACTTCCACGGGGTGGCGGGCATTTTTGAAACCCTCCGCGTGGATGACGAGGTGCGGCAGGTTGTGGAAAGCGGCGCGGCGGCGAATCAATTGAAGGCGCTGTTCCGCAACCAGGGCGGACGGTACTTTCAGGAACAAACGCTGGCCATGGTGGAGCAAGGGGAAACCAGCGTGCAAGAAGTGCTGCGGGTGCTTCGCCAGGTGGAGAAACACGCGAAACAGGCCGTGGCAGCGGGGTGATGATCTGATGAACCGCGGAGGACGCCAGGAGAAAAGAAGTCAGAATGATGAATGAGGAACGATGAAGAAGGAAGCAAGCTGTTATGTAAACTGCTCTTCTTTCCTCCTTCATCGTTCATAATTCATCATTCATCCTTGTCTTTCTTTGCGTCCGGCTTTGCGGTTTAATTTTGTTGCCTGGAGCGGAGGGGGTGGATAGGCTTGGGGCATGCGAATTCAATTTTGCGGAGCGGATCGGACGGTTACGGGGTCTTGTCATCTGGTGGAAGCCAATGGCCTGCGGATTTTTCTGGACATGGGGATGTATCAGGGGCCGCGGGAAGAGGCGCGGCGGTTGAATCAGTGGCTGCCGGATGACGTGAAGAATGCCGATGCGGTCTTGTTGACGCATGGGCATCTGGACCACTGCGGGAAGCTGCCGGTGATTGCCCGGGCGGGGTATCGGGGGCCGATCTATTGCACGGCAGCGACGGCCGAGGTCGCCCGCATCGTGATGGAAGACGCGGGGGAGATTCAGGAAGAAGACGCTTCTTACCTGAACCGGCGTTCGCTTCGGCCGGGGGAGGCGGAGGTTCAGCCGCTGTTCCGCCGGGCGGATGTACCGGCGGTGATGCGGCTGATGCGCGGCGTGTCCTATGGTCAGAAGATGGAACTGGCCCGCGACGGTAAACAGGTGAGTTTTACTTTCTATGACGCGGGGCACATTCTGGGTTCGGCTTACATCATCCTGGAATGGACCGAGAACGGTCGGCAGCGGAGTCTTTTGTATACCGGGGACGTCGGGCGGTACAACACGCCGATCATTCGCGACCCTCAGGCGATTACTTCGCCGGTGGAGCAGTTCATCACCGAAAGCACCTACGGAAACAAGACGCACGGCGACATGGCCGAGGTGGAGCCGCAGCTTCTGGAGGCCGTGCGGTATTGCGTTCAGCATAACAGCCGGCTGCTGTGCCCGGCGTTTGCGGTGGGGCGGACGCAGGTCATTCTCTGGTACGTGCAGAAGTTCGTGGCCGAGGGGTTGATCCCGTCGATTCCGGTTTTTGTGGACAGCCCGATGGGCGTGGACGTGAGCCGGATTCACAGCCAGTTTCCCGAGTATTACGACGATGAGACGCGCAAGCTGATCGGCTCGCGCGATCTGTTTGGCCTGTCCCGCGTCACCTTTGCTGCCAGCACCCAGCAGAGCATGCAGATCAACAGTCAGCGCGGGCCGTGCGTCATCATCGCCTCGAGTCCGACGTGTGAATTCGGGCGGATTCTGCACCATCTGAAGCAGAGCATCGAACGGCCGGACGATGTGATCATTTTCACCGGCTGGACTCCGCCCAATACGCTGGGCCGGCGTATACAGGACGGCCAGCGCCGCGTGCGGATTTACGACCGCTGGTACGAGCTGCGCTGCCAGGTCCGCACCATTCACGGATTAAGCGCCCACGCCGACGGCAGCGAGCTGCTGCGCTTCCTGTCGCCGACGCTGCACCGCGACACAACGGGCTACATTTGCCACGGCGAAGAAGACCAGGCCGAGGCTTTCGGCGTTCGCATCCTGTCCGCCGGCGTGGGGCGGGTGGTGGTGCCGGCGATGGAGTCGTCGAGCATCAGTACCTGAGTTCCGAAGAAGGTGTCGCGGGTCGGCAAAGGAAACGCCGGAGGTCGCAAAAGGACGCGAGATAATCAGCGGCGTTCCTTTTTCCGTAACCGTTCACAGTTCGGGGGCCAAAAGGGAGGGTATAGGTTTCTCGGCGAAGTGGGCTTTCATGGCGGAACAGAGGTAGCGGAATAAGGATCGACCTTGTTGTCGGCAGGTGGCGGCGGCGGTCCAAATCCGCTCGCACCACTGTCGCCCACACACACTTCGTGTCCCTTGCGTCAGCCGCCGATCAATGACGATGAATCGCAAGGCTTGTTCGGCCAGATTGTTGGTTGGCTCGATTCCCGGGCAGGTAATAAACCGGAAGTAGTCCGCTCCATGCTCCCGGAATCGTCGGACCAGCTTCTGGACCTCGGTACGCACCGGCCCTTGCCGGCCCCACTGTAAGAGCTTGTCCCTGGCGCGTTCCAAAGCTTGCTGGAACTTTTCAGCGCCTAAGCTGGCGCGGCGATGGATTATTCGAAAAAGATGTTTGAGCCCGCGCAGCAGACGACGGGCCCAGCGGACTGTAGGCCGGTCCGGCAGTTCCGTTAAAAACTTCAGTTCCCTTATCAAGTGCGCCAGACAGAACTGCGCCAGGATCCCATGGCGGCCGATGTACTTGCGATAAGCCGAGTAGTAGTCGCAGCCCAGGACTCCGGCAAAGTCCTGGCCCAGCAGTTGCTCGAGTACCTGTGAGCCCCGACTGCCATCCATGTGCAACAGCGTGAAGCGCTCGGCCCGGAACACCCAAGCCCACCACCGCGTCTTATTCTCCGGATGACCCGTCTCATCGACATTGACCAGCGGCTGATCCGGCAGGACTTGGGACAAGGCTTCGTAGGGCAACTGCAGGGCTGCGGCCACCTTCCCCACCGCCTTGGCCAGCAGCCCCCGGGAAATTCTCACGTTGGCCACCTCGGCCAGGAACTCACTGAGAATGGAGTAGGAATCGTGCCCCCGACTCTTGAACCAGCCTAAAAGAGCCGTTAAATGCGGCCCCAGCAGGCCGGCTCGGCGCAAGGCTTTGGGTAAAGGGGTGGGCAAATGCTTTCGGCAGTGCGGACACCAAACGATCCGGGCCTGATGCTCGGTAACGATCAGAGGCTTGGGGGCCAATTCCACCTGCTGGAGGCGTTGAGCCAGCTGCCGAGTCGGCCGCACCGAGCCGCCACACTTAGGGCAGCGTTTGAGCTGATAAGTGCGACAGTGGTCGATGTGTTCGGGCGGCAAGTCCAGCCGCTCATGCCGGGGGTGACCCGCTTGAGCACCGATGTGGCCCGAGCCTTTGGGTCCGCCGGTCCGGGGAGGCTTGACGATATCGCTGGAAGGTGGCTTGGAGGAATTGGAGGAGTTTTTGTTGGCGACGGCGAGCTGGGCTTCTAATTCTCTGACGCGGCCTTGGAGTTGGAGGACCAAGGCTTCCAATTGGGCAATGTGCCGCAAGTACTGTTGTTCGCGATCCGAATCCATCGCTACACCAATCAACGGCCTGTTTTCCCTTATAGGTACTGAGACAGGCAAAAGTCCAGCCCCCCCGGTGATGCTGGCATATTACGGCCTATGCATCGATAATCCGTGAACGGTTACCTTTTTCCTATCCCATGAAAATTACGCCTCAAGCGTTAATTCGCGGCCTCCTCCTTTTCCCCCCCGCATCCCCCGCACAAAACAAAGCCAAAGCCAGTCCGGGTTGCGCCTGGCGGGTTTGACACGATGGGCGGGGCGAATAAAGTGGTTTGGCTTCCCGCAAGCTGCGGGGATTTGGACGCTTGCGCCATAACTTGAGAAGGTCGCCATGAAAATCAGCCTGGAATGGCTTTCGGAATATCTGCCTGGTTCGCTGGACGCCCAAACCGCCGCCGAGGCGCTGACCCACGGCGGGCTTCCCGTCGAGCTCATCGAAACCCACGGCAACGACACCGTCATCGACGTGGAAGTCACCAGCAACCGCGGCGACTGCCTGTCTCATCTGGGCGTGGCCCGCGAGTTGGCGGCGCTGTTGAACCGGGAGTTTCGCGACGTTCAGCCGAAGGCGGCCGAGATCGCCGTGCCGGCCACGTCGGTGACGTCCGTGGCCATCGAGGCGCCGGAGCTTTGTCCGCATTACACCGCCCGCATCCTGCGCAACGTGAAAATTCAACCCAGCCCGGCCTGGATGGTTCGCCGGCTGGAGGCGGTGGGGTTGCGCCCATCAATAACGTCGTGGACGTGACCAACTACGTCATGTTCGAGATGGGCCAGCCGCTGCATGCGTTCGATTTCGATAAACTTCAGCAGCGCCGCATCGTCGTCCGCACGGCGCAAAAAGGAGAGAAGATCGTCAGCATCGACGGCCACGAGCGGGAACTGACCGGCGGCATGCTGGTGATCGCCGACGCGCAGCGTCCGGTGGCGCTGGCCGGGGTGATGGGCGGACGCGATACCGAAGTGTCGGATGCGACGGTGAACGTGCTGCTGGAGTCGGCCCGGTTTGATCCGCTGTCGATCCGCAAGACGGCGCGGTCGCTGGCGATGAAGAGCGACAGTTCCTATCGCTTTGAGCGGGGGATCGATCCGCTGCTGCCCGAGCGGGCCAGCCTGCGGGCGGCACAGTTAATCCTGATGACGGCCGGGGGCGAACTGCTTTCCGGCATGGCCGTGGCCGGGGCCAGCGGATATCAGGCCAAGGATTTGTCGCTGCGGCTGGGCAAACTCAAGGGCGTTTTGGGGATTGATCTGCCGACCGACGTGGTGATGAATTCGTTGAGCCGGTTGCGGCTGTCGCCGGTTTTGCACGGGGACCGGATTGACGTGAAGGTTCCCGGTTATCGGTTGGATCTGAACATTGAAGTTGACCTGGTGGAAGAAGTGGCTCGCGTGGTCGGATACGACAAGGTGCCGATGCGGGAGGAGATTTCGATCCGCGTCACGCCGCCCGAACCGTCGGCCCGCACGATTGAAACGTTGCGTTCCACGATGGTGGCCGGGGGATACTTTGAGGCCGTGACGTTTACCTGGGTGAACGATCAGTTGGCGGGGGATTTCGTGCCGCCGCAGGCCAAGGGTCTGCCGCGGGCCGACGCCGGCGTTCGCAAGGCCGATGCCCATTTGCGGCCCAGTATTCTTCCGGGCTTGCTGGAGGCGGTTCGTCATAACGAAACCGTGGGCAATCAGGGGGCGAAGCTCTACGAAATCGGTTCAACGTTCTGGACCGACGCCCGCGATGCGATTGTCGAGCAGCGCAAGCTTGGGTTGGTCGGCAGTGCGGATTTGCACGAAGTGCGGGGGATAGTCGAGACGCTTCTGGGCGAATTGAACGAACGGCGTTCGGTGCGGGTTGTTCCGGCCGAGTATCCCGGGTTTGAGAAGGGTGCGTGCGGCCGGGTTGAATGGGAAGGCCGGGGGATCGGCTATCTGGGCATGATCGACGCGAAGATCGCCGGGAAGCTTTCGTTGCGCGAATCGCCGGCCGCGGCGGAGTTGGATCTGGCGGCCCTGCTGGCTGGCGCAGCACGTGCCGCAGTTGCGGCCGTTGCCTCGGTTCCCGGCCGTCCGTCGCGATTTGTCTTTGGTGGTCGGCGAGCAGGTGCGATACGAGCAGATTGATTCGCTGATCCGCGAGTTGAAGCCGGAGATGCTGGAAGACCTGGAATACGTGACGACGTATCGCGGGAAGCCCCTGGAGAAGGGCCAGAAGAGCGTGACGGTGACACTGATCTTCCGTTCCCCTGCGGGAACGCTGACGGCCGAGCAGGCCGAGGCGCCCGTACTGCGGATCGTCGAAGCGGCCAAGGCCAGGTTGAATGCCGCACTGCGGACGTAGGCGGAGGCGTCCAAAGAAACAGCGGAGGACCGTCGTATGAACAAACGGTCCCCCGCTAGCGCGCTCCTCCGTTCGCGCGTATTCGGAAGCTCCGGTGAACTTCCGAACTAATACGAAGGTGCGACTTTGCCCGCGGAACATATTGACGTGCGTGCAACCAGACCATGCCACAGCTTTGGCGAAAGTCAAAAACCAAAGCACGATTTCATCGCGTGATTTTTGAGCGACCCCGACGACCGGCGGTATAGGCGGCAAATCCGGCACAATCGTCATAAAAGGACGGGAAACATCAATTTTTTTGGGTATCATGCCGGGTTATGAATCCGAAAGAACTGACCCTCGCGGCTTTTCAAAAACATGTCTCCGACCGCTACGAAAAAGTGGATCGCGAGCGGGGCACGCCCAAGACGTTTATCTGGTTTATCGAGGAGATCGGAGAGCTGGCCACGGCGCTGAACGGCACCGACCGGGCGAACCTGGAAGAAGAGTTTGCCGACGTGATCGCCTGGCTGTGTACGCTGGCCAACATCAACGACGTGAATCTGGCGGAGGCGGTGGCGAAAAAGTATCTCGGCGAGAAACGCCCCGAAGGCCATAAGTGAAAGGCAGGAGGGGGAAAAGAAGGCCGCCAAGGACCAGGGCCGCGGGGAGATACCAGGCGGAGAGGGACAGGGGGGAATGGTGGAGTTGTGAAATCGCGCCCATGAGCGGGCCGAAGGTGGCGTGGAGGGGCCAATCGAGGGAGGGAGAGCGGGGGGAGAGTTCTGCGCCGAGATACCAGAGGAACGGGCCGCCCAAGGCGGACGTGGTGGCGACGGCGACGGCGGTCAGGCTGGCGCGGGGAGAAACAAGCCCGCGACGCCAGAGGGCCAGTGCGAGCAGCCAAGCAGTGAGATAGACGCCGGCGGCAAGGATCGCGGGGCGGGGGGTGACGGCAAGAAATCCGGCCAGGAACAGAAGCGGCCAACTGACGGCGATAATCAGAAGGGTGCGGGTGGCGGTGGAGAGCAGGACGGGAAACAGCATTGCCGAGGCGATGACCTGGAAGGCAAGCAGGATGTCGGCGGCAAGCTGCTCGGGCGGTTGGGGCGGATCGGCGTAAAGGGGATGCGGAATGCCGCCAAGGCCAGGGCGAGCAGTTGAATCGCCAGCCAGAGGGAGAGTGCGGGAGTGTGCGAGGATGTGGGCCGGGTCATTGTTCGGAGGCATTTGCCGGGTTGGGGCTGGGCAAGGGATAAGTGATTTTATCGTAGCGGATGTCGATCCAGGGGTGGCGGGCGTCGAGGCGTTTGAAGTCGCGATAGACGCGCTCGAGGTAGTCGAGCTTGCGGGACGGGGGGACTTCGACGAAGAAGTCTTTTGAGTTGATGGGGCGGCCCCAGCGGACCTGTGTGCCGTATTTGGTGATGAGCACGAGATGGGCTTCGCGCGGGTCGCGTCGGCCGGCGAAGTTGGAGACGTCAACTTTGAGGACGTCGTCGGTATAGGGCCGGCCGTAGAGGAGTTTGAGCAGATCGAGCCCGGCGGCCAGGTCGTCGCCGGGCCACTTCTGACCGGATTCGGGGGGTTCGCGTTTGACGCCTTCGATGATGCGGAGGTTGGTCTGGTGGCTGGGGCCGTAGAGAACCTTGGGAACTTCGGCGCCAGTGTATTGTTCGGGGAGTTTGTAGCCTTCGCCGTCAACGAGCCAGAAGTAGTCCTGCCAGTGGACCAGAGCGATGGGGGCGCGGTAGTCGCAGGTGATCTCGAGGGTGTCGCCCGGCTTTTGCCCGAAGACCCGGCGGACCTGACGAACCTGACGAACCCAGGGATTGTCCTTGAGGCGTTCGACGGCATCTTCGAGCAGTTGATGGTCGAAGACGGAGGCGACGCGGGGACGGGCGGCCCTGGCGACTTCGGCGGCGACGGAATCGCTCATCCAGGCCGGGCGGTCCTTGAGGATGACAATGGGGGGCTCGGCGGGAAACTCCTCCCGCTTTTCGAGCCATTGCTGAAGGTAATGAACACCCACGCCACAGGAGACCAAAAACGCGACGACGAGGCCTGCATGGAGGCAGACCCGGCGAATACGCCGACGTTTTTCGGGATCCAAGGGTTGCTTGGCAGGTTTTGACTTTTTGGCTTTGGCCATTGCGACAATCCGTCTTTCTGGTTTTATCGGCATGCGTCTGCCGGGCCCATCATGTTTCTGAAAGGACGCATTGTAATTATCGGGCAGTTCTCGGCTAGGGGAGGGAGTGGAGAACTGTGAAGGTGCAGGGGTGCGAGGAAGAAGTTGAACCGCCAAGCATGCTCATCAGGAAGTAAGAAAACGTCCGTTGTGGGAATGGGAGCAGGCGGCTATCAAGTTAGGACGTTGCGTATGTCGAGCCGTCCGAGTTCGAGCACACTCATTGAAGGCATCCTGCGGGCCGACCAGGTCCAGCCGGAGACGGAGGAGATTGTCATCCGGCCTCAGCGGGGTTGGATCGGGGTCAACTGGGGGGAATTGCTGCAGTTTCGGGAATTGCTGCTGTTTTTGATCTGGCGAGACGTGAAAGTCCGTTACAAGCAGACGGTGCTGGGAGCGGCGTGGGCAGTGTTGCAGCCACTGTTCAGCATGGTGGTGTTTACGGTGATTTTCGGGAACTTCGCCGGACTGAAGAGCAAGCTGCCGCCGGGGATGCAGGACAAATATGCGCTGTTCGTGCTGGCGGCGCTGCTGCCGTGGCAGTTGTTCGCAACCGGGATCAGCAACGGGGGTTTGTCGCTGGTGAATCAGCAGTCTCTGCTGACGAAGATTTATTTTCCGCGGCTGTTTGTTCCGATGGCGATCATCGGCAGCGCGCTGGTGGATTTCACAATTTCCAGCGGGGTGTTCGTGGGGCTGATGGTTTATTACCGGGCATCGTTCTCATGGGGGATAGTGGTGTTGCCGGTGCTGGTGTTGTTGACGGTCATGGCGACATTGGGGGTGGGGTTCATTCTGGCGGCCTTGACGGTGAGTTACCGGGATTTTCGATTTTTGATTCCGTTCATGACGCAGGCGTGGATGTATCTGAGCCCGGTGATCTGGCCGTCGTCGATCTTGAGCGGGAAGTATCGGTGGTTGCTGGCGCTGAACCCGATGACGGGATTGATTAACGCATATCGGTCGGCGGTGTTCGGGGCGAAAAACGGGATGCCTTGGGATCTGCCGGTGCTGGCGGTTTCGGCAACGGTGGCGGTGGGGATTTTCGTGTTCGGGTTGTTTTATTTCCGCAAGACCGAGCGGAGGTTTGCGGACATCGCATGAAAAGGGGAGGTCCGCCGATTGCTTTGGGCGGACGTTGTCGGAGGGAAGGAGGATGGAACATGCGATTGCCGACGGTTTCGGTGGTGATGCCCGTTTACAACGGGCAGAGGTACTTGTCGCGGGCGGTGGAGAGCATCCTGGGGCAGACGTGGTGGGATTTCGAGTTGGTGGCAGTCAACGACGGCTCGACGGACGAAACGGGGCGGATATTGGAAAGGTACGCGAAGGGGGACGGGCGGGTGCGGGTGGTGTGGCAGGAGAATCAGGGGATCGTGGGGGCGTTGAACGCGGGGTTGGGGGCGGCCCGGGGCAAGCTGCTGGCGCGGATGGACGCCGACGACGTGGCGTTGCCGGGAAGGCTGGCGCGGCAGGTGGACTATCTGCGGGAACACCCCGAGTGCGTGGCGGTGGGGACGGAGGTGTTGTTGATCGATTCGGAAGGGAAGCCGATCAGCAAAAAACCTGGAATAGTGACGGAACACGAGGAGATAGACCGGGCGCTGCTGGTGGGCGGATGGCCGATGGTGCATCCGACGGTGATGATGCGGGCCAGTGCCGTTCGCAAGATCAGGGGTTATCGTCCGGGCACGTTCCCGCACGAGGATCACGATCTGTTTTTGCGTCTGGCGGAAGTGGGGCGGCTGGCCAACATTCCGGAGGTGCTGCTGAAGTACCGCCAGCACTTCGGCAGTGTCTGCGTCTTGGCATCGGGGCGGAGCGAGCGGGTTCGGGCCGGCATCATTGAGACGACCTGCCGCCGGCGGGGCATCCCGGTGCCGCCAAGGCCGCCGGTGCCGCGGGAGCCGGTATGGCAACGCCATCGGACGTGGGCATGGTGGGCGTTGTCGGCCGGGAATGTTTCGACGGCCCGGAAGCATGCCCTGCGGAGCCTGCGGCGGGCGCCGCTGTCGGTGGACAACTGGCGGGCGATGGCCTGCGCGGTGCGGGGGTATTGAGTGTCGTAGAAGGAGGGGTGCGTTGTGAGTCGGCCGGTGATACGCATTGAAAACCTGGGCAAGCAGTACTACCTGGGTCGCGAGGCCTACAGGCATCAGACATTGCGCGGGGCGATCAGCGAGTTCGCCAGATCGCCGCTGCGGCGGCTGCGGCATCTGGCCGAGCGCGGGGACGGCAACGAGGCGTTCTGGGCGGTGCGGAATCTGGAGTTTGAAGTGGAGCGGGGGGAGGTGGTGGGGATCGTGGGCCGCAACGGGGCGGGCAAGAGTACGCTGCTGAAACTGCTGAGCCGGATTACCGAGCCGACGGAGGGGCGGGCGGTTCTGCGGGGTCGGGTGGCGTCGCTGCTGGAGGTGGGGACGGGGTTTCATCCGGAGTTGACGGGGCGGGAGAACGTATACCTGAATGGGTCGATCCTGGGGATGCGCAAGGCGGAGATTGACGGGAAGTTTGACCAGATCGTGGCGTTTGCGGAGATCGAAAAGTTTCTGGATACGCCGGTGAAGCATTACTCGTCGGGCATGTACGTGCGGCTGGCGTTTGCGGTGGCGGCGCACCTGGAGCCGGAAATCCTGATTGTGGACGAGGTGCTGGCGGTGGGGGATTCGCAGTTTCAGAAAAAGTGCCTGGGGAAGATGAAGGACGTGGCCAGCGGGGACGGGCGGACGGTGATCTTCGTGAGCCACAACATGGCGGCGGTGCGGTCGCTGTGCGATAGCTGTTGCGTGCTGGAGAACGGGCGGCTGACGATGCGGGGGGATGCGGACGAATGCGTGGGGGCGTATCTGAGCAAGACGATGGGGATAGGGTGCAAGTCGGAGGCGGTGTTCGAGCGGCCGGGGAGGGCTTCGCCGTGGATGACGTCGGCGACGCTGCTGTGCGACGGGGTGCAATCGACGACGCTGGCGATGGGTGGCCGGCTGGCGGTGGAGATTCGCTTTGCCTCAGAGACGGCGATCCAGCATCCGCGCGTGGGGCTGGTGGTTTCGACGTCGGAGGGGGAGTTGTTGTTGAACGCGAACAACCGGTTTCTGCCTTCGGGAGAGTTTGTGCCGGCGGTGAAGGAAGGGGTGATCCGCTGCGATCTGGGGGTGGTGCCGCTGGTGGCCAAGCAGTATTTCGTGTCGCTGTTTCTGGGGGATCTGGTGCATGACTCGCACGTGGAACATGCGTCGCTGTCGTTTGAAGTGGTGGAGCAGGACGTGTGGGGACTGGGTCGGGTGCCGTCGGCCAAGGCGTCGCTGATGTGGTGGCCGGTGAGGTTTGAATTGGGCGGGGGGAGGGGATGATGTGCGTGATGCAGGAGCCGACGGTTTCGGTGGTGATGCCCGTTTACAACGGGCAGCGGTACTTGTCGCGGGCGGTGGAGAGCATGCTCGGGCAGACGTGGTGGGATTTCGAGTTGGTGGCGGTCAACGACGGCTCGACGGACGAAACGGGGCGGATATTGGAAAGGTACGCGAAGGGGGATGGGCGGGTGCGGGTGGTGTGGCAGGAGAATCAGGGGATCGTGGGGGCGTTGAACGCGGGGTTGGGGGCGGCCCGGGGCAAGCTGCTGGCGCGGATGGACGCCGACGACGTGGCGCTGCCGGGAAGGCTGGCGCGGCAGGTGGACTATCTGCGGGAACACCCCGAGTGCGTGGCGGTGGGGACGCGGGTGCTGATGATCGATGCGCAGGGGTGGGCGATCTGTCCGTGGGTGAAGGAGTTCACGCACGAGCAGATTGATGCGGCGCACCTGCGGGCGGGTTTCCCGATGGTGCATCCGTCGGTGATGATGCGGCGGGAGTCGGTGGCGGCGGTGGGTGGGTATCGGGCGGAGTATGCGACACTGGAAGACGTCGATTTGTTCTTGCGGCTGGCGGAGGTGGGGCGGTTGGCGAACATTCCGGAGGTGCTGCTGCATTATCGGCAGCATTTGAACAGCATTTGTCACCAGCGGGCCGAGAAGATCAGCGAGGTGAGACGCCGGCTGTATCAGGAGACTTACGCGCGCCGGGGGCTGAAGGTGGAGGAGGGGTTGTCGTATTGCGGCAAGGCGGTGTCGCGGAGGCAGCGGTATGCCATCTGGGCGTGGTGGGCGCTGGGGGCGGGGTACGTGGCAACGGCTCGGCGGCATGCGCTGGCATATTTCGGGCGGGCGTTCTGGTCGCCGGGGTCGTGGCGTTTGATGTATTGCGCGCTGCGGGGGCGGTGAACGTGGAGGGATAAACGATGCGGATCACGTTTGTATTGCCTCACGCGAGCATGGTTGGTGGGGTGCGGGTGGTGGCGATCTACGCCAAAGAACTGGCCAGAAGAGGGCATCGGGTGACGGTGGTGTCGCTGCCGCCGAGGCAACGGCCATTGCGGGAGACGGTGCGGAGGCTGCTGCGAGGGGAAGGGTGGCCGGGGCGGCAGGGGTCGCACCTGGACGGGGTGGAGGTGGAGCATCGGATTCTGGAGAGCCATCGCCCGGTGAGGGACGCGGACGTGCCGGATGCGGATGTGGTGGTGGCGACGTGGTGGCGGACGGCGCTGTGGGTGGCGGAGCTGTCCGCATCCAAGGGCGCGAAGGTGCATTTCGTGCAGCATTACGAGGTATGGGGCGGGACGGCCGAGGAAGTGGATGCGGCGCTGCGGCTGCCGACGCGGAAGATCGTGGTGGCGCGATGGCTGAAGGAGTTGGTGCGGGGGAAGACGGGGGATGAGGGCGTGGTGCTGGTGCCGAATGCGGTGGACCGGGGCCAGTTTCATGCGATCAGGCGAAGCAAACAGCGGCGGCCGACGGTGGGGATGATGTATTCGTCGGCGGCGTTCAAGGGGACGGACAAAGGGCTGGCGGCGGTGGAGTTGGCGCGGCAGCGGATGGGGGAATTGCATTTGGTGGCATTTGGGACGGAGCGGCCGGGGGGACGGTTGGCGCTGCCGGGGGATGCGGAGTTTGTGTATCGGCCGGCACAGGAGGCGATGCGGGAAATTTACGGGCGGTGTGATGCGTGGATTTTCGCCAGTCGGTCAGAGGGGTTTGGTCTGCCGATTCTGGAGGCGATGGCGTGTCGGACGCCGGTGGTGGCGACACCGGCCGGGGCGGCACCGGAGTTGCTGGCGGGCGGGGGTGGGGTGCTGGTGGGTTCGTTTGACGAAGGGGCAATTGCCGAGGGGGTGGTGCGGGTTTGCGCTGGGGGAGGAGCCGTGGATGGCGGTGTCGGATGCGGCGTATGCGACAGCGTGTGGGAGCGATTGGATGAGGTCGGCGGATCAGTTCGAAGCGGCACTTCAGGCGGCCGCGGGAGAGTCGAAAGGTCGCAGGGTATGACGATTCTGGTGCCGATGGCGATGTTCGGATGGATCGGGGTGGCGCTGGCGCTGTTCGGCCTGCTACCGGCCCGGCGGGCGGTAATCGCGGCATACCTGGTGGGGTGGCTGTTTCTACCGGTTTATAGCTACAAACTGGCGATGGGGATTCCGGAATATTCCAAGATCATGGCAACCTCGCTGGGGGTGATGCTGGGGGTGTTGGCGTTTGATGCGGAGCGGGTGATGAAGTTACAGTTCCGGTGGGTGGATTGGCCGGCGGCGGTCTGGTGCCTGAGCCCGTTTGCGGCATCGATGGTCAATGGTCTGGGGGCATATGACGGGGTTTCGGCGACGCTTCGGCAGGTGGTGACGTGGGGTGTGCCGTATTTTCTGGGGCGGGTCTATTTTACGGACCTGGCGGCAGTGGGGGATCTGGCTGTCGGGGTGTTTGTCGGCGGGCTGATCTATATGCCGCTGTGCCTGTGGGAGATTCGAATGAGCCCGCAGTTGCACAACACGGTCTACGGATTTCAACAACACAGCTTTGCGCAGACGCTGCGATTCGGGGGCTGGCGGCCGCTGGTGTTTTTGCAGCACGGGCTGGCGGTGAGCTTGTGGATGGCGGCGGCGACATTGGTGGGGTTGTGGCTGTGGCGAAGCGGCGCGGTGAGGAATTTGTGGGGGGTTCCGATGGGGGCGTGGGTGGCGCTGATGGGGGTGACGACGGTGATGTGCAAGTCGGCGGGAGCGGTGGTGTTGCTGGCGGCGGGGGTGGGGGTGTTATTGGCGTGCCGGTGGATGAGTCAGGGTTGGCCGGCGCTGGGGTTGGCGCTGGCGGCGGTGTTGTACATGGGAGGCCGGAGCGAAGGATATCTACCGACGGAGTCGCTGGTGCCGCCGGTGCGGGAGATGGTGGGAAAGAGCCGGGCCGACTCGTTTCACACGAGGTTGTACAGTGAGGATTTGCTGGTGAAAAAGGCCATGGAGCGGCCGGTGCTGGGATGGGGAGGGTGGGGGCGGTCGCGGGTGAATGCGGGCGAGGGGGAGGAATCGGTGATTACGGATGGGATGTGGGTCATTGCGTTGGGAACGACGGGGTTGGTGGGATTGGGGGCGCTGACGGGAATGCTGCTGCTGCCGATGGGACTGCTCGTGTGGAAATGGCCGGCGAGGCTGTGGGGACATCCGCAGTTGGCGGGAGTGGTGGGGCTGGCGATGGTGGGGACGCTATACATGCTGGACAGTTTGATGAACGCGATGCCGAACCCGGTTTTTGTGCTGGGGGTAGGGGCGGTGGTGACGGTGTTGAGCCAGCGGCCGAGAAGCGGCCCGCAAGCGGGCCGGCTAAATGAAGGCAGGGTACGTTTTCAGCGTGCGGCGGGGGAGGGGTGATGGATTATTTGCTGGTGAATCACGTTCCCTTTGCGCAGAGCGGGCGGCGGGAGCGGTATCGGGTGGGGGATTTGTGGTTGGAGGATTTGCGCGCGCAGGCCCGGGCGATTCGGGAGGCGGGGGGACGCTTGCGGGTGGCGACGCCTTGCGTGCGGGCGATGAGGGCGGGAGAGAGCGGGAGCTTTGGAGAGAGCGAGATACGCCCGGAGGAGGAGGGGTTTGAGTATGTGCCGTTGTCGCACTACGCGTCGGGGAGAGAGTACCTGCGCGTTCGGGGGCGGTTGAAGAAGGAACTGGCGGAGGCGATGGAGGGGGCGTCGGTGGTGCAGATGGATTACGGGGGGCATCCGGTGGGGTTGGGGCTGGTGGCTTGGCCGATTGCCGGCCGCCTGGGGCGGCGGAGGATTTGGGTGTTTGACGGGGCCGATCCCTTTCCGCGTCTGCTTCTGGCGGCGGAGCAGGAGAAGAGCGTTTTGAAGCGGACGGTAAAGCGGTGGATGTTTCGGCGGACGGAGCGGTTTTGCCGGGAGGCGATTCGGTCGGCGGACCTGGTTTTTGCGCATAACGAGGCGGTGGTCGAGCGATTCGGGGGCGCGTGGGGAAGGCAGTGTCATTTGTTTCATCGGACGTTTGTGACGGCGGACGGGGTGATTTCGGAGCCGCAATTGGCGGAGCGAAACGCGAGATTGAGGGATGCGTCTTTGCCGCTGCGGCTGGTGGTGTCGGGGCGGCAGATTCGGATCAAAGGGACGGATCAGGTGTTGCGGGCAATGGCGGAAGCGAGGCGGGCAGGAACGCAGGTGGAACTGGACGTGGTGGGGGACGGGGAGGATTTGGGAGAGTTTCGGGAGCTGACGCGAAGTTTGGGGCTGGGGGATGCGGTGCGGTTTTTGGGGAGTGTGGCGTATGGCCCGGTGTTGTTTGAGGTTTGGGGGCGGGCGCAGGCGATGGTGATTACCAACCTGACGGCGGAGATCAGTCGCAACGTGATGCTGGGGATGGCGCGGGGGCTGCCGCTGATTATGTACCGCAACCCGGCGACGGATCGGCTGATCGAGTCCCACGATGCGGGGGTGCTGGTGCAGGCGGGGGATGTGGCGTCGCTGACGCAGACGCTGATTGCGGTGTCGCGCGATCGGGAGCGGTTGGTAAAAGTGGCGATCAACGGGGCAAGACTGGCGAACGGGATGACGCTGGAGGCGTGCCACCGGCGGCGGGCGGAATTGGCGGCGGAATGTGCCGGGAGAAGCCCGACAGCTTCGGTTGACGGCGTGACGCGGGTGAGTGTGGTGTGACGTATGAAAGTGCTGGTTATCATCGTGAATTACCGTACGGGACCGCTGGTGATGGATTGCCTGCAATCCCTGGCGGGGGAGGTGGAGCGGATGGGCTTGATGCGCGTGGTGGTGGTGGACAATGCTTCGGAAGACGGGTCGGCCGAGGAGATCGAGCGGGGCGTTGAAGTGCGCGGGTATTCGGCGTGGGCGTCGGTGCTCAAGCTGGAGAACAACGGGGGATTCGCGGCCGGGAACAATGCGGCGATTCGCGCGGGGATGGAGGGGGCGGAGTATGTGCTGCTGCTGAATCCGGACACGGTCGTGCGCGAGGGGGCGGTGGGGGCGCTGGTGGAGTTCATGGACCGTTCGCCAAAGGTGGGGATTGCGGGAAGCCGTCTGGAAGATGCGGACGGGACGGCGCAGCGGTCGGCGTTTCGGTTTCCGACGATTCTCAGCGAGTTCGATGGAGGTTTAAGGCTGGGGGTGGTGAGCCGGCTGCTGGCGCGGTGGGTGCATGCGCCGCCGGTGTCGGAGGTGGAGTGTCCGACGGACTGGGTGGCGGGGGCGAGCATGATGATTCGGCGGGAGGTGTTCGATGCGGCGGGGCTGATGGACGAGGGGTATTTCATGTATTACGAGGAGGTGGATTTCTGCCTGCGGGCGAGGCGCGCGGGGTGGGCCTGCTGGTATGTGCCCCAATCGCGCGTGGTGCATCTGGTGGGGCGAAGCTCGGGGGTGACCGATACGCGGATTCGCAGACGCCGCCGGCCGGGCTATTGGTACGAATCGCGGCGGCGGTTTTTCGTGAGGAATTATGGGCGATTGTACGCGGCGATGGCGGATGCGGCGTGGCTGGGAGGATACGCCGCGTACCGGCTGCGGGCGATGGCGCAGAGAAAAGAAACCCATGATCCGGCGTGGGTGGGGTGGGACGTGGTGAGGCACGGCATTGGCGGTGGGGGCGGGATGGGGCTGTGGCGGCAGATTCGCGAGGACTGGGTGGCGCATGGGAGGGATTGGACGAAGCCGGGGTTTCGGGCGGTGGCGGTGCATCGGTTCGGCAATTGGCGGATGAAGGTGAGGTGGAAGCTGCTGCGCTGGCCGCTGAGTGTGGTGTATCGGAGGTTGTACCGGCATTGTCGCAACGTGTACGGGATTGAGCTGCCGTATACGGTGATGCTGGGGCGGCGGGTGGTGATCGAACACCAGGGGGGAATCGTCATTCATGGTTACTGCTGGATTGGTGATGAATGTATCATCCGGCAGGGGGTGACGCTGGGGAATCGGACGCTGGAAAAACCGCTGGCCGCCCCGCAACTGGGCCGGCGGGTGAACGTGGGGGCGGGGGCGAAGGTACTCGGGGCGGTCGTGGTGGGGGATGGGGCAAACATCGGGGCCAACGCGGTGGTGCTGGAAGACGTGGCGGCGGGGACGACGGTGGTGGGGATTCCGGCCAAGCCCGTCGGCGCCATTGCGCAGATGGGGGTGGAGATATGAGCCAGATCGGTGCGGTCGTGATCGGAAGAAACGAGGGGGAACGGCTGGGGGCGTGCCTGGAATCGGCCCTGCGGTGCGGCGTTCCGGTGGTGTATGTCGATTCAGGCTCAACGGACTCTAGCCCCGCGCGGCGCGTTCATTGGGGGCGGGGGTGGTGGAACTGGGAGCCGGGCCGGTCACGGCGGCGCGGGGGAGACAGGCCGGATGGACGGAGTTGCTGCGAACGGATCCGGACGTGCAGTATGTGCAGTTCGTGGACGGCGATTGCATTCTGGATCGGGATTGGCTGGCAAAGGCCGTGGCATGTTTAGACGCGGATCAAACACTGGCGGGGGTGTGCGGTCGCCGGCGTGAGGAGCGGGGGGCAGAGTCGTTTTACAGTCGGCTGGTGGATATCGATTGGGACATTCCTGCCGGGGAGGTGGACTATTTCGGGGGAGATGCGCTGGTGCGGGTGGAGGCGCTGAAGTCGGTGGGCGGATGGAGCACGGACCTGATTGCGGGGGAGGAGCCGGACTTGTGCTTTCGGCTGCGGGATCGGGGCTGGAGGATCCTGCGGCTGGATGCGGAACAGACGCGGCATGATGTGGGGATGACGCACTTCGGACAATACTGGCGGCGGGCGGTGCGGTCGGGGTTCGCCTATGCGGAAGTGGCAAACCGCAACCGGCAAGGCACCGGCCGTGTTTGGGCTCGGCAGGTGCGAAGCATGCTGGCGTACGGGGCCGTGCTGCCGATCGTTTTTATGGCGGTGGTTGTTGCGGGATGGCCACTGGTGGCAGCTTTGGCGGCATTGGCCTACTTGCGATTGCTGATCGTCTTAACCCGGCACGCACAAAAGCGGAATCGCTCGTGGAGAGAATCGCTGGCCTATGCGGCCGTGGAGACGGTGTGCAAGATGGCGGGGGCGGTGGGCGCGGCGAAGTTCTGGATGAAGGGAGGCGGGGGAAAAATCATTGAGTATAAGTCCAAAGAGGCTTCGGATTCGATCCTTCGCCGGGCGGTGGACGGAGCGGCCGACGCAGGGGCGTGGGGCATGCAACGGGCTTCGAGAGCGACGGCCGGCGCGATGCGGTTTGTGCGGCTGTGCCGGTTGCGGGGGATGGTGCGGGGGACGGTTCCGCTCAGCACGCAGTTTGACGGCGCGGTTCGGGCGGAGCGGGGAACTCACCTGGATTTAGGTGAGCGCTGCCGGCTGGGCCGGGACGTGTTTTTTGAGACGCAGGGGGAGGGGAAAATCCGCCTGGGGAAGAACGTGACGGTCAACAGCGGGTGCGTGTTGGTGGCGTACGAGGGGATCACCGTCGGCGATCATAGTTTGATCGGGGAATACGTCAGTATCCGCGATGCCAATCACGGGATTGACGTGGGACGTCCGATGCGGCTTCAACCCCACTCGGCCGAGGCGATCGAGATCGGAGCGGACGTGTGGATCGGGAGGGGGTGTGCGATTCTCAAGGGAGTGCGCATTGGCTCGGGGGCGGTGGTGGCGGCCAACAGCGTGGTGACGCGGGACGTGCCGGCGATGACGGTGGTGGCGGGCAGCCCGGCGCAGGTGATTAAGCGGCGTCAGGGTGTGGAAGATCATGCCTGCGTGGAGGGGTTATGAGGGTGGCGTACGTGGTGAATCAGTATCCGCAGACCAGCCAGAGTTTTATCCGGCGGGAAATTGCGGCGCTGGAGGCCATGGGAATCGAGGTGGAACGATTCAGCCTGCGGCGGGGGAAAGAAACTTTAGTGGAGCCAAGCGACCTGGCGGAACGGGTGCGGACGCGGTACGTGCTGGACGTGGGCGCGTGGGGATTGCTCTGGGGAGCGATGCGGGTGATGGCGAACAGGCCGGGGAGATGGGTGTCGGCGCTGTGGCTGGCGGTACGGATGGGTTGGCGGAGTGATCGGGGAGTTGGGGTGCATCTGGTTTACCTGGCGGAAGCGTGCGTGCTGCTGGAGTGGTTGAGAGAGTGGGATGCAGAGCATGTGCATGCGCATTTCGGGACCAATTCGACGATGGTGCCGATGCTTTGCCGGGCGATGGGGGGGCCGAGCTACAGTTTTACGGCGCACGGGCCGGAGGAATTTGATCGGCCGATGGGCATTGCGCTGGGGGAGAAAATTCGGCGGGCGACTTTTGTGGTGGCGATTAGCTCGTTTGGCAGGAGCCAGCTCTGTCGATGGTGTCCGGTAGAGGAGTGGGGGAAAATTCATGTGGTGCATTGCGGGGTGGATGAGATGTTTTTGTGCGGGGCAAAGAGGGGGATGCCACGCGGGCCGAGGTTGCTGTGCGTGGGGCGGTTGGCGGAGCAGAAGGGACAGCTTTTACTGTTGGAGGCGGCAGCACGATTGAGGGATGCGGGCGTCAGCTTTGAACTGAAACTGGCAGGGGACGGGCCGATGCGGGAGGAACTGGAGAAGCGGATTGCGCAATTGGGATTGGGACAATGTGTGAAACTGGCGGGATGGATGAGCGGCAAAAAAGTGCGGGAGGAAATGGAAGAGAGTCGGGCGGTGGTGCTGGCGAGCTTTGCCGAGGGATTGCCGGTGGTGATTATGGAATCGCTGGCGCTGGGGCGGCCGGTGGTGAGTACAAACGTGGGGGGAATTGCGGAGTTGGTGGAGGCGGGAGTGTCGGGATGGGTAGTAACGCCGGGCTCGGTGGAGGCGCTGGCGAAAGCGATGCGGGAAGTGATGGAGGCGGAGGAGCAGCGGCTTGTAAGGATGGGGCTGGCGGGGGCGGCGAAAGTGGCAAGGGAGCATGATGCAAAAGTTGAGGCCGGTAAATTGGCCGGGCTGTTCAGGAAATACGTTCAGTTCGAGACGGAAAAGGCGTTGCCGATCGGGGCGGTTGGGGGGAAACTGCCCGGCGGCGGAGGTGCGGGGGAGGAGCAGACGTGTGTGCGATAGCGGGGATTGTCGGACGCCTTGACGAGAAGAACCGGGAGGCGCTGGGGCGGATGGCGCGGGCGATGGCGCATCGCGGGCCGGATGCGGAGGGCGTTTGGGTGGGGCAGGCGGACGCGATGGGGCGGGGATGCATGTTGGCGCATCGGAGACTGGCGATTCTGGATTTATCGCCGGGGGGGAATCAGCCGATGGTCGATGGGCCCAGCGGTCAGGTGATCGTCTTTAACGGGGAGATTTACAACTATCGGCAGTTGAGGGAGCGGATGGGGCAAGCCGCGGGGCATCTGCAATCCACGGGGGATACGGCGGTGATGCTCAGATTGCTGGCCAGGGAGGGACACTGCGCAGTGAAGAAGCTGCGGGGAATGTTTGCGTTCGGGTTGTGGGATGAACAGACGAGGCGGTTGGTGTTGGGGCGCGATCCGCTGGGGATCAAGCCGTTATATGTGTGTCGGAATCCGCAGGCGAAGGGAACGTGGGATTGGGTCTTTGCGTCGGAGGTGCGGGCGATTGTGGCGTCGGGGCTGCTGGGCAGGCCGAGGTTGAACCCGGCGGCGGTGGCTGGTGTGGTATGGAACGGATTTGTGCTGGGGCCGGAAACCGTCGTGGAAGGGGTGGAATCATTGCGTCCGGGGGAGGTGAGGGTGATCGATTTGGCGGGGGATGAGTCGCACGAGTATTGGTCGCTGGAGGATCGGCCGGGCGAAGCGACGGAAGAGAGGGACGTGGCCGAAGCCCTGGAGGAATCGGTGCGGCTGCATCTGGAAAGCGACGTGCCGCTGGGGGTGTTCCTGTCGGGGGGGATCGATTCCAGCGCCGTGGCAAACCTGGCGCAACAGGCGGCGGGCGGGGGGATCAATACCTTCACGCTCGGCGTGGATGATCCGGATTTGGACGAATCGGAGAATGCCCGGCGCATCGCACGGGCAATCGGGACCAGCCATCATGAGATTCGGCTGGGCGAGGAGAAGTTCGTGGCGAATCTGGATCGCGCGATGGACTCGCTGGATCAGCCGACGTTTGACGGGCTGAATTCGTTTTACATGTCGCAGGCGGTCAAGGAGGCGGGGCTGACGGTGGCGCTGGTGGGAACGGGAGGGGATGAACTGTTCGGCGGATATCGCAGCTTCAGAGAACTGCCGGCCCTGTGTCGCTGGCAGTGGCGGACGCGGTGGGTTCCGATGGCGCTGAAGCGGGCGGGGGCGAATGTGTTGTCGGGGTTGATGCATGGGCCGGGGGTCGGCAGGCAGACGCGCTGGGCGAAGCTGCCGGAGATGATCGGGGCGGGGGAGGAGATGATTCGGCTGTATCAGTTGGCGTACTCGCTGTTTTTGCCGGAGTTTCAGGGGGAGTTGATGCGGGAGAAGCTGGAGGAAGGGCGGATGGTTGCAGGGATGCCCGGAGAATTGTGGGATCGGTTGGAACGGGAGACGCGGGGGCGGTCGGCATTGTCTGCGGTGGGGGTGTTGGAGCAGCGGTGTTTTCTGGGCGAGCGGCTTTTGCGGGATACGGACGCGGCGAGCATGAGCGTGTCGCTGGAGGTGCGGTTGCCGCTGGTGGATCAGGAGTTGGTGGAGAAGGTGAATCGGCTGCCGGACGCGGTGAGGTATCGGCCGGTGGGGCGGAAGAGACTGCTGCGGAAGGCAGGGTTGAAGGGGCTGGATGAGAAACTGTTTGAAGGGCGTAAGCGCGGGTTTGTGCTGCCGTACGACCGGTGGATTCGACAAGGGTTGGGCAAGGCGATAGACGAGATGATGCGGGACGAGCGATCGGCGGAGGCGGTGGGGTTGAACGGGAAGGCGGTGGGGAAGTTGTGGGAGGCGTTCAAGGCGGGAAACGCGGGGTTGTATTGGTCGCGGGTGTGGGGGGTGTATGTGCTGATGCGGTGGGGGGAAAGGAATGGGGTGGTGCGGTGAAGAGGTTGCGGAAGTGAGATGTGAACTTGAGGGGAGACATGTTGCAGCGTAACGAGAGTGTGACGAAGACGAAGGCGGAGGTTTTGTGCGTGGATTTGGACGGGACGCTGCTGGCGGGGGATATGTTGTGGGAGACGCTGTTGGGGCTGGTGCGAAGGCGGCCGGGGGATTTGTGGCGGCTGCCGGGGTGGTTGCTGGGGGGGAAGGCGCATTTCAAAAGGAAAGTGGCGGAGGGGGTGGGAGTGCGGCCGGGGGAATTGGTGTATCGGCGGGAGGTGTTGGATCTGATCGCCCGGCGAAAGGCGCAGGGGCATCGGGTGATCCTGGCGACGGCGTGCGATCGGCCGGTTGCCGAGGCGATTGCGCGGCATCTGGGGGTGTTTGATGCGGTGGTCGCCAGCGACGGCAAGTGCAACTTGTCGGGAGGGAAAAAGCTGGAGGCGATACGGGAATATCTGGGGGAGAGGGCGTTTGATTATGCGGGGGATTCGAAGGCGGATTTGCCGTTGTTCCAAGAGTGCGCGGGGGCGTATCTGGTGAATCCGCCGGGGAAGGTGCTGGAGGCGGTGAGAGAGACGCATGGGGATGCGGTGGTGTTGCGGGATCCGGAGCGGCGGGGGGCGTTGTGGAGGGCGATGCGGCCGCACCAGTGGGCGAAGAACGTGCTGCTGCTGGCGCCGCTGGCGCTGTCGCATCAGTTGGGCGATGCGGGGAAATGGGCGCAGGTGGTAACGGCCATGGCGGCGTTCTGTATGGTGGCGTCGGCGGTGTATGTGGGCAATGACTTGCTGGATTTGGAGGCGGATCGAAAGCATGCCAGCAAAAGACGGAGGCCGTTTGCCAGCGGGGCGGTTGCGATTGGGACGGGCCTTGCGATGTCGGCGGGATTGGCGGCGGGAGGGTTGGGGCTGGCGGCGGTGTCGTTGCCGTGGGCGTTTGTGATGATGCTGCCGCTGTATCTGGCGGTGGCGATGGCGTATTCGCTGTATCTGAAACGGAAGCTGATGCTGGACGTGATCTGCCTGGCGGGGTTGTATACGCTGAGATTGTTTGCGGGCGGGGCGGCGGTGGGGGTGAAGGTGTCGCCGTGGTTGATGGCGTTTGCGATGTTTTCCTTTTTGTCGCTGGCGTTCGCCAAGCGGTATACGGAGTTGGCCGCGACGGGAGGCGGGGGTGGGAAGGATCGGATTGCGGGCCGGGGGTATATGCCGGTGGACCTGGAGCTGATTCGCAGCGTGGGGCCGGCGTGCGGATGCATTTCGGTGCTGGTGTTGTGTCTGTATGTGAGCAGCGCCGACGTGACGTTGCTGTATCGACATCCGCGGGTTTTGTGGATGCTGGCGCCGGTGCTGTTGTATTGGATGATGCGCGTGTGGTTTTTGGCGCAGCGGGGGGAACTGCATGAAGACCCGGTGCTCTTTGCGTTGCATGACCGGAACAGTCGCTGGGCGGGAGTGGCGGCGGCGGCGGTCTGGGTCTTGGCGTGGGTGTGAGGGCCGGCTTGTCTTTCGGGTGGGGGCCCGTAACATCTGGGTTTGGGGGCTTATGAAGGCGAGATATGGGATTGTTGCTGAGTTGTGATTCTCTGAGCAAGTCGTACGGGATGCGGCCGCTGTTTACGCGGATTTCCTTGTCATTGTCGGAGGGGGAGAAGGTGGGACTCATCGGGCCCAACGGGTCGGGGAAGTCTACGCTGCTGAAACTGCTGGCGGGGGTGGATCATGCCGACGGCGGAGAGCTGACGTTGCGGCGGCAGTTACGGATGGGGTATGTGCCGCAGGAAGATGTTTTTGAGGAAGAGGCGACGGTGGAGTCGGTGCTGGTCGAGGCCTTGGCCGACGGGGTGATGGATGAGCATGATCGACAGGTGCAGGCGGGAATCTTGATGGGGAAGATGGGGTTTGTTTCGGGGGAACAGAAGGCGGCGGCGCTGTCGGGCGGGTGGCGGAAACGGCTGGCGATTGCCCGGCAGTTGATCCGCGAGCCGGAACTTTTGCTGCTGGATGAGCCGACCAATCACCTGGACCTGGAGGGGATTCTATGGCTGGAAAAGCTGCTGAAGGGGGCGGGGTTTGCGGTTTTGCTGGTGAGCCACGATCGGTACTTTCTGGAGAACGTGACGAACCGCACGATTGAACTGAACGGCGCCTATCCGGAGGGGTATTTCAGCACGTCGGGGAGCTATAGCGATTTTCTGGTGAGGCGGGAGGAGTTCCTGGCCGGGCAGGCCAGCTTGCAGCAATCGTTGGCGGGGAAGGTTCGACGGGAGATCGAGTGGCTCAAGCGAGGGGCCAAGGCGCGAACCACCAAGGCCAAGGGACGGATCGAAGAGGCGGGGCGGTTGATGGAGGAACTGGCCGAGACCCGCCAGCGGAATGCGCAGAATCGGGCGGTGGAAATTGAATTTAACGCGACACAGAGGAAGACGAGAAAACTGCTGACGGCCAAGGGCGTGAGCAAGTCGCTGGGGGGAAGAACGCTTTTTCAGGATTTGAGTTTCACGCTTTCGCCGGGGATGAAGCTGGGATTGCTGGGGCCGAACGGGAGCGGAAAGACGACGCTGCTGCGGTTGTTGTCGGGGGAAGTGTCGCCTGATGCGGGGGAGATTCGATTGGCCGAGGGGCTGCGGGTGGTGAGGTTCGATCAGGGGCGGCAGATTCTGGACAAGGGCCAGACATTGCGGCATGCGCTGTCGCCCAAGAGCGAGACGGTGTTTTATCGGGAGAAGCCGATCCACGTTTCATCGTGGGCCAGACAGCTTTTATTCCGAACCGAACAGTTGGATATGGCGGTGGGGGATTTGTCCGGGGGCGAGCAGGCGCGGGTGTTGATCGCACAGATGATGCTTCAGCCGGCGGATTTGCTGATCCTGGACGAGCCGACGAACGACTTGGATATCGCGTCGCTGGAAGTGCTGGAAGAGAGCCTGGAGGATTTCCCGGGGGCGCTGGTGCTGGTGACGCACGACCGGTACATGCTGGATCGGATGTGTACGGAAATCATGGGGCTGGACGGAATGGGCGGGGCGCAGATCTATGCGGATTACCCGCAGTGGGAGCGGGCGCAGACGGCCGCCAAGGAGCCGCCGCCCAAGCCGCCAATCTCCAAGCCGCAGGTCGAAGTGAAGAAACCGGCCGGCGGGGGCAAGCGGCTGACCTGGAAAGAGCAGAAGGAACTGGAGGCGATGGAGCAGAATATTCTGGAGGCCGAGGCGGAAGTCGAGGCTTGCCAGAAGGTGACGGAATCGCAAGACGTGACGTCGGATCATCGCAAGCTGCACGAGGCGTACGAAAAGCTGCACGAGGCCCAGCAGCGGGTTCAGAATCTTTACGCCCGGTGGGAAGAACTGGAAACCAAACGCCAGTGAACTGGAGTTGCGACATTGCGGTTGTCGGCGGCGGTGCGGCAGGGTTGGCCGCGGCGATCTTTGCCGCACAGAGCGGAGCCGGGCGGGTGGTGATTCTGGACGGGGCCAAGTCGCTGGGGGCGAAGATTCTGGTTTCGGGGGGCGGGCGATGCAATGTCACGCATGACTGCGCCGGCCCGGACGATTACAACGGATCGCGCAACATCGTGCGGAACGTGCTGGCGGCGTTCGACGTGCAGGCGACGGTGAAGTGGTTCACGTCGATGGGTTTGGAGATGAAATCCGAGGAGGGGGGCAAGCTTTTTCCAGTGAGCGATAGTGCGCGGACGGTGCTGGCGGCGCTGGTGGGCCGGTGCGGGGAATTGAAGGTGGATATCCAGACCCGACAGCGGGTGCGGGATGTTTCAAGACCGCGGAAGGAGGGGGAGAATTTTCAAATTGTCACGGAGCAGGGGGAGTGGTGGGCCCGGCGGGTGATTCTGGCGACAGGAGGCAGATCGCTGCCCCTCAGCGGCAGCGACGGCCAGGGCTGGGAGATGGCCCGGCGGCTGGGGCATGGTGTGACGGCGACGTATCCGGCGCTGGTGCCGCTGGTGCTGGAGGAATCGTTTTTTCATGCGGGGCTGTCAGGTTTGTCGCAGGTTGCGGAACTGTCCACGTTTGTTGACGGCAAGCGGATGGATCGGCGAAGCGGCAGTTTGCTGTGGACGCATTTCGGGGTGAGCGGGCCGGTGGTGATGGACGCCAGCCGGCACTGGACGAGCGCCAGGGGCGAGGGGCGGAATGTGGAGATGCGGGTGAATCTGCTGCCGGGCAAGGAATTTGAGCAGGTCGAGCAATGGCTGATTTTCGAGGCCGGTGAGAGGGCGGGGGTTTCGATGAGCCGGATTCTGCGGCAGGAATTTCCGCAGCGGGTGGCCGAGGCGCTGTTGGGCCATTGCCGGATTGAGTCGGATTTGCCGGCCGGGCAGTTGTCGCGGGAACTCCGGCGCAAGCTGGTCCATGCGTTGACGGCGCTGGTGTTGCCGATCGTGCGCGATCGCGGATGGAACTACGCCGAAGTAACGGCCGGCGGCGTGCCGCTGACGGAAATCGATTACCGAACCATGCAGTCGCGCAAGACCAAGGGACTATACCTCGTAGGCGAGATGCTGGACTGCGACGGGCGGATCGGGGGCTTCAACTTCCAGTGGGCATGGGCCACGGGCTATCTGGCAGGCTCGGCAAAATAATCGAGCGCAGATAAACGCCTGAGCAGTCCCTTATTCAATCCTTGGTGATAGCTTCGTTTTGCCGTCGCCCGCAAGGCGACACTTCTTCTTGACGAAAACAGACACGTCGCCCTGCGGGCGACGGCGAAACGAAGCTACGAATGTAAACATTGATCCGTTGCGGGATCAATCGAAGGCTTCGGGGGTTTCGCCTTTGGGGCGGGTTTTCCAGCGGCGGTGGACCCAGAGGTATTGGCCGGGGTCGGCGCGAACGACGTCCTCCAGGGCCTTGGTGTAGCGCTGGGTGATGTAGCGGAGCGGGTCTTCCTGGTTTTTCCAGTCTTCGGGGAAGATGATGTCCTGCGTGCCGATGCGGAAATGGAAACGGTCGTCAACCCGGCGGGCGTAACCGATAACGACGGGAACTTCAAATTCCATGGCCAGCAGACCGATGGATTTGTAGGTGCTGGCCTTGCGGCCAAAGAAATCGACGAAGATGCCCTTGGAGCCGGCGTTCTGATCGGCGATGAAACCGACGGCGCCGTTCTGGGCGAGAATGTCGGGAACCTCGGCGGTGGCGCCGGTCTTGGCGATGATGCGCTGGCCCTGTTTCTCGCGCACGCCCAGAACCCAATGATTGATGTAGGGGTTGTCCAGGGGGCGGGCGATGCTGGTGGTGTTGAAGCCGAGGGTGGCCAGGACGTAACCGAGGATTTCCCAGTTGCCGTAGTGGCCGGTGAGCATAATCAACCCGCGCTGCCGACGAATCAGCAGATTGAGAACCTGTTGAAAATTTTCCAGTTCGACGTGATCGGCCCAGGTGTCGATGCGGATCAGGCGGGTGGTGAAGAGCACTTCGATGCCGAGCATGACCAGTTGCTGCATGCTGCGGCGGGCCATGTCGTGAAGTTGTTTCTCGGGCATGTCGGGAAAACTGCGGCGGAGGTTACCGATGGCCCGTTCGCGATGCTTGCGATCGAGACGGTACATGATCGTACCGATGAGCTTAGCCGTCTGGAGGTTCATGCTTACCGGCCAGCAGTGCAGGAGCATGGAAACCAGACGCAGGGCGAGGTATTGGAGCCGGTCGGCAAAATCGTTGCGGGGCTTGGCCATTGGAGGGGGATTTTAGTGGATGGGAGGAGGGGGGGAAAGCATTTTGAAATGGGGATTCGGATTTTGGAGGGGTGCTTTGCTAACTTTTGGGCCTTTAATCGGTCTTAGAGGATATGTACGATAGATAACCTATGCCCGGACGATTCCGGGGTGGGTTGGTAGTTTTCCTTGTATGCGTTCCAAAGGAGTGAACATGCGAAGGTGTCTGGTCCGGTTGGCGTTGGTGGGCGTGGCGTTGATGCTGATGGCCGGGGGCGCGGTGCGGGGGCAGGTTCTGGATCAGGTGCCCGGCGATGCGGTGCTGGTCATCAAGTTCAATAATTTGCAGCAGACGAGCAACAAGGCGGGCGTGCTCGCCCAGCAGTGGGGATTGGCGGCGATGTCGCCGGAGATGCAGGATCCGCTGTCGGCCATCTTGAACCGGGTGAAATTGACGGCCGGGGTGAACAAGGCCGGGGATGCGGCGTTTGTGATGTTGGGCGGACAGGGACAGGCCGAGCCGAAGGGACTGTTCCTGGTTCCAGTAGCGGATTACCAAGCCTTTTTAGGAAATTTCCCGGATACGAAGGTGCAGGGGGAAGTCGCCTCATTCACGTTGCCGGACGGGGGGCGGACGGCGTACGCGGCCAAGTGGGGAAACTACGCGGCGATATCGAACGAGAAAGAAGCACTGGCCAACAAGCCGGGCGGATTGAAGGTGGGCGGCCTGGCCGGTCGGGAATTGCAGAGCAAGGACGTGGTGCTGTTTGCGAACATGCCGGCTTTACGCGACCGGGCGTTGCCGGAGTTACAGAAGGCCCGAGTGAAGATGGTGGCGGAGCTTAATCGTCAGGCGGCGACGACCCGGCCTGCGCCGACGACGGCCGAGGCCCAGAAGCGAATGATGCTGCCGGCGGCGAAGGCATTGGTCAACCGGGTTCTGGACGTGGCCGAAGGCTTTATGACGGACGCCCGTGGGGTCACGGTGGGGATCAACCTGAGCGGCGAAGGGATCAGCTCGACGACACTGGTGGAATTCGAACCGACCAGCTATGCAGGGCGGATCGTGGGGGCGCTGAAGAACACCAACCAGAACCTGCTGGTCGGGCTGCCGGATGAAAAGTATGTGATGTTGGGCGGATGCACCGTGGATTCACAGACGCTGGCAAAGCTGGTGGATGATTTCATGTCGCCGATCTCGGGCGAACTGGATAATTCGGGGACGGCAGGGAAGAAGATTCAGGACTACATTTCCGCCATGAAGCAGACGTTGACGGCTTCGCGGTCAGAGGCGTTCGGGGCGGTTGCGCCGGCGGGGAACATCGGGATGGAGAGTCTGCTCCAGACGGTAACGGTGATCTCGGGAGATGCGGCGACGATGTTGGAATCGCAGCGCAAGATGATCGCCACGCAGGAGGCGATTCAGGATGTGTTCGGAAACGTCAAGGCCAACAAGGTGACGATTACGGACAACGCCAAGACGGTGGATGGAGTGAACTTCACGCAGTACCAGGTGCAGTTCGGCGCAACGGGCAGAACGCCGCAGGAGATGCAGGCGGCACAGATGATGAAAATGCTGTTCGGTCCCAAGGGAATGGTGTTCTACACCGGGGTGGTGGACCCGAAGCACGTGGTGAGCGTCTCCGGTGGAAATGAGATGCTGCTGGCGGACGCGGTGGTGTCGGTTAAAAGCGGCAACGATCCGGTGATTAAACTGGGCGCCATCAAGACAGTGGATGCGCAATTGCCGGCCAACCGTCTGGCGGTGGTGTACGTGCCGCTGGACGTGCTGGCGACGACGGGGGCGAACATGGCCGGACGGTTCGGCCTTCCGATCCAGTTGCAGTTACCGGCGAATTTGCCGCCGGTGGGATCGGCCCTGAGCACCGAAGGCAGTGCGGTGCGATGCGACACGTTTGTTCCGTCGGCGCTCATTCAGAACCTGATCTCCGCGGGCATGCAGGCGTTCATGCAGATGCAAGGCGCCGCCCAGCCGGGCGGGGCCGGCGGGCTGTAAGGGTCTGGAATGGAACTCGCGTAGATGATGAAACCCCCGGGATAGCTATCCCGGGGGTTTTTTCATGGATTGAAAAGCTCGCGGATTTTGCCGGGGATGTCGTTGCTGCGCATGAGGCTTTCCCCGACAAGAACGGCGCTGACGCCGGCATCGGCAAGCTTGCGGACGTCTTCGTAGCGGTGAATGCCGCTTTCGCTGACCAGGATGCTGCGATCCTCGACCAGTTCGGCCATGCGGAGCGTCGTGCCCAGGTCGGTCTTGAACGTGCGCAGGTCGCGGTTGTTGATGCCCAGGAGGCTGTAGCTTTTGTGGGGCAGGCCGATGACCTGATCCCGTACTCGCATGAGGTTTTCCAGGTCGTGAACCTCGATCAGGCAAGTCATGTTCAGCTCGGTGGCCAGGATTTGCAGGTCGATCATCCGACTGGTTTCCAGGCACTCGGCGATCAGCAGGATCGCATCCGCGCCGGCGGCGCGGGCTTCGTAAACCTGGTAGGGGTCGATGATAAAGTCCTTACGCAAAACGGGCAGCGAAACGGCCTGACGCACGAGAGCGATGTAGCTCAGGTGGCCTTGGAAATACTTTTCATCGGTCAGGACGCTCAGGGCGTCGGCGCCGGCAGCCTCGTAATCGAGGGCGATTTTTACGGGATCAAAGTCGGGGCGGATGACGCCGGCGCTGGGAGAGGCTTTTTTGATTTCGGCGATGAGGTTCAGGGGCTTATTGGTCTTGCGGGTGATGGCCTGAAAGAAGTTGCGCGGGCGGGGCAGTGAGCGGATTTTCTCCTTGAGCTGATCCGTCGGCGCGGCCAAGCTGCGCTGGGCGACTTCCTGGCGTTTGGTCTCAACGATTTTGTCGAGGATTGTGCTCATAGGAAAAACCCGGTCGGCACTCTAGAATGTCAGCCCCGTCACCGGCGGCGGGACACTGTAAACGGGATCACTCGAATGTCAATTATATTGGCGGTTTCTCAAACTTCCCCTTCCCAAACGGCTCCCGTGGTTGCCTGGGGGTTTCTGGCGTGGGTCATGCTGGTGGGTGTGCTGGCGGGACGGCTGGGCGTGTTCCGGGAGCGGAGCATTGTCGGGCCGAGCCGGCTGGGGCCGGATGAATCGACATGGGATTTGTGGCTGATTCTGCTGGTGGCGGTGTTCGTATGGCTGTTCGGCCCGGCGATAGTGCGGGGAGTGGTCGGGCCGGTTGGAGTCAATCAGGCGATTGTCTTGCAACTGTTTTTCACGTTGCTGGCCGCGGCGACGGTTGTGATTGGCAATGTGGTGTGGCGGCGGGAGGGGTTGCGGCACATGGGGTTGGAGAGAGAGAAGATTTCCGGGGGCCTGGTGCAGGGGGCCGTGGGAATATTCCTGGTGTTGCCGCTGGTGTACGCGGCGAGCATGGTGGTGGTGGCGTTCTGGCATCGGATGGGCTGGCCGGAACCCAAACCGCATCCGGTGTTGGAACTGTTAAGCAAGAATCGCAACCCCCGGATGCTGGTATCGCTGGTGGTCACGGCGGTGGTGGCGGCCCCGCTGCTGGAGGAAATGCTGTTCCGCGGGTTGCTGCAAACGGCCCTGGCGGCGGCGCTGACGGGCCGCCGGCGAACGGACGATTCACCCGAGGCGCAAACGGTTGAGCTTCACCCGGTGTCCGGGCGGTGGATAGCAATCCTCATCACCTCCCTGCTGTTTGCAATGGTCCATCTGGAGTCAGCCTTCCTTGCCCCCCTGTTCCTGCTGGCGGTGGGCCTGGGCTATGTCTACGAGCGCACCGGAAACCTCTGGGCGTCGATCACGATGCACGCGATGTTCAACGGTTGGCAAATGATCGTATTCTGGATCACGTTGCAGGCAGGCGGACAGATGTAAACAGGCCTGCGAATCCTGCTGAATGGCTATCGGTGGACTTTGGGGCGCGTCTTGACGGGGGAGCGATTTGATTTAGCATCAGTAGGTGTGGGATTGGATGGGGGTTATTGCCGGGAGACTGTTATGTGGAAATTGCCAATGGGGACGCTTGGGGTGGCGGTGATGTGCCTGCTGGCGGTGGGATGCCAGAATCAGACGAATGACGAGAAGGCGGCGTTGGAGCTGCAGAACAAGGACTTGCAGGCGCAGTTGGCGGATCGGGATGCGAAGCTGCGTGCGGCGGCCGATCCGAGCCAGATTCAGGCGCTGCAGGCGGACCTGGCGCAGCGGGATGCGAAGATCAAGGAATTAGAATCGCAATTGCGGCAGCCGACGCCGGGAACGCATAACCCGGGCATCGCCGGGATCGAAACCAGCTATGATGCCAGCAAAGGTGAGCTGACCGTGACGCTTCCGTCGAGCGTGCTGTTTGATTCGGGCAAGGCGACGGTCAAGGAATCGGCCAAGGCGACGCTGAATAAGGTGGTGGCGGCGATGCGGAAGGATTATGCCGGCAAGGTCATCCGGGTGGAGGGACATACGGATGCGGACCCGATCGTGAAGACGAAGGATAAGTGGGAGGACAATCTGGACCTGTCGCTGAACCGGGCCGCGGCGGTGACGCGGTATCTGCTGAAGAGCGGCATCAAGCCGAGCCTGGTAACGACCAGCGGCTTTGGGGATACCCATCCCAAGGCAAGCAAGACCAAGAGCAGGCGGGTTGAGGTAGTGGTGGTAGTGAAGTAAAGGGGATTTGCAATTTGCAATTGAAGAGGCGGTGAACGGTTGCTGTCTTTCAATTGCAAATTGGCAATTGCAAATTGCAAATCCACATTAATTATGCCAATTGCGATTATTGATTACGGGATGGCGAATCTGCGGTCGGTGCAGAAGGCGTTTGAGGCGGTAGGGGTGGGGGCGGAGATTATTTCCCGGCCGGAGGAGATTGAGCGGGCGGAGAAGGTGGTTCTGCCGGGGGTGGGGGCGTTTAAGGATGCGATCGCCACGCTTTGGCAGAAGAACCTGGCCGAGCCGATCAAAGGGCATATCGCCAAAGGGAAGCCGTTTCTGGGGATTTGCCTGGGATTGCAATTGCTGTTTGATGTGGGGTATGAGGACGGGGAGCATGCCGGGCTGGGCGTGGTGGGGGGCAAGTGCGTGCGGTTTGATGTGGATGCGACGATGGGGTTGAAGGTGCCGCACATGGGGTGGAATCAGTTGCGGATTCAGCGGCCTTCGCCCATCCTGACGGGTCTGCCGGAAGGATGTGGGGTGTACTTTGTCCATAGTTATCATGTGGTTCCGGCGGATGAGGCGGTGATCGCGACGACGACGGAATACGGGCGGGAGTTTGTGAGCAGCATCCGCCGGGATAACCTGATGGCGACGCAGTTTCACCCGGAGAAGAGCCAGAAGGTGGGGTTGAAGATTCTGGAGAATTTTGCGGGGATGTAGATTCCGCAAAAGGGGGAAGCGGATCTTGGGGGGCGGGCTCCGCAACTCAACGAGTTGCGGCTATGGGGTTGTGTTCCAAGAGAATTTCGCTGATTATTTATTGTGTTATTTCACATGCATGGAGGTTCGTGTTGGGTACGGGAGCTGTGAACAAGTCGGCATCGGGCGGCGGTTATGAAGTGGCGCGGCCTCGGGGGCAGTGCTGCGTGACGGGGCGGGTGATTGCGCCGGGGGAGAAGTTCATGGCGGCCTTGCGCGAGACGCCGATGGGGTTTGAGCGGGTGGACGTATCACTGGATGCGTGGCCGACTTTTGAGCGGAAAGATGTTTTGGGGTTCTGGCAGGCGGTTATGCCGCAGCCGGAGCAGAAAAAGAAGATGTTCGTGGATGACGAGGTGCTGTGCAATCTGTTTGAGCGGCTGGCGGATGTGACCGAAGCCAACAAGTTGAACTTCCGTTTCGTGCTGGGCCTGATCCTGATGCGCAAACGCATGGTCGTTTACGAGGGGACGCGGCGCGACGGGGAGAAGGACTTCTGGGTGGTGCGGATGCGCGGGCGGGAAGAGAAGATGGATCTGCTGGACCCGAAGCTGGATGAACAGCACGTTGCCGACGTCAGCCACCAATTGACGGAAATCCTCAACGAGGAACTATGAGACAGGCGAAGGGATGGCGAACGGTAATGGGGTGGGCGCTGGCGTGTTTGACGCTGGCGGTCTGGGGGTGCGTTCCCAAGGAGGCTCCGATGCCGGGGCCGGCGAAGTATTTTGGGCCGACGGAGCCGATGCAGCAGGTGGTGCAGGAGATCAACGCCAACAATCTGAGGATTCCGACGTTGTGGGCGAGGATTTCGTTTGAGGCGACGATTGTCGATCCGGAGACGTCCAAATCGACGTTCGTGAACGGGGATACCGGGACGCTTTTGTATCGCAAGCCGCAGGATTTGCGACTGAAGGGAACCAAACCGGGCGTGACGGTGTTTGAGCTGGGGAGCAACAGCACGCGGTATTGGCTGCTGTCGCCGGCGCCGGGGCCGGACACGATGTGGTGGGGGAATTACCGGAATATCGGCAAGCCGTGTTCGAAGGACATCCCGATTCGGCCGGACATGGTGCTGGAGGTGTTGGGGGTGGGGGCGATTGATGCGGATTTTCTGCACGAGCCTTCGCCGGTGATGCGGTTCAACAATGACAATGACGCGTACATGTTTGTCTGGCAGATGCGGGTGACGAGGCCGAACCGGTGGGCCGCCCAGAAGGAAATCTGGTACGACCGGCAGAGCAAGCTGCCGAAACTGGTGGTGTTGTTTGATGAGAACGGGCGGATCGTGTTGAGGGCTTATCTGTCGAACCACAAGCCGGTGGGTGAGCCGGTGGCGGGGATGGCGTCTCAGCCGATGGTGGCGACGCGGTATGAGTTGCTTTTCCCGGATACGAAATCGCAGATGACGATTGAGCTGCGGGACATGCGGTTGCAGGAAAAAGGGGTGCCCAACGACCGGAGCTTCCGCTTCCCGGAAGACCCCGACGTTTCGAAAGTGATTCAAATTGATGAAGACTGCGGCTCTTAAGTTGGCGGCGTTGGCGTGGACGCTGGTGATGACCGGGCTGGCCGCCGCGGGGGCGGCGCGGTCGCCGGAGTTGCTTGCGCATGCGGGCGAGGGGCGGACGTGGTTTGCGCTGGTGATGCCGGACGCGAAGACGGGCCAGAAGCACACGACGCTTTTCGGCCGGGAGAATGGGGGCGAGTGGCAGAGGGTGTCGCGCGTACCGGAGCCGGTGGTGGCGCTGGCGAATCGGGGCGGCGAGCTGGCGGTTCTGCTGGAGAGCGGGCAGTGGATGCTGGTCTGGGACCAGGGGGGAGCGTTGGGTCAGCCGCTGCCGGGGCAGGGGAAGATGGTGGCGTTGGCGGGGCAGGGACCGACGCTGTGGGCGGTGGGGCGGGTTGCGGGAGGGATGGCGGGTTTGACGACGACCCGGCCGGTGAAGTTGGAGGCGTCGGATCGGCTGGTTCTGTTTGCGTTGGAGAAGGGGCAGTGGCTGGCGCGGGCGGAGTTGCCGGGAGAGATTGAAGCGGACAAGGTCGAGCGGATGGACCTGGTTGTTGTAGGCGACGGGGCGAGCGTGCGGGTTCTGGCGACGTGCTTGCGGGCGTCGGGCGGGGTGGACCTGGTGCAGACGGAATTGCCGCATGGGAAATGGCGGCATCGGGTGCTTTTGGCGTCGGGGGGTGTTATTCAGCAGCACAAGCTGATGGCCGACGGGGTGACGCCGATTATTTGGATGGCCAAGGCGACGGGGCCGGGGTTTCTGTGGCCGACGGACGCGCCGCAGGATCGGGTGGTTGCGCTGCAGTTGCCGGATGGACGGAATGCGACGAGCGAGCGGGCGGTGGCGACGGCCGGGGGGCGGGTGTCGCTGCTGTTTACGGATAAGGACAAGCTTTACGAGCAACAGTACAAGGCCAGCGGCTCTCCGCTGGGCGAGGCCGGCGAAATATCGACGCCGACGGACTCGCATCAGGGCGAGGGAGACAACTGGATGCAGTTGGGGGTTATGCTGCTGTTGACGTTTGTGCTGTTCAACTCGCTGCGCCGGCGCGGTCAGATTCAGGAGACGATGCGGTTTGTGGAGGCGTTGAACCTGGCGCCGCTGCGACGGCGGTTTCTGGCGGGGCTGGTGGATTTGACGCCGGTGTTCGTCGTTTCCATTATCCTGGGCGTGCGGTTTCGGGGGGTGGCGGACCCGATGACGCTGCTGAACGAGCCGACGTGGGTTTGGTGCAATCTGGCGGCTAACGCCCTGTACATCCTGCATACGATGGCGGGGGAACTGCTTTTCGGGCGGTCGTTGGGGAAATGGATGTTTGGCTTACGCGTGGTGTCGCTGACGGGCGAGCGGGCGGGGGGTGGGGCGATTGTCGTGCGGAACGTGCTGCGGATCATCGATCTGATGGCCGTCTTTGTCACGCTGACGTTGATCCCGTACTCTCCGTTGCGGCAGAGGATCGGAGACCTGGCGGCGGGGACGCTGGTGGTGCGCGATCAGGCGGCTGCGGAGACGACCGGAGGGGAGGAGGGTGGAGAGGAGACAGGGAATGGGGAGTGAATGGGCGAATGGGATGCCTGGGGCGTCGTATGTTGCGTAGGGGGCGGGGTTGGATGAGAATGACGGGCGATGAATCCACGGGTTAAAAAAGCGTTGAGATTCGTGTTGCGGTGGGGGATCGCGACGGCGGGGATTTACTGGGTTGTCACCAACATCTCGCTGCGGGATCGGTTGACGATGGTGGGGGATGACGGGCGGCTGGCGACGGTGACGCTGGCGGAGCCGGCGCGGGAGGATTCGCCGGAATATCGAATCGTCGATGTGAAGACGGGACAGACGACGATCGTGGCCCGCGACAGGACCGCCAATCACCCGGATCGAAAGCGGGTGATGCTCAAGTCTTTGGAAGGGCCGAAGTCGGTTGCGCTGCTGGGGCTGGATTTGAAAGGGGATTTGAATCGTCAGCCGAAGGTGGTTCGGTTTCTGGTCGAAGAGGGGGGCAAGGCGCAGTGGGTGTTGCCGGCGGCGGTGGAAGGGGGGAACGTCTACCAGGTGCGTGCGCCGTATCCGAGGATTGACAAAGGATTGTCCAGATTGGTGGGCGAGGCCAAGCCGCAATGGCTCTGGGCGGCGGTGATGATTTTCCCGGTGACGTTTCTGATTTGCAGTTTCCGATGGCACAAACTGCTGGGGTGCTGGGCATTCGGATGGGGCAGAAGCGGGCGTTTGTGCTGACGATGGTGGGGACGTTTTACAATACGTTTATGCCTGGTTCCACGGGCGGGGACGTGCTCAAGGCGTGGTACGCGGCGAAGCATACGACTCATCGGACGCAGGTGGTGATGTCGGTGGTGGTGGATCGGGTGATCGGGCTGCTGGCGCTGGTGATGCTGGGGGGGACGATGGCAGCGTTCCAGTACCTGAGGATCAACAACCCGGCCGACGCGGTGGCGCTGTCGTGCCGGCAGGTGGCGCTGAGCGCGGCGGCGATCCTGGGGGCTTCGGGAGCGGTGTTCTTCATCATCTTGCATCCGGCGGTGGGAAAGCGGTTGAGGCTGGACCGGCTGTTTGCCCGCTTGCCGATGCAGAAGCAGGTGCAGAAGGCGCTGGAGGTGATGGAGATTTACCGCAAACAGCCGGGGCTGATTTTCTGGTCGCTGGTGATTACGCTGCCGGTGCATATCACGGTGGTTTTATCGGCGATGCTGGCGGGGAAGGCGTTCGGGTTGCCGATCTCGCCGGGGTATTATTTTATCGTCGTGCCGGTGGTGGTGTTGGCGGGGGCGATCCCAATTTCACCGCAGGGAGCGGGGGTGATGGAGTTTTTCGCGATTCATCTGACCCAGCGGGAAGGGGCGACGATCGGGCAGGCGGTGGCGCTGACGATGTCGATCCGGCTGGTGCAGATTTTCTGGAACCTGGCGGGGGGCGTTTTCGTGTTTCGCGGGGGATATCACGCGCCCAGCGCCGACGAGCAGCGGGCGATGCAGAACGATTCGCCGGCCCAGCCGGGCCTGCTTGAGCCGGAGGGGTGATCGTGCTTCGCAAGATCGATCGGATTTTGCTTCGCGTGCCGCAGCTTGAAAGCGCGGTGCGGTATTACCGGGACGTGGTGGGTTTGAAACTGCTTCGGCAGGAAAAGCAGATGGCTTGCTTTGGGCTGGGGGATGGCGCGACGGAACTGGTGTTGCACGACAGCCCGGATTTACCTTTCCAGGAGACTTACTATCTGGTGGACGACGTGCGGGACTTGTACCGCCGGCGGGAGGCGTTGCAGTTGCGGTTCGTAAGTGCTCCGCAGCAGGTGTCGCGGGGATATAAGGCGGCGGTGAAAGATCCGTTCGGGAACGTGCTGCAACTGCTGGATCGGACGACGGAATCGGCCGGGGCGGCGGCGATAGAGGATGCGAAGCCGGCGGGTGGGTTGTTTCCGGGGGTGGAGGCCCGGGTGACGCCGAGGAGGGAGGAGTTGGCGTCGTTGTATGAGAAGATCGGGCGGACGGCGGATGATTTGCCGTATACGCCGCAGTTCGAGAGCCTTTACCTGTCGTATGCGGCGAGACACGGCGATCCCAAGCCGACGCGGGCCGAAGTGTGGAGGCATTTGTTGAATTTGAGGAAGGGCGGGAAGCTGCCGAAGCTTGGGGAGGCGCGATCGCGCCCGCCGGAGGTTTCAGAGGAGATGAAGGAGCGGTTGAAGGAATTATTGGGCGAGGATTTGGGGAAGCGCGACCGGCTGCCGTATACGGAGCGATTTGACGAGATTGTGGATGAGGTGAATCGGGGGTTGTCGCCGCGACTTTCGCCGCATCACGTTTGGCGGCTGGTGGCGACGATGGCGAAGTGAAATGGGGGCTGAAGATGTTGCTGGACGGGAATGGCGCGGGGCAGTATGATCGGGCCGATTAAAAACATGCCCCTCATGAAAGGCGAGAGCTTGTGGTGAGCGGGATGAAACGGGTCTTTTGAGCGAAAGGAAACTCATGGCAGAGGAACAGAACGAGGGGCAGCAGTCGCAGCAGTCTGTCCAGGTGCTTCTTGACGAACGCGAACTGAAGTCGGTTTACAGCAATGCGTATCGCATCCACAACACGATGGAAGAAGTGGTTGTGGACCTGGGCTTTAATATGCCCAATCCGGGTTCGCCGCAGGGGCAGCAGCAGTTGCTGTTCAAGGTGACGGATCGGGTGATTATGACCTACGCCAACGCCAAGCGGCTGACGTTGTCGCTGACGCAGTTAATCAAGCGATACGAGCAGCAGTTCGGGGAGATTCCGGTCGCGGGACAGGCTCGCAAGTAAACCCCGGAAAATCAGAAAACACGGCGGGCGCGGATTGAACCTGTGGGTTTGATCCGCGCCCGTTGTTTGTTGGGTCAGGAGGCCAGGCGGGCGGAGTCTTGCAGACTATCCTGATGGTGCAGGTGGGCGATGAGTTGTTCGGCGTCGATGGGGTGGTTGCCCAACTGCTGGACTTCGAGGGCGGCAGCCAGGGAACCGAGGAAGGCGGCGGCTTGCAGGCTGCCGCCGGAAGAGAGGGCGAGGGTTGCGGCGGCCAGGAGGGCGTCGCCGCAGCCGAGGGGATCGACGGCGTAGGAGGAGAAGGCGGGGAGGTATTCGCTGCGCAGGCGGGCGGGGGGCGCGTCGCCGGTGGCGGGGGGCCAGTCGAAGGTGATGAGGCCTTGTTTGCCGAGGGTAATCATGGCCTGGCGCGCGCCGGTGCGGTTGAGCAGGTTGGCGACGACGGCGCCCAGGCCGCTGGAGAAGTCCTGGACGGTTTCGCGCAGTTCGCGTTCGGTGGGGCAGAGCAGGTCTACGGAGTTGAAGCGGAGCAGGCTGCTTTGTTTGCCGCTGACGTCGGCGGTGATGACGGGGATTCGCTGGCGGAGCGGGGCCATGATGCGGGAGAGCAGTCCGTCGGTGATCAGGCCGTAACCGTAGTCGGCGAAGATGACGGCGGAAGCACCTTCGGCGGCGGCGAGGATGCGCCGGGCGAGGGTTTCTTCGGCACGGGTGTCCAGTGGGATGACGCCGCCTTCATCGACTTTGAAGACCTTGGCTTGATCGACGAGGTAGCGATGCTTGGTGACGATCTGCCGGCGGTGGCGGAGCAGCTCGACGTCCACGCCGGCGGCGCGGAGCCGCAGTTCGATCTGGGTTGAGAGGGCATCTTCGGCGAGCGAGGCGATGAGGGTTGGTTTGGCGCCCATGCCGGCCAGGTGCAGGGCGAGGATGGCCGAGCCGCCGTCATAGTCTTTGTCCTGGAGGGATCGGAGGGTCATCATGGGGCCTTCGGAGGCGATGCCGCTGGCGTCGCAGAAGTGATAGCGGTCGAGGATGTAGTCGCCGAGAACCAGAACCTTTTGGCCGCGGAATTTCTGGATAAGGTGATGGAGGGCTGCGCCGTCGAGGTCGTAGCGTTGGCGGAGGCGGCGGACTTTTTCGTCGTTGAAATAGTCGGTGCGCTGGAGGTTGTTGATGAGAGCGGTTGAGGAGTAGACGATGTCGCCGCTGGAGAAGATGACGCGGCCGCCGTGGGCCATGACGATGTCGCGTTCGGCCAGAAAGCGGGGGTCGCGGTTCTGTTCGTATTCACGGCCTTTGACGTAGACGTCGGGCTGGAGGATGCCGAGCAGTTCGACGGCGGTGGGGTGCTCGTTGACGTAGACGGCATCGACGCATTCGAGAGCGGCAAGGCTGGCGGCGCGGAGGTCGTCGGGGATCAAGGGCCGGTCGATGCCCTTATTGACGTTGGAATCGGAACTGAGGGAGACGACGAGAATGTCGCCGAGGGACTTGGCGTATTGGAGGTGGTGGATATGGCCGGGGTGGACGATGTCAAAACAGCCGTGGCAATGGACCACGGTTTTGCCCTGCTGGCGGGCTTCCTGGCGAAGCGCCACGAGGCGGTCCTGGGAACAGACTTTTCGGCTGAAGGACATAGCTTCTCCGTATCGCGGGACTTATGGAGAAAGCATCGGCTGAAAGAGGGTCGGGACGTGAGTTTTTATCGGACATTGGGGATTGAGAAATAAAATTCGCACGCTTGTGATTGTGGGATTGAAACTGGCGGCACAAGCGGTAGTGTATAGGGATCGCAGAAATGTGATCGCGACCGGTCGCGATGTCCGATAAGCATGGAGGCTTGACCGGTCGTCAAAGGAGTAAAGTATGTTGAACATCGTTGTGCCGCTGGCTGGCGCAGGCGTGTGTTTTTTTGACGAAGATGGGACGTGGTCGCAAATCACCGCCGGGGGGCAGGGGACGGCGAAAATCGAGATGCTCGTTCGCAGCGTTCGCCCCAGTGCGGAACACCGCTTTATCTTTCCCGTTCTGCTGGAAGACCTTGGGCAGGTGGACGTGGCCAAGCGGCTTCAGCTTCTGGCTCCAGGGTGCGTGATCATTCCGGTGGCCAAGGGCACGCGGGGCGAGGCCTGCACGGTGATGCTGGCCCGGAAGATGATCGACAGCGACGAACCGCTGCTGATCGCGGTGGGCGAAGCGATGGCTCACGCGGGCATCGACAGGTGCCTGGCGGAAGTGGAGCGGCGGCAGGTTGACGGGGCGGTGATGACGGCGATTTCCCAGGGGGCGGATCAGCGCCGCCGGATTACCGACCTGGTGGATGAGAGCCGGGCGTCGGGCGGGTTGTACTACTTCCGGCGGGGGACGGATTTTGTCCGTGCCGCGGCCGAGATGATCCGGCAGAACCTGCACGTGAACAATGAATTTCACATCGCGCCTGCTTGCCGACAGATGCAGGATTGGGGCCAGACGATGTTGTCGCTGCGCATCGGGCAGGGAAACGGCAACTATGCCGCCTATGCGGGACGGTTGAACGATGAAGCCGGGCGACGAACCGGCGTGGCTTGACGCATGCGGCTGAGCTTCGTCATCCTGACCTACAACCGGCGGGACGATCTGCTCAAGACGCTCGCGGAACTGAGACGCGGCACGTCGCTGCCTGTCGGGCAGTGGGAAGCGTGCGTGGTGGATAACGCCTCTTCGGACGGGACGGCCCAGGCCGTGCGCGAAGCGTTTGCCGAGGTCCGGCTCGTTCGGCGATCCAGCAACGAGGGGAGCATCGCACGCAATGCGGGGGTGGAGGCGGCCCGGGGGCGGTACGTCATTTTCCTGGACGATGACAGCTATCCACTGGGGGAGACGGCGCGGCGGTCTGTCGAATATCTGGAAAATCATCCTGAAACGGCTTTGGTCGGCGGGCGAGTCGTTCTTCCCGATGGGTCGGAAGACGGGGCGGCGTTCCCGCTGATTATGCCGGCGTGCGCGCTGTGCGTGCGGAAAGATGTTTTCCGCAAGGTGGGGGGATTTTCACGCGAGTTTTTCAGGCAGGCGGAAGAGTACGATCTGATCTTTCGTCTGCTGCGGGAGGGGTATCGCGTGGAGCGGTTTGAGGATCTGGTGTATCGGCATGAGAAAGTGCCGCGAAGCCGAAATCATGGGCTGATTCATCAGATGGATTTGCGGAACAATCTGATTCTGATCGAGCGGTATCTGCCTCGCTCGCTGCGGAAGGTTTATCGCGCGGATTGGCTGCGGCGGTATGTGGCGTTCGCGCGGCATGAGGGACATCTGTCGGCGGCCAAGACGGCGATCAACGAGGCCAGGGCGTGGCTGGCGACGACGGGGCGGCATGAGCGGATGACGTTGGATGCCTCACTCATCGAGGATATTTTTGAATGGGATAAACAGGCGGATCAGGTCAGGCAGTGGGCGCAGACGCATGGGGTTCGGCGGGTGGTGATCGCGGATTTGACCAAGAATGTGTATGCGACTTATCGTGCGTGCGCTTTGGCGGGTTTGCAGGTGACCGCTATCGCGGATGGAGCGGGGGCGTTTGCGGGGATAAAGTATCGGGGTGTGTTGGTGCAGGGGGATGAGCGGGCGATGGAGGATCGACCGGACGGGGTGGTGATTTCCAACGTGAATCCGGCCAGGGTGGAAGGGCGGTATGCGGTTTGGAGCGAACGGTTTTCGGGGCCGGTGTTGAGGTTGTGGTGGCCGAGGCGGATTTCCACTGCGGAGGACGCAGAGGAAGATGAACGGAGCAGGGTATGAAGCTGGATCTTTCCATTGTGATGGCGACGTGTAATCGGGCGGAGTTGTTGCGGAGTGCGATTGAGACGATTGGGCGTAATACGCAGTGCGGGTATGAGTTGATCGTGGTGGATGGGGCGAGTGCGGACCATACGCAAAGGGTGTTGGAAGAGGCCAAGGGGGGGCTGGGGGATCGGCTGGTGGTGATTCGGGAGCCGCGGCGGGAGGGGTTTGTAAAGGCGGTGAATAAGGGGTTTCGGGTGGCGCGGGGGCGGAATCTGACGTGGCTGAACGACGATGCGCGGCCGCTGCCGGGGGCGCTGGATGCGGCGGTGCGGCAGATGGATGAGTCGGGGGCGGATGTAGGGTTGCTGGCAATGCTGCATCAGTGTGACGTGGAACGGAATATCGCTTACGAGGAGATGTATCAGGGGGTGCCGTTCCGGCTGCTGCATGTGCGGGGGACGCTGTATGCGAACTTCGCGTTGGGGCGGCGAGAGACGTTTGAACGGGTGGATTACTTTGACGAGCGGTATTTTGTTACGGCGGCCGACCCGGATTTGTCGCTGAAGGTCTGGCATGCGGGGATGCGCGTGGTGCCGGCGTTTTCGTCGCGGATCGATCATGACGAGTACGAGGATGAGAGGCGGAAGATCGATCATCCGCGGGCGATAGAGGACAATCAGAAGCTGTTTGCCAAGTGGGATCTGCCGGAGAAGAATCCGGCGTTTAACGATTTCGTGATGTCGCGGCCGTGTACGCTGAGAGGGTTGAGAGAGCCGGCTGGGCAAGCGTAGCAATCCCGTTTCGCCGTCGCCCGCAGGGCGACACTTCTTCTTGAAAAACAGACACGTCGCCCTGCGGGCGACGGCGAAACGGGGTCGTCGGCGCGGGGTTAATTGTAATTTCCATGTACGGATCAGGGGGTGCCGCCTTTGCCTTCGGTGCGGGGGTGGCGTTGGTAGCGGGGGTTGTGGATGTCGGTGGGGGCCAAGTCCCATCCGTCGGGTTCTTCATCGAACATGGAATGATCGGGCTGCTCGGGTTTCTCGGATTGGGGCCGGGCTTTATCATCGCCGAGGTCGTCGGCGTTGACCTGGCGGTCGGGATGGCGGTTGGGGACGGCATCCTGCACTTTATCGGGACGCGGGGTGGGGGTGGCGCCGGGCAGGCCTTCGAGGCTGCCCATGCCGGCTTCGGCTTCGGGTTTGGCTCGTTCGTAGGTGCGGGCGGGATCCTGAGCGTCTTTTCGATTGGCTGGGGTTGATTGATCTCCCATGGGAACTCCTGAATGGGAGAGGGGTAGCAAAATGGCGGCCGTGCGATTTTACATGCGGGGGCTCCGCGACGCGTTGTGTGAGTCAGCCGGGGTCTACTTTGATAACGCCGCGTTGGCGTTTGACGGCGATGATGCGCTGCTTGAGCATTTCAAACAGGGGGCGGGGAGAAGGCAGGCCGCGGAGAACCAGTTGGGGAGTGGTTTCGTCGTGGGAGACGATGGTGATGGTTCCGATGTTAAAAATGCGGTCCAGGAGGGATTGGTGGAAGGCGACGTCTTCGATGTGCCAGAGTTCGAGGGTGTCAATGCTGCGGGACAGGAAGGCGCGTTCGTAATCGATGCGATAGTTGGTGATGCGGTAGCGAATGCCGTGGATGAGCTGGACGGGAATGACGGGCAGCAGCAGGCCGATGAAAATCGAAGGCAGGGTGATCCAGACCGGCGGCCAGACGTAGCTGAAAAGGGAGCGGTAGAGGATGGGGGCGGCGATAAGCACCAAGCCGGCAAAGCTCCAGCGACAAACCCTGCCGAGGTCGGCGCGAAGCTTGGGGGAACCTTCGAAATAGACCTGCTCGGTATCGTCGGCAGAATCCTGGTTCTGGACTGACGGAGTTTCCTGGTGGCTCATAGATAATGTCTCCCGTGACGGCCTGGGCATTATACCAATTTTCGATTTTAGAATGCGGATTTTGGATTGAAAGACGATGTTCGATAGCCTCTTCAATCCAAAATCCAAAATGCCGAGGCACGTTGGAAGACAGGTCATGCGCGCCATCAGTCCCAGAAGGGGATGAGGGCGTTGCCTTCGAGGAGTTGGTGAATCTGGGTGACGCAACTTTGGCAGACGATTTTCTGGCTGTTGATGAAGGCGATGGCGCCGGGAGAGCGGTTGGGTTGGCCACAGATGGCGCAGTGGTGGACGGGGGAGGGAGTGAAACAGATGTAGCCGGGGGGACGCGGGGTGTTGGGTTCGGTTGTTTCAATCGGGTTTGCAGTCATGTATTTGTCTCCGTTTGTGGGCTCGTACCTTGTCTGGCGCCCGGGTTTGGAAAGGTGATCGTAGGCACGGAGGGGTGATTTTGAGAACGTGCGTTTTTGACGGGGTGCGCAGAAAAAGGGCGGAGGTTTGTCTCCGCCCAATGGGGATATATATGGGGTGATGCGATTGGCCGATCAGGTTGCCAGGCGGGGGCCGGCGGGCGGGGGAGTTTGCGGGGCTTGGGCGGGGGCGGCTTGCAGCGGACGCTGGATCGTCTGATTGACCCGGCGGAGCAGATCGACAAACTCCACCTGCGCGAGGTTCAAAGCCTTGACCTTGATATGGGAGACGATGCGGGATTGGAGGGATTCGAGCTGCTGGCGCTGGGCATCGCTGACGGGCATGCCGGATTGCTCCTGGCGGGCGAGGGTTTCCAGCGTTCGGTCGAAGTCGGACAGCAGGCGGGAGGCTTCGGGATCTTCGGATACGGCTCGCTGGGCCTGCTGGTATTTGGCCACGCTCGGGTGTTGTGCGAGGAGTTGGCCGAGCTTCTCGGCGTCGTCCAGAATCTGTTGTGTTTCGACAGGCATGTCGCTCCTTGTTTAGGCTGTCACTATAATCGAACCGCCGGATGCATCCAACATCCGCAATCGTATACTGGCGGAAGGTGGAAATGAACCGTTACCATCGGCAAATTCTTTTGCCCCAGATCGGGCAGGCTGGGCAGGATCGTCTAATCGCGGCCAGCGTGCTGCTCGTGGGGTGCGGGGCGCTGGGGAGTGTGATCGCCGAACAGTTGGTGCGGAGCGGAGTGGGCTATTTGTGCGTCGCCGACCGGGACATTGTGGAAATCACCAACTTGCAGCGTCAGGTGCTTTTTGACGAGGAGGACGTTCGCAAGGGAATGCCCAAGGCGGTGGCGGCGGCGGAGCGGTTGGGTCGGATCAATTCAACAGTTCAAGTTGAGCCGCAGGTGGTGGACGTGCATGCGGGGAATATTGAAGACCTTCTGGATGAGGGGCGGTTCGATCTGATTCTGGACGGGACGGATAATGTTGAAGTGCGGTTTTTGATCAATGACGCGGCGGTGAAGCGCGGCGTGCCGTGGGTGTATGGGGCGTGCGTGGGAACGGAAGGCCGGGTGATGGCGGTTTGGCCGGGGAAGGGGCCGTGTCTGCGGTGCGTTTTCCCTACGCCGCCGGGCCAGGGGGAATTGGCGACGTGCGATACGGCCGGGGTGCTCGGGCCGGTTGCGGGAGTGGTGGCCTCGCTGCAATCCGTGGCCGCGATCAAGATTCTCTCGGGCAATGCGGCGGCGGTTGCGGAGGAGATGGTGGTGATGGATTTGTGGTCGGGGCGGATTCGATCCATCTCCATCTCGGAGGCCAGGCGGGGAGATTGTCCGTGTTGCGGACAGAGGCGGTTTGAGTTTCTGGATCGTGTGGACGGGCAGGGGGCGGTGGGTTTGTGCGGGCGGGATGCGGTGCAGATTCGTGCGCCGGGAAAGCGGACGCGGGTGGATTCGGAGGCGATTGCGCGTCGGCTGGAGACGGCCGGGGAGGTGGAGCGGACGCCGTATTTTCTGCGGTGCCGTTTGCGGGACGTGGAGGGGATTTCGCTGACGGTGTTTTCCGACGGGCGGGTGATCGTGCAGGGGACGGCGGACGCGGGGCGGGCGCGGTCGATTGCGGCAAGGTTTGTGGGGGCTTGAGTGCGGGGGGGTTATCCCATACAAATTCCGGCTCATGAACGATCAAACATCGGCTGCATTGAGGTACGAACTATTGCGTCAGGATTCTTCGTCGCAGGCCCGGCTGGGACGGGTGACGACTCGGCATGGGGTGTTTGACACGCCGGCGTTCATGCCGGTGGGGACGCAGGGGACGATCAAGGGAGTGTTGCCGGATCATGTGGCGGCGACGGGGGCGCAGGTGATCCTGGCCAATACGTATCACCTGATGCTCCGGCCGGGAGAGCGGGTGGTGGCGGAGTTGGGGGATTTGCATCGGTTCATGGCGTGGGCGGGGCCGATTTTGACGGACAGCGGGGGGTTTCAGGTTTTTTCGCTGGCCGAGCTCAACAAGATCAATGATGACGGTGTGGTGTTCAAGAGCCATATTGATGGCAGCATGGTGCATCTGACTCCGGAGCGGAGCATGGAAGTGCAGAATGCCTTGGGGGCGGACATCATCATGGCGTTTGATGAGTGTCCGCCGGCGGATGCGCCGCGGGAGTATCACGAGCAGGCGCTGGAGCGAACGCTTCGGTGGGCGAGGCAGTGCATCGAGGCGCATCGGCGTCCGGGCGATCAATCGCTGTTCGGGATCGTACAAGGAGGGACGGATCGCGGGCTGCGGGAGCGGTGTGCGCGGCAGTTGATTGAGATGGATTTTCCGGGGTATGCGGTTGGCGGGTTGGCGGTGGGGGAGGGGTTTGAGGCGATGAAGGACGTGTTGAGCTTTGTGACGCCGGGCCTGCCGGGGCATAAACCGCGGTATTTGATGGGGGTTGGGTATCCGCGGGACATCGTATCGGCGGTGGCCTGCGGGGTGGATATGTTTGACTGTGTGCTGCCGACGCGCAACGGGCGGAATGGCTATGCGTTTACGGCCGGCGGGCCGATCCGGTTGCGGAACAGTATTTACCAGCGGGATACCGGGCCGATCGAAGAAGGATGCGACTGTTATGCCTGCCGGACTTTTACGCGGGGAGCGATCCGGCATTATTTTTTCGCCGGCGAGATGCTTGGCCCGGTGCTCGTTTCAGTGCATAATATCCGATTCTACCAAAGGTTGATGGCGGACGTCCGCCGGGCCTTGGCCGAAGGAACCTTCGAGTCGTTTCGGATGAACGATCCGCGAAGCCGACTGGGACCGGGCCGGGGAGACGAATAGGTAGATAAAGGTGTTGCGATTGCCGCAACCGGATTGAATAACTTGTCCTTTAAGGAGATCACTTGAACATTCTCTACACGCTGGCTCAGGCTGCTACGGAACCGACTTCCAAACCGGCCCCAGGTTGGGCGCAGTTTTTGAGCAGCCCGCTGTTTCCGCTGGTTGTGGGTATCGCCCTTTTGTATTTCTTCATGTCCCGCTCCAAGCGAACCGAGCAGAAAAAACGCGAGCAGATGCTGGCGGAACTGAAGCGGGGGACGCGCGTTCAGACGATCGGCGGGATTCTGGGCAACGTCGTGGAAGGCGCGAAGACAAGGTGCTGTTGAAGGTGGACGAGACGTCCAATGCCAAGATCTGGTTCTCCCGCAGCGCGATTCATCGCGTGCTGGGCGAAGAACCGGAAACGAAGTAATCAGGACAGTAAGTTCGGGTCATCCATTTTAAGGTTTGCTCCATGCCTCAGAATTATTCCGGCCGCATCACGCTGATCGTGGCGGTGCTGTTATTGGCGCTGATTTCGATTTTCCCGCCGCAGAGCCTTACCGCTCCCAGCTTGTCGCAGAAGCTGAACTTGAAGCCGGGCATTGATATGGTCGGCGGGACCAGCTTGCTGTACGAGATCAAGCCGCCCGAAGGAACGGCCGCAACCGCGGACCTTTCCGAGCGGGTGATGGAGGCGCTCAAACGCCGCGTGGATCCGGACGGCGTGCGCAACCTGATCTGGCGTCCGCAGGGCGGGAACCGGCTGGAAATCCAGATGCCCATGTCGGCGAGTTCGGAAACGGCTCGCGTGGCCCGGCAGGAGTACACCGTTGCGCGCGACCAACTGGTGGCGACTAACGTCCGCCCCGGTGAAATCCTCAACATCGTGGAGCATCAGGCCGGCGAAGCCCGCAGGAAGCAACTGGACAAGCTGGCGATGGGCTGGCCGACGCGGCAGAAGTTCTTCGCATCGCTTGCCGAAACTTATGACCTGATCGAGAAGGCCAAGAAGACCGGCGACGCCAAGCTTCAGGGCGAGAAGGAAAATGAATACGACGACCTGAAGGGCAAGATTGGCGAGAGCAATCTGAGCGTCAATGATCTGGAGGCGGTGCTTTCGACGTCGCGGCCGGAGACGCGGGATAAAAAACTGGGCGATCTGAAAAAGAAGTACGCGGATTTCCCCGCCCGTCTGGCGGCGATGGATCGCTTTGCCAGAGCCTTTACGGCCTTTGATGCGGTGAAGGGATCGATTGACGACGCCGGCGAACTGAAGCGGCTGCTGAAGGGGTCGGGCGTTCTGGAATTTCATATCCTGGTGACGGACCTTGCTGCGCCGGAGGCGCAGGAGATGATCCGGAGGCTCCATCAGAAGGGGCCGGGGATCGAGGCCGGGGACACGATGCGGTGGTTCACGGTGGATCGGCCGGAGGAGTTCCAGCGATCGACGCAGATATACAACGAGAGACATTGGGTTCTGGCGTACATCACGCCGGACAAGTCGATGGATAACCGCGGCGGCAAGGCCCGCTGGGCGCTGGAAAGGGCGTTCCCCACGCAATCGCAGTCGGGCTTGCGCGTGGTGGGGTTCCGCTTCAATCCGCAGGGCGCCAAGTATTTTTCGGATTTGACGGGCAACAACATCGGCAAGCCGCTGGCGATCATGCTGGATGATAAAGTCATCAGCGCCCCGAACATCAATTCGCAGATCGGGGCCGAAGGCATCATCGAAGGCGGCGAAAAGGGATATACGGACCAGGAACTGGGGTATCTGATCAACACGCTGAACGCGGGCAGTCTGCCGGCGCAGTTGGCGGATGAGCCGATCAGCGAACGGACTGTCGAGGCGCAGCTCGGTGCGGAAAATCTCCGGGCGGGCCTGATGGCGTGCGTGGTGGGTCTGGTCATCGTTGCGATCTTCCTGATCGGGTACTACTACCTGGCGGGCGTGGTGGCGACGTTCGCGGTGTTGATGAACGTGGTGCTGATTCTGGGTTCGATGGCGGCGCTGAATGCGACCTTTACGCTGCCGGGCATCGCGGGCATCGTGTTGACGATCGGGGCGGCCGTGGACGCCAACGTGCTGATTTTCGAGCGTCTGCGTGAAGAGCAGCACCGCGGGCTTTCGCTGCGGATGGCGTTGCGGAACGCGTACGACCGGGCGTTCAGCGCGATTCTGGACTCCAACGTGACCACGATCATTACGGCCGTTGTGTTGTACGGGCTGGGCAGCGAGGAAGTCAAAGGGTTCGGGTTGACGCTGCTGATCGGTTTGGTCTGGAGCTTGTTCACGGCCTTGTTCGTCACCAAGACGATCTTCGGGTTGATGGTGGACAAGTTGGGCGTGAAGCACCTGGGCAGCTTCCCGCTGACGTTCCCCAAGTGGGACCAGATGCTCAAGCCCAACATCGACTGGATGCGGCTGGCGTGGGTGTTCATCGCCTTCAGCGTGGCGTTTACCGTTGCGGGCGTGGCGGCGTTTGTCGTCAAGGCCAACCAGCGGGAACTGCTGGATATCGAGTTTGCCGGGGGCACTTCGGTGCAGTTTGAGCTGAAGCAACCGATGGCCAAGACGGAGCTGGAGAAGCTGGTTGCGTCGCGTCCGCAGGCGCTGCCCGGCGCCAACGTGCTGAAGATCGGCGGGAGCCAGAAGGAATACGAAATCGTCACCCCCAACACCGACAGCGTTTCGGTGAAGGATGCCGTGCTGGATGCCCTGAAAGGCAAGCTGGCGTTGCAGGTGCCGTCCAAGTTCGAGCACGTGGACGAATCGATCGATACGGCGATGGGTTCGGCGGTGCAGCCGATCGAGAACGACACATTCTCGGTGGACAAGACGTTTGTGCCACGCGGCGTGCAGGCGCACATGGGCGGGGTGGCGATTGTGCTGAAGAACCTCGACCCGGCGCTGAAGCCCAGCGAGATCAAGGCCCGCATCGAGCAGCAGCGGTTGCAGCCGCAGGCGGGCGAGACGACGCAGGCTTACCGCGAGTTTGACGTGGAAGGGGCCGAGCCGGGCGATACGCCGACGAATACGGCGGTGGTCCTGGCCAGCGATCCGGCGCTGCCTTATGCGAAGGACGCGGTCAAATGGCGAGACGAGCTGGCCGGCCCGATGTGGAAGCTGGTCAATGAAGCGGTCAACAAGCCGCCGCAATTGCAGAAGGTCAGCAACTTCGGCGCGCAGGTCGCCGGCGACACGCAGCGAGATGCGCTGATGGCGATGACGCTGTCGCTGGCGGTCATCATGGCGTACATCTGGCTGCGGTTCGGCAATATGAAGTACGGCACCGCGACGGTGGTGGCCATGTTGCACGACACGCTGCTGGTGATCGGGGCGATCGGGTTGTCGCACTACCTGGCGGATACCGCCATCGGCAAGATGCTGCTGATCGATCCGTTCCGGGTGAATCTGACGATCGTGGCGGCGGTGTTGACGGTCATGAGTTATTCGATGATCGACACCATCGTGGTCTTCGACCGCGTGCGCGAAAACCGCGGGAAGTACGGGCATCTGGATCGAGGGGTTATCAACGACTCGATCAACCAGACCCTTTCCCGAACCTTGCTGACCGGCGGCACCAACATTTGCACGGTGCTGGTCATGTATATTATGGGCGGCCCGGGCATCCACGGCTTTACTTTCGTATTGCTGGTTGGCATACTTGTCGGTACGTATTCCTCGATTGCTATTGCGGCGCCGATGCTTCTGGTCGGCGTGAAAAAGCAGCCGGGGACGTCAGCAGGTAAACCCTCTGCCGGGGCTGTGCAGAAGTTATAAAAATTGGATGCCGTACCGAGCGCTGAACGCGAAGGCTGGCTGAGTTGGCGGCACGATGCCGCCCGGCCGGAATCGTGCCCAGCGCTCGGGGGCTTTATACTGGGAAAGGAATTCCCTCATGAGGACTGAAGTGAAACTGGGACTGGCTGTCGGCGTCATTCTTTTGGCGGTGTTGATCGGTTATGTGGTGTTGGTGCCCAAGCGCGGGCAGACGCCGGTGACGCAGTTGCCGCCGGAAAATCCGGTTGAGAGCGTGGCGCAGGACCATCCGCTGCCGGGGCTTCCGACGACCGCGCCGGCGCCGGCTCTGGACGGGATCGCGGCGATGGATCATCCGATGACGCTGCCGGCCTCGCAGCCGAGCGTATCGGTTGACGTGACCGGCGGAGTCGGGGCGGCGTTGCCGCCCGCCCAGGTGGGAGTCGGCAAGAGCGCCGACCGGTGGTCGGTTCTGGATACGGGACGGCTGTCAGCCGGCGAGGCGACCAAGTCGCCGGCCGGCGTGGACGTGGCGAGCGAAGCGGGAACGGGAACGAACCCGGCGACAGCGGTCAAGTCATCGACGACCGGTGGACGCACGCACGTCGTGCAGAGCGGCGAAACCCTCTCGTCGATCTCGGCCAGCGTCTATGGCAGCCCGAACCACTACCAGCGGATTCTCCGGGCTAATCCGAAGCTCAATCCGCACCGGCTGCATCCCGGGCAGGTCATCGTGATTCCCGATTTGAACGAAAGCAAGACGCCGGCCGTTGAGACGGGGGCTTCGGCGTTGCCGACGACAATGGGTTCGAGCTCGGAAAGTTCGACGGCCGTTTCTTCGGCGTCGGCGACGGGAACTTACCGCGTTCAGTCGGGCGACAGCCTGCGGCGGATCTCCACGAAACTGTATGGCCGGGGAGATATGTGGCAGAAGATTTATGAGTTGAACAAGGAGACGATTGGCCCGGATTCGGGCCGGTTGAAGCTGAACATGGTCTTGAAGCTTCCGGCGGCGCCGACGGCGGCCGGGACTCACTGATCGGTTGAAAGAGAGCAAACACGAAGGCGATCCCGGTTCGGGGTCGCCTTTTTTATTTAGGGAGATTGATCCGCCAGTTTCGCCGTAAAACGGCACAAGGTTCGTCAGGACCAGACAGCAGCTTGAGCGCAGGTGCAGGATTGATTCATCTGGCATCGCGTATGGGCGCGGTCCCAGAGGCGGCGTACGTCGGGCGCGAGCGAGGGGGCGTGTGCGTGGAACCAGGTTACGGCGTCGGAGAAGCGGATCGATTCGCGGAATCGGGGTTGGTCGCCCAGGTGGTACAGGATAAAAGCGGAAGTGACCGGATCGGCGGGCATGCGGCGGATGGGGATGCGGGGCCAGATGCCTTCTGTTTTTTGGAGGCTGGCCAGGTAAGCCAGGCCACGCTCTATGGCGGGGCCTTGTCCGTTTCCGGATCGGAGTGCCCGCAGGCAGAGGGCGGTGGTCAAGGGGTCGGCCCAGCCGCCGTCGGCCTCTTGGGCGGCCAGGAGGATGCGAAGGAGCTTGCCGTAAAGGGGGGCGTGGGTTTGGATTAATTCGTCAAGTCGCAGCAGGGCCATGGCCGCCACGGGGATGGAGCGGCCGAGCTCAAAATCGAGCTGAAACAGGGCCTCTGGCCGGGCGGCGACGAGCTCCCGATACAACTTGACGTAGGCTTGTGCATCCCAAAGCCGCTCTATTTGCCGGACTGTCATCATGGTTCGCCTCAGACGAATGATAGGTTTATGTTAGGTATACTATATACCTAACACTTACCAGACGTCAAGGGGAAAATCTCGGGGGTTTTGAGTGGGGGCGTGATCTACACAGGCGGTTGCCGGGGGAAACAAAAAAGCCCTCGCTTTCAATCGAAAGCGAAGGCTCTAATGCGGCTGAGAGGAGTTGAACCTCCACGATCTTACGATCACAAGGACCTGAACCTTGCGCGTCTGCCAATTCCGCCACAGCCGCGAAACCGAAGGTATCTTAGGAACAATAGGCCATGTGTCAAGCGGGCGGTAGAAGCGTTTTATCGAGCACGAGTTATCGGCAGTGGCCTTCGCCGGCGACGATCCATTTGTAGGTGGTGAGGTCGGCGGCGCCCATGGGGCCGCGGGAGTGGAGTTTGTCGGTGCTGATGCCGATTTCGGCCCCTAAGCCGTACTCGCCGCCGTCGGCGAAACGCGTGCTGGCGTTGATCATGACGCTGGCGGTGTCCACCTGGGTGACGAAACGATCGATGGCCCGCGTGTTGGTGCTGAGGATCGCGTCGGTGTGTTTGCTGCCGAATTCGTTGATGTGGGCGATGGCTTTGTCGATGGAATCCACGACCTTTATGGCGATGGTCAGGCTGAGGTATTCGGTGGGCCAATCTTCGGCCGAGGCGGGTTTGGCGCTGGGGTAGAGGGCGCAGGTGCGTTCGTCGCCGCGGATTTCGACGCCCTTGGCGGAGAGGGCCTGGCAGACCTGGGGGAGAAGGGCCGGGGCGATGTCCTTGTGGAAGAGGATTTTTTCGGCGGCATTGCAGACCGCGCCGCCGGGGTAGCTGGTCTTGGCGTTGACGCAGACGTCGCAGACCTGCTGGGCGCTGCCGGCGGCGGCATCGACGTAGATGTGGCAGTTGCCGGTGAAGTGCTTGAGGACGGGGATGGTGGAGTCCTTGACGACGGCGCGGATGAGGGATTCGCCGCCGCGGGGGATGACCAGGTCGATGTACTTGTCGAGCTTGAGGATCATGGGAACCAGGGCGCGGTCGGTGGATTGGACGAGTTGGACGGCGGCCGGGTCGATGTTGGACTGGGCCAGGGCGTCGGCGACGATGGCGGCGATGGCCTGGTTGGAGTGGAAGGCTTCTTTCCCGCCGCGGAGGATGATGGCGTTGCCGCTCTTGATGCACAGGGCGGCGGCGTCGGAGGTGACGTTGGGCCGGCTTTCGTAGAAGAAAAGAACGACGCCGAGGGGAACGCGCACCTTGCGGATGCGCAGGCCGTTGGGACGGACGTAACCTTCGAGAATTTGTCCGACAGGATCAGTTTGCGCGGCGATCTGATCGACGCCGTCGGCCATGGAGGCGATGCGTTTGTCGTTGAGGCGGAGACGCTCGACAAGGGCGGGAGCCAGGCCGGCGGCCTGGGCGGCGGCAATGTCCAGGGCATTGGCGTCGATGAGTTTTTGGCGGTTGTCGCGGATGGCCGAGGCAATGTGGCGCAGGGCCTTGGATTTGGTTGCGCCGTCCAGCGTGGCAAGCTGACGGGAAGCACGACGGGCGGCAAAGCCGAGAGATTCGACGTAGGTGTTCAGGTCGCTCATAGATTCGGCATTTTAGCAGAGATGAATGGGGAATTCATCGTGGCGGCAAAGGACTTTTTACCGCGGAGGACGCAGAGCCTCGCAGAGAAGAAGGAGACGCTTCTGTCTTCAAGAGATTTTATTGAACCGCCACGGCCGCCAAGAGAAGAGAATGATGAATTATGAATGATGAACGATGAAGGAGGAAAGAAGAGCAGTTAATAAAAGCTGGTTTTCTTCCTCCTTCATCATTCATCGTTCATCATTCTGACTTCTCTTCTTCCTCTGTGTCTCCGTGCCTCCGTGGTTCATGGGATCGAACGCTTGTGAGAGATTCAGGTTATTCGGGGTTGGTGCGTTCGACGAGTTTGGCGTCGAAGGTTCGCTGGGCGTCTTCGGCGGAGACTTTGACGTCTTCGGGGAGGTCGTATTTCAATTGGCGAGGGGAATGGTCGTCTTTGTCCTTGCTGGACAGTTCGAGGATGGCCTTGGCGGGATAGGCGTTGGTCTGCAGAAGCTCGATCTGCTTGGGAGGGCCGGTGACGATGACGTTGGCCACGGTGGGGCCGGAAGGGGGATAGATCACGCGGTACTTGTCCAGCAGACCGGGGGGGCTGACGATGAAGACCGGCATGGAGGGGATTTTCCAGGTGGAGTCGGCCTGCTTGACGTCAAAGCTGATGCGGACGGTCGAGGCGGCGATGGTCAGGGTGTCGCCGGCCATGGAAGACGGTTTGGACAAGGGGGCGGCGGGCAGGTCGTGGTGGCCGGGGGATTTGAGGATTTCCGGGGGGATTTCAGCCAGGACGTGGAGTTTGTCGATGTTCTCGGCCTTGATGAGGTCGAACTGCGGGCCGCGAACGGGGACTTTTTTCGGTTCGAAGGTGACGTTGGTCAGCAGGTCGCGCACGTCGGCGGGAAGCCGCACTTCCGCGTCACGCTGCTCGAGGCGGTCGATGCTGACGATGAAGGTTTCGGGCGTGCATTTGCGCACCGTGATGCCCTGCTCGACGAAGACGGGCTGGTTGGCCAGGTTGGCGGCGGCGTTGATCACGTGGTCGCCGGGCGGAAGCCGGGGGTCCAGATCGATGAGAATGGGCGGCGTGTTGTCGCCGCGGGGGCCGAGTTCGTCGCGGACGCGGTCGAGCTGTTTTCTGGGGCCGGACAGTTCGGCCACGACGTTTTTGTCGCGGGGGAATTTCAACGTGACGACGAACCGGGTCGGATCGGGGGATTTAACGGCAACGGGGAAGGTGACGTTGCTTTCGGTGGCGACCTGTTCCCGCTCGGCATAGATCCAGATCAGGATGGTCAGGGGGATGACCCAGCCGAGGGTCTTGAGGTTGCTGATGATATTGTCGCGTGTGAACCCGGAATGAATCTGATGCGCCAGACGGGCGGCAAGGTGCTGTCCGGAGGCGGGCGACGAACCCTTGGCCGAGGAATTGCCGACGGGAGGCTGGGAGGAAGGGATGGAGGATGAAGGGTTTTGCATGGGTGTTATTTCGCGGTTCCCGGGAGCTGGGCCGGCTCCATTTTTTCGGCCGGGCCGGGGTTGAAATTACGGTTGGTTTCGCGGCGGCGGAGCAGATCGGTAAGCATCTGGCGGAGCTGGTCGGGGTTGAGTTTTCGCATGAGCTGGCCTCGCTCGGCGATGGAGACGTCGCCGGTTTCTTCGGAGACGACCAGAACGACGGCGTCAGATTCCTGGCTGATTCCGACGGCGGCGCGGTGGCGGCTGCCCAGTTCGCGGTCGAGCTCGCCGCTCTCGGCCAGGGGGAATTGAACGCCAGCGTAGGCGATCCGGCCTTGGCTGATGACAACGCCCAGGTCATGGAGGGGCGAGTTGGGCCAGAAAATGGTGTTGAGCAGGTCCGCACTGACGTCGGCATTGATGCGGGTTCCGGTGTCGGCGATTCCACCGAGACCGACGTCGCGTTCGATGGCGATGAGGGCGCCGATCTTCCGGCGGGAAAGGAAAATGGCGGCGGAAACGAGGGCTTCAATCTCTTCGTCGATGCGGACGGACCAGCTTCTGAACAGGCGGGTTTCGCCCAGCCGCATCAGGGCGCGGCGCAACTCGGGTTGGAAGACGACGATGATGGCCAGAAAGGCGAATTGCAGGAAGGTCTTGTAGAGAAATTCGATGCGCTGCAATTCAAACTTGGCGGCAACGAGACGGACGATCAGGTAGAGCCCGATGAGGATCACGCCGATGCCCTTGAGCATTCGGGCGCCGCGAGTGCCGCGGAGGAATCGGACGACCGCATGGACGGCGACGCCGATCAGCAGAAGTTCGATGCCGACCCGGCCCCAGCCGTAAGTGTGCAGAGCGCGGAAGAAGGCGGCGAAGTTGAAGATGTCGCTGTCCATGCAATGCTGCCAGGGTGGACGCGGTTGGCCCGTCGAGAGGGGCGTCCATCCGAACTATATAAAAAAAACGGCTGTCCTACCACAAGACGTTTAGAAAATATGCGAATCCGAATTCGCCGGGCGTCCTTTATCGTGTATGGGCCGGCCCGTCTTCGGGCCGGCTCACGAGTTTTCAGGGCGTGCCGGATGCTCAAGTCCCTCTTTGATGGCCTGTGTCATTCGGACGACCTGTGTAGTCGAGCCCACATCATGGACACGAACGATGGCCGGGACGTTAGCGACAACCCATGCGACGGCGGCGGCGGTGCCGAAGACCCGAGCTTCGGGATCGGATTGGCCGGTCACGGCGGCGATGAATCGTTTGCGACTTGGACCGATCACAAGGGGATGGCCCAAGGCCGCCAGTTCGCCGGTGCGGCGGAGCAGTTCCAGGTTGTGGGCGACGGTTTTCCCAAAGCCAATGCCCGGGTCGAGCAGGATGTTTTCCGGCTCGACGCCGGCCGCTCGGGCGGCAGCCGCTCGCTGCCGGAGATAGTCCGTCACCTCCGCGGTTACATCCTTATACGTCGGATTCTGCTGCATGGTTGCAGGTTGGCCGAGCATGTGCATCAAAATAATCGGGGCGCGGCAGCGGGCGACCAGAGGGAGCATGGCCGGGTCATTGCAGCCGGCGGAGATGTCGTTGACCAGGGTGGCCCCGTGATCGAGTGTAACCTGGGCCACATGGCTGCTGGTGGTGTCGATGGAGAGGGCGACGGGGGCGTTCTGGCGGATGGCGGAGATGACGGGCAGAATCCGGCGAAGTTGCTCCTCGGGAGGCACGGGTTGGGAGCCGGGGCGGGTTGATTCGCCGCCGACGTCGATCAGGTCGGCGCCCTGGTCGAGCATTTCCCGGGCGTGAACCAGGGCAGCGTCGGGAGTGAAGAACCTGCCCCCGTCGCTGAAGCTGTCGGGCGTGACGTTCAAGACGCCCATGACCAGAGGGCGGCGTAAGGGGTCGCGCAGCCAGTCATGGAATTGGCGGTCGTTCATGAGGTTAATCGACCAGGTTTTTTTCGAAGACCACCAGGTTGTCGGCATGGGTGGAATCCCAGCGGATGCCGACAATGTCGTAACCAAGGGCAATGGCGAAATGAATGAATTCCCGCTGGTGGTTCATGCATTCGCAGCGGATGTATTCGTAGCCGTGGTCTTTGGCCCAGGCCTGCTGGGCTTCCTGAAGCTGGCGGGCGATGCCCTGGCGGCGGAAGTCGGTCAGGACCGCGCCGAGCCACTGGTAGAACATGCCGGGCTTGAGCTCGAAACCAACCCAGAAACCGACGGGGCGCTGGTCCAGACGGGCCAGGAGGGTCAGGCAGTTGTGGCGGCCCAGAAAGCGGCGTTTGAAGTAATCAACCTCCCGCCGGGGGCGGAAAATGGAGTTGTAGAGCTCTACCGCCTGCGGCAGAAGCCTTTCGTCGGCAATAATGATTTCGGCTTGGGCCACGGGACAATTCCTCCTGTTTAGAAACGAAATTATAGCGGCGTGAGGGGGGAAATGCACACGAGGCGAAAGGCCGAAAGGGAGGATCCGGGCGGAAGCGGATAAAGTAGCAAGAGGGGTCTTCCCGTTTCGGGGGTTGGGGCCTATCCTATAGGGGGAACCAATCGCCCGAAGGGCAGAGGAATGTTCGGATTTGGCAAACGCGATGAGCAGCCGGGGCCACGCGTAAGCACCAAGTTCTGTACGCAGAAGTTCAATGGCGCCTACCCGCATGTGGGCTTGTACGACTGCCGGGATCATCAGATCTGGGTCTGCAAGCCGCTGGGGGGGCAGGCCATCCGGACCTCTCACGCGCGCCTGATTACCGGGACCGACAACGCCATCTCAACGGTCTGGAAGGACCGCTTCATCTGTTTCTGGTTTTACACCCCCCGAACCGGCGAAGGATACATTCACGGCTACCCGATCGACTGGGAAGAGGCCCATCTGCTGGTGCGGATCGATCCACAGTGGGATTACGACCGGCAGCGGCTGATTCCGCAAGAGTTGGAAGATCAGATCAACGGCAACGTCGATCGGCAGATGAAACACGGGGAGCGAATCTTCGAGTTTTTCCGCGCTTGCAAGCTCAAGTACCCCGTCAGCTTACATTTTGTCGGGCAACGGGCCGCGGAATCCATGTTCTACGTCAAGCGATTGGAAGTATCGGCCTGACAAGGGATAATCTCTGTTTGAGGCGGCGTTGCGCCCCCGGAAGTAGGTTAGGATAACTTGAACGAGTTTACCGGCTGGGCAAAATAGCCGATATTGGAGCCAGACGTTGAACTGAACTGGTTGTCCATAAACACATAAAGGTGGCTTGTATGGCTGATTTCGTTCTGCCGAATATCCGAACTTTCCAGGTTTCGCCGGCGGTGCCCGAGCCATTGCAGCCGTTGCTCGAACTTGCTCATAATTTGTGGTGGGTCTGGCATCCGGATGCGGTGGAGCTGTTTCGCCGCCTGGACCGGAAGTTGTGGGAAGACGTGTATCACAACCCGGTGAAGATGCTGGGGGTGATCGAGCAATCGAAGCTGGCGGCGGCCGCCTTGGATCAGGGCTATCTCGCGCACATGAAACGCGTTTACGACGCGTTCAAGCTGCACCGCGAGGAGCACGGCTGGTATCGGGACCGTCACGGCAATACCGACAAGTCCAAAATGCTGGTGGCCTATTTCTCGGCGGAGTTCGGCCTGCATGAATCGCTGCCGATTTACTCCGGCGGCCTGGGCGTGCTGGCGGGGGACCACCTGAAAAGCGCCAGCGAAATCGGGCTGCCTTTGGTAGGCGTGGGTCTGCTGTATCGCAACGGCTATTTCCAGCAGTATCTGTCGGTGGATGGCTGGCAGCAGGAAGCCTATCCGGAAATGGATTTTTACAACCTGCCGATAGAGCCGGTGGCGTACAGCGACGGTTCGCCGGTGCATGTGCGGGTGGATCTGCCTGACAATGCGGTGTTCTGCAAGGTGTGGAAGGTGAACGTGGGGCGGATTCCGCTGTACCTGCTGGACACGAATTTGCCGGAAAATTCCCCGGCGGATCGGGAGATCACCAGCCGGCTTTACGGCGGCGGCACGGAGATGCGCATCAAGCAGGAAATCGTGCTCGGCATCGGCGGCGTGCGCATGTTGGAATCCCTGGGCATCACGCCCAGCGTGTACCACATGAACGAGGGGCACTCGGCGTTTCTGGCGCTGGAGCGGATTCGCAAGCTGCTTGAGAACAGCCCGATGAGCTTCGACGAGGCGCGGCAGTTTGTGATGGCGACGAACGTCTTCACGACGCATACGCCGGTTCCGGCGGGAATTGATACGTTCCACCCGGACCTGATGGTTAAATATTTCAAGCATTTCGTCCCGTCGCTGAAGCTGGACGAGGAAGGCTTCCTGGCGCTGGGACGAGAGGACGTGACCAATCGCAAGCAGGGCTTCTCGATGGCGGTGCTGGCGATCCGTCTGGCCGACGGAATCAACGGCGTCAGCGCCCTGCACGGGGAAGTGTCGCGGAAGATGTGGCACAACATCTGGCCGCAGGTTCCGGCCGACGAAGTGCCGATCCAGCACGTGACCAACGGGATTCACGCCCGCTCGTGGCTGTCGGCGGACATCATGTTCCTGCTGGACCGCTACCTGGGCGACAAGTGGATGACGGACCCGACCGACCAGAGCGTCTGGGAGAACGTGTCGCAGATCCCCGACGAAGAGCTGTGGCGGGCGCACGAGCGCTGCCGCGAGCGGCTGGTGGGCTGGGCACGTGGGGCGTTCCGCGATCAGTTGATCCGACGCGGCGCGCCGTATGACGAGGTGGCGCTGGCGGATGAAATTCTCGACCCCGAGGCGCTGACGATCGGCTTTGCCCGGCGATTTGCCTCCTACAAACGCGGGGCGCTGCTGCTTCGCGATCCGGATCGTTTGCGCCGGCTGCTGGAAGACTTCAAGCGTCCGATCCAATTCATCTTCGCCGGCAAGGCGCATCCGGCGGACAACGAAGGCAAGGAGTTGATCCGCGCGATCGTACACTTCGCCCGCAATTCCAGCGTGCGGCGACGCATCGTGTTCCTGGAAAATTACGACATGCAGGTGGCCCGCTATCTGGTGCAGGGCGTAGACGTGTGGCTGAATACCCCGCGTCGCGGGATGGAAGCCTCGGGCACCAGCGGCATGAAGGCCGCGGCCAACGGCGTGCCCAACTGCTCGGTACTGGACGGCTGGTGGGTGGAAGGCTACGCCTCAGACCTCGGATGGGCCATCGGGCGCGGCGAAAGCTACCCGGACGGCAACTACGCCGACCATGTGGAGAGCCAGGCGCTGTACGATATCCTGGAAAAGCAGATCCTGCCGCTGTTCTACCGTCGCGGGGCGGACAACGTTCCGCGGGAGTGGATTGCGCGGATGAAGACGTGCATGCGGAAACTGGCTCCGGTGTTCAACACCAACCGCATGGTGAAGGAATACGCCGAAAAATTCTATATCCCCTCGTTCGTTCGCGGCGAATCATTGGGCACCGACGGGCTGGCCCGTTCGGTCGCCTTGGCGCGGGCGAAAGACCGGTTGCGGCATCGCTGGGGCGGTATCCATATCGTGGGTGTGCATCCCAGCGGCAACGGGCATTACAAGGTCGGCGAGGACATGGCGGTGGAGGCCATGGTGGACCTGCCGGACATCGATCCGAAGGAAGTGTCCATCCAGCTCTACGCCGGGCCGATCAATGCCACGGGGCAGCTTGAGAATCCCCAGGCGCTGCTGATGTCGTATACGCGTCAGTTGGGCCCGAACCGGCATCTGTTCACCGGGCACATCGAGTGCAAGATGAGCGGTCGGCACGGGTTTGCGATTCGCATTCTGCCGGGCAGCCCGGATCTGGCAACGCCCTTTGAACCGGGATTGATTATCTGGAATTAGAACCGTGAGGCTTTAACCAAACCACGGAGGCAAAACGCCTCCGTGGTTTTTTTATGCGCCGCACAAGAAGCCCGGAGGACAGACGCTGTGGCGAAGCTGTCGTGTCTGTCAGGATGGCGTGTGTGACGGGGTGGAGGCGTCGTTTGGGGCGTGGACGGGGAGGTGATTGCGGGGCAGGGTCGATTTTTTGAGGATGTTGGGGACGGCATGGCGTTTGATAGTGGAGGAGGGTAAGGACAACCGGCTGGATGAGTGAACGGCGGCCGTCCTTCTTTAACTTGCCCGCGCATACCGACCCCATCCACACCCTTGTGGAGTCAGCGGGTCGGACCCCATAGCCCGCGGCTGGCGTTCCTTCACCGGAACGCCAGCCGTTTTTTATTGGGAGAGATGGTTGTGAAAAAGAGCATTCGATGCGGGATTGTCGGGTTTGGTCGAATGGGACGAGGGTTTGTGTCGGCGATGCAGATGAATCCGATGTGGGAGGTGGCGGCGGTTTGCGACGCCGACCCGAATGCCCGCCGGACGGCAGGGCGGACGCTGCCGGGGGCGCGGGTGGTGGCGGATGCCGAGGAAATCTTTGCGGATAGAACGATTCGCGTGGTGGGATTGTTCACGCTGGCGGACGCACGGCCGGAGATGGTTCGGCGGGCGCTGCGGGCGGGGAAGGATATTCTGGCGGAAAAACCGTTGGGCGTGGACGTGGGGACGGAGTGGGAATTGGTGCGGGAGATCGAGCGCAGCGGTCGGCTGGTGGCGGTGAATCTGTTTAACCGCAATGCGTGGTATCACAAGGAAATTCAGGCATTTCTAGCCGAGGGGGAGATGGGGCGGCTAGCGATCGTGCGGGTATGTCACATGACGCCGGGGCATATGCCGGGGGAGGGGCACGAGCCGGAGGGACCGCCGTTTCATGATTGCGGAATGCACTATGTGGATGTGGCCAGGTGGTATGCCAAGAGTGAGTATGTCAGGTGGCATGCGCAGGGGCTGCGGATGTGGAACCATAAGGATCCGTGGTGGGTTCAGGTGCATGGGCATTTTGAAAATGGGGTGGTGTTCGACATTACCCAGGGGTTTGTCTACGGACATCTGGCGCGGGACAAGACGCATAACTGCTATGTGGATGTGATTGGCACGCATGGGGTGGCGCGGATGCGGCATGATTTTGTGGAGGCGACGGTGGAACTGTATGGGGTGAACCATACGCTGCTGAAAAGGGGACTGTTTAATGACAAGAAGCTGGACGTGATGGTGGACGTGTTTGGGCGGTCGGTTTTGGCGGGGAAGAACCTGGGGTTTCCGACGGCGCGGGACAGCGTGGTGGCGTCGGAGGTGTCGTGGGCGATGTTGAAGGATGCGATGGCGGCGGGGCCGCCGGTGGTGGGGACGAAAGCGGATATGAGGCGGATTCAGCGGCATCGGCAAGGCTTGCGGGAAGGGTACGGGTTGCCGGTGCGACCACAGGATTGCCCGGCGATTCCGGCACAGCCGGGGGAGCCGCCTCGGGCGTGCGGGGAGGAATTGTGCGAGGAGCGACCGGGGGAAACTATGCGGGCTGGAAGGGGACGGGGCCGAGGATCATCGCGGTGAATTTGAAGAGGCGGGCGTGGGGGTTTCGCCAGGTGAGTGGGGAGAGGCCCATTTTTTCGGTGCAGAGACGGTCGAGGAGTTGCTCTTTGGTCCAGCCGGTTTCGCGGGCGACCTGAGGGAGGAAGCAGCCCGCGCGGTCGCCGAAACGAAGGTAGATGCCGTTGTTCAACACATCGAAATCGAGAATGTTCTGGGCGGGTTGAAGGGGGGAGAGGATGGTAATTTCCAAGTCCAGTTGGGGGAGTTCGGCGAGGGTGACGGGATTGGTGATGAAACGAGGGTCTTCCAGGACGCTTTGGGAACAGGAGCGGACGGTTTCGAGAAGGGAGTCCTCGGATTGGAGCCGGCCGATGCAGCCGCGGAGTTGGTGGGTGTCATGGTGGTGGAGGGTGACGAAACAGCCGGCGGGCTGAGAGAGGAGGGAATCCGGCGTGGGAACAGGCCAGCTCGGTGAAGAGGGGGAAAGGGTTTGACGGATGGTTTGTCGGGCTAAATCAAGCAGAAGGTCTTGTTGGATGGGAGTGAGATTCATAGGGATGAGCATGGTAACCGGATGAGCCTGGCGGGGGCAAATAGCCGGTGCATGCCGATGAGGCGGCGTGATAGGATGGCGGGATGAACTTTGTGCCGATGTTTTTGTTTGTGATGGCGACAATGCTGCTGGGGTTGCTGGTGGCGAGTGTCCGGCAGAGTCGAAGGGAACACGAAAGGTTAATTCCGCGGGTGTGCCAGGGGTGCGGGGTGGCGCATCCGCCGTTTGCACGGTTTTGCAGGCAGTGTGGGAAGAGGTTTTAGAGGGGGCTGGTTCCACTGTTCATCATGGGGCGGGGGGTCTAAACTGGGAGGATGAGTTGTAAGCCGATCAGGTTGATTGATTGTCACGTGCATTTGCAGGATGCGGCGTTTGTACGGGATCGGGAGGCGGTGGTGGAGCGGGCGGTGGGGGCGGGGGTGGAGGCGTTTGTATGCAATGGAACCAGCGAGGCGGATTGGGCAGGGGTGGCGGAGTTGGCTAAGACGTGCGGGCGGGTTGTGCCTTGCTTTGGATTGCATCCTTGGTTTGTGTCGCAGCGGTCGGAAGGGTGGGAAAGGGTTTTGAAGGGGTATCTGGAGAAGTGGCCGGGCGCGGTGGGGGAGATCGGGCTGGATCGATGGATTGAGCCGCGGGATGAGAAGGTGCAGGAGGAGGTTTTTCGGAGACAGTTGGGGATGGCGCGCGAGTTGGGTCGGCCGGTGATGATTCATTGTCTGCGGGCGTGGGATTGGTTGATGCGGGTGTTGGATGAGGAGGGGCCGCTGCCGGGGGGGATGGTGATTCATGCGTACGGGGGGCCGGTGGAGCTGGTGGGGCCGCTGGTGGAGCGGGGGGCGTATTTGTCGTTTGCGGGGAATGTGTTGGAGGCGAAGCGGGCAAAGGCGCGGGAGGCGATGAGGGCGGTGCCGGGGGAGAGGTTGCTGGTGGAGACGGACGGGCCGGATATGCTTCCGCCGAGGGGGTATCGGGATTATGGTGATGAGGGGAGAAATGAGCCGGGGAATCTGGCGGCGATTGTGCGCGGCGTGGCGGAGGTGCGGGGGGAGACGGTGGAACAGGTGGCGGGGATGGTGTGGGGGAATGCACGGCGATTATTGGGCGGGTTGGTTCAATGGCGATGAGCGAGAGCGGATCGACAAACTTGCACGACGGGCGGTTTCTTCGCATCGAACGGATGATCGGCACGGAAGGACTGAGGCGTATTCAGCAGTCGCGGGTGACGGTGATCGGGCTGGGTGCGGTGGGAAGTTACGCCACGGAGGCGCTGGCGCGGGCGGGAGTGGGACGGCTGCGGCTGGTGGACTTTGATCGCGTTCAGATCAGCAATATCAACCGGCAACTCTACGCGCTGCAATCAACGCTGGGGATGGCCAAGGCGGAGGTGGCGCGGCGGCGGGTTTTGGAGATCAACCCGGATTGTGACGTGGAGGCGATGGAGTGTTTTGTGCATACGGATACGCTCACGCGGGTTTTGGAGGGGGAGCCGGATGTGGTGATTGATGCGATTGATTCGCTGACGCCGAAGGTGGAACTATTGGCGGAGGTGAGCCGGCGGGGGCTGGGGGTGGTGTCGAGCATGGGGGCGGCGCTGCGGACGGATCCGACGTGCGTGCGGGTGGGGCCGCTGAGTGAAGTGCATCACTGTCCGCTGGCCAGCAAGATCCGCAAGCGGCTGCGACAGCGCGGGGCGTCGGTGGAGTTGACGTGCGTGTATTCGATTGAGCCGGTGGGGGAGTTGAACGAAACGGCAATCGATCGGGAAGGGGATGGGCATGATCAAACGGAACAACGCGGACGGCGCAGGCAGACGTTGGGAAGCCTCCCGACGCTGACGGGAATCTTCGGATTAACCGCGGCAAATACCACGATCCGAATGCTGCTGGATCGGGATAATTAAAAAGCCCCCCGATAACTATCGGGGGGCCGGGGGAGCATTTCCTGTCAGGACATTTATGCGAAGTCGAAGGTGGGGGTGGTGCCTTTGTCCCAGCCGTCCCAGAGGAAGGCTTCGTGTTTGCCATCGGCGATGAGGCGCAGGGCGTAGCGGACCTGCTCTTCGTAGAATTCGCAGAAGGCGCCGGTGCGGTGCATGCCGCCGTTCATTTCGTGGGCTTCGGCGGGGCAGGGGGAGCCGCAGAAATGGCGGATCGCGCAGCGGTTGCAGGGGTCGATGTCCTCGACCTTGCGGTCGGTGACGAGCTTGAAGGCGGGGGTTCGCAGAACGTCTTCGATTTTATTTTTGAAGAGGTTGCCGCCTTTGAAGTCGGGCAGGCCGATGAATTCGCTGCAGGGGAACATGTCGCCATTGGGGGCCAATGCGAAGAAGCAGCGGCCGCCGCCGCAGGGGGAGATGTCGCACATGAGCCGGCGGGCGGTGGGGGCGAGAATGCCCAGCAGAACGTTGGCGAAGTTGGCGACGGGGAGCTTGCGGCCGGTCTTTTGATACAGCTCGTAGGTGCGGTCCAGCGCGCCCAGGAAATATTTGGCGGCCGAGGCGTCGTCGGGCTTGACGTCGCGCGAGGGTTTGAGGGTGCAGCGGACGATGTTGAGCATGCAGGTGGGGGCCTCGTGCTTGTGGAAGAAGTCCACGAGCTTGTTGAGGGATTTGAGGTTCTGGTTGGTGACGGTGCAGATGACGCTCCAGCCGTGATAGCCCTTGAGGCGTTCCATGGCGTCGATAACGAGATCGAAGACGCCGTCGCCGGCCCAGGTGGTGCGGGTTCGGTCGGCGATGTCGGTGGAGGGGCCGTCGAGGGAGATGCCGACGCTGACGTTGTGTGAAGTGAGGAAATCGACGGCCTGGTCGTCGAGCAGGGTGGCGTTGGTTTGGACGCCGAAACGGAAGTCTTTGCCGAAGGCTTCGATGCCGGCAAAGACCGCCTCGCGGTTGAGCAGGGGTTCTGCGCCGTGGAAGACGATCTGGGGTTTGCTGCCTTTGGGGACGACGGTGTTGAAGTATTTTTTCAGGCGGCTCAGGGCGTCCATCAGGCGGCTTTCGGACATGTGTTTGCCGTTGCGACGCATGTCCTGGGGGATGTAGCAGTATTTGCAGTTGAGGTTGCAGCGTTCGGTGGGGTTGAAGTAGACGGCCGAGGGCTTCAGGCCGAAGCGCAGCATGTGCATTTCGTCGGCGAACTGGCGGGATTTTTTGCGGTATTGGTCGAGGAGGGGGCCGCCGGAGATGACGTCGGCCAACTGGTCTTTCTGGACGAGGGACCAGAAGGCGGTGTCGGGATCGACCAGGCCGAGAAAATCGGGGTGACCGATGTCGATGGGCTGGAGCGTGGGACCGTTGCCGGTGTTAACCAGGCGGCCCCGCGAGGGGGCCGCCTGGCCGGCTTGCTGATTCGTCTTAGCCGAAGCCATTATTTGCCTTTCTTGTCCATGAGGATGTAGTGGGAAAGGCCGGTACCCTCCGCTTTGCAGCTCTTGCGGTGGGCGATCACGATCTGCTTAGCCTTGCGGCTGGGCGACTTTTTCATCGCACGCTCCTTGAAAAAGGGTGAATGAGAAACAAAAAAAACGGGTTCCGGCCGGTCAAAAAATGACCGGCCGGAACCCGTTACCATTGGGCTCCTGAAAATAGACTGTCTTCCGCTTCAGCAGGTCTTCTGGCTTTCGGATCGTCCGCGATTCGGCGTCTTCCCGTCCGATTGCTTGTCGGACAGTGACTGGCTTTTGGCCGGCCGAACGCGTCCCCGATTACAGCGGCGGGACCGCCACGGAATTACACCGTGTTCCGGGATATTGAAGTGCCCGAATGGTATCGAGAGCGTGACGGGAGTCAAGAAGATTTTGGATTTGGGATTGCGGATTTCGGATTTGAAGAGGCGAACGTACGCCAGTCTTCGATCCAAAATCCGCAATCCCAAATCCAAAATCTCCTTGGTCCTTGACTATTGGCGGGGGGGAGGTAACTTCATTACTGTATTGAAAATCTGAACAGGGAAGCTGGTGAGAATCCAGCGCGGCCCCGCCACTGTAACTGGGTACGAAAACCGCGTGAATGGCCACTGTCTTGACCTTGGGTCGGGACGGGAAGGCTGCGGCGAGTAGGGTGATCCGGAAGCCAGGATATCTAAAGACTGCGCGATTCGTCGCGCACCTTCGAGGGAAGGCCCAAGGTTTATGTTGCGCCTATGGAGCCCGTTCCTTTGAAGGAACGGGTTTTTTTGTTGGGTGTTATGGCTCGTCAACTGCTGCTTATTCGCCATGCCAGTCCGGAGGCCGCCTGGGCGGGGCGGTTCCTGGGCAGCACGGACGTTGCGCTAAGCGAAGAGGGCGAGCGGCAGGCGAAGGCGCTGGTGGAAGTGGTGAAGAGGAAAAAGCCGGGGAAGTGCTTTTGCAGCCCGATGACGCGTGCGAGGCGGACGGGGGAGATTTTGTTCGAGGAGGCGGGGGAGATCGATGCGGATTTGCGGGAAATCGATTTCGGGCAGTGGGAGGGGAAGACATTTGCCGAGATTTCGGCAGCGGAGCCGGAGCGGGTGACGCGGTGGGCGGAGTTCTCGGGGGATTTTGCCTTTCCGCAGGGAGAGGGAATCGGGGCGTTTTTGAATCGCGTGAGGAGCGTGGCGGCACGGCTGGCCGGCGATCCGGCGGAGGTGGTGGCGGCGGTGACGCATGGAGGGGTGATCCGGGCGATGATCTGCCAGTTGCTGGGATTGGAGGCAAAGAATTACGTGCTGTTCGGCGTGGGGTATGCCACCTGCGTGACGGTCGATCTGTTTGAGGGGAAGGGCGTTTTGAGCGGCATGGAGGGGGTTTAGCATGGGATGCGTTCACCTGGTTACCGGAGGTTGTCGTAGCGGGAAAAGCGCCGTATGCGCAATCGCTGGGGGAAGCGGTCGAAGGACGCCGGGCATATGTGGCGACGTGTCCGGTGATCGATGAGGAGATGGGGCGGAGGATCGCCAAACATCAGAAGGCCCGCGAGGGAAAACAGTGGCAGACCGTGGAGGCGCCGGTGGACTTGGCGGGGGCGATTACCAGGTCGGCGGCGTTCGACGTGGTGCTGGTGGATTGCCTGACGCTGTGGATCAATAACCTCATGTACGAGGCGGAGAACATCGGACGGGAGATCAGCGAGGAGCAGGTTGCCGAGCGCTGCGGGGGAGTGCTGGAGGCTTGTCGGCTGGCTCGGGGGAAGGTGATTTTTGTGACCAATGAAGTGGGGATGGGCGTGGTGCCGGACAACGCGCTGGCGCGAAAGTATCGGGATATGGTGGGACGGTGTAACCAGGTAATGGGGGCAGGTGCGGATTGCGTGACGCTGGTGGCGTGCGGCATCCCTATGACTTTGAAAGGTGAGTAGCGTATGAGTTTGCTGGAACAGACGATCAAGAGCGTGACGGTGCAGGATCAATCGGCGCGGGCGGCGGCCAAGGCGAGGCTGGATCAACTGACGATGCCGCACTGGGCGCTGGGGCGGTTGATGGACCTGGCGATGGATCTGGCGGGGATGACCGGCTCGGTCAAGCCGCAGGTGGCCCGCAAGGCGATCATCACCATGGCGGGGGATCATGGGGTGACGGTGGAAGGGGTCAGCAAGTACCCCTCGGAAGTCACGCCGCAAATGGTGTACAACTTCGTGGCCGGCGGCGCGGGAATCAATGCGTTGGCTCGGACGAACGGGGTGCGCGTGGTGGTGGTGGACATGGGCGTGGCGGGGGATTTGAGCGAACTGGCGAAAAGCGGAAAGATCATCTCCAAACGGGTTGCGCCGGGGACGCAGAACATGGCCAGGGGTGCGGCGATGAGCCGGGAGCAGGCGATCCGGTCCATCGAAGCGGGGATTGAGGTGGTGAATCAACTGGCCGACGAAGTGGACGTGTTTGGCACGGGCGATATGGGGATTGGAAACACCACGCCGAGCACGGCGATCGTGGCGACTTTGACCGGCGACAGCGTGTCGGAACTGACGGGCCGGGGGACGGGCGTTGATGACGGACAGCTTCAGAAAAAGATCGAAGTGATTGAACGGTCGATGAAGCTGAATCGGCCGGACGCGAAGGACGGACTGGACGTGCTGGCGAAGGTGGGTGGGTTTGAGATCGGCGGCATTGCGGGTGTGGTGCTCGGGGCGGCGGCGCGGCGCAAGCCGGTGGTGGTGGACGGGTTCATCTCCACGGCCGGGGCGATGATTGCCCATGCCCTGTGCCCCAAGTCGGCGGATTACGTGATCGCCGCGCACCGCAGCGTGGAGGTGGGACACAAGGTGATGCAGAAGCACCTGGGGAAACATCCGCTGCTGGATTTGAACATGCGCCTTGGCGAAGGAACCGGTGCGGCGCTGGCGATGAACCTGGTGGAAGCGGCAGTGGCCGTGCTGACGCAGGTGGCGACGTTCGAAGAGGCGATGGTTTCAAAGGCGAAGTAAATGAACCGATTTCTGGCGGCCATGCGGTTTCTGACGGTTTTGCCCGTGCCCGGCAAGTGGGGCACGGGCGAGGCCCACCTGGCGGGCAGCGTGGGATACTTCCCGCTGGTGGGGTTGCTGCTGGGCGTGCTGGCGGCGCTGGCGGCGATGGGGGTGGCGTGGCTGGATGTGCCGCCGATGATCGGGGCCGGTGTGATGGTGGTGGTGCTGCTGTCGTTTTCCGGCGGGTTGCACATGGACGGTCTGTCGGATACGGCCGATGGGTTCCTCAGCTCGCGCTCGCGCGAACGCATTCTGGAGATCATGAAGGACAGCCACGTGGGGGCGATGGGCGTGATCGCCATCGTCTGCACGCTGCTGGTGAAGTTCGCGGCGATGGCGTCATTGCCGCCGGGACGGCTGTGGGCGGCGGCGATGCTGATGCCGCTGGCGGGGCGGGGCATGATGGTGATGCTGATGGCGCTGTTGCCGTACGCCCGCGAGAAAGGGCTGGGCAACGTCTTCTATCAAGGGAAACATTACGGGGCGGCGGTGTGGAGCGTGTCGCTGCTGGCGGGAATGGGATGGATGGCGATGGGCGCAGGCGGGGTGGCGGCGGCGGCGGCGTGCGTGCTGGCGACGCTGGTGTTCGCCCGCTGTTGCCATGGCAAGATCGGCGGGGCGACGGGGGATACGTTCGGGGCGGTTTGCGAGATTTCGGAAGTGGTCGTGGCGGTGGTGCTGGCGTGCCGGCCGTGGCAGATGGTGAGGTGACGCATGGCAACGGGACATGGTGGAAACCTCAGAGAGATAGCCGCAAGTGCGGGACTTGCGGAACGGGAAATCCTGGATTTCAGCGCGAACGTGAATCCGCTGGGGATGCCGGAAGCGGTGCGGGCGGTCATCAGCGCCAACGTCGAAGGGCTTGGACATTATCCTGATCCCGATGCGGCGGGATTGGTGGCGGCGATTGCCAGGCAGTATCGGCTGCCTCGCGAGCAGATTGTCGTCGGCAATGGTTCCAGCGAGATTCTCTTTGCGCTGGCTCGGGCGCTGCGGTGCAAGCGGGCGGTGATTCCCGTGCCGGCGTATATCGACTACGCGACGGCGGCGGAGGCGGGCGGAATGAAGGTCGAGTGGGCGAAGTTGAAGGAGGAGGACGACTTTGCCCTGGATTGGACGGTGTTGGGCAAGAAACTTCGCGGCGGTGAAGTGGTGCTGCTGGGTGAGCCGAACAATCCGACGGGGTTGATGTTTGATCGGGCGAAGTTCTTACGCTTCGCGGCAAAACATCGGAAGACGATGTTTGTCGTCGATGAGGCGTTTGCGGATTTTGTCGAGGGGTATGAGACCCTGGCGAAAGAGAATCGGCCGAACGTGGTGGTGCTGCGGTCGCTGACGAAGTTTTACGCGATTCCGGGATTGCGGCTGGGGTTTGCATCGGGGCCGGTGGAACTGGCGGAGAAAGTTCGCCGGCAGATCTGCGCCGTGGGCGGTGAATACGCTGGCGCAGGCGGTGGGAGAAACGGTTTTGGGGGGTAAGGATTATGCCAGGCGGACGCGGAAATTTGTGAAGAAGGAGCGGGCGAGGCTGGCGGGTGAACTGGGGAAACTGCCGGGGGTGTACGTCTATCCGGGTGAGGCGAATTATCTGCTGCTGCGGCTGGATCGCGCGGACGTGGATGGGCCGGAACTTGCCAAACGACTGTTGAAAGACGGCATCGCAATACGAACCTATGGGCCGGATCAGGGGCTGGATAAGCGGTTTGTGCGGGTGGCGGTTCGGACGGAAAAAGAGAATCGGCGGTTGTGCGATTCGCTGGCGAGGGCGCTGGGGGCGTCGCGGGGTGAGTGGATCAAGAAGCGGACGCCGGCGCTGATGTTTCAGGGGACCAGTTCCAACGCGGGCAAGAGCATTTTGACGGCGGCGCTGTGCCGGATTTTATTTCAGGACGGAATTCGCGTTGCGCCGTTCAAGTCGCAGAACATGTCGCTCAATTCGTTCGTGACGCTGGGCGGCGGAGAGATGGGGCGGGCGCAGGTGGTGCAGGCGCAGGCGTGCCGGGTGGAGCCGGATGTGCGGATGAATCCGATTCTGCTCAAGCCCAATTCGGATACGGGCAGCCAGGTGATCGTGCGCGGCAAGCCGGTGGGAAACATGAGGGTAGCCGAGTATGTGAAGTACAAGGCGAAGGCGTTTGGAGTGGCCAAGGAATGCTACGATTCGCTGGCGGAGGACTACGACGCGATCATTCTGGAGGGGGCCGGGTCGCCGGGGGAAGTGAATCTGAAGAGCCATGACATCGTGAACATGCGCATGGCGGAATATGCCCAGGCTCCGGTGCTGGTGGTGGGGGATATTGATCGCGGCGGCGTGTTTGCCTCGTTCGTGGGGACGATGGAGGTTTTGGCGGAGTGGGAGAGGGCGCTCGTGGCGGGGTGGGTGGTGAATCGGTTCCGGGGGGATGAGAGTTTGTTGCAGCCGGCGCTGGATTATACGCTGAGGCATACGGGGCGGCCGGTGTTTGGGGTGGTGCCGTATTTGAAGCAGATTGATATTCCGCATGAAGATTCGGTGGAGTTCAAGAGTGGTTTGCCGGGTGAGGCGGGTGGGGGTTTGGAAGCGGTTGACGTGGCGGTGATTGATCTGCCGCACATTTCGAATTTCACGGACTTTGATGCGCTGCGGGCGGAGAAGGACGTGCGGGTGAGGGTGGTGCGGTCGTTGGATGAGTTGCACCATCCGGACGTGATTATTCTGCCGGGCAGCAAGAATACCCTGTGCGATCTGGCGTATCTGAAGAGTACCGGGTTGGCCAATCGGATTATCGAATTGGCCGCGGAGGATAAGGCGGAGATCGTGGGAATATGCGGCGGGTTTCAGATGCTGGGACGGGCGATTCACGATCCGCACGGAATCGAATCGGTGAACCAGACGGAAATGGGGCTGGAACTGCTGGACGTGGAGACGGTTCTGGAAATGGAAAAGGTGCTGGTGCGCACGACGGCACGGCATTCGGTTTCCGGGCTGGAGGTGGACGGGTACGAGATCCATCACGGACAGACGGACGCGGGCGGGGAGATTTGCGTTTTCACCAGGCCGGACGGGCAGGCAGTCGGGGTGGCCAGCCCGGATCATCGGATCTGGGGCACGTATCTGCATGGCGTGTTTGATGCGGATGGGTTCAGGCGGTGGTTTATTGATCGCCTGCGCATCCGCCGGGAATGGTCGCCGCTGGGAGACGTGCAGTCGCATTTCAGCATTGAGCCGGCGCTGGATCGGCTGGCGGCGGTGGTGCGGAAAAGCTTGCGGATGGATGACGTCTATCGGTTGATGGGATTGCGATGAGACTGGAGTATCAAATCCTCTGTGCGGTGGCGCTGGACCTGCTGTTGGGCGATCCGCGCTGGCTGCCCCATCCGGTGCGGGGTATCGGGTGGGTGGCGACGCGATTGGAAACGTTGACGCGACGGCTTATTCCGTGGATGCGCGGGGCGGGCGTGGTGACGGCGCTGGGGGTTTACGGCGTCGCGGGGTTGGGGGCGTGGGGACTCGTGAAACTGGCGGGAATGGCGCATCCGTGGGCGGGCGATGTGGCGGCGGTGGTGGTGATTTATACGACAATTGCCGCGAAGGATCTGGCTGCGCACAGCATGGCGGCGTTTCGACCTTTGGTGGCGGGGGATCTGGTGGCGGCACGCCGGGAGGTGGGGATGATCGTCGGGCGGGATACGCATGATCTGGATGAGGCGGGCATCAGCCGGGCGGCGGTAGAGAGCGTGGCGGAGAGCACGGTGGATGGGGTGACGGCACCGCTGTTTTTTGCGATGCTCGCCGGGCCGGTGGGGGCGATGGTGTACCGGGCGGTCAATACGCTGGATTCGATGTTCGGGCACAAGGACGAGAATTACGTCCATTTCGGCTGGGCGTCGGCGCGGGTGGATGATGTGGCGAATTTCATCCCGGCACGGTTGACTGCGCCGCTGATGTGTCTGGCGGCGGCATTGCTGGGGCAGCGGCCGGGCGGGGCGTGGGCGGTTCTATGGCGGGATGCACGGAAGCACGCCAGCCCCAATTCGGGTTTGACCGAGGCGGCGATGGCCGGGGCGATGGGCGTTCAGTTGGGCGGGGTGAACTATTACGACGGGGAGGCGATGGAGAAGCCGACAATCGGGGAGGCGCTGATGCCGCTGTCGGCGGGGCATATTCCAACGGCCAATACGCTGATGTTTTTGACGACGGGGTTGTTTGTGGCGCTGGGGCTGGGGGTGCGGATGTGGTTGACCGGGAGGGTTGGACGATGAGCCGGGCGACGCGGGTTTTGATCTTCACGGGCGAGGGCAAGGGCAAGACGACGGCCGCACTGGGCATGGCGATGCGGGCGGCGGGGCATGATATGCCCGTGGCGGTGGTGCAGTTCATCAAGCATGACGCGACGGTGGGGGAAGTGAAGGCGCTGGCGAATTTCCCGAAGATTCGGCTGGCGCAGACGGGGTTGGGATTTGTGCCAACGGTAAGTTCGCCGGAGTATGCGAAGCACAAGGAGGCGGCGCGAGAAGGGTTGCGCAAGGCGGAAGAGTTGATCGTTTCCGGGGAATATGGGTTGGTTGTGCTGGACGAAGTATGTGTGGCGATTGCCAAGGGGCTGCTGGAAGAGGAGCGGGTGATCGAGGTTGTCGGGAAGGCGTCGGATGAGGCGTGCGTGGTGATGACGGGGCGGGGGGCGAGCGAAACGTTGATGGCGGTTGCGGACACGGTGACGGAGATGCGCTGCGTAAAGCACGGGGCACGGGCGGGGCGCAGGCGCAGAAGGGGGTGGAGCTGTGATAAGTCGGTGTCCGAGGCTGGTGATTGCGGGGACGGGCAGCGGCGTGGGCAAGACGTCGCTGGCGCTGGGGATCGTGGCGGCGCTGACGCGGCTGGGGCTGCGCGTGCAGACGTTCAAGGTAGGGCCGGATTTTCTGGACCCGTCGTATCTGACGATGGCTTCGGGCCGGCCGTGCTATAACCTCGACGGCTGGATGACGAACCGGGGCTACGTTCGGCAACTGTTTGCGCGGGCGACGAGCGATGCGGATATTGCGATCATCGAAGGGGTGATGGGATTGTTTGATGGCGCTTCGCCGACGACGCTGGAAGGGAGCACGGCGGAAGTCGCCAAGTGGCTGGATGCGCCGGTGCTGCTGGTGGTGAACGCGCACGGGGCGGCCAGAAGCCTGGCGGCGACGGCGAAGGGTTTTGCGACGTTCGAGCCGGGAGTGTGCGTGGCGGGGGTGATCGCCAATCAGGCGGGGACGGATCGGCATCGCAGTTGGGTGGAGGAGTCGTTGCGGGGTGCGGAATTGCCGCCGCTGGTGGGGGCGGTGCCGCGGGGAGGATTGCCGACGCTGGCGAGCCGGCATCTGGGGTTGGTGACGGCCGGCCCGAAAACGTGCGGTGATGAGACGATCAAGGCGCTGGCTGATGCGTGTGAGAAGCATGTGCAGTTGGACCGGATTGCGGGGCTGGCCCGCGCGGCCAAGGCGGTGAAGACGGCGACGCCGGAGTGTGTGGCCGTTGGGCGAAAGATCCGAGTGGGGATCGCCAGTGACGAGGCGTTTCATTTTTATTACGCGGACAATCTGGAGATGCTTCAGTTGATGGGGGTGGAGTGGGTGCCGTTTTCGCCGTTGAGGGATGAGAAGCTGCCGGAGGATTTGCAGGGGTTGTATATCGGGGGCGGATATCCGGAGTTGTACGCCGGGCAATTGGGGGCGAATGAGGGGATGCTGGAGGATGTCAGGCGGTTTGCGGCATCGAGCCGGCCGGTGTACGCGGAGTGCGGGGGATTGATGTACCTGGGGCGGGGGGTGAAGACGCTGGATGAGAAGCGGATTGAGCTGGCGGGCGTGGCGCCGGTTGAAACGGAGATGCTTAAGAGTTTGAGGACGCTGGGGTATGTGGAGGCGACGCTGAAGGAACCGTCGTTGTGGGGTGAGGCGGGGACGGTTTTGCGGGGGCATGAGTTTCACTATTCGCGGATTTGCCGCGACGAGCTTGAGGCAAAGGGGTGGGAGCGGGTGTATTCAATCCGGCGGCGGAGAAAAGATGAGCCGGAAGAAGAAGGTTTTCAGAAGGGGAACGTGCTGGCGAGCTATGTGCATTTGCACTTTGCGTCGCAACCGGATGTGATGAAGAACTTTTTCCTACGCTGTGAGGAGACGAGATGAATTCAAGTTGCACGGGCGTTTTGATTGTCGGGCATGGCAGCCCGCGGCCGCAGGCGAACCAGGGTTTTATGTCGCTGGCGGGGCGGGTGGCGGCGCGGCTGGAGAGCCAGGCGGTATTGCCGGCGTTTTTTTCTATCGCCAGGCCGAGCATCGAGGATCAGGTGGAGACGCTGGTGAAACAGGGGGTGGGGCGGATCGTGGTGTTGCCGTATTTTCTGTATACCGGGCAGCATGTGTCCAAGGACATTCCGCCGCTGATCGAGGGTTGTCGGCAGAAGTATCCGGGGCTGACGATTGAGGTGTTGCCGACGCTGGAAGATGAACCGGCGATTGAAGAGGTTGTGGTGGATCGACTGGTGGGGTTGGTGGGCAAGGGCGAAGCGTTGCCGACGGACGGCAAATCCATCGAGCGAAAAAGTTTTCAGATCATCGACGCCCAGCTCGGGGGGAAGATTTCGGATTTGGCGGCGAAGGCGGTTGTCCGCCGGGTGATCCACGCGACGGCGGATTTTTCGTTTTCCCGGACGCTGCGGATTCATCCCAAGGCGATTGAGCGGGGGGTGGCGGCGATCCGCGGCGGCAAGCCGATCATCTGCGACGTGAAGATGTTGCAGGCGGGGATTACCAGGGTTGGCGGCGAGGTCTTGTGCGGGATCAGCGATGAAGACGTAAAACGCATCGCCCTGGCCAAGGGATGCACGCGGGCGGCGGCGGCGATGGAGAAGTTTGCCGAGCGGTTGGAAGGAAGCATCGTGGCGGTAGGCAATGCGCCGACGGCGCTGTGGGCGCTATTGGATATGGTGCGGCGGGGCGGGCCGAGGCCGACGCTGGTGGTGGGATTGCCGGTGGGGTTTGTGGGAGCCAGGGAATCAAAGCTGGCCTTGATGGAAAGCGATCTGTGCTATATCAGCAACGTCGGCTATCGCGGCGGCAGCCCGGTGGCGGCGGCGGCGGTGAATGCCCTGGCGGGCTTGGCGATGGAAGGAAGCCAGAACCATGCGTAAGGAAATGGGATTGCTTCTGGTGTTGATGGGTGTGGCGGTGCTGGCGTGGCCGGCGCCGGCGCAGGCGATGCATATTTCCGAGGGCGTGCTGCCGATTTCCTGGGCGGGGTTGTGGTTTGCCGTGGCGCTGCCGTTTGTGGCTTGGGGGCTGAGAGTTATTAAGCAGCGGAGCCGGACGGAGCCGAAATATCGGGCGTTGGTGGCCTTGGTGGGAGCGGGGGTGTTTGTGATTTCGTGCATGCCCATTCCGGTGCCGTGGGTGGGGACGTGTTCGCATCCGTGCGGGACGGGGTTGGCGGCGCTGCTGATCGGGCCGGGGCCGACGGTTGTGGTGACGAGCGTGGCGCTGGTGTTGCAGGCGCTGTTTTTGTCGCACGGGGGATTGACGACGATGGGGGCGGGGATCGTTTCGATGGGGGTGGTGGGGGCGTTGTCGGCGTGTGCGATTTTCGGGGGGCTGCGGAAAATGCGGGTGCCGGTGGTGGTGGCGGCGTTTGCGGCCGGAGCGGTGTCGGATTGGGGCACTTACGCCACCACGTCCTTTCAGTTGGCCAGTGCGCGTGCATGGCGGCGGGTCGATGGGGACGATGTTTGTGGGAATCGCGCTGGCGTTTGTTCCGACGCAGCTTCCGCTGGGTTTGCTGGAAGGGGTGATGACGGTGGCGGCGTATCGGTTTGTGGTGTCGCGCCGGCCGGAACTGCTGGCGGGACGGATGGAATTGGCGGTGTTGCCGGAGGCGGTGGGATGAATAAGGGAATGTGGATCGGCGCGATCGTGATGGGGCTGGCGGGGAAACTGTGCGCGGCGGCGTGGGAGGGCGTGGACAAGGTGGTGGTGGAAGCGGCGGCGGAGAAGGCGGGGCATCCGGCCACCGCACCATTGATTAATACGGATCAGGGGGATTTGCTGCTGATTATGTTTTTGCTGGCCGGGGTGGTGGGCGGGTTCGTGGCGGGGTATTTTTTCCGGGCGCTGTTTGCGCCGGGAAAGGCGGATGGAAAGTAATGCATCCGATGAGGGAACTATTTTCGCCGGATCGCTCACGCGGATTCCTGCCGCGGATGGATGCACGCGTCAAGTTGATTTTGACGTTGGCGGTGGTGGTGGGCGTGGTGGCTTCGTCGCGGGCGGGGTTGCCGGCGGGGGTGCTGACGGCGTGCCTTGTGATGGCGGTGGCGTCAAGGTCGCCGGTGAAATTAATGGCCCGGCGGCTGGTGGGGCCGGTGGGGTTTGCGGTAATGGTATGCGTGCTTCGGGCGTTTATGGTGGGCAAGACCCCGCTGGCGGGGTTTGATGTGGGGCGGTGGCATCTGGTGATGAGTCGGGAGGGGACGATTGAGGGGGCGATGATCGGGTTGCGGGTGATGGCGTCAGTGAGTGCGATGCTGATATTGTGCGCGGTGACGCCGGTGCATGAGATGATGGCCGTGCTGAAATGGGGGCGTGTGCCGGAGGGGTGGGTTGAAGTGGCGATGCTGATGTACCGGTATATTTTTGCCTTGTTCGATCAGGCGGGGAGCGTCTGGGCGGCACAGAAAATCCGCATGGGATATGGCGGGCTGGGACGATCGCTGACGTCGATGGGAGATTTGGCGGGCGTGGTAACACTGCGGGCGATTGACCAGGCGGACAAGACGCACGAGGCGATGATCGCACGGGGGTATCATGGGTCGCTGCACATTTCGCCGCTGGCGGCGATGCGCAAGCGCGATGCGGTTTTGACGATTGCGGGGGTGCTGATTGTGGTCGGGGCGCTGGGCCTGACGGAAGGGTGGTTGTGATGAATCCTTCGACGGCGGCGTATGCGGTTGCGGCCGAGGCGGTGAGCTACGCCTATCCCGACGGACTCAAGGCGCTGACGAACGTGACGTTCAACGCCGGAGAAGGGGAGTTTGTCGCGATCATCGGCTGCAACGGATCGGGCAAGACGACACTGATGAAGATGCTGTTGCGGCTGCTCAATCCTCTTGAGGGGCGGGTGCTGCTGGGCCGGCAGGATATCCGCCAGATGAAGGCAGCGGAGCTATACCGGCGGATCGGGATGGTGTTTCAGAATCCGGCGGATCAGCTTTTCGCGCCGACGGTGGGGCAGGATGTGGCGTTTGGGCCGCGGAATATGGGGTTGGCGGAGTCGGAGGTGGCCGTACGGGTTGAAGAATCGTTGGTTGCCGTAAACGCCTTGGGGCTGCGCGATCGGCCGATTCATCATTTGAGCTTCGGCGAGCAGAAGCGGGTGTGCCTGGCTGGGGTGCTGGCAATGCGGCCTTCGGTGCTGGTGCTGGACGAACCGACGGCCGGGCTCGATCCGGCCGGTGAGGCGCAGATGATCGAACTGCTGCTGAAACTGAATCGACAGCAGAAAATCACCATGATCCTCTCGACGCACGCGGTCGATTTGCTGCCGATCCTGGCGGGCCGAATCTATGTGCTCAAGGGCGGACAGGTTTTGCGGGAGGGAACGCCCGGAGAAATTTTCCATGACCGGCAGATGATCGCACGGGCGGGGTTGCGATTGCCGCTGATCGCACAGTTGTTTGAAGGATTGACCGAGCAGTTGCCGCTGACGATCGAGCAAGCCAGGCGACTGATCGGGCAAAGCGCATTCGCAACGGAAGGGGCGATGCGATGAGCCTGCGGACGGGAATCACCACAGGCTCCTGCGCGGCGGCGGCGGCCAAGGCGGCGGCTTGCCTGCTCTGGCAGGGCCGGACGCCGACGAGCGTCGAGATCGATTTGCCGGCAGGGCAGGTGATCCAGGTGCCGGTGCTCTATGCACGATTGGCTGAAGATCGCAAGTCGGCCATGGCGGCCGTGCGTAAGGATGGGGGCGACGACCCGGATGCAACGCACGGGCTGGAGATTGTGGCAGCTGTTCAGATGGCGGACGGCGGAGACATTATTTTTCGAGCAGGCGAGGGAGTTGGCATGGTGACCAAGCCGGGTTTGCAGGTGCCGCCGGGCGAGCCGGCGATTAACCCTGTGCCCAGGTCGATGATCCGCCGGGCGGTTCGCCAAATCACTGATGAGCCGGTCTGCGTGGAGGTGTCGATTCCCGGCGGGCGTGAAGTGGCGGCCAAGACGTTCAACCCGAGGCTTGGGATCGAAGGAGGCTTGTCAATTCTGGGCACGACGGGCATTGTCCGGCCCTATTCCAACAAGGCCTTGCGGGATGCGCTGAAATGCTCGATGGATGTGGCGGCCGCGTGCGGGGTGGATCGGCCGGTGCTGGTGCCGGGAAATATCGGGGCCAAGGCGGCGCGAAAGCACTTCGCGTTGCGGGACGAGCAGGTAATCGAAGTCAGCAATGAATGGGGGTTCATGCTCGATCAGGTGAGATGCCGCCCGTTCAAGGCCGTGATGGCGCTGGGGCATCCGGGGAAGCTGGCCAAGCTGGAAACGGGCCAGTGGGATACGCATTCGTCGCGGTCGGATGGGGCGGTGAAGCAGGTGGCGGCTTTGGCGCAGCAGGTGTTGAAACGAACCATCGAAACAAGCCCGACCGTGGAGGGAATCTTTGCGGCGATGGAGGAATCGGAGCGGATCGACGTAGCAAATGCACTGGCGGGCCGGGTGCGTCAGGCGGTGGCGGAGCGGATCGGAGGCGGGATGGAAGTTGCGGTGGTTCTGGTGAATATGCAGGGGGAAAAGCTGGGCAGTGACGGGGAGTTATCGCCATGGCGGTAGTTGAGAAAGATATTTTTATCGTGGGGTGCGGGCCGGGATCGGCGGATTATCTGCCGGCGATTTCGCGGAAGATGGCCGAAGAATCGGACGTGCTGAGCGGGTCGCGGCGGCTGCTGGAATTGTTTCCCGGCTGCGGGCGGGATCGCATCGTGATGGGAAGTGACGTGGAGGAATTTCTGGGCGAGATGGATAAGCTCCTGCGGAATGGCCGTCGGCTGACGGTGTTGGTGAGCGGCGATCCGGGGGTGTTCAGTCTGGCCACGCGCGTGATTCATCGATTCGGGCTGGAACGGTGTCATGTGGTCCCGGCCGTCAGTTCGGTGCAGGTGGCGTTTGCCCGCGTGGGCCTGGAATGGGCCGGGGCGCGGATCATCAGCGCCCACGGGCGAAAGCCGGTGGCATCGGTGGATGAACTGCGGGGCGAGGACCGGATTGCCGTGCTGGCAGGCACGCGGGAGGCGCTGCAGTGGGCTGCGGAAGTCGCAGTGCAATTGGGGGATGGGTATCAGGTGGTGTTGTGTGAAGACCTGACGCTGCCGGATGAGCGGGTCAGACACGTTGGCGCAAGAGAGTTGACGGACGGGGCGGCGTCGTCGTTGTCGATCGTGCTGTTGGTGAGAAAGAAGATGAGATTATGAGCAAGGGAACCTTGTACGGAATTGGCGTGGGGGCGGGCGATCCGGAATGGATGACCGTGAAGGCGGCGCGGCTGTTGTCGGAATGCCGGCACGTGTGCGTGCCGCGGTCACGCATCGCGGCCGACAGCGTGGCCCTGGATATCGCGCGGCGGTATCTGCGGCCGGATGCAATCGTCCGGGAGATGACTTTCCCGATGACCTCCGATGAAAGCGTGCTGCGCGGGCACTGGCGCAAGGCGGCGGAGGAAGTGCTTGCCGTGCTGGCAACCGGCAACGACTGCTGTTTCCTGACGCTGGGGGATTCGCTGTTGTATTCGACGTACATCTATCTCCTGCGGGAACTGCGGGAAATCTGCCCCGATGTAAAGGTCGTCACCGTTCCCGGCATCACCGCGTTCTGTGCGGCGGCGGCGGCGACGAATTTTGCCATCGGACAGGGAAAGCAGAATGTGACGATTGTGCCGGCGTCGGACGATTTTACGGCGTTGCAGGAGGCGCTGGACGACGGGGGTACGGTCGTGCTGATGAAGGTGGGGAATCGGCTGGAAGCGGTGCTCGACGAATTGGAATCGCGGGGACTGACGGGCAAGGCGGTCTTTGCTTCGCACGTGGGGATGGCCGAGCAGCGGGTGGAGACGGATTTGCGGAAGCTGCGGGGATTGCCGGAGAAGACGGGCTATTTGTCGATCATGCTGATTGACGCCGGCGAAGGCCGGGGAGGCGTGCGATGAAAGTTTACTTCGTCGGGGCCGGGCCCGGGGATGCGGAATTGTTGACGGTGAAGGCGCAGCGATTGTTGAAGTCGGCGCGGTGCTGCATCTATGCCGGTTCGCTGGTGAATCCGGCTCTATTGGAACTGTTGCCCCCGCAGACCGAGCGACATGATTCGGCGGCGATGAACCTGGACCAGATCGTCGAGGTGATTCGCAAGGCCGCGGCAGCGGATATCGACGTGATTCGTCTGCATACGGGCGAACCTTCCATCTACGGCGCGATCGGCGAGCAGATGGACGCGCTGGATCGGCTGGGGATTGAATACGATGTGGTGCCGGGGATCAGCTCGTTCCAAGCCGCGGCGGCGGCATTAAAGACGGAGCTGACCGCGCCGGAAATTTCCCAGACAATCATCCTGACCCGCACGGCCGGGCGAACGCCCATGCCGGCTTCGGAAGAATTATCCCGGCTGGCGCAGATCCGGGCGACGCTGTGCATTTTTCTCTCCAGCGACAAGATCGAAGAGTTGGCCGCAACGCTGGCGGGACATTACGGGGCTGAATGCCCGGCGGCCGTGGTGTATCACGCATCCTGGGCGGATCAGAAGATCGTTCGGGGAACGCTGGCGGACATTGCCGGCAAAACAAAGGCTCAGGGGATCACGCGCACGGCCATGGTGGTGGTGGGCTATGCGCTGGCCCGGCCGCTGGCGCATGCGTCGAAGCTGTATGACAAGGCTTTTGCGCACGGATACCGGGAGGCGTCGGCGCAATGAAGACGGCCCTGATCAGCCTGAGCAACGAGGGGCGCGTGTGGCGCTGGCCCTGGCGGAGCGGATGTCCGACTGCGAGCTGTACGTCCATGCGGACGTGACGGTCTGTCCGCAGGCCAAACGGTTTGATCGGATCATAGAGCTGACGCGAGAGTTGTTTCCGGTCTGTCGGGGCATGGTTTACATCGCGCCGACGGGGCTGGTCGTGCGCGCCATCGCCCCGTGCATCAAGCACAAAACCACCGATCCGGCGGTTGTCGTATTGGACGTCGGCGGGCGGTGGGCGGTCAGTCTGCTCAGCGGGCACGAAGGGGGAGCCAATGAACTGGCGATGACGGTATCGAACATTATCGCCGCCGAGCCGATCATCAGCACGACGACGGAAGCGGTGAAGACGGTGATTGTCGGGGCGGGGTGTCGGCGGAATACGCCCGCCGAGCGGATCGTTGCGGCGGTGACGGCTACGCTGGAAATGGCCGGCGTTCCGCTGGAAAAGGTTCGCCTGCTGGCGACGGCGGACATCAAGGGGGATGAACCGGGAATGATCGAGGCGGCCCGGCGGCTTGGGGTTCCTTTGCGGCTGGTGTCGTCGGAGGAACTGCGGGAATGCCGCCGGGAGTTTGCCCGGTCGGAATTTGTTCAGAGAAAGGTCACATTGCCGGCCGTGGCAGAGCCTGCGGCGCTGCTGGCCGGCAGGAGGACACGATTATTACTACCCAGACAAACATTCAACGGGATCACGGTGGCGCTGGCGGTGGAAAACTGTTTGTGGTCGGAATAGGCCCGGGCGGGGCGATGGACCGAACCCGCCGGGCTGAATTGGCCATTGCGCAGAGCCAGGTTGTGGTCGGATATAAACGCTACCTGGAACTTGTCGCCGACCTGACGCAAGGCAAGGAACTGGTTTCCTCGGGCATGCGGCAGGAGGTGGACCGCTGCCGACTGGCGGTGGAGCACGCGCTGGCCGGCAAGACGGTGGCGCTGATCTCCTCCGGCGATGCGGGCATCTACGGCATGGCCGGGCTGGCCATCGAGCTGGTGCATGCGCAGGGCGCGAAAGTGGAGATCGAGATTGTGCCGGGCATCACGGCGGCCAGTGCAGCCGCGGGACGTCTGGGCGCGCCTTTGATGCTCGATTTCGCCGTCATCAGCCTGAGCGATCTGCTGGTGCCCTGGGAGACGATCCGGCGGCGGCTGGAAGCCCTGGCGGCCGCGGATATGGTCGTGGCGATCTACAACCCGCGCAGCATGCAACGCGTGCGGCAGTTGCAGGAGGCGGTGGAAATCTTCAGCCGGCATCGGTCGCCCGAAACGCCCGTGGGGCTTGGGGTGGCGGTGGGAACTGAAGATGAGAAGATGTCCATGACCACGCTGGGGAAATTGCTGGAGCAGGAGGTGGACATGCGGACAATCGTGATTGTCGGCAACAGCGCGTCGAAGGTGTTGGATGGATGGTTCGTCACTTCGCGAGGCTACAACGTATGATCCTGCTGCTGGGCGGCACGAGCGACACGGCGGGCGTGGCCAGTCGATTGGCCGAGGCCGGCTATCAGGTGCTGGTTTCGATGGCGACGGACGAACCGATGGACCTGGGGAACCATCAGTCCGTTAGCCGGAGAAACGGGCGGCTGGATGCGGCGGCGATGGGCAGGCTCGTTCGCGCACAGGCGGTGCGCGCGATCGTGGATGTAACCCATCCGTATGCGGCGACCGTTCGCCAGACGGCGGCGAGTGTGGCGGAGGAGGCGGGGGTGGGGTATTTCAGCTTTGTTCGGCCGGGTAGCGAGAGTGGCGGGGAGGGTGTGTGCTGGGCTGCGGATCATCAGGAGGCGGCGCGGCGGGCGGCTTCGTTCGGGCGGACGATTTTGCTGACGACGGGGTCGAATAACCTGAGTTGTTATGTGCGGGAGGCGGATAGGGCCGGGGTGGCGGTGGTGGCGCGGGTGTTGCCGCGGGAGGAGTCGTTGCGGGCGTGCGCGGAGGCGGGGATTCCGGCCGATCGCGTGATTGCCGAGAAAGGGCCGTTTACGGTGGAGCGGAACCTGGCCCACATCGACCGGTTTCACATCGGGGTGCTGGTGAGCAAGGATAGCGGGTTGGCGGGCGGCGTTGGGGAGAAGCTGGAGGCGGCGCGGTTGAGGCGGTGCCGGGTGGTGATGGTCCGCCGGCCGGCGCTGACGGCGGGCAATACGTTTGCTTCGGTGGATGACCTTGTCGCGGGGGTTTGCCGGTTGGTGTTGCCGTGACCGGCTGTACTCATGGGAGCGGGCGTGATATAGTCGTGGGGACAACTGCCGGTTGCTCTCTTTAGGCTTTCGCGGGACTCTGCCTGCCTTTTTCGGGCATTTCCTTCCGATCCGCTTGATTAAGCTCGGTTGTAACCTGCTGCGGAGAAACATGTAATGGCTCCGCCGGGGTGATTTTCTTTTTACGCTTTGCCTACGAGAAACGGATGACATTCAAGGATTTGCTGCTGGCCGAACCGTTGCTTCGGGCTGTTGCCGCCGAAGGCTATATTCACCCTACGCCCGTTCAGAAGGCGGCGATTCCGCACGTGCTCAAGGGGTGCGATCTGCTGGGCTGCGCAGACGGGAACGGGCAAGACGGCGGCTTTTGCGCTGCCCATCCTGCATCGTTTGATGCAACATCCGCCGACGGATTCGCGGCGGCACATTCGGGCGCTGGTGCTGACGCCGACGCGCGAACTGGCGGCCCAGATCGACGAAAGCTTCCGCACCTACGGGCGGCATACCGGCCTCCGCTATACGGTGATCTTCGGCGGCGTCGGGCAAGGCCCGCAGGTGAATTCCCTCAAGGCCGGGGTGGATGTGGTCATCGCCACGCCCGGACGGTTGCTCGATCTGATGAACCAGGGGTTTGTGGACCTGCGCCATCTCGAGCAGTTCGTGCTCGACGAAGCGGACAACATGCTGGACATGGGCTTCATTCATGACATCCGCAAGGTCATCGCCAAACTGCCGGCGCGACGTCAGACGCTGATGTTTTCGGCGACGATGCCGCGGGAAATCCGCCAACTGGCGGATACGATTTTGAACCAGCCGGTGAGCGTGCAGGTGGCCCCGGTGGCCACGCCGGCGGAGAAGGTTGAGCAGGCGGTTTATTTCGTGGACAAGCCGGACAAGCCGGCGATGCTGGCCCACTATCTGAAATCCGAGGGGATCGAGCGGGTTCTGGTTTTCACGCGGACCAAGCACGGGGCCGACAAGGTCGTGCGGCATCTGCTGCGGGCGGGCGTGCGGGCCGAGGCGATCCACGGCAACAAGAGCCAGGGGCAGCGCGTACGGGCGATGAAGAATTTCAAATCCACGACGCCGCCGGTCCTGGTGGCGACGGATATTGCGGCCCGGGGGTTGGATATCGATGAGGTTTCGCATGTGGTGAATTACGATTTGCCGAACGTGCCGGAAACGTACGTGCATCGCATCGGTCGAACCGGGCGGGCGGGGGCGTCGGGGACGGCGGTTTCGTTCTGCGACCGGGAGGAAAAGCCGTATTTGAAAGACATTGAGAAGCTGACGCGCAAGACGCTTCGGGTGATCGAGCACGACGTGACGAAGCTTCCCCGGCCGCAGGTTTTGCCTCCGGTGCATCATCACAACCAGAGCCGGCCGACGCCGCCGCATGTGCAGCACCGGGATGCGAAACCTGTTATGCCGCAGCACTCGGTTCAGCCGCGCCGGCCGCAGCCCAAGGGGCAACCGGCGGCGGGCAGACAGCATTCCCCGGCGGCCCGGCCTCAGCGGGCGAAGGGGTTCCATCAGAATAATAAGGGACGGGGGAAGCGGCAGCGTCCGCGGTTCTGGTAAGCGAGGGGTATTTGGGGGGAAGTCGGCGCGGCCCGGAGGGCCGCGGCGAAACGGGGCTGTAGTTACGCGAACGTTAATGGTCATTGGTCCTTGGTCATTAGTCCTTGGTCCTTGGTTGGTGGGTTCGTTATTTATCACGAAACGCGGGTGGCGCTATCGAAAACGGGGGAAAACTTGGCTTCGTTTGTTGCGGGCGCGTGGGGGGGAGGCATCGAACGTTCATCGTCGGACGGGGAACTGCGGGATACTGCCTGCCTCTATATTCAACCCGGCGTATCACGAAAATGCGTTGGCCGTAGCGCCGGAGGGGATGGGGAAGAATCTTCAGCCACAGATGGGGCACGGATGCACACCGATCAAGACCGGCGGAAACGGGCTTTGCTGCGCCCGCCGGACCTGCGAATTTCAGTTATGGCCCCTTTCCTTTCCCAAACCCTTCGAGCACCGCCACCATGTATTGTCCCAAGCCAAACTGTCGAGTATCGTGAAACTGGTTCACTGTAATTTACCTAACGTCTACGACAGAGGTGCAACATGAATTTTGGCTCTTTGTCTGATTTTTTCAAAGGCATTGCCTCTCGTCGCCTGACGGCGACGGAGATTGACCCGAATACGTCACACGGCCACGAGGTACAGGGAAGCCAACGCCTTTGCCAACTGCTTGGCACCAAGGACAAGAGACAAATACCCGCGACAATGATGTACCTGTCCGACGAGCACGACGTCCAAACGCAGGAAGGAACGATGAGTTGGTACAACTCGCGCCAAAACCAACGTCACCGTGCCCCCGAATACCGCCTCTACTACGACAAGACGTTTACTATCCCAATTGAACTGGCACAGCCCAATGACCTTTTGGTCGTCGCTCGCAAAAAGGATGACTCACTCGCAGTCATCGTGGCTCATGCCGCGACTACGTACGAGAGCCAGATAATGTGGCTCTTTGGCATCAAACATTCCATCGCTAGTAAAAAGTTTGAACATCATGATTTTCACGCCGCGCCCCGCCAAATCGATGTCGTCGCCGAGACAGTCTTGGAATCGCTTGGGATCGAAGTGCCCGTACCCAACGATTACCACCTCTCGGAAATGCGAAATAAATTCAAAGGCTCGTTCCCGACCACAGCTACGTTTTCCGACTTCGCCCGCCAAAGTGCAGGCGAGGTCAATATAGGCAGCGATCCGGATAGCGCACTCATGCGCTGGTGGGAACACGAAGAACTACTTTTCCGCACGCTAGAAAAGCATATCATCCAGACTAGGCTTGAACGGAAGTTCAAAGACGCCGACGAGTTTCTAGCATTTTCGAAGTCAGTCCACCAGCGACGGTACTCGCGGGCCGGGTATGCGTTGCAAAACCATTTAGCATTCCTGTTTAATAAAGTGGATGTGCGCTATTCCTTTAACAAAATTACCGGTAACCGTTCACGGATTATCGATGCATAGGCCGTAATATGCCAGCATCACCGGGGGGGCTGGACTTTTGCCTGTCTCAGTACCTATAAGGGAAAACAGGCCGTTGATTGGTGTAGCGATGGATTCGGATCGCGAACAACAGTACTTGCGGCACATTGCCCAATTGGAAGCCTTGGTCCTCCAACTCCAAGGCCGCGTCAGAGAATTAGAAGCCCAGCTCGCCGTCGCCAACAAAAACTCCTCCAATTCCTCCAAGCCACCTTCCAGCGATATCGTCAAGCCTCCCCGGACCGGCGGACCCAAAGGCTCGGGCCACATCGGTGCTCAAGCGGGTCACCCCCGGCATGAGCGGCTGGACTTGCCGCCCGAACACATCGACCACTGTCGCACTTATCAGCTCAAACGCTGCCCTAAGTGTGGCGGCTCGGTGCGGCCGACTCGGCAGCTGGCTCAACGCCTCCAGCAGGTGGAATTGGCCCCCAAGCCTCTGATCGTTACCGAGCATCAGGCCCGGATCGTTTGGTGTCCGCACTGCCGAAAGCATTTGCCCACCCCTTTACCCAAAGCCTTGCGCCGAGCCGGCCTGCTGGGGCCGCATTTAACGGCTCTTTTAGGCTGGTTCAAGAGTCGGGGGCACGATTCCTACTCCATTCTCAGTGAGTTCCTGGCCGAGGTGGCCAACGTGAGAATTTCCCGGGGGCTGCTGGCCAAGGCGGTGGGGAAGGTGGCCGCAGCCCTGCAGTTGCCCTACGAAGCCTTGTCCCAAGTCCTGCCGGATCAGCCGCTGGTCAATGTCGATGAGACGGGTCATCCGGAGAATAAGACGCGGTGGTGGGCTTGGGTGTTCCGGGCCGAGCGCTTCACGCTGTTGCACATGGATGGCAGTCGGGGCTCACAGGTACTCGAGCAACTGCTGGGCCAGGACTTTGCCGGAGTCCTGGGCTGCGACTACTACTCGGCTTATCGCAAGTACATCGGCCGCCATGGGATCCTGGCGCAGTTCTGTCTGGCGCACTTGATAAGGGAACTGAAGTTTTTAACGGAACTGCCGGACCGGCCTACAGTCCGCTGGGCCCGTCGTCTGCTGCGCGGGCTCAAACATCTTTTTCGAATAATCCATCGCCGCGCCAGCTTAGGCGCTGAAAAGTTCCAGCAAGCTTTGGAACGCGCCAGGGACAAGCTCTTACAGTGGGGCCGGCAAGGGCCGGTGCGTACCGAGGTCCAGAAGCTGGTCCGACGATTCCGGGAGCATGGAGCGGACTACTTCCGGTTTATTACCTGCCCGGGAATCGAGCCAACCAACAATCTGGCCGAACAAGCCTTGCGATTCATCGTCATTGATCGGCGGCTGACGCAAGGGACACGAAGTGTGTGTGGGCGACAGTGGTGCGAGCGGATTTGGACCGCCGCCGCCACCTGCCGACAACAAGGTCGATCCTTATTCCGCTACCTCTGTTCCGCCATGAAAGCCCACTTCGCCGAGAAACCTATACCCTCCCTTTTGGCCCCCGAACTGTGAACGGTTACAATTACCGAAAAGCCATCTCGACCCGACTTTATCTTTCCATCCATCGAAGCCTACCGCGAAGCGACAACACCTGCAGCCCTACTGGACATGCTGGCAGTCAAATCCACATGCAAAGACCGTTGGCGGCAAGCATTGGTTGAGGCGGCGCGTATCCCTAACAAACATCTATTTACTCTCGAAGCGAGCATAACAACCAACCAAACTGACGAGATGCGGCGACACAGCCTTCAGCTCGTAGTTCCGTCACGAATTAAAGCCACATACACGAAGCAACAGCAATCATGGCTTCTCAACCTCGCAGCATTCATCAATGTGGTGCGAAAAAAGCAGCAGCCTTGAGAAAACTGTCGAGTCGCTGCGCAACACGATCCGGTTCCCGCAACTCACATTCCCATATCGTCAACACCCGCCAGCCTTGCCGTTTGAGTTGCCCACCCCGCTGGCGGTCGCGCCGGCGGTTTCCTTCTCGCTTTGTCCGCCAGAATACCCTGTTGGCTTTCGGCTCCACGCGCCCGAAGCGGCACCGGTGAATATGCCAGAAGCATCCATGCACGAACACCACAGCTCGCAAACGCGGAAACACCAAGTCCGGTGTCCCTGGAAGGTCTCGCCGGTGAAGCCGAAACCGATATCCCATCGCGTGCGCCATTCTGCGCACGACCATCTCGGGCTTCGTGTTCTTTCCCCGAATCCGCGACATGCAGTAACTACGCTGTCTTGGCAACAGCACGTCCGTCATATCACACCTGCATCAGCAATTGCTCTCGCCTTATCTCTCTCTTGCTTTTACGCACTGCCCCCCGTCCGTGAATCAGGCAACCCGTCCCGGTTTGTTCAAGATGCCATCGGAACACTTTCAAAATCTGAGCGCCAACCGCTTCAACGACATGCGGCACAACCGAATTACCAAACTGCCGATAGGCCTGTGTGTCCGATACCACAATCGGAAACCCCTCTGTATGCCCGAACAATTTGGCACTCGCATCGTCATAACCCATTAGACGCGCCGCCTCTCGCGGCATCAGCCTTCGCGGGTTCCTTCCGTTCTGACGAATCAGGATTTCTGAGCCATCCTTGTAGTACCGGGCGCTGAGCGTACGTGTCGTGTCATTCGGCCCAACCAGACCGAAACCAAATCCGTTGCCCTTTGCCTTGTGCTTCTCGGCATATTTTTGCAGATAGCTCCAGAGATGATCGGTTAGCGTGTACTTTGATGGCGGGTTCTCTTCCAACACATCACGCACCCGCCGCCCACCCGCCGGTAGCTCCGGAAAGCTGAATGGCGGTGCATCCCCGAACACAGCACGATCAAAGCACACGATGAAGATACGCTCACGATGTTGCGGCACCCAGTTGATTGCATCGATGATCTGTGCAAAGACCCTGTAGTTCAACCGCTCAAGCTCACTCTTGATGACCAGCCACGTCTTGCCGCCGTCGTGCGAGCGTAGGTTTTTCACATTCTCCAGCAGCAGTACCGGCGGCCGCTTCACCTTGGCGATATCGCAGATACGAAAGAACAGATTGCCTTGCCGCTCACACTTGAACCCGTGCGCCTGACCGAGGCTGTTTTTCTTCGACACGCCGGCTATCGAGAACGGCTGACAAGGGAAACCAGCCGCCAAAATGTCATGAGATGGAATGTCCTTTGGGTCTACTGCGTTAATGTCACCATGAATCTCGCTGTCCCCGTACCACGCATGGTAGGTTCGCTGTGCGTTTTTATCCCATTCCGACGTGAACACGCATCGTCCACCCAGTTTCGTCAACCCGATCCGGAAGCCGCCGATGCCAGCAAATAAGTCAATAAACCGGAATGGAATTAGTGATCCCACCGGCGGTTGCGCCAGACGCCCCACTGTATTAAAGAGCGTCGGCGTGATCTCTCCCGATGCTGCTCCTTCCAGCAGCGACAGTAGGAACTCTTTTAGACTTACACGTCGCCTGTGCTTCTCCTCGTCAATCCAATTCCGTATCCTCTCTGGGACATCCCGTATCAAAATCTGGTCTTTTGCCATGCCACCTCTGGGTAAATTCGATATCAATGATATCAACTATTCCCTGCGCGTCCAGGATTGCCAGCCCCAAGGAATTGCGAAATGCTCAACGTTCCGCGATAGCCGCAGCGGCGAAAATACATGAAACGTCCGATCTCCCGGAACGAATTGTTTCGGAAGTTCCGTTGCCGATATCACGGCCGATTATGTCACTTCTTGCCTTGCGTAGCAAGACACCTCATGGAGTGGGGAAATCTTCAATGCTGGCGGGCTTGATGAGGGATGTGGCATAGACCTGGCGCTTATCCGCCGCAGCAACTTGTGCCACCGATATAGCGGGATCGGCAGCCAATTCGTGCAGGGTGCCGCCAACCAACGCAGTAGTTACGCGTGTCGTTTCCGGCTGCCCCGTCTTCACCATAGCACGGGCAAGGATGCCCGTGCTACGAAAAGCCATTCCCTTTACAAGCGTTACACCCGTTGTTTTCGGGGGCGAGGAGGATTGAAAAAAGAAAGCCCCGGATAGGTCCGGGGCTTTGGGGTTTTGTAATGGGCGGTACAGGGCTCGAACCTGTGACCCCCAGCGTGTCATGCTGGTGCGCTAGCCAACTGCGCCAACCGCCCGAATTCGACTAGAGGATTATACGGACGGGAGAGGGATTGGCAAGTCTGGTGTGTGGTTGGGGTGGCAAGGGTGTAACGCTTGTGGGGGGTAGGATTCTGTTCAGCCCCGTCAGGGGCGTGAGAGGTTCTTACGCCCCTGACGGGGCTGATTCGATTGTTGGCATTCCTTTCCCGCGGCTGACGCCGCGGGCTAGAACCTGCCGCCCCTACGGGGCTGATCCTTTTTGCGATCCGGTATCCCAACGGCTGACGCCAATGGTATCGACACAAGTTGGCTTCTTGCAGCACGGGCATCCTGGCCCGTGCGGACGAAGAGTTCATTGCTCATGGGCACCGGCTTCACTTCCAGCGCACTCAGCACGGGCTGGAAGCCCGTGCTACAGGGAAAGGGACTTGTGTAGATACGATCGGCTGATGCCGTGGGCTGGAGGCTGCCGCCCCTGACGGGGCTGAACGGAAGCCGTACTCTCCGTAAGCGTTACATCCGTTGGTAAAAAGAACGTACCGATTGATTGGAGTCCCGGATGTATGAACATGATGCATCTTCGCCGCAGGGCGTGGCCCAACCGGAAAGGGTTATCTCCGGCGGGGGGGCAACGCTTGCGGAGGGCGCCCTTCTTTCGTAGCACGGGCATCCTTGCCCGTGGCCGGTGTACTCACCGGCGTCGGCGGTAGAAATTCAGCCACCGCTGGGGCTGATTGGCCCGGCGTACCGGGCCATGCCTGCGGAGTACCGCAGGCCACGGGCAAGGATGCCCGTGCTACGAAAAGTCATCCCCGCCACAAGCGTTACTCCCTCTGGCGGCATTGCGGGCCGGTCGCCTTCGCGGCAAGATGCCTCGCTTTGCTCGGCATGACACCTTCTGTGAAAATCATGACTTGCGGCGACGATGAAAAACGTTGTACGGGGAGGGGGGAATAAAAAAAGCCCGCCGATGGGGATCGGCGGGCTTTTGTTTTTGGGGCGTCAGTGGACGGGGGAGGGGGTGAGTTCGGGGGAGAACTCTTCGGCGGGTTCGGAGAAGGCTTCTTCTTCGAAGTTGTAGCCGGATTCGCCGTGTTGGCTGACGTCGAGGCCGTCGTATTCGTCGGCTTCGGAGACGCGCAGGCCGCAGAGGGCGTTGGCGATGGCGAGGATGAGGAGGGTTCCGATGACGCTGAGGGCGCAGGCGGCGAGGGCGCCGAGGGCCTGGTTCAAGACTTGGTGGGGGTTGCCATCGACAAGGCCGGAACAGCCGGGGTTGACGGTGCTGACGGCGAAGACGCCGGCGAGGAGGGTGCCGAGAGTTCCGGAGACGCCGTGGACGCCGAAGGCGTCGAGGGTGTCATCGTAGCCGAGGGCGTGTTTGAGGGAGGTCGCGCCGAAGAAACAGGAGATGCCGGCGATGGCTCCGATGACCAGGGCGTACATGGGGGTGGTGAAGCCGGCGGCGGGGGTGATCATGGCCAGGCCGGCGACAGCGCCGGAGATAGCGCCGAGGACGGTGGGCTTGCCGGTTTTGAACCATTCGACGGCGAGCCAGGCGAGAGCGCCCATAGCGCCGGCGAGGTGGGTGACGATGAAGGCGTTGGAGGCCAGGTCGGAGGCGCGGAGGGCGCTGCCGGCGTTGAAGCCGAACCAGCCGACCCAGAGGAGGGCGGCGCCGATGACGGAGAGGACGACGCTGTGGGGGGGCATGGGGTATCGGCCGAAGCCGCGGCGTTTGCCGAGGACCAGGGCGCAGACGAGGGCGGAGACGCCGGAGGAGATGTGGACGACGATGCCGCCGGCGAAGTCGAAGACGGGGATGGAGCCGCCCATGAAGGCGTTGAAGAGGCCGCCTTTGCCCCAGACCATGTGGGCCAGGGGGCAGTAGATGCCCAGAAGCCAGAGGATGGAGAAGAGGAGCATGCTGGTGAACTTCATGCGTTCGGCGTAAGCGCCGCAGATGAGGGCCGGGGTGATGACGGCGAACATCATCTGGTAGGCGACCCAGGTGGTGTGGGGGATGGTGGGGGCGTATTCGCAGGGCGCGCCGGTGACGCCGCGGAGGAAGGCGAAGTGGAATCCGCCGATGAAGGGGTTGCCGACGTCGAAGGCGAGGCTGTAGCCGACGATGGCCCAGACGACGGAGACGGCGGCCATGAGGATAAAGCTGTGCATCATGGTGGCCAGGACGTTTTTACGGCGGACCAGGCCGGAGTAGAAGAGGGCCAGACCGGGGCCGGTCATCATGAGGACGAGGGCGGCGCTGGTGAGCATCCAGGCGGTGTCGCCGCTGTTGATGTGTGTGATGTCTGTGATCTGGACGGGGGTGGGGGCGGCGGATGCGGGGGGAGTGCCGGTGAAAAGGATGGCTGAGAAGAGACAAAGACCGAGCAGCGTCCGTTTGGACGCCAAGAGTGCGCGGAGCATCAGTGGTTTCTCCTGGCCAGCGAGCCCGTATGAAGGGGCTCGGGGCAAATGACAGTAACCGCGGATACCCGGCGCAGAGTTCGGGCGCTGGCGCGGTTGGTTCAAAACGAGCTGAGCAATTAACGGGCCGGAAACGGGGGGCGTGAAAAAAGCGAGGGGAAATGGCTTAAGTTAAATATTGATAGGTGGTTACTGGTATTAGGGCTGGAATGCGTGTGGCGGGCTGAGGTGCGTAGTTACTAAGCGATGCACCTGTTTTCTGAACAGGTTGCATAGAAAATGTGCAGTTTGGTATGTCGGGAAGTTGGGGGGCGAGACGGAGGTTTGTCCCTTCGCGAAACCGCAAGCGAAGTTGAGGGCGTGGGGTGGTCGGAGCCCCGGATATGCATCCGGGGCTTTGAGGAGGAGAACTGTTCGTATTCCGGGGCGTTCTTATGGTTGGGGTTTATGGGGGTGGATGCGGTACGATTAGAGGGCCTGTTCGTTTTGTTCGCCGGTGCGGATGCGGACGACTTCGGCGATGGGGTAGATGAAGATTTTACCGTCGCCGACTTCGCCGGTGCGGGCGGCATCGATGATGGCGTTGACGGCCTTTTCGCGATCTTCGGATTTGATGCAGATCTTGAGCAGAACCTTGGGGACAAAGCCGACGTCCATTTTAGCGCCGCGGTAGCGTTCGGTGTGTCCCATTTGTCGGCCGAAGCCCTTGCACTCGATGGCGGTGACGCCGAGGATACCGAGCTTGGCCAGGGCGGACTTGACGGCGTCGAGCTTGTGCGGCTTGATTACGGCTTCGATCATTTGCATAAGGGACTCCTGATGTTGGACAAGTTACCGAATGTGCTATTGAGAAGATTAACTATCTGATGCGGCCGAGGCAAGAGAGAGCGGTAATTTGGTGCGGGGTCAGAAAGAGAGACGGGATGAAACTGGCGTTTTCGACGAATGCGTATACCCGGTTTTCGCTTGTGGAGGCGCTGGGGGGGATTAAGGCGGCGGGGTTTGAAGGGGTGGAGATTCTGGCGGACGCGCCCCACGCGTATCCGGGGATGATGGATGCGGCGTTTGCGACCGGGGTGCGCAAGACGCTGGATGAACTGGGGTTGACGGTGAGCAACGTGAACGCCAATTGCAGCTTTGGGTATTGGAAAGATGCGCCGCCGGAGGCATTTTTTGAGCCGAGTTTGATCAGCCCCAACTCAAAGCATCGGGAAGATCGGCGGGGGATGATCTTCAAGACGCTGGAATTTGCCCGGGGGGTGGGGGCGGAAAACATCAGCATTACCAGCGGACGGCTGCTGGGGGGGGGTCCGCCGGTGCGGGCGGAGGGGCTGCTGCGGGAGTCGTTGCTGCCGATATTGGATCGGGCGGAGGAGCTGGGGGTGAATGTGGGGGTGGAGTGTGAGCCGGGGTTGTATCTGGAGTATGTGAGCGAGCTGAAGCAGTGGATGGAGAGACTGGGGCATCCGCGGCTGGGGGCGAATCTGGACGTGGGGCATAGCCAGGTGATCGGGGAGGATATCGGGCAGGCGGTTGAGCTGCTGGGGGAGAAGATATGGAATCTGCACGTGGAGGACATTGCGGGGAGAAAGCATTATCACCTGATCCCGGGACGGGGGACGCTGGATTGGGGAAAATTGCGCGGGCGCTGGAGGGGATTGGTTATCGGCGGTTTGTGACGGTGGAGCTTTATACCTGCACGGATGACCCGCAAACGGCGGCGGAGGAAAGTTTTCGATATCTGAAGGGGCTTTTCGGGGCGGGTCGGGTTTGAAAGAGAGGCGGACAACGCGTATAGTCGCCGCGTGTCATTGGCTTTGGAGCCGGGAAAACATGACTGAAAATAATCAAACGACTGAAAACACGCAGGCGGCGAACGGGGGCGAATCGTTTCTGCCCAAGTCCACGGTGCTGATTGTGGATGACAATGCGCAGAACGTGGAGTTGCTGCAGGCGTTTTTGGAGTCGCTGCCGGTGAAGCTGATGACGGCGGTGGACGGGGTGGATGCGTTGGAGAAGGTGGAGCAGTTCAAGCCGGATTTGATTCTGCTGGACATCATGATGCCGCGGATGAGCGGTTTTCAGGTGTGCAAGAAGCTCAAGAGCGAGGCGAAGACGAAAGACATTCAGATTTTGATGGTGACGGCTTTGAACGAATTAGGGGATATTGAGCAGGCGGCGGAGTGCGGTACGGATGATTTTGTCAGCAAGCCGGTGAATAAGTTTGAACTGGTTACGCGGGTGAAGAGTCTGCTGCGGGTGCATCACCTGAAGAGCGAGCTGGAGCGAGCCCTGACCTATCTGAATGAGATAGACCAGGATGAAGAATCGGGGATGTAGCCAGCCGGCTGTACGGCAAGTATAATCCAGCACCGTAAATATTTGTGTACGGAGTTGGCCCTGATGACAAAGTTGTTCCACGTTCTGATTGTCAGCGTATTTCTCGGTGTGGTTTCCACGGCCGGGGCACAGCCGCCGGTGTCGGGTCAAACCCCCGCAAGTCTTCCCAGCTTAAAAGACGGTGCGGAGCGATACCGGCTGGTGAATAAGCCGGATGAGATCGTTTCGGTTTTGAAAAATGGCGTGACGGTGATTGCCAAACGGGTGCCGTCGCCGGTGGTGGCGGTGCGCGGGTATGTGGGGACGGGTGGGGTGTATGAGGGGAAATGGCTGGGCGGGGGGCTGAGTCATCTGCTGGAACATCTGGTGGCGGGGGGAAGCAGCCAGCGTCGGACTGAGGCGCAGAACCGGGCGTTGCTCCAGGAGATCGGGAATAATTCCAACGCGTATACCAGCGAAGACCACACGGCTTACTTTATCAATACGACGCCGGCGCATATGGAGCAAGCGGTGGATTTATTGACGGGGTGGATGCTGGGGGCGCTGATTACGCCGGAGGAATATCGGCGGGAATATCAGGTTGTGCAGCGTGAATTGGAGATGGGCAAGGGGGAGCCGACGCGGCAATTCTGGTACATGTCGGCGATGAACCGGTACCGGGTGAGCCAGGCGAGGGTGCCGGTGATCGGGTATCAGGAAGTGATTCAGGGGTTGTCGCGGGACGACGTATACAGCTATTACAAGCTGGCTTACGAGCCGGGCAATATGGTGTTTGCGGTGGTGGGCGATCTGGAGCCGCAGCGGATGTTGAATGCGGTTCAGAAGAACGTCAACGAGGCCAGGCCGCAACGGGTGTTCTCGCATGACGTGACGCAGGAGCCGCCGGTTTTAGCGCCGCGTACGCTGGCGGCGGTGTTTCCGAAGATCGGGCAGGCGAAGGTGGGGTTGGCGTTTGCGACGATCAAGCTGAGCGATCCGGATCTATATGCGTTGGATCTGCTGGCGGCGGTGTTGGGAGAGGGAGAAAGTTCGCTGCTGGTGGAGGAGATTCGGGACAAGCGGGAACTGGCCAGCATGATTACGGCCAGCAGCTATACGCCGAGCTATGTGGACGGGACGTTTACGATCTACATGCAGGCGGATGCGGCGAAAATTCAGGCGGCGACGGAAGCGGTGCTGGCTCAGCTTGAGAAGATCAAGCGGGAGGGCGTGGACAAGCAGCGGGTGGAGCGGGCCAAGACGCAGTTGCGGGCCGAGCGGGTGAAGAGTTTGCAGACGGCGGAGGAGATTGCCTCGTCGCTGGCGTCGGATTTCATGAGCACGGGCGATCCGCATTTCAGCGATCGGTATGTCGAACAAATTCAGACGGTGACGCCGGAGCAGGTCCAGGCGGCGGCGCGGAAGTATCTGGATGTGAGCCGGCTGCTGACGACGGCGATGCTGCCGACGGAATACGTGGGGGCAAGGGGTTTGCCCGGGGCGGAGGAACTGCTGCGGGCGGCAGCGCCGACGACGCTGCCGTCGCGGGATGGGGCCTCGCCGGTCACGCGGGTGGAGTTGGATAACGGGACGATTCTGCTGGTCAAGCATTTGGGCACTACGCCGCTGGTGGTGATGAATATGTATGCGCTGGGCGGGTTGACGGCGGAGGACTCGGCCAGGAACGGGCTGGGGAATCTGGCGATGGAGATGCTGGTGCGCGGCACCAGGACGCGAAACGCCCAGCAGATTTCGGAGTTTTTTGATTCCACGGGCGGGGACATCAACACCGGGATGGGCAACAACAGTTGGCTCTGGACGGCGACCTGTCTGAAGGAGAATTTTGCCCGGGCGATGGAGGTGTATGCGGACGTCGTGAACAATCCGACGTTTCCGGAAAACGAACTGGCGCAGATGAAGCAGCGGGTGCTGGCGCAGATTCAGAGCCAGGATGCCGACTGGAGCCGGCAGGCGATGCGGTATTTCAAGAAGACGTATTTTGGGCCGTCGGGATCGCCGTATCAGTTTTTACCGACGGGGACGAAAGAGACAGTGGCGGGATTTACGCGGGATCAGGTTGCCGGGTGGTACTCTGATACGATCCGAAAGAGCCGCCGGGTTTTGGCGATTTATGGGGACGTGGACGTGAAGCAGGCAGTGGAGCTTGCGGGGAAGTACCTGGGCGGGGGGGAGAAGTTGAGCGAGAAAGCGCCGACGCCGCCGGATGAGAAGGTCGGGACGGCCGAGGGAAGCGAGGCGGCGATCGAGGTGAAGCGGATTGAAGTTCAGGAGACGCAGCAGCCGCTGGCGGGGGTGGTGATCGGTTTTGAGTCTGAGAGCGTGATCGGGGAGCCGGCGGAGTATCCGCTGACGGTGGCCAAGACGATGACGGGGGGATACGGGTATCCGACGGGGTATCTGCACGAAACGCTGCGTGGGCGGGGGTTGGTGTATGTGGTGCATGACCAGAATTGGCCGGGGCGGAATAAAAAGACGCCGGGGACGTTTTTTGTGTATGCCGGGTGCGCGCCGGACAAGGTGAACGAGGTGATTGACCTGATTCTGGAGAACGTGGCCCGGTTGCAGGGGAGCGTGGCGGACATGCAGCCGGACTGGTTTGAGAGGTCCAAGAAGCTGATTGTGACGTCGGATGCGATGGAGAATGAGACGGCGGCGGAGCAGGCGTCGTTGGCGGCGTTGAACGAGTTGTACGGGTTGGGATACGATTATCACGATCAGTTTGCCGGTCGGATTGAGGCGGTGACGGCGCCGCAGGTTCGGTCGGTGGCGAGGGGGAAATTGCGAAAATGTGTGGTGACGGTGAGTACGCCCGCACCGGAACTATTGCGTGAGAAAACAGGCGTAAGGCGGTATGATTCGTTTCCGCCGGTGGATCTGACGCCCCAGGGCGTTCGGCATGACAGCGGCGGAACGAAGTAAGCCAAGGGCAAGCGAGTCGGGCACCAACCCACGGGAAGGAATGCGTTATGTACGACAGCAAGACCAGCATTGATGACTTTCTAAATGCGACGGCGGCCAAGCAGCCAATCCCCGGAGGCGGCAGCGTTACCGCGCTGGTCGGGGCGCTGGCGGCGTCGCTGGGCGAGATGGTGCTGAACTACAGCGTGGGCAAGAAGAGTCTGCAGCCGTTCGTCGGCGAATTGAAGCCGGGGTTGGAGGAGATGAACCGGGCACGGCTGGTGTTTCAGCAATTGATGGTGGAGGACCAGGCGGCGTACGAGGCGATGACGCTGGCCAAGAAACTGCCGGCGGATGATCCGGATCGGGAGGCGAAGTTCAACGCGTCGCTGCTGGCGTGCATTCGGGTGCCGGAGGCGATAGCGGCGACGGCGGTGCAGGTGGTGGAAATCTGCGACCGCATGATTAACTTCGTGAATCCGTATCTGTTGTCGGACCTGGCGGTGTGTGCGGATTTGTCGATGGCGACGACGCGGTGCGCGGTTTACAGCGTGCGGGCCAACATGAAAGAGGTTGCGGACCCGGCCGACCGGGCGGCCGTTGAATCGACGGTGAATCATCTGCTGACCCGGGCGGTGGCGCTGATCCAACAGGTTGCCCCGCGGGTTCGGGACCGTGAAAATCAGAACCTATGAGCCACGATTCCAAGGATTACAAACTGGACATTGCGGGAATGGCCGGCGCTGGGGAACCAGAGCCGGCCAGACCGTTTCTGCGGGTTCACTTTGCCTGTTGCAATGTGTATATGCGGATCTATCGCAGTGCGGATGGGAAGCATTATGCGGGGGGGTGTCCGCGGTGCGGGAAGAGGGTGCGGTTTGCCGTGGGTCCGGGGGGGACGGATGCGCGGACGTTTGTGGTGTATTGAGGTTTTTGAACCACGGAGGCACGGAGACACGGAGGCGCTATTGTGTCCAAACGGTTTTATTGAACCGCCAAGGCCGCCAAGAGCGCCAAGAAAAGAGTTGGAACCGCCGATGAACGCCTATAGGAAGCAGGAAGTCAATAGGGAGTCTCCGGCTGCGCCTCTTTTCCCGTTTTTCTAACCTTCCGGGCGCAGGTTTCGTGACACAGGCACCGCTGGCCGGTCCCTTCAAGGCCTCTTGGAGAGGGGTTCCGGCGGAACCGCCCGTCGCGTTCTCATCGGCCGCATTCTTCCTCAAGCTCTGGAGCATCGCCCCGCACTGGGCGGCGTCGCTCAAACACCTATCCGGAACTCCCGCACGCCGCGGGGTTCATGAGGACTTCTCTGGGCGTAGCACACATCCGGCGGGGTTCATTCACAGATCAGGCCGCTCACTGAAGGCGGCAGCGTTCATCCTGGAACTCCAACACCGGACCCATTATTCGCAGCACTCGCACCGGGCCGTCATCCGCTTTCTTCCGCCCCTCAGCACAGGCTCCCGATCCGCCTCGCCTCGAATGCCTTGTCGCTTTTCCACATGCCCCACACCGCCGTCACCTGCTCCCGGGCCACGTTGCGGCGGGCATTGCGGGACGACAGCCCCGCTTTCATCCAGCGGGCGTAACGCTCGCCGAACACATTCTCCTTGGCCTCAATGGCGCTCTGGGCGGCGCCGATCACCACGTTCCGCAGCAAATGGTTGCACTCCTGCTCCACCCGCACGAGGTCCAACCCCTGGCCGGATTTCTCCCGGCGCAGCCCGATTCCCACGTACTTCCACAACGCCTCCTTGCTCTTGAACCGCCAGGGCGTGTCCAGGTAACAGATCAGCGTCGCCGCCCGCACCGGCCCGTAGCCGGGCAGTTCCGCCGTCCGCGCCATCATCTTGTCCTGGCGGGCCAACTGGCAGACCTGCTCAAAGAGCATCTGTTCCTGTTGGACCGCCTGATGGAAGCTCTGCCACAGCGCGTCGGCAATCCGCCGAATCCGCTCGGGCACGCCGACTTGCTCCAGCCGGGTCTGAAGCAACGCCTGGCCGTCGCACTGGAGCAACTCCGAACGCTTGAGCAGGATCCCCCATCGCCGGCCCAACGCCAGCAGGAGGTTGCCTTCGCCCACCCGATGTCCCACCCGTTGGTGGTACATCCCCACCAGTTGCTTGACCGCCGCCTTCTCGTCGCTGTCCAACTGATGCACCGCCTTCAAGAACCCGCCGCGGTACAGGTCGTTGAGCTTCTCGGCGTCGATGGAATCGTCCTTGTCCCCGTCCTTGGCCACGTGGGCGTTGCGCCGGGGGTCGCACACGATCAACTCCTCGGCACACCCGTGGAGGTTTCGGTACAGCCAGCCGGCCATCGACCCTTCCTCAAAGGCCACCCGCCGCGGGTGCGGCACCGACTCGATCAGCTTCCGCAACTGGGGAATGCCGGTCGATAAATGCTCCCGCCTCACCAGTTTCCCCCGCGCCGTCTTGATGCAGGCGTCGGTGGTTCGGCAGTGCGTGTCCATGGTGATAAAATACTCCGTACGCATGGGCTTCTCCTTTCGTTGTTGGTGGCTGCGTTCCGTTAAACACAGCATACCGCGGCGGCCGGAGAAGCCCCTCTGCTTCCTACATCTTCACGGATGAACGCGGATAAAAGAAAGAGCTGTTTCTTATCGGCGTGTATCGGCGTTGATCGGCGGTTTCAAATCTTCTCTGCGTTTCTCTGCGTCCTCTGCGGTGAAGATTTTTGTTTGCGGGGGTGTATGAGTTTGATGTGGTCCATTTTGATGCGGGGGGTGCGTCATCCTTGGCGGACGGCGGTGGTGGATGATTGGCGAACGTATTCCTACGGGGGAATGCTAACAGGGGCGGCGTTTTTGGCGCGGTATGTTCGGAAGAACGCGCGGACGGCGAACGTGGGGGTGATGCTGCCGACGAGCGGGGCGATGCCGATGGCGCTGCTGGGGACGTGGATGGCGGGGCGGACGTCGGTGCCGCTGAATTATCTGCTGGGGCGGGATGAACTGCGGTATGTGGTGGGACATAGCGGGGTGGATACGATTCTGACGGCAGGGCCGATGCTGGAGTTTGTGGGGGGGCGGGACGTGCTGCCGGCGGACGTGAAGGTAGTTTGCCTGGAACAATTGAATTTGAAAAGGACGTGGCCGGTGTTGCTGCCGGCGCGATGCCGCGTGGATGATCCGGCGGTCATTTTGTATACGTCGGGCACCAGTGGTAAACCCAAGGGGGTGGTGCTGACGCATGGGAATTTAAGGGCGAACGTGACGGCGTGCATCGAGCAGGCGGAGTTGGAGAGGGCGAATACGTTTTTGGGGGTGCTGCCGCAGTTCCATTCGTTCGGGCTGACGACGTTGACGCTGATTCCCCTGAAGTTGGGGGCGAAGGTGGTGTATTCGGCGCGGTTTGTGCCGCGGAAGATGGTTGAATTGATCCGGCGACATCGGGCGGAAATCCTGCTGGCGATTCCGGCGATGTACAAGGCGATGCTGACGGTGAAGGAGGCGGGGGCGGAGGATCTGGCTTCGGTTCGCATGGCCGTCAGCGGGGGGAGCCGCTGCCGGCGGCGACGGCGGAGGCGTTCTACGAGCGGTTCGGGATTCGGCTGATGGAAGGATATGGGTTGACGGAAACATCGCCGGTGGTGACGTGGTCTACGGGCAGCGGGTACAAGAAGGGATCGGTGGGCAAGCCGCTGCCGGGGGTGAAGGTGTTGATTGTGGATGAAGAGGAGCGGCCGCTGACGACGGGGCGGGAGGGGGAGATTCTGGTGTCGGGGCCGAACGTGATGGCGGGATATTACCGTGACGAGGAGTTGACGCGGTTGGTGATGACGACGCTGGCGGTCGGTTGCCGGGGGCGGAGCGCGACAACGCGGTTTTTGCGTACGGGGGATATTGGGAAGCTGGATGAAGAAGGCCGGCTGTATATTACCGGGCGGAAGAAGGAGATGATGATCGTGGGGGGGCTGAACGTTTTCCCGCGCACGGTCGAGGAAGTCTTGAACAGCCACCCGGCGGTGAAGGATTCGGCGGTGGTGGGCCGGCGGGATGAGTGGCACGGGGAGGTGCCGGTGGCGGCGGTGGAAGTGCGCGAGGGGCATGAGTTTGATGAGGCGGATTTGCGGTCGTGGTGCCGGGAGCGGCTGGCGGGGTATGAAGTGCCGCGGGGGATATATCAGGTGGAGTTGCTGCCGCGTGCGCCGTCGGGAAAGGTGCTTCGGAGGAAGGTGCGGGAGATGTTGGCGGTGGAGTAGAGGCGGGGCGTTGGGGGCGTCATTGATGGGGGGTGGGGTCGGGGTTACAATTTTTCGCCTTAACAAGCGAAGGAATTTTCCCCATGCCTTTGGTTGAAGACCTGAAATCGCGTGGCCTGTTGCAGCAGGCTTCTGATCCGGAACTGGATGCCCGCCTGCGTGATCTGGCGGCGAAGAAGCCCGTCGCGGCGTACGCCGGGTTTGATCCCACGGCCGACTCGCTGCACGTAGGAAACTTCGTGGCCATCGTCGGGTTGATGTACGCCCAGAAAAACGGCATCCGCCCCATTGCGGTGGTTGGCGGGGCAACGGGACTGATCGGCGACCCCTCGGGCAAAACGTCGGAGCGGCAGCTTCAGACCAAAGAAACGGTGGCCGGGAACGTCGAGGGAATCCGGAAGGTGCTGGAAAAATTCCTCGATTTCAACGACCCCAAGGCGCCGGCCCGGATCGTGAACAACCTGGACTGGTTCGGGCCGATGTCGGCGATCGATTTTCTGCGCGATATCGGCAAGTACTTCCGCATCGGCTCGATGCTGGCCAAGGATTCGGTACGAGCCCGCATGGAGGCCAGCGAAGAGGGGATGAGCTATACCGAATTCAGCTACCAGTTGTTGCAGGGGTACGATTTTTACCGCCTGTACAAACAGCAGGATTGCGTGGTGCAACTGGGCGGCTCGGATCAGTGGGGAAACATCACGGCGGGGATCGATTTGATCCGCAAGATTGACGGGGAGGGCGGCAACGCGTTCGGGGTGACCATGCCGCTGATTACCACGTCCACGGGGCAGAAGTTCGGCAAGTCGGAAGGGAACGCGGTCTGGTTGACGGCCGACCGGACCAGCGTGTTTGACTTTTATCAGTTCTGGCTGCGATCCGAGGACGCGGACGTGAGCCGGTATTTGAGGTACTTCACGTTCCTGCCGCTGTCGGAGATCGAGACGCTTATCGAGCAGCACAACACCACACCGGAAAAGCGTTTGGCGCAAAAGCGGCTGGCGTTGGAGATGACCCGTCTGGTCCACGGGGTCGAGGCGGCGCAGAAGGCCGCCGGGGCCAGCGAAAGCCTTTATGGCGGCACGGTCGAGCAGTACGACGATGCGGCCATCGAAGCGATGGCCACGCAGGTGCCGGTCAGCAGCATCGAGCGGAGCAAGCTCGACGAAGGTTGGCCGATCCTCGACGCGGCGGTGGAATCGGGCCTGGCCAAGAGCAAGGGCGAAGCCCGGCGGCTGGTCCAGCAGGGCGGGTTGTACGTGAATAACAAGCCGATGAACGATCCGTTCGCCAAGCTGACGGCCGAGCACCTGGCGACGCCGACGGCGATCGTGCTGCGGAGCGGGAAGAAGAATTATCGGCTGGTGCGGGTTCGGTAGGGACGGGCTTTGGGGTTACGGGAGTTGCGATGCCCAGGACTTGGCGCTGCGCAGTGGTGGGAATGGGGCTGGTGGGGGAGTGGCACGCGCGGGGGATTGCAAGGCTGGATGAGGCGAAACTGGCCGCAGTGTGCAGTCGCAATACCGACAAGGCCCGGGAGGCTCTGCGGAAGCATCATCTGGGGGAAATTCCCGTCTATGCGGACTTGACGGAGTTGCTCCAACGCGAGGCGGTGGACGTGGTGCATGTCTGCACGCCCAGCGGCAACCACCTGGAACCGGCCATTGTGGCCATGAAGGCCGGTAAGAATGTCGTCTGTGAAAAGCCGCTGGAGATCAGTCTGGAGCGAGTCGATCAGATGATCGAGACTTCCCGGCGGCATGGCGTGCGGCTGGCGGGGATCTTCCAAAGACGCTGGGAGCCGGCCAACCAGGCGTTGCGGCAGGCGGTGCAGGAAGGGCGCTTCGGTCGCCTGGCCTGGGCCGGGGCCTTTACCCCCTGGTATCGGACGGATGCGTACTATGCCGACGGGGGCTGGCGGGGAACTTGGAAGCTGGACGGGGGCGGGGCGGCGATGAACCAGAGCATCCACGCGATTGATCTGTTGCAGTGGATCGCAGGGCCGATCCGGCAGGTCAGTGCGTACGCCGCCAGCCGGATTCACGATCAGATCGAGGTGGAGGATACCCTCACCTGTTCACTGCAATTCGCCAGCGGGGCGTTCGGAACGATTGTGGGCACGACGGCGATGTATCCCGGAGGAGCGGTGCGGATCGAAGTGGGCGGGGAACACGGCACGGCCGTCAGCGAGAACGGGCTGAAGTGCTTTGAGTTTCGGCGGGAAAAGCCGGAAGACAAGCAACGGGTACAGTCGCTTTCGCCGGCCAACACGGCGGCGAGCGGGGGCGGAGCGAATCCGGCCGACGTGAACCTGGAACTGCACGTGATGAACCTGCGGCATATTCTCCAGGCCTGGTCGCAAGGACGGGATGCCGAGACGTCCGGCCCGGAGGCGCGAAAGGCGGTGGCCGTCGTGCTGGCGATGTACGAATCGGTGAAAAAGAATGGGGCTTCGGTGGCGGTGCGATAGCCGGATGGCATGTTCTTTGCAAGATTCCTCGCTGGTTTTTACCAAGAAGGAGTCGCACATGGCACGAAGCAATATAACCGCCGGGAAGGCCAGGCAAGTGAAGGGGAAGGCGAAGGAGATCGCCGGTTCCGTCAAGGGAGACACCTCCCAGCAGATCAAGGGGAAGGTGCAGAAGGCGGTCGGGAAGGCCCAGGAAAAAATGGGCAAGGCCCAGGAAAAGATGAGCCGAAAAGGCCGTTAAGGGCAAGCTCGCAAGCACCGACCAGGCGATCAATCAAAGCTCCGGATGTACATCCGGAGCTTTGAGCAGTACGTTAACGGGCATGGAGCAGCCTTCAAACCTGTTTGACGAATTGCCGACCGCGGTAACCGACGAGATTTTTCAGACGATCCTGAAGACGCCGGATATCCGCATCGAACGGATCGTCTCACAAGGGCAGACTTCGCCTGAGGGATTCTGGTACGATCAGGACACCCACGAGTGGGTGCTGCTGATTCAAGGCGCCGCCCGGCTGGAATTTGAAGGGGAAGAACCGATCGAGCTGAAGTCCGGCTCGTTTATCCACATCCCGGCGCACCGGCGGCACCGGGTTGCCTGGACCGACCCGCACCAACAGACCCTCTGGCTGGCCATCCACTATTCCTGAAGCAAAAAAGAAAGGCGTGCCTGTAATAACAGGCACGCCCTTGCGTATCTTCTTAATCGCGTCAATTACGCGGTCTTGGGCTGATTGAGGTGGGGCTTGACGAGTTCAACAACGGCGTCAAACGCGGCCACGTCGCTGACGGCAAGCTCGCTGAGCATCTTGCGGTTCAGCTCGATGCCGGCGGCAGCCAAAGCGGGAATGAAGCGGTTGTAGTTGATGCCGCGGGCCTTGAGGGCGGCGTTCAAGCGGGTGATCCACAGTTGGCGGAAGTGCCGCTTTTTCTGCTTGCGGTCGCGGTAGGCGTAGACGTCGGCCTTGTGGATGAATTCCAGTGCGGCGCGATAAATCGTACCCGGCCCGCCGACGAAACCTTTGGCACGGTTCAGTACACGTTTACGTTTACGACTGTGGGTCGGGCCACCGGTTGAACGGGGCATGGGACAATCCTTTCAGAATAGTGGAGCCAGAGGCGCTTGCCCCTTGCGGGGCGGCATAGCTGTGCCGACGACACCGCCGACACTTGGTTAAAATTTTCGACTACTTGGCTTGGGCGGCGGCAGCCTTCTTGGCGGCCAAGGCCCGCTCGTGGGCGAGCTTGGCCGGGCGCTTGCCGGAAATGCCCATCATGGCCCGCATGTTGCGGGAATGACTTTCGAACAGCACCGAAGCGCGGCGCAGTTGCCGCTTCTTCTTGCTCGTCCGGGCGCTCATCAGGTGGCTCGTCAGCGAGTGACGGGCTTTCAATTTACCGCTTTTGGTCACCTTGAACCGTTTGGCGACGCTCTTGTTTGGCTTGAACTTGTAGCCCATTGCGTTCCTCAAAAAAGAAACCGCCCCTCCATCGAGGGGGGCGGGGATCATAACAGGAGCCTGCCGGCAAGTCCAGTGCCGGAGAAGGGAAGAAAACGGCCCGCAACCCAAAGGCTATTGGGGGTTGGGCGCCGGGGCGGCGGCGGGGGCCGGGGCGGCGGGCGCGGGGCGGGCGGGGATGTTTAACCGCTCACCGGCCGGCTGCGCCGCCGGAGCCTTGGGAGCGGCATGTCCGGTCTTGTGGTCGGGCTGCAGCACCAGGGTCATGCGCTTGCCTTCCATCTTGCTGTCGCGTTCGACTTTGCTGATGGGCAGCAGCTCTTCCTTGATTTTCCGGAACAGATCCCGACCCAGATCCACGTGGGCCAATTCGCGGCCGCGGAACTGCAACGTGAACTGCACCTTGTTGCCTTCCTTGAGGAAGTCGCGGGCGCGGTTGATCTTGATCATCAAGTCGTTGTCGCCGATCTTGACGGTGCGGAACTTGAGTTCCTTGAGCTGGCCGCCACGGACGCCGGCGCGGGACTTGTCGTCTTTCTTTTGCTGTTGATAGCGCCATTTGCCGTAATCCATGATCCGGCAAACCGGCGGGCGGGCGGTGGGGGCGACCTCGACCAGGTCGAGTCCGGCATCGCGTGCCATCCGCAGTGCGTCGGCGGTGGAGGTGATACCGATCTGCTCTTCTTTCTCATTGATCAGACGAATCGGGGAGATTCGGATCTGTTCATTGTGGCGAAAATTCGTAGAAATGGCCGTGCTCTCCTAAAAGGACCAAGGACCGAATGCGCCGGGCCGGCCTCGCAGGCCAGCCTCGCACGAAAGATACGCAACCCACAACTTCAGGCTTCGATCCTGATTCTTTCAGCCTGGAGTTGCTTTATATTGAGCATTACCCGGCTATTTTGCAAGACGATATCCCATTTTTAGCGGGTTTTTCGACCGGGCACCGGGGCCAGCGATTCGCCCACCCCGGACGTATGGCGGAGCTTGGCCAAGGCCAGGCGTTGAATTTGGCGGGTGCGGTGAGGCGAAAGGCTTAAAATGCCGCCCTGCGATCCGGAAGCGTCCAGGTCGTAATGGGCGACCAGCACGCGGCGTTCGCGGTCGCTGAGCCCTTCCAGCAGGCGGTGTATCTGCTCGCGGTCGGCCAAGCGGGCGGTGGCCAGCGGGGCCCGGGGGTCGGGAATGGCGGTAATGAGGGCCGGGTCGCGGACAAGTCCCTTACGCCGGCTCAGCATGATGGAAATACTGCGGGCAAAGCCTTTCATCAGCGACAACGTGGCGTAAGTGCTGAAGCGATTGCCCTTGTGGATATCGAAGCTCTCCGCCGCCCGCATGAGCGTGAGGTTGCCGTCGCTGACCAGTTCCATCAGGTCCAAACCCGGACGCCAGTGCTGGCGGGCCACGCTGACCACCAGGCGGAGGTTGGCCTGCACGATGCGGTTTTTCACTTCGACGGCACGGTTCCAGAGGGTTTCCAGCGATTGCAAATCATGATCGCGGGCAAACTCCACATCCAGCCGCCGGCGGGCGCAGTGGAACTGAAATTTGCAGAAATTGTATTTTAGAAACAGTCCCTGCTCCTCCGCCGGCGAAAGCAGTGGAATGCGGTACAACTCCTGAAGATAGGGCGGCAACCCGTGCGGCACGCGCAATTCCCCGGCGGCGGGCGCCCCGGCGAGAGAACCCTGCGAGAGAATCGCATCGATGGCCGATTCGGCCTGGGGCTGGTGATAGAGCGGGTCGTCGATAAAGCGGACTTTCCGCCGGCCCAGCCGATGAATTTTTTCTTCCAGCAAAACGCGGTAGACGGCCCATCGCGGAAGCCGAAACTGAGACGCCAGCGATTGCAGACTTGCGCCCTGCCGGCGCAATTGGAGAATGGATCGTCGCTGCTCGTCGGACAAAGCGGCCGAGGCCAGCGGCAGGATGGCTTTGTTGGGGTGATCCTGATCGTGCTTGCGCAGCGTGTGAAGGACGGTCAGCGGCGAACAATCCACCCGGCGGGCAATCCGTCGCGCCACTTCACTTTCCCAGCAGCCGCATTGCACGGCCAGCCGTCTGGCGTGATGAAGAATCTGCTTAAACTGGCTTTTGCTCACGCCGGAAAAATCGCCGTCGTGTACGACTTCATCACGCCGGCAGGCGATGAACCGTTCGATGCTGCTGAGCAGAAAGCCGACGCGGCATTTGCCATCGGGATAAATAAACCGCCGGGCCGGCAGACCTCGCCGCCGCCAACGCTGAATGGTTTTGCTGGTGACGTTGAACTGGCCGGCGACGTCATCAATACTCAACACCGGTTCAGGCGTGGTCTGGGTGTGCAAGGAGAGGGTTTGGCTGATCTGCTCAATCAGCAGGCCCAGATCATGTTGCAAGGCCAGACCGGTCAGCAGATCGGGCGCGACGGTTTTGGGGTGATAACCTGTAATTTTGAAAATGACAAATTCAACGGGATAAGCTTTGGTTGCTTCCAGCGTATGCAGGAGGAGTTCGGCGCTGGCGAGTTGGGCTTGCCGGGTTTCGTGCGGCGTAAACTTCATCTGCCGCGCCAAGGTGGCGATGCTGTCCAGACGGTATCGAAGCACTCTGATCTATTATGGATGGCATGTTCAGGCCGGTCAAGAATGAACTGGAGCGGGAGGCGTTTCTACAATCGCGATTGTTGCGGGGAGCGACAAGAGGTTATTTGAAGGACACTTCCAGCCAGGAACGGAAGGGCTGCCACTGGCGATATAAGCGGGCCAGGTATTGCATGTCGGGGGTGGAAACGTTGCAGCAGGCCGAACGCCTGCGGTAAAGACGCAGAAAGTTAGGCAGGCTCATCGGGCGACCCATAGCCACCGAGCGGCGCAAGTCGTGAAGGGTGCGAAGCGCAACCCATCGCCTGGCCCGCTGCGGAGGGAGGCCGGCGTGATAAAAGGGCGTTAATTTCCCGTGGTTCTTCATTGTCGCTCGCCATAATGATAGGCAGGGCTGACAACAGTCTGTCAGGGTTTTGTAAGGTTTTTGGATTTCGCTCCTGAATATTGCTCTACGACCTGGGCGGCCAAGGTTCTGACCCGCTCGGCCAGTTCCTTGGGCTTTTTCACCTGGCAGTGCGGACCCATGCCCAAAATCCACCAGACGATTTCATCCAACCCGTCCACCCGGCAGCGGAAGGTGATGGACTCGTCCTCGTTCCATTCGATTTCCTGGGTGGCGTGCCAGTGGGTGTCGGCGATGGTCTCGGCAAAAGCGGGATCAAACCGCAGTTCGACGAGATGGGTTTTCCCGCCCCGGATCATGCGCCAGGCGTTGCCCAGGTGGCTTTTCAGGGAAAAATCCCTGGGGATTTCGTAGGGGTGGTCGATGAGCCGAATGCTGGTGAAGCGGTTGAGCTTCATGCAGCGGACTTCGTCCCACTTGCTGTGGTGGCCGATGGCGTACCAGGCGCGCTGGTTGAAGAACAGGGTGTAGGGTTTGAAGATGAACGCACCGTGGTTGTTGGCGGCCTCCTTGTTGGAAACCGGCTCGTATTCGCAGCGCAGGGCCAGCTTGCGGGCCAGGGCGGTGCGCACAAATTCGTAGACGTCGGCGGCATCTTCGGCGCGCTGGAGGCGGCCAGGTGAACGGCGACGTGCTGCTCGATCTGATCCAACTCGCTTCGCAGCGCGGCGGGCAGTTGCCCGCGGACTTTGGTGATGGCCCGGGCGGCGGCCTTGGTGAAGGGCACCTGCTCGGCCCCGCCGACGTGTTCCGCCAGCACCGCCAGCGCCAGCGATTCGTCGAGCGTCAGTTGCACGGGGGGCAGAAAAAAATCCCGACGGACGCCGTAACCTTTGCTTTCTTCGTCATAGAAGTAGGGGATTCCCGCCCCCTCCAGCATTTTCATGTCGCGGTAAATCGTCCGCTCGGTCGTCTGGCATTCGGCGGCCAGACGCTTGGGCGTCCAGCCTTTTTCGCCCTGGATGAGCGTGAGAATTTTCAGCAGACGATGAATCCGACTATAATCGACGGCCATAAATGACACCCCGTAAGTCAGTGGTGAAGACAAATATACCGTATGCCGAAAAGTTTCCCACCATGCCTCCGCGGCGGAGGAAATTCGCTCCCGGTTCCAATGCGGGTTGCGATGGAATGGGCCAAGGGGCGGCGAAAGGCGTAGAGGCTGTATAGGCCGCAACGCGGAGTTGAGATTTTCGGGATAGGCGGCTGCGCCGAAACGTCATAAAAGATCACGCGGCGACGATTGGGCAGGGGGACGGTTTTTCAGGAGCGATTTAGAGTGGAACTTCCCCGCCGTCCTCGTGGAGACGAATTGCTCAGGCCCGGCGAGGGGACTCGCATCCGCCAACGCCTGCGGGCGCTCGCACCCGGACACGATCTGACAACGGTGATTGCGTGCGCCTTCGACCACCGGACGCGGATGTTGCCGTTCGTCCTGGCCGATACGCGGATGGCGCCCGCGGGGGTTCGGGCCATTGGCTCGGCCCTGGTCGATTCGGGGCTGGAGAAAACCCGAATCGTCTTGCAGCAGTGGAACCGAAACTTCCGCCCTTCGAGGATGCGGCTGGACGGACGGATTCCCGATCTATTCATGATTTCCAGCATGGGCCTGCATTCGGATCGGTGCATGGAAATGATCGGCGATGCGAGGCGGATCGACCCGGCGAATCGGCCCTTGATTATCGTGGGCGGCCCCAAGGCCGTGTATCAACCTTATGATCTGTTCAGCGGCGACAAGGCCAACCCGACCAGCGCGGACGTCGTGGTGACGGGGGAGGAATATGTCCTGCTGAATCTGCTTGAAGTGCTGCTGTCCTTCCGGGGCGGCGCCGAATCCATGCGATCGGCGTTCCTCCGGGCGCGCGACAGCGGGGGCTTGGACGATATCCCCGGCCTGGTATACGCCAGAGGCGAACGAGACGGCGTTGCGGAAGAGCTGGTGGATACGGGGATCCAACGCCTCGTGGCGGACCTGGACGAACTTCCCAGCCCGGTTTTGGGCTACGGAATTCTCGAACCGCCCGGCCGTCACGCCACCCTCAGTTCGCAGCCGCTGTCGCCCGCTCGCGTGCGCAAACTCAGCCCGGTCAGCTCGATTGTCATGACGTTCGGCTGCAAGTTCGTCTGCCCCTACTGCCCGATTCCGGGTTATAACCAGCGACAGCACCGTGTTAAGAGCGGCCAACGGATCGCGGAGGAGATGTGGCAATTGCACAAGGCGTACGGCTTACGCCATTTCTTCGGCGCTGATGACAATTTTTTCAACAGCAAGGCACGGACGCTCGAAATCGTCGATACGCTGGCCCGTGCGGAATTTGACGGAGTCCCGCTTCGTCGCGCGGTTCGCTGGTATACCGAGGTTACGGTTCACGACACGCTGCAATTGGCGGAGCATCTGCCGCAGGTTCATCGCGCCGGCTGCCGGGCGTTTGGCTGGGCGTGGAAGACATGACCGGCGCCCTGGTCAAGAAAGGCCAGAGTGTGGACAAGACCGCCGAGGCGTTTGCCCGGCTCCGGGATGCGGGCATCTGCCCGATGCCCATGATGATGCACCACGATGCGCAGCCGCTGTACACTCGCCGGGGCGACTACGGGCTCCTGAACCAGATCCGGCTGTTGCGAAAGGCCGGCGCGGTTTCCCTCCAGGTTTTGATGATTACGCCCTCCTGCGGGTCCAGACTTTACGAGCAGACTTTTACGTCCGGGCAGGTCATCGATCGGGCCGGCGGCAAGCAGGTCGTGCCGCACATGTACGACGGCAACTACGTGATCGCTTCGGCGCATCCTCATCCCTGGGAAAAACAGCTTTATCTGCTCATCGCCTATGCATACTTCTACAACCCGCTGTGGCTGCTGGTTTCGCTGCTGCGGGGGAAAACCAGGGTTTCGCTCAAACCCGCGGGGATGCAACTGGTCGGCATGTTCGGGCTGATCCTGACGGTTCGCCGAACGTTCGGCTGGATGCTTCGTTTGGCGTTCGGCAGGATAAGGCGCGCCGCCCGGCCGCCCATCAGCCGTTTGCCGATGCGCGGTGTGAATAACGCTCCGGCAAGTCATGCCTTCTGGGACACGTCTTCGTTACCGTGAGATTTCGCGGGAAAATCAAGCTTCAAACCGTTCCCGCCTGCTTTCCGGTCGTGCGAATGCCGACGGCCGCTGAATTTCTGGAATTATGTCCCGCGGCGATGACAGAGGGCTGTCACTGACGCCGGGCATAATCCCTTCATGTTTGAATGGAAAGGGGTGATGGCCTTGGAGCGAACGAGGAACCGAAATGGCGGTTTGAATCTGGACGGGCGTCTGACGCCCAGACCGAGACAGGTTCTGGGTCTGCTTTTGAAAGGACACTCGGAAAAACAGATCGCGTGGGAACTGCGGATCAGCCGCCATACCGTTCACGTTCACGTCAAGACGATCTACCGGGCGTTCGGCGTTTGCAGCCGCGGCGAACTGCTCAGCCAGTGGTGCCGGCCCGGGACGAGAAGGCCGTTTTATCCGCCGGTGGGCAACGGATTTCGCCGGCGGTTGTGTTTTCGATATTGAGACATGGACGCCCAAGGGGGGGCGTCCGAAGCCCTCGGTGTGGGCCGCATACCGAGGGCTTCTTGTTTCCTGCGGAAAGTGCATCCCGCGGACGTCCCGGCGGGGATAGAATGGCTGCGTCGGTTGGTCTTGGGTTTCGGTTTCAGGTACGACAAAACGCCAACTTCGAGTGCGGCGACGTGAAGCTGATTGTCACTGCCGATGATTTCGGACGATCCAGCCAGGTGAATGAGGCCGTGATGTCGGCCCATCGCCGGGGGGTGTTAACCAGTGCAAGCCTCATGGTAACGGGCGAGGCGGCGGCCGAGGCCGTTGAGCTGGCCCGGCAGACGCCCTCGCTGGCGGTGGGGTTGCATCTGGTGCTGGTGGACGGGCGTTCGGCGCTGCCGGCGAGCCGCATTCCACATCTGGTTGACGCGCAAGGTCGCTTTCCCAATGCGCCGTTGCGCCTGGGGTTGCGGTATTTCTTTCACGCCGCGGCACGGGGGGAACTGGCGCGGGAAATTCAGGCACAGATGGATTTGTTCGCGGCCACGGGGCTGCCGCTGTCTTACGTTGACAGTCATCAGCACATGCACCTGCACCCAACGGTATTCAACTTGCTTGTGCCGTTGGCAAAGCGGTACGGAGCCCGCGGCGTACGCGTGCCTCGTGACCAATTGCTTCTGGCCTTGCGCCACGATCGGCGGCGACTGGCCGGGAAGGTGCTTCAGGCAACGGTATTTGGCGCGCTGTCCCGATGGTGTGCCTTGCGGCTTCGGCATCATTGCCTGCGCGTCTGCTGCCGCACCTACGGGTTGATACAGAGCGGGAGGATGACGGAGTCGTACGTGTTGTCGGCGCTGCGGCGGATCGACGAGCCCTCGACCGAGGTGTATTTCCATCCCACGACCGGCCCGAGGCTCGATGAGCTGGGGCCTAATCAGGGGGATTTGCAGACCCTGCTGAGCCCGGCAGTCGCCGAACTCATTCGCCATCGCGGATTGCGCCTGAGCACTTACACGCTTCTGGATTAAACGACGCATGCCGAAACCCCCGTTTCGCCGCCGCGTGAAAGGCGATGCGTCTTTTGTCATTACAGTAAATTGGTTTTAAGGATAGCTATGCCCGCGATCACGGCGTTGTTGTTGGTGTTGGCCCTGGTCGGCTGTGCCTTCTGGTTTGTCGCCTGGCGTCTTGCCGGCGTCTACTTCAGTCACACCCTGCCGTTCTGCGATCAGTTCACCCCACGCGTTTCGATCCTCAAGCCGGTTAAAGGGATCGACGCCTGCATGTACGAGAACCTCGTGAGCTTTTGCCGGCAGGATTACGGGGATTACGAGATCCTTTTCGGCTGCGGCGATGCGCACGATCCGGCGGTCGAACTGGTGCATCGACTGCAAAAGGAGTTTCCGAACCGGGCGATCCGCCTGGTGGTTGCCGACGATAACGACGTCAATCCCAAGACGGCGTTGCTGCGGCATCTGGCGGCACAGGCGCAAGGGCGGGTTCTGGTAATCAGCGACAGCGATATTCGGGTGAGCGGGCAATATCTTCGCCAGGTGGTGGCCCCGCTGAAGGATTCGGCGGTAGGGCTGGTGACCTGTCCCTATCAGGCCGGGGCGATCGACAGTTTTGCCGCCCGTCTGGAAGCGATGTACATCGACGCCGCATTTCTGCCGTCGGTGCTGGTTGCCGGGCGGCTTGTGGGGACGCATTTCGCGATGGGTTCCACGATGGCTTTCCGCCGGGAGGATTTGGAGGCCATTGGCGGGTTTGAGGCGTTTCTCGACGGCGCGTTGGACGACTTGCAGCTAGGCATGCGCATCGGCGCATTGGGAAAGGCGGTTCACCTGTCGGAGTACGTCGTACAAAGCACGCTGGGGAAAACGTCTTTCGGCCAGCAGTGGCGGCGAGAGGTGCGGTGGGCCAGAAGCATCCGCTACAGCCGGTGGCAGAACTTCGTCGGAGTTTTGCCGACCTTCGCCGTTGTCTGGGCGGGACTGCTGGCGGCGGCAAGCGGATTGTCCCCGGCGAGCCTGGCGGTGCTGGGCGGAGCGCTTGCTCTGCGATGGATGGTAGCCTGGCGGGTAAGACGTGGGCTGGGATGTCGGCTGACCTGGGTGGATGCGGCGCTGCTGCCCTTGCGGGACGTGTTGACGGCCGTGGTCTGGTGTGTCGCGGCGCGCGGCCGCCATGTCGAATGGCGCGGCCGGCGATTTCGTCTGCTTCGAGGCGGGCGAATCCAGCCGGCGCCGCCCGCCGGTGATGGTTTGCTCCGCCGCGGGGTGCGGCGTCTGGATCGGTTTCTTCGAGGGATGGAAGGCATTCGAGAATTCAGCACGGATCCTCAGTGCCTGCTGCGGATTTCTCCGGGACACGCCGCCAATGCCGTGAGGTTGTCGGATGGCGCGCACCTGCATTCGGGCCAGCTCACGGGGGATTTGCATCTGTGGAACGAGCACATTCCCTCCTTGTCGGCGGGGGGGGCAACTTTCGCCTGGGCCAGTCAGTTGCGCAAGCAGCTACGCTTGTCTCTGACGCAACTGGCGGCGTTCGTGCAGACCGATCCGCAGTTCCGCGAGGCCCAGGCTTTTCAGGCGCGGCTGGTGTTTGTCCCGCGGAACGGACAACGCCAACTGGTGCGTATGGCTTCACGGTTCGGCTTTGAGTTCATCCATCCGCCACGCCGACCGGGGATTTGGCGCAGGTGGCATGACCGCATGGAGAACCTCTGGCTGTGGGCGCTGGTGTGGGCGTTCAACCCGGGCGGTTTGCGGCAGGCCCGTCTGACCCGGCCCCGTTATCAGATCTGGATTTCCCGACGGATGTTGTTGCAGCGATACGCCCCGGCCCCACGGGCCGAGGAGGGAATGTTGCCGCTCGAATCCGAGGCCGATCGCTGATGTGGTTGTTTTTACTGTCTTTACTTTTCTTTTGTGCAGTCGTCTGGATGATCCGGCGGGCCGTCAGGCAGTTTTGCAGTTATGAAACGGTCCAAGGGAGTGGGATTGTGGAATCGACCGGGCCGGTTCCGTCGCTGGCCGTGATTGTCCCGGCTCGTAACGAAGCGGCGAATATCGGACGATGCCTTGGCGGACTGATCGATCAGGACTACCCGCTTTCGCGCCATCAGATCATCGTCGTTGATGACAACTCCACCGATGCCACGGCCGAGCTGGTTCGCGGCTTTGAAGACAAGCATCCGCGCATTCGTTTGATGCCCGGAGGTTTGCTGCCGGGCGGATGGGCCGGGAAACCTCACGCATGCCACATAGGGGCGGAGGGTGCTACCGCCAAGTGGCTTTGTTTTATGGATGCCGACACGGTTCCGGGTCGTCAGTTGCTTTCGTCGGCGGTGCGAGTTGCCGAAGCGCGAGGGATCGATCTGTTGTCGCTGGAGCCGTTTCAGGAACTGGGAACCTGCTGGGAGCGGTTGATCCTGCCGGTGGGTTTTTTCCTGCTGGCGGTCACTCAGGATTTGAACCGGGTGAACAATCCTTCGTCGCCGGACGCGGTGGCCAACGGGCAGTTCATCCTGGTGCGCAGGGAAGTTTACGAGGCAATCGGAGGACACGCGGCCGTACACGATCAAATCGCCGAGGACAGCGCCCTGGCCCGCATGGCCAAACGCCGCGGGTATCGCCTGGCCGTCCTGGGCGCCGAATCGCTGGTGCGGACCCGCATGTACACGGATTGGCCGTCGCTGTGGGAAGGGCTTTCAAAATCGGTCGCGCAGATCGTCGGCAGCGTCCGGGCGTCAGTGGTGGTGGGAATAGCCGCCGCTCTATTGGCTCTGATAGCGGTGATGCTGCCGATCTGGACGCTGGCCGCAGCGATCACCGAGCCGACCGGTATGAAAATCGCCGCGGCGATCCTGGCATGGCTGGCGGTATTGGCGCTGGTGGCGGTGCATATTGAAGAGTCCCGGCATTTCCGCATTCCTTTCTGGTATGGACTGCTGTTCCCCGCCGGCTATATCTTGGGGGCTGCGGTGGCGATCAACAGCGCCTTGGAACACGTTCGAGGCCAGGTACGCTGGAAAGGCCGGGTCTACTCACCCAGGTAAAAGCAACCCGCCGTTATTCCCTCTCCCCGCGAGGGGAGAGGGAGAAAACCCATGAAATCCCAGGGGCGGCCAAAACTGGTGCGCTGGTGGCTGGCGGTGGCGCTGCTGCTGTTGCTGGCGTACCTGCTCCGCTACATGCTGCTGCCGTTCATCATGGCGGGTGGTCTGGCCTACGTCGTGGGGCCGGTAAGGCGATGGCTCGAGCGGCGGCTGCATTTCCCGCGGTGGCTGGCGGGGGTGCTGCTGTTCGTGCTGATTCTCTGCCTGATCGGAGGCGCTGGCGTTCTGGGTGGAGCGGGTACTGGTTCCGCAACTGGTGTCGCTGGCCCGGCATACGCCGGAGATCGTGCATCAGATGTTGACGGAACTGTTCCGAGGCCGCGAGATCGTTCTCTTCGGCCGCCGGCTGGAGGTGGACGATCTGACGCAGAAGGTGAGCAGCCGGGTCGGTGAATTATTGGCCAAGCCGGAGGTGGTGATCCCGGCGGCGATGACGGGCATGGAAGCCTTGATCGGCGTGTTCCTCACGCTGGTGGTGTTGTTTTACTTCATGCTGCACGGGGCGCGGCTGGCGGAGGGGGCGTTGTGGACGGTGCCGCCGCGGCATCGGGTGCGGGTTCGGGCGATGGTGGAGGAGATCAACCCGATGCTCGGGCGATACGTTCGCGGCATCGCCGTCGTGGTCTTGTACGCGACGCTGGTGGCATGGCTGGGCATCGGCTTGCTGTTTCATTGGCCCCACGCGGTTCCGCTGTCGCTGGCCACGGGCCTGCTCGAACTGATTCCCGTGGTGGGTCCGATCATTTCAGGCACCATGCTGGCGGTGGTGGCGATCCAGCAGGAAAGCCTCGGCGTGGCCATCGGATTCGCCGGCTTTGCCATCGCACTGCGTTTGTCGATCGATCAGATCGTCGGGCCGGTCGTCCTGGGGAGGGCGGTGACGATCCATCCGGTGGTGGTGATCTTCGCGTTCCTGGCCGGCGGAACGCTTCTGGGCATTCTGGGGGTGATTATTGCCGTTCCGATTGCCGCCACGGTGAAGATCGTGTTGTGGCATTTGTACCGGGAGGATCAGGAAATCGAACCCTCCTGATCCGGGGGGGGTTAGATGCCTTGGGTTCGGGGGTTGAGAAACAGGTTGTCATGCCCGGGAACGATAAGGTCGGCGATCTCATACACTTCCCGAAGAGACTCCTGAGCCGTGGGAATATCAAACGCGTCGGGGAGAATCTGCCCGGCCAGAAAATGGTCCTGAGTGGGGACGGCGTCGCCGGCAATGAGAACGGTGGTGGTCGGCAGCGAGAGCAATAAACCACAGGTGCCGGGCGTGTAACCGGGCAGGGGGAATAAATCCACCTGCTCGACGAGCATATCTTCAGCCGGTTGCAAAGATTCCAGCAGCGTCAGCTCATCCCGCAGCACTTTATGATCGATATCTTCTTCAGATGCCTGCTCCATCAACTGTTTCAGATACTGGCGGGCGGCTTGCTGCTCGGGTTCATGGATGAGCACGCTGGCGTTGGAGAATAAAGCCAGGCCGGCCCGATGGGCAGGGCGGAAGTTGGTGAGGAAGACGGTATCGATCTGCTCGGGACGCAGGCCGGTGCGCTCAAAGAGTCGGGCGTTGATGGCCGCGGGAGGCAGACCGGGGTCGATCAGGATGTTACGCTTGCCGCCGCGGATGAGGGTGGTGGTGGCGTGGGCGGTGCGAACGGGCTGAGTTTCGTTCCACAGCCTATTGCGACTGAGCGTGCCAATGCTGATGATGTCAAAACGAAGTTGGGGCATGCCATAAGAGTAAAGGGAATGCATGCGAACGCCAAGCGCTACGGGACAAAGAATCGTCGGAACCGTGAACCTTCACGGGCTCATCACACTGCTGCTCATCGTGCTGGCCGGAGGCTGTGCCTCGCGGATCGGCACGTGGGACGGCCCCAGAAAACCGGCCCCGGTGACGGTGCAGAAGTGGACTTGCGGGAAGATTCCCGGCAAATGCCTGACGACGCCGCATTATCTGGTCTACAGCACGGTGAACAGCGACGATTTTTCCCGGCAACTGGCGCAACTGATGGAGGGGGCGCTAGGCCAGTATCACCGACTGGCCCCCCAGGTGCCGCTGTCGGAAAAACCGATGGTCTGCTTCATGTTCGACAAGCGCTGGCAATGGGCGGATTTCACCCGGCTGAATACCGGGGCCGATGCGTCGGTGTATCTCCAGATTAACCGCGGCGGGTATACGATACGGGATTGGTACGTGGCCTACTTCATCGGCGACGTGGGAACGCTATCGGTAGCGGCGCACGAGGGGTGGCATCAATACGTGGCCAGGCATTTTAAGGACCGGCTGCCTCCCTTTTTGGAAGAAGGATTGGCATGCATGTTCGAAAATGTCTGGTGGGACGACGACTTGCCAAAGTGGAATTTATCGATCAACCCCACGCGAACACAGGGGTTGAGACACGCCATCGAAAACAAAAGGCTATGGCCGCTGGGACAGTTGATCGCCATGCACGCCGGTCAGATCGTCAACGAACCGGGAGACCGCATCGAGGCGTTTTACGGGCAAAGCTGGGCATTCGCCCGGTTTTTATGGGAAGCTGAGAAAGGGCGATATCGCCCCGCATTGCAAAAGCTGCTGACCGACACGGCGGCCGGTACGGTGCCGGATCCAACCGGAACCAACGCCTGGAAAGCGGGCAACTGGAATCCGGCGGCGGTTCGGCCGATGTTAGAGCAGTACATGGGAATGGACATGGAGGCCATCGACCGGGCTTATCAGGCATACATCCGCGAGGTGGCGTTTCAGGAATTTTCGGCGCAGTGGGGCTTGTGAGAAAAACGAATACTTCGGAGGGTCACTTGATCTTGGACTTGCCGGTAAAATACGATAAATTGACCTGTTCGAAGAGTAAGAGCCGTGAGGATAACGCCATGCATCGACGAGCATGTTACTTCAGTGGACGGGTGCAGGGGGTGGGCTTCCGGTATACCGTGCAGAACCTGGCGCTGCAGTACAACGTCCGTGGCTACGTGCGAAACCTCGCCGACGGACGCGTGGAACTGGTGATGGAAGGCCCGGACACGGACATGGACCATCTCATCGAAGACGTTCATCATCGCCTTGACGGATTCATTCGCAAGGCCGATCTCAATACGCTGCCGGCCACGGGGGAATTCGACCGTTTCTGCATCCGTCATTGAGCCGCAACGGAAGTCGCTTCGTAGCTGTTGGGCCGCCGGGGGGATCGTTCGGGCGGTGAAACAATCGGGCTGATCGGGAAATACCTGCCACGGACGGCGTGGGGGCTTTGACCTTTTGGGCTTCTGGTCTTACCTTTGGGGGCATGAACGACGTTGCTTTTCAACAGTGTATTAATCCGGCCTGTAACGCCACGTTTGGGATCGGGGAGTCTTTGGTGTCTTGCGCCAAGTGCGGCAGTCTGCTGGACATTCGCTACGACTGGTCGCGGCTGCCGGTGCCCAAGAGCCTGAGCTTCTTTGAACACCGCTGGAGCACCAAGGGGACGGAGATCGAAGGCCGGCTGGATTTCTCGGGGGTGTGGCGGTTTCGGGAACTGATGCCGTTCTATCGCACCGAGGCGGATATCGTTTCCGTCGGCGAAGGGCGGACGGTGTTGCAGCAGGCGGATTTGCTGGGCCGGCAACTTGGGATGAAGCCGCGGAATCTGATGTTGCAGTACGAAGGGCTCAATCCCAGCGGCAGCTTCAAAGACAACGGAATGACCGCGGCGTTTACCCACGCGCGGATGGTGGGGGCCAAAAAGGTGGCGTGCGCCTCGACGGGGAACACCAGCGCGAGCTTGGCGCTGTTTGCCTCGCTGGCCGAGGTGCAGGGGATCGTGTTCATCGGCAGCGGGAAGATCTCCTTCGGGAAACTGTCGCAGGCGCTGGATTACGGCGCGATGACGTTGCAGATCCGGGGCGACTTTGATGCGTGTCTGCGGCGCATCCGGCAGATCGCGGTGGACGTGCCGGAAATGGGCATCTATCTGATGAACAGCGTCAACCCCTTCCGGCTGGAAGGGCAGAAGAGCATCATGTACCGCATCCTCGAAGCCCGCGACTGGCAGAGCCCCGACTGGATCGTCGTGCCCGGCGGCAACCTGGGCAACTGTTCGGCGTTCGGCAAGGCGTTCATGGAATTGAAGGAACTGGGGTTGATCAAGAAGATTCCGCGGCTGGCGGTGATCAACGCCAGCGGGGCCAATACGTTGAACGAGCTGTACACCCGCCGGGGACTGCGGTGGAACGGCGGGAAGTACGACGCGGCCGCGGTGCAGAAGCTGTACGCGGCGATGGACGAGAGCAACTATCATCCGCATACCGTGGCCAGCGCCATCGAGATCAGCCGGCCGGTGAATCTGCCCAAGTCGCTACGGGCGCTGGACGTGATGAACGGCGTGGTGCGCGAAGTGAGCGACGAGGAGATTCTGGAACACCGGGCCATGGTGGCCCGCTGGGGCTTCGGCTGCGAGCCGGCCAGTGCGGCGACGATCGCGGGCTTGAGGCGGTTGCTGGCCGAGCAGGTGATTTCGCCGGGCGAGTCGGTGGTGTGCATCCTGACGGGCCACGAGTTGAAAGACCCCAATGCGACGGTGAAGTACCATACGGGGATCGATCTGAAGGCCGCACAGGATCTGGCCCCGCGCAGCGAGCCCAAGGGCAATCTGGTCAACCGCCCGGTGCAGGTCGAAGACAGCCTGGAGGCCATCATCCGGGCGATGGGCGGCGACCCGGCGGTATTGGCGTAAAAGCAGGCGAAGACGAACGTAATGGGAATTTGCAATTTGCGATTTGCAATTTGCAAATGAAGAAGCAGGAGACGTTGTCTGTATTCAAATTGCAAATTGGCAATTGCAAATTGCAAATCCACATGGGAGCTATCATGACGAGTTTGGCGGTTACGGGCGTGGGGGGGCGGATGGGGAGTCGGTTGGTGGCGCTGGCGAAACAGGATGGGGGGTTGCAGGTGGTGGCGGCGATTGAGCGGCCGGACCACGCGCTGCTGGGGAAGGATGCGGGAGAGGTGGTGGGCGTGGGGGCGATGGGGGTGCCGGTGACGTTTGACCTGCGGCCGACGCCGCAGGTGATGATCGATTTCACGTCGCCGGCGGCGACGCGGCACTGGATCAAGACCTGCCGGGATCGCGGGATCGCCATGGTGATCGGGACGACGGGATTGCAGCCGTCGGATCATGCCATCATCGATCAGGCGGCGACGGCAATCCCGATCCTGCAAGCGCCGAACATGAGCCTGGGGGTCAACCTGCTGTTCAAGGTGGCGGCGGAGGTTGCGAAAGTGCTCGGGGACGACTACGACAAGGAAATCGTCGAAGGGCATCACCGGTTCAAGAAAGACGCGCCTTCGGGCACGGCGATGGGGTTGGCGGATGCGATCCTGAAGGCGATGGGCAAGAGCCGCGATGCGCTGGTGTATGACCGGCACGGGGACGATTGCGTTCGCAATCCCGGGGAGATCGGGATGCATGCGCTGCGGATCGGCGATGAGATCGGCCGGCATACGGCGTACTTCGCGGCGATGGGGGAACGACTGGAACTGACCCATGTGGCGACGAACCGGGATACGTTCGTCTACGGGGCGCTGAAGGCGGCCAAGTGGCTGGCCGGGCAGAAGCCCGGACGCTATGGCATGGCGGATATGCTGGGATTGTAACGGCTTACAGCAGCAGGTAGCGGATGGCCAGCAGGGTGGCGCTGTAGCCGGCGGTCAGGACGATCAGGCCGACGGCGAGGTGGAAACGGCGTTTGAACCTGGATTCGGGGGCGGGGGGTTCTGCATTCACGGCGAAACTCCATGCCGATCATGGGGAGGGGGATGAAGACGCTTCGTCTTCAATGTCGTCGGCATGGCAAGCAAACCAAATTCCATTAAAACCGGGATCGCTCGGCAGGCCGGGAGCGATGGGGCCTTGGCCGGTCTGGGTTGGCGGAGCGGCTTGAGCCTGCCGGGTTTGCAAGGGCGAATTGACGGGGTGGGTGGTCATTGGTGGTGGGTTTGTTTGGTGAATCGCCATGTGGGCTGTTCTCGCCTTGGGATGCCGGGGGCGGAGGTTTTTGGCCACGGATGGCACGGAGGAACACGGATAAGACACAGGCATCTATAATTAACCCGGCGTATCACGAAACCGCATTGGCGGGGTGAAAAACGGGGGATGGTGGGTTTGTTTTGTACGAGCGCCACGGGGGAAGGTGGGGGGATGCGGTGGGTTTGTTTTGTAAAGAAAAAGCATCCGCAGCTTCGCGCTGCTGCGCTGCGGCGTGGCGAGGGCGGTGGGTTTGTTTTGTACGGCGGGGGCGAAGGGGTGAAGGGACGAAGGGGCGAACCTTGGGGCTCGACCTGCTGCTGTGAGTTGGGTTGTCAAAGAGCTTGGCCGAGTCGGCGCGGACTTTGGGCGCGGGGGGATTGTAGCATGTTATAAGAATAATGCAAGGGATAAGTTTGTCCTTGGTCAGTGGTTCGTAGTCGGGGATGGGGTTTGGCGTTTTGGAGTGGGCGGGGTTAAAATATTGCTGTTCGGAATGGGATCAAAGACGGGCGGCTATGGATTGCAGCGAACTGAACAGCGAATGGCTGACGCGGAAGCGGCGGATCGATCCGGGGCTGGATGCGCTGGGTTGGCGGAAAAGTTCGCATTCCATGCGGGGGGCTTACCGGATCGAGGAATATTCGACGGAGGAAGGCCCGGCGGATTATGCGCTTTGTTGCGACTCGCAGGTCTTGGGGATTGTCGAAGCCAAGAAACTTTCGCTGGGTCCGCAAAATGTGCTGACGCAGGCCGAGCGGTATGCCAGAGGCGCAACCAATAACCCGTACAATTTTGACGGGCTGCATGTGCCTTTTCTTTATTCCACCAATGGGGAGGTGATCTGGTTTCATGATGTTCGCCATCGGCTGAATTGCTCGCGCAAGGTGTCCGGTTTTCATACTCCGGCCGCTCTTAGAAGCGGTTTCAGAACCTCAAAGTTGCGGCAAACGTATGATGATTTCTCGGTTGAATGTCACGGATGAAGGGAAGGAGGCTGTAATGGAGTACACGCCTCATGCCCCAGCCACTGGTCTGCGACGAACTCTGGAACCACATCGAATCGCTCTTGCCCAAGCACCCGCCCGACCCACATGGCGGAGCCCCACGCGCTGCCGACCGGCCGTGCCTGGAAGGCATCCTGCATGTGCTGAAAACCGGCTGCCAGTGGCAACGCCTGCCCAAGTGCGACCTGTGGCCCAGCGGCTCGACCTGCTGGCGACGCTTTGCCGAATGGACGGCCGGGGGCATCTGGCCACAACTGCACCGATTGCTGCTGAACGTGCTGGGGGAGGCCGGGCAGATCGACCTGTCGGTGGCGGTGGTGGATGCGGCCTCGGTGCGGGCCGTAAAAGGGGGGCGCACAGCGGACCCAATCCGACGGATCGGGCAAAAAAGGGCTGCAAACGGCACGTGATCAGTGACAAGGAGGGCCTGCCGCTGGTGGTATGGACCACCCCGGCCAACGTTCCGGACCAGGAGGTGTTCCTGGCGATGCTGGACTCGATGCCGCCGATCAAGATGCCTTCGGGCCAGTGGCGCTACAAGCCGGACGCGACGTTGGGGGACCGGGCCTACGGAACCAAGGACATCATAGCCGAGGTGGTGGAGCGTCGCGTCCAGTCGCTCTTGGCCTCTCGGGGCAGCAACGTGCATGGCAGCGGCTTGGGCAAGGTGCGGTACGTGATCGAGCGGACGCTGAGTTGGATAGGCAACTACCGGCGGCTGAAGCTCTGCTACGAAACAACGGGCGCGCACTGGCAGGCGATGAACGAACTGGCCGCCTGCACCATCTGCGCCAACCGCATTCAAACGCTCAAGTTGAAAGGCAAGATCGCTGCGTGAATGAGACATATGGGTTCTGAAACGACTTCTTAGGGAACTGCTGGAACGGGATTTTGAGGGTGCCTGCCGCAGCCTTGCGAACACGCCGAACAATCATCCCCGGCTTCGGCCGTATCAGATTGAAGCCAATGGGGCTGTGGAGCAGGCGATTACCAACCGCAAGCGGCAGATGCTGGTGGCGATGGCCACGGGGACGGGCAAGACGTTTACGCTGGTCAACCAGGTTTATCGGCTGATGAAATCGGGGGTGGGGCGGCGGATTCTGTTTCTGGTGGATCGGCGAGCATTGGCGGCGCAGGCGGTGCGGGCGTTTGCGTCGTTCGAGCCGGAGCCGAACCAGAAATTCAACAAGATTTACGAGGTATACAGCCAGCGATTTCAGCGGGAGGATTTTGGCGAGGAAGAGAAGTTTGATCCGAACGTTATGCCGAATGAGTACCTGACGGGGCCGGAAGCCAAGCATGCTTTCGTCTACGTCTGCACCATTCAGCGGATGGCGATTAATCTTTTCGGGCGGGCGGCTGTCTGGTCAGGTGAAGGGGACGATATCGACGACGATGCCGATCAGGTTCCGATTCCCATTCATGCCTTCGATGTCATCATTGCCGACGAGTGCCATCGGGGTTACACCACGGCCGAACAATCCCTCTGGCGAAATACCCTCGATCATTTTGACGCCGTCAAGATCGGTTTGACGGCCACGCCGGCCGCCCATACCAAGGCGTATTTCAATGACGTGGTTTTCCGCTATGAATATTCCCGTGCCGTCCGCGAAGGGTATCTGGTTGATTACGATGCGGTAAAGATCAAGTCCAACGTCCGCATGCAGGGTGTGTTTCTCAAGGAAGGGGAAACCATCACCCTGGTTGATCCCGACAGCGGCAACGAAAAGCTCGATCAGCTTGAGGACCAGCGGGAATTTGATCCCGCGGAAGTGGAACGGGTGGTTACGTCTCCCGATTCCAACCATAAAATCCTTCAGGAACTGAAAAAATATGCTGATGCGCATGAGCAGCAGTATGGCCGATTTCCCAAGACCCTGATTTTCGCCGCTCACGATCTGCCGCACACGTCCCATGCCGATCAACTTGTCGCGATGGCCGCGGATGTTTTCGGGCGGGGTCAATTTTTTGTCCGCAAGATCACCGGCCGGGTGGATCGCCCTCTTCAAGTCATCCGCGAATTCCGCAATCGTCCTGAGCCGGGGATTGTGGTGTCGGTGGACCTGATGAGCACGGGCGTGGATATTCCCGATCTGGAATACATTGTCTTTCTGCGTCCGGTCAAAAGCCGCATTCTGTTTGAGCAGATGCTCGGCCGGGGCACGCGCAAGGGGGAGAAATACCCGGATAAGTCCCATTTCACGGTTTTTGACTGCTTTGACGGTACGCTGCTCAAGTATTTCAAGGAGGCGACGGCCATCACGGCCGATCCTCCCGAACAACCGGCCCGGACGATCAAGCAGATCATCGATGACATCTGGGCCAACCGCGACCGGGATTACAACATCCGCTGCCTGGTCAAACGGCTTCAGCGCATCGCCAAGGAGATGGACGGGGAGAAAGCGCCGCCGCTGTTTGAGGCGTTTGGGGTGCCCGATGGGGACGTGGCGAAATATGCCGCGCAGCTTCCGGCCGCCTTGAAGAGGGATTTCACGGGTTCCATGAAGCTGTTGCGGAGGCCGGATTTTCAGGAATTGCTGGTGAACTATCCTCGAAGGCCGAAGATTTTCATCAAGGCCAACGAGAATGAGGACGCCGTCAGCAGCGAATACCTCATTCGCGACGGGGTGGGGAAGGAATACAAGCCGGAGGATTACCTGGAGGCATTCGCCCGGTTTGTGCGGGACAATCCCGCGCAGGTGCAGGCCATCCGCATTCTGCTGGATCGGCCGGCCGACTGGAGCCCGCAGGCGCTGGTTGAATTGAAAAAGAAACTTACCACTGCGCCGGAACGGTTCACCATCGACCTGCTGCAAAAGGCGCACGATCTGCGGTATAAGAAGGCTCTGGTGGATTTGATTTCGATGGTGAAACATGCCGCACGGGAACAGGAACCGCTGTTAACGGCGGCCGAGCGGGTTGAGCGGGCGTTTGCCAGGATCACCGGCGGCCGATTGTTTACGCCCGAGCAGGAGCGGTGGCTGGGGCGGATACGGGAACATTTGATTGCGAATCTGTCGATTGATGAGGAAGATTTTGAAAATATCCCCGTGCTGGCGCAAGCTGGAGGATGGGGCAAGGCGGATCGGGACTTCAAAGGGAAATTGCCGGAAATTCTCCGGCAAATCAATGAGGCGGTGGCAGCATGAGTAACAAGATTTTCTTGATTGGAAACAACAACAAGCTGAGCGCAATGGAGGAACAGCCCTACGACAGCGAAGACATCCTCCAGGAACTCCTGGAAGAGTACCCCGACCTTCTTGCCGGTGAACAGGTTGATTCTGACAACCCGCGCCGCTGGCTTCTAATAACGCGTGAAATGGGTGTTGCTGATGATGACAATTCGGCCGATCGCTGGTCGATAGATCACCTCTTCCTCGATCAGGACGGCATACCGACGCTTGTGGAAGTCAAACGAAGTACAGATACCCGCGTTCGCCGTGAAGTGGTTGGTCAAATGCTGGATTATGCTGCAAACGCTGTCCTCTATTGGCCCGAAGGAAAAATCAAAGCGGCATTCGAGGAGACGTGCCGAAGCAACAACCGTGATCCCGTTGCGGAGTTGGCAAAACATCTTTCCAATTCAGAGTCCACCGGTCCGGCGGATGTCGATGCTTTCTGGCACAAAGTCCATGAGAATCTTGAGCTGAAGAGAATCCGCCTTGTTTTCGTTGCGGATGCCATTCCCCGCGAACTACAGCGAATTGTCGAATTTCTCAACGAAGACATGGAGAATGCCGAAGTTCTCGCCATCGATCTTAAGCAGTTCGTGAATAAAGAAACGAAGCAGAAGACTTTGGTGCCTCGTGTCATAGGACAAACAACCAGGTCGGAATCTCGGAAATCATCGGGGAAAGATAAAAGGAGTTGGGATAGGGGTAGTTTCATGAAGGAATGCTGCGCCGAAAGCGGCGAACCAGTCGTGAGGGTGATGGAGAAGTTGATCAAATGGTTCGAAGGCAATGCCAACGGCGTTAAGTGGGGCCATGGCCAGAGCGCGACATTTACGACCCGCGCCATTGTAAATGGCGAAGACACGGAGCTGATGCGAGTGTTTCAGGATGGCGAGATTCAGTTCGCACTGATGCGGCTGGAATCCAATTCGGTGCGAGAGGAACTGCGCGCTCGGCTTCTGGCCATACAAGGGTTGAATCTGGAAGACTCCAAAGGGTATCCGTCCGCCCATGCCGTGACTCTGGCAGATGAGGATGTGTGGAAGGCTCTCACCGATACTTACAAGTGGCTGTTCTCAAAGATTACTGCCGGGCAACCCGAAACAAAAGTGAATAATTGATGTCCGATATCGTCAACAAACTCTGGGGCTTTTGTCATACTCTTCGCCATGATGGCATCGATTATGGTGACTACATCGAGCAGATTACCTATCTGCTGTTTTTGAAGATGGCGGATGAGAAGGGTGTCGAATTGCCCAAGGGGTGTGATTGGCCGAAGCTGCGGGACAAGACTGGAACGGAACTGACGGACTTTTATACCGACCTGCTGCGTAAGCTGTCCAAGACGCCGGGCATTCTTGGCGATATTTACGCCGAGGCGATGTCACGATTTAACAACCCGGTTAATCTCAAGAGGCTCATCAACCTCGTTGATGAAACCGAGTGGACGTCTCTTGGCGTGGATGTGAAGGCGGCGGCTTATGAGGGTCTGCTGGAACAGGCGGCCAGCGAGGGGAAGAAGGGGGCGGGGCAGTATTTTACGCCTCGCGTTTTGATTCAATCGATTGTCGGCTGCATGAAACCCGATCCCCGTGTTCGGCAGGACTTCACCATTGCCGATCCGGCCTGCGGGACCGGGGGGTTTCTGGTTGCTGCGCATGAATGGCTGATGGAACAGACGAAGGGCGGGGCCTTGGAACGGGATGTTGCCAGGCGGGTTCGCAAATCGACTTACTTTGGGCAGGACCTTGTTGCCCGGCCGCGTCGGATGGCGCTGATGAATCTTTTTCTGCACGGGGTTGAGCCGCAGATCAAGCTGGGCGACACCATTTACGAGAACCCGGATTCCCAGCGGTTTGACTGCATTCTTACTAATCCGCCCTTCGGCACCAAGGGAGCCAATCAGGTTCCCGAGCGGGAGGATTTCACCATCTCCACCAGCAACAAGCAGCTTAATTTTGTGCAGCATATTCTGACGGTTCTCAAGTGCGGCGGGCGGGCGGCCGTGGTGTTGCCGGACAACTGCCTTTTTGCGGATCAGGCTGGGGAGGTGTTTCAGATTCTCACGCAGGATTGTTCCCTGCATACTGTTTTGCGTCTGCCGCGCGGCACGTTTACGCCGTACAGCCAGGGGGTGAAGGCGAATGTGGTTTTCTTCACGAAGGATTACGCCACGAAGACGGTCTGGATTTACGATTGTCGAACGAATATTCCCGGGATCACCAAGAAGGACCGGCCGTTGACGGCCGAGCATTTCGCCGAATTTGAGAAGTGCTACGGGGCTGATCCGAATGGCCGATCCAAGCGGAAGGCGTCGGATTCCAAGCAGGACCGCTGGCGGTCGTTTGATATATCCGAAGTGAAGGCTCGCGATTTCAAGCTGGACAGTTTCAAGTGGCTGAAGGAAGAGTCGCTGGAAGATGCCGACGAACTGCCTGAGCCGGAAGAACTGGCTACGGATGCGATAGCCGAACTGGAGGGGGCGGTGGATGAATTGGAGCGGGTGCTGGCGTTGTTGGAGAATGGGAATGGCTCTGTTAAAAAACAAGATTGACCATGCTGAACTTTGAGGAATCCTGGAAACGGACTGAGAAGCCGGTATCGCCCTCCTTACCCAAGGGGTTGGCAGAGCTTGTGCATACTGATCCCGCCCACCCTCAACAGGCGTACCGAACGCCGAAGGAATGATGCATGCCTTGGGTTTTCAATCCCCATTCCGGCGGCCTGCCGATTCCCGCTGCCGTGCGAGAGGAAACCCGCCGGCGCATTCTTGCCCATGCCGAAAAGCGTTATAAAGGCCGGTATCTGTCCATGGACGTCCGTTTTCGCGGCGTTTTCTGTTACATTGACTCATTTGTCGAGCCGGACATTTCGCCGAATTGGCCACCGAAGAATTGGCCGGAAACGCGGGAGGAAATGCGCGCCCGCCTTCTGCGTACGCCGTTGCACCTTTGCCGGCTGCGCTATTTTGCCCGAGATAGCTGGAGCCTGGATTTCTTCACCTACAGCAATGAGAAGTACACGCCCTGCGCCTTTGGGTCCGGGGAATTTTTCGGCACACCGGAGGAGGCCTTGGACATCGGCGCCGGCTATCTGCCCAATCCGCCGAAAAACCGGAAGAATAAGTAAGGCGCAAAATGAAAAATGGGAAATCCAATCTGGTGGCTCAGAACAATACGGCGGAGGACAATCTGCCGGAGGGGTGGACGTTGGGCACACTTGGCGACGTTATTTCGCCCTCCAAGGCGAAAGTTGAACCATCCAAGTGCCCTGATGCAAAGTACCTATCGCTTGAGCACATTGAACAGAATACAGGGCGGATTGTTGGTTATGGTAAAGGCCATGACGTAAATAGCACCAAAGCAACATTCCATGCCGGTGATGTACTTTACGGGAAACTTCGACCGTATCTCAATAAGGTATGTATCCCACCTTTCGCCGGCATCTGTTCGACGGATATCCTTGTTTTCCCTAAAAATCCATACTTGGAATCGAGTTATCTGTTACATTTCCTAATGCAGAAGTCGGTCGTCAACTACGCGCACCACCATAGTGCTGGAGTCCAATTACCCCGTGTCAGTTTTGACCGTCTGGCAGATTTTGATTTCGCTTTGCCTCCCTTGGCCGAGCAGAAGCGGATTGTGGCGAAGGTGGAGGAATTGCTGGCGGGGGTGAATGCGGTTCGGGGGCGGTTGGCGAAGGTTCCGGGCATGCTCAAGCGTTTCCGCCAGTCCGTCCTCGCCGCCGCCTGCTGCGGGAAACTCACGGCGGAGTGGCGGGGGAAAAATGGTGATGAGCCTAATTGGAAAACAGTACCGCTTGGAACGGTATGCGAGATTATTGGCGGAAGTCAGCCAGCAAAAGACCATTTTATTTATGAACCACGTGACGGCTATATTCGATTGATCCAGATTCGTGATTATAAATCTGATGACCACCTCACGTTTGTTCCGAAACAGATGGCCAGAAGGTTTTGTTCTGGACATGATGTAATGATTGGGCGATATGGACCGCCATTATTTCAAATATTGCGTGGTATCAGTGGTGCCTACAATGTTGCCCTAATGAAAGCCGTACCCAAAGAATCCAAAACCCTTCTCAATGATTTCTTGTTTTATCTCCTTCAAGAGCCTCAACTCCGACAAGATGTAATCCACTTTTCAGAACGGACGGTTGGACAAGATGGTGTCCGGAAAGATTTGCTTGAAGCACATGATGTACGGATTCCCCCTCTGCCCGAGCAGCACGAAATCGTCCGGCGGGTGGAGGCGTTGTTTGAGTTGGCGGATGCGATAGAGAAGCGGGTGGCCGCCGCCACTGCGCGGGCGGAGAAACTGAGTCAATCCATTCTGGCTAAGGCGTTTCGGGGGGAACTGGTGCCCACGGAGGCGGAGTTGGCCCGTCGGGAAGGTCGGGATTATGAGCCGGCGAGTGTTCTGCTGGAACGTGTTCGGGTGAGCCGGGAGGGGGTGGCGAAGGGGTGAAGGGGTGGAGGGAGGGAGGGCGATGCATGCGTCGCCCCTACGGCGTTGGATTCAGTATGCGACAGCGGGGAGAGAACCCACCGATTGGAATCGGTGGGCGTTTGGTGTTAATGGGGGTTGAAGTTTTGCGGGGAAGTGGGCGATACAGGACTCGAACCTGTGACCTCACGGGTGTGATCCGTGCGTTCTAGCCAACTGAACTAATCGCCCGTTGCAAGCGAGGGGGTGAGCCGTCGCTTGAGTGGGGGATTTTACTCGTCTGGCGGGGAATCGCAAGGGGGATTTGCGAAACTGTAAGCGAAGGGTGTAACGCTTGTGGAGGATCGGCTTCTGTTCAGCTATGGCAGGGGCGTAAGAGGTTCTTACGCCCCTGACGGGGCTGAACGGAAGCACTACCCTCCGCAAGCATTACACCCAAGGGAGGGGTTGGATCCGCGAAACCGCAAGCGGGGTCGAGAACGAAGGGGCGACGGGGGAACAATAAAAAGCCCACCGATGGGGATCGGTGGGCGTGGGGGAATGCGAGGGGGCTTGCTTTAGACGTTGGCGTGGAGGGCGGTTAATTGTTCGCGGGCGCTGAGGCTGCGCAGGCGGTTGATGGCGGCTAGGTAGGCCAGGGCGCTGGCTTCGAGGATGTCGGTGGAGAGGCCGCGGCCGCGGACTTTGTGGCCGGAATGCTCGAGCTCGATCTGGACTTCGCCCATGGCCTCTTTGCCTTTGGTGACGGCGCGGATGCGGTAGTCGGCTAAGTTGACTTTGACGCCGGTCAGACGCTGGATGGCGGAGTAGATGGCGTCGACGGGGCCGTCGCCGACGGAAGCGTCCTGGACGGTTTGGCCGTTGCTGTCCTTGAGGGTGATGGTGGCCGTGGGGATGCTGCTGGAGCCGGCGGTTACCTGCATGCCCTGCAAACTCCAGAGCTGGTGCGTCAGCTTCAACTGGTCGTCCACCAGGGCTTCGATGTCTTCGTCGAAGACTTCCTTCTTTTTGTCGGCCAGGGCTTTGAAGCGATTGAAGGCCTGTTCGAGCTGTTCTTCGGTGAGGGAGTAGCCCAAGGCGGTGACACGGTCTTTGAAGGCGTGTCGGCCGCTGTGTTTGCCGAGGACGAGGGAGGATTTGGGGATGCCGACGGTGGCGGGGTCCATGATTTCGTAGGTTTCGCGGTATTTGAGGACGCCGTCCTGATGGATGCCGGCTTCGTGGGCGAAGGCGTTTTCGCCGACGATGGCTTTGTTGCGTTGGACGGTCAGGCCGGTGAAGGCGGAGACCATTCGGCTGGCGGGGTAGATGCGGGTGGAGTCGATGCGCGTGCCGATTTTGTAGAAATCGTGGCGGACTTTCAGGGCCATGACGATTTCTTCCAGGGAGGCGTTGCCGGCGCGTTCGCCGATGCCGTTGATGGTGCATTCGATCTGGCGTGCGCCGTTTTCTACGGCGGCCAGGGAGTTGGCGACGGCGAGGCCCAGGTCGTTGTGGCAGTGGGAGGAGAGGATGATGTTGCGTTGGCGCAGGATGGGGAGTTTGGCGTAGAGGTAGGAGAAGATTTCGCCGTAGGTTTTGGGGGTGGCGTAGCCGACGGTGTCGGGCAGGTTGATGGTGGTTGCGCCGGCTTCGACGACGGCGTGGGTGATCTCGGCGAGGAATTCCAGCTCGGTGCGGCTGGCGTCCTCGGGGGAGAATTCGACGTCGGTGGTGTATTGCAGGGCCTGTTTTACGGAATCGACGCTGATGCGGATGATGTCTTCCTTGCCTTTTTTGAGCTTGTGCTCGCGGTGGATCTTGGAGGTGGCGCAGAAGACGTGGATGCGCGGCTTGGCGGCGTGCTTGAGGGCTTGGCCGGCCCGGTCGATGTCCTTGGGGGTGCAGCGGGAGAGGCCACAGATGGTGCTGTTGGCGATTTCGGCGGCGACGGCGTGGACGGCTTCAAAGTCGCCGTTGGAACTGATGGGGAAGCCGGCTTCGATGATATCGACGCCCATGGATTCGAGCAGGCGGGCGATTTCCAGTTTTTCGGGGAGGGTCAGGGTGGCCCCGGGGGATTGCTCGCCGTCGCGTAACGTGGTGTCGAAAATTCGAACGGTCTCCATGACAGACTCCATATAAACGAAAAACCCTACGATTCTGGATCGCAGGGCTGATGAGAATTCCTCTTGGCAGCGAGTCCTACGATCATGCGCACGGTAAGCTAAGGCCCGGAAGGGCCAGGCTAAGTCGCAGGGATCGTAGTTGGCTTCGCTGCATGATGCATTAAGTATTTCGGCAAAAGGGGGGCAAGTCAAGCACCCTTTGCGTAATTTCCCGGAGTGTGGTAAATATACCGCCCTTCCGGCACGGCCTCGTGGCGGAACTGGCAGACGCGATGGATTCAAAATCCATTGCCCGTAAGGGCATATCGGTTCGACTCCGATCGAGGCCACTTGAGGACGCTCCTGTGAAGGGGCGTTCTTTTTTTGTTGAGGGGTGGAGGCCCACCGATGGCTATCGGCGGGCGTTGGGGGATGGGGGGAGCCAGCGGGTGGGGAGGTGGTGGGGGACGTTTAAGAGGTCCAGGAGTTTACCGGCGACGAAATCGACGATTTCGGTGAGGGTGGTGGGGTTGAGGTAGAAGCCGGGGTTGGGGGGGGCGAGGATGACGCCGGCGTCGGTGAGGGTTTTGTAGTTGTTGACGTCGATGGGGGAGAGGGGCATTTCACGATGGGCGAGGATGAGGCGGCGGCGTTCTTTGAGGGTGACGGCGGCGGCGCGGGAGATGAGGTTGCCGGACAGGCCGTGGGCGACTTGGGCGAGGGTGTTGCTGCTGCAGGGGACGATGGCCATGCCGTCGTGGAGGAAGCTGCCGCTGGCGAGTTTGCTGCCGACGTCGTTGTAGTTGTAGAGGGTGATGCGGTGGTCGGGGGTGGCGGCGAGGGCGTCGAGATCGAGGGTTTCCATGCCGAGTTCGTCGTGGAGGAGGCGGCGGCCGAGGGGGGAGACGATCAGGTGGACGTTGACGTCGGCGGCGACGAGGCCTTGGATGAAGCGCTGGGCGTAAAGTGCCGCCGCTGGCGCCGGTGATGGCGGTGACGATGTCCATGATGAGGATGATACGGGGATGGGGGAGGAGGTTGCCAGTGGTTTCAGGAAGTTTGAAAGGGAAGCTTCGGGAGCGATAAGCTTCGGGGCTTAGCGGGGGGAGGGGGTTGTGAGGGGATGCGTTGCGGGGGGTGGGAGATGGACATGTGCGAGGGCTCCGCGACGCGTTGCGTCGCGGTTATTGGGTGAAGCGTTCGAGGTTTTTCCAGTGTTGGCTGCCGTCGCTGAGGGGGGAGAAGTCGGGGGGGGTGGTGGGGGTGGTCAGGGCGGAGCGGCGGATTTCTTGGTGGTATTCGATGGCGCGGCGGATGAAGTGGAGGGTTAGCAGGGTCAGTAAAAGAATGAAAATCGCGTAGCCGAGGGGCTTGCGGCCCCAGTCGCCGTGGCGGAGGTGATGGTAGATGTTGAGGGAGAGCTGGACGATGCCGACGAGGCAGATGCTGATGAGGATGATCAGATAAGAACGGCTGCGGATGGCGGCGCGGCGGATTTGCGTGACGGCGTGGATGCGCAGGCTGCTGAGGTCGTCGTCGTCGGGTTGGTCGGTTTCGTCGGCATCTTGTGCGTCGGTCAGGGCGGGGATGACGAATTCGCTGGTGCAGTGGGGGCAGGAGATCATTTGGGCTTCGGGGGTGGGGGTGGCTTCGACTTCCTGCTGGCAATGGGGGCAGGTGTAGAAGGTGGGCTGGGGTGTTTCATTGAGGGGGGTGTCGTCCATGACCTAACGGTAGCAAAATTGGGGCTTGTCGGCTAGAAGGGAGAGAAACGGCGGGGTGATGTATGGGCTTGCCTATGATTGGGGGCGACGCATGCGTCGCCCCTACAGCGAAAGGTGTGATGGTTCATGGCTGTGAATGAGCAGTTGAAGCAGACGGTGGGGAAGGCGCTGGGGAAAATTCCCAGCGGGTTGTACATTATGACGAGCAGTCATGAAGGGAAGGCGGGAGGCGTGCTGGTGAGTTGGGTGCAGCAGGCGGGGTTTGATCCGCCGACGGTGTCGGTGGCGGTTGGGAGGGAGCGGACGCTGGCGGAGACGGTTCGGCAGAGCGGGGGGTTTGCGTTGTCGATTCTGGGGGAGTCGGATGGGGCGCTGATGAAGCCGTTTGCGCGGGGAGGGATGGGGGAGTCGGTATTTCAGGGGGTGCGGGTGGTGAATAGCGCGGGGGGGATGCCGGTGCTGGCGGATGCGCTGGGGTATCTGGATTGCCGGGTGCTGCGGGTTTGCGAGTTTGGGGGGGATCATGATCTGTTTGTGGCGGAGGTTGTCGGGGGGGATGTGCTGAAGGCGGGGGAGGCGTTTGTTCATCGGCGCGGGAATGGGTTTCACTATTAGGAGAAGTCAGAATGATGAATGATGAATGATGAAGAAGGAAGAAAGCCTTTATCAACTGTTCTGCTTTCCTCCTTCATAATTCGGCTTTCATGATTTGTCCTTCTGCAAGCAGTGTATGAATCGGAAATTGGATGAGATCGATAATCGGTTGTTGAATGTGATCCAGGAAGAGGTTCCGCTGGTGGAGCGGCCGTTTGGGGAGATCGGGCGGCGGGTTGGGGTGGAGGAGGGGGAGGTGATTGGGCGCGTGGCGGCGATGAAGAGTGAGCCGCATGCGGTGATCCGGCAGATCAGTGCGATTTTTGATACCAAGGCTCTGGGGTATAGCAGTTCGCTGGTGGCGGCGCGGATTGAGCCGTCGCGGTTGAACGAGGCGGCGGAGACGATTAACCGGCATCCGGGGGTGACGCATAATTACAAGCGGAATCATCCGTATAATTTGTGGTATACGATTGCGACGCCGCCGGACAGTCGGTTTGGGCTGGAGGGGACGGTGGAGATTTTGCACAGGCGGAGCGGGGCGATTCAGACGCGAATGATGCCGACGTTGAAACTGTTTAAGATCGGGGTGAAGTTGAATTTGGGGGGCGGGGGGGATTTGGCGGCGCAGTCGGGTGCGCCGAAGTTTGGGGAGGAGCAGCGCAAGCAGGCGATGAGTTTTTCGGTGACGGAGGCGGATAAGCGGATGATCCGGGTGTTGCAGCAGGATTTGCCTGTGGAGGAGCGGCCGTATGACGGATGGGCGGCGGAGGCGGGGGTGTCGCTGGAGGAATTGTTTGCGGCGGCGAAGACGTACGAGCGGCAGAAGAGGATGCGGCGGTTCAGCGCGGTGTTGCATCATCGGGAGGCGGGGTTTGCGGCCAATGGGATGGGGGTGTGGGTGGTTCGGCCGGAGGATCAGGAGCGGTTCGGGCAGATTGCGGCGAACTTCGATGCGGTGAGCCATTGTTATCTGCGGCCGACGTACGAGGATTGGCCCTATACTATTTTTACAATGGTGCATGCGCCAAAGAAGACGGAGTGCGACAGGGTGTTGGAGGCGATCAGTGAGGCGACGGGGGTGAGGGAGTATGCGGCGCTGTATTCGATGAAGGAATTCAAGAAGACCCGCGTGCAGTATTTCATGGGGGATATTGAGGCTTGGGAAGAGGAAGCGGCGGCTATGGGGATTGGCCGGTAGCGGAGCGGAATTCGTTGGCGTTCCAGGTTTCGGCGGGGGAGGGGTGCAGGGGGTCGGGTTCGCAGAGATAGACTTCGGCGTCGGGGAGGGCGAGGACGCGCATGCCGCTGGAGCGGAGCATGGCCAGGACGGCGGCGTGGTTGGGGGCCCACCAGTTGGTGGGGTCGCCGGCGTAGCCGTGTTCGAGGAAGGCCATTTTGGGCCAGCCGGGTTCGGTCCAGCGTTGGCGGTCCTGCCATTGGCAGTTGCGGGTTTGGTCGCAGACCTGGTGGCCGGGGGTCATGAGGGTTTGGAAGGCGAGGAGTCGGCGGACTTTCTGTGTGACGATGTCCAGGCCGAGCATGGGGTATCGCAGGTGATAGAAGACGCCGAGGAAGAGCACCAGGTCGAATTTCTGCTGGAGGCGGGCCAGGTCGTAAACCTGCATGGATTGGAATTGGACGCGGTCGGCGAGATGGAATTGGTCGCAGGCCCAGCGGGCTTGTCGGAGGTAGCGTTCGTCGTTGTCGATGCCCAGGACGGCAGCGCCGCGGCGGGCGAGTTCGAAGCAGTAGAAGCCGGCGTTGCAGCCGATATCCAGACAGTTCCAGCCGTGCAGGTCGTGGGGGATGTGGTTGGCGAGGGCTTGCCACTTGTAGGAGGGGAAATCTCCCAGCCAGTGGTCGGGGAAGGTTTGTGATCCGTCGGGCAGGTGGAGGTTGTGGAACCAGGGGCCGAGCTGGCGGATTTGTGATTGAAGGTCGGCGGAGGCGTTGGGGGATTCGGCTGGGAAGCGGCTCATGGGGGTTCACCTGCAAAGCAGTTCCAAGGCGTAGTTTTCCAGTTCCGCGGCGCGGTGCGCGGCGGTGTGTGAGGAGAGGACGCGGGCGCGGGCTTGCCGGCCGATCTGTTGGGCTTGTTCGGGGGGGAGGTGTTGCAGATAGTGCAATACGTCGTCGGTGTCGCGGGTGATGAGGATTTCGCGGTCGGGGGTGAAGAATTGGTCGAGACCTTCCCACCAGTCGGAGATGATGGGGACGCCGCAGGCGGCGGCTTCGAACAGTCGCACGCTGGGGGAAAAGCCGGCGCGGATCATGTCCTGACGGGTGACGTTCAGGGTGAAGCGCTGGGCGTTATAGAACGCGCAGTGTTCGGCCGGGGGGAGGTGGGTGAGACGCTGGACGTTTGGGGGCCAGAGGATTGTGTCGGGGTACTGGGGGCCGGCGAGGACGAAACGGGAGGCGGGGAGATTTTGGGCGGGGGAAAGCAGGAAACGCTGGACGGAGGGTTGGCGATCGAGGCTGTAGGTTCCGAGGTATCCCAAGTCCCATTGGATGGGGACGGATTGGGGGTAGTAGGCTTCGGCGTCTACGGCGCAGTAGAGGGGTTTGGCGCGGGGCGAGCCGAATTCGGACTCGAGGCGATGGAGGGTGGGGCCGCCGGTGAAGGAGAGGTAGAGGTCGTAGCGGGGGATGAGGTCTCGGGAGAGGTATTGGGCGTCGCCGTGGTCGAGGCGGGCGAGGGTGATGGGGGTGTCGATGTCGTAGAAGGCGGCGATGCCGTCGGTGCAGGTGGTGATCCATCGGCCGATGGCGATGCCTTGGGGGACGTAGGAGCCGACGATGACCAGGTCGGCTTGGATGATGGATTGGGAGAAGCGGTTCTTGAGGTCGTCGAGGCCGTGGTATAGCTGGGTTTGGCCGTAGGGGGGATGGGGCAGGTCGCGGTTGGCGGCGTACCAGGGTTTGTCGTGTTCGAGGAAGAGGACGTGGTGTCCGCGGCGGGCGAGTTCGCGGACGAGGCCGCGGTAGGTGGTGGCGTGACCGTTGCCCCAGGAGGAGGTGATGGACAGGCCGAGGATGACGATGCGCAGCGATCGGCGGGGTGGAGCGGGGGATGGGGTGATGATTTGGGGGAATTCAGTGTTCACCGATGGCCTCCTTTGCGGGGATGGTGCGGGGGGAGGGGTGGGCTGCTTCCAAGACGGATTCGAGTTGGCGTACGCGATGGGCGTAGGTGTGTTCGGCCAAGACGCGGCGCATGGCGGATTGGCCGATGGTTTGGGCTTGGGTCGGGGAGAGGTGTTGAAGATGGTCGGCGACTTCCTGGCCGGTGCGGGCGACGAGGATGTCGCGGCCGGGCTGGAGGAATGTTTCGATGCCGTCCCAGTGGTCGGTGATGACACAGGCGCCGGCGCCGGCGGCTTCGAAGACGCGGGTGGCGGGGGAGAAGCCGAAGCGGGCCATGCTGTCGCGGCTGATGTTGAGGACGGCCAGGGGTGAGCAGTTGAAGGCGTTGTGGTCGTGGGTGTAGATGTGGCCGAGGTAACTGACGTTGCGGGGCAGGGGTTTGTCGTGCCAGCCGCTGCCGCCGAGGAGGAAGCGGCGGTCGGGCAGAAGTTGGGCGGCGTGGAGGAAGAATTCCTCGACGCGGTGTTCGCGGTCGGGCAGGCGGTTGCCGAGAAAGGCCAGGTCGGAGGCGAAGCGGCGGTTGGGGGGGACGGGGTGATGGGTGGTGGGGTCCAGTGCGTTGTAGATGGGGACGCACTGGCGGGCGTGGAGTGCGCGGTAGGCGGTGACGACGGGATCGCCACCGCCGTAGGTGAGGATCAGGTCGTAGCGTGGGATGAGAGAGGCGAGGGGGTCGCAGGGGTTGTGCTTGAGGCGTTCGAGGGTGGCGGGGGCGTCGACGTCCCAGAAGGCGACGATGTTGGCGGGGGTTTTGAGCTGGAGTACGGCGGATTCGAGGAGGGTGTCGAAGACGCCGATGCCGCTGGCTTTGATGATCAGGTCGGCATGGCGTGCGCGGTCGAGGCATTGGTGTACGGCGTCGGTGTTCAGGGCGGAATAGACGACGACCTGGGCCCAGGGTGGGTCTTCGATGTCGCGGTATCGCTGGCGGTCGAGGACGTCGGGTTCGAAGAAGGTGACACGGTGTCCGCGGGCGTGGAGGGCGCGGATCAGACCGCGGTAGTAAGTGGCCGCGCCGTTCCAGTAGGCGGAGACGAGGCTTGAGCCGAAGAACGCGATGTTGAGTTTTGTGCGCATGGGGGTTTACTCCTGGTTGGCGGGGCAAGTTGGGAGTAGATGGCCAGCAGTTCGTCTGCGCGGTGGGCGCAGGTGTGTCGGGAGAGGAGGGTGCGGTGGCCGTGTCGGGCGAGGTCGGCTCGGGCCTGGGGTTCGTGGATGAGCATGCGGATCAGGCGTTTCATCTCGCGGCCGTTTTGGGCGATGAGGAAATCGCGGCCGGGGGTGAAGAGGTGTTCGGCATCGGGCCAGGGGGAGCAGATCAGGGGGATGCCGCAGGCGAGGGCTTCGAAGACGCGGATGGTGGGGATTCCGGGCAGGGCCTGGACGTAGGGGCGGCGGGGGATGTGGAGGGTGAGTGGGAACCGGGCAAAGACGCCGGGGACGCGGTAGTTGGCGAGCCATCCGCCGTAGGCGATGCGGGATTGTTTGAGGAATTTGAGGGCCGACGCCGGGTAGCGTACGCCGTAGAGACGGGCGCGGAGGGAGAGGGATTGGATGGGATCGATGAGAAATTCGTGGAGTTCGGCGGTGCGTTCTTCGTCGCCCCAGTTGCCGATCCAGACGAGATCGCCGTGGGGTTGGAGGTTGGCGATGGGGCGGAAGAGGCGAGTGTCGGCGGCTTCGTGCCAGGTCCAGGCGTGCTGGGTCCAGCATCGCTTGCGGTAGAGGTCGGAAAGGACTTGGCCGAAGGCCAGGACGCCGTCGAAGTGGGACAGGTCGTAGCGGGCCATGGCCTGGGGGTCGGTGACGGCGCGGTGGTGGGTGTCGTGGAAGAGGAGGCGGTAGGCTCGATTGCGGGCGTGATGGCGGCCGATGCGGGCGACGAAAGCGGGGTCGTTCCATTCGTGGACGAGGACCAGTTGTACGCCGTCGAGGGCGGCGTCGAGATCGAGCGTGAGGGGGTCGTAGCGGCGGCTTTTGAGAGTGGGGTAGGCTTTGCGGAAGGCTTCGAGGGGTTTTGGGCCGTGCTGGGCGAGGAGGTTTTTCAGGCTCCAGGCGTTGCGGGGTTCGTAGATGCGGAGGTCGTGGCCGCGGAAGAGGAGTTCGGAGGCGATGCCGCGGAGGAAGTGGGCGTTGCCGTGGTTCCAGTCGGACAGGAGCGAATGATAAAACAGGGCAATCCGCATCGCTTCCTTCCCTCGGGGTGAATGCGTAGAACGGGTTTCAAAGCTGACTTATGGCACGGGCTGGAAGCCCGTGCTACGGAAAGGCATTTGAGATCGCCGGTCAGCGACGTTTTGTCGTTCTCAGGTTTGCGGTTTCGGTTATGGCGCGATAGGCCGCGAGGTAGTCGTCGGCCATGCGGAGCGGATGCAATTGCAATGCCCGGAGACGAGCCTGTTGGGCGAGTTGCATGCGGCGCGGGGCGTCGGCGATGAGGGATTGCAAGGCGTGTTGCAGTTGGGGGATGCTGTCGGCGTTGACGAAGAGGGCAGCGTTGTCCCACAGTTCGCGGAGGGAGGGGATGTCGCTTAAGACCAGGGCGCAGCCGGCGAGGGCGGCTTCCAGGATGGAGAGGCCGAAGGGTTCGTAGCGGGCCGGCAGGGCGTAGATGGGGCAGCGGCTTAGCCAGGAGGACAGTTCGGTTGTCGAGAGGCGGCCTAGATGTCGCACGTTGGGATGTTCGGCGATGCGGCCGTCGGGGTGTCGTTGCGGGCCGGCGACGTAGACGGGCCAGTTGAGCCCGGCAGCGGCCTGGGCGACGGCGGTGACGTTTTTGGCTTCGTCCCAGACGCGGCCGACGGTGAAGATGAAGTTTTCTTTTTTAGCGAGCGGGAAGAGGGAGGGGTTTCGGGCGTTGTAGATGACGCGTGTGTGCGGCAACGGGCCGTAGTGTCGCAGGAGGGCCGACAACATCGCATGGGTCGGGGCGACGACCAGATCGGCGGCATGAAGTCCGGCGGTGACGGCTTGGCGGTAGTGGTCCCAGTGGGCGGGGGCGGGTTCGTTTTTAACGGCCTGCCACCACGACAGGACGTCGGAATGGGCCACCATGAGCAGCGGCGCCGGCCAAGGGAGGTTGCCGTGGGTGTAGCCGTTGAGATGGATTACGTCGGGCTGGAAATCGTGGGCCAGTTGCAGCAGCCATTGGCCGGCGCGGCGGACGTCGTCCCAGGGGTCGTCCATCCATTCCAGACGGCAGGGGCTGGGGAAAAGTTGCAGATTGGTTTGTTGAGCCGCCTGCCTGAATTGGTCGGAGTCGGGCATGGCGCCCATCGTGGCCAGGGCGATTTGGACTGTGGAGGGTTGCAGGGCCTGTGCGAGTTCCATCGCGTAGGTCCAGACTCCTCCGATGGTGTCGCCGGTCATCAATATCTTCATGGAGTCGCGCCTTTACATCATGATCAGGGCCTTGAGAAAACCATCGGGACGGGTGCGGGCGGTTTCCATGGCTTGGGCGACGTCGGCCAGGGGGAAGCGGTGGGTATAGAGGGGAGCGGGTTCGAGGGTGCGTTCGAGGACGGCGGTGATGGCGCGGCGCATGCCTTGGGTGTAGACGGCGGGGGATCGCTCGTGGGCGTTGATGACGTCGATGCCGCGCCAGTTCCACAGTTGCATGTTGATCTGGCGGGGACCGTCCTGATGGTAGCCGGCGATGACGAGGCGGCCGCGTTCGCGTGTGAGTTCGCCGGCGAGCGTGAGGGGGGATTGCTGGCCGACGGCTTCGATGACGACGTCGAAGAGTTGGCCGTCGGAGAGGGTGGTTGCCTGCTGGAGGGTTTGGGGGGTGAAGGGCAGGACGTGATGAGCGCCGAGTTGTTGGGCTAAGCTCAGGGCGAAGGGGCGGCGGGAGATGGCCAGGACGTCGGCTCCGGCTTGGGTGGCGAGGCGGACGAGCAGCGCGCCGAGAAAGCCGATGCCGATGACGGCGACGCGGTGGCCGGGCTGGATGTGGGATCGGTGAAACACGTTTAGGGCGCAGGCGAGGGGTTCGGCGGGGAAGGGTTGGTCGGTGAGCGCATCGGGCAGGGGGACGACGGATTGCTGGTCGGCGATGTCGTACTGGGCGTAGGCGTGTTCGGACAAGATGGCGACGCGCTGGCCGGGGGTGAGGGTGTGGACTTTGTCGCCGAGGGCGTCGATGCGTCCCCAGCCTTCGTGGCCGGGAGCGCGGCGGGGAGGGGGTAGTGGAACCAGGGGCGGCCTTCCCAGGGGGGGAGGTTGGAGCCGCATACGCCGCAGCCTTCGAGACGGACGCGGACTTGGGTGTCGTGAGGCTGTGGGAGAGGGACTTGCACGATTTCGGCGTGTCGGGGGGAGAGGATGCGGGCGGCGAACATCATCAGGATTTTGGATTTTGGATTGCGGATTTTGGATTGCGGGAGTGGCGAAGGGGAGGGTGCTGGTTCGCGAAACCGCAAGCGAGGTCGAGAGTGTGGGGGCGAAGGGGGGCGTGGAGTGGTCGGGAGCCCCGGATGTGCATCCGGGGCTTTGGAGGGGCGATTGCGTTTTGCGAGGGGGCGCGAAGAGCGAGGCTTGTCGAGGGTTGGGGGATGAGATGGGTCATGGGTTGGATTTGCGTAGTTTTTCGGGGGGGCGGGTTTTGCGGGGGCGGAGCTTGGGGGGGAAGCGGGAGGGGGAGGGGGCTTCTTCGCGGAGCCATTGGTAGAGATGGCGGACGCCCTGACGGACGTCGATGCGGGGGGTCCAGCTGGTGGCGGCCTGGAAGGATTGGGTGTCGGAGACGTAATAGCGCTGGTCGCCGGGGCGCCAGGCGCCGGGGCGGATGCGCGGGCGGTGGCCGTGGAGTTGTTCGATCAGGTCGAGCAGTTCGAGGAGGCTGATGACGTTTTCGGGGCCGCCGCCGATGTTGAAGGCGCGTCCGCCGACGGCGGCGATGTTGGCCTGGGCCAGGAGCATGGCGTCGATGAGGTCTTCGACGAAGAGGATGTCGCGGACCTGGAGTCCGTCGCCGTAGAGGGTGATGGGTTGGTTGGCGATGGCGCGCATGAGGAAATGTGCGACCCAGCCCTGGTCTTCGGTGCCGAACTGGTGGGGGCCGTAGATGCAGCTCATGCGGAAGACGGCGGCGGGCAGTCCGAAGGTGCGGGCGTAATCGAGGACGTATTGGTCGGCGGCGCCTTTGGAGCAGCCGTAGGGGCTGTGGAAATCGAGGGGGCGTTGTTCGCCGATGCCGCGGCGGCGGAGGGTTTCGTCTTCGGGCTCGTAGCGTTGTCCGGTGGTGCGGAGGCGGACGTCGGAGACTTCGCCGTATACTTTGTTAGTTGAAGTAAAGAGCAATGGGGGCGGATCATCCATGGTGCGGATGGCTTCGAGGAGGTTGAGGGTTCCGCGGGCGTTGACTTCAAAGTCGTGGATGGAATTGACGAGGCTGGTGGTGACGGCGACCTGTGCGGCGAAGTGGAAGGCCTGGGAGGCCCGGCGGACGGCGTTGCGCAGCAGGTGGGGGTCGCGGACGTCGCCGACTTCGACTTGCACGAGATCGCCGTGGGTGTGTCGGAGCCACTGGAGGTTGCGTTCGACGCCGGGGCGGGAGAGGTTGTCGAAGAGGAGGACGGGTTGGCCGGTGGAGAGGATGCGGTGGGCGAGGTTGGTGCCGATGAACCCGGAGCCGCCGGTGATGAGGACGGGTCGGTCGGGGCGGGCGTTGTGGACGCCTTTGCCGAGCCAGTAGGCGTCGCGGAGGGCCTGGATTCCGCCGTCGCTCCAGAGGCGGAAGAGGAGTTTTTCGCTGCCGTCGCTGCGTTTGAGTCCGAAGTGGTATTCGCGTTCGTCGGAGTGGAAGCCATCGACGGTGGGCAGTCGGGGGTCGAGGTCGTGGCAGGCGTACCAGTAGACGCGTTGGACGGGTGCGTCGAGGGCATCGACGAAGGCGGTGAGCTGGCGGCGTTCGTCGTGACGCCAGGTGGAATAGCCGGTTTCGGTGATCCAGATTTCGGCGCTCGAGTCGTACTGGTCGAGGACTTCGCGGATGCGAGCGACCTGGGGGGTCCAGCCTTCCCAGTAGAATTCGAAGGTGACGGGGAAGCCGTGGATGCCGATGGCGTCGAGGTGGCGGATCAGACCGCGCTGGCACATGAGGCGGAGCCAGTTGGGGTCGATCGGGCTCATGCCGCCCAGAACGGTCTTTTTGCCGCGTTGGTGAGCCCAGTAGGCGGCACAGCCGGCCATTTCGCTGAAGGTGTTCCAGAAGGGGTCGAAGGTGACGTCCCATTCGCGCAGGTTGTTTGGTTCGTTCCACAACTCGACCCATTCGAAGTGTTTGCCGAAACGGGTGATCATCAGGTCGAGGAAGTCGGCGTAGCTTTTGGGGTCGCGCGGCGGGGAGGAGGTTTTGGGGACGACGCCCCAGGAAGGCGGGGTGTAGACGAAGCAGGGCAGGACGTTGACGTGGCGGGCGAGTTGGGGGAAGAGCCAGGCGTACCAGGCTTCGCCTTCGGGTGTGTGCCAGTCGGCCCAGGAAATGCCGGTGCGCAGGGAGCCGACGCCGAGACGTTTGAGGTCGGCCAGGACGCGGTCAACGCGTTCGTGCTCACCGGGGCGGAACCACTCGAGCATTCCGATAAGGGGGTTGTGTGGACTGTGTGAATGGCTCATAAGCTGTTGGTTGCAAAGCGGCTTGCTGAAGCGAAAAACCGTTGGGGACTGCTTCGACGCCGGGGTTGTCGCAGGTTATCCGGCTCTGCAAATGGCGGACCATGCTTTGCCGTTGGAGGAAGGGGAGGGGGTCGTTACCGTTGACTCCGCTGGCGGGGGGATTAGGTTATGGCAAGGGAGAAGGATCTGGTTCGCGGAATCGCGAAGAGCAAGCCTTTTCGAGAGCGTGAAGGCGAAACGGGGGTTTTCAATAGCGTGTCAGGTGATGTTGGACACGATGGAGAAGAAGATGGTGAACGTGGAAGAATTGAACAAGGCGAAGAAGCAATGGGAAGCGGTCAAGGCGCAGCGGACGGCGGCGAGCGTGAGCGATATGGCGGGGCGGCTGCGCGATTGCCGGGTGGTGCCGGTGCTGGCGATTGAGAAGGTGGAAGACGGGGTGAAGCTGTGCGAGGTGCTGTGCCGCAACGGGTTGGCGGTGGCGGAGATCACGTTCCGCACGGCGGCGGCGGCGGAGACGATTGCCGCGGTCGCCAGGCGATTTCCGCAGATGCTGGTGGGGGCGGGGACGGTGCTGAACAAGGTGGATCTGTACCGGGCGTTTGCGGCGGGGGCGCAGTTTGCGGTAGCGCCCGGGTTTAATCCGACGGTGGTCGGGGAGGCGGTGCAGGCGGGGTTGCCGTTTTTCCCGGGCATCTCTTGTCCGACGCACATCGAGCAGGCGTATGAGATGGGGGTGACGATGATGAAGTTCTTCCCGGCGGAGGCGGCGGGAGGCGTGAAGATGCTCAATGCGATGGTGGCGCCGTACAAGCACCTGGGGGTGCAGTTCATGCCGACGGGCGGGGTGAATGTGGGGAACATGGAGCAGTATCTGTCGATTAAGCAGGTGGTTGCGGTGGGCGGGACGTGGCTGGGCGCGGCCGCCGACGTGGCGGCGGGAAGGTGGGACGTGATCGAGAAGGCGGTGCAGGAGACGGTGGTGCTGCTGCAAAAAATGAAGGGCAAATGACGGCAGTTGAGGGGGGAAGCGGCGGGGGGCGTCGTCCATCGGGCGACGGCAAAACGGGAGGGGGGGACGCAATGGGGGAAGTTTAACGATTTTGACGGCATATCCGGGGGGCGGGGAAACGATTTAATTGGAGCGGCGTCAATATATTAATGGTGATTTTTTGGCAAAATAAACTTGTTATCGGGCGTGCCGCGGTGGTAGGATAAACGCGGAGGTCTTTCTATCTTGCCAGAACTGGGTTAATGGGTTGTAAAGGGTGAGGAGAAGCACAATGGGTCAGGATCAAAGTTTATCCGCGCGGCGGCGGCGTGGCGGAGAACAAGATCGCCCGGAGATTGCCCGGCGTTCGTGGTGGGCAGGCAAGCCGGTTAAATGGCTTGCGTTGTCGGCGGCGGTGGCGGCGACGGCGTTGCCGCCGGTGACGAAGATTGCGGCGGCGACGGAATACGTGTGGACTCATGCCACGCCGGTCGATGGGACTGATCTCACGCTGGGTTACAACGCGTCGGGAAGTTGGGCTACGGGCGGAAACTGGAGTCCGACCGGGCCGGCGGGGGGCGTGGATAATACCGCCAACTTCGGCACGCTCGACGTGGGGGCTGATTCCACGATTACCCTCGACGGTAGTCGTACCATCGGCAATCTCGTCTTCGGCGATACGGCGACGATCTCCAAGGCCGGTTGGATAGTGAACGGGGATACGCTGACGCTGGACGTCAGCGCCTCGACGCCGACGATTACGGTTAACACGCTAGGCGGAACGAAGGTGGCGACGATCAATTCGGTCGTCGCCGGCAATGACGGATTGGCCAAGGCGGGCGGCGGCGGTCTGGTGCTTGCCACATCCAACACTTTCAGCGGCGCACTGTCGGTCAATGCGGGTTCGTTGACGCTTCAGGGGAACAATCCGTATGGCGGCGCGACCACGATCAACAGCGGCACGCTCACCCTTTCGGGCAGCGGCGTGTTCAGCGCCACTTCCGGCGTGACGATCAACGTGGGCGGGCAGCTTTTACTCGACAACTCGGCTCAGAACAACACCAACCGCCTCGTGGACACCGCCACGGTGACGATGAACGGCGGGGCGCTGCAAGTGAAGTGCAATACGACCGTCGGCGCTTCGTTTTCGGAAACGATCGGGAAGCTGGAGTTGAGTTCGGGGAACTCGGTCATCAACAGCGGCAAGGCCTCGGGTGGGACGTCGGTGCTGACGTTTAACGCGTTCTCCCGCAGTGCGGGGACGACGGTGAATTTCAGCGGCACGAGTCTGGGCACGGCCAACAACAAGGTCATGTTCAACGACACGTCGGGGTTCATGACCGGCGGCGGGATCATGGGCGGTTGGGCCATTGCGGGGAATGATTTTGCGACGTACGACGCTACGAACGGCGTGGCGGCCCTGGGGACGTATACGACTACGGCGGAGAATACCTGGACCAGTCTGAATAACGTGAAGCTGACGGGCGGGACGACAACGCTGTCGGCCTCGCGGGCGGTCAATTCGCTGAACATCGCCCAGTCCAGCGCCCTTACGCTGGATTTGAACGGCGGCACCCTTCGCGTGGCCAGCGGGGGCGTGATCGCCAGCGGAGCGCAGACGGCGACGATCCGCAACGGCACGCTGACCGCCGGGGCGGGCAGCAATACGGCGGGCGAACTGATCATCCATGGGAATGCCAACCCGGCCGGCGCGGCGGGCGTGCGGATCGAATCGCAGATCGCGGACAACGGGACGGGGGCCGTTTCGGTGGTCAAGAACGGCACCGGTTCGATGGTCGTGCTGGCGGGGAGCAACAGTTATACGGGGCGCACGTTCGTCAATACGGGCGTGCTGCGGATCGAGAATAATAGCGCACTGGGCGCCGGGGGCGGGGTGAACCAGGGGACGGTTGTGGTATCGCAGGCCAAGGTGGAACTGGCCGACGGCATCAATGTCCAATCGGAAACGATCACGCTCAACGGAACGGGCACCGTCAGCAGTCTCACGGGCGCTCTGGTCAGTGCGGATTCGGCTGCGGCGACGTGGGGTGGGAACATTATCCTGGGCAGCCAGCAGGTGGGTCTGGGAGGCGGGAAAGACGGGTCGCTGACGATCGGGGGAACCATCAGCGGCGGATTCAGCGACGGGCAGGTGATTTTTTCCCGTGCCGGCACCAGCCAGAAGAACAGCACGACCGTCCTGAGCGGCCAAAGCAATTACAGCGGCGCGACCGTTGTGGGGAATAACGGCGACAGCGTCTATGGGACGTTGAAGATTGACGGGGGGGATGATCGGTTGCCGACGGGAACGAGCCTGGTGGTTTCGGGGGCCAGGCAGGTGTTGGATCTGAACCGCTGGAACCAGACGTTGGGGGCGCTGTCCGGCAACGGATCGGTCACGAACAACGGGGGAAACGGCACCTTATCCAAGTTGACGATTCACAGTACCGCCGACGCCACTTTCAGCGGGGTGATCCAGGACGGAACCGGCACGGTGGGCCTGATCAAGGACGGCTCGTTTACCCAGACGTTGACGGGTGTGAACACATATACGGGATCGACCACGATCAACAGCGGCACGATGGAATTGTCGGGCAGCGGGTCGATCGCCAGCGACGTAATCAATGTTGCGGGTGGCACGTTCAAGGTTCGGAACGTGACGGGCGGATATACGCTGTCCGCCGGCAAGACGATCACGGGCAGCGGAACCATCGACGGGAATATAACGGTAGCCGGGAACGTGTCGCCGGGTAATTTTCAGGGGACGCTGCATGTCGTCGGCAACTACCTGGAGACGTCCACGGCGGTGACCACGATTGAGCTTGCCAGTGCCAGTCAGTTTGACGTTGTGGCCGTTACGGGCACGGCGGGGTTGCACGGCACTTACCAGATCAAGCTTCTGAACGGCTATGTTCCAGATGGCGGAACCCACTTCGACGTCCTGACGGCGACGGGCGGGATTACGATGGCGGGCGTGTCGTTTGATTTCACCGGCGCGTCGTTGCCCAGCACCATGAAGTGGGAAACGGGCGTGGTGGACCTTGGGGGAGGCGGGGAGGCGTTGCGGTTGTCGGCCGTGGTTCCCGAACCGGCGAGCCTGGGTTTGATGGGCGTCTCATCGCTGCTTTTGCTTTCTCGCCGGCGGCGGCGTTCGGCGGTTGCGGAGGCCGGCGGGGGCGATGCGGAAGGTGTTGAAACGGCGGGACAAGAAAGGCGCGGTTGGCGCCTTCCTCGTCCCTGTTTCGGAAGTTTCGTCTACCTCCGGGCGTGAAGGGTTTGACGGCCGCACGCGCGGGGCGTCATCGTTTGGCTTCGGAGAGCGCAGGGCGCGGGTGGGGGAATCGATCTCGCGGGCCTTGCGGAGCACTTCCAGATTAGCTTGGGTGGTTTCGGGGCTGACGACGCCGCGATAGCTGTCGGCCGCTTCTTTGTCACGTCCGAGCATTCCCAGAGCGACGGCCTGGTTGGCCTTGTAGGTCCGGTCGTCGGGCAGGGCGAGGACCGCCTGGTTGAAACATTCCAGGGCTTTGGCGTAATCCTTTTTGAGAAACCAGCACATTCCCAGGTTGTTTTGGAGGATGGCGGATTTGGGGGATTGTTTGAGTCCGTCGTTGAGGACGCGGATGGCGTCGCCGAGGCGGTCGGAATGGGCGTAGATGCCGGCCATTTCGTTGTAGGCGGGGAGGTAGGCGGGGTATTGCTGGACGAGGCGTATGAGCATATTCAGCGCGTCGCGGTCGCGGCCCTGGTTGATGAGGATTTTGGCCATGGCGTACATGGTCTTGGCGTTGGGGGGCTGATTGGCGCCGTTTTCGAATTCGGCGTCGCTGTCTCGATTAGCCGCCTGTTCGCGGGAGAGGGAAGAATTGGAGTTGGCGCAGCCGGCCAGGATCACACACGCCAGAGCGGCGATCCCCCAAGCCCGACCGAAGCGAAACCCGCACGATGTTTGATCCATGGGCAGAGGAGCCATGTTATTTTCCTCCTGTGTTGTTGAAGAATGAGGAACCGGAATTGCCGGAGGGGAAGCCCGTTGCCGGGGTGGACTGGCCGGTGCGTTGAGTGGGAGAGGAGGCGGAAGAGCTGCTTCCGGAGGAGGGGCGGGAAGGTTCGCCGGGGGCGGGGGCGTCTTTGTTGGCGCCGAGGAAGTCGGCGACGTATTCGGAGGGGATGCCGGGCCCACCGGGCAGGCCGTCGGAAAGGGTCAGGGCTGAGGCGTTGAGGCCGGCGTCGAGGAGTTTTTGGCGGACGGCTTGGACGCGCAGGCGGTAGAGGTCTGGGGAGGCGTCGCCGCGGATGACGTTGATTTCGACGGGGACGCCGCGGTAAGCGCCGGCGAGCATTTCCACGGCGCGGTCGCCGAGGTCGGTGAAGGCGGCGGTTCCGGGCTCGAAGTGGTAGGGGTAGACCGTCCGCTGGCTGACGATGCCGTTGCGGACGTTCTGGTCCTGGGCGAATTTGATCATCATACTGTTCTGCTCGCCGTCGTCGGCGTTGTTGTCCGATTGACAGCCTGCAAGCGCCAGCGGCAGCAGAAGGCTGCCGGCCGCGATCAGGGGGTATCTCATCGGGATGCTCCTTTCTTGGATTAACCTTTGTTGAACATGGCGGCGATCCGAATCGCCGCCGGGCCCAGGATCACGATGAAGATGCAGGGGAAGATGAACACCACCATCGGGAACATGAGTTTGACCATGAGTTGTTCGGCGGCCGACTCGGCGCGGTGGCTGCGTTCGGCGCGCATGGTGTCGGCGTAGACGCGAAGGGCCTGTCCGATGCTGGTTCCGAAGCGCTCGGACTGGACGAGGGTGGCGACGAGCGAGGAGAGGTCTTCGACACCGGTTCGGCGGCCCATGTTTCGCAGGGCGTCGGCGCGGGCCGCGCCGAGATGAATTTCGAGGTTGGCCAGGGCCATTTCGTCGGCGAGGATGGAACTGACGCCGCGGATTTCGTCGGCGACGGCGTTCCAGGCCATGTCCAGGCCCATACCGGAGGCGACGCAGATTTCCAGCAGGTCGATGGCGTCGGGGAGGGTCCGGCGGACTTCGGCGGCGCGGCGTCGTCGGCGGATGATGATGAAGATTTTGGGCAGCAGGGCGAATCCGGCCACGACGCCGACGGCGACAGAGACTCGGGCCGAGAGGGACAGATCCAGGGCGAAAGCCAGCAGCAGGCCGATCACCAGGCTGGCGAGGGTCAGCAGAAGTTGCGCGCCCAGATAGCTGGTCTGGGCGGATGGGGCGTAATATCCGGCTTGAACGAGCTCTTGGCGCAATCCCTGGTCGGGTTTTTCGGGGGTGATGGCGCGACCGAGGTGGTCGATGGCGCTGGTCAGGCCGGAGGTTTTAGATCGTGTTTCGTGGCGGGAGTCGTGCCGGCCATAGAGTCGTTGCTGAAGCCAGCGGGAGCGGATGGCCTGCGCCAGCAGCACGGCTCCGCCGAGGCCGACGACGGCCAGGAATACGAGTATGGGAATGAGTGCCTGTGACATGATGCACCTTGTCAGTAGTTAATTCTGGCCATGCGGTTCATGATCCACGCGCCGGCCAGGAGGCTTGTGCCTCCGCCCAGCAGCAGCAGTTTGCCGGGCAGCGTGTTGTAGAACGGTTCCATGTAGGAGCGGTTCATGACGTTGAACAGGACGAACAAACCGACGGGCAGTCCGAGGAGCACCCATTTGCTGAGCTGGGCTTCGGCGGTGAGGGTTCGGGCGCGGCGGTTGAGGCGCATGCGGTCGCGGATGACCCAGGCGACGCGGTCCATCATGTCGGCGAGGTTGCCGCCGCTGCGGAGCTGGATGATGACGGAGGTGGCGAAGATGCGCATGTCGGGGTTGCGGGATTGCCGGGCGGCGTGGTTGAGGGCGTCCTGGATGCCGACGCCGAGGGATTCCTGATCGACGATTTCGGCGAAGACTTCTCCGAGGGGCGGGCCGATTTCGGTGGCGATGAGCTGAAATGCGCCGCTGAGGGGGTGTCCGGCCCGCAGGGAGCGGGCGCCTAAGTCCAGGGCGTCAACCAGTTGTTTTTCGATCAGGGCCAGGCGTTTGGAGACGCAGTACATGAGGTATGCCCGGAAGGCGATCAGGACGGTGGCGATGAGGGCGAGGGAAAGAATCCAGTTGACCATCAGCAGCAGGAACAGGGCGAGCAGGGCAGTGCCGCTGGCGAGCCACAGAAGGATCAGCGGCATGGGGGTTTTCCAGCCGGCGTCCTGGCGGGCGTGTTCGAGGCGTTGAAGGAGGGGGATGTGGTCGGTGTCGGGGACGAGGGTTTCGGCGACGCGTCCGTCGCGCCAGAGGCGCAGAACCTTGGTGCGGTCATCGCTCAGGGAGGCGACGTGCAGTCGTTGTTCCAGTCGGAGCTGCCGGTTGGAGCGGCGCAGCATCCAGAGGATGACGCCGGTGAGCCAGGCGGCGAAGACCAGGGCAAAGACGGCGCATTCGATGAACAGGATGCGGGTATGATGCAGATCAGGCATGGGAACCTCCCTCATGAGGGTCCGAAGGGGACAGGATGCGTTGTCGGAACAGGTCCGCGGGCAGGTTGGCCCCCTCGGCGACGATGCGTTCGAGGATGCGGGGGCGTACGCCACAGGCTTCGAAATGACCGGAGGCGTTTCCCTGTCGGTCGATGCCGGCCTGCTGGAAGCGGAAGATTTCCTGCATGCAGAGGGCGTCGCCTTCCATGCCGGTGATTTCGGCGATGCTGATGATTTTGCGGTGTCCACCGGTGAGGCGGGCCACCTGGATGAGGATATTGATGGCGGAGGCCATTTGCTGGCGGATGGCGTGGATGGGGAAGTTCAGGCCGGCCATGGAGACCATATTTTCGATTCGGCGGGCGGCGTCGCGGGCGCTGTTGGCGTGGACGGTGGTCATGGAGCCGTCGTGGCCGGTGTTCATGGCCTGGAGCATGTCCAGGGCTTCGGGGCCGCGGATTTCGCCGAGGATGATGCGGTCGGGGCGCATGCGCAGGGAGTTTTTCACCAGGTCGCGTTGCACGACTTCGCCTTTGCCTTCGATGTTGGGGGGTCGGGTTTCGAGGCGGACGACGTGGGCGCGTTGGAGTTGCAGTTCGGCGGCGTCTTCGATGGTGATGACGCGTTCGCCGGTGGGAATCCAGCGGGAGAGGACGTTGAGGAGCGTGGTTTTCCCGGAGCCGGTGCCGCCGCTGATGACGATGTTGGCCCGGCAGCGGACGCATTCCTGGAGGAAGGCGGACATTTCCGCGGTGAGGGCGTTGATGGTGATGAGGCGATCGACGTCGAAGGGTGTAGCGCCGAAGCGGCGGATGCTCATGGCCGGGCCGTCGAGGGCCAGGGGCGGGATGATGGCGTTGACGCGGGAGCCGTCGGAGAGGCGGGCGTCGAGCATGGGGGAGCTTTCGTCGATGCGGCGTCCGACGCGGGCGGCGATGCGTTGGATGACCTGGGTGAGGTGTTCGTCGTCGCGGAAGGCTTGCTCGGTGACTTCGAGCCGGCCGTAGCGTTCGATGTAAATCTGGTGGGGACCGTTGACCAGGATGTCGGTGACCAGCGGATCGCGGAGCAGTTCCTCGATGGGGCCGAGGCCGAAGACTTCGTCGAGCACGTCGCGCAGGAGCTTTTGCTTTTCCGGGTTGGAGAGGGGGCAGCGTTGTTCGTTGAGCAACTGGTCGATGCGTCGGGAGCATTCCTGTTGCAACTGTTCGCGGGGCATGCGTCGGGCCTGGACGAGATCGAGGCTGGCCAGGAGTTTGCGGTGGACGTCGGCCTTGATCGACTCGAAGCGTGGTGCGCCGGAAGCTTCGAGCGGTTCCGTCGGCGAGGGGTTGTTTATTTTGCTGAACATACGCGTTAAGTCTTACAACGTCAGGTTCTGGGTCGGTCGTTTTTGTCCCGGAAGATGCGGGGCAACAGGTTTTGCAGGTCGCGGCGGATGATGGAGCGGGGCGCGGCCTGCTCCAGCGTCTGGCCGAAGTTCAAGGCATTGATGGCGGTGTCATAGTCGTTGCGTACGGGCTCGACGTTGAGGCCGCCGATGGCTTTGCCGGCCTCGTCGAGGCCGATGGCCTGTCGTTTGGCGTAACGGTTGGCGACCGGCAACACGTTTTTGAGCGAGACCCCGCGACTGGTCAGGGCTCCGAGCATTTCCCGGGCGACGCGGATGTCTTTCACGGTAAGCTGGAAGACCAGCAGGATGCTGGTGCTGGCGTTGACCAGGGTGGCGGCCAGGTCCATGGGAATGCGAGGGGCATCGACAACGGTGCTGTGGTAAGCCCGCCGGGCGCAGTGAATGGCTTGTTCGAAACGGTCGAACTTCAGAGGGGCGGGGTCGGAGAATTGGACGCTGGCGGGGCTGGCCAGGACGTGGAGGGTGTCGTTGTGCTGGGTTGCGGTGGAGCGGATCAGGCTGGCGTCGATGGGGCCGTTGTAATTGAGGATATTGTCCAGGGCGTAGCGCGGATCAAGCCCCAGGTAGACGGCAATGGCGCCATAGCTGGAGTCCAGGTCGATCAGCAGGGAAGGTTGTTGGCGCTGGAGGGCGATTTCGCGGGCGAGGTTGACGGCGAGGGTGGTGGCTCCGCATCCACCGCCGGCCGACAGGACTGTGACCAGATCGTTGGCGGCGGTGTCGTGGGCGACGCCGCTGGAGAAGAGGCGGGCCAGGGAGGGCTGAAGCTCGGAGGACATGCGCTGCTTGGCGATGACGCAGCGCAGGCCGGCCTGCATGGCTTCCAGCAGCAGTTCGTTTTGCAGGCTGCTGGAGAGGGCGATGAAGCGTGCGGAGGGGAATCGGGTGATGATCCGCTCGAGTTCGAGGAGGGTCCGGCGAGGGTCGGGATCGAGGTCCGCCAGCACGACCGGAGGGGAGAGTCGGACGAGTTGCCCGAGGAGTTCGCGGTGGTCGTGGGCGGTGGGTTTGATGAGGGTATGGCCCTGGGGGGCGATGGCGGCGGCAACGGAGGGCGCCAGCGACGCGTCCTGTGTCATCAGAAGGATTTGAGCTTGTTCACTCATGGGGGCTGGTCCTCCAGGACGTCTAGCGCACGGCGGTGACGCCGCCGTCGCCGGCGAGCTTGTTGGAAGGCTGGTCGTAGCTGACCCAGCCGCCGGGGCCTTGCAGGGAAGTCAGGCCCATGCGTTTGATCTGCTCGGCATGGACGGGGGCCAGGGGGGCGGGGGCTTTGGAGGAGAGACGGCCTTCGCCGTAGAACTCCCAGTCGTTGGGCGGTTCGTGGCTGCTGCCGGGCATGGGCTGGACGCGTTCGGTGGAGGCGGGTTCGACGATGGAGGCGGTGACCATGACCAGCATTTCGGTTTCGGAACGGTTGTATCGGATGGAGCGGAACAGCGCGCCGAGAACCGGCAGATCGCCCAGACCGGGGATGCGGGAGTTTCGGGCATCATCGGTTCGGTTGATGAGTCCGGCGATGGCGAAGGTCTGACCGCTGTAGAGTTGGAGGGTTGTTTCGAGCCGGCGGGTCAGGACGGAGGGGACGTGTGTGCCGAAGACTTCGACGGAGCCGACGTCGGAGAGTTGGCTGATTTCGGGGATGACGTGGAGGTGGATTTTGCCGTCGCCCAGGACGATGGGTTGGAAGCGAAGGCGGACGCCGAATTCTTTGTACTCGATGCTGATCTGGGTGGTTCCGCCGCCACCGAGCTGGGCGATGGGGATGGGGAATTCACCACCGGCCAGGAAGTTGGCTTCCGAGCCGCTGAGGGCGACGAGGGTGGGTTCTGCGAGGATGCGCATGTACTGGTTTTCAGCGAGGGCCTGGACGAAGATTTGCAGGTCGGAACCGGGGAATCCGCCGAACAAGGTGGCGGAGGCCGGGGTTCCGAAGGCGGTATTGGCCTGGAAGGGGACGTTTCCGGTGACGGTTCCGTTCTGGGGGACGCCGACGTTCATGGGGACGAACGGTGCGCTGGAGGAACCGAGCTGGAGGCCGCCGAAGAAGTCTTGGCCGCCGACGAAGGCGTTGAAGCCCAGGGCGCGGAGCGCGGTGCGGCTGACTTCGGCCACTCTCACCTGCAACTGGACTTGTTGGACGCCGGCCACGGTTGTGGTGTCCAGAAATTCGATATTCGCCAGTTCCATGAAGCGTCGGAGCTGGGGGACTTGCTCGGCCCGGGGCAGGACGCCTTTGAGTACGACGACATTGCCCATGTGGGACACTTCCAGCGTGGACTTGGGGAACATTTCCCGAAGCTGGGTCTGGAGGCGGTGGGAGTCGGCATCGACTTCCAGCATGGCCTGCCAGGCTTGTCCGGTTTCGCTCCACATGGTTACTTCGGTGGTTCCGGGAGACTTGGCGACAAGCTGAACGCGTCGGGGCGAGGCGACGTCAACGTCGGCGATGACGGGATTGTTTATGGAGACGCGTTTGACGGGCCAGGGGGTGTCCAGAAGACGAGACTGGCCGGCGAACATGCGGACCTGACGGGGCGGGGTTTCGCGGATGCGGACCTCGGTATTTTCTCCCGAGGGGGCTGGGCGGGTTGCGGGATTCTGGGCGTGGAGCGGGGTTGGCGTGGTCAGGAGTGCGACGGCCGCGATCCCGGAAATCAGGTGAGCCAGGCAAGTGAGAGGCGATGTAGTGTTCATGACGTTCCCTCGCATGTGGTGTTAGACGACGGTTAGAAGTTGTTTACGCTGACGGCCTTGGGGCTTGCGTCTTCGGGCTGTTCGGGCAGGGAGAAAGTGCGTTTGTCGGGTATGCCGCCCCGGAGGATGGTTGTCTCCCAGGTTTTGGGAACGGGGGGCGCGGCGGCTTTGGGTTGGGCGGGAGCGGGCTTGACCGGGGGGGCGGCGGTTTCCGGTTTGGGCGGGAGCAAGGCGGGCAGGGCCATCGCGGCTTGCGCCAGGGAGGCCAGGGCCGGGGGGTATGTGGTCGCCACGGTCAGTTCGTTGATGTTGGTCATGCGTCGCGGCTCGCGGTTGGCGTCCAGGGGGTTGCGCATGGCCAGGGAGATGGTGCCGCTCTGGGCGGCCAACTGGAGGATTTCGGCCTGCTTGGGATCGACCAGCAGCGTGACCATGCGCTGATTGGGCTGACCGCGGCTGGCCAGGGCGCCGGGCGATTGATCGACGTAGCCCTCGTTGGCGATGCTCTGGGAGCCGATGGCCAGAACCTGGAGGCCTTGCAGGAGGGTGGTGACGGTGGTGGGGTCGCCTTCCCTGTTGTTGGTCAGGGAGGGGGGGCGGAAGGAGACCAGGACGTTGACGACGCCGCCGGGGTAGAGCAAACCGGCCATGGCCGACCAGTCTGTGAGGGAGACGCTGACGGCGCGTTTGCCGGCCGGGAGGGCGGCCGCCAGGTAGATGCCGGCGGTTCCGTTGGCGAAGCTGGTTTTAATAAAGGCTTCGCCTTCGACCATGCTGGCGGTGAGGACTTTACCGACGACCTGGGGAGAGCTGGTCAAGGCGTCGGGAGGCAACTGGGACTTGTGGATTTTCTTGATTTTGACGGCGGTGCTGTCCACGACGGAGACGGCCGGCAGGTCGCGAGCGGCAACGAGGATGTCCACTTCGGGATCGGCCTTGCCGACGGTGGCGGGCGGTTCGGGGCGGGTGATCAGACTGACCAGGATTGTGGCGCTGACGGCGGCGATTAATCCCAGTACTACGAGGAAGATGACGGCGACTTTCATGGTTTCTCCTGTTCTTGCCTCAAAGCGAGGGCTTGAAACCGGTATCTCCACGGCGGGCCGGGAGGTTTTGAATCAGTGGGTGTTGCATCAGGGGCCTTCCTTGGACATGGTGGCCGATTCGTTGATCCTCGCCGGCAGAGGCAGGAAGCCCGTACCGGTGAGAGAAACGTTGGCGTAGGGGAGCGATATCGCCACGGTGATGGAGTTCTTGGTGGGGACGGTGTTGGGGTCGGGGGGGGTGATGGTGAGTCTGTATCCGCTGGTGGCCAGATCGGCCTGGGTCATGACGGCGCTGACGGCGCTTTGCACGCTGGCGATGGTTGCACCGGGCCGGATGGCGACGCGTACGCCCTGCCGGGCCGCGTTGTTGACTTCGGAGACTTTGAGGAAGACCCAGCCGTATTCGATGACGCCGAAAGTCAGGGCGGCCAGGATGGGCAGGACCAGGGCGAGTTCGATCATGGCCGAGCCTGCGGGCGGGAGGCGACGTTTTTTCGGCAAGGGGCGGTAGGGGAAGTGGGTCATGACAACCTCCACGCGGCCGCCGCGCAGACGCCGACGAAGATGGCGATGCCGTAGGGCATGCGCAGGGGATCGGGTTGCGGGGGCGAGACGTTTTTTTCAGGCAGACGTGTGACACCATGCATGAGCGATAGCAGTCCGAGTCCCAGTCCGGGCAGGTTCAAGAGGGTTGTCACCAGGCGTTGATGAATCAGGGCCGTGACCAGCGCCAGGATTCCTCCGGCGAAGGCTACGGCCAGCAGTGCGGTGATGCCGCCTGGGAAGCCGAGCCAGCATCCGATGGCCGCCATCATTTTGGCGTCGCCCGCGCCACCGGCGCCGATGAGCCAGAGCAGCACGAACGGCAGGGCAAGCAGGAGCATGGCCAAGGTTGATTGTTCCAACCCCTCTCGCCCGTGGGCGTAAAGGGACCATGACAGGCCGGAAAGCAGCAGGGGGCCGGTCAGGGCGTTGGGGATTTGGCGAGAGCGGACGTCAAGGACGGCGGCGACGCCCGCGGCGGCGATCACGACGCCCCACGGCAAGAGAGTGCCTTGATTTCCCGACACATTTGCCCACATCGCGCACCTTTCCCATTTCCGGAGAACCGACGTGCATAGCCGTCGCGCGTCGCGTTTTCCTGTTGCCGGTGGGGCGCTGGTCGAGCGCCCCACCGGCGTGATCGTTCGACAGTAGCCTTGCGAACGGTTACTGCGGGATGGCGTCTCGGACTTCGCCGAACTTGGTGTTCAGGCGGGTGCCGATGGCGGTGACGGTCAGGACGCAGACTACGGCGATGAGGGCGACCATCAGGCCGTATTCGACCATGGTAGCGCCGTGTTCATCCCGGACGAATTGCTTGATAAGAGTCAACATGACGTTCTGCCTTTCCTGCGGACCAGGGGTCCGCGTCAGTGACAGTGGGTTGTCGATGCGAGGCCGCAGTTCACGGATGCGGCGTTACAGATGAGTTGCCCGCTCCAGCATCTGGAGTTGACGAAAGACTTGTCATGGTTCACGGGCGGCAGTTGAGCGAGGTGCTTGCGCGTCAGGCGCTAACGGGCCAGGCGCTTTTTCGGCCGCATCCACTTTTACCGGGACCGCACGGCTGTTAAAGGTGGTTGAGAAACCTTTGCCGAGAGACTGCCTGCGGTCGGTCGTGGCATTGACGCGTTTGCGATAAGGCGATGATCGCGTCACAAGCGTGACCATTTACTTGTCCCCCTTTCTCCCGCGCGTCCACTTAGCTTCTGTGTTGTACAGCTTGCAGCAAATAACAGCAATATGGATTTTTAGAAGTTTAGATGAGCGTGTGTAACATACTCTGGCGAAGGCAGATAGGGCGGCGGGGAGGTTGGGCGGAGAAATTTCAGTTCTTTTGCTCCTTCACCGGATGGGCTTGCCAGAGGTATAGGCGGTGTCAGGTGGATGGCGTTAATGGAAAAGTCAACGGCGAAACGCATCGCCAAGCAAAGGAACAGGAGGCCAGCCATGAGGCTCAAGGATCGGCGGCAAGGAGTGGCACTGGTTTGGACGGTGGTTGTGGTGATGATGCTTATCGGCTTTGCGGGGCTGGCGCTGGACTGGGGGTATGTTTATCTGACGGCGCATCAGTTGCAGAACGCGGCGGACGCCGCGGCGCTGGCCGGGGTGCAGGAGATATACAACAGCCAGGCGTTGGCGCGGGCGGCGGCGATCCGCATCGCGGCGGCCAATCATGCGGGAGGGGCGGCGGTGGTGGTTCGGGACAATCCGTCGAACGATCCGACCGGGGACGTGGTATGCGGGGCGTATGACCTTTCGGCGCACACCTTCAAGCCTTCGGCGTTGACGGATGCCAATGCGGTGCGTGTGGCGACTCGCCGGACGGCGGGTTCGGCGGGGGGGGCGCTACCGCTGTTTTTCGGGCCGATTTTCGGGAAGACGACGGCGGACGTTTCCTGCGTTGCCACGGCGATGATGAACAAGCCGACGATAGGGGGATTCATCGGATACAACGGGATTACGTTCAAGAACAATTTCTTTTTCGGGAGCTACGATTCTTCCGTGACGAAGGTTCCCACGCAGGGCGGGGCGGGGAGCAGCGGAACGCTGGGGTCGAATCAGGCGATTGCGGGGAAGAACAACAACGACATGTACGGGACGCTGCTGCTGGGGCCGCAGGGGACTGCACGCGGGATCACGATTGATTCGGGGTCCAGGAACGTGCTCGGCAAGAACATTGCGCTGCCTGACATGCCGGCCTGGACGCCGCAGGCGAATCCGGGCGGGCTGCCGCAGGCGTATACCGTGAATACCGCGACGACGCTGCCGGGCGGGACGTATTGGTTTACTTCGCTGAGCGTCAACGCGGATTTGATGTTTTCCGGGAACGCGACGGTCTACGTCAACGGGAACATTGTGGTGAATGCGTCGTTGACAGGTTACAGCCAGATGGCGTCGAACCTGAGGATTTATCAACTGGGGGCGAGCCGAAGCTTTTTCGGCCCGAGTACGGCCAGCGGGAGCAATCACATGTACATCATCGCCGACGTCTGGGCGCCGACGGCCGACTTTTCCGCGAAGAACAACATGTCGTTTCTGGGGCGGGCTTATTTTAATTCCATCAGTACGGTGAAAAACAACGCGGAGTTTTTCTTTGACGAAACGATCGACACGGGCAACAAGCCGTTCCTGGTGGAGTAGGCGGCGCGAAGAGCAAGCCGGTGCGGGAATTGTGAGGCGAAAATAAGAAGCCCCCGGCGTTTGAGCGCCGGGGGCTTTGAGCAATCACGAAGGGATCAACCGGGAAAAGTTACTTCACCATTTCCTTCAGGGCCTTGAGAGGGCGGACCTTGATGACTTTGCGGGCCGGCTTGGCCTTGAAGACGACCTCTTCCTTGGTGAAGGGGTTGATCCCCTTGCGGGCCTTGGTGGCGGGTTTGGTGATGACGGTGATCTTCATCAGGCCCGGGACGACGAAGATGCCGGGGCCTTTTTTGCCCAGGTTCTTTTCGATCAGCCCGGAGAGGGCGTCGAGGACCGAGGCGACTTGTTTGCGGGACAATTGCGTGGCATCGGCAACGCTCTTGAGAACTTCACTCTTGGTGGCGGCTTTGGCGGCCATAGGCGCTCCTTTTTAAGTTAAGAGGGACAACGGTCCCTTCGTGAAACAGAAATCATAGAAACATGTGGCCGGGATACAAGAGGCGGGAGGCGATTGGGATTTTGGATTTTGGAATTCGGATTTTGGATTGGGGGAGTGGCGAAGGGGAGGGTGCTGATTCGCGAAACCGCAAGCGGTGTCGAGAGTGTGGGGGCGAAGATGCGTGGGGGGGGCGACGCATGCGTCGCCCCTACAGTCCCGGCGATGAATCGCCGGGCTTGTATGAGGGGGCGGTAAATCCGAAATCCGCAATCCAAAATCCGAAATCGTTTCGGGTGGCTTCTGGACGTAGCGGCAAAGGGACGATAACTTACGCGGAAAGGAAGAAAGGAGACGCTAAATGTCTAAGCCACGGCGCCGCCGGAAGATCGGCAGCAAAAAACGCAAAGCCCGTCGCGACCGGCGCAAACGGTAACACTGTGCTGGTTGATGGTTCATCGCAGAGACGCAAAGAGTACAGAGAGCGCATCTGGCGGCGGAAAGGCCGCGGCGAAGCGCCGGAAGGATTTTCGGCCATCGTCGTCTTCCCCGTAATCTTTGCGTCTCTGCGTTCGTTTTTCGTCGGGAGTGAAGGGCGTGATCGACGTTCTTGAAACCGGCGGATATGATGCGCACCAACATTGGCTGGAGGATAGATGAGAGAGAATCTTACGGAGGCATTCCGGCAGGTTCTGGCGGGGGCGGAGCGTGAGGCACGCGGATTGAATCAGGAGTTTGTGGGGACGGACCACCTGTTTCTGGGCGTTCTGGACAACGCGGACTGCGAGGCGGCCCGGGTTCTGCGTCAGGCCGGTATTGACGTGGAGGCGGCCAAGACAATTCTGTTGAGATCGCTGGTTCACGGCCAGCATACGCCGGTTGTGACCGGCGCGCTTCCCCTTTCGCCGCGGGCGCACAGTCTGCTGTCGGCGTGTCTGGTCAAAGCGCAGGCGCTGCGGGAGTCCCGCGTGACGACCCGGCTGCTGATGTTGTCCCTGCTGGAAGAGCCGCAGACGGTGGTTCAGGAGACTCTGCGTCGAAGCGGGGGGGATATTGACCAGTTGACGCAGTCGCTGGCCCAAGCGATTGGGCAGGCCGAGCGATAAGAAGTGGGTTCGGAACGGGTCGGGCAAGCCCGACCGCTAACGCGTTCTGGAGCCGCTTTCAAGTGAACGTTTTGAGATTGGGAAATGCAATAAGGAGTGGATGATGTCTAGTGAGGTGTTTGCCGACCGGTTGCTGGATGCGATAGAAGAGAAGGGTTCGCCGATCTGCGTGGGGATTGATCCGATTTTTGAGATGCTTCCGGACGCGGTGGCCGGCGTCGCCGGTGAGCGGGATCCGAACGATTCGGAGGAGGCGATCGATGCGATTTTTTCTTTCACCACGAGCGTGCTGAAGATCGTGGCGCCGCACGTGCCGATTGTGAAATTTCAGTCGGCGTATTTCGAGCAATACCTCTGGGAAGGCGTGGAGGCGTATTACAGTCTGGTGCAGGAGGCCGAGGAACTGGGCTTGCTGGTCATCGGGGATATCAAGCGCGGGGACATCGGCAGCACGGTCAAGGCGTACGCCGCGGGCCATCTGGCCGAGCCGGCGTTTGACGAACTGACTGACGTTGTGACGCCGGATGCGGTGACGGTGAATCCGTTTTGCGGGTTGGACACGATCATGCCTTTCGTGGAGACGGCCAAGGCCCACGACAAGGGGTTGTTTGTTCTCGTGCGCACGAGCAATCCCGGTTCGGCCCAGTTGCAGGACGTGAAACTGGCCGACGGGCGCACCTGGTCGGAGATGCTGGCGGATGAGCTTCGTCCGATCGCGGCGGGCGAGGGTTTGGTGGGTTCTCATGGATTCAGTTCGATCGGTGCGGTGGTCGGCGCGACTCAGCCGCAGGCCATGATCAGCCTGCGTCAGCGGTTGCCGCAGTCGATTTTTCTGTTGCCCGGCTACGGCGCCCAGGGCGCGACGGCGGACATGACCCGCGCCGCGTTCGTCAACGGCAAGGGGGCGATTGTCTCGGCCAGCCGCAGCATTCTTTACGCCCATCGCGAGGCCAGGTATGCCGAGCGGTTCAAAGGCAACTGGGAGAAATGCGTCGAGCAGGCGGTTTTGGACATGAAGCAGGACGTCGGGCAGATATTGGGCGGGAAGTGACGGGGAATCTTGTTTCGGGTGGATCATGGACGATTTTCGCGGCAAGCGTGTGACGGTGGCGGGATTGGGACGGTTTGGGGGAGGGATCGTCGTCAGCCAGTGGCTGGTGCAGCAGGGGGCGCGGGTTCTGGTGACGGATCAGTCGCCGGAGGAAAAGCTGCGGGAGTCCAAGGAGAAGCTGGGTGGGTTGCCGATTGAGTTTCGCCTGGGCGAGCACCGCGAGGAGGATTTCACCTCGGCCGATCTGGTGGTGACGTCGCCGGCGTTGCCGCCTTCGAATAAATATCTTCAGGCGGCCCGAGCCGCGGGCGTGCCGGTTACGACCGAGATCATGTTGTTTATCGAGCGTTGCCCGGCGCGGATCGTCGGCATCAGTGGGACCAAGGGCAAATCGACGACGACCGCGATGATCGGGCAATTGCTCGCCGGCCGGTTCCGAACATGGGTTGGTGGAAATATCGGCAAGTCGCTGCTGCTGGATTTGCCCAATATCGGCAAAGACGATCTGGTGGTGTTGGAGCTGTCGAGCTTCATGCTGGATTACCTGGCGACGCGGTCGTGGTCGCCACACGTGGCGGTGTTGACGATGGTGGCGGCGGACCATATCGAGTGGCACGGTTCGGTTGCGGCTTATGCCGAGGCCAAGAAGACGCTGGTGCGATTCCAGACGCCGAACGATTTTGCGATTTTGAATGAGGAAAATGAATTAACCGGCGAGTTGATCCATCAGACGCGGGCCAAGGTGATATTGTTCGGGCTGAAGAATCGCCGGCCGTTTGAGCTGATTATTCCCGGCCGGCACAACCAGCTTAACGCCCAGGCCGCTTTTGCGGCGGCCGGGGTTTTTGGGGTTTCGTGGGAGCAGGCTCAGGCGGTTCTGGCGAAGTTTGCGGGGCTGCCGCACCGGCTGCAACTGGTGCATGAGGAGAACGGGGTTCGGTATTACAACGATTCGATCGCCACGATTCCCGAGGCGGCGGTGGCGGCGTTGGATTCGTTTCCGGGCAGGAAGGTGATTCAGATTGTGGGGGGATATGACAAGCATCTGCCGTTTACGGACATGTGTGCCGCTTTGGCCGAGCGGGCCAAGGCCGTTTTGTGCATCGGCGCTACGGGGTCGAAGATCGCCGGGCTGATGGGCGAATCGCCAAAGATCGGGGGGGCGGCGGCTTACGAATGCGGCGATTTGAAGACGGCGGTGGAGACGGCGAAGAAAATCGCCGCGCCCGGCGACGTGGTGCTGCTCAGCACCGGTTGCGCCAGCTATGACCAGTTTGTGAACTTCGAGCAGCGCGGCGAGATGTTTTCCCGTCTGGCTCGGGGTGAAGTTTGATGTTCGGGGAAAGTGGCGAAAGGGAGGTTGTTGATCCGCGAAACCGCGAAAAGATTTTGAATTTTGGATTGCGGATTTTGGATTGGGGGAGTGGCGAAGGGGAGGGTGCTGGTTCGCGAAACCGCAAGCGAGGTCGAGGGCGTGGGGGCGAAGGGGGGCGTGGAGGAGTCGGGAGCTCCGGATGTGCATCCGGGGCTTTGAGTATCGCTTGCATCGGGGGACGCGAAGAGCAAGCCTTGTCGGGGACACGGCGGCGAAAAAAAGATTGACTGGGCTGGTGGCGGGCTAGAATAAAGCGTGAGTAGACGACGCTTGAGTTTGCTGTCGGGGGACAACGCCGTGGAGTCCGTTTCCGCGTATTCGCAATGCGATTGGCCTGCGCTGCCGCCACCGGTTCCGGTGGCGCTGGTGGTTCCACCGAAGGAGCCGTGCCCGTATTTGCCTGAGCGAGCGGCGCAGTTTCGCGCCGTTTATGCCGATCGCATGCCGGCTGAGCTGTATTGCCGGTTCATGGATGCGGGTTTTCGCCGAAGCGGCAAGATCATCTATCAACCGATTTGTTCAGGCTGCCGGGCGTGTGTGCCGCTGCGGGTGGCGGTGTCGCGGTTTTCTCCGGGGAAGTCGCAGCGTCGCTGCCGGCGGCGTAATGGGGATTTGAAGGTGGACGCATCTCGGCCGGCGCCGACGGATGAGAAGTTTGAGCTTTATCGCCGGTACATGGTTCGATGGCACGGGGCGAAGGACGAAATTAATTTTGAGTCGTTTGAGTCTTTCCTCTACGATTCCCCCGTAGACTCGGTAGAATTTACGTATCGCGATCCGGCGGGGCGGCTGCTGGCGGTGGGGATCTGCGACGTAAGTTCCAGTTCACTCAGCAGCGTCTACTATTGGCACGAGCCGGATGAGTGGTGGCGCGGCCTGGGGACGTTCGGGGCGTTGTATGAGATTGGGTTCGCGAAGCTATTCAACATCGCCTACTATTATCTTGGGTATTGGATCGATCGCTGCTCAACGATGCAATACAAGACGGGTTTTCGACCGTTCGAGCTGCTTGACTTGGACGGCGTATGGCGGGAAAAGGTATAGATCAATTACACCGGCCGGGTAGGTCGGCATGCAGGGTTGACGATGTCATTTGCTGTGGATAATTCGAGCGGCTCGGGGCTGAACAAACGCCTGCGCATTCTCGTTGTTGAGGACCATGCCCCTACGCGTACGGCGTTGGGCCGGTTGATTCGTCAGGCCGGGGCCGATGTGGTGACGGCGCGGGATGGGGAGGAGGGGCTTGGGTATCTGCTGACTCAGCGGTTTGACGTGTTGCTGACGGATTTGCGCATGCCGGTCATGGACGGGTTTGAGCTGGTTCATCATTGCCTGAATCTGCCCGATTCGCACCGGCCGTGGCGGATCATCGCCATCAGCGGGGAATATGAAGCGGGGGCGCTTCAGGGACAGTCGGTTCAGTTTTTGCCCAAGCCGTTTCATCTGGAATCGCTGTTGAACATGCTGGGGGGGAAGTTGAATTAGGGGGACTGCGGCCCTGGAGGCCGCCGCGAAACTTTTTTTTGGGGGGATTGTTGGGTGCTGTTGTCGAAAGGGGGGGTGTCGTTTTACCATGGCGGTTATGGACGATGGTGTGAAAGCCCGGGTGCGGTTGTGGCTGCGGAGCGAGCGGGCGTTTGGGCTCGGCTCGCTGCCGGCGCCGGACTTTTCGACGTCGAGCGAGCCTGAGACGGGAGCGACGAGCGTAGCGCGTCCCGAGCCGATGCCGGTCAGAACCGTGGTCAACGCTAACCCGGAGAGGTTGGACGTGGGTAAAAAGAGAGTGGGCAATCCGTTGTGTTCGATGCCGGAGTTTGATTCGTCGGTGTTGGCGACGGAAGAAAAGAAGCGTCTTCTGGAGGCGATGGACAACAACGAGGTCAAGAGTTGTCCGCGATGCCGGCTGTGCGAGACGCGGACGCAGACGGTTTTCGGCGAAGGGGATGTGGATGCGAAGATTTTCTTTATCGGTGAAGGTCCGGGGGAGACGGAAGACCAGACCGGCCGGCCGTTCGTGGGCCGGGCGGGGCAGTTGCTGGACAAGATGATTGCGGCGATGGGTCTTTCCCGCCAGCAAGTTTATATCGCCAATATTGTCAAATGTCGTCCGCCGGCGAATCGCGCTCCGGCGCCCGATGAAACGGCCGCCTGCACGCCTTACCTGCTGCGGCAGTTGGAGATTGTCCGTCCGAAGGTGATTGTGACCCTCGGGCTGCCGGCCAGCCAATATATGCTGGGTTCCACGCTGGCGATGGGCAAATTGCGGGGGCAGTGGCATACGTGGCGGGGGATCAAGCTGATGCCGACGTATCATCCGTCGTTCGTGCTGCGGGCGTATACGCCACAGAACCGTGCGGCCGTATGGGGCGATTTGAAACTGGTGATGAACGAGCTGGGAATGAAGGAGCCGAAGCGGTCGGAGGGGACGGTTTAAGGCGCTTTGGGAGCGCAACGCATAGTGGAGGGCCGGCGGAAATCCATACAGGTTGTGTTGCGCGGGATGGGTGGGATTTTTTGCGAAGCGGGGCTTAAATTTCTCGCATTTTTCGGGGCGAATATCGTTTGAATTGCGGGGCGACTCGCGATAAGTTGGCGGGCGTTACGAAGCATTTTTCGGGCGGGCATTATTGCCGCCAACCAACTTTATTCTCAACTGAGATCGCCGTCTCTCGGAAACGATTTGTCTATGTTAACGACCCACTCGCCTTCGCCTCGCGAGGCTCTTGTTCGCCGGGCGCCGGAAGCCGCATCGCTGGATGGGGCGGTCTGGCAGCGCATTTTGCAATCGGTTCGCGCGCAGCATCCGAGTCTGAATCGGCTCTGGTTTGACGACTTGTCGCCGCGGCAGTTGACCAACGGGGTGATTCAGGTGAACGTCGCCACGCCGGCGCAGTTGAATTTTTGTCAGAGCCAGTGCCAGCAGCCGTTCACCGCGGCCGCGCAGGCGGTGACGGGCCGGCTGGTGGCGGTGACGTTTCATTGTGAGAATCTTCCCCGGGGCGGGGTGTTCAACGAGGGGGATCAGCTTCAGCCGCTGAATCCGGATTATACGTTTGAGAACTTTGTCACCGGGCCGTGCAATCGTCTTCCGCAGGCGGCGTGCGTTGCGGTGGGGGATCAGCCGGGCAAGGCGTACAATCCGCTGTTCATTCATGGCGGCGTGGGGCTGGGGAAAACCCATCTGCTCCAGGCGGTGTGCCAGCGGGTTCTGGAGCGTCAGCCGGATGCGCGCATTCTCTACCTTTCCTGCGACAGCTTCATCAACCAATTCATGCTGGCGGTTGAAAACGGCGACATGCACCAGTTCCGCAATCGCTATCGGCATGTGGACGTGCTGGTGATTGACGACATTCACTTTCTGGCCGGGCGGGACCGGACGCAGGAGGAGTTTTTCCATACGTTCAACACGCTTTACCAGGGCCATAAGCAGATCATTCTTTCGGCCGACTGCCCGCCGAGTGAGATACCGGAGTTGGAAGAGCGGCTTGTCAGCCGGTTCAACTGGGGGTTGGTTGCGCGGATCGAAAAGCCATGCTACGAGACGCGCGTGGCGATTCTGCGGAAGAAGGCCAAGCTTCGTGGGCTGACGCTGCCCGAGGACGTGCTTTGCTACATCGCGGCCAAGGTTGAAAACAACACCCGCGAATTGGAAGGCGCGATCACCAAGTTGCAGGGCATGAGCATGCTGCAAAACGGGCAGATCGACCTGGAGCTGGCCAAGGCGGCGCTGGGCGAGACGGCCACGCCGGAGCAGAAGCGCATCACGATCCAGCAGATCTTTGACGTCGTCACCAAGTACTACAACGTGCGGTTGAGCGACCTGCAAAGTAAAAAGCGGAACAAGAGCATCGCCTTCCCCCGGCAGGTGTGCATGTATCTGGCGAGGCGGCATACCCGCTACTCGCTGGAGGAGATCGGCGGGTATTTCGGCGGTCGCGATCATACGACCGTGCTGCACGCCGTCCGCACCATCGACGACGACACGAAAAACGACCAGGAAATTGCAAACCAGCTCACGCATCTGGAGAACCAGATTACGGTGTAGGGCAATCGCGCAGTGAGGTGCGCGAACTCTATCCCGATACCGAAGCGGATGCTTCGGTGAAGAAGCTCGTGCGGAGTGATTGTCTGAAACGGGGACGTGCGCAAAAGAAAGCCCACCGATTGGGATCGGTGGGCGTTTTTGTTGTGTTGCGTTATGGGGTTAATCGAGCCACATCTTTTTCTTCATCTTTTCGGGGAGGTAGGTTTCGGTGATGAAGGAGAAGTCTTTGCTGGAGAGGGCTTCGAGTTCCAGCTTGACGCCGGTTTTGAGCATGTGGGCGATTTCCTTTTGCCAGTCCTTTTTGTTGGCGAACCAGGGGTAGGCCATGATTTCCTTGGCGCGGCGGACGTCCTCATCCTTCATGGCGATGCTGACGGTCTTGTTGATGCCGAAACGGTCGGCGTCGAAGGAACTCATGCCGATGAAACGGGCCTTGGGGATGGCCATGCGTTCGGACTCGAAGGCCAGGTTGATGGAGCCCTGCTTAATGACGCTGTAGATGTAGTAGCCCCAGGGGTCGTTATCGACCAGGACGTAGACGGGGAGCTTGAGTTCGTGGTGCATGCGGTACATCAACCGGCGGACGCCGCGGGGGGGCTGGCCGCCGCCGTGGATGATAATGCAGTTGTGGCGCTCCCAGAAGCGGTCTTCGTTGAAGCGGCGCCAGACGGCGCCTTTTTCGATGAGGAGGATGAACTGGGCTTCACACTTTTTGAAGGTGATGACGTTGGGCTCGACGATGGAGGGGACGGACCAGCCGCCGGTGCCCATTTTGCGGCCGTCGATGGTGTCGCCGTTGTCGGTGAGGGTGATGTTGCCGACCATGGCGCCTTTGTTTTCGGCAAACAGCCCGAGTTCTTCGCGGAGCGAGGCGATGGTCACTTCCAGGTCTTCGATGATCGGGTCGGACTCGCTCTGCTCGTCGAAGGTGTTTTCTCGCGTGCCTTCGATGGTGTGCTTGAGGTGGTAGTACAGGTCACGGATGCTGGTGGTCTTGCCCTGGTCGTTGAGCTCTTTGCAGCCGGAGGCGACGAGCATGGTCTGCATGAACTTTTTGGCCTGGCCGAGGTTGAAGAAGTTGCGGCGTTGGGCGTTGGAGCCCATGGTGATGATGCCCTTTTTCTCGTTGAACTCGGCGTTGGAGAGGGCGCGTGTGGGGATGTCGAATCCGGGGTCTTGTTTGGCCTTGGCGTATTTGACGACGGCATGGGCCATGCCTTCGAGTTTTTTGCCGGTCTCGGTGTTCTTTTTGGATGCTGCTTTGGACATTGGGAGTCTCGGTTGAGTAACTGACGTTTTTCTGGATCGGGCGTCGTACCCCTCACCCTAACCCTCTCCCGCAAGGGGAGAGGGGATAGGGTCAGGCGGCTTCGATTTCGTTGAATAATCCTTTGGCGGTCTTATCCGAAGAGGCCGGCGGTTTGGCCGGGTCCGCGGGGTCGGCCTCCGTGTGGGACATGGCGGCGTCGCTCTGGGCGGTTTCGACGACGACGACGTTGTCCTCGTTGTCGAGCCGGCCGCCGTTGGGCGTGGGTTTGATGGGGTTGCCGTCTTCGTCGAACTGGACGTCGGCGGTGGCGGTGCGGCTTTTGGCGACGATCTGGAGGTCTTCGTAGAGTTTTTTGGGATCGATCTTGGCCATCTTCTCACAGGCCAGGACGACTTCGCCGATGTATTTTTCGAACACGTGGCGGCGTTGGCCTTCGCGGGCGATGCGCTGGCGGCGGCGGATGTAGGTGTTGAGCTTTCGGCCGCACTCCTGGATCGCCAGTTTGATCTCCTTGCGGATTTCGTCGTAGTCGGCGATGGCTTCCTTGGATTCGCTGGTGAAGGGAACCCAGACGCTGGCCATGTGGACGAAGATGACCAGCGGTCCTTCGGGCAGGCCGTTGCGAGGCTGGGAGACGGCGTAGTTGCGCCAGTTGGTGTCGATCACGCTTTTGGTGATGCAGCAGGCGGAGGGCTGGTAGAGCAGCGGGACGCGGTTGGCGAAACGGATGATGCGGGCGGAGTCGTCGGCGGGGAGCTGTCCACCGAAGGCCAGGCCGACTTCGATCTGGAAGGGGTTGCCGCGATAGACGGCCGGGTCGCGCGTTTCGGCGGTGTAGAACTCGGCTTTGATCTCCTTGAGCAGACCCTTGAGGATCTGCTGGGGTCCGATGGGCACGAGGCAGTCGGTGGGGGGGGCGATGATCTTGGTGTTGTTGATGGCGGCGTGGAGGCGGTCGGCCTCTTCGCGGGCGACCTGCGTACACCAGGTATCGGTGGTGAGGCCGGCTTTTTCGCAGATTTCCTTGGCGACCTTGGGGCTGACGCGGCTGAATTCTTCCTGAAGGAACGCGCCCAGGTGTTTGTGCTGGGTTTCCTTGAGCATGCGAATCAGCACGCCGAGTTCCACGCCGTAGGGGTGGGGTTTGATGGCCTCGGGGGAGGCGGGCACTTCGTGGACTTCGCGGGGGAAATCGCGCACCATGCCGTCGGGAGCGATCCAGTGAATGGCGGCGTGGGGGTTGGCGATGGCGGTTTGTTCCAGATATTCATCCACGCTGGCGCGGCCCCGCTGGAACTTGGCTTCGAGGGTGATGGTGACTTCGGTGCCGTGTTCGATTTCGTCCTCGACCCGTTCGGGGGTGGGTGCGGCGGCGTCGGGCGGACAGAAGGGGATGACGGCCTTGGGCCAGACGGGCAGTTCCTCGTCCACGATAATTTCGGGGCGATTCTTCAGCGTGTCCATCTGCAACTCGAAGCGATGGGCGGGTTTTTTCCTGGCGGTGCGGGAGATGATCTGGACGGATTGCCCGGTGGTGAGCAGCCCGTACATGCCGGCGGCGGAGATGCCGATGCCCTGCTGGCCGCGGCTCATGCGCAGGCGGTGGAACTTGGATCCGTAGAGGAGTCGGCCGAAGACGTTGGGGACTTGGGCGCGGACGATGCCGGGGCCGTTGTCGCGTACGGTGATGCTGAAACGGGTGGCGTTGGCGATGGAGGGGGAGACGGGCTTGGCCAGCTCGGGGTTGGTGGCTTCGATCAGGGAGGGTTGGGTTTCTTCTTTTTTGGCGCGGCCTTTGGGAGCGGCCAGGAGGTTGCCGTTGCCGCTCTCTTCTTCGGCGGGCTTGGCGCCGCCGTTGAGGGCTTCGATCTTGATCCAGATTTCGGGGAGGATGCCGGCCTCTTCGCAGGCGTCCAGCGAGTTGTCCACGGCTTCCTTGACCGTGGTCAGCATGGCCTTGCGGGCGTTGTCAAAGCCGAGGAGGTGGCGGTTTTTGGCGAAGAATTCGCTGACGGCGATTTCCTTTTGCTGCGAGGCCATGGTCTCGGCGGTTTCGCGGCGGGCGGGGGTTCGCTGGCGCGGGGCTTTGGGGGTTTCGACGGCGGCTTGGGACGCCGGCTTGGCGTTGTCGGTTTTCTTGGGCATGAACAGCTCTTGTTGGGTTGTGTCGAGAGTTTCGGCCGTGGCTTGGTTTCTGGTACCCATCCTTGGGTCCTCCTTCCGGTTGCCATTTGTCTCTTACGAAACATTATCGGCAACGGACGAGCAATCACTTCAAATCAATAGTTAGGTAATTGTAAGGATGCCGGGTAAGGATGGCAAGCACAATACCTAGTAGATGGATTAAGGATATAGCTAGCGGTGCCGGGGGGCAAGGGATGGAAAGCCTGAAGTTTTATCGGGGGCTGCTATACTGGCGCGGGAGTCGCTTTAACAAGGAGTTGTGTCATGTACGTTGTGAGCGTGTCTATTTTTGTTAAGGCCGAGTTCGTTCGGCAGTTTATTGAAGCCACCTTGGATAATGCCCGCAACACTCGCAAGGAAGCGGGTAATGTGCGGTTTGATGTGATTCAGGCTGAGGACGATCCGACGCGATTCATGTTGTATGAGGCGTACAAGAGCAAGGATGAGTTTGTCAGGCACCAGCAGACGCCGCATTACTTTCGGTGGAAGGATGCGGTGGCGGAGTGGATGGCGCAGCCGCGGTCGGCGGTGAAATGCAAGGCGGTGTTTTTTGGGGATGGGGAGGATTTTTAACCGCGGAGGACGCAGAGGGACGCGGAGAAGAATTGGAACCGCCGATGAACGCGGATGAACGCGGATGAACGCCGATGAAGTTTCGATAGCTCCCTCTCCCCGCGAGGGGAGAGGGCAGGGTGAGGGGGGAAAGTAGCAAATGCAACTGGCGAATGTACGCCGGATAAATTCGTTGTTTTCGCCCCTCACCCTAACCCTCTCCCCTTGCGGGGAGAGGGAACTATCTTTTTTCTTCTCTGCGTTCCTCTGCGTCCTCGGCGGTAAAACTTTTATTCAACCGGTTGGAGTTTCCACTTGGGGTTTTGGGCGAAGAAGCGGCAGGGGTTGTTGTAGAAGATTTCCAGGGCTTCGCGCTCGCTGTGGCCACGTTTGCGGTATTCGAGGCAGGTGTCGATGAGACTGCTGGGGGTGCTTTCGCCCCAGTCGGCGGCGCTGTCCACCCAGATTTTTTCCGGGCCGAAGGTTTCGAGGATGTCGGCGGCGCTGGGGGGTGCATTTGCTCCAGGAATAGACGGTCAGGCCGGCCCAGAAGCCGGCGTTGCGGGCCATGCGGATGGTGTGTTCTTCGCAGTGGTCGATCATCACCCGCTCGGGATTGATCCGGCGGTCGTTTTTCAAGATGTCGATGATGATCGAGGTGCCTTTGAATTTGTCTTCCAGGTGCGGGGTGTGGACGAGAATGAGCTGGTTGTGGCGGGCGGCCAGGTCCACCTGCTCTTCAAAGGTGATGATTTCGTTGCGGGTGTTTTTGTTCAGCCCGATTTCGCCGATGCCCAGGACGTGGGGGGAATCGAGGAATTTTGGGATGAGTTGGATGACCTCGCGGGAGAGCTGGAGGTTGTCGGCTTCCTTGGCGTTGATGCAGAGCCAGGAGTAGTGGTCGATGCCGTAGCGGGCGGTGCGCTTGGGTTCGAAGTCGGTGAGGTGGCGGAAATAGTCGTAGAAGCTCTCTGAGCCGGAACGGTCGAATCCGGCCCAGAAGGCGGGCTCGGAGACGCCGACGACGCCGGCGCGGGCCATGAACAAATAGTCGTCGGTGGTGCGGCTGACCATGTGAATGTGCGGCTCGATGAACTTCACGGTGATTCCCTGTTTGTTACCTTGCGGGCGGCGCTGACAGATCACTGAAAAGCTTCAGCACCTGCTCGGCGCGGTTGGCGTCGGCGTTGACCAGCAGGTGGAGGGCTTGTTTAAGCTTGAGCAGTCGTGAATCGCTCTGGAGGGTCTGGAGGCCGTTTGGGGCGCGCTGGATGCGGTCCAGGTCCGCGGCCAGCGAGAGGCAGCGGTAGCGCATTTCCAGGAAATACTCGTCTGCGATGTCTTTGGCCGTTTTCATGAATGATCAGCCCGGTTGTGGCAGAGACCCGTCGCCCAGGCCGGGGCGCACGTCCGGTTGGGATTCGTCGGGACTGGGTGCGATGACGACGCCCGGGCGGCGCTGCTCGTTTTCCAGCAGGTCGCCGACGGTGGGTTTGTTCAAGCTGTCGCCTTTCATGATGCGGTCGATGTCGGTGGCATCGAGCGTTTCATAGCGGGTCAGGGCCTTGGCGACGGCTTCGACGCGTTCGCGGTTGGCGTCGAGCAGTTGGCGGGTTTCGGCGTAGAGGCGGTCGATGAGTTTTTTGACTTCCTCGTCGATGGCCTTGGCGGTTTCTTCGGAGTATTCGCGGCCGCCGGGCAGGCCCAGGTCGGCCATGCCGTTGCGGGAGTCGTCTTCGCCGTAGAAGACGAAGCCGAGGCGTTCGTTCATGCCCCAGTCGCGGACCATTTTGCGGGCCAGGCCGGTGGCCTGTCGGATGTCGCCGATTGCGCCGGTGTTGATGTCGCCGCAGAACATTTCCTCGGCGATGCGTCCGCCGAAGGCGGTTTTCATGGTGGCCAGGCACCACTTGCGGGAGACGTTGCTGCGGTCTTTTTCGGGCAGGGACATGGTTGCGCCGCCGTAGTTGCCGCGGGGGATGATGGTGACTTTGTGGATGGGGTCGGCGTCCTTGGTGAGGTATTGGACGACGGCGTGGCCGGCTTCGTGATAGGCGGTGGCGATTTTTTCTTTTTCGTCGATGGCCCGGCTCTTGCGCGCCCGGCCCCAGCGGACCTTGTCGCGAGCTTCTTCCAGGTCGTCCATTTCGATGAATTCCTTGCCGGCCAACGTCGCGCCCAAGGCGGATTCGTTGATGATGGCGGCGAGGTCCGCGCCGCTGAAGCCGGGGGTGGCGCGGGCGAGGCGGAGCATATCGACGTTGGGGCCGAGCTTGACCTTTCGGCTGTGGACTTTGAGGATTTCGACGCGGCCTTTGACGTCGGGGAGGGGGACGTAGATTTGCCGGTCGAATCGACCGGGGCGGGTGAGGGCGGGGTCGAGCACGTCCACGCGGTTGGTGGCGGCGCAGACGATGACCTGGTCGTTGGTTTCAAAGCCGTCCATTTCGACGAGGATGGCGTTGAGGGTTTGTTCGCGTTCGTCGTGGCCGCCGCTGGTGAAGCCGCTGCCGCGGCGTCGGCCGACGGCGTCGATTTCGTCGAGGAAGATGATGCAGGGGCTGTTGTCCTTGGCTTGTTTGAAGAGGTCGCGGACGCGGCTGGCGCCGACGCCGACGAACATTTCGACGAAGTCGGAGCCGCTGATGGAGAAGAAGGGGACGTCGGCTTCGCCGGCGATGGCTTTGGCCAGGAGGGTTTTACCGGTTCCCGGTTCACCGACGAGGAGGACGCCGCGGGGGATTCGTCCGCCGAGGCGTTGGAATTTTTTGGGGTTCTTGAGGAACTCCACGATTTCCATGACTTCTTCTTTGGCTTCTTCGATGCCGGCGACGTCGTCGAAGGTGACGTTGGTGTGTTCCTTGCTGGTGATGCGGTGTCGGCTGCGGCCGAAGTTGCCGAGCATGCCGCCTGCGCCGGCGCTGTTGCGGAGCTGGCGGAAGACGAAGAAGTAGATGAAGCCGAAGATGAGCAGCCAGGGGATGAGGGGGACGAGCAGATTGATGAGGATGTTGGGGTTGCCTTCGACGTTGACCTGGGATTGGGGGGCGTGTTCGAGCACCCACTGGGTGAAATCCCAGGTGCCGGTAGCGCCGTTGGGGACGGTGGTGCGGAAGTGGGTGACCTTTTCGTTTTTACCGGGGATGATGACGGGGGCGGTGAATTCGCCGGTGACTTCGTCGGTGCCGATGGTGAGGGTTTTGACTTTGCCGTCCACGAGATTGGATTTGAAGTCGCTGATGGGGATGGTGGTGCGGCTCTTGTCCTTGTTTTGGAGGATGAGGAAGAGGACGACCAGCAGGCCGATGAACAGAACCCAGCCGAAGATCGGGCCGCGACCGAAGCGCATTCCCCCGTTGGGGCCGCCGGGGCGTCCGTTTTGGCGGGGGGGGCGTTCTGGATTCTGCTGCTCAGACATAAGCGGTCCTTTTAGCTTTTAGTTGCAGATTACCTCACCGGGCGCTGCCTGCGGCCCGGAGGGCCGCCGCGAAACTGGTTCTGCTTGGGGATGATAACCTGCATTCCCTAGCATGATAAGGTTGAAGGGGGGGGATTTTCCACCTTTGGGGCGGTTACCAGTCGGCTTGCAGTTCCTCGACGATGCCCAGGGCGAGTTTTTCGACGGTGTCCTGATTGCCGATGAACTGGCCTTCGCCGAGTGTGGGGTAGTAGGGAGCGCTCTGGTCGAAGTTCTTTCGTTGGACGAGGATTTTGCCGGTGCGGAGGTCTTTCCAGAGGAAATTGACGGTGACGGTGACCATCTGCTCCTGGGGGAGGCCGGTGTTGCGGTCGCGGCTGAGGGTCTGTTTGCGTACGGTGGTGATTTCGCCTTCGATGATCGTCTGGGCTCGTTCGCGGCTGACGACCTTGTAGGGGGTATGGGCTTCGATCTGTTTGACGAGTGCGGTGGTCAGGCTGAATTCCACGCCCCGGGTGAAGTCCTGGTTTTTAAAGATCGGGACGGCGACGGTGTGAATGTCTTCGCGATAGAGCGAATGCCATTTGTAGCCTTGCTGGGGTTTGCCGTCGTAAGCGCCGCTCTGCTGGTAGCCGCAGCCGATGAGGGTCAGCAGGCCGGAGAGCAGAAGCAGGCATCGAGAGGTGGTTTGAGTCATGTTTATCGAGCCTCCGAGACCGGTTGGGTGGTGGGGCCGTAGCCGTTGCCGGCGGCGGGCGGGGGGCTTTTCAAGGCCGAGGCCGGCATCTTTTCCAAGGCTGTCTTGGCGCGGGCCGCGTCGGGGGAGTTGGGATAGGTGGCGATGAGGAATCGGTAGTTGTAGACGGCGGCGGCGGGTTCGCTGGTGCGGCGGTAGAAATCGGCGGTGACGAAGACTTTCTTGGCGAAGGTGTGATCGATTCGCTCGATGATGGGCAGGAGGTTTTCCTCGGCGGCCAGGTCGGGGTAGAGGGCGGCGATCTCGACAAGCTGGGCGCGGGCGTCGATTAACGGGGTGGCGTCGAAGCGCAGGCCGCGGAATTGGGCGTAGTTGGAGAAGGCTTGGCGGAGGCGGACGCGGGGCACCTTGGGGCTGCGGGGGTAGCTGCGGGCGTAGACGCCGTAGGTGTCGGCGGCGAGGTCGTATTGGGTGTCGGCGTAGTAGTAGTCGGCCGTGCGCAGGAGGGCTTTTTCCGCCAGGGGCGAGCCGGGCGAACGCTGCTGGATGCGGTAGAGCATTTCGACGGCCTCGTCTTCGCCGGAGAGGATGCGGAAGCCCATGAAGGAGCGTTTGCGGCCGTTGAGGAAGGCGTCGGCCAGCTCGTACTGTCTGTCCAGGGCGGGGTAGTAGAAGGGGCTTTCGGGATATTCGTCCATCAGCTCGTCGAAGTAGTAGAAGGCTTTGAACCAGTCTTCTTCCATGCTGAACGCCTGGGCGAGGAGGAATAAGCCTCGGTTGCGGAGGGGCGTTTCCTTGGCTTTGTGGGTTTTGATCCATTCCACGCCCAGCTTGCGGGCGTCTTCGGCGCGGCGTTGGGCGAGGAGTTGTTCGATCTGGTCGAGAGTTTCGTCGTGGGTGACGGTCGGCGCGGTGGTGGGGGCGGCCACGGGAGCCCATCGCCCGTCGCGCAGTTCCCAGGACTGGGAAGCGGCGGCCAATGCACAGGGGACGAGCAACAGACACGTGGCTAATGGGATGCAGGAAACGCGCATGCCCGGAATTGTAATGCCCGCTTGCCTGCGGGCAAGGGGCGGGCGGAGTAATACGGGGTGGGGAAATACGAATTATGCGGTTGCCCGGGAATTTCTCCGGGAGATAAAATCCCCGACCGAACTTGCTCCAAACAGCGGGGTGGAAAGGTTGTGAGCCGTGGCGCCATTGATACCTGGTACATCTCTCCCGATGCAGGAGCCTACGGGCGTTCCGGGCCTGGACGAGGTTCTGGGGGGAGGATTCCCGACGGACAGGATTTATCTGGTGGAGGGAACGCCGGGCACGGGCAAGACGACACTGGCGTTGCAATGGGTGATCGAAGGCGTCAAGCAAGGCGGGCCGGTTCTGTACATGACCTTGGCGGAAACGCGGGATGAACTGGAAGAGTCGGCCCGTTCGCACGGCTGGTCGCTGGCGGGGGTGGAGATCTGTGAAGCGGCGGTGCCGGAGGAGGTGTTGCGGCCGGAAGAGCAGTACACCGTGTTTCATCCGACTGACGTGGAACTCAACGAAACGACGCGGCAGATGCTGGAGGCGGTGGACCGCCTCAAGCCCAGGCGGGTGGTGATCGACTCGCTGTCGGAGATGCGGGTGATGGCGCAGAATCCGTTTCGGCATCGCCAGCAGCTTGTTGCGTTGAAGCGGTATTTCAAGCGGCGCGGCTGCACGGTTCTGATGCTGGATGACCGCAGCCCCGAAACCGTCGATCTGCACTTGCAGACGATGGTGCATGGGGTGATCCAACTGGAGCAGACGCCCGTGGAATACGGGGCCGAGCGGAGGCGTCTGCGCGTGCTGAAGATGCGGGGCAGGGACTACAAGACGGGCTTCCATGACTTTGCCATTCAGCGGGAAGGCTTGGAAGTCTTTCCGCGATTGATCGCGACCGATTATCCGTTGCAGTTTGGCGATATCGAACAGATCAAAAGCGGGATCGGAGAGCTGGACGAATTGCTGGGAGGCGGGCCGCGGCGGGGCAGCAGCATGATGATTGTGGGAACGCCGGGCACGGGCAAGTCAAGCCTGGCCCAGCAGTTTGCCGCTGCGGCGGCGGCACGGGGCGAGGGGGCGGCTATGTTCACGTTTGACGAAAGTGTGGGCTCCATGTTGGCCCGAGCTGACGGGTTGAGCATGGACTTTCGCCGGCAGGTTGAAGCCGGACGGATAACCGTCGAGCCGGCCTATGCCGACTTGCTTTCGCCTGGCGCATTTGCCCATCGTATTCGCCGTGCGGCCGAGGGAGAGGACGGCCACCCACCGGCCAAGGTGGTGGTTATCGACAGCCTCAACGGGTACATGCACGCTTTGCCGGAAGAACGGTTTTTGATGATGCAGCTTCGCGAACTGCTGACGTATTTGAATCGTAAAGGCGTGGTGACGTTTTTCATTATGGCATACCGCGGCCTCGAGGCCGTGGCTCCGGTTGAAAGCACCTATCTGGCGGACGGGACAATTCTGCTGCGGTTTTTCGAGGCGGGGGGCGAAATTAAACAGGCCATTGCGGCAATGAAGATGCGCGATGCCAGCCAGGAGCGAACGATCCGCGAGATGGTGTTGGGGCCGGCGGGCATCCGCATCGGCAAGCCGCTGCGGCAGTTCCAGGGAATTCTGACCGGTGTCCCACAGTTTCTGGATGGGAAGGGTTCGTTATTGGATACGAAGCATGATTCGACAGGCGGGGCAGCGACAACTTGAAGATCGGGTTCTGACGTTGTTCCCGACTCGAAAAGACGCGCAGATGGGTGAGGCGGTCTTGCGGCGGGCGGGCATCGCATGCACCGTCTGCGCCGATCTGGCGGAACTGTGCCGCGAGCTGTGCGCCGGTGCGGCGGCGGTGCTGGTGGCTGAAGAATCGCTGGCGCCGGCGGAGTCGGAGGAGTTTGTCGGGCTTCTGGCCGATCAGCCTCGCTGGTCGGAGGTTCCTGTTTTGGTGATTGCCGCCGGTGGCTTTGAGACACGGGCGGCGGCACAGACAATCCACCGGATCGGCAACGTGATGCTGCTGGACCGGCCGGTGCGGGTGGATGCCATGCTCAGCGCGGTGCGGTCGGCGATTCGGGCTCGTCAGCGGCAATACCAACTGCGACAGTATCTGATTGATCGCGAGAAGGCCGAGGAGGCGTTGCGGCAAACCAAGGCCCAGGTTGAGGCCGCCAGCCGGGCCAAGGACCAGTTTCTGGCGATGCTGAGCCACGAATTGCGCACGCCGTTGACGCCGGTATTGACGGCCGTCGCGATGGCGCTGGATGAGAACGGGGCGTTGGATGCCGAGACCCGTGACCGGCTGGAGATGGTTCGCCGGAACGTGGAACTGGAGGCGAGGCTGATCGACGATCTGCTGGACCTGACGCGGATTGCGCGGGGAAGCTGGACCTGGACAGGCAGCCGACGGACGTGCATGAGATTCTTCGGCGGGCGATCGAGGTGTGCAGGCCCGACATTCTTGCCAGGCAACTGCATTTTGACGCGGATTGTCCCGTTGAGCCCTGCCGGGTGAAGGCCGATGCGGCGCGGTTGCAGCAGGTGTTCTGGAACGTGTTGAGGAATGCGATCAAGTTCACATCGGCCGGCGGGACTGTGACGGTTCGATGTTTTCACGATGAACGGGAATGGGTGGTGGAGGTGGCCGATACGGGGATTGGCATTGATCCGGAACTTCTGCCGCGCATCTTCAACGCCTTTGAGCAGGGCGAGCAGACCATGACCCGGCGGTTCGGAGGATTGGGCCTGGGGCTGGCGATATCCAAGTCTCTGGTTGAGATGCACGGCGGCCGCATCGAGGCGCAGTCCGGGGAAAGACAATGGGGCGACTTTTACGGTGAGACTGCCCGTTTACAGCGATCAGGTATCGAAGAAAGAAACGGCCGCATTGCCGGGGGAATCTCGGTTGCAGGCTGCAAACCGCAAATTGCGCATCCTGCTGGTGGAGGACAATGGCGATACGGCGCAGATTCTGAAGCGGCTGTTGGTGCATCAGGGGCATCAGGTCCAGACGGCGGCTGATGTGGCGACGGCGCTGGAACTGGCCGAGCGGGATTCGTTTGATCTGCTGCTGAGCGACCTGGGGCTGCCGGACCGCAGCGGATTGGAATTGATGCGGGAACTTCGCGCCAAGGGGCGGAATCTGCCGGGGATTGCCTTGAGTGGCTACGGGCAGGAGCAGGATATCCGGCAAAGCCGGGAGGCGGGGTTTGTGGAACATCTGGTCAAGCCGGTGAGTATTCAACAGCTTCACAGGGCCATTGTGTCGGCGACTTCGGACGGCGGGCGTAACGCGCGTGGAGGGTAGGCTATTCAGCCCCGGCAGGGGCGACAGGTGATAGCCCACGGCGTCAGCCGTTGGGGAATACGGATCGAAAATGAACCAGCCCCGGAGGGGCGTAAGAGTTTCTTACGCCCCTCCGGGGCTGGAAAATGTCACATGCCATCTTCCCAACGGCTGACGCCGTGGGCTAAAGCCTGCCGCCCCTGCCGGGGCTGGGGAAACGGGAAGGCTAAGACTCTGTTCAAACGCCCGGTGATGATCCATGTCGAGGAGTCGTACAGCCACGAAAATCCAAATGTACCCGCTATAGGCGCGACACCCCGGACGGCGGAAGGGAGGCGCCACGTCAGGGGACGGATACATCGGCGGATTTGGTGACCGGGGGAAGGCAGGCGGATTCGTCGCAGGCCTGGTAATGCAGGTTCAGGTGGAGGGTGTTTCCCCATGCGGGGGGATTTTTAAGGCGAACAACGAGAATCACTTCTCCTTCATAGACGCGGAGGGGTTCGGGGGAGAAGGGGAAATGACGTTCCTTGCCCGGAGGGTAGTCGATGGATTCGACGGCAATACCTTCGCCGGTGACGGACAGTTCGGTGGGCAGCAGGCCCGGGCGGGTTGAGTGGGCGTGGATGTGGAAAGGAGGGAGGATGCTGAGGTGGATATTCAGATGGGTCGGGTCGGTCCAGACGCCGCGGAGAGTGACGATGCCGGCGGCGGTCTGCTGGGGGGTGAGGGGGCGGTCGGTTGGAAGCGGCTGAGCGGGGGGCACAACGAGAACGGGGCCGTGGCGGCGGACGTAGTTCAGGGCGGCCAGGAGCATGGAACTCATGGATTCGGCGTTGGCGTCAAGTTGGGGGGCGAAGAGGGCGAGGGTGCTTTGGGCAAGAGGGTGTTGTGAATCGAGGGTTTTATCCTTCGCGAAACCGCAAGCGACTTCGGGAGCCTCGGGCGAGACGGAGGGGGTTTCGGCGGAGCGTAGTTCTGTCAGAACGAGCGCGGCGATGGCGTTGCCGGAGGGGAGGGGAGAGTCGTTGCCGATCTTTTGGCGGAGGATCAGATCGGAGGCGGTTTTGTCGGTGAAGTAGAATCCGCCGGCTTTTTCGTCGGCAAAGCGATGGATGAGGGAGTCGGTCAGGGCGGGGGTGTGTTGTGTCTGATTCAGATCGAGCAGGGCTTGGAGCAGGAAGGCGTAGTCGTCGAGAAAACCGGGGTTGCCGGGGCGGCCGTCGCGGCTGGTGCGGTAGAGGCCGCCGTCGGGCGTGCGGTGATGTTGGAGCAGAAATTCGGCGGCGCGTGTGGCGGCTTGCAGGTAGCGGGGTTCGGCCAGGACTCGGCCGGCGTGGGCCAGGGCGCGGATCATCAGGGCGTTCCAACTGGTGAGGATTTTGGTGTCGAGGGCGGGTTGTTTTCGCTGCAGGCGGGCGTGGTAGAGGGTTTGGCGCATGGGCTCCAGGCGGGATTCGAGCTGGGCGGGGTCGAGGCCCAGTTCGCGGGCGGCGGATTCGATGGGCTGGGGCAGGTAGAGGATGTTTTGATCGGGCTGGTCGTTGCCGTAGTGCGGGTCGGTGAAGTTGGGGCCGAGGTCCAGGCCGTAGACACGGTTGAAAAGTTTGGCGTCGTCGTGGGGCAGCAGGGCGTTGATCTGATCGGCGGTCCAGAGGTAACTGTCACCTTCTTTGGCGTCCACTTCGGCGTCGAAGGCGGTGTAGAACGCGCCTTGGGGGCTGGTCATTTCGCGGAGGACGAAATCGATGATGCCCCGGGCGACGCGGGCGTAGTTGGGTTGGGCGGTGAGGCGGTGGGCTTCGGTATAGAGCCAGGCGAGCATGGCGTTGTCGTAAAGCATGATCTCAAAGTGCGGCACGAGCCATTGGGCGTCGGTGGAGTAGCGATGGAAGCCGCCACCGAGATGGTCGCGGATGCCGCCGCGGGACATGGCGTCAAGGGTGTGGAGGACCATCCGGCGGATTTCCTGTCGGCGGTTGTCGTGCGGATCGGTTTGGCTCCAGGCGAGCAGCAATTCGAGCAGGGTTTGGCGGGGGAACTTGGGGGCGGAACCGAATCCGCCGAGGTTGGAGTCGTAATCGGATACGGATCGTTCCACCAGTGCGTTGATGAAGGACTGATCGAGGGTGAGGGGCGATTCTGCGGGTTGGGGTTCGGCCAGTTGGCCGAGGATGTCCACCAGTTGACGGGCGGTCTGTTCCACGTCGTGGGGGCGGGAGCGGTAGGCGTCTTCGATGGCCCGCAGGAGGGTTGGGAAACCGGGCCGGCCGTGCTGATCGGTCGGGGGGAAATAGGTGCCGCCGTAAAAGGGTCGCAGGTCGGGGGTGAGGAAGACGCTCATGGGCCAGCCGCCCTGATGGGTGAGGATCTGAATGGCGGTCATGTAAAGCTGATCGACGTCGGGGCGTTCTTCGCGATCGACCTTGATGTTGATGAAGCGACGGTTCATTTCCGTGGCGATGGTTTCGTTTTCAAAGCATTGCCGCTCCATGACGTGGCACCAGTAGCAGGTGCTGTATCCGATGGAGAGGAAGATGGGTTTGTTCTGATCTCGGGCGGCCTGGAAGGCTTCCTGGCCCCAGGGGTACCAGTCCACGGGGTTGTGGGCGTGCTGGAGCAGGTAGGGGGAGGTTTCGCGGATGAGGCGGTTGGTGTGCTGATGCATAAAACTCCTTCCGTATTTTGGATTTTGGATCGCGGATTTTGGATTGAACACCTGTGTGGACGCCTGTCGTGTTCGTAGGGGCGACGCATGCGTCGCCCCTACAGGGAACCCGGCGATGAATCGCCGGGCTTGTATGGGGGGGCAAATCCAAAATCCAAAATCTCTATCAATGATAGGGCGGGTTTCGGGTTGTCGGGGGCGGGGGAGATTTTCCTGGTGGGGGACAGGCTCTACAATGGGGGAGTGAATTTCGGGAGGTTGAACGTGGCGGAAGATCGGTTGCACAAATTGGAAGCGTTGTTGGAGAAACAGCCGAAGGATACGTTTTTGCTGTACGCGTTGGCCTTGGAATGCAAGAAGGCTGGGGATCTGGGCAGGGCGTGGAGCGGCTGGAACGGGTGTTGGAGCTGGACGGGGGGTATTGTTACGCTTATCACCAGAAGGGATTGATTCACGAGGCGGGGGGAGACTTCAAAGCCGCGGGAGAGGCGTATCGTCAGGGGATCGCGGCGGCGGAGAAAAAAGGGGATTCCCATGCCCGAAGCGAACTTCAGGCTGCTTTGGACGCTATAAAGTAGGGTTGATTTGAGCCGGGAGGTGTTTTCTCCCTCTCCCCGCGAGGGGAGAGCTTGGGATGCGGATGGCGAATGTGCGCCGGTTGTATCCGGTGCTTTCGCCCCTCACCCTGGCCCTCTCCCCTCGCGGGGAGAGGGAAGAAGAGTGGCGAAAGAGAGGGGGGAAGAGGCGCGGTAGCTGGAGTTCGGGAACTTGGTTGAAAGTATTGTTCATTACCTGAAGCACCCGGACTGGCGACGCCAGCATGTGTGGCGTCGGGCGATCTGGCGGAGCATGGCCCGGTTGGGGCTGACGGGGTTGCACGCGTTGCCGGTCAATCGCCGGTGGGTGGATATTCATCATCATCGCATGCCTTTGAGGGGGTTGGACCCGGCCTATGAGGGGATGAAGATCGTGCAGATTTCCGATCTGCATTGCAGCCCGGTGGTCTGGCAGCGGTATCTGGTGCAGTACACGCGTTGGGTGAACGATTTGCAGCCGGACTTGGTGGTGGTTACGGGGGATTTGATTACGGGCGGATACCGGTATGCCCATCGGATCGCCACGATTCTTTCGCATCTGAAGGCCCGGGATGGGGTGATCTGCACTTTTGGGAATCACGATTACAGTATCTACGGCCGAAACGGCGCACCCGAAGGGGCCCGGCGTGCGGATCACCTGGAAAAGTGTTTGTCGAGAAAAGGGCTGATCGTGCTGCGTAACCAGAGGCATCGCCTGCATCGCTCGGGAGCGGATCGGCCGCTGATGATCGTGGGGTTGGATGATGAGTGGTCGGGGCATATGGACGCGAAGCGGGCGTTTGCCGGGGTGGATGGGAAGGCTCCGGTCATTTGTTTGAATCACAACCCGGCCAATTGTTTGAACCTGATGGACTATCCCTGGCAGTGGATGCTGAGCGGGCATACGCACGGGCGGCAGTTGGCGACGACGGCGTTCGGTCGGGCGTTTTACCCGCATCGGCGAAGGTCATTCACCAGCGGGCATTACACGGTGGAGGGGCGGCATTTGTACGTGAATCGGGGGTTGGCGTACGGACAGCGGGTGCGGGAGTGGTGCCGGCCGGAGATCACGGTTTTCAAGCTGGAAGTGGATTGCGGGGATTGACGAACGGGGTGGAATCCGTACAATGTGAAATTATTCACAAAGGGGTAAAAAGGGCACGAAGCGGATAATGCGCGGGTCCTGGGGTAAAATCTGTACTGTACTGTGAATATATTTTGAGGGTTGAGGAGAATCGGCGGAGGCGGTACACCTCGGCTCGGTTAAATCAGGAACCAAAGGGAACGAAAGGATATAGATCGTGAGTCACGCAAAGAGCAGCGGGCCTGAGTCGCAGGCGAATCAGCACGTTCGGGCTTGGATTGACGAGATGGTCAAGCTGACCAAGCCGGACAAGATCGTTTGGTGCAACGGCAGCATTGAAGAGCGTAAAGCCTTGTTTGAGCAGGGCGTAAAGGACGGGGTTTTCATCCGTCTGAACCAGGAAAAGCTCCCCGGCTGCTACCTGCACCGCAGCAACACCAACGACGTGGCCCGTGCCGAACACCTGACGTTCATCTGCACACCCAATCCAGACAGCGTGGGCGTGACCAACAACTGGATGAAGGATACCGACGCCTACGCCAAACTGGGCGGGTTGTTCAACGGCTCGATGAAGGGCCGGACGATGTACGTGATTCCCTTCGTCATGGGGCCGATCGGTTCGCCGCTGGCCAAGGTTGGCGTGGAACTGACCGACTCGTTGTACGTTGCGGCCAATATGAGCATCATGACCCGCATGGGCGACGTGGCCTGGAAGCAGTTGGGCGAGAGCGATGAGTTTACCCGTTGCCTGCACAGCGTGGGCGATTGCAATCCCGACCGCCGGTACATCTGCCACTTCCCGCAGGACAATGCGATCTGGAGTTTCGGCTCGGGTTACGGCGGTAACGCGCTGCTGGGTAAGAAGTGCCTGGCGCTGCGTATCGCCAGCTATCTTGGCCAGCAGCAGGAGTGGATGGCCGAGCACATGCTGCTGATGTGCGCGACGGCGCCCAGCGGCGAAAAGAACTACGTTGCGGCGGCCTTCCCCTCGGCCTGCGGCAAGACGAACTTCGCGATGCTGATTCCGCCGGAAAAGTATGTGAAGCAGGGTTGGAAGATCACCACCCTGGGCGACGATATCGCCTGGATGTGGGTGGATCACAAGAGCGGCAAGCTGCACGCGATCAACCCCGAAGCCGGTTACTTCGGCGTGGTGCCGGGGACCAACTACGAAACCAACCCCAACGCCATGCATTCGATCCAGAAGGACACGATCTATACGAACGTGGCTTTGCAGCCGGACGGGGACGTGTGGTGGGAAGGCAAGACCAAGACCCCGCCGGCCGAGGCCATTGACTGGACCGGTCAGCCCTGGACCCCGGCCTGCGGCCGCAAGGCGGCGCACCCCAACAGCCGCTTCACGGCTCCGGCGATCAACAACCCGGTGCTGGATCCGGCCTATAACGACCCGGCGGGCGTGCCGGTCAGCGCCATCGTCTTCGGCGGCCGTCGCTCGACGATGGTGCCGGTGATCACCCAAACTTTCAACTGGCAGCACGGCGTGTACGTCGGGGCCACCTTGGGTTCGGAAACCACCGCCGCGGCCGTCGGGCAGGTTGGCGTGGTTCGGCGGGATCCGATGGCGATGCTGCCGTTCATCGGCTACAACGTGCGGGATTATCTGAATCACTGGTTCCGCATGGGCAAGAAGATCAAGGGCGCGCCGGCGATCTTCTCGGTCAACTGGTTCCGCAAGAACGACCAGGGCAAGTTCGTGTGGCCCGGTTTCGGCGAGAACATGCGTGTGCTGAAGTGGATCATCGATCGCGTTCATGGCCGGGCCGCGGCGGTGGAAACCCCGCTGGGCTGGCAGCCGGTTCCCGAGCAGTTTGATCTGGAAGGGCTGGGCATGAGCGTGAAGGACTTTACCGAAGCGCAGGCGATCATTCCTTCCGAGGTGAAGGCCGATCTGGTCAGTCAGCAGGAATTCTTCGTCAGCCTCGGGGCGGATATGCCCAAGGAGATGATCTTCCAGCGGGAGGATTTGATCAGCCGGATGTAAGGATCGAACCTTTAACAGCTTATGTGTGAGCAGAGCCCCGGATGTACATCCGGGGCTTTTCTTTGAAAGGCGATTCAGGCTTGATATGACGCAGGGCTTCATGCGGCGCGATTCCTGTCGCCGTGGAGAGGTTGAGGCACCGTTCGTTTTCGGATGGAGATGGCGGCGGATTGTTGCCAAGGGCGAAGCGGGCCTTATAGTCTTGCATCAGAGGCATGACCCAACTAACGATCCAACAAGCCTTCGAGACGGCGCTTCAGCATCACCAGGCCGGGCGGCTTCCGCAGGCCGAGCAACTGTACCGACAGATTCTGGCCCATCAACCCCATTACCCTGAAGTCCTGTGCATGCTGGGTGTCTTTGCCGCCCAAGTCGGGCAGTTGGATAGTGCCGTGGGCTTGCTTCGACAGGCCCTGGCTCTCCGGCCCAATTACACTGATGCCGACGGCAATCTCGTCTATACTCTCCATTTTCATCCCGGCTATGACACCCAGGCCATCGCCGAGGAACACCGCCGTTGGAACCGGCAACATGCCGAACCGTTGAAGCGTTTCATCCAGCCGCATGCCAATGACCGCAACCCCGATCGCCGCCTGCGTATCGGCTATGTCTCCCCGGACCTTCGGGAGCATCCGGTGGGACGGTTTCTCCTGCCCCTCCTGTCGCACCATGACAAGAGCCAGGTCGAGGTCTTTGCTTATGCCCAGGTGCCCGTTTCCGACGCCCTAACCCGGCGGCTTCGTGCGCATGTGGATGTCTGGCGGAATATCATGGGGTTGTCCGACGCCCAGGTGGCCGGGCAAATCCGACAGGACCGCATCGACATCCTCATCGACCTGGCGATGCACCTGGCCAACAACCGCCTACTGGTCTTCGCCCATAAACCCGCGCCCGTGCAGGTCACTTACCTGGCCTATTGCGCCAGCACCGGCTTGTCGGCCATAGATTACCGCCTGAGCGATCCGTATCTGGACCCGCCGGGGATGGACGAATCGATCTACAGCGAGCGGACGATCCGCCTGCCGCAGACCTACTGGTGCTATCAGCCGATGGTGGACTTGCCGCCTCAACCTTCCCCCGGTCTTGGCAGCGGCCGGATCACCTTTGGTTGCCTGAACAACTTCTGCAAAATCAACGACGCGATGTTGGCGATCTGGGCCAGAGTGCTCCAGGCGGTGCCGGCCTCCCAACTTCTGCTCCATGCCCACGAAGGCGACCACCGTCAGGAGGTGCGAAAGCAACTGGAGCAGGCGGGGATCGAACCCCAGCGGGTGCAGTTTGCGGAAAGGGTGCCGATGCCGGAATACCTCAAGATTTATCACAGCATCGATGTCGCCCTGGACACCTTCCCCTACGGTGGAGGCACCACCAGCTGCGATGCGTTGTGGATGGGCGTGCCGGTAGTGAGCTTGGTGGGCCAGAGGGCGGTGAGCCGGGCCGGCTTGAGCATTTTGTCCAACGTCGGCCTGCCGGAATTGGTGGCTTCTTCGGGGGAAGAGTATGTGCAAATCGCCGCGAACCTGGCGAACGATCCTGCCCGCTTGAGCGACTTGCGTTCGACGCTGCGGCAGCGGATGGAGCGGTCGCCGCTGATGGATGCCCCGGCCTTCGCCCGCAACATCGAGGCGGCGTATCGGCGGATGTGGCAAAGCTGGTGCGCCAGGCTTTAGAGCGGCTTGCATCCGTCTGTGACGTCCGCTGTTGGGGAATACGGATCGCAAAATCGATCAGCCCCGGAGGGGCGCAAGGTGATAGCCCACGGCGTCAGCCGTTGGGAATACCGGATCACAAAAGGAATCAGCCCCGTAGGGGCGTAAGAAACTCTTACGCCCCTACGGGGCTGGGAAAAATGTCACATCCTATCTACCCAACGGCTTGCGCCGTGGGCTATCACCTTGCGCCCCTGCCGGGGCTGAATGGAAGCTTACCCACCACAAGCGTTACACTTTTTCGCCGATGGAGTTGCCACTTGCCGGAGGGCTTCGTACAGCGTGATCCCCGCGGCGGTGGAGAGATTCAGGCAGCGTTCGTTTTCGGATTGGGGGATGCGGAGGGTGGTGTCGGGGTGTTGGGTCAGGAGGGATTCGGGCAGGCCGTGGGTTTCGCTGCCGAAGATGAGCCAGTCGCCGTCGTGGAAGTCGGCGTCCCAGTGGGATCGGGTGCCCTTGCTGCTCAGCAGCCACATCCGATGTGGGCCGACGGCGCGGAAAAAGGAGGGCGTATCGTCGTGGACGGTGAGCTTCAGGCGGAGCCAGTAGTCCATGGCGCTGCGGCGGAGGTTTTTATCGCTGAGGACGAAACCGAGCGGGCGGACCAGGTGCAGCTCGGTTCCGCTGGCCACGCAGAGGCGGGCGATGTTGCCGGTGTTGGGGGCGATCTGGGGTTGCAGTAGAGCCACCTTCAGGCGGTGGGGCGGGAGAATTACGGGGGAAGAGTTATTCATAAATGCCGTGCTATAGGAGGGGTACTATAATCTGGCGCCAAGTCAAGTGAGGTGTTTATGAGTGAAATGACACCAATGGCGTCCGAGCTGACTCGGAAAAAGTGCCAGCCTTGCGAGGGGGGGGTTGGGCCGCTTGGGCCGGAACAGGTCGCTACGCTATCGCATGGCGTTCCGGGCTGGGAAGTCAGGGAAGGCGAAATCGCCAGGACGTACCTGTTTAAGGATTACTACCAGACGGTGGCTTTCGTGAATGCGGTGGCGTGGATTGCGCATCGGGAGAACCATCATCCGGACCTGGAAGTGGGGTACAACACCTGCCGGGTGCGCTATAGCACCCATGCGGTTCACGGGCTGTCGGAGAATGATTTCATCTGTGCGGCCAAGGTGGATGCGCTGCTGCGGTGAGGTTCGATCCTTCCGGGCGTCCTTGACACCCTTTTGCCATCCCGATACAACGCTTTGCTTTGCCGGAGCCGCCTGCAAGGCTTGGGTGCGTAGCACCGCCCGGCTTTTTGCGATTCCAGAGCGGCTCTACAGGTTCATGCTGATGTCAATTTTGTCGCAGATGCCGTCCACGCTGATGGAAAAGATCGTCTTCAGGTCTGACGTTGCGCCAGGCCCGATGATGACGGTGCTGTACGATCTGGCGATCATTTTGGCGGTGTTTCTGCCGATGGTGTCGTTGGTGGCGATGTTTGCCATCTGGGGGGAGCGGAAAGTGGCCGGGCGGATGCAGTGCCGTCCCGGGCCGAATCGCGTGGGGCCGATCGGGCTGTTTCAGTCGGTCGCCGACGGCATCAAGCTGATCCTCAAGGAAGACCTGCTTCCACGGGAAGCGGATAAGTTTCTTTTTCGTCTGGCTCCGTATCTGGCGTTTGCGCCGGTTTTTGCGGCGTTTCTGGCCCTGCCCTTTGCCCCGGATTTTGTCTTCGAGCCTCGGTTGAACGTGGGGGTGTTCTGGATTTTGGCGATTCTGAGCGTCGAGGTGATGGGCGTGATTCTGGCGGGGTGGGCGAGCAATAATAAATGGTCGGTGTACGGGGCGATGCGAGAAGCCTGCCAGATGGTTTCGTACGAGATCCCGCTGGGGCTGGCGATCATCGTGGGGATCATGGCGGCAGGGACGCTGAATTTGCGGGATTTGGGTCTGATGCAGGGCGGGGGGATGCATACCTGGCTGGTTTTCCGAAACCCCTTTGTATTTATCGCGTCTTTGAGTTTCTTTGTCGCCTCGCTGGCGTCGAATAAGCGGGCTCCGTTTGATCTGCCGGAAAGTGAATCGGAATTGGTGGCTGGTTTTCATACCGAGTACAGCGGGCTGCGGTTTTCGTTTTTCTTCTTTGCGGAATACGCCGCGATGTTTGTCATCGGGGGGATTCAGACCGGGCTGTTTTTGGGCGGGTGGAACGATCCGTTCGGTTTGGTGGGGTATTACTATCAGCACTATTTGCAGTCGCACAATCAACTCGGGATGTTCGCGGTGAACGCGATTGGCGCGGCCATCTTTGTCATCAAGGTGTTGGCGTTGATGTTTGTGCAGATGTGGTTGCGTTGGACGCTGCCGCGGCCGAGGATCGATCAGGTGTTGTATGCGTGCGTGAAAGTGCTGCTGCCGCTGGCGTGCGTGCTGCTGCTGGGGGCGGCGTTGTGGCAGGTGTTCGTGCTGGAACGGCCGGGGATTCCCTGGTCGGGCGGTTACAACCCGTGGAGTTGGAGCCAGTGGGCGGCCGGCGGCGCGGGGGTGTCGTTTGTGACGCAGATTGTTCTGGCGCTGATCGGGCTGGCGGGTTTTGGGGCGATTGTCGCGTGGGTGGCTTATGCGGCGATCAGCGGCGGCGTTCACGAGAAGCGTTTGGCCGAGCCGGGGCCGATCCCGGCCGGCGGCGCGGAAGTGGTCGAGGCGTAAGCAAGACGGGCAACCATGATGTCACTTTTGGCTGATGTTTCGCAGGACCAGACCGCGGCGGCGGTGCTGTTTTATCTGTTTGCCGGGATGGCTGGTTTGTCTGCGCTGGGGGTGGTGATTTCGCGGAACATCGTGCGGACGGCGGTGTGTCTGCTGTTTGCGCTGCTGGGAGTGGCCGGGCTTTACTTTCTTCTACATGCCGAATTTCTGGCGGCGGTGCAGTTGGTGGTGTACGCGGGGGGGACGCTGATTTTGATCGTGTTTGGCGTGATGCTCACCAGTAAATCGCCGTTCGTTCGTTTTACCCCCAAGGTTCACGAAGTGGTCATCGCAACCGGTGTGGCGGTGGTGTTGCTGGCGGCGATGGTGATGGCCATTTTGCGGACGCCTTTCGGCGTTGCCCCGGTCGAAGGGGCCGAGGGGTATCCGATGGACAAGCTGGGGCAGGCGCTGTTGGGCGATTACCTGGTTCCCTTTGAGCTGGCCAGCGTGTTGCTGCTGGTGGTGATGATCGGGGCCGCTTATCTGGCCAAGGCGCGTCGGCGGGAAGGCGAAGCGGGCAAGCAGCCGCTCGTCTTCCAGCAGGCCCGGCAGCGGTCGTGAGGAGCATTCTCGTGATTGGTTTGCACCATTATCTGATTCTCGCCGCGTTGATGTTCGTGTGCGGGCTGCTTGCCATGATGGTGAAGCGCAACGCCATCGGCATCCTGATCGGCGTGGAACTGATCCTCAACGCCACGAATCTGAACCTGGTGGCGTTCAATCGCTTTGCCCACGGCGGGTCGGCAAATTCGCCGCTGCTGGACGGGCAGATTTTTGCGATCTTCATCATCGTCCTCGCCGCCGCCGAGGCGGCCGTGGCGATGGCGATCTTTTTGAACTATTACAATAACTTCTCGACCATCGACGTCGAGCGGGCTCAGAATCTTAGAGGATGAGTCATTGGTCATCGGTCATTAGTGATTGGTTTTGCATTCGCGAGACTAACAACTAACGACCAATGACGGATGACGAATGACAATTGACTATTATGAACATTCCTGCACCGGCCATGCTCTTGATTGTTGCGGCGCTGCTGCCGCTGGCGTCGTTTGTGACGTTAGTGTTTGTGGGCAAGCGATTGGGGACGCCGCTGGCGGGCGTGTTGGGGACGCTGGCGATTGGGGCCAGTTTTGGGTGCAGCATGGTGGCCATGATGCTTTGGCTGGCGGGTGGGAGTTCCAATGGCGTGGAGTGGGGGGCCGGGTGCGGGCCGATCAACATTCCGTTTAAGTGGGTTCCGGTGGGGGCGGGATTGAACCAGGATCATCCGGGGTATCTGGATCTGGGCATTTATGTGGACAGCCTGACGGTGGCCATGTTCACCATGGTGACGCTGGTGGCTTCGCTGGTGCATATTTTCAGCATCGGGTACATGCGCGAGGATAAGCGGTTTGCTCGCTTTTTCACCTATCTGGGGTTGTTCTGTTTTTCGATGCTCGGGCTGGTCATCGGCGGAACGCTGCTGCAACTGTTCGTCTTCTGGGAACTGGTCGGGCTTTGCTCGTATCTGCTGATTGGGTTCTGGTACGAGAAGAAAAGCGCCAGCAACGCCGCCATCAAGGCGTTTGTGACCAACCGCATAGGCGACTTCGGGTTCCTCATCGGCTTTGGGATTCTGTTTTATCATCTGGGCAACGCGACGCTGCCGCACATGTGGGTGACGCTGGGCAACGCCGGGTCGGGCCAGCCGATTGCGCTGGCCAACGGCATGGTCTTTTCGACGACGCTGCTGACGGTCATGGGCATTGGCTTGTTCTGCGGCGCGGTGGGCAAGAGCGCGCAGTTCCCGCTGCACGTCTGGCTGCCCGATGCGATGGAAGGCCCCACGCCGGTCAGCGCGTTGATCCACGCGGCGACGATGGTGGCGGCCGGGGTGTATCTGGTCGGGCGGATTTTCCCGATCCTGACGCCCGGGGCGAAGCTGGTGATTGCAACGATCGGGTGCATCACGCTGACGATGGCGGCACTGATCGCCATCGCCCAGAGCGATATCAAGAAAGTTCTGGCCTATTCGACGCTGTCGCAGTTGGGGTACATGATTTTGGCGATGGGCGTGGGAAGCTGGATGGGCGGGTTGTTCCACCTGATCACGCACGCGTTTTTCAAGGCGCTGCTGTTTTTGGGTTCGGGGTCGGTGATCCATGCGGCCCATCACGAGCAGGAGCTGCCGCAGTACGGGGGATTGCTGAAAAAGATTCCGGTGACGGGCGTTACCTTTGCGGTTGCGGTGCTGGCGATTGCGGGGACGCCTTTCTTCTCGGGGTACTATTCCAAGGACACGATCCTGGTGCAGGCGGCGGCGTTTGCGAAGGTGGCCACCGGGCACGGGGGTTCGTCGTGGTACTGGGCGTTTTTCATTTTGCCGGCGGTGATCGCGTACGTGACGCCGTTCTACATGATGCGGTGTTGGACGCTGACGTTCCTGGGCAAGCCGCGCAATCATCATCTGCACGAGCATGCCCATGAGTCGCCGACGATGTGGTGGCCGCTGGTGATCCTGGCGGGCTTCAGCATCTTCGGCGGATACATCGGCGTGCAGCTCATGCTGCGAAACACGATCCAGGAGACCAACGCGTACTGCCAGAAGATGGATGCGAAATTCGCCGGCTTCAATACGGCCTGGCAGGAGAAACTGCCGGGCGAGTTCAGCCTGGAGCCGGCCGGCGGGACGGAAGCCGCGGGGCGCACGAATCCACATCGGCCCGCGAAGAGAGTTCCTCCATGGAGGTGGTGATGGAGGAGGCCGAGCATCTGGTGAAGACATGGGTTTTCCCGGCCTTCATCGTCGGCATCACGCTGGGACTGGCGATGTACCTTGGCGGATATAAGATCGCTACGCGCCCTGCTGGCCTTTCCCCCGCTGCGATGGGTTCACACGTTCCTGTATCGAAAGATGTTCGTTGACGAGTTGTACTTCGGGGTGTTTGTCGCCTTCGTGATGATGCTCTCGAAGATCAGCGGGGCGTTCGATAAATATGTCGTGGACGGTCTGGTGAATCTGCTGGGGCAGGTGGTCCGGCTGGGTTCGGTCGTGGCCGGGCTGCATGACAGATACATCGTGGACGGCGCCGTGAACGGCGTCGGGTCGCTGGTGCAGGAGTTGGGTGCGGCGGTGCGTGTTCCGCAGACGGGGCGCATCCGCGGTTATGTGACGACGCTGATCGCCGTGGTTGGCCTGGGCCTGGCCGGGGCGATTGTCGTGATGCTTTCGAGATAACAAGCGGAAAACAGTATGGACTTTCTGAATCACTACCTTCTGACGATCCTGATTTTTTTGCCCTCGGCGGGCGCGGTTGCGGTGCTGCTGGCCAAGGGGCGCAAGGCCGCACTGTGGACGGCCCTGGGCGCCACCCTGGCGACGCTGGCGGTTTCGCTGCTGCTGTTCGCGACTTTCGACTGGCATGCCGGCAGCGGTTACGGCTATCTCAACGCCGACGGCACCGGCGGCGTCGTGCAGATGGTGCATCGCGTCTCGTGGATCAAGGCGTTCAACATCGACTACCTCGTCGGCATCGACGGCTTGTCCTTCCCGCTGATCATCCTCTCGACCTTCATCTGCGTCCTGGCGTGCATCGCCTCCTGGAACATCGAAAAAATGACCAAGGGCTATCTGGCCCTGTTTTTGTTTCTGGAGACGGGCATTCTCGGCGTTTTTCTGTCGCTGGATTTCTTCCTGTTTTACGTTTTTTTTGAAATCTCCCTGCTGCCGATGTATTTCCTGATCGGCATCTGGGGCGGGCCGCGGAAAGAGTACGCGGCCATCAAGTTCTTCCTCTATACCTTGGTGGGTTCGATCGGTTTGCTGATCGTGCTGATCGGGACTTACCTTTACAGCCGGCAGATTGTCCCCGGCGGCACCTTCGATCTGGTGAAGATGGCCAGCCCGGAATTTCAGGCCGGTCTGGCCAAGGCCCTGCCGCTGGGTTTGGCGGGTACGCTGGCCAAGACGTTTTTCGTGCTGCTGATGGTCGGGTTTCTGATTAAAGTGCCGGCCGTCCCGGTGCATACCTGGCTGCCCGACGCCCACGTGGAAGCCCCTACGCCCATCAGTATGATCCTGGCGGCCATTTTGCTGAAGATGGGCGGGTACGGAATTTTCCGCGTGGCCTATCCGCTGTTTCCCGGCGCTGCCAAGGAACTGTGGATGGTCTTTGCCGTGATCGGCGTGGTGAGCATCATCTACGGCGCGCTGTGCGCCATGGCCCAGACCGATTTCAAGAAGCTGGTGGCTTACAGTTCCGTCTCGCACATGGGCTTCGTCGTGCTCGGGGCGGCAATGATGACCACGGCCGCAGTGAACGGGGCGCTGTTCATGATGATCGCCCACGGCATCACCAGCGCGATGATGTTCTTCGTCGTCGGCGTGATCTACGAGCGTGCCCATCACCGCGAGCTGCGCCGCTTCGGCGGTTTGGCCACCACCATGCCGGTCTATACCGGGTTTTCCACGGTGGCCTGCTTTGCCAACCTGGGTTTGCCGGGGCTGTGCGGGTTTATCGGTGAAGTCATGGTGCTGCTGGGAGCGTTCCAGGCGGCCAGGAGCGACGGGCTGCTGATTAAAGGCGGCTACGCCACGGCAAACCAGATCTATCCGCTGGCGATTATCGCCTGCTTCGGCGTGATTCTGACGGCCGGGTATATGCTCTGGACGATTCAGCGGGTCTTCTTCGGCCCGGAGAAGCCCGAATGCAAGAGCTTTCCCGAAGTGGACCAGCGGGAGATTTCGGTGCTTGCCCCCCTGACGGTCATGGCGATTCTCCTGGGCATTCTGCCGACGCTCTGTTTCTTTGTTTTCACGGATCAGACTGTGGCGGCGTTTTTCAAACTGTTTTCGTAATGCCAGTCGTTTCGGCACAAGCGGATTAACCGACAATGATGAACTTTATCCTTGCCGCCATTGGCACCCCCTTTATTCCGAGCTGGACGGAGCTTCGTCCGTTCAGTGCGGAACTGTGTCTTATCGGAGCTATTGTGGCGGTGCTGCTGGCGCCGTTCTTTTCGCGGCGGTCTAATGCACTCTGCGGGCTGGTGGCGTTGGTCGGGCTGGGGGCGGCGCTGGTTTCGTTGGTGAGCGTGGGCGTTTGCGGCGAAAGCGTCGGGCTGCATTTTCGGGGACTTCTGGTTTGTGATCCGTTTGCCTTCTTCTTCAAGGCGATGCTGCTGATCTTTACGCTCGGCATCGTGCTGATGTGGTTCGGGACGACTTCCGTCAGCATGCACGAAGGGGACGGCGCGGAGTTTTTCACGCTGCTGCTGGGGGCGACGCTGGGGATGGCCCTGATGGCCTCCACGTCCAATCTGCTGATGATGGTGATCGCCGTCGAGATGGCCAGTCTGCCCAGCTACGTGCTGGCGGGATTCCGCAAGACCCATCGCGTGGGCGCGGAAGCGGCATTGAAGTATGTGCTGTTCGGGGCGGCAACCAGTTCCATCATGGTCTTCGGCCTGTCGATGCTTTACGGGTTGTACGGCACGTTGCAAATCGCCGGGCCCGGCGGTTTGGCGGCGCAGATGGCGTCGGCCACGGGAGCGTCTTCGGCTTTGCTGATCGTCGCGGTCTTTGGGTTGATCGTCGGGACGGGATTCAAAATCTCGGCCGTTCCGTTCCACTTCTGGTGCCCGGACGTGTTCGAGGGGGCGAGCATTGAAATCAGTGCGTTTTTGTCCGTGGCGTCCAAGGGGGCGGCGATGGCGCTGCTGCTGCGGGTGCTGATGCTGGTGGCGGATGCGGCGGGGTATCATGATACGCCGCATATTTCGCTGAGCGTCGTGGCCGTTGCGCTGGGCGTGCTGGGCGCGATCACCGCCACAGTGGGCAACACCGCCGCTTACGTGCAGACGAACATCAAGCGGCTTTTGGCTTACAGCTCGATTGCCCATGCGGGGTATATGTTGTGCGCCCTGTCGATGCTGGTCAGCCACAACCTTCCATTGACCCGTGACGGGGTGAACGCTCCGGCGCAGGTTATTCTGCTGTACCTGGCCGTTTATCTGTTTATGAACCTTGGGGCGTTTGCCGTGGCGGCGCTGATCTACCGCCACACGGGCAGCGAGTACATCAACGATTATGCCGGCATGGGGCGTCGCAGCCCGGTGCTGGCGCTGTGCATGAGCTTGTGCCTGTTTTCGCTGATCGGCCTGCCGCCGATGGGCGGATTTGTGGCCAAGCTGAATCTGCTGTGGGTGCTGGCGGAAAACGGCGGATGGTGGTGGGTGCTGGTGGCGGTGATTGGTTTGAACACCATTTTCAGCCTCTACTATTACGCCCGGATTTTGAAGGGGATGTATCTCCACAACAGCCCGGCCCCGGCCTTCTCGCCCAACCCCATCGGGGCGATGGTGGCGATCGCGTCGGCGGCAATGCTGGTGGCGATGTTCGTGGGCTTTAATCTCCTCAACACCCTGACGACTCGGTATAGCCGGATTGACAACGTCAACGGACAGAGGCAATCGCAGGCGGTCGTGTCCGTTCAACGCCGGTGAGCATGCGTTGGGGGGAAGGGGCGTCGGTTTTGTCTGGCGACGAGCCAATTCCCGTTCAGGGGGCTTGGGCGCTTTCCGTTTGGGACTCCCGCCGCTAACATACTCCGCTTCTTACTTGGAAAGAGAGAAACGAATGGCCAAGCAGAACGACGAATACAAAAAGAAATTCCGCCCGGACATCGATTCGGCGCTGGATCAGGAGATCGAGGCGGCCCTGGGCGGCATGTCCGTCGAGGACTTGTACGACGCCGGTCAGGCGCAGGCGAAGCAGGCGGCTCCCGCCGCGGCCTCGCCGGGTGAAGACAAGAGCGTCCGCCGCGGGCGGATCGCCTACATCGGCAAGGATGACGTGTTCGTCGATTTCGGCGGCAAGAGCCAGGGCGTCTGCTCGCTGCTTCAGTTTGACGAGGAGCCCAAGGCCGGGCAGGAATACGAATTCAACGTGGACCGCTACGACGCATCCGAGGGGTTGCTGATTCTCAGCCGCAAGGGCGCTACGGCCACCAACGTGAACTGGTCAACGCTGGAAGTCGGGCAGATCGTCGATGCGGTCGTCACGGGCACCAACAAGGGCGGTTTGGAACTGGAAGTGAAGAACATGCGGGCGTTCATGCCCGCCGGTCAGGTGGAGATGTTCCACGTGCCGGATTTCGCGCAGTACGTCGGCCAGAAGATGACGGCCGAGGTGACGCAGTTCGACCGGGAGGGGCGGAACATCGTCCTGTCGCGTCGGAACATCCTGGAACGGGAGCGGGAAGCGGCCAAGCAGAAACTGATGGAAGAACTGGCCGAGGGCCAGACGCGTCGCGGCACGGTGCGCAGCGTGATGGATTTCGGCGCGTTCGTGGACTTGGGCGGCGTTGACGGACTGCTGCATGTCAGCGAGTTGTCGTTCCGCCGGGTTAAGAACGTTTCGGAAGTGGTGAAGGTCGGCGATCTGGTGGACGTCAAGATCATCAAGATCGACAAGGTGGCCGGCAAGCTGAGCCTTTCGCTCAAGCAGGCCATGCCCGACCCGTGGGTGGATGCGGCGGCCAAGTATCCGGTGGGGACGACGCTGACCGGCCGGGTGACGCGGGTCGAAGCGTTCGGGGCTTTTGTCGAGGCCGAAGAAGGGATCGAGGGTCTGCTGCCCGTGAGCGAAATGAGCTGGCAGCGGATCAAGCACCCCTCGGACCTTGTGAAAGAAGGCGACACGATCAAGCTCGTGGTGATCTCGCTGGACCCGACGGCCAGGCGGATGAGCTTCAGCCTCAAGCAGGCGGGGCCTGATCCGTGGAAGACCGCCAACGAACGCTACGCCACCGATATGATCGTCGGCGGCAAGGTGACGCGCATTGTGGATTTCGGCGCGTTTGTCGAGCTGGAGCCGGGTCTTGAAGGGCTCATCCACATTTCGGAAATGGCCGACCATCGCGTGCGGTCCGCTTCCGAGGTGGCGAAGATCGGGCAGGACGTGCAGGTTCAGGTGCTGGAAGTAGACAAGGACAACCGGCGGATCGGCTTGTCGCTCAAACGGGCCAAGGCCGCAACCGTGCCGGCTCCCGCTCCCGAGGCGGCAACCCCTGCCGCGCCGGCGCCTAAGAAAAAGAAGGTCGAACTTCGCGGCGGCCTGGACTTTGAGATGAAGAAGAACAAGTAACGCGCCTCGTCGCCAATTTTGATCAATGCCCCCCGATGCGAACTCGGGGGGCGTTTTATTGCGCGACGACAGCATCAGGCTGAGCCGTTTTTTATTTTTTAATATCGGATCATGCCGTCCGATTCGTGGTATAATGAGGTTGACCTCTTAAAGAAGGAGGCAACCATGTCTGGAGCCCACTTAGGGGTTCTTTCGGGGGACATCCGTCCGATTTTTGCCGCGATCCGGTCGCTGCCCATTTCGGGACAGCCGGGGAAGACACCGCCACCGCAGCAGCCACAACAGCCACCGGCCTTGCCTTTCATCACCATCAGTCGCCAGGCGGGGGCGGGCGGGCACTCGCTGGCCAAGTGCCTGGTGGACCGGATGAACATGCTCGATCCGGGCGAGCAGCCTTGGACGAGCTGGGACCGGGAATTGGTGGAGAAGGTGGCCGCCGATCACCACATCTCCAAAAAACTGATCGAATCGATGGAGGAGTCGAACCACTCCTGGTTCGAGGAGTTTCTGGCCGGTCTGTCGTTCAACGGCAGCGAGCAGTTCGTCAGCGAGACGAAGGTGTATCAGCGGGTGGCGGTGACGATCCGCACGCTGGCGCAGGCGGGACGCGTGGCGATTGTCGGTCGGGGCGGCATGTACCTGACGCGGAACATGCCCGGCGGAGTCCATATCCGTCTTGTCGCGCCGCTCGACTACCGGATCGACCACATGGCCAAGCTGTCGAACGTATCGCGTGAGACGGCGGCCGCCCAGGTCCGGCAGCTCGACCGCAACCGCGAAACGTTCTACGGCCGGTTCTGGCCGCGTGAGACGCTTGCGCCGGAGAACTTCACGATGGTGCTGAATACGGCGTCGTTGAGCGACGAGCGGATGGTGGATTGCATTGTGCCGCTGATCCCGGCGATGGCAGCCCGATAGCGGGCGCGGCGGGAGATTTTTCTTTCGCGAAACCGCAAGCGGCTTTGAGTGCTTGGGGTGAGGGGAAGTCTTGGGAAATGCCCGCGGCGGGAATCGAACCCGCACGACCTTTCGGTCAACGGATTTTAAGTCCGTAGCGTCTGCCGTTCCGCCACGCGGGCGTGCGTGCGCAGCGTATCTTTACCTATCGGAGCGGGGGCGTCAATCGTTATGCCCACCGATTAAAATCGGTGGGCGTTGTGTTATCGCTGGGATTTATCCTGTTCCGCATAAGAGCGGATTTCCATGACCTTCCATTCGATCAGCGGGCCGTCGATGTTGATCTGACCGATGCGGAGGGTTTGCTTGTGCTGGGGGATTTCCAGGTGGGCCTTGAGGGCGTCGAGGGCGCATTCGGTCTGGCGAAGCTCGTCGGAGGCGGCTTGGCTGATCTTGGTTTCGTCGTCGTCGGCGTGCATCAGCAGGGACCATTGGCCGAAGAGAGGGGCAAAGTCGGCGAAGTTGTCGTTGGCGATAAATTCGCCGTAGCCCCAGGAACTGCTCGAACCGCGGATACGGACGGTTCCCACGTTCTTTCCGTTGAGGATGAGCCGGGCTTGCAGGCCGGGTGAAGTCATGAACGAATTCCTCGAGAATCAGGCGGCCGCTGCCGCGTCGGTAGCGGGGAGTGCCGGAGGTGTCAGCGGCTGATGGGGCGTCTGGCGCTTTACGACAGGCGGCGTACTCCTTATTTTAATCAATGACAGGCGGCTAATCCACACGCGTCTGGTGATGAATAACAGGAGCTCCCATGGATTGTATTGTTTCGGGTTTGATGCTGATGTCCGTTTTGTTTCCGGCAAAAGGGTGGTTCGCGCCCGGTCAGCCGCTGATGGTGAATGTCAATGCTCCCGAGCCGATCACGCTGGTGCTGGCGGATTTCAGCGGGCAGAGCCTTCTGGCGGCCTCGTCCGCGGACGTGGTGGCGGGCAAGAGCGTAGTGGACGTTTATACGCCGTTCCCGGCCTTGAAGAGCCCGGGGACTTACGTCTTGTATGCGGTGCCACGGGGCAAAGCCATGGACCAGTTCATCGGGACGCCGCTGGTGATTAATGTGAGAGAGGACAAGCGTCGCGGCGCGCCGCCGGGGGCGATGGTGACGCGGGTGCAGCCGATGAGCTATGCGGTGATGGAGACGGAGGCGGGGCCGATGACGCTGGCGTTTTATTACGACGCCGCGCCGAACACGGTGGAGAATTTTCTGTCGCTGGCGGCCGAGGGTTATTACGACGGGCTGACGTTTCATCGGGTGGTTCCGGGTTTTGTGATCCAAGGCGGCGATCCGCGGGGGGATGGCACCGGGGGTCCGGGTTATCAGATTGTGGCGGAGTTTAACGACCGGCCGCACAAGCCGGGGGTGTTATCGATGGCGCGGAATGGCGATCCCAACGAGGCTGGCGGGGTGATCCGCTCCGAGTACGCCAACAGCGCCGGCAGTCAGTTTTTCGTCTGTCTGGATTACGCCAAGACGCAGCAGTTGAACAACCGGTACACGGCGTTCGGGAAAGTGGTGTCGGGGATGGACGTGGTGAAGCAGATTGCGGCCACACCGCTGGCCGATGCGCGATCCGGTCGCCCGGAAAAGCCGCCGGTGATTAAGAAGGTGGTGGTGAAGCCGGTGCTGGCGAAAGACAACCCCTACCGAATCCTGATCGAGCAGGCGCGCAATGGCGAGTAGGGCGGGAGTTGGAAACGCAGCGGGAATCGAGTAAAACAGTTGTGAAGCACAGGCGGTCGTCGGAATGACGGCCGGGTCCGATGCAAGGGTCGGCTGTGAACCGGGTCAGGTCCGAAAGGAAGCAGCCCTAAACAGTACCGGTCTTGTGCCGTCGTGTCCCCGGCCGTCTTTCGGGCGACCGCCGTTTTATTTGCAATTTGCAAATGCCAATTTGCAAATTGAGAGTGGGGTCAATCTTCTTCGGCGTCGAGCACGGGGATGCTGACGCCGGGGGGGGTGGGGATGGCGGAGGGGACTTCGACGACGGGGACGTCTTCGAGGATGCGGACCATGGCGATTTCGTCGCAGCCGTCCTGCTTGGGGCAGCGAACGCAATCGCTCCAGACCTTCAGGGGCAGAGATTCCTTCTGGACGACGGAAAATCCGATCCGCTCGAAAAACTTCTGCTCGTAGGTCAAGGCCATGATCCGGCGGATTTGCAGGCGATGCGCTTCGGTGATCGTCCATTCGACCAGTTTGCGGCCGACGCCCCGGCCGTGGAAACCGTCGGCGACGGCCAGGGAACGCACTTCGGCAAGGTCGGCCCAGATGATCGTCAGCCCGACGCAGCCGATGATCCGCCCCTCTTGTTCATAAACCGCGAAGTCGCGCAGGTTCTCGTACAACTGCGCGTAGCTTTTGAAAAGCATCTTTCCCAGCTCGGCGTGGCTGTTGATGATCTGGGCGATGTGGGGGACGTCATGGACGATAGCGGGTCGAAGCATGGGATTATTCTAAAGCGCACAGGGCCGGGGGCACAAAGGCCCGAAGAGAAAAATTACGCGCGTCCCGGACGCCTGTCAGGCGGCTTCGAAGACGAATTCGATTTCCACGGCGGCGTCCAGAGGCAGGGAACTGACGCCCACGGCGGCGCGGACGTGCTTGCCGGCATCGCCGAACAGATCGAGCAGCAGTTCACTGGCGCCGTTGGCGACCTTGGGCTGTTCGGTGAAGGTTGGCTCGCTGGAAACGAACACCCCGACACGGACGACGCCGGTCAGCATGTCGATGCTCCCCAGCACGGACTGCACGGCCGCCAGGGCATTGATGACGCATTGGCGGGCGGCGAACTTGGCCTGATCGACGGAACTGGTCAGGGGAACCTGGCCAGTGGCCAGTAGTTTTCCCTCTTTCATCGGCAGTTGCCCGGCGACGTAAACGAGGTTCCCCACACGCTTGGCCGGGACGTACGCCCCGAACGAGCCCGCAATGGTGGGCAGTGAAATACCGAGTTGAGCCAGTCGTGCGGTCAAGGCCATGTGTCTCTCCCTGTAGGATAGAACAAGCTTATTGAAAAGAGGGAACGGGCGTCAAGCGACACATTGTCTGGAATGTGGGCGATTAATCGCATGGGGGTCGATTTTGGATTGCGGATTGCGGATTTTGGATTGAAGACCGGCGTACGTTCGCCTCTCAAAATCCAAAATCCGCAATCCGCAATCCAAAATCCAAAATATCGCCGCCTCTACACTTTTTGGCGGGGGCGGCTATCATCGACGGACTTTAATTTAGAAAGATTATGCAAGAAACCACGAACACATACGAGCAGGAACGTCGGCAGAAGCTGCAGAAGCTTCGGGAACTGGGGATTGATCCTTACGGGCAGCGTACCGCAGGGGTAAAGCCGCTGGCGGAAATCAAGGCGATGTTTACCCCGGAGATGGGCCATGACGGTGGCCCCGTGGTGAAGGGCGCCGGCCGGATCATGCTCAAACGCGACATGGGCAAACTGAGCTTCCTGACGTTGCGCGACGAAACCGGCGATTTGCAGGTGGCTCTGGACAAGCGGCGGCTGAGCGAAGCGGATTGGAACGTGCGCGGGCTGTTGGACCTGGGCGATCAGATTGTCGTCGAGGGCCCGTTGGGCGTGACCAACAAGGGGGAGACGACGGTTTGGGCGACGAGTTTGTCGATGGCGTCCAAGGCGCTGCTGCCGCCCCCGGCCAAGTGGGAGGGGCTGTCGGATGTGGAATCGCGCTATCGGCAGCGGTACGTGGACCTGTGGGCCAACCCGGATGTGATGCGCGTGCTGAAGCTGCGGATTCGCATCGTCGAAGAAATCCGGCGGTACATGCGCGACCGCGGTTTCATCGAAGTGGAAACGCCCATGATGCAGACGCTGGCGGGCGGGGCGGCGGCCAAGCCGTTTATCACGCACCACAACGCCCTGGACATGAGCATGTTCCTGCGTATTGCACCGGAACTGTATTTGAAGCGATTGCTGGTGGGCGGATTCCAGAAGGTCTTCGAACTCAATCGCAACTTCCGGAATGAAGGCATCAGCCCCCGACACAATCCCGAATTCACCATGCTCGAGGCGTACGAAGCTTTCGGCAACTGGGAGACGATGGCCGACCTGGTGGAAGGGATGATCTGCTCGATTGCCGAGAAGGTGCTGGGAACGCTGAAGATCGAGCACAAGAACTCGGCCGGCGAAGTCACCCGCACGATCAATCTGACTCAACCTTGGAGACGGGTGAAGCTGGTGGATCTGGTGGAAGAGCGAACCGGGTGGCGGTTTGACGGTCGAAAGCTTCAGGACGCCAGGCCGGAATTGCTGGACCGATTGAAGGAAAAGGGCGGCAAGCCGCACGTGCTGGAATTTACGGCGTACGAACAACTGGTGGAAGTGTATGAGAAGTTGATTGAGCATACGCTGATCGATCCCTGTTTTGTGACGCACATCCCGTCGATGATTATTCCGCTGGCCAGGGAGAATCGCGAAGACCCGAATTTTGCGGACGTATACGAACTGGCCATCAACGGGCAGGAGATTTCGCCCGGATATACCGAGCTGAACGATCCCGACACGCAGGCGAAACGTTTCGCCCATCAGGTGGGCGAGGATCAGCAGAAGACCGACGATGATTTTCTGACCGCCCTGCGGTACGGCATGCCCCCGGCGGGGGGCATGGGGATGGGAATCGACCGTCTGGTGATGATGCTGACCGGCTCGGAGAGCATCCGAGACGTGATCCTGTTCCCGCTGATGCGGCCGACGGAGTAGGGGCCGCGGAACTGACGTTATGTACAAACTGCACCTCATTTTGAAATACCTTCGCAAGCGGCGGATCGCCTGGGTGTCGCTGATTGCGGTGATGCTGTGTACGACCATGGTGCTGGTGGTCATCAGCGTCATGGGCGGCTGGCTGAGGATGTTTCGCCAGTCGTTTCATGGGTTGACGGGCGACGTGCTGGTGGAGGCGCGGTCGCCGGTGGGGTTTGCATATTACGAAGAGATGCAGAAGCGCATCGAGGCGTTGCCGCAGGTGGAGGCGACGGCGCAGGTCATCAAGACCTTCGGGCTTCTGAGCCTGGCCGGGACGAATCACGGGGTGGACGCGGTGCAGGTGATGGGGATTCCCATCGACCGGATCGGGAAGGTGAACAATTTTCCTCAGTCGTTGTATCGGCAATACAACATGAAGCAGGAGGCGGCGGAGGCGGCTTTTAATTCGCGTCTGCCGGCCGAGGAGCGGGCGCTGTATACGCGACTGGCCAATGAGCCGGCCAAAGCGCCGACGTTTGCGCTGCTGTCGGGGGTGGACTATACGCAGGCGTATCGGGATATGTTCCCCAAGGCGGACGAGCGGGTTGTCAACCGGGTGAACAGGTTTCCGGGGATGATCGTGGGAGCGGGGGTGGTGGGCATCCGCAAGGGCGCCAGCGGCAAGGTGGAGGGGCGCACGCCGTTCATGTACCGCGTGCCGGCCAAGCTGACCGTGCTGGGATTGGGTACGGGCAAGACGGTTCTGGACGTCAACAACAAAGCCGAGCGGTACTACTGGATCGTGGACGACAGCCGAACGAAGGTCTGGCAGTACGACAGCAACACGGTTTACGTTCCGTTCGATGTATTGCAGGCCGACCTGGGCATGGACGAGCGCAAGGACAGCGGCGAGCCGGCCAGGACGACGGAGATCAATATCCGCATCAAGCCCGGCTACGATCTGGTGGCCGCCCGGGACGCCATCAACAAGGTGGTGCATGACGTGCTGAAAGAGCACGGCGTCAACGCCGTCGAGGGCGACGATACGATTTTCTCCAACGATCCGGTGCGCGTGCTGACGTGGGAGCAAAGCAACGCCAAGTGGCTGGGGGCGATTGAGAAGGAAAAAGTGCTGGTGGTGTTCCTGTTCGGGATCATCAGCATTGTGGCGATTTTCTTGATTTTCTGCATTTTCTACATGATCGTGGTGGAGAAGACCCGGGACATCGGGATTATCAAGAGCGTCGGGGCCAGCAGCGGGGGAGTGGCGGGGATTTTCCTCGGCTACGGCTTGGCCATCGGGCTTGTCGGGGCGGCGATGGGCTTGCTGAGCGGTTATCTGATCGTCCACAACATCAACGAACTGCACACCTGGATGGGCCAGGTGATGCACGTGCAGGTGTGGGATCCGGAAGTGTACGCCTTTGACACGATCCCCAACACGATGAATACGCACGAAGTCATGGTCATCATGGCCGTCGCGGTCGTGGCGTCGGTGCTCGGGGCGATGGTGCCGGCGGTGCGTGCGGCCAGGATGCATCCCGTCGAGGCGTTGCGATGGGAGTAGCCAACGGAGAATCTGGGGCGGGATGCAGGCAGATGTTTATGTCCAAACCGATAGCCCAATCCGAAGCTTCCGCCAGTGCGACCGATTCGGTCATCCTTCGCGCCAGCGGCGTGAAGAAATCCTTCCGCATGGGCGACAGCATCGTGCAGGTGCTGAAGAACGTCGATTTTTCAGTCAAGCAGGGCGAGTTCATCGCCATCGAAGGCCGCTCGGGTTCGGGCAAGAGCACGCTGCTGCACATCCTGGGCGCGCTGGATATTCCCGATTCGGGCACCGTGCAGTTTGACGGGCGGGATTTGTCCAAGATGAGCTCCACTGCCCGCAGCCGATTGCGCAATACGCAGGTGGGGTTCGTGTTTCAGTTCTATCACCTGCTGCCGGAATTGAACGTGCTGGAAAACGCGATGCTGGGGTCGATGATCCAGTATTCGTGGCTCACTTTCCGCGCAAAGCGATCGGAGCTTAAGCGCCGGGCCACCGAACTGTTGACGCAATTGGGGATGGAGCACCGGCTGAAACACAAGCCGAGCCAGTTGAGCGGCGGCGAACGCCAGCGCGTGGCCATCGCCCGCGCGTTGATGAACTCTCCGCGGGTGCTGTTCACCGACGAACCCACCGGCAACCTCGACGCCGAAACGGGCCAGCAGATCATGGGGGTTCTGGAAAAATTGCACCGCGAGCTGGGCCAGACCGTCATCATGGTCACGCACGACCGAACCCTGGCCCGGCAGGCGGATCGCATTCTGATCCTGCGCGAGGGAAAACTGGAAAACGCGCCCGAGCGGATCAAGACCGGCAACGGGGACTGAGCAGTAGCCAGGAGAAGAGAAGTCAGAATGATGAATGATGAATTATGAAGGAGGAAAGAAGAGCTGGTTTAATAGCTGGTTTTCTTCCTGCTTCATCGTTCATAATTCATCATTCTGACTTCTCTTGCCTTGGCGGTTCCAGACCTTTCCCACGCCTCACGGTTTGCAACGAGAGCAGGCGGCTATCTGACTTTGTGTTGAAATCGTCTATTGGCCGCGGTATTCGCATGCGGAGGTGCAGGTTTCGTAGACGATAACGGACGCCAGCAGCGGCAGGCCGGGTTTGAGGCGGTCCCAGATCCAGCGGGCGAGGTTTTCGCTGGTGGGGTTTTCCAGGCCCTCGATTTCGTTCAGGTAATAGTGGTCGAGTTGTTTCAGCAGGGGATCGACGACACGTTTGATGTCGCCGTAATCGATGAGATAGCCGAGCTTGGGGTCCACGTCGCCTTCGACGACGACGTCGAATCGGAACGAATGGCCATGCAGCCGCCGGCACTTGTGTCCGGGGGGAAACGTGGGCAGGTCATGCGCGGCTTCAAAACGACAGGTTTTGGAGAGTCTGACGATCATTAAGGGGGCTCATTTTAGGGCCGTCGTCGATGAATGCAAACCCTCCCGGGAAAAGCGGGGTTGGATAAAATTCCTCGCCCCCGGCCATTTGACATCTACCCCTCGGGACACTATTTTTGCTCTGCAGTTTGGAGTTGACCTCCAGGCATGAAAAGAGGATCGATTCTTGGCTGCAATCGTCGTCATTCCCGCCCGCTTTGGGTCCACCCGATTTCCCGCAAAGATACTCGCTTCCGATACCGGCAAACCCCTGGTTCAGCACGTAGTCGAGCAGGCTCGGAAAGCCAAACGCGTCCGGGATGTGGTCGTCGCGACCGACGACGTGCGGATCGTCCAGGCGCTGGAACCGCTGGGCACCCGTTGCGTCATGACTTCGCCGGCCCACCAGAGCGGAACCGACCGCATCGCCGAGGTGGCCCGGCAACTGAAGCACGACGTCATCGTCAACGTTCAGGGCGATGAGCCGGAAATCGAGCCTGAGATTATCGATGCGCTCGCCGGTCGGCTGGAAGAGTCCGACGATGACATGGCCACGGCCGCTACGGCCTTCCCGGCCGGGGCTGATCCTGCCGACCCCAACCTGGTTAAAGTCGCCATTGGAATAGACGGCGGGGCGATGTATTTTTCCCGCGCCCCCATTCCTTTCCGGCGCGATCCGGCCTCTCCGGCTAACGCAGCGTACTATCTGCATCTGGGCATTTATGCCTATCGGCGCGATTTCCTGCTTCAGTTCGCCGCCTGGTCGCCCACGCCGTGCGAGATGACCGAAAAACTGGAACAACTCCGCGCCCTGGAGCATGGCCGGTCGATTTACGTCCTGAAGGTTCGGCGCGCGACACATGGAATTGACACTCCGCAGCAGTACGCGGAGTTTGTGAAACGCTATAAACGAGCGTGAGATTATGACGCACAAGACCCGAAGGCACGACGGAACCAACCCTTTCCCTCGTGCCTTCGTCTCATTTGGTAGACGAGAAGGAGCTTGCCGTGAGTAACAATGAAGAGATACTGGCGAAGATCGGTCAGACCCAGGAAGAAACGGAATTCTACACCCCCATGCCCGAAGGCTACCGCAAGGGCCATCACCGCTATGTGGTGGTGGTCGGCACGGTCATGAGCGGCCTGGGCAAGGGAATCTTCTCCTCCTCCCTGGCCAAGCTTCTCCAGGATAAGGGCCTTCGCGTGGCCCCCATCAAGATGGAAGGCTACCTCAACATCGACTCCGGTACGCTCAACCCCTTCCGTCATGGCGAAGTGTTCGTCCTGGATGACGGCATGGAAACCGACATGGACCTGGGCACCTACGAGCGGCTGCTCGATCAGGATCTGACGGCCGCCAACTTCACCACCAACGGCCAGATCCTTTCCGCCGTGCTCAAGAAAGAGCGTGAGGGCGGCTACCTCGGCCGTGACGTGCAGGTTATTCCTCACGTCACCGGCGAAATCAAGCTCAAGCTCCGGGAGCTAGCCGCCAAGACCAACGCCGACGTCGTCTTCGTCGAAGTCGGCGGCACGGTCGGCGACTACGAAAACTCTTTCTACCTCGAAGCCTGCCGTCAGCTCCAATTCGAGGAAGGGGAGAACTCCGTCGTTTTCGTGGCGCTGACGTACGTATTGGAGCCCGGCACGCTCGGCGAGCAAAAGTCCAAGGCCGCCCAGCTCGGCATGAAGCGGCTGATGGAACTGGGTATCATGCCCAACATCATCGCCTGCCGGGCCACCAACCCCGTCACCGAAAAAGTCCGCCAGAAGATTTCCATGTACACCAACGTGCCGATGCGCCGCGTGGTGTCCATGCACGATGCCGAGAGCATTTATGTGATCCCCGAATCCCTGCGCGAGGCCGGGATTGACCGTGAAGTGCTGACGCTGTTGAACCTGCACGACCGGGTGGACCAGCGGCAGGAAGACAACGCCCGCCTGAAATGGCGATGGTTCATCGATCACATCGGCCGGGCCAACAAGGAAGTCACCCTCGCCGTCACCGGCAAATACACCTCCGTCCGCGACGCCTACGCCAGCATCATCAAGGCCGGCGAACACTGCGGCGTACACCTTGGCGTGGACGTGAAGTTCAAGTGGATCGACACCACCAACGTTGACGCCTCCAACGTCGAACGCTGGCTGAGCGATTGCCACGGCATCATCGTCCCCGGCGGGTTCGGGGTGCGCGGCACCGAAGGCAAGATCGAGTGCATCCGCTACGCCCGTGAACACAAGATGCCGTATCTGGGTTTGTGCCTGGGTTTCCAGATGGCGGTCATCGAATACGCCCGCAACGTCTGCGGCCTGAGCGGCGCCAACAGCACCGAATTTGATCCTCGCTGCGCCGATCCGGTCATTGACATTCTCCCCGAGCAAAAGAAAATCGAGGGGCTCGGCGGAAACATGCGTCTCGGCGGCAAAGACGTGGAAGTCAAACCCGGCACCGTCGCCGCCCGTCTGTTCGACAATGCCGCGGCGATCCGCCTGCGCTTCCGCCACCGTTACGAGGTGGATCCCAAGTACATCAAAACGCTGGAGGACCACGGCCTGGTCTTCAGCGGCAAACATCCCACTCAGCCGATCATGCAGATTCTGGAACTACCCACGGACGTGCATCCCTACTTTGTCGGCACGCAGGCGCATCCCGAGCTGACCAGCCGTCCCCTGCGCCCGCAGCCCATGTTCATGGGCCTGGTCAAAGCCGCCATCGAGCTCGCCGCCGCCCGCAAACACAAAACCAAGCCCGTTACTGCGTCCGTGTCGTAATGACGCGATAATTCCCTCTCCCCTCGCGGGGAGAGGGTTAGGGTGAGGGGCGAGATACCCGATTTCCGTCGGCGTCCACTCGCCTGCTCTCCCATTCCTTTTGATTTCCACCAAGGATGGTCTTCCCGATGAACGAATCCCACATTGCCAAAATTGCCCAGGAACTGTCCCTCAAGCCTTCGCAGGTCCAGACGACCGCGTCGCTGCTGGAAGAAGGCGGAACCGTCCCTTTCATCGCCCGCTACCGCAAAGAAGCAACCGGCACGTTGGATGAAGTGGCCATCACCGCCATCCGCGACCGTCTGGCCCAACTGCACGAACTGGACCAGCGGCGGCAATCCATCCTCTCCTCGCTGGAAGAGCGTAAACTTCTCACCGACGAGTTGAAAGGCAGGATCGATGCGGCCGAAACCATGACGAGTCTGGAAGACATCTACCTGCCGTTCCGGCCCAAGCGCCGGACGCGGGCGATGATCGCCAAGGAAAAGGGGCTGGAACCGCTGGCCGAGTTGATCTGGAAGCAGGATTCGACGATCAACCCGGAGACCGAAGCGGCCAAATACGTCACGCCGGAGGGATCGAGCGTGGCCGAGGAATTGAAAGTGCCCGATGTGGCGGCGGCCCTGCTGGGCGCTCGCGACGTCATCGCCGAAAAGGTCAACGACGACGCCGACGCCCGTGCGAAGGTTCGCCAGTTGTTCATGACCAAGGGTGTTCTCAGCTCGCAGGTCATCATCGGCAAGGAGCAGGAGGGGGCGAAGTTCAAGGATTATTTCGAGTGGTCCGAACCGATTGCCGCCGCGCCGTCGCATCGGGTGCTGGCCATTCGTCGCGGGGCGGCGGAGGGTATTTTGCTGTTCCGCATTCTTCCGCCGGAAGAAGAGGGAATCGCCATTCTCGAAAATCAGTTTGTCACCGGTCATGGCGATTGTGCCGGGCAGGTGCGGTTGGCCGTCAAGGACAGCTACAAGCGGCTGCTGTCATTTTCCCTTGAAACCGAAGCCCGGCTCGAATCCAAAAAGCGAGCGGACCAAGCCGCCATCGAGGTCTTTGCCCAGAATCTGCGGCAGCTTTTGCTGGCCTCCCCGCTGGGGCAAAAACGGGTGCTGGCGCTGGATCCGGGTTTCCGCACGGGCTGTAAAACCGTGGTCCTCGATGCCCAAGGCAAGCTGCTGCACAACGACGTGATCTATCCCGACCAGGGCCAGCACAAGACGCTGGAGGCCGAGCACACCGTCAAACAGTTGGTGGAGAAACACCGCATCGAAGCCATCGCCATCGGCAACGGCACGGCGTCGCGCGAAACCGAGGCGTTCATCCGCCGGCTTGGCCTGCCGGGCTCCATCCCGGTCGTCATGGTCAACGAATCGGGCGCATCGATCTATTCCGCCTCGGAAGCGGCGCGAGAGGAGTTTCCCGACCATGACATCACGGTGCGCGGGGCGGTTTCCATCGGCCGGCGATTGATGGACCCGCTGGCGGAACTGGTGAAGATCGATCCCAAGTCCATCGGCGTCGGCCAGTATCAGCACGACGTGGATCAGGAACTGTTGAAAAAGTCGTTGGATGATACGGTCGTCTCCAGCGTCAATGCCGTGGGGGTGGAGGTCAACACCGCATCCAAGCAACTGCTGACGTACGTGTCGGGGTTGAACGCCACGATTGCGGAAAACGTCGTCAACTACCGCAACGAACACGGGCCGTTCAAATCCCGCCGGGAACTGCTGGAAGTGCCGCGGCTGGGGGAAAAGACTTTCGAGCAGGCGGCCGGGTTCCTTCGCATTCGCGGCGTGGAGAATCCGCTGGATGAGTCGGCGGTTCATCCCGAGTCGTATCCCGTTGTGGACCTGATGGCGAGGGACGCGGGTGTGACGGTCAAGGAACTGATGCGGGACGAGAGCTTGCGGAAGAGGATCGACAAGCACAAATACGTTACCGACAAAGTCGGGTTGCCGACGCTTAACGACATTGTCAATGAGCTGGCCAAGCCGGGTCGTGATCCTCGCGAGAAATTCGAGGCCTTTCAGTTTGCCGAGGGCGTCAACAAGATCGAGGACGTCAAGCCTGGCGCGAAGCTGCCGGGGATTGTGACCAATGTGACGGCGTTCGGCGCGTTCGTGGATATCGGCGTGCATCAGGACGGATTGGTGCATGTGAGCCAACTGGCCGACCGGTTCGTGAAAGACCCCAACGAAGTGGTGAAGGTGCATCAGAAGGTGGAAGTGACGGTGGTGGAAGTGGACCTGGCCCGCAAGCGCATCGGGCTGTCGATGCGAAAGAACCCGATCATCGGCGGGCAGAAGGGCGATGGGGAAAAGAGGACGGCGCCTGCCGGTCAGGCTGCGTCCCGTGCTCCGTCCCGTCCCAAACCCCCGACGCCTGCCGCGGAAGGATGGTTTTCGGCAGCGCTGCGGCAGGCGAAGAAAAACTAGCCATGCCCAACTTATTTGTTTCGCCGTCGCCCGAAGGGCGACACTTTTATCGCGACAAGAAGACACGTCGCCTTGCAGGTGACGGCGAAACGAAGCTTTGAACGCACGGTTCAGCTCGGGCGCGGATCAGGCAACATATCCCTCAGCAATGACCGCAACTGGGAGATGTTGATGGGTTTGACCAGGTGCGTTTCAAAGCCCGCCTCCCGACTGGCGGCAGGTCTTCGTCGGTGCCGAAACCGCTGATGGCGATTCCGCGGATGGGCATTCGGGCGGAAAGCTCCCGCATCAGTTCCCATCCGGTTCGGTCGGGAAGGGCGATGTCGCTGATTAACACGTTGGGCTGATGCTGCATGGCCAGTTCCACGGCTTGGGCACCGTTGGACGCGGTGAGGATTTTCCGTATGCCCATTTTCTTGATCAGTTCGTTCAGCAATTGCAGCGAGTCGGCATTGTCTTCCACGAGCAGGATGGTCGGATGGCCGTCCGATACCGGCAGCGGCAGAGTCGATGCCTGAGGCGTTTTGGCCACGGGCAACTGCACCCGAAAAACCGCCCCTTGTTTAAGTCCATTGCTCTCGGCTGTCAGCGATCCGCCCTGCAATTCGACCAGGGATCGCGAGAGATACAGCCCCAGGCCCATGCCGCCGTAACGACGGGTTGAAGAACGGTCGGCCTGTTCAAAGGGCCGGAACAGACGTTGGAGCACATCGGGTTCAATGCCGATCCCCGTGTCTTTGACTTCCACGGTGAGTCGGCCGGCGGCCTGGTTGTGTGTTCGGATAAAGATGATGCCGCCTTCGGGGGTGAACTTGATGGCGTTGTTAATCAGGTTGGAAAACACCTGGCGCAGCCGAACCGGGTCGCCGGAAACGGTGGCCTGCTCGGCATCCATCTGCAAAATCAGTTTCAGTTTTTGCGTCTCGGCGGCGGATTGCAGGTCTTCGACCCGCCGGCGGATCAGTGCATGCACGTCAACGGTTTCAACGTTCAGTTGCAGCTTGCCGACGTTGATCCAGGTGGTGTCCAGCAGGTCGCTGACCAGGCGGGCTTCCTGCATGGCGTTGTCGAGAATCCGTTCGGCGATCTCGTGCGATTCGGCGTCAAGTGTCTGGGTTCCCAGCAGCAATTCGGCCCCAACGACGATCGGGGTCAGGGGCGTGCGCAGTTCATGACTGACGACGGCCAGCAGTTCATCCTTGGCCCGACTGGCGGCCTCGGCTTTGGCGCGGGCGGTCTGCTCGCTCTGGAGAAGCTGGTCGCGATCCTGTTCGAGCAGCTTGCGGTCGGTAATGTCATAGGCGGCGCCCACGAACGCGCTGATCTGGCCGTCCTCGCCGTAGATGATGGTGGTGGAGTCGCTGAACCAGTGATAGTTTCCATCCCGGTCGCGCAGGCGGTAATCCAGACGCAGCGTCGGCAGACGGTCGCGGCGGGTGGTTTCGATCTGCTGCTGCATGAGCTGCCAATCGTCAGGATGGATATGCCGCTGGATGACCTTCCAGCCTTGATCGAGCAACTCGTCCATCGAACAGCCCAGGAATTCGGCCATGACGGGACTGACATAGTCGTAGCGTCCGAGCCGGACGTTCATGCGGTAAAGAATGTGACGGGAACTGTTCAGAGCCTGTTGAAAACGGCGGTTGGCTTCCAGCAGAGCTTCGCTCATCCGGGATCGGACGCGGTGTTCGATCCGCAGCAGGATGTACAGCAACAGGCCGCTGACCAGAACGAACAACATGCCTTTCATGATGGAATAACGGGAGAAAGTTTGAACGTCCGGCGCCAAAGTGCTGAGCAGGCGATCCGAGAAGAAAATCCAAAGCGACGCAAACGCCAAGTAGGGAATGACAATGCGAAATACAGAGCCTAAGCCGACATGCGTCCTGGCGACGGGAAGGAGATGGGGATCGGCGTTTTTCATAGGATTAATTTATAGGCCGAGTTCCTTTCAAGGCTGCCTCCATGGTCCGTATGGGAAACCTAACGACAAGGAAAATCAAGCCGCCAGAAGCGAATATGTTGATTTTAACTCTATCGCATGAGCCCGGTTACATCATTTCATCAAAAAACAGAAGGCGCGAAGGGGGTTGCCTTCGCGCCTTCTGTTTTATAAGAACTTTGCGGCTTACTTGAGTTCATCGAAAGAGCCCACGATCGGCAGTTCACCGACGAGGGGCTTGGCATAATCGATGAAGCCCTGGGTGATGTTGTTGCCGTTGCTGATCCATTCGCAGGGCAGGCCCTTGGTTTCGCGGGCGACGGTGGACAGCGGCGTCAGGAAGGTTTCGATCTTGTATTCGGGGCCTTCGACGCGACGCATGGCCACGGAACCGCCGTCGGCGTTCTTGGCCATGGCGCTGTACTTGACGGCCATCTTGCCGACCAGGCGGGCTTCGATGGCGTCCACCTTGCTGGTGAAGCCGGGGAAGCTGCGCTGGAGATAGCCGAAGGTGTCGCTGCGGACGCGCTTGATGCCGAGCTTGCTCTTGATGAGGTCGCCGAGGAAGTCGCCGAGAATGCCCGAGCCGGAGAGCTGGACGTTGCCGTGCGAGTCGCGTTCGACCTGACGACCGAGCTGTTCGGCGAGGACCATGGCCATGGGCGCGCCCTTTTCGTCGTGGATGCCTTCGGAGACGGCGATAACGCAGCGGCCGAGCCGCTTGTAGACGCCGTCCACGTCGGCCAGGAACTTATCGACACTGAAGGCCGCTTCGGGAACGTAGACGAGATGGGGGCCGTCGTTTTCGTTGCGACGAGCCAGGACGGAGGCGGCAGTGAGGAAGCCGGCATGCCGGCCCATGATCACGTCCACCTTCACGCCGGGCAGCGAGGCGTTGTCGAAGTTGTCGCCCATGATGGCGGAGGCGACGAACTTGGCGGCCGAGCCGAAGCCCGGGGTGTGGTCGTGTACGCGCAGGTCGTTGTCGATGGTCTTGGGGATGTGGAAGGTCCGCAGTTCGTAGTTGGCCTGCTTGGCCAGATCGTTGACGATGCGGGCGGCGTCGGCCGAGTCGTTGCCACCGATGTAGAAGAAGTAGCGGACGTTGTTCTTCTGGAAGACGGAGAAGATCTTCTCGCAGTAGGCCGCATCCGGCTTGTCGCGGGAAGAACCCAGCGCCGCGGCCGGGGTCATGGCGATGCGCTCCAGCAGGTCCTTGGGGGCGTTCTTGAGCGGAATGAACTGCTCATTGACGATCCCGCGGACGCCGTGCCGGGCGCCCAGCAGTTCCTGGATGTGACCGGCCTTCTGGGCCTCCAGAACCGCGCCTACGAGCGATTGATTGATAACGGAGGTCGGCCCGCCCGATTGGCCAATCACCGCGTTTCCGATAAGCTTGGCAGCCATAGCAAATCCTTGTTGCAGACTATTCCCACCCCTCTAGAGGCGGAAATGATAGGGGTTTGCGGCCGCGGTTCAAGCCGTCGGCGGGTGCGGACACCATTTTGGTGTGAAAAGGGTGGCTATCTCGACTTGCGGATTTGTTTTTGGAGTTGACGGATAAACGCGTCGAAGGCGGGAACATTTCGTCCGGTGCGGGCGATGTCCAGGCGCGGCCGGCCGTCGGGCGAGGTGAATCGGACGAACAGCACCCGCCGGACGGTGGAGAGTGCGATGGTCATGCTCAGGGCCACGATCACCGACGCCGCCAGCAGGATGGGAGTTCGGGACGATTCGCCGACGCGGGAGGAGAGCACCGTCAAACCGATCCCGATGGCGCATCCGAGGATCGCGTGCTTGAACCATTTATATCGGATCAGCAGTTGCTGCGGCTCGGGACTGAGGCCGCCGAGCAGCACGCGGGTTTCGTATTGCCGGCCGAAGAGCCATTTGGCGTGGATGACGACCCGATCGGGGTAAAGCTCGAACAGCCTGCGGACCTGAAGATGCGATTCGACGTAGGTGGCCAAGGGTTCCATGCCGGCTATTTGAGACGGAGAGCCGCCGATGTTCAAGCCGGGATGGGCTGTTGATAAAAGGGGGTTGGTGCCGATAATGTTTTCAAGGGGTCAGTTGGTCTGCCGATTTGAAGGATGAAGTCCGTGCCAGTCTTACACCAGGAGAAGGTTGCGTCCGTCGCGGCTCCGTCCGGGGAGGTGCAGCGAATCCTGCGCCTGCAGGTTCCGGTGATTGTCCGGCTGGCGGAGAGAAAGCTGTCGCTGTCGGAGGTCATGCGTCTGGGGGTTGGCGCGATCGTCGAATTTTCCAAGAGCAGCGACGACCCGCTGGAGCTGCTGATCAACAATAAAGTCATCGGCGCCGGCGAAGCCGTCAAGATCGGCGAAAACTTCGGCCTGCGCATCACCCACGTCGGCGACGTCAAGCAAGTCATCCGCTCCATGGGCGGGAAATAGTCACAACAGCTCCCTCTCCCCGCGAGGGGAGAGGGCAGGGTGAGGGGTGAGATATCCGATTACCACTGGCGTACATTCGCCAGCCGCATCCAACGCTCTCCCCCCTCACCCCGGCCCTCTCCCCTCGCGGGGAGAGGGAGAATCCAGTTCCATCGCCAATTGCAAAGCTTCGTCGCGGTCGTGTACGCGATCCTCTAATTGCGCGTCGTAGACCGCATCGAGAATGTGGCGGAAATGGGGGCCGGGCTTTAAGCCGGCGGCGGTCAGATCGTCGCCGGTAATGAAGGGGGCGGGGGCGTATTCGGTTTGTTCGATGGCCGCCAGTTCGTCGCGAAGAGATGCGATCCGGGAGGCGTGTTGCCCGATGGCGGCCAGGGCGTCCAGCAGATGACGCGAAAGCCCGGAGGCCGGCGAAGCCAGAAACCGCTTTTTCATCGCCAGCGTCGGCGGCCGCTCGGCAAGCATCGGCCCGACAATCTGAAGCGTCCGCGTCATCTGATCCGATTCGTCGTTGCTGATCCGAAGGGCCTGACGCATGGCGCGGACCATCTTTTGAATTTCCGCGCGATGCAGCAGCGTCCGAGTATCGGTCGCGGCAGGCGACGACTGCCACCGATAGCATAACGCGCCGGCGGCCAGCGCCAGGCCGAAGGGGATGCCGACGCCCGGAGCGGCGGCGAGAAAGATCGACCGCTCCCGGCGGAACTCGAGGCTTTCGGCCGAGGGCAGAAACCGGAAAATCACGTCCACCAAAGCGAACTCCCAAAGCAGCAGCCACGCCGATTGGCGTGTGGGCGGCGTGAGCATCAGCCGCAGTTCGTCGGCGATGCGTTCGGGGCTGATGCGCGTCAGCATCGGAGCATGGACGCGAATGGCGTCGGCGGTCGCAGGCTCGATCGTCAAGTCGAAGCGGGCGGCAAACCGCACGGCGCGCAGCAGCCGCAGATGGTCTTCGCGGAAACGATCCGACGGATTGCCGATGGCCCGAAGACGGCGGGCTTTCAGGTCGTCCTGGCCGCCCACGTAGTCGATCACCTGATCGGCCAGGGGATCGAAGAATAAGCCGTTGATGGTGAAATCCCGCCGGCGGGCGTCTTCCTGGGGAGTGGTGAAATGCACGTGAGAGGGGTGGCGGCCGTCAAGGTAGTTGCCTTCGGCCCGGAACGTGGCGACTTCGACAACGCTGCCTTCCTCGTGGACGAGCACCACCCCGAATGCCGCTCCGACGGCCTGCGTGCGGGCAAAAAGCTGTCGCACCCGCTTGGGCGGGGCGTCGGTGGCGATGTCGTAATCCTTGGGTTCGATCCCCAGCAGCAGATCGCGTACGCATCCACCGGCAAGGTAAGCGACATGCCCGGCCTCTCGCAGCCTCCGGAGCACTGCCAGCGCGTGCCGGCGGTCGCAAGGGGGCTTGACGCGGATGTCGGGTTGCTCGCTCATGATCGGAAGAATACCGTACGGAAAGGCCTGGGGGGAGAGCCGGGCAGGCATTATACGCTTTGGTAACTCCGTTTCGCCGTCGCCTGCAAGGCGACGTGTTTGTTGCGACAAGAAGACGCGTCGCCTTGCAGGCGACGGCGAAACGGGATTGCCCGTCGCATCAGACGGCAGTCCGAGCCTTGAGGGACAAAAGATCGCCCAGCTTGATCGGTTTCCACAGTTTGGAGACGCTTCCCATCCATGCCTCCAGGCACAGCAGGAACAACACCACGGCAATCGGGCCGGACCAATGGGGTTCGGGTTCGGAGACCAAGGCCATCTTCCCACCCAGGTCTTCCAGAGATCGGCTGATGATCGTGGCGGGGCCGGGCGTCAAAATGCTGTCGGCGGGGCGATAGATTAGTTCAGCTTCGGCGGCAGGCAGTTGAACGTTGGTCACGCCCAGGATGGCACTGTCGCCGGGTTTGTGCCAGGTGTAAATGCCCGGTTGATTGGCTTGGGTAAAGACGAATCGCGGGGCTTGGGAATTGGCGGCCAGGACGTAGGTGTCGTGCTGCGGGCCGCGGATTTCAACTTGTGGCAGCGAAGCCGCGATTGGGTTGCTGAAGACCAGCGGGTTGCCGATCTCGACGTTTTGCGCGGTTCTAAGGTCGATGGGCCGAAGGCACATGTTGACCAACAACGGCAGAAACAGGGGATGCGTCGCGAGGTTGGAATAGTGCGAATCGGGGAGGGTCGCCAGGGTATAGACTAGGCCGTCGCCGACTTTCTTTCGCAACAGCAGGGGTGGCTGACGCGTGCTGACGGCGTTGGTGTCGGCGGTGAGATTGATCGCCGAGACGACGTTGGGATCGGCTCCGGGAGTGAAGGCAAAGGGAACGAACCGGCGAACCGTCAGCGTGTTGAGTTGGTTCTTGTCCGTGCCGATGTTGGCCAGCAGGGGTTCGGTCGCGGAGGCGGCCAGAGCGTGATAGAGATGGGTCGAATCGGGCATGTGGGACGGCGCCGCCGGGAGCAGCGCCAGCAGCGAGGATCGCTGATGCGAAGAAAGTGAAGACCAGGACTCTTCAAGTCCGGGTTGAAGGAACAGAACGATGAGGCCTCCGCTTCTGGCAAAACCAAGCAGGCGACTGGCCTGGGCCACGTCGGGCCATTTTGAGAGGGCGGCGACGAGGACGTTTTCGTTGCCGGTGATACCGCCGCCGCGATGCAGATCAATCGGCCAGGAGGGGAGGCTGCCTTCGCTGGGGTCCATTGCCAGACGGATAAACGGCAGCGAAGGGGCGGGCGGTGTGCCGGGCGGCGGATCGAGTACGACCGCGACCTGCCGCGGCGGGGTTTCGATCAGGTGCGTACGCTGTTTGGCCCAGGTGAGCGGATCGTCCAGTTGCTGCGCCGCCTTGAGCAGCAAAAACCGCTGTGCGGGGATGTCCAGCGAGAGCCGGACCTGCGCTCGGCCGGAGGTGTCAAAATTGGCCATCAGGGGCGGCTTGGTCAGCAACGGTTTTTCATCGAGGGAGCAAACGGACAAGGCCACGGCGCGGGCATCCCCGGCGCGACCGGTCAGCTCGACGGCGATATCCGAACGGATACCGGGAAGGGGCTGTTGCGGCTGAACGGACACGCGGGTGACGCCGGCGGATCGGGCTTCATCCGGGTGCAGGTCCAGCAGGATGACGCGGCCTCCGGGCAAATCGGGCATGGGGTGGCTGAATTCCCGGCTTTGCAAATCGGTGATGACCAGCAGCCATTTCTGATCGTCGCTCTGTCCCTTGAGCAGGTTTACGGCGGCCGCCACCCGGTCGCCCAGAGGCACGGGGGAAGGCTGCGGCGTCAGGGGAGTCCAGCTCGATTGGATGTCGGCGGCGGTTCGCAGGCGCTCGGGATCATCCGGCGGCGAAGGCTGGCTGCGGAAGATGGCGATGCGGGCATCCTTGAGCTGGTTGCGCAGGAGGTCCTGGACCATGCCGTCGGCGCGACTCAGCAGCGTAAGCTGACCGTCCTGAAGCTGCATCGAATAACTGGTGTCGATGACAACGGCGGCAATCAGCGACTTGCCCGGTTCGAACCACCGCGAGGCCAGAATCCGGGCCGGCTGGGCCACGGCCCAGATCAACAGCGCCAGCAGCAACGCCCGCGTCGCCAGAAGAAGCCACCGTTGCACACGCCGGCGGGCGGCGGTGTGCTGAATGCTGGCCTTGATGAATCGGAGAGTGCTGAACGGCACGACGGGGGATTTCCGGCGAAACAGCAAATGCAGCAACAGCGGCAACCCCGCCAGCGGCAATGCCCAGAGAGCGGTGGCGAAAAGAAAGCTGAAGCCGAACATGGATGTCCCGTCTTTGATGCCAGGAGGTTCACCCCACGCCGCTTGCGGCCATGGAGAAGGCCGGATTGTAAACGGCCATGCCTCGTTGGCAAAGCGTCTGGTCGCTCAACTTCCCCGGTCTTGTTTTGCAACCCCCCGAAAGCTTCGGGGGTTGAACGCGGATAATGCTTGATCGTTATAGCCAAATTCCTTATACACCTTGTATCGAACTCTCACCCGAGGGCCAATTATGCACATCGATCTAGGCGGCGTGGACTACGCAATTCTCATCGTCTACTTTGCGTTCGTGTTAGGCATCGGCTGGGTCTTGAAGCGTTACACCAAAAGCAGCGAGGACTTTTTCCTCTCCGGCCGATCCATCCCCGCATGGATCACCGGTCTGGCCTTCATCAGCGCCAACCTCGGCGCCCAGGAGGTCATGGGCATGGGCGCCTGCGGGGCCAAATATGGCATCATGACCAGTCACTTCTACTGGGTCGGAGCCATTCCCGCGATGATCTTCGTCGGCATTTTCATGATGCCCTTCTACTATGGCTCGCGGGCCAGGAGCGTCCCGGAATACCTCAAGCTGCGCTACGACTAGAAAACCCGCGGCTTCAACGCCATCAGTTTCGCGGTCATGACCGTCTTCTCCTCCGGCATCAGCATGTATGCCCTGGCGTCGCTGTTGAAGATTCTGCTGGGCTGGCAGTTCGATTTCTCGCTGATCGTTTCGGCGCTGATCGTGCTGGCGTACATCTTCCTGGGCGGGTTGACCAGCGCCATCTATAACGAGGTCTTGCAGTTCTTCCTGATCGTGCTCGGTTTCCTGCCGCTGGTGCTGCTGGGACTCAAGGACGTCGGGGGCTGGCATGGTCTGGTGGCCAAGCTTAATGAAGTCGCCGTCTCCAACGGCTTTGCTCCCGGAACCATGACCAACTCGTGGAGCCACATGGGATCGGCCGGGGCCAATCCCATGGGTGTCGAATGGTTCGGCATGGTCATGGGGCTGGGCTTTGTCTTGAGCTTTGGTTTACTGGTGTACGGACTTTCTGGTGGTGCAGCGGGCGATGGCGGCCGACTCGATGACCTCGGCCCGCCGGACGCCGCTGATCGCCGCCGTGCCCAAGATGCTCTTCCCGGCCCTGGTGATTTTGCCGGGCATGATCGCCATCGCCCTGACGTATCAGAACAGCAAGACGGGGGTGGCCGGCGGCTTTACGCTGCCCAAGTCGTCGGACGGCAGTTTGGACTACAATATGGCCGTGCCGATCATGCTGGGCCATTACTTCCCGCAAGGCTTGCTGGGATTGGGCCTGACGGCGCTGATGGCTTCGTTCATGAGCGGAATGGCCGGCAATGTGACGGCCTTCAACACCGTCTGGACTTACGACATCTATCAGAGCTACATCCGCCCCGGACAATCCGACAAGCATTACCTGTGGATGGGCCGGGCGGCGACGGTGGGGGGATCGTGCTGAGCCTGATCGCCGCCTATGCGGCCGCCAAGTTCAACAACATCATGGACATGCTGCAACTGGTCTTCGCGTTCGTGAACGCGCCGCTGTTCGCCACGTTCATGCTGGGCATGTTCTGGAAACGGACCACCGGCCACGGGGCGTTCTTCGGACTGTTGAGCGGAACGATTGCCGCGGCAATCCATCACGGTCTGAGTCTGCCGGGCCATGCGGTGGCGGTGGGGATCAAGGGCGGCTGGCTCGGGGGAATTCACCACTACTGTCGGTTTGGGGCGATCCACTACTATCCCAGTGAAATGGCCCAGGGCTTCTGGACAGCCATTTGGGCGTTTGCCGCCTGCTTCGTGATGACCATGCTGGTGTCGCTGTTGACCAAGCGGAAAAAGAGCGACGAGGATCTGAAAGGGCTGGTGTATTCGCTGACGCCTCGGATCAAGGATCATGACATGCCGTGGTACAAGCAGCCGGCCACCCTGGCGGTGCTGGTGCTGCTGGCGACGGTCGTGTTGAACATCATCTTCTGGTAATTCAAAGAGAACCAAAAAGGAATCGACCATGAATCTGGATATTCGCATGCCCATGGGCCTGATGTTCACGCTGATCGGGGCCATTGTCACAGTTTTCGGGCTGGCGTCGGACAAGGCGATCTATCACAAGTCGCTGGGGATCAACATCAATCTCTGGTGGGGTCTGGTGATGCTGGGTTTCGGCCTGGTGATGCTGTTGCTGGCTTGGCGTGCCGGTAAGAAAGCCCCGGCTGAGCAACAGCAGGAGGCGGTGGTTTCGCAAAGGCACTGAATCGCAGCCGAACGACGCTCAATCGCATTGTTTTAAGCCCCGGATGTACCTCCGGGGCTCTTATCCTTTAAGCTGTTCGATCAGGCGAGCGTTGGCGGGGGGAAACGTGTAAGACGGCAATTCCGACGGCGCAACCCAGCGGACCTGCTGGCATTCGATGGGCCGGGCGTCGGCCTGCTCGCAGGAGCAGATAAACGGATGCAGGCGAATGCGGATCGTCGGATAATCGTGTTCGATAACCGGCAGCGATGTCACCACCCTGGCTTCGATGCCTGCCTCTTCCCGTAATTCGCGGATGGCGCATTGCCCGGGGCTTTCATCGGGCTCACACTTCCCGCCGGGAAACTCCCAGTACCCGCCGAAGCTGTCGCTCTGAAGCCGCTGACAGATGAGCAACTGTCCCCGGTGGTTGACGATCGCAATGGCAACATCAAGACGGCTCATGGGTCTCCACAAAACCAGCAACCTCGGGAGTATGGTACGGGCCTTTGAACGGGAGGTAAAATACCCGCGTTCAATTGATTTTATAATTTTTTAACCTTTTGTTACTAAGATACTTACGCTTACTGTACGGGCTCCTTTTGTATCGGCCTCTTGATTGACATGGGTAGGGGAGTAGAGGTATAGTCTCGGGCGTTGCGTCATTGATGCAACCTTCACATTGAGTCAAGCGGCTTCTTAGCCGTGGCGCACTTCCGGAGGTGGATAGGAGCCACCCCTCCGGAAGTCTTTTTTTATACGCCGGGCGTTCATTTTAATTTTTGTCACTTCGCGTAAAATCGCCGCCATGAGTGAAATTCGTCGAAACCAGGTTGCCGCGACCGTGGTAGCCAATACATCCCCCTGTCGGGATCATTTCCGGCTGGTGCTGCGGATGGCTTCGTTTCCCCCGACGGCACCGGGGCAGTTTGTTCAGGTTTCTTGCCGTGATCTGGCTGCCGAGTACAGCCCGGAACATCAGTTGGAATGGGAGCCGGGCTGGCCGGTGGAAGTGATCGGGCCGGAGTTGCTCTCTCCGCTGGCGATGTTGCGCCGGCCTTTTTCCCTGGCCGGACGGCGTGATGTGGCCGGGGGTGTCGAAATCGAGATCATCCAGCGGGTGGTGGGGGTGGGAACCCAATGGTTGAGCCGGTTAAAACCGGGCACGGCCGTTTATCTGTTGGGGCCGCTGGGCAATCGCTTCGAGCTGCCGCCTGAAGACGGCGTGGGGATTCTGGTCGGCGGGGGCGTGGGCATCCCTCCGATGATCTACCTGGCCTCGAAGATGGCAGGGCGCAAGGCGGTGGCCTTCTGCGGCTCGCTGACGCGGGACTTGTTGCCGCTCACCGTGACGGCCGACGCACTGGCGCCCAAGGCCGATGCGATTGACCCGCTCTACAACATCGCCGAGTTTGCCGCCTATGGCGTGCCGGCGGTCATCAGCACCGACGACGGCAGCTACGGCTTTCACGGATTCGTCACCCAAGCCCTGGAGCGTTACCTGGACAAGTGGTTTACCGGCAAGGAAGCCGCCGCCCGCGCCGTGGTTTACACCTGCGGCCCGGAAGGAATGATGAAGCGGGTTTCGGAGATCGCCGCCGCCCGGGGCATCCAATGCCAGGTGGCCGTGGAACGGGCGATGGCCTGTGGCATGGGCACCTGCCAGAGTTGTGTCATCAAGGTCAAACAGCCCAACCCGAATGGCGAAAAACCTTGGGTGTACAAACTGGCCTGCACCGACGGGCCGGTCTTTCGGGGCACGGATTTATTGTGGTGATGTGACAAACTTTTGTTCTTCTGGCTCTAACCGAAAAAAACTATCGTGGCAGACCTATCAACCAATCTCGCCGGCTTGAAGCTGGCCAATCCCACCCTCACTTGTTCCGGCACGTGCGGGTATGCGTTTGAGTATGCCGATTTCATGGATCTTTCGAAGCTCGGCGCGTTCGTGACCAAATCCATCACGCGCGAAGAACGCCCCGGCAACGAGCCGACGCGCATTGTCGAAGTGCGGGCGGGCATGCTCAACGCGATTGGGCTGGCCAACGTGGGCCTCAAGCGGTTTCTGACCGAGAAAGTCCCGCTGCTGGAGAAGATGCCCTGCCCGGTGATCGTGAACGTGGCCGGCCACAGTTTTGACGACTACACCGAGACGGCGGCCGCGATGAATTCGCTGGCGTGCGTGCGCGGCGTGGAATTGAACGTCTCCTGCCCGAACGTGAAAGACGGTTTGACGTTCGGCACGCACCCGGGCCGGCTCAAGGAACTGACCAGCGAGGTGAAGAAGGTTCTGCCGAACAAGCCGCTGATCGTGAAGCTTTCGCCCAACGTCGAGGACATTACCGCCACGGCCCGCGGGGCGGTCGAAGGCGGCGCGGATATCCTTTCGCTGGTGAACACGTTTACCGCGATGGCCGTGGATATCTACAAGCGTCGTCCGCGTCTGGCCAACGTCACCGGGGGAATGTCCGGCCCGGCCATCAAGCCTATCGCGTTGCACCTGGTCAGTCGGGTCTATCGCACCGTCGCCCGCGCTGCGGGCGTGCCCATCATCGGGATGGGCGGGATTCAGTATTGGCAGGATGCGGTGGAGTTCATCCTGGCCGGCGCCAGCGCCGTGGCCGTGGGGACGGCTCTGTTTGTCGATCCGGCTACGCCGAACAAAATCTGCGACGGGCTGACGCAATATCTGGATCGAATGAAAATCGACCGCCTGTCCGACCTGGTCGGAACCCTGGAACTTCCCGGCGATCAGCCCAAGGCGGCGCCGTATCCGTAAAAAGCGGCTGTGGTTGTCGGGAGTTTTTTTAAACCGCCAAGAGCGCAAGAGAAGAGAAGAGAAGTCAGAATGATGAATGATGAATGATGAATGATGAAGGTGGAAAGAAGAGCAGTTTACATAACAGCTTGCTTCCTCCTTCATAATTCATCATTCATCGTTCATCATTCTCTTCTCTTGGCGGTCTTGGCGGTTCAATCTTTTCTGTGATTTTGTCAGGGTTAACGATTCGGTGCGAAGAGAAATTCCCCGTTCGGGTCGTGTCTCTGGTAGTTGCGCCGGGCAACGGCAGGGTCGTTGACGGCGTAGCAATAGACGCATCCGTGCGGGCAGGTGTCGTATTGCCCGATGTCCCGGCACTGATAGCAGCCACATTCCTTGCGATTGCCCCGAAGCTTGGCCGGGACGGGCTTGCCTGTGATCTGCTCAAATCGCTGGGCGTCGATGCAGCGGGCGTCGTGCGCCCCTTCGACAAGGTAATCCCGCTGCGAACAGATGGATAGTCGCATTCCATAAATCGAAGCAATCTGCACAAGTTCGCTGGCCAACCGTCGCTTCTCTTCCCGGGCAGGGTCGTTCCAGGTGAAGCCAACCTGATCGGCTGCCTGTTTCATGTTGCGAAGCGTCTTGCGATAGAACTGGGCGAAGGAGATCACGACTTCGTCGGTGGCTCTGCCGAGTTTGCGGGCCAGTTGCTCGAAATTCCGCAGGTGAAAATCAAAGGGCGTGACGCTGGAGAAGACGATCGTATCGTACCGCCAGACGCAGACTTTCGGGCCGTACTCCTCCGCCGCCTGCCGAAGATTGTCGATGGATCGTTCGGCATCGATTACGCAACGTTCCAATGTCCGCGGATAGCCGTTGATGCCGAATTGTATGACGAATGGCAGGCTCGCCTGCCGGACGGCCGGCAGATGCTTCATGAACGGCGTCAGGTTCTTCGTCCAGAACACGATTCCTTCCACGTCCTGGGGCAAAAGGGATACCCGAATGGCCCGCTGGTTGTAGGGGTTGAGCATCATGCAGTAACCGGCATGCAGGCGGTTGATGAACCATTGGCCGTAAAAGGCGGGGACGTCGGTTTTGTAGCTGGCCGAGATAATCATGGGCGTGGGTTGAGTATATCCTCCCGTTCTGCTGCGTGCTTCAATGACGCCGAAAAGGGTGCATCCGGCGTATAATCGCGTTACACTGCCCCGGAGTGGCAGGGGATGTAAGGATGAGGTCGTATGCGACGCAAGTTGTACCTGGAAACTTTCGGCTGTCAGATGAACGTGCTGGATAGCGAACTGGTGCTTGGCCAGTTGCGCGCCGAAGGGTACGAGCGCGTGGACGACCGCGATCAGGCCGACGTCATCCTTTACAACACCTGTTCCGTTCGCGACCACGCCGAGCAGAAAGTCTGGTCGCGGCTGGGAGAGCTTCGGCCCCGAAAGAAAAGCGATCCGGGCGTGATTATCGGCGTGATCGGGTGCATGGCCGAGCGGGATGGGAAAGACATCTTCCGTCGGCATCCGCATATCGACGTATTGTGCGGTCCCGGCGAACTCGACAAGCTGCCGACGCTTATTCACAACGCCGTCGTGACCCAGGCCCAAGGCCCGCGCAAGCGCCAGCGACAGGTGGCGCTGATGGGCAAGGGGGTTAGGCGGTCCAGTACGCTGGCCTCGGCGGAAGATCATCTGGAGATGCTGGACCTTTCCCGCAGTGTTTCGCCCGCCGACGATTTATCACAGGTTTATGTGCGGATTACGCGGGGATGCAATAAGTTTTGCAGCTACTGCGTCGTGCCCTACACCCGAGGGCCGGAGGTGCATCGTCCGCCGGAAAATATTATCGAAGAGGTTAAGCGCCTGGTGGGGGCCGGGGCGAAGGAAGTTACGCTGCTGGGACAGACGGTGAATCATTACGCCTACCAGCATGGCGACGGCCGGACGACCAGCTTTGCCGAGTTGCTGCACCGGATTCATGAGAGCACGCCGGACTTGCCCCGATTGCGGTTTGTCACCAGTTTTCCGCGAGATTTTACGGACGAGGCGTTGCAGGTCATGCGCGACTGCAAACGCATCTGCCGATATCTGCACGTTCCGGTGCAGAGCGGCAGCGATCGGATTCTCAAGGCGATGAATCGCGGTTATACCGCCGGCCAATATTACGACTTCATCGACCGCGTCCGCGGGTACATGCCCGATATCTGTCTGGCCAGTGACTTCATTGTTGGGTTTCCCACGGAGACGGATGAGGATTTCCAGGCGACGGTGGAGCTGCTCAAGCGGTGCCGGTTCAAGAACAGTTTTATTTTCAAGTATTCCCCCCGGCCGGGGACGGTGGCGATTGATCGGTATCCCGATGACGTGCCCGAAGACGTCAAACGCCGGCGGAACAACGAGCTGCTGGCCGTGCAATCGCAGGTGTCGGTTCAGAACAACCGCGAGATGGAAGGCAAACTCGTTGACGTCATCGTGGAGGGCGAAAGCAAGCTCGTCAGCCGGCCTGTTGCCACCGGCGGCGCTGTGGAACTGGGTTGGGAACGAAAGCCCAATGCCGTGTCCGCCACTCAACTGATCGGCCGCACGCAGGGCGATCAGATCGTTGCCTTCGATGGCGATGTTTCCTTGAAAGGCCGGATTATCCAAGTCGAGATCACCGGTTCGACGGCAATGACCTTGTTCGGCCGGCGGGTTGCAGATTAGTTATAATGAAGGTGTATCCGTAACAGTCTTTTCGGGGGATACGCAATGACTTTGGATTTGCTGGACGAAAAACGGAAACTGCAATCACTCAAGAAGCTGCTGCATCAGTACAGCGTGCCGGCCGCCGAGGGGCTTGTCCAAACACGGGACAACGGCGACGTTCAGTGCTTTGCCTGCGGACATCGTTGCCTGGTCAAGCCCGGGAAAGACGGCGTGTGTCGCGTCCGCTTCAATGAAAATGGCCAACTGAAAGTGCCCTACGGTTACGTCGCGGGAGTGGCCTGTGACCCGATCGAGAAAAAGCCCTTCTTCCACGTCCTGCCCGGCAGCGATGCCCTCACGTTCGGCATGCTCGGGTGCGATCTGCATTGCGGATACTGTCAGAACTGGATCACCAGCCAGATGCTCCGCGACGTCAACGCCGTAGCCCCGGCCAAGCTCGTGCAGCCTGAGCAACTGGTCGAACTGGCGATTCAACACCGCGCCCCCGTGATGGTTTCCAGCTACAACGAACCGCTCATTACCACCGAATGGGCGATGGCCGTCTTCAAGCCGGCCCGCGAGCGTGGGCTGCGGTGCGCATACGTTTCAAACGGCAACGCAACGCCCCAGGTGCTGGATTTCATCCGGCCTTACGTCGATGCCTACAAGGTGGATCTCAAGACCTTCAACCCCAGGCACTATCGCGAATTGGGCTGCGTGATGGAAAACGTGCTGGACACGATCCGGCAGCTCAAGCAGCGGGGGGTTTGGGTGGAGATTGTCACGCTGGTTGTGCCGGGCTTCAGTGATGACCCGGATGAGCTGAAACGGATGGCGGAATTTCTCGCTTCCGTAGACCCGCTGATGCCTTGGCACGTGACGGCGTTTCATCCCGACTACAAGATGGCCGATTACCGCCCGACACAGGCGGACGATCTGCTCAAGGCCGTCGAATACGGAAAGCAGGCGGGGCTGAAATACATCTATCCGGGGAACCTGCCGGGGGCCGTGGGAAATATGGAAGACACCCGCTGCCATCATTGCGGCGCGGTCGTCATCCGCCGGCGGGGGTTCCTGGTGCAACAGAACCGGGTCACGGACGCAGGCCAGTGCCCCGATTGCGGCAAGCCTCTGCCGGGCATTTGGGGCCGCTCGTCCGGTCACCACGACGCCAAAATTCGGCCTCTGCTCTGAACAAGTGGAAGGCGGTTTTCACCACGGAGGCACGGAGACACGGAGATACGGAGGCGCTATCGTGTCCAAGGGTCTGTCGGTCAAACCGAAGTTTCTAAAAAAGTTTTTTAAGAGCCGGATTCGTCAAACCTCATCCATCTACGAGTTGGCCTCCGTGTCTCCGTGCCTCCGTGGTGAAAACCGCTTTACCGCACACGGTTAATCTTTCTTGCGAAAGTCTATTTCAGCGGTAGGCCCGGTTTTGTCGATATAATGAATAGCGGGGGGATCGGCGGACGCGCATGAGCCAGATCAATCCTTTTTCCGGCGCAATTGTCCAAAGCACGCAGGTGCAGCAGCAGCAGGCTTGCGCAAAAAAGTCAGCAGGTTCGTCGGGCCCAGATTCTGGTCAAGAACATCGCCGTTCAGGACGACCAGCTCGAACATGCCGTTGAGAGTTCTGAAGCCCTCCAACCCATCAACGACGAGCGAGAAAAGGACCAGCCCGGCCACAAGCGCCAACACCACCAGGGCAAGCCCGATGCGTCGTCGGAAACCGATCCCGACGCTCCGCCTCGGCTGGACGTGACCGGATGAACCGTTCTTGTCTTCCCTCGCTCAATCGCTTGGCGATAATGTCCGCATGACATCGGAACTCCCGGCTATCCAGCTTCAAAACGTCGGCCTTCAACGCGACGGCCAATGGATTCTTAAAGACCTTCACTGGACCGTACCGGCCGGGGCTTGTGCGGCTTTGCTCGGTCCCAACGGCAGCGGCAAGAGCACGCTCTCGCGCATTCTGGCCTGTCACGTCTGGCCGACCCGAGGCCAATCCACCATCCTCGGCCACGATTTTGGGCAGGCCAATCTGCTGGATATCCGCCGGTCCATCCGACTGGTGCAACCGGCCGGTCCTTACGACATGGACGCGAGCCTCACCGCCCGCGAAGCGGTGCTTACCGGATTTTTCGCCAGTCTGGCTCTTTACGATCCCACCACCGCCGAGATGGAGGAGGAAGCCGACAACGTTCTGGCGCAGGTGGGTTTGTCGGCCGTCGCCGACCATGCCTATGCGACGCTCAGCAACGGCGAACGCGTCCGTACGCTGATCGCCCGGGCGCTGGTCCGCCGGCCCCGACTGCTGCTGCTGGACGAACCCACGGCCGGATTGGATCTGCTGGCTCGCGAACAGGTTCTGGCGACGGTTCAATCCCTGTTTCAAAGCGATCGTACGCCTCCGACGGTGGTGATGGTGACGCATCACGTGGAGGAACTGCCTCCGGCCACGTCGCAGGTGTTGCTGCTTCGTGAGGGCAGATCGATCGCCAGCGGCAGCCCCGAAGAGGTGTTGCGCAGCGACGTGATGACGGAGGTGTATGGGTGCCCCGTGCAAATCCGCCGGAGTAACGGGCGGTATTATGCCGAGGTTCATCCCCAGGCGTGGGAGCGGTTGTTGTGTGAACCGGAGTGAAGACCCACCGATTGCTATCGGTGGGCGTTGGGAGGGGTATCTTGGCGCGGGTGGGGGTTATTTCCCTGTTTCATTGACGCCGACGAGTTTGAAGACCCGGCCGGTTCCGGGGACGACCTTTTCGCGGCCGTCTTTCATTTCCATCTGGCCCAGGTCCAGGATGTACATCGCCCCGTCGGGGCCGAATTTGACGTCGATGGGACGCTCGATGGCCTCGACGTCCCGGCCCAGCATATGGGCGGGCAGTTCGCGGGTGTTGTAGACGAAGTCCTTGATCTGTCGCATGTCCACGTCCACGCGGACCAGCTTATAACCGACGGGGGATATGAGCTTGTGGCCGCTGGTTGCGAAGGGGGCGCGGTCGCCGCTGAGGGTGATGATGACGTTGCCGTGGAATTCCTTGAACGGCCCGGAGGGGGGTACGAAGTCCATCTTGGCCGCCCCGGAGAGCGGGGGGAAGACCGCTTGCAGGAGCGTATTTCGATCAGGCCGGAGCAGTCCGCTGGTCTGGTGGTCGATCAGGAAAGAGAGGTCCGGGTATCCGGTCTTGATGATCATTTCCACGGGAGGCTGGAAGCGGCTTTCGCTGATGGGCTGCAAGTCGGCGCTGTAGTCCGGCCAGCCGTACCACGTTTCGGGGACCAGCCAGAGCAGGGCGTCGGGGTCGTCTTTGACGGGGCGGGTGCCGCGGAGTTCCATGCCGTTGTTGGTGACGTAGAGCCGGCCGTATTCGTTGAAGGCCAGTCCGCGGGGCAGACGGATGCCGTGGGCTTCGACCTTGAGGTTTCCGCCGTAGGGACTGACGGAATAGACGGCCGCGGTGGGCTTGTCGTTGGCCGCCTTGGGGATGGTGGTCTGGTTGCTGGTGCCGAAAGACTGGAAGGGGGCGGTGACGGAGATGTCGTCGCCGCCGAACAGACCGGCGCGGGGATTGGGCGTGTCAAAGCGGTAGCCCAGAAGCTTGAGCCGTTTCCACGGCGCATCGCAGACCTTGGGATAATCCTGCACCCAGCCCACGTCCCAGTTGTCGATGCCGACGACTCCGCTGTTGGTTGCGGCGCCGAGCCCGAAGTAAAGATGTCCGCTGGGAGAGATGGCCAGGTCGGTCACGCTGTAATCGCCCTGGGCCGGGAGGTCGGCGACGATGGTGATGTGGCTGCCGTCGTAGTTGAAGGCGGTAATGACGCCGCGGCGGTTGGCGTCGCGGTGCGAGACGTAGACCCGGCCGCGGTAACAGGCCATGCCTCCGATGGGGCCGTAAATTCTGAAGCCGGAGCGGGCCAAGCCGAAGGGCAGGGGCTGATGGGTCGGGTAGATTTCGAAGCGGGTTCCATCGGTGCGGTAACCGAAGATATGGGGTTGGCCTTCTTCGAGGCTGTTTTCGGCGATGAGGAGCGAACCGTCGGTATCAAAGGCGATGGCGGTGGGGGCCGTCAGGTTGCGGACGTAGGGAGTCAGTTCAAAGCCGGTGGGGTATTCGACGATGGCGCGGTCGATGGCTTTCTGTTCGGCCTTGGGCAAGAGGCGAGGCCCTTGCGCACAGCCGCCCAGCAGGCTGAATGTCGCCACCATTGATCCGCACAAGGCGAAAGGCAGGATCACCGAACGAACAGCACGCCACAAATGCATGGCCGCGGTCATCTGGCACTCCAAATAACGGGAACGACGGGCATGGTTGATTCGCCCGGAGTTCCGAAAGTCGGTCCTACGCCCTATTACCTTAATCCAACCGATGCCGTCCCACAAGTAACCGCCGCCCACCGGGGTTAGGAGGATAACAAAAAGGGACGGACCCGAAGGCCCGTCCCGAAGGTTTGCGAAGGTCGCCGGTTAGATCTTAACGACCTTGACCAGCTCTTTGACGTGATCGACGCTGGACTGGAACATCTTGCGTTCGGACTCGTCCAGTTCGATCTCGATGACCTTTTCCACGCCGGCGGTGCCGAGGACGCAGGGGACGCCGACGAAATACCCGCCGATGCCGTATTCCTTTTCGCAATAGGCGGCACAGGGGAGGATGCGTTTTTTGTCCTTGATGATAGCCTCGGCCATGAGGACGGTGGCGGCGGCGGGGGCGTAGTAGGCGCTGCCGGTCTTGAGCAGCGAAACGATTTCAGCGCCGCCGTTGCGGGCGCGTTTGACGATCTCGTCGAGGCGTTCCTTTTTCACCAGTTGGGTGACGGGAATGCCGCCGGCGGAGGTGTAGCGGACCAGCGGCACCATGTCGTCGCCGTGACCGCCCAGGAGCAGGGCCTGCACGTCTTCGACCGAGCAGCCGATTTCGGCGGCCAGGAACGACCGGTAGCGGGCCACGTCCAGCACACCGGCCTGTCCGATGACGCGATGGGTGGGGAAGCCCGAAGCCTTCCAGGCCACGTAGACCATCGCGTCCAGCGGGTTGCTGACGACGATCATTACGGCGTTGGGGGAATGCTTGGCCACGTTCTCGGCCACGGTCTTGACGATGCCGGTGTTGATGTTTATCAAGTCATCGCGGCTCATGCCCGGCTTGCGGGCCACGCCGGCGGTGACGATCACCACGTCGCTGCCCGCGGTGGGCTCGTAAGTTGTGGATCCGGTGATCCTTGCGTCGTAGCCTTCGATGGGGGACGCCTCGTACAGGTCCAGGGCTTTGCCTTGGGGCATGCCTTCGACCTGGGGGATGTCAACCAGAACGATGTCGCCCAGCTCCTTGCTGGCGGCCCAGTGGGCACAGGTTCGCGCCGACGTTGCCGGCGCCAATGATGCTGATTTTCGCACGTCGCATACGGCTTATATCCTTTCCTTATGGTTGGCCGAGTCCGTGATTATAGGGGGGAGTGGCCTATGTTGTAATACTTGTAAATTAAGTTGCATGCGAAGCAAAGTCTAATAATTTTACGCGAGGTCATGGGAGGGCGTCGGCGGCTTTGCATTCATGGCGGTTGGCCTGTACATTCTGCACGCCGGTTTGAACGGATAGGGACCAAGGCCGCGGGAAATCCATGGACGCTTCACTTCGCAATCGCTTGACGTTCGGCCCCCTGATGTTAACGGGGTTGTTTGTGCTGCTTTGGCTGGACAACGCGCTCCAACGCGCCGGCTGGAGCCAAAACTTCAACCCCCCGACGGGCGTTTGCGGGATCGGGGTTCTGGCGCTGATGCTGGTGATTGTTCCCATGGCCACGTTGGAATTGGCCACGCTCTTTTCGGCCGTACACGTCCGGCCATACCGCCTGATCGCCATGGCCGGTTCCAGTTTGCTGGTGGTTCACGCCTTCCTGACCCAGTTCCCGCGGTTCCAGCCCATTGCCGCATCCACATTGGCCTTCATCGTCGTCTTCGTGATGATCTTCGCGGCCTTGCGGCGGGCGTGGATGCGGCAGTCCGATCACGCCATCCACCACATGGCCGGGACGGTTCTGGCGACGCTCTACCTGGGCGGGCTGGGTTGGTTTCTGATGGCTCTGCGCGTTAAACAATCCGCACACGTCCAGGGCACGACGATGGTCATCCTCATGATCCTGCTGGTGGTCAAGTCCACCGACATCGGCGCGTTTTTCGGTGGCAAGACGTTCGGCCGACATAAACTCATCCCCTGGCTCAGCCCCGGAAAGACGTGGGAGGGGCTGCTGTGCGGGGTGATGACCTCCGGGGCGGTCGGGGCGGCTTGCGCGGCGGCGATCGATTACCGCCTGGAATGGTGGAAGGGCTTGATTTTCGGCATCATCATCGGGGGAATCGGACAAGCCGGGGATCTGCTGGAAAGCCTCATGAAACGCGACGCGGCCGTGAAAGACAGCGGGCAACTCGTTCCCGGTTTTGGCGGCATCCTCGACATCATAGACAGCCCCCTCCTGGCGGCCCCGTTCGCCTATCTGCTGTTCAGTCTGTTCTAACGGGCGCTCCGTTTTCCGAAACTACAAAATAAGAACCGCCGACACACATGGACTACGCCGACTGCAACGAATTCGTCGGCGTCCGTCCGGGTTTATCGGCGGTTCTCTTGTTTCAGAACGTCCTGCTAGGCGGACTTGATGACCTCGAAAATACCCTGGGTCTTGATGACCAACTGGGTTTCGTCGAACAGGTGGAAGCTCTGCACGAGCAATTCGTGGCTGCGACGTTCGATGTCCAGAACGCTCAGAATGGCTGCGGTTTCCGGCGTGGCCGGGGTTTCGGCCATCATCAGCTCCCGCCGGGAGGCGTAGCTGGCGATCTCGTGCTTGGTGGCCTCGTAGAGCGTCTGGGTGAGCTGCTCTTCCTGCGTGCTGATCATGTACCGCACGTTGCCGGGAGCGGTCATTTCGTGATACCGTTCGCCCCGGCAGGGGATGGACTGGAGAAGGCCCCGATCCGTCAGGGGGTCGCTCTTGGTGGCGATCACCTCGGTCAGCGTATTCTTGTTGGCGGTGAACATGATGACATGGCCACCTTCCACAAGCCAGACGTCCGCTTCGTAAGCTTTGCGGGAGACCTGCTCGTTGGCAAGGATTTTGAACAGCTCCGGGTGGAGCGTCCGCTGATACAACAGGAGGGTTAAACCCCCGGATCGACGTTGTTTAGTTCGGTTAGGCATAGCTGCGTCCGTGCTCTTTCTTTCTGAAGAACCCTGGTTCTTCGGCTTTCCGCCAAAGGAAGACCCGTCTCCCTTTGTACGTTACAGATAGACGGTTGCTCGCTTCCAAAAAGGAACCTGCCGGGAGGGCCGATTCGTCCGTGATCGGCTTGGCGGAGGTCGCCTTTTGTGGGGCGTTCGCCCGATGCGAACCTGAGCGATGGGGCGTATTATAGAAAACACGCCGAAAATAGACAGAAAATAATCCTTACCCACAGCTAAAGATCGGTCGGTCTGGCTAGGAGAGCGAAACGATAACGTCGTAAGCGGCGTGAGATCCTGCGGTTATGCCAAACCCACGGAACATGTAAATCGCCCCGAAATAGACCCCCGCCAAGGCGCGAAACGCAAAACTTTGCCAAGTGAATTGCTCGCTACCCAAGTAATGGTAGAATGAAAAGAGAACGGCCGAGGCTGGCACTATCAGTAGTACCGCGTGGTTTTTCTTCAGCTTCGCGAAATCGACAAAGATTATCCCCAGCAAATTGAAGCAGATCAGCCTGAAAACCAGTTCCTCGTAGACCCCCGCGCCCAGCGACAGGATGACCAGGCCGTGCCGGCTGCCCTCGCCGGCCGAGAGGGGCACGTATTGCGTGACCAGACGGGCCAAAAGCAGCAGCGGCGCGCCCCAGACGATGCTTTCCAGCGTCATCCCCGCCAGGGTGCTGGAATGAACTCGCCAAGGGTCTTTTCGCGTGATGTGGCAGGACAGGAGGATGCCCACGACCGCCATCGCCGGCAGATACCGTCCGGTAGCGCCGAACCAATGGAAAAAGTCCTGCAACAGCGAGAAGGCTTTGATGTCGGAGATGTCGGCGGCGTAGTAACGCGTACCCAGTTCGTAAGCCACGAGAAGCGGCAGGAGGAACAGGAGGCTGGGGAAGGGAAGCGCCGATTGCTCCAGGTAACTGACCGGTCGGGGGGGCGAGGCGGTGGGTTGTGGGGCGGCGGCCGAACGGCTCATCAGACCCCTCCGACCGTGTCGGGTGCAAGCGGATCGGGAGCCTGCTGACAGTGGCGGGTGACGCGGATGGCGCGTTTGTTGCGGAACTGACCGACCTGGCCGAGGAACTTGGCTTTGCCCTCGACTTGAACCAGGACGTCGGTGCTGGATTCTTTTTCGGTGGTGATGACGTCGCCGACCTGCAAGGCCAGCAGGTCGGCGAGACGAATGGACGTGCGGGCCAGAATCGCACGCACTTCGACGGGGGCGTTGTTGATGTTGGAGGTGAGCTTGCGCAGATGGTCGTCCTGTCCCACCTTGCGCTGGTAGCTGAACCAGTTCTGGGCGGCCAGCACGCCCATGATCGGCTCGATGACGTTGTAGGGGATGCAGAGGCTCATGGTCCCGGCCCGGTTGCCCATCTTCAGTTCAAAGCCGATGACGACGACGGTTTCGTTGGGCGGGACGATCTGAACCAGTTGGGGGTTGCTCTCAAAGCTCTGGACGGTGAAGGTGGTGGGGGTGAGGTTGCTCCAGGCTTCGGAGAGATGGTGCGTGGCGCGGTCGGTGATACGCTGCACGAGCCGCTGTTCGATCTGGGTCAGCGGCCGCTGGGGGATGAACAAATCGGCGTTGGAGCCGCCCAGCAACCGGTCGATGACCGGATAAACGATCAGCGGGCTGATTTCCAGGCAGAGTTGCCCGTCCAGTTGTTCGGCTTTGAGAAGGTTGAAGCAGGTGGGGTTGGGCAGGGAGTGGATGAACTCGCTGTAAGTGATCTGCTCGATGTGCGCGACGTTGACTTCGATGATGGTGCGGAGATAGCCGGAAAGAGCCGCCCCAAAGTTTCGGCCGAACCCTTCGTGCAAAGCCTCCAAGGCGCGCATCTGGTCTTTGGAGACACGCTCGGGACGCTTGAAATCGTAGACCTGCGCCTCGGCGGCCTGCTGCTGGGGCGAGACGAACGTGTCGGAAGACTCCTGGGGCGCAGTCGCCTGCACCTGCCCGGTATCGACCGCGGCCAGCAAGGCGTCTACTTCGGATTGATCCAATACGTCAGCCAAGGGCGCGGCCTCCGTGCCTGCAAATCAGAAAATCACTTATAGCCATTATCGGACGTCCGGCAGGAAATTCTACAGTCGAGGTGCGGAAGGGGACATTTTTTTAAGCGTAAGACAAAAATTAACCACGGAGGGAAGAAAAGTCAGAATGATGAATGATGAAGGAGGAAGAAAACGGAAGTGTAAAGTTCTTTCTGTAAAAGCGAAGAAGGTCACCGTTTACCCCGATCAAAGGTTTAGCAGGACTTTTGAACAGGAGATAAACGATGACCGGGCGACATGGTGACGAATTGGAAGGGATGTTTCAAGGGGTATTCTCGGACCCGCAGGGGCTGAGGCGGCTGGTGGAGCTGGTGGCCCAGCGGCTGATGGACCTGGAGGTGGCCCGGCACGTGCAGGCCGGCCGCCACGAGCGGAGGGCGGATCGGCAGGGCCACCGCAACGGCTACAAGCCCCGGCGGCTCCGGACCCGTCTGGGGGAGCTGGAGCTGTCGGTGCCGCAGACGCGGGGCTGCCAGCCGTACCATCCCTCGCTGTTCGCCCGCTGGCAGCGCAGCGAGCGGGCGTTGCTGGTGGCCTGCGCGGAGATGTACTTCCAGGGAGTGTCCACCCGCAAGGTGCAGGAGGTTTTGGAGGCGATGTGCCAGGGGGAGGTTTCGGCCATGACCGTCAGCCGCGTGGCCCAGGAGTTGGACGAGAAGCTTTCGGAGTTCCGCGGCCGGAGCCTGGGGCTGCGGGAGTATCCGTACTTGCAGATCGACGCCCGCTACGAGAAGGTGCGGGTGGCGGGCCGGGTGGTGAGCCAGGCGGTGCTGGTGGTGGTGGGCTTCGACAGCCTGGGCCGGCGGGAGGTGCTGGACTGGCGGGTGGGGGACAGCGAGAGCGAGGGGAACTGGGGGCAGGTGTTCAGTTCGCTGAAGGAGCGGGGCCTGCGGGGCGTGAAGCTGGTGGTCAGCGACGCGCACGGGGGGATCCGGGCGGCGTTGCGGCGGCACTTTCAGGGGGCGGCCTGGCAGCGGTGCCGGGTGCATTTCAAGCGGGAGCTGGGGCGGAAGGTGAGCTACAAGGTGCTGGGGGCGTTGATGACGGAGCTGGCGGGGGTGTTTGCGGCGGAGGAGAAGGCAGAGTGCCTGAGGCGGGGAGAGGAGATGGCCGGGCGATGGGCGGGGCGGTATCCGGCGGTGGCGGGGATGCTGCGGGAGGGGCTGGAGGACTGCCTGACGGTCTTGAGCTTTCCGGAGCACCACCGCAAGCGGTTGGGGAGCACGAACCTGCTGGAGAACCTGATGAGGCGGTTGAAGAAGCGGACGGCGGTGGTGGGGGTGTTTCCCAACCGGGAGGCGTGCGAGCGGCTGATCGGCTCGCAGTTGCTGGAGGTGCATGAGCAGTGGCAGGTGGAGGGGGCGGCGTACTTCAACATGGAGAACGTGGCCTTGGAGAACGTGACGGAGGTGCCGACGACGGCCTGACCCGCCGCTGCGGTCGCCCCTTCGGGGCTCCCTCCGCGGCGGGTCAGGCGGGAAGGATCGAGGTAAACGGGAATTTACAGAAAGAATGTTGCACTACTTTTCTTTCTCCTTCATCATTCATCCTTCATCATTCTCTTCCCTCCGCGGTTCAATGAAATCTTTCGGACACGACAGCGCCTCCGTGGTGAAAAGAGAAACTCTGCCCGGCGTTTCGCCCCTTACCGGGCTTTCGGCAGCGGGGCCATCTCCGCCCAGGAGCCCTTGCCGGCCAATTCCGGCAGCGGGTCCAGGCACGGCTCGGTGTGCGTCCACCACCGCTGCGTGACCGGGTCCAGCTTCATGGCCTCCATGTCGGCGGCCATGTTTTCCCCGATGTATTCGTAGTAGGAAAACAGGTACAACTCCGCGCCAATGCCTACTGCAAACGTCGTCCAGTGCCGCACGTTGCTGCGCGACATCTGATCGGCCACGCCCGGCCAATTCGTCTGGTGCAGCGTGCGGTACCACAATTCCTTTTCCGGCTTCAACCGCGATACCACGCAATGCCGATCAACGGACCTGGCGGATTTGCCTTCCGCGCCGCCCACATGGTTCATCCACTCCATCCGCAGCCAGCGGGTTCCTCGCTGGTCGGCCAGCGGATGCGGCTCCAGATGCTGCATCACTTTTTCCCACCAGGGCGAGCTTTTCTCGATCAAGACCGCCGCATCCTCCCGTTCCTTGCCGAAAAACTCGAAGTAGGCCAGGCACCACTCCCGCCCGGCCAGCGTCTTGCAGAACACCGACAGATTCCGAATCCCGGCCTGCTCCAGATCCCGTTTCAGTTCCGCCGGTGGGGCGGCTAAAAGGGCCTTGAGTGGTTCGGTCTGTCCGGGACGGATCGCCGCCAGCAAACCGGTGCGGAAGAAATCGTGTTGCCGGATTTCGTTTTCGTAAGGTGACATAGTGCATGGCCTCAAAAGTAAGTGTCCGGTTATCATAATAAGAAAATCTTCGGCCCTGAAGCGGCAGGCGCCTTTGGTGGGGCCGATTGGGACATGCCCGACGTCCTGGGCTTGTTCTCTGGACCTGCTCGGCTCAGTTCGTATTATCTATCCGCCATGCAGGCTGGATGTTGGCCTGGGCGAATCAGCAACCTAACGGAGAAACCAAGTTATGACCGATCCCCAATGGAAGGCCCTGTGCCAACTGGTGCGAGGCGAGAATCCCTCCAAGCCCCAAGCCGGATTTATCATCGACAGCCCCTGGCTGCCCAACTGGTTTGGCGTCAGCATCCTGGAGTATCTGGCCCACGATCAGGTCTGGTTCGATGCCAACCGCCGGGCCGTGGAGCTGTTTCCCGAGGCGATTTTCCTGCCTGGTTTCTGGTCCGAATATGGCATGTGTACCGAGCCCTCGTCCTTCGGGGCCCGCTGCATGTTCCCGGAAAATGAATTTCCCTTCGCCCATCCGATTGTTCGCGAAGTTGAGGAAATCGACCGTATCGAGCGGCCCAATCCCGCCACCGACGGCCTGCTGCCGCTGGTGCTGCGGCGGTTGAAATGGGCCGAACCGCGGATGGCCGAATTGGGCCACGCCATTCGGTTCTCGGTTTCGCGCGGGCCGCTGAATATCGCTTCGTTTTTGATGGGGGCCACGGAATTTCTGATGGCCCTGAAGACCGACCCGGAGCGCATGCACCGGTTGCTGCGGATCATCACCGATTTCCTGAAAGACTGGCATGCCTTGCAGCGGCAGTCCTTCCCCAGCATCGAAGGGATCATGATGCTGGACGATCTGGTCGGCTTCATCGGGGAGGAGGACTTCCGCGAATTCGGACTGCCTTACCTGACGGAACTGTACGCGGTGGACGCCAAGGTCAAGCTGTTCCATAACGATGCGGAATGTGCCGCATCGGTGCGGTACTACTCGCAGATCGGGATCAACCTGTACAACCCCGGCATCCAGCAGACCATCGCTCAACTCCACGAGTGGACCGGCGGAAAGCTGACGATCCTGGGCAGCATTCCCCCGCGCGACGTGCTGGCCCGCGCCACAGCGGCCGAGGTGGCCGAGGCGGTGGCTCAGCAAAAGAAGGCGATTCCCGCCGGGGCTCGCGTGCTGCATTCCTGCGCCGGCGGCATGCCGCCGGGCGTCAGCACCGAAAACGTCCGGGCTTTTTTGAAGGCCCTGTGACGTCGATCCATCGGGCCGCTTCAAGTCACGCCCAGGCGAGTCGCCGCCTTCCACTGCCTGTAAATTGTTGCTAACAAGAAGAATATTTCAACATATTCATCGTTTGGTGATATAAAACTGACCTTCCCCACGAACGGTGGGCGCGTCATTATTGCGTCAGTTGAGGCTGGCCTCGAACTGCTCGGGGCTCCTATAGCCCAACGCCGAATGACGCCGTCGGCGATTGTACCATCCCTCGATCCATAAAAATATTGAACGCCTCGCCTCCTCTCGACTGGCGAACTTTCGCCGGTACACGTGCTCGGTTTTCAGCGTGCCCCAGAAGCTCTCCATCGCCGCGTTGTCGTAACAGTCGCCCACGCGACTCATCGAACAGTCGATATCCATCAGCTTCAACCGCTTCTGATATTCCTCGCAGGCGTACTGCACGCCCCGGTCGCTGTGGTGCAGCAGGCCCGGTCCCGGCGTTCGACTCCGGATGGCCATGGTCAAGGCGTCGAGGCACAGTTCGGCTCGCAGGTGATCGGCCATCGCCCAGCCCACGATCTTCCGGCTGTACAGGTCCATCACCGCCGCCAGGTACAAAAAGCCCTCCCCGGTGGACACGTAGGTGATGTCGCAGACCCACTTGCGGTTGGGTGACTCGGCCGAGAAGTCCCGATCCAGCCGGTTTTCAAACACCGGATGCTCGTGATTGGAATCGGTCGTCGGCGGCACGAAGCGACGGGGCGTGTTCGCCCGCAGACCCTGGCGGCGCATCAGCTTGGCCACCGTGTTCACGCAGCAGGCCACGTTCCTCTCCGCCAGCTCGGCATGCACCCGCGGGCTGCCGTAGGTGCCGTCGGACTCGTCGTGCGCCTGGCGGATCTGTCGCATCAGTCGTTGCCGCCGCGCCTCGGAACTCGAGGGCGGCCGCCGCCGGCGAAGTTGCCAGGCGTGGTAACCCTGGCGGCTGACGGCCAGCAGTTCGCACATGGCCGCCACCTCGAACATCTGGCGGTGAGCGTGGATCCAGGCGAATCTCACGGGTTCTCCTTCGCGAAGTAGGCCGTGGCTTTTTTTAAAATTTCGCGTTCCATCTCGGCGCGGCGAAGCTGTTTTTCCAGCTCGCCGATCCGCGCCCGCAGCGCCGCCGGGTCGTCCTGGGCCACGCCCGCGGCGATCTGCGCCGAGCGTTGCTGTTTGCGCCGCGGCCGGACCCAGTTGGCCAGGGTCTTGTGGGGAATGCCCAACTGCTTGCCGGCCTGGCGGCAGGAGTAACCCTGCTCCTCGACCAACTTGATGGCCTCGGCCTTGAACTCGGACGGGTAGTGCTTGCGAACCATGATCTCGCTCATCGAAGTTCTCCTTGGCGGCCATTATGCCGCCGCTTCGACGCGCCCACCATTCGTGGGGAAGGTCAGAATGTGCCGATGGGCTGCGCGTCGCACACCTGACGCATGTTTCAATCCGCCCCAGAGCGCGAGGCTCTGGGGAATCGGAGGGCCACCTTGCTGCGCCAGTAGTCCCCGGGTTTCAATCCGCCCCAGAGCGCGAGGCTCTGGGGAATCAACAGACGATCTTCTCGCCGTGAAGAATTCATAGTTTCAATCCGCCCCAGAGCGCGAGGCTCTGGGGAATTGGTCATGACCGCGAACAGGTGCGGGTTTTCATTGTTTCAATCCGCCCCAGAGCGCGAGGCTCTGGGGAATAGGGGCTGGCCTGGCTCGCGATCAGGGTGTACCAGTTTCAATCCGCCCCAGAGCGCGAGGCTCTGGGGAATAGCGGAAGTCTTCCGGTAATCTACACCTAGTTTCGTTTCAATCCGCCCCAGAGCGCGAGGCTCTGGGGAATTCGCCGGGCCGCGGTACTGAAAGGACGCGACAAGTTTCAATCCGCCCCAGAGCGCGAGGCTCTGGGGAATAGCTGGCCGGCAACGCCCAGACGATGGACGTGCTGTTTCAATCCGCCCCAGAGCGCGAGGCTCTGGGGAATGTGGACCTGCGGTCCTGCGTCCAATCGTTCGTTTGTTTCAATCCGCCCCAGAGCGCGAGGCTCTGGGGAATAGCTCGGCAATGTGCCGCTGGCAGGCCTTGTAGCGTTTCAATCCGCCCCAGAGCGCGAGGCTCTGGGGAATACCGACTCGAAGACCCTTCGACGGGCCTTCAAAGTTTCAATCCGCCCCAGAGCGCGAGGCTCTGGGGAATAACGGAAAGGACTATGACTCCCGCGTCCTTCAGGTTTCAATCCGCCCCAGAGCGCGAGGCTCTGGGGAATGCGCGTGGGGTTGATGGGCATGGAGGGGGAGTTGTTTCAATCCGCCCCAGAGCGCGAGGCTCTGGGGAATTGTCCGCGACCTGATGCAGCGCTGCGCCGCATCCGTTTCAATCCGCCCCAGAGCGCGAGGCTCTGGGGAATACACCAGCGGAATCGGCAAGACCATGGCCTTGGAGTTTCAATCCGCCCCAGAGCGCGAGGCTCTGGGGAATACCGCTTTTCAATTGGCAACATCACCCTAGTCCGCGTTTCAATCCGCCCCAGAGCGCGAGGCTCTGGGGAATCTCGGGGCGGTCGGTGCGGCCCTTGCTCATGCGCAGTTTCAATCCGCCCCAGAGCGCGAGGCTCTGGGGAATGGTTTCGATACCACTGTGAACGTCTTGGAAAAAAGTTTCAATCCGCCCCAGAGCGCGAGGCTCTGGGGAATACGCCACGCCGCGGGGGGCCAGCGGCGGGGCCGGAGTTTCAATCCGCCCCAGAGCGCGAGGCTCTGGGGAATCTGCTCCCGTCGTCCAGCCCAGCGGGGCCGGACAGTTTCAATCCGCCCCAGAGCGCGAGGCTCTGGGGAATCTGGTCACGCAGGCCACGCAGCTCCTTGAGCTTGTTTCAATCCGCCCCAGAGCGCGAGGCTCTGGGGAATCAGCACGAGAGGTTGGACTACCTGCACACCCAGGGTTTCAATCCGCCCCAGAGCGCGAGGCTCTGGGGAATAAAATTCAAAATCCAAATTTCCTACACCGCCCTGTTTCAATCCGCCCCAGAGCGCGAGGCTCTGGGGAATTCTGCGGTTACGAAATCTCCGGCACGTTGGGCATGTTTCAATCCGCCCCAGAGCGCGAGGCTCTGGGGAATGGCAATTTCATTCCGCCAGATCGCCCGCTTCCGCGTTTCAATCCGCCCCAGAGCGCGAGGCTCTGGGGAATAGGACGTGGGTCGGGTGTCGTCGAAGCTGCGCAGTTTCAATCCGCCCCAGAGCGTGAGGCTCTGGGGAATTCATCAGTCATTGGTCATTAACGGAAGCGACCCTGTTTCAATCCGCCCCAGAGCGCGAGGCTCTGGGGAATTGCCGCCGACAGGTGGTCGGAGGTCGGGCACATGTTTCAATCCGCCCCAGAGCGCGAGGCTCTGGGGAATTTCCTCGGTGGTTTCCCTCCAGGTGCAGATTCCGTTTCAATCCGCCCCAGAGCGCGAGGCTCTGGGGAATGGCAGTCATTTCATTCTCCTTGCTCGCCGCTCGCGTTTCAATCCGCCCCAGAGCGCGAGGCTCTGGGGAATGAACTCCAGCCACGTTTACGCCCCGCTCGTTCACGTTTCAATCCGCCCCAGAGCGCGAGGCTCTGGGGAATCGGAAAACGCCGGAATTTAAGCGGCGAAGTAAAACGTTTCAATCCGCCCCAGAGCGCGAGGCTCTGGGGAATTTATCTTCCCGATCCTCCCGACTGGCCGGGAAGCTGTTTCAATCCGCCCCAGAGCGCGAGGCTCTGGGGAATTACGGAACCGGAAGGCATCTGCTTGAGAACGTCCAGTTTCAATCCGCCCCAGAGCGCGAGGCTCTGGGGAATTTGCAGCGCCTATTCAAAATCACTCGGTAAAATCAGTTTCAATCCGCCCCAGAGCGCGAGGCTCTGGGGAATAGCGACTCCGCCGCCATCCTCGGCCTCTCGCCGTGTTTCAATCCGCCCCAGAGCGCGAGGCTCTGGGGAATCCCGTTCCAACGGCACTCGAACACCCGGTCGTGAAGTTTCAATCCGCCCCAGAGCGCGAGGCTCTGGGGAATAGGACGGCGGGACGCAGGTGGATGTGATGACCCGGTTTCAATCCGCCCCAGAGCGCGAGGCTCTGGGGAATGCCGAGTGGGTTGCCGACGTGCTGGCCCGCGCCCGGTTTCAATCCGCCCCAGAGCGCGAGGCTCTGGGGAATGTTCCGCTGCCGTGCGCCGGAGATTCTGCTGGAAGTTTCAATCCGCCCCAGAGCGCGAGGCTCTGGGGAATGCCTCCAGCGCATCGCCTCCGCGACGGAAGCGATGTTTCAATCCGCCCCAGAGCGCGAGGCTCTGGGGAATCCTTGCAGAGCTTGCCAGTGTCGATCCAGACCAGAGTTTCAATCCGCCCCAGAGCGCGAGGCTCTGGGGAATCAGGGATTGACACCAAAGACTACGTTGATGGAACTGTTTCAATCCGCCCCAGAGCGCGAGGCTCTGGGGAATGTTCCTGTGCCGACAAATCAACCACCTCGGCCAAGTTTCAATCCGCCCCAGAGCGCGAGGCTCTGGGGAATGACATGACCTTCCATTCCCTTTTCCCCCCGCAATGTTTCAATCCGCCCCAGAGCGCGAGGCTCTGGGGAATGAGAGAGCGTTTGGCCATGAGCCAAAGGGAACTGGTTTCAATCCGCCCCAGAGCGCGAGGCTCTGGGGAATCAGCCGCAAGCTCGTCGGAACCTGCATCTACGTCGTTTCAATCCGCCCCAGAGCGCGAGGCTCTGGGGAATGTTGGAATAACCGACAGCCCGTTTAAGGACTGTCGTTTCAATCCGCCCCAGAGCGCGAGGCTCTGGGGAATCGGAGGTATTTAGCCACACCGACGGTATCAACCTGTTTCAATCCGCCCCAGAGCGCGAGGCTCTGGGGAATTTCAAACTCGTGTTGCGAAGGAAGGAACTTCCCGTTTCAATCCGCCCCAGAGCGCGAGGCTCTGGGGAATGCTTGCCGGACTGCGCGCCCAACACGGCCGGGCTTTGTTTCAATCCGCCCCAGAGCGCGAGGCTCTGGGGAATGTCGGCCACGTCTGCGCCGAACGCAAACGGTACGTTTCAATCCGCCCCAGAGCGCGAGGCTCTGGGGAATGTTGGCGACAGTAATCACCATTGACGCCACCAGCGTTTCAATCCGCCCCAGAGCGCGAGGCTCTGGGGAATCCAGGGCGTCGAGATCGGTTCGGTGATACATCAGTTTCAATCCGCCCCAGAGCGCGAGGCTCTGGGGAATCGGAGGTAAGCGAAACACGTTTGCTTGATGATTGTTTCAATCCGCCCCAGAGCGCGAGGCTCTGGGGAATCATCACGCAACCGAACACCGCTTGCGCTGGTCTGGTTTCAATCCGCCCCAGAGCGCGAGGCTCTGGGGAATTGATTTGCGACTGCTCGGAAACATCCGCCCGCATGTTTCAATCCGCCCCAGAGCGCGAGGCTCTGGGGAATGTTGCGCGACGGGGAATCAGTGCGGGAGATTTTGTTTCAATCCGCCCCAGAGCGCGAGGCTCTGGGGAATTGTTCCTTCCTTCGCAACACGAGTTTGAAAGATTGGTTTCAATCCGCCCCAGAGCGCGAGGCTCTGGGGAATATTCCGGCACGTCAATTGACGCCGACACCTGCGGGTTTCAATCCGCCCCAGAGCGCGAGGCTCTGGGGAATGTCGGGATGATCGCCGGAGTCCACCAGCAGCACCGTTTCAATCCGCCCCAGAGCGCGAGGCTCTGGGGAATGTTAAAGCAGCGGGCGTATGATGCGTGGTCTATGTTTCAATCCGCCCCAGAGCGCGAGGCTCTGGGGAATGGTTGAAGCCCAAAGACCTCATCGGCATCCCCTGTTTCAATCCGCCCCAGAGCGCGAGGCTCTGGGGAATGCGGGAGTTTCCGCGACCGTCGCCGCGCTGTAGCGGTTTCAATCCGCCCCAGAGCGCGAGGCTCTGGGGAATTCTCGACCGTGTGCGGCTCCCACCGCTCGACGGGGTTTCAATCCGCCCCAGAGCGCGAGGCTCTGGGGAATCCGTTCTTCCCGATAACCGTGAGGGGGTGGGGAAGTTTCAATCCGCCCCAGAGCGCGAGGCTCTGGGGAATTTTTACTCGCCGTCTTGTTGACCGCCGCCGCCAGGTTTCAATCCGCCCCAGAGCGCGAGGCTCTGGGGAATGAATCGATTGATTGTTTCCGTTTTCACTCATGGTGTTTCAATCCGCCCCAGAGCGCGAGGCTCTGGGGAATGTTTTTGAGTGTTAAAGGTGGGCCGGGGCTCACGTTTCAATCCGCCCCAGAGCGCGAGGCTCTGGGGAATCACATCCACCACAGCTTTAGAACACACCATAGACGTTTCAATCCGCCCCAGAGCGCGAGGCTCTGGGGAATAAGGACGTGGGTCGGGTGTCGTCGAAGCTGCGCAGTTTCAATCCGCCCCAGAGCGCGAGGCTCTGGGGAATAGGACTTTTCCAGCTTTTGGGGAAACCTGTCCCGTTTCAATCCGCCCCAGAGCGCGAGGCTCTGGGGAATCGCGTTTCCGAGCTGCTGGCCTCCGGCCTCTTGGGTTTCAATCCGCCCCAGAGCGCGAGGCTCTGGGGAATGGTGGCCCAGCAGAAGGCCGCATTGGCTTCGGCCGTTTCAATCCGCCCCAGAGCGCGAGGCTCTGGGGAATATCAAGAAGCAGAAGGAAAGGAGGTTCGACAATGTTTCAATCCGCCCCAGAGCGCGAGGCTCTGGGGAATAAAGTTCCGGTGGAAAGAACGACCACCCGTCCATGTTTCAATCCGCCCCAGAGCACGAGGCTCTGGGGAATAACGACCACCCGTCCATAGCGACGATCATCCGTGTTTCAATCCGCCCCAGAGCGCGAGGCTCTGGGGAATCAATCTGGCTAGGTGCGTGCGATGTGAGGTGAATGTTTCAATCCGCCCCAGAGCGCGAGGCTCTGGGGAATAATGACTGATGAAAATGACACCAAGCCTGACCTGTTTCAATCCGCCCCAGAGCGCGAGGCTCTGGGGAATGTCACCACCAGCCTGTACGTCGTAAACGGCTCGGTTTCAATCCGCCCCAGAGCGCGAGGCTCTGGGGAATTGCCGTTGTCGGCGGTGGTCATCTTGCGGCCGGAGTTTCAATCCGCCCCAGAGCGCGAGGCTCTGGGGAATTCAATACGGTCAACAAACCGGACGCAACCGATTTGTTTCAATCCGCCCCAGAGCGCGAGGCTCTGGGGAATGCCAGAGGGTATGCATCGGTGATACAGCAGAGATAGTTTCAATCCGCCCCAGAGCGCGAGGCTCTGGGGAATCTGAATGCCGTTGCAAGAGCCATCCACAAACACAGTTTCAATCCGCCCCAGAGCGCGAGGCTCTGGGGAATACTCGATAAATCCAGCCTCCGCAACGCATGGGAGTTTCAATCCGCCCCAGAGCGCGAGGCTCTGGGGAATATCTCATGGGGGGATGATCGGGACTATCAGGAATGGTTTCAATCCGCCCCAGAGCGCGAGGCTCTGGGGAATTTGACGAGGCTTCGATTTACAACGCCGCATCGCTGTTTCAATCCGCCCCAGAGCGCGAGGCTCTGGGGAATAGCCCCGACCAGCAGCTTCTTCTCATGATCCCAGTTTCAATCCGCCCCAGAGCGCGAGGCTCTGGGGAATGCATCGTCAATGAGAAGTATGGACACTGGGATGCTGTTTCAATCCGCCCCAGAGCGCGAGGCTCTGGGGAATGACGGCATCGCCGCCGGGGGGACGTATACGCCGACGTTTCAATCCGCCCCAGAGCGCGAGGCTCTGGGGAATGCCGGTCGGTCATGCCCGGCAGACGCCCGCGCGGTTTCAATCCGCCCCAGAGCGCGAGGCTCTGGGGAATAAATGCTCACCTTCGCCTGCATGCCGCGCTATGAGTTTCAATCCGCCCCAGAGCGCGAGGCTCTGGGGAATTTCGGCAAGCATCAATGGGAACAGGATGGGTTTTGTTTCAATCCGCCCCAGAGCGCGAGGCTCTGGGGAATGGGGGAAGAAGGCCATGGAACCGCCGATGAACCGTTTCAATCCGCCCCAGAGCGCGAGGCTCTGGGGAATAGGTACAGGACTGGCATGGAACCGGTATTGATGAGTTTCAATCCGCCCCAGAGCGCGAGGCTCTGGGGAATAACGCCTCGCCGCTCTCCGTGACTGATCGTCAGCGGGTTTCAATCCGCCCCAGAGCGCGAGGCTCTGGGGAATCGGACGGAACCTACACTCCGGTCGCTGCATCCGTGTTTCAATCCGCCCCAGAGCGCGAGGCTCTGGGGAATACGCCGGTCGCGTCGGGGCGCAGGTGGATTTCGGGTTTCAATCCGCCCCAGAGCGCGAGGCTCTGGGGAATGGACGATGCCGACGACTGATTACGCGGCGGATTTGTTTCAATCCGCCCCAGAGCGCGAGGCTCTGGGGAATGTCGTCAAGGGCCGCAGCCGGGGCGCGGCGGTTCTGTTTCAATCCGCCCCAGAGCGCGAGGCTCTGGGGAATCTCGACCGGCTCGTCGAGCGGATGGGTCGTCAAGGTTTCAATCCGCCCCAGAGCGCGAGGCTCTGGGGAATCTTCTTGACCGCATCCCATTTGACGACTGCGTAAGTTTCAATCCGCCCCAGAGCGCGAGGCTCTGGGGAATGTGGTTGGCCCGGTGCTCGCGGATGGCCGCCTTGTTTCAATCCGCCCCAGAGCGCGAGGCTCTGGGGAATACCTTCCAGCCGATGTGCAAACGATCAAGACGCAGTTTCAATCCGCCCCAGAGCGCGAGGCTCTGGGGAATATATGACGTGGGTCGGGTGTCGTCGAAGCTGCGCAGTTTCAATCCGCCCCAGAGCGCGAGGCTCTGGGGAATGAGAGAGCGTTTGGCCATGAGCCAAAGGGAACTGGTTTCAATCCGCCCCAGAGCGCGAGGCTCTGGGGAATCGGAAACGTGCGCTACGACGCGGCCCACGACGAGTTTCAATCCGCCCCAGAGCGCGAGGCTCTGGGGAATCTCTGTCGGCACGTTCACCTATACCGTTTCAACCGTTTCAATCCGCCCCAGAGCGCGAGGCTCTGGGGAATAACCGAATTGCCGGACAACGGCTTATGGAATTAGTTTCAATCCGCCCCAGAGCGCGAGGCTCTGGGGAATCGCTTTTTCTGTAGTAAAAATTGGGTTTTGAGTGTTTCAATCCGCCCCAGAGCGCGAGGCTCTGGGGAATGACCAGTTCCCAGCCGTGCTTGCGCAGCAGGGCCGTTTCAATCCGCCCCAGAGCGCGAGGCTCTGGGGAATGCTCTCCCGCGGCTACACGCTGTCCAGGAGTGCGTTTCAATCCGCCCCAGAGCGCGAGGCTCTGGGGAATGTCGAGGGACGACGACTGGAAGAGTGTAGAAATGTGTTTCAATCCGCCCCAGAGCGCGAGGCTCTGGGGAATCTTGGCCGCGTCGTACGCGCTGGTCAGCGTCATGTTTCAATCCGCCCCAGAGCGCGAGGCTCTGGGGAATGTTGCGGCACGGCGACTGGGACATCCGCCCGCAAGTTTCAATCCGCCCCAGAGCGCGAGGCTCTGGGGAATCTGCTGCACGATCACCGGCTTGGCCTCGATGATCGTTTCAATCCGCCCCAGAGCGCGAGGCTCTGGGGAATTGCAGGCCCGCGGCTACACGCTGTCCAGGAGTGCGTTTCAATCCGCCCCAGAGCGCGAGGCTCTGGGGAATGCTGCGGATCGGCGACGAAGGGTTTTTTGACCGAGTTTCAATCCGCCCCAGAGCGCGAGGCTCTGGGGAATCTCCTCCAGACGCTGGTGACGAGCGATGATCGAGTTTCAATCCGCCCCAGAGCGCGAGGCTCTGGGGAATAAAGACGGACGCATCGACCCCGAGGACATCGCCGCGTTTCAATCCGCCCCAGAGCGCGAGGCTCTGGGGAATGAATTTTTTTACGAGATTCAGCCTCTTTAAGACGTTTCAATCCGCCCCAGAGCGCGAGGCTCTGGGGAATTTCTTTTCTGGACGCTTTCGCCGTCTCGACTAAGTTTCAATCCGCCCCAGAGCGCGAGGCTCTGGGGAATGACCAGGCCGCGCAAACCGTCGCGGCGGAAGGAGTTTCAATCCGCCCCAGAGCGCGAGGCTCTGGGGAATACCTGGCAGCGCAGCAGGCCGAAGCCGGCAAGCAGTTTCAATCCGCCCCAGAGCGCGAGGCTCTGGGGAATGGCGATTTGGACGCGCTGATCTCCTGGGCGAATTGTTTCAATCCGCCCCAGAGCGCGAGGCTCTGGGGAATTGGGATGGGGCTCTGGGGTTCCTGCTGATCTGCGGTTTCAATCCGCCCCAGAGCGCGAGGCTCTGGGGAATGAATCCACAGCCGAGGACGAACGGAAGCAGAAAGGTTTCAATCCGCCCCAGAGCGCGAGGCTCTGGGGAATGTCGTCGATCTCCTGATCTTCCGTCGCCTGGGGGTTTCAATCCGCCCCAGAGCGCGAGGCTCTGGGGAATCGTTCAGCAGGCCCGCCTGGAGCGGCTGCGGCAGTTTCAATCCGCCCCAGAGCGCGAGGCTCTGGGGAATCATTTCCTCCGCCAGGTACGCCCTACGGATCGAGTTTCAATCCGCCCCAGAGCGCGAGGCTCTGGGGAATGCCCGCGCCAGCAGCATCGAGCCGGGCTTCCAGGTTTCAATCCGCCCCAGAGCGCGAGGCTCTGGGGAATTTCTCCATCACGCTTTGGTTCGCTTCCGTCTCCTGTTTCAATCCGCCCCAGAGCGCGAGGCTCTGGGGAATCGCCGATTCCCAACCCTTTTTCGCATAAGGGTGAGAACTCGGCGGATCGCGAGAATCGTCGTACTGTGGCCGTCCTTCGCGATCAGCGGACGCTCTGATCTTTGTAACTCTTCAGTTGTCAAAGAGCAAACACCCATCGCGAACCTCCCGTACTTCGGCGGGATCTTCGGGTTCGCGGAACATGTCGGCCGTTGCTGCCTCATTGCTCAGATTACCAAGGGTTCGGATAAATCCCTTGGCTCTTTAATTCCATGATGCTCTACCCGATCCACCGCCGCCTTGTCCAGAAAATAAAACCGCAATGAATCCTGCTTGGGATCGATCTCTTTCATCAGTCGGTCTTTCAGCAACACCCATTCCTTATCTCCGACCGTACATTCAAAAACCGAAAACTGAACCCGTTGCCCATAATCCTGACACCCCTTGGCCACTCGGCGCAGTCGCCGTCGGCCGGCCTTGTCCATCGTACAGACGTCATAGGTGATCAACACCAACATAAGTTTCCCTTGGGCCTGCCAGGTTTATTTAATCAACAGGGGCACATAATGCTTCAGGTCGCCGCGGATGTGCCTGGCCAGGATTTTCGCCTGCAAGGCCGGGAAACGCCCGATGGACGTTTCCAATTCCAGATACGGATGCGCCCGCCGTTCCTGCTTGCGTTCCTGGAAGGCGGCGATAAGTCGCCGCCGCGTCGCATCATTCAGTTCCACCGCGCCGCCCGGCCGGGTGACAAAGTCCTCTTCGCCCACCTGCCTGCGGTTAATGGCGGTGATGACAAACCGATCCACCAGATAAGCGCGAAACTCTTCCACCAAATCCAGCGACAGCGATGGCCGGCCCGGCCGGTCGTCGTGCAGGAAACCCACCGCCGGCTCAAGCCCGGCGGCCACCAGTGCCGCCGTGCAATCGTGGGTCAGAATGCTGTAGAACAACGAGAGCAAAGCATTGATCGGATCCAACGGCGGCTGGCGCGAACGGCGCACAAACCGCAGCGATGGCGGCGCATCGGGCGTCATCCGGGCAAAGTGCTCAAAATAAATCCGGGCCGCATCGCCTTCCAAACCGCGCAACTCATCCAGACCCGCCGCCCGTGCCGCGGACTCAACGTTGTGCATCAGCGCCTCGGCCGCCCGGCGCAGGGCGTCGGCATTCTCCCCTGCGGGGCCGTCCCGGGCCGAGCGCAGCAGATTCTGCCGGCAGTTCTGGATCTTTCCCGCCACAATCACCCTGGCCACCTCCAGGCGGAATGCAGCATCATCCACCCGCTTGAACTGTTGCCGCCGCAACTGCACCCCGCTGGAACCCGGCGCATCCACCCGCGCCATCATCCGGCCCTGGGCCGTCAGAAAGCTGATGGCAATCTGATTCTCCGCACACACCTGCATCAAGGCCGGACTGATCATCACCCGGCCAAAACAGGCGATGGAATCAATCATATGCACCGGCACGCGAGCGGCCGGCTTCTTCTCAATCTCCACCACCACCGTCTGCCCGTCACAGTGAAGATACGCGCCTTCGGTCACCACATAGAGGGTATTGAGTTGAACTTCGTCCATCACGCCCTCAGGCAAAGGAATTGCGGGCCGATGAGCCACCCGGCACATCAGGCTCAAACAACGCGGCAAACGCCCGGTCCAACGACCCGGCCGACCGGGTCAACTCCGGCAGACACACGCCCCACAAGGAGCACCCCTCGCATTGTGGCCGAGGCTCAGCCGGGGGGACTGTTCCCCGGACCAGGAGATCCCGCACCGCTTCGATTGTGCGAAGCGTCAGTTCCCGTAGCTCGGCCGAGAACGGCACCGGCCGACGTCGCCGGGTCGTCACATGATATACCGCCCCGGCCGGCACGGGGACGCCGAACATTTCTTCCAGACAAAGGGTCTGGGCACAAAGCTGCACATCATCGTTGTCCCACTTGCGGCGTTTGCCGAGCTTGTAATCCACCGGCAGCGGAATGGCCGGGCCACCGCCGGAATTTTTGTGAAACTCCACGATGTCGGCCTTGCCGACGAGATTCAACTTCCGGCAATACAACGGCAAGGCCCGCTCAATGCGCAACGCTTCCCCGGCCGAGTCCAGATACTGCCGATAACCGGGATCGTCGGCATTCTGATGGGCCAGCTCACCCGCCACGGTAAAGGCATTGGCCACCCAAATGCCCTCGAGGCGGTGCAAGGCGCACCGCCGAGGGCAGTAGAGGAAGTCGTTGAGGGCGGAGAGGATCAGGGGTTCCTCTCCGCCCGTGGTGTCAGGATCGGGCATGATGATCCCTCAGTTTTTTGTTCAACGGGGATCAACTCGACGATATAATTTCACACCGGGAACAACAACATCGCCGCATTTCTGTCCAGCCCATGCATCAGTTACTTTGTAGTCATTGAACGTTTCGGGGTACGGCCTGTTAGTTATCCTTTCAACCTTTATGCCTTCAAATAACTTGTACGCATGAGCGCATCCAAGCATGGCCTCCTTCCAATTTTGATCAGCATTGGCTTCCGGCTGTGTGCCAACATGTTCAAAGTCGTATATAGCACGCACAGTCATCTCTGCCCGTGAGGCTGATTGATCATGTGTGAACATGTGCTCCAATGCTTGGAAGAACAACTTCAAGTCATCGTTGCTGAATCCGGTTGACTTGGCAAAGATTGGCGACACATACGCCTTTGCCGCATAGAGCGCGTAAGGCACGATGTGTTTGTTGCCCATGGTGCGTTCTTTTTTCTCATCTTCGGGCTTGGTTACCGCACACCGCGTAATTGAAACTTCTAGAGGAGTAACGGGGTCATACGAGCGTCCGAAGGTGAACTGAATGGGTCCTCGTACCTGCCCATACGTTGACCCTTTCATTATGTCGTCGCCGGTCGAAAGAACTCCGCCAAAAGCACGAACATCGTAGAATCGCCTGCACAGGAAATCTTTGGCTCTTTCTGCCTTTTGGCGATCCGTTGCCTTGCCGAGTTCCGCACTTGCCTTATCGGCTTCGGCCTTGATTTCATTGTTTAGGATATTTCCCTGCCGTACTAGAATATCGTAACCATCAAGCGGCTTGCCATGAGTGTCGGTACAGAAAGAAACAATAAAGTTACGGATTTTTCGCTTTAAACATACGTCCGATACCAATCCGCGATTGGTCGTCGGATCCGTGCGCGGAAGATTTCCCGCATCGGGATCACCATTTGGATTTCCATTTGTCACATCAAATAAAACGAATATGTCATGCCGATTGGTCACGTAGCTCATTTCAATCTCCTTGCCCGTTAAGGGTGTTAGTTCTGGGTCTTTAATTCCTCGGTATTATCACTGTCTTGATCGTTGCAAATTTCTTCACCTTCTTTACCTTGAGATGCCTTGAACTTCCGATATTGCGCAAGATCAAAGGCTTTCTGTTGGTAGAAACCCAAAGCAAATATCCCTTGTTGCTCAATGGTTAGCAGGTTCGGGAAACTCGGAGCCATTCCTGGTAATTCCGACGTCAGATTTGCGAGAATTTCTGTGTTCCGTCGCTCAAGGGACACCGCAGCTTTTCGGTCTGATTCTGTACCCTTCTGAAGTTTTGAAAGATGGTAACGAGATAACTTCAACAGCAGGGGCAACACCTGTGCTGGTGCGGTGGATGCCCGACCGTAGTACCGTTCAATAATCCCGGCCTTTGGCCCTTCTCGTGTCTTAACGTCCTTCCCATTATGTCCTCCGGACGATGCCCGTTGCTGCAGGGCCTCCAATACTGCAAGTAGCCGCCCGCAGTTGTAGGCCGGGTCATTTGTCTCGGACAACTTTACCTCAGGCATAAATGCTCCTTTCATCTGGTTGGGGTTTCCTTGTCTGGACTGTCTTAATAAGATCAACTTGATTAATGCAAAGCGAGATTGACTAAACGGATAAGTCTTCTTTTTGGGATCGGATTCGTCATTTTTAACAATGGCGGTGTGGAACTCATCGAGAATGGGTTTGAGCAATGAAATCGGCAGTTCGGTGCCTTCGATTGCAGCACGATACAATTGTACAATCCGTTCTCCGACTAACGATGTCTCCTTGTGTTTCTTTGACTGTCGCAATGTCATACGTGCTAGGTTGGGAACCGCAAATGGCAAGTGATTCAGTTCGGGGTATATATTTATGATCTGCAAATCTTCCCACCATGCCGTAAAATGGTTCATGGCTTCGCCAACGGTTTGATCTATCCAGTGTCGGACGACGACACGACCTGCATTCCCGGAGAATGCTGCGGTGTACAAGCGTTCACGTCGCAGCACTTCGCGCTCAATTCCCACAAAGGGAGACTTGAGAAAGTCTTTGACATGTTCAGGGCGAGGCTTGTTCAACAGAGCACTGAACAGCCGAGATACTTCGGCGGAGGCTTTTGACCAAAAGCAGACGCTTACCGGACCAAGGTTATAGTGGCTATCTTCATCAGCAAGCAGTTGATTCAATGCTAAGGCATAGCTGGCGGCAGCTGCTTCGGAAACGGGCGAGTTTTCCCCCATCTTGAAGCCATACGATGAAAATGCGGGCGCAGCTTTGGCAAATGAAACGATATACCCTCCCGAAGACAGTCCTGGTATTTTTAAGATCTTTGGCTTGTGTGATCGCGCAATAGGGATGCCGGTCTGCCCTGTAACCAGACACACGGTTGCACGGTCTGCTTCTCGGTTCGGGCATTTGTCGGGTAAGGTGTCATCCTCTTCTGTGAATGCTTGTGACTTATAAGCATCGCACCAGTAGGTTCGTAGTGAGTCATCCGGGGCATCCAAAGTCATTGGTTGACCATTAATGCTGAAACCAATTGTGGCGGATTCTAAAGGTAGATTATCTTCCGATCCAAGCCCGAATCTGGCTACAAACTCGAGTTTCCCATTCTTATTCGCTCGAATAGCAACGAACGGCAGATTGCTGGTGATCTTGCCATCTTCTGGTAATAGATACTTATTGCGGAACGCGAGTATCGCTGCTAAACGTATATCGCGTGTGGCAGTATAGGCTTGCTCGATCTGCTCCCAAAAGTGCGTAAAGGCTTTAATGGAGTTGCCTCCTTCCGAAAGGTCGGAAGCAATCGGATCACCCGTTTTCTTGTCTCGCCCCAATACGGCAATGCTGCTTTCCGCCAGAAAATAGGCTCGGCCTCCATTGTTCTCTCCTGGGAAACGAGGCATCAATCGTTCTTGACCAGGTCGCTCTTTGCCCTTTTCGTCAAGTTGGCTCAAGAGTTGCATCTGCTGTGAGCGTAGATTCCCGTCAGTGGTCAACGGGATTAGCAGATGAATAACCCGCTTCTGTAAATGTAAATCAGCAAGCAGCCTGTGCTGCAGGCTGTATTCGTGGAGTGTCGTTAGAAGCATCACTCCACCTCCTTTACCGTAGGACGTAGAATCTCGATCCGTTCCGGATGGCAATCCATGACTCCATCCTTGATTTTCGCCCGGAAAAAAGTTGCCCTAGGCGGAACATGTGGCCGCTCAATGGTTGCAGCGGCACGGCGGTCAGGATCGAAAACATCATAGAGCATTAAACCGAGGTCATCGCTAGCCCAATTAGCAAGGGGAATGGTTTTGGAGTCTTCAACCCATTCGAAATTCGCTGCGAATTCCCGGCAGCCCAGTGCGGGACGATGGAAGCATTTTCCTCGGGATGCCCTTTTGTAGGCTTCTTCAACGTATTTGGCCACATTGTCTGTTGCTGAATTGTGACGGGCCGTGAGTCTCACTTCAGCCGAAATGATATACTCCACATCGGCTAAGGCCAACATATTCCGCTGTGCGGCGTTTGCCGCTCCGCCACCGGCTTCAATATATTTCACGGGTTTCTTCCCATGCATCCAGGATTGGGCGGCATCAATGCTGATGATCTCTGAAACTTCATTTCGCCGGAAACTGAACCATCGGCCTTTCTTCACAACAGCTATAGAATCAATGATGTAATACATCTGTGGCTCCCAGAAAATGGCCTCGAGGATGCCGCGGGCTGATGACGGTGTGCAGATAGCATAACTAACGCGCTCTACCTTCATTTCAGGCCGAGTGAAACATGCGAAGTCGCCCCAAACGCGAATGCAAACCTGTTGTTTGGAATCTTTCATTGGACAAAATCTCCTGGTGAGCGTTCCTGAATTACCACACCCCGGTCAATGTCGTAGAAAGAGGCATCGAGAACCTTGATATTTAATGTGCATGGCAACAGTGGTGTCAATGCACCGAAAGACTCCAATATGGCATAGTCTCTTTCTCGTATATTGACTGTAAACCGCTGGAGTTTTCGCAGAGTGGTTCGGTCGAACCGTTGTACCTTTCTGACCTGTTGGATTAATTCTCTGCCTCGCCCATAGGGGACGAGAATTGGACAGGTAGCTTGGTCGATGACTTTTGCTCGTTCCGCCACTCGTCGGAAGTTCCAAGCTGCCCGATCTTCCTGAATGGTGTGTTCACCCCTCTTGGCATGGTCAGTTGGGCTAAGATAATAGAGTTCGCTAAAGTATGATTCAAAAAAATCTGGGTCGGTTGCCATCCGTTCGGGATCGAGTCGCATGGCTGAAATGCTGGCTGCTTTGCGATAGATTCCGGGTGGAAGTCCAGCATCAACAGGATGGAAAACAGTCACACGTCCGCGACATGGATTACCGCAAGCATCAATCAATTTGCCTTCGCGATTACATCGTCCAGCGGCTTGGACAATCGATTCTAGTGGTCCCATGGCGCGGAACACGGATGGGAAGTCGATGTCAACTCCCGCCTCGATTAATTGAGTTGAAACCACGCGGCACGGAAGGCCTTTCTCAAGGCGTGTCTTGATGTTATTGGGTGGCGGGGTGTTGGAAAGACCGAGTAAATCCAATCGATGTGCGGCGCACATAGCCGACGACAAATGAAATAAACCATGTAATTGTTCTTCACTATTGTTTTGGTTGTTCAATGTTTGTCGAAGCATTTGCCATGCCTCAAAGGCGTGAGCCCGCACATTCACCACGCATAGAACCTGAGTCTCCTTGACCAGACGCTCGGCCAGAAACTTCCAATTCCATGGCTGGTCAGGCGATTCAATTTGGTAGTCCACTCGCTGCAGTTGTTGATAGAAACTACTGGGATTTTGAATAATTGGAGTAATTTCGTTTCTTTCAAATCCACTCTTCAGGGCGGGAGACTTTTTGAAGCCTGGCTGGGTTGCGGAGCAAAAAACAAAACTAACGCCATATCCCCGATTTAACTCGCGCAGTACGTCCAGAAGTGGTTCCAACAAATGAACGGGTAAAGTCTGTACTTCATCGAAGATGACAACACTATTGGCGATATTGTGTAATTTACGTGCTTTCCCCGCAGATGCCGTGAACAGGGTTTCGATAAACTGAACGGAGGTAGTGACAACTATCGGTGCATCCCAGTTTTCCATGGCCTTTTCAGTATCCGGTGCCTCTGCGATTTCATTCTGTTCCTGTTCTTTAGCATTCGAAACGTCCACTGCTGAGTGATGCTCTAAGACATACTGTGTTCCGAAAATGTTGCGGTACTCGCGTGCATTTTGCTCAATAATGGACAAGTAGGGGATGACAACGATCACCCGTCTCATTTTGTGCTTTTTGGCATGAGCCAATGCAAACGCCATTGACGATAAAGTCTTTCCTCCGCCAGTTGGTACGGCTAGTGAAAAAAAACCTCGGTCCAATTGCTGGCCTTTGTCTATGCAAGACTTATAAATCTCACTCCGTGCCACGCTGAGTGCATGACATGGACTGGTAGAGGACTTTTTCTTGTATGCCTCATGCAGGCTTGTGATAAGGCGGTCTGCCTGGAATGCTACGGCATTTCGCTTCCATGGCCGTCCAAGGCGGTTTTGTTTTTCCCATCGCTCAGTATTAAGACGGTCTGCATCAACTAACATGGAAAAAACAAACCGCGTGCGGAGGTCATAATGTCGCAGGGCAACTTCTGTTGCGCCAATATCACCTTGCTGACTTGCTGTAATTGGAATGATATTGCACTCATTTTCAACCAATTCAATTAAATCAGGAAATTGTTTGACGGTAGGATACTTGGGGCCATTTAAAAGCGAGTCCAACATACCCGAATCATGAAGCCCGGCATGATGGCCAGCTATGGCAAACGCAATGTCTATGGCATTGTACTGAATATATGCCGCAGCCGATCCATAGATTGCATGAGCAGTTTCCAGAGAACGTTTGGATTTGTCACCACCTTTTAAATACTCTTGGAACTCCACCCGATACTTCCCCAGATCGTGCAGCAACCCTGCCACATAGGCCGCCCTCGCAAACTCCTCATCCCCCGGCCTGGCCGCCTCCGCGAATTTCCCGGCCAGCTCGGCCGTGTTGCGCAGGTGATCGCGCAGCAGTTGCCAGTCGCTTCGGTCGGGGCGTTGCCCGGAATGGGCGTAGTACGGTTCCATCATCCTCCCTGGCCGCCGGGTTTTCATGGTGGCCGATGTGTAGCACCCGGCACTGACCACTGGGGGTCAGCGGTTTTGGTTTTTTTCTTGAACGAACTGGCCGCAATCGCCCTTTTGTCCCAAGACCCTGTTCGGCAGCCGCCCGCATTGGCACGACGGGTTTCTGAATGGCCGGCCCACCGCCAGCCGCGAGGATGATCCTAGCCGCATATCTTGTCTACTGCAAAAAAATGCTCTGGAAATGACAGGCTGGCGATTTTGCCGCTCAATTGGAAAGATGCGAGTTTGGAGACGGGAGCAATAGCCCACCGCGGATAGGATTGCCGGAGTCGGTGGCCGGGCCTGCGAAGTGCCGCCAGGAGGGCATTTCGTCCACCAAGGTGAATCGGGGCGACAGGATTTGAACCTGCGACCTCGTGGTCCCAAACCACGCGCTCTAGCCAAACTGAGCTACGCCCCGGATCCTCCGGCCAATCTTACCACGAAACTTTATCCTTGGCGAATGACCGCCAATTGGCCCGCAGACTTCTCCGGCGTATGATCCAAAGCCATGGACGATTCATTCCGCCAGGCCGTGTTTGATGCCGCCCCCCGCGACGACGTTCGCCAGACCGTCCATCAGCTCTACAACCAGGTCCAACAGGAAATCGACCTCCGCCGGCCCGTCTGCATCGCCTCCGGCCGCTGCTGTCATTTCGAAACCTACGGCCACCGTCTCTTCGTCACCACCCTCGAACTGGCCGCCTTCCTCCACGACCTCCCAGGCCTCCAACCCTCTCCTCCCTCCCCCGGCCCGCTCGAAGCCGGTTGCCCGTTCCAAACCGGAAAATTATGCGCCGTCCATTCCATCCGTCCTTTCGGCTGCCGAATGTTCTTTTGCGATCCATCCGCCACCCCCTGGATGAATACGCAATACGAACGTTTCCACCAGCAAATCCAGCAGCTTCACCGGCAGCTCTCCGTCCCGTATTTCTACCTCGAATGGCGTCAAGCCCTCCGGGCGGTGGGGGGGGTAACATGATTTCCCATGCCAAATCGCGATTAAAGGCTTTGACAATTCCCCGCGGCAGGTGGTAAATTCTATCCAAGGGTTTGGCTGTACTTGCCACCAGGGAATCTTCAACAGGAAGGTCAGGTCATGAGGACGCTTGTGCTGCTCGGGCTGTTGGCGGGGTCTGTGCTTCTTTCCGTGGGCTGTGCGTCGGCCAAGCTGGGTCGCAACGAATTCGGCTATACGCCCGGCTACACCGCCCAGGAACATTCCGACATCATCGCCCGCAACTGGGACTACGAAGGCAAGCAACTGGTTGACGACCTCGACCACTTCCTGCTTCTCACGCCCGCCAGTACGCTGACGACCTGGAACGTCCGCTGATCGCCGGACAGCCCTTTTCGCCCCCAGTCGCCGCGCTGCCGCTTGCGGTTTCGCCAACGACGGGTTTTTCGTCTAAAAAAATACGAACCGCCGTGCGCATAACACATGGCGGTTCGTTCTATTTTATCCCGGCAACCAATCACCCGGCGACCCATCGCCCGCTACGACACCATCTTCAGCTTCGATGACCGGTGGACCCAGCCGTCGATGCGCAGGTGTTTCCGCTGGGCTCCCTCGAGATGTTCGAGGTATTGTTTCAGCGCGTTTTCATCAAACTGCGCCAAAAACTGGGGCTGAGCGGTATAGTTCAACCGACGAATATCATCAATGAGTTGACGTTTAGTCATGGGGCGTTTACTTTCCATCGGTTAAAAGACCCTGCCGGCTCTGCGACCGGCCCGAATTATCAATCGGAAAAACCTCGCCGCGAACTTGAACTGGAATAACAAATGTCAGTGCAAATCCCCCCACATCCGATAACCAGTCGCCCCCGACGCCGGCCGATCCCCTCTCCCAACTGCACCGCATGTCAACCACCGCCGGTCTGACCACCCAGGAATACGTCGCCGTCAACGCCGCCGCCATCGCCGCCATCCTCCTCGGCCTGGCCAGCGCCTTTGCGCTGCTCAGCCCCACGTTTCTCGTCATCCCGCTTCTCGCCATCGTCTGTGCCGTCATCGCCTGGCGGCAGATCACCCACAGCAACGGCACGCAGGGCGGTAAAATCCTCGCCGCAACGGGCCTCGTGCTGGCCCTGGCCGCCGGCGGGTTCAAAGTCTCCCAGGAAATCACCCAGCGCATGCGGGCCATCCCCCAGGAGCGGCAGATCGCCGCCATCGCCCGGCAAATGGGGCAATGGGTCGCCGCCGAGGATTGGGATCCCCTCTGGAATCTCTTCTCCGATCGTTTCAAAACCCAACGCATCAAGATCACCCGGGAACAGTTCATCCAACGCTGGAAAGACCTTCAGGCTCCCTTCCGCGGCCGGGTCCGCTCCATCAAATGGAACGGCGTCAGTATGGTCTTCCAGACCGACGCCCGCTCCGGCTTTCCCGCCGCCATCTGCATGGTCATTGTCGATCTCGAAAACGCCACCCCCTGGCGTCAGCCCGTCATCTTCCGAAAAATCGGCGACCGCTGGCTGATCGACGACATGCCCGAAGTCTTCCCTCCTCCCCCCAATCGCGAATAACCCCCCACAAAAAAACATCTCTATATTGCAAAATCTCAAGCCCACCCCCTCACTCGTCCGATAATTATTACTGATTGCATTTGCTGGCCTTGTGGCCTCAAACCGCATGCCATTTCAGCCGATACGGCCAATGCGGCGATACGTCTCACCAGTGAGCAGCGATGAACACCCTGCGGTCTATTCTCATCTTGATAGGGGGCCTGACCTGGCTCGGCGGCTGCGCAACCTCCCAAACCCTACGGCGTCGAAAAACAGCTATTCCTCCCCGGAACCACCCAGCAGGTCTGGGCCGTCGCTCCCGCCATCAATCTCAGCGGCCAGCGTCATGTGGACGCCCTCTTGCAGGCCGACATTCTCTTCAATCAATTGCAGCAGGTGAAGGGTCTGACCGCCATTCCCGTCAACCGCGTTGTCGAGGTCTACTCCAGCCTGCGGATCGAAAAAGTCGAATCCACCGAGCAGGCCGCACTGGTCTGCGATCTGCTCGGCTGTGACGTGCTGCTCGTGCCCACGGTCACTTTTTACGACCCCTACAACCCGCCCAAGTTCGGCGCGGCCCTGCAACTGTTCGGCAAGCCGGCCGGCTACGTTCGTCCCACCGGCGACCTTCGAGAATGGGTTCATCGCGCCGCCCCGGCCCCGGCCCCATCGGAAAATGAAAATTTCACGCAGGTTGTCGGCATGTTTGACGCCGCCAACGGCTCGGTGCGCGACGCCCTCAACGCCTACGCCGCCGGACGCAACGACCCCCTGGGCGCTTATCAGGCCGGTCAATATCTAGTCGAGGCCGACCGCTTCTGCGGCTTCGCCTATCACGAATTAATAGTCGAACTACTGAAGTCGCCTCAATTTGGGCGATAAAGAAAATAGGGACGAAGAGAGGACTGATTATGTCGGAAGCAGAACCGATGGCAACCATGAAAACACTCAGCCTGGTCAAAGGGCACCAGTGTTTTTGCTTTCGCTACGAAGTGGGCCAGGAAGCAAAAGTACTGGAATCGTTGATCGAAATGGTGAACCGTCGCGAGCTTTCTTTCGACTGGTTCGACGCCGCCGTGCTCTCTCATCAACTTGGTCAACATTTAGCCAAAGAATTAAAGGCCTTTTTGCCGAAAAAAGTAGCATAAGGTTATCGGTGCCTGGTTATCGGATGCCGCTCGTCCATTTGAAGAGCCCAATCGCATCCTTTAACTCCTCACCGCGACCACGTGAGACGAGGATCGTCTTGCAGGGCCACCGGAGCTGTCAGCCGGTTGGCATGTCGGGGCAGAATCAGCCGGAATCTGCCCCAGGTCCACTGGACAGGACGTCCAGTGCGAAGCCTCGAGTCTCTTGCTATGGCCGGTTTATATGAACGACATCGCTCTCACCATCCCGTCGGCGGCGACTTCCACTGAAAAGTCCTTCTCCCCGCTGGTCAGGCAGTTCCTCGACTATCTGCGGCTGGAAAAGCATTTCAGCGACTACACCGTCCGCAGCTATGGCGCGGACCTCATTCAATTCGGTCAGTTCCTCACCGGTCAGATCGGCCGGGCCGACGCCAACGTCGATCCCGCCACCGTCTCCCCCGAGATTCTCGACGAACGACAGCTCCAGTGCGAGCCGCTGACCGTCCGCGAATTCCTCGCTTACCTCTACGCCCAGAATTACACCAAGAGCACCACCGCTCGAAAGCTCGCCACCCTGCGCAGCTTCTACAAATTCCTCATCCGCCGCGGCATGGTCAACGCCTCCCCCCTGGTCCAGATCCGCACCCCCAAGCAGGAAAAACGGCTCCCCAAGTGCCTCGATCTCGAACAGGTCCAAAAACTTCTCGAAGCCCCCGGCGACGCCGACCTCCTCTCCGCCCGCGACAAGGCTATGCTCGAAGTCCTCTATTCCAGCGGCATCCGCGTCAGCGAACTGGTCGAACTGGAAATGTGCGACCTCGACCTCCAGGAAGGCATTCTTCGCGTCCGCGGCAAGGGCCGCAAAGACCGCCTGACCCCCATCGGCAGCCAGGCCATCAAGGCCGTCCAACGTTACTTCGAATTACGCGCCGCTGAATGCAAAGCCCAGCCCGGCGCTTCCTCCACCCGCGTTTTTCTCAACAAGCACGGCGACGCCCTCAGCACCCGTTCCGTCCGTCGAAAACTCGATAAATATCTCGGCATTGCCGGCCTCGACCCCGGCATCAGCCCCCACACCCTCCGCCACAGCTTCGCCACGCACCTGCTCAACAACGGCGCCGATCTGCGAAGCGTCCAGGAGTTGCTCGGCCACCAGAGCCTGAGCACCACCCAGGTCTACACGCACCTGACCACCAACCGCATGAAGGAAGTCTACGATTCCGCCCATCCCCGTGCCGACGTCTCCACCATCTCCGACCCCATCCCCCATCCCGCCGTCACTTCCCCCCAGCCGCATCCCTACTATCCCGCTAAAGCCGGGTGATTGAAGTCGCCCAATTCTAACAAACAAAAACGCCCACTGATTCCAATCAGTGGGCGTTTGCTTTATGTACCAATAAGTCGCCAGCCGTTTAACCTACCAGAACTTCTTCCACACCTTTTCCGCGACATTCTGCTCCATCGCATAATCCCGCTCCACGGCATACCAATAGCTCTTGGGAAGCTCCACCCCCTGATCGGATTCAACCGTCCCCGAAACTTCCGAGCCGCTGCCCGGCCCTCCGAAGTTCGCCGCCGACGTGATGCGCCGCTCCGCCTGCGCCCATCGCTCCACCAAAATCTTCGGCGCCGCCTGATACGTCCCATCCGCCTTTTTCGTCACGTCGAATCGCAGCGTCCTGCGATACGTCGCCAGCGAGTTCCTCTCGGTATCGCTCGCCTTGGCCGAGTCATGCCGCCAGACTTCAAAGAACTGCTTCGAAGTCATCGGCCGGGTCGTCAGCACCCCTTGGCGGTAGTCCACCCGATCGATCTCAAACAGATAATTCCTGGCCACATCCTCGCACGCGTCCATCAGCGTCTGAAAATCCCGATGCTCAATCGTGGCCACGCCCGGCTTGCTCCACCAATACTCCGGCTTGGTCGTGGCGGGATCGATGGCCGTCGCCGGCTGGGTTGCCGACGGATTGGATGGCGTGGTGATGCACCCGGGCACGATCACGAACAGCAGTATGAAAAGGATGGCGTATCGCATCCCCGTCAGCTTAACGAATTTCCCCCAATGGTCCACAGCCGGACAATCGAATCAGCCCCAGCCGCCCACCGGTACGCCCCTTGCAAAACCGTAACTCCCGTTGGATCCGGCCGATCCATTCATTGCTCCGTTTGTTTACCGAGAGAGAGGTGTTTTATGGCATCCAATCCAGGCCGCAAAGAAAGCAAAAAGGCGAGCCCCGCCAAAATCGCCAAGGTCCTCAAAGGCATTGATTTCCCCAAGAAAAAGAAGGAAATCGTTGACTACGCCAAGGGCCACACCCCCGAAGACAATCCCGACATCGTCTTCATTCTCAGCCTGCTCCCCGAACGCGAGTACGACAGCATGGCCGACGTAGAGCGGGGCGTCGGGCAGGTTGAGTAGAAGCCGTCGCAGAACCCCTTTAGCGGGCGGGCTTGCCCGCCCCTCTTCCAATCGAAAACCCGGCTTTCATTGAAAGCCGGGCTTTCATTTAACCAAAGCCAAAATTATCTATCCGGTTTACACCGGCCGAACTTCTCCCTGCCGCGTCGTAAACCGGGCTCCTGCATACCCCATGACGGCCGACGCAATCAACCCCAGCGCCAGAGACAGCAGCATCCACCACGCCGCCGCCTGAAGATGGGTTGTGCCTGCCGCAGCTTGCGGCCCCGCACCAAACTGAGCCGACGCCTGCATCGGCCCGCCTTGGGATTCCGTCCCGGCCTGTCCCAATTGAGGCCCGATGGACGTCCCCAGGAAATACACCAGCAGCGGAACCGTCACCGCCCACACCATAAGCCCGTTGAGCATGGCATACCGCCGGGTATTCACAAACGACGTCCGTGCCGCCAGCCATCCCCCCAGTCCGAAACAGATCAAGGCTGCCACCCCGCCCCAGATGATCGTGCCTGTTTCACGCCCCGTCGTCCTGACCGTGCGGAACGTATAGTCCAGCCCGACCGCCCAGGCCAAAACCCCCGAGATCACGAACAACGCCAATGCCAGAAACGCGCCTCCGACGATGGAAGGCCAGTGAAACTTATCCTCGTAAACGGTTCGGACGATATTGACGCCGCCCGGCGGCGGAACGTCTTCGCGGTATCGCTCTGTCATGGGGGATGCTCCTTTCCGCCGCGTCGAAACCGACCTCGTCAGTTCTCCGACGCCACGCGGTAATCACATCCTCCCTTCATGCAATACTTGCACCACACCACCCCGATAACCCGCTTTATTACCCTCCAATTCTATTTCGCCGCCCCTCTCCCCCCGTGGCTTGCTCTTCGCCTCCCCCCGAATACGACTACTCCCCCCAACGCCCAAAGCCCCGGATGCACATCCGGGGCTCCCGACCCCTTCACGCCTCCATTCGCCCCCACACCCTCAACATCGCTTGCGGTTTCGCGAACCAGCAGCCTCCCTTTCGCCGCTCCCCCAATCCAAAATCCCCAATCCAAAATCCAAAATAGTAGTGGGGGGGGTCACCGCCCCCAACCCCCGCCTTTCCCTTTCCCCAAAAACACAACGGGCAACCCCAAGAGGGTTGCCCGCGTCATATCCCAGTCTGAAGCTCAACCTTACACCGTCAGGATTTCCTGCCGCTTCTTTTCCACCAGTTCGTCCGTCTTGGCCTCGTAGCTCTTGGTCAGCTCCTGCACCTTTTCCTTGGCGCTGTTGGCCTCGTCTTCGGTGAGCAGTCCGCCTTTCTGTTCCGTATCCACCAGCTTATTGGCGTCCCGCCGGCTGTTGCGCAGCGAAATCTTCGTATCCTCCGCCAGCTTCTTGCACTGACCCACCAGTTGCAGACGCCTTTCCTGCGACAATGACGGCAGCATCAGGCGGATCTGCTTCCCGTCGCTGTGCGGTGTCAGGCCGATGTTGCTGTCGCTGATCGCCCGCTCAATCGCCTTCACGTCGCCCGGACTGAACGGCTTGATGAGCAGTTGCGTCGCCTCCGGCACGCTGATCGCCGCAATCGACCGCAGGTCCGTCGGCGTGCCGTAATAATCCACCTTCAAATGCTCCACCAGCGCCGGCGTGGCCCGCCCCGTGCGGATGCCGCGCAGCTCGTTCTTGAGGTGCTCGGTGGCCTTCTCCATGTGCTCTTCACAATCGAATAAAATGTCATCGACGGGCATAGTTTCGCTCCGTATTGCTTACTTGGTTTCGGTCGGGCAGATCGTCGTCCCGACGTCTTCGCCGCGCACCACGCGGGCGATGTTTCCGTGCTTCTTCATGTTGAACACCACCACCGGAATCTTCCGCTCCATGCACAGCGTGATGGCCGTCAGGTCCATCACCCGCAGCTTGTCATGATGCACCTGCTCGTAGGAAATCCGGTGATAGAGCTTGGCCGCCGGGTCTTTCTTCGGATCGGCCGTATAAACCCCATCCACCTTCGTCGCCTTCAAAAGCACGTCCGCCCCGATTTCCGCCGCCCGCAGCGCCGCGCATCGTGTCCGTCGTGAAAAACGGATTGCCCGTTCCCGCCGCCAGCACGATCGCCCGTCCCTTCTCCAGGTGACGGATCGCCCGCCGCCGGATAAACGGCTCGCACACGCTATGGACGCTCAACGCCGACAACACCCGCGTCGGCTGCCCGAATTTCTCCATCGTCTCCTGCAGCGCCAAAGCATTCATCACCGTCGCGATCATGCCCATGTAGTCGGCCGTCGCCCGCGGGATCAAACCCGTCTCCGCAAACGTCGCCCCCCGCATAAAGTTGCCCCCGCCCACCACAATCGCCAGTTGCACTCCCGTCCGGGCCACCTCCGCGCACTCCCGGGCGATCCCCTCCAATTCCGGGGCCTCAATCCCGAATCCATTCTCCCGGCAAAGCCCCTCGCCGCTGATTTTCAGCAGCACCCGCTTGTAAACCGGCTCCCGCCCGGTACTCTCACCGGCAGACGAAACCGTAACGTCATTGCTTTTGGCGTGCGACATAGTTGCGGCATTATATCAACCACCGGCCCAGCGCGTAGGGGCCACCGCAGGATTGTCCTCGCTTTAATGCGAAAACGAGAGCCTATGAGCATCGTCCTGATCGGATATCGCGGCTGCGGGAAAACCACCGTCGGACGCAAGCTGGCCGAGCGGTTGCATCAACCCTTCATCGACACCGACGACCTCATCGTCGCCGCCGCCGGCAAAACCATCAAAGACATCTTCCAGCAGCAGGGCGAGCCCGCCTTCCGCGATCTCGAAACCCAGGCGATCCGCCACATCGCCCAGTTGCCCAATCACGTCATCGCCCTCGGCGGCGGCGCATTAAACCGCCCCGATAACCGCCAATTTCTCCAATCCTCCGGCCACAAAATCCTCTACCTCCGCTGCGATCCCCTCGTCCTGCTCAACCGCATCCAGTCCGACCCTAACTCCTCCGTCAACCGACCCAATCTCACCTCCCTCGGCGGCGGTATCGAGGAAGTCCAACGTCTTTTAACCCAGCGTGAACCGTTCTACCGGCAGGTCATGCATGCCGAATTGGACGTCACCCACCTGACACCGGACCAAACCGTATTGTACATTGTCCAAATGCCGGGCCTGTTGCCCGCAACCCAATCATGACGCCTCACATCGTCTTCATCATCTTCCTGTTCCTCCTCGGCGCCTGCATCGGCAGCTTTCTCAACGTCGTCGTCTGGCGTCTGCCCAGAGGAATTTCCCTGGTCACTCCGCCTTCCCACTGCCCCAAATGCCAGCACCCTCTCGCCTGGTACGACAACCTGCCCGTCATCGGCTGGATTCTGCTCGCCGGCAAATGCCGCTACTGCAAACAGCCCATCTCCATCCGCTATCCCATCATCGAAGCCGTCACCGGCCTGCTTTTCGTCTTCTACTACGTCATGTTCTTCATGCACGGCATCGGCCCCCGCGCCGACGTCACCGACGCCGCCGGCCAAATCCTCGCCTCCTACCGCTTCACCACCTTAAACGAACATTGGCCCATCTTCGGCCTCTACCTCTTCCTGCTCTCCGGCCTCCTGGCCGCCAGCCTCATCGACGCCGAACTGTTCGTCATCCCCATCGAGATTCCCTGGCTCATCGCCGGCGTTGCCATTCTGGTTCACACAATTTGGGACCGTCCCCAGGAACCCGGCACACTGAACCTTTCCCCCTCCGCCGCCGCTGCCGCCGCCGGTGGGGCGGTCGGATTGCTTCTGAGCATCGGGCTTTTCCGGCGTGGCCTGCTCCCCGCCAGTTTCCCCCAAGGCGAACCCATCCTCGAAGTCGATCGCCAGGCGATTGCCATGCAAATCGAAGAACTCAAGCGCCAGGGCCAGCCGATCCCTTCGCTCCCACCAAACTACACCGCGAGCCAGATTCGCCGGGAGATGCGTAAGGAGATGCTTTTCCTCGCCCCTCCGCTGCTTCTGGGAACACTCTGCATGCTGGCCTATCAGCACATCCCCCCCGTGGCTCACACCTGGAACCACTGGACCCAATACCCCTGGTTGACCGGCCTGCTCGGCTCCCTCCTAGGCGCGATGGTGGGGGGCCTGGTCGTCTGGCTCACCCGTATCTTCGGCACCCTCGGCTTCGGCCGCGTCGCCATGGGCCTCGGCGACGTCCACCTGATGCTCGCCATCGGTGCCGTGCTCGGCGCCGGCCCGGCCGCCGTCGTCTTTTTCCTCTCACCCTTCTTCGGCCTTCTCATCGCCCTTTATCTGCTGATCCTGCACCGCCGCCGGGAAGTCCCCTACGGACCCTACTTGAGCCTGGCAAGCGCCTTTGTCATGCTGTTCTACAGCCCGATCGCCGATTACCTGCGCCCGGGTTTCCAGGGCCTGGTCCTGTTTCTGCATCAGTGGGCCGCCGGCTCATAACACCAATCTCTTCCGCGGAGTAAACCCATGGCCTACTACTGGCTGAAATTCAAAATCTGGACAAAGATCATTTTCGTCTCCCTCTCCACGATCTACGTCGCCCTGTTCATCTACGAAAATATAAGCCACCAAGTTGATATTTGGTTCTGGTACAAATCCACCTACACTACCACCACGCCCGCCCTGATCCTGGTTTCCTTCCTCCTGGGCGTCCTGGTCACGCTATTAGCCCGGATTCTGTTCGACACTTTCCGCCAGATCCGCCAGCTCCGCGAAATGCGCCAACCTCACCCCGCCTCGGCAACTCCCCCCACAGAGCCGCGTCCCCCCGAATCCTCCCCCGGACCTCGCCCCCAGTAACCCACTCTCATTTCACCGCCACATCCGCGACAAGGCTTGCTCTTCGCGTCCCCCCACGAGTACGAACGGTTCCCCCGCACTCAAAGCCCCGGATGCACATCCGGGGCTCCGACCACATCACGCCCCCCTTCGCCCCCAACCTCCCGACAAGGCTTGCTCTTCGCGAGCCCGCGCAAAACGCAAGCACCCCCTCAAAGCCCCGGATGCACATCCGGGGCTCCCGACCTCTCCACGCCCCCTTTCGCCCCCACACTCTCAAATTCGCTTGCGGTTTCGCGAACCAGCACCCTCCCCTTCGCCACTCCCCCAATCCAAAATCCGCAATCCAAAATCCAAAATCTTCCCGCACCCTCCCGACCCCAAAACGCAAGCGGGACGGACATGTCTGTCCGTCCCACAAGCCTGTCCCAAATTACCCTGCAACTGCGATTACGAGCATCCCATCGAGTTCCCGCAGTTCAGGCACTTGTAGCACGTCCCGCTGCGAACCGTGATGCTCCCGCAGACGTCGCACGCCGGCGCGTCGGATTGCAGCGTTGAGGTCAACCCTTCCAGCCCGCTCGTGATCGCGCCCAGCCGTTCACTCGTCGAGCTTGCAACCGGCGTCGCAGCCGCCTGGCTCTTGCCTTCCGCATAATCGAACGGCTTGGCGCTATCCGGCTCCATCCGCGGCCCATGTCCGTTCCCGTCCCGCTTGATCTCCACGCCCGGCGCTTCCACCGCCGGCGTCGGATCAACCACCACCGGCGGGGGGGCCACCACCTTCTTCTCCGGCGCTTCGGCGCGTTCGCCTGCCGATAACCCGGCACAAACTCCATCGCCAGCCACCGGAAAATGTAATCCACCAGCGACTTGGCGAACGGAATCTCCGTATTCCGCGTCATGCCGCTCGGCTCAAACCGCACGTGCTCGAACTTCCGCACCAGCGATTCCACCGGCACCCCGTATTGCAGCGACACCGACACCAGCGTGGCGATGGTATCCATCAGCCCGCCGATCGTGCTGCCTTCCTTGGCCATGGTGATGAACACTTCGCCCGGCGTCCCGTCTTCGTACAGGCCCACCGTGATGTACCCTTCATGCCCGGCCACGTCGAACTTGTGCGTAATCGCGTTACGCGTGTCCGGCAGCCGCCGACGCAGCGGACGCTCCACGATCCGCTCCACGATCTTCTCGACAATGCTCGTATGCGCCGGGGCAATGTTGTCCCCGTTCACGCCCGCCGCCGTCTGCACCACCAGGTTGGCCACTTCCTCACGCCCGGCCTGCACGTTCTCCTCGTCATCCTCCTCAACCTTGTCCAGTTCCTCGTCGCTCTTGACGTTCAGCGGCTGAGAAAGCTTCGACCCGTCCCGATACAACGCGTTGGCCTTCAATCCCAGCTTCCAACTCAACAGGTAGCTGTTCTTGATGTCCTCCACCGTCGCCTCGTTGGGCAGGTTGATCGTCTTGGAAATCGCCCCCGTGATGAACGGCTGCGCCGCCGCCATCATGCGGATGTGGCCTTCCACCTGGATAAACCGCTTGCCGTACTTGCCGCACTTGTTGGCACAGTCGAACACCGGCAGATGCTCCGCCTTGATGTGCGGCGCGCCTTCCACCGTTCCGCGCCCGCAGATCACGTCGTTGGCTTCGGAAACCTGCTTCTTGCTGAAGCCCAGGTGCTGTAGCAGATTAAAGCCCGGCGTCTTCCATTCCGCCTCCGTCACGTGCAGCCGCATCAGCGTTTCCGGGCTCAGCGACCACGGGCTGAACGCAAAGTTCAACTCAAACACGCCCGGCAACGCATCTTCGATCTTCTTCAGCTCTTCATCCGTGAAGCCCGCCAGCTTCAAGCTCTCCCAATTGATATGCGGCGCGTCTTCCAGCGTCAGCGTCCCCATCACATACCGCAGAACGTCATGGATCGACTGGCTGGAATAACCCAGGTTGTGCAGCGCCGGCCGAAGCGACTGGTTGGCGATCTTGAAATACCCGCCGCCCGAAAGCTTCTTGAACTTCACCAGCGCAAAATCAGGCTCCACGCCGGTCGTGTCACAATCCATCAGCAGGCCGATCGTGCCCGTCGGGGCGATGACCGTCGTCTGGGCGTTGCGATATCCGTGCTGTTCTCCCAGCGCAATCGCCCGATCCCAGCATTCCTGCGCCGCCTTGAGCAGTTGCGGGCAGGCCAGCGGATCGCTCGGGCCGAACTGCCCATGATCGATCCCCACCGGCTTGATCTCCAACGCCTCGTATTCGCTCAGCTTCTGCTTCGCCGTCGCCGCACGCGCCACGTCATAAGCCGCCCGGCGGTGGTTGCGGATCACCCGCAGCATGTCCGTCTTGTTTTCTTCATAGCCGGGGAACGCCCCCAGCTCCTTGGCCATTTCCGCGCTGGTGGCGTAAGACTCGCCCGTCAAAATCGAGGTAAGGGCCGCGCAGATCGCCCGTCCCTTTTCGCTGTCGTACGCAATCCCCGCCTGCATCAACATCGCCCCGAGGTTGGCATACCCCAGCCCCAGCGTGCGGAACTTGTAGGACAGTTCGGCGATTTCTTCCGACGGGAAGCTGGCCATCAGCACCGAAACTTCCAGCACGACCGTCCACAGCCGGATCGCATGCCGGAACCCTTCGATATCAAAGTGTCGTCCGTCGGCATCGAAGAACGTCAGCACGTTCAGCGAGGCCAGGTTGCACGCCGTATCGTCCAGGAACATGTATTCCGAGCAGTTGTGTACCGTCAAACCGTTGGCCACGAACGAGCTGGTCATCGGCTCGGTGATGTCAAACACCTGCCGCTTGCCCAGCGGCGTCAGCGTCGCCACCCGGTCATAGTTGCCCGCATTTTCAGGCCGCACAATCGCAAAATGGATCGCCCCCGCCAATCGCTCCATCTTCTTGCCCGGCAGCAGACCGATGTGCTTGCCGAACGACCTCAGACTGCCGGGATTGATCCGCAATTCCGATCCCGTCACCGCCGACTGCACGCCAAATCCCAGCAGCAGCAGTTGCACGTCCTGCAAGAGCCCTTCGCTGGAACTGCTCAGCACCAGCGTCCCACCGGCGACATTTCCGTCGGCCGTGAACAGCGAGCGGAGCAGATGCTTTTGCGCCGCCAGGCCCACCGTGAACGATTCGTCGCTCAACCGGCGCTGGCCCGCTTCGATGCGGATGAACGCCTTCAGCCGGCTCATCAGCCGCCGGTTGGTCAGCGTCGCCGTCGCCGCTCCGCCCTGGCCGCCGGCGCTTTCCATCTCGCCGTCGCTGTCCAACATCAGTTGGTTGACGTAATCATCTTCGTAGTGCTTGTCGCCCCAGATATCCCCGACGTACTGCGCGAAATGTTCCACCAGATCCACGCTCGGCAGGCACGCATCCAGGTGCAGCGCCGCCGCGTCGTGGTTGGCCTCCGACATGAACAGCCCCAGCAACTGGAAGAACCGGAAATCCTGCGGCTCGCCGATCTCCTGAACCGTCGCCGGCTTGCTCGGCAGACGCACCTCGTCCTCGGCCGCCAGGTCCTTGGCCTCGACCCACCCGCGCTGCCGCGTCCACACCTTGTGGTCCGCCGTCAGCTTCAGCGAATAACCGCCCACCGTCCGCAATTCATAAATGTCCTTCGTGCCGGTCGGGAAGCTCCCTTCCGTCGCATGAATCTCCTGTCCCTCCAGGTTCGTCACCACCCGGGCCGGCAGATGGATCATCTGATCGATCCGCCGCCAGATCCCGCCCGGCGTCAGCACCCGGGTATCCCCCGTCACGCACGGGTTGGACGCATTGATCCGCCCCGAACGCGGGCAGGTGTGCCATTGGTTGATGGTGTCGTCATATTGCACGCCCGGGTCCGCGCACCGCCAGGCCGCGAAGGCGATCTGCTCCCACAGGTCGCGGGCCTTGATCGTCTTGGACACCTTGCCGTTGGACCGGCAAGTCAGGTTCCAGTTCCCGTCCTCTTCCAACGCCTTGAAGAACCGGTTCGGCATGCGCACCGAGTTGTTGGAATTCTGCCCCGAAACCGTGTGGTACGCCTCCCCGTTGAAATCGTAATCCAGTTTCAGCCCCAATCGCTCCGCCGTCTCCCGCTGCTCCTTGGGCAAACGCTTGATCCCCTCGGCCATCGCCGCAACCTTCAGCTCTTCCCGCACCTTCCAGTTGACGAAATCTTCGATGTCCGGGTGATCCAGATCCAGGCAGACCATCTTCGCCGCCCGGCGGGTCGTCCCGCCCGACTTGATCGCCCCGGCCGCCCGATCCCCGATCTTCAGGAAGCTCATCAACCCCGAACTCTTCCCGCCGCCCGACAACGCCTCGTTCTCGCCGCGAACACGCGAAAAATTCGTCCCCGTCCCCGACCCGTACTTGAACAACCTCGCCTCGCGGGTCCACAGGTCCATGATCCCGCCGGCGTTCACCAGGTCATCCTGCACGCTCTGGATGAAGCACGCGTGCGGCTGAGGGTGCGAGTAGGCGTCCCGGGCCTTCATCATCTCCCCGCTCTTGGGATCGCAGTAGTAATGCCCCTGCGACGGCCCGGTGATCCCGTAAGCGAAATTCAAACCCGTGTTGAACCACTGCGGCGAGTTGGGCGCGCACATCTGATGCAGCAGCATGTACACGATCTCGTCATAAAACGCCTGCGCGTCCGCCGGGCTGTCAAAGTACCCATGCTTCTCGCCCCAGAACCGCCAGCACCCCGCCAACCGGTTCACCACCTGCCTGACGCTCTTTTCCGGCCCCGTCACCACGTTCCCCTGCGCGTCGCGAACCGGCTGGCCCTTCTCGTCCACCAGCGGCACGCCCGCCTTGCGGAAGTATTTGCTGACCATGATGTCCGTGGCCAACTGCGACCACTGCGCCGGAATCTCCGCATCGTTCATCTCGAACACGACGCTCCCGTCCGGATTGGTAATCCGGCTGGTCCGTTTCTCGTACTCAACACTGTTCAGAGCGTCTTGTCCCTGCGTGGTAAACCGGCGTGTAATCTTCATCTGCAAACCCCGTGATTGAAAACTGCCCCAAGTTCGTCACGCCCAACCGACCCGACGATTGTTCTGCCTCGCAAAACAAAAGCCGCCCGCGTCAGTCTGGGCACCATTTTTTATTAATTCCAACCCGACAGACCTGATCCTGAATCCCGTTCCCGCGTTAATTTTCGCTCGCAGAAATGCCAACCGAGCTGATCTGCTTCTTCCAGTCAAAAATCAACTACGCTCACTTGCCGCCCAACACCATAGACAGCAGTCGGCCGAACACTATACACCACATCTGGTAGTGGTCAACGATCTCTTCACTAAAGATAGAATACCGCCGCCATAACTCGCCGCTAACAATTTGGATCAGCGAGACTTAGAAGGCTACCATTTTTTTTCACATCTCCCTTGCCCCGCCTCCGCCGCACTCAGGTTATCCACAATGCCCCATCCACATCCGTGGAAAACCCCGCTATTTCGACCTCTTCAATCCAAAATCCCCAATCCAAAATCCAAAATGGTATGATTTCCCCATGCCTTTTACCGTCACCTCCATTCAAGACACCCCCAACCCCAACGCCAGAAAGTTTCTCCTGGACCGTCCCATCTCGGCCCAACCCTTGAGCTTCTTTTCCCCTGACTCCGCCCAAAACCACCCTCTGGCGTCGAGTCTGTTCCAGATTCCCGGCGTCAGCAGTCTCCTGCTCCTCGGCGATTTCATCACCGTCAACAAATCCCCCCAGGCCAAATGGCCCCCCATCCACCGCAAAGTCCGCCAGCTCCTGTCCCGATCCTGATCCTCCGCCCATCGCGTAGGGGCGACGCATGCGTCGCCCTCTTCATTCTTCGCGTGGGATTTTCCCCTCGCTCTCCTTCGCCCCCAACCCCTCGAACTCGCTTGCGGTTTCGCGGATCAGCAATTTCCCTTTCGCCACTCTCCCCATAAATCCCCGACATTTCACAAAACCTTCATCTGCCAAAATCCAACCCCTCGCTTCTATCAAGGCTCTTTTGTGAGTCGGGTAATACAAACCCAACCTTATCCGTTTATTTTTTTTCTTTACGGGAAACCCGCTCTCCGTCTCCCGCGTAATAAAGTCGCGAAGTGTTTCTTCCCTCCTTGCCCCGCAGGTCTCACCCACGCCTGCGGGGTTTATTTTTGCCCGCTTCGCCTGCCCCATATTGGCCGGCCGCCTCCGCTCGCGTAGCATACGCCACAACAGATGCCGGACGACTCAGGCAAGAGCATGCTCCAGAAATCCTCACATTCCCATTCCGTCGATCACGACGCCGAATCCCTCAACTGGATTTCCCTTGCCGACGCCGCCATCTCCCAGGCCCAGACTCTCGAACAAATCCTCCGCAGCGTGGTTGATTTCGCCCCCGCGACCCTGGGCATGGACCTCTGCTGCATCGCTCTTTCCACCCAACACCCCAACGAGCTTTACATCGCCGCGGGCAACCAGCCCACTCAGCAATGCCTCGTCGGCAGACGCTTCCTTGCCGAATCGCCTCTGGCCTGCGGCCAATGCATGCAGACTCGCCAACCCCTCATCGTCGAGGACGTCAGCCTCCGTTCCGACGTCTTCTCCGTCTGGCGCGATTCCCTTGGCGCCGGCAGCATGGTCTATCTCCCTCTGCTCCGAGGCGAACAACCACCCCTCGGCCTGCTGATTCTCGCCCGCTACCGCCCCGGACCCTTCGATTCCAAAACCCTCAGCCTGTCCCGAATCCTGGCCACCCGCGCCGCCGCCGCCATCGAAAACACCCGCCTCTTGAACCAGGCCCGCATCGCCCTCGAAGGCCAGAAACACCTCCTTGCCCAACGTGAAATGCTCTATTCGCTTAACACCGCCATCTACCAGTCCGCCACCCTTGAAGAAGCCCTTGATCGCGTGGCCCAAATGGCCCCCTCGGTCATGGGCGTCGATTTCTGCGGCCTGATCCTCATGTCCGAAAATCCCCCCCAGGCCTCGCTCGTCGCCGCCACCGGCAGGTACAGCCAAACCCTCACGGGCCAACATCTGGACCTCCAGCACGATCAGTCGCTTCATTCCTTCACAACCTGCCTCCCCGTCGTCATTCCCAACACCCGCAACCATTCCTCCCTGCATCCGTTCTGGCAAGAATTTCCCGAAATCCGCAGCATTGCCTTCCTCCCCCTGTTTCGCAGCGATCAGCAACCTCTCGGGCTGATGGTCCTGGCCCGATACCACGCCGGAGAATTCCCCCGCGAACATCTCAACCTGGCCGCCGACTTCGCCAGCCGCCTGGGCTCGGCCATCGACGTCGCCCGCCTCCATCAGCAGACCCGACGCGACGCCGAAACCAAAACCATGCTCCTTCGTGAACTCAACCACCGCGTCAAAAACAACCTCGCCGGCATCACCGCGCTGCTCTCCATCAACCAGCCGGAAATGTCCCCCGACGCCCGTCTCTGGCTCGACCGCGCCATCAACCGCATCGACACCATGGCCCAAGCCCACGAACTCTTCAGCAGCGGAGCCGACAAGGTCCGCCTGGCCGATCTCGTCCGCCAGGTTCTGCCCACCCTTTCCGTCATCAAACCCGGCGACGTTCGCATCCAGACCCAGCTCGACGCCGTCAACATCTCCCTCCATACCGACCGCGCCGTCAGCCTTGCCATGGTCCTGCATGAGTTGTGTTACAATGCCATCCTTCACGGCCTGGGTGAATCCGGCACCGTCATCATTCGTGCCCAGATGATTCCCGGTTCGTCCGTGAAGATCGACGTGATCGACGGCGGCGGGGGGGCTGCCTCCAAACATGCAACCAGTTCCACAGGCATCGGCCTGAAGCTGGTCGCCGGCCTCGTCGGTCGAGAATTGCGTGGCCGCTTTGCCCTCAACCCCGGTCCTGCCGGCGGCACCGTGGCCACCATCGAATTTCCCCTCAGCAGGGAAGAATTGAACGGAGACGCTTCATGACCGAATCCATCCCCGCCGCCTCGACAACCCTTCGCGTCCTCATCGTCGAGGACGACACCCTCGTCGGCATGGGCCTGCGCTCCCACCTCGAAAAGCTCGGCCACTGCGCCGTCGGCCAGGCCGCCAACGCCCAACAGGCCATGGACCTTTTCCGCATCCACAAGCCCGACCTGGTCCTGCTGGACATCCGCCTCGACGGCGACGACGGCATCGAACTGGCCTCTCGTCTCGCGGCCCATCGCCGCTGTCCCATGCTCATCGTCAGCGCCTACAGCGATTCCGAATTGATCCACCGCGCCAGCGCCGCCGGAGTTTTCGGTTACCTCATCAAACCCGTCAGCATCCCCTCGCTGGCCGCCCAGATCGAAGTGGCCGTGCAACGCTTCCGCGAACACCAGCAGTTGACGCACGAAAAAGAAACTCTCGCCCACACCCTGGAAACCCGCAAGCTCGTGGATCGGGCCAAGGGAATCCTGATGAAACACCTCAAGCTCGAAGAACCCGACGCCCACCGCCATCTCCAACTGGAAAGTCAGAAACACCGGATCACCCTCGCCGAAGTCGCCAGGAAAATCATCAACTCTAAAATGCTTTTCTCCGAACCCTGACTTGAAAGCCGTTTGGCTCTATTGAAAACCCCCTCTTCCGTCCCCAGGCTCCCGAAGTGGCTTGCTCCCCGCGTCCCCGAATAACGAATAGTTCACAGCACTCGAAATTCAAAGCCCCGGATGTACATCCGGGGCTGCGAATCCCATCGTGCTCCCCTTCGCCCCTCGGTTCTCGACATCGCTTGCGGTTTCGCGAAGGGACAAACCTCCCGTTCGCCGCTTCCCAAACGCCCCCTTACACCTTCGGATACGGCGTCCACAAAACCTCTTTCCCGTTCTCCTTCCGCAGCTCGAAATCCGCAAAAAAGTTCGGCGATTCCTTCCTCAAAATCTCCCACATCGCAATCGCCACCGTCCGGATTTCGTCTTCCGCGTGGATATTCCCCCGCAAACTCAGGAAATGCCGCAGCGCCCGCGCGTTGGCCGTCACGAAAATCTTCGTCTCCGTCGCGTTGGGCAGAACCGACCTCGCCGCCTGCCTGGCCGTCTTGCGCCGATCCGTCCCGGACAGATCCGGAAATTCCTTCTCGATCCGCGCCGACAGCTTGTTCGTCAGCTCGATATACGCCCGCTGCGCCTCCGCCACCGTCTTGACGAACAGCGCATGCAACTCCGGATCTCTGGCGATGATCCCCGGCTCAACAAATTCCGAATCCGATTCATCCACGTATCGCTGGCTCAGTTGCGAATACCCGAACCCCGCCCGATGCCGGATCAGTTCATGGGTAAACGACCGCGACACGCCCGTCAGGATGAAGTTGTAAACCGCATGTTCCAGCACGCTCCCGTGCCCGACTTCGATGATGTTCCGCACGTACGCGCTATTCCCCCCCGGCCGCGGCCGAGCGAACGACATGTAGCACATGCGCCCCGCCACCTCGCTCAGCTTCTGCCCGGCCTCTTCCGTGTCCGTCGTCCAGTGTTCCACGTTATGATCCGCCAGAAACCGGCCGATCTCGCCCTCATCAGTCACCTGTTTCCCCACCAGGTAAACCTCGGGCTTGTGGACGATCGTCACGCCCCCCTCCACCGTCTTGGACATAAAACACTCCCTGAATTTGCAATTTGCGATTTGCAATTTGCAATCGAATACCATCACCCCCAACGCCCACCGATTCCAATCGGTGGGCATGAGGTCGCGCAAATTCTATACGAACTCAGTTGCAACCACCAAATTTCCCGGCATCATTGATGCTGCACAGCCGTTCGGCACGATAAATAATTAGAACTTTGCTCAATTGCAAATTGCAAATTGCAAATCGCAAATTGCAAATCCCGGAGGCCCCATGCCCGTTCAACCCCAGGTCGATTGTCAGGAAAGCTGGCGCATTTTCCGCATCATGGCCGAGTTTGTCGAAGGCTTCGAGGTCATGTCCTCCGTCGGCCCGGCCGTCTCTATCTTCGGCAGCGCCCGCACCCAACCCAGCGACCCCTTCTACAAAGCCGCCGTCGAAACCTCAACACTGCTCGCCAAATCCGGCTTCGCCATCATCACCGGTGGCGGCCCCGGCATCATGGAAGCCGCCAACAAAGGCGCCTTCGACGTCGGCGGCAACTCCATCGGCCTGAACATCACCCTTCCCCAGGAACAGGAAGCCAACAAGTACCAGACCGTCAGCCTCGACTTCCACTACTTCTACGCCCGCAAAGTCATGTTCGTGAAATACGCCTCCGCCTTCATCTGTTTCCCCGGCGGCTACGGCACCCTCGACGAATTCTTCGAAACCATCACCCTCATCCAGACCCTCAAAATCGAATCCCTCCCCATCATCCTCTACGGCGCCCAATACTGGACCGGCCTGGTCGATTGGATGAAATCCCAATTGATCTCCCGCTTCGTTGACGACGAAGACCTGGACATCTTCCGCATCGTCAACACCCCCCATGAAGCCGCCCATCTCATTCAAGAGGGCGTCAAAACCCACTGGTGGCGTCCGCAGGACGAATCCCTCGCCCGCATCATGGGCAACGGCGCCAACCGCCGAAAGAACCCCTTAACCGGCTCCAAAGCCGCCAACACCGGCGAAGGCACCCGCTACGGCAAACGCCCCTTCTACCCCAACAAACGCCACGTCAAATCCAGCCGCAAACCCCAACAATAACCCCCACCCCGCAACACTCTCTTTTCCCCTCTCCCCTCGCCGCTCTTTTCTCCCTCTCCCCGGAGGGGAGAGGGCCGGGGTGAGGGGGGAGATCCACGCCTTCAACCGACATCCATTCGCCAACGTTCTCTTTCGCCGCCCAATTCCCGCAGTGGCTTGCTCTTCGCGTCCCCTTCGCAGAACGCAAACACCCCCAAAAAAGCCCCGGATGCACATCCGGGGCTCTAACGCCCCGAACTCCATCCCGCCCTCTTTCGCCGCTGCGTTCCCACCCTCGCTTGCGGTTTCGCGAACCAACCCCCTCTGTTTCGCCGCCTTCCCAAAAAGCCTCTTCATCCGCGTCCACCCGCGTTCATCCGCGTTTCCATCTCTTCTCCGCGTTTCTCTGCGTCCTCCGCGGTAAATACCCGTTCCCGCACCACCCCTCCCACCCCCATCAGCAAAACCTGGCTCCCCATAAACGCCAGCAGCCAGAACATCGCCGCATCCATGAACCCGTACGAATGCAACCCCACCCCCATCATGTTCGTCCCGAACCACGACCAGCTTGTCACGACATTCCCCCCGACCGCCAGCACCGCCAGCCCGCGTGTCCGCACCATCTTCGCCCACAGCGCATGCAGGATCACCGCATTCCACAGCACGATCAGCACCGCCCCGTTTTCCTTCGGATCCCATCCCCAGAACCGTCCCCACGACTGATCCGCCCAGATCCCTCCCAGGATCGTCCCCACAAAGCTCAACAGCAGCCCGAAGCAGACGCTCCCATAGATCATCCGCCCCATATTGTCCGACTCTTCCTGCGACAACCTCCGGCTCAAAATGCCCCTCAGCACATACAAAATCCCCAGGAAACCCGCCACAAACGTCGCCATATACCCCAGCGTGATCGCCACCACGTGCGTCGCCAGCCACACGTTGGTATCCAGCACCGCCACCAGCACCCGCATTGTGTCCCCCTCGGCCGCCAGGTTGTAATAAATCAGCAGCGACACAAACCCCACCGCCGCTCCCGCCACGCTCCCCACCCCGTTGCGGAACAGCAACTCCATCACACCCGCCAGCAGCACCGCCCCCCACGCGATGAACACCGCCGACGACGCCAGGTTCGTCACCGGTGGCCGGCCCGATATGTAAATCCGTCCCGCCAGCCCAAAGCTATGAACCACCAGCGCCACCGCCATCACGCACACCGCCGCCCGCCCCAGCGGCCTGCTCCACCCCAGCCACGAGCACGCCGCCAGCACAAACGTCAGCACGTACAGAATCATGCACGCATAAAACGGATCGATCCGGTTAAACGCCGCCTCAAACGCCGCCGTCTTCCCCGGCCCCGGCAACTGCTCCCCGATCAACCCCTGATACGCCGCCACCGCCCGATTGAACTCCTCCGGTTGATTACGGCCATACGCCTGCAAGATCGGCACAAACGCCTCCAGGGCCGGCCCGACCTGCTTCGTCTGCTCCGACGCCTTGACCACCTGCTCCGTCGTCTGCCACTGCCTCTCCGCTCCCGTCGGCGGAACCAGGTAAAGCTCCTGCCAATCACTCATCCGGAAATACAACCTCAGCTTATCCCCCAGCTCCACCATTTTCCGCTGATACAAATCCCTCGCCTTCGCGTCCACCTGCTCCGCCTTGGACACCTGCTCATTCAGCTTGCTCTCGCTTGCCCTCAACTGGCCGATCGAAAAAAGCTTCTCGCTCCGATCCAGATTAAGCTGGCCGATCACGTCCGGCTGATCGATCCGAATCACCTTATACTGCTCCGCCTGCTCCGGCTTCACCCACAGGTCAATCAACCACTGAATCGCCGAAAGTTCTTTCCCCTCCACCCGAAAACTCTGCCTCCCGCTGATGACCCGCAGCGCATTGCGGGCCACGCTGTCCAGCGGCTGCGTCCGCCCGTCAAACGACACCGGTATCTCCCCCAATCCCCCCAGATCCAACCCCTCCGACTTTCCCGGAATCGTCAACCAGATCAAATACGCCAAGCACAACCCCGTCACCACCGCCGGAAACGCCACGCCCCCCCTCGCCTTCCTTGCCCCCTCGGAACCATTCCCATTCGCCCCCCGGCATTCGACATCGCTTGCGGTTTCGCGAAGGGCAAGCGTCCCCCCTTTATTGCGAGAAACCAAATCCTCCACCCGACTGCGCCCCCTCAAAAACCCCACCAATACAATCCCAAAATGAATCACCAGCCCCAATCCCCCGATCGCGCACGACACATACGGCATCACCCACGCCGGATTCTTCACCACCTGCAAAATCGACGTCCTATCCCCCGGCAGAAAACTCGCCTGGTAAAACGTCAATCCCCCATGCCGCAGCGGATGGTTCATCCAGATCGTCGTCTCCCGATCCTCATTCCGCGCCGGATCGGTCAACCGGATTCGGCTGGAAAAGTTCCTCGCCACCTCCGTCCCCGGATACCGGTCATGCGAAAACTTCAACAGCCGAACCGTAAACGGATGGTAATACCTCGTAAATCGCAATTGCAGCAGATATACCTTCCCCTCAACGTTCACCTCCTGCATCTCGCCCATCGCCACCGAAACCAGATACGTCCCCAGCGGCTTTTCCCCCGCCTTCAGCGTCACATACCCGGCCGGCATCTCCCCCTGCGAACTCATCCCGCTCGCCCTGGGCAGCGCCGCCGCCGTCAGCCCCATTCCCGTTCCCGCCGTCGCGCGCGCGTCCGCCTGTTTCCCCGCCTGGTGGGGGCCCAGAATTTGCGCGTTCGGGAAAAACGCATCCACCCGCACCTCGAACGGCAGCCCTTGCCCGCGAATCTCCCCGCCCCTTGCCAGTCGGCTCCCCGGAATCGTCGCCACGACGTCATGATCCGCCGGCGACGGATCGATCACCGCCAGTTCCACGCTCCGCGTATCTTCCGAATAACTCTTGGCCGCCCCCTCGTCCAATACCATCTGGCTCTCGACCGCGTACAAACTGGTGAGCAATTCCCCCAGCAGCAGCAGGATCAGCGAAAAGTGAATCAGCCATGTGCCGATATGGCTCGCCTTCAACCGAAACCGCGTCACATGGGCCGCGATCAGGTTCAGCAGCATCAATCCCCCGATCGCATATCCCCCCGGAAACGGAATCCGCCACCCAGTGTTCAACTGTTCCGCCGACCGATACGGGTTCAAGCTCCCCAGGTTGATCCACGTCACGACGCTGTGAAAATATCCTTTCTGAACCTGCCAGATCCCCGTATCGACCTGCGCCGTGGTCCCCGCATACACCAGCGCCATCGCCAGAACCATCAGCACAACCGTCAGCTTCAATGACGCGATCGGCCTGAAAATGCGATTAATCATCACAATTCACACACCTTCTACCAAAGCATGGATGCAAAACTTCCCCCCTCTCCCCGCGAGGGGAGAGGGCTGGGGTGAGGGGCGAAAGCAACGAATATAACTAGCATGCGTTCGCCGAAAGAACGAACCCATCCGCATTCTCACTTCTTCTCCCTAAACCGAACCGACCTTACAAACCCCTCAAAGTTTTCTTTCTGCCCCGCCACCTTCTCCGCCGGCCCCATCATCTTGATAAACCACATCCGCTCTCCCTGGGGTATTACCGCCCCCAGCAATCTTTGTTGACCGTCCGGACCCGTAAGATCTACTACGTCCACCGCCACCCCCGCGACATCGATCCGCCTCACCTTTTTCCCCAAATCCGCCTCCCCCGAAGCCGGCAGCCCCAACTGCCCCTCCCACCGGTTCACATTCGGCAGCAGCGGTTGCGCCGGCAGCGGTATTACCGTCACCCGCAGCGGCGGATCATCCCCCGTCGCCGCAAACGCCGCATACACCATCTGCCCGGCCGGCATCGCCTTCCATCCCACCGGCACGCTCCACCCAATCGGCTCCTCAACCGCCTCCGTCGTCTCCGGTAGGGCAGTTACAGCCGGCATCGGCGTCTGCACGTCCTTCGGCCGTTTCGCAACCGATACATCCTCCTCCCGCTTACATCCCCCAATCACCACCAACCCTATCCATAAACCCAATAAAATCTTTCGATGATCCATGCTGTTACTTTAAGCAGACCGAACCTTGTTTTCCAAATCCAAAATCCGCAACCCAAAATCCCAAATCCCCACGTTTCGGTTAAAATCCCCACCCATGCGAAACCGACTTTCCCTGATCCTCGTTCTCTGCCTCGCCTTCACCACCACCGCATTCAGCCAGACCACCCGTCCCATTCCCTCCATCCACCAGGCTCTGGTTATCAGCATTGACGGCCTCCGTCCCGACGTCCTGCTCCGCGCCAACGCTCCCACCATCCGCCGCCTCATGCACGAAGGCAGCTTCTCCTTCTGGGCCCAAACCACCGACGTTGCCATCACACTTCCCTCCCACGTCAGCATGCTCACCGGCGTCACTCCCTCCCGCCACGGCGTCGATTGGAATTCCGACAAACCTGCCGATCAGACCTTCTACCCCCGCAGTCCCACGCTTTTCGAGTTGGCCAAGCGCGCCGGCTACACCACCGCCATGGCCGCCGGCAAATCCAAGTTCATCATCCTCGCCCGCCCCGGTACTGTGGATTGGCTTGACCTCCCCTCCAAAACCAAGGAAACCGACCAGCAGGTCGCCGACGCCGCCCTGAACATCTTCAATTCCCACCACCCCGTGATCTTCTTCGTCCATTTCCCCGGCCCCGACACCGTCGGCCACTCCGTCGGCTGGGGCACTCCCGACCAGATCGCCGCCGTCGAAAAAGTTGACGCCTGTCTCTCCCAGCTCTTATCCGCCTACTCCCAGGCCGGTCTGGCCGACTCCACCCTCGTCCTCCTCACCGCCGACCACGGCGGCTCTGCCCACAATCACGGCGCCAACGATCCACGCAGCCGCTACATCCCTTGGATCATCACCGGCCCCGGCATCCGCCATGATTTCGACCTAACCACCGTCCCCTCCCTCCAGATTCACACCGAAGACACCTTCGCCACCGTCTGCTTCCTGATGGGCATCCCATTCCCTCCCGACATCGACGGCAAACCCATCCGCCAAATCCTTCAATGCGAGCCCTTGGCGCAGTGATTGCATGAAAATCCGGTGACACTCACCAAGGAGTTTCCCATGAGCCAAGGCGCAATCGGTCCCTTCGCCTCCTACTACGGCCCGCCCCTGCAAGAACTCCGGCGGCATTGGGGCCTTTACCTCAGCATCGGCATCATCCTCGTCATCCTGGGGATCATCGCCATCAGCGCCGCCGTCGCCACCACCCTCGTTTCCGTCGCCATTTTCGGCTGGATCCTGGTCATCAGTGGGGGGGTACTGGCCGGTCACGCCTTCTGGACCCGCACCTGGGGCGGCTTCTTCGTCCATCTGCTCGCCGCCATCTTCTACGTCATCGTCGGCCTGCTCATCGCCGCCCATCCCGCCGCCAGCGCCCTCTCCCTGACTCTGCTCCTGGCCGCCTTCTTCATGGTCTACGGCATCTTCCGCATCGTCGGTTCCCTGATGATCCGTTTCCCCAGTTGGGGTTGGGTTCTGTTCAACGGCATCATCTCCCTCATCCTCGGCATCCTCATCTGGGCCCGATGGCCTTACTCCGCCTTCTGGGTCATCGGCGCCTTCATCGGCATCGACCTGCTCCTCAACGGCTGGTCCTTCATCATGCTCTCCCTCACCGCCCGCGCCGCCTTGCCAAGAACCACATAAACGAAACCTTCTCATTCCGCCGCACTATTCTCGAAGTCGCTTGCGGTTTCGCGAAGTGAAAGCCGCACACTATCCAACCGCCACACCCGACAGCGGCAGGGCGTCCGCCTGTCTTTCCTCTTCATGCAGCTTCTTCCACCTCGCCCGCCGAATCCAATAGAACAGCACCGGGATCATCAAATCAATCACCTCGTCGCTGATCAGCAGTCCCCCCAGCACCGGCGCAGCCATCGGCCGCATGATCTCCGCCCCCGTCCCCGTCGCCCACAGCATCGGCGCCAATCCCACAATCGCCACCCCCTCCGTCAGCAGTTTCGGCCGCAGCCGATGCACCGCCCCCTCAATCACGCACCGCCGCAATTCCTCCAGCGATGTAATCTTCTCCAGCCCTCCATGCCGATCCACCGCCTCACGCAGATACACCAGCATGATCACCCCCGTCTCCGTCGCCATCCCGAACGCCGCCACATACCCGATGGAGACGATCACCGAAAAGTTAAACCCGAACATCGCCTGAAACATCAGCGACCCCGCCAACGCCCCCAGCACGGCCAGAAACACCAGCAGCGTGTCCAGAAACTCATGGAACGTCACATACAGCAAAAACAAAATCAGCGCAATCACCATCGGGAAGATGACCGCCATCGTTTGCCTCGCCCGGACCTGGTGCTCAAACTCTCCCGACCACTCGATGCTCATCCCCGTCCCCGCCAATTTCGCCTCGATCGGCTTGACCGCCTGCCGGGCCTCTTCCACAAACCCCAGGATGTCCCGATCGCGCACGTTCAGCGTCACATAATTCCGCAGCCGGCCGTTCTCGCTCTTGATCATCGACGGGCCTTCCGTCACGCGCACTTCCGCCACCATCTTCAGCGGAATCTGAACCATCCCCGATCTGCTCGTCTTTCCCATCCCACCCGCTTCGCCCCCCAGCAACTCCGCCGGCGTGGCATTGGCCGTAATCAGCACGTTCCCGATGGAATCGGCATCCTGCCAGTAATCTCGTGCATACCGCAACCTCACCGGAAACCGCTGCCGGCCTTCCACCGTCGTGGTCACCCGGTTCCCCCCGACCGCCGTTTCGATGGCCTCCGCCAACTCCGCCATGTTCACCCCGTAATGCCGGGCCTTTTTCTCATCGATCCGTATCTCCAGATACCTTTTCCCCACCGCCTGATCCGCCACCACGTCCACCGCCCCCCGAACCGTCTTGAGCTTCGCCGCAATCTCCTCGCTCACCTTTTGCACGTCCGCCACCGCCCCGTTATCTCCCCCCAGCGGCTTGCCCACCGGCCCAAACACCTTCACCCCGATCTGCGTGCGCACTCCCGTCGCCAGCATGTTCACCCGGTTGATGATCGGCTGCGTCCACGCATTGCCCCACCCCGGCATCTGCAACTCGCTGTCCATCTCCTTGAGCACATCATCCTTCGTCTTCTGCCACAGCAGCAGTTTCCCCGCAAACTCTCCATCCAGCTTCGCCCCCACGCCCGCCGCCAGATTCTCCGGGGCTTTCTTCCCCTCCATCTCCGTCCCCGCCGCCGCCCGCGTCAGGCTCTCGGCTAGCAACCCATCCATCATCGCCGGCGCACGGTCCAGCAGTTCCCAATTCAAAACTTTCGTCCGCTCCGCCCACAACCGCTCGCGATAATCTTCCAGTTCCCCCATCACCCGCCGCGAAAAGTCCGCCGGCGTCGTCCCCAGCGACCGCTTGACGAAGTTCACCGTTTCCCGGAACGCTTCAGGCGCATCCACCAGCAGATCATCCCTCTCCGCCGCGATCTTCCGTCTCACAAGCTCGCCTCGTATCCCCGTCAGCAGCTTGTCCACTTCCTCCTGCCGCGGATTCTTCGCCAGCAGCAGCCCATGCTCCCGCATCGCCAAAACAATCCGACTTCGCTCCTGCTCCGACGGCCGCCGCAACAGCGACCCATCTCCCTTTTTCTCCAGATGCCTCACCACCTCATCGAACGCCTTCTCCACCATCCCCCCGGCCACAACCGGCTCATACTCCATCTGCCGGCCCCGCGACAACTCCCTCATCGCCCGGTCAAACCTCTCCATCGCCGCCATCGTCGCCGTGTTGATCACTTCCCCCCGGCGCGGCGCTTTCCCTTCAATCTTCAGATACCCCTCTCTCCCCAACTCCTCCGCCACAACCCCCGCCTGTCGAATCGCATCCTCAAACGCCATCTTCCGCTTCGGCCACTCATCCCTCGGCCGCAGATTCACAATCGTCTCCACCATGTCGATCGGCGAAGGATCCGTCGCCGTATCCGCCCGCCCGATCTTCCCCACCACCTGCTCCACCTCCGGCAGCGACCGCATCACCCGATCCCGCACCATCACATCATCCACCGCCTCCGCCATCGCAATCCGCGGCGCACTCGTCGGCATATCCATGATGCTCCCCTCGTTCAGCGACGGCATAAATTCCCCGCCCAGCTTCCCAAACCGCGTATCGGCCACGAACGCAATCCCCACCAGCGTCACCACCGCCGCCGCCCGCCACCACCCGTGCGTCCCCATCAGCACAAACACCACCCCCAACCCCAACACCAGCGCCGAAACCCACGCCGAGCTGATAAACCCCGCCCCCAGCGACAAAATCACCGCCATCAGCCACCACACAAACCCCGGCCGATCAATCACCCAACTCAACACCGGCTTGTACACGTTGATAAAACTGCGAACGATCCAATTCTCCTCCTCCCCCTTCAGCCGCCCCCGGATAAACAGCGGAATCATCGCCGGCACCAGCGTAATCGCCAGCACCGCCACCCCAACCATCGCAAACGACTTGGTATACGCCAGCGGATGCGACAACTTCCCCTCCTGCCCCCCGAACGCGAACACCGGGAAGAAGCTGATCAGCATAATCAGCACCGAAAAGAAAATCGGCCTGCCCACCAGCCGGCACGCCCTGATCACAATCTCCGTCGTATCCCCGCGCACCTTCTCCTGTCCGTAATGGTTCTTCAGCTCGTGCGTCGCGTTCTCCACCATCACCACCGCCGCGTCCACCAAAATACCGATGCTGATGGCAATCCCCGAAAGCGACATGATGTTGCTTGGAATCTCCAGATAGTACATGAACAGAAAGCTGATCAGCGCCGCCAGCGGCAGCGTCACGCACACCACAAACGCCGACCGCAGATGCGTCAAGATCAACAGAATCGCAATCGACGCGATAATGATTTCTTCCCGCAGCGTCCCCGTCACCGTATGAATCGCCGACTCAATCAACCTCGTCCGATCATAAAACGGCACCACCCGCACGCCCGTCGGCAACCCTGCCTGCATCTCCCGAATCTTCTCCTTGATTAATCGGGTTACTTCCAGCGGATTCTGCCCGTACCGCATCATCACAACCCCGCCCACTGCCTCCCGCCCGTCCTTCTCCAGCGCACTTCGTCGAAATTCCGGCCCCAACTGCACGCTCGCCACCTGCTTCAGCAGAATCGGCACCCCGTTCCGCGACGCCACCGCCACGTTCTCCAGATCCTTCATCCCCTCCAGCCACCCGATCCCCCGCACCAGGTATTCGCTGTTGTTCGACACCACCACCTTCCCGCCCACGCTCTTATTGCTCGACGCAATCGCGCTATAAACGCTCCCCAGCGGCAGGTCATACGCGCGCAGCTTCGCCGGGTCCACGTCCACCTGGTACTCCCGCACAAACCCCCCGACGCTCGCCACCTCCGCCACACCCGGAATGCTGTTGAGCTGATACCGCACGTTGTAATCCTGCACCGCGCAGTTCGTCCAGGCTCTTGCCTTCTCCTTCAACCGTGTACCAGAAAATCTGCCCCAGCGCCGTCGCGTCCGGCGCTAGATACGGCGTCACCTCCGCCGGTAGGGCACCTCTGGCCGTCGCCAGCCTTTCCAGCACCCGCGTCCGCGCAAAATAAAAGTCCGTCTTCTCGTCAAAGATGATATTAATCATCGAGAAGTTGAACTCGCTCGACGACCGAACCGCCTTCACACCCGCCAACCCCTGCAACTGCACCGACAGCGGATACGTGATCTGATCCTCGATATCCTGCGGACTGCGCCCCATCCAGTCGGTGAACACGATCACCTGGTTCTCCGACAAATCCGGTATCGCATCCACCGGCGTATGCAGCACCGCATACAACCCCCAGATCGCAACCCCCACCCACGCCGCAATCACCATCCAACGGTTCCGAACGCTGAATTCAATGATCCGTGCAATCATGGCTGCATCCCCATTCCCGGGTTCAACCGGTTTTCCGCATCCAGCAAAAATGCCCCGGCCGTCACAACCCGCTCTCCCTCTTCCAGCCCCGAAACCACCGGGTAATAATCTCCCGCCAAAAGCCCCACCTTCACGGCTCGCATGTCATACACGCCCTTGGCGCTCTCCACGAAAACCACCTTCCGCCGTCCCGTATCGATCACCGCCGACCGCGGAATCGCCAGCACCCGTCCATCCGCCGCCTCCGCCTGAACCGCCGGCACACTCTCCACCTGCACCCGCGGCAGCGTCTCCACCGCCGCGCCGCAATCCAACATCCGGCTCCCGTAATACGGATTGGCCGTCGCGCTCCCTTCCTGCAACCAGTTCGCCTTCTTCATCGGGCACCGAAACACCCTGACCGTCGGCCCATCCTGCGGAACCTTCGCCGCCTTCCCCACATCGATCATCGCCGCCGAAATCTCCTTGAACGAATCCCGCAGTCCTTCCAGGTTCTGCCCCATCGTCCGGTGTACCGCCTCCGTCAACCGCTTATATCCACTCTCAATCTGCGCCTGCCCGCTCACCGGCTCCAGTTTCGCCAGCATCTCATGCAACGACTCCGAAACCCCCTCCGCCTTATCCTGCGCCAGCAGCGTCTGCGCCTTCAGGTAGGGGACCAGTGCATTGGCGTACGCCCTCGCCCGTTCCATCTCACTCGCCGGAGCTGTTGCCGCCTGTGTCGCCGCCGCCCGGCCGGCCGCCACCGGAACCTCCACACTCGCATCCGCGAACATCCCCGGCCGCAGCCGCAAATCCCCGTTCTTCACTTCAATCCGCGCATCCAGCGTCCGCGTCTGCGTATCCAGTTGAAACGCCCGAAACGTCACCGTCCCCTTGAACACCTCATCCGCAAACGCCTCCACCGTCACATTCACGCTCTGCCCCACATGCACCAGCGGCACATCTTCCTCATAAATCTTCGCCTTCAACCACAGCGTCCCCAAATCCGCAATCGTGTACGGCTTGTCTCCCGCCTGCACATACGCCCCCTCAAAAATATCCTTCTTGATCACAATCCCGCTGATCGGCGACGTCACCACCAGATGCGTCGGCACCGTCCCCGTCCGGTCATACTCCCTCTCCATCCGCTCCAGTTGTTCCCGGCTGATTCCCCACAACACCAGCTTCTGCAACGACGCGTTGTAAACGTCCGTCGCATCGCTCCTCACCTCCGCCGCCGCCTCCTTCGGCAATTCATTCACCCGCTTGCGCCAGCAGATACTCCCGCTGTGCCGTATACACCTCCGGGCTGTACAGCGAATACACCGCCTCTCCCTGCTTCACCGCCTGCCCCGTATACCCCAGAAACAGTTCGTCCGCCCGTCCCGCCACCCGCGCAGCTGATCTGCGCCACCCGCGTCTCGTTATAATCCAACATCCCAACCGCCCGAACCTCCCGGCTCAGTTTCCGATACTCCGCCGCGCTGGTCCCGATCCCCGCCAGCGCAATCCGCTGCGGCGAAAGCTGCACCCGCGCCGCCACCCCCTCCGGCAGCTCCGCCTTCTCCCCCTTCTTCCGCTTAATCAGCGGCATCCCGCAGATCAGGCAATTCCCCGGCGCATCGCGCACGACGTACGGATGCATCGCGCAGTAATATTCCACATCCGAACTTTCCGCTCCCACCATCTCCGGCGTCACCGCCGGCCGCGTCCATTTATCCACGTGGTTCTTGATGTCATCCCAATACCCCACCACCAGCGCCGCCACCACAAACACCCCCACAAACCGCAGCCGCGCAAACATCACCTTCAACACCGTCCACATCTGATGAATCATTTTCCTGTTCATACCAACCTCGCCTTTCCACCCCTCTCAAATTCTTCTGTTTCGCCTTGCCGTCCCCGACCTCGCTTGCGGTTTCGCGAAGGGGAAACGCTCTGTTTCGCCTCCCGCAACCTATCGACTCGCTTCCTTCGTCGTCGCATTCTCCAACGTCTCCACATCCACTCCCGCCAGCGACTCCAACTCCACCAATCGCTTTTCCCTCTCCACCTGCGCCTCAACGATCATCACCCTTACATCCAGCAGCGTCCTCTGGCTGTCGATCAAATCCGCAAACCCCACCGCCCCCGTCGCGTACGCCTGCCGCGAGCTTTCCATCACCTGCCGCGCCGCCGGAACAATGCGTTGCCTCAGCAATTCCACCTGCCGCTCCGCATTCCGCATCGCATACAACGCCCCCACAAAACTCGCCCCCCGATCGCTCCGCGTCTGCCGCGCCATCGCCTCCGTAGACCGGAGCATCGCCTTCGCCTCTTCAATCGCCGCCTTGATCTGTGGCAGATTCGTCGGAATCATCACCATCGCCCCCAGCGTCTGCGACACACTCCCATTCACCGCCGCCGTCGGGCTGACGTCCGGGATATACGCCATCTTCGCCAGCTCCAGCGCATCTTTCCGTCCCGCCACCTGATGCGCCAGCGCCTCCAGCTCCGGGTTCCGATCCACCGCCGCCGCGATCAGCTTCGCATCCTCAACCCCCACCCCCCGAGCCTTCGGCAGCGTCCCCGGCAGCGTCAGCCCCGCATCCCCCGCCCGGCCCATCATCCCGTTCAACCCCGCCCGCAGCGCCTTCGCCTGCGCCTCCATATTCCCCAGTTCATTTTCCGCCAGCCTCCACCCCATCTGCGCCTTGAGCAAATCCTGCTGCGGACCTCCCGCCTGCACCCGATTGACCGCCGTCTCCGACAGCATCTTCAACAGCGCCACGTTATCTCGCTGAATCCGAATCTTCTCTTCCGTCAGCGTCAGTTCCAGGTACTCATTCAACACCCGCCGCTGCACGTCAAACTTCACCGCCCGAAACTTTTCCCCCGCCCTCCGTGCCTCCTCCAGCGCCACCTCGCCCGCCTTGGCCACCTTCGTCGGAAACGTCAGCGCGTTATTGACGAACCCGCCCGAAATCGTACTCCGATCCCATGCCTTCAGCTTCTCGCTGCTGAACATGTACTCAAATCCGAGATTGATCGGCACATTCGGATATCCCGCCGCCTGATCGATCCGCCAATACGCCGCCTTCCACTCGAAGTACGCCGACTCCAATTCCCCATTCGCCCAAAACGCCCGCCGCAGCACATCGCTCCACTCTGCCGGCGTCGGCACCTCCGGCAGCGCCCGCTTCTCCCCCGGCGCCTCATACACCTTCCCCGCCTCCTCCACCTTCATCTTCTCCCGCTTCGCCCCCTCCGGCGCAAGCACGCACCCCGACACCAGCAGCATCACCACCCAAACCCCACGCACAAAACCTCTCCCTTTCGCCGCACCGCTCCCACCCTCGCTTGCGGTTTCGCGAAGAGAAAACCCGGCCCTTTCATCCACAATTCGCATAACTCTTTCCTCGCCAATACCCCACCCCGACACACCAGGCGCAAACACCATCCGCGCAAGCGGCAGCATCGCAGCGCAACGGACCTACCTGATGAACTAGATCAAATCGTTAACTGACAGGCGAGGTGAACCAGATCCCGCAACGGCGGCCCCGTTGGAACGCCCATCGTCCCCCGGACGTCAACCGTTCTCTCCACCGCGACAGCCCCCATCCCAACCGGCAGCATCACGGCAAAAAGCATATGCCCGTCCGGCAGCCCCACACGCTCCGGCGTCATCTGCTCCGACCGATTCTTCCTATTGCACTGCTCGCACGGAGTCCCCGGACGAGTTCCCCCATCTTTGCCAACCTGCTTGTGCTTGCAGCATTGATGCCCTGAACCCATCACAGCGGCAGGGGGGGTGCCCCCATCAATCCCCTTAGGACAATTGCAGATTCCCGTCGCTCCCCACATCGTCAACGACAAAGTCACCGCGATGATTTTAGCGCCAACAGCGTTCATACCCGATCCGCAATCTTCTTTATTATTATACCCCCACCCCCTGCGAAAACAATTTGCCTTCGCCTCCACAAGCGTTACGGATGTAACGCTCGTGGAGGTCAGGCTTCCATTCAGCCCCGTCAGGGGCGGCAGGTTTTAGCCCACGGCGTCAGCCAATAGTATCTACACATCTACCCGCCATCCCGGTGGAGGCGGGGCAACAGGGTATCGGCCAGACGCCGCAGGTCCGAGACCTTGTAGCTCTCCAGCAACTCCAGCATCGGTATCAGCACCCCCAGCCCGGCCAGCAACGCCGGCTCTGTGAAGCCACGGGACTGCTTGCCCCGCTTCATCTGCCGCCCGCTGAGTTTCACCAGCACCTGGCGCATCTGCTGCGCCTCCGGCCGCTCGTCGCGGGCCAGACGCCACACCACCACCGCCGCCATCGCCGCCACCGTCAGCCGCCGCGCTACCGCCTCGGCCGTCTCCTGCTGCCAGCGCTCCACTTGCTGCCCCGCTCCTTTCAACAGCTTGTGGTAGCTCTCAATCCGCCAGCGCCAGTAATACCACAACGCCACCGTCGCGGCCGGCACGTCCTCGGGCACGTTCGTCAGCAGCAGCCATCGCGACAGCACTTGGCCGGCCGGATCGCGGATCTGGCTGACCACCAGACGCATCGCCAGCGGCTTGCCGGAAACATTCCGATGCCGCGCCTTGCCATCCTTGCCCACCCGGTGCTGACGCGCCGGACGATGCAGGACCACCCGCGTCTGGCCCACAAACTGCCGGGCCGGCCTTGGCGTGTCGGGTGGAATGCACGCCATCGGCCGCCGCCAGTTCCAGACACACCGGGGCCAGCGGCGAGCCGTCGCGGTCGGATACCGCCAGGGCCGTCAGCAGGTCGTAGCCCAGGTCCTTGCGGTGGGCCAGTTCCATGCGATCGTCCTTGCTGGCATGACGCCCAAAGTGCAGCGGCGACCAGTCCAGCACCATCAGCACCTGTTGCTCGCACGCCTCGGAGGCCGTCTGACGGGCACATTCGATCAGCGGCCCGCCCAGACACGGCAACGTGCAGTCGGCGTTGGCGTAGAACCGCCAGGCCGCTTGGGTGGCCGCAAATGCTTGGGTCGAGGCCGGCAATGATCGCAGCCCCGCTGCCACACGTTGTGCCGGCGACAGATGCTCCATGACCGATCTTACATAACGCCGCTGTAGCCGTCTTTCCATGACCGGCAGGTGCAATCCATGCCGGTTTTCTACGTTTCTGCACGGGCAGGTGATCACCAGATTTGTGTAGATACTATTGGCGTCAGCCGTGGGGGCAAGGGGCTACGGCTGCGCCTTCGCCCCTTGCCCCCACGGCCTGTCGCATGGAAATAGTGCGCGAAAGTAGGTGTCACTCAACTGCGCGAATCTGGGTGTCACTTGACACGTGGCCTTGGAGAACGTGACGGAGGTGCCGACGACGGCCTGACCCGCCGCTGCGGTCGCCCCTTCGGGGCTCCCTCCGCGGCGGGTCAGGCGGGAAGGATCGAGGTAAACGGGAATTTACAGAAAGAATGTTGCACTACTACGGCTTGCTTCCTCCTTCATAATTCATCGTTCATCGTTCATCGTTGTCTTTCTCGGATGGGGGCGATGGCATATGATCGCGGGTATGGCTGCCAAGAAGGATCAGCAAAATCTGTCGCCCCGGATCAACAACCGCCGCGCGTTGCACGAGTATTTTATCACCGCCAAGGTTGAGTGCGGCATTGCGATGCTGGGCAGCGAGGTTAAATCATTGCGGCTGGGCCGGGCGCAATTACAGGAGTCTTTTGCCCGCGTGGAGGGCAATCGGCTGGTGCTTCACGGGTGCCACATTGACCCTTACGAGCAGGCGGCCGGTCGCAACCACGATCCACTGCGGGACCGGCACCTGCTGGTTCATAAACGCGAACTGCGCCGGCTGTCCGAGGCCACCAGCGAGCGGGGCGTGACCCTCATTCCCCTGGCGATCTATTTCAAAAACGGTCTGGCCAAGCTGGAACTCGGCGTCGGCAAGGGCAAACAGCAGCACGACAAGCGCGAAGCGATCAAGAAGAAAGAGCAGGACCGCGAACTCCGCCGGGCGATGAGCCACCGACGCTGAGTTTTTGCTAGACGTTGAAGAGGAAGTGGGTGATATCTCCGTCCTTCATGACGTAGCTCTTGCCTTCGGCGCGCATCTTCCCTGCCGCTTTGATCGCCGGTTCGGTTTTGTACTGCTTGAGATCCTCAAGGGTATAAATTTCGGCGCGGATGAAGCCGCGTTCAAAGTCGGTGTGGATGACGCCGGCGGCCTGGGGGGCGGTGTCGCCGACGTGGATGGTCCAGGCGCGGATTTCATCCGGGCCGCAGGTGAAGAAGCTTTGCAGCCCGAGCAGTTTGTAGGCTTCGCGGCTGAGGCTCGCCAGCGCCGGCTCCTTAAGTCCCAGGCTTTCGAGCATCTCCTTGCGGTCGTTCTCATCGAGTTCGGACAATTCGGATTCAAGCTTGCCGCACACGGGGACGACGGCGCCGCCCTCGGCGGCGGCTCGCTGACGAACCACCTGAACGTAGGGGCCTTGGCCTGTGACGTCGTTTTCATCGACGTTGGCGACGTAGAGGACTTTCTTGGCGGTAATCAAGCCAAGGCTCTTGAGTTGTTTGGATTCTTCGGGGGTGAATTCAAGCTCGCGGACGGGTTTGCCTTCGTTGAGCTGGGCCTTGCAGCGGGTGAGGATGGCGACGCGGGCGATGGCCTCCTTGTCGCCCGAGCGGGCGGTTCGCTCGGATTTGTCCAGGGCGGAGGTGACGGTTTCCAGGTCGGCCAGGGCCAGTTCGGTGTCGATGGTGTCGATGTCGCGGATGGGATCGACGGAGCCTTCGACGTGGATGATGTCGCCGCCGCCGAAGCAGCGGACGACGTGGAGGATGGCATCGACTTCGCGGATGTGCGAGAGGAATTTGTTGCCCAGACCTTCGCCGGTGCTTGCGCCCGGACGATGCCGGCGATGTCCACGACGCGGATGGCGGCAGGGACGATTTTCCTGGTTTCAACGAACTGGTTGATGACGTGGAGACGCTCATCGGGCACGGCAACGACGCCGACGTTGGGCTCGATGGTGGCGAAAGGGTAGTTGGCCGCCAGCGCCCCGGCCGCGGTCAGGGCGTTGAAAATGGTGCTCTTGCCGACGTTGGGCAAACCGACGATTCCGACTTCTAATGCCATTGCTGTAGATATCCGTTTGATGAAACAATGCTGACTCAATCAACCAACGAGCCGGGTAATATACAGGCAGAAGGGGATGGATGCACCTATGGCGGCAATCAAGTGCGCGGGCTGACGAGGGCGGGCAGCCAGGTGAGGAAGATCAAGGCGAGGATGGCCAGCACGAGAGCGACTTCGGCGAGAATGATCCAGACGCGTTTGCTTGTCATATTTTCCCGCTGCTGATTTACAGGATGAACTTGCTGAGGTCTTCGTCCCTGGCTACGTCGCTGAGCCTCTGGCGGACGTAGTCGGCATCGACGGTCAGCTTCTTGTCGGGCAGATCGGGGCCTTGGAAGCTGACGCTTTCGAGAACCTTTTCCATGATGGTATACAACCGGCGGGCGCCGATGTTTTGCACGCGGCGGTTTACGTCATAGGCGATCTGGGCCATGGCGTCGATGGCGTCGTCGGTGAAGGTGATTTCGATGCCTTCCGTGGCCAGCAGGGCGGTCTGCTGGCGGGTCAGGGAATTGTGCGGCTCGCGGAGGATGCGGATGAAATCGTCCTTGCTCAGGTCTTGCAGTTCCACGCGGATGGGGAAGCGGCCTTGCAGTTCGGGCATCAGGTCGCTGGGCTTGCTGGAATGGAATGCTCCGGCGGCAATGAAAAGGATATGGTCGGTTCGTACGGGGCCGTATTTGGTGATGACGGTGGAGCCTTCCACGATGGGCAGCAGGTCGCGCTGGACGCCTTGGCGGCTGACGTCGGGGCCGTGCTTGGATTCGGCGCCGGCGATCTTGTCGATTTCGTCGAGAAAGATGATGCCGGATTGTTCGACGCGTTCGATGGCGGTGCGGTGGATTTTGTCGCGGTCGATGAGTTTTTCGGCTTCCTGATGGAGAAGCACCTTGCGGGCGTCGTGAACGCTCATCCGGCGGGTTTCGCGCCGGCTGGGGAGCATTTTTTCAAACATGCTCTGAAATTCGATATCCATTTCCATGCCCGCCTGGCCGAGTACGCCGACGGCGGTGGATTTTTCTTCGATGGTCAGCTCGATCTGGCGGTCTTCCAATTCCCCGGCATGGAGTTGTTCGCGGAGCTTTTCGCGGGTGCGGGAACGGCGGGCCTTGGTTTCGTCGTCATCATAGGAGGGGGCGCTGCTTTCTCCGAGGGGCAGGAGGTAATCGAGCAGGCGTTCTTCGACCTGTTTGCCTGCCGGTTCCTTGACGGATTCGGTCATCTCGTCGCGGACCAGGGCAATGGACGAGTCGAGCAGGTCGCGCACCATGGATTCGACGTCGCGGCCGTGATAACCGACTTCGGTGTACTTGGTGGCCTCGACCTTGATGAAGGGGGCCCCGGTCAGGCCGGCCAGACGCCGGGCGATTTCGGTTTTCCCTACGCCGGTGGGGCCGATCATGATGATGTTCTTGGGGGCCACGTCGTGGCGCATGTGCTCGGGAAGCTGCTGGCGACGCCAGCGGTTGCGGATGGCGACGGCGACGGCGCGTTTGGCGTCGGCCTGGCCGATGATGTATCGGTCGAGCTCGGCAACGATCTGTCGGGGGGTGAGATGTTTCATGATGGAACTCGGGGGATTTTAGGGGGCAACGGGGGCTAGAGCACCTCGACTTTGATATTTGTGTTGGTGTAAATGCAGATGTCGCCGGCGATTTTCAACGCCGATTCGACGACTTCTCGGGCGGAAAGGGGGGAGTGCAAAACAAGGGCCTTGGCGGCGGCCTGGGCGAAGGGGCCGCCCGAGCCGATGCCGATGATGCCGTCGGTGGGTTCGATGACGTCGCCGGCGCCGCTGACGATCAGGCTGGTGTCTTTATCGACGACGGCGAGCATGGCTTCCAGCCGCCGAAGGACGCGGTCGGTGCGCCAGTCTTTGGCCAGTTCGATGACGGCCCGGCGGATGTTGTCGGGAAATTCGTTGAGCTTTTTTTCAAAACGTTCCAGCAGGGCGAAGGCGTCGGCGGCGGAGCCGGCGAATCCGGTGAGGACTTTGCCGCCGCCAACCCGGCGGATTTTTACCGCGTCGTGCTTGGCGACGACGTTGCCGAGGGTAACCTGGCCGTCGCCGCCGAGGGCGACCTGGCCGTTGCGCCGAACGCTGAGAATGGTCGTGGATCTCGCCGGTTGGATTGCCATGCGATACTATCTCCGTTGCAAAACATCATTCCTTCTACCCCTTTCCCCGCGGACGGGCAAGCGGGAATGATGAACCGCAAAAACGGACGTGACGCCGATGCCGGGATTGGGTTTGACATCGCCGATGCTGCTGGTGATCTCGCTGGGGATCGCGGCGGCGACGTGCGCGGTCGCCTGGAGGCGGCGGGCGGCGGCGCCGGTCTTTACGGCGGTTGCGGTGCTGCTTGGCCTGCTGTCGCTGACGATGGCGGCGGGGGGGTTGACCTGGCATCGCAGCGGGCCGGGCGACGTTGCGGTAATGGTTGATCTGTCGGCCAGCACGCGCGGGGCGGGCTATCGAAATCGAACCCAGTTGGATCGGCGGATCGGACAGTTGCTGGGGGGCAGACCCTATCGATTGATTTTCTTTTCACAAACGAATCGGGAGATGGCTTCGCCAGTGGTATTGGAGGATTTGCCGGGCGAGCATACGGAGTTCAAGCCGCCGGCTGCGGGGGCGGTGGTGCTGTTCAGCGACGGACGGTTTGAGCTGCCGGCGGGTGCGCCGCCGACGTATCCGGTGATTGACGCGATGCTGGACCGGCCGGTGGACGCGGCCGTGGTGCGGATGGAACTGCGGGGAAGCGAGCTGGCGGTTGCGACCCGTAATTCAGGCGGGCCGCGCGAGATGAGGGTGGGGGGGAATAAGGAAGAAATTCCGAACGGGTCCAGTGTGACAACGCGTCCGGTCGGTGAAAAGGAGGGCGAGATTGTCGCGCGATTGTCGGCGGGCGACTTGTGGCCGGAGAATGACACGCTGACGATCGCCTCCCTGCCGACGTGGGACAGCCAGCGGTGGTGGGTGGGGGCCGATGCGCCGCATGGGAATTGGCGGGCGATGTCGGCCAAGCAGCTACCCACCGAAGCCCGGGCCTATCTGGCCCCGGCGGTGATCGTGCTGAACAACGTATCGGCGGAGGGGCTTTCGGGATTGCAGATGGAACGCCTGGGGCAGTACGTGCGCGATCTGGGCGGGGCGGTGGTGTTGCTCGGGGGCGAGAGGGCGTTTGCCGCGGGGGGATATCAAGGGACGATGCTGGAGACGCTTTCGCCGCTGGGCAGTGCGCCGCCGCAGCCGACGATGCGGTGGATGCTGTTGGCCGACAGCAGCGGGTCGATGGCCGCCGAGACGAACGGGCGGACGCGATGGCAGATGGCCGCGGAGGCGTTGGTGAGATTGCTGCCGAATCTTCCGCACGGCGATCCGGTGGACGTGGGAAACTTTGCGGAAAAATTGAACTGGTGGTCGCGGGGAAAGAGCGCGTCGGAAACGATGGAGATGGCGTTGCCGCCGACTGCGGCGACGCCGCGCGGCCCGACGAATCTGGAGCCGGCATTGGAGCAGATCGCCGACGAAGCCGACGCGACGACGCCCAGCCAACTGCTGGTGATGACAGACGCCGAGACGCGGATTGAGAATGCGGGGAAGTTGACTGAGCGGTTGCGAGCCGGGCGGATTCACTTGCACCTGCTGGCAATCGGCCAGGGCGCGGGCGCGGACGAACTGCAAAAGATGGCGGCCGCCACCGGCGGGACGGTGGTGCGGCAGATGGACCCGCAACAGTGGGCTGGGTCGGCCGTTGAATTGATGCGCGGCGCAATGCCCCGACGGCTCGGGCGCGATCCGATCGACGTACGCTTTCGAGAGGGGATCTTGCAAGGGCGAAGCGTGTTGCTGTGGAATCGCACCTGGCTGAAGCCGCAGGCGGCGCAACTTGCCGAGGCCCAGGCCGCGGAAGGGCCGATTCCCCTGGCCGCCCGCTGGCAACTGGGGGCGGGAGAGGTGATGGGAGCGGCGTTCGCGGCGACGGCGGCAGAGGGAGAGCGGTTGGCGGGCTTGATGGCACGCCCGCCGCGTGATCCGTCGCTGCATGTGACGTGGGAATCGGGGGCGCAGTTGCGGGTAAAGGTGGACGCCAAGAGAGAGAATGAATATCGCAACGGGCTGGGGTTCGGGTTGGAATTAAGCGGCGAGGATGGGAAACAATCATACCCGCTTCGGCAGGTTGGTCCGGGGAGCTACGAAGCGGTGGCCCCGGCGTCAGGCCGGCCGAGGATCGCAACGGTCTGGTGCGAAGGGAGAGCGGTCGATCGCTTCGCGGTGGCAGGCCGATATGCGGCCGAGTTCGAGGACGTGGGAAACGACTACGGAACACTCCGTGAATTGGCGGCACGAACAGGCGGAGAAGTAATCCCCCCGACGTGGGAGAAGAAAATTGAATTTCGGGCAGCAGGCGAGGAGATTTCAATGCGGAGCTATCTGGCAATGTTGGGGGCGGTGTTGATCGCTCTGGGGATCGCTCGGTGGAGGTGGGCTTAAGGGTTGCTACGGAGCGTATTGCGGCACTGGTCGCACAGATAATCATTTTCAACGCATTGGCTGATGCGTTTATTGAGCAGGTCAAGGATCAGATCATCCAAGCCCAACGTCGGCGTAACGTGATAGCGGGTTTTGGGGAAACGAGCTTGGGCCTCGGCCGCAAGGCGGGGGATGTCACTGGTCCAATGCTTTCCCGGCCCAAGGAAAAAAGGACAGACGATAATGCGTTCGGCGCCTGCGCTCCACGCAGCGGGCGTAAGCCGTGCCGATGGAAGGCTCGGCCAACTCCATATGCGCAGGTTCGACGATGGCATAGCGATCGGCAAAGCGACGAAGAAATGCGCGGGCAACCTCTTCGAGCAGCAGGTTGCTTTCCTCGCGGCGTGAGCCGTGGTCTACGATGATGATGCCGTTTTGCATGCTTGTCCCGTCTATCGCAAGGAGCCTCAGCGGGGGATCATATGCATTGAGGTGCGCCAATCCAACCCAAAATTGTTCGCCCGTGACGGGCGAACCGTCGCGTGTGTTTTCATCCGGGGCGGGATGCTTTATCATGTTGGGGAATCACGGACGGAGGATTTTGTTGAACTCAAGCGGAACAACGCGGCGACGTGGGGATGATCCTGCCGACAGTCCGCGCTCGGTGGGGTGGACGCAGTCGCAGACCATCGAGCTGATGTCGGCGAAACAGCCGCTGGTGCTGGAGTCGGGGGAGAGCATCGGGCCGGTGGTGGTGGAATACGAAACCTACGGGACGCTCTCGGCAGCCAAAGACAACGTGGTGCTGGTGGTGCATGCGCTTTCGGGTGATGCGCATCGTGGCCGGGTGGGACAAGAATGCCGAAGCCAGCGGGCGGCCCTGGAGACTGAAACATCCCGGCTGGTGGGATACGGTGGTGGGGCCGGGCAAGGCCATCGATACCACCAAGTATTTCGTGATCTGTTCCAACGTCCTGGGCAGTTGCTACGGCACCACAGGGCCGGCCTGTGTGAATTCGGCCACGGGGCAGGCGTACGGGCTGCGGTTTCCGGTGGTGACGGTGGGGGATTGGGTGCGGCTTCAGGCAAAGCTGCTGGACGCGCTGGGGATCGAGCGCGTTCATGCCGTGGTGGGAGGATCGCTGGGCGGGCAGCAGGCGCTGGAATGGGGGTTGGCTTTCCCCGAGCGCGTGGACAACTGCATCGTGCTGGCGGCCTCGCAGCGGCTGTCGGCGCAAGGGCTGGCCTTCAACAAGGTCGGCAGACAGGCGATCGAGAACGACCCGAATTTCAATCACGGGAATTATTACGGACATAAGCCGCCGAATCACGGGTTGTCGGTGGCGCGGATGATGGCGCACATCACCTACCTCTCGGAAGAGGGGATGCATAAAAAATTCGGGCGGCGTCTGCGAAATCACAAGCGGGAGTACGGCTTCGGCGTTGAGTTCGAGGTGGAAAGCTATCTGGAATACCAGGGCCGGGCGTTCGTGGAGCGATTTGACGCCAACAGTTATCTGTACGTCACGCGGGCGATGGATTACTACGACGCGGCGGCCCAGTGGGGCGACGGCGACTTGGAGGAAGCCTGTCGGCGGATCAGGTCGAACGTCATGGTCGTCTCCTTCTCGACGGACTGGCTGTATCCCCCGGCCCAGTGCCGCGAGCTGGCGCTGGCCCTGTGCCGAGTGGGCAAGCCGGTGACGTATGTGGATGTTCCCTCGCATTTCGGACACGATGCGTTCCTGGTGGAGACGGAGCCGGTGTCGCATCTGCTGGAACATTTCTTGAAAGGGACCCGGCGATGAGCAAGCACAAGCCAGACAATCCCGCCGCCGGGCAGGAACCGCCGCGTGCGGAACTGTTGCGACGGTTGTTCGAGAATGTCGATCCGGCGCTGTTGGGGCTGGGCGAAAAGGACTGGTCGGAACTGCTGAAAAAGGTGGCGGTTGCCACGTCGCCGGCGGGTCCGGGCGAGCGCCCGGCCGCGCGATGGCAGGACCAGGCTATCGAAAGCCATATCCCCCAGTATGCATCGGTACTGGACCTTGGTTGCGGCGACGGACATCTGCTGGCCGGGCTGATGATGCGCAAGAAGGTCCACGGGCAGGGCATTGAACTGGATCCCAACGCGGTCTACCGGAGCGTGGCCAGGGGAGTGCCGGTCTTTCAGGCCAATCTTGACGACGGATTGAAGGGCTTCGCCGATCAAAGCTACGACTACGTCGTGCTGGAGGAGACGCTTCAGGCGCTGCACCGGCCGACGGCGGTGTTGGAGGATATGCTTCGCGTCGGGCGGTACGGGATCGTGTCGTTCCCGAACTTCGGCTACTGGCGCGTGCGGTTGGACCTGGTCGTGCAGGGGCGGATGCCTGTGACGAGCGTTCTCCCGTATCGCTGGTACGACTCGCCCAACATCCACCTGCTGACGCTCGAGGATTTTCTGGACTGGACGCGGAAGCAGGGGGTGAGAATCGTCGAAGGGCATGTGCTGGTGGACGGGCGGATTCGTCCCATGCAGGCGGAGGACAACCTGTATGCGGAAGAAGCCTTGCTGGTGATCGAGCGGCGGTAATGACTTGAGGGGGCGGTGCCAAAGTGCCGGGGGGAACGCCAAACCGTGCGCGGAATTTTCCCGTTGCAAAACTCGAGTCTGCTTTTTTGATGCGTGCCCGGCCGCATGGGGGTGGAAGTTGGGGGATGGCATCGGGTTTGCCGAACACTTGCGGAGTCAAGGCGGGCGCGGCGAGCACTGGTGTTCAGGCTCACGCGCACTCCTGCTGGAGTATGAGGAGTTTCACCATGACGCGAATGACCACCGAGCAGGGCGCGAGCATGATCGAAGCGCAGACGGCCAAGCTGCCGTCGGACGCTTTTCTGTGGGCGGCGGGCGGTTCGATCGCCACGTCGCTGGTGCTGCGGGTAATGGGGCAGAAGGATGCCAGCCTGTTTGTCGGGCAGTGGGCGCCGACTTTCTTGATCCTCGGATTGTACGGCAAGCTGGTGAAGAAGGTCGGAACCGATTGACCAGCGAGCCCGAACGTTGAACCCAACGGGACGCCGACCACGCTATCGCTGAAGGGCCGGTGCCGGGACGGCACCCATGGCGTGGCGGAGCCCCGGATGATACGGCAGGGACGGGAGACGGCTATGAATGTCGCCCCGTCCCTGTCTTTTTGTTGTATTGCTCACCGACTCATGCCATAATGGACACCACGAATGCCGTTGCAAGAGAACGACATTTCGTGGCAGTTGCTCCGCCGGATTGTGCAGGATTGGGTTGGCACGGCGGCGGAGCTTACGGAGGTCAAACCTCTGGTGGGGGGGTGTATCAACACGACTTTGGCCCTGACGACGCGGGACGGGCAGCGGGCCGTCCTGAAGATCACGCCGCATCGGGTTAATCTGGCCTACGAGCAGGAAGCGTATCAGTTGAATCTCCTTCGCGAAGCGGGATTGCCCACGCCGGAGGTCTACGTCTGCAAGATCGGTTCGCTGGATGAGCCGTTCAGTTATCTGCTGATGCAGTTCGTCGAAGGGGTCGATTTCAACGAGGCCAAAAAACGCTGCAACGCCGAAGAGTACGACCGTCTGCAAATGCACCTGGCGGAACTGGTCGTGACGATGCACCAGCGGACCCACTCCCACTACCAGCGCGTTACCGACCGCAAGGCCCTTCAGCACGAAAGCTGGGTGCAGTTTTATCATGAGGTGTACGACCCGATCTGGCGGGATACGGAAAAGATGCCGATCCTCCCGGTGAAGTGCCGCAAGCAGATCGCGAAGATTCATACGAAGCTGGACCGGCTGATCGGGCATCAGGACCGGCCGCGGCTGGTGCATTGGGACATGTGGGCGACGAACCTGCTGGCCAAACCCGACGAGCACGGGCGGTGGTGGGTGACGGCGGTGTTGGACCCTAATTGCAAGTTCGCCCATGCCGAGGCGGAAATCGCCTATATGGAACTGTTCCATACGATTACGCCCGCGTTCTTACGGGCCTATCAGCAAACGCACCGGCTCCCCAACGAGTACCACCGCGTGCGCAAATGGATCTATCAGCTCTATCCGCTGATTAACCACGTTCACCTGTTCGGGCACGAATACGTGGCGCCGCTCGCCGCGGCCGTGGATCGGGTGGCAGGGTTGATCTGATCTGTATCCAGATCGCTTCGCCTCGCCCCTGGCTTTCGATAACGCTTGCGGTTTCGCGAATCAGGCCACTCCGTTTCGCCGCTCTCTCCCCATTCGTCAAGCATTTCGACGGAGCCTGTCACGGCGAAAGCGAATCCGCATATTCAAGCATCTGGTTAAGCCGTTGTTCCACCGCGCCGGTGGAGCCTTGCAGCGTAAGATTCTGATCGGTGTTGGGGAACAGCATGGCCGAGCCGTCGGCAAAGCCGATGCAGCAGTGGGTTCCCTCGTGGTTGTTCTTGACGGGCAAACCGGCCCATACCATCGTGCATTGCATGTCCATGATGAGAGCGGTGACGCGGTTGCCCCTGGCATTATCGCCGAGGTTGGCCAACCGCGTTTTGGGCGGAACGTAGGATTGGCCGTCGAGTTGTCGGAAGAGATAGGAACACCAGGCATCCGATGCGGCATGGGTGCGAAACTTGTCGCATTCCGCCTGCGGATCGGCGTTGACGTCCGCGGGACAAAAGAGCAGCGGGCCGGGAATCAATCCCCTTTCGATCAGAAGCCCCAAACCGGAGGGTTCCTGATTCAGTCCCAGCCAGAACTGGAAGGTGGCCAGGCTGTTGATGGGCAGGAAGGGCGATTGGCCGGGATAGAGCAGGGGGTTGGATGAACCGCAGGCCAGCAGGCCGTTCTGCTCGTCGGCGTAGATGTGAATGGCCTGGAGCAGTGAGCGGATGTTGGAGAGGCAGACCGTTTCGTCGGCCCGCTTTCTGGCGGCGCTGAGGGCCGGCAGGAGGAGCCCGATCAGAACCGCGATGATCCCAATGACCACCAAAAGTTCCACGAGGGTAAAGGCTGAGCGGCGTGGCGTGGCGGGCATGGTTCACCTTGCGGTTCGGCGGCAATTTATGCACCCGCGAAGCCTTGCCCGCATGGAGCATAGTCGGGAAGGCTTTTCAGCGGGAAGAGGCAATCCGCGATCAGGCCTCGCTGCGTTTTCGTGTGGTGCGGAACGGCTCAGGCTGGTTGGACATGGCGGTAACCATGCAAAAGGGCGGAGAGTTTGCCAGTTTTCCGATCAGGACAGGTATTGTTCGTCGGCGACTTTCTCCATCCAGTCGATGGCCTTGCCGTTGAGCTTTTCATAGATGGCGATGTGGGTCATGGCCGTCATGGCCGTTGCTCCGTGCCAGTGTTTTTCGCCCGGGGGAATCCAGACCACATCGCCCGGCCGGATTTCCTCTTTTGGCCCGCCCCAACGCTGCACCCAGCCGCAGCCGGCCGTGACGATCAAGGTCTGCCCGAGCGGATGCGTATGCCAGGCGGCGCGGGCTCCCGGCTCAAAGGTGACGCTGGAGATAATCGCCAGCCCCGGCTCAGGCTCCTCGATCAGCGGATCGATGCGAACCATGCCGGTAAACCAGTCTGCCGAGCCTTTGCCGGAGGGATGGGAACCGCATCGTTTAATCTCCATGTGCTTCTCCTTGTGCTTGATACGCGGTTGAGTTGGCCACCTGCCGCGTGCAGTCCGCAGGCCACCACCCAAGCCAAGCAAGGCTCACGCCGCCTCACGCGGTTTTAGCAGAATTCCATGGTCCTGTTTGCAGCGGTTGATCCGCCGATTCCGGCATATGGGCACATGATCCTCCCCAGCCACACGATGGCCCACAGTTTGGAGATCACCGAGTGCCGAGTTGATGTTGCGGAGTTCGTGGACTGGGCGACGGCGTGTGGGATGGACCCGGTGGAGGCAATCAAGGCATTCCTCAAACGGCGGTGGTGGATGGACAGGCTCGATAGCCGCCCCCTCTACGAGGTGCCAGCGGGCGAGGCCAGCGAGGCGAAGCAGGCATGCACTCGGGCCACCAGCAGATCGCCGACTGTCCCTTTCGACGCTTTCTGTACCTCGGCAAGTGCAGTAGGAATGTGGATGCCCAGCCCATGAAGCTCGGCACTCGTCATGTTACTGCGCTGAACATGCAGCCGTGTTTTGCGGCTGTCCTCCGACGACGCCGGGTACAGCACAATGGCCTGCGGCAACACCGACAGATCGCGACCGCCATAGGCATAGGCGTAGAGGAATGTCTGGTATATGTCGCTGGCAGCCAGCTTCCTCTCATCGTAGAGCTTGTACTTGGCGTCAATGGGCAGATAACGGCCCGGAACATTATCGCGCTGGATCAGGATGTCGGGGATCACCTTTGCATATGCCCGATTCAGGTTCGCGTCCCACAGGATGCTTCTGTCTCGCCGCTGGGGCAGGACGTGAAAGCCGCTGCCGGAGAGAAGCCTCGTCAACCAACGGGTGACAAACGCCTCGAACAACCGGTTCATATCCAACATGAAGGCGAAGCAGTGGTGGGTGCCGCCCGCATAGAGATCGTCGATCCCGAGACCTTCCAGAACGAGCCATGACAAACCATGCGCATCTCGGTAGTGCGCGTTGAGGCGGTGGTAGGCGAGGCCCGCCCGTACGGCGGCAAGGTCGAACGCCTCCAAGGAGCAAACGTCAGAAACGACGTTCAGGAGACGCCGAATCCGCAGGGCCACCATCGAGTCCTTCACCCGTGGAGCACAGACGGACAGAGCGGCCAGCAAAATCTGGTTCTCCGGTACGTCCGTGGTCTGCTCGTCAAAACGGCATTCAAGACGGTCGATGCGGCCCATGCGCCGTCTCATCTGCCTGTCCAGTAGCATCCGTCCTCGGACCACAGGCAGATCGTCTTCGACCTCGCGGTAATCAGCCAGCAATCCGCCGCGTACCAGCCGCTCGCAGGCCTCGGCCAGAAGCAGGGCGATGAGGTCAAGCAGGCTCGTACCTTCAGCCTCGAAGGTGTGGACCGCAGGATAGCGGCTGAGGCACTCAAGCCCCGTAGCGAAGTCTATTAGCTTCAGCAAGTCGAGATGCTGGCCCACCAGTTTCGGCACCACCTGAAGCTCAAAGGAGGAGAAGCGGACGACGCCCACCCACGAACGGGCGCTGATACGCAGCCCCGTCCGCAGTTCATCGATGCCCAGACGGCTATCGGTCTCGTTGCTGAGCCTCTCCACAAGGTGGCGGTCCTCATCACTGAGGGCTTTCCCGGCGAGATGGATGCTCTGCCATTCGGAAAGACACACCAACGGAAGCTGCTCAAGCTGCGAAGTCACGCTGTAGTATCCTTCTGCACGAACTCCTCTTCCAACGCGGCGACGAGGCTGTCATCGTCGTTCAGGACTTCTTCGTCCAGCATCTGGGCATCTTGCTTTACCAACTTCTCGCCGATGTAATCAGCCAGCACCCGATAGTCCTCGTAGCAGTATTCCTGAAGCAACGGCAGAATCTCTTGGCGAAAGCGTCGGGCGAACTCCTCTTGTTCAGTGATAGGGTTGTCGCCGTCCATCAGGAACGAGTGGCCAATCTGCTTCTCCCGTCCTTCCTTTCTGGCGATGCGGCGGTTCAGTTCATCGAGGAACTCATCAAGAGCCAGATTTCCCACTTTCCCTTCCAGTAGCGACGAGTTCGGCATCAGTTCCAGAAACGCAAAGCGACGACGAAGCGCTGTATCCAGCAATTTGATGCTGCGGTCGGCGGTGTTCATGGTGCCCAGCACGTACACGTTGGGCGGGATTGTGAACGCTTCCTTACTCTGGGGCAGGTTGATGATCATCCCGCGTTTGTCCTTTTCCAGCAGCGTGATCAATTCCCCAAACACCTTTGCCACGTTCGCACGGTTGAACTCGTCGATCAGGACTAGATAAGGTTTGTCGGGAGTCGCTTGCGCTGCCCGGCAGATACGCTTGAAAACGCCGTCTTCCAGTCTTAATGACAGCGTGCCATCGCCGGTGTCTGCCGGTCGAAAGCCCTCGATGAAGTCTTCATAGCTGTAGGACGCATGGAACGTAAGCTGTGTCAGCGGCCCCACGCCAGTACCTGCCTGAAGATGCTTGCGGAGGTCGTCGTTGCGCTCTACCAGCAGTTCTGCAAGGTGCTCGAACTGCTCTTCGGAGAGCTTGAACAGTGTGCCCCGGTTGTTGTGCTGCATCGGCTCAGACTCGCGCAACACAGGGTCGTCCTGCAACTCCTTGAAGGTAACACCGTTCTCCACCTTCGCGACGGCCTCGATTACGATCTGCGACACTCCCTTGTCCGATGTGTGAAACTCGCGGGAAACGCGGGCAACGGCAACGATCTTCTTGTCGGGCGTTGACTGGTAGCCAATAACCAAATCGCCCTTGCGAACCAACGGGAAGTTACGCGCGATCTTTCCTAGTTCAAACGCCTCCGTCTTCGTCTTGAAAAGGCGATCCCAACTCCAATTCTCTGGGTTGGCCACCACCCACCAGACCCGCTGGACAAGCTCGGACGTGGCAAGCCGTTGCTCGGCTTCGGAAAACGCCTTGAGGTTCGACAAGAGTTCCGGCAGCTCTTTGCCCTCTTTTCGCAGCAACCACCACACAGCAAACCGTCGTGCGGCGTACGTCTTGCCCGTTCCGGGTGGGCCGTAGAGGATAACTTGCCCCTTTCGCTCCATCGCACTGGCAATCTCATGGAATAGGGGATCCACTGGGAGGGGTACGACCGGCCCCGGTCCCGGCCCCTGCTTTGACAAGATTTGCGCAGCCAGCGACTGCGGCACATCCGCGACGGTGATGAAGGCCCATTTCTTCTGCGGTGGGATGGCCTGTGCAAAGGATGTATCCCATTTGACATGCACGATGTTGTTGAAGTCGCCCTTCTTGCGATCGATCCATTCGTAGCCCGGTTCCACCACCGTGCCCACGGCGATCACTTTGGCGGTGCCGTGGTTGGCCACCACGCGGTCGCCCGCCTCAAGCTCACGGAGCATCCACGCCTCGTTGCTCTTCTTGCTTATCGTCGGCTCATGGTTGTTGTACCCCGCGCCATAGACTTCCCTGAACTCGGCACGATAGGCGTCTTTCGACTCGAACTCACGCAGGTCTCCTGCATCGCCCCAGCCGACGCAGATGTAGTTGTTCGCGAGACACTCATCCCAGTACCCTGCATCCTCGCCCGGCGCGATCTTCACCACCCGCTGGCGGTCGCGAGGGTCGGCCCAGTGATAGAGGAAACGCTCAAGCTCTTTGGTGTGCCAGCCGTTCAACCGTTCGATCTTGCGCAGCCTGGCCAACAGCATTCGGTTCAGCCGAACGCCATCTAGCGTCATCTCCTCGGGTAGTGTCCCGCCGACCCGTTGCAGGAAGTGCTTGAGATGTGCAGGTGAGACGATGGGCAAGAGGTCGTTTGGGAAGTATGTGTAAAGCGCCTTGCCCCTGAGCATGCTCACACGGGAGAGCAGGGGAATGTCATCGATGGAGTCCCATTCACCTGCCTTGGCCTTCTTGAAAGCCTCTACAAATGCTGCTCGCACAGCTTGCCACTGTTCGGCTTCGGTCTTGTAGCTCTTGGCATCAAAATACCAGCTTCCATCGGCCTTTCGGTAGATCAGGTGCTTGTTGGCCTGACCGCCTTTCATCGAGCCGACATGCTGGGTGCCGAACTCCATCCACCAGCAAAAGGAGTCATGTTTTCTGCCCTGCCCTAACGCATACCGTTCCAAAGGCAGATCGGACCATTGCTCAATTGGAAAGTGGTGGATGACCTCCTGCCGCTCCTTCTCGGCCAGATCGACCGCCGCTCGATCAGTCGTCCGATCATACCGAGTCAGGGCGTCTTCGAGAGATACAAGATTATTTGCCATAGAACCGGTCCATATGTGAATAGTCTGGGACACCACAACCCACCATAGCCTTGGAGATTGTACTCGCGCTTGCGCGGATAACGAAACGTGTGATTCACGCCCACATTGGTATTGGAGAAGGGAAAAGGGGAACATCACCGATATTAACGGGGCTGACGGGTGTGGGTAGGGTGGCGGGGGATGCCACGAACGGCGCGGGCCTTGAAGCGGGGACGATTTACCACGTGCTCAACCGGGGCAACGCGTGGAGGCGGCGTGCAGAACAGGGAGGTGCAGCACGGGGACGCAGCTAGTTAGAGAAACAGTAGAAACTAGCTGCGTTCCTCCCCGCTCCTCCCTCCTTCGCGGTTCTGCCGATCACCCCTTGCATCACCTCAAAAACACCTTTTCGTGATACCCCGCGTTGACTATAGAGGGAGCTTGTTTCTATCCGCATTTATTGGCGTTCATCCGTGATTACAGCCCCGGATTTACAAAACAAACCCACCACACCCCCACGCCATTTGTACAAAACAAAGCCAAATTCCCCTTGTTTTCACCGCGACAGCCCCGTTTCGTGATAAAAAGCAAACCCACCACGGACTACTGACTAAGGACCAATGGCTACTGACCCTTTCCAAATCGAACACTACAGTTGCGCATCGCTGGTTTTTGCCGATAGAAGAAGTATCGGGCCAAGTGGCCCGGCAAAGGAGCTGAACGCATGGATGCGCAGACGGTAGCGAGTTGGCGGGATCAGTTTGATCAGTTGATGCAACGATTTGGACCCTGCTTTGCCCGCAGGGATTTGCGGGGACGGGCCGGGGAGTACCTTCAGGGCCTGACCTCCGACGCCCAGCGCAAGAACAGCTGGCAAATCGCCGAGCGCCTGGGCGAAGCCAAACCCTACGCCATGCAGCGGCTGCTGGGCCGGGCCCGCTGGAACGCCGAGGACCTGCGCGATGAGTTGATCCGCTACGCCAAGGAGCATCTGCTGGACGGCTCGGACCCGGGGATCCTGATCGTGGATGAAAGCGGCTTTCCCAAGCGGGGGGACAAATCCGCCGGCGTGCAGCGGCAGTACTGCGGGAGCGTGGGGGCGGTGGTCAACTGCCAGGTGGGTGTGTTCCTGACGCTGGCCAGTTCGCGGGGACGGATGTTGATCGACCGGGAACTGTATCTGCCGAAAAGCTGGTGCCAGGATCCGCCCCGCTGCCAGGAAGCCGGCATTCCCACCCACCGCCGTTATGCCCGCAAGGCCAAGCTGGCGATGGACCTGCTGGCGCGGAGCTTTGCGGCCGGCATCAGCCCCCGATGGGTGCTGGCCGATGAGGTCTATGGAGGCGACGGGGAGTTCCGAGCGTTCCTGGAGAAGCGGAACCAGCCGTATGTGCTGGCGGTGTCCTGCCGCCATCGGGTCTTTGTGGGCCAGCACCTGATTCCGATCAAACAGATTCCGCCGCGGGTGGCCGCCAGCCAATGGCAGCGATTGAGCATCGGCCAGGAGGCGGACCGGGCCTATGACTTTGCGGCCTTGCCCATCGGCCAGCCGACGGCCGACCGATTGCAGCGTTGGTTGTTGATCCGTCGGCATCTCCGCACCGGGGAGTGCGGTTATTACCTGTGTCTGGCGCCCGGGGGACCAGTTGTCGGCAATTGGCTCAGGCCAGCGGCCAACGCTGGCAGATCGAAAGCTGCTTTGAGTGCGCCAAGGGGGAGACGGGACTGGACCATTACGAGGTGCGTTCGTATGTGGGATGGTACCGCCACGTCAGTCTGAGCCTGCTGGCGGCGGCGTTCCTGACGGCGGTGCGTCTGGCGGCAAAAAAAACGACGCATCGGCGGCAGGGGGCCAGTTGATTCCCCTGACGGAGCCGGAGGTGCGAGTGCTGCTGATGCGGATCGTCTGGCCACGGCTCAACGATGTTCAGTTGGCGTTGGCCTGTTCTGCTTTCCGCCGCGAGCATCAGGCCATCGCCCGCCGCTCTCGACAGCAGAACAGGAGTGGCGATGCGCAACTGTAGTGTCAAAGCCAAAGTGAATCTGGGTAAACCCTCATTTACGCAACAGTCCCCGGAGATACGCGGTCATGTGCGACCAGTCTCTTTCCGCCTGTTGCGGATCGGGTGGGGCGGTGACAAGAGAGAAGGAAAAGCAGTCACCGGCATCTTCACCGGACCCGGCAACAATCCGGCCGGTGTTCGTCCGATACGCATCGGCCACCAAACGCTCGGCCAGCTTCCGGTGTGCCGCGGGGAACTGAATCCCCAGATACCCTTCGTTCTGCCTCGACGCCACCGCCTGGTAAAAGTCGCCAAAGCTGTCCCAAGGCAGTCGAAACTCCGCCTCCCGAAACAGATAAACCCGGCCTGTTTCACAATCCCTGACCGGCAGACCCTGATGTTGAATCTGCTGCCGTTCCCCCTGCAACCGGCCCCAGACTTCCTTGAAATATCCCAACGGATAAAAATGCCCCTGGCAGGAAGGGGTGGTATCTATCCCGGCCCGATGCAGCGAATAGCAGGCTTCCCGCAGCAACGGATCAATCAGGTCATAGAAGTTCCGATCGGTCTGAACCTTCTCACGCGGCCCCGAACCGTGGTAATACCACAGAGGCGTGGCATAAAACCACCGCCGACGCGGAAACTCCCGCAGCGGAACAAACTCGGCCTTTAAGCCCCGGATCAGGTCCATGCCCGCAGCGCCGCCGCAAACTCCAAGCCGGAAGAAGGGCTCGACCTCTGTACAAGTCCGGCCTCTGTATCTATTCTGTGCGACTCAACAAAAGACGAGAGGATATTATGCAAGAAATCGTAACCGGCAAAGCCTATGTGCTTGGCGACAACATCGACACCGACCAGATCATCCCGGCCCAATACCTGTCTTATAACCCGTCCATCCCCGAAGAACGCAAGTTCTTCGGTATGTACGCCCTGTCCGGCGTCCCCGAAGCGCAGGCGGGTCTGCCCGGCGGGCACTGCCGGTTCGTCCCGGAACACCAGTTCCGCAGCGAATTCAGCATTGTCATCGGCGGCAAAAACTTCGGCTGCGGCTCCAGCCGCGAACACGCCCCCCTCGCCTTGGCCGAGGCCGGCGCAACACTGGTCATCGCCGAGTTCTACGCCCGGATTTTCTACCGTAACAGCGTCAACGGCGGCTATGTCGTTCCGCTGGAAAGCAAGGAACGCCTGGTCGATAAAATTCGTACCGGTGATGAGCTGGAAGTGCATCTGGCCGAAGGCTATCTGCTGAACAAAACCACCGGCCAGCGCCACGACCTGCACCCGCTGGGCGACGTTCTGCCCATCATCGAAGCCGGTGGAATCTTCAACTACGCCAAGAAGGCAGGGATGTTGAAATAACGGATAGGGTCGGGGGACGAAATCTTCCGTCCTCTGTATCCTGCTCTTGTGTCCCCCATGTTCGGACAAACGTTTAACTTCAACGATCTGGCGATCATCGGGTTGTTGGTTGTTCTGGAGGGGGTTCTCTCCATCGACAACGCCCTGGTGCTGGGTCTGCTGGCCAAGCGACTGCCCAAGCACCAGCAGAAGCGGGCGCTGACCTACGGTCTGGTGGGGGCATTCGGGTTCCGCCTCTTCGCCATCGGCGCGGCCAGCCTGCTTATGCAATGGCGGGTGGTGAAGTTGCTGGGCGGCCTGTATCTGCTTTACGTCGCCCTCAAACATTTTCTGCTTGAAAGCCGGTTCCACGACGAACGCAAGATCACTGTCGGGCCTGATGGGCAGCCGATTCTGGTGGAGCAAGCCGACGGCGAACCGGTTCCCGAAGGGGAGGCTGCCGAGAGAATCGCGGTTGACGTTCCGGTGGCCCCTCGGCACAGCAAGGCGGCCGGGTTCTGGCCAACGGTGGCGGTGATCGAGCTGACGGACATTGCCTTTGCCGTCGATTCCATCCTGGCGGCCGTCGCGCTGGTGACGGGGGCCGAGGCGGCGTCCAATCGGTCCCGGTTTCATCCCAAGCTCTGGGTCGTTGTGGTCGGCGGCATGCTCGGGGTCATCCTGATGCGTTTTGCCGCCGTGGTCTTTATCAAGCTGCTGGAAAAGTTTCCTCGGTTCGAGATTTCGGCCTACCTGCTGGTGCTGGTCATCGGCGGCAAGCTCGTGCTGGACTGGGCGTTTAACATCGATCACCATCATCCGCGGCTGAATTTTCACAGCCCGTCCGATCCGGCCTTCTGGATTTTCTGGCTGCTGATGCTGTCGTGCTTTGCTTTTGGATTTGTGCCCAAACGAAAGCCGGGCGCGCGATGACTGCGCCGGAGATTCGGATAGACGGGGTCTGCCATTTGCTTGGCAGAGGCCGGGCGGTTACGATTGTCGTTTCGGCAATGAGTATGCCGGGAACCATTTTGCGCCGGAGTTGTAAGGTATGCGCCTGACAGACATTTTGAAACCTGAAAACATCAAGGTTCCGCTCGAGGCCACCACCAAGACGGAAGCCATCCGCGAACTCGTCTCTCTCCTGGCCCAGACCGGTGAGATTGCCGATTCCAAAAAAGTTCTGGAAGCCGTGCTCGACCGTGAAGCCACACGCACCACGGGCATCGGCAACGGCCTGGCGATCCCGCACGGCAAGTGTACCGGAACGGACCATCTGGTCATGGCCATCGGAAAGGCGGTCACCCCGATCGATTTCCAGGCGATTGACGGCCGCCCCGTAACATTGATTTGGCTGCTTAGTTCGCCCCCGGACAAGACCGGCCCCCACATCCACGCGCTGGCGCGCATCAGCCGGCTGATGACCATCGACAAATTCCGCCAGGCCCTGGCCAACGCCAAAACTTCCCAGGAAGTTTTTGACGCGATTGTCCAGCAGGAAAACGCGCTGTAGTCATACCCTGCGAAGATTCATGAAATTCAAACGCCCGCCGATCGAAATCGGCGGGCGTTGAGTTTGCCGGATTTGCCGTCGGATCAGACGGCCTTGTTGGCTCCGAGCCAGAAGCGGCGGACTTCTTCGCGCTGCAACTCCCCGACGATGCGGGTGATTTTGGCCAGGCAATGACGGCCTTCGATGTCATTGCTGGGGGCTTTGAACTGGATGCCGACGCGGAGGACGTCGCAGCGGTTGGGGGCCATCGCGTAGTGCAGTTGGCCTTCCAGCAGCAATGAAGTGTCGCGGTATTCCAACTGGATGCGCAGTCGATCCGTGGAAGCGACCCGCGGGGGCTGGCCGTCCTTGCCGGTGAGAATCACGCCCAGCCCTCCGACACTGACGTCGCGCACCTGCGTGGGGATTTCCTGGGCGGCCATGGGGCGATCCTTGAGGTAGACGCCGGGTCCGATGCGCCAGATGCGCACCGACAGGCTGTTGTCCATGGGGACCGTCACGCGGTAGCTGCCGCGGCGCTGCATTTCCTTCAGCTCCGTGGGGAATTGCAACATCAGGGCGGGAACGACCGTCTGGGCGTTGATCCGAAATTCGGGCATGTAACGCGACAGGTTGGTCAGAAAGACGACCTTCGTATCTTCGTTCTTGAAGGAAACCCCCACGGGATGCTGCGTCGTAAGCAATTCCTCGATCAGCACCCGCTCGGCGGGGATGGATTCGACCCAGAAGCCGTCGTTCTCTTCGGAGAGGAACCGGGACTTGCAGTGCCGCATCATGCCGGCCGACGGCAACGACAGAACCATGGCGGCGCTTCGAGCGATGGCTTTATGAAGTAGTTCCGGATTGGCTTTCTGCATGTACTAATCCCTCCGCGGAGGTTCTCCCCGTATGTTATCGGTTATCGGGGATGTAACTTTAGATGCGGAAACGCCCACCGATTGGAATCGGTGGGCGTGGGAAAGCCGCTTGGACTTGTCGGCATCATTCGTTGGGATTGTTCCCGTCCGGGGTTGGTAACGTCGGCAATGCCCAGTGCTTGCGGAGCAGGGGAAGGAGCGGATTGGGGCCGGCGGATCGCTTCTCGCACAGGTCCAGATACCCCGGCGCCAGCCGTTCGTTGCCGGTGTTGTAGGCGATAAACGCCAGCAGGAGCAGGGGCCTGCCCTGGCTGGTTTCAGACTTGGCCACGTCCTTGAGGTCGCGGACCAGGTAGGCCAGGCGTTGTTCGCCGAACCATGATTTCAGGTCGTACTGTCCCATCAACAGGGCTTCGCTGTTGAGGAAGGCGTCGTAGAGGTCTGCTTCGGCCCGGGCGTAATATCCGGCCCCGAGTTCGGCCACGGCCCGACCCAGGACGATCAGCTTGTTGTTGGGCGCTACGCGTTCGGCAACGTCGTATTGGTCCAGTGCGGAGGTGAACTTGCCTTCTTTCATCAGGCTTTCCGCCCTGGCCAGCAATTGCCCGAGGCCCGGAGCCTTGACGCCTTCGGCAAGGCTGTGAATCTGCAGCGGCTTGACCGCGTCGGGTTCGGTCTTGATGACGGGAGGAAGATTCGCCGGGGCGGTGGTGGCATTGGCGACGGCCCGGCCCGGGGGGAGATTCTTGACCTGTTCAAGGGCTTGTTTGCCGTAATCGGGCAGGCCCAGTTTTTCGGCCCGGGATTGATTGGCCTGACCCGGCAGGGGCTGGGGCGCTGAGACGGCGGGCTTTGGGGTTTCGCTGGTCTTATATTGCTCGATGGCCCGCAACTTGGCGCGGTAGAGGCGGTTGGCTTCCTCGTCGGTCATCTTCGCCGGGGTTTGGCGGTTGAGCTGATCGAGACGGCGGGTCAGGTCGGCGTATTGCGTGCTTTGCTCGGTGGGGGGGGCCAGCACCATGCGCTGGCGAGTGCCTTCCGCCATGGACGCGTCGCCGCCGAGGGCGGCAGGCGGAACCTGGTCGGACTGGATTGCCTGGGAAGACAGAGGCGTATTGCCGGGCGCTTCGGGCGGCCGGCTTAGCTGCTGCAACGCCCCCAAATCTTCGGCGGCGGGTTTGAGCAGTTCGCTTTGCATCTGCTGGATGCGGGTTTCATCGATCCGCAAACGGTTCGCGTTGAGCGACCCTTGCCGCAGGCTGGTGTAATTGGCCAGGAAATCCGCATCCCCGGGCTGCGTGGGTTGCAACTGTCGAACCCCGTAAAGGGGCGAGGCGGTGATGATGGATCGCTGGTTGGAGGCGGGATTGACCGGCCCGGGCATCATCAGTTCGCCGGGCAGCGGCAGGGCGGTGATGGACGGGTCAGGCAGGGCGCCAACGCGGGTGTCTTCGTACTGGGCGCTTTTATTGGGGGCCGGCACGTAAGCGCCGGTGGTGCTGTCACGCACGAAGCCCGGCGGCGGGGGCGCAAAGCGGGACTGGCCATAAAACGGGCGGGGAGTGTTGATATTACCCGGGGCCGTGTTGGACTGGGAGGAACCGGTGGAACCCGCAATAAAGCGGTCGGCAGTCTGTCCGGCCGCTATGTCCGTAAAGGCTTTGGGGTCACGGTAGGGGACGAAGCCGCGGAACTCACGCCCGGCGGTGACGTTGCCGGTGACGACTTCGTTGCCGGTGACTTGCTGGTTTGGCAGCCGGCCGGGACCGTTGTCGCCGCCGCTGTCCAGACGGTTGTTGGCGTCCAAGGCGCGCCCGTCGCTTCCCACCTGGTATTGAGCCCGGGTGACGGCCGGCATCGCCATCAGCGGCAGGGCGGACAGGAGCATGTAGATAAAGCGAGCGGTACCGTGCGTTTTTTTCATGTCTTCACCTTGGACGGATTTCTCCGGGTTCCCGGCAACCGGGATATCCCTGTGCCACCCATTATATCGTCTGACGGGGCGTACTCCGCAATGGTGGTTTGGTTTCTTATGGTCTACAACATTATCGGCAGCGTGCTCAGACGATGTTAGGGGCTAAAAGAGAATGTTCCCGCACCCCTTGCAAAACAGACACGGACTTCTAAAATCCTTGCTCCCAACTGCGGGTAGGTAGCTCAGTTGGTAGAGCAATGGACTGAAAATCCATGTGTCGCCGGTTCAACTCCGGCCCTACCCATTACAGGAAATCGCTCGGTAACAGTGGGTTTTGGCCCGCTTTTACCGGGCGATTGGCGTTTGAGGGGTTCTCCGGCTTTCTTTACCATCCTCTGCCGGAGTACACTGGGTGTAAAGGGCTTACAAGACGCAGTGGCTGTGGCATGTGGACTTTACGGGCTCAACTTCAGCATGAGAGTGCCCCTCCCGAGGCGGAAGGCACAACGCTAGAGGGCTAGGTCATATGTGGATCGTTCGCTTGGCCCTTCGCCGGCCGTATACGTTCGTGGTGATGGCGATGCTGATCGCCATTCTGGGCGTCGTCATGATCCTGCGCATGCCCACGGACATCTTCCCCACCATCGATATCCCCGTCGTTTCGGTGATCTTCAACTACGGCGGCATGTCGGCGTCCGACATGGAGAAACGCATCACCGGCCAGTTCGAGCGGTTTCTCACCACGACTGTCAATGACATCGAGCACATGGAGAGCCAGTCGCTCAATGGCATCGGGATCGTCAAAATCTACTTCCAGCCCACCGCCCGGATCGAGACGGCCATCGCCCAGGTTACCGCCATCTCGCAAACGGCCATTCGCAACATGCCCCCCGGCACGCAGCCGCCGCTGGTCATTCAATTCAATGCCTCCAGCGTTCCGATCCTGCAACTGTCGATCTCCAGCGAGACGATGCCCGAGCAGCAGGTCTTTGACCAGGCCGTCAACGTCCTCCGCCCGCAGCTTGTCACCATCCCGGGCATTCAGATTCCCTACCCCTACGGCGGCAAGCAGCGACAGATCATCGTCGATCTGAATCCCGACCGCCTCCAGGCCTACGGCATCTCCCCGGCCGACGTTTCCAACGCCATCAACGTCCAGAACCTGATTCTCCCGGCCGGTTCGACCAAGATCGGCACGCAGGAGTACCAGGTCAGCGTCAACAGCAGCCCGCAAGTGGTTGAGGCCCTGAACCATCTGCCCATCAAGACCGTTAACGGGACGCCGATCTACATTAACGACGTCGCCCACGTGCGCGACGGGTTTGCCGTGCAGACCAATGTCGTGAATACCGGCGGCCGCCGCGGCGTTTTGATCTCGATCTACAAGCTGGGCAACGCCTCGACGCTCAGCGTGGTGGATGCCGTCAAGGCCGCGCTGCCTCAGATCCGCACGACTCTGCCGCCGGACCTCAAGGTCGATCTGCTGATGGACCAGTCGGTGTTCGTGCGGGCCTCGGTGGAAGGCGTGGTCAAGGAGGCCGCCATTGCCGCCGGTCTGACGGCCCTGATGATCCTGCTGTTTCTGGGATCCTGGCGCAGCACGGTGATCGTCATGGTCTCCATTCCGCTTTCGATCCTGGTTTCCGTCATTGTCCTGGCCTTCCTCGGCCAGACGCTGAACGTGATGACCCTGGGCGGGATGGCGCTGGCCGTCGGCATCCTGGTTGATGACGCCACGGTGGAGATCGAAAACATCCACCGCAACTTGCACCAGCGCAAGCGGCTGGTTCAGGCGATTCTCGACGGCGCCAGCCAGATCGCCGTGCCGGCGTTTGTTTCGACCTTGTGCATCTGCATCGTTTTTGTTCCGGTGGTCTTCATCAGCGGGGCGGCCAAGTATTTGTTTACGCCCCTGGCGATGTCCGTCGTCTTTGCGATGCTCACCAGCTATCTGCTGAGCCGGACGCTGGTGCCTACGATGGTGCATTACCTCCTGGCCGGGGAGGTGGAAATGTACGGCGGCGTGCTCGACGAGCGCGACCCGCACGCGCAGCACGCCATCCATCTCAAGCAGGCTCACGACCACCACACCGCCGTGGCCGAGGAGGATCTGCCGCCGGGGACGCGGTTGCGTCATTATCTGCGCACCCGGCAGGGCAAGGTCGTGGCGATGATTGCCGCCGTGGTCGTTGTTTCCTGCGTCTTTGCATTTGCCCGTTCGCCGTTGGGGCCTGTGGTTGGCCGATGGATTGCCGGGCGCTGCCGGTTGCTGGGCATGATCGGCCTGGGGGCGGCGGCGACAGGGTGTCTTGTCTGGCTGGTGGTGCAGTTCCACGAGCGGTTCAACCGGGGTTTTGAGAAGGTCCGCCGGTTCTATGGCGGATTGCTTGCCTGGTCGCTGGAACATCGCGTGATGGTCAGCGGCGGGTTTGCGGTTCTGGTCATCGGTTCCTGCGGCCTGTTCTTCCTGGTCGGGCAGGATTTTTTCCCGACCGTGGACGCCGGGCAAATCCGCTTGCACGTCCGCTGCCTGCCGGGCACCCGCATCGAACAGACCGAACGCCGCTTTGCGGAGGTGGAGAAGGCGATAGCCGAAACCATCCCGCCGGGCGAGATCAAAACGATTCTGGACAATATCGGCATCCCCAACAGCGGCATCAACCTTTCCATGAGCGACGGCTCGCTGATGTCGGCGGCGGACGGGGAAATTCTCATTTCCCTGGGCGAATCGCATAAGCCTACCGCCCGGTATCTCAACGCCTTGCGCAAGTCGCTGCCTCGCCGGTTTCCCGACCTTACCTTTTTCTTCGCCCCGTCCGACATTGTCACGCAGGTGTTGAACTTCGGTCTTTCCGCGCCGATTGACGTCCAGATCACCGGCCCCTATCGCAACGTCGAGCGGAATCAGGAGATCGCCCGCCGGCTGCAAAACGAGGTTGCCCGGATTCCGGGGATCGTTGACGTGCGTTTGCAGCAGGTTCCGCGGACCCCGGACCTGCGCGTGGTCGTTGACCGTACGCTGGCCAGCGAGTTGGCCGTCACCCAGCGGGACGTCGCCAGCGATCTGCTGATCTCGCTTTCATCCAGCAATCAGACTTCGCCCAACTTCTGGCTTGATCCGGTTACGGGCGTGAACTACAGCGTCTACGTGCAGACGCCGCAGTATTTCATGGGCAGCCTCAATGCCCTGGAGAATACTCCGATCGTTCCGTCGGAGAATCCTTCGCCGGACAACACGCAGCTTCTGGCGAACCTTGCCGCCACCGAGCGGGGTTTTGCGGCGACCAATGCCACGCATTACGGCATTTTCCCCACGGTGGACGTGCTTATGGGGGTGCAGGGGACCGATCTCGCTTCCGCCGCGGATCGTCTTCAGGACGTGATTGAGAAGTACCGCAAGGAGCTTCCGCGCGGTTCGCAACTGGTTCTTCGGGGGCAGATTGAAAGCATGCGTTCCTCGTTCACCGGCCTGGCTTACGGGCTGATTTTCGCCGTCGTGCTGGTGTATTTGCTGATGGTGATTAACTTCCAGTCCTGGCTGGACCCGCTGATTATCCTGATGGCGTTGCCGGGTGCGGTCTGCGGCATTCTCTGGATGCTCTGGGCGACGCAGACGAACGTCAGCGTTCCGGCTTTGATGGGGGCGATCATGAGCATCGGCGTCGCCACCGCCAATTCCATCCTGATGATTACGTTTGCCAACGACCAGCGTGAGCTGGGCATGAGCGCCCGCCAGGCGGCTTTGGCCGCGGGCCTGACCCGTTTGCGCCCCGTGCTGATGACCGCCTTGGCCATGATTGTCGGCATGCTGCCGATGTCGCTGGGGCTGGGCGAGGGCGGCGAACAAAACGCCCCTCTGGGCCGGGCCGTTATCGGCGGCCTGTCCTTTGCCACGTTTGCGACGTTGTTCTTTGTCCCGGTTGTCTATAGTCTCCTCCGTCGCCGCGCTCCGGTGACGAAGGTGGAGCAGGAGTTGATGTGACATGAGCCAAGACCCCTCTCACGCCGCGTTGCAGGAAGAAGCGATGCCCGGCGATCTTCCGCGTCCGGGCGTCTGGACCGTGCTGCTGGTCGTGGTCGTCTTCCTGTCGTTGCTGGGGGCGTTGTTTTACGTCGGTTACGTGCCGTACGAGAAGGGAATCGCCGCCGCCAAAGCCGACGCCGCCGAGCGCGCCGACTTTGTTCCCACGGTCAGCGTTTCCACGCCGCGCCAAACCGCCGGCGCCAAGGACGTTGTCGTTCCCGCCGACATCCATCCCTACCAGGAGACGGCGATCTATCCCCGCGCCAGCGGCTATCTGAAAAAGAGTTACGTTGACATCAACGATCGCGTGCAGGCCGGGCAGCTCCTGGCGGAAATCGACACGCCGGAGTTGGATGCCGAGTTTCTCCAGAACGAGGCCGCCGCCGCCCAGGCCCGCGCCAATCTCGTGAAGGCCGAGGCCGATCTCACGTTCGCCCGGAAAACCCTCGATCGTTACAAGAGCCTTCCCGCCGGGGCCGTTTCCGTTCAGGATGTGGAGCAGAAGCAGTCGGCGTACGATGCCGCCGTTGCGGTGTTGGAGCAGAGCAAGGCGGCGATTGATTTCGCCGACGCCAACGTTCAGCGTCTGGGCGTTTTGCAGGGGTTCAAGAAGGTCGTTGCCCCGTTCTCCGGGGTCATCACGGTTCGCAATTACGACGTCGGGGCTTTGCTTTCGTCGGCCAATTCATCGGGCCGGGAGATGTTCCACGTCACCCAGAGCGATACCCTCCGCGTAGTCGTCAACGTTCCCCAGGTTTATGCCAGCGAACTTGCCATGGGTTCGCCGGCCTTTCTGACGGTTCGCAACTATCCCGACAAACAGTTCCAAGGCGTCGTCGCGCGTTGCTCGGGGTCGCTGAATTCCAAGTCGCGCACCATGCTCTTCGAGCTGGCCTTCACCAACGCCGACGGCCTGCTTTATCCCGGCATGTATGGCCAGATCCGGTTTTCGATCTCCCGGAAAACCCCCGCCCTGGTCATCCCCACCAGCGCCATGCTCTTCAACGCCAGCGGAACCCAGGTGGCGACGGTGCTGGACAATAAGGTCCACTTCCAGAACATCCAGGTCGGTCGCGATCTCGGGACCGAAATTGAAGTGCTTTCCGGGCTTGCGAAAGAGACGGTGGTGATCGTCAATCCTGCCGCTCACATTACGGAAGGCATGTCGGTGCGTCCCGTCGAACACAAGTCGGCCGAGGAGTCCAAGCCGGCTTTGCCGGCTCGGGTTTCCCGCTGATGAGAATCGAACTCAGGCGTTCGGGTCGCGTTTTCTGCTGTTGCGATAGGTGATGGGGCTACAGCCGAAAAGCCGGTGAAACCGGGTTGCGAAGTGCTGGCTGGAACCAAATCCAAAGTCGATGGCGATATCGACAATCCTGCGATCCGGCCTTGATTGCGACCGAATCCACTCCGCACGAAAAAAGATTCAAGGTAGTTCAACAAAACCGCCGTCCGCCGGAACTGCCGGTCATGGAGATGTTGGCGGCGGGGGCGAGGATGGAGATGCCGCTGGTGGCGCGGAGGGCGTCGAACTGCGAGCCGGCGGGCAGGGGGCTTTGGGTGAAGTTGCCGGAGAAGTTGAGGGAGTTGACGGCGTCGCTGCTGGAGAAGGCGGACATCATGGTGGCGATTTCGGGGTGGGCGGGGTCGGTTGAGCCGACGGCGCCTTTGGAGCCGACGATCTGGCCTTTGGAGGCGACGGCGTAATCGAAGACGGTGGTGGAGTGGGGCTGGCGGGTGAAGTCCATGCTGATGGCGCGGGCGGGGGCGTTGTTGCCGTAGCGGCCGTCGATTTTGACGACGATTTCACCGGCCCAATCGGTGATGGTGGCGCGGAAGGCGGTGAGGCCGGCGGAATCGAGGGGGATGTAGTTGCCGTTGCCGGGGATGGTAATGGTGTTGCCGGAGCGGGCGATGGGCTGGCCGTGGAGGTTGGTGGTGGAGTTGAGCTGGGATTGGAGGTTCTGGAAGAGGCTGTCGATGACCTGGGTGGGCGGGGTGGAGGGGGGGATGTGGACGCGGGCGAGTTGGTAGCGCATGAAATCGAGCCCGGATTCGGCGGCCAGGAGGGCGTGGGAGATGCGCTGGTCGTTGACGGCCAGTTGTGATCCGGTTGGTGGCGGCGGCATAGACGCCGATGGCCATGGTGGAAAAGAGAACCAGGTACAGCATGGCCAGGACGGAAGCCATGGCGCGTCGGCGAGGATGACGAAGTCGGTTCATGGCGAACCTCCCGTGTGCGGCGGAGTCAATTCCTGGGGGTGAAGCGGAGTCGGTTCAGGCTGCACACGACTTGGCCGTTATGAATGACGGATACGGTGACGCGGATGGCGTCGGGGGTGGAATCGACGATGCCGAGGGTGAGGTTGTCGGGGCTGACGGGCTGGATGGAGAGGGATTGGGACCATCCGGGCATGGTTTGGGCGATGGGTTGGCCGCGGCTGTCGATGGGGGGGGAGAAGGTTCTGCCGGACAGGGCGCGCACGCTGTCGTAGGGGAGGGTGAACTTCGCCGGCGGCGGCCGCCCTCGAGTTCCGAGGCGCGGCGGCAACGACTGATGCGACAGATCCGCCAGGCGCACGACGAGTCCGACGGCACCTACGGCAGCCCGCGGGTGCATGCCGAGCTGGCGGAGAGGAACGTGGCCTGCTGCGTGAACACGGTGGCCAAGCTGATGCGCCGCCAGGGTCTGCGGGCGAACACGCCCCGTCGCTTCGTGCCGCCGACGACCGATTCCAATCACGAGCATCCGGTGTTTGAAAACCGGCTGGATCGGGACTTCTCGGCCGAGTCACCCAACCGCAAGTGGGTCTGCGACATCACCTGCGTGTCCACCGGGGAGGGCTTTTTGTACCTGGCGGCGGTGATGGACCTGTACAGCCGGAAGATCGTGGGCTGGGCGATGGCCGATCACCTGCGAGCCGAACTGTGCCTCGACGCCTTGACCATGGCCATCCGGAGTCGAACGCCGGGACCGGGCCTGCTGCACCACAGCGACCGGGGCGTGCAGTACGCCTGCGAGGAATATCAGAAGCGGTTGAAGCTGATGGATATCGACTGTTCGATGAGTCGCGTGGGCGACTGTTACGACAACGCGGCGATGGAGAGCTTCTGGGGCACGCTGAAAACCGAGCACGTGTACCGGCGAAAGTTCGCCAGTCGAGAGGAGGCGAGGCGTTCAATATTTTTATGGATCGAGGGATGGTACAATCGCCGACGGCGTCATTCGGCGTTGGGCTATAGGAGCCCCGAGCAGTTCGAGGCCAGCCTCAACTGACGCAATAATGACGCGCCCACCGTTCGTGGGGAAGGTCACCCCCACCACGGGCAGCATCCGTGAGCCCTGCTCTTTCCCTCAATTGGTATCCAAATTGCCTCCCTCTCCCCGGGAGGCTTTTAACCATGCGTATCAAAATCAATAAAATCATGCTCTTCTCAATTGCCCCGATCATCCTCTTGGCCCTCGGTTGCACCTCCAGTCAAAGCAAGCAACCCTACTCCCTGACCGGTAGTGCCGACGCCGGCTCCCAAGCCCGCCGAGTCGATGACCGTGGCCACGTCAAACCCCTCATCATCGACGACCAGGCCCAGCAAAGCTCTGCCAACCCCTGAGTACCAACCAAAATGATGAGTACGCTACAAATGCTCCCCTTCGCCCCCAAATGCTCGACAAGGCTTACTCTTCGCGTCCCTCCCCCAAGAACCGCGAATACCCCTTCAAAGCCCCGGATGCACATCCGGGGCTGCGAATCCCATCCCATCTTCCTCCGCCGCCATATCCCCGAATTCGCTTGCGGTTTCGCGGATCAGGAAAACCTCTTTCCCAACAGAACCCCAACCGTTCCCACCTTGCCCTTAAAAGAAACAGCGGCCCGTAACCGCTGCCAATCCCCAAACCTTTCTTCCGGAGTCCACCATGTATAAGTCTCTTTCTGCCGTCGTTGCGTTCTCCGTAATTGCCCTCGTAATTGCCGGTTGCGAAACCGCCCCTAAAACCCCCGAGGCCAAGACCAGCCTGCACGATGAAACCCAGGCCGCCCTCACCCAGATGAAAGCCAAAGACCCCAGCCTCCAGGACCTGCTCAACCGATCCTACGGCTACGCCATCTTCCCCTCCGTCGGCAAAGGCGGCCTGGTCGTCGGCGGCGCCTACGGCCGCGGCGAAGTCTATCAGCAAGGCCAATTCGTCGGCTATTCCGATCTAAGCCAAGGCTCCGTCGGCCTCCAGGCCGGTGGTCAGGAATATTCCGAAATCGTCGTCTTTGAAACCCAGGACGCCCTCAACCGCTTTAAGAGCGGCAACTTCTCCTTCTCCGCCGACGCCTCCGCCGTCGCCCTCAAAGCCGGCGCATCCGGCGTCGCCCGCTTCGAAAACGGCGTCGCCGTCCTCACCATGCCCAAAGGCGGCCTCATGTTCGAAGCCTCCATCGCCGGCCAAAAATTCAACTTCCAACCCGCCACCTCCCCCCAATAACCCCACCCCAAAAAAAACCTCCCTCCATACAAGCCCGCGGATTCATCCGCGGGTTTTGTTTATCCCCACCCCCAGCATAAAATCCCCCCATGCCCCTCATCACCCAAATCACCGAACAAAAGCGTCGCCCCAACCGCCGCAACGTCTATCTCGACGGCCGCTTCGCCTTCGGCTGCAACATCAACGTCGTCGCCAGATTCCACCTCAAGGAAGGTCTCTCCCTCACCCCCGAGCAACTTCAGCAAATCCTCCACGGCGAAGTCCGCCAGGAATGTTTCGACAAAGCCACCGAATACCTCCAATCCCGCCTCCACAGCCGCGCCGAACTGTACAAAAAACTCTCCCGGCGTGAGTACGGCCCCGAACTCATCGACAGCGTCCTCGACGACCTCACCCGCCTCGGCTACGTCGATGACGCCCGCTTCGCCCGCACCAAAGCCCTCTCCGCCGCCGAGCACAAGCATCACGGCCGCCGCCGCGCCCTCCTGGAACTCATCAAATCCGGCGTCAAAGGCGAAACCGCCCGCCAAGCCCTCAACGACGTCTACGACCAGCACGACAGTCTTTCCGTCGCCCGCGAACTCGCCCGCAAACAAGCCCCTCGTCTCCGCACCCTCGACCCCCTCGTCGCCCGCCGCCGTCTCACCGGCATGCTCCAACGCCGCGGCTTCGACTACGACACCATCAAACCCATCCTCGACGAAGTCTTAGGCAATCCCCCCGAACCATTCTAATTTTGGATTTCGGATTGCGGATTTTGGATTTAAAAAAGCGATCCCACGCCGTCTCGCACTATCGAGATTCCCCTTCGCCCCCAAGCTCCCGACAAGGCTTGCTCTTCGCGAGCCTTCGCAAAACGCAAGCACCCCCTCAAAGCCCCGGATGCACATCCGGGGCTCCCGACCTCTCCACGCCCCCATTCGCCCCCACACTCTCGACTTCGCTTGCGGTTTCGCGAACCAGCACCCTCCCTTTCGCCGCCTCCCCAATCCAAAATCGTCAGCGGTGGGGGGGGACATCACGCAATCGACCGTCCCCCATCCAACCGAATCACCTGCCCCGTCACATACCCCGCTTTCCTGCACAAAAACACAACCATCTCCGCCACATCCCCCGGCGTCCCCGCCCGTCCCAGCGGAACCCGCTTCAAATACCTCTCCCGCTCGCTTTCCGGCATATCCCCCGGCCACTCCACCACCCCCGGCGCAATCCCATTCACCCTCACCTCCGGCGCCAGCGTCTTGGCCAACCCCAGCGTCAAATTCCACAACCCCGCCTTGCTTGCGCAGTACGCCAGATATTCCGCCCAAGGCGTCTCCCCCAGCAAATCCACCATATTCACCACACACCCCCGCGACCGCCGCAGCATTCCCTCAAACCCCCGGCACAGCAGCAGGGGGGCTTCCATATGAATCGCCCACAACCGCCTCATCTGCTCCAATTCCGTCTTCTCCAGCGAGCTCGGCTCATACAACGACGCATTATTCACCAGCACATCCAACCGCCCAAACGCCGCCCCAACCGCCCCGACAATCTCATCCACCGCCTCCCCCGGATGAGTCAAATCCGCCCTCACCACCAGCGCCCGCCGTCCCATCCCCCGAACCTCCCCAGCCAACTCCTCCGCCTCACCCCCGCTGTTGTGATACGTCAGCGCAATATCAAACCCCTCCTCCGCCAACCGCCGCACCACCGCCCGTCCCACCCTCCGAGCCCCCCCCGTCACCAACGCCACCGGCCATGTTTCTTCCATATGCTCTCCACCATTATCACTGCTCTTCTTTCCACCTTCATCATTCATCATTCATCATTCTGACTTCTCTTCTCCCTCCGTGTCTCCGTGCCTCCGTGGTTAACTCCCAGAGGTTCAAGTCTCCCGAATCGCCATCAACTGCCACTTCGGATCCGTTTCCAATTCCCTCTCAAACATATAAAACCGCCGCTTATCCGTAAACGACAGATGAATACTGACATCCCCATACGCCAGGTTTTCGCTCCGCTGAAAGCTCACATCCACCACGCGCATCCCCGCCGCCTTGCACCGTCTTACCGCCTCATCAATGCACCCGGCCTCCCATGCGCCCCGGATCGTCAGTGTCCGAAAAACCTGTCTGGGCAGCATGCTTTCCAGAAAGCTCAGCAGCCACAGCACCAGCAGCACCAGCAGCGTCGTCATCCCCGCGATCAGATACATTCCAAACCCCCACGCCAGCCCGATTGCCGCCACGCACCACAGACCCGCCGCCGTCGTCAGCCCTCGGACATTTCCCCGCATGTGAATAATCGTCCCCGCCCCCAGAAACCCCACCCCCGTCATTACTCCATAGGCGATTCGTGCCGGGTCCACTGCGATGGTTACTCCCGCCGGCGCCTGCCAGGCCTGCTTGCCAAACTCAACCGACACCAGCATGACCAGCGCACTGCCCAGGCACACCAGCAGATTCGTCCGAAACCCCGCCTGTCTCCCGCGCAATTCCCGTTCCAGCCCGACCAGTCCCCCCGCGACCGCCGCCAGTCCCATTCGCAGCAGCGCCTCCCCCGGCCATCCCAACCCCGTCGCCCAGGCCTGCACCGCCCGACTCGCCGTCTCTGTCGCCATCACGTCCATACACCCCTCCCTTCCTCATCTCCATTCGTTCTCTTCCTACCTCTTCCCACCCACCCTCCGCACATGACTTTCCTTATGTTTCTCTTTCGTCTTTTTCAGCAAATGCATCGCCTTATTCTGATCCGCCACCTTGAAGATTCCCGTCGTCCTTCCCCCCGGCGCACCGCTGGTGCAGTACGCATAGTTGATATTGATATGGTTCTCCCCCAGCACCGCCGCCACGTCCGACAGCGCCCCCGGCTGGTTCGGCAGATCCAAACACAACACCTCCGTCTCCGTCATCGGCAGATTCAGCTTTGTCAGCACCGACCGCGTATACGCCGGGTCCGCCGCCACGATCCGCAGCACCCCATGTTCCTGCGAATCCACCAGCGTCATCGCCACGATGTTGATCTTCTCTTCCGCCAGCGACCGCGTCACTTGCCCCAACACGCCCGGCTTATTGACCAGAAACACGCTGAATTGCGTCTCCACTCTTACCGACGGCATAAAAACCTCCTTGCCCGATCCTTAAAAGCGTTGCATCGCCGCGTCTAGCGGTTGGGCTTGCCCAACCCGTTTGCCGGTTCTCAAACAACCCCTTACATCTTCTCCAACATATTCACCGCATCACTTTGCGTCTTTTTAATCGTCAGCAGCCGGTCCAGCTTGGTAATCTTCAACAGCTCCCGCAACCTCGGCCCCACGCCGCACAGAACCAGCTTCCCATCCCCCAGCGTTTCCAACTTCTTCTGCAACCCCATCAAGATGCCGATCGCCTGGCTGGATATAAACTGCACCTGCGTAAAATCCAAAACCAGCCACAACCGCTTCTTTTCGTCCACCAGTTGATACAGACCCTTGCCGATCTCTTCCAACTGCACCGCATCCATCAACGACGCGGCCCGGAACTCCACAGTCGTGCATTTCCCGATCTGCTGCACAATCGTCGTTATATCCATATCCAACCCACGCTTCCCTGCTTGCTGTTTGACGCCATCCCGCCTGCGCCTTTGCCTCGCCAACCGCCGCCGTCCATCCGCCCGTCCGCTCCCGACCTCGCTTGCGGTTTCGCGAATGCAACCGCTCCCGACCTCGCCGCGCAAAACCCGATACTGCACCCAATCCTACTTCGCCTTAACCTTCTTTTTCTCCTTGCGTCCCAGCGCAATCTCCAGCACCTGGTCAATGTTCTCCACAAAATGAAACTTCAACGTCTCACGCACTTCTTCCGGGATATCCGGCAAATCCTTCTCATTCCGCTTCGGAACGATCACATGCCTGATCCCCGCCCGCTTGGCCGCCAGCGTCTTCTCCTTCAATCCCCCGATCGGCAGAACCAGCCCCCGCAGCGTAATCTCCCCCGTCATCGCCACGTCATACCGAACCGGCTTGTTCAACAGCAGCGACGCCAACGCCGTAAACATCGCCACCCCGGCGCTCGGCCCGTCCTTCGGCACCGCCCCGGCCGGCACATGAATATGAATGTCGCTCTCCGCCAAAAACTTCGGATCGATCCCCAAACTCTCCGTCCGCGACCGGATCAGACTGAACGCCGCCGTCGCCGACTCCTTCATCACGTCCCCGATCTGTCCGGTCAGCGTGATCGCTCCCTTCCCCGGCATCCGCGTCGCCTCGATAAACAAAATCTCCCCGCCCACCGGCGTATACGCCATCCCCGTCGCCACGCCCGGTACGCTCGTCCGCTGCGCCAATTCCGGCTCAAACTTCTTCGGCCCCAGAATCTTCGTCACTTTCTCCCGGTCCACCGTCACCTTCTTCGTCTTCCCGCTCACCACCTCCGCCGCAATCGCCCGGGCCACCGACCCGATATTCCTCTCCAGATTCCGCACGCCCGCCTCACGCGTATACCCTTCAATGATCCACTTCAACGCCGAATCATTAAACTTCACCGGCATCCCCGCCAGCCCGTTCACCTCCAACTGCCTCGGCACCAGATACCGCCGGGCAATGTGCAATTTGTCCGTCTCCGTATAACCGGGGATTTCGATCACTTCCATCCGGTCCCGCAGCGCCGCCGGCACCGTATCCATCGTGTTGGCCGTCGCGATAAACAGCACCTTCGACAGATCAAACGGCACGTCCAGGTAATGATCCGTAAACGTGCTGTTCTGCGCCGGATCCAGCACCTCCAGCAGCGCCGACGAAGGATCGCCCCGGAAATCCGCCCCCAGCTTGTCCACCTCGTCCAGCATCATCACCGGGTTGCGCGTCCCCGCCTTGCGCAACTCCGCAATGATCCGTCCCGGCATCGACCCGATGTACGTCCGCCGATGCCCCCGGATATCCGCCTCGTCCCGAACCCCGCCCAACGCCACCCGGATAAACGCCCGGCCCATCGCCTCGGCGATGCTCTTGCCCAGCGACGTCTTACCCACGCCCGGCGGCCCCACAAAGCACAAAATCGCTCCGCCCCCGTCCGGCTTCAACTTCCGCACCGCCAGATACTCGATAATCCGCCGCTTCACCTTGTCCAGATCGTGATGGTCCCGATCCAGGATTTTCCTCGCCTCCACCAAATCCAGCTTGTCCTCCGACATCACCGACCACGGCAGCTCGCTGAGGATCTGCAAATACGTCCGAATCACCCCATATTCCGGCGAAGCACTCGGAATCGTCTCCAGCCTCCCCAGTTCCCGGTTCGCCTCCTTCATCACATTCTCAGGCAGCTTCGCCGCCTCCAGCTTGGCCCGCAACTGCTCCACTTCCGACCCGCCCCCTCCCCCGGCGCCGTCGGTCTCCCCCAGTTCCTTGCGGATCGCCTTCATCTGCTCCTGCAGATAATACCGCCGCTGCGACTTATCAATATTCTCCTTCACCTGCGACTGGATTTTGCTCTGCAATTCCAGCACGTCCAACTGCGTCGCCAGCCTCGCCGCAATCATCCGCAGCCGCTTCTCCACGTTCAGCTCTTCCAGCATCCGCTGCTTCTCGCTCACCTCCGCCTGCAGGTTCGCCGCCAGAAAATCCGCCAGCGCCGACGAATTGGTGATGCTGTTCAGAACCTGCGCCGCCTCGTCCGGCGTATTGGGCGACAGCTCGATCACCCGGTTCGCCTGCTGCCTCACCGAAGCCAGCAACGCATCCACCGCCGGCCCTTCCGACAGCTCATCCTCCAGCACCTCAATCCGACCCGTCGCAAACGGGTCCGTCTGATCCAGCAACGCCAGCCTGAACCGCGCCAGCCCATGCACGATAATCGACTGGTTTCCGTCCGGCAGCTTGAACAGTTTCAGGATCATGCACGCCACGCCCACCGCATGCAGATCCGCCTGCTGCGGGTCTTCCACCTCCGCGTTCCGCTGCGTCACCACCCCGATGATCTTGTCCCCCGGCATCACCTCGTCCAGCAGATTCTTACTCTTCTGCCGGCCCACGTTCAGCGGCATCACCGTCCCCGGAAACACCACGATGTTCCGAATCGGCAAGATCGGGATCACATTCGGGATCGTCAGCTTCTGCCCGTCCGTGCCCGTCCGAATGATGGTCGCAGCCTCTGATCGTTCAATGATTTGAGTCTCTGGCATGTCTAACTTTCTTCCATTGGCCGCGCGGCTCTCGAAGTGCCTTGCTCTTCGCGGCCCCTTTGATTTCTACCCTAGTTCTTCTTCGGCAACTCCACCCACAGCATCCCGTTCTGATACGTCGCCGTAATCTTCTCACACACCACGTTGTGCGGCAGATCCACCTCCCGCGAAAACGCCCCGTGGTCTATCTCCATCAAATGCACCCGAATCCGCCTCGACGTCCCCTCCGAAACCTTCCCCTCCTCCATCGTCGGCACCGGCCTCGTCCCTTTCAGCGTCAAAACGTGGTTGTTCACCACCACGTCTATCTTCTCCTTGTCCACCCCGGCCAAGTCCACGCACACCAGGTACGACCCGTCCGTCTCATACAAATTCACCGCCGGCGTCCAAGTCTCGCTCGGCCAAAAGTTAAACGCTCCCTTTTGAACCTGATCCCTCATCTTCGTCATCTGCCTGGTCAGATTCTTGAACGACTCTTCCGTAGCGGCATTCATTGACATCGTCTCTCCCGGTTTGGTCCGCATCAATATCATATTCAACCCCGACCGAACTTAAATAGTAAAAAACCAGTTCTTCTTCCCCTCCCCCGCAAACCCTTTCGCCCCCTCCGCCTCAACACTCCCGCAGTGGCTTGCTCTTCGCGGTTCCGCCATCTCAATAAACCCACAAACTCCCCAAAAACCCGTTTGACATCCACCGCTCTTCCCGGCACAATCGACGAGTCTGGTAGGGGGCTCGTGCCAGGGAGCCGAACAACCCAGTATCGCAACAACCCAATCGGGAGATTCTTCGATGCACGCACCTTGGAAGCAGTTGGCAAAGACGATCTTGGCAGCCTCGGTTCTTTCCCCCCTCATTGCCCTGACCCCCGGCTGCGAAAAACTCGAAAGCCCGACCACCCAGGCCGACCGCGACGTCACCGCCAAGCTCTGCGAGTCCGAACGAACCCGCCTTGCCAATCCCGCTCAAGCCCAAAGCGCTCTCAACGCCGCCACCGCCATCACCCAGGCTTCTCCCGCCATCCGCATCATCGCTTTCTCCCGCCAAGCCCAGTTCGAGCTCGACTCCGCCATCGCCCTCACCCGCAATCTTGACCAGAGCGAACTTGCCATCGCCGACCTCCTCTCCTCCCTCAAACAGCTCATTAACCAGATTCAGTCCGGCAACGACGCCGCCGCCTCTTACGCCAAGCTCGACCCCAAGCCGGTTCTGGACGCCCTGGCCCTGAAGGTTGCCGAAGTTCAGGGCTCCGCCGACAAGCCCGCCTGGTTTACCCACGACGACGCCCGCATCCCCACGATCTCCGCCGTCAAACAGGAAATCTCCCGCCTCGAAGGCGAAATCGCCAAGTGCCAGCAGCAGGCCAATTCCCTTGCCGACCAGCGTGCCGCCGCCCTTGCCGAAGCCGAAAAAACCACCCAGCTCGCCCTTGCCGGGCAGGGCGGCAAGTCCCTCGATCTGTACAAACAAAGCGCCGACCTGCGCAAAAAAGCCGCCGACCTCGCCACCGAAATCTCCCGCATCAACGCCGCCCTCCTTCCCCTCCAGGCCGATCTGGCCATCGCCAACAGCCAGCAGACCGTCCTCAACGAAACCCTCGAACAATTCCAGCAGCAAGCCGCTCAGATCAAGGACCAGTGGACCCAAATCCAGAAGCAGGGCGAAGCCCAGTCCTCCATCTCCCAATCCATCCTCGCCGACGCCGCCTCCGCCAAATCCCCCGACACCATCACCGCCAAACTGGCCGGCCTGGCCAAATTGTTCGACCGGAGCCAGAAAGACCGCGCCGTCATCATCCAAAACCTTGAAAACGCCGCCAGCCACTACGCCCAGGCCGTCACCGCCGCCAACGCCCTCCGTGCCGAGCTCGGCGCTCAGCCCGGCGCGTCCCCAAAGACCGGTCTGATGGCCATCTACAGCCCTCCGACTTTCATCGCCCAGCAGGCTGCCATTGCCCAGCGGCAGGCCGTCCTCTACACCAAGCAAGCCTGCCTTCTTGACCTTCGTCTCCAACTCGTCCAAGCCGCCGCCCCCGTCTTCGCCGCCGCCAACCTCACGATTCCCGCCGAGCTCACCGAAGGCACTCTCGCCGCCGACCGCCAGGCCGCTCTCGCTTCCGCCCAGGCCCAGTACGCCCAGGCCGCCACCTTCTACCAGACCGTCGCCGGCGCTCCCGCCGCCAGCCCCGAACAGATCGGCGACGCCTGCGTCGGCCGTCTCTTCGCCCTCTACGGCCTTTCCCAATCCCAGCGTGCCGCCGGCAAACCCGACCTCGCCGACCAATCGCTCAGCGACGCCTCCGCCGCCAAAACCGAAGCCCTCAACCGCAACGTCCTTCTCCCTCCTCTCCCCTCCGCCCTCAGCGCCTCCGCCAACGCCTCCTCCATCGTCCCGTAACAGAGCGAGCGACAACAATCCCCCTTCGCCCCCAAATCCTCGACAAGGCTTGCTCTTCGCGTCCCCCGAATTACGAATAACCCCCGATTCAAACTCAAAGCCCCGGATGCATATCCGGGGCTCCGACCACCCCACGCCCTCACCCTCGCTTACAGTTTCGCGAATCCCACGCCCTCCCCTCGCTTCGCGCAACGAAGTAACCCCTCATCCCACCGACGCCAACCCCAGCGAATCCCCAAACAACCGCGCCACCTCCCCACGCAGCGCCCGATGCTCCGTCAATTTCGGATCCCTCCCCAGCAGTTCCATCGCATCATCCTTCGCATCGCTCAACAGCTCCATCTCATTACGCACGTCCGCCAGCTTGAACTCCGGCAGCCCATGCTGCCTCGTCCCGAAAAATTCCCCCGGCCCCCTCAACTTCAAATCCATCTCCGCGATCTCAAACCCGTTGTTCGTCTGCGTCATCGCCCTGAGCCGATCTTCCGTCGTCTCATTCATCGCATCCGCCAGCAAAATGCAATACGACGTCTCGCTCCCCCGGCCCACACGCCCCCGAAGCTGATGCAACTGCGACAACCCGAACCGATCCGCGTTATCAATCAAAATCACCGTCGCATTAGGCACATCAATCCCCACCTCGATCACCGTCGTCGCCACCAGCACGTCGATTGCCCCATCCCGAAACCGCGTCATCGTCGCCTGCTTCTCCTCCGTCGTCATCTGCCCATGCAGCATCGCCAATCTCAGCCCGTGCAGCGGCCCCTTGCCCAGCCGCTCGTACTCCTTCAACACCGACTTGGCCTCCGCCATCCCGTCATCATCAATCTGCGGCAGCACAACGTACGCCTGCCTTCCCGCCTCCACCTGCTCCCTCAAAAACGCATGCGCCTTGCCCGCATCCCCCGGCCTCAGCCACCGCGTCTTGATCGGCTGTCTTCCCGGCGGCAACTCGTCAATCACGCTCACGTCAAAATCCGCAAAGTACGACAGCGCCAGCGTCCTGGGGATCGGCGTCGCCGTCATCACCAGGTAGTGGGGGGCCAATCCCTTCGATTTCAACACCCCGCGCTGCCTCACCCCCAGCTTGTGCTGCTCGTCCACCACCACCAGCCCCAGGTTGGCAAACTCGATATCCTCCTGAATCAGCGCCTGCGTTCCCACCGCCAGATGAATCTCTCCCTCCGCCAGCCGCCTCAGCAGTTCCGTTTTCTTCTGCCTCCGCGTCCGGCTCGTAAACAGCTCGATCACCACGTTCGATCCCCCCAGCAGATTCTTCAGCGTCAGATAATGCTGCTCCGCCAGCACCTCCGTCGGCGCTAATATCGCCGCCTGCAACTTGTTCGCCACCGCCACCAGCATCGCATACACCGCCACCGCCGTCTTGCCGCTGCCCACGTCCCCCTGGAGCAGCCGATTCATCGGCCTGCCGCTGTGCATGTCCCGCACGATCTCCCACGTCGCCCGCTGCTGCGCCCCCGTCATGCCAAACACAAACCGCCGCCGAATCCGCTCATCCAGCAGCTTGTCGATCCTCACCACCGCCGCCGTCAGCCTCCCGTCCCTCATTTTCCGACTCAACCCCAACCCCAGTTGCATCAACATCAGTTCGTCATACACGATGCGCCGTCTGGCCTTCATCGCCTCGTAAATATCCTTCGGCCGATGGATCGCCCGATACGCCTCCCGCCTCCCCATCATCCCCCGTCTTTCCAGCATCCCCGGCTCAAACCACTCCTCCACGCATTCCAGCCCCGCCTCCAGATTCTGTTCCACGATCCCCTCAATCGCCTCGCTGGTCAGCCGCGCCGTCGCTGGATAAATCGCCCTGAACTTCGATTGCTCGATCGTCTCCGTCGTCGCGTCCACCGCCTCCCATTTCGGCTGAGTCATCCGCGGTATGTTCTTGAAAAACGACACCTTCCCCCGCACCCGAATCGTCATCCCCGGATGAATCTGCCGCCGCAGATACTGCCCGTAAAACCACACCAGCCCCATCTTCCCCGTCCCATCCTCGATCGTCGCCTCAAACCGCGGCCGCGGCCTCGCCGGCACATAATCCACCGCCACCACTTCCCCCCGCACCACCTGAATCTGTTCTCCCACCACCCCGGAAATCGCCAGTTCCGACGACTCGTACTGATAATCCCTCGGAAAATATTCCACCAATTCCCCCAGCGTCCCCACCCCCAGCCCGCGCAATTGCCTCCCCCGCGTCGCCCCCACCCCCCGCAACGTCTCCACCCCCGCCCCCCGACCCTCCCCATTCTCCCGATCTGTCTTCGCCAGTTTCGTCATATCGCACACCCATCCCCTGATTTCGGATTTCGTCATTCGGTCATTCGTCATTCTTTCGGATTTCGGGTTTCGTCATTCGAGCTTCGCGTCCGGATTTTCCCCCCACCCTTCTTTCCCCACCAGTTTCACAAACGCACACGGACAAATATCCGTCCTGACCAGTTCCTCCCCGCGCCTCACCACCTCCACCAGCATCTGTCCATCCATCGGTCCCACCGGCAGCACCGCAATCCCTCCGTCCTTCAATTGCCCCCGCAGCAGTTTCCCCGGCACCTCCGGCGCTCCCGCCGTCACCATCACCCGATCAAACATCCCCATCTCCGGCCACCCCAGCGTCCCATCCCCAAACCGAAAATGCACGTTCCTCAGATTCAGCCCCATCAACCTTTCCCACGCCGCATCCAGCAGCGGCTTGATCCGTTCCACCGTATACACTTCCGCCGCCAACTGCGCCAAAATCGCCGCCTGATACCCGCTGCCCGTCCCAACCTCCAGCACCCGATGTTCCGCCCGCACCCCCAGCCTCTGCGTCATCAGCGCCACCATAAACGGCTGACTGATCGTCTGCCCATGCCCGATCCCTGCCGCCCGATCATCAAACGCAAAATCCCTCGTCCCCGCCGGCATAAACCGACTCCGCGGCACCCTGCGCATCGCCTCAATGACTCTCTCATCACTAATCCCCCGCGCCACGATCTGCTGCTGAATCATCTGCTCCAGTTGTGTCAATTCTCCAACTTGCATCCCCCCATTCTACCCCCGCTCCCACCCTCCCGCACGCCCCCGAACAACCATCCCCCTCCCTCACCGCCCTCAACAACCCCCTCCATACAACCCCGGCGATTCATCGCCGGGACCATACGAGCGATACACGCACCCGCAACACCCCGTATGGGCGACGCATGCGTTGCCCTCCCCGCGCCCCTCTTCTCCCCTCTCCCCGCGAGGGGAGAGGGCCAGGGTGAGGGGCGAAATCCCCGCATTCACTGGCGTCCCTTCGCCCCCCATCCAACCCTCGAAAGAAGGCCCCCCACAACTCTTCATCCGCGCGTATCGGCGGTTCTATCTCTTCTCTTGGCGCTCTTGGCGGCCTTGGCGGTTCAATTTCTTCCGGAAGATTCGCCAAATCCCGTTCTCCCCCAAGTTGCCCTCCGTGTCTCCGTGCCTCCGTGGTTCATCGGCGGTTCCCTTTCTTCTCCGCGTCCTCCGCGGTTAAAAAATCCTCCCCCATCCCTCAAAATCCCCGTTTCGTGATACCCCGCGTTAATAATAGAAGCCCTCATTTTCTCTAACCCGGAGCAACCACTCATGACCAGCCCCAATAAAATCCAAGCCAACCGCCGCAACGCCCAAAAGTCCACCGGCCCCCGCACCCCCCAAGGCAAAGCCCGCTCCGCCCAAAACGCCCTCACCCACGGCCTGCGCGCCGAACGCGTCCTCCTCCCCGGCGAAGACCCCGAACTCTTCCGCCGTTTCTCCGACGACCTGCTGCGCGAGCTCAACCCCGCCACCCCCCGGCAGCACTACATCGCCACCAAGCTCATCACCTACTACTGGAAGCTCGACCGCCTCGCCGGCGCGGAATCCCACCTCTACCAACGCCTGCACGAAAACTATCTCGAGCCTCCCATGCGCGAGTACCTGCAAGAGTTCGGCCACGACCCCGCCGCCGGCCGCGAGCCGCTCACCCCTCAGCAGCTTCTCGCCTACGAGTTCTCCATCAACCACTCCAACGCCTTTCTTCGGCTCGAAGGCTACGAACGCTCGTTGCTCTCCTCCATCCTGCGCCTGAGCAGCGAGCTTCGCCGCCTCCAGCGGCAATCCCCGCCCGACCTCCCCGAGGCATCTTCCCCCTCCGCCGACACCGCGCCCGCGACAAACGAACCCACCGAACTCCCCATCCCATCTCCCCCAGTCCCGCTCCCAACCCCCGTTCCCTCCAAGGCTAACGCGCCCACTCCCGCCGCCTCCCAGCCCGCCTCCCCTCGCCCGAACGAACCCACCGAAACATCCCCTCCCCCAGCCGCCCCCGACGACGTCGAACCCACCCGCACCATCAAATTCTCCGGCAACAAGCTCCATTTCATCGAACGCCGCGAGCATGTCCCCGATTGGATAGAAAAAACCGTCGCCGACTTCCTCAACACCCGCACCCCCAACCCCAATTGCGAACCCAAAACCGCAAATCGCAAATCGCAAATTGCAAATCCCCCGCCCTAGTCGCTAGGGGGGCAACCCGCTACAATCCTCACCCTCGTTTCGGCCGCGAGTCCTCCCCCCGGGAGCCTCGCCTTATTGGAGAAGGATAAAACATGAGCTTGCAGCAGACCGACCCTCAGATCGCAGAACTGATCCGCCTCGAAAAACAGCGACAGGAAACCACCCTGGAACTCATCGCCAGCGAAAACCACGTCTCCGCCGCCGTCATGGAGGCCGCCGGGAGCTGTCTGACCAACAAATACGCCGAAGGCTACCCCAACGCCCGCTACTACCAGGGCTGCGGCTACTACGATCAGATCGAATCCCTCGCCATCGACCGGGCCAAGCAGCTTTTCGGCTGCAAGTACGCCAACGTCCAGCCCCACAGCGGCGCTAACGCCAACCTCGCCGCCTTCATGGCCATGCTCCAGCCCCACGACCCCTTCATCAGCCTCAACCTCGCCTCCGGCGGCCACCTCTCCCACGGCATGAAACTCAACGCCTCCGCCATCTTCTTCAAACCCGCCCATTACGAACTCGACCCCAAAACCGAAACCATCGACTTCGACTCCGTCCGCGCCAAAGCCCTCGAAACCAAGCCCAAAATGATCCTCTGCGGCTACAGCGCCTACCCCCGCATCATCGACTTCGCCAAGTTCCGCCAGATCGCCGATGAAGTCGGCGCTCTGCTCATGGCCGACATCGCCCACATCGCCGGCCTCGTTGCCGCCGGCGTCCATCCCTCTCCCTTCCCCCATTGTCACGTCGTCACCACCACCACCCACAAAACCCTCCGCGGCCCCCGGGGCGGCCTGATCCTCACCAACGACGACGAACTCGCCAAAGCCATCAACCGCTCCGTCTTCCCCGGCACCCAGGGCGGCCCCCTCATGCACATCATCGCCGCCAAGGCCGTCGCTTTCGGCGAAGACCTCAAACCCGAATTCAAAACCTACGCCCGCCAGGTCGTCGCCAACGCCAAAACCCTCGCCGACGCCCTCACCAAACGCGGCTACCGCCTCGTTTCCGGCGGCACCGACAACCACCTCATGCTCGTTGACCTCCGCGCCAAGAGCGACACCCTCACCGGTGCCGACGCCGCCAGCGCCCTCGAAACCGCCGGCATCATCGTCAACAAAAACGGCATCCCCAACGACCCCCGCCCCCCCAAGACCACCAGCGGCATCCGCCTCGGCACTCCCGCCCTCACCACCCGCGGCCTCAAAGAAGCCGACATCCTCACCGTCGCCTCCTTCATCGACCGCGCCATCCTCGCCAAGGACGACCCCGCCACCCTCAACAAAATCCGCTCCGAAGTCGCCGACTTCACCCAAAAATTCCCCATGCCCCATTAAGAGAACGATGAATGATGAATTATGAATGATGAAGAAGGAAAGAAGAGCAAGGAGATGGTGGTTGATAAACCGGAAGACCTCCGGTTGCGGACCAAGCGTTTTGCCTTGGATATCATCCGTCTGTCCACCTCCTTGACCAAGCGGCGTGAATTGGATGTCATCGGCAGTCAGGTGCTTCGTAGCGGGACGTCAGTAGGCGCGCATTATCGCGAGGCTTTCCGCTCCCGTTCCGGTGCCGAGTTCATAAGCAAACTGGAAGGCGGTCTTCAGGAATTGGACGAAACGTGCTATTGGCTCGAACTTCTCGAAGAAAGTGGCTTCGCCCCCGCTTCTCCGACCGCGCCTTTAAGAAAGGAAGCCGACGAACTGACTCGCATCTTCGTTGCAAGCGTCCGAACCGCCAAACGAAACCTATAACAGCCTTCTTCCTCCTTCATCATTCATAATTCATCATTCATAATTCGATCCAGGACTTCCCATGGCTAAAAATATTAAACCCCGCACCGAAGACTACGCCCAGTGGTACTTAGACGTCATCAAAGCCGCGCAACTCGCCGACTACAGCCCCGTCCGCGGCTGCATGGTCATTCGTCCCGAAGGCTACGCCGTCTGGGAAGCCATCCAAAGCGACCTCGACCGTCGCTTCAAATCCACCGGCCACGTCAACGCCTACTTCCCCTTGCTCATCCCCCAGAGCTTTCTTACCAAGGAAGCCGAGCACGTCGAAGGCTTCGCCATGGAATGCGCCGTCGTCACCCATTCCCGGCTCGAAAAAGCCGACAAGGGTCTCAAGCCCGCCTCCCCCCTCGAAGAACCGCTCATCATCCGTCCCACCAGCGAAACCATTATCGGCGCGATGTACGCCCAGTGGATTCAAAGCTATCGCGACCTGCCCGTTCTGATTAACCAGTGGTGCAACGTCATGCGCTGGGAGATGCGCACCCGCCTGTTCCTCCGCACCGCCGAATTCCTCTGGCAGGAAGGCCACACCGCCCACGAAACCGAAGCCGAAGCCCAGACCGAAACCCTCCGCATGCTCGACGTCTACGCCGACTTCGCCGAAAACTTCCTCGCCCTCCCCGTCATCAAGGGCCTCAAGACCGAAGCCGAAAAATTCCCCGGCGCAGTCACCACCTACTGCATCGAAGGGCTCATGCAGGACGGCAAAGCCCTCCAATGCGGCACCAGCCACTACCTCGGCCAGAACTTCGCCAAAGCCTTCGACATCAAATACCTCGGCCGCGACCAGCAGACCCACCACGCCTACACCACCAGTTGGGGCGTCAGCACCCGCCTCATCGGCGCTCTCATCATGGCCCACTCCGACGACGACGGCCTGGTCCTCCCTCCCTACGTCTCCCCCAACGCCGTCGCCATCGTCCCCATCTTCAAAAGCGAACAGGAAGAGCAGACCGTCCGCGAATTCATCCGCAAGCTCCTCGTCTCCCTCTGCGGCCAAGACGAAGTCGCCGCCGCCGCCAATCGTCTCTCCTCCAACGGCATCGAATCCTACTTCTTCAACAAGCAGACCCACCAGCGCATCATCGTCGATTGGCGCGATTCCCGTCCCGGCGACAAGCAATACCACTGGGAGCAGCGGGGCGTTCCCTTCCGCTTTGAAGTCGGCCCCCGCGACGTCGCCAACAACGCCTTCGTCCTCAAACGCCGACTCGACCGCGAAAAGGCCGTCGTCAAGCTCGACGAAGTCACCCCCGCCTGGCTGCACGACAAACTCGCCCAGATCCATCAGGCCATGCTCGACCGCGCCCGCAAGTTCCGCGACGACAACACCCGCACCGCCGCCACCTACGACGAAATGAAGCAGATCCTCGCCGAGAAGGGCGGCTTCGTCCGTTGCTACTTCAACCCCGACAAAGCCATCGAAGCCAAGATCAAGGACGACATCAAGGCCACCGTCCGCTGCATCCCCCTCGACCAGCCCTCAACCCCCGGCAAATGCATCTACACCAATCAGGACTGCACCACCCAAGTCCTCTTCGCTCAAGCCTACTGAGCCTGACGCCTTGAACGCCCACCGATTCCAATCGGTGGGCTCCATCTTCACAGAGTCCCCGATGCTCACCCATCTCGCCCACAGCGTCGTCGAACTCCTCTACCCCAACCGCTGTTCCCGCTGCCAAACCCCCCACAAAGGCTCTTCCCCCCTGTGCGGCTCCTGTCAGGACTGGCTCATCGCCCTCGAATCCGAGCCCGCCTGTCTCCGCTGTGCCATGCCCCTGCACGAGTGGCACGCCCCCTGTCCCTACTGCCTTAATAAAGGTCTCCGACCCTACCAGCACATCGTCCGTCTCGGCCGATTCGACGGCCCCCTCAAAGACCTGATCCACCAGTTGAAATACCAATCCCGCTGGCCCCTCGCCGAACACCTCGCCCATCGCCTTCTCGCCCGGCAGCCCGTCCGCGACCTGCTGCGGGAGTCCGATTGCCTTATCCCCATCCCCCTGCACTGGCGTCGCCAATTCACCCGCGGCTACAACCAATCCGAAGTCATCGCCCGCGTCCTCTCCCGCTGGCGGCATCTCCCCCTGCTCCGCCCGGCCGTCCGCCTCCGCAACACCCCGACCCAAACCGCCCTCCACACCCACGTCCAACGCGCCCAAAACCTCCGCAACGCCTTCGGCCTGACCCATCCCGACCGCCTCCGCAATCAGCGCATCGTCGTTATCGACGACGTCATGACCACCGGCGCAACCCTCCGATCCTTCGCCCGCACTCTCCGCCAAGCCCGTCCCGCCAGCATCAGCGCCATTGTCCTGGCCATCGCCGACCCCCGCGGCCGCTCCTTCCAATCCATCTGACGAAAAGCCCACCGATAGCCATCGGTGGGGCGTTCAGTGGATCACTCAAACCCCTCTCCGATTCCCATACAACATCACATGCAACCGAGGGCAAAACCGAAACCCAGTCTCCTTGCAAACCTCAACAATCCATTCCGACTTCGATTGCAATTCCCCCGGCTCCGTCCCCTCCGGCATCAACAGCACGTCGGCAGGGGACCAGCGGCTAAGCTTCCCCAAAATCCCCTGAATCTCCGGCACATCCGACTCACCCGCCACCACAAACTTCAACTGAAAGTCCGGCGAACCATCAATAAACCGCTGAATCACCTCCACGTTCACCCGATGCGCCTCATGCACCGCCGCAAACCGCCCGCCTTCCCGCTGGTAGGGCGTCGAATTGCTCAGCTTCGGCGACACGCTGGCCAGATCCAGCGGCATCGCCTGAAACACCGTCCCCGCCGTCTCAACCGTCAAATGCATCCCAGCTCGCTTCAACGCCTCCGCCAGCGCCACAACCTCCGGCATAATCACCGGCTCCCCGCCCGTCAGCACCACATGCCCCGCCCCATACTCCACCACCCGCCCCACAATCTCCTCCACCCCCATCTCAACCCCTCCCGCCTGCCAACTGGCATACGGCGTATCGCACCACGCACAGCGCAAATTGCACCCGCTGACGCGAACAAACACCGACGCCACGCCGCTCAGCTTCCCCTCCCCCTGAATCGAATAAAAAATCTCCGAAATCTTCATAACGCTCCGCTTCGCCTCAACCTTCCCGCAGTGGCTTGCTCTTCGCGTTCAAAGTCTATTTCCCTTCCGCAGAGCTTGTCAAACGCACGTCGTCGCAAAATTACACGGCACCAAACCAAAATACGCAAAACCGAAATGACATGAAACTCGCCTTCGTTTACCATACTATCAGCAAGTTCGGCGGCAACGCCCTCTAACCAGCACAGGAAATACGCATATGGCCGACCCATTCATCTCCATGACGGAATTGTCTTCCACTATCGCCAAAGCGGTATCCGATCAGCCGATCGTAGACATGCACACACACCTCTATCCCCCCGGCTTCGGTACGCCCGTCCCCAACTCCACCGGCCAAACCGACCCCCGCGGCCTGATGCTCTGGGGCGCAGACGAACTGATTACCTACCACTACCTGGTTGCCGAGGTCTTCCGCGTCGTTCCCGCCACCCAGTTGCCCTACGACCAGTTCTGGAAGATGAGCAAAACCCAGCAGGCCGACCACATCTGGAAGCACCTGTTCGTGGAACGCTCCCCTGTTTCCGAAGCCTGCCGGGGCGTGCTGACTACCCTGCACCGCCTGGGCCTGGACCCCGCCACCGACAGCCTCGACCAGATCCGTCGCTACTTCGCCTCCCAGAACCCCAGCCGCTACATCGACAAGGTCATGAGCACCGCCAACGTCCAGAAGATCACCATGACCAACGCCGTCTTCGACGATAACGAGCGCACCCGCTGGCTTGCCAACCCCGCCGTCGGCGCAGACTCCCGTTTCAGCGGCGTCCTCCGCATCGACCCCATGCTCCGCGACTGGCCCACCGCCGCCAAAAAACTCAAGGAATGGGGCTTCGACGTCACCTTGGAGCTGACCGAAAAAACCATCGCCGAAGCCCGCCGATTCCTTTCCGAGTGGATCGACCGCGTCAAGGCCATCTACCTGGCCGTCAGCCTCCCGCCCGAATTCCATTACCCCGCCGACAGCGCCGACCCGGTCGCCTCGGCCGGACAGAAGGTGCTTGAAAAGATCATCCTGCCCCTTTGTGCCGAGCGTAATCTCCCCTGGGCGATGATGATCGGCTCCCGCCTGCGCGTGAATCCCGCCCTCGGCGATGCCGGCGACATGGTCGGTAAATCCGACGTGCAATCCGTCGTCAACCTCTGCCGCCAGTTCCCCAACAACAAATTCTTCGTCACCATGCTGGCCCGCGAAGACCAGCACGAAATGGCCGTCGCCGCCCGAAAGTTCGGCAACCTCATGCTCTTCGGCTGCTGGTGGTTCCTCAACAACCCCTCCCTCATCGACGAGCTGACCCGCATGCGGATGGAACTGCTCGGCCTGAGCTTCATCCCCCAGCACTCCGACGCCCGCGTGCTCGACCAGTTGGTCTACAAATGGGAACACAGCCGCCGCATCATCGCCAACGTCCTGACAGACAAGTACCGCGACATCCTGGCCACAGGCTGGAAGCTCACCGAAGCCGACATCAAGCGGGACGTGGCTCGCCTGTTCAAAGGTAACTTCGAGGAATTTCTGACCCGCTGATTTCCGTGAGTTGGACGCTTATTGAACTTCCGAAAGCCGCACGGCGCATCGCCGCCTTGCCGAGATCATGACAGCCTCCAGCACCCGCTGCGTCTGGTAAGCGTCCTCGAAATCAGGTAACGGGATGATCGGTTTCTGCCCGTTCAGAACGCGCACGATGTCATACGCCATGTTGGTAAACGTATGCTCGTAGCCGATCAGATGGGCGTCCGGCCACCACGCCTCCGCATACGGGTGGCTGCCGGCGTGGGTGCAGATAATCGTACTCCATCCCTGCACCGCCCGATCAACGCCCGCGTCGTAATATTCCAGCTCATTCATCCGTTCAAAGTTGAACCGTACCGAACCTTTGGTGCCGTTGATTTCAAAGCCATTGCGGTTCTGATTGCCGGTCGCCTGGCGTGCGGCCTCGAACGTACCGACCGCGCCTCCCGAAAACCGCGCCAAAAACAGTACGGCATCATCGACATCAACCTTGCCTTTTCGGCCTTTCGCATCAGGCAGCGGGCGCTGCTTGATGAACGTTTCGGTAATGGCGCCGCTGATCTCGGTTATCTCCTGACCCGTCACGAAGCGAGCCATGTCCACGATATGGGCATTGATGTCGCCGTTGGTGCCGCTGCCGGCCAGTTTCTTCTCGAATCGCCACGTCCGCGGGAAGGCCTCATCGGCCCAATCCTGTAGATAGAACGCTCGCACGTGCCGGACGTGCCCGATCTTCCCTGACCGAATCAGATTGAACGCCATCGCCACCGCCGGACAGCGTCGGTAACAAAACCAGACAAACGTCCGGCCAACCGATTTCCGGGCGGCTTGAACCATTTCCCTCGCTTCCGACAACGTCCGGGCCAAGGGCTTTTCACACGCCACATGCTTGCCTGCGGCTAAGGCCGCCTTGACCACCGGGGCGTGCATGTAGTTGGGCGTGGCCACATCGACCAGATCGACATCGGGCGACTTTACAAGGGATTGCCACCGAGTCGAGCAGTGTTGCCATCCCCATTTCTCGGCCCAGTCCGAAAGACCCGCCTCAGGGGTGCCGAACACGGCATACCGCGCGGGGACCGTTGGCAGCTTGAAAAACCGATTGACCTGTCCCCAGGCATTGGAATGGGCTCTGCCCATGAAGCCGTGTCCGATCAGGGCAATATTTAATCGTGCCAACCGAGCCATGATTTCGTCCGTATTGTAAGAACAGGAAGCCAGGCGCAACGCCCATTGCGAAAGAATATATGGCTGAGAAATGGGCCGTGCAAGGTCGGTACAAGATATGCAGCCCATAGAGAATCGGATGAACTGGCAACGCATCAAAACCGTTCTGCTCGTGATCGCACTGGCGGGTTGTGTTCGGCATCAATCCGCCCCCGGCCTGCAACCCGATGATCCCCCGGCGTTACAGCCTGTATGCCTCTCCAGCCGCATTACCGATCTCGACCATCGACTTGACGCCCTAACCATTCTGGCCAAACAATTGCCCGGGAAAAACGACCGCGAGCATCGCAACCTGCTGGTCGCCGTATTAACCGAGCTGACCGGAACTCTGCCCGACCTGACCACCGCCAATCCTCCCGCGGCATTCCGACAACAGTTGCAAATCCTCGGCGATACCCGAACCCAGTTGCAGACCGGCTTGGCCGCACTCGCCGTCGAGCCGACGATTGACAGCGGTTTGCGGGCGGCGTACAACGCCCTCCGGCTCCTTGGCCAGCGGGATTTCAACCAGCAGCGGGGGATTACCCTCTCTCTGGACCGCCTGGCCGTCACGCTGGATCAACTGGACGCCACGCGCGGATCCCGGCATCGTTCCGTCGTTACCGACGCGATCTGGGCTATGACCACCGTCATGCAGCACATGGCCGACACGTTGCAGCAGCAAATAGGAACCGGGAAGGCGGGATCATGGCTTGGACGAACCTATGCGAACTTGACGAATTGAAACCCGGCAAAGGCAAGTTCGTGCAGGCGCAGGGTCTCCAACTGGCGGTCTTCCTCGACCAGGGAACCGTCCACGTCGTGGACAACCACTGCCCCCACGCCGGCGGAAGCCTGTCCGGCGGATATCTCGAAGACAACTGCGTCGTCTGCCCCTGGCATCACTGGGGCTTCCGCCTGGACGATGGCCGGCTTCGCGACACGCCGCGCGTCAAAATCGCCGTCTACAAAGTCCGTCTCCTGCCCCGAGAAGGGCAGTCCACGCTGGTACAAGCCGATTTACCTGGCCTCAAGCAATCTTCCGATGTTCAAGCATCACCTAAATAGGTGACTTGATAGATTAATGCCGTGTCTGGTGTAATGGTCGATAAGAATAATCACCGGCACGTCGCAGGATGCTTGATCAAGTGCTGCAAGGGGCAGTCAGGGTCCGGCCGGTCATGAAGGGGTAAGCGTCGCGCTCCGAGTTGGACTAGTTCCACCCTTCCGATCACGAGCCACGGCTTCTCTGGAGAGACGCCTCCGGCTTATCGGTCGCGACAGACGGCATGTATTTCTATGCGCGGTTTGGAGCGGGCGTTAGTTCATGCGACCGTTGAAAACGGCCCGGCGGCGTCGCTGTGCCACGCGTATCGCAGTGGCGGGCTTCCCAGGACCGGATTGAGCCCGGCGAAATTGACGGCCGTCAAACGCGTTGTCTGCAAGGACGGCACCTGTCCGGATATCCTCCAATCGTTGCAAGACGAGTACGAGGTGACTCGGCGTTTCACGCATCCCGGCTTGCGCCGATCCCTCGATCTGAAGCGGGGCATCACGATTTCCGGCAACCTCGTACACATGGAACTGGTGATGGAGGCCGTGGACGGCGTCTCCCTGTTCGCCCGCCGGCCCGTCACCCTCAAGGCCCTGACCGAATGTTTCGTTCAGGTTGCCTCGGCGCTGGCCGAACTGCATTCGCTCGGCTACGCGCACTGCAATCTCAACCCCAACAACGTCTTTCTCGACAACCAGGGGCGGGTCAAAATAACCGGCTTCACCTGCGTGCGTCAGCGGGACCGAATCTGCGGCAAGGACGAAGAGGGCTGCCGCAAGGCGCGAAACTGTTCCTCGCTGCCGACTTTCTGCGTGGACCGCCTGCATCTGGGGGCAACCATGTACTGGGCCCTGACCGAGCAGTACGTTTGGCCGCTGGCCCCGCGTCATGCGGACAACCTGGAATCAAGTCTGCATTCTTTGACCTGCCTGAATCCCTCCGTTTCCGGACACCTGGTGAGCCTGATTACGGATTGCCTGCGTCCCTCATCCGAATGCTGCTCCCTGAGGATGGCCGACATCGTCCAACGCCTGCTTGCCCTGCGTGGCGACCTGCACTGAACCATTCCTTCCTCCAATGGTTTTTCCCCACCGCCCCACATCGGGTACCATATGCTCCCATGAAACCAGGCATGGTCAGCATCATTGTCCCGGCGATCAACGAAGCTGAAAACCTTCCCCTGCTGGCTCCGCGGATCGCCGCCGCACTGGGTGATCGCCCTTACGAAATCCTGATTGTGGATGACAACAGCCGGGACGGCACGCCTCAAGTGTGCGAGAACCTCTCTGCGTATTATCCCCTGAAACTGCTGGTGCGAACCCATCCCAAAAACGGACTCAGCGGCGCCGTGCTGCACGGCATGGCCATCGCCTGCGGCGACGTGTTCGTGGTGATGGACGCCGATTTGCAGCATCCGCCCGACCGCATCCCGGCCTTGCTTCAAGCCCTGGAGGACGGCGCTGACTTTGTCATCGGCTCCCGCTACGTGCCCGGCGGCGGGACTGAAGAACACTGGGGCTGGTTCCGCCATATCAACTCCCTGGTCGCCACGCTGCTGGCCCGGCCGTTCGCCGGACGAACCCACGACCCCATGTCCGGCTTCTTTGCCCTGCGGGCCGAAACCTATCGTTCGGCCAAACGGCTGACTCCCCTCGGATACAAAATCGCCCTGGAGCTGATGTGCAAATGCCGCGTGAGCGACGTCCGCGAAATCCCCATTCGCTTCGGTCTGCGAACCAAAGGACAATCGAAGCTTTCGATCCGGCAGCAGTTTCGCTATCTGGAACATCTCAGCCGGCTTTATGATTTCACCTTTCCCCGCCTTTCCCCGGTCGTCAAATTTCTGGTCGCCACGCTTTTGGGCTGGCTGCCGTCGCTGGCGGTTTTTCTGTTTCTGGCGATGGGGATGAGTCCCAATCGGGCCGCGGTCCTCGCTTATCCGACGAACATTCTCATGACGGCCTTGTTTCATCTCCGCTACGTGCGCACGCAACGCGAGTTTCTGGTGCGTCCCCGCCCGTGGCTGGATTTCGCGATCATCTCGGCGGTCGAATGGATGATTTGTGCGGCCTCTTCCCTGTGGCTGGCCGACCGCGCCGCTTCGGTTTCGGCGTTGGAGGTGTTCGTCGTAAGTTACGGGGCGGCGCTGGTCTCGCGGTACGTTCTGCGAAAGGAATTCATGCAGGACATCCGAGGGCTTCGGCGGGAGCTTCGCGCCGATGAGTCGTAGGGCGTTTACGGCGGAAGAGACATGAACCAACCTGCAGTGGGTTTTGAAAGCGCCGTGCGCAGCGGGGGCAGGAACCGGGCGGCTGTTGTTGCGGCCGTTGCGGTGTTTGCCTCGTTGTCGCTGGCGGCGGCCGTGACCTCCACCGGATTTCTCGAAGCGGACGCCTGCACGCATTATCTTTTTGCGCGTTTTGCCTTGAGCGAGCCGCACTACCTTGTGAACGTGTGGGGACGGCCGTTTTTCACGATTCTGCATGCGTTGCCGGCGGCGTGGTTCGGGCTTTATGGGGTTCGTATAACCAGTCTCCTGCTGGCGTTGATCGGCGCGATGGCGACGTATCGCGTTGCCTGTGCGCAGGGGTATCGCCGGCCGGAACTGGCGTTGATTGCGCTGCTGGCTCAGCCGCTTTATTTTCTGCATTCGTTCAGCGAACTGACGGAACTGCCGTTTGCGACGCTGTTGATTCTGGCCTTTTGGGCTTATCAATCGCGGCGCTGGTTGTTGATGGCGATTTTGCTGTCGCTGGGGCCGACCGCCCGGCCGGAGGGGTTTGGGTTTCTTCTGCTGGGGGCGGCGGCGTTGGTGCTGCATGGCCGGAGGCGGTGGCTGGTGGTTCTGCCGATGCCGCTGTTGATCTGGACGTTTTGCGGGTGGCTGGTGAACGGTCGGCCGGATTATGGGCATGGCGCTGCGAACGGGTTGTGGTGGCTGCTGCGGAACTGGCCTTACTCGGCCACCAGCATGTATCTGCCGGGGCCGCTGCTGCTGTGGTCTAGTCGGCCGGACCATAGTGTTGCATTCAGTTTTTCTGTTGCGATTGCCGGTGGTGGTGTCGCCGCTGTTTTTCCCGTTTCTGTGGCTGGGGATTTGGCGAAGCGGTTGTGAAGGCGGGATCGCCACCCATCGCGGGCAGTGCCAAGGGCTCATTGCGACTGTGCCGCTGCTGGTGCTGGTGGTTCATAGCGTGCTGTGGTGGCGTGGGCGAATGGCCAGCAACGGCGAGCTGCGGTATCTGCTGGTGGTTGCGCCGTTCTGGACGTTGCTGGCGGCCAAGGGGTGGGAGTGGCTGTTTGAGCGAATGGACTGGCGCCGGCCGGTGATGTGGGCGGCGGTTGCGGCACTGGCGCCGCTGGGGGTCAATGCCGCGTATCCGGTCGTGCCGTTGAAGGAGTACGAGGACACGCGGTTGGCTCGGCAGGTGAGCGAGTGGTATAGATCGGATGAGCGGTTGCAGCACGATTACCCCCGATTTACGGCCTCCTGTACGGCCGTGTATTTGATGATGGACGCCAGCTTTTATGATCGCCGCCGCACGGAAAGCTGGCGAAGCGAGACGTTCGACAATCCGCCGCCCGGGACGCTGCTGGTGTGGGATGCGATCTTTGGGCAGACCAACGCCGACGCGAGCCTGACGGTCAGCCGGGAACGGCTCGTTAAAGCCGGCTGGATTCCTTACAAGACGTTCGCGGCCGAGCATATGGCCTTTGAAGTTTTTCTCAGTCCGCGGACCCATGACGGCCGGCCTACCGGCCCGCGATAAAATCCTCCAACAGTTGTCTTGCCTGGGTGTCGAGCATCTGGCGGGGGGGGTGTTTCATGGTGTAGGCGCTGACGGCATCGATGGGGCCGGAGAGGCCGCGGTCGCGGGCGAGTTTGCAGCAGCGGATGGCGTCCACGACGACGCCGCCGCTGTTGGGGGAGTCTTCGACGCTGAGTCGCAGTTCGAGGTTCAGGGGCACGCCGCCCCAGCCGGTGCCTTCGATGCGGAGGAAGCAGACTTTGTTGTCTTTCTGGAAGGGGACGAAGTCGGCGGGGCCGATGTGGATCTGGTCGGGGGGGAGGGGCAGGTCGAGCTGGCTCTGGACGGCTTGGGTCTTGCTGATTTTCTTGCTGGCGAGGCGTTGGCGGTTGAGCATGTTGAGGAAGTCGGTGTTGCCGCCGGTGTTGAGCTGGTAGGTGGCGTCGATGCGTACGCCGCGGTCGGCGAAAAGCCGGGTGAGGGTTCGGTGGGTGATGGTCGCGCCGACCTGGGCTTTGACGTCGTCACCGATGCAGGGGATGCCTTTGGCGGCGAACTTGCCGGCCCACGCGGGATCGGAAACGATGAAGACGGGGATGCAGTTGATGAGGCTGACGCCGGCATCCAGGCAGGCCTGGGCGTAGAACTCGGTGGCCTTTTGCGATCCGACGGGCAGGTAATTCAAGAGGATTTCAGCGCCGCTTTCGCGCAGTGCGCGGGCCACATCGACGGGATCGGCATCGGCGGGGGCGAAGCGTTGGTGAAGGGGGTAATCCATCATGTGCGGGGAGACGCCGTCGAGGATGGGGCCCATTTGCACGGTGACGCCGGTGGGGCGAAGGTTGGGGCAGAGGGTTTTGGTGTTGTTGGGGAGGGCGAAGAGGGCTTGTTCCAAGGGTCGGCCGACTTTACGCATGTCGATGTCGAAGGCGGCGACGACCTGAATGTCTTCGGTGCGGTAGGGGCCGATTTGGGGGTGCATCAGGCCGACGGTTTCTTCGCTGCCGGTTTGATGCTGGTGGGCGTAATAGGCGATGCCCTGAACCAGAGAGCTGGCACAGTTTCCGATTCCCGCGATGGCGATCTTGATGGTGGGCATAGTTTCAGAACTTCTTCCGTTTTTTTTGCTCTTCCCTTGAGGGGGCAGCGGATTCTATCGGCGTACGTTCGCCAACTGCATTCGTTGCTTTCACCCCTCACCCTGCCCTCTCCCCTTGAGGGGAGAGGGAGCTATCGAGGCTTTATCTGCGTTTATCCGCGTTCATCAGCGGTTCCTTTTCATTATGCGGGCACGGGGCGAAGCCATGCAAGGACTTCGACGTTGCCTTTGGCGCCTTTGATCGGGCTGGTGACGGTCTGCACCAGCTCGAAGCCGGATCGGGCGATGTCTTCACGGACGGCGGCGAGGACGGTGTCGAGGGATTCGGGGGGGAGGATGCCTTTGCGAAGCAGGGGCGGGGGGGATTCGTAATGGGGCTTGATGAGCGTGACCGCCAGGCCGTCGGGGCGCAGCAGTCGGCGGGCGGAGGGGAGGATGTTGCGTTGGCGGGTCCAGGCGACGTCGATGGTGAGCACGTCGGCCGGTTCCGGCAGCGTGACGTGCATGGCGTTGGTGCGTTCCATGACCACGACGCGGGGGTCTTTGCGGAGTTTCCAGTCCACGACGCCATAGCCGGTGTCGATGGCGTAGACTTTGGTTGCCCCGCGCTGGAGCAGACAATCGACGAATCCGCCGACGTTGCAGCCGAGGTCGGCGCAGACTTTGCCGCCGACGTCGATGGCGAAGGCGCTGAGAGCGTGTTCGAGTTTATGCCCGGCTCGGGAGACGAAATCTGGCATTGTGGGTCCATTGTACGGGCAGGGGCGATTGGATTCACGGGCGGGCGGGTGGACGAACCCCTCTTTTCCGTGGGGCGGGAAACGACTATAAACGAGTCCATGAGTCATCGTTTTTACATTACGACGCCGATTTATTATCCCAATGCCGAGCCTCATCTGGGGCATGTCTATACCACGATCTGTGCCGATGTGGTTGCCCGATATCATCGTCTGAGCGGAGAAGAGACGTTTTTTCTTACGGGTACGGATGAGCATGGCGTGAAGATGGTCAAGACGGCCGGCGAGCAGGGGCTGGAGCCGGGGCAATTGGCCGACCGGGTTGTGGCGGTGTTTGAGAATCTTTGGGAAGAACTGAAGATCACCAACGACGACTTCATCCGAACCACAAGCGATCGGCATAAAAAGGCCGTTCAAAAGATCGTGCAGAAGCTGGTGGACAAGGGCGACATTTATCTGGGCAGTTATGAGGGGTGGTATGACGAAGGGCAGGAGGAATTTGTTACGGAAACCGAGGCCAAGGCGCGGAATTATCTGGCCTTTAACCGCAAGCCGCTGGTTCGGTTTTCGGAGCAGTCGTACTACTTCCGGTTGAGTAAATACGCCTCGCGGGTGCTGGAGCATATTGAGGGGAATCCGCAGTTCATTCGGCCGGAATCCCGGCGGAATGAGGTTATCAGCAAGCTCAAGGCGGGGGTGGAGGATTTGTCGATCAGCCGGGCGACGCTGAAGTGGGGGATTCCGCTGCCACACGATCCGGGGCATGTGGTGTATGTGTGGATTGACGCGCTGAGCAATTACATTACGGCTCTTGGGTATACCTCCGATGACGAGACGCGCTTCAAGCAGTTTTGGCCGGCGGACGTGCATTTGATCGGTAAAGAGATCATGTGGTTCCATACGGTCTATTGGCCGGCGGTTTTGATGGGGCTGGGGTTGGAGCTGCCCAGGCAGGTGTTTGCGCATGGCTGGTGGACGTCTGAGGGGCGGAAGATGAGCAAGACGGAGGGGAACTTCATTGGTCTGGATCGGCTGCGTGGGGTGATTGCTCAGCACAGTCTGGATGCGCTGCGGTTTTATCTGCTGCGGGCGGCTCCGTTCGGGAGCGATCTGGATTGGAGCGATGCGGACTTTGCGACCAGTTACAACGAATTGGCCAACGTGGTGGGCAACTGCCTGAATCGCGTGTTGAATATGGCGAACAAGTATCTTGGGGGCGTGGTGCCGGCCGATCCGGGGAGTGCGGCGGGGGAGGATGCGACTTTTGCGGCGTTTATTGCACGGTATGAGACGTTCGCGGCTGATCTGGCGGCGCGGTATGGGTTGCTTGCGTTGCAGGATTGCGTGCTGCTGCCGGTGGAATTGGCGAGATTGACCAACGGGTATATCGACGCCCGTGCGCCGTTCAAGCTGGCGAAGGATCCGGCCAAGGCTGAAGAACTCAAGGCGGTCATGTGGCGGTCGATTCAGGCGATCTATCGCGTGCTGGTGGGGTTGCTGCCCGTGCTGCCGGAGAAGGCGGCGGCGGGGTTGGCGCAGCTTGGGGTGGATGTGGCGGGCAAGTCGCTGGAACAACTTTTGGCGCAGCCGTTGCCGGCGGGGCATAAATTGGGCGCAGGGACGCCGCTGTTCCCGCGAGTGGAGACGGAGAAGAAGTAGGGTTTGGGGGGTCAAAGTTGGTTGTCCTTTGTGAGGGGAGGGGACCCAGGGATGAATCCCTGGGCTTGTAAGTCATCGAAAGTGACGTCGGGGGTGGGTTTGTTTTGCAGGTCGGGGAGGGAGATGTTGGCGAGGACGGCGTCGATGGCCTGGTGCAGGGAGGCGGGGATGGGGTCGGTGGTGGTGTGGAAGTGCAGGGCGTTTTTGGACTTGCGCAGGGTGACAGTGGTGTGGGGATTCAGACGGCCGGTGGAGACGGGGGTTTGAGGTTTGGGTTTGTTTTGTTGGGGGGCGGAGTGGAGGGCCTTGGACGCTTGGGCGGGGACTTCCGTGGGTTGGTCTTGGGGTTGTTGTTCCTTTTGGAGTTGGCGGAGCTGGGAGCGGGCGCGGGAGAGGGAGTTTTCCAGGGAGGCGCTCGTAGCGGGCGAGGCGGAGGAAGGCGTTGGTGGAGCCGTGGGAGAATTCCCAGGCCAGGAGCTGCTCGGGGGTGAGGGGGTGGCGGGATTCGGCGGGGTCGGGTTCGCCACAGGCGAGGTAGTATTCGCGCATGGGGGGATTGAGGTAACGCTCGTGCAACTGCTCGAAAAGCTCGGCGTGGGCGCGGGGCAGGCGGCGGAGCTGCCAGTGGAGGGCGATGATGCGGTCGGCCAGGAGCTGCTGTTCGGGGGGCGACGCATGCGTCGCCCCTACGGATTGGGGGAGGAGGGAGGGGAGGAGGGAGGCGGCGAAGGCGTCGTAGTCCTGCTGGGATTCGCCGGAGAGGACGGGGGTGGAGGAGGAGAGGCCGTGGGTGAGGGCGTTGCGGCTGACTTTGGCTTTGCCTTCGGGGGTGCGGGGGCCGGTGGACTTTTGGGCGTTGCGGCGGTTGGCTTCGATCTTTGTCTGGCTGGTCATGTGATACCTCGGGGGTTAGAGTAATCTTTTGTAATCTAAGAATTATAGATTGGGGCGGGGCGGGGTGCAAGTGGAACCTTGGATATTTCTTGGGTGTGGATGGTTGCGGGGGCTGTTGCCCGTTGGGCAACCGCGAAACGGAGGGGGGACGGGTGATCAAACCACGGAGGCACGGAGACACGGAGGCGCTATCGTGTTCGAAAGATTTATGAACCGCAGAGGACGCGGAGGGTCGCAGAGGATGGAACCGCCGATGGACGCGGATGAACGCCGATGGTTTGGATTTTCCCCCTCTCCCTGCGAGGAGAGAGGGTGGGGTGAGGGGCGAAGGCTTTGGATACAGTTGGCGAACGTACGCCAGTTATATTTGTTACTCTCGCCCCTCACCCTGCCCTCTCCCCTCGCGGGGAGAGGGAAATAGCGGGGCTTTATCGGCGTTCATCGGCGTTGATCGGCGGTTTCATTTCTTCTCTGCGATCCTCTGCGTCCTCTGCGGTTCAAAAAATTTATGCGCCGGCGAGAGAGGCGCTGACGATGGTGCGGGCTTCGGCCATGATTTGGTCGAGGTGTTGGGGGGATTTGAAGCTTTCGGCGTAGATTTTGTAGACGTTTTCTGTGCCGGAGGGGCGGGCGGCGAACCAGCCGTTGGGGGTGACGACTTTGAGGCCGCCGATGGGGGCGTTGTTGCCGGGGGCGCAGGTGAGTTTGGCGGTGATGGGGTCGCCGGCGAGGGCGGTGGCGGCGACGGATTGGGGGGAGAGTTTTTTGAGGACGGCTTTTTGGGCGGGGGAGGCGGGGGCGTCGGCGCGGGAGTAGAAGGGGGTGCCGAATTGGGCGGCGATTTCCTGGAAGTGCTGGCCGGGGTCTTTGCCGGTGCGGGCGATGATTTCGGCGGCGAGGAGGTTGAGGATGATGCCGTCCTTGTCGGTGCTCCAGACGGCGCCGTTTCGGCGGAGAAAGCTTGCGCCGGCGCTTTCTTCGCCGCCGAAGCCGAGGGAGCCGGTGAAGAGGCCGTCGACGAACCATTTGAAGCCGACGGGGACTTCGACGACTTTTCGGGCGAGGGAGGCGGCGACGCGGTCGATGATGCCGCTGCTGACGAGGGTTTTCCCGACGGCGGCCTGGGCGGGCCAATCGGGGCGATGGGTGAAGAGGTAGCGGATGGCGGCGGCGAGGTAGTGGTTGGGGTTCATGAGTCCGACGGAGGGGGTGACGATGCCGTGGCGGTCGGAGTCGGGGTCGTTGCCGAAGGCGACCTGGTAGCGGTCTTTCATTTCGATGAGCTTGGCCATGGCGCAGGGGCTAGAGCAGTCCATGCGGATTTTGCCGTCGTGATCGACGGACATGAAGGAGAAGGTGGGGTCGATGGAATTGTTGACGACGGTGAGGTCGAGGCCGTAGCGGTTGGCGATGGGCTGCCAGTATTCGACGCTGGCTCCGCCGAGGGGGTCTGCGCCGATTTTGACGCGGGCGTTGCGGATGGCCTGCATGTCGATGACGTTTTCCAGGTCGTTGACGTAGGGGTGGAGGAGGTCGAGTTGGTGGGTGGAGGGGGCATTGAGGGCGCGGTCGTAGGGGATGCGGTTGACTTGTTTGTTGTTGGCGCGGAGCAGTTCGTTGGCGCGGTCCTGGATCCATTGGGTGGCGTCGAGGTCGGCGGGGCCGCCGTTGGTGGCGTTGTATTTGAAGCCGCCGTCGCGTGGGGGGTTGTGGGAGGGGGTGATGACGATGCCGTCGGCGAGGTGGTTGGATCGGCCACGGTTGTAGGTGAGGATGGCGTGGGAGATGACGGGGGTGGGGGTGAAGCCGCCGTTTTGCTGGATGATGGTTTGGATTTCGTTGGCGGCGAGGACTTCGAGGGCGGTGCGTTGGGCGGGTGCGGAGGCGGCGTGGGTGTCGAGGCCCATGTAGAGGGGGCCGTCGATGTGCTTGCTGCGGCGGTATTCGCAGATGGCCTGGGTGATGGCGAGGATGTGGGCTTCGGTGAAGGAGGCGTCGAGGGGTGTGCCGCGGTGGCCGCTGGTGCCGAAGCTGACGAGTTGTTCGGGGTTGGCGACGTCGGGGGTGCGGGAGTGGTATTGGTTGATGAGGTTGTTGACGTCGATGAGGAGGGAGGCGGGGGCTTGTTTACCGGCTAAGGGGGAAACGCTCATTTGTAATTCTCCATCACAGGTTCAAAAAGAAGACAAGGTTGTTGCGAATGGGGAATCATACCGGCTGGGCGGAGGGGGGCAATATGGCGGTTTCTGGGGGAAGGCGAAAGGGGGGCTGATTCGCGAAACCGCAAGCGAGATCGAGAATGTGGGGGCGAATGGGTGCGTGGAGTGGTCGGGAGCCCCGGATATGCATCCGGGGCTTTGAGGGGATGCTTGCGTTTTGCGAGGGGACGCGAAGAGCGAGCCTTGTCGGGAGGTTGGGGGCGAAGGGGGAAGGGATGTGTGCGGGGCAAGATGCCTCGCTGCGCTCGGCATGACACCTTCTGTGAAAACTATGACTTATGGCGAAGTGAAGAATGTTTGTGCATCGGGGGCTTTGAGTATGGGGGGACTGTTCGTACTTGGGGGTGGTGGTGTCGGGGGTTTGATTGCGGGGGGTGTGGGGCGTCGATACACTGGGGGAAATCCAATCGAGAAAGTGGCTTGCCGTGATTGAAAAAGTATTCAAAGCGTATGACGTGCGTGCGACGTATCCGGCGCCGTTGAATGAAGAGGTGGCGTGGAAGGTGGGGTATGCGTCGGCACAGTACCTGAAGCGCAGTCGGCAGAACCTGCGGGCTGAGCAGCGGGTGAAACTGGAAAATGCGATGGTGGTGGGGCGGGATATGCGGTCGCATTCGCCGGATTTGACGCGGGCGTTGATGGATGGGATTCGGTCAACGGGGATGAATGTGATCGATGTGGGGATGGTGGATACGCCGCTGGTGTATTTTGCGATCAATCATCTGGATTGCGTGGGAGGGATACAGACGACGGCGTCGCACAATCCGGGGCAGTACAACGGGTTTAAGATCAATGGGCCGAAGGCCAGGCCGATCGGGTCGGCCAGCGGGCTGGACGATATTCGGCGGATCGCCATGACGCTGCGGGTGGGGCAGACGGGGTTGAATGGGACGTATGAGGAGCGGGATTTGTGGGAGCCGTATCGGCGGCACGTGTTGAAATTTTTGGAGCTGAAGCGGCCGATCAAGGTGGTGGTGGACGCGAGCAACGGGATGGCGGGGAAGATGGTTCCGGAGGTGTTTGAGGGGGTGCGTGGTTTGGAGATTGAGCGGATGTTGTTCGATCTGTCGATCGGGTTTGTGCATGATCCGAACCCGCTGGTGGAGACGAACCTGGAGATGTTGAAGCGGAAGGTGGTGGAGACGGGGGCGGATGTGGGGGCGTGTTTTGACGGGGATGCGGATCGGTGCGTGTTTGTGGATGAGAGGGGGAGGGCGATCGGGTCGGATCTGACGACGGCGCTGTTGGCGAAGGATTTTCTGGGTCGGGCGGAGAATAAGGGGGCGATGATCGTGTATGACCTGAGGTCGAGCCGGGCGGTGGCGGACGTGGTGCGGGAGGCGGGTGGGGTGCCGAGACGGGATCGGGTGGGGCATGCGTTTTTGAAGAAGACGATGGCGGAGACGGGGGCGGTGTTTGGGGGGGAATTGTCGGGGCATTTTTATTTCCGGGATAATTTTAATGCGGATTCGGGGGCGATTGCGTTTGCGCGGTTGTTGTCGGTTTTGTCGGGGCAGGATGGGCCGCTGAGCGAGATGGTTCGGCCGCTGTGTCGGTATAGTCAGAGCGGGGAGTTGAACTTTCACGTTGAGGACAAGGACGCGAAGATTCGGGAGTTGGCCGAGGCGTTTAAGAAGGCGGAGGTGGATTATCTGGATGGGATTACGATTGATATGGGGCCGTGGTGGTTTAATGTGCGAAAGAGCAATACCGAGCCGATGCTGAGGTTGAATATGGAGGCGGCGTCGCCGGAGATGCTGGGGGAGAAGTTGGCGGAACTCAAGGGGATATTGGGGGAAGTGGTGAGGGGGAGGTGAGAAGAGAAGTCAGAATGATGAATGATGAATTATGAAGGAGGAAAGAAGAGCAGAGAAGAGAAGAGAAGAGAAGTCAGAATGATGAATGATGAATTATGAAGGTGGAAAGAAGAGCAGTTTACATAACGGCTTGCTTCCTCCTTCATCATTCATAATTCATCATTCATCGTTCATTATCTTTCTTGCGGTGGGCGATGCGGGTTTTGTTGCTGGTGACGGATTTGGAGATTGGCGGGACTCCGACGGTGGTGCGGGAGTTGGCGGTTCGGCTGCGCGAAACGGGGGTGGAGGTGGAGGTGGCGTGTCTGGGGGGGTGGGGGGCGGTGGCGGAACAGTTGGCGGGGGCGGGGGTGAGAGTGACGGCGCTGAGGGCGAAGGGGGTTTGGGATTGGTCGGTGGTGGGGCGGGTGGTGTCGTTGATAAGGGAGCGGGAGATTGGGGTGGTGTTCAGCTTTTTGGTTCATGCCAATGTGGTGGCGGCGGCGGTGGGGATGGTCTGCCGGGGGGTGAGGTATTTGCAGGCGATTCAGACGACGCAGCCTTGGCCGAGGTGGCATTGGTGGGCGCAGGGGATTGCCCAATATGCGGCGGAGAAGGTGGTGGCGCCTTCGGCGTCGGTGGCTAAGGCGGCGGAGGATTGGGCGGGGGTGCCACGGGAAAAGATCGTGGTCATCCCTAATGCGGTGGATGTGAGTGAAGAGGTGAGAGAAAAGCCCGTGAAAGCGGGGGAGTGGTCGGTGGGATTTTTGGGGCGGCTGGATCCGGTGAAGCGGGTGGGGGATTTATTGCAGGCGGTGCGGCTGCTGGGGGAGGGCGTGCATCTGCATGTGTATGGCGAGGGGCGGGCGCGGAGGGGGATTGAGGCGGAGATTGTGAGGTTGGGGATTGGGGAGCGGGTGACGATGCATGGGGCGACGGATCGGCCGGGGGAGGCGATGGGGCGGATGGATGTGCTGGTGTTGCCGTCGGAGGCGGAGGGGTTCGGGCTGGTGTTGATCGAGGCGATGGCGTCGGGGGTGCCGGTGGTGGCGAGTGATGTGCCGGGGATTCGGGATGTGGTGCGGGATGGGGAGACGGGGTTGCTGGTGGCGGTGGGTTGTCCGGGTGAGCTGGCGGGGGCGGTTCGGCGGGTGATGACGGATACGGCGCTGCGGGAGAAATTGGTGAGGCAGGGGCGGGAGGAAGTTCGGCGGCGGTTTGCGTGGGAGGGGGTGATTGGGGCGTATCGGGAGGTGTTGGGGTGTTCGTAGGAGGTGGCGGTTTTCCCCTTCGCGAAACCGCAAGCGAGGGTGGGGGCGTGAGGGCGAAAGAGGGTGGGATGAGGATCGGAACATGAGAGCCCCGGATGTACATCCGGGGCTTTGGGTATGGGGGGACTGTTCGTACTTGGGAGGGGTTAGTCGTGGAGGAGGATCATCAGGGCGGTTTTCCAGAGGATCCAGAGGTCGAGTTTCCAGGAGGCGTGGAGGACGTATTGGGTGTCGTATTTGATCCACTCCTGGAAGTCGAGGCCGGGTTGTCGGGTTCGGCAGATTTGCCAGAGGCCGGTGATGCCGGGGCGGACGCTGAGGCGGGCTTCGCGCCAGGCGGGGCAGTATTGGTTTTCGCGGTGGGGGCTGGGGCGAGGTCCGACGAGGGACATGTGGCCGAGGAGGACGTTGAAGAATTGGGGTAGTTCGTCGAGGTTGCAGCGGCGGAGGAATCGGCCGACGCGGGTGAGGCGGGGGTCGTTGGCGATGTAGAACTGGGGTCCGTCGGCCTGGTTGACGGTGGTGAGGGCTTTTTTGATATGGTCGGCGTTTTTGCTCATGGAGCGGAATTTGAGGCAGGAGAAGGAGCGTCCGCCGAGGGTTTGGCGGCGGTGGCCGAAGAAGAAGGGGCGGCCGTCTTCGAGCCAGATGGCGAGGATGATGGGGGGATAGAGGGGTAGGGTGAAGGCGATGGCGGCGAGTGAGACGGCGATGTCGAAGAGTCGTTTGCCGAGGCGTCGGGGAGGTTTACATTTTGGGAAGGGAGGGGGGAGGAGACTGGTGCGAGGGTGGGAAGGGGCGGGGGTGGGGCGGTGGTCGGGGTCGTCCCAGAGTACGGCGGGGCCGAGTACGGAGGCTTCGGGGCCGAGGGAACGGCCTGCGCCGATCCAGACGGGGCCGACGAAACGGGCGAGGGGATCGATGTGGGAATCCTGATGGGCCCAGACGTTGGGTGAGAGGGGGCGGAGGTTTGCGACGGCGAGATGGGGGCTGGGCCACAGGGAGATGAGGTGGCGGACCATCTGCGTCAGATGGGCGGGGATGAGGCGGTTGTAGGAGAGGGCGTGTACGGAGGCGGGTTTGTCGATGAGGCTTTGGTAGAGATGCCGCCAGGCGGAGCGGCGGTCGGTGGAGCGTTGCCAGAAGTGGGCGAGTTGGGAGTCCTGGGTGAGTGCGACGTGGAGGGGGGGGTCGGATTCTCCGCCGTAATCGCGTTTGAAACCGCGGAAGGCGCCGTGGTCGTCGGTGAGGAAGAGTTCGCGGTATTGGGTGTTGCGGTGTGCGAGGAGGCGAAGGATCTGGAGGGGTGGGGGAGGCCAGATGCCGCCGGGGAGGAGGTCTTCGAGGCGGGCGAGAATGAGGGCGTTGTCGTCGAGGAGGAGGAAATAGCGGGCGTCGTCGGCGGCGGGGGCGTATTGGCCGCGGCGGACGACGTGGACTTTCTGGGCGATCCAGAAGCGGTCGTGAAGCTGAACCGGAGTGAGGCCCCAGGTGGTGGGGAACGAAATGGGGGAAACAAAGGGTACGTTCATAGTAAAAATGGAATTAAGAAAACCAGGGAGACGTGGAAGAGAAGTCAGAATGATGAATGATGAAGGTGGAAAGAAGAGTGGAGAAGAGAAGTCAGAATTATGAATGATGAAGGTGGAAAGAAGAGCGGGATGGTTTTGGGGGGTTATATGAGGTTGGTGAAGAGGGGGAGTAGCTGCTGGGGACGGAGCTGAATTCGGAGGTGAGGATGTCGTCGAAGGCGGCGCGGTTGAAGACGAGGCCGGCGAGGGTGGCGTTGATGGCGGAGAGGTGTTCGATGGCGCGGTTGGCGAGGGTTTGGGATTCGCCGCGGGAGATGACGCCGACGACGCAATCGACCTGGGCGGCGGCCATGGAGGCTTCGACGCTGCCGAGGATGGGGCCGGTATCGACGATGACGGTATTGAAGGTTTTGCGGGCTTCTTGGAGGATTCGGCGGATGGCGTTGGGGGAGAATTGGCCGATGTTTTGGGGTCCGGCTGGGCCGAGGGGGAGGATGAAGAGGTTGGCGACGTCGGTGGGCGAGAGGCAGTTGTGGAGGTTTTCGCCGGCGAGGGCGTTGAGGAGGCCGGAGGAGGAGGAGGGTTGCATGCGGGAGGTGAGACCTTTGCCGAAGAGGTCGCAGTCGATGAGGAGGGTTTTGGAGCCGCTGGCGGCGAAGGAGAGTCCGAGTGCGATGGCGAGGCTGGTTTTGCCTGCGCCGGGTGAGGGGCTGGTGACGGCGATGGTGCGGGAGTCGGAGGAGTTGGCGTGGATCTGGAGCATGCCGCGGATGCGGTGGACGTAGTTGGCGATGGCGTCGATTTGTTCGGGGCTGGTGGGGTTGTGGGGGAGTTGGGGGAGGATGCCGAGGAGTTTGACGGAGCGATGGCAGCCGATGCGGGCGTCGGCGATGTCGTGGTAGCGGCGGTCGAGCAGGCCGAGTGCGAGGATGATGGCGACGCCGAGGGCGGAGCCGGCGAAACCGAGGCCGGCGGTGAGGGGGAGGCGTTTGTCGGAATCGGGTCGGAGGGGCAATTCGCCGTCGCTGATGACGCTGAGGCGTCCGCTGACGGTGGATTCGATGTTGAGCTGTTCGATGCGGGAGGTGGTTTCCTGGAGTCGGGTGCGGACGTCGAGGCCTTCGGCGTGGAGGGAGTCGATGACGAGCTGTTTTCGGCCGACGTCGAGGGTTTCGGAGCGGGCTTTGTCGAACTGGGAGGAGATGTATTTTTCGCGTTGTCGGAGCTGGGAGAGGTCGGCCCAGGCGAGGGAGTCGTTGGGGGAGTTGCCGGTGACGGGGGATTTGATGGCATGGTCGTGGAACTGTGCGGCGTAGCGGGCGATGTTGAGATTGATGGCGGCGAGGGAGGCGGTGAGATCGCGGACGGAAGGGTGGTTGGTTCCGAGGCGTTGTTGGAGTCGTTGCAGGAGGGTCAGGGTTTCGGCCTGCTGGCGGACGTAATCGCGCATGAGGGGATCGACGGCGGCGATGACGATGGCGTCGGCGAGGGGGGAATCTGAGGAGGGGTTGTTGGCGTCGGCGGCGTTGAGGGCGGCGATGGCGATCTGGATGCGGTGGAGTTCGGATTCGAGGCGTTGCATTTCATCCTGGCGGAACTGGTAGATGCGGGTGAGGTCGCTGGTGCCGTATTCCCGGGCGATGGCGAGGATTCTGTCGTCGATGGATTTGAGCTGTCTGGAGAGGGTGGCGCGGCGTTCTTCGAGGACGGCCATGCGGTCGGCGGCGTTGTCGCCGTCTTTTTCGCCGTAGGTTTGCTGGTAGGCCTGGATGAGGGATCGGACGGCGGCGGCGGCGAGGGCGGGGGTTTGGCCGGTGAAGCTGATCTGGATCAGCTCGGTATTTTTGAGATGGGCGACTTCGAGGGACTTGGCGAAATTGGCGACGGCGCGGGAGGAGATGTCGGGTTGGAGGTTTTTCCAGAGCGGGTTGTTCATGGCGAGGATGCAGATTCGCTGGCTGGCGATGACGGCGGCCTGGGATTCGATGAAGGCGTCGAACATGGGCATGACGGTGTTCTGCTCGTTTTGGTAGAGGACGCGAGGCAGGTTGGGCTTGATGCGGACGATGCCGACGCTTCGGTAGCGTGGGGCGCCGAAGATGTAGCCGAGGACAGCGCCGAGGAACAGGCCGATGAGGGCGCAGAGTGCCTGCGCGGCGGGCCTGGCGGCGCAGGATGGCGAGGATGATTTTGCCCGTGTCGGATGGGGGCGCGGCCGGGTTTTCGAGTCCGGCGGCGCAGAGCTGGGATGACTGGGCGTCGATCGGCAAAGTCATGAGTTGGAAGTTGGTATCCATGAGCGGCTCCTGAGTGTCATCAAGCGCCGGGAGTGATGAGGCTGTCGGTGACGAACCGACCGGCCGCGACTTGGGCTCCCGCGCAAACCACGGAACGTACCACGACTGAGTTGGGTCCGACTTTTCCGCCTTGGAGGACGACGGAATCGAAAAGCCGGGCGGAGGGGGCGACGCTGGCTCCCGGCTCGGCGATGGAGAAGGTGGGTCGCCAGTCTTCGGCGAAGGGGTCGGAGGTTGAGGGTTCTTCTTTGTTTCGGTGGTAGCAGTGAAGGGCCCGGATGTAGTGGGAGAGGGTGCGGATGGGGAGGGCGAGGGGGTCGGCAGAGCGGAGGACGCGGACGTCATGATGGCGGGCGATGAGGGGGAGGGCCTGCTCTTTGAGGTCGATGAATCCGACGGGGGAGATGGGGTGGAGGCATCGGCAGCGGAGGGCCATGAGGGTGACGGGCAGGCCGTCGGCGGAGTGGGCCAGGGCGAAGTCGTCGCTGGCGGCGGCGAGGGAGGCGGCGATGTGGGTCAGGGGTTGGAGCAGGATTTGGGCGGCGCTGGCGACGAGAATGGAGTCGGCGTCGTCGTAACGGGTGGTGACGTCGCGGAGGAGTCCGCCGGCGCCGCGGAGGGGTGTTGGGTCGCGTTGGAGGTGGACGGGGACGGTTTTGCTGGTCCGTGAGGAAGAGGGGGCGAGGGTGGAGTAGTCGGCGATGACGCGGATGGGCAGGCGGGGAAGGCGCAAGGCGGAGGCGAGTTCCTGGGCGTGGTCCTGCCAGAGGGTAAGGATGGAGCGGTTGGGTTCGACGGGCAGGTCGAGGAGGGAACGGCCTATGGCGGAGCGGAGGTCGGTGGGGTGGGGGGATCCGTCGAGGAGCAGGAGGGCGCGGAAGGAGAGGCCCTGGGTGGGATGGGTTTGTGCGGAATCGCTGTGTGCGGGGGAGGCGGGGGGGGTAAGTAAAGTGGATTGGCTGAAGTGTTCGAGAACTTCCGGGAGAAAGTGGCGAATGGGAGTGGTGCGATTCGCGAAACCGCAAGCGAGTGCGGGAACCGGGGGGCGAAAGAGGGCGTTGAGCAAGTCCCCGCGAAGAGCAAGCCTTTTCGGGAACGAGCGGGCGGAACGAAGTATTTCAATAAGGTCAAATAAGGTCATGGGGTTACTCCGGTGGGGATTGGGCCGACGAGGCGGTGAATTCCGGTCTGGTGGTGGATGCGGCGGACGCCGGTGTGGACGAAACGGTTGAGGACGGCAAGCAACTGAGGTGATGCCTGGGTGGAGATTCGGGTGGGGGGGAGGAGGCGGTCGAGCTGGTCGAGTTTTGCGGCGAGTTCCAACTCGTCGAAGGCGACGGCGACGCGGCCTTGCGAGAGGAAATGGCGTGCGGTGGCGAGTTGGTGGTCGTTGCGGGTTTCGTCGAGGTCGCCGCGACGGGGCATGACGAGGATGGGCTTGCCGAGTTCAAGGGCGGTGAGGATGGAGCCCATGCCGGCATGGGCGATGAGGACCGAGGCGTGTTCGACGGCCTGGCGGAACTGGGAAGGGGAGAGGAAGCGGGTCCAGCGGATGTGGCGGGGCTGCCAGGTGGTGGGGCCGATCTGTGCGAAGACTTCGGCGGTGGGACGTTTGGTTGCCCACTCGTCGATGGCGCGAACGAGGCGGTCGAAAGACATTTGAGCGCCGACGGTGACGAAGATCATAGTACACCTCCCGCGAAGTAAGGGCCGTTGGGACGCGCCAGGTGTCGCCATTGGGTGAGCCAGAGGTCGGCGTGGGGGCCGATTTTTTGGCCGGAGAGGGAGAGGTTTTCGACATTGGCGATGGAGTCGATCCAGACGGTTCGGGAGCCGAGGAGGCGGCCGAGGCGGAGGGCGAAATAGCCTGGGGCAGCGCCGGTGGAGATGACGACGTCGGGATGTTCCTTGAGGATGATCCAGAGGAGGCGCAGGCCGAGTCGGAGCAGGCCGGCCTTGTTCCAACGGGTGGCGTCGTTGAAGACGTAGAGGCGGTGGGAGGCGACCTGGCAGTGATAGGCTTTATCGACGGTGGCGAAGACGAGATCGCAGTCGTGGAAGGCTGGGGCGAGCCTGAGGAGTTGGACCCAGTGTCCGCCGCCGGAGGCGACGGCGAGGACTTTTCTTCGCCTGGGGTATGGGGGCGAATAGTCGAGTTTGTTCATAGGAATTTCTCAAGGGGTTGGAGTTGCAAGCCCTCTTTTTGGGCGATGTTGAGTACGAGGCGGGTTGCTTGCAGGACGAAGCGGGTTCGGACGAGGCCGCGGTCGAAATCGTGAAGGAGGACGATGCCGCCGCCCTGGCGGGCGAGGGTGTCGGCGGCGAGGCTGGGGGAGGGGAGAGTGTCGAAGGTGTCGCCGGAATCGATGGTCCACCAGGCGAGGGGGGAATGGTGACGGCGCAGTTCGAGACAGGTGGCGAGGGAGAGTTTTCCGCAGGGGGGGCGGAAGGGGGCGGTTGGGGGGAGCCAGCGGTGGGTGGCGCGGTAGCCGGCGGCGATGTCGGCGGTGACGGCCTGGGGGGTGGATTTCCAGGCGTTGAGGTGGTCGAAGCCGTGGCTGGCGAGGCGGTGGCCTTCGGCGAGGATGCGGTCGAGGAGTTGGGGGTGGAGGAGGGCCTGGCGGCCGAGGACGAAGAAGGTGGCTTTGGCGTTGTATTCGGCGAGGAGGTCGAGGAGGGCGGGGGTGAGGTGGGGGCCGGGGCCGTCGTCGTAGGTGAGGACGAGGGAACGGGATTGGGTGAGTCGGCGGCGGAGGCGGCGGATGGAGAGGTATTTGGACATATGGGGGGCGTAGTAGGCGAGGGTGGCCAAGGGGGGGAGGAGGAGGGTGGGGGCGAGGGCGGGCATGGGGTGAAACTGTCGGGTTTTGTGGGCGAAACGGAGGGTTTTGATTCGCGAAACCGCAAGCGAGGTTGGGAGTGTTTGGGCGAAAGAGGGCGGGACGGGGTTCGGAGCTCTAGCCCCGGATGTACATCCGGGGCTTTGAGGATGGGGGGGCGTTCGTGTTTGGGACGTGAAGGCAAGCCTTTTCGGGGGCGGGGAGGGGGCGGGAGGTGTTGTCGCGTTCCCAGGCGGGGGGGTGGCTCTGGCGGAGTTGGCGGAGGGCGCGGCAGCGGGCTGCGAATTTGACGAAACAGTAGACGGCGAGAGCGGGCCAGAGGGTGAGGTGGGCGGAGAGGCGGAGGAGGGCGCGGGCGTTGCCGGGGCCGACGTTGGACCAGAGGGAGGGGGCGAAGAGTCGGAGTTGGCGGGTGCCGAAATGGCTGCGGGTTTTGATGGCGATCAGGTCGCGCAGCGTCCGGGGGGCGTAGACGATGGAATGGCAGTCGGAGAGGGTGGCCCGCTCGTGGGTTTGGAACTGGAGGCGGATAAAGCCGTCGTCGGCGGTGATGGGGGGAAAAGCGGTGAAGCGGAGGCGGCCGGCGTGGGAGAGGGCGTAGACGCCGGAACCGCCGATGCCTTCGGAGGCGGAGGGGAGGCGGGTGTTGATGAAGTAGAAGTCGCGGACGGGCCAGGTGCAGCCGTCGAGGTCGAAGCTGGGACGGGGTGCGGCGGCGAGGGAAAGGTTCTGGTTTAAGTGGGAGGCGAGTCGGCGGATGGATTCCAGAGGGAGGACCACGTCGGCATCGACGTAGAAACGGGGGAATGAACCGGCGGCGGCGTCGCCGAGGTTGAGGGCGTGGGATTTGGAGGGGAGAGGGGTTTCGAGGACGCGGACGGAAGGGTGGAAGTCGCGGGCGAGGTCGGCGGTGTGGTCGGTGCAGCCATTGCAGACGACGAGGATTTGCAGTTCGCCGGGGAGAGCGCCGGTGGTCATGGCGGTGAGACATCGCTGGATGACGGAGGCTTCGTTGTGGGCGGGGATGATGATGGAGATCATGTGAGGGTTCCTTGGTTCGCGAAACCGCAAGCGAAGTCGGGAGCGTGGGGGCGAAAGGGCGACGCATGCGTCGCCCCTACGGGTTGGGGGCGAGGGGACGGTTGGCGTGGTCGGAGGGCGACGCATGCGTCGCCCCTACGGGGCAAAGAAACCGCAAGCGAGGTTGGGGGCGAAAGGGGGGGGTTAGGGTTGTTGGGTGGTTTCGGGGGAGAGGACGCGGGCCCAACTGGGGGGCATGTTTTTTTTGATTTCGACGTCGCGGAAGATGCTGCTTTCTCTTGCGCCGTGGGAGGTGACCCATGCGGCCATGTCCTGGATGCCTTGCTTGAGGGGGACGTGGGGGCGGGGTGAGAAGACGGAGCGGCATTTGCCGTGGTCGGAGAAGGCGACTTTGACTTCGTTACGCGGAGGGAGGTGGGTTTTGCGGCAGGGGAGGCCCAGGGAATCGGCGATGACCTGGGCGAGTTCGTTGACGGTGAAGGGGACGTCAGCGCCGACGTTGAAGACCTGGTTGCGGGCGGCGGGGTAGTCGATGGCGTGGGCGAGGATGGGGGCGACGTCGTTGATGTGGGAGAAGGTGCGCTGTTGCTGGCCGTCGCCGAAGATGGTCATGGGTTCGTCGCGGAGGAGTTGGTTCATGAAGATGCCGACGACGTTGCGGTAGCGGTCGGCGATGTTCTGGCGGGAGCCGTAGACGTTGTGGGGGCGGAAGATGACGTGGTCCAGGCCGAACATTTCGTGGGAGACGCGGAGTTCCTGTTCGACGGCGAGTTTGGCGATGCCGTAGGGGTCTTCGGGGATGGGGATCATGTCTTCGGTCATGGGGGCCTGGCCGGCTCCGTAGACGGCGATGGAGGAGGTGAAGACGAAGCATTCCACGCCGTGGTTTACGGAGGCGTTGATGAGGTTGACGGAGCCGAGGAGGTTGTTGGTGTAGTTGAAGCGTTTGATGAAATGGCTGAGGCCCTCGGCGGCGTAGGCGGCGAGGTGGTAGACGTAGTTGAAGCGGTGGCGTTCGAAGAGGCGGTTGACCAGGGTGTGATCGGTGATGGAGCCTTTGGCGAAGACGGCCTGGGCGGGGATGTTTTCTTCATAGCCGCCGCTGAGATCGTCGAGGATGACGACGCGGTGGCCCATGGAGAGGAGCTGGTCGGCTACGTGGGAGCCCATGAAACCAGCGCCGCCGGTGACTAGTGAAGTTGGCATAGGGGGCCTTTCGTTGATAGCGAGTTCAGGGGGTTGGAATACTTGGAACGTCCGGGAAAACCACGGGGGCGAGAGCACTGAATACGATTGGCGAACGGAAGCCGGTGGAAATCGGATATCTCGCCCCTCACCCTAACCCTCTCCCCTCGCGGGGAGAGGGGATAAGAGGCGTGGCGCGGGTTTCTGCGCGGGGGAATTTTGTGGGGTCAGGGGGAGGTTTGGGGTTGGGGGAGTGGGGGTGGAGGGGGAGCGGGGATGGGTTCTGCGCCGGTGAGGACGAAAAGGAGGGGGTTGAGGTGTTTGTTCCAGGCGATGACGGCGCGGTACATGGTGAGGCGGTCGCCCGAGGAGGGGGTGCGGTGGAAGAGGCGTTTGAGGGTGAAATAAGTTTGGCGAATGTAGAGGTTGGTGAGAATGACGCGGCGGCAGCGGGGGAGGCTTTGGGGGCCGAAATGCTTGTGGAAATAGCGGTAGCGGTTGCGGAGTTTTTCGAGGGCGAAACGGACGGGGAAGCGGTTGACGGATTGTCCGGCGAGGTGGGTGATGACGGGATCGGGGGTGTAGAGGACGGGGTAGCCGGCTTCCCAGACGCGTTTGCAGAGATCGACTTCTTCGAAGTGGTAGAAGAAGCGTTCGTCGAAGCCGCCGATCTGGCGGAGGACGCAGGAGCGGAACATGACGCAGCAGCCGCATTGCCAGTCGATGGGTCGGGAGGTTGTGCCGTCCCAGCCGCCGTATTCGCCGCAGGCGAAGAGGTCGGAGAAGCGGGCGAGTTTGTGGAGGTAGAAGGCTTCGAGCCAGTAGCGTGGGATGGAGGGGAAGACCTGGGCGGGTTTTTGGAAGGAGCCGTCGGCGTTGAGGACTCGGCAGCCGAATGCGCCGGCGAGGGGGTGCTGGTCGGCGAAGTCGATGAGCTGGTTGAATGCGCCGGGGTGGATGAGGGTGTCGGGGTTGAGGATGAGGATGTATTGGCCACGGGCGGCGTGGATGCCGACGTTGTTGCCGCGGGCGAAGCCGAGGTTGGCGTTGTTTTCGATGAGGCGGACGGAGGGGTAGCGTTGGCGGATGAAATCGATTGAGCCGTCGGAGGAGCCGTTGTCGGAGACGATGACTTCGAGGTCGAAGTTGTGGGGGTGGGCGAAGATGGAGGCGAGACAGTCGCCGATGACCTTGAGGTCGTTCCAGCAGATGATGACGACGGAGAGTTTCATGGGGGCTCCGTAAAGGGGTGGTTTTTAAGTATTGGATGGAACTGGGGTTGGGGGAGATAACGCGGCCCGGAGGGCCGCCGCGAAACGGGGGGAAGGGGGGGATTGGAGTACGAAGATGCGGGTGCCGTTGGTGCGGGCGATGAGGCCGAGGAGGATGTAGGTGAGGAGCAAGGGGGGGCCGAAGAGGCCGATGGAGGCGATGGAGAACAGGAGGGCGACGAGGGTAGCGCCTTGGGCGAAGATGAGGCGGCGGAGGGGGGGACGGGGGTGGCGGTCCAGGCGCGGGTGGAGAGGCGGAGGGCGAGGATGAAGGGGGAGAGGAACAGGGCGAGGCCGAGGAGGCCGCCGTTGAGGGCGGCGAGGATGTATTGGTTGACGAGATCGACGTATTGGCGGCCGTCGATGAGGGCGCCCCAGTGTTGGGGGTAATCGCTGCCGACGCCGACGAGCCAGTATTCGGACCATTGCTGGAGGGCGACTTCGATGAGCCGGCCACGATACCAGTAGTCGCCGCTGAAGACGTTGACGTATTCCATGAGGTGCCAGAAGTGGCGGCTGGAGACGGTTTCGAGGGCGAGGATGAGAAGGAGGAGGGAGAGTAAGAGAGGTTTGATGAGGCGGGGGTAGTAGTAGAAGGCGGAAGCGAAGAGGAAGACGGCGACGGCGGTGAGTGGGCCGGAGGAGAGGCTGCTGACGGTTCCGGCGAAGGCGGCGGCGCAGGAGAGGAGCCAGAGGAGTCGGGAGCGGAAAAAGCCCTGGAGGGAGACGAGCAGGGCGAAGATCATGAACATGCCCATGCCGAAATAGATGGCGACGGAGGTGCTGGCCAGGGCGCGGAGCAGGCCCATGCGGTATTCGGGGGGACGGTCGGGGGAGTCAAAGACGCGCATGGGGATGTAGATGCGGAGGCTCTGGTAGGGGGACCATGAGGCGATGGATTCCAATGCGCCAAGGGCGCCGATGAGCAGGGCGCAGAGGACGAGGGGGAGGAGGAGTTTGCGATATTCGGCGAAGTGGAGCAGGCAGAGGCGGGCGGTGAAATACATGAGGAGGGTGTCGAGGGCGCTGCCGGTGACTTCGACCATGCGTTTCTGGTCTGCGCCGGCGAGGGCGGCGGCGAAGACGTTCCAGAGCCAGCTACAGAGGATGAGGGAGTCGATGAGTTGCCAGCGGAAGAGGCGGCGGCGTGGGGAGAGGAGCATGCGTGTGAGGAGGGCGAGGGCGATGAGGCGGGGGAGGGACATCTGGGCGAGGCCGAAGGGGACGCGAAGGTATTCGGGGTAGATGAGCATGCTGGCGATGAGCAGGCCGAGGGCTCGGGTGGGGTGGAGCCGGAGCGCCGTGAGGATGGCGAGGGCTGCGATGAAGAGCGTGGGGAGGATCATGGTTTTGATGGCCCGGCGATGGCTATCGGCGGGCATTGGGGGCGATGGGGCGGAAGCGTTTGAGGGAGCGGTAGATTCCTTCGGCGTGGTGAGTGAGGGAGGCGCGGAAGTGGGGGGGAGTGAGTTCGAAGGGGCCGGGGGCGGTGAGGTCTGCGCCGGTGAGGCCTTGCTTGAAGTGGTAGACGCCGGGGTTGTCGAGGGGGTCGATGCCGCCGAGGTCGTAGAAGCGGAGGTTGTGGGAGTGGGCGTGGGTGATGGCGTGCCATTGGAGGAAGAAGGCGGCGCTGGTTTTGAGGCCGTCTTCGGCGGTCGCGCCCAGGAGGTAGACGCAGGTGTCGCCGAGCATGCTGCCGAGGTGGCCGGCGACGGGTGTGCCGTTGTGCTGGGCGAGGGTGAGGGTGAGGGATTCGGCGGGGGGGAGTTGTTGTTGGAGGGAGAGGAAGAAATCGGCGTCGAGATCGACGGTGAAGCCTTTGCGGTGGATGAAGTCGGAGAAGAGGGCGGCGAATTCTTTGAACATGCCGAGGTCGTGGTTGGTGCGGCGGAGGGTGAGGTTGGCGCGTTCGGCGGCGTTGAGGCGGTTGCGCCATTTGGAGGCGAAGGAGGCGCGGATGTCGGGCAGGGGGCGTTGGAGGTCGAGCAGGAGGGTGCGGTAGGGGCGGGCGCGGGTGGTGGGGCGGAAGCCGGCGGCGATGAAGCAGTCGGTGGCGGGGGCGATCCATGAGGCGGGTCCGAGTGCGCCTTGGATGCGGAGGATGCAGCCTTGGGAATGGACGTAGTGGTCGCATAGGGCGCGGAGACAGAGGGAGAGATTGGGGAGGTCGCTGTCGGTGTTTTGGCGGACGAGGGGGCCGCCGCTGATGTAGGCGATGCCGCCGCCGATGAGGGGGGTGTGCTTGAGGCGGACGTTGGCCAGGCCGATGACGGTTTGGTCGAGGAGGATGGCTTGGTGCTGGCAGAGGGCCTGGTGGCGGTCGGCGAGGGCGATGCCGTAATCCCAGCAGTGGCGGTAGTTGTGGTCGGCGAAGCGGGGGGAGAGTTGCAGCCACTGGTCGCGGGAGAGAGGTTTCAGGGAGGGGTGAGGAGTCATTTTAGCGTTCAGGCTTTGGTGAGATGTTCAAAGGCTTTTGGGTGAAGCGGCGAAAGGGGGATGGCTGATTCGCGAAACCGCAAGCGATGGTGAGAGCGTGTAGGCGAAGGAGTGCATGGAGAAAGTGTTCGCGACGGGCAAGGCTTTTTGAGAACGACTCAGGTGCTGGCGAGGGACGCGGGGGTTTGCTGGGTGGCGTAGTAGGAGTAGATGTCGAGGAGGCGATGGGCGGCGGCGGTCCAGGTTAAATTGGGGAGAGCGGCGATGCTGTTGGTGCGCAGGCGGAGGAGGAGGGAGCGGTCGTGGGTCAGGAGGTTGAGGTGATCGCGGAGTTGGGAGGCGTCGCCGGCGGGGTGGATGAGGCTGTCGTGCATGTGGTGGGCGGGTGCGCCGGTGGCGTCGGAGACGAGCAGGACGCAGCCGCAGGCGCGGGCTTCGTAGGTGACGAGGGCGCTGCCTTCTTCGAGGGAGGGGAGGATGAGGATGTCGCAGCGGCGCATGAGGTTTTGGATGTCGGAGAGGAAGCCGAGGTAGCGGATGCTGGGGTGGGTGAGTTGGGGGGCGAGGAGTTGGTCGTAGCCGGGGACGAATCGGCCACAGATGAAGAAGGTTCCGGAGGAGGCGGCGTCGGAGGCGAGCCAGGCGCAGAGGGCGTGGTGGAGGCCCTTGCGGGGTTCGCATCGGCCGACGAAGGCGACGGTGAGGGGGGCGAGGGGATCGCGGGGATCGGAGGGGGTGAAGAGGGATGGGTCGTAGCCGTAGTGGTGGCGGAGGAGTTTTTCGGGTGGGAAGCCTTGTTTGAGGAAGGAGGCGGCGACGTGATCGGAGGGGCAGAGGAGCCAATCGGCGAGGGAGAATTCTTCTTCTTCGCGGGCGAGGCGGGCTTCGTCGCGGGCGTGAGAGTGTGAGGGTGGGAGGTGGAGGCCGATTTTACGGCATTCGGCCTGGACGACTTCGATGGCGGAGCGGGTGTGGGTGTTGGGTCTTTCGAGGAAGGTGGGGATTTGTTGTTGGCGGGCGAGTTGGAGCGTGGCGAGGCTGCCGGAGGGCCAGCAGTGAATGGCGTCGAATTGGTTGGCGTGCTGGTGGAGGGCGTGGGCGACTTGCCAATCGTGGATGATTTCGGCGCGGCCGTGGCCGAGGAGACGGTGGGGGATGCGACAGGGGCCGAGTCGCAAGGTTTGGTGGAGGGTGATGGAGGGGTCCGGGGGGTGGGCGCAACTGGTACAGAAGACGGTGACTTTTGCGCCGAGCTGAGCCAGGCAGCGGACGTTGTGCCATGCGACCAGTTCGTTGGCGCCGCTGGAGGGGTCCAGTTGGTCGGGGATGCTGTAGAGGATTCGCAGGTTGTTCATGGCGTGGGTTCCTGGTTGAAGGACGGCGAAAGAGAGGTTTGTCACTTCGCGAAACCGCAAGCGATAGAGAGGGTGTGGGGGCGAAAGAGGGCGTAATGGGATTCGGAGCCCCGGATGTGCATCCGGGGCTTTGGATTGCGACGAGTAAGGATGTTGGGGGACATGGGGGTTCGTCAGCGCCAGCGTTTGATGAGGTGTTTGGTTTGGCGGAAGGCGGAGGAGAGGAGGTTGTCGGAGGTGAGGAGGAAGTGGATGGTGGAGGGATCGTCGGTGTGATGGACGGTGTTGCGGGGTTGGAGCCAGGCGTGGGGGGTGGCGCGGCCACGGTCGCTGGTGTAGAGGCGTTGGTAGTTGGCGGCGCGGAGGCGGTGGAGGGTGTGGCGGCCGTAGGAACCGAAGGGACAGGCGGCCTGGGTGATGGGTTGGCCGAGGATGTCCTGGAGGATTTTTCGGGCGTCGATGAGTTCCTCGGAGAGTTGGGGGTCGGTGAGATGACGCCAGGGGCAGTGGTGCATTCCGTGGAGGCCGATGGACATGCCGGCGTTGTGGAGGGTTTGGAGGTCGTGTCGGGAGAGCCAGGCGGGCTGGTCGATTTTTCCGGCGAGGACGAAGAAGGAGGCGGAGAGGTTGCGTTGGAGGAGGGCGGGGAGGGCGAGGCGGATGTCGGAATCGTTGCCGTCGTCGAAGGTGAGGAGCAGGTCGGAGCGTTGGGCGGCGAGGTCGAGGATGGCGTTGAAGGAATCGGCGGAGAGCCAGACCTGTTGTTCGGCGGGGGAGAGTGGGCGTGGGGGTTGGCCGACGCCGTGGAAGGTGAGGATGATGGGGTTGGGGGTGGTGGTCATGGGGTTATGCGGTTTCGTCGAGGATGGCGGTCTGGGGTTGTGGGGCGGGGGAGTAATGGCTGGAGCGGATCAGGGAGCGGAAGGAGCGGGCGGTGGAGAATAGTTCATGGCGGAGCAAGGGCATGGCGATCAGCCAGCAGACGAGCAGCGCCAGCAGGCTGACGAGACAGATGGACAGGTGGGCGAGGAGGTTGAGGTTGCGAACTCCGGCGAAGACGAGGAGGAAGGCGGCGAGCATGGCGGAGCCGGCGAGAGCGGCGGGGGTGTAGGTGAGGCTGGGGGAGAGGGCGTAGGTTTTTTGGAGTCGCCAGGTGGAGACGAGCAGGCCGAGGACTTCGCCGACGAGGCCGGCGATGGCCAGCCAGATGAGGTTTGCGCCGGCGGCGGCGAAGGCGATGGCGGCGAAGAAGCCGAGGACGCGGGCGAGGTTGGAGAGGAGGGTGTTGTGGGGGTCGCCTTTGGCGAGGGCGGCGGCGGTGGGGCCGAGGCGGATGATGCGGATGGCCTGGGCTGCGCCGAGCCAGCCGACGTAGAGGGAGGCGAGGGCGTAGCGTTGGCCGTAGAACAAGAGGATGAGGGTGTCGCCGGCGGTGATGAAGAGGAAGGCCATGACGGCGGCGATGAGGGAGAGGATTTGGTTGCCGAGGGCGTAGCAGTGGATGAAGTCGTCGGGGATGTTCTGGGTTCGGGCGAGAGCGGGGAAGAGCAGGGAGGTGGCGATGCGGGTGAGGACGGCGACGGCGACGAAGGAGAGGCCGATGGCGGCGGAGTAGGTTCCGAGGTCGGCGAGGGTGTAGTGGGCGTTTTTGAAGAGTCTGGGTGCGATGCCGATGATGCTGCGGTCGCCTTGGAAGACGGCGAACATGAGGACGCCGTTGAGGAGGAGAGGCCAGCCGAAATCGAGCATGAGGCGGAGATAGGGGCGGTTCCAGGCGAAGGCGAAGGGGCGCTGGGCGACGAGGAAGGAGCCGATGGTGGCGACGATGCGTTGGAGGAGCAGAAGCCAGAGGAGGGCGGAGTAGTCCTGGAGCCAGCGTGTGAGGGGCCAGGCGAGTGCGGCGGCGATGAACTGGGAGGCGGTTTCGATGATGACGGAGGGGGCGAAGATCATTTGGCGTTGGACGCGGTTGGGGTCCAGGTGAGCGAGGCCTTTGAGGAGGGGATAGATGGCGAGGCATTGGAAGGCCCATCGGGCGTTGGGGACGCCGAAGAGGCGGGAGATGGGGTCGGCCAGGAGAAGCAGGGCGATGCCGTTGGCCAGTCCGCGGAGGGTGCTGAGGGAGTGGGCGGTGTTTTGGAAATTGGGTTCGTCGCCTTCTTTGGCTTGGATTTGGAGTGCGCCGATGTTGAGGTCGCTGAGGAGTTCGAGGAGCCAGACGGTGATGACGAAGGTGGAGGCGACGCCGAAATCGGCGGGGCTGATGATGCGTGCGACGATGACGTTGCGGATGACGGACAGACCTTGCCCGATGACCTGGCCGATGCCGATGGTGATTCCGCCGCGGAGGAGGGATTGTCGGAGTGTCATGGGAGGTGCTTGAAAGGTGTTTGGCTCTGTTGAAAAGTCTGAAGGTTTTTGATTCGCGAAACCGCAAGCGGATTCGAGGGTATTGCGGCGAAAGACGCGAAGAGCAAGCCTTGTTGGGAATGTTGGGGCGAAAGAGGATTTCAATGAAGCCGAGGCGTTTCGGAACGACTTGTCAGGTCCGTGAGGGCGGCGGCAAGTTGATTCATTTGTTGATCGGCTTGTCGGAAGACGGAGGGGAGGGCGTCGGCGAGGGTTTGGGCGTCGGTGGTGCGGTGGAGCCAGGAGTTCCAGAGGTGTTCGACGACGTCGGGGGTTTGGAGGATGCAGGGGTTGGCGACGGCGTGGCCGAGGTTGCAGGATTCGAAGACGCCGGCGGTTTTGATGCTGTAGGAGATGGCGGCGGTGGGGACGGCGGAGGAGAGGGCGGCGATGGTGGAGTGCATTCGGGTGCCGCAGAACCAGTCGGTGTGGGAGATGATCCATTTGGCTTCGGCGGGTCCGTATCCGCCGTGGAGCGGGAGGATTCGCCATGAGGCGTCGCGGCCGAGGGCGGTGAGGACGGCGAGGTTGGCGTCTTTGTCGGATTCGATGCAGTGGTCGGCGGTGAGGACGTGGGGGATGAGGAGGATGTTGCAGTCGGTTTGGGTGAGGAAAAGGCGGAGCAGTTGGATGACGGCCTGGCGGTAGTCGGCTTTGAAGCCGTAGCGGTGGATCATGCCGTGGGGGTCGTTGTAGATCAGGCCACTGATGTTGAAGCCGATGAGGGGTCGGGTGCGGTGAGTGAGCCAGTCGGCGAGGGTGGGGGGGATGGACCAGGGTTCGATGGGTTCGAGTCCGAAGGCGAGGTCTACGCCGGAGAGATGGCGTTGGGGGTCGAAGTGTTCGCCGAGCAGGTCTTTGAGGATTTGGAAGCTGCGGTTGTCGCGGGCCCAGGCGAGGGAGGCTTGGCGGACGATGGTGCGGGCGATGTCGCGGTGGGGGGGGGAGTGGAAGGGGCCGTAGGTTTGGGGGAGGAGGATGAGGGGGACGCCGTGCTCGAGGAGCATGTGTTTGACGGCGGTGTTGGCGTGGAAGACGCGGGGTCCGTAGAGGTCGCAGAAGCTGTCGCCGCCGCTGACGTCGAGGGCGGCGTGGGCGCGGGAGAGGGCCTGGAGGGCGGGGGAGCGGAGGCGGCCGAGATTCCAGTTGAGGCGCATGTTGCGGTAGCTTTCGGGGCGGTAGAGTCGCCAGGACATTCGACCGCCGCAGCGGGTGTAGTTGAAAGATTTTCCGCTGACGTAGAGGCTTGCGCCGCGGGCGCCCCAGCCGTTGTCGAAGACGGTTATGTTTGCGTCGGGGAGGCGGCGGGCGATGCCTGAGAGGGTGGAATAGCAGAGCGCTGAGACGCCGAGGTTGGTGGTGTCGGGCTCTGCGCCGAGCAGGCAGAGGCGGACTTCGGAGGCGGGTTGGAGGGAGGTTTCATCGGGATGAACTGTTGTTAACTGCATAAGGGTTGGTTGAGGGGAAAGGGCGAAACGGGGTGGTTGATTCGCGAAACCGCAAGCGAGATCGAGAAGTTTTGGGCGAAGGGGAATACATGTGTCAGTGCGGGGAAGTGGGAACGGTTGAGCGGGCTGGGCGTCGGGATGCCTGGCAGTCGCGGAAGAGGATGGTGGTGGGGATGGGGGGGAGGAAGCTGGCGACGAGGCAACGGTTAAACAGGACGTTTTGGGCGGTGAGGCGGGATTGGCCTTGCAGGTCAATGCGTAAGGCCCAGCATTGCTGGGGGGTGGAGACGTTGAGGAAGAGGATGTGGTTTTCCGAGGAGCAGAGCTGGGAGAAGGGGGGATTGCTCTGGGTGTTCTGGACGGAGACGTTGGAGAAGACCATGTTGCTGAAGCTGGAGCTGGTTCCGTCGAGGAAGATGTCCTGGGTGCCGGCGATGTTGGTGGCTTTGACGCCATCGACGATGACGTTGTCGTGGTTGCCGAAGTACTGGAGGATGTCGTTGTGGGTGTCGGCGATGGGGGTGTCCATGGTGTCGATGGAGGCGTCGAGGACGAGTTGGGAGTTTTGCAGGGCGTCGCCGGAGATGCGTTGCATGGAGACGTGGCGGTCGAGGGTCTGATCGACGAAGCCGCAGACCATGTCGTGGGCCAAGGAGTCGGTGACGAAGGAGCCGCCGATTTCGGTTTGGGTGCGCACCGGGTTCATGTTGCGGGGGTCGGTCCAGCCCTTGGAGTCGAACCAGACGACGTGGTCGAACCAGACGTACTGGGCGGCTTCGGGGTAGTACTGGAGGGTCTGGCCGAAGTCGAAGCTGACGTTCTGCCAGCGGAGGCGGGAGACGTTGGGGCGGAAGACGTCGCCGGGCTGGGTGAGGACGACTTGCTGGGCGGTCAGGCCGGCGACGGGCTTGACGGTGATCCAGCGGGAGTTGGAGCGGTTGGCGGAGGCGTTCATGGAGTAGGCGCCGGCGTCCTGGAGCAGGACGGTTCCGCCGTCGGAGACGGCTTGGAGGGCTTTGGTGAGGGAGAGGAAGGGGGAGGAGGCGGAGCCGGAGTTGGCGTCGGAGCCGCGGAGGGAGACGTAGACGGTTGTGGCGGGGAGGGAGGAATTGGCGTTGGCGTAGAGGGTGAGGGGGTCGAGGACGCGGGGCAGGCCGGCTTTGGGGTAGGCGATGGCGCGGAGTTGGAGGGGTCCGTCGGTGAGGGCGGCGGGGTGGAGGGTGATCCAGTATTCGTTGATGTTGGTGGAGGGGTTGAGGGAGGGGGTTTTGACGGCGGTCCAGGGTCCGCCGTTGAGGGAGAATTCGACGCGGTCGATGCCGTTGAAGTGGAAGGCTTTGACGCCGAGGTTGGTGTCGGCGGAGAGGGTCTGGAAGGGGACGACGTCCCAGAGGGCGATGGCGGGGGCGTCGGAGGCGGTGGGAGCGGTGGCGGGGTGGGCGAAGGTGGGGGGTAGGGTTAATAGCAGTAGGAGGAATGGAGCCCACCGATGGCTATCGGTGGGCTTTGGGAGGTAATGGGTGAGTGGGGGTTTCATGAATTGGGCAAGGCTCCGCCCCCGTCGGCTGCGCCTCTTGGGCGAGTCGAAATGTGCGCAGGGGCTTTTGTCGGTTGGAAGCCGCGGGAAAGAATTGCGGCTGATCCGCCGGGCTAACTGCATCCAGAACAAACGGATTGCATATAGTACGTTGAGTCGTTCCCCCCCTGGGGAAGTGCTCAGGCGTACACTATGGTTCTAGGCATGTTGCGTCCGGTTGTCAACGTGATTTCCGAAGGGGGTAGGGTGGGATATATGAGGTGATCCGGCGTGTGATGGGTGCATAAACCAAGGCTGCATAAATGGCCATTGTCGGGGATGGGGGGAAATAATAACGTGGGGGCTGAGCGTGCGGATGATCACTTCCTGAGGGGAAAGATACCATGGAAATGACGAAGGCCTTGAATGCGGCTTGCCGGGAGCCGCGGGCGGAGGCGGAAGAAAAGGCGGGGTATTTGGAGTTTGGGAAGACGGCGGTTTATTACGTGCTGCATGTGCCGGGGGGGAAGGTGCGGGCGAGGGTGCTGTTGGCCGGGCCGTTTGCGTCGGAGCGGCCGCATTCGTACGTGTCGTGGGCGAGGTGGGCGCGGTACCTGGCGGGGCACGGGATGGAGGTGATGCGGTTCGATTATCGCGGGGTGGGGGAGAGCGGGGGGGTGTTTGAGGAGATGACGTTTGAGTCGTGGCGGGAGGACGTGCGGTTTTGTGCGGGGTGGTTGAGGGGGCGTGGCGAGGGGCCGCTGGTGCTGCACGGGCTGGGGATGGGGGCGCTGTTGTGCGCGGAGGAATTCTGCGGGGGGATGGGGGAATCGCTGCTTATGTGGGCTGCGCCGGGGAGCGGGAGGGATGTGTTGCATGATGCGCTGCGGCGGCGGCTGGCGATTGATTTTGTGCGGGGGGAAAGGCCGAAGGGGCGGGATGGACTGACGGCGGAATTGGAGGCGGGGCGGAGCATTGAGGTGGAGGGGTATTGGTGGTCGCCGGAGTTGTGGAGGTCGGCGGATCGGAAGTTGCCGACGGAGGGGTGTGGGGGAGTGGGGAGGCCGTGGAAGGCGGTGGAGCTGGATCGGACGGCCGAGCCGCTGGTGGGGGGGATCGGGTTGTGGCAGCCGCTGGGGCTGCGGGCCCAGATGCGTCCACCGGCGTTCAATCCGCCGCACCGGGAATTGTTTGGCTCGAGTCTGGCGTGGATCGAACAGGCGTTGAGTGGCGATTGCCGAGGAGCGTTATGAGGACCGTGTTGCAGCTTCGGATTCGGGGGACGGTTCTGGTGGGAACGTGCCACGTGCCGGGGGGAAGTGAATTGTCGCGGGCGGAGGCGGAGGACGTGCCTGGGGTGCTGTTGTTGAATTCGGGATATTTGCCGCGGGCGGCGCGGGGGGATTTGTCGGTGCATCTGGGGGATCGGTTGGCGGAGATGGGGTATCCGGTGTTTCGGTTTGACCTGCCGGGGCTGGGGGATTCGGGCGGGGAGTTGCCGGAGCAGTTGGGGACGTTTTTTCGGCAGATTCAGGACGGGGTGTATGGGCCGTGGGCGATGGAGCTGGCGGGGGAGTTGCGGCGGCGGTTCAAACTGAAGCGGATGATTGTGGGGGGGAATTGCGGCGGGGCGATCACGGCGATTTATGCGGCGGGGTTGGCGGGGGATGAGGTGTGCGGGCTGGTGTTGATGGAGCCGAACTTTGCGAAGTTTGTGCCGGACGTTGAGGGGGCGGGGTTGGCGGTTCAGGGGTTGAAGCAGGTGAAGGCGATGAGGCGGACGTTTCGGGATTGGCTGCTGGCGCGTCGCGGGGGGTGGCATTTTCGGAGGGTGTATTGGACGCTGAGAAGGCCGGTGATCCAGGTGCAGCAGCGGTTGCGCGGGGCGCAGCTACCGGAGGGGAGTAATCTGCCGCTGATCCGGTGCTGGCATCGGCTGGCCTGCCGGGGGATGCCGATGCTGGTGATTCAGGCGGGGGCGGAGAAGCGGGTGATGGGGCGGTTTGATTATGTTCGGTATTTGGGGAGCCATTACACGGGGCATGTTGTCAGCGTGGAGATCGAGGGGGCGAACCATTCGTTTGTGGAAGGCGGGGGGAAGCGGGCGGTGATGGAGCATGTGGGGAGATGGATGGGGGGGAGGTTTCCGGTGAGGGGGAAAATAAAAGAGCCCACCGACGGCTGTCGGTGGGTTTTGGGAGAGAGTGTGTTGTCGCGGGGGTGAAGAAGAGAATTATGAATTATGAATGATGAACGATGAAGGTGGAAAGAAGAGCAGTTAATGTTGGGTATCGATGAGCACCGATGAGGGGAGAAGATAAATCGCGAAGAACGCGAAAGAAAAGGGGATTCAATTCATACTCTTCATTGGTTTTATCGGGGTGCATCGGGGGCTCGTTTTTGCATTGAGATGCCGGTGAGGGTTTCGGGGGAGGCTTTAATACAACGGCGGGGCGGACGGGTGTCCGCCCCGCCGGTGGTTTTTGCGTCGTGGGGGGTTAGACGACGGTGACGCCGGAGGGGACGGGGGCCAGGAAGCTGCTGAAGGTGGAGTTGGAGAAGAGGACGTCGTGCGGGGAGAGGTGGGACGAGCCGGAGAGGTCGGTGCGGAAATCCATCGACTGCTGCGGCTCGTTGACGTTGAGGAAGAGGATGTGGTTTTCGGAGGAGCAGAGCTGGGAGAAGGGGGGGTTGCTCTGGGTGTTCTGGACGGAGACGTTGGAGAAGACCATGTTGCTGAAGCTGGAGCTGGTTCCGTCGAGGAAGATGTCCTGGGTGCCGGCGATGTTGGTGGCTTTGACGCCATCGACGATGACGTTGTCGTGGTTGCCGAAGTACTGGAGGATGTCGTTGTGGGTGTCGGCGATGGGGGTGTCCATGGTGTCGATGGAGGCGTCGAGGACGAGTTGGGAGTTTTGCAGGGCGTCGCCGGAGATGCGTTGCATGGAGACGTGGCGGTCGAGGGTTTGATCGACGAAGCCGCAGACCATGTCGTGGGCCAAGGAGTCGGTGACGAAGGAGCCGCCGATCTCGGCCTGGGTGCGCACCGGGTTCATGTTTCGGGGGTCGGTCCAGCCCTTGGAGTCGAACCAGACGACGTGGTCGAACCAGACGTACTGGGCGGCTTCGGGGTAGTACTGGAGGGTCTGGCCGAAGTCGAAGCTGACGTTCTGCCAGCGGAGGCGGGAGACGTTGGGGCGGAAGACGTCGCCGGGCTGGGTGAGGACGACTTGCTGGGCGGTCAGGCCGGCGACGGGCTTGACGGTGATCCAGCGGGAGTTGGAGCGGTTGGCGGAGGCGTTCATGGAGTAGGTTCCGGCGTCCTGGAGGAGGACGGTTCCGCCGTCGGAGACGGCTTGGAGGGCTTTGGTGAGGGAGAGGAAGGGGGAGGAGGCGGAGCCGGAGTTGGCGTCGGAGCCGCGGAGGGAGACGTAGACGGTTGTGGCGGGGAGGGAGGAATTGGCGTTGGCGTAGAGGGTGAGGGAGTCGAGGACGCGGGGGAGGCCGGCTTTGGGGTAGGCGATGGCGCGGAGTTGGAGGGGTCCGTCGGTGAGGGCGGCGGGGTGGAGGGTGATCCAGTATTCGTTGATGTTGGTGGAGGGGTTGAGGGAGGGGGTTTTGACGGCGGTCCAGGGTCCGCCGTTGAGGGAGAATTCGACGCGGTCGATGCCGTTGAAGTGGAAGGCTTTGACGCCGAGGTTGGTGTCGGCGGAGAGGGTTTGGAAGGGGACGACGTCCCAGAGGGCGATGGCCTGGGCGTCGGAGGCGGTGCCGGAACCGACGGTTGGGGGCTGGGCGGTGGGGCCGGTGAAGCCGCTGCCGCTGACGAGGACGGGGGCGGTGGTGGTGGGTGTGGGAGTAGGTGTCGGTGTAGGTGTGGGGGTTGGTGTGGGCGTGGGAGTGGTTTGTGGGGTGACTACGGGGTTGGAGACGGTGGCGTCGCCGAGTTCGTTGAACTTGGCCCAGTTGGCCAGGGAGGTGACGGCGGCTTGTTCGGTGCGGAAGGCGTAGTTCTGGCCGAGGAGGACTTGGCTTTTGCCTTGGGGGGTGACGTAGATGTCGTACTGGTGTTGGGCGGTGCGGACGACGAGTTTGAAATGGTAGGTGGTGGCGGGGTCGTAGGTGAGGGTTGTGGCGGCGGCGTAGGCGCTGCCGTTGCGGGCGTCGATCTGACCGGTGGGGTTGAAGCGGACGGAGGCGGCGAGGTCGGCGTACTGGGAGGCGGCGGAGGCGGAGAGGCCGATGGCGACGTCGGCGTTGAGCTGGGAGGGTTTGGCGTCGAACTCAAAGGTGAAGTTACTGGTTTGGCTGGGGATGGCGTGGTTGGACCAGGTGGGAGTTGCGGTGGGTGTGGGTGTCGGTGTGGGGGTGGGAGTCGGGGTTGGAGTTGTGGAGGTTTGGCCGGCGTTGTAGGGGCTGACGACTTGTTCCCAGAGGGGGCGTTCGTATTCGAAGCCGCGGTTGGTGTCGGTGATGTACATGGTGCCTTCGTAGCCACCGTGGGAGTAGCTGCTGTAGCCGTGAACGAGTTTGTAGATGAGGTCGGTGTTGCCGATGTTCATGAGTTTGATGATGCTGGCGGCGTTGGGGGAGGAGGTGGTGAACAGACCACTGGCGACGAGGGCGAGGTGGGTGGCGATGCGGGGGCGGAAGGCGTCGTAGGCGTACCAGCTTGAGCTGCGTTGGCCTTCGGCATCGACGCCGTCGAATTCTTTGATCATGCCGAGTTGACCGCGGTTGGGGAGGGTGTCTGCGCCGGAGAGGATCATGCCTGCGCCGTTGATTCCAGCGCCGTTGTTCAGGCCGGGGCTGACGAGGCGGCTGTAGGTGTTGTTGGTGAGCGTGGTGTAGATGCCCATGACGTCGGAGAGGGAGGTGCCGTAGTAGTGGTAGTCGCGGATGGCGGCCTGGATGGTGCTGCCGGAGGGGGCGGAGCTGTTGGAGGCGCTGGCGTGGAAGGTGGCGTAGGCGTTGGAGAGGCCGGCGGCTTGGAGTTGGCTGACGAAGGTGGCGTGATCGTAGGTGTTGAGGATGTTGAGGGCGTTGGCGGGGCCGCCGAAATAGGCGGTGGCGGTGAGGAGGCTGCCGATCATGCCTTCCTGGTAGTTGGGGTTCCAGTCGCGATCGAGGTTGTCGTTGCCGTCGATGGCGTATTGCTGGGAGCCGGATTTGATGTAGGGGTTGTTGTCGGCGGTGGTGAAGGCGTTGGCGACGAGTTCGGCCTTCATGAGGAGGTTGACTTTGTTTTGTTCGGTGGAGGAGAGCTGGGTCCAGATGCGGGGGGTGAGTTTGACGAGGGTGAAGGCGCTGGACATGGCCAGTTCGTGCTGGGAGGCGTATCCGCCGGCGGAGTCCATGTCGTTGCCGCCGGTGAGGGTGTAGCGGATCTGCTGGAGGAGGCGGGAGTCGGCGGAGGTGTTGCCGGTGTAGGCGGCTTCGGCGAGGGCGACGGGAGCGCCGCTGGCCCAGGGGTCGTCGGTTTGAGCGCCGCCGGAGATGTTTTTGTTGTAGCGGATGAGGGAATGGGCGATGGCGGCGTTGACGGCGGATTGGGGCAGGGCGGGGAGAGTGGTGGTGGGTGTGGGGTTGGGGTTGGGCGCGGGCGTGGTCTGGGGGGTGACTACGGGGTTGGAGACGGTGGCGTCGCCGAGTTCGTTGAACTTGGCCCAGTTGGCGAGGGAGGAGACGGCGGCTTGCTCGGCGCGGAAGGCGTAGTTCTGGCCGAGGAGGATGGGGCTCTTGCCTTGGGGGGTGACGTAGATGTCGTACTGGTGTTGGGCGGTGCGGACGACGAGCTTGAAATGGTAGGTGACGGCGGGGTCGTAGGAGAGGGTTGTGGCGGCGGCGTAGGTGCTGGCGTTGCGGGCGTCGATCTGGCCGGCGGGGTTGAAGCGGACGGCGGCGGCGAGGTCGGAGTACTGGGAGGCGGCGGAGGAGGAGAGGCCGATGGCGACGTCGGCGTTGAGCTGGGAGGGTTTGGCGTCGAACTCGAAGGTGAAGTTGCCGGTTTGGCTGGGGATGGCGTGGTTGGACCAGGTGGGAGTTGCGGTGGGGGTGGGGGTGGTGCTGGTGGCGGTGGAGTAGAGCTGGGTTTGGGGGATGATTTGCTTGGGGGTGCTGGGGCTGGACCAGCTTAGTTGGGCGACGGCGTTGCCGGTATTTTCGTAGTATTCCATCTTAATATCGTATTTCTGACCGGCTTGGAGCGCGAGGGTGCCGGTGTTTTCGGTTGCGCCGTGGTTGGTCCAGTTGTTGATGATTTGTTGGCCGTTGACCCAGAGGCGGACGCCGTCGTCGGAGCGGGTGTAGAAGGTGTAGGTTTCGGAGTATTGGGCCTGGACTTGTCCGGTCCAGCGGGCGGAGAAGGTGTCGGGGGCGATGGCGGTGTTGGGGGAGCCGTAGCCCCAGTTGAAGTTGACGGTGGGGTCGGTGCGACTGACGGTGGTACCGGTGAAATCGGCGTTGTTGTAGTAGGTGGCGGCGAGTCCGTTGCCGGTGCCGGTGACGGCAGCGGAGAGGAGGGTGCGAGATTCGAGACGTTCGAGGATGGGAAGGCGGCTGCTTTGCGCGGGTTGGTTAGAGGGGGGGCAATTGCCGGTGGAGGAGCGGCGGTGGGTTTTGCGGGTGTTGTGCGATTTCATGGTGTGTCTCCGTTCTGGTGGGCCGCGGGTTGAGGATGGAGCACCTTCGGCCGGCGGCGGCCCGATGAGGCCGGTCGGAGATGAGAACGATTTAATGTTGCAACGGCGTGTCTAACGCCCCCCGGCAAATGACGCCGTGACGAACGAGGTTGGGAAAGCGGGATGCTCTCGGAAGGTCAAGACCTGGTCGGGAGACGTCCCATAGCCGGCCGGGCACAGAGGCATGTGCTCGGTTGGGTTAGTACGGGTTTACGGTTCAGGATGGTTCGGAGGAAATGGCAGGGCTCGGTTGATTATTTTGACTTTGGTAAGGTGGGAGACAGAGCGGGCTCTGCTGTTGGGAGGGGAGGCTGGGGGCGAAAGGGGGCGTGGGGAGGTCGGAGCCCCGGATGTGCATCCGGGGCTTTGGGATTGGGGGTGTTTGTGCGGGTGGGGGGAGAGGGCGACGCATGCGTCGCCCCTACGGGGAGGTCGGGTGAAGTGGGGGGGGCGGTGAAGTATCTGGCGGAATTGGAGGGGGGGAAGTATCTTTGGCGGGAACAATCGCAGGGAGAATGGGTATGACACGACGGGCGATGAGATGGGCGATGGCGGTGGGGGTGGGGATTTGGGTTTGCAATCTGGTTGGTTGCGCTAGGATGGCTCGTCAGGGGGCGGAAACTCGGGGGGTGGTTGATGAGATGGCGGCGGCCCGGGAGGATGCCGGGGAGTCGCAGCGGGTGGATCGGTTGAGCCGCGTGCCGGGGAAGTATTTGCGGCAGGTGCATGAGAAGCGGTTGGAAGCGTGGCGGCGGGCGGAGTTGAAAGGGTCGATGGAGGGGGCGTGGCTGGTGGGGCAGTGCCGCCGGTATGGGATCGGGATGGAGGCGGATTTGCCGGGGGCGGCGGATCGGTTCTGGCATGCGGCGGAGGCGGGGTATGCGCCGGCGATGAATTCGCTGGGGGAGATGTATCTGCTGGGCCGGGGTGTTCCGCACAGTGATGCGGATGCGGAAAAGTGGATGCGGCGGGCGGCGGCGGGAGGGGACGTGGATGCGATGAATAATCTGGGGACGATGTGTCTGTCGGGGCGGGGCGTGCCGAAAGACGAGGCGGAGGCGGTGGGGTGGTTTCGGCAGGCGGCGGAAGGGGGCAATACGTGCGGGATGATTAATCTGGGGGTGCGGTATCAGGCGGGGGGGTCGCTGGCGAAAAGCGAGACGGAAGCGGCGGGATGGTTCCGCAAGGCGGCGGAGGCGGGAGACTTGGCGGGGGCGGTGAAGTGGGGGGCGATGTGCGTGGACGGGCTCGGGGTTGCGAAGAACGAGGCGGAGGGGGTGAAGTGGATCAGGCGTGCGGCGGAAGCGGGGGATGCGGCGGGGATGTATGTGATGGGGGTGCTGTCGGCGCGGGGGCGGGGGGTGAAGCGGGATATGGCGCAGGCGGCATGGTGGTATCGGAAGGCGGCGGAGGCGGGGCATGCGGAGGCGATGAACGAGTTGGGGGCGATGTATGAACTGGGGATGGGGGTGGGCAGGGATGATGGGGAGTCGTTGAAGTGGTATCGCAAGGCGGCGACGATGGGGCAGGCGAGGGCGATTGCGAATGTGGGCCGGGCGTATCATGACGGGCGGGGTGTGCCACGGGATGATGCGGAGGCGGTGTGGTGGTTCCGGCAGGCGGCGGAGTTGCATGATGCGGAGGCGATGAACAATCTGGGGAGGATGTATCTGTCGGGGTTGGGGGTGGGGAAAGATCTTGGGGAGGCGGTGAAGTGTTTTAAGATGGCGGCGGAGGGGGGGAGCGTTTTCGGGGCGAAGAATTATGCGCTGGTTCTGATTCAGGGGACGGGCGTGGGGAAGGATCCGGCCGGGGCGCTGGCGTGGTTTGTGAGGGCGGCGCAGATGGGGGATGGGGATTCGATGCAGTGGCTGGGGGAGATGTATCGGGATGGGATCGGGACGGGGGGGGACCGCGCCGAGGCGGTGAGATGGTTCACGAGGGGAGCGGCGGCGGGGAATGGGCGGTCGATGAACTGCCTGGGGTTCATGTACGCGGGGGGGCAGGGAGTGGCGGAAAATCAGGCGGAGGCGGTGAAGTGGTTCCGCGCGTCGGCGGAGACGGGGAATGCGGATGGGATGAGCAATACGGGGGTGATGTATCGCGACGGGCGGGGAGTGCAGCGGAATGATTCGGCGGCGGTGGAGTGGTTCGGTAAGGCGGTGGCTTGCGGTTCGGTGGATGCGATGGTTCATCTGGCGGAGATGATCGAACGCGGACGCGGAGGAAAGGTGGAAGTGGGGGAGGCGGTGAAGTTGTATCGCAAGGCGATTGAACGGGGGCATCGGGTGGCGATGCTGCGGTTGGGAGTGATGTACGCGGAGGGAAGAGGGGTGGCGCGCGATGATGCGGCGGCGGTGGGATGGGTTCGCAAGGCGGCGGATGCGGGGGAGGCGGAGGCGATGCGGGTGATGGGAGTGATGTATGCACAGGGGAGGGGCGTGGGGAAAGATGAGGCGGAGGCGGTGGGGTGGATGAAGAAGGCGGCGCAGTTGGGAAATGAGGGGGCGCAGAAGGTGTTGAAGGAGAAAGGGGTGGGGTGGTAGGGGAGGTCGCTTGCGGAACCGCGAAGAGCAAGCCTTGTCGGGAGCGGGGGGCGAGTTGACGATTTTGAAATGAAGAGGGCGCCGGTTGAAGCCGGCGCCCTTTTTTTGTTGGGGCTTTGGGGTTAGTAGCCGTTGCCGCTGAGGTTGTTGATGAGGAAGGTGTTGAATTGCCAGACGTCTTCGTCTTTGGGACGGGGAGCGCCGAACTTTTCGTAGAGGTGGCTCCAGTTCTTCAGCGGGGTCCAATCGACGGGCTGGGAGATGAAGGGGCCGAGGTAGGGCTTGGCGTGCTTGAGGATGAAATCGTGGGGGAGCTGGTCGGGGAGGTTTACGCCTTCGCTCGGGTTTTCGATCATCCAGAGGGTGGCGGCGAGGATTGAGGCGGCGACTTGCAGGGTGGTGGCGTTCTGGTGGGGGACCAGGCGGCGGGTTTCTTCGATGTCGAGCAGGGAACCGATCCACCAGCTCTTGTAATCGTGGCCCATGAGGAGGCAGCCGAGTTCGTCTCGGCCGGAGACGATGTCGTCGCCCATGATGCGGAGCCTGGGTTGGAGGTCGTAGTTGCGCATCTGAAGCTCGTGCATGCTGACGATGGCGTTGTCGCAGGGGTGGTAGGCGTAGTGGACGGTGGGACGGTAGATGGGGTGGTTGCCGTCGAGGACGGTGAGGTATTCGGAGATGGAGAAGGCTTCGCCGTGGCGGACGACCATGCCGATGATTTCGCCGCAGGGAACCCAGGAGCGGACGAGGGTGCGGCAGCCCATCTGGGCGAGGCAGATCTGGTTCATGGGGCCGGATTCGTGGAAGCAGGCGCGCGGGGGGAGGGTGCGTTCGTGGGTGCCCCAGCCCATTTCGGCGGGTGCAACGCCCTCTTCGCGGAAGCCTTCGATGGACCAGGTGTTGACGAATTCGTTGGTCTGCTTGGGCTGATTGGTGATCTGGGTGTCGCGCTCGGAGATGTGGATGGTCTTGACGCCCAGGTGCATGGCGAGGCGGTTGAAGGCGCGGCTCTTGAGGGCGTCGGAGATGTGGTCGCGGCGGGGGGAGGGGGTTTTGAAGTCTTCGAGCCACTTGCTGGCGATGTCGATGAGGGCTTCCTTGGTGAAGTGCTGGACGAGGCCGGGGTTGGCGCCGTGGTCGAGGACGGCGGTGGGGCCTTTGGTGGTCCAGGCGGCCATCATTTTGCGCATGGCCATGTGGCGGACGTAGAGGGTGCGCTGTTGCGGGGTTTTGTCGGCGGCGCCTTCGTAGGGGTCCCAGAGTTCGACGGAGGTGTTGATGTAGCGGACGTTGTGGTCGTGGCACCACTGGAGGATGTCGTTGCAGCCGATGTTCCAGGCGAGGTCGATGATGATGTCGCCGGAGCCGACGTATTTGGCGAACTGGCGGCCCATGGTTTCGCGTTCGATTTTTTCCTTGACGAAGTTTGCGCCGCGGGCTTTGACGTCGCGGGCGGCGTCATCGACGTCGCCGAAATCCATGACGGTGATGCGTTTGGGGTCCATCTGGATGTGCTTGAAGATGAGCGGCAGGGCGCAACGGGAGACAGCGCCGAGGCCGATGACCAGAATTTTCCCGTCAAACTTCATCATGACTCCTTCGGTAAGCAACTGTTTCAAAAACGTTTTGTGGCACGGGCTGGAAGCCCGTGCTACGGGATCAGTAAGCGTTGCAGGGTTTACAACCCGAAAATAAGTTGCCGCTTAATACTAAGCGCGGCCGGTGTCTGTCAAGAAAAAACGATGTGAAAACTCGAATCACTTCACCCGTTCACACAGTTCGGTGCTGCTCAGGGCGTTGATGCCATGGGCTTTGAGGGATTGAATGGCGGCGTCCGCGTCTTCGAATCGGAAGATGAGGACTGCTTTGCCGGCTTTTGGGGAGGTGGTGAAGGCGTACATGTATTCGATGGTCAGGCCGGATTTTTCCATGATTTCCAAAGCTTCGGCCAAGCCGCCGGGGCGATCGTTTACGTCGATGGCCAGGACTTCCGTGACTTTGACGATACAGCCGGCGGTTTCCAGGGCTTGTTTGGCTTTTTGCCAGTCTTTGACGATCAGGCGGAGGATGCCGAATTGCTCGGTGTCGGCCAGGGTGAGGGTGATGATGTTGATGTTGGCGTTGGCCAGGACTTGGCAGGGGATTTTGATTTGGCCGGGTTTGTTTTCGATGAAGAGGGAAAGTTGGTGGAGTTTCATGGGTGGTCCTTTGTCCTTTGGCGTTGGAAGTTGGTTTGGGACGGGTCGGGCAAGCCCGACCGCTAAAGGGGTTTTGAATTTCTGGGGGCTATATGTTCCTTTGGTCTAAAACACGTTTGGCTTTGCCTTCGCTGCGTTGGATGGTGCGGGGTTCGACGAGGGTGATTTGGGCGTGGATGCCGAGGGTGTGTTCGATGGAGTGGGCGAGTTTGTGTTGGAGGTCTTCCATGGCGCGGACTTTGTCGGAGAAGATTTCGGGGGTGACTTCGACGCGGATTTCCATTTTGTCCAGGCCCTTTTCGCGGGTGAGGACGATCTGGTAGTGGGGGACGGTGCCTTCGACGCTGAGCAGGGCGGATTCGATCTGGGAGGGGAAGACGTTGACGCCGCGGATGATGAACATGTCGTCGGAACGGCGGCTGATGCGGCGGATTCGGCGGATGGTTCGGCCACAGGGACAGGGTTCGGGCAGGAGGGTGGTGATGTCGCGGGTGCGGTAGCGGATCATGGGCATGGCCTGCTTGGAGAGGGTGGTGAGGACGAGTTCGCCTTCTGCGCCGTCGGGGAGGACTTGGCCGGTTTCGGGGTTGATGATTTCGGGGTAGAAGTGGTCTTCGAAGACGTGCAGGCCGGCTTGGTGGGGGCATTCGATGGCGACGCCGGGGCCGATGATTTCGGAGAGGCCGTAGATGTCGTAGGCTTTGATGCCGGTTTCGCGTTGCATGAATTGGCGCATGGCTTCGGTCCAGGGTTCTGCGCCGAAGACGCCGGCACGGAGGGGGAGGGATTTGACGTCGATGCCGATTTCTTTGGCTTTTTCGACGAGGTGGACGAAGTAGGAGGGGGTGCAGCAGATGGCGGTGACGGCGAAATCTTTGAGGACCATGATTTGGCGTTCGGTGTTTCCGCCGGAGATGGGGATGACGGTTGCGCCGAGGGCTTCTGCGCCGTAGTCGAGCGCCGAGGCCGCCGGTGAAGAGGCCGTAGCCGTAGGCGTTTTGGATGATGTCGCCGCGGTGGAGGCCGCAGGAGGCGAAGGATCGGACCATGACGCCGGCCCAGACGTCGAGGTCTTGTTGGTTGTAGGCGACGACGATGGGCTTGCCGGTGGTGCCGCTGGAGGCGTGGAGGCGGACGATCTCTTCCATGGGGCTGGCGAACAGGCCGAAGGGGTAGGTGTCGCGCAGGTCGGTCTTGACGGTGAAGGGGAGGCGGGCGATGTCGGCGAGGGACTTCATGTCGTCGGGGGTGGTTTTGCGATCCTGCATGCGGGTGCGGAAGAGGGGGACGTTGGCGTAGGCGCGGCGGACGATGTCGCGGAGGCGTTGCAGTTGCAGGTCGCGCAGTTGGGTCAGGGGGAGGTAGTCGGGGGCGCTGGCGAGATGGAAGGGGTTGGCGGGGGTTTTGTTCATGATGAGTCCTTTGGGCGATATGGTCGGAATAATAACGCAACTATTCCGGTAACGCGACAAGCGGGGTTGGAGGTAAGGACGGGAAACAGGGAAGAAATCGGCGGCAGGCAATGCCGGGATACTGCGGTTGGGCGTTGATGAGGCGAGTGCTAACTCCGTCTCCGTGTCGTTCCTTTGAATATGACCCCTTTTCCCCTCTGAAAAGGCTTATGACCCCTTTTCCCCTTTGGATGATATCGCCGCGGTGGAGGCCGCAGGAGGCGAAGGATCGGACCATGACGCCGGCCCAGACGTCGAGGTCTTGCTGGTTGTAGGCGACGACGATGGGCTTGCCGGTGGTGCCGCTGGAGGCGTGGAGGCGGACGATCTCTTCCATGGGGCTGGCGAACAGGCCGAAGGGGTAGGTGTCGCGCAGGTCGGTCTTGACGGTGAAGGGGAGGCGGACGATGTCGGCGAGGGACTTCATGTCGTCGGGGGTGGTTTTGCGCTCCTGCATGCGGGTGCGGAAAAGAGGGACGTTGGCGTAGGCGCGGCGGACGATGTCGCGAAGACGTTGCAATTGCAGGTCGCGCAGTTGGGTCAGGGGGAGGTAGTCGGGGGCGCTGGCGAGGTGGAAGGGGTTGGCGGGGGTTTTGTTCATGATGAGTCCTTTGGCCGATATGGCGGGGATGATAACGGAATTAATGGGGTAAGGCGATATGTGGTCATTGGTCATTGGTCATTGGTCATTGGTCATTGGTCATTGGTCATTGGTCATTGGTCATTGGTCATTGGTCATTGGTCATTGGTCATTGGTCATTGGTCATTGGTCATTGGTCATTGGTCATTGGTCATTGGTCATTGGTCATTGGTCAGTGGTCAGTGGTCAGTGGTCAGTGGTCAGTGGTCATTGGTCAGTGGTCATTGGTCAGTGGTCATTGGTCAGTGGTCATTAGTCAGTGGTCAGTGGTCAGTGGTCAGTGGTCAGTGGTCAGTGGTCAGTGGTCAGTGGTCAGTGGTCAGTGGTCAGTGGTCAGTGGTCAGTGGTCAGTGGTCAGTGGTCAGTGGTCAGTGGTCAGTGGTCAGTGGTCAGTGGTCAGTGGTCAGTGGTCAGTGGTCAGTGGTCAGTGGTCAGTGGTCAGTGGTCAGTGGTCAGTGGTCAGTGGTCAGTGGTCAGTATCCCCTGAGCCCTGCTTGCCGGTGGGTTCGTTTGTGTATCACGAAAATGGGGTGGCGCTATTGAAAAGGGGGGAAACGGTGGGTTCGTTTGTCGCGGGCGCGTGGCCGCTGGAGCGGAAGGGACGAAGGGGGGAAGGGACGAAGGGGCGATAAATTCGGAAGGGCGGAAGGGGGACGGGGCGGAAGGGCGAAAAACCGAAGGGGCGAAACGACTGACGACGGACAATTGCCTGCCTGCTGCCAACTGCCTCTATATACAACTGGGCGTATCACGAAAGTGGGGAATTTTTGCGATGGCGGGGGGAATTGTGCGCCGCGGTGCATTCAAAATTAAGCCTGACCCCGTTTCCCAGCCTTTCTGCCGCCGAATTTTTCCAAGGTTGAGCTGTTTACGCCAAGCAGCCGGGAAGAAAAGATTGGCAGGGTACAGTGGTTCGAGTCATCAAAAAAGGAGTTGCCATGCTTCGCATCACATTAGATCTCAAGGAACGATTATTCCTATTTAACCAATATCAGATTCTTAAAGTTCTCTACCCCAAGGATGCCAGCTACTACACCCATGTCTGTGAAATAGTGAAACAAGGTTACGAGTTAGACTATGCTCTAATTTTTCAAAACATCAATGATGAACCCATGAGTACGCAGGAATGCGAGGAGGTTGTTGGTATTCTAACCATGTTCCTGCGTCTGGAGCAAAGCTATCGAGAACTGGAAGACAAGAGCGGTATTGAGCCCTACAGGGTGACATTTCGGGGTTTTGGCGGCAACGAGGAATACCGTTATATTGGCTATACCCGCTATCTGATTGCCAATGGGATATTTCGAGAATTAAAGAATGCGCGAAGCGACCTAAACAGTCACATACCAGTTATTGGAATATACCGCCTCATGCTAAATGAATGGGAGCCACTACGGTACAAAAATCCCTTGCCGAAGTCTGATATCCAGAAAATTATTGCAGCAGCTTATCATCCCACCGAGTAAAGCGGGAATGTGGCGGCAACGCATCGCAAAAAACGCCTTGGCAAGGCTTTGACATGCCGCTTGAAATACTGCAGAATATTGAGTTCGACAAGCATGCGAAAATGTCACTTGGTGTTTAGTACTCTGATTCCGCTATGAAATAGTTTGAAAAGTTTAGACAATATAAGAATCTCAGCGTGAGGAGCGTATGTTCGAAGTGCATTGTCCCAAGTGTAAAAACGCCGTACCTCTTATCTGGGAACCTTGTCCGCATTGTGGCCATAAGGCACCATTCATTGAAGCATTAATAGCATTGGCACGAGTTGTATTGCGCGTGTTCGCCTATCTTGTGTCTCTTGGTATTGGTGCAATTATCGGCAAAGCAGTGCTAGGGTATTTGCGTGACTGGTGGGATACTTGGTAAGTCTAACCATTGCACGAAGGCGCTGTCTCAACAGAAAGAACAGAATCGAGGATCGGGATATGCGATCACAACGCCTATGCCAGATAATTCTTGTGTGCTCGTGGATGTTTCTCACGATTGACGGTAACTATGTTCGGGGCAATTTGGTGTTCCGAAGTCAGCAATATAAATATAATTTATCTTTTCCCGATGGCTGGATTCGTGTCCCGGATGCTGATGTCCAAAAAATTGTTCAAAGAATAAGTACGTTCTCCAAAGGATCATTTTTTGAAGCTGCTTTTCAAAGGATAGAAACCTCCTCCTTTCCCAATTCTTACGTTATGATTCAAGTAATTCCCTACCCAAGCCAACAGGAGCCATCGTTAGCGGAGATACGCCAGTTAATCTCCTCGATGCAGGGAACTAAACCGAGTGCAATCAAGAAGTACTTGACCACAGAGGCGTCAAGCTTATTTAGAGAAATACCGGTAGTGGCAAGTGCTAATTTTGATGAGACTCTCAGGCGGTATACGATTAACATGCAATGCCAAGTGGAAGGTATAGGTCCAATGATATCCTACATTAAGGGGTTTGTTGGCCACAAATCGATTGTTCAAGTCATGGGTTCTAGTCGGCAATCTGACTTTGCATCCTTACAGCCCCATTTCGACCAGATATTCGACACATTCCAGTATGATCTTGATGCAATGTTCCAAGGAACGACTCCATCCCCCTCATCTTGGCGTGGTGCGATGGAGAATGCCTTCACATGGTTGGTATTGGCGGCAATAGTAGGGTTTGGCCTGCTACGTATGAAGTCCAGAAAAATTACGGAAAATTCCATAGGCAAAAAATGTGACGGTTATCTTTCTAAAGGAAGAAAAACGAGCACCACTGATTAGCTCATTCTCCTTTCATGGCCGCCTGCTGATTACCGCTACTCGTGTCCAATGCTTTCGCCCCTCACCCCGGCCCTCTCCCCTCGCGGGGAGAGGGGGGAAGAGGGGGCGGGGGAAGGGGCGGGCAAGTTTGATCGCTAAAGGGGGGGGGAACTACTGGGATTTGGGGAATGCTTGGTAGGGCGGCGAAAGGGAGGTTGTTGATTCGCGAAACCGCAAGCGATGTCGGGAGCGGTGCGGCGAAGGAGGGCGGGATGAGGTTCGTGACGTTAGAGCCCCGGATGTGCATCCGGGGCTTTGAGCATGGGGGGATTATTCGTTAGTCGAGAGGACGCGAAGAGCAAGCGGCTGCGGGGGGTGATGGGGCGGAACCGGGGGTTACTTTTGAGAGGAGAGGGAGCGGCCCAGGGAGAAAGCCTGCATGTTGGGTTCGTGCAGCTTCTCGGGGAGGGAGGAGCGGATGGAGGAGAGCCAGAGGTTTTCGGGGAGATTTAAGTAGTGGCTTAGGGCGCCTAGGAGGGCGATGTTTAGGCTCTTGCGGTTGGGGAGGATGGAGTCGGGGATCAGGGCGGGGGGGATTAGGATGCCGGTGGGGCGGAGGCAGCCTAAGTTGTTTTCTACCTGGTCGGGGGAGAGGACGATGAGGTAGTCGGCTTCGCCGGGGGGGACCATGGGGCTGAGGACCTGGGGGCCGAAACGGACGTCGCTGGTGACGGAGCCGCCGCGTTGACTCATGCCGTGGATTTCGGCTTTTTTGACGTCGAAGCCGGAGCGGAAAACGACGTCGGCGAAAATGTCGGAGGCCTTGATGACGCCTTGGCCACCCAGGCCGGCGAAGACTACGTTGGTTACTACTGCGTTGAGTGCTTTGTCAGTCATGATGATTACACCTGTTTGCATGAAGAGAGGGCGGCTTTTTCGTATTCGCGGATTTTGCCGGCGGCTAAGAGACAGGGGCGGCGGGCGATGATCAGGGAGAGGTCGTTGGAGGCCAGGCGCTCTTTGAGGGATTGCTCGAAAACCTCGGGGCTCGTGGTGGGGTCGATGATTTGGATGTTGTGGAGGCCGACGGAACGGGCGAGGTCTTCGATTTTGACTTTGTTGGTGGGTTGGTGGGAGAGGGTTCGGCCGGTGGCGGGGTGTTCTTGTTGGCCGGTCATGGCGGTGGTGCCGTTGTCGAGGATGATGAGGACGTGGCCGGTGGATGGGGGGTTGTAGACCATTTCGAGGAGGCCGTTGACGCCGGTGTGGATGAAGGTGCTGTCGCCGATGACGCTGACAACTTTGCGGGCTTCGGGTTCGGGCAGGACGTGGCGCATGCCAAGGCCCATGCCGATGCTGGCGCCCATGCAGAGCTGGGAGTCCATCGCTTGAAGGGGCGGGAGTGCGCCGAGGGTGTAGCAGCCGATGTCGCCGGCGACGATGCAGTCGAGCTTTTTGAGGATTTCAAAGACGGGGCGATAGGGGCAGCCTTGACAGAGTGAGGGGGGCTTGGCTTTGGGGGGAGCGGATTCGGGGGAGGTGTCGTTGGCGAGGATGCGGCGGACGCGGGCGACGTTGAGTTCGCCGAAACGGTACATGTCGGGTTTGCCTTCGACGGGGATGCCGGCGGTGCGGAGGGCTTCGACGAGGCAGGGGTTGCCTTCTTCGATGACGATGCAGCGATCGACGCTTTGGGCGAAGGCGCGGATTTTTTCGAGGGGGAGGGGATGGGTGAAGCCGAGTTTGAGGATGCTGGCGTCGGGGGCGGCTTCGCGGGCGTGCTGGTAGGCGATGCCGGAGGTGATGATGCCGAGGGAACGCTGGCCGTCGAGGAGGGTGTTGAGGGGGGAGGTTTCGTTCCAGCGGGCGAGGTCGGCGAGTTTTTCGCGGAGGCGGCGGTGAGCGGGGCGGGCGTGGGCGGGGATCATGACGCGGCTGGGGATGTCGCGTTGGAAGTGAGGGGTGAGGGGCTGTTGGGGGCCGACTTCGGTGCGGAGGATGGTTTTGGAGTGGCAGACGCGTGTGGTCAGGCGGAGGATGACGGGGATTTGCCAGCGGTGGGAGATGCCGAAGGCGGCGAGGGTGAAGTCGTAGGCTTCCTGGGAGTCGGCGGGTTCGAGCATGGGGACGCCGGCGGCGACGGCGAGGCGGCGGTTGTCCTGCTCGTTCTGACTGGAGGACATGCCGGGATCGTCGGCGGAGACGAGGACGAGAGCGCCGGGGACGCCGGAATAGGCGACGGTGAAGAGGGGGTCGGCGGCGACGTTGACGCCGACGTGTTTCATGGTGACGAGGCTGCGCCGCCGGCGAAGGCGACGCCGATACCGACTTCGAGGGCGACTTTTTCGTTGGGGGCCCACTGGGCTTTGCCGCCGATGTGGCTGAAGTATTCGAGGATTTCGGTGGAGGGGGTTCCGGGGTAACCGGTGCCGAGGGCGACGCCGGCGTGGAGGGCGGCGAGGGCAACGGCTTCGTCTCCGCTTAACAGTTTACGATCCATGAAAATGACTCCGTCGATTCAGGCTTGTTTTTGGGTGAATAGTTCGGTGAACCAGGAGGGGGGGCGGATGGGTTTACCGGCGGGATCGACCAGGGCGTGGACGGTGTGGCCGGCGGTTACGGGTTTGGCGTCGAGGGCGTGGACGATTTGGACGTCGAAGCGGAGGCGGGCTTTGCCGGACATTTGCATGGAGGAGGTGAGTTGGAGGAGGTCGTCGTAACGGGCGCGGCCACGGTATTCGATGTGGGCTTCGACGAGGGGGAGGAGCAGGCCGCGACGTTCCATTTCGGTGTAGGGGATGCCGGTGGAGCGGAGTAGTTCGGTTCGGGCGCACTCGAACCATTCGAGGGCGCGGGAGTTGTAGAAGGTGCCCATCTGGTCGGTTTCGCTGTAGCGGACGCGCAGGTGGTGGGTGTGGGTGAAGGTTGGGTTGTGGGGTGGTTCGTTCACGGTTGTTTGTACCTCGGTTGTGCGAGGGGGTTTAGGTAACAGATTTGGGGACAAAAGCAAGCGTTCGTTTGTGTTCGGGAGCGGGGTTTAACTTTGGGGGGGGATCGGGTAGGATTCGGGGGATTAAGAAATTATTCGGTTGGGTTGGAATGGTTGGGGTTTGGGGAGAGGCGAAAGGGAGGTTTGTCTCTTCGCGAAACCGCAAGCGGCATCGGGGACGTGGCGGCGAAAGAGGGCGTTTAGGGAATGCCCGCGAAGAGCAAGCCACGGTGAGAGGTTTGGGGCGAAACGGGGGGCATGGGTCGTTTGGCGCCTGTTATAAGTGTGTAATCATGAGCGTTAGTATGGAAACAACGGCAGTGGATATGAGGGAGGTTGTTCATAAGGATGGGCCGCTGCGCCCGCCTAGCCCGAAGGTTGCGAAGGTTTCGATTGTGATTCCGGTGTATAACGAGGAGCAGACGGTTCAGGATTTGGTGGGGTTGGTGGTGAAGGCGGCGTTGCCTGCCGGCGTCGAGAGGGAGATTATTTGCGTTAACGATTGTTCGAAGGACGGGACGGCGGGGAAGCTGGATGAGTTGCCGGGGTTGTTTCCGGGGGTGGAGTTTAAGGTTGTTCATAAGCCGGTGAATCAGGGGAAAGGGGCGGCGCTGCGGGATGGGTTTAAGAATGCCGGGGGGGATGTGGTGCTGATCCAGGATGCGGATTTGGAATATGATCCGCGGGATTATGTGAAACTGCTGATGCCGATTGTGAATGATAAGGCGGACGTGGTGTATGGGAGCCGGTTTATCGGGGAGCCGCATCGGGTGCTGTATTTCTGGCATACGCTGGGGAATCGGTTTTTGACGGCGTTCAGCAACATGTTCACGAATTTGAATTTGACGGACATGGAGGTGTGCTACAAGGTGTTTCGGAGGAGTGTGCTGGAGCGGGTGCAGATCAAGTGTAATCGGTTTGGGTTTGAGCCGGAGATTACGGCGAAGATCGCCAAGCAGCGGCCGCGGCTGAGGATTTATGAGGTGGGGGTGGCTTACTATGGGCGGAGCTATGAGGAGGGGAAGAAGATTACCTGGAAAGACGGCGTGAAGGCGATTTTGACGATCATTCGGTTTCGGTTTTTTAATTAGCTTTGGAAGGTGATTGGGAACAGGCAGACGGGTCGGGCAAGCCCGACCGCTAAGGATTGAGTATGCGAATTTTGATATCCGGTGTTGCGGGTTTTTTGGGATCTCATCTGGCGTCGTTGCTGGTGTCGCAAAAGCATGAGGTGGTGGGGGTGGATAATTTTGCGACGGGACGGCGTGAGACGGTGGAGGCGTTGGGTGCGGAGGCGGGGTTTTCGTTTGTGGAAGGGGACGTGACTGGGCCGGTGAGGATTGATGGGCCGGTGGATCGGGTTTATCACATGGCTACGCCGTCGTCGGCGGTAGTGCATGGCGAGCGGAAGATCGCGATGTTGAAGGCTAACAGCGAGGGGACGTGGAATCTGCTGGAGCTGGCGTTGGAGAAGGGCGCGCGGTTTTTGCTGGCCAGCAGCAGCGAATGTTATGGCGATCCGAAGGTTCATCCGCAGCGGGAAGATTACTGGGGGGACGTGTGTCCGATCGGGGTGCGGTGCGTGGGGGAGGAGGCGACGCGGTTTGCCGAGGCATGCACGATGACGTATCAGCGGGCGCGTGGGGCGGATACGCGGATCGCCCGGATATTCAATACGTATGGGCCGGGGATGGACCCGCGGGATGGGCGGGCGGTGATCAGCTTTATTCGGCAGGCGTTGAGCGATGAGCCGTTGACGGTTTTCGGGGATGGGCGGCAGACCCGCAGTTTGTGCTATGTGGCGGATATGGTTCAGGGGGTGCAGATGGTCATGGAGTGCGATTTTCATGAGCCGATCAATCTGGGGAGCCCGGAGGAAGTGGAGATTTTGCAGATTGCGCGGGAGGTTCGGGAGCTGGTATGGGGGACGAAGAGCCAGATTGTGCATCAACCGGGGACGCCGGAGGATCCGCGGGTGCGGTGCCCGGATGTGACGCGGGCGAAACAGTTGGTGGGGTGGGTTCCGCGGGTGTCGCGGAAGGATGGGTTGGCGCGGATGATCGAACACTATCGGGAGCAGATGAAGAAGGGGTGATGAGTTTGGGGAGGGTAATGAAACCACGGAGGCACGGAGACACGGAGGGAGAAGAGAAGAGAATGATGAATTATGAATGATGAAGGAGGAAAGAAGAGCAGTTCATGTTGGCTGGCGAGGGGGTTGGGGGACGCGAAGAGCAAGCCTTGTCGAGACGGTGGAGGCGAAAGAGGGCGGGATGGGGGCGGGAGCGTCAGGGCTCCGGATATGCATCCGGGGCTTTGGTGTAGGTTGGGGCTTTGAGCGTTATCGAGAAAAATGTTGAGGTTGATTGGGTGGTGCTGATGCGCAATAATGTTTCAGTAGTTACTGAAACAGGGAGCAGGCATGGCTCATACGCAAGTTGCTTCGGATTCGGATGGGTTGGTGGTCAGGCGGTTGTGCGTGGCGCAGGATTTGTTTATCCGGCGGTGGGGGGAGATGGGGCAGACTTGGGGGATCAATCGGACGATGGCGGAGATTCATGCGCTGCTGTATATCACGGGGCGGCCGTTGTGTACGGATGATGTGATGGAACGGCTGAACATCAGCCGGGGGAATGCCAGCATGAGTCTGCGGGCGCTGTGCGATTGGGGTGTGATCCGGCGGCTGCACAAGCGGGGGGAAAGGCGGGAATATTTTGAAAGCCTTACGGACGTGTGGGAGATATTTTCCATCATCACGGCGGAGAGAAAACGCCGGGAGATGGACCCGGTGCTGGAAACGATCAAACAATGCCAGTTGATGCTGGAGGAGGCGTCGCTGGGGAAAACGGCGGTGAGGCAGGAGGCGGTGCAGGTGACCCGGAAACGTCTGGCGGATATGGAAGAGTTTATGGTGGTGACGAACAAGATTTTTCAGCAGTTTATCGGGAATGCGCGAAGCGGGTTGACGAAGGTGGTGCGTGTGCTGCTGAAGTCGTTGTAGGGGGGAAGGGGGGCGCAGCACCAAAGCCCCGGATGTGCATCCGGGGCTTTGAGGTTTGAGTAGCGGGGAGTAGTCGTAATCGGGGGACGCGAAGAGCAAGCCTTGTCGGGGACGTGGGGGCGAAGGGGGATTTTGGGACGGGTGGGGTGATTACCTGTTGCGGGAGGTGGGGGACCAGCCCAGGGGGTTGAAGGGGACGCCGTCGGGGGAGATGTTGATGGAGTAGGAGCTCATGCCGGTCGTCTGGTCGTAGGAGATGTCCAGGACGGCGAAGAAGCGGTCGAACTTGCGGATAATCATGGTGCTGTTGGAGACGTCCTGATTTGCGCCGAGGTCGTAGGCCTGGGAGAAGGCCACGGTGTACTTGGTGCTGAGCTGGTAGTAGATGGAGGCGATGACGATGTCGGAATCGACGGGCTCGATGTAGCGGAAGCCGAGGTAGTAGGTGACGCGGGGGTCGTGCTGGGAGGCGAGGCCGAGGGAGGCGGTGGCGAGGTTTTGTTCGTCGAGGTTGTATTGCTGGTCGGCGAGGATGGAGGTGGTGTCGCTGACGCGCCAGAGCTGGTCGGCGTTGATGCTGTTGCGGGGGATGGAGGCTTCGGGGAGGGAGGGGAAGTAGAGGCCGCGGAAGCCGGTGGCGTCGTAGAAGGGGGCGGCTTCGGGTCCGACGTGGGGGTTGAGGAACTGGTCTTCGGGCTGGTTGGAGAAGAAGTTGCCGGCGATGTTGAGGGTGAAGAAATCGACGCTGCGCCAGTTGCCTGGGCCGCCGCGTTTGGTTTGCCAGCGTTGGTGGAGGGCGAGTTGGAGGGCGGTGATGTCGTTGATGGCATCGACGGGTTCGTCGTAGATGAAGACGTCGCTGTGGTTGACGCTGGAGGCGCTGGTGAAGACGTTGACTTCGGGTTCGATGATGTGTCGGAGGCGGTGGATGTCGAAGAGTTCGGATTGGGCGGAGTCGTCAACTTTCCAGAAGTCGGTGAGCATGCGGACGCCGGTACCGGCGAAGATGCGGTTTTGGGGGTCGCCGGTGGGGGAGTCGGAGTAGGGGGTGTAGCGGCCCATGACGTAGGGGACGGTTTTGATGCGGCCGGTGCTGAGGGGGTAGTCGATTTCCTGGCGGAAGTCGCCGCGGGTGACGTAGTCGTTGGTGACGCCGGTGGTTCCGAGGGAGGGGATGCCGGGAGAGAGGCCGGGGCCGTAGCCTTGTTCGGCGAGGGAGGCGTTGCTGGATTGGAAATGGAGTCGGGAGACGGTGTTGTCGCTGAAGAAGGTCATGGTGTCATCGGCGAAGCTGTCGCCGATGCGGTGGTAGCCGAGTTCGGGCATGCGTTCGACTTCGAATTGTTCCTGGGCGAGATCGGAGGTGGTTACGAAGTGGTTGGGCTGGAAGCTGGCCAGGAAGGTGAAGGCTTCGGTGTCGTGTTGTTTTTTGACGTAGAAGGATTCGTCGAGGGGTCGGCTGTTTTCCCATTCGCGGGGGAACCATTCTTCCATGAAGGTGGGATCGGAGACCCATGCGCCTTGAAGCTGGACCTGCCAATCTTCGGGGAAGAAGTGCTGGTGTTGCCAGAGGGCTCGGCCGCGGAGTTCCTGGGAGGGTTCGACGTCGGTACGATCGGAGCCGAATTTGTCGGTGCCGTGGTCGTCAACGAAGTAGGAGCGGAGGGCGCCGCGGAAGTTCCAGGGTTCGCGGGTGGTTTCGGTGACGAAGCCGCCGGAGTAGCGGGCGTTGAGTCCGGTGGCGGGGCCGCGGCTGCCGAAGTAGTCGGCGCGGTAGGAGAGGTCGAGGTCGCGGGCGGGGGGGAAGCCGAGGGTTTCCATGAGGCCCCATTCGCTTTGGACGCCGAAGCCGTAGCGGGAGGAGTTACCGATCTGGGCGCGGCGGAGGGGGATGCCGTTTTCGGTGACGGCTCCGCCGGCGCGGGGGAGGTAGAAGAAGGGGTATCCGAAGAGGTTGAAGGTGACGTCGGTGGCGGAGAAGGTGTCCTGGTAGCGGTTGGAGTCGGTTTCGCTGCGGTGGAGGTAGATTTTGTCGGCGGCGATGCTGTAGCTGGGGGTGGCGAAGGAACTGGTGCTGAGCTGGGCGTTGGTGGCTTTGTATTCGGAGGAGGTGGCGGAGCGGGAGAGCTGGCGGATGGTTTCGGCGCGGAGGGTGATGGGTATCTGGCTGGAGGGGTCGAGGGTGTGGAGGACGGCGTCGGTGAGGATGGCGCGTTGGGTTCGGAAGTCGTAGAAGACGCGGTTGGCTTCGAGGCGTTGTTCGCCTGTGCCGCCCTGGGGTGAGGAGAAGACGACGCGGACGTCGCCTTCGAGGTAGGCTCCGGTGATGGCGGAGGCTTGGAACTGTTTGCTTTGGGCGATGACTTTGCGGGCGTCTTCGGCGGAGGTGAGGGTGGTCAGGAGGACGGCGCTGGCGGCGCGCATTTCCATGAAGTTATTGGAGTCGGCGGTTTGGAAGACGAGGATTCCGCCGGAGAGGATGACGGCGAGGGTTCCGTCGTTGCTGCGGGCGACTTCGACGTTGGGGGCGCGGAAGCGGATGGGTGCGGGAGGTTTGACGGCGGGTCGGGCGAGGGGTTGGGTGGAGGGGGTGGTGGCGGGTGCGGTTTCGGGAGCGATCCAGGGGCGTTGGGCGGTGGTGGTCTGGCGGGCGATGCCGCCGAGGCCGGGGCGGATAGCGTCGGCCTGCTGGTAGAGTTTTGAGTCGGCGAGGTTGCGGGCGAAGCGTTCGTTGGCGGTGATGCGGATGGGGCCGCGGATGGTGGCGTTGACGAAGAGTTCGTTACCGCTGCGGAGGATGCCGTCCTGCTTGAGGACGGCGTTGCCGATGAGGGAGATTTCGGCCTGCTGCTGGTCGAAGACTTCGCCGCGGAGGGGGGTGATCCAGATGACGGCTTGTTTGGCGGTCATGTGAACGCGGTCGAGGTCGATTTCGACGGTTCCGTCGAGTTGGATGACGTTGGTTTGGTCCTGGGACCAGGTGGCGGCTTTGTCGGAGGCGATGGAGAGCGTTTCGTTGGACGGCTGCTCCTGGGCCAGCGCAGGGCAAGTGACGGTCGCCAAGAGGGCGAGAAATAAGATGGTCCGGCGAACACGCACTTTAGGGACTCCTTCCGAACAGCCCGTCGGAGGTGGGTTAAATCAGGCTGGCATTATAGAACGGGGCGCAAGGGCGTCAATTTTCTCGGGGAGGGGGTGGTTGGGGAATGGACGTTGAAGGGGGGAGGGGGAGGTCCTATATTAGAGTGTTGGGGGGATGCGGAGGGGTAAGAGCGTGAGGAGGGGGAATTCTTTTTTAACACGGAGGCACGGAGACACGGAGGGCAACTTGGGGAGGAGCGGGAGTTGGCGAATTCTTCAGGGGGTTGAACCGCCAAAATCGCCAAGAGCGCCAAGAGGAAGATTGGGAACAGTGAAGACGAGAAGATAGACGTGGGGAAGAATTCTTTTTTTGGGGGGCGGGGGTTCGCGAAACCGCAAGCGATGTCAGGGGCGTGGGGGCGAAGGAGGGTGTGGAGTGGTCGGGAGCCCCGGATATGCATCCGGGGCTTTGAGGAGGGAGGATCCTTTGTAGTCGGAGCGGTTGTATTCGGGGGGATGTCGTTCGCATCGGGGGGACGCGAAGAGCAAGCCTTGTCGGGAGGTGGGGGGCGAAGGGGGGTAGAGATGTGTGCGGGGCAAGATGCCTCGCTGCGCTCGGCATGACAAGGGGTGGTTTCAGGCGATAAAATGGTTTTGAGCGATTAAGGAGATGCGATGATACTTCGAGTTTTGGCGGTGAGTTTGGTTTGCTCGGCTTTGGCTTGGTCGGCGCCGACGACGCGGCCGGCAGCTACATCGGGGGGCGGGAAGGCGGCGACGCTGCCTACGCCGGAGGAATTGATTCGGCGGTTTAAGCAGGAGAAGCAGGAGAAGGAGAAACTGCCTAAAGTCGCGTATATTGATTTGTCCAAGCCGGTGGTGGAAAAGGGGGCGGATTTTGCGCTGTTTGGGTTTGATGAGGGGAGCGTGACTTTGCGTTCGGTCGTTGAGCGGCTTTATCAGGCGCGCGACGACAAGAGCGTTCGGGGGGTTTTGATTACGCTGGGGGAGACGAATCTGAATCTGTCGCAGGCTCAGGAGCTGCGCGATACGTTGCTGGAATTGAAGCGGGCGGGGAAGCGCACGTTTGTTTATGCGGATGCTTACGACACGGCCGGGTATACGCTGGCGAGCGGGGCGACGGACGTGTGCATGCTGGCGGGGGGGAGATGCTGATTCCGGGCGTGGGGTTGGAGACGATGTTCGCCAAGGGATTGCTGGACAAGATCGGGGTGCAGGCGGACTACATCCAGATCGGCGAATACAAGGGGGCGGACGAGACATTGACGCGGACGCAGGCGAGTCCGGAGTTGAGGGGGGAATTGAACAAACTGACTGAAGCGTTGTATGGGCAGATTGTGGATGGCATCAGCGAGAATCGCAGGCTGTCGAAGGAGGCCGTGAGGCAGGTGATAGATGAGGCGTTGCTGACGGGCGAGCTCGCCAAGCAGCGAGGGCTGGTGGACCATCTGGTGGACGTGGATGGGCTGCGCGATCTGCTGGCGGAGAAGATGGGGGGCAAGGTGGATCTGGTTCGGGATTATGGGGCGCCCAAGCGGGAAGCGGTGGATTTGTCGAATCCGTTTGCGTTGCTTTCGCTGTTGTCGCGCAAGCCGGAGGTGTCGAGCAAGCCGGCGATTGCGTTGATCCATGCGGAGGGGGTGATTGTGGATGGCGAAGGGGGGGATGGGCTGTTCAGCGGGGCGGTGGGTTCGGAGGATATTCGCAAGGCGTTTCGGCTGGCGGGTCGGGATGAGAAGGTTGAGGCGGTGGTGTTGCGGATCGATTCGCCGGGCGGAAGCGCGTTGGCCAGCGAGGCGATGTGGCAGGCGGCGAGGCGTTTTGCGGAGAAGAAGCCGCTGATCGTCAGCATCGGATCGATGGCGGCGAGCGGGGGATATTACCTGGCGTCGGCGGGGGATCGGATTTATGCCGACCCGACGGCGATAGTGGGATCGATCGGGGTGGTGGGGGGGAAGTTCGTGTTTCAGAATCTGATGCAGAAGATCGGGGTGAATTCGGAGTCGTTTACGCGGGGGCGGAACGCGGGGTTGTTCAGCAGCAATCAGCCGTTTGATGAACAGCAGCGGCGGATGGTGACGGGATGGATGCGGCAGACGTACGAGCAGTTTACCCAGCGGGTGATGAGCACGCGGGAACATAAGATCAAAGACATCGATCAGGTGGCGCGAGGGCGCATTTTCCTGGCGCAGCAGGCCAAGGGGTTGGGGATGGTGGATGAGATTGGCGGTTTGCAGGCGGCTATCGCCTTTGCGGCCAAGCAGGCGAATCTGAAGGAAGGGGAGTATGAGGTGCGCGTGGTTCCGGCGCCCAAGACGCTGGCGGATGTGTTGAGCGGACATGGGCAGGATACGCTTACGGCGGTGCATCCGAAGGTGACGGTTTCGGAGGATTCGGTGCTGAGGATGTTGTCGCCGACGATGCGAGGGGCGCTGCTGGAACAGGTGCAGGTGTTGCAGTTGTTGCAGCAGCGTCCGGTGATGTTGATTGCGCCGTGTACGGTGAGGGTGAAGTAGGGCGCGGCGAATGGGGGTTTGTCCCTTCGCGAAACCGCAAGCGATAGCGAGAACACGGCGGCGAAACCGCGAAGAGCAAGCCACTTCGAGAAGTTGGGGGCGAAGGGGGACTTTGTGTGAAACGAGAAGCCCACCGATTGGGATCGGTGGGCGTTTTTTTTTATTGGGGGACGGGGCGGGGGAGGAGTTCGATTTTGACGCGGTCGATTTTCTGGGGTTCGGCGGCGAGGATGGTGTAGCGGGCGGGGCCGTGGTCGAAGGTGGTTCCGGTTTTGGGGATGGTGCCGAGGGAGGTGGCGAGGAATCCGCCGAGGGTGTCGTAGCCGGCGTCTTCGGGGATGTTGAGGCCGAGGATGCGGTTGAGTTCGTCGATGTAAATACGGGCGTCAACATCGGCGGTGTGGTCGTCGAGGCGTTTGAGCATGGCGGGTTCGGCGGGTTCGTGTTCGTCGCTGATTTCGCCGACGAGTTCTTCGAGGATGTCTTCGATGGTGACGAGGCCGGCGGTGCCGCCGTATTCGTCGAGGACGATGGCGATGTGGATTTTTTGGAGTCGGAAATCCTGGAGGAGGTCGCGGAGGGGTTTGGTTTCGGGGACGTAGAAGGCGGGCCGCATGACGGAGCGGATTTGGAACTGGTTGATTTCGGTGCCGATGTATTTGAGCAGGTCGCGGGCGTAGAGGACGCCGACGATTTTGTCGAGGGTTCCTTCGTAGACGGGGATGCGGGAGTGGCCGGTTTCGACGATGGTGTGGTTGACGGTTTGGAGGTTAGCGCCGATTTCGAGGGAGACGATCTCGGGGCGGGCGGTCATGATTTGAGCGACGTGGATGTCGTGAAATTCGATGACCGATTCGATCATCTCGCGTTCCTGTTCGTCGACGACGCCTTCCTTTTCGCCTTCTTCGACGACGGAGAGGATTTCCTGTTCGATCTGCTCGGTTTCGGGTTCGGCGGAGGCTCCGGCGGCGTGGGCGACGAAGGCGTCGATGCCGTGCATGATGGCGGTGACGGGGGAGAGGGCGAGCCGTAAGGTGCGCAAGGGGACGACGAGGCAGCCGATGGATTGTTCGCCGGCGTGTCGTGCGACGGCCTGGGGGATGGCGACGGAGGAGAAGAGGCAGATCAGACCGGACAGCAGGGCGGCCAGGAGGTATTGGGACCATTGGGGCAGCGATACCTGCTGGATGAGAGCCAGGGAGCAGACGATGACGGAGATGTTGGCCAGCAGTCTCATGGCGGAGGTGGCCAGGACGTGGTCTTCGACGAAGTCGGCGATTTCGGGGAAGCGATGGGCTTTGCCGTGGCGTTCGAGCCAGTCTTCGAGCCGGGGACGGGAGAAGTCGCGGAGCGAGAAGCTGAGGATTGAAAAAATGAGGGAGGCGGTCGCGGCGACGACGATGCCTGCAATCAAGAGATATAGATGCATTATTCGGCCCCCGTGGTCAGTCGGCGGAGCGTGGGGCGGTGCAGGGGGGCGAAGACGCGTCCCACGCCAAGTTGGGTTAAAATGTGATCTTCCATCCGGTGCATTTTCGTGAAATCGGCTTTGGTTCTATCGTCGAAGCCGGATAAGTGCAACAGGCCGTGAACGGCATAAAGCAGGACTTCGTGGGCAACGGGAATTGTATGCCGGGCGGCCTGGCGACGGGCTTCGGGGATGCAAACGATGACTTCGCCATCGGTGGCGCGTCCGCGGGGGTCGGTGTCGAGGGGGAAGGTGAGGACGTCGGTGGGGCCGGTGATGCTCATGAACTCCTGATGCAGCCGGCTCATGCGTTGGTCGCCTACGAAGACGAGGGACAATTCTTTGAGCGGCGAGCGCAGCAGTTTATGGGCGGAGCGGAGCTTGCGGGAGACGAACGCGGCGTATTGTTTGCCGGTGGGCGTGGTGAGGGTGAGGCGCAAGGGATTGCCTTGCGGTCGTTTGGCTGGAGATGGGCGGGGGATGGGTTTCATGCGGATTTGACGGTTGGGGTAGAGGAAGCCAAGGCCGGGGTTGGCTGGGAGGGGTAAGCGATTCGGCCGTGGTAGATGCCGAGGAGGGTTTTGACGCAGGCTTTTTCGATCAGGTCCAGGTCGCGAAGGGTGAGGTCGCAGTCGGAGAATTGGCCGTCCATCATGCGTTTCATGGTGAGTTCGTGGACGAGGGATTCGATGCGGCTGGGGTTGGGTTCGGTGAGGGCGCGGCAGGCGCTTTCGACCATGTCGGCGATCATGACGATGGCGGCCTCCTTGTTTCGGGGTTTTGGGCCGGGGTAGCGGTATTGTTCTTCGCTGACGGCTTCTTCTTCGTCCTGTTGGATCTGGGTGCAGGCGCGGTAGTAGAAGTATTCGACGAGGGTGGTTCCGTGGTGCTGCTGGATGAAGGCGTGGAGGGCGCGGGGGAGTTTGTATTCCTTGGCCATTTCGATGCCGTCTTTGACGTGGCCGAGGATGACGAGAAGGGAGACGCTGGGGGTGAGGTTCATGTGACGGTTTCGGCCGTCGCTTTGGTTTTCGCAGAAGTAGTCGGGTTTGTTGATTTTACCGATGTCGTGGTAGTAGGAGCCGACGCGGCAGAGGAGGGAATTGACGCCGATGGCTTCGGCGGCGGCTTCGGCGAGGGTGGCGACCTGGAGGCTGTGGTTGTAGGTTCCGGGCGCTTCGAGGGCGAGGCGTCGGAGAAGGGGCTGGCTGGCGTCGGCGAGTTCCAGGAGGGTCATGCTGGTGGTGATGCGGAAGGTTTTTTCGATGGAAGGGAGGATGCCCAGGACGAAGAAGCCGGTGAGGAGGCCGGCTGCGCCGGCGTAGAGGGTGTCGTTGCCGATGAGGCGCAGGGGTTCGACGGGTTCGGTGGAGAGGGCGCTGACGGCGGCGGTGGCGAGCATGAGGGCGAGGGCGGTGATGCCGCCGATTTCGATGAGTTTGCTGCGGGTGCGGATTTCGTCCATGAAGAAGCAGCAGGTGAAGATTCCGACGAGGAGGATGAGGAAGAAACCGACGTTCTGGTTCAGTCCGACGGTGACGAGAAGTGCGTGGACGGCGGCGACGCCGCTGGCGAAGCGGCGGTCGTAGGCGACGGCGAGGATCATGGCGACGAGGATGGAGGGCGCCAGACCGAAGAGGTAGAGGGGGCCGGAGCCGAGGGCGGCGAGTTGTGCTACGAGAAGCATGGAGAGCAAGAGGAGGGCGATGGCCAGGCCGCGGGCGTGGTTTTTGATGACGCGGGGTTGGAAACGGGCGATGTAGCCACAGAGCAGGAGCGAGAGCAGGGCGGCGACGCCGACGGTGCCGAGGGTGTATTGAATGCGGGCGCGAGGGCTGAGGGTTTGGAGGAACTGTTTGTGTTCGGCCTTGAGCAGTTGCCAGTCGCGGTCGTCGAGTTTGCCGGCGGACTTGATGATCTGGTTGGTTTTGTAATTGAATTGGCCACGTTCGGCGGGGACGCGGCTGGCGGCGAGGTTTTGGGCGGTGGTGGTGGCGTCTTCGTCGAGGACGTGGGTGGGTTTGCGCTGGAGAAGGCTGAGGGTGATGTCGGCGATGGGGGATTGGAGTTCGTCGCGGAAGTTTTCGGCGGCGCTTTTGAGGAGTTTGTCGCGCAGTTCGTCGCTGGCGGGGTGGTAGATGCTGCCGATGTCGAGGAGTCCGGCGGAGGGGATTCGGATGGTTTGGGCGGTAAAGAGGCTGAGGTTCGTCTGTTTTTGGAGTTCTTTTTGCCACTGGTCATCGGGGATGACCAATAGTTTACGGAGGGGCTGGATGTAGGCGGCGACGCTTTGCTGGTAGGCGGTTTGACGGTCGGGCTGGTGATACTGTTTGAGGGTTGCCAGCGTCTGATCGGTCAGGAGGCTGGGGAGGGGAGGGGGGAGTTCCGGGCGGGAGCGTCCGGTGACGAGAGCGGGGAGGGTTTGGAGTTGTTTTTCGATGGTGTCCCAGGCGTCGGGGTCGGGCTTGTAGACGGAGGGTTCATTTTCGCGGGCGTCGCGTTGGGCGTTGATGAGGAGGTCTTTGTCGTTGAAGGTGAAATCGACGCGGCTGTGGATGGCGTGGCGGGTGTATTGGCCGGGGCGGTAGGCGGTCATGTTCTGGCGGGAGAGGAGGATGGCGGCGGTGAGTCCGAGGAAGGCGGCGGCGAGGAGGACGGAGCCTGGGGCGCCGTTGGTTTTCAACCGCTTGCGGAGCGAGCCGGATGAGCTCGGTCGGTTTTTGCGGATTTCGGTGCGTCGCGGATTGGCTTTTTTGAACCAAACCATATTTATTTTTGGATCTGCTTTTTCGGAAATTGAAAGAGCAGATTCAAAATCTCCTTAGCCCTTGGCACGGTCGTAGGCATTGACGATGTTCTGGACGAGACGGTGACGAACGATGTCCACGTGGTCCAGTTGGACGGTGGCAATGCCTTTGATGCCGTTCAGTTTTTCCATGGCGTCCACCAGGCCGCTTTTGGTCTGTTCGGGAAGATCGACCTGGCTGGTGTCGCCGGTGACGATCATCTTCGAGTCGTGGCCCAGACGGGTCAGGAACATGAGCATTTGGGATGCGGTGGTGTTCTGGGCTTCGTCGAGGATGATAACACTTTCGTTGAGGGTTCGGCCACGCATAAAGGCGAGGGGGATGACTTCGATGACGTCGTTGAGCATGAAGCGTTTGACCTGTTCGAAGTCCATCATGTCGTGGAGTGCGTCGAAGAGGGGGCGGAGGTAGGGGTTGACCTTGGCCTGGAGGTCGCCGGGGAGGAAGCCGAGACGTTCACCGGCTTCGACGGCGGGTCGTGCGAGGACGAGGCGTCGGGCCTGGCCGTGTTTGAGCATGCTGGCGGCACAGGCGACGGCGAGATAGGTTTTGCCGGTCCCGGCGGGTCCGGTGCAGAAGGTGAGGTCGTTGTGGAGGATGGCGTCGAGGTAGCGGTGTTGGCCCTGGGTTTTGGGGCGGATGGCGTGGCCGCGGGCGTAGACGTCGATTTCGTTGCCGGTGCGTTGTCGCATCTGGTCGGCGGTGTCGCTGATGGCTTTACCGACGTCTTCGGCGGCGAGCCAATCCTGGCGGCGGAGTTTGCGTTGCATCTGGTCGAGGACGGCGGCGGCTTTACCGACTTGATCGCGATCGCCGGCGATGCGGAGTTCGTCGTCGCGGCTGACGAGCTGGACGCCGAAGGCGTCGCGGATCATGCGCAGGTGGCGGTCGGCTGACCCGAAGAGGGCCAGTTTTTTTTCTGGTTGTTCGACTAGGATGCTGAGGTTCACTTCGTCTTATATTCGGTTGCAGGCGTTGCCGTTGAAGCCGCACCTTGCGACGTCTTCGGCGATCCTGATGCCACGATGGCATTTTATGGATGGAACGCCGAGAAGATCGACAATAGCCTTGTAACTTATTTTCTCTTGAATGGGGGGGAATGTCGAGAGTGCGGACTGATGTGTTGGAAGGTTATGTGGGGCAAGGGGTTGTGGGAGGTTTGTGGTTCGCGAAACCGCAAGCGAATTCGAGAAGCTGGGGGCGAAAGAGGGCGTGGGGAGGTCGGGAGCCCCGGATGTGCATCCGGGGCTTTGAGGAGGGAGGGCTGTTTGTAGTCGGGGGGTGTGGTAGATCAGGGGGTGTGGTGGAGGGGGAGGCGGGCGGATTGCCATTCGATGATGCCAAAGGGGAGGCGGGCTACGCGGCGGCCGTGGGATTGGAGACGGTGGACGGCTTGCATGGCGGTGACGCAGTAGGGGCCTCGGCAATAGACGGCGAGTTGCTTTCGTTTGGGGAGGGAGGCGAGGTGGGATTCGAGTTCGTCGAGGGGAATGGAGCGGGCTTGGGGGAGGTGGCCGGCGGCGAACTCGTCGGGGGGGCGGACGTCCAGGAGGATGATTTTGCCGCTGCGGGCGGCTTGCAGGAGTTGGGGGGGAGTGAGTTGGAGGGTGTTGTCGGGGTCGGTGAAGAACTCGCGGATGACTTCGCGGGCTTCGGGGAGTCGCTCTTCGCCCAATTGGCGCAGGGCCAGCCAGAGTTGCATGACACGGGGGCTGGAGAGGCGGTAGTAGACGAAACGGCCTTGTTTGTGGGATTCAACGAGGCAGGCGGTGCGGAGGACTTTGAGGTGGGCGCTGGCGGAGGCGATGGATTGGGCGGTGGCGTGAGCCAGGGCCTCGACGGATTTTTCGCTTTGGCAGAGGAGCTGGATCATCATCAGGCGGGACGGGTTGGAGAGGGCCTGGCCGATGAGGGCGAACTGTTTTAAGAGGGTGGATGTGGGGTTCATGATGATGTTCAAATAATATCTTGAATGTTTGAGTGTGTCAAGCTATAGTGGGGGGTGGAAATCAGAAATCAGAAATCTGAAACCCGAAACCCGAAACCGGAATGACGAATGAATGACGAAATCCGAATGACGAAAGGGGTGTCTGGCGCTGTCAACCCGATCGCCTGCGAGGGCTCCGCGACGCGTTGCGTCGCGGCTATTGGCGCGAATGCGAGGCAGGCTCTTTCGTCATTGGGGCATTCGTCATTCATTCGGATTTCGGGTTTCGTCATTCGGTTTTTCTCAGGAGAGTCCTATGACAAATAATGGTGCGAACGGTAACAACGGTGGTCCCAAGCGGGTGGTGATCGTGGGAGGGGTGGCGGGAGGGGCTTCGGCGGCGGCGCGGGCTCGGCGGGTGTCGGAGTCGGCGGAGATTGTGATGTTTGAAAGGGGGGCGGATGTTTCGTTTGCGAATTGCGGGTTGCCGTATCACATCGGGCAGACGATTAAGGAGAGACAGAGGCTGCTGGTGCAGACGCCGGATTCATTGCATCGGCGGTTTGGGTTGACGGTTCATACGCGCACGGAAGTGATGCGGATTGATCGGGAGGGGAAGCGGGTGGTGGTGCGGGATTTGAGTTCGGGGCGGGAGCGGGAGGAGGGGTATGACGTGTTGATTTTGAGTCCGGGGGCGGAGCCGGTTCGGCCGGCGATGCCGGGGGCGCAGTTGGGGCGGGTGTTTACGCTGCGGTCGATGGCGGACATGGATGCGATCAAGAAGGTGGTGGATGAGGAGAAGCCGGGGGAGGCGCTGGTGGTGGGCGGCGGGTATATCGGGTTGGAGATGGCCGAGGCGCTGCGGCAGCGGCAGGTGGGGGTGGTGCTGGTGGAGATGGCGGCGCAGGTGATGAACGTGGTTGATGTGGAGATGGCGTCGCCGCTGCATGCGGAATTGAAGGCGAATGGGGTGGAGTTGCGGCTGGGGGCGTCGGTGACGTCGTTTGAGGCGGAGGGGAAGGGGCTTTTGGCGACGTTGAGCACGGGGGAGAAGGTGCGGGCGGATCTGGCGATCATGGCGGTGGGGGTGAAGCCGGAAGTGAAACTGGCGAAAGAGGCGGGGCTGGAGATCGGACAGAGGGGCGGGATCGTGGTGGATGAGCATATGCGGACGAGCGATCCGAGTATTTATGCGGTGGGGGATGCGGTGGAGGTGCGGGATTTTGTGGGAGATTATCCGACGGTGATTCCGCTGGCGGGGCCGGCCAATCGGCAGGGAAGAATCGCGGCGGATAATGCGTTTGGGCGGGAGCGTGTGTACAGGAAGACGCAGGGGACGGCGATCTGCAAGGTGTTTGATCTGGCGGTGGCGATGACGGGGGCGAGCGAGAAGGCGCTGCGACGGGCGGGGCGGGCGTATGAGAAGATTTATGTGCATCCGGCGAGTCATGCGTCGTATTACCCGGATGCGCAGCCGATGAGTTTGAAGCTGCTGTTTGATCCGAAGGACGGGAAAATTCTGGGGGCGCAGGCGGTGGGGCGGGATGGGGTGGATAAGCGGATCGACGTGCTGGCGGTGGCGCTGCGGGCGGGGATGACGGTGTTTGATCTGGAGGAGCTGGAGTTGTGCTATGCGCCGCCGTACGGGTCGGCGAAGGATCCGGTGAACTATGCGGGATTCGTGGCGGGGAACGTGCTGCGCGGGGATGTGGGGATTTGCCATGTGGAGGAGGTGCGGAGTCCGCGGGCGGATCAGATGCTGCTGGATGTGAGGAATCCGGCGGAACTGGCGGCGGGGGCGATTGCGGGGGCGGTGAATATTCCGCTGGATGAGCTGCGGGGGCGGCTTGGGGAGTTGCCGAGGGATAAGGAGATTCTGGTGAATTGCCAGGTGGGGCTGCGGGGGTATCTGGCGTGTCGAATTCTGATGCAGAACGGGTTTAAGTGCAGGAATCTTTCGGGGGGGTATAAGACTTATGCGATGTTTAACCCGGTGGGGCAGGGGATGCCGCCGGCGACTAAGCAGATACAGGAGAAGAAAGAGATGTGTGCTACGACGTGTGGGGCTGGGGCGGAAGTGGCCAAGGAGATTGATGCGTGCGGGCTGGCTTGTCCGGGGCCGGTGATGCGGCTGAAGCAGGCGCTGGATGAAGTGCAGGTGGGGCAAGTGGTGCGGATCAGCGTTACCGATTCGGGTTTTGCGCAGGACGTGCCGGCGTGGTGCAAGAGCACGGGGCATGAACTGGTGGGGATCAGCAATGGGCAGGGGCGGTATCAGGCGACGGTTCGCAAATGCGGGGAGGGTGCGGCGGCGGGTGGTTCGGTGCAGACGCTTCAGAAGCATAAGACGATGGTGGTGTTCAGCGGGGATCTGGATAAGGCGCTGGCGGCGTTCATTATCGCCAACGGGGCGGCGGCGATGGGGAGCAAGGTGACGCTGTTCTTTACGTTCTGGGGGTTGAACGTGCTGAGGAAGCCGGAAAGTGTGTTGGTGAAGAAGAATGTGATCGAGAAGATGTTTGGGTGGATGATGCCGCGCGGGGCTTCGGCGCTGAGGCTGTCGAAGATGCATATGGGGGGGATGGGGACGGCGATGATTAAGGGGATTATGGCGAAGCACAAGGTGCCGAGTCTGCCGGAGCTGATCGAGTCGGCGAGGAAGGCGGGGGTGCGGCTGGTGGCTTGTTCGATGTCGATGGAACTGATGGGGTTTAAGCCGGAGGAGTTTATTGAGGGCGTGGAGTTTGGAGGGGTGGCGATGTATTTGAATCAGGCTGAGCAGGGGAATGTGAATTTGTTTGTGTGACTTTGGGGAGACGGAGGCTTTGTCTCTTCGCGAAACCGCAAGCGGTAGCGAGGGTGGGATGGGGTTCGGAGCCCCGGATGTGCATCCGGGGCTTTGAGTTTTGAATACGAGGGCTGTTCGTAATCGAGGGGGCGCGAAGAGCAAGCCTCTTCGAGAACCTGGGGCGAGCTTTGGTGCGGCAGGCAGGGGGAAGGGGGCTACTGCCTAAATGGCAGCTGGGGATTGGTGGGGTTGGGGGCGATTGGGGAGGCAATTTTTGAAATTGTAAGTCTTGGTTTTTCAGGTCATTAAAGTGGGGGGATCGGGGCGGGCGTGCTTGCTCTGGTCCTGGTTTTGCGTAGGGAGGGTGGCCCTCGGGTGAGGGAACACGTTAACAAGGGTAGAGCACAATGCGATTCGATAAATTTACCATCAAGGCGCAGGAAGCGGTGGTTCGGGCTCAGGAGTTGGCGCAGCGGCAGAACAATGCGGAACTGATGCCGCTGCATGTGCTGGCGGCGCTGCTGGCGGAAACGGAGGGGGTGGTGCATCCCTTGTTGCAAAAGCTGGGGGCGAATGCGGGGGGGATTCGGCAGCGCGTGGATGCGGAGTTGGATCGGCTGCCCAAGGCGACGGGGACGCAACTGGGTATGTCGCGGGCGGCGCAGGATGTTTTTACGCAGGCGCAGAAGGAAGCGGATCGGCTGAAGGATGAATACGTTTCGACGGAACATTTGATGCTGGCGCTGGCGCAGGTGAAGAGCGAGGCGAGGGATATCCTTGCGCAGAGCGGAGTGAGTCATGATGCCGTTCTGCGGGCGCTGAAGGATGTGCGCGGGGGGCAGCGGGTGACGGATGAAAACCCGGAGCAGAAATATCAGGCGTTGCAACGGTATGGGCGGGATCTGGTGGAGATGGCGCGGCAGGGGAAGATTGATCCGGTGATTGGAAGGGATGAGGAAATCCGGCGGACGATGCAGGTTTTGTCGCGTCGGACGAAGAACAATCCGGTGCTGATCGGTGAGCCGGGGGTGGGGAAGACGGCGATTGTGGAGGGGTTGGCGATTCGGATGCTCAATGGGGACGTGCCGGCCGTGCTGCAGAATAAGCGTATCATTGCGCTGGACATGGGGGCGTTGATTGCGGGGGCGAAGTATCGCGGGGAGTTTGAGGATCGGCTCAAGGCGGTGATCAAGGAAGTGGTGCAGAGCGATGGGCAGATCATTTTGTTTATTGATGAGTTGCATACGGTGGTGGGGGCGGGCAAGGCGGAGGGGGCGATGGATGCGGGGAATCTGCTGAAGCCGGCGCTGGCGAGAGGGGAGCTGCGGACGATTGGGGCGACGACGCTGGATGAGTATCGGAAGAATATTGAGAAGGATGCGGCGCTGGAGCGGCGGTTTCAGCCGATTTTGGTGGGGGAACCGAGCGTGGAGGATACGATTGCGATTTTGCGGGGGCTCAAGCAGCGGTATGAGACGCATCATGGGGTGCGGATAACGGATAGTGCGATCGTGTCGGCGGCGGTGTTGAGCGATCGGTATATCCAGGATCGGTTTCTGCCGGACAAGGCGATTGATTTGATTGACGAGGCGGCGTCGAGGTTGCGGATTGAGAATGATTCGATGCCGGCGGAACTGGATGAAATTCGGCGGCGGATGATGCAGCTTCAGATTGAACTGGAGGCGCTGCGAAGGGAGAAGGATCCGGCGTCGCGGGAGCAGTTGGCCAAGGCGGAGCGGGAATTGGCGGATTTGCAGGAGAAGAATACGCAGTTTACGGCGCGGTGGGAGAATGAGGTGGGGGCGATGCAGGCGATCAAGCGGGTGCAGGAGCAACTGGACGCCAAGCAGGTGGAGCTGGAGCAGGCGCAGCGGCAGGGGAATTGGGAGGTGGCGGCGCGGATTCAGTATGGGGAGATGCGGGAGCTGCGGCGGCAGTTGGAGGAGTCGCAGAAGAAGCTGCATGAGTTGACGCATGATGGGCAGGCGATGGTGAAGGAGGAGGTTACGCCGGACGAGATCGCGGAGGTGGTGTCGCGGTGGACGGGGATACCGGTGAGTCGGATGCTGGAAGGGGAGCGGGAAAAGCTGATGCAGATGGAGAAGAGATTGGGCAGGCGGGTGATCGGGCAGGAGGATGCGGTGCGGGCGGTGGCGGATGCGGTGCGGAGGAATCGCGCGGGGCTGGGGGATCCGAATCGGCCGATCGGGTCATTTTTGTTTTTGGGGCCGACGGGGGTGGGGAAGACGGAGCTGTGCAAGGCGCTGGCGGAGTTTTTGTTTGATGATGAGAACGCCATGGTGCGGATTGATATGAGCGAGTTCATGGAGCAGCATTCGGTGGCGAGGTTGATTGGTGCGCCGCCGGGGTATGTGGGGTATGAAGAGGGGGGGCGGTTGACGGAGGCGGTGCGAAGGAAGCCTTATTCGGTGATTCTGTTTGACGAGGTGGAGAAGGCACATCGGGATGTGTTTAACGTGCTGTTGCAGGTGCTGGATGACGGGCGGTTGACGGACGGGCAGGGGCGGACGGTGGATTTTAAGAATGCCGTGATTGTGATGACCAGCAATATCGGGTCGCAGGAGATTCAGAAGCTGGCTTCGCGGGAGGCGCCGGAATGGGAGGTGGAGGCGGCGGTGAAGGAACTGCTGAAGGATTACTTCCGGCCGGAGTTTCTTAACCGGATCGATGAGGTGATTTTGTTCCATACGCTGACGCGGGAGCAGCTTGGGAAGATCGTGGATGTGCAGTTGGAGCATTTGCGCAAGCGGCTGGGGTCGCGGAATCTGAAGCTGCGGATGAGCGAGGCGGCGAGGAAACTGCTGGCGGAGGAGGGGTATGATCCGACTTACGGGGCGCGGCCGCTGAAGCGGGTGATCCAGCAGAGGATTGAGAATCCGCTGGCTTCACGCATCCTGGGTGGGGAGTTTGGGGAGGGGGATACGATTGAGGTGGATGTGGCGGGGGGGAAGAAGGAGTTTACGTTTCGCAAGGGGACGGCGGTGGTGGAGGGGGAGTTGGTGGAAGAGGAGGCGTGAGGGAGAGTTTGCTGGTTCGCGAAACCGCAAGCGATATCGAGAAGTGGGCGGCGAGGGAGGGCGTGATGGAGATCCCAGAGCCCCGGATATGCATCCGGGGCTTTGAATTTTGAGTGATGGGGATTGCTCGTATTGGGGACGCGAAGAGCAAGCCTTGTCGGGAGATTGGGGGCGAAGGAGAAATGAAAAGCCCTCGGCGTTGGAGCCGAGGGCGTTGTGTTTGCGGGGGGAGGGGTGGGGGTTAGCGCTTGTCCATGGGGATGTAGTCGCTGAGGGTGGGGCCGGTGTAGATCTGGCGCGGACGGGCGATTTTGCTGGTGAGGTCGTCGTGCTGCTCTTTCCAGTGGGCGATCCAGCCGGGCATGCGGCCGATGGCGAACATGACGGTGAACATGTTCACGGGGATGCCGATGGCCCGCATGATGATGCCGCTGTAGAAATCGACGTTGGGGTAGAGTTTGCGATCGACGAAGTAAGGGTCTTTGAGGGCGAGTTCTTCGAGCTTGCGGGCGATGTCGAGGAGGGGGTCTTTGACGCCGAGTTTCTTGAGGACTTTGTCGGCGGATTTTTTGAGGATGAGGGCGCGGGGGTCGAAGTTTTTGTAGACGCGGTGTCCGAAGCCCATGAGCTTGAAGCCGCTGTTTTTGTCTTTGGCGAGGCTGAGGCACTGTTCGGGGGAGAGGCCGCCGCGGTGGATTTGTTCGAGCATTTCGAGGACGGCGACGTTGGCTCCGCCGTGGAGGGGGCCCCAGAGGGCGCAGACGCCGGCGGCGCAGGAGGCGAAGAGGTTGGCCTTGCTGGAGCCGACGACGCGGACGGTGGAGGTGCTGCAGTTTTGTTCGTGGTCGGCGTGGAGGAGGAGGATGAGGTTGAGGGCGTCTTCGATGTCCTTGTCGGCCAGGTGTTGTTCGTAGGGCTGGGAGAACATCATGTGCAGGAAATTGGCGACGTAGCGGAGCTTGGGGTCTGGATGGATGAAGGGGAGGCCTTCGGAGCGGCGGTAGGAGTAGGCGGCGATGGTTCGGACCTTGCTGATGAGGCGTGCGGCGGCTTCCTCGAAGGCTTCGTCGTCGTCGAGTTGGAGGAACTGGGTGTGGAAGCAGGAGAGGGTGTTGATCATGGCGGAGAGCATGGCCATGGGGGGTGCGTTGACGGGGAAGCCTTCGAAGTGGTGTTTGAAGGCTTCGTGGAGGGGGGCGTTGTGGGTGAGGCGTTCGCTGAAGCGGTCGAGTTCGGCTTTTTTGGGGAGGCGGCCGAAGATCAGCAGCCAGGCGACTTCGATGAAGCGGGAGCGTTCGGCGAGCTGTTCGATGGGGATGCCACGGTAGCGGAGGATGCCTTTTTCACCGTCGATGAAGGTGATGGCGCTTTCGCAGGCGCCGGTGTTGCCGTAGGAGGGGTCGAGAGTGATGTAGCCGGTTTTGGTGCGGAGCTGGGAGATATCGATTCCCATTTCTCCTTCGGAGCCTTCAATGACGGGTAATTCGATCTTCTGATCGCCGAGGATGAGTGTTGCGGTTTTGGCCATATGTTCATTCCCTTCGAACTAACTATAGGCACGCGCCTGTCTGGTTCGCAATATACAGGTTTTATTCCGAAACGCGAAGAAGCTTTACCCGTGCGTTACGACAGCGGATGGCTTCGGGGGGCAAGAATGCCCCCGCTCAGCCATCCGCGGCAGACAAGAATGTCTGCCCCACAGCAGGGAAAGTGGCCCTGCGCCAAGATGCTCTGCTGAAATGCTCGTTGGGAATGCGGCGAAACGGAGGGGGCTGATCCGCGAAACCGCAAGCGATGTCGAGAACGGGGCGGCGAAAGAGGGCGTGATGCGGTCGCAGCCCCGGATGTGCATCCGGGGCTTTGAGCACGCGGGGACTATTCGTATTCGCGGAACCGCGAAGAGCAAGCCACTGCGGGAATGGGGCGGTAAAGGGTGTCGCGTTCGACGGGGCGGCGGCGGGCTTCGCGGATCAGACGTTTGATGTCGTTTTCGTGCAGTTCCTGGTGGACGCCGTCGCCTTGGCGTTTGGTGATGTCGTACCAGACGACGGTGCCATCGAGGTCGTCGCAGCCCCAGTCCAGGGCGAGTTGCGAGAGGCCGATGCCCAGCATGATCCAGAAGGCTTTGATGTGGGGAATATTGTGGATCATCAGGCGGGCGATGGCGAGGGTTTTGAGGTCGGTCAGACCGGTGGGGCCGGGTAAATGGCCGAGTTCGCTGTGTTCGGGGATGAAGGAGAGGGGGATGAGACAATTGAAGCAGGATTTTGGATTTTGGATTTTGGAATTCGGATTTTGGGTTTGGGACATCATGGCGGCGAGGGATTCGGCTTGGAGGTTGCGGAGGGAGAGGAGGTGGCGGATGCGTTCGGGGGGGGATTCGATGTGGCCGTAGAGCATGGTGGCGTTGGAGTAGATGCCGAGGCTGTGGGCGGTGCGGTGGACTTCGAACCAGCGGTCGGAGCGGACTTTGCCTTTGAAGACGGCGTCGTGGATTCGGTCGTCGAAGATTTCCGCGCCGCCGCCGGGGAGGCTGCCGAGGCCGGCTTGGCGGAGGGCGAGGAGGATTTCGCGGATGGAGAGGCGTGCGAGGCGGGAGAAATGGATGATTTCGATGGCGGTGAAGGCTTTGATGTGAAGCTGGGGGCAGGCGGCGCGGATGCCGCGGAGCATGTTGAGGTAGTAGTCGAACTTCAGCCAGGGGTGGAGGCCGCCGACGATGTGGACTTCGGTTGCGCCGGAGTCGGCGGCTTTTTTTGCGGTGGCGATGATCTGTTCGAGGGGCATTTCGTAGGCGCCTTGTTCGCCCCGCTTGCGGTAGAAGGAGCAGAACTTGCAGCTTAAGGCGCAGACGTTGGTGTAGTTGATGTGGCGGTTGCGGTTGTAGTAGGCGATGTCGCCGTGGAGTTTTTCGCGGACGAAGTTGGCGAGGCGGCCGATGCCGTGGATGTCGGGGCTGCGGTAGAGGGCCAGGCCGTCGTCGAAGGATAAGGGCTGGGCGGCGAAGATTTTTTCGGCGATGCCGGCGAGAGAGAGGTCGTCAACATGGATGGGTTTGGTTTCCATTGTCGGGGAAGTATAGCAGGGGGATGGGAAGGCGGCGCGGGTTTCGGGAGATTTGAAAACCACCGGGGGAAATCGGGCTGGTGGGTTCGTAGAATGGGGCATGATCGGCATCTCCCGCATGTTTGAGCAGATCTGTACGCCGGAGCGAGGCATTGACCGCGAGACGTTGGAGTCTGTGATTGTGTTGTCTGTGGAGATCGCCCGGGAGGGACGGGAAGGGCGGCGGATCGGGACGATGTTTGTGGTGGCGGATTCGGAGCAGGTGCTGAAGCGATCGCGGAGCTTGATATTGGATCCGCTGCTGGGGCATGCGAGGGAGACGAAGCATATTGATAATCCCAATTGCCGGGAGACGCTGAAGGAACTGGCGCAGTTGGACGGGGCGTTTGTGATTTCGGATGAGGGGATTGCGATATCGGCGTGTCGGTATATCAGCGCGTCGGCGGAGGGGATCGAGCTGCCGCTGGGGCTGGGGAGCCGGCATGTGGCGGCGGCGTCAATCACACGGGAGACCAACGCGGTGGCGGTGGTGGTTTCGGAAAGCTCGATCGTGCGGGTGTTCGATAACGGGGAGCTGATTTCGGAGATCATCCCGGAGTTGTGGATGTTGAATCATGCGAGTTTGCATTTGCGGGGGCCGTATTCGCAGAAGCGGGTGAAGGATTTGACGGTGGTGAGCAAGGCGAAGTGAATGGGATTTACCGCAGAGGACGCGGAGGGACGCGGAGGAGAAGCGGTTGATTCGATGAACCACGGAGGCACGGAGACACGGAGGGCAACTTGGGGGAGAACGGGATTTGGCGAATCTTTCAGAAGAAATTGAACCGCCAAGAGCGCCAAGAGCGCCAAGAGAAGAGATGGAACCGCCGATGGACGCCGATATACGCAGATGAAGAAAAGATTTCTTTCTTATCGGCGTTGATCGGCGGTTTTGTTTTTTTTCTCTGGGATTGTCAGATGAAGATGTCGAGGGTGCCCAGGGTGGCGATGAGGAGGCTGATGATGCCGTTGAGGGTGAAGAAGGCGAGGTTGATTTTGGAGAGGTCGTCTTTGCGGACGAGGGTGTGTTCGATGATGAGCAGGATGGCGGCGGCGGTGATGCCGAGGAAATAGAGGAGGCCGAGGGGGGGGGTAATTTTTCCTACTGCGAATAGGAGTGCGATGCAGAGGGCGTGGGTGAAACGGCTGGCCCAGAGGGCGGGGGCGATGCCGAGGCGGGCGGGGACGGAGAAGATGTTGTTTTCGACGTCGCTCCGGTAGTCCTGGCAGGCGTAGATGATGTCGAAGCCGGCGGTCCACATCAGAACCGCACCGGCTAAAAGGAGGGGCGTCATACTGAGCGAGCCGGTGATGGCGACCCAGGCGCAGAGGGGGGCGAGGGCGAGGGCTGTGCCGAGGTAGTAGTGGCAAAAGCGGGTGAAACGTTTGAGCAGGGGATAGGCGATGATGAACAGAAGCACCGGGATGCTGAGGCGCAGCGGCCAGGGGTTGGCGTAGTAGAGGTCGAACAGGGCGGTGGAGAAGATGAAGCCGAGGGCGCATCCGAGGAGCATGATGGAGACGAAGCGGCGGGAGAGTCGGCCACTGGGGATGGCGCGGGAGGCGGTGCGGGGGTTGAGGGCGTCGAGATGGGCGTCCAGGAGGCGGTTGGCGGACATGGCGGCGGTGCGGGCGGTGAGCATGCAGAGCAGGATCAGGGCGATCTGGCCCGGAGCGGGTATGCCGTTGGCGGCAAGGAAAGTGCTGAGCAAGGCGAAGGGGAGGGCGAAGATGGTGTGGCTGATTTTGATGTCGGCGGCGAAGATCTGGAGCTTGCCGAGGAGGGAAGGGGAGGTTGGTTGGGCGGAACTTGTTTGCATGGGAGTCCTGATGGATGACGGAGCTATTTTAGGGGGGATTGGGGATTTGCTAAAGGGGAGAGGGGGTGGGGCGCGAAACCGCGAAAAGATTTTGGATTTTGGATTGCGGATTTTGGATTGGGGGAGTGGCGAAGGGGAGGGTGCTGGTTCGCGAAACCGCAAGCGAGGTCGAGAGTGTGGGGGCGAAAGGGGGCGTGGGGAGGTCGGGAGCCCCGGATGTGCATCCGGGGCTTTGAGTATCGCTTGCATCGGGGCTCGCGAAGAGCAAGCCTTGTCGGGAGCTTGGGGGCGAAGGGGGAAGAGATGTGTGCGGGGCAAGATGCCTCGCTGCGCTCGGCATGACACTTTCTGTGAGAATCATGACTTGCGGCGAAGATGCATAGTTCGTGCATGCGGGGCGGTGAGGAGGGAGGACGGTTTGTGGTGGGGGCGTTGGGTTGGGGGAAGGGGCTTTCAGAGGGGGCGGGGGGAGGGCATAATGTGGGGCTATGAAGTTTAAAAGACCGCCGTTGCGGATTCAGCCTACGACGCTCTGGGATTATCCTTCGCAGGATTATGGGGAGGGGCAGCAGGGCAGGGCTGGGTATAAGGGGGCGACGCCGAGCTATATTATTTGGAATTTATTGCAGCGGTATACGCAGCCGAAGGGGCTGGTGGTTGATCCGTTTGCGGGGAGCGGGACGACGCTGGATGTGGCGCGGGATCTGGATCGGCGGGCGCTGGGGTATGACGTGCATCCGACGCGGAAGGATATTTATCGGGTGGATGCGAGGAAGCTGCCGCCGGAATTGACGGGGAAGGTGGATTTTGTGTTTATGGATCCGCCGTATTCGACGCATCTGGATTATGGGCCGGACCCGCGGGATATCGGGAAGCTGAGTGCGGGGGGGAATGAATATTATCAGGCGATGGACCAGGTGTTTGCCGAGACGCATCGGGTGCTGAAGCCGGGGCGGTGCATGGGGCTGTATGTGAGCGATTCGTACGAGCACGGGAAGGGTTTTTTCCCGATCGGGTTTGAGCTGTTTGGGCTGATGCGCAAGCGGTTTGAAGCGGTGGATATCATTTCGGTAGTGCGGCACAACAAGACGCTGGAGATGGGGAACTATCGGAAGGCGGCGGAGGAGGGGAACTTTTTTCTGCGGGGGTTTAATTATCTGTTTGTAATGCGGAAGAAGGGGAATAAAGACGAAGGATGAATGATGAATTATGAATGATGAAGGAGGAAAGAAGAGCAGTTTATATAATAGCTTTCTTCCTCGTTCATCATTCATCATTCATCGTTCATCGTTGTATTCATGATTGGGACCACTGGAAGAGGGTGGCTTTGGCGGCGGCGCGGGCGGCATGGATTTCGGAGCGGGGGACTTGCTCGGGGCCGATGGCGTGGATGAATTCGGGGTAGCCTGGTGCGCCCATTTCGGGGATATCCAGACCGGCGATTTCGACTTCGGCGGGGACGCGGTGGGTTCCGAGGATTTTGCCCAGAAGCCAGAAGAGGGTTCCGGCGACGATGAGATCCCAGAGGGCGCAGGCGGCGATGGCGATGAGCTGAGCGAGGAGTTGTTTGGGGTTGCCGTAGAACAGGCCGGCGACGGGGCCGGGGATGGAGTTATAGAGATCGCCGTGGAGGGCGTTGGCGAAGAGGCCGAGTGCGAGCATTCCCCAGAGACCGCCGATGCCGTGGACACTGATTGCGCCGACGGGGTCGTCTACGCCACGTTTATCCCAGAAGAAGATGCTGAGGACGGAGAGGAGGCTGCCGACGCAACCGATGAGCAGGCTGGCCCAGGGAGAGACGAAGGCGCAGCCGGCGCTGATGGAGACGAGACCGGCGAGCATGCCGTTGCACATCATGGAGGGGTCGGGTTTACCGAAACGGAGCCACATGTACATGCCGGCGGTCAGTGCGCCGGCGGCGGAGGCGAAGAGGGTGTTGACGGCGATGAGACCGATGTTTTCGTGGCCGGAGAGGAGGGCTGGGCCGACGTTGAAGCCGAACCAGCCGAGTGCGAGGATGAAGGTTCCGAGGAAGACCATGGGCATGTGATGGCCGAGGATGGGGCGGGGGTTTCCGTCTTCGTCGAATTTGCCGATGCGGGGGCCGAGAAGCATGGAGCAGATGAGAGCGATGAGACCGCCTTGCATGTGGACGGTGGAGGAGCCGGCGAAATCAACCGCGCCGTGGCCGAGGGCGGCTTTGACGCCGAGTTGCGCCAGCCAGCCGCCGTCAGCGATCCAGCAGGCGTAGACGGGGGCGATGAGACCGGAGACGAAGAGGCTGAAGAAGCAGAAGCTTTTGAAGCTCCATCGTTCGGCCAGTGCGCCGGCGGGAATGATGACGACGAGATTGATGATGGCGAGGGTGAAGATGAAAGCGGTGAGGGCGGAGGGGGTTTGTTCGAGGTGGGAGAGGAAGAAGCCGGTTTTGCCGAGGATGCCCCATCCGTGGAAGGTGAGCAGGGGATGGCCGGAGGAAAGGGCGTATCCTGTGGAGACGAAGCCGATGACGCCGAGGGCGTAACCGAGGAAGGTCATGGACATGGCGTGGGCGGCGTTTTTGGCGCGGCAGAGTCCGGTGACCATGAGGGCAAAGCCGGTCTGCATGAAGATGACGAGCAGTGCGGCGGCGAGAAGCGAGAGGTTGGTTGTCGAGGGCATGGTTTGTTTTCCTTTTAGGCCGCAGTCATGCCTGCGGAAGGGGACGACCGCCGGTTAAGGCGGTCGTCCCTGAGGTCAGTGAATGATTTTACCATCAGGCTTTCACTGAGGGGGCCGATTGTATCAGGATCGGCCGGTTTTGCTTTTTGCTGGAACGGAGGAAGTAGATGGCGCCGTAGGCGCCCCAGACGCCGGCGATGGCCAAGGCCCAGTAGGGTTCCTTGGGGCTCATGCCGCTGACGAAGAACGGCCCGACGAGGTAGAAGCCCATGCACAGGAGGTTGGCCAGGAGTCCGAACACCGGGATCACCACATGCTTGAAGGTGTTGAAGGTGTGGTGTTGCCAGAAGGCGACGATGGCGATGAGGCAGGTCATCATGTAGAGGAGGAAGGTGCCGAAGTTGCTGACGAGGGTGACGACGAGCATGCTTTGGGGGATTTTAGAGGCGGTGGCGTTGGAGAAGAGTCCGAAGCTGTACCAGGCGTTGGAGGGGAGGCCCTTGAGGGTGTCGTCGGTTTGGGCGCAGGGGCCGCAGAAGTTGAAGAAGACGGCGACGATGCCGATGACGGCGGAGATGGCGGCGAGGGTCCAGATGGCGCGGTGCGGGGTGAGGCGCTTGCCGTGGAGCATGCCGAAGTGGGAGGCGACTTCGTTGTCGCGGCCCATGGCGTAGGTGACGCGGGCGCCGGTGCTGAGGCAGGAGAGGGTGGTTCCGACGAGGGCGAGGAGGACGGTGACGGCCTGGATCATCATGAAGTACCAGCCGGCCTTGGGGCTGCCGAAGACGTAGGCGCCGACCATTTGCATCATGTCGCCAATGGGAGCGGCGGAGGTGAGGGCCTTGGAGTTGACGTAGCCGTTGTGGAGGAAGTAGTTGGCGGCGAAGTACTCGATGAAGTAGCAGATGCAGCCTTGGATGAAGAGGGAGAGGAGGACGGCGCGGGGGATGTCGCGCTTGGCGTTTTTGGCTTCCTCGCCCATGGCGGTGACGGACTCGAAACCGACGAGGATGAGGATGGCGATGCAGGCTTGCACGATGGCGAAGCTGAAGTTGTGGGGCTTGATGACGGAGAGGGCGGAGTCGTGGTATTGGAAGGTTTGGGGGTTCTTGTCATCGGTGGAGCCGGGGTTGGCGACGGGCTCCTTGTAGCTGACGCGGAAGTCTTCGTTGGTGAAGATGGCGTTGCCGGCGGCATCGACCTTGGGGTTGCCCTTGTCGTCAACGGCTTGGACCTTTTGGGTGAGGTTGCCGGTGGAGTCGAGGGTCCAGCCGATGGAGCCTTCGGGGTGGTTGGCGCGATAGCTGATGGCCATGACGGCGAAGACGACGAGTGCGGTGATTTGGATGACGTTGATGGCGGCGTTGATGCCGGTGGTTCCGCCGACGCCTCGGAAGGCGATGTAGGCGACGAGGAAGGCGAAGGCGACGCAGAAGAGGGTCATGAACAGGGGGCTGGGGACGCCGGCGCTGAAGGTGGAGGGGAAGAGCTGGCCGAGCATGTAGCCGGCGACGAGTGCGGTGACGCCGACCATGACGCCGGGGTAGACCCAGTAATAGAGATGGCTTGCCCAGCCGACGATGAATTTGGCGATGCGGGCGAAGCGATAGGCTTTGGTTTGGGCGAGGAAGGCCTGTTCGGCGAAGAAGTAGGAGGAGCCAGCGCCGGGGTAAAGTTTGGAGAGTTCGGCGTAGGCGATGGCGGTGGCGAAACAGAGGGCCAGGGCGACGGCGATGCCGAACCACATGCCTTGGGCGGCCATGGGCGCGCCGTAAGCGGATTGCATGTAATAGGTGAGCCACAAGAACGCACCCGGTGCGATGAGCGCCATGGCGTTACTGGTTAGACCGGTCAGGCCCAGAGTCGCCTTGGTTCCGGTTGGTTGTACTTCCGATGCCACAGAATCCTCCTCTCGGTAGATTAACTACGCATGGGGCGAATGGTTGGTAAGCCATACACAAAGGATGTGCCAGTTGTAATAAAAGTTCGTTTGGCGGGATGGCGCTGGCTGCTAAGAGGCGGTTTGGAATGGGGTTGGGCGTTGGCGGAGGGGGATGGTTTTCGTTCCGGCGTCTGTCGGGGCGGGATGCACAAAGAATGGGCGAATGCGGATATGCGGACGGATAATGCCTTGGGAGTGTTCAAAAGAGAGTCATCTGACTGAGGCGGAGCGGGCGAGGGTTTGTCTTTTTGCGAAACCGCGAAGAGCAAGCCACTGCGGGAGTTTTCAGGCGGAGCGAAGGATTTTAACGGGGCGAGGGAGGAGGGTTGTGTACCTCTGGGGAAGGAACGCATACAATCCGGGTACCGCGCTTGAGTACATGGTGCTTGGGAACCATGACCGGAGTTAACCTATGGAGATAACGTATGCCCAGCTTTCGACGGCTGGGCCGGTGCGCGCCAACAATGAGGACTATGTTGGTTATTGTCTGCCTGCGGATGCGGACGAAAAGCGGTTGCGCGGCGCGGTGGTGATTTTGGCGGACGGGGTTGGCGGGCAGGGGGATGGGGAGGTGGCCAGCCGGTTGGCGGTGGAGACGGCGCTGGAGACGTTTCGGCAAGCGCCGCCGGGTTTGCCGGCGGGGGCGTTGGTCTGGCAGATGTTCAACGCGGCGAACGTGGCGGTTTATGATGCGGGGATGAAAAAGCGAGGCGGCAGTGAGGGGCGGATGGCGACGACGCTGACGATATCGCTTTACCGGAACAATGAAGTGACGATCGGGCACGTGGGGGATTGCCGGGTTTATGCGGCAAGGCAGGGGCGACTGAGCCGGATTACCAACGACCATTCCTATGCGGGCGTGCAGTTGAAACTGGGATTGGTATCGGTGCAGGACGTGATGAGCAGTCCGCTGCGGAGCGTTCTGACGCGTACGGTGGGGCAGGATCCGATGATCCGGGTGGATACGCATACGGTTACGGTGAATGCCGGCGATTATGTGATGCAGTGCAGCGACGGGCTGTACTGTTTTGTGACGGAAGGGGAGATTTACGAGACGGTGACGAAGATGCCGGGGGAGGAAGCCTGCCGGCGGTTGGTGGAGATGGCCGTCCGGCGCGGTGGGGATGACAATCTTTCGGTGCAGATCGTCCGCGTCGACGCGGTGGAGCGTGTGACGTATTATCGGGGGTTGCCGATTTATCAGAAAGTTCAGGATCCTTCGATGGGCGTGGAAGCTCAAGTTGGGCAGTTGCTGGATGACCGGTACGAGATTACGGACGTGATCAGCCGGAGCGGGATGGCGTCGATTTTCAAGGCGACGGACTTGAAAAGCGGGCGTACAGTGGCGTTGAAAGTGCCGTTCATGCAGTTTGAGAGCGATCCGGGGTTTTATACGCGATTCAAACGGGAAGAGGAGATCGGCAGGAAGCTGAATCATCCGTACATTCTTCATATTGAAGAGGCGGATTATGAGAAGAGCCGGCCTTATATTGTGATGGAGTATCTGGAGGGGCAGACGCTGGGGCATTTGATGCGATCGGTGCATCCGTTGCCGGTGGGGGATGCGTTGAAGATCGCGGCGCGCATTTGCGAGGCGTTGCATTACATGCACGTGCATGAGGTGATCCACCGGGACATGAAGCCGGATAATGTGATGATTTGCAATGACGGGTCGATTCGGATCATGGACTTTGGGATAGCCAAGGTGGAAGGGCAGAGGCGGTTGACGTTTGGCGGGTTTCAACCGGCGATGGGGACGCCGGACTATATGGCGCCGGAGCAGGTGAAGGGCAAGCGTGGCGATGCCCGGACGGACATTTATTGTCTGGGGGCGATTTTGTATGAGATGGTGACGGGGGTTGCGCCGTTTGAGGGGGCGAATCCGTTTATCATCATGAACGCGCGGCTCAGCGGCGATCCGGTCGCGCCGCGTAAACGGCAGCCGGAGATTCCCGCGGGCGTGGAGGAGATTATCCTGCATGCGATGGCGCGGGATCCGGGGGATCGGTATCCGAATGCGTTGGCGATGAAGGCCGAGTTGGATGCGCCGGAGAAGGTGGAGATCACGGGCCGGGCGGATCGGCTGGTTGCGCCGGCTCCGTGGCAGAGCCGCTGGAGGCGGTCGCGTCTGGTGATTCTGGCGGTGGTGGTTCCGCTGGTGATTTTCCTGCTGTTCTTCATTTTGTCGCATCTGAACGTGCAGTGGAAATAGAGGCGGGTGGGGGTATCGTATATAAGTGCATGTAAGGCAATGCGTTGGCGGAAATTGGTTGTTCCGGGTCGGGGGATTCGCACAAGTGGGGCACTGTCACTATAATTCTGGCCCTTATGGATAGTTTTCATCGCATTGCCAAGCTGGCGTTGGAAGACGGTACGGTTTTTACCGGTCGGGCCTTTGGTGCTTCGGGTACGTCCGAAGGCGAGGTGGTGTTTAACACTTCGATGACGGGGTATCAGGAAATCCTTACCGATCCGTCGTACAAGGGGCAGATCGTGACCATGACGTATCCGTTGATCGGAAACTACGGGATCAACGGCGAGGACATGGAAAGCCGCAAGGCGCAGGTGGCGGGTTTTATCGTCAAGGAGCTGGCCCCGTTGCACAGCAACTATCGCGCCGAGATGAGCCTGGACGCGTACCTCAAGCAGAGCAACGTCATCGGGATCGAGGGGATCGATACGCGGGCGCTGACGCGGAAACTGCGGATCAGCGGGGCGATGCGCGGGGTGTTGTCCACGGAAATTCTGGATGATGCGGCGTTGGTGGAGCGGGCTCGTCATGCGGCGAATATGGCGGGGGCGGATTGGGTGCAGGCGGTTAAACCCGCAAAGCAATATCAGTGGGATCAGGACCAGGCGGATTGGAAGCTTGGGCCGGTGGAGCGGGGGGATGGGTTGCATGTGGTGGCGCTGGATTGCGGGGCCAAGCATAATATTTTGAGGCATTTGTCGGAGCGGGGGGTGAAGGTGACGGTGTTGCCGCCGGACGTGAGCGGCGAGGAGATTCTGAAGCACAAGCCGGATGGGTTGTTTGTGAGCAATGGGCCGGGCGATCCGGCGGTTTTGGATTATGCGGTTAAGCCGTTGCAGGGTGTGTTGGGGAAGGTGCCGATCTTTGGGATTTGTCTGGGGCATCAACTTCTGAGCCGGGCGGTGGGGGCGACGACGTTCAAGCTGAAGTTCGGGCATCGGGGCGGGAATCAGCCGGTGAAGAACCTGGATACGGGGCGGGTGGAGATCACCAGCCAGAACCATGGGTTTGCGGTGGATCAGAAGTCGCTGGAGGCGCACGGGGGGATCGTGACGCATATCAATTTGAATGATGAGACGGTGGAGGGGTTCCGGCATAAGGAGTTGCCGGTGTTCAGCGTGCAGTATCATCCGGAGGCGAGCCCGGGGCCGCACGATGCGGCGTATTTGTTCGATGCGTTTGTGGAGATGATGAAGACGAAGAAGCCGCCGACGGGGAAGAGGTTGGCGGAGTTGCAGGCGATGCGGGATAAGTAGGGGAGGGTGGCGAGACGGAAGTTGCTGATTCGCGAAACCGCAAGCGATATCGAGGGTGGGATGGGATTCGCAGCCCCGGATGTACATCCGGGGCTTTGAGTGCGGGGGTGAGATAGAACGTCTTGGTCGTGCGGTGTTCTTGGTGGAATGGATGTCAGGTCATGGATATTAATCTGCTGGTGATCAATCTGAATAACTCCCGGACGGCGATTGGGGCGTTTGTGGCGGGGAACCTGGAGTATGTGACGCGCATTCCCAATGCGAATCGAGCGGACTGGGCGGGGAAGATTGCGGAGGCGTGGGAACTGGTCAAGGACAAGGAAGGGGCGGCGGTGGCGGGGGCGAGTGTGAATCCGTCGCTGATGGAGCCGCTGGAGCATGCGATTCATCAGGTGACGGGGCAGAATGTGCAGTGGGTGGGGAAGGAAATCGAGCTGCCGATCAAGGTGCAGACGCAGGCGCCGGAACAGACGGGGACGGATCGGGTGTTGAACGTGGCGGCGGCGTACGAGCAGATGCAGAAGGCGTGCGTGGTGGTGGACGCGGGGACGGCGATTACGGTGGACTGCTGCGACGACAAGGGGACGTTTGTCGGGGGGGCGATTGCGCCGGGCGTGAATATGATGCTCGATGCGCTGCATGAGAGGACGGCGAAGCTGCCGCGGGTGACGTTTGCGGTGCCGGAGGGGGCGTTCGGGCGGAGTACGGAAGAGGCGATTCGGCAGGGGGTGTATTATGGCGTTCGCGGAATGGTGAAGGAGTTGGTGGAAAACTACGCGACGGAACTGGGACAGTGGCCGGAAATTATTGCGACGGGAGGGGATGCCAAGGCGTTGTTTGAGGGGTGGGAGCTGGTGCATGCGGTTTCGCCGGACTTGTCGTTGTATGGGGTGGCGTTGGCGTACACGAATCATCATATCAAGCACGGAACGTAGGAGATTTGCAATTTGCAATTTGCAATTTGCGATTGAGTGAATGGATCAGAGTAATCGGGCGATGCTGATGACGCCGGGGGGGAGCGGGGCGATTGCGGTGGTTCGGCTGGCGGGGGAGGGCGTGGGGGAATTTCTACGCAGACATTTTTCGCGGCCGGCAAAAGAGGGGCGGGCGGTGCATGGGGAACTGAGCGATGCGGGGCGGGTGATTGATGATCCGGTGGTGGCGGTCGGTGAAGGGGGAAGGTTTGCCGATCTGAGTTTGCATGGGGGGGCGTGGATCGTTCGGTCGGTGTTGGAGTTGGCCGGTCGGGAGGGGTTTGAGGTGGTGGGGAATGGGGGGAAAATTCCGTTGGATATGATGGAGGGAGGAAGCCTGCTGGAGCGGGAGGCGATGGCGGCGTTGCCGCTGGCGCGGACGACGCTGGCGATGCGGGTTTTGCTGGGGCAGGTGGAGGCGTGGGGGAAGATGGATGATGCAGTTGGGGTGGAAGAGGTTTTGAGGGATCGGAGTTTGTGGTGGTTGCTGCATCCGCCGCGGGTGGCGATTGTGGGGGCGGCGAATGTGGGGAAATCGACGTTGGCGAATCAGTTGTTTGCGCAGGAACGATCGATCACGGCGGACGTGGCGGGGACGACGCGCGACTGGGTGGGCGAGATTGCCAATGTGGAGGGGTTGGCGGTGATGCTGGTGGATACGCCGGGGATGCGGGAGACGGAGGATCCGATTGAACGGGTGGCAATCGAGAACAGCAAGGGAGAGATCGGGCGGGCGGATCTGGTGGTGTTGGTGCTGGATGCGACGCGGCCGGTGGAGGGGGAGCAGCAGGCGTTGCTGGATGCGTTTCCGGGGGCGATGCGGGTGATCAATAAATGTGACGTCGGGGAAATGGCTGGGGTGGAGGGGATGCGGGTTATCGCGAAACGGGGGGAAGGCGTGGAGGAATTGCGGAGGGGGATATTGCGTTACTTCGGGTGCGAGGGGATGAGGGTGGATCAGGCGCGGTGGTGGACGGAGAGGCAGCGGAGGATTTTGCGGCGGGGCGGGGGATGGGGAGAGGTGCTGGCGGGGGTGCGGGGGGTGTGAGGAGGATCAGGGCCGGACGTAGTCGGCGGTGATTTTATTCTGGTGGTCGAGGACGGTGACAAAGCCCTTGCCGATGAGCAGGGGGACGGAGATGCGGTCGGGCGATTGGCGGTTGATGGCCAGGAGCTCGTTGATGGTCAGATCGCCGCGGTAGATGCGAAGGAGGGGAAAGGAACCTTTTTCAAAGACGCCGGATTGCGGGCCGAGGGAGCGGGATTCGTTGGGGAGGATGAGGGTTCCCCAGTGTTTGTCGCCCAGACGGGGGGCGGCGATGGCGATCGCTTCGGGGGAATCCCAGTTTTTCTCAAGGGGCGGGCCGTGTTTGACGAAACCGACGGAAATCGGGCCGGCGGTGCGGTTGGTGACGGTTACCTGGAACGTTCCGGTCTTAGTGCTTGCGCATCCCCCGGCCAGCGTCAGCAAGGCCAGGAGGGTTGTAAGGCGAGTCAGCATGGGATGATGGTACAACCGGGGTATCCGCCCTGCAAATCCTGTTGGCTATGGGGGAGGAGGGAAGTTACAATAAGATGAGTCTGGATAAGTAATAAATGCTGGTTTGTGCGTTGGCTGGGCAAGAAGATGGGCGGTAGATGGCAACGAATCCGGGCCGTCGGGGTATGTAGGGATAGAAAAGGAGCGAACCATGGCCAAACGGTGGTCCTTGTGGGCGGCGATCGTGATGGTGGGGTGTTCGGCTTCGCTGGGAATGGGGGATGAATTTGTCAATCCCAAAGCCAACATTCCTCCCAAGGCCGCTCCGCAGCGGCGCAACGCCGGCGAAGGGGTGGCTCCGTTGCCGTTGCCCGCGACACCGCTGCGACGATCGGAGAAAAAACGGGAGCCTTCCCCGCCGGCCCTGATTGGCAGCGTGACGTTCTCGCGGCTTGCGCTCAAGCAGGGGAATGCCGATTGGCAGACGACGATCATCGATATCGAAAAGTGGGTAAGCTGGACCAATGATCAGCTCAACCAGCGATACCGTTTCGTGACGACTGATTTCAATAAGTTCAGTTACGATCCGACGGAATTGCCGATCCTCTATTTCACCGGATGGAAGACTATTCCTCGGTTCAACGACGTCACCATTGAACGTCTGCGCCAATATCTGTTGGACGGTGGGACGTGGGTAGTGCATAGCAGTTGCGGGCGGCCGGAGTTCAACGAATCGTTCCGCCGGGAGATCGCCCGGATATTCCCGGATCGGGAGATGGCGCCGATTCCGACCGATCATCCCATTTTCTCCAGCTTTCATCAGATTACCTCCATGCGCGTGCGCAAGGGCAGCGAACCCTGGAAGACCGTGCCTCCGTATCTGGAGGTGTTGAACATCGGCACGCGGGCGGCGGTGATTTTTTCGCCCATCGATCTGTCCTGCGGGTGGGATGCCGACGCCAACCCCATCGAAGGCGGGGTTTTGTTTGATCAGGGCGACGCCTTGAAGCTGGGGTCGAATATCGTGACGTACTGCCTGGCGGAATATCAGTACGGGCGGTTTTTCGATCACCAGAAGGTGTATCACCAGTCGGCCGACGCGACCCGCGATCAACTGGTGCTCGGGCAGATCGTTCATAATGGCGATTGGGATCCGACGCCGCATGGCGTGCCGAATCTGCTTAAGACGATCGACCAATCAACGACGCTGCATGTGCAGTTCAAGCGGGTGCCCGTGGACCCGGAGAAGCAGGATATTTTCAGTTTTCCGGTGTTGTACATGACCGGGCAGCGGAACTTTCAGTTTTCCGACGTGACCCGCAAGCGTTTGCGTGAGTATCTGGATCAGGGCGGGATGCTGGTGGTGGACTGTGCGGTGGGAAGCAGCGAATTTGACGCGGCCTTCCGCCGGGAGATCAAGCAGTTGTATAAGGATCGGGCGCTCAAGCCGCTGCCGCGGAACCATCCGTTGTTGAGTTTTGTGTTTGATACGAAGAAGGTGGAGCTGTCGCCGATGGCGCGGAATCTGTTGCCGGGGATGGACAGCCCGCAGTTGGAGGTCATTGAGGTGGACGGAGCGTTGCCGGTGGTTTATTCGCCGCTGAGCATGAGCGCGGGGTGGGAGCAGTTGCCGCGGGCGTATGACAAGGGCTATGCCGATGCCGACGCTTTGAAACTGGGCGTGAACGTGTTCATGTATGCCATCGCGCATTAGCGGCACATGGCGGTTTAATTTTAGCGGCGTTGGAAAATGTGGCAGGGGGCGGTGCGGTTTCCGGGAGTAATAACTTGACGCAGGTGCATAGCGTGTCGGCGGAAAAGCAGTTCATGGAAAAGTTCGTGGGCGTGAAGGCTCACCTTTTGAAAGAGCTGCACAAGGTCATCATTGGCCAGGACGAGGTTATTGAACTGCTTCTGGCGGCGATGTTCGCCCGCGGACATTGTTTGCTGGTGGGCGTGCCGGGATTGGCCAAGACGCTTTTGATTTCGACGTTGTCGCGGGTGTTGGATTTGAAGTTTAATCGAATTCAGTTTACGCCCGATTTGATGCCGGCGGACATTACCGGGACGGATGTGTTGGAAGAGGACCAGGTTACCGGGAAGCGGAATTTTAGGTTTGTGCATGGGCCGGTTTTTGCCAACGTGGTGTTGGCCGACGAGATCAACCGGACGCCGCCCAAGACGCAGGCGGCGTTGCTTCAGGCGATGCAGGAATTTCAGGTGACGGCGGGGGGTCGGACGTTTCCGCTAGATCCGCCTTTTTTTGTGCTGGCGACGCAGAATCCGGTGGAGCAGGAGGGGACGTATCCGCTGCCCGAAGCGCAGCTCGACCGGTTCATGTTCATGGTGAATATCGGGTATCCCAGCAAGGCGGAAGAACGTCAGATCGTTCGGCAGACGACGCTGGAATCGAACACGCAGCCGGAGGTGGTGCTGTCGGCGTCGGACATTCTGCACATCCAGAAGGTTTTGCGGCGTCTACCGGTGAGCGATCATGTGGTGGATTACGCGGTGAGCCTGACGCGGGCGACCCGGCCGAAAGAAGAGGGGACGCCGGCGTTTATCAACGAGTGGCTGACGTGGGGCGCCGGCCCGCGTGCGGCGCAATGCCTGATTCTGGGCGCCAAGGCCAACGCGCTGCTCGACGGCCGGCTGAATGTCGGCTGCGAAGACGTGCGTGCGGTCGCCAAGCCGGTGCTGCGGCATCGTTTGTTCACCAACTTTAACGCCGACGCCGAGGGAATCACCACGGATCGCGTGGTGGAGAAACTGTTGGAGGCGGTCCCGGAAGGGCAGGCGGGGTGAGTGTGGGACCGCAAAAAGAGAAGTCGGAATGATGAACGATGAATGATGAAGGTGGAAAGAAGAGCGGGTGATAAGGGCTTTCTGAGGGGGGGCGGGGCAAAAGGGGGCGGTCGTTTTGTGAGCACAATTTTACCAAGCTTGGGCACGAGAGTGCTGGAAAGTAATGGGGGAAACGCTACACTGTCTTGACACGGGATGCTTGTATTTTTCTGACTTGCGTGCGGCGGGAATGCGTATGAACCAATCGCTGAAGTTGGCTGTGTCGGGGAAGGGCGGCGTTGGGAAATCGACGCTGGCGGCGGCACTGGCGATTCTCATGGCCAGGCGGGGGCGGAATGTGCTGGCGGTTGATGCCGATCCCGATGCCAATCTGGCGTCGGCGCTGGGCATCGCGGCGGAGCGGCAGAAAACGATCATCCCCATCGCGGAACAGAAAGCCCTCATCGAGCAGCGCACGGGCGCCAAAGTCAAACAATACGGGCAGATTTTCAAGATTAATCCGGAAGTCAGCGACATTGCCGACGGATATGCCTACAAGCATCAGGGGGTGTCTCTGCTGGTGCTGGGGGCGGTGGAGAATGGCGGATCGGGGTGCGCTTGTCCGGAGAACGTTTTGCTGAAGGCGCTGGTGCAGGACTTGGTGCTGCACAAGGACGATGCGCTGGTTTTGGATATGGAAGCGGGGGTTGAGCATCTTGGTCGGGCGACGGCTCGCGGGGTGAACACCATGATTGTGGTGGTTGAGCCGGGGCAGCGGTCGATCGATTGTGCCGGGCGGGTGCTGCGGATGGCGAAGCAGATCGGCCTGCGGGACATCCGCATCGTTGCGAACAAAATTACCAGTGCCGAAGACGAGCGGTTTGTGAGAGAATCGCTGGGCGGCCAGGAGCTATTGGGCGTCATTCCGTTTCATGAAGGACTTCGGGCGATCGATCGCGACGGCCGGTCGGTGCTGGACGGTTGCAGTGCGGAAGTTCTGGGCGCCTTTGAGCGGATTCTGGCGGCGTTGGAACAGGAGAATAAATCATGACGGGAAACAGCGCCAACCGGCAGAAGTATGCCGCGATTATGGAGCAGGTGGAGCTGCTGGAGGAAGCGGTTGCGGATCTGGAGAGGGACGTGAAGGCGGCGAGGGAGCTTCCCGGGTCGCAGGACGTGCAGGTGTTAGAGCAGGAATTGCGGGACGCGCATACCCGGCTGGCCGAGAGGCGGGAGGAGTTGGCGCGGTTGAGCGACGGGTGCGGGCGGCCGCATCCTCAATAAACAGGACTTTGGGATTTCATTTACTTTTCAACTTTCAGACGAGAGGAACCAACCATGAGCATCAAGACCAAGTGTATCGCGACGGCAATCGGGAGTCTGCCCTACAGCGAGCCGGGCAAGGCGCTGGACCTGATTCTGGCGAGCATCCCCGACGCCCCGATCTGGCCGCAGCTTCCGCGGCTGGGGCTCAATGAGCAGATGGAAGTGCAGTACTCCGAAGGGATGCCGTGCGCGGTGGTTGATCGGGAGAAGAGCCGGTTGTTCTTCCAGACGGACGGCGATCACTCCGACGCCATGGCGGCTTTTTATGAAGCGTACATGACCGCGATGGACCCCGAGAGCGGCAACGGCGATTGCTCGAACATGGCGATCAGCCCGGAATTTTCCAAGGGTTTCTACGCCATGGAAAGCCGGTTGAAGTCCGTGGGCGGCAAGCGGCCGTTCGTGAAGGTGCAGGCGACGGGGCCTTGCTCGTTTGCGTTGACGATCGTGGATGAGAACAAGCGGGCCTTGTACTACAACGACGAATTCCGGGATATGGTCGTCAAGGCGCTGGCCATGAAGTGCCGCTGGCAGATTCAGCGGTTCCGCGGTTTTGCCGAGAACGTCATCTGTTTTATTGACGAGCCGATTCTTTCGGCGTTTGGTTCCTCGACCTACGTTTCGGTGCAGCGTGAGGACGTGGTGGACATTCTCAAGGAAGTCATTGACGCCGTGCATGCCGAGAAGGCTCTGGCGGGCATCCACTGCTGCGGGAATACGGAATGGAGCATTCTGATCGACGCCGGCGTGGACATCGTCAACTTCGACGCCTTTGAATATGCCGACACCATCGCCATGTACGGCGATGCGGTGAAGAAGCATTTGGATCGGGGCGGGATTCTGGCGTGGGGCGTGGTGCCCACCTCCACGGTCATCCGCACGCAGACCGTTGAAAGCCTCGTGGCCAAGTTCGAGAAGGGCGTGGATAACCTGGTGGCCAAGGCGGGGATTTCCAAGCAGCAGATTCTGGAACAGGCGTTGATCACGCCTTCCTGCGGCACGGGATCGATGGCCGTGGAAGACGCGGAGAAGGTCTTCACGCTGCTGGGCCAGACGTCCAAGGCGCTGCGGGCCAAGTACGGGTTCTAAGGCGTCGTTGCAGAACCGGCAGACGGGGCGGGCAAGCCCGCCCGCTAAGGGGTTCTGAAGGCGGTTCTCAGGAGCATTTGTGGCGTATACCATTGCGATTACCGGGAAGGGCGGCGTGGGCAAGACCACGGTGGCGGCGTTGATCGCCTCGCGGCTGATTGCCCACGGTTGCAAACCGGTTCTGGCGGTGGATGCGGACCCCAACACCTGCCTTGACGCCACGTTGGGCGTCAAGGCGGCCAAGACTATTGGCAAGGTTCGCGAGGAAGCGCGTGAAATCGCGGGCAAGGGCATGTCCACCGGGGTCTCCAAGCAGGAGCTGCTGGAGATGAAGATTGCGGAGAGCCTGGTGGAGGCGGAGAACTTTGACTTGATCGCCATGGGCCGGCCGGAAGGTCCGGGGTGTTATTGTTACGCCAACAACGTGCTCAAGCAGGCGATTCATGCGATTGCGGAAAACTACGCTTACGTTGTGATTGATAACGAGGCGGGATTGGAGAATCTTTCCCGTCGAATCGTGCAGCGAGTGGACTTGATGATTATCGTTGCCGACCCGTCCAAGCGTGGGATGGAAACGCTGGGGCGGCTGCACGAACTGGCCGCGGAGATGGGCGTTCAGTACGGCAAGCTGGCGATGGTCGTCAACCGCCTGCGGCGAGAGGAATTGCCGCCGGACGCGGAAGAACTGAAGAGCAAGGTCAAGGCCGACTATCTTGTCGGTTTGCCCGATAACGTCGAGCTGTCGGCGAGCGACGAGGATGGCGAAAGTCTTCGGAAGTTGCCGGCGGATAACGAGGTCGTTAGACGGATTGACGCACTGCTGGCGGAAGCCGGCGTCATTGGACAGTTGGTGCGGTAACCACAAAGGGTTAGCAGGAGAACGTTATGGAGAAACAGCCTACGACAAAGCCGCCGCAGGCGGCGACACGGACCCCCGAGGAGCGGGCGTGGGACGCGGCGTCGATCCAGATCATCGGCAAGGCCGAGCAGGAACTGGTCGATACGTGTTTTGCGCGTATGGACACCCAGCAGGCCCAGTGCGGGTTTGGCAAGAGCGGCGTCTGCTGCCGCATCTGCTACATGGGTCCGTGCCGTATTACGGCCAAGGCGCCTCGCGGCATCTGCGGCGCCGATGCGGACACCATTGTCGCGCGCAACTACCTGCGTGAGGTGGCCGGCGGCACTGCCGCTCACTCCGACCACGGGCGGCATCTGGTGCTGCTGCTGAAGAAGGTTGCCGAGGGCAAGGGCGGCAGCTATCAGATCAAGGACGAAGAGGCCCTGCGTGACGCGGCGCGTAATTACGGCGTCGAAGAGGTCGGGCGAAGCTGGCAGGAAGTGGCCAATGAACTGGCCGACATTTTCATCGAAGAATTCGCCAGTCAGGAAGAAAACGTCCGCACCATCGCACTGGCTCCCCTCAAGCGTCAGAACGTCTGGAAGACCCACGGCATCGAGCCGCAGGGCATCGACCGCATGATTGTCGAGAGCATGCATCGTTCGACGATGGGCGTGGATCATGACTATCGCAACGTGCTGATGCACGCCTTCCGCACGGCGCTAGCCGACGGCTGGGCCGGCTCGCGTGTTGCGACGATTGTTTCGGATATTCTTTTCGGCTCGCCCAATCCGGTGCGCAGCCGGGCGAACCTGGGCGTGCTGGGCGCGAAGACCGTGAATGTGGTGGTACACGGGCATGAACCGGCGTTGTCGGAAATGCTTGCCGCCGCCTCCACGGACCCGGAGATTCTGGCTTATGCGAAGGGCGCGGGAGCGGAAGGCATTACCCTTGCGGGGATTTGTTGTACCGCCAATGAGATTCTTCTCCGCCACGGCATTCCTGTCGCCGGCAACTTCCTCCAGCAGGAACTGGCGATCATCACCGGCGCTGTGGAAATGATGGTGACGGACGTGCAGTGCTGCATGGCCAGCTTGCCCAAGGTGGCTTCGTCCTATCACACCAAGATTATCTCCACTTCCGATATCGCCAAGACGATTGGCTCGGAACATGACGCCTTTGATGAAGAACATGCCTACGAAAACGCCAAGCGTCTGCTGAAGACGGCGATTGACAATTACAAGAACCGCGATCCCAGGAAGGTGTCGATTCCGGCGGCCTGGCAGCCGGTGGTGGCGGGGTTCAGCGTTTCGGCGATCAAGTACATGCTGGGTGGTTCGTTCCGGGCATCGTTCCGCCCGCTGAATGACGCCATCATCGCCGGCCGGATCAAGGGCGTTGTCGGCATCGTCGGATGCAGCAATCCCAAGAGCCGTATTGATGAATACACCAACAAGCTTACGTCCGAGCTGCTCAAGCGAGATATCCTGGTGCTGAAGACCGGATGTGCGGCCATTGCCTCCGGCAAGGAAGGCTTGTTGACTCCCGAGGCGGCGCTGCAGATGGCCGGGCCGGGCTTGAAGGAAGTGTGCGAGACCGTGGGTATGCCTCCGGTGCTGCACATGGGCAGTTGCGTGGACAACTCGCGTCTGTTGGAAGCGGGGACGGAAGTGGTGCTGGAAGGCGGGTTGGGCGATGACCTGTCGGACGTGCCGGTGGTTGGGGTGGCGCCGGAATGGATGAGCGAAAAGGCCGTGGCCATCGGCAGCTACTTTGTGGCCTCGGGCGTGAATGTCATCCTCGGCCATCCGTTCCGCATTTCCGGATCGACCAACGTCACGCAGTTCCTGAATGAGGAAACCCAGAAGTTGTTCGGCGCGTCGTTCCATGTGTGCCTCGACCCGAGCGAGGCCGTGGCGAAGATCATGGAGATCATCGATCAGAAGCGTGAGAAACTCGGAATCAACAAGAAGGTCCAGCGTAAGGTGTTGGACATGAAAGACAGGAGAGCCCTGAATGTCTAAGCTGATCTGTGCCAGCGCCATTGACGGCGCCGTGGAATGGGTGCTGCGTGCCGAAGCGATGCTCGATCAGGCCGTCGCCGCCAAGGGCGAGTCGTGCAAGGTCGCGTTTCCGGCGACCGCATATTACCTGCCGGTGATTTACTCGTTTACCGGCGAGAAGGTGGAGACTCTGGCGGATTGCCGGCGGATCATGGCTCGCGCCAAGAAGCTTCTGCCGCAACGTCCGGCGGAGAAGGTGTGGCTGCCGTACCTGGGCAACACGCTTGATGCGGGCGTGGCGGCGTTGTTCGCCTGCGAAGTGATCGAAGCCTGCAAGTACCTCATCGGGCCGAATCCGGTGGATGGGATCTGGCTGGGCGCGGCGAGCGACGTGATCATGCGAGAGCGGGGCATCGAATTCGTTGATGGCAGCGCTCCGGGGTTTGCCGCCATTACCGGCGCGGCGCCGACCAATGAGATCGCCGTGAAGATCGCCCGCGAGCTTCAGGAAAAGAACATTTACGTTTTCATGGGCGGCTCGACCGGCGGCAAGCAGTTCGCCGAGCAGCTTGCCGAGGAAGGCGTGCAGCTTGGCTGGGAAACGCGTCTGGTGCCTTTCGGCAAGGACGTTTCCTCGCTGATCTACGCGTTGGGTTTTGCCAACCGCGCGGCGTTGTCGTTCGGCGGCGTCAAGCCCGGCGACTTCAAGTCCAACCTCAAGTACAACAAGGACCGCGTGTTTGCTTTCGTCCTGGCTCTGGGCGAAGTCAACAACCAGAAGTACGCGGCCGCCGCCGGGGCGATCAACTACGGCTTTCCCGTCATCGCCGACACGGACATTCCGCAGATTCTGCCCACGGGCGTCTGCACCTACGAACACGTCGTCTCCAACGTTCCGTACGAGACGATGGTTGAAAAGGCGTTGGAAGTCCGCGGCTGCAAGATCAAGATCACCAAGGTTCCGATTCCCGTGCCGTATGGTGCGGCTTTCGAGGGAGAGCGCATCCGCAAGCAGGACACCCACGTCGAATTCGGCGGCAACAAGACGACCGCTTTCGAGTTCGTCACCACGGTGGACATGGATGCGATCAACGATGGCGAGATCGAAATCATCGGCCCTGACATCGACAAGGTTGAAGAGGGCACGGCTCTGCCTTTGGGCATCTGGGTTGAAGTCGCCGGCCGGAAGATGCAGTCGGACTTTGAACCGATTCTCGAACGTCAGATTCACCATCTGATCAACGGTGCCGAAGGCATCTGGCACATGGGGCAGCGCGACATCATCTGGACGCGTGTCTCCAAGGCCGGTTTTGCCAAGGGGCTGCGTTTGCGGCATTACGGGGAAATTCTGCACGCCAAGTTGTTGTCGGATTACCCGGCGATCGTGGACAAGGTGAAAGTCACACTGATCACGGACGCCAACGAAGCGACCCGGCGTGTCGCCATGGCCCGCAAGACGTATGACGACCGCAACCGCCGGCTGGAATCGATGACCGACGATGCGGTGGACTTGTTCTACTCCTGCTCGTTGTGTCAGTCGTTTGCGCCCGACCATGTTTGCGTCATCACCCCGGAACGTCTGGGGTTGTGCGGCGCTTACAACTGGCTGGACGGCAAGGCGGCGTATGAGATCGACGAAACCGGCCCGAATCAGCCCATCAAGAAGGGCGACTGCCTTGACGCGAGCAAGGGCGTCTGGAAGGGCATCAACGACTTTGTTTACGTTGCCAGCCACAAGGCGCTGGAGTCGTTCTGTGCTTACTCCATCATGGACCGCCCGATGACCAGTTGCGGTTGCTTTGAGGTCATTTGCGGCTATGTGCCGGAATGCAACGGCGTGATGGTCGTCAATCGTGAGTACATGGGCGAAACGCCCATCGGGATGACGTTCTCGTCGCTGGCCGGTCAGGTCGGCGGCGGACAGCAGACGCCCGGGTTCATGGGTTGCGGCAAGGTGTTTCTCACCAGCCGCAAGTTCCTCTTCGCCGAAGGCGGGCACAAGCGTCTGGTCTGGATGCCTAAGGAATTGAAGAATCTGCTGGCTGAGGACTTGAAGAAACTGGCCGTCAACCAGGGTGAGCCGGATCTGCTGGATAAGATTGCCGATGAAACTGTCGGCACCGACGCCAATTCAGTCCGGGCGTTCATGGAGAAGGTGAATCATCCGGCGTTGAAGATGACGGACATGACCGAGTACGCCCAGTCGGCTTCCGAGGAGAAGCCCGCGGCGGCGGCAGTGGCTCCGGCGGCGCCTGTGGCGCAGCAGCAGCCGGCGGCCAAGAGCGAAGGCGGCAATGGCCAGGTTGTGTCGGCCGACGTCGAGCAGCTTAAGGCCGAGATCACGCGACAGGTGGCGGCGGAAATCAAGTCCACCCTCACGCAGCAGATCGTTCGTGAAATCATCGGCTCGCTCAGTGAGAAGTTTTTGGGCGCGGTGCCCGCGGCGGTTGAAACGCCGGCGGCGGCCGCACCGGCGCCAGTGGCGAAGGAAGGCCCGACGGCTGAGTCGCGGATATCGATCATCAAGACTGTTCCGGTCAGGAAGGAACCGGCGGAAGTCCCCGTTCATGTCGTCACGCTCGGCGCGACGAAGGAGAAGGGCGGCACCCGCGGGAAGACCTACCAGATCGGCGGCGCGTCGGCCATGCCGTTCCACACGTGGGAAGGGCAGATGCCCAACAAGCCGCTGGTTGCGATGGAAGTTTTTGACGTGGTCAGCCCGAAGTATCCGGCGTATCTGCGGGAGGTTTACGGCAGCCTGCTGGACAAGCCCGCGGAGATGGCCAAGGTTCTGGTTGAAAAATACGGGGCGGACCTGATCAGCGTGCGTCTGGAAGGCACGCACCCGGAAAAGGGCAACCGTTCGGCCGAGCAATCGGTGGAACTGGTCAAGTCGGTGCTGGCGGCGGTGGACGTGCCGCTGATTGTCACCGGGCATAATCACTACGACAAGGTCAATGAAGTGATGAAGGCAGTCGCCCAGGCGTGTGCGGGTGAGAACCTGCTGCTGAACTGGGTGGAGACGGACAACTATCGCACCATCGCCGGGGCGGCGCTGGCGTACGGGCACAGCGTTGTGGCCCAGACGCCTATCGACGTCAACATGGCCAAGCAGCTCAACATCCTGATGGGCAACATGGACGTGAAGCCGTCGCAGATTGTGATGGACCCGATGACCGGGGCGATGGGCTACGGCATCGAGTACACCTATTCGGTGATGGAACGTATCCGTCTGACCGGGATCGGGGGCGACAAGATGCTGGCCGGCCCGATGATCGTTTCCCCGGGCCAGGAGTGCGCCAAGATCAAGGAAGTCAAAGCCGCCGAGAAGGATTTCCCGGCATGGGGCGACCTGGTCAAGCGTGCGGCGGTGTGGGAATTGTCCACCGCCACGAGCTTCCTCTACTCCGGCGCGGATCTTTTGATCATGTACAACCCCCAGTCGGCGATGGCTCTCAAACGCACGATTGCTCAACTGATGGACAGGAAAGGGTAAATCATGGCACTGACAGGCCTGCAAATTCAAAAACTGCTTCCGAAGACCAACTGCAAGGAATGCGGTTCCAACACCTGCCTTGCGTTCGCAATGAAGCTGGCGGCCAAGAAGGCGGAACTGAAGGAATGCCCTTACGCTTCGGAAGAAGCGAAGCGTATTCTCGGCGCTGCCTCCGAGCCTCCGGTGAAGGGGATCGCGCTGGGCGGCGAGGAGTCGCTGAAGCTGGGCGAAGAAACCGTGCTTTACCGGCACGAGAAGACTTTCGTCCACCAGGCGGCGCTGGCCGTGAACGTCAACGATACGGACGCGGCGGCGTCGATTGACGCCGCGCTCAAGGCGTGCAAAGAGTACGTCTTGAACCGGGTCGGTCAGACGCTGGTGTTGGACATGGTTGCGGTGACGCAGAAGGGCGACAGCGCCGATGCGTTTGCCGCTCTGGCGCAGAAGACGTGGAAGACCGTCGGCAAGCCGCTGGTTCTTCGCAGCCCCGATGCCGGCGCTTTGGCGGCGGCCGCGGCGGCCGTGAAGGGTTCTCGCAGCGTGGTTGTGTCGCCGAACGCCGAATCGGCCGAGGGACTTGTCAACGTGGCCAAGGATAACGGCCACGCTTTGGCGATCACCGCGTCGGATTTGGATGCGCTAGCCGGCATTGCCGGGAAGATCAAGGCGGGTGGGTTCAATGATCTGATTCTTCAGTTCCAGACCCATTCGCTGGCCGAGCAGTTCCAGACCAACTCCATCGCCCGGCGGGCGGCGCTGAAGGACAGCTTCAAGCCGATGGGCTATCCGTCGGTCAAGTTCATCGACAGCACCGACCTGCTGGAAGGCACGGTCGAGGCTGTTACCGAGATCAACAAGTACGGCGGAATCGTCGTGTTGCCGATGTTCGATGCGGCGTTGATTTCGGCGTTGATGACGTTGCGGTTGAACATCTTTACCGATCCGCAGAAGCCCATTCAGGTGGAACCGAAGGTTTACGGCATCGGCGAACCCAAGGCTGATTCGCCGGTGTTTGTGACGACGAATTTCTCGCTGACCTACTTCATCGTTTCCGGTGAAATCGAAAACAGCGGCATCAGCGCCTGGCTGGTCGTGCCGGAATGCGAAGGTTTGAGCGTTCTGACGGCATGGGCGGCGGGCAAGTTCTCCGGCGCGTCGATCGGCAAGTTCATCCGCGAGATCGGTCTGGAGAAGGACGTCAAGCGGCGGGATATCGTCATCCCCGGTTACGTGGCGCAGATCAGCGGCGAACTGGAAGAAAACCTGCCGGGCTGGAAAGTGATTGTCGGCCCGCAGGAAGCCGGCGATCTGGAAAGCTTCATCAAGGCGCGTCTGGCGGTGTGAGGCTGTCATGCCGATCGTCACATGCCTGCCGTCGGGGAAAAGCGTTGACGCGGCGTCGGGAACCGAGCTTCTCGACGCCGTGCGGTTGGCCGGTGCGGACGTGGATGCCCCGTGCGGCGGCAAGGGCACGTGTGGCAAGTGCATTGTTCACATCACCTCCGGCGAGGTGGATTCCAACAGTCTGGGGACGCTTTCGGCCAGTCTGGTGGCGGACGGGTATGTTCTGGCTTGCCGAACGCATTTGCTTCAGTCGCCGGTGACGCTGGAGATACCGCAGTCTGTCGCCGGCGAGAAGGGCAAATTTTCCGATACCGACGAAACGCATCTGGTGCGCAGTGAACTGCTGCCCAAGGAAGCGGATTACGATCCGCTGGCCGTGAAGTGGATGGTGCAGGTGCCCGAGCCCCAACTGGAAGAGGGGCTTTCGGATCTGGATCGGCTTACCCGGTCGATCCAGCAGGCGTGGGGAAAGATCGATACGGTTTATCCGTTGGCGGCCATTCGCATGGTGGCCGAGGCGGTGCGGGCGAAAGACGGGTTGGTGACGGTGACGCTGATTCGGGAGCCGCAGCGGTTGCACGTTATCCGGGTTGAGGGGGGCGACACGACGACGCGGCACTTTGGCGTCGCCGTGGATATCGGGACGACGACGGTTGCCGTGCAGCTTGTCGATTTGTGTCATGGCCGGGTCATGGCCACGCGTACCGATTACAACGGGCAGATTCCCTGCGGTCTGGACGTCATCAGTCGGATTAATTACGCGCGTCGGGCGGATCGATTGGAAGAACTGAAGACCCGCGTGCTGGAGACGATCAATCGTCTTGTGCGGCAGGTGTGCGCCAGCCATGACGTTGAGCCGGCGGAGATTTGCAACGCGGTTCTTTCCGGCAATACCACCATGTCGCATCTGCTGCTGGGGCTGAAGCCGGAATACATCCGTCTTGATCCTTACGTTCCGACGGTTCTGCAATTTCCTTACCTGACGGCGTTGGAGATCGGCATCGACATCAACCCGGATTCATGGGTTTATCTTTCCCCGTGCGTGGGCAGTTATGTCGGCGGCGATATTACGGCCGGGGTTCTGTGTACGGATTTGGCCGGCGATACCGAAGCCGTCAATCTGTTTGTGGATATCGGCACCAATGGCGAGTTGGTGGTTGGCAACCGGGATTTTCTAATGACCTGCGCCTGTTCGGCGGGGCCGGCGTTTGAAGGCGGCGGGATTGAGTGCGGGATGCGGGCTGCCGTCGGCGCTATCGAGAAGGTTCAGGTTGATCCGGTCAGCGGGACGCCGCGGTATTTCACCATTGGCAACGTGAAGCCCAAGGGGATTTGCGGATCGGGGATGATCGGTCTGCTGGCCGATCTGTTTTTGACGGGCTGGCTGGATGCCGCGGGGAAGCTGGATCGGGCACGGGCGTGTTCGGCGATTCGCGTTGAGGGCAAGCGAGCCCGCTACGTTCTGGCGGAAGCTTCGGACAGCGCGACCGGCCGGGAAGTGGCGGTGAGTGAAACGGATATCGAGAATATTCTTCGCGCCAAGGCGGCCATTTATTCGGCGTGCGCGTTGATGGTCCGCCATCTGGAGATGGAATTTAACGATCTGGACAACATCTACATAGCCGGGGGGTTCGGACGTTTTCTGGATTTGGAGAAGGCGATTGTGATCGGCCTGATTCCGGACGTTCCCCGCGAGAAATTTCATTACATCGGCAATTCGTCTTTGATGGGATCGTACATGGTCGCCATTTCGCAGGATTACCGCCGGCGGCAGTTGGAATTGGCGCAGCGGATGACGTGCATCGAGTTAAGCACGGATCCGGCGTACATGGATCAGTACACGGCTGCGCTATTTCTGCCCCATACCGATCCCGCCAGTTTTCCTTCCGTGCATCAGGCGGCGGGCTCCGTCAGGAAGGTCGGTTGATATGCCCATGGCGATCAACAACAAGCAGAAGGCCGAGGCGTTGGCCGCCGAGCGTGGGGCGGCGAAGCTGGCGGAGGTGGATTTGGCGGCTCGCTGCGCCGGTCTGAAGCTTCAGCCGCCGGCCGCAGATGGGTCGGTGGTTGTGCGTGTGTTCGGGCAGGATTTGCGGCTGGCGCGGCCGGATTTTTCGGCTACCGTCGTCGCCACGGGCAAGCCTGCCCGGGCGGCGGATCGCATTCTGGCGATTCATTATCTGCTTTGCACGACGCCGGTGGAGCCGACGGGGCAGTGGGTTACGTTTCGTGATTTTCCCGGCGGGCAGTTTTACTGGGGTCCGTTTTGTTCGCGGACGGTCAAGCCGCTGGTGGGGCGGATCGGCAATGACGTGGAACTGCTGCGGAAGAATCTGGACCGGTTTGCCTGGCAGCCGCTGGATGTGCCGGATTTGGCCGCGAAAATTCATGCCGTGGGCGCGGTTGATGCGGCTTTGATTTATCGATTGGGCGATGAGGAGATGGAACCGACGGCCGAAGTGTTGTTCGACGCTTGCGCCAAGCGTGTTTTTTGTGCGGAGGATGTTTCGGTGATCGGCAGCCGGATTTGCCTTGGATTGTTGCAGGCGTGAAAATGATTGGATTCGTTTGCCGCGTGTGCGGCGACGACATTTGGGAACCTTCAGACATAAGGAGAAGATGATGGGAATTATTCTGGAACGTTTGGCGAAGAAGAAACTGCTGGTGTCGGACGGCGCGTGGGGCACGATGCTCCAGGCGCAGGGCCTTCAGGGCGGGGACATTCCCGAGGAATGGAACGCCAGCCACCCCGACGCGGTTCGGTCGGTTGCGGCGGCGTACGACAAGGTTGGTTGCGACATCGTGTTGAGCTGCACGTTCGGCGGCTCCTCGGCCAAGCTGAAGAAGTGCGGTTTGGGCGAGCGCGTTGCCGAGTTGAATGAGAAGGGCGCCCGGCTGTCGCTGGAAGGCGCTCCCCATGCCGTCATCGCCGCTTCCGTGGGGCCGACGGGCGAATTTCTCGAACCGCTGGGCGACGTGACCGAAGCGGAGATGGAAGCGATCTACGCCGAGCAGATTGCGGCCATTTTCAAGGCTGGCGTCAAGGCCCTGTGCATCGAGACGATGTCCTCGGTTGAAGAAGCCGCTTGCGCGATTCGCGCCGCCAAGAAGCTGAACAAGAATGCGGACGTGATCTGCACCATGACTTTTTCCGGTTCTCCTCATGGCTACAAGACCATGATGGGCGTGAGCTGCGAGCAGGCCGCCAAGGGCCTGACCGAAGCCGGGGCCGACATTGTGGGCGCCAACTGCGGCAACGGGCCGGAGCAGATGGTGACGATCGCCGCGGAGATGCGCAAGCACACCGACAAGCCGATCCTCATCCATGCCAATGCCGGCATGCCTCAACTGGTGGACGGCAAGACGGTGTTCAAGCAGACCCCGGCCGACATGGCCGCCAAGGTCAAGGAACTGGTGAGCGCGGGCGCTTCCATTATCGGCGGCTGCTGCGGCACCACGCCGGAACACATCGCCGCCATCAAGGCCGCGGTGGATCAACTGCGCAAGTAATAGCTGGTTTTTCGGAAGTGAATGGCATGGCGATGCGGAAAAATCCGCATCGCCATGCCGTTTTATGGTTCTGCGGTTTTTGTTGAAATGTTCGTGAGTTTTTGGAGAAAGAGGCGAAATAGAGGTTGCTGATTCGCGAAACCGCAAGCGACATCGAGGACGGAGCGGCGAAACCGCGAAGAGCAAGCCTTGGTGAGAGCCGGGGAGCGAAAGAGGATTTTAACGAAGCCCGGCCCTACAATGGAGCAGAAGGGGAAAGGAGCCGCGATGGGAGACGTGCGTTGCCCCGGTCAGGACATGCGATACTGGGCGCCGGAGGACATTTTTGAATTTCCCTGCCCCATGTGCGATACGAGCATTGAGTTCTGGAAGGATGAGTCCGTGCGCACGTGTCCCAAGTGCAAGACGCAGATTCGCAATCCCCGCATGGATCTGGGCTGCGCCAAGTGGTGTTTGTTTGCCAAGGAATGCCTTAAACGCCTGGCGCTGACGGAACCCCCGAAAACGTTGTGATATGAAAATGGAGATTGCGCCTGATGGGGGGCGTGAAGAGCAAGCCACGCGAAGGTCTGGGGGAGGAACAGGGGATTCGATAAAATCCTTGAGGTTCACAACCGCGTCTTTATACTGAATCGGGCGAGAAACAGGCGGGAAGGAGTTGTGGGCCGTGAATCGAATTTCTATTGCGGGCTTGCTGGCATTGGGGGCGGTCGTGTGGGGATCGGCGGCATCGGGGCAGACCAATCTGGGGATGGCTACAAAACCCTTTGCGGAGAGTAAAGTCTTTGACGCCACCGCCGATGCCCGCTTGTTCGGTCAGACCGAGGCCAAGGACAACGGCAATGACTTTACTTTGTCCCGGTACGAATCGGCCGGCCGATTCAAGGTGTTTTGCGCGATGGCATGGACGTGCGGCTGGGTTACGCCGTGGATTATCTGGGCATCAACTCGGACGATGCCCGCTTGCCCGGGCAGTTGTGGGATCAATCCGTGGCGGCTGGTTTTTCGTTCGGACAGGTGGACGGCTGGGCTCCTGCGTTTACGATCGGGGGCGGATATTCCGGCGATACCCCTTACGGCGACGGATCGGCATGGTACGCCAAATCCGCGGCCGGCATCACCCGGCAGCTCGACAAGACCTCCCGCCTGAGCCTTGCATTGGATTATGACGGGAACCGCAGTGTTCTGCCGGATGTTCCGCTGCCCGTGATCGCCTATTCCGGGATGCTGCCGGAGAAGAATATCCTGTTTACGGTGGGTTTTCCGGTCAACGGATTTGTCTGGACGCCGACGGAGAGGGTGACGGTCGAGGCCAACTTCGTGATTTTGTACAGCGCCACCGCCAGTGTGAACTATGAACTGAATAAGCAGTGGAAACTGTTTGCCCAGTACGACAGCCGGACGACGGCCTATCACCTGGATGAGTTGGAAGGGAGCAACGACCGCCTGCTTTTTGAGCAAAAGCGGCTGGAGCTGGGCATGAAATGGTTCCCGTGTCAGGCGGCGACTTTGGTTTTGGCCGGCGGGTATGCGTTTGACCAGCAGTTTACCGTGGGGTTTGATTCGCGGGATTCCCACGATCTGGTGGAGTTGGAAAGCGCCCCGTACGTCCGTGCGGGGCTGCGCATCGAACTGTAGTTGGCGAAGGGGAGCCTTTGGGAGAGGGCCGCGAAGAGCAAGCCACTGCGGGAGTTGAGCGGTGAAAGAGAGGGGGGTAACAAAGCCTGGTTGATGCTAAGCGTTCAACAAAGCTTCGAGGCTGGCGTCGGTCAGTTCCGTCAGGCGCATCAGAAGCATTCGCTCGTCAAACGTGCGCGGCAAGTCGATTTTCGGATCGAACAAGACCGGGGGAAGTCCGCAGCAACCCATGTGGTAATGAAGCAGCAGGCGGGTGAGGATTCCGTTGAAACCGGGGACCAGCGGATCGGCGATGAGTTGCACGTGCAGTCGGACTATTTCCCGCAGAGCCCTTTGCAGCCGGCCTTGCGGGGAGTGAATCCGTCGGACGACCTGGTCGATCCGGTTCGTTGCCGAGGCGTCGAGCAAAGTCGTGGATAACCCGGAACTGACGGACGTGTACCAGCGGATCACCATCAACGGTTTGATTTGTTCGCCGCGGCGAAGGAGCCCCTGGACGTAGTACAGGATGGCGACGTGGTTGCGGATGCGCTGGGCCAGGCGAGAGCGAAAGGCCCGGCGGGCCGGGCCGCGGGCGAGGGCTTCGACGACGTCGGCTTCCCGGACGTCCAGGCCTTCGAGCCGGAAACTTGCGTAAGTCATCCGTCCGAAGAACTCGTCGCTGACCAGGGGCGACCGCCTGCTTGTGCGGCGGCGGAGCAATCGCCGCTTGCGTTCCACGATTCGGACCCAGGCGATCCAGTCGGCGTCGCTGAGGGAATAGCCCCCGAAGTTTTCGGAGGGCGTTTTGCCAAGGTTGTTCCAGCCGAGAGGGGAAAAGGGCTTGGAATAATGAGGTCCTGAATTCATAAAAATATGATGCACCGGACCTCATGGATTCGTTGGGGGTTCACGGCGTGAGGGGCCGTGAACCCCCGGCGAAATCGTTCAAGCCTTAAGCCCGAGACAATTCGGGCGAGGGCGTGGGAGCCGGTGTCGAATCCTCCTGAACCAGTGTGGCTCCGCCTCCGGCGTACGTAGCCGAGTAGGCATCTTCCAGGTTGTAGCCGGACTCGCCGTGCTGGGTGATGTCCAGGCCGTCGTACTCGTCGGCCTCGCTGACCCGCAGGCCGCAGATCACATCGACGATCTTCAGCAGCACCAGGGAACCGATGATCGCAAATCCCCAGGTGAGGGCGGTGGCGATCAATTGGTTGACGACCTGACCGGGGTTGCCATCGACCAGACCGGCCTTACCGGAGTTGATGGCCCCGACGGCAAAGACGCCGGTGAGGACTGCGCCAATCGTTCCACCGACGCCGTGGACGCCGAAGGCATCGAGCGAGTCGTCGTAGTTGAATATGTGTTTGAGGGTCGTAGCCGAGAAGAAGCAGGCTACGCCGCCGATGGCGCCCATGAGCAGGGCGTACATGGGGGTGGTAAAACCGCTGGCGGGGGTGATGACGACCAGGCCGGCGACTGCGCCGGAGATGGCGCCCAGGACGGTGGGCTTGCCGGTTTTGAGCCATTCGGCAAACATCCAACCGAGTGCGGCGGCGGCGGCGGCGAAGTGGGTGGCGACCATGGCGCTGGAGGCCAGGCCGTTGGCGGCGAGGGCGCTACCGCCGTTGAATCCGAACCAGCCGACCCAGAGGAGTGCGGCGCCGATGACGGAGAGGACGACGCTGTGGGGAGGCATGGGGGTTTCGCCGTAGCCGCGGCGTTTGCCGAGGACCAGGGCGCAGACGAGGGCGGAGATACCGGAGGAGATGTGAACGACGGTTCCACCGGCGAAGTCGAGGGCGGGGATTTTACCGCCCATGAAGGCGTTGAAGAGGCCGCCCTTGCCCCAGACCATGTGGGCCATGGGGCAGTAGACCACGACCAGCCACAGAACGGAGAAGAGGAGCATGGCGCTGAACTTCATGCGTTCGGCGTAAGCGCCGCAGATGAGGGCTGGGGTGATGATGGCGAACATGAGTTGGTAGACCATCCAGGTGGTGTGGGGGATGGTGGGGGCGTATTCGCAGGGTGCGTCGGCGACGCCGCGGAGGAAGGCGAAGTGGAAGCCGCCGACGAAGGGGTTGCCGATATCGAAGGCGAGGCTGTAACCGATGACGGCCCAGACGACGGTGACGGCGGCCATGAGCACGAAGCTCTGCATCATGGTGGCCAGGACGTTTTTACGACGGACCAGACCGGAGTAGAAGAGGGCCAGACCGGGGCCGGTCATCATGAGGACGAGGGCGGCGCTGGTGAGCATCCAGGCGGTGTCGCCGCTGTTGACGTCTTTGACGCTTTTGATTTCCACGGGGGCCACGGCCTCGGCGGCGCGTGCCGACGGCGCTACGGCCAGAAGACACGCTGAAAGGAGAACGAATAAGAATAAGTTTCGTGATTTAGTAACAAAGCGAATCATGGGTTGGTTCCTCCTGCCTCGGCGGGGTTGGCCGCCGGGCGGTCTTTAAGTTGTCGCGAACACTTGATTCGGGGGTAAACCCGGCACAAGACGGTCGTTCGCCTGGCAGTTCATAGAGCTTGTTCGTTTTTCTCGCCGGTGCGAATGCGCACCACTTCGGCAACGGGGTAGGTGAAGATTTTTCCGTCGCCGACGTCGCCCGTGCGGGCGAACTGGACGACGGTATCCATCGCTTTGGAATAGTCTTCGCTTTTGACGCAGATTTTGAGCATGACTTTGGGGACAAAGCCCACGTCCAACTTTGCGCCGCGGTAGCGCTCGGTATGGCCCATCTGCCGGCCGAAGCCTTTGCATTCGATGGCGGTTACGCCCAGAATCCCCAGTTTTGCCAGCGCCGTCTTCACCGCATCCAGCTTGTGAGGCTTAATGACGGCTTCAATCATTTGCATAAGCGTTCTCCTGAACCTGAGTTTGATCTGTCCATGGCCACGGTTGCTGATTCCCAAAACAACTGCCGTGCCACTGGAACAAACTCAGCAGAGTTTGCGGACTCGTCGTTGTAAGTGTTTTATTTATAATGAGAAAAGGATAATTAGATGAGGGGGACAGGTCTGAAGAAGGGATGGTTCCGGGAGCCTAAATGACAAGCATTGGGCGGCAGAAATGATCTAAGTGCCTAAGTTTTAATCAGCAGACTTCGTCCAAAACGTGGTCGGCGACGTAGATGGGAACGGCCGTGGCGGCTCCCAGGGCGATGGCATCGCTGGGGCGTGAATCGATCTCCACGATTCGACCGTTCTGGCGGACGTGAATGGAGGCGAAGAAGGTGTGGTCCTGGAGGTTGTTGATCTCGATGCGCTCGATTTCGCCGCCGAGGTGTTCGATGACGCTGGCGAGCAGGTCGTGGGTTAAGGGGCGTTGGGTGGGGATGCCTTTGAGCCGGCGGTCGATGGCGTAGGCTTCGGCGCTACCGATGACGATGGGGAATTTGCGGTCGCCGTCCACTTCCTTGAGGACGATGATCTGTTGCTCCTGCATTTCGCTGATGATGATCTTGTGGAGCTCCATTTGGACCGGCATGACCCTGACTCCTTTGAGAGTGAAATTTACACTAGATGTATGCACCGGGCATGTCAAGGTGAAAACGGGGGCGACAGCAGGGGGTTTTGGCCTATAATCATCGGCTATGAGAGGCAAGATCGGGCAAAGTTCCGTTCGGTTGTTGGTGGCGGCCGTGGTGGTTGGGTTGCTGGCCTTGGGGGCATTTGTGTATCTGCGTGTGGTCAGGCCGCTGGTGGAAGTGACCGAGGCGGTGGAAGGGCCGGTGGTTCAGGCGTTTTACGCCACGGGCACGCTGCTGCCGGATCGGGAGTTTCCGCTGAACAGCAATGTCGAGGGGATTGTAACGGACGTGCTCGTTGACAAGGGGGACAAGGTTCGCAAGGGGCAGAAGGTTGCGTTCGTCAAGGTGGACGAATACGAGTTTCGTTTTCGCCAGGCTGAGGCGGAACTGGAACTGAAGCGCAAGCTGGCCGACGATGGCGCGTCGCCTCAGCTTCAGGAATATGACAATCGCCTCAAGGCCGCGGAACAGCAGTTGAGCATTGCCCGGCGGGAACTGAACCGTTTGACGGATCTGGAGACTCGCAGCGCCGCTTCGCCGGTGGATGTGGACCGGGCTTCGGATCGGGTGCAGGAGATTGTCAGCATTGCCGCATCCATTCAGGGGCAGCGGGCGACGAAAAAGCTGGAGTTGCAAAAGGACGTGACGGTGGCGGAGGCGGCGTTGGATATCGCCCGATGGAACGTGAGCCAGCAGGATATTCGCAGTCCTATCGATGGCGTCGTGTTGGATCGGCCGGTATCGATTGGGACGCGTGTGCGCGTCAACGATCATCTGATGCAGGTGGCGGATGTTTTGCCGGGAAATCTGGTCATGCGTGCGGCGGTTGACGAGGAGGACAAGGTCAACGTGCGGGAAAACCCGGCGCAGGAAGTTCGCATGACGCTGTATTCCTTCGGCAATCAGGTGTTTAAGGGGCAGGTCAAGCGGGTTTATCCGAAGGCGGATCCGGAGCGGCGAACTTTTGAGGTGGACGTGCGGATGGTTCCGCCGGACGAACGTTTTTCGGCCGGGATGACGGGCGAACTGGCGTTCGTGGTGGAGCAAAAGTCGCGGGCGATAGTCGTTCCCAGTCAGGCGGTGCAGAACGGTAATTTGTGGATCGTCCGAGACGGTCGGCTCCACCGGGCGGATGTTCGGATCGGGATCAAATCTGTCGAGCGGACGGAGGTGCTTGCGGGGCTTCAGCCCGGCGATCGCGTGGTGCTTTCGGCGGTGGGGGATCTGAAGGCGGGGCAGACGGTTCGCACCAGCTATACCGATCCGAAGACGGCGGCCGACTTGAACAAGCCCAAAGACCAGCAGCAGACGTTCCGGGGGTTTAACGGATAAAGGCGGGCTCATGCGCTGGTTTATCTCCATGCGATACTTTCTGGCGCACAAGCGGCAATCGCTGGTGTGCATCGCCGGAGTGACGATCAGCGTTACGATGTTTGTGGCGATGGACGCGATGATGTCGGGCTTTGCCGACAAGTTCATCATTGAGACGGTGGAATCCTCGGGCCACATTGCCGTCAATGACGAGCCTCGCGAGAAAGAGACTCCGATTTTGCAGCGGGCGTATCCCGATCCCAATGCGCTGCTTGATATTCGGGGCGTTAAGCCGCGGGAACAGGTCAAGAAGATCAAAAACCCCGAGGGGTTGATGCGGAAGCTTCGTCATCTTCCCGGGATACTTTCGGTTGCGCCGGAAGTGCATGGGAGCGTTATCGCCACCTATGGCACCAAGACCATGACCATGGACGTGCTCGGCGTTGAGCCGGAGCAGCAGGTGAAAGTCACAACCATCGGCGACAAGCTGCTCAGCGGCGGCTTTGCCCGGCTGCGCAGCACGGCTGACGGGGTTATCATCGGCAACGGCGTGTCGTCGGTCCTGGGCGCCAAGCAGGGCGATACCATCTCTCTTTCCAGCGAGACCGGCGGGCGCACGACTGCCCGCGTGGTGGGCGTGTTTCAGACGGGCGTGACTCCGGTGGATTATTCGCGCGCCTATATGCTGCTGAACAATGCCCAGACGCTGCTGGATAAGAAGAATGTCATCAATCGCATCGTCATCCGCACCGACGATTACACCAAGGCCCAGGCTTATGCCGCCCAGATCGAGTCGCTGGCCGGCTACAAAACCGAAAGCTGGCAGGAGAGCAATGCGAACTTTCTGAAGATCTTTCGAATCCAGGGGCTGATTACCTACATCATCACCGTCGCACTGCTGGTGGTGGCGGCGTTTGGCGTGTTGAACATCCTCATCATGGCGGTGCTCGAACGCGTCAATGACATTGCCATTCTTAAAAGCTTCGGTCTTTCCCGGCAGGACATCACTTTCATCTACGTTTTTCAGGGTCTGGTGATCGGGTTTATCGGCTCGATCCTCGGCCTGATCTTTGCCAAGCTGACGATTGAAGGTCTTCGGCGGATTCCTGTTGAAATGGAAGGATTGGTTAAGGTCGAAGGGTTGCTCATGAGTGAACGGCCGAGCCAGTACGTGCTGGCGTTCGCCAGTGCGATGGTTATCGTTCTGATTGCGGCGGTGTATCCTGCCCGGCGGGCAGCCAAATATGATCCGGTGGAGGTGATCCGTGGAGCTCACTGAAACCCTGGCATTGGCGCAGCACCGGGGATGGCGCCAGGGCGGCTCTTTTGCGAGCGCAGAACGTCCACCGCCTGCTCGGATCGGAAGAGGCCGTCGCCCATATCCTGCGGGGCGTTTCGGTCAGCATTCAACACAACGAGTATGTCTCCATCGTCGGACCCAGTGGATCGGGCAAGAGCACGCTGCTTTATCTGCTGGGGGGATTGGATCGCCCGTCGCAGCGAGACGAGGAGGGTCGGGCTTTCGATCCGGTGAGCCGGGTTTTCATCGAGGGGCTCGATACGATGGGGCTGAACGATACAGAACTGGCCAGGCTGCGTAGCGAGAAGGTGGGCTTCGTGTTTCAGTTTCATTATCTGCTCAAGGAATTTACCGCACAGGAGAACGTGGCGTTGCCGATGCTGAAGCTCAAGCGTCTTTCCCGGAGTCAGGCGATGGAACGGGCCGCGATGCTGCTGGATCAACTGGGATTGAGAGAAAGGCTTACGCGTCGAGCGAATCGCCTCAGTGGCGGGGAGCAGCAGCGGGTTGCCATAGCCAGGGCCCTGGCCAATGAGCCGGCGGTTCTGCTGGCTGATGAACCTACGGGGAATCTTGATAAGCGGAATAGCGAACTGGTTGCGGAAATATTTCATGAGTTGGCCGAGCGGGGGCAGGCGATTGTGATGGTTACCCATGACATTGCGCTGGCTCACAAGGCCCGGCGGCTGTTGACGATGGAAGATGGCAATGTGATTCGGGATGAGGTGATTGGATAGGGATGTTCTCTCTCGTTGTCAGAGTTGAAATATCTTCTCAGGGGAGGGCGGCGAGACAGAGGGGTTTGATTCGCGAAACCGCAAGCGACGTCGGGAACCGAAGGGCGAATGGAATCGCGGGAAAGGCCGCGAAGAGCAAGCCACTTCGTCGTAATGCAATATTGGCGTTGAAAGTTGAGAGAGTGTAAGCAGAATGGATTGTATGACGATGTTTGCAAATAACGGCGGGGAAATGCAGCGGTATACGGAATTGGTCGCGGGGTTGATTGCGCGGCCGGGGGCGTTTGAGAAGGCTTGTGAAAGTGAGAGGGTGGTTCAGGTGGAGCGGGGAGTGGTCTTTCCCTGGGCGATGGCGGATGTGGGAGAGGCGCGGGGGCATGTGACGGAGTGCGTGGGGAGGGGGATTGAGCTTGCGGAGGAGGCTTTGGAGGGGGTGTTGGTTGTTGATCGTGCGGGACATCAGCGGGCGATTTATCGGGGGATTCTGGTGTATGCGTGGCTGCGGGCGTGGGAGTTGCTCAGGGACCGGCTGCCGGGGGACGAGGCGGAGCGGTGGCGGGTGGGGATGCGGCCGTGGTGTCAGGTGCTGGAGAATTCGTTGCGGGGGATGGATTGGCCGGCAGGGGATATGCCGGCGGCACGGGGGATGGCGGCTGGGGAGGCATGCTGGGATGCGATGGCGCTGTATGCGGGGGGGAAGATTTTTTGTCGGTCGGAATGGGGGCGGCGGTCGGAGGGTGTTTTCGGCCGGCTGCGGGGCGGACAGCAGCGGTGCGGGGCGTTTCTGAAGGCGGGGGTTTCGGATAATCCGGAGACGCACTGGTATCATGAGCTGTTGCTGTTGCATGCGGCGGGGAGTTTTGCGGCTCAGGCGAAAGACGCGGCGTTGGCCGAGGCGGCGGATCGGAATGCGGAGTTTCATCTGAACGAGACGCAGCCGGATCATGCGACAACGCAGCCCTGGGCGGTGTATCCTTTGCTGCATAATCCGAATACGCGGATGCTGGCGGATCAGATTCTGCATGCGGTGCGGACGCAGCATCCCGGCGGACTTGGCGGCATGTCTTTAATGCTGCTGGCAGATGCCTTATACTGCTTGAAGCTATGACTGAAAATCAGCCAACGTCGAATATCGTTTCGGGGGAACTGCTGTCGATCCTGTGCTGCCCGCTGACGCATAGCCGTCTGCGGCAGGAAGGGGATTATCTCGTATCGGAAGTGGGGGGGCTTCGATATCCGATCCGGGATGGGATTCCGGTGATGCTGGTGGAAGAGGCAACGCTGCCGGAAGGCGTTGCAAGTTTGGAAGAGTTCAAGGCGAAGTTCAAAGAGCAAATCCGGGGTTGACTGGTTGGACGGGTAGCCAGGCGTGGAGTGTTGCCGAAGGGAAGTCTGTTTTCACCACGGAGGCACGGAGGCACGGAGGCGCTATCGTGTCCAAAGGGCTATCGCCAAGCCGCAGTTTCTAAAAAGCTTTTTAAGAGTTGGATTCGTCAAATCTCACTCGCCTGCAAGTTGGCCTCCGTGCCTCTGTGTCTCCGTGGTGAAAAAAACTTGCGATTACGGAACGGCGGGGGGGGTGGCGCTGTTGGCGCGGTATTTGATGACGCGCAGGGGTTCGAGGGTGATGAGGCCTTCTTCCACGATTTGATCGATCTGGGGGATGAAGGCGTTGATTTTTTCTTCGCTGTCCACGATTTCAATGATGATAGGCATGTCTTCGGAGAGGCGGAGAATTTTGAAGGTGTGCAGGCGGGAATGTGCGCCGAAACCCATGACGCCCTTGAGCACGGTAGCGCCGGCCAGACCGGCTTCGCGGGCTTTGAGGACGATGGCTTCGTAGGCGGGTTTTCCGTGCCAGCGGTCGGATTCACCGATGAGGATTCGCAGCAGGCAGCCTTGTTCGGGGATTTTCATGGCGGCTCCCGGGGGTTTATGGTCGGCCGTGGCCTAAGAGGTATCCTACCAGAACCAAAGCCAGTCCGAGGACGTTGTTTGCGAGAATATTGACGCCGGCCATCACATATTGGCTGTCGCGGAGGAAGCTGATGGTTTCCCAGCCGTAGCTGGAGAAGGTGGTGAATCCACCGAGGAAACCGATGAGCAGGGCCATGCGTATTTCGGGGGCTATGAGCAGGCGTTCGACGAACAGGCCGTTGAGGTAGCCGATCAGGAAGCAGCCGACGAGGTTGACGGCCAGGGTGGCCCAGGGGAAGCCGGTGCGTTCCATCAGACGGATCAGGAGCGTTCCGGTGGAGAAGCGGGCCAAGGTTCCGATGGCTCCGCCGAGGGCGATGGCCAGAATTTTGTACATGCCGTTTACGCCTCGCGGAGGTGATAGCTTTTGATCATGGTTTGATGGAAATCGGGGTAGGCGTTGACGTCGAGTTCGGCTAAGTCGAGCCCGTCGAATTCGTCGGCTTCGGGGCTGCGCAGGCCCGCGGAGGCCTTCAAAATGACAAATAGCGACAGGGAGAGAACCACGGTAAGCAGGAGGATTGCCACCAGGCCTGCCAGTTGGATCCCCAGGAGGCGGAGTTTCATGGGGCAGGTATTGGGGGTGAAGAGGGCGACGGCGAGCGTTCCCCAGAGGCCGCCGATGCCGTGAATGGTGATTTGGCCGGTGGGGTCATCCACTTTGAACCAGAGGTCGATGAGGATGGTTGAGATGGGGACGAGCAGTCCGGCGACAGCGCCGATGACGACGGCGGAGAGGGTGCTGACCGAACCGGAGGCGGCGGTGATGGCGACCAGTCCACCGAGCAGGCCGCTGTAGGTGAGGAAGACTTCGGGCTTGCCGTAGCGGAATCGACCGTAGAAGAGGGCGACCATTCCGCCTGAGGCTCCGGCCAGCAGGACGTTCATGGCGGCGGCGGGCAGTGATGCGGCGCCTTGGCTCCATAGGGTTACGCCCAGGACGTAGGGGAGCCAGCCGACGGTCATCACCAGCACGCCGATGAGCGCCAGGGGCAGGTTGTGGCCGGGGATGGCGTTGGATGATCCGTCGCGGTTGTATTTGCCGTTTCGGGGGCCGACGGCGATGGCTCCGACCAAGGCGCAGGTGGCGGCCGTCAGGTGGATCACGGACTGCGCCGGCCAGATCAATGAAGCCCCATGAACCGAGCCAGCCGACCCATACCCAGTGTCCGACGATGGGAACGATTACGGCCGCCAGCAGGATGGATACGCCACAGGATGCGACGAAGCGGGATCGCTCGGCGAGGACTCCGCCTACGATGCCGGTGGCGATCAGGACGACGACCATGCATAAGAATGAATGAACGATCTGGTTGTCCGACCAACCCAGCAGCAGATGGATGTCGATGCCCAGCCAGCGGTTGGCGGTCTGCTGGAGGATGGCATTGCCGATAGCCCAGAAGGAGAGGGTTGCAACGCAGAGGTCGCAGATCGTGCGCAGCACTGAGCCGGCGGCATTCTTGGCCCGGCAGAGACCTGTGACGTAGAGCGCCATTCCTGCCCGGAGCAACAGTGCCGCGGCAGCGAGCGCGACGATCCACCCTTCTTTGTCCATAACCGCTCCTCGCGTGATTGGTTTGCATAAAGGTAAAAGGGAATGGATGAAAAAGCTACCCCGGCGGAGGTGCGGATAAATCCGCGAAGAGCAAGCCACTTCGAGAATTTTGGGGCGTGATGGGGGCAGATCAAGACAGTTTGACCTAGCGGGATTTTGCTATCTTCGGTAAAAGTGGAAGCCATGACGGCATGCAATTCTAATGGGGTCAGGCTTGGTTTTGACGTGGGGTCGGTGGCGTTGAAGGTGGTGTTAACCGATGGCGCGGGGGAAATCATCGAGCAGTCTTATACGCGCACGCGGGGCCGGCCGATTGAGACGGTTCTGCGGATATTGGGGCCGATGCTTGATCGGCTTGGGGGGCGGACCCTGGATCTGGTGGCGGGGACGGGGGCGGGGGCAAGGCATATCTGTCAGTTGCTGGGGATCGAATTTGTCAACGAAGTGGTCTGCCAGGCGACGGCAATCCGGCATCTGCACCCGCAGGTGCGGACTCTTATCGAAATGGGCGGTCAGGACAGCAAGCTGATTTTTCTTTCCGAGTCGGCGACGGATTCCGGGCCGATGAAGGATTTTTCGACGAACACCAACTGTGCCGCCGGGACGGGCAGTTTTCTGGATCAGCAGGCTTCGCGGCTGGGTGTGAGCATAGAGGGGGAATTCGGTCGGTTGGCGATGCAAAGTCTGACGCCGCCCCGGGTGGCGGGGCGGTGCAGTGTTTTTGCCAAGAGCGACATGATCCATCTGCAACAGCAGGCTGCGCCGGTGCATGATATTGTGGCCGGGCTGTGTGTCGGTCTGGCGAGAAATCTCAAGAGCAACCTGGGTCGCGGCGCGGAACTGGTTCGGCCGGTGGCGTTTTGCGGCGGGGTGGCGGCCAACAAGGGTGTGGTTCATGCCATCAGGGAAGTCTTTGGGTTGAGTGACGAGGAACTGGTGGTTCCGGATTGTCATGCCATGACCGGGGCGTTGGGTGCGATTTTGGTGGCGATGGAACAGCGGAAAAGGCTGGGTTCGGATTATGCTTGGCCGCGTGAAGGACGTCTGGACCTTTCGGCGCTTGGGAAACATCTTCGGCATCATCAGACTATCGGATCGCGGTTGGAATCGTTGTCGGAGCCGTCGGCTGTACTTGATGGGCATCACCTTCCCACGCGAGATCAATTGAGTTTCGCCGGTCCCATCGAAGCGTATCTGGGTGTGGACGTCGGGTCGATCAGCACCAAGGCGGCGGTCATTGATGGGAATAATCGTGTTCTGGCGAAGGTGTATTTGATGACGGCCGGCCGACCGCTCGAAGCGGTTCGGCGGGCGCTGGCGGAGATCGGGCGTCAGGTGGGGGGGGTGGTGCGGATCAGGGGGGCGGGAACCACCGGTTCGGGACGGTATTTGACGGGGGATTTTCTGGGGGCGGATATCGTCATCAACGAGATTACCGCACAAGCGACGGCGGCCGTGGTGATCGATCCGCAGGTGGACACGATTTTTGAAATCGGCGGCCAGGACAGCAAATACATCAGCATCGAGAACGGAGTGGTCGTTGATTTTGAGATGAATCACGCCTGTGCCGCCGGGACGGGCAGTTTTCTGGAGGAGCAGTCCGAGCGTCTGGGGGTGAATATCAAGGAGCAGTTCGGCCAGATGGCGTTGGGCAGCGATTCTCCCATTCGCCTGGGCGAGCGATGCACGGTATTTATGGAGTCAGACCTGCTGAGTTATCAGCAGCAGGGGGCCAAGACGGAAGACCTGGTGGCGGGGCTTTGTTATTCCATCGTGAGCAATTACGTCAATCGGGTGGTGGGGCATCGACAAATCGGGCGGCGGATTTTCTTTCAGGGCGGGACGGCGTTTAATCGTGGGGTTGTGGCGGCGTTTGAAAAGGTTACGGGGCAGCGGATCACCGTGCCCATGCACCACGAGGTTACGGGGGCCATCGGGGCCGCGGTTCTGGCGCAAGCACCAGCAGCAGCAGCGGCGGCAGCAAAGCAATTTCGGCGGCTTTGCCCTGGCGGAAGCAAGGCATCAGATTCGCAGCTTTGAATGCGATGCGTGCAGTAATCTGTGCGAGATCAATGAGGTGAGTATCCCGGGCCGGGACGCTCTGTATTATGGCTCGCGATGTGATCGCTATAACGTGAAGAAGGAGAAGTGCGACAGGCATGCGATACCGGATCTATTTGCCCAGCGGCAGGCGATGTTGATGGCCTATGCCGGGCTTGCAGGCGAACAACGGCGGGCGAAGGCGGCAACGGCCACCATTGGCATTCCGCTGGCGATGACGAATTATCAGTTGCTGCCGTTCTGGGGGACGATGTTTCGGGCGATGGGGCTGGATGTGGTGGTGAGTTCGGCTTCGAATAAGGAACTGGTTGATCGGGGTGTGGAAGCGGTGTTATCGACGCCGTGTTTTCCGATCAAGGTGGCGCATGGGCATGTTCTGGATCTGATTGAGAAAAAGGTGGATTACATTTGGCTGCCGAGCATAACGGGCTTTCAGCGGGATTTTCAGGATGTGGAATTCAGCCAGCCGTGTCCGTACGTTCAGGCGCTGCCGTATCCGGTGGCGGTGGCGGTTGAGGGCCGGTTGGGCGAGGTGAAATTGGTCAGTCCGCCGGTTCGGTTTGACCGGGGGGTAAAGCAACTGACGTCGGATTTACTGCCGTTCGCCGGGCAACTGGGCGTATCGCGGCGGTCGCTGCGTCGGGCGGTGGAGGCGGCATGGAAGGCGCAGGGGGATTTTGAGCAGGCGTGCCGGGATCGGGGGCGGGAAGTTTTGCAACAACTCGAGTCGGATCAGCGGGTGGTGGTGATTGTCAGCCGGCCTTATAACGGATGCGATCCGGGCGTGTCGTTGAACCTGCCGGGCAAGCTTCGCAAGCTGGGCGTGCTGCCTATTCCAATGGACTTTTTCGATCTTGGTGCGGCCGACACGGGCGGAGATCGGATTTTTGAAAAGATGTATTGGAGATACGGGCAGCGGATTTTGCGGACCGGACGGGTTGTGCGTAATGATCCGCGACTGCATGCGATCTACTTGTCCAACTTCGGATGCGGGCCGGATTCGTTTTTGATCAGTTACTTCAAGCGGTTGATGGCTCCCAAGGCGTCGTTGGTGCTGGAGATTGACGAGCATTCGGCCGATGCGGGGGTGGTGACCCGGCTCGAAGCTTTTCTGGAGAGTTTGAATAACGCTCCGGCCGTGGAGGAGAAGCAGAGCCAGGTGCTTTATCCTCGGCAGACCCAAGGGATGCGGCAGCGGACGGTTTACGTTCCGTGGATGGGAGATCACGCGTATGGGTTGGCCGCGGCGATGCGGGCTTGCCAGCAACCGGCGGAGGTCATGCCGTTGGCCGACGACGAGACGCTGCGGCTGGGCAGGCGGGCCTGCACCGGCAAGGAGTGTCTGCCTTGCATCATTACGGTGGGGGACATGATAAAGGTTACGCGACGGGAGGATTTTGATCCTGAGCGGGCGGCGTTTTTTATGCCGGGCGGGTCGGGGCCGTGCCGCTTCGGGCAGTACAACTGTCTGCACCGCATGATCCTCAGTGAGCAGGGATATCCGCAGACGCCGGTTTTTTCCTTGTCGCATGACAACGATTTTTATGACGAGTGCGGGAAGCTGTCGGGGAATTTTGCCCGTCTTGCGTGGCTGGGGATTTGCGCCTGTGATGTTTTGCAGAAGGTGTGCCTGGCCAGGCGTCCTTACGAAAAGGAACCGGGCCGAACCGACGGGGTTTACGAACGGTGGGTCAAATGGATTTGTCATGCGATTGAAAGCGGGCGAAGCGAAAGCGACGTCATCGGGCTGATGCGTTATGCGGCGGAAGATTTTGCGGCCATTCCAAGCGAGATCAAGCGAGAGCGACCGCGGATTGGCGTGGTGGGGGAGATTTACGTGCGTAGTCATCGCATTGCCAACAACGACTTGATCCGGCAGTTGGAACACCTGGGGGCCGAGGTGAGCGTGGCCGGGTTTGGGGAGTGGATTTATTACTCGAACTGGACCCGGGACGAAGCGACGCGTGAAAATTTCAGTTTTCGGCAATGGCTGAGCAATAAGGTTCAAGATCAGGTTCAGCGAAAGATCGAGAGACGGCTGGCTATGGCCTTTGAGTCGTTGCTGGGCCGGATGGTTGAGCCGCCAGTGCGGGAAATTTTGAAGCTAGGCGCTGCGTACATTGATCCTTCGTTTCAGGGCGAGGCCATCTTGTCGGTGGGGAAGATGATTGAGTTTCATCAGGAGGGGTGTCATGGGGTGGTGAACGTGATGCCGTTCTCATGCATGCCGTCAACGATCGTGGGCGGGGTGATGAAGAAACTGGGGCGGTCGCTGGAGGGGATGCCTACGTTGTGCATCAGCTACGACGGGCAGCAGGATTCGATGTTGCAGACCCGGCTGGAGGCATTTATTCATCAGGCCCGAGCTTACCAGGGCGTTGGGGTCGGGACGTCGGCAGCGAAGTAAGCGGCGGGCGTATGACCGGAATGGTCGTTTTTTCCGCGCCAGTTTTCCCTGCTTATGACAACGGCCTATCATTTGCCAAAGAAGCAACTGGGGGTCGGTTGACAGGCCGTGCGGGTGTAGCATAATCGCGATGGGGCGATGCCCGTGCGGCGTCGGCTCCCTATGTACAACGCCGGCGTCGGGAAAGACGACGCCAAGAAAGGCAGTTTTGCCATGCCCGGACCACAATTTCTTACCCCGCGGCCCGTTTCACGGTCGAAGTTTCCGCGACGTTTCACGCTTCAGCAGGCCAACAGGTCGTTGTCCCTGGTGCGGCGAGTCGTAAGCGACATCGTGCATTCGCACGGGGTCGTCACCGAATTGCAGGCGAAGTTGACGGACAGTCTGGGTGGCAAGGAACAGCAGGCGGTCCAAAAGGATCTGGATCGGGAACTGACGCAACTGCACGGGTACATCGACGAATTGTCCGACATCGGCTGTGAGTTGAAAGACCTGAATGTCGGATTGGTGGACTTTATCGGCCGGCACCAGCACCGAGACGTCTATCTCTGCTGGAAGTTGGGCGAAGAATCGGTTGGTTACTTTCATGAGATTGAAAGCGGCTATGCCAGTCGGCAGCCCGTGTCTTTGCTGGAGGAGAGCGAGTAATCCCAAGCCGGTAAAACACAGCGAACGCAGCGCCCCGCTTCATCAAGCGGGGCGTTGTTTTTGGTGGAGGGGCTTACACTTATGGCGGGGGCTTGGTATCCTTTTGCCGGTAATGGGAAAATGGTCTTTAAGGGAAGGATGGATATGGTGAAAGCGATCTCTGCATTAGCGGGAATGGGGCTGGTTGTGGGGCTGCTGTTGAGTGGGGTTGGATGCACTGCCAGTCGGACTGGTGAAGAAACCTTGGCGTTGCATGGGGTGCAGTCCAACACCTACAACGTGCCGCCCAAACAGTTGCATCAGTTGGCCAGGCAGGCTGTGGCGTCGGAACCGTTGGGCATGGCCATCGAAGGCGACCAGAAGGGCGTGATCGTAACCGGATACAAGGAAGGATACCGAGGAGATTGGCATATTGCCCGTTACTGGCAGGAGCGTACGCGGTTCCGGATCGTGGTGATCCCGGATTGGGAAGATCCCGCGGGGCATAGCCGACTGGAAGTCAGCGAGGAGACGCAGGTTCGGTCCAACAGTCAGGCTAGCTGGCAGGACGATCTGGGCGTGCAGCGGCCGGAGCGGGCGGCGGAAGTTATCCGACTCATCAGCGAGAAAATTCCCGCGACGGCGAGCAGGTAACGATTTGGCGATGAACGCAAGCGAATCCATCGGCATTGACCGCGTCACCTTCCGTCGCTTGTCGGGAATTTACCGGCGGCGGTGGGGGTTGGGGTTGTCGGTTGCCGGCTTGGACGGCCGGATTGTGCATGGCGCGTCGGCCGGTTTGGCACGGGGCTCGACGGAGGCCGATCCGATTCGGCGTTTGGCGATTGAGGAGGCATTGCGTTGGGGCGAGCCGGAAGTGCAGGCCGGGCCGGGCGGTCTGATGATCTGGGCCGTACCGCTGATGTGTAATGCCCGGTTGCAGGGGGGATTGGTGGCGGCGATTTCCGAGGAGAAGCTTTTTCCCGGGGGTTCGTCTGAGCCGGCGATTGATACACGCGCTGCGTGTTCGGATCTGCGGCGGCTGGCGGAGGAATATAACCTGACTAATGCGGCGCTGCTGGCTTCCCGCCGGGACTTGTCTTTTCGCGAGCGGCAACGGGCCGAGGCCATTCATGCGTTCAAGTCAACGGCATCTTACGACCTGCGGATGGTCTACCAGTTGGACGAGCCTATGCTGCTGGCGGCCATTCGCCGGGGGGATCGCCGACAGGCCAGGGCGTTGCTGAACCGGTTGCTGGTGGGTTTGATTCAGCGAGCCGAAGGCCGGCTGGATCTGGTTAAAAGTTTCTTCATGGAACTGGTGGTGACGCTTTGCCGATCGGCCGTGGAAGCCGGAGGCGAGGCCGAGGAGTTGCTGGGGGCGAACTTCGCCAGTATCTGCGAGTTGTCCCGAATCCAGAATGATGAGCAACTTGCCCCCTGGCTGCATGAAATGCTCGAGCGCATTATGGATTCGATCCATCGCCATCGCAAACAGGCCCACCCGGCCATGCTTTCGCTGGCGTTGCAATATACCGCCGAGAATTGCTGTCAGGACATTTCGCGTGACGATGTTGCAGAAGTGGCGATGATGTCGCCGTCGCATTTCTCCCGCTTTTTCAAGCGGCACGTCGGGCAGAGCTTTACGGTGGTGCTTAACCAGATGCGGGTGGAGCGGGCGGCTGATTTGATCGCCAAGACGGACAAGGACTTAAAGCGAGTTTCGGCGGAAACCGGGTTTGCCGATCAGAGCTATTTCACCAAGGTATTCCACAAGTTGCGGGGGATGACGCCGGCGGAATACCGCCGCCAGATTCGGTCTGTCGAACACGAAATTACCAAAGAATGATCGCCTCGTGCAAGATTCCCGTCTTACCGTGCGGTAGGGTATGCCGCAGCAAAGGAGATCATTCATGCGATCCTATAACCGTCTGGCGATTGAACGTCCGGAAGGGCTTATTTTCGGTCGTGCTCCCAAGCCCTTGAAGACGGCCCGGGGTATGGTGATCGGCGGGGGATTGGTCTATCCGGAGCTGAACTTCACGCTTCCGCCGATGTTCGTCAACGCCCAGACCATGCCGCAGGTTCTGGAGCATTACCGGCAGATCATCAGCGGCGCGATGCTGCGGGCTGCGGACCTGGAAGCGCCCGGCGTGGTGATTGAGTTTGAAACCCTCCCTCCCATGACCGAAAATCCCCAGTGGGGCATCGACTGCGCCAAGGTGCTGCTGGACGGCATGGAAGACGCCTGGGCCAAGCACAAGCTCAAAAGCGTTTTGCGGATGACTCCCAATGACACCCGTGAGATGGACCGTCCGCCGGTCATGCGGAGCGGCATGCTCTGGGAAAACATGCTCAAGACCTTTGAAGGGTGCGCCAAGGCCGGCTCGGAACTGCTGAGCATTGAATCTGTCGGCGGCAAGGAAATCCACGACGAAGCCTTGCAGATGTGCGACATCGCGCAGGTCTTGTTCTCGCTGTGCGTGATGGGCGTGCGCGATATGAAGTTTTTGTGGACCCATATCGAGCAGATCGCCAAGAAATATGGGGTTTACAGCGCGGGTGACTCGGCGTGCGGGTTTGGCAATACGGCGATGGTGCTGGCGGAGCAGAAGCTGATTCCCCGCACGTTTGCCGCCGTCGTCCGGGCGATTACGGCCGTTCGGTCGCTGGTGGCTTTCGAGTGTGGCGCTGTTGGTCCGAGCAAGGATTGTGCTTACGAAAATCCCGTCCTTAAGGCCATTACCGGTTATCCCATGGCCATGGAAGGCAAGACGGCGGCCTGTGCGCACCTTAGTCCGCTGGGCAACATCGCTGCCGCGACGTGCGACACCTGGAGCAACGAGTCGGTGCAGAACATCAAGCTGCTGGGCGGCATGGCGCCGACCGTATACATGGAACAACTGATTTACGACACTCGACTGATGAACCAGGCCAGCGCTGATGGCCCGGCCGCGGCCGAGATGCTCAAGCGGTGGATGGTCCGCTCGGACGCGGCATTGGATCCGCAGGCGTATGTGTTGACGCCGGAAAGCACGATTGCCATTGCCCGGGCGATTGTGAAGGCTCCCAACCACTACGAGGCCGGCAAGGCCGCCGCCCTGACGGCCGTGAGTCTTTTGAAGGAAGGGCTGGCCTCCGGGGCCGTTCATATTGCCGAGCGCGAGGTGTGCTGGCTGGACACGATTGCCGATGCCGTCAGCGCTCTTCCCGGCGAAGAATCGGCCTTCATTGATGCGATGATGGGTCAGGTGGACCAAACGAAATTTGTTGCCAAGGACTATGACTTGGTATAACTTATAAACTAGGCATGTAATACACTTACTTCATTTAAGGAGACGGTTTATGGCTACTGATTGGACGATGTTGCAGCAAGTGGTTTCCAAGGGCAATCGCGCCGAAGCGGTGAAGCTGACCAAGGCTGCTGTGGAAGCCGGCGAAAAGCCCCAGGACATTGTGGACAAGGGGCTGGTCCCCGGCATGTCCATCATCGGCGAGAAGTTCAAGCGGAATGAAGCGTTCGTGCCCGAGATGCTGATCGCCGCCCGCGCCATGAAGGAATGCATGGCCGTGCTCGAACCGCTGCTGGCCCAGGCTGGCATTAAGCCGAAGTACACGGCCCTGATCGGCACTGTGGCCGGCGACCTGCACGACATCGGCAAGAACCTGGTGGCCATGATGTGGAAGGGCGCGAACATCGGCGTGATCGACCTTGGGACGAACGTCCCGGCCGAGAAGTTCGTCGCTGCCGCCAAGGAACACAAGCCGCAGATCATCGGGTTGTCGGCGCTGCTTACGACGACCATGCCGGCGATGAAGGACGCGATTGCGGCGTTGAAACAGAACGGGATTCAGGCCAAGGTGTTGATCGGTGGAGCCCCCATCACCCAGCAGTTTGCCGACGAGATCGGCGCTGATGGTTACTCCCCCGACGCCGCCACCGCCGTGGACGTCGCCATGAAGCTGATGGCGTAAGCCCACATCGTATTCGGGCAAGGCGCTCCGGTTGCAAGATCAGGGCGCCTTGCCCACCCCTTAACAATTTTAACAGAGACGAATCATGGACCGGAAGTTCTACCTGGACCTGGCCGCGGCCGGGCTGCGCATGCCCATTGGGACTGATATGGTGCTTCACGAGAAGCCCGATCATAAGGACATTCTTCGCGACGGGCCTCGTCTGGGCCGGTTGCTGGAAGAGGTGGCGGTTCGTTACGCGACGCCGCTGGCCATTCCGATCATGGACCTGGCGTTGGAAAGGTCGGCCCTGCTGCGGATGCTGGGCGTGCCTGATAATCAGGTGGATACTTTCCATTTCACGAAGTGTCCGTGCGATCAGCAGGTGGCGGCCATCGAGCGGCACTTGAATGACCCTCTTGACGTGCGCATGCGGGCCAACGTTGAGGCGATCGGGTACATCGCTGCGCAGACGAAGCTTTTGCCGGTGGGCATGGCCATCGGGCCGTTCTCGCTGATGACCAAGTTGCTGGCCGACCCGATTACGCCGCTCTATACCGCCGGCATGGGAGTTACCCCGGAGGAGGACGAGGAAGTGCGGATGGTGGCGGTTACGCTCGAGTTGGCTACGGAGTTTATTCTTCGTTCGGTCTCCGCGCAGATCGACGCCGGGGCCAAGGCCGTTTTCATTGCCGAACCGGCCGCCAGCAAAGCCTACATTTCTCCCAATCAGATCAATGACGGTTCGGATATCTTCGACCGGTATGTGATGCATTACAACCAGCAGATTCGGGAACTTCTCCGCTCGCGTGGCGTGGACCTGATTTTCCACTGCTGCGGCGAGTTGACCGATTACATGCTTGGGAAATTCAATGAACTGGATGCGGCGATGATGTCTTTGGGCAGTTCACGAAAGCTGTGGGAAGACGCCCGGCTGATTTCCAACCAGACGGTTTTGTACGGCAACCTGCCGTCCAAGAAGTTTTACTCGGACGACGTCCTTTCCGCCGAGGAAGTAAGCCGGATGAGCGGGGAACTGCTGCGGAACATGCGCAAGACGGGGCATCCATTTATTCTGGGCACCGAATGCGATGTGTTGAGTGTTCCGGGTCGTGAGCGGGAGATCAAAAGCAAGATCGCGGCCATGCTGGAATGTCGGGCTGACTGAGCGCGGCCCGAGTGGTTACAAAAGGCTCTTTTCACCACGGAGGCGCGGAGACACGGAGGGAGAAGAGAAGTCAGAATGATGAATGATGAATTATGAAGGTGGAAAGAAGAGCAGTTTACATAACAGCTTGCTTCCTCCTTCATCATTCATAATTCATCATTCATCATTCATCATTCATCATTCTCTTCTCTTCTCTTGGCGGTTCAACCTTCGCTGGAGAGGATAGCGCTTCTGTGTCTCTGTGGTGAAGGGAAGTCGTTTAGGCTGGTATGCCGTGGATGCCCAGCAGGGTCCACAGGTTGTGCGGGAGGGGGGCGAGAATCAGCAGTAGGATGAAGAATGCGAAATAGCCGACCAGGCGGCGGCCGGGCGTGATGGGGGTGAGGTCATTCAGCGGCGGGGAGGCCCGGCCGGCGATGAAGAAGACGATGATCGCCCATATCAACAGGCTTGGCCAGACGAAGACCGCCAGCAGAAACAGCGACCACATGGCTATCGTGCTGATTCCTGACCCGATGCGGTAGCCGAACATGGCGCGGGCGACGTGGCCGCCGTCGAGCTGGCCGATGGGCAGGAGGTTCAGGGCCGTGATGAACAGTCCGAGCCAGCCGGCGAATGCGAGCGGGCTGAGATGGATCAGGTGGCCGGTTTCCAGGTTTGCGCCCAGGGACAGTTTGGAGATGAGAGCGAACAGGATGGATGAGCTGACGGAGGTTCCGTGGAGGTTGGCGTCGTCGGGGATGATCTGGGACGATTGCAAGCCGATGTAGAGGGCGGGAATGGCAATCACCAGCCCGGCAAGGGGTCCGGCCACCGCGACGTCGAACAGGGCTCGTCGGTTTTCCGGGGGGGATCGCATCTGGATGAACGCCCCGAAGGTTCCCAGGGCGAAGGGAACCGGAATGAAGTAGGGGGGCGTGACATTCATGCCGTGATGGCGGGCGGTGAAATAGTGGCCCAGTTCATGGACTCCCAGGATGGAAAGCAGGCCGATTGCGTAGGGTAGGCCGACGGTAAATTGCCATGGGTTTTGCAGGAGGTCTACGCCGCGTTGGGCGGAGCCGGCCCAGGTGGTGGTGATGAAGGTCAGCCCGAGGAGCAACCAGTTGATCCAGGTTTTCCGGGGGCGTTGGAGAACTTCCTGTTCGGTTCGTCTGGGCATGAGCAGAATCGACGCGCCCATTTCCTCGTCCTGTTGGATCAGGGGGATGGTCCGGTCGGAAATGGAGTGCTTCAGGGTGTCGTACGCCTGGTCGGCGGGCTCGCGTAAAGGGCCGCGGAAGACCTGGACTCCGTCCTGATCCATGGCCAGATGGACGTCCATCACTTGTCGAATCGATTCGGGCTGCTCTTCGGGGAAGAGCATTCTTGGAGGGCGCGGGGTGTTTGGCTGTGCCGGGGAACGGCGGGACATACCAAACAGCAGCCAGATCCATAGCAGGCCGAACAGCAGGCTCAGCCATAATGATAAACCGTGCAGGAAGGAGCTTTCCGGCAGCATGAGCAACGTGGCCCAACTCGCCAGGAAGACCAGCGCCAGCAGCAATTTCAGCCAGGAAGTAGTCGGGAGTTTTTGACTCATTGCAACCGGTCTCCGTTCCCGTTTTGATTTTAGGCCGGTCGTGAAAGAGCCGTCAGCATAAATTCGGAAGTGTTTGCGGATGGCCGCGAAAGGTGGTTTGGGTCGAATTCTGGGCCGGCAAATCGGGGTTGTGCCCATCGCTGAACTTGTACGGGGGAGTTTTCGAAACGGTTGACGTCGGCGAGCCTGCGGTTATCGTGTTCGTCGCGGGGTGTATGCGGCATCCCATGAAAGGGAAGGGGTAGGTTGTCATGACGGACATGCTTTTGCTGGCTGTGGCGGGTTTGGTGCTGGTCAACATCGTGACGGTGTTGGTCGTGATGGTGCGGCAAAACGCCATTGCGAAGCAGGTGGAACATCAGTTGGCCGCCCTGGGGCAGTATGGGGAGAGGACGGAGCGAACGGTTCGGGATGAAATCGCTCGAAACCGTGAAGAAAACAGTACGTCGGCCCGGCAGCTTCGCGAGGAAATAAGCCAGTCGCTGGCGTCGCTGGGCGAGATGGTCCTGTCGCGGATGGCCGATATTGCAACGCTTCAAAAGAACCAGCTCGACACTTTTGCGGCGATGCAGAAGAATCAGTTGGAGACGCTGGTGGCGAGCCTGGGCGCGCTGACGAGCAGCAACGAACAAAAGCTTGAGCAGATGAGGCAGACTGTCGAAGCCAAGCTGGTTTCGTTGCAGCAGGACAACGCCCAGAAATTGGAACAGATGCGGGCGACGGTGGACGAAAAACTGCACGCGACGCTGGAGCAGCGACTGGGCCAGTCGTTTAAGATCGTCAGCGAGCGGTTGGAACTGGTTCATAAGGGACTGGGGGAAATGCAGGTTCTGGCTGCGGGCGTGGGGGATTTGAAGAAGGTGCTGACGAATATCAAAACCCGCGGCTGCTGGGGCGAAGTGCAGTTGGGGAATCTGCTGGAGCAGATGCTGACTCCCGAGCAGTACGGGACCAACGTGGCCACCAAGCTTCAATCCAATGACCGCGTGGAATTTGCGATCCGCCTGCCCGGGAGGGATGCGACAGGCCAGCCGGTCTGGCTGCCGATCGATGCGAAATTCCCGCAGGAAGACTATCAGCGTCTGGTGGATGCGCAGGAGCGGGGCGACGTTCAGGCGGTGGAAGACGCCTCGGCGGCGTTGGAGATTCGCCTGCGGAGTGAAGCGAGGAAGATTCGGGAGAAGTACGTGGATCCGCCGAATACGACGGATTTCGCCATTCTGTTTTTACCGACGGAAGGGTTGTTTGCGGAGGTGTTGCGGCGGGCCGGTTTGCACGATGCGATTCTGCAGGAGCAGCGGGTTGTTGTGACCGGCCCGACGACGCTGGCGGCGGTGTTGAGCAGTCTGCAGATGGGTTTCCGCACGCTGGCCATTGAGAAGCGGTCCAGCGAGGTGTGGTCGGTGCTGGGCGCGGTGAAGACGGAGTTTGGGAAGTTTGGCGACGTGCTGGAAAAGGTGCAAAAGAAGTTGCAGGAGGCCAGCAACACCATCGATACGGCGGCCACGCGATCGCGCGTGCTGGAGCGAAAACTGCGCGGGGTTCAGGAACTTCCCGTGGAGGAGGCCGGTAAGCTTTTAGGGAAACTGGACGGGCTGGGCGGCGTGGAACCTTCCATTGATGGCCAACCCCTTCTTCTACAGGAAGGCGAGGCGTAACGGTTATTTCCCGCGGATACTTTCCGGGGACGCGAAGAGCAAGCCTTATCGAGAGATTGGGGGCGAAACAGAGTAATTTCGGCAGAGTTTTTACCAGAAGACTCGCGGGGCCAGGTCGCCGGGAAGGGGGTTTGGGGGTGGGGGATGGCCTTGGAGAAGTTGTTGTCGGATTCCGCTGGGGGATGATCCGAAGGCATCGGAGAAACACCGGGAGAAGTGAAACGGGCTCTCAAAACCGCATCGGGTGGCAATCTGCTTGATGGTCAGGTCGGAGCGGGACAGCAGCACCAAACCCAGTTGCAGTCGAAGCAGTCGAAGCACCTGCATCGGGCTGTGGCCCAAAGAGCGGGTGAACAGCCGGCAGAGGTGTTTGCCTGAGACGTTGGCCGCATGCGCCAAGTCGGTCAGGTCAACCGACCGGGCCGGGTCTTCATCAAGCCGCCGGCGCATCCATTGAATCGTCCGCTGAACCGGCTCGGGGCGATCATTGGTTGCAGCGCCTAAGCCGGCGGGAGTGCAGAGCAGCGTCCCGATAAGGGACTCCAGCATGCATCGGTCGTGTTCTCCGGGGCGTTCAGCCGGCCAGGTGCCGGCCATGTGACAGCGGTGAACCAGATACTGCATCAGGGCGGGAACGACCGGGTCGGGGTCGCTCACCACGACCGGCCAATGCTTCGGGGCGGGCCAGTGGCGAGGCAATGCTTCCAGATCGAAATGGAAATAGGCGTGGCGCGTGGGATGGCAGGGATCCCATAGGTAGGTTTCACGGGAGCCGGGCCGGGCCAGAATGATGCCTCCGGGCGGGACGGGCCAGTCGATCTGGTCGCGGCGGTAGGTTACGTGGCCTTGAAGGATCAGGACGATTTCGTAATCACTCAGGATGCGTGGCCCCAGGCTGTCGCCGGGCCGGTACGAGGCAATGCCTCCGTGCATGTAGGCGACACGCAAGGATCGGGCGGAGGCGGGTCGGTGAATAATCGGCATGGCAGGTAGGCAGTGAGTTCCTGAAAACGGCATCCCTCAAGGGTCCGGCGCGAATATCAGACATCATTATGCGATTCCTCGATATGGATACAAGAGGGCGGATGACCTTAAACTGGTTGTAACGTGGCGGGGTGGATTTTGACTTGGGGATCGGAGACAGATCTATGAATTCACGTCAGCGTCTTCAAGCGGCTTTGAATCATCAACAACCTGACCGGGTGCCGGTGGACTTTGGTGCGACGGCGGTAACGGGAATGCACGTCTCGGCCGTGACTCGTTTGCGGCGGGCGGTGTTGGGGGACGCGAATTATCGAGTGAAGGTGATCGAGCCGTACCAGATGCTCGGTGAGGTGGATGACGAATTGGGCAACGCGCTGGGCATCGACGCGGTGGGTTTGATGACCCGCAAGAACCTGTTCGGGTTCGAGAATACGGGTTGGAAGCCGTTTACGCTGTTTGATGGCACCGAGGTGCGGGTGCCGGAGAATTTTCAGGTTAAGCAGGATGCGGAGGGGGACTTGCTGATCTACCCGGAAGGGGACCGATCCGCTTCGCCCAGCGGTCGGATGCCCAAGGGCGGCAATTTCTTTGACAGCATTATCCGCCAGGAACCGGTTGACGATGAGAAGCTTAATCCGTCGGATAACACCGAGGAGTTTGGGCTGCTGGGGCCGGATGATCTGGCGTATTACACCCGGGCCATCGACCAACTCTACAACCAGACCGACTGCGGGATCATCATGACGATGCCGGGGACGGCGTTTGGCGACATCGCCCTGGTGCCGGCCCCGTGGATGAAACATCCCAAGGGCATTCGCGACGTGGAGGAGTGGTACATTTCCACGGCCGTCCGCAAGGATTATGTGCTGAAGGTTTTTGAGAGGCAGTGCGAGATCGCGCTGAAGAACCTGCAGACTTTGATCGACCTGCTGGGTGATCGCGTGCAGGCGGTGTTCCTTACCGGGACGGACTTCGGCACACAGCGGGGGCAGTTCATTTCCACCGAGGCGTATCGCGAACTGTTTAAGCCTTTCCATAAGCAGGTCAATGACCTGATCCACAAGCACAGCAAATGGAAGACGTTCATTCATTCCTGCGGCGCGGTGTTTGATCTGGTGCCGGAGTTCATTGATGCGGGCTTCGATATTCTCAATCCAGTGCAATGCACGGCCTGCGGAATGGATGCGCGGCAACTCAAGAAGGAATACGGCAAGCAGATTACCTTCTGGGGCGGCGGCACGGATACGCAGGGGTTGCTGTCGCTGGGGACGGCGGAGCAGGTGTATCAGCAGGTGCGTGAGCGGATCGAAATTTTCAACGAAGGCGGCGGATTCGTCTTTGATTCGGTGCATAACGTACAGGCGAATACACCGACGGAAAATCTGGTGGCGATGTTCAAGGCGATTCGGGACAGCGCCGTTTAAGGTTTATGAGGCGTTCCCTGTAACTCATTTGGAGAACCGTTATGGAAAGGTCTGGATCTTTAGCCGTCGATCTTCCCGCTGCCGCTCAACAGAAGGGCATGCGCCTGTATCTTGGCGTGATTTGTCTGGTGGCTGCCATCGGCGGGCTGCTGTTTGGCTTTGACACGGCCGTGATCTCCGGCACCATCGGCTTTTTCAAGGCCGAGTTCAATTTGTCGTCGGTGATGGTTGGGTGGACTGCCAGTTCCGCCCTGGTTGGCTGCATGCTCGGGGCGATCCTGGCCGGGCTGCTCAGCGACCGCTTTGGGCGAAAGAAAGTCCTCATCCTGGCGGCCATTCTCTTTACAGCCTCATCGATTGGATGCGGTTTGTCCCGCACGGTGACGGAACTGATTCTGGCCCGCATCGTCGGCGGCATGGGTATTGGCATTGCCTCCATGCTTTCGCCGTTGTACATCGCCGAAATTTCTCCGCCGCGTGTTCGCGGGCGGCTGGTGTCGCTCCAGCAGTTTGCCATCATCAGCGGCATTCTCGGCGCGTACTTTACCAACACATTAGTCCTGCACACGGCATTGAACGATGCCGCCAAGTGGCGATGGATGTTCGCCTTGGGGGCTTTCCCGGCGGGTATTTTTTTTCTGTTGCTGCTGGCTGTGCCGGAAAGTCCGCGATGGCTGACCAAGCAGGGATTAGTTGACCGTGCCCGGCAAATTTTGGCCCGCGTTGCCGGCTCTGCTCAGGCTGACGTTGAGATGGCGGAAATTCAGACGGCTATAGCTCATGAAGGCGCTTCGGTGATGGAGCTGTTCCGCCCGGGTCTGCGATTGGCGCTGCTGGTGGGGGTGGCGCTGGCCATCTTCCAGCAGATTACCGGGATCAACGCGATCCTCTATTACGCCCCTGAGATCTTCAAGCAGGCCGGGTCAGGTGCCGCCAGTGCGTTCAACGACACGATCTGGATCGGCGTGGTTAATCTGCTGTTTACGATTCTGGCCATCGGGGTGATCGACCGCCTCGGCCGCAAGCCTCTGCTCATCATGGGGACCATCGGCATGGGCCTGTCGCTTGTGCTGGTGGGGCTGGCCTTCCATTACAAAGTGTCGGGGTTTGGGCTGCTGGTGGTGATCCTGGCGTACGTCGCGGCCTTTGCCGCCTCGCAGGGGCCGGTTGTCTGGGTGGTGATCTCGGAGATATTCCCCACCCGCATTCGCGGCCGGGCCATGTCCATCGCCACCGTCTGCCTGTGGGCGGCCTGCTATCTGGTCTCCCAGACCTTCCCGATGCTGGTCGAAACCGTCGGCAGTGCGGCCACCTTCTGGGGCTATGCGGTCATGTGCCTTGTGACCGTGATCTTTGTCTGGCGTTTTGTGCCTGAAACCAAGGGCAAGAGCCTGGAGCAGATCGAGAAGGAATTGGTGGGCTGACGCATCCACCGGTGAGTCGGGTTGGGATTGCCAAGGATCTCATTCTTGTGAATGTCGGTATGCGGTGGGCGAGCATCCAAGCCCCTGGCGGAAAGCACGGAGCATGGGCCTGAGATTGCCGAACCCGGCGGCATGGGCGGTCTTTTCCATCGACAGGTCCGTTTCCAAAAGCAGTCGCTTGGCCCGTTCCAGACGGCATCGGGTCAGTTCTTCCAGCACGCTTCGGCCCAGATGTTGCCGGAATCGCCGTTCCAGCGTTCGTCGCGAAAGACCTGTTGCATCCGCAACCTCATTTACGCCGACGGGTTGGTTGGCGTGGTCACGGATGAACCGCAAGGCCAGTGCCGTTTCCCGATCGGTCAGCGGAACCACGTCCGTCGAGCGTCGGCCGTGGACCCACGTTGGGTGGACGGGCACTTCATGCCGGCCGTGGATACGTTTGCGCATCAAGCCGTCCAGCAGTTCCGCCGCCTGATACCCCGCTTCTTCCAAGTTCAGTGCGACGCTGGACAGGGATGGCGTGGACAGTTCGCACAGCAACTCATCGTTATCCACGCCCACTACGGCCAACTCTTCAGGCACCTGCACGAGGGCATTTTCGCAGGCCAGCAGAACCTGCCGGGCCCGCTCGTCATTGCACGCCATTAATCCGACGGGCCTGGGCAATGATTGGAGCCATTCCGCAAGAGGGATCGTTTTCTGCGGATCGGCGTGACAGGGGTACACGGAGCAGGGGAAGCCCGCTTCCCGGACGTACCGGCTGAACACCTGTTGCCGCAGGTATGACCAGACGCAGTTAGGCAGGCCGCAGTAGGCGAATTGACGGAATCCGCGTTCCATCAGGTGCTTTGCCGCCGTCTTCGCGACGGCCGCGGAGTCGGCGTGGATTTCGCAAAACCCCAGCCTCTGCTGTGCGGGGGCGAATCGCGCATGAGTGGCTTCCAGGACGATGGCCGGCAGCTTCCAGTTCTTCAAAACCCGGGCCACCTGGGGCGAGGTGATCCGGGCAATGACCCCGCTGGCCTGTATCTCGTCCATCCGCGGCGGATTCTCGTGGATACTCCACGGCGGCACGTGCAGCGACCACGGGCCGTTCAACCGGGCATACCGGACGATCCCCCGCATCAGCCCCCGCCCGTATTCGTGGGAGGTTTCCAGCAGGACGACCACCTTATGCATCTTGGGCATGGGTTCCTCGCCGCGACGTAAAAAGGAACGGATAAACCGGATACACACGTGCGATTCATATCACCTTGGCCACTGGGTTGCAAGAATAAGTCTAACATCCGCGGCTGCTCCGGTTGACGCAAAAAAGAAGTGACTTTGTCGCAAAGTGACGTTGGCATGCATGGTGAACCGGCTATATCCTAAGTTCATTAATCCGGCGGGAAGGAGTTTTCGGAACATGGCGCCATTATCACCCGTTTCCACACCTTCAACATTGCGGCCCTCACATCACCGCTCCGGCGGTCTGTTCGTGCTGGGCATCAGTCTGGTTGCCTCCATGGGCGGGCTGATGTTTGGCTTTGACCTTGGGATCATCACCGGCGTCATTCCTTACATCCGGCATCAGTTCGCACTGGGCGATCTTTCATTGGGATGGGTGGTCGCCATTTTTGAAATGGGGTGCATGTTCGGGGCGTTCATGATCGCACGTTATGCCGACAAGTATGGCCGTAAAAAGACCATGCTCGTGAACGCATTGCTGCTGGTGATCTCCTCGGCATGTATTCCCTTGTCGTCCGGTGCCGCTGTCCTGGCGGTGTGGCGATTCATTCAGGGGTTCAGCGTGGGCGCCGCCTCGGTGTTGTCGCCGATGTACATCGCCGAAGTTGCCCCCGCCGAATCGCGCGGCCGGTATGTTTCACTCAATCAACTGACCATCATTCTCGGGATCCTGCTGGCCACGGTCAGCGCCTATACGTTTGGCAATAAAGACGTCACCTCGTCGGCCTGGCGGCTGATGCTGGGTTCGGCGCTGGTTCCCGCCGTCCTGTTTTTCCTGTTGCTGTTCCTCATCCCTGAAACGCCACGATGGCTTGTGAAGGCCGGACGCGACGAGGACGCACTGGGCGTGCTGAATAGAGTCGGCAGCGGCGATCAATTCGAGCAGATCAAGAAAACACTGACTGCAACCCATCGTCACGGAACCTATCGGAACCTCATGGCGCCCGGTTTGTTTACGGCGTTTATGGTGGGCATTGGTCTTGCCGCCCTGCAGCAGTTCTGCGGCATCAACAATGTCACCACCTACATCCAGGTTATTTTTGAAAAGGCAAGGATTGAACTGACGGACGGCCTGTTCAAGGGGATGTTCGTCGGGCTGGTCTTCTTCGTCTTTACCTTCGTGGCGATTGCCACCATTGATAAACTGGGCCGCCGGAAACTCATGCTGATCGGCACCGCCATGATGGGCGTCATCCTGTTCGTTCTCGCATGGGCGTTCCGCCTGATTGCGCAAAAAGAGCAGGCGCATCAGGACACGAAATCAGCCGGGCTTCTGGTGTTCGTGCTTGTTCTCGCCTACATCGCCACATTCGCTTTCACTCTCGGGCCGGTCACCTGGGTGTTGTTGTCGGAGATCTATCCCAACTTCATCCGGGAGAAGGCCCTTTCGATTGCCTCCTGTGCGCTGTGGACGGCGACGTTCCTTGTCGTCCTGGTGACGCCGTATCTGCTGAATCTAAGCCCGGTTTTTAACTTTATCCTCTTCGGTTCCCTGAACGTGGTCGGCTTCCTCATGCTGCTGAAATGGCTGCCGGAAACCAAAGGCCGGTCATTGGAGGAGATGGACGAACTGTGGAAGAAGTAGTGTATGGTTTCTGACAGAGAACCGACGGAAAGTTTTTAATCCAAGCGGAGAGAACAATGGCGGATCAATCTCAAGCGGCGTTGGCGGGGGGCGGCGTTTCGGCCGCTGATACGCTTGTCAGTCCTGGCGACCGGGAAGTTCTGCGGTCCCTGGCCGGGCGTGTGGCCGAACTGGCGGCGCGTCCGATCGAGGCGGAGAAGCGGGAGTTGTGGTATCAGCACAACGACCTGCAAGCCACCCGGCCGCTGATCTTTTGCGACCCGGAAAACGGCTGGAACGAAATCATCACCGAGGACCAGATGCGGTGTCAGGGCGAACTGGCCCGCCGGTGGGAAATGCTGCTCCGCAAGGAGGTCTTCTGGGGCGGGGCCATGGGCGACGACCGCGTGACCGAACCGTTCTTCGACGTGCCCCACGTGCATGAGGAAAGCGATTGGGGAATGCACGAAAAAAAGATCGGCGGAGACCACGGCGGCTCATACCGCTGGGAATCACCGCTGAGAACCTATGACGACTTGGACAAACTGCGTTTCCCCCGCATCAGCATCGATCACCAAGCCACCGAGCGGATGCTGGAATTGGCCGGCTCGGTTCTGGGCGATCTGCTGACGGTGCGGCTGAGAACCCGCTGGTGGTGGACGTTGGGCATGACCTGGACGGCCGTGAACCTGCGCGGGCTGGAACAGTTGATGCTGGATATGTATGACTATCCGGAGGAACTGAAGCGGCTGATGACGTTCCTGCGGGATGGGCATCTGGCCAAGCTGGATTTTCTGGAATCCCAGGGACTGCTGGCGGCCAACCACGATGGTTCGTACGTCGGTTCGGGTGGATTCGGCTGGACGCATCAGTTGCCGCAAAAGGACTTTGATCCCAAGCACGTCCGCACGAAAGACATGTGGGGCTTCTGCGAGAGCCAGGAGACGGTGGGGGTCAATCCGGAAATGTTCGCGGAGTTCATCTATCCGTATCAGAAGCCGATCCTGGAGCGGTTCGGGCTGAACTGCTATGGTTGCTGTGAGGCGATGGACCCTCGCTGGCATGTGATCAAGGATGCTCCGAACCTTCGGCGGGTATCGGTCTCGCCGTGGGCGAATGTGGAGCGGATGGCGGAGTATCTGCAGGATCGGTTTGTGTACTCCTACAAACCGACGCCGGCGGACCTGGCGCAGCCGAAGATCGATGAAGATCGTATCCGGGCCGGGCTGCGGAAGGTGATCCAGACCACCCGTGGATGCCGGTTGGAGATCATCATGAAGGATAACCACACCCTCGGGAAAAACCCGCACAACGCCGTGCGCTGGTGTCAGATCGCACAGGAAGAAGCCCGATCCTTTCAATAAAGTGGATAGACCGGTTTTCAAATAAGGAGACTCGCCATGCACGCATTGCCGCCGCTGCCGTACGCCAAGGATGCACTCGCTCCCTTTATCTCTGCCGAGACGCTCGAGTTCCATTACGGAAAGCACCACCAGATCTACGTGGATAATCTCAACAAGCTGATTCCGGGGACCGAATTTGCGGAGTTGTCTCTGGAACAGATCATCGTCAAGGCCGCCCCGGGGCCGATTTTCAACAATGCCGCCCAGGTATGGAATCACTCCTTTTACTGGCAATGCCTCAAACCCCAGGGCGGAGGCGATCCCGCCGGCGCTTTGGCCGAGGCGATCACTCGTTCCTTCGGCTCATTGGCCAATTTCCGCCAGCAGTTTGCCCAGGCTGCCGTGACCCTTTTTGGTTCCGGCTGGGCATGGCTGGTTAAAAAGAAAGACGGTTCCCTGGCGATCACCCAGACCAGCAACGCCGCCACGCCCCTTACCGCCGGCGACGTTCCGCTGCTGACGTGCGACGTCTGGGAACATGCCTACTACATCGACTACCGCAACGCCCGCGCCAAGTACGTCGAAAACTTCTGGAACCTTGTCAATTGGGATTTCGTTGCCAGAAACCTGGCAAAGTAAATCACTCTAACAAAACCACGGAGGCCAACTCGGGGAGGAAGAAGAATTTGAACCGCCAAGGCCGCCAAGAGCGCCAAGAAAAAACTTTTTATCTCATTTCTTCTCCGCGATCCTCTGCGTCCTCTGCGGTTCAATAAAACCGTTTGGAGACAGGTGCGCCTCCGTGTCTCCGTGGTTTGGCTCTAAGCTCCGTATTTTTCCAGCATGTTCAGCGTGGCACGGAAATCTTTTGGCAGGGGGGCGGTGACCTCGACTTCTTTTCCGTCCACGTCCACGAATTTCAATTTCTCGGCATGCAGCGTCAACCGGCCCATTAACGGCCGCTCTTCTTCGCCACGCCCGAGGCGGTAACTTCGTTTGAACTGGCTGAGCATGATCCGCCCGCTCGTTCCCGGAGCAGGGGGGTTATAGATCGGGTCGATGGCCAGGGGCAGGCCGATGGACTTCAGGTGAACGCGAATCTGGTGTGTTTTGCCGGTCTTGGGGAAGACCCGCAGCAGGGTTAAAGACCGGAACTGGCGTTCGATCTTCCACAGTGTTCGCGCCGGCCGACCGTGTTTGTGGACGCACATGCGTTGTTTGGCCCGTTCGTCGGGGCCGAGCGGGGCGTTGATTTCGCCTTCGCTGGTTAAAGGCCGGCCGACCACCAGGGCCAGGTATTCCTTGGAGATCGTGTTGTTCTGGAATTGGAATGACAGATGCCGCTGGGTTGCCGTGTTTTTGGCAAAGACCATGACGCCGCTGGTGTCCTTGTCCAGTCGATGCACCACGCGGATTCGCGGATCGTTTTCGCCGGAACTTGGCAGCCCCAGTTGGCGTCCCAGCATTTCCAGGACACTGTCGTTTTCACCCCGGCCGGGGATGCTTGTCAGCCCGGCCGGCTTTACCACGGCTGCAAGGTGGTCACTATCCAGGAGAATTTGCAAATCAGGACGTGTCGGCACGAGGTGCGTTTCAAACCTTTATTGCCCGAAGGCCGTTGGCTTGCTCCACTTGTTGACCAGATCCTGAATCTGCGGCTGATTCGGATTCAGCTCGAGGCTTTTGCGCCATGCCGCCAGGGCTGATTGAAGCAACTGCTCGTCCAGTTGCAGCCCCTGCTCGTATTGGGCGATGAAGGTCCGTCCCATCTCATTCAGTGCGCTGTAATACCGCGGATTGATCTTCAAAGACGTGGTGTATTCACGGATCGCCTCGGGATATTGCCGACTCATCGCCAGCGCGTCGCCATACCGCTTGTGGCCCCATGCCGAATCCACCTTGCTCAGCGCCTGACGAAAGACGACGGCGGCCTCGACCGGCTTGTTTTGGAGGACCAGGTTTGACCCGAAATTCAGGAGCGTAAAGGGCTGGTTGGCGTCCAGTTCGATGGAACGGCGATAGGCCGTTTCGGCCTGGACGTATTTCTTCTGGCTATCCAGCGCCGCGCCCAGGTTGGCGAACGCCGCTGCGGAATTGGGCGCCAGCATCGTTGCTTTGGTGATGCAGGCGACGGCTTCATCGCTTCGGCCTTCGGCCAGGTGAACCAGCCCGAGGTTCATGTTCGAGTTGGCGTCGTTTGAATTGAGCTTCAGCGCGTCATGGTAGCACTTGGCCGCATCCTGTAAGCGATCCACGAATTGGTAGCAGACCCCCAGGTAATAATGATTCTCCAGCGTATAGGGGTCCAGACGTATCAGCATTTCGTATTGATCGATGGCTTGGCCGTAATTGCGGTCGGATCTGTAAATCTCGCCCAGCATGGAGCGGGCCATGATGAGGTTCGGGTTCTGCTTGACCGCCTGGCTCAAATCCTTCTCGGCCTGCTGCCGGTCACCGTTTCGGTACGATTCCACTCCCGCGACGTAGGTGTCCACCGCCTTGGGGCGGCTTTCCACCAGGGGTTGCAACGAGGCGCATCCGATAATCAGCAGCGGGGCGGTCAGAAACCCGGACCACAGACACGCACGGCGAACCGTTAGGATGCTCTTCAGCACGCAAACCGTCCTTGTCATGTCAAAACGAAGGCGACTGTTACGCCCGCCGATTTCGATCGGCCGGCATCCATCCGGAAATTTACAACCCTCACCTTCCCATCACGGTGCGTATCAACCGCATGAGCGACCGCGAATATATACCCGCGCTGGCGGCAAGGTCAACCAAATCCACGGCGGTTGACGATCCCGCCAAGGCCTTCTACTATCCCACGGTGATTTGTGTGGGACAGGTCGCCACCAGCGGCCGATTGCCGCCGGCTCCGCTATTGTAAGCGGCTTTCGGAACGGAAGCGCAGTTATCCCCGCAGGAGCGTGGCCTTGCGTCTGCTGATCGCCATCCCGGTCTACAACGAGAGAAAGTACGTCGCCCACGTTCTAGACAAGGTGAGGCGGTTTCATTCCGACATTCTCGTCGTCGATGACGCCAGCAATGACGGCACGGATGGCATCCTGGCTTCTCGCTCCGATATTAATCTTCTTCGCCACGCCCATAACCGCGGCTATGGCCGAAGCCTTATTGATGCTTTTCATTATGCCGGTTCCCGCGGGTACGACTGGGTTCTTACCATGGACTGTGATGAGCAGCATGAACCGGAGGCGATTCCTCAGTTCGTCCGCCTGATTGGTTCGGGGCAGTGGGACATTATCAGCGGATCACGATACCTTCATCACCGTAGCGACGACGATCTGCCGCCTACCGACCGCCGTTCGATCAACGCGACCATTACCGATTTGCTCAACGGCCTGTTTAACCTGCATCTGACTGATTCATTCTGCGGCTTCAAAGCGCACCGTGTCAGTACTCTCAGGTCGCTGAGCCTTGACGAAGAGGGGTACGCCTTTCCCATGCAGTTCTGGCCCCAGGTTGTCCGGGCCGGTCTGCGGATCACGGAAACCCCCGTTCGGCTGATCTACAAAGACCCGACCCGACATTTTGGCGGTGCCCTTGACGATGCGGACAATCGCTTGCAGCATTACCTGTCCGTGCTCGCCGACGAAGTGATGCGGCCTAAGAATTCGCCGGTGTTCGATTCCGAACAGGTCGCCTGTTGTTGTAACTGCTATTGAGAGTGTCTCCGATGACCCAATCGGCCCCGAGCTACCCTGATTGGAAGGCCCCGGCCGAGGACGGCGAGACGCTCCTGTGGCCCGACCCCGCTCAACTCCTTTGCGATACCCGTCAGAACCAAAGCCAGCTCTCCTCGGCGGATTCCGTCTTTGTCCAGAACATCCCTTTGTCGCAAGTCCGTCTTCGTCAGCGGCAGTGGATCGGGCATCGTGACGACTCCCAACCTTTGATTGCCAACGGCCACCAAACCGAGCTTTATCATCCCGGTGTTTGGGTTAAGGATGTTTTGATGAACGCCATCGCTCGGAAGCTTAATGGCCAGGGCCTTCATCTTGCCGTGGATACCGATGCTCCCAAGCACCTGAATTTACAGTGGCCGGGTTTCTCCATGCCCGTGACGGATGATCCCCGCCTGATAACCGCTCCCTGGACAGGTCTGCTGGACTCACCCACCCCGGTTCACGTCAAGCAGCTTGCCTCGGCCGTTGCCCGGGCATTGGGAAGCGGTGGGGCTGACGAACCGATGGCCGGCGTTTTCCTTGATTCAATGAGGCGGCTATCTCCCGAGACGCCGTCTTTGTCGTGGGCGTTGACCAACAGCATTCACCTGGTTGATTGGGAATTGGGCCTCGGTCATAACGCCCTGGTCACTTCGCCGCTGTGGCACTCTGAGCCCTATCTGGTTTTCGCGCACCATCTGATTGCCCATGCCGGTGCTTATGCGGGCGACTACAACGCCGCATTGGATGATTATCGTCGCCGCAATGGCCTTCGCGGTTCGACCCGTCCCATGCCGGATTTGACGGCCTCCCCTGATGCTTGCGAAATTCCTTTCTGGCTTGACGCGCTGGACGTTCCGGCCCGGACGCGTCCCAGTGTCCGCCGCTGCGATGAAGGGTGGGAGTTGGTTGTCAGCCCTGAAATCCGCTATGTTTTCCGAACACAAACTGACGGCTGGGCCGCTGCCGCCAGCTTGAACCGATGGCTGCGCACGCACCAACTGCGTCTTTCTCCCCGCGCCATCACTCTTACGATGTTCATCCGCCTGTTTCTGGTGGACCAGTTTGTCCACGGCATTGGTGGGGGGCGTTATGACCAGATCACCGACCAGATCATCTATCGTTACCTCAATCTCATGCCCCCTCGTTTTTCCGTGACCACCGCCACGCTCTATTATCCCCGGGCGGTGGGCCATCCGCGTGCTTGTCTTCCTTGCGTCCGCCAGGAGGGCCATCGCTTGCGTCACAATCTGCTTGGCGAGGAAAAGATGCGGCTGGTCCAACGGATCGACGCCTTGCCTTTTCATTCGCCCCAGCGCCGGCAAGCTTTTCTGGATATGCACGCCAAGTTAAGCCAGGCTGCCGCCAGCTCTTCCCGCCTTAAGCAGTGGGAGGAGCGCCTTCGCCAGACTGAGCAACAGAATCAGGAAGATCAATCTTTGTTCAACCGGGAGCTGTTTTTCGCCATTCAACCCCGCCACCGGCTTGAGCAATTGGTTGCCGGCTACGATTCCACCTTCCGCCTTGCCCCCGGCGAGCCTACCATTCATTAGAAGAAGCAGTTTGTATCCGATGTCCAATCTGACAGCCCGATGGAGGTCTTCATGGCTTATACCCTTCAGATCGGTCAACCTGCCCCCGATTTCAATCTGCTTGGCGTTGACGGCCGAACGTACTCCCTGGCCAACCTCAAGGACGCCAAATTGCTTGTGATCGTTTTTACCTGCAACCACTGCCCTTATGTCATTGGCAGTGAAGACCGCATTATCCAGTTCTACCGGGATTATGCCCCGCGTGGGCTGTCCATGGCCGCCATCAACTCCAACTCTGCCGAGAACCATCCCGAAGATTCCTACGAGAATATGGTTCAGCGTGCCCGGGAAAAGAAATATCCGTTTGTTTATCTCCGTGATGAGAGTCAGGACGTTGCCAAGGCTTATGGCGCGTTGCGTACGCCGCACTTTTTCCTTTTTGGTTCCGAGCGTACTCTGCAATACACCGGCCGGATGGACGACAACCCCCGAGATGCGGCGTTGGCCCGGACGCACGAACTTCGGGATGCCGTTGAGGCTCTTCTTTCCGATCGCGTTCCCCCGGTGACGGCCACCAATCCGATCGGCTGCAACATCAAATGGAAGGGCCGGCCGGAAAAGTGGATGCCTCCCGAAGCCTGCGATCTCGTCTAATTTTTTCGCGTGCGGCATTTTCCGTTGCGCATCATGCACTGCCGCCACTGGCTGGGAGACTTGCCGGTTTTCTTTTTGAAGAGTCTGGAAAAGTAGTAGGGCGATTCAAACCCCATCAGGGATGCAATGCTTTTGACCGAGGTATCGGTGCTTCGCAGCAGCGACTGTGCGCGATGCAGCCGTAATTGCAGGTAATACTGGTGTGGCGACAGCCCGGTGTGATGCCGGAACATCTGCCTGAACCACGAGTATCCCACGTTTAACTCGACTGCCAGCTCTTCCATATCGATGGGCCGGTCGATGTGTTCCACCAGCAGGCATTTGGCCTTGCGTATGACCGTTTCGATGCGGCCGCCACCGGCCGTCTGTGCCCTTTCGGCTGCGTGTAATCGCGCCAGGATCTGCACGGTTGTCGCCGACATCATCTGCTGATATCCCACCGGCTCCTGCTTCATCAGTCCGTACATCTGGGTAAACAATTCCGCCATTCCCTCGTCCAGTCCCGGATGAAGCACGGGCGTCCGCGGGTAGAAAAAGTCTTTTTCCATCAACCGTCGTGCGTATTCGCCGTCAAAGCCCACCCAATGTTCATGCCAGCCGGTCGTCTTCAATGGCGCGTAGCGATGCCAGACGCCGGGAAACAGCAAGAAGGCGTCTCCCGCTCGAATACGCCGCTTGGGGGTGAAGCGGGATTCAAAAAAACCCTGGCCTTCGGTGATGTAAATGACTTGGTATTCCGACAGGATTCGCCCCTGTTCCCACGAGAAATAATACCCCGGAGGGTGGTTGGGCGGGGGATAACCGGCATGGGCCGCTATGCGGCTGTCCCCGGTCGTGGAAACGAACAGGCCCCAATCCCGATCCGTCGGACTCACTGGCAGATAGAAGAATCGCTCGTTGTTTGCCACGACTGTCAAAAAGTACATTCGATGCATCAGTTTGTCCATTGTCGCCTGGACGGAATCGAGAGAATCTTTCATCATCAACGGGTTCGGGTCGGCCGACCATCACACAGAGCCTCAAAACATAGGAGCAGTCATGGCAGCATCTCACTCCGTCGAACAAGCTTACCAACTCGCCCGCGAACAGTACGCCGCCCTTGGCGTTGATACGCAACGCGCTCTGGACGCCTTGCGCGGCGTGGCGGTTTCTCTGCACTGCTGGCAGGGGGATGACGTGGGCGGCTTTGAAAACAGCGACGGCTTGAGCGGCGGCGGCATCCAAGCCACCGGCAATTACCCTGGCAAGGCCCGCACTCCCGATGAACTGCGTGCCGACATCGATAAGGCCATGAGCCTGATCCCCGGTTCGCATCGTCTGAACCTGCACGCCATCTATGCCGAGATGACCGGCAAAAAGGTTGACCGCGATCAGCTCACCATCGAGCAATTTTCCCGCTGGCTCGACTGGGCCAAGAGCCGCAAGATCGGCATGGACTTCAACGGTTCGTTCTTTTCCCATCCCAAGGCTGCTGACGGTTTCACCCTTTCCAACCGCAACGAGCAGATCCGCAAATTCTGGGTTGACCACGGCATCGCCTGCCGCAAGATCGGCGAGCAGTTCGGCAAGGCCCTCGGCACCCCCTGCGTCACCAACGTCTGGATTCCCGACGGTTACAAAGACATTCCGGTGGACCGCAAAACGCCGCGCAAATCCTGAAAAATTCGCTCGACGAAATTTTTGCCGCGAAGATTGATCCCAAGCACCACCTCGATGCCATCGAAGGCAAGCTTTTTGGCATCGGTTCTGAAAGCTACGTTGTCGGCTCCCACGAGTTCTATCTGGGCTATGCCGTCGCCAACAAGAAGCTCGTCTGTCTGGACGCCGGCCATTATCACCCCACGGAAACCATTGCCGACAAGATCTCTTCCGTGCTGTCGCAGGTGGACGAAATCCTTTTGCACGTCAGCCGCGGCGTTCGCTGGGACAGCGACCATGTCGTTATTCTTTCCGACGACCTGCGCGCCATCGGCGAGGAACTGGTGCGTGGCCAATACCTCAATCGCGTACACATTGGTCTGGACTTTTTTGACGCCAGCATCAACCGTATCGCCGCCTGGGTGATCGGAACCCGCTGCATGGTCAAGGCCCTTCTGCTGGCCATGCTCGAACCGACCGCCAAGCTGCGGGAACTCGAAGCCGCCGGCGACCACACTTCCCGGCTGGCCATGCTCGAAGAACTGAAGACCCTGCCCTTCGGCGCTGTTTGGGATTACTACTGCCTCAAGCAGAACGTCCCCGTCGGTCCCGCCTGGCTGGCGGAGGTCAAGCAGTACGAATGCAATGTCCTTTCGAAGCGATAAAGTGCTGTTCATAAATACTCGGCAACCCTGACCGGCGGGCCGATGGCTTGCCAAGGAGCTCACATGACACCGCGCGAACGTGTTCTGATTGCTTTGGATCATCGCATCCCCGACCGGGTTCCCATTGACCTGGGCGGGAATCAGACGGGCATTCACAAAGTCGCCTACCAGAAGTTGATCGACCTGCTGGGGATCAAGGAGCAGATCACGATCATGGACTTGGTGCAGCAACTGGCCCAGCCTTCCGAGGCGGTGCTCAAGCGGTTGCGCGTGGATACGCGGTACGTCCGAGCACAAGGCGCCAAGAGCTTCAACGGCGCCGTCGTGAAGCGGCAGCGTGACGGGCGTGTCTGGAATGACTTTACCGACGAGTTCGGGGTTGTCTGGTCCATGCCGGATGACCAGACCAACTATTTCGATATTTCCCACTCTCCTCTGGCAGGGTTGTCCCTGGAACAGATCAAGGAATATCCCTTCCCCAAAGGAGACGATCCGACACGCTTTGAGGGGTTGCGCCAGCGCGCTTTGGAGATCAAGCAGAATACACCCTATGCCGTCGTCAGCGGAATTTCGGGCGTGGTGTATGAATATTGCTGGTATCTGCGCGGGTTGGAAAACCTGTTCATGGACATGATGGAAGAACCCCAGATTCTGGAAACCATCATCGACCGCACGCTGAAGTTCTGGATGGACTGGTTCCGCCTGTTCCTCGACGAAGTGGCCGACGTGGTGGACGTCATCATGGTGGGCGATGATCTGGCCAGCCAGAGTGCTCCGCTGTTTCCGCCGTCAATCTATCGTTCCATCGTCAAGCCCCGCCAAAAGCAGTTGGTGCAGTACATCCGAAGCCGGACCAAGGCCAAAGTCTGGTATCATTCCTGCGGCTCGCTTATGGAATACATCCCCGACCTGATGGACAACGGCGTCGATATCCTCAACCCGGTCCAAATATCGGCCAAGGGGATGGACCCGGCGGAACTGAAGGCGAAGTTCGGCAAGAAGATGTGCTTCTGGGGCGGTGGAATCGATTCCCAACACGTCCTGCCCACCGCCGCGCCGGAAGTGGTGAGCGAGCACGTGCGCCGCAACATCGAAATCTTCAAGCAGGGCGGCGGATACGTCTTTAACAACGTCCACAACATTCAGGCAGACGTTCCGCCGGAAAATGTGCTGGCGATGTTTGACGCGGCGTACGAGTTCGGCGGGTATTGACGAGAACTGAACGGGACTTATTGCGAGGAGCAAACAATGGGTGCGAATCCTTTTTTGGGCGTGTTCTTTCACTGGCTGGGCGGATTGGCTTCGGCCAGCTTCTATATTCCCTATCGCGGCGTGAAAAAGTGGGCGTGGGAAACCTACTGGCTGGTCGGTGGGTTCTTCAGTTGGATCATCGCGCCGGCCGTCCTGGCCTGGCTGCTCGTCCCCAACATGGCGGGCGTGCTGCGCCATTCCTGGTCGCTGACCACCCACGTCGATCTATTGAACCGCGATGTGAAAATCATGGTTCTGGCGTACATCTTCGGCGCCATGTGGGGCATGGGCGGTTTGACCTTCGGTTTGACGATGCGCTATCTGGGGATTGCGCTGGGTATGGCTATCGCCCTGAGCTACTGCACGGTGTTCGGGACGCTGGTGCCGACCATCTTTGACGGATCGATCAAGCAGATCATCCACGAGCCTTCCGGGCGGATGGTGCTGTTGGGATTGGCGGTTTGCGTCGGTGGGATCGTGGTCAGCGGGCTGGCCGGGATGTCCAAAGACCGCGAGATGACCGAAGAGCAGAAGAAAGCCACCGTCAAGGAATTCAGCTTTGCCAAAGGGCTCCTGGTGGCGACATTCTCCGGCATCATGAGCGCGTCCTTCGCCTACGGACTGGCCGCCGGTAAACCGATCGCGGAACTGGCCAAGGCCCAGCTTCTTCAGCATGGCGGGGCGGACCTGTGGCAGAACCTCCCCGTCCTGGTCGTCGTCCTCTGGGGCGGCTTCACGACCAACTTCATCTGGTGCGTGATCCTCAACATCAAAAACCGCACCGGCCATCAGTACCTCGCGTTTGAAACCCGCGGCGTTTCCGAAATCAGCGCCACCGAAGGCGTCATCAATTGGGACGCGGAAGAACTGGGCAAAAAAACTTCCGGCGCCGACACCCACGGCGCACCGGCCAGTTCCGCCGTCGTGCGCGAAGCGCCGGGCCAAGCCGTTCCCGTCCTTTCCAATTACGTTTTCTCGGCCATTGCCGGCGTCACCTGGTATCTTCAGTTCTTCTTCTACTCCATGGGCCAGACCAAGATGGGCAAGTTCGAGTTTTCGAGCTGGACGCTGCACATGGCCAGCATCATCATCTTCTCCACCTTGTGGGGCGTGGTGCTGAAAGAGTGGAAGGGAACCAGCAAACGAACCCACGCGCTGATCGCGTTTGGGTTGCTGGTGTTGATCGGTTCCACAATCATCGTCGGCTACGGCAACTTCCTCAAGGGAAGCGGCCCGGCCCATTAAACTGAGGCTGTGTTTTCCACGGAGATCGTATCATGGCATCGCATCGGTTTCTGGCTTTTGATCTAGGCGCGGAAAGCGGTCGCGCCGTCGTCGGACATTTGAATGATGGGCGGCTCGCGCTTGAGGAAAAACATCGTTTTGCCAATACCCCCGGCCGGATGAACGGCCATTTGCAGTGGAATCTGTTGTCGCTGTGGCAGGACTTGAAAACCGGTCTGCGGAAAGCCGCTGCCGATGGCGGCGAGTTGCACGGTTTGGGTGTGGACACCTGGGGCGTGGATTTTGGCTTGATCGGACGAGGCGGCGAACTGCTGGGCTCTCCCATCTGTTACCGTGATGACCGCACCGACGGCATGATGGAAAAAGCCTTTAAGCTTGTCGGCCGTGACCGTATTTTCCAGGACACCGGCATCCAGTTCATGCAGTTAAACACGCTGTATCAACTGCTGGCGATGCGGCAGAGTGGTTCGCCGCTGCTGGAGATGGCCGAGACCCTCCTGTTCATGCCTGACCTGCTCCATTATCTGTTCACGGGGCAGCGTAAGACTGAATTTTCCATCGCCTCCACCAGTCAGATGTATGACCCGCGAAAGAAACAGTGGGCGTATGAACTGCTCAAGGCGTTGGACCTGCCGGCCCATTTCCTCACCCCCATTGTTCCCTGCGGCACCCCCGTGGGCCCGCTTCTTTCCGACGTTGCCCAGGAATGTGGCGTAACCAGCGCCATTCCCGTCATCGCCCCGGCCGGGCACGACACCGCCAGCGCCGTCGTTTCCGTTCCCACCGAAGGCGGCGATGACTGGTGCTACATCAGTTCCGGCACTTGGTCCTTGATGGGCGTGGAGCTGCCTGAACCGATCATCAACGAGAAATCCGCCCGCTACAATTACACCAACGAAGGTGGTATTGGCGGATCGATCCGATTTCTGAAAAATATCATGGGCCTCTGGCTCGTCCAGGAATGCCGCCGGCAATGGCATAGAGACGGCCATGATCTGAGTTACACCGAGATCACCAAGATGGCGGCTTCCGCCAAACCCTTTACGGCGATTATCGATCCCGACCACCGCCCGTTCCTCTCTCCCGGTCAGATGCCTCAGAAGATCGATGAGTTCTGCCGCCAGACCCACCAGGAGACTCCCTCCACCCGAGGCGAGCACGTGCGTACCTGTCTGGAAAGCCTGGCCTTGACCTATCGCAAAACCGTTGAGGGTCTGGAAGACATTCTGGGCCGAAAGATCAAGGTCATTCATATTGTCGGCGGGGGAACTCAGAATGAATTGCTCAACCAGATGACCGCCGATGCCTGCGCCGCCCCGTTGTCACCGGCCCGATTGAAGCCACCGCCATCGGTAACATTCTCTGTCAGGCTATGGCCATTGGGGCGATCAAGTCCCTCCAGGAAGCCCGTTCCATTGTGCGGTCCAGCTTCCCGGTTAAGCGATACACCCCTCAGAACACCCACGCTTGGGACGCTGCCTACCGCCGATACGAGGAGATCGTTGCCCGGTAATCCCGGCCTTTGCGTCGAAGCGAGTGAAAAAACAACCGCCAAGGGCGTCAAGAAAGACAAAGGTAAAGTCTTTTCTTGTCGCCCTTGGCGGTTAATAAATTACGTCTCTGATGTCAGGGTTGGGGCGATTTGACTAGACGGTCATGCCGTCGTCGGCATCCTTTTGCATCTGGGTTTTCATCGCTTCCCATTCTTCCAGCGTATACATGGCCTCGCGGGCCTGTGAACCTTTGTAGTCTCCGACAATTCCTCGGATGGCCATCTGCTCAATCAGGCGCGATGCCCGGCTGTAGCCGATCGTCAGCCGCCGTTGCAGCAGGCTGACGCTTCCGCGTTTGGTTTCCAGAACGACCCGCACGGCGTCGTCGAAGAGTTCATCCTCCACCGCATCGCCACAATCACCGCCCAGAGATTTGATCTGCACCAGTTCCGGCTCGTACTGCGCCTCGGCCAAACCGGCAACGAGTTTGACGCTTTCGCGAATTTCCTCGTCGCCAATAAACGTTCCCTGGGCGCGAGTCGGCGTGCTGGCCCCCGGCGGCAGGAACAGCATGTCGCCCTGGCCCAGCAGCACGTCCGCCCCGTTCTGGTCCAGCACGATCCGGCTGTCCATCTTGCTGGATACCCGAAAGGCGATCTTGCACGGCATGTTGGCCTTGATGAGCCCTGTAACCACCGTGGCCTGCGGCCGCTGCGTAGCCAGGATCAAATGAATCCCGACCGCTCGGGCTTTCTGGGCCAAGCGAACAATGAAAGCTTCGACTTCCTTGCCGCTGGTCATCATCAAGTCGGCCAGCTCGTCGATAATGATGACGATGTACGGCAAATGCTTGGGAATCTTCGCTTCTTCTTCCTCGCTGCCCGGCTGGAACCGCTCGAAAAGCTCTTCCTTCGTCAGCTTGTTGTAACCGGCGATGTTCCTGACCCCGGCCTCGGCCAGGATTTCGTATCGCTCGTCCATCTTCTCACAGGCCCAGTCCAGCACGCTCGTGGCTTTGCCGGTTTCGTTGATCACCGGGCACATCAGGTGAGGAATCTCCTTGAACGGGGCCATTTCCACAACCTTCGGATCGAACAGAATCAGTTTCACCATGTCCGGCCGTTGCAGGTACATGATGGACATGATGATGGAGTTGATGCACACGGACTTGCCCGAGCCCGTCGTACCGGCGATCAGGCAGTGGGGCATTGCCGCCAGGTCTGTCACCAGCGGCTCGCCGCTGGCGTCTTTGCCCAAAAACAGCGGGACATGCATCTTTTGCTGGAGGGCGGCGGGGGCCAGTTGCATGAGTTCCTTCAGCCGGACTTTTTCCTTCTGCGCGTTGGGCACTTCGATGCCCACCGTATCCTTGCCCGGAACCGGCGCGACGACGCGGACGTTGGTGGCCATCAAGGCGCGGGCAATGTCGTTGGACAGCGCGGTGATCTGCGAAACCTTGATTCCCGGCGCCAGACGCAGTTCGTACATGGTGATGACCGGCCCGGTGTCGATCTCCACCACTTTGGCGTCGATGTTGAATTCGCCCAGGGCCTGCTCGAGAATGGCGGCCTTTTCGCGGACGTACTGCTCCTGGCTTTCGGCGTAGCCGTGTTCGGCTTCGGCCAAAATATCCCACGCAGGCAGATGATAATCTCCCAGTTCCTTCGGCGGCGGTGGGGCGGTCTGACGGGGTTTGATCATGTTCGGCAACCGCACCACGATGTCCGTTATGGGCGGGGGCGGGGGGGCTGCAACGGCTTGCTCCTCGGGCGGCGGGATCACTGCCGCCACCGACGGGGCGGGGTCTGATTCGTCCGTAAAGGCCGCATCGACGGCAGCGGCTGCCGGCTCGTCATGCTCGTAGGTCAGTTCAATCTCGTCGGCATGCACTTTCTGCATGTCCAGTCTCACCGGCGGTTTCAGCGGACCTTCGTCGTCATCCACAACCCGCCTGGATGCGACGGCCAACCGGGGATTCTTTGTCTGCCGGCCGTCATCCGTCTCGGCGTCTTTCGACGTCAGACGAGAAAATGACGGCAGTTTCGGCCGGGGCACCATGTCCCAGTTGATGTTCGGGGCGTGATCCTTCACCGTGGTTACTGCGCTGCCCACCAGCGCCGGGGTTCGCAGAACCAGATCGTCCGCCGCCAGAAGCAGCCCGACCAGAAACGCCAGGGCCAGGATGAGTCGTGAGCCAACGGTATTGAAGTGGTCCTGCAAGAAGGAGGAGGCGCTGATTCCCAGGATTCCCCCGTATCCTTCGGGGAAACTGCTGATGGACCCCGCCTTGAAGCTGTGCAGCATGGCCGCGAATGCGACCGACAGCAGGAACAGTCCGATTCCGCGAAGCCACAAATCGGTGATGCGGTTCTGGAACAGAACCATTGCCAGGCAGATTCCGGAGAAGAGCAGGATGGGGAAAATTCCTTGTCCGATCGCGCAGTACAAATAGTAGGCGATCATCGCGCCGACTTTGCCGCACAGATTCTGCACCGGCCCGTAGGGCGCGACCTGATGGCTGGGCCAGTCTTCCGCATGGAAGCTTCCCATGGCCAGCAGCAAAAACGCCCAGAAGCCAATGGCGATGAACAACCCCACTCGGTGCCAGATTTTTTCGCGTTCCATCATGTCAATTATTCCCCGCCTAATGTCCCGTGTGTCCGAACCCGCCGCCGCCGCGTTTAGTCTCATCCAGATCGTCAACCTCGACGATCTGAACCACGGGGACCGGCTGGATGAGCATCTGTGCGATCCGCATGCCGCGTTCCACCGTGAAGGGCGCACGTCCCAGGTTAATCAGCGGCACAAACACCTGTCCCCGGTAATCCGAATCGATCGTTCCGGGGGTATTGATCATCGTGATCCCGAACTTGCTCGCCAAACCGCTTCGGGGTCGCATTTGCGCTTCGTATCCGTGCGGCACGGCCATGCTGAATCCGCAGGGGATCAGCCGAATATCGCCCGGTTGTAAAACCACCGGATCGGTGACGGCCGCCGCCACGTCAAACCCCGCGGCATGCTCCGTCATCTTTGCCGGGATGGGCAGATCGGCGGTGTTTTCCGCTCGCTTGATCTTTATGATTATCGGACGGGCCAAGGTTTTGACTCCAATCGTTTACCCCTGACGGATGAACAACCACGGAGCCCTGGATGTACATCCGGGGCTTTGTGTACCGCACTTTTAATCGCAAGGGCTAGATAAAACGCTGGGCGAACAGGCCCGTAGCCCTCGCTATAAGAATATCGGCGAAGTCGGCCTTCGAGCGACAGGGGAGTTCCTCTGTCCGTCCGTCGGGGTAGATGAGCATGGATTCGATAGTCTTGCTGCTCATGGTTTCGGTGGGGTTGTAAACGATCAGATCGGCTTTCTTTCGCAGCAGTTTTTGGCGGGCCCGCTCCACATTTCCCCGGCCTTCGAGACTGAAAGCCACGGTTCGCTGGTTTGCCCGGCGGATTTGCCCGGCGGCGGCGACAATATCTTCCGTCGCCTCGCATTCGATTGTCAGCGTTCCGCCGCGTGACATCTTTTCCTGGTGAACCACCTTGGGCCGATAGTCCGCCACCGCTGCCGCCATAATCAATAGATCATGCCCCGGAAACTCCCGCATGACCGAGTCGTACATCTGCCGGGCCGTTTCCACGTCGAAGCGTTTCGCGGCACTCGGCATCGCGGCCGTCACTGGACCCAGAATCAGCGTTACCTCATGCCCGGCCCGAATCGCCGCTTCGGCCAGCGCGCTGCCCATCTGCCCGCTGCTGCGGTTGCCAATGTATCGCACCGGATCAATCGGTTCGCGGGTCGGGCCCGCAGTAATGAGGATCTTCATGACAACGAGTCGCCCCGTTTGAATATCGTCAAGGTCAGACAGGAACCCCCGAGGCCGTCATTCCGGGGCATTCTGTCCTTTGCCCGGGATCGTCGCGAGAATCCTCGCCAATTCATCCATGATTTTGCGCGGATCAGCCAGCCGCCCCGGCCCCACATTTCGGCAGGCCAGCCACCCGTCTTCCGGCCCGATGAAGCGGTAGCCCAGTTTCGTCAGCTTTCCGACATTTTCCTGGCAAATGGCATTGGCCCACATCCGGCTGTTCATCGAGGGGGCGAACACCACCGGACACGCCGACGCACAGATCATCGTGCTTATCAGGTCGTCGCAGATGCCGCATGCGACTTTGGCAAGGATGTTGTTGGTGGCGGGGGCCACCAGCATCAGATCGGCCTTTTCGGTAATGGCGATGTGCTGCGGATCGGAGGATTCCACCAGATGGAAAATATCCGTCCGCACCGGCCGGCCCGAAAGGGCCTGAAATGTCAGAGGCGTAATAAACCGCTGGGCCTCTTCGGTCATGCAGACGCTCACGCCTGCTCCCGCCTGCACGAGTTTGCTGACCAGGTCCGCGACCTTGTAGGCCGCAATCCCGCCGCAAACCGCGACGATGATTTCCCGGCCCTTCAGCGAAGGTTTCTCGGGAACCGCATCGGGAGCAGTCAGGTCGGTGGTAGACATGGTTGTAGGATTTGCAATTTGCAATTGCCAATTTGCAATTTGAATACAGGAACGTCTCCTGCTTCTTCATTTGCAAATTGCAAATCGCAAATTGCAAATCTTCATCATTCCGGCTTGACCAGGCCGCTTTGTTCGTAATCGATGGTGATCTTGTCTTGCAGGATTTCCTGGATCACCACTTCCAGATCGGTCATGTTCTGGCGATCGATGAGCGGGCGGGCGCCGTCCATCAGTTCAAGCATACGCTTTTGAATCAGCGCCGTCAGCTTGAACCGGCCGCCGATCTTGTTCACGATTTCGTCACTCTTGAGCGCTTCGATCATAGTTTAGATTCCTCCTGACCTTCTGTGTTTAATTATCTTGACGATCTCCTCGACCGCACGGTCGAGGTCGTCATTAATGACCATGTAATCGAACGCCCGGCTTCCTTTGGCCATCTGGATCTCGCGACGGGCGGCTCGAAACCTTTTCTGGATATCCTCAATACTGTCCCGACCCCGGTCGGTCAACCTTTTCAACAACGTCGGCTCGTCCGGCGGCAGGATAAAAATCAGCAGCGACTGCGGATACTGGTATCGTACCTGAAGCGCTCCCTGCACGTCGATTTCCAGCAACACGTCTTTCCCGGCAGCCAGATAATCCAAGGCGGGGTGTTTGGGGGTTCCGTAATAATCCCCGTAAACCTGGGCGTATTCCAGAAATTCATCGCCGTCCAGCCGCTTGAAGAACTCTTCCCGGCTGACGTGCTCGTAAACCTTGCCTATCTCATCGCCCGGCTTTTTTGGCCGGGTTGTGGCGCTGACAATGTACGCCACGTCCAGCTTTTGTGCCAGCTTTCGCGAGATCGTGCTCTTGCCCACTCCCGAGGGCCCGACCAGGACAACCAGGAAACCGGGATGTTTCAAATCACCAGGCATACGTTCTCAATCCCCCCGATACCCACTGACTACTCCACATTCTGCACTTGCTCTTTCAACCGATCAATCGCTCCCTTGATTTCAACGATGTGTTCGGCAATCTTCGCGTCGTTCGCCTTGCTGGCGATTGTGTTTGCTTCGCGCAGCATTTCCTGCGAGATGAAATCCAGTTTCCGGCCGGCATGTTCGCCGGTTCGGCAGGCGTGCTCGAAGGCATCCAGGTGGCTCCGAAGCCGCTGGATTTCTTCGCTGATGTCCGCCCGTTCGGCGAACACCGCCACCTCTTTCAGCAGATCAATTTGGCTGACCTGGAGCTGCGCCCGGCTGAGCAGTTCGTTAACCCGTTGCGACAGGCGGCGATGATATTCGTCGATTACGAACGGCGCCCGCTTTTCGATTTCCGCCAGGCTCGCGGCGATTACCGAACCGTGTTTCATCAAGTCCGTAAACAGCGCCTGGCCTTCGCGCTCCCGCATGGCGATGAGCTTGGCGATCGCCTTCTCGCTCAGTTCGCGAACGGCCTGGCCATGCCGGTCGATTTCGTCGGTTTCATCCCGCGGCTCCTGGCAGACGCCCGGCAGTTGGACCAGGCTGGCCAGATCGATCTGCACCAGGCTGTCGAGTCCTTTGACCTCGCGCAGTTGTTCGAGGTATGCCTTGAGCGCCGGAAGGTTGATGTGATAGGCCGCCTCGGCGCTGTCCACCCGCATTTTCAGGATGTAGGTGATGGATCCGCGTCCCAGTTTTTCGCGGAGCAACGTTTCCAGCTCCGGTTCCAGGCCGCTTACGTTTTCCGGCAGCTTGATGACCGGCTTGAAAAACCGGTTGTTCAGCGACCTGATCTCGATGGAATAGTGCGTCCCGTTGCGTTCGGCAGCGGCGTCTCCAAAGCCAGTCATGCTTACGATCATGGAACCTCGACAGCCAAAACGATAGTGTCAAAAGAACGCACTCGATTCGGGAAACTTCGTTATTCCAGTAATCTTCAGCGAGGCGCCGTAGCCGGGGCTTCGTTCTGGACCGGCTGCGTTGCCGCGGGCGATTGCACTCGAGCCGAAGTGCGCTTGGGCGAGGCGGAGTTGCTCAATATGTTGAGCACGACGGCCAGCAGGATGAACACGCCGAACACAATGCTCGTCGCCCAAGTCAGCACGTCGCCGGTCTTCGATCCGAAGGCCGTATTGCCGCCCATTCCACCAAACGCGCTGGCCAACCCACCGCCGCGTCCCTTCTGGATCAACACCAGCAGAATGAGGAAGACGCAAACCGTGATGAACAGAAAAATCGACAAATAAAGCAGAAAGCTCATGAGAACTCCGTTGGGGGATTTGCAATTTGCAATTGCCAATTTGCAATTGAAATACAGGAACGTCTCCTGCTTTTTCATTTGCAAATTGCAAATTCCGTCACTTTGCCGCGTTAACGATAGCCAGGAAGCTGTCGGCCTTGAGGGCCGCGCCGCCGATCAGACCGCCGTCTACGTCGCCCTGGCTCATCAAACCTTTTGCGTTGTCCGGCTTCATGCTGCCGCCGTATTGGATGCGTACGGCCGAAGCAAAATCCGGGTTCCATTTCTTGGCCATTGCCTGACGGATAAACGCATGCACTTCCTGCGCCTGCGCGTCGGTGGCGACCCGGCCGGTTCCGATCGCCCAGACCGGTTCGTAAGCAATGACCAGCCGGGACGGGTCGGTGATCTTGGCCGCGTTGAGTTCGTCGAGCTGAGCCTGAACCACGGCCAGCGTCTTGCCCGCATCGCGTTCTTCGAGCTTTTCGCCCACGCAGTGAACCAGGATCAATCCCGCCGAGTAGACGGCGTCGGCCTTTTTGGCCACCAGTTCCGGGGTTTCCTTCAGGACGTGCCGGCGTTCGCTGTGTCCGGTCAAGACGAACTTCACGCCCAGGTCTTTGAGCATTTCCACCGAAATTTCGCCCGTGAACGCGCCGTTCTTTTCGAAATAGACGTCTTGAGCGCCCAGCAGCACGCTGGACCCGGCAATCGCCTGGCCTACCGCATCCAGATAAACGAACGGCGGGGCGATCCCGACCTGCACGTCTTTGGGTGCGGCGGCGGCAATGCCCTTGGCCAGTTCAACGGCCTGGGCCTTGTTGGTGTTCATCTTCCAGTTACCAGCGACAAAGCGAGTACGAGCCATTATCCGATCCTTTACATTGAGTACATGAGGCGGGCCGACGTTCGCCCGCCGGGATAAATTTTATACTACACACGGACTTTCTTGGCCGATTCCACGAACTGCATTTTGTTCATTTCCGCAATCCGCTTCATCTTGTCCATCAATTCCGCAAAAACCTCCGGCAGAAGCGCCTGCGGCCCATCGCATTGCGCTTCGCTGGGGCAGTAATGCACTTCCACGATCACGCCATGCGCCCGGCCGCCATTCCCGCCGTCGCCAGCGCCGGCACGAAATCCCGCTTTCCGGCCGCATGGCTGGGGTCCACGATGATCGGCAGATGCGACCACTTCCGGGCGACCGGGATTGATGTAATGTCCATCGTATAGCGGATGCTGTCTTCAAAGGTCTTGATCCCTCGTTCGCACAGGATGACCGATTCATTGCCCTGTGACAGCACATATTCCGCCGACAACAGCCAATCTTTTACCGTTGCCGCCAAGCCGCGTTTGAGCAGAACCGGCTTGCGCGTCTTGCCTACTTCGCGCAACAGCTCAAAGTTCTGCATGTTTCTTGCTCCGATCTGAAGCAGGTCGGCATAGTTGGCCACCATCTCCACCTGCCGGGTATCCATGACTTCGGTACAGATCGGCATCCCCAGTTCGTCCCCACACGCCCGCATCCATTTCAGCGCCTGCTCTCCCAGGCCCTGAAACGCATACGGGCTGGTCCGCGGCTTGAATGCTCCGCCCCGCAAGATCGTCGCTCCGGCCTCGTGGACCTTCCGGGCGATGGTGTACAACATCTTCTCGTTTTCCACCGTGCATGGCCCGGCGATGCAGGTTGCGTACTTTCCCCCGATTCTGATTTTCGGCACACTTGCCCCGCCCACTTCCACGACCGAGTCGTCCTCATGGAATTCCCGGCTGGCCAGCTTGTACGGGGCCATCACCGGCACAACCTTCTCCACGCCGTCCAACGTGGCCAGGTGCGCCTGATCGATCTGTCCTTCTTCCCCGATGGCTCCGATTACCGTGCGAAACGCTCCACGCGACAGATGGGCCTTGCATCCCATCTTGTCCAGCTCGCCCACCACGCGTTCGATCGACGCTTCGGCGGCATGTGGTTGCATGACGATAATCACGACAAACTCTCCCGAAATACCGCGCCCGATCATGTACACGGCGGGGCAACTTCCCCTTGCCGATGGGCAACACCGCCATCAGCCCGCAAACCGGGGAAACAGAGCCCAGTAGTTTAGTGGAACCCCCAACCACACACAAGCCCCGCTCACCTCTAAAGAACCCCAGCAAACACCGCCACTTACATTCGCCAAGTGTTCCCGCGCACCTGCCCGATCGGGAAATTTTCGCGGCAAAGGTCTTTCAAAACGCCTGAAAACCAAGACGCAGACCCGGACAGGCCGTACACTGTCTCACCCATGACGAACTCAACCTCTCAACACCCTGCGCCCGCCGGCCGTCCGTCCCTGCGCGTTGGCAGCGTCAGCTACCTCAACACCAAGCCCCTCGTCTACGGCCTGGACTCTTCCCCGCATATCCAACTTTTTCTTGACGTTCCCTCACGCCTGCTGGAGGGCCTCCGGCAATCCCGCTTCGACGTCGCCTTGCTTCCGATCATCGACTACCAGCGTATGCCCGGCCTATGCCTCCTTCCTGGCGCCTGCATCGGTTGTAATGGGCCTGTTCTTACCGTTCGCATCTTCAGCCAAGTTCCGATTGGCCAGATCACCACCCTTGCCTGCGATACCGACAGTCATACCTCGGTTGCTCTGGCCCGGATTATTCTTGCCGAACAATATCGTCTGAAGCCGGAATTTGTTGACTTGTCAGACGGCCGGACTCCCCAATCCCTGCTGCTGATCGGCGACAAGGTCGTCTGCCGGCCTCCGCTTAATTATCCGTACGAGCTGGATCTTGGCCAGGCTTGGAAAACCCTCACGGGACTTCCTTTCGTTTTTGCCGCTTGGGTCGCCCGCCGGGGTGTCGATCTTGCTGATCTTCCCCGGCAGCTATCCTCGGCCAAGCGTTCCGGCCTGGCCCATGTCTCGGATATCGTTACCTGCTTTGCCCTTCCCCTTGGCTGGCCTTCTGATCTGGCTGTCGAGTACCTTACCACCTACCTCCGGTATGACCTGGCGGCTCCCGAGTTGCAGGCCATTGGCCTTTTTCATCGACTCGCCGCCCGTTACGGTTTGGTTCCCGATCCGCCTTGGCCGTTGGAAATGCACCCGTCGTTTGAGGATTCGGCGGCGGTCGGGTAGGGGCGACGCATGCGTCGCCCCTGCGATGCGAAATCCGAGATCAATCCCGGCTGCATCCCGGGCCTGAGATCGGTTAAGATGCCGCCTTCCGCGATGGTGGTATGACTGGAAAAAGGAGTTTTCGATGATCCGCTTGGTGTTCCTGCTGGCATTCCCGCTGGTTATTCTGGCCGGCTGGTTTGGCGCAACCGTTCGGGCTGATGACGTTGATGCCAGTCAGAAGATCGCTTTTTCTGACTGTCCGATTGCCGTGCAAGAGACAATGACCGCCGAATCCAAGGGCGCCAAGATTGCTATCGTTGAGGAAGACAACCAAGGTGAAGAGGCCTGGTACACTGCCGACGTCACCATTAAAAACCGCGCCTATTCCATCACTGTTGCCGAGGACGGAACCTTGGTTCAGAAGAAACTCGGCAACGAAAAGGAACAGCAAATCAAGTTCGCCGACTGTCCTGTTTCCGTCCAGAAAACCTTTCTGGAAGAGAGTGATGGAGCCAAGGTCGATTCGGTCGAAAAGGACATCCGGAACGGCCAGGTTTCTTATACTGCTTCCGTTGAAATCGGCGACAATCTTTATTGGATTACCGTGTCCAACGATGGGACTCTGCTGGACAAGTCTCTCGATGATGCTGAAGACGATACGGATGCCGACGATCAGGGCCAGAACCCCGACACCGCCGCTGCCTTTCGAGTCGTTGCCTCTTTTGACCCTGGGGTTTTGGTGAAATAGCCGGGAAGCGGCGAAAGGGAGGTTGCTGATCCGCGAAACCGCAAGCGATGGCGAGAGCTTGGGGGCGAAATAGAGGATTTCAAAAAAAAATCGCTTCATCCGCGGTGAAGTTCTCATGGCCGGAATCTCTGGCGAAACTTTGCCGGCGTAAGTGTGGTCTCCCTGGTGAACACGCTGGTCATGTACGAAGCCGACTTGAAACCGGTTGCCTGAGCTACTTTGGCTACCGGCCAGGGTGTTTCCAGCAGCAGTTTTTTTGCCCGGTCTACACGCGTGCGTCGGATCTCGTCGTGTGGCGAGCATCCCAGGACTTGCCGAAAGTGTCGCTCCAGCCAGCGGCGGGAGACCAGCACTTGTTGCGCCACGTCGGCCACCGTGATCGGCTCGGTCGCATGTTCGCGGATGAATTGCACGGCTTGATGCACGTCCCGGTTTTCCAGTGCGGAGGTGTCGGTGGACTGCCGCAGGGTAATGATTCCGGATGGTTCGATCAGCACGGGTTGTTTGGGTGGTGGTGATCCATCCATCAGCCGATCCAGTAGCGATGCCGCCTCGTAGCCGATCCGCTCCGTCGGCAACTCCAGGGCGGAAATGGTCGGGTTGCACAACTCGCACATCAGTTCGTCATCGTCTCCGGCGATAATCCCCACATCTTCCGGCACGCTTACACCGGCCAGGTTGCACGCTTCCAAGACCTGGCACGCGATGTCCGAATTCCAGGTCAGTATGCCGACCGGCTTGGCCAAGGCTGCCACCCATCGGGCCAGATCCCGCTGTCGTTTTTGCCACGTTGTCTGCCCGTGCAGTTGCGACCACTGTGCGTAAAATGCGCATTGATATCCGTGTCCGGCGATTTCTTTGGCGAAGGCTTCCCCGCGGTCTTCGGGCAAGTCCCATGAGCCGCAGTAGGCGAACCGCCGCATTCCCGCCGCCAGCAGATGCCTGGCAGCCGCCAGCGTCAGTTTACGGTCGTCCACCTTCACCTGGGGCAGATTCACTCCCCTGGCCCGCAGCGATGAAATGTTCACCACGGGCACGCCCAACGAGCAGACCGCCTTGGCCAGCCGAACACTGCCTACTCGCGCGATCACGCCATCCCATCGATAGGTGCTGTTGAAAAACAGGGAGTTTTCAAAACCCTCCGGCGCCATATATACGTGCCACTTTGCCTGCTCGTGGGCAAAGCCCGCGATCCCTCGCATCACCTGTTCTCGCCAGGCGATTGAGGTTCCGACCATTGCCACAACCCGCCGAACGTTGGTCTTTTTCACTCCCATGTCGTAACTCCGACATCACGATATCCATTTGCCGTAAAGCGGCAATTGCTTTCCTGCTCTCTTTTTTTTACTCTGGACTGCAATGGTTTGCCGAATTCTCTGTGGTAAAAAGTGTACTTAAAAGGAACTCCATGAAAATCCGTGACGCGAAAGATTGTCGTTTTGATCTGGTCAGCCTCGGCGAGTGCATGATCCGGCTTTCTCCGCCCGGACATGGGCGGATTGAATTTTCCCCCACTCTTGAAGTCTGGGTCGGCGGCGGCGAATACAACGTCTCTTATGCTCTGGCCCGCCTGGGTCTTCGCACCGGCTGGATCGGCGGCTTGAACACCTCGCCCATGGGCGCGATCATCGCCAACCACGCCCGTGCCGTCGGGATGGATATCAGCCACGCCGTTACCCGCAAATATGACGGCGTTGGGAAGAAAGACCGCATCGGCCTGAATTTCACCGAGGTTGGCGTGGCCAAACGAGGCAGCACCACGCTTTACGACCGTGGCCACAGCGCCACCGCCGGCATTCAGCCTGGCGACGTCAACTGGAAGAAGCTCTTCAACGAGCAGGGCGTTCGCTGGCTGCATACCGGCGGCATCTTCGCCGCCCTGTCCGAGCCCACCCGCCAGGTTGTCGCCGAGGCCGTCAAGGCCGCCCACGAAGCCGGGACCGTCGTCTCCTACGATCTGAACTTCCGCTCCAAGCTCTGGAGCAGCAAGGACGCCATTGCCACCACCAAGCCGCTGGTGCCTTATATTGATTGTCTGATCGGCAACGAAGAAGACTTTCAGAAGGTTCTCGGCTACGAGGTCGAAGGCGTCGATATCGAAAAGGGTGAGCTCGACACTACCGCCTTTAAGAACATGGTCACGCGCGTCACCAGGGATTTCCCCAACATCAAGGTCGTCGGAACCACCTTGCGCAGCGTCAAGACGGCCACCATTAACGACTGGTCGGCCATCATGTGGAACGAAGGCGTCTTCTATGAGGGATTGAACTTTCCCGCATTGGAAATCGAAGACCGTGTCGGCGGCGGCGACGGCTTTGCCTCCGGTTTTACTTACGGCTTCCTCACCGGCAAGACCCCTCAGGAATGCGTCAACCTCGGCGTCGCCCACGGCGCTATGCTCATGAGCACCCGTGGCGATACGTCCCAGATCACCCTCGAAGAACTCCAACACGTCGCCGGCGGCGGCAGCGCCCGGATCAAACGGTAACCCTCCCCAATCGCATCCCGTACGTCTTAAAGCCGCGGTCGGCCGGCCGCGGACTTTTTTTTGTACGCAATATTCCCGGCAATCGTGCGTTATGGAGAGTGGGGAGGTATTATCTGGCTTAATCGCACGTCATGAAACGACACAAAGCATTTTCGCTGGTAGAAATGTTGGTGGTCATCGGCGTAATAAGCCTGCTGATCGGCATTCTGCTTCCGGTTCTCAGCAAGGTTCGCGGCAGCGCCGACCGGACGACTTGCCGGGCGCAGTTGAGGGATATCGGGATGTTGTTTCAGATGTATCTGGACGACGGCAACGGACGATTGCCGTACGTGGACCTGATGCCCTCGCTGCACCTGAGCAAAGACCCGTCGATTGTGGATGTCCTGGCTCCCTATCACCGCGGCGCGACGCAGGTGTTCCGTTGTCCGTCCGATCGGATCATGAACCCCTCCAGCCGAACCGGCGAGTATGAAACGTATTACGAGCAGGAGGGGTCCAGCTATCAATACAACGTCATGCTCAAGTCGTGCGCCGGGCTGAAGCTGAAGGATACGCGGTTATTTCGGCAGCAGCAGCCGGAACTACTTTGGCTGTTGAATGACTACGAACCGTTCCACGGCCCGGCGGGGACGTACGGCTCCACGAATTTTCTGTTCGTGACGGATATGCACGTAAACGATCTGGTGAATTAACGAGGAGAAGCCGACATGGCCCGGTATACCATCGACACAAACACACCCGTGACGCCGGTTGCGAAGAAAAAGACACCGCTGTGGAAGCGGAAGACGGTCTGGCTGGTGGCGGTTGTATTTATCGTGGCGGGTCTGATGGCATGGAGAGTCGGTGGAGCAAAACCGGATGTGCCGACAGACCCGACGGCGCTGCGACAGTTCATGGCGACGCCGGAGTTTTCGCAACTGACGGAGGAGCAGAAGCGGCCTTATTTTCAGGCGATGCGGTCTGGTTTCATGAGGCGGATGGAAGAGCAGATGACGGCCTATTTTGCCCTGCCGCCCGGGCCGCAGCGGGATCGGTACATGGACGGTCTGATTGACCAGATGGAAAAGCGCCAGCAGGAATGGCAGGCGCGTGCGGCAACCCGACCGGCAAGGCCGCCGGGCGATGCGGGCCCGGCTTCGAGTTCGAGTTCGAGCAGGAGAAATATGACCCGGCCCGAACGAATGAAAGCCAGGGTGGAAAACACGCCTCCGGCGACCAAGGCTCGCATGGCTGAATTCCGAAAGGCCATGGAAGACCGTCGGGCGCAACGCGGCCTTCCCCCTTCGCCCTGGGGGCGATGAATGGAACCGGCATTCTGTTTGAGGGCGTGGGATGTGAGCCGAAATTATCCGGTCAAGCCGGCATGGGCCGTCGGTAAGGGAATGAAAGCCACCTGTCGGACTTGAACCGACAACCACCGGTTTACAAAACCGGTGCTCTGCCATTGAGCTAAGGTGGCGGCCGATTGTTGGTCGGCGGATTTTACTGCACGATTTCCAGGATCTTAAATTCCATCGTCCCGCGGGGGGCTTTGACCTTAACGGTGTCGCCGACGCGGGCTTTCATCAGGGCTTCGCCCATCGGGCTGCTGGCGGAGACGGGAAGGATGTCGCTGTCGGCGGAGGGGGGCTGGGCTTCGCCGACGAGGCGGACCAGTTGCTCGCTGTCGTCGTCCAGGTCCAGCAGTTTGACGGTGTGGCCGAGGAATACGACGTCTTCGGGCACGTCTTCGTTGGAGACGACGTGAATGTTCTTGAGCTTGGCTTCCAGCTCGGCCAGTTGCCGCTGAATGGTGCGGTTTTCTTCCTTGGCGAAGTGGTACTCGGCATTTTCGGACAAATCGCCGAGGCTGGCGGCCTTGCGGATACGCTCCTGCACATCGAGCTGAGCCTTGTACAGTTCTTCGCGTTTCCGCTCGAGGGCCGCTTTTTCTTCAGGACTGACAATCTGCATGGCAACTCCTGCGCCGTGTCGGCACCAATCATCCGAACAGGGTCATCGTATTACTAAAACATGGGCCACCGCGGGGAACGCGGTGGCCAAATGGATCAACAGGAATTATCATATCCTATGGCCGGCGTTTGGCAACGGATGTATTGGGGGAAATGGGTTGGTATTTGACGGGCGTCGGTTCGGCTATTAAAGTCGGGTCCGGTGGATTTTTGCAATTGACTTTGGAGCTTCCATGGCCTTTCAGTGCGTCGTCGTAACCCCCGAGCAACAAGTGATGGACGAGTCTCTTACGCAGGCGATTGTGCCGGCCCATGATGGGTTGATCGGGATTCTGACGGATCGGGCGCCGCTGCTGGTGAAGCTGGGGGCTGGGCCATTGCGCGTGGATCTGGCCAATGGGCAGAAGCGGTATTTCTTCATCGACGGGGGCGTGGCCCAGATGAAGGATAATAAGCTGACGATTTTGACGCAGGATGCGATTGCGGCCCAGGAGGTCGATGCGGAGGCGGCGCGTGCGGAGTATGCCGAGGCGGTGGCGCGGCGTATTACGGATCAGAAGAGCTATGAGGAGCGGGAACACCTGCTGCAACGCGCCCGGGGGATGCAGCAGGTGGTGGGGAAGAAGTAGTTGCCGGGACGCGCGAAAGCGCGAAGAGCAAGCCTTGTTGTGTGCGTGGGGGGTACAAGGCCCACCGATATCAATCGGTGGGCGTTGGGGATGGGATGGGAAGGGGGAAGTTTCTTTGGGGTGGGTGTTTATCCGTCAATATTTCAAGCCGATACCGACACCGCCCCAGAGGAGGTTGTCGGCGAGAATGTGCTGCGCCAGTGAGCCGGTGTAGTAGAAGTAGCCGTTGAGGCTCCATTCGCCGTAGCGGTGGGAGACGTTGAAGAGGCTGTTGAGGGAGTAGCGGGCCAGCAGGCCCAGATCGTAATGCTGGAAGCCGACGTCTTTGGGGTTGTCGAAGACGAAGACTTTCTGGATGCCCATTTCGTAGGCGATGTCGGCGAGGGTGGTGAGGGTCAGGCCGGTGTCTTCGATGACAAAGTCGTGTTTGACGCCGGCTTCAAAGTACCAGCCGTTGTTCAGGTTGTAGTCGTAGGCGCCCAGGATGTAGGGGGAGAGGACGGGCTTGGCGGTGTGCCAGAGGGTGGAATCGTCGAGGGTGATTTTGCCGTAGACTTCGGCGGTGTCGAGGTCTTCGCGTTCGGGGTAGATGTAGGTGATGTTGCCGGCTTCGAGGGTGAGGGGTTTGAGTTCCCAGTTGGCGCCGAAGAAGGGGCGGATTTCCTGGAAGCGGGAGACGGGGTCGGCGTCGTAGACGTTGGTGAATACGCCGATGAAGGGGTGGGGTGCTCGGCCGAGGTCGAAGGAGAGAGCGCCGTCGAACTGGAGGTTGGTTGCGTTGCCTTGGCCACCGACCTGGCTGTGATTGACGCCGCGGTAGACGTAATCGGTCATGTAGCGGACTTGGAGGTCGAGGTTGATGCCGCCCTGGTTGACGCCTTCTTTGGGGCTGATGGAGGCGGGGGGAGCGTAGACGCTTTCGTTGGCCTGGGTGGCGAGCATCATGGGTTCGGAAGCGGCGCAGAGGACGTTACCAGCCAGACAGACCGCTGCCGCACCCACTGTGGATAGTTTAAGTTGCATGGAGAACTCCTTCCGGAAGGGGGAAATGTAGCGTGGAGGGGGTGGGTTGTCATCAGAGACGGGGGATTTGGGATTTTGGATTGCGGATTTGGGATTGAAGAGGCGTGGGGGCGTCGGGGGTGTTCGCGGGCGACGCATGCGTCGCCCCTACAGTCCCGGCGATGAATCGCCGGGCTTGTATGAGGGGGCGGTAAATCCACAATCCGCAATCCAAAATCCGAAATCATCCGGCTGTTGCGGGGGTTGGGCTTTTTTGTTGGGTTGGTGTAGGATTGCGCGTTTGCCGGGGAATGCGCCGGTGTTGGCAGGAGAGAAACGATGCGCACGCTTGTTGTTATGACGATCCTGGTGGCTCTGTCGCTGGCGGTGGGATGCAATCGGCGGGAGAGCGGCGACGGGATCAAGGTTGGGTTATTTGGCTCGGAAACGGGGTTGACGGCGACCTTTGGAGTGTCGTGCAAGGAAGGGGCGATGCTGGCGCTGGACGAGATCAACGCCAGGGGCGGGGTGCTGGGCAAGAAGATCATTGTGATTTCGGAAGACGATCAGTCCAAGCCGGAAGAGGCCAGGACGGCGGCGGAAAAGCTGATTAACCGGGATGGGGTGGTGGCGGTGGTCGGGGAGGTGGCTTCGTCACGCACGCTGGCGGCGGCTCCGGTGGCGCAAGCGGCACGGATTCCGCTGCTTTCGCCGGCCAGCACCAATCCCAAAGTGACGCAGGTGGGGGAGTGGGTTTTCCGGGCGTGCTTTACCGATGCGTTCCAGAGCCAGGCGATGGCCAAGTTTGCCATGGAGCAATTGAAGGCCGCGCGGATCGCGGTGTTGTACGACGTGAAAAACGATTACAGCGTGGGGCTGCATGATTTCTTCGTCGATTACATCAAGAAACATGGCGGGCAGATCGTGGACGACGTCAGCTACAGCGAAGGGGACGTTGATTTTCACGGGCAATTGACGCGGATCAAGAACGCCCGGCCGGATGCGATTTATGTTCCCGGATACTATACGGAGGTGGGGTTGATCTGCAGCCAGGCCCGGCAGTTGGGGATCGCCGTGCCGCTGATGGGGGGCGACGGATGGGATAGCGACAAGACCGCGCAGATCGGCGGCGATGCGGTGAACGGCTGCTATTTCACGAACCATTATTCGGCGGAAGAAAGCCGCCCGGAGGTGAAGGCGTTTGTGACGGCCTACCGGAAGAAGTACAACGGCAAGACTCCCGATGCCATGGCGATTCTGGGATACGATGCGATGAGGCTGATGGCCGACGCCATCGCGCGAGCGGGTTCGACCGAGGCGGAGAAGATTCGCCTGGCTCTGGCGGAGACGAAGAACTTTCCGGGCGCCAGCGGGTCCATCACCATGGACAAGAATCGCGACCCACAAAAGCCGATCGTGGTGCTTAAAATCGAGAATAAAGTTCCTCACTTCGTGGCCAGCGTTCAGCCCTGATGATCCGAGCCGACTTTATGCAGGAATTCATTCAACAGCTTATCAATGGCATCGCCTGGGGGGCGATTTATGCGCTGATCGCCGTCGGGTACACGATGGTGTACGGGGTGCTGCGGTTCATCAACTTTGCCCACGGGGATGTGTTTATGGTGGGGGCGGTTGCGGCGTTTTACGCGGCGGGGGCGTGGCTGGGGATGGGGAGCCATCCGTCGTGGGGAACGTTCGGGCTGGTGCTGGCGGCGGCGATGGGGGTTTGCGGCGTTCTGGGTTTTTTGATCGAGTTTCTGGCGTATCGTCCGTTGCGGAATCGGCCTCGGTTGACGGTGCTGATTACGGCGATTGGGGTTTCGATGCTGCTGGAGTATGGGTTGCAGAACCCCAATCTGTTTGGGCCGACGCCTCAGGCTTTCCCGGCGGTTTTGCCCTGGGCCAATTCGACTATCTCGCTGGGCAGTGTGGTGATCGCCCCGATTGATATCCTGGTGGTTGGGATCACTCTTGTGCTGATGGTGATTTTGTCGTTGATCGTCAAGTTTACGCGGGTGGGGATGGCGCTGCGGGCGGTGTCGTATCGGTTTGATACGGCTTCGTTGATGGGGATCAATGTCAATCGCATCATCAGCCTGACGTTTGTGCTGGGCTCGATGCTGGCGGCGGCGGCGGGGGTGTTGTGGGTGAATAAGTACCCGAAGGTTGAGCCGCTGATGGGGTTGATTCCGGGGATCAAGGCTTTCGTGGCGGCGGTGCTGGGGGGGATTGGGAATATCTATGGTGCGGTGGCGGGGGGGATTCTGCTGGGATTGATCGAGGTGCTGGTGGTGGGATATCTGCCGGGCGGGTCGCAATATCGCGACGGCGTGGCGTTCGTGATTCTGATTGCGGTGCTGCTGGTGAAACCTTCGGGGATTTTTGGCAGGAATGTCAACGAGAAAGTCTGACAATCCGGTTCTGCCTTTCGTTGCGGAGAGAAGTGTCAATCCCTGGCGGTGGACGCTGCGCAGCAACTGGCTGATTTTGCCGGTGCTGGTGGGGATTGCGCTGCTGGGGCGGTTCGTGGAAAGCTCGGGGTGGGTGGATCGCTACAGTCAGTTGTTGATCGTGATGGTAGGGGTGAACATTATCCTGGCCGTCAGCTTGCAGCTTATTAATGGGATCAGCGGGCAGTTTTCGCTGGGGCATGCGGGCTTCATGGCGATAGGGGCCTATCTGGCGGCGTATCCGGCCAAGACGTTTTCACCGGACTTTCATCAGCCGCTGGGGGTGCTGCTGTTCTATGTGGCGCTGGCGGCGACGGTGGCGCTGGCGGCGCTGGTCCTTGCGGGGCTTTTTGTGGTGATTCGCCGGTCGCGGGCGTTGCATCCGTCGTTGCCGGGGGTGCTGTTGATAGTGATCCTGGCGTGGATCATCAGCGATGTGGCGGCATCGGCGACGGCGGTTCGGCCGTTTCTGATCTGGTCGCATCTGATCGGGCTGTTGCGGTGGGTGTTTGATGCGATGTTGACGCACGGGCAGCCGGTGGCGGCGGCCGGTTCGCGGGCGATCCCCGCGGCGGTGCGGCCGGTGCTGACGTTTGTGATCCTGCTGGTGGGCGGGGGCGTTTGTGCGGCGGCGGCGGGTCTGCTGATCGGCATTCCTACGCTGCGGTTGCGGGGGGATTATCTGGCGATCGCCACGCTGGGGTTTGCCGAGATTATTCGGGTTGTGATTACCAATTCCAGCCCGTTGGGCGGGGCGTTGGGGCTGAGCGGGGTTCCGGTTTATGCCAGTTTGGGGTGGGTGTACGGGGTGGCGCTGGTGTGCGTGGTGGTGGTCTGGCGGCTGGTGCGGTCGGCGCGGGGCGGGCGCTGCTGGCGGTGCGGGAAGATGAGATTGCGGCGTCGGCGGTGGGGATCGACGCGACGCGGAGCAAGGTGATGGCGTTTGTGACGGGTGCGTTTTTCGCCGGGACGGCGGGCGTGCTTTTTGCGCACTATACGTCGTACATTACGCCGTCGCACTTTTCGTTCATGCGGTCGATTGAACTTGTGGTGATGGTGACGCTGGCGGGGTCGGGCAGCATCAGCGGTACGATTGTGGCCGCGGTGGTGCTGACGTATCTGCCGGAAGAACTTCGGGCGTTCAGCGAGTGGCGGATGGTGATTTACAGCCTGCTGTTGATTGTGATGATGCTGCTTCGGCCGGAGGGGTTGCTGGGCAGCCGGGAATTGTGGTGGACTCGCAAGCGTCTTGCGGATTGATTTATGCCGCTGCTGGAAATTACCAATCTCTCGGTTGAATTTGGCGGCCTGCGGGCGCTGTCGGATTTTAATTTCACGCTGGACCAGGGGCAGTTGGCGGGATTGATCGGGCCGAACGGGGCGGGGAAAACCACGGCGTTTAACCTGGTGACCGGGGTGTATCCACCGACGCACGGGGATATTCGGCTGGGCGGTGAGTCCATCGCAGCGCTGCCGGCGTTTCGTATTAACCGGCTGGGGATTGCGCGGACGTTTCAAAACATTCGGCTGTTCGGGGGGCTTTCGGTCTTGGATAACGTGCTGGTGGGCTTCAATCAGTCGATTACCCACGGTTTCTGGGCGACGCTTTTTCGCACGCCCCATCATCACGCGGAAGAGCGGAAGCACGAAGCCGAGGCGATGGAATTGTTGCACACGCTGGATTTGGCCGACCGCGCCCATGATTTGGCGCGCAACCTTGCCTATGGATTGCAGAGGAGGCTGGAGATCGCCCGGGCGCTGGCGACCGGGCCGCGGGTTCTGCTGCTGGACGAGCCGGCGGCGGGGATGAACCCGCAGGAGAAGATCGAGCTGATGGACCTGATCCGTTTGATTCGCGATCATTTCCGCGTGGGCATCTGGCTGATCGAGCACGACATGAAACTGGTCATGACGATCTGCGAGCGGATCACGGTGATCGATCACGGCGAGACGATTGCCATGGGGACTCCGCTTCAGGTGCAGGCCGATCCGAAGGTGATTGAAGCTTATCTGGGAGAGCCGGTGTAATGCTGTTGTCGGTCAACGATCTTTGCGTTTCTTACGGCGTCATCAAGGCGCTGCACGGGGTTTCGCTGCATATCGACAGCGGGGAAATCGTGACGCTGATCGGCGCCAACGGGGCGGGGAAAACAACGCTGCTGCGGACAATCAGCGGGCTGATCAAGCCGACGGCGGGGGCGATGATCTGGGAGGGGGCGCAGTCGCTGATCGGGCTGCCGGCGCATCACACGGTGCGGCTGGGGGTGTGCCACGTGCCGGAAGGGCGGCAGATTTTCGCGAATCTGACGGTTCGGGAGAACCTGCTGCTGGGGGCGTATCAGCAGCGGGATAAGGAAGAAATTCATAGTAACCTTGAGCGGTGCTACGGTTTGTTTCCGGTGCTGGCCGAGCGGCGATATCAGCGGTCGGGGACTCTTTCGGGCGGGGAGCAGCAGATGCTGGCTATTGCCCGGGCGCTGATGGCCAGGCCGAAGTTGCTGCTGCTGGACGAACCGTCGCTGGGGCTGGCGCCGCTGGTGGTGCGCAAGATTTTCCAGATCATCAAGGAGATCAACGCCGAGGGGACGACGATCTTTCTGGTGGAGCAGAACGCGCACATGGCCCTGACGGTGGCCCATCGCGGATATGTGATGCAGACCGGATGCGTCACGATGTCGGGTAATGCGTCCGATCTGCTGCAGCATCCCGACGTGAAACGGGCTTATCTTGGGGGATGAAGTTTGGCGGATCGGGTGGACGGAATTATGGCGAAGATGTTGATCGACTGGTTGATTGAGAAGTATCCGACGGCCAAGCGTCAAACTTTGAAGCGGATGCTGGAGGCGGGGCGGGTTGCGGTCAATGGGCGTCCGGCAGTGAAACTCAAACAGCTCTTGTCGGATACGGACAAGGTGAGCGTGTCGGATCGTGTGGAGTCGGAGCGTGAGGGGGGGAAGGCGGGGCCGGGGTTTCCGGTGGTGTATGAGGATGAAGACATCCTGGTGGTGAACAAGCCGGCGGGGTTGTTGACCAGCACGGTGCCGCGGGAGAAAAGGCCGACGTTGCTGGCCGGGGTGAGGGAATATCTGGCCGGTCGGGAGCCCAAGGCGCGGGTGGGATTGATCCATCGGCTGGATCGCGAGGCTTCGGGGCTGCTGATTTTTTCCAAGAACAATGCGGCGTATGAATCGCTGAAGACGCAGTTTTTCAAGCATACGGTTCATCGGGTGTATCTGACGGTGGTGCAAGGGGTGCCCAAGCCGCGGCAGGGACGGATCGAATCCAACCTGTCGGAGCGGATCGACGGGACGGTGCATGTCGTCAAGCAGATCGGCAAAGGCGTGCTCGCGGTAACGGATTACGAAGTGGTGAAGGACAACGGCAAACGGGCGATGGTGCGGGTGACGCTGCAAACGGGACGAAAGCATCAGATTCGCGCCACCTGGCGAGCCGGGGGACGCCGGTGGTGGGGGATGCGATGTACGGCGGGGGGACGCCGGTGAAGGAGCCGCGGTTGCTGCTGATGGCGGTGGAGTTGACGGTGGCGCATCCACGGACGGGCAAGCCGATGAAGTTTCGGATTGATGCGCCGGCGGAGTTTGAGGGGGCGGTGGTGTGAAGGAGATGAGTTTGTATGCGAGGGCTCCGCGACGCGTTGCGTCGCGGTTATTGGGGCTCCCCTGCGGGGGGAGGGTTAGTAGCGGTAGATGGCGGCTACGCCGGTTTGGGTGGGCATTTGGTCGGGGGGGATGACCAGGACTTGTCCGTCCATTTTGAGCGTCAGCTCGGCCAGATCGTCCAGGACGTCATCGGCGAGGGGGTTGGTGGGGGTGATGGGTTCGATCAGGCCGCTGGCGCGGTGCAGTCGGCCGGGGATCTGCTTTCCTGTTTCAACGAGAAGAGTGCCTACGCGACCGGCTACCAATGATTCGGCCACCTGAAATAGCTGGTCGGAGCCGAGGTGGTGAGCCTTGGCGAAACGGAATTGGTCTGCCAGCTTGCTGAGCTCGGCTTGATAATGGGGCTCCATGATGCGCCACGCCTCCTGGCGCAGACGATCTGCGTCCAGGCTGTTGGGGTCCAGTCGGATACCTTCGTTCATCAGGAGGGGGTTGGCGCTAATCTGACGGAAAATCGATTGGTTGCGTTCGACGGCCACGAGGATTAAAGGCAGATGGGACTTTCGCGAGTAGTTTTCCCAGACGGCTTTATCGACGGCATGGAAGAATCGCTCCGTGAAGGCCGGGGGATGGGGGGCGGATCCTTCGTTGGGAAGCTGAGTATGCGCTTCGGCCAGATCGACCTGGCTGGAGACTTCGTGGGAGAGCGTCATGCCTGAGACGATGTTGGCGTCCTCGGGAATGTTATGCAAGGGCAGCGGGCTGAGACGGTAGTGGGTGCCTTCAAATACCTGGGCTCGCTTCTGGGACAGGCACAGCAGTTGGAATCGGCCGGCCGATTGGAGCGTGCGGATCAAGGGTTTGACGTGGAAATTGTCGGCAACGACGACGGTTTCGCGGATCGGTTCCTGGAGGGTGATGACTTGGAAATAGTCTTTGGAGGCGAAGACGGCGACGGTGTCGCGGTCGCCGCCGTGGGCGCCGATTTCTGCTTGTGCGGAGCGGACCTTGTCCACCATTTCCCGCACGACGTTGGTGGGATAACGCTGCTTGAGCTGGCGTTCGACTTCTTCCAGCAGGTTGTTGAAGCGAACCGGGTCTTCATGGGCCGGCGGGGCGGCGCGATGGACGGGTTGGTAGAGAGAGACGCAGGGGGGAAGGTGATCCGTGAGGAGATCTTTCAGCCAACCAGTGTCCGCTTCACGCATGGATGCCTCCAAGGGTTTGTGAACCGTGCCCGACCGTCATTGGAGGGAGCAAAGATGATGCCGGGGAATGTGTGGAGCTTGCCGATTCGCGAAACCGCGAAGAGCAGGCCTTTTCGGGGGATTGAGGCGGCATGGAGGGGTTTCAGTGGATTAGGATAGAATAGATGTGGTGAGGGGAGGTCTGTATGAGAGCTTTGGTTTTGGTGGATATTCAGAAGGACGTCTTTCTTCTTGGTGATAACCTGGAGATAGAGTCATGAACGCACTGTGGTCGGTCAGCGGTTTTCCGTGGTGGCATCTGGTGATCCGCGCGGGGGTGGTTTACCTGGCGATTGTTCTGCTGCTGCGACTTTCGGGGAAACGGCAGGTGGGGCAGATGGGCATGGCGGACTTTGTGGCGCTGCTGCTGATCAGCAATGCGGTTCAGAACTCCATGAACGGCGGGGATAACTCCATCACCGGAGGGCTGATCCTGGCCACCGTGCTTATTCTTCTCAGCTATGGGTTTAACGTTTTGACGTATCGGTCGAGACGGATGGAGGCGCTTGTGCAGGGTCGGCCGACCTTGCTGGTTCATCACGGCAAACTGTTGCATCACAATCTGGAAAGGGAATTGCTGACGGTTCCGGAGCTAAGGGCGTTGCTTCGCCGGCAGGGAGTGCATGACGTTCGTGACGTGGCGGAAGCGGTTCTGGAAAGCGACGGATATTTGAGCATCACGAAAAAATCGGAGATGGAACCGGCGACCGAGGCGACTCGTTCGAATGCGCTGTGATGCTCGATGGGGTGGGATTTGATGAAGCTGCAAGCACGCGTTACAATGGGCCTATGAAAACTTTGAAACGTGTTTTTCTGCTGGGCGCGGTTTTGTCGCTTTCGCTATTGGCCCTGGCGGGGATAGTGACGGTTCTCATGCCGAGCTTGGGGAACTGGCGAATCCTTCCCACGATAGCGGCGATCTGTTTTTATAGCTTCACTTCGCTGGGTTGCATGTTTCTGATGGGCAAGCGAGTCTGGCGGGCTGGCATGGTAGTCGGCATGATCGTTGGCGGAGTTGGGTTGCTGCTCATGCTGATCGATATCTGGACTGGATGGCGGTTTGGGAGATATTCATCCTTCTTTAATAAGGTTACGGCTGTGTGTTTTATTTGGGCGATTGCATTGCCGTACGCCGGCCTGCTTTCGCTGATGCGGTTCAAGGGCGGATTGCGCGGGTGCGGTTTGCGACGCTCGGCGTCGTGTTTGCGTTTGCGGGGCTGGTTTCGGTGGGCGTTGTGCGCGACGACAATTCCGAGCTGATGATGCGCGGTGCGGGCGTGCTGGTGATTTTGGCTGGGCTGGGGACGGTTGTTCTGCCGATCCTGCATCGGTTGTATGGCGTAAAGGCTGAGGCTGCTTCGGTAGAGTTGCAGCAGAATACGGCAGGGCACGGCTGACTTTTTGCGGACTGCGGTTCTAGAATTCGGCGGACGTTTCTTTAATGGAGTCCGCCCATGCCTGTTTCTCTTGGCGCTCAAGGGCTTGCCGATTTTAACGATCCACTGGCTTTGCTGCGGGATTGTCACCGTCGAATTGAGCACTTTCTGAATGTACTGATCCGTGTGGTGCATGAAGCACATGGGGGGGCGCTGGACGAGCCGCATCGTCAGGCGCTGGAGAGTGCGCTATTGTATTTCAAGTTTGCGGCCGTTCGGCATACGCATGATGAAGAGCAATCGCTTTTTCCGCGCATGCGGGCCGTGCGCGATGGGGAAGTGGACGCGGTCATGGCGGCGTTGGACGAACTGGAGGCCGACCACGTTTCGGCGCATGTGGCCCATCACCGTGTGGAGGAAATCTGCCGACAGTGGCTGGCGGAGAATCGGCTTCCGGCTGGATTGACGGAAGATCTGGTTGGCATCCTGGATCGGCTGGCGGAAGTGTATCACCGTCATATTGCTTTGGAGGATTCGCGCATCTTTTCCATTGGCGGGGCGGGTTTTGCATCCGACGGATTTGCAGACGGTTGGGCTGGAGATGGCTGTGCGACGGGGGTTGAAATCGGTTGTGGTTTCGACTCGATAGGGGCTGGATTCACGAAGCTGCAAGCGAGGTCGGGAGCGGTTATAGCCCCGGATGTACATCCGGGGCTTTGAGTTTTGAATAGCGAGGAGGAGTCGCATGCGTGGAGCGGGTGATCCTGCGGGGTTCGTAATTATTGGGTGTGCGTCGTACAATCTATCCGTTGGATGGGGGGTATTGCTCGACAATGTAGAAGGATGCCTGTGTTGGATCGCCCTGAACTTCTTGCTCCGGCTGGTGATTGGGAATCTCTTCGCGCGGCGGTGGCCAATGGCGCGGATGCGGTTTATTTCGGGTTGAGCAATTATAACGCCCGGCATCGGGCGACAAACTTCACGATCGAAGAATTGCCGCAGGTGATGGCGTATCTGCATGAACACAATGTCCGCGGGTACGTCACGTTCAACACCCTGATCTATTCGGACGAATTGCCGGAGGCGGTGAAATTTACGGGGGCGATTGCCGCGGCCGGTGTGGATGCGGTGATTGTGCAGGATTTGGGGCTGGCGGCGTTGATTCATCGGCTGGCGCCGACGCTGCCGATGCACGGCTCGACGCAGATGACGCTGACTGAGTTGCGGGGGATTGAGTTCGTTCGGTCGCTGGGTGTGCGGCGGGTGATTCTTGCGCGGGAGCTTTCGCTTGAGGAAATCCGCCGGTTGACGAGTGATTCGCCGGTGCCGCTGGAAGTGTTTGTGCATGGGGCGTTGTGCGTGGCGTATTCGGGGCAGTGCCTGACCAGCGAATCGTTGGGCGGGCGCAGCGCCAATCGCGGGCAGTGCGCCCAGGCCTGTCGGCTTCCGTATCAATTGATTGTCGATGGGGAGGCGCGTGATCTGGGCGAGCAGGCGTATCTGCTCAGCCCGCAGGATCTGGCGGCATATGACCTGATCGGGCCACTTTTGTCGGCGGGCGTACGGAGTTTCAAAATCGAAGGTCGGTTGAAGAGCGCCCACTATGTGGCGGCGACGACGCAGAGTTACCGGGCCGCACTGGATGCGGCGGTGCAGGGCAAACCGTTTGGGATTTCACGGGATCAAGAGGTGGAGCTGGCGCAGAGTTTTTGCGCGGTTTTACGCATGGGTATCTGGATGGGCCGGACCATCAGAAGTTGGTGCATGGGCGGTTTCCCAAGAGCCGGGGGATTCATGTGGGCACGGTCATCGATGCTACCGATGACAGCGTGATGATCGAGCTGCGGGCGGGTAATTCGCTGAAGCCCGGCGACGGGATTGTTTTTGACGAGGGGCATCCGGAACAGGACGAGCAGGGCGGGCGGGTTTATACGGTTGAGCCGTGTGCGGGGATAGGACGAGGATCGAAGCCGGCGGTGGTTGAAGTGACCTTCGGGCGGGGTGTGATCAACTTTGTGGCTTTGAATATCGGTTCGATGGTGTGGAAGACGGACGATCCGGCGGTGCGCCGCCGATTGGAACAGAGCTTTGCCCGTGATCAGGTGGTTCGCCGTGTGCCGCTGGGGGTTCGCGTGGCGGCGAAGGTCGGCCAGCCTTTGCGGTTGACGGTTTGGGATGATGCGGGGCATGAAACGACGGTTTTTACGGATCAACCGTTGCAACAGGCGCAGAAGCATCCGTTGAGCGAACAGCTTCTTCGGGATCAGTTCGGGCGGCTTGGGCAGACGCCGTTTGAGCTGGGGGTGATCGAATGGGAGTCGGCCGATCCGGTGATGGTTCCCAAGAGTGTGCTGAATGATCTGCGGCGGCGGGCGGTGGAGACGTTGGTGGCCGCCCGCGACGGGGAATTGCGGTATCGGATGGAAGAGGCGGATGCGCTGGAGCATGTGTGCGCTGAAATTGCGGGGGGTGTGGCATCGGATCGTGATTGCAAGGCCGGGCCGAAGCTGGTTGTGTTGACGCGGAGCATGGAGCAGTTGCAGGCGGTTTTGGGTTGGACGTCGGCGGATGGTTTGCCGGGGCCGGGGATGGTTTACTGCGATTTTGAGGACGTGCGTCGGTATAAGGAGGCGGTTGGATTGGCGAGGTCCGCGGGGATACCGGTTGGGCTGGGGACGGTGCGGATCGTTAAGCCGGGGGAGGAGGGGTTGCTGAGGCAGATCGGGGATTGCGAGCCGGATGCGGTATTGGTGCGCAATCTGACCGGGTTGAGTTTTTTCCGTCAGTGTTGCCCGCAGTTGCCGTTGATCGGGGATTATTCGCTGAACGTGGCCAATGAGATTACGGCACATCTGCTGGCGGGGCAGGGGTTGGTGCGGATGACGCCCGGCTATGATTTGAACTGGGCGCAGCTCCAGGCGATGTTGGGCCGGTATCCGGCCAAACGGTTTGAGGCGGTGGTGCATCAGCACATGCCGATGTTCCATATGGAGCATTGTGTTTTTTGTCATGTGCTTTCGACGGGGAAGGACTACCGCGATTGTGGCCGGCCGTGCGATCGGCATCGGGTGGAGCTGAGTGATCGCGCGGGGGTTGCGCATCCGCTGCTGGCGGACGTGGGGTGCCGGAATACGGTGTTCAATGCGGCGGCGCAATCGGCGGCGGAGTTTGTGCCGCGGATGAAGGAGTTGGGGATGGAGTATTTCCGGGTGGAATTGCTGCGGGAGGATGGGGAGCAGACGCGGTTGATTCTGGAAAGGTATGCCCGGGTGCTGGCGGGCCTGGAGGACGGGCAGACGGCTTGTCAGCGGCTTCGGGTGCTGAATCAACTTGGGGTGACGCGAGGGACGTTGGACTTTGCGTAATCGGGGCTTTCATACCCGTGACGTGTATTGTGTGTGTGGGAAGCTTGACAGGGGCGGGGGGCGCCCGTATCGTTCCTCCCGTTTGATCCGGGCCAGGGGGCCGGGTCAGGGTCTGTAATCATCCGCGATTGAAAGGAGCCACTGGCATGGCAGCGTTGAAGGTTGGTATTAACGGGTTCGGTCGAATCGGCCGAATGGTGTTCCAGGCTTTGTGCGATCAGGGCTTGCTGGGCAAGGTGATCGATGTGGTGGCCGTGGTGGATATCTCCACCGACGCCGACTACTTCGCCTACCAGATCAAGTATGATTCGGTGCATGGCAAGTTCAAGCACACGGTTGAAACCGCCAAGAGCGAACCGACGAAGGAAGAAGCCGACATCATTGTGGTCAATGGCCACAAGATCAAGTGCGTCATGGCCACCAAGGACCCGGCGCAGCTTCCGTGGAAGGCTCTGGGCGTGGACTATGTGATCGAATCCACCGGTCTGTTCACCGACTCGGAAAAGGCCAAGGGCCACATCGCCGCCGGCGCCAAGAAGGTCATCATCTCGGCCCCCGGCAAGGGCGAAGTGAAGACCCTCGTGGTCGGCGTCAATGACGGCGAATACGACTCGGCCAAGCACAACATCGTGTCGAACGCTTCATGCACGACCAACTGCCTGGCTCCCGTGGTTCACGTGCTGCTGAAGGAAGGCTTCGGGATCGAGACCGGTCTGATGACCACGATCCATGCCTATACCGCCACGCAGAAGACGGTGGACGGCCCGAGCAAGAAGGACTGGCGCGGCGGCCGCGCGGCGGCTCAGAACATCATCCCCAGCACCACCGGCGCCGCCAAGGCGGTTGGTGAAGTGCTCCCGGCGACGAAGGGCAAGCTGACGGGCATGGCTTTCCGCGTGCCGACCCCGGACGTGTCGGTGGTCGATCTGACCTTCCGCACGACCAAGGACACCTCGATTGAGGAAATCGACGCGGCGTTGAAGAAGGCGTCGGAGACCTACCTCAAGGGCATCCTGGGCGTCACCGATGAAGAGCTGGTTTCGACCGACTTCATCCACGATCAGCGTTCGTCGATCTATGACAGCCTTGCCACCCTGCAGAACAACCTGAAGGGCGAGAAGCGGTTCTTCAAGGTCGTGAGCTGGTACGATAACGAATGGGGCTACAGCAACCGCGTTATCGACCTGCTGAAGGTCATGGCCAAGAAGGACGGCAACCTGTAATTGACGGTTGTCATTCTGAAGTAAAGAGAACCGCGCCAGTGTTTACTGGCGCGGTTTTTTCGTTCTTTGGGGGCTTACGGGATACGTGGAGTCAGAGCCCCGGATGTACATCCGGGGCTTTGTCGTATGTCAGTCGTGCATTGGGTTTTAATGCCAGAGTCGCCTTGACAGTTTTTCGGGAGGGTTCTTACGGTTTGAAAATGGAGATGATGTCATGGCAGCCGTAAGAGTTGGAATTAATGGGTTCGGTCGCATCGGACGCAACGTTTTTGCGCAATGGCCAGGGAGCCGGATCGGTTTGAGGTGGCGGCGGTCAACGATCTGGGCAGCGCCCAATCGCTGGGGCTGTTGCTGAAATACGATTCGGTTCATGGGCGGTTTCCGGGGGAGGTTCGAGTCGAGGGAAATAATCTGGTGGTTAACGGGAAGAGTATCCCGGTGCTTTCGGAGCGGGTGCCGGCCAATCTGCCTTGGGGGAAACTGGGCGTGACGGTGGCTTTGGAATCCACGGGGGCGTTTACCAGGAAGGAAAGCGAGAAGGGGGGGTATGGCGACCACCTGCGGGCGGGGGCGAAGAAGGTGGTTCTCTCGGCACCGGCCAAGGATAAGCCTGATTTGACGGTGGTGATGGGCGTGAATGATGACAAGATTCGGCCTGAGATGCGCACCTTCTCCAATGCTTCATGCACGACCAACTGCCTGGTGCCGATGGTTAAGGTGCTTCATGATACGTTCGGGATTGAACGGGCGATGATGACGACGGTTCATGCTTACACCAACGATCAGCAGATTCTGGATCTGATCCACAAGGATCCACGCCGGGCGAGGGCGGCGGCGGTGAATACGATTCCGACCACGACAGGGGCGGCCCGATCCGTGGGCGAGGTGCTGCCGGAACTGGCCGGGCGGCTGGATGGGTTTGCGCTGCGCGTGCCTGTGCCGGATGGAAGCTTTACCGACATGACGGCCTTGTTGAAACGGTCGGCTACGGTGCAGGAGATTAACGATGCCTATCGGGGTGCGGCAGAGGGCAAACTCAAGGGCATTATCGAATACGCTACTGATCCGATTGTCAGCAGCGATATCGTCGGCGATGCCGCTTCGTGCGTCTTTGATTCGCTTTCAACGATGACTCTGCCTAAAGACGGAGGTAATTTTGTGAAAGTGTGCGGGTGGTATGATAACGAGTGGGGATACTCCTGCCGCACTGCCGACCTGATCTACAAGGTGGGGAATGTTTGAATCCTTGTGCCGGGGGTGACTGGATCGGCAAATTTGGAGGCGGGTTGATTCCAACCTTTTGTTTGCGCTAGGGTTGCATGCAGGCGAGATGGGGTATTCGGCTTTTTTGGGGAAATCGCCTATAGTTGTACAGGATTTGCGGAGCAAGTCCCGAAGAAACTATCGATCCAAGGGTTAGGAGATATGCGGAGTATTCAATGACTGTAGCCGACGAAGTACGAACGCGACCGGCAGTGAGCAAGCCTTCAGGCGACGGGGCCACTGAGCGGGAGCGTCTTCGGATGATGATGCTCATTCGGCGTTTTGAAGAGCGGACGTATCAGGAATACACCAAGCCGGGTCAGCGCATCGGGGGTTTTTGTCACCTTTACAGCGGGCAGGAAGCGGTAGCGGTTGGGATCGCTTCGGTTTTTGAAAAGGGGCGGGATTACCTGATTACGGCTTACCGGGATCATGGCCACTCGCTGGCGTTGGGTATGGAGCCTCGGGTGGCGATGGCGGAATTGTTCGGCCGGGTTACGGGATCGTCCAAAGGCAAGGGCGGATCGATGCACTTTTTTCAGGCATCGGTGGGGAACCTGGGCGGGCATGGCATTGTGGGCGGACAAATCCCGGTTGGGAACGGGGCGGCGTTTGCCTGCATGTACAAGAAAACAGGCGGGGTCTGCTTTACGTTGTTCGGGGATGGGGCGATCAATCAGGGAACTTTCAACGAGGCGCTGAATCTGGCCAGTTTGTGGAAACTGCCCACGATTTTTATCGTGGAAAATAACCATATGGCCATGGGGACGCAGGTTGAGCGGTCGAGCGCGGAGGTGGAGCTTTCCCGCCGGGGCAGCGGCTACAACATGCCGCACCAGAGCTTTGATGGGAATGATCTGGATGCGGTGATCAGCGCCGTGGGCGGTGCGGTGGAGCGGGCGCGTTGGGGGGAAGGGCCCAGTTATCTGGTGGCCAACACCTACCGGTTCCGCGGGCACTCGATGTCGGATGCGATGAAGTATCGCACCCGGGAAGAGCAGGAGCGTGCGCGTCAGCGGGATCCGGTGGTTCTTTACGAGCGGCGGTTGCGTGAATACGGGATGATCGACGATGCCGGCGTGCAGGGCATGGAATCGGAGATCAAGGCGATTGTGGATGACGCGGTGAAGTTTGCCGACGGCAGCCCGCATCCTGACGTGAGCGAGTTGTATACCGACGTTTATTCCGAGACGTATCCGTTGGAGAAATAATCAAGGAAGGGTTGCAGGGGCCGGGGTGCAAATCCAAAGGATTGTGACTATGGCTGAAATTCAGTTCAGGGAAGCCCTTCGCCAGGCGATGGTGGAGGAGATGGATCGCGACGAGAACGTGTTTCTCATGGGCGAGGAGGTGGGGGAATACAACGGCGCGTACAAGGTCAGCGAAGGCATGCTGGCGCGGTTCGGGCCGAGGCGGGTGTTGGATACGCCCATCAGCGAGGCGGCGTTTTCGGGGCTGGGGATCGGGGCGGCGGCGTGCGGCCTGCGGCCGATCGTCGAATTCATGAGCTGGAGTTTTTCGTTCGTCGCGTTCGATCAACTGATCAATAATGCGGCTAACCTTCGCTACATGAGCGGCGGACAACTCAAATGCCCCATCGTTTTTCGGGGCGGCAACGGCATCGCCCACCAGCTTGGCGCGACGCACAGTCATCGCGTCGATGCGCTGTACAGCCGGGTGCCGGGTTTGGTGGTGGTGGCTCCTTCGACGCCCTTTGATGCCAAGGGACTGCTGAAGACGTCGATCCGCTGCGATGATCCGGTGATCTTTCTGGAGTCGGAGTTGATGCTCAATGATCGGGGGGAGGTGCCGACGGAGGAATACACCATTCCCATCGGTAAGGCGGATATCAAGAAGGAGGGAACGGATGTTACGCTGGTGTGCTGGTCGAAGATGGTCAAGCTGTGCCTGAAGGCGGCGTACGTGCTGGCCGAGGAGGATATTGACGTTGAGGTGGTGGACGTGCGGACGCTGCGCCCGCTGGATGAGGAGACGATCGTTAATTCCATCCGCAAGACCAACCGATGCATCGTGGTGGACGAGGATTGGCCTTACTGCGGGATGGGGGCGGGGATCATGGAGCGAATTTACAAGGCCGCGTTTGATGATCTGGACGCGCCGGTGATGCGGGTTTGCAGCGAAGATGCGCCTGCGCCGTACAATCATTACCTTGAGCTGGCGATGCAGCCCAGCGTCGAGAAAGTCGTGGCGGCGGTGAAGGAAGCGATGTATCGGTGATAAGGGGATTTGCAATTTGCGATTTGCAATTTGCAAATGAAGAAGTGGCGGACGGTTTGTGTATTCCAATTGCAAATGGGCAATTGCAAATTGCAAATTCCAAAGGAGTGAAGGATGCCTGTTGAAATCACGATGCCTCAGTTGAGCGATACGATGGCGGAAGGGACGCTGATCAAGTGGCACAAGAAGGAGGGAGATAAGGTCAGCGAAGGGGACGTTATCGCGGAGGTGGAGACAGACAAGGCCAATATGGATATGGAGGCCTTTGAGTCGGGGACGGTGGCGCTGCTGGCGGTGCAGGAAGGGCAGAAGGTGAAGGTCGGCGAGCGGATGGCGGTGCTGGCGGGTGCGGGGGAAGATCCGGTGGAAGTGAAGAAACAGTTTGCGGCCGGCGGGGCCGTAGCGCCGGTGTCGGCGCAGCCAGCGACGAAGCCGCCGGTGGGAGGAGCGGCCGTGCGGGGCATGGGGGCGCAAGGGGCGGCGGCCCAGGATACGGAACTGGGGCGGGGCAACATCGAAGAAGGGCGAGCGCGTTCGCGGCAGGAATCGGTGCAGGCTGGGCCGGAACATACGTCCGAGGCGTTGTCGCGCGAGGCGACGGCCCTGGTGGGGAAAGGTCGGCCCGCGACTGGCGAGGCCGGGGAGCGGGTCAAGGTTTCTCCTTTGGCCAAGCGCATTGCCACTCAGATGGATGTGGATTTGACACAGGTGCGGGGGACGGGTCCGGGCGGACGCATCGTTCAGCGGGACGTGGAAACGGTGGCGAAGGCGGCGTCTGTGGCTGCGCCAGCGCCGGTTGCGGGGAAGAAGCCTGTGGCCGGGCCGGCCATCAGTTTGGCGCCGCGCGTGGCTACGGGGCAGACCGAGGTTTTTGCACTGACCAGGATGCGGTCGGTTATTGCGCAACGGTTGCAGCAGTCCAAGCAGACGATTCCGCATTTCTATGAGACGATTGACATTGATGTGGAGGAATTGACGCAGCTCCGCGCCCGGCTGAACAAGCCGCTGGAGAAGGAAGACGTGCGGTTGTCCTTGCAGGATCTGGTTGCCAAGGGGGTGGCGATTTCGCTGGTGTCGCATCCGGCGCTCAATGCGACTTTTGACGGGAAGGAAATTACCCGTCATGGGGATGTGAACCTTGGGATTGCCGTGGCGTTGCCGGACGGGTTGATCGTGCCGGTGCTGCGGAATGTGAATCAGATGGGACTTCGGGAAATCCGGGTTCGCAGTGCGGATTTGATCGAGCGGGCGCGGGTGCAGAAACTCAAGCAGGAAGAGCTGAGCGGGGCGACGTTTACCATCAGCAATCTCGGGGCGTTTGGGATTCGAGATTTTACGGCCATTATCAATCCGCCGGAGGTTGGGATTCTGGCTATCGGGGCGGCGGAGAAACGGCCGGTGGTTGTGAATGACCAGATCGTTCCGCGAACGATGATGAGCGTGACGCTGTCGGCGGATCATCGTGCGGTGGATGGCGCTACGGCGGCGGAGTTCCTGCGGACGCTCAAGCAGTTGCTGGAAGAGCCGGGGATGATGCTGGTGTGAAGGGAGTTTGTTTACCGCAGAGGACGCAGAGGAACGCAGAGAAGAGGCTTGGAACCGCGGATGAACGCGGATGGACGCCGATGAAGAGAAGATTTGGTTTTTACTTATCGGCGTGTATCGGCGTTGATCGGCGGTTAGGAAATCAGGATTATGGCTTACAACTACGACATTATCGTGATTGGCGGGGGGCCGGCGGGGTATGCGGCGGCTATTCGGGCGGGGCAGCTTAAGAAGCGGGTGCTCTGCGTTGAGAAGGCGGAGCTGGGCGGGACGTGTTTGAACTGGGGGTGCATTCCGACCAAGGCGCTTTTGGAGAGCGGGGCATTTGTCCGCCGATTGCGCGAGCATCCGGGGGAGTGGGGTGTTTCGTTTGATAATCTGAAGGTTGATTTTTCGAAGATCATTGGCCGGAGCCGGGGGATTGCCGAGAAGCTTTCCAAGGGCATTGCGCATCTGTTTCGCAAGTATGACGTGAAACACGAGCAGGCGACGGGGCAGTTATTGACGCCGCATCGGGTGCGCGTGTCAGGCATGGAGGGGGTTAAGGATGTGACGGCGGAGCATGTGGTGATTGCCACGGGGGCGCGAGCCAGGTCGCTGCCGGGCGTGGAAATTGATGGCCAGCGGGTCATCTCGTCGCGTGAGGCGATGGTGCTGCCGGTGCAGCCGAAGAAACTGGCCATTATCGGGGCGGGTGCGATCGGGTGTGAGTTTGCGGACTTTTACAACGCGGTTGGCACCGAAGTGGTGATCGTCGAATTGATGGACCATCTGCTGCCGATCGAGGATGAGGACTGCTCGATCCTGCTGGAGCGGTCGTTTGCCAAACGCGGCATTACGGTGCTGACCAAGACCCGGACGGACAAGGTTGAGAAGACGGAAACGGGCGTGCGGTTGACGGTCAACAATGCCAAGGGCGTCAGCACGATTGAGGCGGACGTGGTGCTGATGGCGGTGGGGGTGACGGGGAACGTTGAGAATGTTGCCGGGCCGGAGGCGAAGCTGGAGCTTTTCAAGAACCATATCAAGGTTGATGAGCACTATCGAACGAATTTGGAGAACGTGTGGGCGGTGGGGGACGTGATCGGGCCGCCGTGGTTGGCGCATGTGGCGCATCACGAGGCGGTGCTATGCATCGAACATATCTGCGGGGTTTCGGATCACACGATTGATTACAAGCAGATTCCCGGTTGCACCTACACGCATCCGCAGGTGGCGAGCATGGGGCTGACGGAGCGCAAGTGCCGGGAACAGAATTTGAAGATCCGGATCGGCAAGTTTCCCTTCAGCGCCAGCGGACGGGCGTTGGCGGCGGGTGAGACGGAAGGTTTCGTCAAGCTCATCTTTGGCGCGGAGTATGGCGAACTGCTGGGCGTTCACATGATCGGGGAGAACGTGACGGAGTTGCTGGCGGAACTGGTTCTGGCCCGCAAGCTGGAAGCGACGGAGGCGGAGATCATTGAGGCGATGCATCCGCATCCGACGATTTCGGAGGCGGTGATGGAGGCGGCCGGGGTTGCCGTGGGACGGGCGATACATCTGTAGCGGGTGGGTTTGAATACGCGAAAAGGCGAGTGATTTTGCGGGCGTTGGGGCGAATGGGAAGTGGTGATTTTTTTCTGTTTTGTCGGCGATTTTTCAGTGGCAAATGGTGAGAACGAGGGGTATGTTGTTTTGTAGAAGAGGTTCGAATCGGCTGAGCGCTTTGCCGTGGAAATGGCGGTATCCGGGCGAGAAAAGTCCGGAGGGCCAGTCCGATGAAAGGCGGCATTTTCACGGCCGGTGCGAAACCTCAAACAGGGCGTCGATCCCGCAATGCGACGCAGACGGGCGGGACCGACCAGGCGTCAGCTCTTTAATACGCTGAAGGGACAGCGGATTCGGAGTTGGTGCGGCGGCGATGAAAAGGCCGGATCACTTCGAGATTGCTGCAAACCCAAGAGCGGATAGATGCCGGAATCGGCAGGCGGGGCTGGCGGTGCAAACAGAAATGTTTGCCGCATCGAGAGCAAGGATGTCCGCGATCCTGAAAGAGGAAAGATGCAATCCCAAGGGTGTCGTCGGGAAGACCGCCCGACCAGGCCGCGTGAATCTCGGACACGGGTAGCGGACCCTGCCTGGAAAGGAAAAGGACAGGAATGACCCGTGGCGAGTGGCGTCCGGCGACTGAAGTTGGAGTGCAACTTGGGCCGGGACGTGGAGCGAAAAACCGCAAGGTCGAGCGCCGCGAGAGAGCGATCCGGTGAATCAAGAGGACGCGGATCGACCGGCGCAAACGGCGAAGCGGGATAGTCCGAATGCCGGCGGCATCGGATAGCGCAGCGAGGCCAGGGAACGCCGAAGGGAACGGAACCTTAAGAGAGGAGCCAGGGCGTTTGTTTGCCGGGAGACAGACTTTCGGCGGGCGAGCAGCCGGGCCGGCGATGCCGAGCTGATTCGCGGAAGCTGCAAAGGGCTTCCGGCGAAAACACGGCGCCGAATCGCAACGCCAAGCCATCGAGGAGTCCGTCAAGATCAACAGACCAGTGACCGATACGGAAAACCTGTTGTGGAACTCCGCCACGAGAAGCGGGGGCAGCCAAGCCAATGAGGCTGCAACACGATGGGTGAACATCCATCGGCGGCGGCGAATCGAACGGGCGAGCGGGGACGGGTCGAGCCGGTAACGGTTCACGTCCCGGCGGCATCGAACGGAAAACTCTGGAAAGGCAAAGCAGACGGTTGAGAACCTCTTCTGTGAATGCCTCCTTCCTTCTTTGCAGCGGCCGACAGTGTGTCGGCCGCTGTTGTTTTTTTTGAAAAACAGCAGCAGGCACGGCCCGCAAGCGGGCCGGCTAAACGTGTGTGTTAGGGGGTGATGAGGGTGTTGTCGATCAGGCGGGTGGAACCGACGCGGGCGGCGATGGCCAGGACGGTGGGGCCGGTGATGGTATCGACGTGCTTGAGGGTCAAGGCGTCAACGGCGGCGACGTAATCGATAGCCAGGGGGACGTGTCCCAGGTGGCCGGGGTCCAGGAGAGCGTGTTGCATGGTGGCGATGAGACGGTTGGCCTGGCGGACGCCGGATTTGACCAGGTCATGGGCCTGTTTCAGGCCACGGCTGATGCTGAGGGCGCGGGCGCGTTCGTCGGGGGAGAGGTAGCGGTTGCGGCTGCTCATGGCCAGACCGTCGCTTTCGCGGACGGTGGGGCAGGGGACCATCTGGATGGGCCAGTCCAGCGATTCGACCATGGCGGTGAGGATGCGCAATTGCTGGAAGTCCTTTTGGCCGAAGCAGGCGACGTTGGGCTGAACGATGTTGAAGAGTTTGGCGACGATCTGGCAGACGCCTTTGAAATGGCCGGGGCGGTGTTTGCCTTCCAGGACGGTGGTCAGGCTTGGCAGGTCGATGGCGATGTCGGGGATGCCGGGGCGGTACATCTCGGCGGGGGAGGGATTGAAGACCAGATCGACGCCGGCTTCTTCGCACATTTTCAAATCGGATTCGATGGGGCGGGGGTATTTGGAAAAGTCTTCGCTGGGGCCGAACTGGGTCGGGTTGACGAAAATGCTGACGACCACGTGCGGGGCGTGCTGTTTGGCGAGGTTGACCAGCGACAGATGGCCGGTGTGCAAAGCGCCCATCGTGGGGACGAAAGCCAGGCGATCAAATTTGGCCCGTTCGGTGCGACATTCGGAGATGGTGTGAATGACTTTCATGGTCGGCGTATTGTAAGCGGACTGGAGCCGGAGGGTAGATGATGTTTTTAGCCGGAGAAGTTATTTGTGCTTTTGAGTCAGGTTATCTAACAAACCGGCGATGCTCATTTGCAGGGCGGGGTGGACCACGTCGGGGGCGATTTCGGCCAGGGGTTGAAGGACGAAGCGGCGTTCGTGCATCAGGGGATGGGGGACGACCAGTTCCTGGCTGGAAATGATCTGATTGCCGTAGAGCAGCAGGTCCAGATCGATGGGGCGGGGTTCCCAGCGGGCACGGCGGATGCGGCCGATCTGGTGTTCGATTTCAAGCAGGCGGTGCAGGAGGGCGTGGGAGCCGAGGGTGGTTTCGATGGCGGCGGCGGCGTTGAGGAACGGGGGGGAGTCGGCGGGGCCGCCGACGGCGGGATTTTCCAAGAGGGAGGAAATCCGCAACAGACGGATGCCGGGGGTTTGCTCGAGTTGGGATAGTGCGGCTTGGATGTTGGCCTGGCGATCGCCGAGGTTGGCTCCCAGGGCGATATAGGCGGGGATGGGCGTGGTGGTACGCATCATTTACCGAATGAAAAAACGCGCCGCCCTTTGGGCGGCGGCTAAAAGGGTTTGGGGCGGCTTTTAGTTAAAATTCAAAGTGGCTGTTGGCCAGGCGCTTGTCGATCTCGGTCAGGACGCGATGCTCGTCGGCTTCGTTTTTGGCGATGAACGTGACGCTGAAGCGGACGTAGGAGCCGGCATCATCCCAGGGGACGGTGCTGATCAGTTTTTCGGTAATCATCCACTGGCTGAAGGCTTCGCCTTTTTCAAAGATGATACGCTGGCCGTTCTTGCCGAGGGCGGATTTTGGGGCGGGAACGTAGAGGAAGAACGAGCCTTTGGGCTTGCGGGCTTTGAGGCCGTGCTTGTTGAGGATTCGGACCAGCGAGTCCATCCGGCGGGAATACTTGGCGGCGATCTTCTGGGTGATTTCGGGGTGATCCAGCGAGTGGGCGCAGGCTTGTTGGATGGCCAGGAACTGGCCGGAGTCGGTGTTGTCCTTGACGTCGCCGTAGGCTTTGACGATCAGGGGGTTGCCGACGACGAAGCCGAGACGCCAGCCGGTCATGTTGAAGCCCTTGCTCATGGAGTGCAGCTCGATGCCGACGTCCATGGCGCCGGGGGTGGCCAGGAAGGAGAGGGGTTTGCCTTCGAAGACAAGGGCGGCGTAGGCGGCGTCGTGAATGACGATCAGGTTGTGCTTTTTGGCGAAGGCGACGACCTCGGCGAAGAATTCGGGGGTGGCCGAAGCGCCGGTGGGATTGTTGGGGTAGTTGATGACCAGCGTTTTGGCGCGTTTGAGTTTGTCGGCGGGGATGGAGGTGAGGTCGGGCAGGAAGTTGTTTTTCTCCAGGAGGGGGATGTTGTGGACTTCTCCGCCGAAGAATTTGGCGTGTGTGCCGAAGACGGGATAGCCGGGGGTGGTCATGAGGGCGACGTCGCCGGGGTTGATGAAGCAGGCGGGGAGGATGGAGAGGGCGGCCTTGGAGCCGATGGAGTGGAGGATTTGGGTGCTGGGGTCGATGCCATCGACGCCGCAGACGTTTTTCATCCAGCGGGCGGCGGCTTCCTTGTAGGCTGGGCCGCCGTTGTCGGCATAGCCGCGGTTGGCGGGGTCTTTGGCGGCATGGCAGAGGGCGTCGATGGATTCGGGGAAGGCCATTTCATCGGGTTCGCCGACGCCCATGTCGATCAGCTCGGCCCCGGGGTTGGCGGCCAGGGCGGCACGCTTGGCGCGTTTGATCTTTTCGAATTTGTAGATTTCGGTGCCTTTGCCGTAGTTTTTGCCGCCGATGCGTTCCGCGAAGAGGTTTTGAATGTAGCTGTCGCTCATGGTTTTGTTTCTGTTTTTGTGAAGGGGAATTGTAAGGGTTGTCGGGGATGGGTCAATGATGGGGAGCCCATCGATTGGAATCGGTGGGTGTTGGGTGGGGGTTCTTGGGGAGAGAGGCGAAACGGGGGTTTGTCCCTTCGCGAAACCGCAAGCGATGTCGAGGGACTGGCGGCGAAAGCGCGAAGAGCAAGCCTTGTCGAGAGCGCGGGGGCGAAGGAGAGGGTTTGAAAACGAGGTTGTGGGTGTGGGTTAGAAGTCGAGGGTGCCCCAGCCGAATTGTTCGCCGCGCATGACGCCGATGCGCACTTGGCCGGATTGGGGGAGGTGGTGCAGGAGGGTGGAGAAGTCTTCCAGGGACAAGACGCGGTAGCGGCCGAGTTGAACGATGACGTCGCCGGGGCGGATGCCGGCTTTGGCGGCGATGCTGGTCCGATCGACCGAGGAGACGAACATGCCCTGTTCGGTGGACAGGTGGTATTTCTGGGCCAGCATGGGAGTGACCGGTTCGATCACGATGCCCAGCCGCTTTTTGGCTTGAACGATGGCGTCGGGCAGCGGGACGGCACGGGCGGCGATACGGTGTTCGGAGCCGTCGCTGAGCTGGAGGGATACGGTCTGGCCGACTTTGGTGGTTAACAGCAGGGCGTAAGCGTCGATGATGTCCGAGGGGCGCTGGCCGTTGACGGCGATGACGACGGGGGCTTGGCCGTCGGCTCGGGTCCAGACGATTTCGGAGACGACGGAGGCGGGAGGGAGGATGCGGCGGCGCTCCATCAGACGGATGGGCACGTCCACCTTGATGGCCTGGGCGGGGTTCATCAGGTCGGCGATGAGGTCACGCAGGCGGTTGATCTGGATGGCGAAGCCGATGTTCTGGGCGTCGCCGCGGATGGCGGTGTTGATGCCGATGACTTGGGCGTAGGCGTTGAGCAAGGGGCCGCCGGAGTTGCCGGGGTTGATGGCGGCGTCGGTTTGGACCAGGTCTTTGAGGGCGACTTGGCCCTGGGTGTCTTTCAGGTCGCGATGAATGGCCGAGACGATGCCGGTGGAAACGCTGTGGCTGAAGCCCAGGGGATTGCCTACGGCGATGACCGGCTCGCCGATCATCAGGTCGCTGGAGTCGCCGAGTTCGAGCGTGGGGAGGGGCTTATCGCTGGTGATTTTGAGGATCGCCAGATCGGCTTCGGCGTCGCTGCTGATGAGGGTTGCGGGGAGCTTACGGCCATCGGCCAATTCGACGTTGATCTGCCGGGCCTGGTCGATGACGTGGTTGTTGGTGACGACGTAGCCATCGCGGTGGACGATGAAACCGCTGCCCAGGGAGTTGGCGGGGACTTGCACGATGCTGCCGATGTCGAACTGTCGGAAGAAGGGGTCGTCGCCGAAGGGGGAAATGCGCTTGCTGACGATCTTGGTGGTGGAGATGTTGACGACGGCGTCTTTGGTTTTCTGTACGACGGAAACGGTGACGGTTTTGCGCAGGTTGATGATGCCGGATTGGGTTGGCGGGGAGGACTCCTTGGCGAAGTTGGAGGCGGGGAGGATGAGCAGGATGCAGACGTTGAGGATAAGCAGGGAACGGGTGTTCATGGGGTTTTACCTCGGGAGGGACGATACCAATGATATACGGGGCGTCAATGCGCAAGGGCGGCGAATGGGAGATTGCTGATTCGCGAAACCGCAAGCGATGTCGAAAGCGTGGCGGCGAATAGGGGGGTTAGCGGTATTCGTTGCGGTTCCAGAAGGCGCGGGAGCGTGTGTTGGGGCGGCGGGGGAGGGAGAAGGTGAAGACGTTCAGCCAGTGGGGGTTGCGGATCAGGACCAGACCCAGGACGGCGCCGCCCAGGTGGGCGGCTTCGCCGCCGGCGTTGGAGCCGTTCATGAAAACGGTGAAGACGGCGACGGCCAGCAGCGCCCAGGCGAGGGTTTTGAGCCGCATGGGGATGGGCGGGAACAGGAGCATGACTTCGACGTTAGGGGCGATATAGGCCCCGGCGACCAGGACGCCGAAGATGCCGGCCGAGGCGCCGATCAGCGGCATCCACGGGGCGGAGATCAGGATGTGCATGGCCCACAATCCCAGGTAGCAGACCGCGCCGGCGATTCCGCACAAGAGGTAGAAGGCCAGGTATCGCCTGGGACCGAGGTAGGATTCGACCATCTGCCCGAAGAAATACAAGCCGAGCATGTTGAAAAGCAGATGCATGACGTTGGCGTGCAGAAACTGGAAGGTGATGAACCGCCAGAGTTGCAGGTGTTGAATGGCCATGACGCCCGAGAAATGCCCCCAGAATTCCAGCGGGCTGAAGGGTAGGCGAACGGTGCCGAAGTCGGGGCCGGTTACTTCCAGAATGTATCCGATGCCGAACCGTCGCAGCAGGGAGTCGATGACAAAGACAGCGACATTGATGGCGATAAGCCAGGTTGTGACCGACCAGATCGGCAGGCGGCTCATGAATCCGCCGCGTTCTTCCCGGTAGTAATCGCGATCGTAAAAACCCATGGCAAAATCCTAGGCTCAGCTTATGAAGCGGGACAAGAATTTATTCCGGTGTCAGCGGCGTGGTGCGGGTCAAGCCGTCCAAAGAGTATCCATAGCACGATGCCCAGGATTTCCAAGGGGATACTGATGACCATGCTTAGGCTTAAGCCGTAGTGGCCGACCCATAGCACCGGGGGTTCGACGCGCAGCATCTCTTCAAGGAAACGGATGGCAGGATACAGCAGGAGCATCAGCGCAAAGGCCCGGCCGGTGGCGTGGGGCAGGGTGAAGTAAGCCAGCAGCAGGCCGGCAATTAAAAAGGCGCTGAGCGAACTGTACAACTGAGCCGGATGGACCGGCAGCGAGTGCTGGGCGTCGGCCACGGTGCGAAGCTGGTCGTCGAGGGCGGATTTGGGGATGAACTGGCCTTCATGGCCGGGGCGGGGATCGGTCAGAATCGTTGGCGGGTGGATATTGCCCTGTTGCACCTGATCGACGTAGGCGTTGCTCAGATAGGGAAACTGAACGGCCCAAGGGACGTTGTGGCATTCAGCGCCGTAGCAGCATCCGTTGAGAAAGCAGCCGATGCGTCCGAAGGCCAGGCCGATCATGAGGCAGGGGGCGATGATATCCATGCCCAGCCGCAAGGGGACTTTTTTCCAGAGTGCGTAAAGAACCAGTACGGGGAAGGCCAGCAGGAATCCGCCGTAATAGGTGAGTCCGCCGCTTCGGATGTTGAGGGCGTTTACGAGATTCTGCCAGAAGGAAAGGTTGGGGTTGGTGAAGTCGGCGAGGTTTTCCAGAACGTGGGAAAGCCGGGCGCCCAGGATGCCGGTGAACAAGGCCAGCAGGGCGGCGTTGACGAAAACTTCCCCGTCGAGCCCCATACGCCGGGCGAGGAACTTGGCCAACTGAGTAGCGGCCAGGAAGCCTATGACCAGCATGAACCCGTACCCATAGACGGGGATGTTCAGATAGGGGATGCGGAAGAGTTCCTGAAGCATGAGGATCAGAACTCGTAATCGAGCGTGTTGCGTTCGACGGTTTCGGCGATTTTGTTCTGGTTGTTGACGATCAACACGCGGGATTTGTGGCTTTTAATCTCCAGGGGGCTGGCCAGCACAAAGCTGAAGATGATGACCCGATGTCCGACCTGAGATAGACGGGCCGCCGCGCCGTTGATGCCGATCACTCCGCTACCGGCCGGGCCGGGGATGATGTAGGTTTCAAAGCGGTTGCCGTTTTCGCAGTCGGCAATGGTGACGGCTTCGTTGGGCAGCAACCCGCTGGCTTTGAGCAGATCGCTGTCGATGGTAATACTTCCGTGGTAGTTCACGTCCGTCTGGGTGACGGTCGCACGGTGAATCTTGGCTTTGAGCAATTTCGTTAACATTGGAACGAACTATTGTAGGCGAAATTTGCCGTCGCGCGTAGGGGGAATATAGATGAGTTCGCATGAATGCTCAAATACGTACGATACCCGATCCGAATCGGGGTCCGATAAAACCGGTCGATAGGTATCGATGGTTTTTGGGGGATATAATCGCGCATGAAAACTCGGCGATTGGTTCCTCGGGTGTTGGGGCGGACGCAGCGGCTTGTGCCGCCGGTGATTTGGGAGATTGATTCTCGGGAATCTTGCGGGAGGGAGGTTTTGGAAAGATGCGCTCAGGCGCAGGCCAATTGGTTTTTTGCGCCGGCGGGTGTGGGTGAAGAGGCATTGCGGGCGTTTGTCGAGAGGCATCCGTCGAGTCAGTGCGGGCCGGCGGAGGCGTATTCGTTGGTGTTGGGGGTTGAGCCGGACCATCTGCTGGGTCGGGAGATGCGGGAGGTGGTCAAGCGTCTGGAGGCGGTGGGGCGTCGGGAGTGTGATGCGGTGATGCTTCAGTCGGCGTCGCCTGCGGAGTTGAAGTCGGGGCGGGCGTTTCATCAGCTTTCGAAGATGCGGGATGGGGGGATGACGCAGTCGGTATTTTTGTTTACCGAGAGCGTGAGCGATGCCGAGTGGCTTGTGGAAAATACACCGGCGCATGGCGTGGCGTTGCCGTATGGGTTGTTGGATCAGACGGCGATGTTTCGGGTTCTGGAAGCGGCCGATGAGATGGGGACGGCGGTGATGTCGTGCCGGCCGAGGGAGGCGGTGTGGGAGCCCGAGGGGTTGCATTCGACGGAGACGGATTTGTCGTTTCGGGTGGCCGCGCCGGGGGTTACTTCGGTGGTTGAGCCGTTGCCGGGGACTGTGGAGGAGCTGGATCGGATGCTGGAGGCGGTGAGCAGGCCGATGGCGGTTTCGGAGCGGAGTCGGTGGTGGGAGCAATTTCAGCAGCGGGTGTCGCCGCCGCCCAAGCCGCGGTTGGGGCATCCACCGGAGGGGGAGATGTAAGAGTAGGTGAATAGCGGATTGTAAGGGCGTTGTTGAAATATCTGGGGGGAGAGGCGAAGGGGAGGTCGTTGATTCGCGAAACCGCAAGCGATGTCGAGGGGTTGGGGGCGAAAGGGAAGTTTTTGATGCGGGTGAAAAAAAAAGGCGCGCCGAGTGTTCGGCGCGCCTTTTTTCTGTTGTGAGTTATGCCAGGGTGCCCATTTCCATCTCGTGCAGGCCTTTGCCGGCGGGCACCATGGGGTAGACGTGCTCGTTGGGCTCGACGAAGAAGTCCACCAGCACCGGGCCCGGATGACTGAGCATCTGATCGACGGTCCTGGCGATGTCTTCTTTCTTGTCGCAACGCAACCCCTTGATGCCGAACGCTTCGGCCAGGGCCTTGAAGTTGGGGTTCTTCATCGGCGTGGAGGAGTAACGCTTCTGGTAGAACAAGTCCTGCCACTGTTTGACCATTCCCAGGAAGTCGTTGTTCAGGAGGGCGATCTTCACGGGGATGTTGTATTCGGCAATGGTGGCCAGTTCGCAGACGGTCATCATGAAAGAGCCGTCGCCGTCGATGTCGATGACGGGCTTGTCGGGCCGGCCGAGGGCCGCGCCCATGGCCGAGGGCATGCCGTAGCCCATGGTGCCCAGGCCGCCGGAGGTAATCATTTGGCGCGGATAACGCCAGCGATAGAACTGGGCGGCCCACATCTGATGCTGTCCGACGCCGGTCGTGATGATGGCGTCGCTCTTGGTCTGGCGGTTGATTTCCTCGATGACCGCCTGGGGCTTGATGAGCGCGGTGTCGTCAAAATATTTGAAGGGGTAGCGTTTCTTCCAGGCGACGACCTGATGGAACCATTCCTTGCGGTCGCGGTGTTCGAGGTACTCGGCCAATTCTTCCAGGCACAGCCGGGCGTCGCCGACGACCGGGATGTCCACGTCCACGTTCTTGCTGATCGACGAGGGGTCGATGTCGATGTGGATGATCTTTGCGTGCGGCGCGAAGGTGGCGAGGTTGCCGGTCACGCGGTCGTCAAAGCGAGCGCCGACGGCAATCAGGCAGTCCGATTCCTGGACGGCGTAGTTGGCAAAGGCGCTGCCGTGCATACCCAGCATGTACAGGGCGCGGGGATCGAGTTCGTCGAAGGCGCCCAGTCCCAGCAGGGTGGTGGTGACGGGAATGTTGCCCTTGGCGGCGACTTTGCGCAGGGCTTCGGAGGCGTTGGAAAGAATGACGCCGCCGCCCACGTAAAGAACCGGACGCTGGCTGCGGTTGATCAGTTCGGCGGCATCCTGAACCTGCTTGTTGTGGCCGGCGGTGGAGTAGAGACTTTTGCGTTTGACCAGGTGCTGACGGGGCGAGTCATCCACTTCTTCGGGACAGATGGCCGTGGTCACGTCTTTGGGCAGGTCGATGAGGACCGAACCCGGTCGGCCACTGGTGGCGACCAGGAAGGCTTCGTTGACGATGCGCGGCAGTTCGCGGACGTCTTTGATGAGATAATTCCACTTGGTGCAGGGGCGGGTGATGCCGGTCACGTCGGCTTCCTGAAAGGCGTCGTTGCCGATGGCCTTCGTGGCGACCTGTCCGGAGAAGCAGACCAGCGGGATGGAGTCCATCTGAGCGGTGGCCAGGGGCGTGACCATGTTGGTTGCGCCGGGGCCGGAGGTGACGATGCAGACGCCGGGCTTACCGGTTGCGCGGGCATAGCCGTCACCGGCATGGCCGGCGCCTTGTTCGTGGCGGGTGAGGATGAACTTGGCGGGCGTTTTATAGAGCTGGTCAAAGACAGGCAGGATGGCTCCGCCGGGGTAGCCGAACATGACTTCCACTTTATGCTGCTCAATGAGCATTTCGTGGAAGATCTGCGCACCGGACTTGCCCTTGAAGCGGGGCTTGCCATCGGTAGAGGCCGAGTGAGAGGACGTTTTGGTCTGGTCTTGCAAAGCGGTCATGGGAGTTTCCATAGCAAAAGGGATGGAGCAATTTAGCGGCATCCCGGGGTCTATTCAACGGATTAGTTTATTTTTCGGTTCATCACACCCCGGCTAACGAGAAGCCGGGCCGCTCCGTGCGGAGCGTCGGGGTGGGCCGGTCGCGGGAGGAAGACGGGAGGGAGTTGCAATTTGCAAGTGCCAATTTGCAAATGAAATACAGGGGGGGGTGCCCTGCCTCTTCATTTGCAAATTGCAAATCGCAAATTGCAAATCATCGATCCGTTTCCTGCGGCGGGGCCGGCCTATCGTACGGCGACCGTAAGTCGCGAAGATGGGCGGTTCCACTGCATAGTCAGTCCGATGCGGTTTCGACGGGACGGGGACACGACTCGGGGTCGGACACTCGCCTATCGAGCCCAACATAATAGAAGTCCATGTCTTCGCCGTCAAGGTTGGGCGGGATGTACCCCGGTTCTTTGCTGTATTGCAGTTCCTGTTGATAGGCTGCCAGCACCTTGTTTTCGATTTCCTGCCGACAGGCGGCATTGATGGGGTGGGCAATATCGGCGTGGAGTTTCAACCGGCCGTGACCGCTGCTGTTGCCGCTCTGGTAGTGCAGATATCGGTGTTCGTCGAGGTGGCTGCCGCAATGGTTGCAGAAGCGGGCACGGAGGTGGTTTTTTTCGCCGCAGCGTTGGCAGTGATCGGAGAGCTTTCGAGAGGGCATGGCCAGAAACAGGCCATCGGCGCCGTCGATGAGCTTGACGTCGCGGATGACAAACGTGTTGTCAAAGGTGAGCGAGCAGAACGCCTTCAAGCGGCTGTTGGGGATGCCGCAAAGATTGATGCGAATCTCCGTAAGATGCATAGCCTCTTCCCTTCCCGTTGCCGGGGACAAACCAGATGTGAATAAGCCTCCACGAAAGTCTTGCCCTCATGATGTGATGGGAGGGAAGACGCGGAGACTGGTGTACAACCCTGATGATCGACCAAACTATCGGCTGCCCCGGAATTTTTCATGGACGATGCGACATGCTTGTCATTGCCCGGAAGATGTCGCATCGGCCAGGTCGTCGCGGAGGAGGGGGGCGAGGGGCACGGCCAGGGCGGAGACGCGGTGGCGACGTTGGACGTTGTCGGCGGCGGCGACGGCCGACGATTGACTGTCAAAGAGCGTGAAGAGGCTGCTGCCGCTGCCGCTCATTCGTACGATCCGAGAGAGGGTCTGCTCGATACCCTGTCGGAGCTGTCCCAGTTCCGGGGCGATGGAGAAGGCGGCCGGCTCCAGATCGTTGACCAATCGAGCCAGCAAGGGCTCGGCATCAAGGTTCAGCCACTGATTCCAGTCTGGCTCGTGGAGAATGTTGTCGGGGTGGCCCAGCGCCAGTTCATCGAAGCGGCGGTAGACCGGCGGTGTGGGCATGGACAGGGAAGGGAGGATCAGTACGGCCCAGCGAGGCTTGGGGGCCGCGATCGGGCAAACCCGTTCGCCGCGACCGGAGCAGATGGCGCTGGGTTGGTGGAAGAAGAAGGAAAGGTCGCTGCCGAAACGGGCGGCGAAGTCGGACAACTGGGAGTTGGACCAGGGGAGGTTCCACAATCGAGCGAAACCGAGCAAAGCACGAGCCCCGTCGGAGCTCCCTCCTCCCAAACCGGCTCCGACGGGGATTCGCTTCTCGAGCACGGCCGAGACTCCGCCCACGTTCGCGGTTCCTCTCCAGTCCCTGTTGGCCGCGATCATCTCTGCCAGCGAGTTGGCGATCCGCACGACCAGATTTCTCTGATCGCATGGCAGGTCGGGCTGGCTGCACGCCAGCACAACCCCCGCGGAACTCGTGCGTTGCAAGGTCAGATTGTCAAAGAGGCCCACGGTACACATCCACGACAACAGCGGATGGAACCCGTCCGGGCGAGTCGGGCCGACGCGAAGGTGCAGATTAATCTTGGCGGGTGCGAGCAAAAGCATGAAAGCAAGTTCTATAATCCGCGCAATTTTGTCAAGCACCGCCAATCGCTGCGACTTAAACGAAACTGTTTACAGACGTGCAAGCCTTATCGTCTCCAGACATGGGCAATAACAGACTGATGAGCACGATATGCTTCGGGGCCGGGGATTGCAAGAAAAAAATGGACGCCATTTTATCGAGCGGAAGACGCGCCATCCAGAGCTTCAATCAGTGCGGCGGAGGTGTAAATGCCGGTGAGCTGGCGTGGTTCATGTTGGCCGGGCAGATAGACCGCCGAGAGCGGAATGGCGCCGATGCGGCTGAGCTGCCGAAGCTTTTTCCAACCCGGGGCCGTATCGTTCGTTACGTCGGCCCGCAGGGTGACTACCTGATGTTTTTTGATTGCGGCGATGGTTCGGGGATCGTGGAAGACGGTTGCTTCAAGGGCCAGACAATTGCCGCACCATGCCGCGGTGAACTCCACCAGGACGGGCCTGCCGGAAGCGAAGGCCGATGCCAGCGTCTCTTCGGTAAAAGGTGTCCACTGGATGGGCGGGTTGGCCACGCGAAGGGTGAACGACAAGGCGGGCGCGACAAACGTGATGGCGATAACCGCGGCCATGGCCGGGGCCAGTCGTGTTTTGGAAAATGTTATTGTGCGCACGATCAGGTAAAGCCCCGCGAATGCCACGACGGCGAACAACGTCCACCAGAAAACGGTGGTTCCCAAAGCCGCCTCGATAAACCGCCGGGCGAAGTAGACGGCCGAGGCCAGCAGGAGAAATCCCATCATCTCCTTAACCAAGGCGGCCCACGGGCCGGATCGCGGAAAGCGCCGGGCCAGTTCGGGCAGGGCGCTTAAGAGGAAGTAGGGCGTCGCCATGCCCAGGCCGACGGTCATGACCAACGCCACCCCGAGTGCGGGCGGTTGCTGGGCGGCCCACACGAGCAGGCCGAGAAACATACCGAACGTGCAGGGCGTGGAGAGGACGGCGGTGAGGATGCCGAAGAGAAAGTTTCCCGCGTAGGTGTCATGCCGCGGAGTAAAGCGGTAGATGCCGGCGGGAAGACCGACGTTGAAAACACCGAAGGTTCCCAAGGCCATGACGGTCAGGATTCCAATGATCGCCGCGAGAAACCAGGGGTTGCTGTAGAACTGCCCCCATGCGAATTTGCGGAGAACCACGACCAGAACCGCCAGAACGCCGAAGGTGGCGATCAGACCGGCGCTGAAGACCGCGCCCAAGGCCAGGCTTTTGGCGCGGTTGTGTTGGGAGACTTCGTAAAAACCAATCGCCTTGAGCGGAACGACGGGCAGGACGCACGGCATGACGTTGAAAAGAATCCCAATGACAAACGCCGCAAGGAACGCCAGGGCGTAGGCGTCGGTGGCCAGTTCACGGCCGAAGATGCGGATCGGAGTCGGGGCGATTGCCGACTCAACGCGGAGCTCCGTGGGAAAGGCGGTGGGATTGAAGCTGGCAAAGAGATCGGAATGGGCCGGCGAGACGGACAGGCCGGGAGGAGCAACCGTGGCATCCAAAGCGAAGTCCGGTTTTTCGGCGCATAGCAGGCGCTGTCGTCGCAGACTTGATAAACCGCATTTCCCGTCAGGCGGAGCGATCCCGGCGCAACGTCAGATTTTACGATCAGGGGGATGTAGACAATGACCCGTCCGGTGTAAACGTTCAGTTTGCCGAGCGAGGGATAGTCTACGTTCTGCCCGGCGGGGTATTGGATCGGCAGTGCTGTGACGGCCGGGTTCGGATCGAGCCGAACGTCCAATTTGATGAAACTGGGATCAGAAGGGGAGTGCGATTGGGCATGGAAGCCGGGCTCGATGTCGAACACGACGGCCAACGTCGCCTGCCGCCCCGGTTGCAGGGCGCTGACATTGAGAGCGGTCGAAAGCCGAACCCGCCCGCCGTCAGCGCCGGAGGCAACGCCTCCCAAGAGCCACGCAACAAGCAGACTTGCGGCTATGCAAACCCTTCTCATTCATGCTCCTTCAAGGCCGAATCCATTCATACTATATGCGTTTCCGCATGAAAGGCGACGGCTTGAGCCGGGTTGACTGTCGAGAAGGGTTTCCGTAGCATTTTGGTAGGAATTGTTTGGAGCGTGGCTTGCGATTATCAAAGCGGACTGAATACGGGTTGCGGGCGGCCGTGCAATTGGCAAGGCTATGGCCTCGCACGTACGTGCAATCGAAGGATTTGGCACAGCAGGAAAGCCTGCCGAATAAGTTCCTCGAATCCATCCTTCTGGCGCTTCGGCGCGGGGGATTTCTGGAAAGCAAAGTCGGCAGTGGCGGAGGTTACAAGCTTTCCCGCTCCCCCCGGGAAATCCTGGTTGGGGACGTGGTGCGCCGCCTGGAAGGTCGGCTGACGGTGAAGGAAGGCATTCCCGCCAGCGACATTTCTCCGGGCCGGCTGGCGGTTCATCTCATCAATGAGCGGCTTACGCAGGCCACTGATGACGTTTTGGACAAGATGACCCTGGATGAACTGGCCGAGCATGTGAACAAGGCTGCCAACGCTCAACAGCAGATGTACTACATCTGAGGATCGGCTTGGCCGGCTTTTCGGGTTTCTCTTGTAATTTTTCGCCCTTCCCTCTTCCCCTCATCTCCGTACAACTGATAATAAGTGCTATCTTCGGAAAGGGAGTAATGGATTTACTGGCGTTTCTGGACCCGGATACCGTCAAAAACTGGATCGAGGCCGGCGGATATTTGATGCTGTTCGGCCTGCTTTTCGCTTGCGGTCTGGGCTTGCCTTTGCCGGAAGATATTCCGCTGCTCGTGGCCGGATGGATGATCGCAAGCGGCAAAATGCATTTGGCGTGGGCGGCTGTTTGCGCCTGGTGCGGGATCATTGGCGGGGACTTGGTTCTCTATCACTTCGGTAAAAAATTCGGTTTGGAAATCACCCGCGTTCCCTTTATCGGCAAGCACGTTACAAGGGCGCGGATCGAGCGGGCGGAGAAACTGTTTGAGCGCTACGGGATATGGGTTGTTGCCGTTGGCAGGTTGTTCGCCGGCATTCGCGGCGCCATGGTCATTGCCGCGGGGGCGATACGCTACAATTTGATTAAATTCCTGATAGCTGACGGGCTTGCCGCCCTGGTCAGCGGCGGAATGTTCCTTTCTCTGGGCTACTGGTTTGGCAATCGCATTGACTGGCTGAGGCAGCGGATCAAGGGTTTCGAGCATATCCTCCTGATCGTTGCCGGTATTTTGCTGATCGGCTTGCTGGGGTATTTCTGGTGGCGCAAGCGAAAGAACACTTCATTGACCGAAGTTGCCCTGGCGCGTGCGGCCGAGCACGTCGAGCATGCGACGCCTCGCGCCTCATCGACGACGAACGCCCCACCCCGATAACCGCGACGCAATGTATTGTGGAGGCATCGAATCCGACGTTCGTCCATGCACTGAACAAGAAAAATTTGTCTTTAAGCACGATTTCCAATACCTTTTACGGCAATGCGGAATTCATACGACGAGGCTGACGTAAAGCGGATGGTGGAGTCGCTGGCCGGCAGGATTGCCGCGGCTTTCCGTCCCGACCAGCCCTTGAACATTGTCGGGGTGCTGACCCGCGGGGAAACCCTGGCTCAACGGTTGACGGCGCTGCTGGAAAAACAGGGCTTCACCAAAATCGGGCGCGGTGTTCTGGATATCACGTTGTATCGCGACGACCTTTCCGAGATCGGGCCGAGCCCCATGGTGCGCCCGACGAAAATCGACATCGATATCGACGACAATCCGATCCTGCTGGTGGATGATGTTTTGTTCACCGGCCGATCGACGCGGGCGGCTCTGAACGCTCTGACGGACTTTGGGCGGCCGAGCCTGATTCGCCTGGCCGTGCTGGTGGATCGGGAAGGCCGGGAACTGCCCATCCGGGCGGATTTCGTCGGGCTGACGCTCCAGGACGTCCCGGCCGATCATCGGGTGAACGTTCGTTTGGCGGAAACAGACGGACGAGACGAGATTCTCGTAGAACCGAGGGCGTGAGGATATGCCTCACAAGTCATCATTCCATTGGAAACGGAAACACCTGCTCGGCCTGGAAGACCTCTCGGCTGAGGAAATCCGCTACGTCATGGACACTGCGGATTCCTTCAAGGAAGTCTCCACCCGCAGCATCAAGAAAGTGCCCGCCCTGCGCGGAAGGGTGATGGTCAACGCCTTCTTTGAAGATTCGACCAGAACCCGCACGAGTTTTGCCCTGGCCGCCTCGCGGCTCTCGGCCGACGTCATCGACTTTTCCGAGAAGACCAGCAGCGTCAACAAAGGCGAAACCCTGATCGACACCGCCCGCAACATCGAAGCCATGGGCGTGGACATCATCGTGCTGCGGCACCCGGCGGCGGGGGCGGCTTACCTGCTGTCCAAGGCCGTCAAATGCAGCGTGGTCAACGCCGGCGACGGCGCCCACGAGCATCCGACGCAGGGGTTGCTCGATTTGTATACGATCCGTGAACGCTTCAAAAAGGTCGAAGGCTTGAAGGTGGCGATCGTGGGCGACATCGCCAACAGCCGCGTGGCCCGCTCGAACCTGTGGGCGCTGACGAAGATCGGCGCGGAAGTGATTCTGGTCGGCCCGCCCACGCTGCTGCCCAGGTCTTTCGAGAAGTTCGGGGCCAAGGTGGTCCATGATTTTGATTCGGTGATCGGGCAGGTGGACGTGGTGAACATGCTGCGGGTGCAGTTCGAGCGCATCAAAAGCAGCCAGTTCCCGTCGGTTCGCGAGTTTACCCGGTTGTTCGGGCTGACGTCCGACCGCTTCCGGCGGTGTAAGAAAGACGTCTTTGTCATGCACCCCGGCCCCATGAACCGCGGCATCGAAATCAGTTCCCATATCGCCGACGGCCCGCAAAGCGGGATTTTGACGCAGGTGACCAACGGTTTGGCCGTGAGGATGGCGGTGCTCTATCTTGTCACCCATGCGGCGGAATAAACAATCATGAACAGCGGTGAATGAGTCTTGTTTGCGTTGATTGCCTATCATGGAATACTCATGGCGTCACTACTCATAAAAAACGGTTCGGTTCTTGATCCCTCTCGGATATTTGAGCGGCGGGCGGATGTGTTGATTCGGGACGGGAAAATTGCGGCGGTGGGGGACAACCTTGGGAAAGCGGATCAGGTTATCGATGCCAGGGGGTGCTTTGTCACGCCGGGATTGATCGACGTACACGTACATTTCCGCGAACCCGGTGACGAGGAAGAGGAGACGATCGCTTCGGGCGCGGCGGCGGCCGTTGCCGGCGGGTTTACCAGCGTCTGCGTCATGCCCAACACCAAGCCGCCGTTGGATAATGAGGCCCAGATCGAATTTATCCTGCGCGAATCTCAGCGTGTGGGTCTGGCCAATGTTTATCCGACCGGCGCGATCACCAAGGGCCGGGATGGGCAGGAGCTGGCCGAGATGGGTTCGATGCACCATCGCGGGGCGGTCGCCTTTACCGACGACGGCAAAGGGGTGGGCGATCCGGCCGTAATGCGCAAAGCCCTTCAGTATGCCCGGATGCTCGACGCGGTGCTGATGCAGCATTGCGAGGAACCCTCGCTGGGTGGCGGATCGATGAACGCGGGAGTGGTTTCGACGGCCTTGGGGCTTAGCGGCCTGCCTCCCGAAGCCGAGCAACTCATGATCGCGCGGGATCTGCTTTTGAACCGAGCCATCGGCTGCCGATACCACGTCCAGCACATCAGCACCGCCTTGAGCGTGGAGTTGGTCCGGCAAGCCAAGAAAGAGGGCCAGCGCGTTACCGCCGAAGTCGCACCGCACCATCTGTTGATGACCGACGAATGCTGCCGGACTTATGACACGAATTTCAAAATGAGTCCGCCTTTGCGAACGGCCGCGGACATCAAGGCTTGTATTGAAGGCGTGCGCGACGGCACGATTGACTGCCTGGCGACCGATCATGCGCCGCATCTGGCCGAAGAAAAAGAGTTGGAATTTCCCTATGCCCCCTGCGGCATCATCGGGTTGGAATGCGCCCTGGCTTTGTACGTCAAGGCGTTGGTTGAGCCGGGACATATCGATTGGATGAAGTTGATCGAGTTGATGACCGTCAAGCCGGCCCAGATCGTGAGTCTCAACAAAGGCACGCTCCAGGAAGGCGCGGATGCGGACGTGGCCGTCATCAATCCGAACATGGAATGGACGATCAATCCCGAGGAGTTTAAGAGCAAGAGCCGCAACTGTCCTTATGGGGGTTGGAAGGTCAAGGGCCGGGCGGTTACGACGATCGTGGGCGGGTCGATCAAATGGGAATTGAAGGCTCGATAGTCCGGGGCCTTGTTTGCTGCCTTCTGGCGTGGGTATGTATTGGCTGCAACGGCCCGATTGCCGAATTATATCTCGTGCAAAATGGGGAGCGAGGCAAGGTTCTTTTTGTTTTCAATAACAATTGGCATACCGGCTTTGCCCTGAGATACGACGACATTCCCGCGACAAGGCAAAAGTTGTTTTTCCGATTTAGAGCGTTTTTCACTCGCCTATAGCGCCCCGCTAGAGCGGCTCCAAACCAGCCTTGCAGCCAAGACGTAGATGGAGGATGAAAACCTATTCTTTGGATTTGCGGGAACGCATCGTGGCGGCGTGTGACCGGGGTGAACAGACGCGGGAGGAGATCGCCGAACAGTTCGGCGTCTCGCAGCGCTCGGTCTACTACCTGTTGGCCCGGCGGCGGGACAGCGGCTCGGTGGCCGCCAAACCCCACCGCGGCGGCTTCGCCTCAAGAGTGGACGAATCGGCCCAACAGATGATCCGGGATCTGGTCCGGGTCCAGCCCGACGCCACGCTGCTGGAACTGTGTCAGCGTCTGGCCGGGCGGGGAGGGCCGAGCATCCGCAAGTCGCGGATGAGCCAGTTCCTGGCCAAGCTGGGACTGGCGAGAAAAAAAGTCGCTTCACGCCTGTGAGCAGGATCACCCCCACGTCCAACAACAGCGGGAGGCTTTCCGCCGGCAACTCCAAGCCTTGGACCCCCGCCGGCTCAAATTCCTCGACGAGTGTGGCGTCAGCACCAGCCTCACCCGCCTCTACGGCCGAGCGCCTCAGGGGCAGCGGGTGGAAGGGGCGGTGCCCGGCGGACACTGGCACGTCACCACAGTGCTGGGGGTGGTGGGATGGGAGGGTCCGGAAGCCACGGTGAGCCTGGAGGCGGCGGTGGACGGGGCGGTGTTTTTGACTTTCGTGCGGCAGGTGCTGGCCCCGAGCCTGAGCCGGGGGGACGTGGTGGTGATGGACAACCTCTCGGCCCACAAGGTCAAGGGGGTGCGGGAGGCGATCGAGGCGGCGGGGGCGACGCTGCTGTACCTGCCGCCGTATTCGCCGGACCTGAACCCCATCGAGAAGGCTTGGAGCAAGCTCAAAACGCTGCTGCGAACGGCCGCGGCCCGCACCGCCGAAGCCCTGGCCGCGGCGTTAAGCGAGGCCTTGGCGGCCATCACCGCCGAGGATGTGCAAAACTGGTTTCGATCCTGTGGCTACCCTGCAAACTGATCGCGGAACTGCTCTAGTACTCCGTCATTCGTCGATGGTCGGGTAAAGCTTGCGGAGCTTGATCCGCGCATCGTCGGTGCTGAATTGCCAGTGGGTAGAGTGGTCCTAACCCCCTCGAAATGTCCCAAACTGGAAAATGGTGCATTAGTTGTAAGCGGCCTCACCGTACCGGTACAGCACCGGACGAGATGAGCAATTCGCGGGCGCACGACCGCAGAAGGACTTGAATCTTTCGGGACACGGCGGCTCATTGTGACCCAATCCCGCCGCGCGTCGGCGGGTGAAAGGTCGCCTATGCCTCAACACGAATTGGACCGGGAGATTCCGCCCGACGAGCGACTCTGGGAAGTATCGCGTATCCTGGCGGAGGCGCTGTTCCGCCTGCATCGGCGTGGCCTGCTGCCTCAGCCGTCGCAACCTGCCTCGCCACCGTCCGATCCGGTTTCCCCCACCAGCGTGCCTCCCCGTTCTGAAACGGACGCTGCTCAAACCCTGCCGTGCCCAACCGAATCCGGGCACGCGTGAACATCAATGGCAGAATCTCTTTCAGAGGCGAAAACACATCCCACGCAAGGCGATCGTCTGGCAGGCGACCTGCCGCAATTCTTCTTTTCGGCGATGTGCCTAGCGCGGACAACGACCTTGATGAGCGGGTTGATCAGTACGCCGAGGCGATCAACGGCTTTCGGTTCCTTCCGTGAAGGATCGCCATCACCCTGTGCGTGGCGCGCGGCAGCGTCTGGACGATGGGGGACTCTGGAAGCACTCTTCTCGGTAAGCGGCTTGAACAAAAGCGATTGGACCGCGAGCCTGACATTGGGACCCGGCGGTGGACCGCGCCCATATAGCCCAACGGATCCTGGACAATCGAACCGTGAAGCGTAGTCACGATACTTCGCAATGATTGCTTGACAGACAATCTACTCAAAATAGAATAACGCCATGGTCCGAAAGCTAGGACAACTCCAAACCGCCGCGCTGGCCTACGTCCAGATGCGCGAGCTTCGCTCGGTTCAGACGGGCCAGCTGGCGGCGGCCCTTCGCATGACCGTCAAGCAGGAACGGGAACTGCTCAGCCGCATGGCGCGGGCCGGCTTGATCGCCAATGTCCGCAAAGGACTGTATCTCTTCCCCCGGAAACTGCCCCTCGGGGGCGTTTGGACACCCGACGAGGCCACGGCGGTCAATGCCTTGATGACGGACAAGCAGGCCCGCTACCAGATCACCGGGCCCAGCGCCTTCAATCGCTATGGCTATGACGAACAGATTCCCTCGGGCATCACTCTCTACAATACGGCCCTCTCCGGCGAGCGCACCATCGGACGAATCACCCTGACGCTGATCAAAGTCAGCCCCGATCGGCTGGGCGATACCGAACAAGTCGAAACGCCCAGCGGCCAGACGCTGATCTATTCGTCTCGGGTTCGAACCCTTGTCGATGCCGTATATGACTGGTCGCGTTTCGACGGCCTGCCCCGCGCCTACGATTGGATTCGGCGCGACCTGGACACGGGGCGCATCGCCATCACTGACTTGGCGGAGTCTACCATACGCTACGGCAACATGAGCACCCTTCGCCGCCTCGGCGTGCTGCTGGAGCAGGCGATGGCGGAGCCGCGCATCCTCAACCGGTTGCAGCGCGCGTTGACAGCCTCGTCGGCGAAGATTCCGTTTGTGCCCGAGCGGCCCATCCGCGGCCCTCTGCTGAAGCGATGGGGGGTGGTCGTCAATGCCTGAGCCGGACGGCATCCATCTGCATGATGACCCGGCGCTGTTCCGCGAATCGGTCAACTTCACCGCCGTGCGGACAGGCTTCAACGCCCGCTTGGTCGAGAAGGACTACTTTTGCACCGTCCTGCTGGCGCATCTCATCCGTCTGGGCGGCGATCGGCTCGTGTTCAAGGGCGGCACGTGCCTGGCGAAGGTCCATGCCGGGTTCTACCGGCTTAGCGAAGACCTCGACTTTGCGATTTCGCTGCCCGTGGACGCCTCTCGCACGACCCGCCAACACGGGGTCGCGGAGGTGAAGGAGGCCGTCGCCGACATGGCCGATCAGGTCTCCGTATTCACCACGGTCCAGCCGCTTCGGGGCGCGAACAATTCCACCCAGTACAACGGCGCCATCGGCTACGACTCGCCCACGACCGGACAGAAGGAAACCATTCTGGTGGAGGTGAGCGTCCGCGAGCCGCTTCTGATGCCGGCGGGCACGGCCCCCGCCAAGACGTTGCTGCTCGATCCCCTCAGCGGCGAATCCGCCGTACAGCCTCTGCCGGTCAGCTGCATTGCACTGACGGAGGCGATGGCGGAGAAGTTCCGGGCCGCCATGTCGCGCAGGGACGTCGCCATCCGCGATTTCTATGACCTGCACTACATGGTCGAACACCTGGGGTTGGACGCGTGCAACGCCCAACTGGTCGACCTGGTTCGCCGGAAGCTTGCCGTGCCCGGCAACCTACCGATCGACCTCGGCAAAGAGCGACTGGCCGCGCTCCGACGCCAACGGGATGCCCGGCTGAAAGCGGTGTTGCGGTACCGCGAGTTTCAGGCTTTCGATCTGGATCGGGCGGTTAAACTGGTCGCCGCAATGGCCGTTCGCTTGGCGCAGCCCGAATAGGCTACCGCTGCGCCGGATAGACCATGCAGCGGGCCAGCAGGAGGCAAATGCCGTCAAAGCGCCCAATCGGCTCTTTTCCGGAGGGCGCGGGGGCCATCGGCTACCGCCAGACAGAATAGGCTATTCATTGGCTACTCGACGGCATGGCCATGCCGTCACGCCGAGTTAATGGCGGACTCCATTTCGCCAAGGGTCGTGATGACGTGGTCGAACGCCTGCGTTGCGAACTTGACAGGTTGCGAAAACCGGCTGTATTTGTTTCCCGTGGGGCGTTTGACCGGAAACGCCCGCTGCCGGAGACAGCCGCATGCGATTTCTATTGCTCAGCGACACCCACGGGAAGCTCGGCCTGATCAACGCCTTGGCCGCCCAAGTGCGGGCGGATGCCGTCGTCCACGCCGGCGACTTTGGCTTTTACGATGAGGGGAGTTACCAGCGGCTATCCGAACGGGAACTGGGCTTGCAGATCACGCACTCGGGTTTGCCGGGGGACGAGAAGGACCGCCTGATCCAACTGCCCTGGTCCGAGCGGATCGCTGCCGCCAGGGCCGCGAGATTGCTGGGGGAATTCCAGTCCTACATAGACGGGGCCGCCTCCTTCGGCGTTCCGGTGTACGCCGTGTGGGGCAATCACGAGGATCGCAAGGTCGTCGAGCGTGTGGTTCGGGGCGACGTCAAGGTGGCTAATCTGCATGTCCTCGACGGGCGGCAGACCTTCAAGGTCGGTTCGGTGCTGATCTACGGCCTCGGCGGCAATCTCCTGCCGGGAGCGAAGATGATGCAGAGCCCCATTGCTGGTGGAGGCGGCAAGATCTGGACGACGCTTTGGCAGTACGCCGATCTGGTGCGTGCCGTCGATCACGAAGTTGCTTGGCCGGGCTTGCGCCTCTTGGTCACGCACGTCAGCCCCGGCAAGGAGCCGTTCGTGGAGCTGCTCGGAGCCCGCACGCGTGCCGACTTCACCGTCAGCGGCCACTTGGGGCCGCCGAGCTGCATGGTCTGGAATCCATTTGCCGTTGCGGGCGTTGACGAAGCGGTGGGGCGACTGGAGCGCGGGCTGGAATCGGTGAAGCGTGTTTGCCTGGGCGCTGCGGCGCAAGAGCGCCGCGCATCGAGGAGACCTTCTCACTGATCGGGCGTCTGCCGGAAGAGACCGTCTACCTGGGGCGTCAGGGCAAGGCGCCGCGCTGGTATCGCGCCATGACCCACGTAAACCTGTCGGATGCGCATGTCGGCTATGCCGTTCTGGAGGTCGAAAATGGCCGCCGACAATTGCAGACCTTCGTGACCGGTTCCTGAGGCCTTCCGGCAGCAGGGGGGCAGGGTGGTCAAATCCCCGTTCCGGGCTCCGATTGCCAACTGCTATGCCGAGTCGTGGATCGGGACCCTCAAGCGGGAGTGCCTGAACCATTTCTTTTGCCTGAGCCTGGGGAGACTCCTGAGCCTGGGGAGACTCTTGAAGCACTATTCTTGGCAAGCGGCTTGAACAAAAGCAATTGGACCGCGAGCCGAACCTTGGGATCCGGCGGTGGACTGCGCCAAGCCAAGTGGACAATTGGCTACCATCGTGTAGAATAGGCTATTAATTGGCTACCAGGTGGAATTCACAATGACCATGTTGACGCTCCGCGAAGAAACCTTCGATCAAGCCGCTTTGCCCTTGAGCACCAGTTGGTTGTTGGCCGACTGCATGGAGTTCCGCGGCAAGCAGGATCTCTGGAGCCGGCAGCGCCCGGAGGTGCTCGAATCATTGCGGCAGCAGGCGATGATTCAGAGCGTGGAGTCGTCCAATCGCATCGAAGGGGTTACGGTGCCGCCGGACCGCCTGGCGCCCTTGGCGCTGGGCAAGGCCCGGCCACGGGACCGCTCCGAGGAGGAATTGTCCGGCTACCGCCGGGCGCTGGACTGGATTTACTCGCGGAAGTCGCCGGTGCCGATCGACTCGCGGACGATCCGGCACCTGCATGCCCTCTCGCACGCGGGAGCGGCCGACGCCGGCGAGTTCAAGAGCCGGGACAACGAGATCATCGAACTTTTGCCCAACGGCCAGCGGCGCATTCGGTTCAAGCCGACCACGGCGAAACAGACCGCCGGTGCGGTTGATGATCTATGTACGGCATACCACCGGCTGATCCATGCCCAGCGTGTGCCGCCCTTGCTGATCGTCTCTACGATGGTCTTCGATCTGTTGTGCATTCACCCGTTCCGGGACGGCAACGGTCGGGTCTCACGTCTGCTGACCACCATGCTCCTGTTGCAACAGGATTTCAGCGTGATCCGGTATGTCAGCTTGGAGCGACTGGTGGAGGAAACCAAGGAAGACTACTACCGCGTGTTGGCCGAGTGTTCGCAAGGCTGGCATGAAGGCCGCAATCCCATCCTGCCATGGTGGAACCACTTCCTCGGCGTGCTGCGCCGAACGTACGTGGAGTTCGCGCGACAGGTGGAAAATCGCACCGCCCGGCCGGCCAAGACGGAATTGGCCCGACGGTTGATCCTCGGCCAAGTGGGGGATTTCACGCTGGCCGATATCCAAGCCCAAGTTCCTGGAGTCAGCATGCAACTGCTGAAAAAGGTGTTGGCTGAACTGAAAGCGGCGGGGCGGGTGTCCCTGGCCGGGCGTGGCCGGGGTGCAAAGTGGGCGGTGCGGCAGCGGTGAGTCTCAGTCGGGCCGGGGCGAGAAGCGTTCTGCCGTCGCAGTGAAGCACGTGGGCATCGAGCCGGTCGTCACGGCCCATCATTCCCCCTGGCAGAATGTATTGCTGGAGCGTCGGATCGGCTCGGTACGGCGGGCGTGCCTGAGTGCCGGTACATTCCGGTGGAACCCGATCCGCTGACCCGTCGCTTGTACCCGGGCCCAGAAAACAACTGAAAAGAAAACGTTTCCTGCCGGGAAGGACGCAGGTTACTGGCGCATCAGTTCCCGTTGCTGGCACAGGTGTACCGTCGGGTTTCCTGCCGGTGGATTTGTCGGCCATGGAGGAATGAATTACGATTGGCCGCAAGGAGTTGACTATGGGCGAGGTGACGGAATTGCAGCGGCGGTTGGAATTGCATCGGCTTCTTAAGGACAAAAAGAAGGTGGTGGCCAGCGACTTGGCCAGACAGTGGGGATGCTCGGAAAGAACGGTTCGACGGCAGTTGTATGACATGCGCGACAAGGAACAACTGCCCATCGAACACGACCGCATAAAGAAAACCTGGTGGTACACCCGCGAAGTCGTGGAACTGCCGGCCATGCTCGCCACCGGCGAAGACCGCCGGGCGCTGCTCTTTTCCCTCCGGGCGGCGGCCCAGTTTGAAGACGTGCCCGTGGCCGATCAGGTGGAGCGGGTTTATCAGCATCTCCTGGCCACGCTGTCGCCGGAACGGGTGACGAAGTATCAGCAGTTGATGAAATCCGTCTGCTTCACTGGCCCGCGAATGCCCAAGGTCAGCCGCCGGGTCTGGGATATGCTCCTGAACAGCATCGAAGATCGCGAAACCCTGCACATCACCTACACCGACGGCGGCTACGGCAGCACCACCCACCGCGACATCGACCCCTACGGCCTGATCATGCGCGACCGCCGCTGGGTTCTGGTGGCCTACTGCCACTGGGTGAAGGAAGTCCGCACCTTCTCCGTCTCCCGCATCGGCCAGGCCGACTACACGGAAAAGTACTTTGACATGCCCGAGGATTTCATGGACCGCTACCTGGCCGACAGCTTCGACGGCTGGCAGTCCACGGGCGACAAGGCCAAGGTGGTGCTGCGGATCGACAAGGACGCTCCGCCCTACGTCCGCGACCGCCTGTGGAGCGAAAACGAAGCCCGCTGGCAGGACAAGCAGGGAAACCTGCTGATCGAATTCCAGACGGCCGCGCTGTTCGCCGTCGAACGGGAGGTCTGCGCCGAAGAGGGGTGGGTGGAACTGCTGGAGCCGGCCAACCGCCGGAAATGCCTGCGCGAAATCGGCCTGAAGATGGCGAAAATTCATCAATAGCCGCCGGACAGGTTTTGTCCGGTGAGGGAGGGTATTTTCATGCGCAGGAGCCCAGCCATGAAAATCATCGTGACGGATCGGGACAGCATTCAGCGGGGGATCGTGGTCCGCTCGTCCTATGCCGTTATCAGCATCTGCGATCCGGATAGTCCCCCCGCGCACATCCCAAAGGTGTCCGCTGTTAGGGGCATTCTTTATCTGGCGTTTCACGATACGGAGCCGACGGCGAAATTCCAACCGCCCCCGAAGATCTAGCCGATGCTCCCCACGCACGCCAAATCGATCTGGCAGTTTGTCAACCAATACAAAGGCCAAGTCGGGGCCTTCGTCGTCCACTGCCACCAGGGCATGAGCCGATCCCCGGCGGTCGCGGCGGCCATCGCCCGCTACCTGAAACTGGATGAAACGAGGTTCTGGCGGGACTACCAGCCGAACCCGTTTGTCTACAAGCTCATGATCGAAACCATGCCTTGATTCCACCGGACAGCTTTTGTCCGGTGGTGGTCATTACAACTCAGTCACCTCGAAAGGGAAGGAATCAACGTATGCGGACAAAACATAGGTACATCTTGGCCTTAGAAGCAGTTTCAGAACCCCTTTAGCGGTCGGGCTTGCCCGACCCGTTTGCCGGTTCTGAAACGACTTCTTAGGACTATTGTGCATGTGCAGTCTGAGCGTCGCGGCAGCCAAGCAAATCGATTGGGCCGCCACGACCTCGCCACAGCAACTGTACTTGATTATGGCAGATGATCAGTGTTCATTGGTTGATCGACAACTCGCGCACGAGAAGTTATTTGCTCTGACGAAGCAATCGGACAGTTGGACGGAAGCTTGCCTTCTGCTGGGGAAGGCGTATGCAGAGCGAAAAATCAATTATCAGGGGCGGCCAGTACCTCCAAACGATGATCAATTCCCAGACAATCAGGAATTTTCATCGGCTCTCGAGCTATGGGAAAGGGTTGCGAAAGCAGGGAACGCCGAGGCGAATCTTCTGCTGGGGAATTTGTACCAGAGGGGTGTAGCTCATCATATGTATTCCTACATGGATACGTCCCTTAAGTATTGGATAGTGGCCGCTAAGAAGGGAAATACCGAAGCACTTGCCAAGCTAAAAGGAATGGTTCCCTTGATTTTAGAAGGCAAGGAACCTGTCAATGACAGCAAGGCGGTCATTAGGGCACAGACCACGTTGGCGGCGAAGGGCGACGTAAACTCTTCACTCTGGCTGGGCAAACGGTACTTTCAGGCGGGCGAATACGTGAAGGCTCATGAATTCCTGACGATGGCCGCAAAGGGCAACAATGAGGAAGCCCAAGGATTGCTGGCAAAAATCGGGGATATTTCGGCGATTAGAAATTCACCTCAAGGGATGAGCAAAATTGTTGATGAGTTGTATCGCATCGTGAGCGATGATGAACTTCCCCCGGATGAGCAGAAAGAGGCGTATGACAAGCTTCACAACATGAGTGAATCGGGCAACGCGGAAGCGAGTTATTCACTCGGGGAGATTCATCTTCGATGCTACGTCAATGCAGCCGGGGAGCCGCTTTCACCGGAAGAACGTCGTCGCAAAGATCGTGACAATGAGGCGGCGATTCCCTTTTGGGAAAGAGCGGCCAAAGCCGGACATGCACTCGCTAACTATAACCTTGGATTACTCTATTCGCATAAGAATATTGTTAAGGCCGCTGAACATTGGATTGTCGTCATGGAAAAGGGCGGAGATTGGAAGTCCAATGCAGAAAAGGAGCTAAGGTCACACAGGAGTGAAATTGAGCAATGCGATGGGGAGAATGGGCCAATCGCCACAAAAATGATGATCCAGTTTGCGAAGGCAGGTGATTCGTCGGCGGCAAAAACAATTGCAAGGCGGCTCCTGCTCATCGGTCATTACGAAAAAGCACGACAATACGTACGGATGGCCCAATCTGAAGACAATACGGAAGAGGCAAAAGAACTTCTTGCCGAGATCGATCGCTGCGAAGCGGAGCAAAAGGCATCTGGCTTAACACCGATTGAAAAGCAGCAAGCATTGCAGCGCGAAGAAGCCGCAAGGCAGAGTGCATTGAGCCACGAACGCTATGAACAAAGTGAAAGAGAAACCAGGCATGGGCGGATGGTTGCAGGTCTTGTTTTAGTCTGGTCGGTGATCTCGATTATTGGCTTCGTGGCTGGCCTTAAGGGGCAGATCATTGTTTATCGCAGTTGGGGCGAGGTCATCCTGGCTGCCATGTGCCTGAGCCTGATCATTTATTTGATTTGCGTGGGGACCGATATTTCGGGCAGCCCCGGTGTTACTCCCCCTTGGTATACAATTGTTCTCTGCATTGGCTTCCTGTTCTCTCTGGGCTTCCTTGCTTACCAGGCCAATGGCGATTTCCTTAAAGCTGCGTTAGCCTTACCGACACAATTGTTTGTAGTTGGTCTGCTGCTGGCGCTGTTCTTCCTGTCGCTCTCAAAAATCAGAGATGTCGGCCGATCCAAAACCAAAGCTGAGAAGGCGAAAAACATGCTCGGTGCCGCCGCCGCAATCGCGGGAACCGGAGTCACGGCCTACCTGCTCAACCGACTGGTTCGCACTGGGGCGCAGGTGCAGGCGATGCAAAAAGCCCAGGCCGAATACGCCGCCTCCGTGCAACCGACCCCGCCCTCCGTATACACCGGCGAAATTATCGATGCGGAAGTCCAGCCCCAGTCCTTGTCCATGCTTGCCACCGCCACAGTTCCCACCACCTCCACCCGCACCAGCAAGGCCGCCGTCGCCAGCCTGATCACGGGAATCATCGGCCTGCCGTTTCCCTACTTATTCTCCATCCCCGCCTTGGTCCTGGGCATCATCGGCCTGCGCAAGACCAAAGACCCGCACATTACCGGCAAAGGAATGGCCATTGCCGGAATCACCTTGGGGGCGGTGGGGATATTCATCACCTTCTTTCTCGTGATGGCGATTTTGACGCACCGGTAGGTGGAATCGATTGAATTCGGAATGCCAGAAATATATTTGTCAAAAGATTGACAGGATTCTGTGCGATGCCACAATGAAGCCCAACTGGGTGGCCTGTGGGGGCTGCCTAAGAGTTCTAAAATCTGCCAAGTGGTTACAATGGGCCTTAAAAGCAGATCACGTTCGCGTAAGTTTGGTTTAAACGCAGGTTTTAGGGCAAACAATGCAGGGATCGCGTCCTTGATTACAGCGGTAAAAAAGGTTCTTTGCTACGACTGTTGCAAGAATTGTTAATCGGTTGAAGCGGTTGATGCCAACAAAGGGATTGCAATGAAAGACCCTATGAACAGAGTTTGGAAAGTAGCGTCGCGGTGGAGTGAGACCGGGCACAAAGAAAGTTCTATCCTCGATATTTTTCGATCACACAACATAGTTTTTGTTGGGAAGCTTCAAGAAGAATTCAATAAAATCCGCGAAGGTGATTTGATCGCAATTTCGGATGGTAGAACGATTGTTGGGCTGGGCCTTGCTGCATCCACTCCCCAGCCCATTACATGTATGGGGATCAATTTCACGAAAAAGGAAAATGAGGCATTCGACTACGTCGAGGAAGTTATCGGGTGCCGAGTCAGCATTACCGAGTTGGCAACGGAAGATCGGCGACCATGTCCACCAGGGGCTTTTCACGCCATTCATGAGCGGGCGGATGAGCTTAGATGCATTTATGAAAAACTTCATCGGAGGTTTATCGAGCAGCAGGAGTTTGAGATTAATGCCAAAAGTTGCACGCTTCGAGTGAATCTCAAATCCAATGACGTACTCTGGCAAGACAATCTGTTGTTTCGAGTGCCGGTTTATCAACGTCCATATTCATGGAAAGAAAACGAGGTGAGTCGTTTCGTTTATGATCTAATTTCGTAACCGTTCACGGATTATCGATGCATAGGCCGTAATATGCCAGCATCACCGGGGGGGCTGGACTTTTGCCTGTCTCAGTACCTATAAGGGAAAACAGGCCGTTGATTGGTGTAGCGATGGATTCGGATCGCGAACAACAGTACTTGCGGCACATTGCCCAATTGGAAGCCTTGGTCCTCCAACTCCAAGGCCGCGTCAGAGAATTAGAAGCCCAGCTCGCCGTCGCCAACAAAAACTCCTCCAATTCCTCCAAGCCACCTTCCAGCGATATCGTCAAGCCTCCCCGAACCGGCGGACCCAAAGGCTCGGGCCACATCGGTGCTCAAGCGGGTCACCCCCGGCATGAGCGGCTGGACTTGCCGCCCGAACACATCGACCACTGTCGCACTTATCAGCTCAAACGCTGCCCTAAGTGTGGCGGCTCGGTGCGGCCGACTCGGCAGCTGGCTCAACGCCTCCAGCAGGTGGAATTGGCCCCCAAGCCTCTGATCGTTACCGAGCATCAGGCCCGGATCGTTTGGTGTCCGCACTGCCGAAAGCATTTGCCCACCCCTTTACCCAAAGCCTTGCGCCGAGCCGGCCTGCTGGGGCCGCATTTAACGGCTCTTTTAGGCTGGTTCAAGAGTCGGGGGCACGATTCCTACTCCATTCTCAGTGAGTTCCTGGCCGAGGTGGCCAACGTGAGAATTTCCCGGGGGCTGCTGGCCAAGGCGGTGGGGAAGGTGGCCGCAGCCCTGCAGTTGCCCTACGAAGCCTTGTCCCAAGTCCTGCCGGATCAGCCGCTGGTCAATGTCGATGAGACGGGTCATCCGGAGAATAAGACGCGGTGGTGGGCTTGGGTGTTCCGGGCCGAGCGCTTCACGCTGTTGCACATGGATGGCAGTCGGGGCTCACAGGTACTCGAGCAACTGCTGGGCCAGGACTTTGCCGGAGTCCTGGGCTGCGACTACTACTCGGCTTATCGCAAGTACATCGGCCGCCATGGGATCCTGGCGCAGTTCTGTCTGGCGCACTTGATAAGGGAACTGAAGTTTTTAACGGAACTGCCGGACCGGCCTACAGTCCGCTGGGCCCGTCGTCTGCTGCGCGGGCTCAAACATCTTTTTCGAATAATCCATCGCCGCGCCAGCTTAGGCGCTGAAAAGTTCCAGCAAGCTTTGGAACGCGCCAGGGACAAGCTCTTACAGTGGGGCCGGCAAGGGCCGGTGCGTACCGAGGTCCAGAAGCTGGTCCGACGATTCCGGGAGCATGGAGCGGACTACTTCCGGTTTATTACCTGCCCGGGAATCGAGCCAACCAACAATCTGGCCGAACAAGCCTTGCGATTCATCGTCATTGATCGGCGGCTGACGCAAGGGACACGAAGTGTGTGTGGGCGACAGTGGTGCGAGCGGATTTGGACCGCCGCCGCCACCTGCCGACAACAAGGTCGATCCTTATTCCGCTACCTCTGTTCCGCCATGAAAGCCCACTTCGCCGAGAAACCTATACCCTCCCTTTTGGCCCCCGAACTGTGAACGGTTACGATTATTCAATCCTTGGGCGAGATGTTCAACGACGCCGAGGAGATGATTCATGAGGCTGTGAGCATCGCACAAAAGCAGTTGAACCTCTCCCGCAACGACGCCGCCCAACTCAAAACCGACATTCACGAATTGGAACGCAAGATCGGCAGTTACCTGCCGCTGTTGGCCGATCCGGACATCGAGGCCCTGACCAAGAAAGCGGTGGGGCGGCAGATCGCCGATTTACAAGCCAAACAGGACACGCTCTGCCAGACGCTGGAAAAGATCGGGGACGATCAAGGCCGCAACCAGCAGAATCTGGTCGATTCGATCCGGGAGGCGTTCAGTGAGGCCAAGGAGCTATATTTGGAGCGGGCCAGCCACACGCAACAAAACCGGCTCGTAGCCGCCGTCATTGGGCCGATGTGCCTGCTGCCCGATGGGAACGTGGTACAAAAAAGCACGACCGCCCAAGAGGACGGTCGTGTGACGGATAACATAGCGGGGGGAGGATTCGAACCTCCGACCTCCGGGTTATGAGCGGTTTCCGCGCTCATAACGCATCTTCTTGTGCGAATTGCAACTAGCAGCAATCCCACGGTTTACAACCGTGAGCTTGATAGCTCCATCTGTACCCTATTTCCCATGTTTTTCAAGTGGTGGGGCGCAAAATAGGGGACAGTTTTTTACCCCTACCTCCGGGATGTTACCACGACGAATGACCTGAATAGGTGATATTGTGATTTTTGGACCCGGCAGATAGCCTGACGGACAATATGGGAAGTCCACTTGATGACTTGGCGGCTGCAGCCGGGAGCCCTGTTCACTCGGCAAAACCTTCCAGTCCGTTCAAGGCGGTCGTTTCATCGCCTGCCACCTCCGGCCGGATCAGCGCCAGTGAGTTAATCCGCACAGGCTTCTTTTTCGGCATTGGCTTTTTCCTGGCGTCCATGGCTGCCGCAGTTATTTTTATGGTTGGTAGTTTCATCCTCACCTTTATCGGGTGTGGCATCTTCTCGGGCCTGGTGCATCAAGCGTCCCCAAGTCCGTTCTATCGGTAAATCAATCGCCGTGTGCTTCGCCCGCCGGCGATTACCTGGGGACGTGCCTTTGCTGTGTGCCCCAAGCACATAGTTTCCCTTCCTCCCTGCGTTAGACAGGGGAGGAAGGGAAACGGTCTATCGCGCAGGTATCGAGCATGGGCGAAGGGGGAGGCGAGGGCTGCAAGCGAAGTGAGTCGTGGTACTCCGCGACCTGCGAAGCAGCGGCGGTACTCCGCCGGCACGCCGCTTGTCGCCCTCGCCCGCCCCGAACCCTGCGGGAGAACTTCAGGAACCACGCATAGCCAGTAAGCCCGCAGTTGCGGTACTCCGCAACAAGGGCTGAAAGGCACGATCCCGCGATAGGGCCGGCAAACATGGAAAATATGGTAATGCCCGCTAAAAAAAACTGAAAAAGCTTACGGATTGATCTTGAAATATGTGATACGGGTCGCTACATATACGCGCCGTGGCGTGAACGGTTCACGCCCTGTTCTGCGAACCACGAAGCAAAGGCAAACAGGCACATAAACAAAACGCTGACTTTTGTAGGCAATACAAACCAAAAGCCGGACTCAATACAACATCACGCGCAATTCAATAAAACACACCTAATCAATTCTTCAAGTCGCGTGTAATCGATCTAATCCCGGCAATAAAACCGACAACGCCGAAGTTCACTACTTCAATTCAAGACCTGCCCTTTCATCCAATGCTTCATATTGGTTCCCGTCCTTTGACTCATTGAGTCAAAGTTGACGCGGTTCTGTTTCGTGGCTGCCGTTTATTCCTGGCGTGCGCATTGGCGATGTCAGGGGATGGAGCTGCGGAAAGGCGTTGTCATGTTTGATGTGCATGCGGTGGGGGCTGGGGGCGATGGATTGCAAACGGGTCGGCCGGCGGAGGGGCCCGGCCCGGAACGGGAGGCCCCGCCGGCCGGCCCGGTTGCTTCCGCCGGAGACTTTCTGGACATGGCGGTTCCTGTAACACGCCATGTCCAAATTACAGGGCCATCCAGTTGGAAACACTATATCTCCGGGGTCGATACCCTCGACCTGGGGTTTTACGTGGATTGGGGCAAAGACTGGCCGGCATTGGAAAAACACCTCGACGAGGGCAAGCGCAGTGCCGAACGCACGCAAGGCATCCTGTGGGCCTATCGCAACTGCCCGGAATGCGTGATTCTTCCAGGCGGCAAGGCTCCGATGTACGCCTTCCATCTGCAAACGCCGCATTTCCATCTGTTCATCGCCCGGCGAGAAAAGTACTCGGAGAAGTATCCGAACGTCTACGTCTCGCCCTTGGCCAAGTCGCTTTGGCTGGGCGGGGTCTTGCCGACCGTCACGCGGATCAAGGCTTTCATCAAATCCCTGGGCGGATGGGTTGAACGTATCGCCCCCAGTCGCGTGGACCTCTGTGCCGACTTCTGGATACCTGGCGGGCTGTCCTTCGACTTCCTCCGCGAATTCGGCGTCTCGCGAAGCAGCGACCGGCGCAATCATCTGGATGGCGACAAGCTGGAAACCTTCTACGTCGGCAGTTCGGGGGCGGACTTAACCCTCCGCATCTACAACAAAGCCTTGGAGGTCAAAGCCAACGGCGAAAAGCTCTGGTTCCGCGACGTGTGGAAGTGCGAAGTGTTGGAAGACATCTGACGTGTGGAGTTTCAGATTCGCCGGCCGATTCTCAAGCAATTCAAGATCGACAGCCTGACCGACCTGGTGGAACGTTCCGGGGGCCTCTGGCGTTATCTGACCGATGAGTGGTTTTCCGTCCGCATGCAGGACGATACGAACACCACGCGGCGCAGTGAACACGGCTGGTGGCTTGCGGTTCAAGAGGCCGGGCAGGACTTTGGCCAGCAACTTCAGATCACGCGGAACTATGCCAAAGGGGGCAAAGCCCAAGCGGATTGGTACGTCTCCCATGCCGGCGGATGCCTGCTGGGCTATGCAGCCCGTCAAGGGATCAGCAATATCGAGTCCGCCTCGGGCGAACTGTCCAAGCAAATAGGCCGGTATTGGGCCGGGCGTGATTTCACGTCTCGGTACAAAAAAGAGCGGATCAAGCTGGGGTTCGATGACGAACAGCAGGGGGGTGGGCCATGCCAGTGAAAAAAACAGACAAAGCCCCCTCGGAATACATTGCCCCCAAAGAACTGGCGCACCGTTGGCAATGCGGCCGATCCAGCGTGGATCGCATCGCCCGCCGGGCCGGATTAACCCGTCTGTGCCTGGGCGAAGGCCGCAATGGCATGGTGCGGTATCTGCGAAAGGAGGTGGATGATTATGAACAATCAAGGCGAGTGCAAATGAATTAAGCACCCGCGATCAATTATCACGAGCGATCAAAACGACTACCCCGGAGATGCAAGTCCGCCGGGGTAGCGTTGTCATATTTGGCAGGCTCTTGCCGACGCGTGTACATCTCTGTATGATTTTTTCGCATTAGAGTGATTATAGCAAAGGAAATGAATTATGCGTATTTTCATGAGTTGGTCAGGCAGTCGGAGTAAGGCTATCGCGGCAGCATTGACTGAGTGGATTCAGATGGTCGTTCAATCTGCTGAACCTTGGATGTCTGATAAAGATTTAGCGAAGGGAGCCCGTTCCATTATTGAGATTGGTAGCCAATTGGAAGCATCTAACGTCGGAGTGGTTTGTCTGACTCCAGAGAACATTGCTGATCAGTGGATTAACTTTGAGGCAGGAGCGCTTTCAAAATCATATGGAGGAGCTAAAGTGTGGACGTACCTGTATGGATTAGATTATTCGCAGGTGACGGGACCGCTTGCACAATTCCAGCATACCAAGGCAGAAAAGACAGACACCCTTAAATTGGTGATGGCGATTAATGATGCAACTGAGAAGAAAATGGAGCCAGCGAGGCTAGAAACACTTTTTGATGCTCTATGGCCAAAGCTTGAGGAAAAACTCAAAAACATTCCAGCTACGGTAAGGCCAGCTCCATTGAAGCGACCTCCACAGGATATTGCCGAGGAAAACTTAGAATTAACGCGAGGACTGGCCAAAGCAATAGACACCTTGCGAAATGAACTGGGCGAACATGCGATTTCTATCAGGGAGGTGTTGGCATCGATAGATAGTTCATCGCCACGTTGGATTAATAAAACACAATATCCGGACAGAGATATTCGTTATATGCATGATCATATTAGTCGCAGGATAAAGCATTTAGATGAGCAGATTCGGAAATTAGAAAAAACAGGTGACGATTCAAAACTGATAGATGACAAAGACCGGGTCAAGATGATGAAGAAACTTCGGGCCGAGCGTGATGCTCTTTCAAAAGAAATACGGGAAATACTGCGATTCTCTCTTCCTGTGAACGAATTTGAAAGGTTCCTAAACAGATTGACTTCTGACGAAAAGGATATTAAGGCCTAATGTTAATAGTGGCGGCCGAGAGAAAATGCTGTTTGCGGGTGAACCCGCCTTCGTGTTACAGATTTACCTTCAAAGCTATACTTGAATATCTGGTGTAACCTCCTACAGGGAACGGTTGCTATACAAGTATTGGTGTGAGCGAGAAAACTCTACGGAAGCTGTTAAACTTTCTGGGATTAACCCAGCATAATGTCTTTGGCAGATTTCCGGCGAGTTTCCCATGAGTGTGGCGATTTTGTACAGCGATTCACCTTTCATTGCAAGCTGGCTGCCGAAGGTGTGGCGGTAGTCCAGGCATCCCCACGGCAAATGGGCCTTCTCGTTCAATGCTCGCAAATCCTGCGAAAAGTTATCCGGATCCCAGCGGTGGCCCTCGGGGCTGGGAAAGTACCATCCGCCGGGCACGATCTTCGGCCGGTACTTGTCCAGATAGCTTTGCAAGGTGCTGCTGATGGGAACGGCCCGGTTTACCTTGGTCTTGGGCTGCCAGCTTTCCTCGCCGATGGTCTTGGCCCGGATACGGAGCATGCCATGGGGGCCGGTAGCTAAGTCGATGTCGTCATGGGTCAGCCAAAGCAGTTCTTCCCGGCGCAGGCCGGCATAGATGTACATCGCCACCATGGTCTGAATCTGCGGGTGGTCGGCCAAGGCGGTGAGTTGTTCGTCAATCTGCGCCAGCGTGAGGAAACGAATCTCCGGGGCTCGCTCTTTGTAGCGTTCGACCTTGGCCACGGGGTTCTTGTCGCCGGGCATGCGCACGCCGGCTTGCTCCATCGCCCAATTGAACAGCCGGCAGAGGATTTCCCGATAGCGGTTGGCGGTCTTGGGGGCCAAGCCTCGGCTCTGTACCTGACCGGAAATGAAGGCGGCGACCTGGGCCGTGGTGATGTATTCAAAGCAGGGGGCCTCGATGACTATCGCCCGCCGCCGGCGGTCCTGGCCTTCCTTGGGCGGACGTTTGCGGGCGGCCGGGCTGAGGCGTCGGCTGGTGACTTGCAATTCCGGGCAGATCGGCCCGAAGGCGTCGCGCAGGTAGTAGATATCCGTCTGGGCGCTTTTGGCCGTCTTGATGGTGCGGATGTGCTGCACGTACGCGGCCACGACCTGGGCCACGGGCGTTTTGCTCGGCAGGGGGTTGGCTTCGCCGCGGTGCTGGGCTGATTCGAACTGGCGCAGCTTCTCCTTGGCGATCTGGTAATTGTCCGTGTCCAGAGTGACCCGCCGTTGCTTGCCGCTCAGGTAATATTGAACGTAGAAAACATCGCCGCGTTTTTTCAGGCACGCCATAGCTAAACCTCCGGTGTGGAGTTGTTAGTCCTGGCGAGCGCCGATTTCTTTTGGCGGGGGACAAAACAGGGGACAGCCGGCCCGAAAAGCCCAAAAGAAAAAGGACTCGCATTGCTGCAAGTCCTTTTCACATAAGAAGTAGCGGGGGGAGGATTCGAACCTCCGACCTCCGGGTTATGAGCCCGACGAGCTACCAGGCTGCTCTACCCCGCGATCAATTAGGCGGGTCATTGTAATCGGCCGGGAAGGGGTGTCAAGCGGGCTCGGCTATTAAATTGTTTCCCAAGATATGTTTGCAGTCCGGTCGTCGGATATTTACCATCGCTTTCTGTAGCAGGGATGGTGGCTTTGTCGCCGACTCGTGATGACATTTCCTCTCGGTATCCTCCGACGTTTGGCCAAGCTGAACGCGGCAAAGGAGTGCGCATGCCCGGGGAAACTGTTCTGCATAAAACCCTCAAAAAAGAGGCCTGTCGCTGGCTCTTTCGGATGGGCTATCGATGCATCGCGGCCGAGGTTCGGCTGCCGCCGCTGGGGATCGTTGATGCCGTCGGCACGGGGGTATTTCGGCCTTGGCATAATTATCTGGCCACTCCCGGCGAACTATCCCAGGTCTGCTTCATCGAATGCAAAGCTTCGCGGGCGGATTTTCTCCGCGATCAGAGCAACGACGGCCAAATGATGCTCTGTCTCATGGAACGCAAACGCAACCTGCGAGCTGGCAAACGCCGCCGAAAACGCCTCCGTCAAACCACCGGCCTGGGCAAATTCAAAAGTTGTCTGCTACAGCCCATGGCCAATCTGCATTACATTCTCGCCCCGGCCGGCCTTGTCCAGAAAAAGGAATTGCCGCCACGTTGGGGGCTGCTCAGTTTTGGCGAAGCCGGCGTCAACGTTGTCGTCCGTGCCGAGTGGCAGCAGACTGCCCGCATCGAATATGTCGAATCGGCCATCGCCCGCACTCTCACCGGCGACATCTACCGTGCTGACGACCGGGCCATCAACTCCGTCAATCGTGAGATCTTCCGCCAGCAACAGGACATGGCCGACCGCATCCGCTCGATCCGGCCCAAGATGATATTCGATCCCGCGTCGGCTACCTGATACGCGGGTTCAAAAAGCGGCGAAGCGGAAGCGGCTTTTAACAGATCCGAACTGTTGGGATGCCCAGCAATTGGCCGAGTTTTTCGATTTTATCGGAGACGTGGCCGATGCCGACGGCGCAGTGGTGGGCGGGGCCTTGGGCGTTCCATTCGTTGACGAACCGGCGGGCTCCGATGGAGAAACGGTATCGGCTGTTGGTGTTGCCGATTTCCAGGATGGGTCCGGGGACGGATTCGCCTTCGGCCGTCAGAAGCATCAGGCCGCCGGTTTTCTCCACTACCGACAGCAGCGTCACCGGGCCGTGCTTGACGGACATTTCTACCGACAAGCCTCGGCCGACCTTTCCGTGGTAGACCGTCAGCGGGCGAACCTTGGTTTTGCCTTGGGCGATGGCGATGTGTCCGGGGCCGTCGTGGCCCATCAGCACCACGTCGTCGTTGAAGTCCATGGCGTAATATTCGGTGAACGAACCGCCGACGCCGAAGCTGTCCATGATCTTCATGGCTTGCACGTTTTTGATTTCCATTTCCCCGGCGACTGGGACGCCCCGGGCTGTCAGCAGGCTGTTGCCCAGGATGATGGAGCTGATGGCGTCTTCGTTGTCATCGCTGCCGGTGCCCATGTAGTAGTAGGCCATGGAGCCCAGCTTGTGGGTTTCGACCAGCCGGTCCAGCGCCACCGACGTTCTTGCCGCCCGCTGCAATTCTTCCTGCGAGCAGTCGGCTTGGACGTCGAATTTTTCCATGAAGAGCGCTACGCGGTCTTTGATCTGACCGGGCGTGATTTGTTTTCGGAGTGCCGCCAGTTCGTCCACTTCGACGATTTCCATGTGGCCGCCGAAGGTGGCGCACTGCTGAGTGAGGTCGGTGTAGATGTCGAGCATCCCTGAGTAGTAGTGTCCCATGATGCCCAGGCGGTTGTGTTCCATCGTGTAGGCGACGCGGGCCGCCTCGATCCAGGCATCGACCTCTTTCCAGGTTTGCGGGTCATTTTCCAGCATTCCGGTGATCTGGTAGAAGGGGATGTGGCAGCGGTTGAAGACGTTGGCGATTTCCGGGACGGGGCAGGCCGAGCAGTAGGCGAGCCATTCGCCGGTCATTTTCGTGCGGTCGCCCATCTTGTTGAAGCGGGCGTAATCGATTGTCGGTTCGGGCGAAAGGTTGAGGATGATGACGGGCACTTTGGCCCGGCGAACCACCGGCAACACCGTCGAAGAAAGGGCGTAGGTCGTCACATACAGGAAGATCAGATCCACGTCCTGTTCGCGGAAGGCATGGCCGGCGTTGACCGCCTTTTCGGGGCTGTCGATCAAGCCGAGGTTGATGACTTTCACGCCCGGCCGGGCGAGCTTGTCTTCCACCTGCTTCAGATACCCCTTGAGCCGCTCTTCCAAGCCCGCGAACTGCGCCCAATACGTGTCCAATCCGATCCCGAATAGTCCGACCTTGAATGTGTTCATAATTAATACTTTACCTGTCATCCGCTTTCGGGGAATAGCGGAAGTGACTTTGAGCATATACAATTTGACAGGATGCTCTCCAACTACGTTTTCTATCTCACGCCGCAACCCACACCGGCCCTTGTCGGTAAGCCTCTCGGCCTGCGGATGCACAGGGTCAGACCCAATTCCCCTTATCCTCCCGGCCGGCATCCCTTGGACCACCTGTTCACCTGGCAGCGGGGGCGGGTTCTAAATGTATCGATTAATATCCTGACCTTCCCCACGAATGGTGGGCGCGTCGAAGCGGCGGCATAATGGCCGCCAAGGAGAACTTCGATGAGCGAGATCATGGTTCGCAAGCACTACCCGTCCGAGTTCAAGGCCGAGGCCATCAAGTTGGTCGAGGAGCAGGGTTACTCCTGCCGCCAGGCCGGCAAGCAGTTGGGCATTCCCCACAAGACCCTGGCCAACTGGGTCCGGCCGCGGCGCAAACAGCAACGCTCGGCGCAGATCGCCGCGGGCGTGGCCCAGGACGACCCGGCGGCGCTGCGGGCGCGGATCGGCGAGCTGGAAAAACAGCTTCGCCGCGCCGAGATGGAACGCGAAATTTTAAAAAAAGCCACGGCCTACTTCGCGAAGGAGAACCTGTGAGATTCGCCTGGATCCACGCTCACCGCCAGATGTTCGAGGTGGCGGCCATGTGCGAACTGCTGGCCGTCAGCCGCCAGGGTTACCACGCCTGGCAACTTCGCCGGCGGCGGCCGCCCTCGAGTTCCGAGGCGCGGCGGCAACGACTGATGCGACAGATCCGCCAGGCGCACGACGAGTCCGACGGCACCTACGGCAGCCCGCGGGTGCATGCCGAGCTGGCGGAGAGGAACGTGGCCTGCTGCGTGAACACGGTGGCCAAGCTGATGCGCCGCCAGGGTCTGCGGGCGAACACGCCCCGTCGCTTCGTGCCGCCGACGACCGATTCCAATCACGAGCATCCGGTGTTTGAAAACCGGCTGGATCGGGACTTCTCGGCCGAGTCACCCAACCGCAAGTGGGTCTGCGACATCACCTACGTGTCCACCGGGGAGGGCTTTTTGTACCTGGCGGCGGTGATGGACCTGTACAGCCGGAAGATCGTGGGCTGGGCGATGGCCGATCACCTGCGAGCCGAACTGTGCCTCGACGCCTTGACCATGGCCATCCGGAGTCGAACGCCGGGACCGGGCCTGCTGCACCACAGCGACCGGGGCGTGCAGTACGCCTGCGAGGAATATCAGAAGCGGTTGAAGCTGATGGATATCGACTGTTCGATGAGTCGCGTGGGCGACTGTTACGACAACGCGGCGATGGAGAGCTTCTGGGGCACGCTGAAAACCGAGCACGTGTACCGGCGAAAGTTCGCCAGTCGAGAGGAGGCGAGGCGTTCAATATTTTTATGGATCGAGGGATGGTACAATCGCCGACGGCGTCATTCGGCGTTGGGCTATAGGAGCCCCGAGCAGTTCGAGGCCAGCCTCAACTGACGCAATAATGACGCGCCCACCGTTCGTGGGGAAGGTCAGACTGAGGAGTGTGCCTGGTGGAGCCTGACCCCGGATCAAGGGTGGTTTTGGGGCAATTACCTCAGCGGCGGCTTTTTCAATCCCCAGGCCACCGCCTGGGAAACCGGCCGATTCTACTGGCGCTCCCCCGATCCCGAAGCGAGCTTGAAGGCCGCGGCGGGTTTGAATGAGAAGGGGTGGACCCGAAAATTCCCTGCCGAGGTCAGCACGCTCCAGGACCGGATTACCGGCTTCACGAGTTGGGGCAGCGGAATCAAGACTTATCAATTCGAGATCGGCGACTTTGTTCGCTGCCGGACCGACGGGAGAGTCTATCAGCTCCAAGGCTATCTCGATGGCGGCATCTACGGAGATCAGGGAATCTGGAGTGAGCCGGCAGCGGGGATAAATCCGACGGTGAAGACGGCCTACGGAGAGGGAGGGTTTGGCATTCAGGCGGGTGATTACCTGGGTCCTTGGATTTACAACGAGATTCGCGCCTGCCTGAACCTGCTGGTGTGGACTTATCATGCCGCAGGAACGGTTCCTCGAATCAGCGGACACTGGGGCGGAGGGGAGACCTATGCGGCGGCGGTGGCCAATTACGGGACCAATCCTCCCCGCTGGTATGATCCAATCGATTCGGGAGCGACCTTCGGGGCGGCCTGCCATGTCGTCTTTCGCTGCCTGGGAGACACGATGGGAGACAGCTACTACGTCGAGCGCTACGATGGCGACATCACCTTTCAAACGGTCGGGGGCGGGGGAAAGGCCAGGGAGGTCGCCCTGTGGATATGCCCCCAGCGAGGCTCTTCTCCGGTGACAAGCTTCTCGGATCATGGGGATGGGTACAGCGAAAACATCTGGTGTGAATATCGTACCTTCGGGACCTATTGTGCCGCCCATACCCTCACCGCCACGGTAGGGGAGCTGGCCGCCCATTGGACGCCGAGCGACCCGGAGCGACCGGCGGACAATCCCTATCACCTGCAAAACGGCTCCTATACAGGTTATCAGTGGCGTGTGCTGGGAGACGATCCGACGGGCCTGATCATCTGCAAATGGAATGTTCCCGGGGGCTATGCGTACACGGCCGGGACCTGAGGAGGGGATGGGGGGAAGGCAGGCGTTTTCCTCGGAGGGCCGTTTTCCCCTGAGGGTGTGGCGTCTTCTGGGAGAGAATCAGACCAGCAGGCCTCGCTGCGGCGGGAAACTCACCAGAGGATGATTTCCTTCACCCGCGCCGCACGATAGCGTGCGGTGCCCATCGACACGCCCATGAGCTGCTCGAACTCGGCGTTGAGCACCTTGGGCACGCCGCAGGTAATCCGACCGTCCGTTGCCGCGGCATAGAGGATTCCCGCCGCCCATCCCGCGGCTTTTCCCTTCAGCGGCTTCTCGCTGGCCCGAAGCAACTGTAGGGCCTTATAGGCTCGCTTTTGCATCGCAGCGTCGGGGTAGGCGGCAAAGAATCGGTCGAGTAAGGTTCGGCAATCCGATTCAAACGCAGCGTTCATCACTTCCATCGTCACACTCCGAAAAAGGACCGCTGGCAGTATACACCCCAGCCGAGTCTCCCGCTCATCGTGGAATATTTTGCGCCAGGGGCGACGATGGGCCGAGGGCGGATCGTCTGGAACTGATTGCCTCCGCCCCCATCGAGAAGGCTCTTTGCGGGATGAGCCGAAGGGGAGTGGTGGGCCGAGAGGGAAGAGGTTTTTTATCAGAATTAAGAGCCGTCCGCATCAGATGTGTCGGCAGCGGCGCATCTGGAGGGGGCTGAGGTCGAAGTGGTGGTGGAAGCGGCGAGAGAAGTGGAAGGGGCTGTCGTAGCCACACTGCTCGGCAATCCTGCCCACGCTCAGGGAGGTGCCCAGGAGCAACTGTCTGGCCAGGCTCATTCGCCGCTGGAAGAGGTAGCCATGGGGTGTGATCTGGAAGGTCTGACTGAAGAGGCGGTGAAAATAGTTGGGTGCCAAGTGGGCAGCACTGGCGATCTCGGCCAGGGAGGGGTTACTCCTAAAATGATCGTCCATGTAGGTGATCGCCGGGCGCAGATGTTCGAAGATGGGATCCACCTGGGCCATGTGGCTGAAGTTGTACTGCTCCAGGAACTCGGCGATCAGAAACAGCAGCATCGCCTGGATGCGGTAGAGCAACGGCTGGTTTTTGGTGGCAAAGTACCGGTCCAGTTGGCGATAAGTTGGTGCCCAGGCCGTCAGGGCCGAGGCGGGCCAACTATGGACCTGGGAGACGTGGGATAGCAGAAACATGAGATACAGCGAACGGGGTACGAAGTGAACCCAGTCCACCGCCATCGCCCGTAAGCAGGTCTGCTGCCGCAGGCCGTAACCGGGGATGAAATAGACATGCCCCGCCTGCAGGGGATAGACCCTCCCGTTCACGGTGACTGAGGCCTTCCCCGTGCGGGGGAAATAGGCCTTGAAGCACTTGTCCCCCTGCTCCACGTGGCGGCTCCAGGTGGGGTCGCAGTGATGAAATCCGCCGCTCAGCAGGTCCAGTGTTGTCTCATCCATGGGAAGGCTCCTGAGGCTTGAGGTTAAGATTGTGCATGAAATAGTCAAGCTTGTGCATGGACGGCGAGCCGCATTGGGCGCTAAATGAACCGCTGATTAAGGGGCTGTTTTAGGAGCTGGTCCATGCTGCATGATCCGAGCCATCACGAGCCGCCGGTGTCGGCCCAACCGATCGTTCTGAAGGATCAGGACAAGACGGTCCTGCGCCGCTTGGCCGAGCAACTCGCCACCGTTGCCGCCTTGCCGGTCCATCGGGAGAAGGCCGAACTGTGGCGCAAACTCAACGATCGCCAATCCGTCCGTCCCATGGTCTGGATCAACGAAATCCCCTGGCACGAGATGGACGTGAATGGCGAACTGGCGATCCTCTGCGAGCACCCCTTCGCTCGCGATCAGGAGCGGGAGATGCGCCGTACCCTCTACCAGTGGCGGCACCTACCCGGGGACATGATCGTCAACGATTACCTGGCCTGCCCCCTGGCCATCCACAGCACGGACTTTGGCATCCTTGAGCAGGTTGACATCGTCCGCACCGACGAAACCAGTGACGTCGTCTCCCGCCATTTCCACAAGCAGATCAACGACTTGGCCGATCTGGAGAAGATCAGGATGCCTCGGATCACCCATGACCGGCAGGCGACGGCGTACCGCTATCAGGCGATGTGCGAGGTCTACGGCGGCATCCTGCCGGTTCGCAAGATGGGCCAGACCCACATCTGGTTCACGCCGTGGGATTACCTCATTCGCTGGTGGGGCATCGAAGAGGCGATGATGGACATGTACGAGCGGCCGGAGTTGATTCATGCCGCCGTGGAGCGGATGACCGATGCCTGGATGGTGGAACTGGATCAATTCGTCGAGCAGAACCTGCTGTCGCTGGACTGCGACAACACCCGCATCGGCTCGGGCGGTTATGGCTACACCTCGGCGCTGCCGGGCCATGATTTTGATCCCAATCAGGTTAAGCCGCACAACATGTGGGGCTGTTCCAATGCGCAGATCTTTTCGGAAGTCTCACCCGATTTCCACTGGGAATTTGCCCTGAAGCACGACCTCCGCTGGCTGAGTCGCTGGGGGATGAATTACTACGGCTGCTGCGAACCCTTGGACGGCAAGGCCGATCTACTGAGGCGGATTCCCAATCTGCGGAAGGTGTCGGTGACGCCCTGGTGCAAGACAAAGCGGGCGGTGGAGGAGATCGGTCCACATTGGGTGATGAGCCGCAAGCCTAACCCAGCGATTCTGGCCGAGGATAATTGGAATCCGGCTCGGGCGCGACAGGACATCCGCGAATTCCTGCAGGAGGCCCGGGGCTGTCATGTGGAACTGATCATGAAGGACGTGTCCACGATTCGGCGGCATCCCCAGCGGCTGTGGGAATGGGCCATGATTGCACTGGAAGAGGCCGAGGCGTTCGCCGGCCGGTAAGGAGCGTGTGTGGCATGAAAAAGACGACTCCCCTGTTTCGGATGTCCAACGGCGTCAGCTATGCGTTGACATTTTTTATGATCTGCTGCCTCTTTTTGCTCACGGGGCTGTGCAATGGCATGATCGATGTGCTCAACAAGCACTTCCAGAATTCGCTGGGGGTCAGCAAGGCCCAATCCGCCTTCGTGCAGGGGGCTTGGTATGCGGCCTACTTCCTGATGGCCATTCCCTCCGGCTGGGTGGCCCGCAGATTCGGCTATCGGGGCGGTATTCTCTCGGGGTTGGTTATTGTTGTTATTGGCTCGCTGCTGTTTGTTCCGGTGACGAAGCTCCAGATGTCGCAGGCCATGATCTTTGCAGCGTTCCTGGCTGCACTGTTTGTAGTCGGGGCGGGGCTGACGTTCCTGGAGACGGTGGCCAATCCCTACGCGACCGTGCTGGGGCCGGTGGAGGCGTCCGTCTCCCGCATCAATCTGGCGCAAAGCTGCAATGCGGTGGGCTGGATTCTCGGACCCATCATCGGCAGTACCTTCATCCTGTCTAAAACAGGTACGGTCAACACCAGCAATGATTCACTCTATTTGCCTTACCTGCTGGTGGCGGGGATTGTGGCGGTCCTGGTCCTGGTTTTCAGCACTGGGCCGGTTCCCGACCTGCAGGCGCAACAGGAAACCAAAGCCGCCACCCGCGGCCCACAGCACGAGCGGCCGCTGTACAAGGAATGGCATTTCGTGCTGGCGATCGTTTCCCAATTCCTCTATTGCGCCGGTCAGATCGGCATTTTCAGCTTCTTCATCAATTATATGAAAGATGACCGATATATGCCCGCGCTGCCGCTATGGCTGGCGGAAAAACTGCCCGAAGCGGTCAAGTACCACCATGGCGAGGTCTGGCGGATGACGGAATACGGGGCGGGGCTGTTGTTGTCCATCGCCTTCATCTTCTTCACCGTCGGTCGGTTTGCCGGCAGCGTCATCCTGCGGTTTTTCACGCCGCACCTGTTGCTGGGCACATACGCCCTGATGAATGTGGTGCTGATGTTTTTGGTGTACCTGCGGCTGGGCTGGGTATCGGTGACAGCCTTGGTCTTGAGTTTCTTTTTCATGTCCATCATGTATCCGACCCACTTTGCCCTGGGAATCCGGGGCTTGGGGGAGAAGACCAAGCTGGCCGCCTCCTGCATGGTGACGGCCGTTGTTGGCGGGGCGGTCATGCCGATCCTGATGGGCTGGATGGCGGACCGCTACTCCATGGCGGTCGGGTTTCTGATGCCGCTGGGCTGTTTTCTATTTATCACCTTCTATGGCTTCTGCTGGCGTCGGTTCTTTGCTCACGATATGGAGCCGGAGGAAACGGACCGGCCGATCACAGCGGCGGCGCACTGAACCGATAGCGCAAAGTCGGGAATCCGGTGGAGGCCGAAAACTCTATGGGGCATTGTATGGTTTCCCTGGCCCGGTGGCCAGAGAAAAGGAGAGCAGGCGATGCATCTGGCGATATGGGACTGGCTGATCATCGGGCTTTATGCGGCGGGGGTGATTGCCATCGGTCTGCGGGCTAGACGGCGCGCGCATAGCAGTGAAAGCTATTTTCTGGCTGGCCGCTCGCTGCGCTGGTCGTTCATCGGGGCCTCACTTTATGCGGCCAACATTTCCACAGAACATTTTGTTGGACTGGCCGGGACGGCTTATGCCATCGGCATGGTCATTGGCAGTTATGAGAGGATCAAGGCGAGAAGATCGATCCCACCCTCGGGGCCAGCATGACGATCCCGCTGTACCCGGTCTTTCCGGCGCAACTGATCGGGCTGGGTTCCGATCCGGCGAAGCTAAAGATTTACCGCGACACGCTCCGCGAGTGCGGCAAGGTCTGGTGGAGGCAGCCCAACTCCTTCGTGCATACCCCCGTGCAGGCGGTTCGCATGGGCTACGACTTTGCCGAAATTCAGGCCAAGTTCAAGAAGTGGCTGTCGGCGATGACCCCCAACAACTTCAAAATCCAAGCCGGCGGCTACTTTGAGTGCGTGGGGGCCATCGAGGCGGTCAACAGCATGCTGATGCAGTCGCAGGAGGGCGTCATCCGGCTGTTCCCCAACTGGGACGGCGCAGATGCTTCCTTCCAGCAGTTGCGGGCGGTGGGGGCGTTTCTGGTTTCCGCCTCGCTGAAGAACGGCAACGTGGAATTGCTGACGATCACCAGCGAAAAGGGCCGGTCGTGTCGGTTGGTTAATCCTTGGCCGGGCCAGCCGGTGACGGTGCGGGCCAATGACGGCAAGTTGGTGCCGGTGGTGGATCGAGGGGGGGTGTTGGAATTTTCGACAAATGAGATGGGATGTTACATTCTGTTTCGTCACTGAGATTGAAAGGGACAAGACCATGTTTGAAAGGGACAAGACCGTGCGTCGAAAACAGGCCATAGCGGCAATGCTGATCCTCCTAAGTTGGATTTCGTCTGGAGCAACGGCGGCGGAGCCGCAGTCGGTGGCCGACGGAAAGATTCACGCGGTGGAGTACTCCCATGAAGACTTGGGCTACGCCAATTACCCGCATGTCTTGCGTACGGAAAACCGTCTGGAAAATCTTTTCCGCGCCGTTCGCTATTGCGACCAGACCGCCGATTGGCCGTTTGAATCGCAGTACCGCTATCAGCAGGAGACCGCTGATCCGCTGCCGTACTTTCTCAGCGTTGCCTCGCCGGGAGATCGTGCCAAACTCGCCAGGTACATCCGGGAAGGCCGCATCGCCATCGCCGCCACGCACACCACCGTGCTCACCGATCGCCTGAATTCCGAATCCGCCGCCCGCCTTTTTTACGTCGCCGGACGCCACCTGCCGGACCTGCTTGGCGTGGATTCTCCGAAAGTGGCGATGATCGACGACGTCACGGGCCTTTCATGGAGCCTGCCGATCTATTGCGAGGCCGCCCGTGTGCCCTACCTCTTCCACGGCCACAACGCGTGCGGCCGCTGCCGGGAACTGGAAACCGCTCCCATCACCTGCTGGACCGGGCCGAAGGGCAGCGGTTCGGTGTTGGTTTATAGCAATGTCTACAACCAGGCGCTGCGAGGTGATCCGAAGAAAGTGCTCGGCGACTATGTCGCCAAAAATGCCGAGCGAGTGAAGCCGGATCGCTTTCCCATCCTTCTTCAAGCCAACGACTTTTCCTTAGCCAGCTTGGATCTGGCCATCGCCGCCAAGACATGGAATGAAAACAATTTCCCTCGGGTTCAAATCGCCACGCTGGAAATGACCCTCTCCGAGCTGGCCAGGCGTCAGACGGCGGAAAAGACGCCGACCGTTTCCAAGACCGGCCCGTGCCAATGGATGGATCAGCCGATTACCGACGCCCTCGGTTTCGGTCGCGCCCGCGTGGCCGCCGAAACGCTTCCTGCCGCCGAAAAGATCGCCTCGTTTGCAATGGCGAGTCAACCCGTCAAGGGCGGTTACGCTTATCCTTGGTTCGATCTCACCCTCGCATGGCACAACCTCCTGTCCAACTACGAGCACACTATTGGTGCCGCCTGCTGGCGGTGCAAGAATGCCGAAGGGTGGCGCCACTATGAAACCGAGCAGGTCGAACACCGGGAAGAGAGTTACATCGCCTCAGCCAAAGCGAACGGCATCCTGACCGATGCCCTTGGTCGCATGGCGCAGCGCATCGACGCCAAAGACGGCACCCTCGTTGTCTTCAATCCCCTCGACCGTACCCGGACCGACGTTGTGGTTTTCGGGAATCCCGCTCACGCCGGAAAAAATCTGGCGGCCGTGGATGACGCCACTGGTGCCGTCACTCCCTGCCAGTGGATTGGCAACGACACACTGGCCTTTGTCGCCGGCAACGTTCCCGCCCTGGGCTATCGCACCTTCCATCTGATTGAGTCCGCCTTACCGGTAGTGCAGCCGGTCACCAATACGGTTGAAAACGCGTTTTATCGCATCACGCTCGATCCCGCGACCGGCACTATCGCCAGCATCGTGGACAAGGAGTTGGGCCGCGAACTCGTGAAGAAAGCCGCCCCGCACGGCTTCAACCAGTACATGTATCAGTGGTTCGATGCTGCCGCCAAGGCGAAAACCGATTCCCATTGGAGTGGTCCGCAGGCGGATGCCCAAATTGCCGTTAAACGCGGGCCGGTAGCGGATGTTCTTCGTATCAGAGCCAAAGCCAAAGGGGTCGAATGGCTGGAGCAGACCATCACCCTCTGGCACGCCGTGAAGCGTATCGATTTTGCCCTCCGGCTGGACAAGAGACCCTCCGGGCGTTCGCTTCTGGACTACGCGGCCAACAACCTCAAGGGCAAGGAATCGGTCTTTGCCGCACTGCCGTTTGATATTCCCGGCTTCAAGGCCGTATACCAGACCGGCGGGGGCGGTGTGGCCGAGCCCGTGCGAGATCAGTTCCGGGACACCGGCACCGCGTTCCATGCCGTCCAGCATTTTGCCGACCTGTCCAACGATCAATTCGGCGTCACAGTCAGCCCCGTGGACTGCGCCCTGGTCGAGTTCGGCTTTCCGCGTTCCGATGCCCTCTCCCGCGCTATAAAAGGCGGCGAAACTGCCTACGAGAAGAGCAAGGAATATCCCAAGGATTCTTCGCTCTACCTCTACCTCATGGACAACATGTTCACGACGAACATCCGGATAGACCAGCGCGGGGAACACTCGTTCCATTGGGCCTTGCGCAGCCATGGCGGTGATTGGCAGAAGGGCAAGGCCACCCAATTCGGCGAGGCCGTCCACCAGCCGCTGCGCACTGCTTTGGTCAGCCGTCCCAATGGAGTTCCAGATGCGATTGCCGACCGAACCCTACCGTCCGGCGCCCATTCTTTCGCCTCCGTGGATGCCGACAACGTTGTCGTCTCCACCCTCAAGCCCGCCGAAATCAATGGCGATGGCTTCATCGTTCGTCTCGTGGAAACCGAAGGCCGTGCCACCACGGCCCGGCTTCAATTGCCGTTCCTGGGCGGTGCTGTTGCCGCCAATGAAACCACGCTCACCGAAACCGACGTAGCCGATGCCCCGGCGTTCAAAGTCGCCGGTGATGTCGTCGAGGTTGTTCTTCCGCCTTTTGGTGTGAAGACATTACGTGTCAAATCCGGTGCTGCGCCGTGTGCCCAAGTACGGAATGTCACCGCCAAGAGCATTTCCGACATGGAAGTCGAACTTGCGTGGATGCCGGTGGAGGAAGCGGCCTATTACCGCATTTACCGGGGCGACAAGGCCGACTTGATCCCCTCGGCCCTCACGCTCGTCGGCATCACCGGCCAGCCCCGCCTGCTTGATTGCGCCCGAAACCACGGAACAAGTTGGATTTCCAACCGCCTTGCGCCGGCGACGACGTATTACTATCGTGTCGAGGCTGTCAGTCGCCACAACCTTCGTGGTTCCGCCTCCGCCTCCGTGGCGGCATCGACATTGCTCACTTCGCAAAAGGCCTGCGTGCCCAGCAAGGTGGAGGATCTTCATGCGATGCTGGTCAGCCCTATTGCGCCAGTCAACCAGATCAACCTGCTCTGGCGCAGCAATGTCGAGCCGAACATTGCCGCTTACGAAATCCACCGCTCGCTGACGGCCGGCTTCACGCCCTCCCAAGCCACACTGCTGGCAAAGCAGGAGGTCCAAACCTCTGCCAGAGCCACCGGTTATAAAGGATTCGATCACCAGATGTTTCTGGATACCCAGGTCGCCCCCGCCACGACCTACTACTACAAGGTCCGCGCCGTCACCCAGGCCGGCCGGCCCGGCGCGTTCTCCACCGAAGCCTCCGCCACGACCAAGGCGGATAGCGGTCCGGATTCGCTTCCCACGCCCACGACACCGCCGCCCGCGGTAGGCCCAGAGAACTGACGGGTAGGAAACCCGCTTGGGAAGGGGCGCGAAAAATGCTGGAAGAGATCAGCGGCAACGACTGATGGTCAATCCATTCCTGACGATGAAGATCAACCCCTGATCGCCGAAGAAGCTGCCGCCGCTACCAATGCTTTCATATTCTCCGGTGGGGTGTTGCGACCCAAGGCGCAGCCGGAACTGAGGAACAGTCCCTGCCCGCCTGTCGCCTCGATCACCTTTCGTGCCGCAGCCTCCACCTGCCGAGGCGTGCCCAGCACCATCGGATCGCTTGGATCGACATTGCCCATCAGTACCGTTCCAGCCGGAACCAACCGCCGGGCCGCTGCCATGTCCAGCTTCCAGTCCACCTCCAGAATCTTCGCTCCCGTCTTTCCCATGTCGGCGATGATTCCGTTGGTGTTGCCGCAGATGTGAATGGAAAAGGCGATGCCTGTCGCCTGTACTTCCGCCGTCAACTGTTTCTCCGGCTCCCATGCGAAACGCCGATACATCTCCGGGGAAATGAGGTTGGGTCCAGCGAAGGCATCCCCGATGCTTGTGGCGTGTGCCCCGGTCTGTTGCTGGGCCTTGGCGAACAACGCACAGGCCTGGCGGCAGTAAACGAGCAGCCGGTCGATCAGCGGCCAGTTGGTTTCGTCCATCAGGTCCATCATGAAATGCTGTGGGCCGCGCAGCAGGCACGCCAGACTGAACGGTCCCTGATCAGCCCGACCGATGATGAAAACCCGATCTCCGATCTTCTCCACCAGCCGCGTTGTCGCCTCCAGCCATACCGGTAATCGCCCATCCCGCCAAGGGTCCGGCAGCTTCAATTTCTCCACATCGCGCAGGTCCTTTAGTACCAGATCCGACTCATCCACAATGGCCGGCTCATCCTCGCGGAAAATCACCTTTGCCCCGCACGCCTCGGCCAGTGTCGCATCGTCGAAGTCGATAACGCAGCCGTCATAGCCATACTTGACCTGGCTGGCGATCTGCGCCTCGACCATTTTCCCAGCGTCATGGGCCAGTTGCCCGACTTCGATTCCCGCGGTTTGGGCCGCGAACATGAATGTCTGCGGCACCACCGGCACGCGGTCGGGGATTCCGCCGCGCAATACCGTCAGGCACCGTTCCAAGGAAGTCATTGGTTTCATGATTTGCAATCCGGTGTATGGAGTTGGTTTCGTAGAATCATGCGTTCTTTTTCCGTCATCTCCCTGTATTCCACATCCTTCAGGTGGGTTGCCGCGTCCTCCACGATCAGCACCAGATCACCGGGGGACATCACGATCCAGTGCCACATGCCCCTTGGAATGTTGTAGGTGACACCCGGCTCCATCCGGCAGACCTCAAGCTGCATGCCCTGGCCCGCCACCAGCCGCGAATTGCCCCGGAAAAGCACAAACACCTCATCCGTGTTGCGGTGGCGTTCCATCGTGCCGATTGCTTCGCTGCCAAGCTCGGGGGAAAAGTTGAGTTGTGCCACCTGCCAGCCCGGACGAATCAGGAACGGATTGTATCCGGGGCCGGAGTGAAAATAGCGTTCAATAAGCGGCATGGGTCGTCCTTTTTGGCTTCCGGCAGGCGAGCCTACCGATTCGGAGTTAGCGCGGCACAAGTTCCTTGCATTGGTCTTTTGCAAACAGCCGTTCGATTTCTTCCAGGGAGTAACCCTTGGTTTCAGGGACCAGAAACGAAACAAACAGAACGTTGACAAAGGCCATGAACCCGAACACCCAGAATGCCCCATGGTTGCCCAGCCCTTTCTGCATGGCCGGGAACACCAGGTTTCCCAGGAAGGCGAATATCCATAGTGAAGTGGTTGCCATGGACATCGCCCGGCCACGGACTTTGGTGGGGAAAATTTCGGAAATGATTACCCAGCAGACCACCCCGTTGCCAACGGCATGGGCCGCAACAAAGGTCATCACCCCGATCAGAATTCCCATGGGCCAGTTTCCCAGCAGGTAGAGCAGGCCCACCAGCCCGAAGGCCAGGGCCTGGGTCGTAGTCCCCATCAGCAGCAAGGTCCGGCGTCCCAGTTTGTCCACCATCCATAATGCCAGGAGCGTGAAGACCAGGTTGATCAGGCTGACCAGGACGGACTGGAAGAAGGCATCGCCGGTGCGGGTTCCGGCGGCCTCAAAGATCGAGGGCAGGTATGAAAACACCGGGGTGATTCCGCTGGTCTGCGTCAAACCCGCCAGGACAATGCCCAGGAAAAGCGCCCGCCCGAAACCGGAGGTGAACAGTTCCGAGAACCGACCCTCTTCCCGCCGCAGCGATTCGCGGATGCTGTCGCACTCCTGGCGGGCAATGGTTTGACCGTTGATGCGGGTCAGCACCGCCAGACCTTCCTCGTTTCGCCCCATTTTCAGCAGCCAACGGGGGCTTTCCTGTGAGGGGAAAACCATCAGCCCGAAAAGCATGGCCGGCGCCGCGCCCACGAAGAACATCCACTTCCAGCCGAGGGCCTGATTCCATTGCTCCGTCCCGCTCCGCTGGATCATCATGTTGACGAAGACGGCGGTGAGAATCCCCAGCACGATGCCCAACTGGTACAACGTCACCAGCCGCCCCCGCATCCGGGCGGGGGCGATTTCGGCGATGTACATCGGCGCCAGAATCGAAGCGGCGCCGATGCCAATGCCGCCCAGAATTCGCCAGACCACAAATTGGTTCAGGGAATAGGAGAACATCACGCCGACCGATGATCCGGCAAAGCAGGCGGCACAGATCGTGAGGCTTTTTTTCAGGCCGATCCGGTCCGCCAGCCATCCGGCCCCGGCGGACCCGATCAAACAGCCCACCAGCGCGCAACCCGCCGCCCAACCCACACCGGCCATATCCAGGTTGAAGGCCTTGGCCAGGTAGCCGATGGCCCCGCTGATGACGATGTTGTCATAGCCGAAGAGAAATCCGCCCAGCGAGGAAACCACCGCGGCAATGATGAGGTGACGGCGAATGCAACCTTCGCATGGCTCGGTCATGGTTTCTCCAAAAATAAAATTTTCAGTGTTGTCACCCGGCAATTCTCAATGATGGTCTTGAATGGGAAGTATCCTTGAAGGTAATACCCCACGCCCAAGTCGCGGTGCCAGTCGATGTACGCCTGTCGGACCTTGAAATCCACCGGCTTTTGGCCACGACCGATCACCGCCGTGCCCAAATAGTCCAGATCCCCAAACCAAGGTACCCGATCGGGTTTTTTCCCATTCAATATCGCCAAAACCCGCTCTCGCTCCGATTGAATTGCCATGCGAGTTCCTCCGGTTTGCCGTTGACAGATTCCATCATGCCTGTTTTAATCGCCTCTCGCTTTCAATTGCGGCTGTAGTACGAAATCATACATGCGCAAAGCACCCGCCATCGGTCGCAAACGCATCATGCTCGATTTGTCTCAAATCGGCGTGGCGCACGTCCCGGTACTCGGCCGGTACGACTACTCCCAGGCCCATCCCCTCCTGCCGACCCACCTTCATCGCAACGCCTTCGAAATCTGTTATCTGGATCGCGGCCAGCAGACCTACAGCCTCAAGGGACAGGACTTCCATCTCACCGGGGGCGATGTCTTTGTCGCCTTTCCCGATGAACCGCACAGCACGGCCGGGCAACCCCAGGAGCCGGGCGTCCTTTATTGGCTCAACCTGCGGTTGCCTGGGCCTGGCCAGCCTCTCTTGTCCCTTTGTCCCCAGGATGCCGCCGCCCTGGTCCAACAACTCCAGTGCCTGACTCACCGGCACTTCCACGGCTCCCCCGTTCTTCGCGCAATTCTGGATGACACCTTCGCCCTCTGCGATTCCCCGCCTCATCCCTTGCGGCCATTGACCATCGGCAATCACCTCACCCGTTTTCTTCTCGAGGTGCTTCAATGTGCCGCGCGGCATGTGTGCATCGCCCCCTCCCCGCCGATTGCAAAAATCCTCCGAACCATCGAAAAATTTCCCGAAAAGGATTACTCCCTGGTGGATTTGGCCGGCCAAGCCGGGCTTTCCCTCTCCCGCTTCAAAGCACGCTTCAAGCTCGAGGTGGGCGCCTCGCCCCATGAATTCATCCTGCGAAAGAAAATTGAGCGCGCCAAGGAACTGCTCAGCAGTTCACGCCAGTCGGTCACCGCCCTGGCTTTTCAGCTTAACTTCTCCACATCCCAGTATTTCACCACCGTATTCAAGCGGTACGTCGGCCGCACCCCCAGCCAGTTCCGCCGATTCGGCTTGCAGCCTTCCTCGGCTTTCAATGCCGCCGCTTTGGCCGAGCTTGGACTTGATCCTGAATCCCTCTGCACCACACCCTGACGTTCACCTGGCCGGCCCATGCGTATGGGACGGATCGGTGAAATCGCCCTGTTGCACCGGCAGGCGTATGGTGAAGGTCGTGCCTTCGCCGGGGGGGGCTGGCGACGGTGATGGAACCATCGTGCTCCTCGACGATTTTCTTCGTCACGGCCAGGTACAGGCCGGTGCCGCGGTTCGCCCACGAGCTGCGTCATCTCTATCGGCGGGACCCGGCACTGCTCAAGCCTTCTCGGCTAGAGAAGGACTGGCCCCAGCTTCTGCGTGCCTGCGGCGTCCGTATTGAGCTGGGGACTATTTCCGCCCACCAAACGGTTTCCCGCTGCTTCTGGATCAACCAGAGCGGCTGGATGAACCTGATTGCTCAGCAGGGCAAGGAGCGGTTGATTACCGTTTCCCAGCTTGCCCATCTCCGCCGCGAGCGGGGCAAGGACCTGCATCTGACTTTTGAAGCCTCCGGCACACTGCGACTCTGCGGGAACTGACCCCGTCTTGGATATGAGGAATTGCGCTTTGGCAACGAGGGCGGGCGAAGCGGGGAACGCAATTGGCTTAAAACGAGGCCGGCTTCAGGGGTGGGGCGTGATGGCAAGGATGGTGATCTGCTGCTTGCCCGGGCCGTAGCACCAAAAGACCCGGTACGCTCCGGGAGTACGGTTCTGCGCGTACGCCTCGAACACCTTGCCGGCCGAATCGTAGGGATGGGCCAGCGAATGGAACGGATGGGTCTGCAATCCCGGGTGACGCGGATTGTCCCGCAGGTGCGTCAGGCACTTGTACACCTGCTTGAAAAGGCCCTCGTCCTTCGTAGCCTTGGTCTTCCGGGATTGGCCCCGGGCCTGCAGCGAGGCCTTGGCCCTGGCTTGGAGGTCGGCGTACTTCGCGGCCGCCTCCGGCGTCCAGTGGAGTTGGAACATCAGTCGGCCTCGTCCTGAAGCGCCCCCGCCAGTTTCGCATCGGCGTTCAGGTTCGGCCCCGTGGCCAAGCGGCGCGATTTCGCCTGCGACAGTCCCTGGAGCACCGAGGCTTTGGCCCCCGGGTTCTCGTAGAGCCACGCCTCGCGTTCGGGGATCACCCGCGCGAGGGTCACGCGGACTTCGGTCGCATCGATCTCGTCAATAATGACCGTGCGGTTGGCGAAGTTCGCTCCCAGCGTGACCCGTCCCTTGCTGTCGGCCATCCTGGTGGTCATCGTCCGTCTCCTGGTTGATCCCGGACACTATAGCCCACAAAGGCCTGGTGGGCAAGTGGGGAAACACCACTCAATATCGACCGAGGTCCGCCGTGACTTGGGCAATTTCCGTCCATTTTGAAAATGGCGGCTTTCCGAAGGAAAATGGCCAATTCCACGTTGCCGGGGCCGAAGTGTGCGCGGTATGCACCGCGCAATGGGCGTATCCGAAGACGAACAGAAGGCCTTGGTTTTCGCGCGGGAAACCGGCGCGATCAACAATGCCGCCTATCGGGACATCAACCGGGTGGAGACGCTGGTGGCCAGTGGCCACCTGAGGCGGCTCCGAGACTTGGGGCTGCTGGAACAGAAGGGCAAGAGTGTGGGAGCGTTCTACGTCTCCACGCCGCAGCTGGCCGGGGTGCCGCTTTCTACCCCTGCGCCAGCGGCGCAAGCGCAGGGGTTAACCCCTGCACTTAAACTCCAAGCGCAGGGGGTTGGGCGAAGTCCCTCCTGCTCTTGCTGAGGCTGTAGCCAAGCTCGGCCAGCGGATCCAGTCCGACAGAAGTCCTGTTCCTCCCGAAAACCCCGTTCGGTCTGGAACAGGGGGCGGATGGAGGGCTTGCCCACCTGACGTGGCCCCACCAGAACTTGGATCAATGGGCAGGCTCGGCCAGATGCTGGCGGATCAAACGCTGAATGCTCCGGGTAATCGTCGTCATGGCAACGGCTTACATCGGGTTTGACGGCTTATAAAATATATTTTACAAGTTTCGAGAGGTTTGCTTTGCGGTCGTGGAAAGGCCGGGCGCGTGCATGGGGCTGGAACGGTTTTGCATGCTGATTGCCAGTCTGCACCCGGAGAGAATGGCAAGGGTTGAGTGCGGGCTGCCGGACTTATTTTCAAAACAGAACCGGTCAAAGCCTGTGCTTGCCGTCTTGCCGAAATGGGTCTGCGGGTTTCCGTGCGGAGGCCGACAGGCGTGGCGTGGCCGGCGAGGCTATCTGGAACCCTGGATTCCAAGATAGGGAACTGAAAGTTCCAGACCGAGAAAGCGATCAAGGCCCACATCATTGCGGGCAAAGGGGATAAAGGGGACAAGCGGCCGTCCCGCAGCATCCTGTCGAAGTTGGCCTCAGCCATTTTCCGCATAGGGTCATTTTCCGTAGCCGGAAAATCGTGCATTCAAGGAAAATGACGGGTCAAGGTTTACACCCATCGCATCCCGGTCCCTCCCACCGGGTTGGTCACTACAGTTGCGCATCGCTGGTTTTTGCCGATAGAAGAAGTATCGGGCCAAGTGGCCCGGCAAAGGAGCTGAACGCATGGATGCGCAGACGGTAGCGAGTTGGCGGGATCAGTTTGATCAGTTGATGCAACGATTTGGACCCTGCTTTGCCCGCAGGGATTTGCGGGGACGGGCCGGGGAGTACCTTCAGGGCCTGACCTCCGACGCCCAGCGCAAGAACAGCTGGCAAATCGCCGAGCGCCTGGGCGAAGCCAAACCCTACGCCATGCAGCGGCTGCTGGGCCGGGCCCGCTGGAACGCCGAGGACCTGCGCGATGAGTTGATCCGCTACGCCAAGGAGCATCTGCTGGACGGCTCGGACCCGGGGATCCTGATCGTGGATGAAAGCGGCTTTCCCAAGCGGGGGGACAAATCCGCCGGCGTGCAGCGGCAGTACTGCGGGAGCGTGGGGGCGGTGGTCAACTGCCAGGTGGGTGTGTTCCTGACGCTGGCCAGTTCGCGGGGACGGATGTTGATCGACCGGGAACTGTATCTGCCGAAAAGCTGGTGCCAGGATCCGCCCCGCTGCCAGGAAGCCGGCATTCCCACCCACCGCCGTTATGCCCGCAAGGCCAAGCTGGCGATGGACCTGCTGGCGCGGAGCTTTGCGGCCGGCATCAGCCCCCGATGGGTGCTGGCCGATGAGGTCTATGGAGGCGACGGGGAGTTCCGAGCGTTCCTGGAGAAGCGGAACCAGCCGTATGTGCTGGCGGTGTCCTGCCGCCATCGGGTCTTTGTGGGCCAGCACCTGATTCCGATCAAACAGATTCCGCCGCGGGTGGCCGCCAGCCAATGGCAGCGATTGAGCATCGGCCAGGAGGCGGACCGGGCCTATGACTTTGCGGCCTTGCCCATCGGCCAGCCGACGGCCGACCGATTGCAGCGTTGGTTGTTGATCCGTCGGCATCTCCGCACCGGGGAGTGCGGTTATTACCTGTGTCTGGCGCCCCGGGGGACCAGTTGTCGGCAATTGGCTCAGGCCAGCGGCCAACGCTGGCAGATCGAAAGCTGCTTTGAGTGCGCCAAGGGGGAGACGGGACTGGACCATTACGAGGTGCGTTCGTATGTGGGATGGTACCGCCACGTCAGTCTGAGCCTGCTGGCGGCGGCGTTCCTGACGGCGGTGCGTCTGGCGGCAAAAAAAACGACGCATCGGCGGCAGGGGGCCAGTTGATTCCCCTGACGGAGCCGGAGGTGCGAGTGCTGCTGATGCGGATCGTCTGGCCACGGCTCAACGATGTTCAGTTGGCGTTGGCCTGTTCTGCTTTCCGCCGCGAGCATCAGGCCATCGCCCGCCGCTCTCGACAGCAGAACAGGAGTGGCGATGCGCAACTGTAGTGTTGGTTTGAAACCGCCCGAAGGCTGGATTTGAATATTTCGTCTGTTGCGAATGATTCGTTTGGACGATAGAATCAACATCCGACTGGAGGTGAGCGATGGCTGTCGATCTGCTTGAAACTGTTGACCTCGTTACACCGAGCGAGTCCGATGTCCGCCTGGCCCAGGAAGCCAGTCGGCAGTTGGCTCGATTCATCCGCAAGAACAAGTCGTTCCGGCTTGCGCCGCGTGAACACGTTGAAGACACCGTCGAGATTCCGGCTTCCGCGGCGGCGCTGCTGCTGCGGTTGCTTGGCGACATGGCCGCCGGCCACGCGGTGACGCTTATCCCGGTCCATGCGGAGTTGACCACGCAACAGGCCGCCGACCTGCTGGGCGTCTCTCGCCCATTCGTGGTGAAACAAATCGAAGACGGTAAAATCCCCTTCCGAAAGGTCGGCTCGCATCGCCGCCTGCTGTTCCAGGATCTGATGGAATACAAGCGGAAGATGAATGCGGCGAGGCAAAAGTCCCTCGACGAACTGGCGGCCGAGGGACAGAACCTGGGGCTTGGGTACTGACCAAGGATCATGTCGCCGGGTTTCACGGTCATTTTCGACGCCTGCGTGCTCTATCCCGCGCCGCTGCGCGATTTGCTGATGAGCCTCGCGACCACCGAACTGTTTCGGGCCCGCTGGTCACCTGATATTCAAGAAGAGTGGATGCGGGCGGTATTGGCTCAGAATAAGGACAATCCAAACGTCACGCGAGCGTGTTTGGAGCGGACGCGTCAGCTGATGGACGCCAACGTCTTGGATTCGGTGGTTACCGGGTACGAGAGACTTATCGATGGAATCGCCTTGCCTCACGCCCAGGATCGGCACGTGGTCGCGGCGGCCATCCGAGCTGGCGCTAACGTAATCGTCACGTTCAACCTCAAGCACTTCCCGGACTACGCCTTGAGGGAGTTCGGCATCCATGCGGCGCATCCAGACGAGTTCGTTTCTCGCTTGCTGGATCTGGATGCGGGTGCGGTTTGCCTCGCCGTCAAACAGCACCGCGCCCGGCTTAAGAAGCCGCCCATGGACGTGACGGGCTATCTGGAATCGCTTCAACGGCAGGAACTCACGCAGACGGTTGCGGCACTTCGGCCCTACATCGATCTGATCTGACACCTACCACAGGCAGAGGAACCACCCTCTCGGCGCGGTGCGCACCGCGCCACGGGGGCGAACCATCGCGGCCTGTTTGCGAAGACCCCGCGCAGTGCGCACCGGCCCAACCGGAGGAACATGGGCAAGCTCAGCGGAACCCCAAGAGAGATTGCGCGGTTCACCGGCCACGAAGGTCGTGTTCCAGCGTGGCGAGAGTCTCGATCAGCCCCTCGAATGCCGGAGGCTCCCCAAAGATCATGGCTTTCATCGCCGCGTAGTCCTGGCGCAGGGACTCGATCCGGTCATCCGGCGGGATCAGCCGAAGCGACTTGGGAACCGCCAGGTCATACCTGGCCCAGCCGGAGGCGTAGAACTTCGTCTTGTGGGCAACCACGCGGGCCAGCAGTTCCAGGTCCGCGCAGGCGGAATCTTTCACCGCCGACCGGATCAGCATCGCCATGTCGTAGTAGTGGCGCGAGTATCGCGGCGGCATCGCCTTGTCCTTGGGGCGATGAAACTCGGCGTGCAGGATCGTGGCCTTTTCCCAGAAGGTCCGCTCGGCGCGAATGGCGCGGAGCGGGCAGACGGGATCGTTAAACGCCGCGGGAAAATGTTCCGCCGCGAACGGGCGGACGGTGAACGTTCCGCTGGGAATCAGTTCGGCGTGGGTGCCGAACTCCATCAACACCAGGGGCCGAACGTATGCCTCGTTGGACCCAACGGCGCTTTCATAGACGAACTCGACCGAATTGGGATCGCGTGAGCTGACGGCCAGCGTCCACGGCCCCGGTTGCCCCAAGCGTTCCATCCAACGCGTCGTCATGGCCGCCAAGAGCGGCCCGGCGATATACGCATGACAGGCCCGCATCATCTGCCGCAGGAGCAGGTCCCGTTTGTTTCTTGACATCGCGGAGGTCGGGTCGTGATCGCCGGTGAAGCCCAGCGGCGCGTAATCGATGGCCAGATCAATGTCTTCGGAAAACCGCCGGATGAGGCCGAACACCTTGGACAGCGAAGTGCCGCCTTTGAACATCAGCGCGTCCCGCAGCGGGGGAATCGAAAACAGATGCTTGAGCGTCCAGCAGACCCAAAAGTCCTTCTCCACCAAGGCGGGAGGCAGCCCCATCGTGTCGGCCGTTTCACGGAACAGCTCGGCGCGGTGGGTTGGGGTCATGGCGGCGACTTGATCCATCACGGAACCCTTTCGGCGATTTGCCGGGCCGCCGCGAACAGCCAGTCCGAGGAATAGCGCGCATCGCGGAGAAGGTGGTTTTTCTCGCGGGCGGAAAGGCGATGGCGCAGCTGAGCGATCACCTCGGGGCCGACCGCTTCCTTGCCCAGGTGACGCAGCGCTTGAATGACCACGGCGGAGACGCGGTTTTCGATCCGGGTCTGCGTGGGTCGAGCGTGCTTGAAACAGAGTCGCTGCCGTCCGATCTGGATGGTGCGCGTGGGACCGTCGGACAGGTAGACGGTTTTAGCCGGCACCTGGGTGGATAGCCCCAGCAGGTTCGCCGCCCAAGCGCCCGCGGGGATCACCCGCCAGCGAAATCGCCGGGCCAGGGCCTGGGCCGCCTGGTCAATGTCGGGACTGAGCCGGCCGCCGAGCGTGGGATTGAAGCGAGGCAAGTCGTACACCCCGCGGGCAATGCGCCGGATGATCCCCTCTTTGAGAAATCCCCCCAGGGTCACGTCGATGTTCCCTCGGCTGGCCAAGTCCAGAAAGTCTTTGGGCGTGAAGACCGCACCGGGTCCCCAGCGCCGGATTCGGCCGAGGATTTGCTGTTTGGCCTGGTTCATTTCACTTAGAAAAAGTACTCTCTTTTTTCTAAATCGTCAAGCCGCCGCGTGACGGTATCGGCGCGCAGTGCGCACCGCGCCGAGAGGGCGAATCATCGCGGCCTGTTTGCCAATACCCCGCGCAGTGCGCACCGGCCCAACCGGAGGAACATGGGCAAGCTCAACGGAATCGCCACGGCTTTTGCGCAGTGCGCACCGCGCACAGATGCAACAGATGCAACAGAAAGGAGACTCCCATGCCTCGCTGCCCATGCTCCCCAATGTCCAAGGCTAAGCAACCGGCCTACCGCCACCGCGTCCTGCGCGGCAAGCACAAAGCCGTCGTCACGTTGGTGGACGCCGTGACCAAACAGGTCAAGGACCACTTCCTGGGCGAATGGAACAGCCCCGAAAGCCGCATCCGCTACAACCAGGTTCTCGCCCAGTGGGAAGCGCGGGGCCGGCGGCTGGAGGAACCCAACCAGAATCGGGCCGAGGCGAGCGTGGTCGAGATGGTCGCCGCCTACTGGGAGGGCCTGGCCGGCAGGATTTACTGCCCCTCCGAAGCCCGGCACATCCGCGTCGCCTGGCAGGTGCTGGTGGACCTGTTCGGCACGGAACCGATCCGAACCTTCACCCCCAACAAGCTGCGGCTGGTCCGCAAGGCGATGGTCCAACGCGGCTGGTCCCGCAAATTGACCTTCCCCACGAATGGTGGGCGCGTCGAAGCGGCGGCATAATGGCCGCCAAGGAGAACTTCGATGAGCGAGATCATGGTTCGCAAGCACTACCCGTCCGAGTTCAAGGCCGAGGCCATCAAGTTGGTCGAGGAGCAGGGTTACTCCTGCCGCCAGGCCGGCAAGCAGTTGGGCATTCCCCACAAGACCCTGGCCAACTGGGTCCGGCCGCGGCGCAAACAGCAACGCTCGGCGCAGATCGCCGCGGGCGTGGCCCAGGACGACCCGGCGGCGCTGCGGCGCGGATCGGCGAGCTGGAAAAACAGCTTCGCCGCGCCGAGATGGAACGCGAAATTTTAAAAAAAGCCACGGCCTACTTCGCGAAGGAGAACCCGTGAGATTCGCCTGGATCCACGCTCACCGCCAGATGTTCGAGGTGGCGGCCATGTGCGAACTGCTGGCCGTCAGCCGCCAGGGTTACCACGCCTGGCAACTTCGCCGGCGGCGGCCGCCCTCGAGTTCCGAGGCGCGGCGGCAACGACTGATGCGACAGATCCGCCAGGCGCACGACGAGTCCGACGGCACCTACGGCAGCCCGCGGGTGCATGCCGAGCTGGCGGAGAGGAACGTGGCCTGCTGCGTGAACACGGTGGCCAAGCTGATGTGCCGCCAGGGTCTGCGGGCGAACACGCCCCGTCGCTTCGTGCCGCCGACGACCGATTCCAATCACGAGCATCCGGTGTTTGAAAACCGGCTGGATCGGGACTTCTCGGCCGAGTCACCCAACCGCAAGTGGGTCTGCGACATCACCTACGTGTCCACCGGGGAGGGCTTTTTGTACCTGGCGGCGGTGATGGACCTGTACAGCCGGAAGATCGTGGGCTGGGCGATGGCCGATCACCTGCGAGCCGAACTGTGCCTCGACGCCTTGACCATGGCCATCCGGAGTCGAACGCCGGGACCGGGCCTGCCGCACCACAGCGACCGGGGCGTGCAGTACGCCTGCGAGGAATATCAGAAGCGGTTGAAGCTGATGGATATCGACTGTTCGATGAGTCGCGTGGGCGACTGTTACGACAACGCGGCGATGGAGAGCTTCTGGGGCACGCTGAAAACCGAGCACGTGTACCGGCGAAAGTTCGCCAGTCGAGAGGAGGCGAGGCGTTCAATATTTTTATGGATCGAGGGATGGTACAATCGCCGACGGCGTCATTCGGCGTTGGGCTATAGGAGCCCCGAGCAGTTCGAGGCCAGCCTCAACTGACGCAATAATGACGCGCCCACCGTTCGTGGGGAAGGTCAGTTCTGGAGGACCGGCCGCTGGACGCGGCGGCACGGGAGGCGGGAGTGCTCAGCGATCAGGTGGTGCTCCTCGGGCTGAGCAAGAAGCCGGCCCAGCGGGCCGACCACCCCACGCGACTGATCTGCGTGCGGACCACGCCGCACCGCAAACGCGGCATCCGGCAGCCGGTTCCCGACATCCCGCTGGTCGAGCGGCTGCGGCAGGCGATTGCGAGCAAGGATGTTCAGGCGACCGCCCAAGCGGTACGCCAGTGTCTGGAGGGCCAAATCCTGCCGGAAGGGTTTCTCCGCCGTTTGCTCCAGCAGCACGGGCTGGGCGAGGTGCCGGTCCAGCCTCCGCCCGTGGTGGCCACGCCAAGCAAACCGACTCCGCCGTGCCAGGGCTGCGGCGGGGCCAAGTACAACCCCGCAGGATTACAACCAGCCCGGCGGCGAGAATGACCTGATCCGGCAGTTGGGGTAGGGCGTCAGAAGATCACGATGTCTTTGACCCAGGCCGCCCGCCTGCGGACGGTTCCCATCGACACGCCCATGAACTCCATGGACTCCGCGTTCAGCATATCGGGCATGCCGCCCAACCCTCGGGCTTGCCCTTCAGCGGCTGGTCGCTGGCCCGCAGCAGCCGCAGCATCTTCATGGCCCGCTTCTGCAGGGCGGCGTCGGGGTAGACCACAAAAAAGCGGTCCAACTGCGTCCGGCACGCGGCCTCGAACTCGGAAGTCGTCAGGTCCATCGTCGTACTCCTGCAAGGGACGGCAGGCAGTATATATAGTGGCGGGGAAAACAGGATGAAAATAATATGCCGCTGTCGTTGGAATCGTTGGGAATGGCCATGCCGGGATTTTTCATGCGGGTGCCCGCTCCGTGTACCAAAGTTTGCATTTCGTCCTCGCTGCGGGGTATAAGCATTCCCGCGAGCCATGGTTTTCAAAACCTCCATTTCCGGGATTCTGCTGCTGCTGGCGACGGTGCTGCGTGCCGGGTCGGTGCCGGCCACACAGGTTATACCACTGACCGACAAGTACACGATTCGAAGCTGGAGCGCGCTCCAGGGGCTGCCGGAAAACGAGGTGCGGGATCTGGCCTTCGCCCCCGACGGGTACTTGTGGCTGGTCACGCCCCACGGGTTGTGCCGCTTCGACGGCGTCCAATTCGACAGCCCGCTTTCCCCGCCGCCGGTCAAGGCCACAGCCGGGGGACTTCACGGATTGTGTTTTGATCGGCAGGGCATTCTATGGGTTTACGGATCCGGCGGGGCTTGGGTCCACGGTCCGGCAGGCTGGCGGATTGTCGTTGCCGATACCCAAAAGATGCCGCTGGGCTGCGACATCCTCAAGCTGGCGCAGGCGGCGGACGGGACGATCTGGCTGCTGACGGCCAAGGGGCTGTACGCCTGGGACGGGCGGGCGCTGCGCTCGTATCCGCTCCCGGCCGACCTGCCGCCCCAGGTCCGCCTGGCGGATTTGACCATCGATCCGCAAGGGACCGTCTGGCTGGCGGCGATGGATCGGGTGCTGCGCTTCGAACAGGAATGCTATAGGCCATCTCCTCTGCCGGACCTGCCCACGGGCAATCCCCCCGCCGTCTGGCACATGTATACCGATTCGTCCGGGCGGGTCTGGACCGCCACCCATGCGGAGCTGTTCGTCCAAGAGAAGGGAACGTGGCAGGTTGTGCCATCGCCAAGTCCTGCCAGCCGCTGGGTGTTGCCGGGGAAATTTTTGAAAGCCGCCGACGGTGCGCTGTGGATCGCGGGTCGGGAATCGCTTGCCTGTCTGCACGCGGGGGCTGGTGGCGGATGTATCAAGACAAGGAGATGGAGTTTCCCCTGATTTGCCGGGCTATCATCGAGGATTCAGAAGGCAATGTTTGGGTGGGGACTGATGGGGGGCTGGTGCGATTTTCCCCTCAGCTGGCGCAAGCGGTTTTGGTTTATCCGGCGGAGATTGGCACGCGCCGGGTTTCAGCCGTTGCGGTGCAGGAGAATCGGAAACTGCTGGTTGGCTTTCAGGGCGGAGCAATTGCCTTGGGAGATACCCGGGGGTTGCATCGACAGTCCGGAACTGTCGGTTTTCCGGCCATCAGTGCCATGGCCTTGCTGGGAGATTCGCAAGGGTATCTGTGGATCGGCTCGCAGGGGACGTATCTGTGGCGGATGAAGGATGGCGACATCCGCTGGGTGGCCATTTTCGACAAATCGGGCATTCCCCAGGCTTACCGAACGTCGGCCTTGCGGCAAATGGCCGACGGAACCTTCTTCGCCGGAACCAACGACGGTTTGATGCGTATCATGGAACCCCATGCCAGTCGGAAAGGGGCTCCTGTTTTCCAGCCGGAGGGCGGCGCCAAATCCCCGGTCCTGGCGCTTCATGAAGACCGCGAGGGAAGTTTATGGATCGGCTACGAATCCGACGGCCTGGCCTGCCGAACTCCCGATGGGAAGTTCCAGCAGTTCCGCGAATCCGACGGCCTGCCCGGTTCCGGCGTCTATGCCATCTGGAAGGATGACGAGGGGGTGCTGTGGCTGGGGGGCCGCCGGGGTTTGGCCCGCTGGGAAGGCAACAAGCACTGGGTCGCTCCCGCCGACTGCGGTTTCGGTGAGATTCCGGTGACGCAGATCGCGGAGGATGAACACAAGCGGTTGTGGCTGGGGACGCCCGATGGGATCTGGGTTCTGAGCCGCTCGGAATTGGCGGAACTGGCGGCGGGCAAACGCACCCGCCTGCACGCCCGCCGGCTGGGCGTGGACGATGGCCTGCCCTCCGGCCAATGCACCGGCAGTTTCCATTATGCCGGGACCGCTCCGCCGAAGGATCGGCTGTGGTTTGGGACGGCGGGGGGACTAATGACTTTTTTGCCGGGGATGGTTCCGCCGAGCGGGCGTCCACCGGAGTTGCGTCTGCAATCGGTGTCGGTGTCGGGCCGGGAGATCTGGCGGGAACCGCTTTTTAGTCCGGTGGGCGCGGCGACGCCGACGGAGCTGACGTTGTTGCCTGGAGCGAGGCAGATCCACATCGCCTTCACCGGCTTCCACTATGCCTCGCCGGATCAACTGCGCTTCAGCCATTGGTTAAGCGGATCGCAGGCCGAAACGTGGAGTCCGCTGAGTCGGGATCGCACGGTGCGGTTTGAATACCTGCCGGCGGGACGCCATGAGTTGCGGGTGATTGCCTGCTCGGCCGACGGGGCATGGAATGAAACGGGCTTGACGCTGGTGTTGAACGTCCGGCCGTGGTTCTGGCAGACGGGCTGGTTTTTCGGGTTGGTTGTGGCGGGGTTCGTGGCCCTGACGGGGTTGATAGTGCGAACGATCACCCGGTGGCGATGGAAAGCCCGCGTGAAGAAACTAAAACAGGCCGAGGCGCTTCAGAAAGAGCGGTCGCGCATCGCCCGCGATATTCACGACGACCTGGGCGCCGGTTTGACGCAGGTGGCTTTCCTCAGCGAATTGGCGAGAAAGGAAAACGGGGGCGAACCCGCCGTGGACCATCGCCTGAACCAGATTTTCCAGTCCGCCAAGGCGATGACGCAATCGGTGGACGAGATTGTCTGGGCGATCAACCCGGCCAACGACCAGGCGGAAAATTTCGTGGTCTACCTGGCGCAGTTCGCCGATCAGTTCTTGCATACGGCGGGGATTCCCCTTCGCTTGCAGTTGCCGCCGGAGGTTTCTCAGGTTGCTTTGGGTTCGGCGGTGCGGCATCATCTGTTCCTGGCCGTCAAGGAGGCCTTGAACAACGTGGTGAAGCATGCGCGGGCCACCGAAGTGCAACTGCGTATTGCCATCGCCGAGGGAGAGCTTGTGGTGGGTGTTAATGACAATGGGCGGGGCATGCCGGCCTTGGCGGGTTCATCGTCGGATCGTTTGGGGGCCATGGGCCACGATGGCTTGGACAATTTATCTTCCCGCATGGCCGAGATCGGTGGCCGGGTGGATCGGCAAAGTAGTGTTGGGCAGGGTACAAAGTTGACCTTTCATGTGCCTGTGCGTTAGGAGCAAAACGGGATGTCGATTTCAGTTGCCATTGTGGAGGATGATGCCCGTGTCCAGCAGGGACTTCGGGAAATTTTGAGGCAGGATGCCCAATGCCGCTGCGTGGGGGCGTTCACCACGGGGGAGCAGGCTTTGGAGGAGATTCCGCGCCTGCGGCCGCGGGTGGTGCTGATGGACATCAAGCTGCCGGGGATGAACGGGGTGGAATGCGTGCGGCATCTGTCGCAAAAGTGCCCGGGGGTGTTGACGCTGATGCTGACGGTCTTTCAGGACATGGATTCCATTTTCGACGCCCTGGCCGCCGGGGCGCACGGGTATCTGGCCAAGCCGGTGCGGGCCGACGAACTGTTGACGGCGATCCGGCACGTCGATGCCGGCGGGGCCCCGATGACCAGCGCCATTGCCCGCAAGGTGGTCCAGTCGTTCCGCAAGCCGGTCGATCCCCGCACGGAGAACCTGACGGACCGGGAGTTGGAAGTGCTCAACTCGCTGTCGGAAGGCTACAGCTACAAGGAGATCGGCGACCGCATGGGCATCTCGCCGCACACGGTCAATTCCCACATCAAGCACATCTACGAAAAGCTGCACGTCCGCTCCCGCATGCAGGCCATCGCCCTGTATCGCGGCAAACCGCGTGGCTGAGGAACTGAAGGCCGGAGCAGCAGACCCCGGGCGGAGTGCCCGGATACCGGCTTTTTCCCATCCCTTGAATTAGGGATGCCGGCTCCGCCGGTTCACGGTATAACCCCGGCGGAACATGGGGCCAGAAGGGAATAGGGCATTGAAGCTGCATTTGCCGAAATCCGGTATGGCGGAGCTGACGGACCGCGAGGCGGAAGTCCTGGAATTCTTGACCCAAGGCCTCAGTTACAAGGAAATCGCCGGGCGGTTGGACATCTCCGCCCATACGGTCAATTCCCATATCAAGTTGATTTACAGGAAGTTAAAGGTGCAGTCGCGGACGCAGGCGATGGTGGTGTATCTGGCGAATTTCTCGCCGCGCGGCCGCAGGTCGAAATAAAAAAATATTTTCGGATATCCCTTAAAATAGGCATGTCCGAGTGATTTTTCCGGTGTATGTTGTTTGATGATAAGTGTGTGACATGAGGCTATCGGAGTTGGAGTAAACCATTTCACTTTTTGGAGGAGCTATGGCTTGCAAGTCGAACAATCGGAAGGGCAATAAGCGGGGTCAATTGGCTTTGGCGGCGGCGGCAGTCGGTTTGAGCGCCTTGGGCATGGTTCAGTCGGCCCAGGCGGCCAATTACACTTGGAACGGGGCAGATGGCGCCACATGGGACACCACGGGAGTGAACTGGGGTGGCACCGCCTCCAACATCTACTGGTCCGCTGTTGCAAATGGGGCCTATTTCAACAGTGCCAATAGTGGCGGCACGGTGACCGTCAACGGTTCGATCGCGGCAACCTCTGTCTACCTCAGTAGCGGCGCCAGTACCAGCAATTACACTCTCAGCGGCGGTGGAACGCTGACTACAACTAATGGCTTTTACAATCAAAGTACCGGTGGAACCCTCACGATTGCGACGAATGTAGTTGTGACCGCTAGCGCTCTTGGCATCAATCAGGGCTATGTCGAGATGACTTCCGGTTCCATAACAGATTCCAACGCATTCGCTGTCGGGGGTGGCACTCTCGGTGCCACGTTTACCCAAAGCGGCGGCGTACTCAACGCCAACCGGGGTAGCAGCGCTGCGCTGCTCATCGGAACCTCTTATACGGCCAATAATCTGACGAGCACCTACAACCTCAACAGCGGGAACGCCAACATAAGCGGCACCGGGGGTGTTTACATCCTGAATGGCAATAGCACTTACACAGGTTGCTCCGCCACCTTAAACATCGGCGGCGGCACGATGAGTGTCCCGAACAATCTCTATATTGGCAACGCTGGCACCGGCGGCGGCACAGCGACGCTGAACTTGACGGCCGGCGAACTGCGCGCCAGGTACATTCAGCGCGCCACTGTTAATGGCACGGCCATCTTCGATTTCAGCGGCGGCACCCTGCGGCCTTACAGCGGCGGCGCTCTGACGGTCGGCTCTGCCACGGCTGCCAACAATGTCGCCCTCACCCTGACCGGCTCTAGCGGCACGATCAGCAGCACGGACTCCGGCAGCACAAACCAAGCGGTGGGCGTTTACAGCGTCATCGGCGAAGACGCGGCCGGTCGCGGCCTGACCTTCGCCGGCGGCGGCACGACCACGCTCTATGCCAACAACACCTACACCGGCGAAACCAAGATCGCCACCACCGGCAGCGGCAAGGTGACGTTGGCCAACAACGGCGGCACCTCCGGGCTGAGCAGCAGTTCCACGCTCCACGTGGTCGGCGGCGCGACCTTCGCCGACGGCTACACCACCGGCCGCGATCTGACCTTCGCCGGCCTGAAATCCAGCGGCACCGGCACCGCCTCCATCACGTTGGGTACGACCGGAAAGAAGGTGATCGCCGGCGCCGTCAACATGCAGGACGGGAACATCGACACCCTCTCCATCACCAACGGCGGGCTGTCTCTGAATAGCGGCTCCATCCTCAACTTCGACCTCGGCACCTCCAACACCAGCGACCTGGTCAGCTTGACCGGTGCATTGACCGTCAACGGCAACCTCAACCTCAGCCTCACCGGCAACGGGGCGGGCAACGGCACCTACAAGCTCTTCGGATTCACCAGCCAGACCGGTTTCACCGGCGGCACCATCACCTCGGTCGGCGGCACGGCCGGCAGCATCACCCTGGCCGGCGTCACCGGCCTGACCAACAAAAAGTACGTCTTCTCCGCCACCGGCTCCGAAATCGATCTGGCCATCAGCGACAACGCCGCCTACACCAAGGCCCTCCTGGGCCTCAGCGGCCTCACCGCCCCGGCCCGCATGATCAGCGGCGGCACGGTCAACGTCTCGGCCGTCGTCTCCAACAACAACAGCGCCTCCGACGCCGACACCCTCACCTGGAGCGCCAACAACAGCGCGACGGGCGGGCTGACCTTCACGGGTTCGGGCGTCCTCTCCGGCGGCGGCTCCACCACCGTCACCGGCAGCTTCACCAGCTCCACCACCGGCCAGCACGCCATCACCGTTGCCGCCGGCGGCACCAGCACCAACCTCAACGAAGCCGTCACCGGCGGCACCGCCTCCGCCAACATCGCCGTGCTGGACCTGCGCTCCATCGCCCAAAGCGGCCAAGTGGACGCCGGGCGGCTGATGAAAGGCTCGAGCAAGAGCTTCAGCGGCACGGCCAGCCTGACCACCAGCGGCGACGACGACCACTACACCCGCCTGAGCGTCCAGGGCGTCAGCGGCACGGTCAACGCCGCCGGCACCTACTCGGCCTCCGTCAGCGGCACGGTCTCGGCCGCCAGCGGCCAGCTCAACAGCCTCACCGTCAGCGGCGAAAACCTCGCCGGCGAAGGCTCCTACGGCAACGTGGCCATCGCCTACAACGCCCAGGTCTTCAACCCCATCGAACTGGTGGCCTCCAGCAGCTACAACGCCTTCAACAGTGGCAGCAACACGGTGAGCGTCAGCGGCTCCAACGGCAACTACGTCTTCACTCCCGCCACCAACGCCACGGGCACCCAGCAGGCTTTCGTGACCGTGGACACCAGCAAGGCCACGGGCTTTGCCGCTCCCGAGTTCGTGCTGCTGGCCCTGAAGGACGTGACGCTGAGCAGCAACCACCAGACGGCGGTGGACGTGGTTAGTGCGTTGAAGAACGCGGGGCTGGAGGCCTACTCCAGCGGCGACCTGAGCAACCTGGCGATGAGTCAGATGCTGGCCGACTGGTCGGGCTACGCCCACTACAAGAACGGCAGCTTCACGGAAGACTTTGACGTGCTGGTGAAGTTCGGTAGTATTGGCGGCGACAAGCTGGCCTTCGACTTCAGCCAGATCGACGGCGGAGCCGCCTCCGTCTCGGCCATCGGCGTGGTGCCGGAACCCACGAGCCTGGGCCTGATGGCCCTGCCGGCCCTGGGCCTCTTGGCCCGCCGCCGCCGGGCGATGAAGAAAGCCTGATGAGATTTGCAATTTGCAATTGCCAATTTGCAATTGAAAACCAGGAACGTCTCCTGTCTTCCAATTGCAAATCGCAAATCGCAAATTGCGAATCTCCCCCGATTCCATAGCTGTCCGTCGGAATGCCCTCCTCCGGCGGACGCCTCCGACCCCCGGCCAGGACGCCCTCCCCTGGCCGGGGGTTCTTCAAGAGAAGTCGGAATGATGAATTATGAATGATGAAGGAGGAAGAAAACCAGCTATTAAAACTGCTCTTCTTTCCTCCTTCATCGTTCATCATTCATAATTCATCATTCTCTTCCGGACGAAGGGGAAAGAAAAAAAAACTTCAACATCGAGCGAACGTGTGTGTATTAGTTAAGTGAATGTAGTGATAACAATGGTGAACCCATGACGCACTCCACACCAGGCACAATCCCCAATCCGTCTTCCGCCGCTCAATTGCAAATTGCCAATCGCAAATTGCAAATCCCCAAGGGTTTTACCTTGTCCGAACTGCTGGTGGTCATCGCCATCATCGCGGTGCTGATGTCGCTGCTGATGCCGACGGTCGGCCGGGTTCGCCAGAGTGCGATGTCGATTCAGTGTCAGTCCAACCTGCGTCAATACGGCTTGGCGAATCAGAATTACGTCAACGAGAACGAGGGCTGGTGTGCCCCGATTTTTCTCGGTTATCCTGGCGCCACTGGAAACCGTGTTGCGTGGTACAACTGCTCTTCTTTTTTGGAAGTAATTCAGACGGGTCCGATATCTCTGAATTGGTGGAAGTCGTTGAAGGTACAATGCCCTGCCGTCACAGTGGGGCTGAATCGCATGTCGGTCGGCGACCTGTACAGTGACTATCAATCCGTCTTTTACGGTCCAAATACTACCGGGGTCGCTCAGATTCCCATTCCGGGTTACCCCGGATATCCAAACGTATACCAGGTGGTTCGCTTGAGCCGGGTAAAAAACCCGCCCCAAAAGTTTTATTACATGGACTGCCAGGGGGCGGCCATTTCTTACTCATACTCCAGCTATTCGACGTGGGCTGTTTGGGGCGAGAACTACTCAATCTCCACCAACAGGTGCCTTGTGTCGTACCGGCATGGAAACCGCGACCGGGTGAACATCCTTTTTTATGACGGGCACGTGGAAAACCTGCACTATAGTGAGGTCGAAGCACTGTCCACGGCCAGCCCCAACTACATTCAATGGGATGCATATAAGTGACACCTGATTAACTTTGTTTTCCCTGAAATTGGTCATCATGGCGGGAACGATGCAAGCCGGCGGGGAATGGTAAGTAACCCTGCTCTTTGAAGTCTTTGACATGTTTTTTAATGGAAAAGGAAAGTGCCGTGAAATACATCCTGCGGATCCCCGCGAGCGTTCTGGCGATCGCGCTGGCGGTTTTTTTCTGTGCCGCCGTTGAGCCTGTGAGGGCACAGTCGGCAGCGGATTTGGTCAAGGTCTTTGACGCACCGGCCGAGGGATCCAAACCTTGGTTTTACATGTTCGCCGAGCGATCCAGCCAGAAATTGCCGGATTACACCCATCAAATGGAGGAGATGAAGGCCAAGGGTTTCGGTGGCTTTGTGACTTATTATGGCGTACACCCGCCGAGTTTCGCCGCTCAACCCCGCTTTAAACACCTGCTGAGCGAATCGGAACGGCTGGGGCTGGTCATGGGAGTGAACAACTGTTGCAGTTGGCCTTCCGGCGGTCCTTGGATGACCGCGCCGAACCGGCCACGGATGATCATCGGCAGCAAACTCGATGTGGAGGGCGGCAAACACTTCTCCGGTCGATTGCCCCAACCCTTCGGCCGCGGGTCGGTGCAGGTCGATCTGGCGGTGCAGGCGTTTCCATTGCCGGAAGGTGAAATCCCCAATTTTCCGGTTGTCACAGCCAGTTCCAACCCCGAAGGTCTGCCGGGGGCGCTGGACATCAATTACAACACCTGCTGGCAACCGGCTCCGCCGACCGATCCCAGCGCCAAGCGCGATCCGAACTGGCTCCTGGTGGATTTTGGCAAGAGTCGCCCGGTGGATTTCTTGTGGCTGATCAAATTTGGCCGCTTCAGCGTGGAAGCCTCCGACGACGGTGTGACGTTCAAGCCGATTGCCCCCCGACTCGGGTCGCCTTACTTCGGGCCGCTGCCGCCGACTCAGGCGCGGTATGTGCGTGTTGTGATGCCCTGCACCGATACGCCGGGAAACGATGCGGTGCGGGATTTTGCCATAGGCACCCGCGCTGAAGTGGAGCGGCAGCGGCAGTTGGGCGCCAAGCGCGGCCTGCAATTCGCGTCGCTGCCCCAGTTGGGGCAGCGGCTTCAAGTTATTCATGATCCACTTCCCAGTCTGCCTCAGGATCGACCCTTGTCAGCGAACCGTATGGTGGACATTACGGACAAGCTGCGAGCCGATGGCACGCTGGAGTGGGACGTGCCACCGGGCCGTTGGCGGATTGTGCGGTTGATGAGCACCACCTTGGACAAGACGGGCGGCATGGCCATTCCGGATCATCTGAGCTTGAGTGCCACCCGTCAGGATTTTGATCTGGGCATGGGCAAGATGGGGGTGGCGGCCGGAGCCAAGCTCGGTCGGGTCCTTCGCTACTATTATGAGGACAATCATGAAATCAGCGTCTTTTACAACTGGACCCCGACGATGTTCGAGGAGTTCCAAAAGCGGCGAGGGTATGATGCGCGGCGTTATCTGGCGGCGTTGAATGGTGAGATCGTCGAATCGGCCGAGCTGACCGATCGGTTCCTGTGCGATTGGCGGCGTACCGTGGCCGACTGCGTGGCGGAAAATCATTACGCGGAATGGACGCGATTGGCGCATCAGCAAGGCGCCCAGACACGCTGCGAGGCGGGTGGCCCCTATTTGCGGGCGGAACATGCGCACGACGGTCTGGCCAACCTGTCGCGGGTCGATCGGATGGTCGGGGAATTCTGGGCGGATATGGCATGGATGGAAAACCCGGCCGCGGGGCCGATGGGGCTGACCCGAACCACGCCGCAGGCCGGTTGGGAAGGGGCGCAGAATATCAGCGTCAAGCAGGTGGCCTGCGCCAGCCACCTCTACGGCAAGCCGATCGTGGACATGGAATCCTTCACCGCCTTGGGCCGTTATTGGGAAACGATGCCCCACGATCTGCTGCTGCCGGCCAACATCGCCTTCTGCGAAGGGGTCAACCAGATGGCCTTCCATGCCTCGGTTCCGGGCGATCTGGAACAGGGATCGCCGGGGGAGGTCTATGTCGGGACCCATTTCAACACCAAGAACACCTGGTGGCCTTACATCGGCCCCTTCGTCCAGTACATCCATCGCTGCTCGGCCATGCTGCGCCAGGGCCGGTTCGTGGGCGATGTGCTCTACTACCTCGGCGATGAACCCCCGGTCCTGGTGTCCCCCAAGCACGTTCGCCAAACCCTGGGGTTCGGTTACGATTACGACGAATGCAATAGCGAAGTATTATTGCAATGCCTCACGACGCAGGACGGCAAACTCGTCAGCCGTTCCGGCACAAGCTACCGCCTGCTGGTCTTGCCGGAGCGGCCGTTTCTGACCCTGTCGGTGGCCCGCAAAATCAAGGAGTTCGTGGCGGCCGGCGTCACCGTGATCGGTCCCAAGCCGAGGCGCACGCCCGGCTTGAGCGGCTATCCGCAGTGCGACGCGGAACTCAAGGCCATCGCCGATGAACTGTGGGATGGCGGCAAGATCCTCAGCGGCCAGGCGGAAAAAGATGTGCTGACCAAGCTGGGGATGCCCGTGGATTTTGCGTACACCGCAAAAGAGTCCGATGCCCTGTTGGACTTCATTCACCGCCAGGACGGGGAGACGGAAATCTACTTCGTCATCAACCGCCGCAATCGGACTCAGCGGGTGGAGTGCGGCTTCCGGGTGACCGGCAAGCGGTCGGAACTGTGGAACGCCTTCACCGGCCAGCGGCAGGATGCCCCCGCCTGCCGCATCGCCGAGGGCCGCACGACCGTGCCGCTGGAACTGCCGGCGTACGGTTCATTGTTCGTCGTCTTCCGTCAAGCCACCGATCGGCCTGCTACCTCCGGCAAGGCCTTTGTGGATTGGAAGCCGGTGCTGGAAGTCCCCGGGCCATGGAAGGTGCAGTTCGATCCCAAGTGGGGCGGCCCCAAAGAGCCGGTGGCTTTCGAGAAACTGGTGGACTGGACCAGCCGAAGCGAGGAGGGAATCAAGTTCTATTCCGGCACGGCCACCTACCGCACGAACTTCGATTTCCAACCCAAAATCCGCGATCCAAAATCCAAAATCCTCCTGGACCTGGGCGTGGTCAACCACCTGGCCGTGGTGCGATTGAACGGCAAGAGCCTGGGCGTGATCTGGTGCGCCCCTGGCAGGTGGAGGTCACTGATGCCATTCAGAATGGTCGCAACGAGCTGGAAATCGACGTCGTCAATCCTTGGCTCAACCGGCTCCTGGCGGACTTGAAACTGCCGGAGGAAAAGCGGGTGACGGCGATGCCCAGGCGTTGCCCGCCCAGCCCCATGGAGCGCCCGTGCTCTTCCGGCCTGCTGGGGCCGGTGCGGTTGATGACGGACGATAACGGGTCCAATCCGATTTGTTTTGCTTGTGCTGTTGACATTGTCAACCGCACAAGCGTTTGCCGAATCCCCCTGTGCGGACGCGGCCAAGAGCAGGGCCGGGCGTCTGACCGAGGTCCAGGCGATCATCAAGCGGAACCTGGCCGTGCGCACGGCCATGGCCCAGGGACCGGGGCTGAAGAATGTCGCCGATGAATCAAAGCATGGAAGGTGGCATCGAAAACAACCGAGCCGCCATTAATAATGGAGAAGTGCAATGGGAAGAAGTATTGTGGCGAAAGCATTGTTGGGAATGTTGGTTCTTGGTCTGGGGATGAACCATCGCGATTCGGCAAGTGAGTTTGAAGCCACATTCAGAAAACTCCGTGACGCGATTCAGGCCGCCGTGCCGGAGGCGGATATCGTTCTGGTTGCGCCCATGACCAGCAATCCCAAGGCCTCTTCGGTGGCGAGGTTTCCTCTTTACCTTGAGTCGCTGCGCAAGCTTGAATCGCCGAATGTGGCGGTGGCTGATGTGGCCAGCCCCTGGATGAGCATCCTGGAACGCAAGCCCTATTACGACATCAGCGGCAACAATTTCAACCACCCCAATGACTTCGGGCATCGCCTCTATGCGCAGGTCATCGCGCGGCTTTTTCCGCTATCCGCTCACAGCGAATAACACGCATGCATGACAGAAAGTTCAAACAACAAGGGAAAAATATGAATAACATGAACAGCAACAGTCCGGCGGACTTACCGGCGTGGGATTTTATCTGCAAGGGCTTATGGGCATCAGCACTGACGTTGCTGGCGATGACCCGATGTGTCGTTGGATCGGCTGCGGGTGTGGCCAACGTGAGTGACGCCGGCCCGGCCGGCCTCGCCCAAGCGGTCCAAGCGGAGGCGTCTGTTCCCGACCGCATCTGGTTCGTATCACCGGCGGGCGATGACGCCAGCCCTGGCACGGCGGCCAAGCCGTTTCGGAGCCTGACCCGCGCCCGGGAAGCGGCCCGCGCGGTGGCGGGGACGGGTCGCAAGGTGGTTTTCCTGCGCCAAGGGATTTACGAATTGACCGAAACCCTCGCGCTGGACCAGCGCGACTCGCATACCAGTTGGTGCGCCTTTCCCGGCGAGCGCGTCCGGCTGGCCGGCGGCAAGACCCTCCCCTCTTCCCAGGCCCAACCGGTAACGGACCCGACCGTCTTGGCTCGGCTCGTGGAGACTGATGCCCGGCCGAGGGTGCGGCAGGTGGATCTGCACGCGGCCGGGATCACCGACTTCGGTCAGATGCGCCCGCGGGGTTTTTCGTGGCCGTATGTGCCGGCGCCGCTGGAACTCTCCGTGGACGGCCAGGTGCAGCACCTGGCCCAGTGGCCCAATCGGAGCGAACCGGGCATCCCCATGGGGAAGGTGCTGGACCAAGGCTCGTTGCCGGTTAACGGCGACTTAGCCAATCGCGGCGGGGTGTTCCTGTTCGAGACCCACCGCCCCGATTCCTGGGCGAAAGCGGAGGATGTTTGGATCACCGGCTTGTTCAATTACGGTTTTGCCGACGACACGCTCAAGGTGGCCGCGTTCGATTTGCAGAAGCGCACCATCCAAACCGTCCAGCCGCACCTCTTTGGATTCAAATCCGGCTCGGACTGGAACCGGTGGATGGCGCTGAACCTGCTGGAAGAACTGGACCAACCCGGCGAGTATTTCTGCGACACCCATGCCGGGATTTTGTATTTCATCCCGCCGGTGGACTATGACGAAAAATCATCCGAACTTCAGGTGTCGGTGCTTGAGGAACCGATGGTGGCCTTGGAAGGAGCGGAGGACATACGGTTTGTCGGTATAACGTTCGAGTGCGCCCGAGGTATGGGAGTTTATATTGAGCGAGGACGAGATTGCCGTTTGATCGGCTGCACTCTGCGCAACATCGGGACCGTGGCGGTGTGCGTCGGCAAGGGGGTGACCGCCGTGCGGCTCGCGGGCAACCCCCACGTCCACACCACTGCCCAACCGGCATCACGCCGGTTAGGTTCGATACTGTGGTACTTCTACAACTTTACGGCGTACGACCGCGAGGCGGGCACCGGGCACGGCGTGCAGTCCTGCGACATTTATAACATCGGTGCCGGTGGCATCCACCTGGGCGGCGGTAACCGGGTGCGGTTGGATGCGGCGGGCAACTTCGTGGACAACTGCGACATCCACCACGTCAACCGCCTGGACCGCTCTTACAAGACCGCAGTGAACGTGGACGGCGTGGGCAATGCCGTCACCCATTGCCGCATCCACGACCTGCCCGCCTGCGCTTTGCTTGTGCATGGCAACGACCATCGCATCGAGTACAACGAGGTCTTCCGGGTCGTGGAGGAGGGCAATGACATGGGGGCTTTGTATTTCGGGCGGGATCCCTCGGAATTTGGGATTCTGATCCGCCATAATTTCTTCCACCATGTCGGGGGCAGCAAACATAGTACGTTTGGCGTGTATTGCGACGACTGTTCCTGCGGTGTGCGCATCCTCGGCAACGTGTTTTACCGCACGGGACATAAGGCGGCCACCGTCGTCGGCGGCGGAAAATACCATGAAATCAAGGGCAACGTCTTTGTGAATGATCCGGTCGTTGTCGAGATGGACAACCGCGGGCAAGTCTCCTGGTCGGGCTATTTCAAGAAGGGGCAGCTTTTCGAGGAGCGCACGCGTAAGGCGGTGGACATCACCAGCCCGGTGTGGGCCGCTCGGTATCCGAAGCTGGCCCAATACTGGCAGGACGACCCGCGGCGCCGTGGGTGGAAGTGACCGGAAATCTGGTGGTGCGCGGCCCCCTTGGCCGCAAAAACGACATAGCCAAAACCAAACCCGCATGGGGAACATTCGAGAACAACTGGCTGACGCCCACCGACCCGGGGTTCGTGGACATGGCCGCCGGCGATTTCACGCTCAAACCCGACTCCGAGGCGTTCAAGAAGATCAAGGGTTTTGAAGCACCTCCCTTCGCCCGGATGGGATTATACAAAGATCAATGGCGCAGCCAGTTACCGGCCCGCGAGGGGTTCGCCTTGGAACCGGTGAAAGCGTCGCAGCCAGGAAAATGATGCGAATTCAGACTGGATGAAAACACGCTTGTTGTTTAGCTCGATTGTTGGTGATTTTCAGGCTCACAATTTCAGGGCAAGTGATCGGATATTACAAAGGAGATTACCGTGAAAAGATTTGCGCTTGGGGCGGCGATACTGGTGTGTGGGCTGGGGCTGCAACTGGCTGAAGCGGATGCGGCAAAAGCCCAGGCGAAGGCCCCGGCCCCGGTTTGGCCGCCGGCCAAGCCGGAGGCGATTGAGGCGTGGAAGGATCTGCGATTTGGCATGTTCATCCACTGGGGGCCGGTCAGCCTGACCGGTCGGGAGCTAGGTTGGTCCCGCGGACGCGAAACGCCCATTGAGGTGTACGACAACCTCTACAGGAAGTTCAACCCTGTGAAATTCAACGCTGACGAGTGGGTCAACATCGCCAAGGCCGGGGGAATGAAGTACATCGTTCTGGTCACCAAGCACCACGACGGCTTTTGCCTGTGGGACACCAAGTACACCGACCACAACATCATGCACACGCCCTTCAAGCGGGACGTGGTCAAGGAACTGGCCGAGGCGTGCCGCAAGCAGGGGATCAAGTTCGGAACCTACTACTCGGTGTGCGACTGGCACCACCCCGATTTCCCGCTGACCGGCTACGCTGGGAAAGTCAGACGCGAGGAGTCGAACCTCGACGCCTACCAGCAGTACCTGTTGAACCAGATCAGGGAACTGATCGTCAACTACGGCCCGCTGCTGACGATCTGGAACGACGTCCCACAGGAATTTAAGGGCCGTGGCGCCGCCACCATCAAAATGGTTCGCGAACTCCAGCCTGACATCCTGATCAATGATCGATCCGGCGATGGCGGGGATTACTCCACCCCCGAGCAGTGCATCGGGGGATTCCAAAAAAACCGGCCGTGGGAATCGTGCATGACGGTATCGGCGAACAACCATTGGGCGTGGGGCGGAGCCAAGGACGGGGTGAAGGATTTGGCGACGTGCCTGAAGTTCCTGATCCGCGCCGCCGGGGGTGACGGGAACATGCTGCTGAACGTCGGGCCTTCGCCCGATGGGGAAATCGTCGCCGAACAGCGGGAGCGGCTCAAGGAGATGGGCGACTGGCTGACCAAGTACGGGGAATGCATCTACGGCACGCGCGGCGGTCCGTACAAGCCCACCAAGAATCTCGCCTGCACCCACAAGGGCAACGCGGTCTATCTCCACGTGCTGAGATGGGAAGGGGAAAAGCTGGAATTGCCGGCCCTGGGCAGGAAGATCGTCAAAAGCGAATTACTGACCGGCGGCAAGGTGGAGGTCAAGCAGGATGAGCGGGGCGTGGCGATCACGGTCGCCAAGGCCGACCAGCAATCGATCGTGACCGTCATCAAGTTGGAATTGGACGGGCCGGCGGCGGAGATTGTGCCGATCCGGGTAAACAAGGAAGAGTCAACGGCATGCAGGCTTTTAGGAGGCTCGCTTGTCGTGATTACCGCCTCAAGTACGTTGGATCAGAATCATGGTGTATCCCGGGCGGCGGATAGAGACGTGGAGACCCGTTGGATCGCCGCCAAAGAGGATCGCGGAGGATGGCTGGAAATTGAGTCGGATAAGGACATGGCGATTGGCCGTGCCGTGGTGATCGCAAAACAGGCAAGAATGCAACGTTTCGCCCTTGAAGCATTCACCGATAATGCCTGGTGTACGCTGGTCACCGGCGACCACGATGCGGGCCGCGTGGTCTTTGATTTCCCTCCGGTCAAGGCCCGTCGGTTTCGCTTGAACCTTCTTTCATCCGTTGACTCGCCCACGATTGAGGAATTCCAACTGCTCGCACCGGGGCAAGAACTGCCGGGAAATTTCAAGAACTTATCCCATTAAGCAGACGCTATGGATGCAAAAAGTAGAACAGAAAAGGAGAATGCGGTGAAGAACCGGAGTCGGACATTCATGTCGGGTTTGTTTTTCGGGTGTGCATTGCTGATGGGATTGGCCTTGATAGCCCGGGCGGCGGAGCACGGGGGAGCGGCCGGGGAACTGGAGCGGATTTTTCAGGATCCGCCTCAAGCCGCCAAACCGGGGGTGTATTGGTTCTGGATGGGCTGCAACCTCAGCAAAGAGGGGATCACCCGCGACCTGGAGGCGCTGCACGACGCCGGCTTCGGCCGGACGCTGATGTGCAGCTTGGCTGACATCGTTGTTCCCACCCCGCGTGGGATCAACAACAGCCCCACGCCCAACCTCATCGCCTGGACGGAACCCTGGTGGAAACTGGTCCGGCATGCGGCCGAGGAATCCAAGCGGCTGGGAATGGAGTTCGGGATGCACAATTGCCCCGGCTACGAGACCAGCGGCGGCCCCTGGGTCACGCCGGAACACGCCATGCAGCAGATTTGTTTTTCGGCCACCAACGTCACCGGCGGGGCGACGGTGAATGTGACGCTTGCTCAACCTTCAGTCAGGCCGGTTGTGGTCACCCCTTGGCCGCCGGCGGTCAATCCCGCCACCGGCCAAGTCGAGTTGCCGGCCAAACCGAAGTTGCAAAGCTTCTACCGCGATGTTGCCGTGCTGGCGATGCCCGAAACCGGAGTGGTCGAAAAGTCGCGGATCATCGACCTGAGCAGCCGGCTCGGGGCCGAGGGCCGTCTGGCTTGGGAGGCTCCGGCAGGCCAGTGGACGATCTACCGCTTCGGCCACACAACTACCGGGAGCATGGTGCAACCCCCGCAGGCGCCGTGCGCGGGCTGGAGTGCGACAAGATGAGCGTTGAGGCGGTCACGTTGCACTTGAATTATGTGATCGGGGAGATCAAAAGCCACCTCGGCGATTTGATCGGCAGCGGATTCTACTTCGTGCATGTGGACAGCTACGAGGCCGGCGAGCCGACCTGGACGCTGAAAATGCGGGAGGAGTTTGCCGCCCGCCGCGGTTACGACCTGACGCCCTACCTGGCCACTTTTGCCAATCGCGTCATCGGCAGCGAGAAGGAGACGGCCAAATTCAAGGCGGATTTCAAGGCGACGGTTGAAGACCTGTATCGCGATGTGCATTTCGCGCTGACCTCCAAGAGGCTCAAGGAGGTTGGCTTGGATTTCTGCTGTGAGCCGTACGGCGGTCCCTGGCGCTACGAGGAGGTGATGCCGTACGTCGATAACCTGATGACGGAATTCTGGTCGTCGGGCGCCAAGCCGGTCGTTATCAAAGCCTTTCGGGCTTCGGGGCGGAACATCATTGGCGCCGAAGCCTTCACCGGTTGGCCCAAGGACAGCACCTGGTCAGAAACCCCGGCCTGGCTCAAACCGGTCGGGGACGCCGCCTTTTGCGAAGGGATCAACCGATTCATCATTCACCGGTTTGTTCAGCAGCCGTGGGATGATCGTTATAAACCCGGCAACACGATGGGAGGTTGGGGGACTCACTTTGACCGTACCCAGACCTGGTGGGAGCCGGGCAAGGCCATGGTCCAATACTGGCAGCGATGCCAAGCCTTGTTGCAATGGGGCAAACGCCAAGATGTCCCCGTTGACTTCGAGGTGAATCAGGCCAGTTCCGGGCTTAAACTTCGCTCCATCCATCGCCGCGGCGAGCAGGCTGAAGTTTATTTCGTGGTCAACACGGCCGCTGCAGTCGGCGGGATGGCGACATGCAGTTTTGCTGGGGGCGACCACCAACCGGAGTTGTGGGATGCGGTCTGGGGCACCCGTCGTGACTTGCCGGAGTTTGAGCGGCGAGACGGCCGGACCCTGATCCCGCTGCAGTTCGCCCCGGGCCAAAGTTGGTTTGTGGTGTTTCGGAAAAAGACGGAGGCCAAGAGCCTGGGGGCCGGTAAGAATTTCCCGGAGGTGAAGCTGGTGACAGAACTGGCCGGGCCGTGGGCCGTGGCCTTTGATCCGAAATGGGGGCCCTTCACCGCCGCGTCGGGCAAGCGGCCCGGGGAATTTGTCTTCGAGAAGCTGGAGGACTGGACGCAGCGGCCGGAAGCGGCGATCAAGTACTATTCCGGTACGGCGACCTATCGCACCGCCTTCCAAGTGGCCGAGTCGAGAGCCCGACTGTACTTGGATCTCGGTACGGTGAAACATATCGCCCGGGTGTGGCTCAATGGCCGGCATCTCGGCGTGGTCTGGTGCGCGCCGTGGCGGGTGGCGCTTCCGCCGGGATCGGTCAAGGCGGGGACGAACCGGGTGGAGATCGAAATCACCAACACCTGGGCCAACCGGCTGATCGGCGATGAACAGGAGCCCGCCGACTGCGAATTTGTACGATCCTTTGGCGACAGCAAGCCGCTGGGGCCGATCGCTGATTATTACCTTAAGACGTTTCCGGACTGGTTTGTGAAAAACCAGCAGCGCCACTCCAAGGGCCGGTACTGCTTCACCACATGGAATTACTTCACAAAGAATTCGCCGTTGCATCCCGCCGGCCTGATTGGACCGGTGACGATCCGTATCGCCGAATAGAGCGTGGTAAATTACTGATTTGAGATGGATCCCACGAAGAAGAAAGGACTTCACAAAATGATGAAGCAACTGATGGCTGTGTTGATCAGCATCGTATGCGTCACGGCGGCATTGGCTTCGGATGAGTTGGAAAAGGGATTTACAGATCCACCACTCCAGGCCAAGTCACGTTGCTTTTGGGACTGGGTCAATGGCAATGTTGACAAGGCCGCGATTACAAAGGATCTTGAATGGATGAAGCGAATTGGGATGGGCGGGGGGCTCATTCTTCATGTTGGAGGTGCTGCGGGTTCCACCCCAGCGGGACCTGCATTCAATAGTCCGGCGTGGCGGGAGCTGTTCAAGCATGCGGTGGCTGAAGCCGACCGGCTTGGACTGGAACTGTCGCTGAGTCCGCAGAGCGGCTGGAACCTGGGGGGGCCCACGGTCAAGCCCGTGCAGGCGGGGAAACACCTGACGTGGTCAGCCGTTACCATTGCCGGACCGCGTCATTATGAAGGGAAACTGCCACAGCCACCCGTCTTGCATGATTGGTATCAGGACACGCGGCTGGTTGCCTATCGCCTTAAGCCCGCGTTCATCGGCACTGTTGCACGACCGGAGGTCGTCGCCAGCAGCAGCGTCTTGCCGCGGCGGCCCGACGCGGTGCTCGACGGACAAACCGATTCCTATTGGACAAGCAAACGCCGCCCGCCACTTTCCGACGAAAAGCCGGAATGGCTTCAACTGACCTTTGCCGCGCCAGTGGCGGTTTCGGGGCTGACCATCCTGCCGGTGAAGACCTTTGGACCCAAGCGGGGCGAATTCCAAGTCTCCGAGGATGGGGAGCGGTTCACAACTGTCGGAAAGTTTTTAGTCGCGGACAAGGGTCCGATTCTGCTCCAGTTTGCGGCTGTTACCGGTCGGTATTTTCGGTTGGTGCTCCAGGAAGCGTTTGCGGGCGATAAGTTCGACCCCGCTGTTGGGATTGCGGAATTGGCACTGCTGGATTCGGCTGGCCATCTGCTGGATTTTGGGAAAATCAATCCTCCGGTATCCCGCCTGGAGTTCAAGGCCGGCTACCATCAGGACACGACAGACTGGACGGTAAACGATCCATTGCCTTTCAAACCGGGGGATGAAGATGTCGCTGCCGGGAATGTCATTGAGCTGACTCAACGGCTGGAAAAGGATGGAACGCTACGCTGGGATGTGCCGGAAGGAATCTGGCAGGTACTGCGGTTTGGTTGCACGCTCAATGGGGGCCATGTTTCTTTCGGATGTGGCTGGGACGGTTACGTTCTGGATTATTTGGACCCCAATGCGATCAAGAGCTATTGGCGTGAGGTGATCGATCCACTTCTGGATGATATCCAGCCCTATTTGGGCAAGGCGTTCCGGGGAATTGAAACCGACAGTTGGGAAGGGGGCGGGTTAAATTGGACCGCCAGCTTGCCTGAAGAGTTCAAGACGCGCCGCGGTTACGACCCGGTCCGGTTTTTGCCGGTTTTCGCAGGGAAAATCGTCGATAGCCGCGAGGCTTCCAATAGGTTCCTCTACGATTGGCGCAAAACCATAGCTGATGAGATGGCCGACAATCATTATGGTGTGATGGCCGCGCTGGCGGCCACGCGCGGTTTGGTGATCCATTGCGAGGCCGGTGGCCCGCATAACACCTCTTTCGATGCCCTGAAGAACTTGGGTCGTTGTGATTGGCCGATGGGCGAGTTTTGGGTTCCAAGCGGAACTCAGAAGTCGCGTAATCTCATGAAAGGGCCTGCCAGCGCGGCCCACATTTACGGTAAATCCATTATTTGCGGTGAATCGTTCACCTCCTGGCGTCATTGGGATGATATTTTGTGGTCAATGCAGAAACCATTTTTTGATCACGAGGCCTGTGCAGGACTGAATCTGATCTTCTGGCATGGCGTAGTTTGCTCACCCGACTCTATGGGTGTTCCCGGGCAACAATTCTTCGCCGGCACGCATTTCAATCCGCAGGTTACCTGGGCCAATCAGGCGCATGCGTTCATTGAGTATCTCAACCGGTGTCAGTTTATGCTCCAACAAGGGCAATTCCTCGCCGATGTCTGCTACTACTATGGTGATCATGCGCCCAACGTGCCGCCTGGCGATAAGGATGCCGATCCGGCCAAGGTGCTGCCAAACTATGATTATGACTATCTCAATGAAGAGCAGCTTTTAAAAATGCAGGCCAAAGAAGGCAAGCTCGTTTTGCCGTCGGGAATGAGCTACCGGTTGCTGGTTCTGCCAAAACTCAAGATATTGTCTCTGAATGTTTTGAAAAAAGTGGCTGAACTGGTGAAGGCCGGCGGCATAGTTGTCGGACCGCGTCCGGAACGCAATCCCTCGCTGACAGGTGGCCCAGAGGCTGATGCTATATTTAAGTCACTCTGTGACGAACTCTGGGGGCAAGGCAAAGTGTTTGACAAACCCGCCAAGGAGGTTTTATCCGGGCTGGGTGTGCCGCCCGATTTCGAGGCGCAGGATGTCGTCGGGACGAACAAGCTCGATTTCATCCATCGCCGCGACGGGCAGGCGGAAATTTACTTCCTGAGCAACCAAGCCCCGGAGATGGTCCGCTTTACCGGCGTCTTCCGCGTCAGCGGCAAGCAGCCAGAATTGTGGGACGCGGTTACGGGCAAACGGCGTGATCTGCCGCAGTTTGAGTGCAAGGAGGGGCGGACGAGTGTGCCGCTGGAGTTGGAGGGATACGGGAGTGCATTTGTGGTGTTCAGGGAGAAGGGTTCGGGTTTCAGAGTTCAGGGTTCAGGGGAGGTGCGGAAAAACTTCCCGGAGTTGAAAACGGTGATGGACGTAAACGGCCCTTGGCAGGTGCAATTCGACCCGAAATGGGGCGGTCCCATGAACGCTGTCGTCTTTGACACACTGACGGACTGGACCAGCAACACGGTCGAAGGGATCAAGTACTATTCAGGCACGGCGACGTACCGGAAGTTTTTTGATGTTGGGTCCGCGGTCTGTGGTCTGAAGTCTGTGGTCTTGGATTTGGGCGCGGTGAAGGAAATGGCCGAGGTTCGACTCAACGGCAAAAACCTCGGCGTGGTCTGGTGTCCGCCGTGGCGGGTGGAGATCACAGATGTGGTGAAACCCACTGGAAACGTGTTGGAAATCGACGTGGTGAACAACTGGCCGAACCGGCTGATCGGCGACGGCAAACTCCCGCCTGAGAAACGCTTCACCAAAACCAACTATCCCGGCTGGTACAATCGTGGATCAGGCAGCAAGGAACAACCGCTGTTCCCCGCCGGCCTGCTCGGCCCGGTGCGGGTGCTGGCAACGAAAGGTGGCATAAGATGAAAGGGAGTAGATGGGCATTGGTTGCGGTGTTGGGTGGCGTGTTGGCCGGGCATGTTGCAGTATCTTTGGCCGCGGATGAACTGGATAAAGGGTTCCAAACGCCGCCTGATTCGGCTCGGCCGCACACCTATTGGTTCTGGATGAACGGCAACATCACGCGCGAGGGAATCACCGCCGACCTGGAGGCGATGGCGCGCATCGGCATTGGCGGGGCGTTGATCTTCTCCCATCTCCCGGACAATATTCCAGCCGGTTCCGTTCGTTATAATAGTCCCGAATGGTATGCTTTGATCAAGCATGCTGCTTCCGAAGCACGGCGGTTGGGGTTGGACTTGGGAATACACAACGGAGGCGGCTGGACGGGCAGCAGCGGCCCGTGGAACAAGCCGGAAAACGGAATGCAGGTGGTGGTTTCCAGCGAAGTGCGGGTCAAGGGACCGGTTCGTTTCGATGGCGTGCTGCCACAACCAAAGGCCAATCTTGGTTACTATCGCGATATCGCCGTTTTAGCGTTTCCAACACCGCCAGACGAGGCAACATTGATGGCGGATTGTCCCCCCAAGGTATCCGTCAGCACCGAACCGGCTGAAGCTGCTGCAAGCAAAACAATCAAGTGCAAGAGCCAGGTTATTGTTTTTGAGTTCAAACAACCTTTTCTTGCGCGAAGCCTGGTTTTTACACCGGCCACTCCACAATCATGCCGTGGTGTTTTGGAATGTTCCGACGATGGGCAGGTTTTTCGCAGGGTCAGAGAGTGCGAATTGGTCGCAAGTATGAGCGAAACTGATCCCAAGCCGGTTTTCACATTTGCTCCGACTACAGCGCGCATTTTTCGTCTGCAACTTGAAAGTAAGGGAGGGATAAATCCGCTTTCCACTGAAGCCATCGAGCTTACGCCGCGTCTGATGCTCGATCAACTCGGCGGCAAAACCTTTCTCTATCGAAAGGAATTTCCCGGTACTCCAGGCAACGGTGAGTTGCCGGGGATTCCTGGCGGGAACGTGATTGAGCTGACGGACAGATTGGCTACGGATGGTCGCTTGGTTTGGGATGTCCCGGACGGCAACTGGACGGTACTGCGGTTGGGCCACACCGCCAACGGGCGCCTAGGGCAACCTGCGTCGATAGGCTCACTTGGCCTGGAATGCGATAAACTCAATGCCAACGCGGTTGACGCCCATTGGGCCGGCATGCTAAATCCGTTGATTGCCGAACTTGGCCTGCTGGCCGGGCCGGGACCGGGAGGACTTAAAACGGTTCACATCGACAGTTACGAGGCCGGCACCCAAAACTGGACCGACGGTTTTCGCGAGCAGTTTCGAAAACGTCGTAGTTACGATCCGGGCCCCTATCTGCCGGTACTGGCCGGACATGTCATTGGAAGCACGGCGATTTCCGAACGTTTTCTCTGGGATCTTCGGCGTACGGTTGGGGATCTTTTCAATGAAAATTACGCCGGTCGGTTTGCCACCCTGGCACACAATCACGGTCTGCGTTTTTCCCTGGAGCCCTATGACCAATGCCCGGCCAGCGACATCGAGTACGGTGGGATGGCCGACTTGCCGATGGGGGAATTCTGGCAAGGTGGCCAGCTTTTCATCTGGTCGTGTAAGATCGCCTCTTCGGTTGGCCACGTTTACGGGCGGAAGATTATCGGCGCGGAAGCGTTTACTTCAGTCAATAAATTCGCGGACCCGTATGCGCTGAAGGCTGAAGGCGACCGGGCCTTTTGCCTGGGCATCAATCGACTCGTGTTTCATCGCTTCGCGCATCAACCATGGCTGAATGTTGCGCCAGGCATGATGTTTAGCACGTGGGGAACACAACTCGATCGTACAGTGACCTGGTGGGAGCAGGGCCAAGCGTGGATCAAGTATCTTACCCGTTGCCAATACCTCTTACAGCAGGGGCTCTTTGCCGCCGATGTTTGTTTTTACGTTGGCGAGTCTGTGCCCATGCGGGCGGGCAAGGCGGGAGTGCCAATTGGATATGACTACGATGGCTGTGATACGGCAACCCTCCACCGGTTCACTGTTCGCGATGGACGCCTGGTTCTTCCGGACGGCATGAGCTACCGTCTCTTGGTGTTACCCGGCGAGCAAGCCATGTCACCAGCCGTGTTAAGAAAAATCGGCGAGCTGGCCGACGCCGGCACCACGATCATCGGCCGCAAGCCTGAACGATCTGTTGGATTATCGGGCTATCCGCAAGCTGACGCAGAGGTGAACCGACTCGTTGATAAACTCTGGGCAAATGGAGGTATCAAGGATCAGTCTGTGGCCATAACTCTCACGGAACACGGAATCGAACCGGATTTTCAGGCACAGACCAAGACCGCCACCGGGCTGCGCTATATTCATCGCAGCTTGCCCGGGGCGGAGGTCTATTTTGTCTCGAACCCGGCAACGAATGTGGTGGAGGCCGAAGCGTTCTTTCGCGTCAGCGGCAGGCGTCCCGAATTGTGGCATCCCGATACGGGGATGATCGAGTATGCGACAGTTTATGCAGCGAAGGGCAACCGCACCGCTGTGCCATTACGGTTGGAGCCATGCGGTTCGGTCTTTGTGGTGTTTCGCGCCGGCGGAAGCGGCGCATCTGGCGAGGGTCCGTTTCACACCAGAGATTACGACGTCCGTATCGGACTTGCCCGACTACGAGCTGGTTGGAGCGCAACCGCGTCCGGTTCTGCGTGTCTGGCGTGCCGGCCGCTTTGAACTACTCTCTTCCACGGGGCAGACCAACCGCCTGGACGTCCCAAAAGTTCCCGCACCCGTGACTATTGAGGGGCCTTGGGAGTTGAGCTTCCCGCCTAAACTTGGCGCTCCTGGCCAGGTCACGCTCGACCGATTGATCTCCTGGACGGACCATTCCGATGCGGGCGTAAAGCACTTTTCCGGCACGGCGACCTACCGGAAGGTCTTCGACCTTCCGGCGGAATCCGGACAATCTAAAACGTATCTCGATCTTGGCGCGGTCCAAAACATTGCCGAGGTGCGATTGAACGGACATGATCTTGGCATCCTCTGGAAGCCTCCCTTCCGCGTGGATGTGACCGGTCTACTCAAAAAAGAACGCAACGAACTGACGGTACGCATTACCAACACTTGGGCAAACCGCTTGATTGGCGACGAATTCCTGCCAGACGATTGGGAAACAAAAAACGGCCGCCGTGTCAATGATTGGCCAAAATGGCTATTGGAAGGCAAGCCGAGTCCGACTGGGCGGATCGCCTTCATTACAAGGCGCCTTTTCAAGCAGACCGATCCGCTCTTGCCGTCGGGCCTGTTAGGACCGGTCGTGTTGCGTGCGGCCAATGAATATATTGTTGAAACAAAATAAAAAAAGAAAGGAAACTCTTATGTGTAAAGTGTGCTTAACGATGAAAAATTGGCCGAGAAACAAAGTAATTGGGATAGGACTCCTTATTCTTGTCCATACAACGTTGGCCGCAGACGCGAAGATGAAACCGGTTTTTGATGATCAATGGCTTGTGCCTTTCTGGCACGCGGAAAGCTGCTATCAAGAACCGCTGCTATTCATTCAAAATGGCCCGGATGAACTTCCTAAAGCGCGTCTCTTGTTCCCGCCAAAAAAGATTATGGCTTTCACCAGTGCAACGGGCGAAATTGCCTATGAAGAGGGTAAGGACTATCAAATTGATTCGGCGACCGGGCTGGTGACATTGCCGAGAGAGTCGCGTATTCCCTTCCGAAAGAAGGCGGTAACAAAGGCCGGCGAGCCCGAACGTGTTCTGTTTTTTAAGGAAGGATCAGCATACCATGCCCTGCAATCGGTGGTGACTTATACTCACGCGCCGGATGTGTGGAAAGGCTTTGTGCCTTCGACAGCAAAGAGCCTGTTGCCAAAAACCTTTGCCAAACTGCACAGTAAAACGCCGCTGCGGCTTGGCATAAGTGGCGACAGTATCTCAGCGGGATACAATGCCTCCGGCTTCACCAAAGCGGCACCCTATATGCCGGTCTATGGGGAATTGGTGCAAATTGGACTTGAAAAACGTTATGGGATAAAGGTGGCATTGACTAACCGTGCTGTTGCCGGGTGGTCGGCACAAAGCGGGCTAAGTGATGCTGCGAAGTTGGCGGCGGAGAAACCCGATCTGGTGATCATTGCCTATGGGATGAATGACGTCAGCCGTTACGACGCGGCCAAGTACTCGATTTGCATCAAGAAGATTATGGATGAAATCACGAAAGAGAATCCAGATGTGGAGTTTATATTGGTTGCCTCTATGCTGGGCAATCCGGTTTGGAAGTTGACGCCCACGGAAAAGTTCATCCAATTTCGGGCGGATCTGTCCAAACTCGTCAGGCCGGGGGTGGCGATGGCGGATGTTACGGCGATCTGGCAAGATCTCCTTAAACGTAAGAGCTACTATGACCTGACCGGCAACGGCCTCAATCACCCCAACGATTTCGGGCACCGGGTCTATGCGCAAGTGATCCTGACCATGCTGGGCGCAACAACGATAGAGAAAGGAGATTTAGAGTAATGAAAGTCAATCTATTCAAATTGTCGTTACGGTCATTGTTTATAATGGAGAAAATGAAGATGAATAAACATTATTGAGGATTGCCGTCACTGTCCTATTTTGCGGCCTGGCTTCATGGGAAATCCTGGCAACAGAATCGCTTGAACAGGGATTTGCCGATCCTCCATTGCAGGCGCGGATGCGTGCCTACTGGTGGTGGCTCGGCGGCAACGTGAACAAGGCCGCCATCACTAAGAAGCGGTTTCAGAACCTCAAAGTTGCGGCAAACGTATGATGATTTCTCGGTTGAATGTCACGGATGAAGGGAAGGAGGCTGTAATGGAGTACACGCCTCATGCCCCAGCCACTGGTCTGCGACGAACTCTGGAACCACATCGAATCGCTCTTGCCCAAGCACCCGCCCGACCCACATGGCGGAGCCCCACGCGCTGCCGACCGGCCGTGCCTGGAAGGCATCCTGCATGTGCTGAAAACCGGCTGCCAGTGGCAACGCCTGCCCAAGTGCGACCTGTGGCCCAGCGGCTCGACCTGCTGGCGACGCTTTGCCGAATGGACGGCCGGGGGCATCTGGCCACAACTGCACCGATTGCTGCTGAACGTGCTGGGGGAGGCCGGGCAGATCGACCTGTCGGTGGCGGTGGTGGATGCGGCCTCGGTGCGGGCCGTAAAAGGGGGGCGCACAGCGGACCCAATCCGACGGATCGGGCAAAAAAGGGCTGCAAACGGCACGTGATCAGTGACAAGGAGGGCCTGCCGCTGGTGGTATGGACCACCCCGGCCAACGTTCCGGACCAGGAGGTGTTCCTGGCGATGCTGGACTCGATGCCGCCGATCAAGATGCCTTCGGGCCAGTGGCGCTACAAGCCGGACGCGACGTTGGGGGACCGGGCCTACGGAACCAAGGACATCATAGCCGAGGTGGTGGAGCGTCGCGTCCAGTCGCTCTTGGCCTCTCGGGGCAGCAACGTGCATGGCAGCGGCTTGGGCAAGGTGCGGTACGTGATCGAGCGGACGCTGAGTTGGATAGGCAACTACCGGCGGCTGAAGCTCTGCTACGAAACAACGGGCGCGCACTGGCAGGCGATGAACGAACTGGCCGCCTGCACCATCTGCGCCAACCGCATTCAAACGCTCAAGTTGAAAGGCAAGATCGCTGCGTGAATGAGACATATGGGTTCTGAAACGACTTCTAAAGATATGGAATGGATGAAGAAGATCGGCATGGGCGGCGAAGAACAACTGAAAACCAGGTAAATGCGAAGAAACCGGTGAACCAGAAGGAGACGAAGTCAATGAAGCAGTCCACTTGGATTGTGGCGAGCGTGCCGACAATCCTGTTGTCGGGTGCTCTTGGTGCCGCCGCCGAGCCGGCCAAGGCGGAGAACGACTTTCTGCAGGTGCGGGACACACATCTGTACCTGCACGGCAAGCCGTTCTACGAGATCAGCTTCAACAAGTTCGACCTGTTCTGGCAGATGCTGGACGCGGAGTTCGGCCGCAAGGGGCATGCGCATTTCCCTCCCGCCATCGGAACGGAGGAGATCCTCAACGGGGATGCCAGCGACACCAGCTATCAAAAGACGGTCGCCAATCTGGCGCAAGGCAAGCCGACCCTGTGTAGCCAAGTTTATTCGGGGGTGATGCTCGGCCTTCGCGGCACGCCGAACTGGGGGCTATTTACTCAGGACAAAGCGGCTAATTTCATGTACCAAAAGCTCGATTGGCAAGCGGTGGGCGAAGAGTTGGGGGTGAAGCCGGGCTGGGTGGAACTGACCCTGGACGCCCGCGATGAGGGGTTGGTGACGGTGAAAGAACTGGCCGGCGGCTTCCGTTACGTCTGCTTGGGGTGCTACAGTGAATCGACGGTGGCGCCAGTGTGGTTTGATAATGTGGTCGTAACCGAAGACCAACCATGAATTTCGCGGTCTAGCCGGGTAGTTAAAAATGAAAAGGTCAGGAAGGTTCCCGTTTCGGAGAGGTTAATTTAGGACTGCGAAACTATACATCAAAGTAGGGCCACGAATGGAATCTGGGCAGGGTTACATGGCTAATAAAGTTTTTGATCTGGCCGGTCAACTCAGACCAAGAATCCAGAGGTGACATCATGATGATATGTAACCGTCATCAAATGGTAACCGTTCACGGATTATCGATGCATAGGCCGTAATATGCCAGCATCACCGGGGGGGCTGGACTTTTGCCTGTCTCAGTACCTATAAGGGAAAATAGGCCGTTGATTGGTGTAGCGATGGATTCGGATCGCGAACAACAGTACTTGCGGCACATTGCCCAATTGGAAGCCTTGGTCCTCCAACTCCAAGGCCGCGTCAGAGAATTAGAAGCCCAGCTCGCCGTCGCCAACAAAAACTCCTCCAATTCCTCCAAGCCACCTTCCAGCGATATCGTCAAGCCTCCCCGGACCGGCGGACCCAAAGGCTCGGGCCACATCGGTGCTCAAGCGGGTCACCCCCGGCATGAGCGGCTGGACTTGCCGCCCGAACACATCGACCACTGTCGCACTTATCAGCTCAAACGCTGCCCTAAGTGTGGCGGCTCGGTGCGGCCGACTCGGCAGCTGGCTCAACGCCTCCAGCAGGTGGAATTGGCCCCCAAGCCTCTGATCGTTACCGAGCATCAGGCCCGGATCGTTTGGTGTCCGCACTGCCGAAAGCATTTGCCCACCCCTTTACCCAAAGCCTTGCGCCGAGCCGGCCTGCTGGGGCCGCATTTAACGGCTCTTTTAGGCTGGTTCAAGAGTCGGGGGCACGATTCCTACTCCATTCTCAGTGAGTTCCTGGCCGAGGTGGCCAACGTGAGAATTTCCCGGGGGCTGCTGGCCAAGGCGGTGGGGAAGGTGGCCGCAGCCCTGCAGTTGCCCTACGAAGCCTTGTCCCAAGTCCTGCCGGATCAGCCGCTGGTCAATGTCGATGAGACGGGTCATCCGGAGAATAAGACGCGGTGGTGGGCTTGGGTGTTCCGGGCCGAGCGCTTCACGCTGTTGCACATGGATGGCAGTCGGGGCTCACAGGTACTCGAGCAACTGCTGGGCCAGGACTTTGCCGGAGTCCTGGGCTGCGACTACTACTCGGCTTATCGCAAGTACATCGGCCGCCATGGGATCCTGGCGCAGTTCTGTCTGGCGCACTTGATAAGGGAACTGAAGTTTTTAACGGAACTGCCGGACCGGCCTACAGTCCGCTGGGCCCGTCGTCTGCTGCGCGGGCTCAAACATCTTTTTCGAATAATCCATCGCCGCGCCAGCTTAGGCGCTGAAAAGTTCCAGCAAGCTTTGGAACGCGCCAGGGACAAGCTCTTACAGTGGGGCCGGCAAGGGCCGGTGCGTACCGAGGTCCAGAAGCTGGTCCGACGATTCCGGGAGCATGGAGCGGACTACTTCCGGTTTATTACCTGCCCGGGAATCGAGCCAACCAACAATCTGGCCGAACAAGCCTTGCGATTCATCGTCATTGATCGGCGGCTGACGCAAGGGACACGAAGTGTGTGTGGGCGACAGTGGTGCGAGCGGATTTGGACCGCCGCCGCCACCTGCCGACAACAAGGTCGATCCTTATTCCGCTACCTCTGTTCCGCCATGAAAGCCTACTTCGCCGAGAAACCTATACCCTCCCTTTTGGCCCCCGAACTGTGAACGGTTACCACCAATCAACGGCCTGTTTTCCCTTATAGGTACTGAGACAGGCAAAAGTCCAGCCCCCCCGGTGATGCTGGCATATTACGGCCTATGCATCGATAATCCGTGAACGGTTACATCAAATGATAAGTGCGATTTTACTACTGAGCCTGCTGTCGGGTGTTGCTCGGGCGCAGTGGTCCGGCGACAACCGCGACGGAACCTATTCCAATCCCATCCTCTTTGAGGATTACCCCGACCCCGACGTCATCCGCGTCGGCGAGGATTACTATCTGGTCTCCACCAGCATGGAGTTCTTCCCCGGCTGCCCGATCATGAAGTCCCGGGATTTGGTCAACTGGCAAACCGTCGGCCACGCCATGGACCGTTCCAACGCCCATCCCTTTTTCGACATGGACGGCGGCACGGTCTACGGCGACGGCCCCTGGGCCACCTCTCTCCGCCACCACGACGGCAAGTTCTACGTGCTGACGACCTTCAACGGCAACTACAACGGCGTTTTCAACAACAAGGGCGTACACACCTCCTACATGTGCATCGCCTCCGATCCGGCCGGCCCGTGGGAAGTGACGGACCTGAAGGCGTACCTGTACGACCCCAGCCTGCTCTTCGATGATGACGGGCGGGTGTACGTTGTCTGTGGGCAGTCTAAAATCATGCTTTACGAACTGAACGCGGATTGCAAATCCGTCAAGAGCGGCCCCGCCCTGCTGTGGAACGGCAAGACCAACGGGGAAGGCTTCTTCGAGGGCAATCGCGCCTACAAGATCAACGGCTGGTACTACTTCCTGAACGTCGGCGGCAAGGGGCTGATGTCGGCTCACCGTTCCAAGAACATCACCGGCCCGTTTGAGTGCAAGACGATCCTCAAAGGCTGGGGCCCCCAGCGCTCCTGGCCCAAGCAGGGGAGCATCGTGCAGACGGCCAAGGGAGAATGGTGGTCCATTCTCTTTGAGGACGGCAGCGCCATGGGGCGGGTGCTGTGGCTGGAGCCGCTGAAATGGGTGGACGGCTGGCCGATGTATGGTCCCGAAGGGGACGGCTACGGCGTGGTGACTTGCGCAAACCGGATGGGGGAGCGGCCGGGTCTAGCGAACAGCGCGACGGCAACGACGAGTTTGACGGACCTGGCTTGAACAGGCAGTGGCAGTGGAACCACAACCCCGACAACAGCCGCTGGTCGCTGAGCGAGCGTCCGGGGTATCTGCGGCTCAAAACCGGCAAGCCGGTGGCGGATATGTATGACATTGGCCACGCCCGTAACACGCTGGTGCAGCGGATGACCGGCGGGGGCTGCACCGGCACGGTGGAAATGGACTTGGACGGTCTGCAGGAGGGGGATGTGGCCGGTCTGTGCGCCTTCATCTACCCCACCTTTGGCTATGTGGGCGTGCAGCGGCTCAACGGTAAAAACACGATCATCATGGCCGAGCGGAAGACGAAAGAGGAAGCCCCGGTCACGGTGGCGAGGGTGCCGGATTACCTAGGCAAAACGATCTGGCTGCGAGTCGAATCACTGCCAGGCGGGGCAGATACGGCCCGCTTTTTCTACAGCGCCGACAACCGCACCTGGCATCGCATCGGCACGGATTACGTCATGCGCTATCGCTCATGGAAGGGCTATTCCTTCGCCCTGTTTGACTTCAGCACGCAAGCCGCCGGCGGGCATGCCGATTTCAACGGGTTCCACGTCTACCACGAGGCGGTTTCGGGCAACCGGCACATCGCCTTCCGGGACATCGAGGCCGGGCGCTACGACGAGAAGACCTCGATGCGCGAACACCTGACGGCGATGATTCCCGGTGAGGGGTCGAGCCTGGCGGTGGGCAGCAACCAGCCCGGTACGTGGCTGAAGTTCAACAATGTCAACTTCCTGGGTGGGGCAACCCGTTTTCAGGTGCGTGCATCCAATGCGTCCGCACAGCCGGCCCGCCTGGAATTGCGTCTGGATGCGCTGGACGGACCGGTGCTGGGGACGTGTGTCATTGCCCCCACGGGCGATAAGCTGAAGTGGGACTGGTTCACCGGTCCGGTGGGGCCGGTGACGGGCCGGCATGCCCTGGTGGTGAAGTTTCTGGATGCGGGCATTGCGCTCAGCCGGTTCCGGTTCGATCCGGTTGGTTCCTATGACGTGATGATCCAAACCGAAGGCGGCTGCTGGTCGGTGGACTCTTCCAGCGGCCAACTGCGGGCGGATCGCTCTTCCGCGGGGCCGGGAGATCGATTTGAGGTGGTGGATGCCGGCGGAGGACACGTGGCGCTGAAGTCGCGGGCCAACGGGAAATTCGTCACGCGGAATCCGAAGGACCGAACGCTCCAGGCCACGGCGGATTCCGTCGGCGAGCGGGAAAAGTTTCAGTGGGTGGACTTCGACCCGGAGCATTTGCTGCTGGTGTCGGCGGTAAACAAGGAATACGCGGGGATCAACCATGACAAGGCGATCGTTGCGGATCGGCATCGCGTGATGGATGCGGCAAGGATTCGGATCTGCCTGGCGCGGTAAAGAGACTGTGCGGACGGTGTCCGGCTCCCTTGCGAGCCATTGCGTCAGTGTGTTGTGGGACTTTTCGTGGAAAGGGAAATGGGTATGAATGGCCAAAGGATGTTTCTTTTTACCGGGTTGCTGGTTTTTTGCTGCGGGCTGGGGGCGATGGCGGCGGGACCGGAATCGACCGATTCGATAAATTCTAACGCGGCCAAGAGCCGGGCTGAGCGATTGGCCGAGATCAAGGCGATCCTCGAGCGGAACCTGGCCGTGCGCACGGCCATGGCCAAAGGCCCGGGGCTGAAGAATGGCGCCGACTTCATCGGCAGCGGGGCGGTCAAGGTCAGCGCCTGGGGCACCCCCGACGCCTGCCGCTTCATGGTCGAGCGGGACGACTGCTACTACGACATGGGCCAGCCCGTGAAAGACGAACGCGGCACAACGCACGGCAGCTACTGGCGGCTGGGGCCGCTGATGGCCGGGGAACTGCAGTTCGACCTGCCGGCCCTGAAGGAGGCCACCTGTCGGCAGGAACAGGACCTGTATCGGGCCGAGGTGCGTCTCATGGCAACTCAGGGGGCACATGCCCTGGCCATGACCTCCAAAGTGCTGCGGACGAGCCCGAACCTGATCCAGACCGTGATGCACAACACCGGATCGGCGCCGCTGGACGTGAAGCTCAACAGCTTCGCCACCCCCAGCGACGAACCCAAATCCCTGCGGATCGACCGCTTTGCCGGCCTTCACGGCCAGACCATCTGGAACAGTCGCCGCAACCATGCCGGATGCCACAAGTACCGCATGTGGATCGGCATGGCCACGCGCCTGCTGGGAACCGAGGGGACATTCACCACCAACAACACCGACACGTCCACCCTTTCGTTTACCATCCCCGCCGGCCAGGCCGTCACCCTCGTCACCGCCGTGACCAGCACGGGCGTGCCGCTGACCAACGACCCGGCCGACCCCATCCCCGCCGCCCTGGAGCAGGCGGCTCAAATCGCCCCGGCTTCGCTGCTCTCGCTGGAGAAAGCGCATCAGGCGTCGTGGGACGACTACTGGCTGCGCTCCTGCATCGCCATCCCCGCCCAGCCGGAGATGGAACGCTACTACTACGGGGCCCTCTATGGGCTGGGTTCGGCGCACCGGGCCGACAACAGCGGCTGGGCGCCGGGGCTGGTGGGCTGGTCCACCTATGACGCCCAATGCACCGGCTGGGGCGCGGGGCACACGCTGGACTACAACCTGGAGGCGATCTATTACGGCATCTACTCATCCAACCGGGCCGACCTGGACGAGGCCTATTTCCGGCTCATCAAGCCTCTGGCCGACGGCTTCGGCGTCAAGGCGGCCAAGAAGCTGGGCTATCCGGGAATCGTCATGCCCGGCGGGGTGGCCATCTGCGGGGTGGTCAACCACGACGGCCTGGGGATGAAGACCAACAGCGCCGAGTGCGCCCTGCCGCTGATCGACCACTGGTTCTACACTTACGACACGGAATTTCTGAAGAAGGTCTATCCCTACCTGCGGCAGACGGCCGACTTCTGGGACGCCTTCCTCATCAAGGAACCCTCGGGGCGGTATGTCATCAAGGGCACGTCCATCTGGGAAGGCCGGCCGCAGAATTACAACTGCGCCAGCGCTTTGGCCTTCGTGAAGCGGTTTTACACCGGCCTCCTCGACGCCAGCGCCGTGCTGGGCGTGGACGGAGATCGCCGGGGCAAATGGCAGGAGATCCTGGCGAACCTGGCGGACTTCCCCACGCGGACGCACGGCGGCAAACCCATCGCCTGTTATGCCGAGGACCAGGGCGAGAAGATCGATCCCACCCTCGGGGCCAGCATGACCCTGCCGCTGTACCCGGTCTTTCCGGCGCAGCTGATCGGGCTGGGGTCCGATCCGGCGAAGCTGAAGCTCTACCGCGACACGCTCCGCGAGTGCGGCCGGGTCTGGTGGTCCCAGCCCAACTCCTTCGTGCATACCCCCGTGCAGGCGGTGCGCCTGGGCTACGACTTTGCCGAGATTCAGGCCAAGTTCAAAAAGTGGCTGTCGGCGATGACCCCCAACAACTTCAAAATCCAAGCCGGCGGCTACTTTGAGTGCGTGGGGGCCATCGAGGCGGTCAACAGCATGCTGATGCAGTCGCAGGAGGGCGTCATCCGGCTGTTCCCCAACTGGGACGGCTCCGACGCTCATTTCCACCAGTTAAGAGCGGTGGGGGCATTCCTAGTTTCGGCTGCGCTGAAGAGCGGCACGGTTGCCGAACTGGCGATCGCCAGCGAAAAGGGCCGGCCCTGCCGGTTGGTGAACCCTTGGCCGGGCAAGCCGGTGTCGGTGCGGGCCGCCGACGGTCAGGCGGCGGCGGTGGTGGAACAAAACGGGGTCTTGGAGTTTTCAACGGTGCAAGGCGGCTGCTATATTCTGTCGCCTGTGGAGAAAACGGAAAAATGAAAAATGCCATTTGTTTCGCCGTCGTGTTTTGTGTCATGCTTGGTGTCGCGCGGGCGGGTGAGAAACAGGACGGCGGAAATCACGCCGACAACCGGCTGCTCAACAACATCGACACGCTCAAGCCGGTCGCACCGTCACCCAAGAACGCTCTCGACCTCGGCAAGCTGGAAGCGGAACTGGCCACGCTGTGGGACTGGGAGCAGCAGGCCAAACGCCCGCTGAACCCGGAAATCGTTTACTCATCCGTCGCCAACGGCTACCGCACCGAGGGCATCTACATCAACGGCTACGGCGACGCCACCGGCCAGGATCGCCTCTTCTTCTACTACTCCCGCCCGGAGCCAAGCGACAAAAAATGCCCGCTCTACATTGAACTGACCGGCGGCGGGGAGGCGGACCGCGGCGCCTGGATGGCCCGCGGCTACCACTGCGCCGTCCTCGACATCGAATGGCGCGGGAGCAAAAACAAATTCCGCTCCAAATGGGCGGCCGGCGGCTTGGGCTCGATGAAGGATCTGGGTTCGCTCAAGGCCAACATGGTCTTCCGCCTGGTGAGCGGCATCCGCCGGGCCATCGATTTCGCCGCGCAACAGCCGGGCACGGACCTGGATCGCCTCGGCTGCGGCGGCGGGTCCATGGGCGGCTATTACACGCTGCTGGCGGCGGGCGTGGATGCGCGCATCCGCTTCGGCATGGATGAACTGGGGGCCGGCTACCAGGCCCAGACCGACAGCAGCCTCGGCCAATTCGAGCTGTCCCCGGCGGAGAAAGCCCTCTGGATCAAGGCCTTCGACCCCTATTCCCACGCCCCAAACACCCGCGCCAAAATGCTGATGAACCTGGCGGCCAACGACTATTTCTTCTGGCTGGGCGATGGGCTGAAGAATTACGAAGCCCTGGCCGGCGAAAAGACCCTGTGCCTCAGCGCCAACTTCAACCACACCGAGGGAAGCTACGGCGCCGCCAAGCACAACGCCATGGCCTGGCTGCCTTATGCCCTGGGGCGGGAGCCGAATTATCCGGCCATCGACTCGTTTGCCCAGGCCGGCGCCGTCTACCGCGTCCGCGCCAAGTCCGGGGCGAGCATCCAGAGCGCCTCGCTGTACTGGAGCCCGGGGCGCAACCTCGTCTGGCCCGCCCGCTACTGGCTGGAAGTTCCCGCCACCTGCAAAGACGGCCTCTGGCAGGCGGAAATCCCCGCCCGCTACGCCGCCTTGGAGCGCTGTGCGTTCATGACCCTCCGCGGGGAGAAAGGGAAGGCGGCGTCCACGGTCCCCGTCTTCGCCGCCGGCGTCAATCCCCAGGAGACGGCGGGCAACTGGTGGCCGGGCGAACAGGCTTGGGACGTCGAAACCGGGCCGGGTTCGTGGCGACCGGTGGGGCCCAACAAGCATTCGGGCGTGGCAGCGGCGAAGGTGCGCAAGCACGAATCCGGCGGCATTTGCATTGTGCCCAATCCGGCGCGCAACGCCTTTTCACTGGTCAACGGCAGCATCGTGCTCGCCGCGGCTTCCGCCAAAACGCACAAGGGATTGCGAATCGATCTGGATGCGGCCGGAGTGGGCGGGGAAATGACGGTGTCGCTGGTTCGCAACTTCACGGCCGTGCAGGCCCAGCGTGAGTTCTCCTTTGTGGCGAGCTATGGCCCGGGCAAGCAGCGGATCGAAATCCCCTGGTCGGAATTCAAGTGCAAGACCAGTCCGCAGGAGAGCTGCTTCCCTTTTGACAACTTGCGGATCGACGGCAAACAGGCCGATGGCCGGGAGCTGGTCATCCAGAGCGTCACCCTGTATTAGGTTTCGCTGCCACTCAGACAGCCAAAGTAGGAAGCTATAAATTAACGTCCAGAGGAAACAAATTGCGTAGTAAGGAGAGCATTGATGCGAGCGCGGACAGGGATAATAGTTTTATTGGGTTGTTGGGCGATAGGTACGCTGGTGGGAAACTCTTCAGCAGGGAAGGAACTGGCTGCGGAGACAAGCCGCTGGAGTATCGAGCCGCCGGGCACGCTTAAGTCCGAAGCTGGCTCGCTGCGGGTGAAAGACCGTCCGGCGGTGCTCAAGGGCGATGTTCCCGAGAGCTTCCGCCTCAGCTTCAAGGCCCGCTGCCGGGGCGAGGGGAAGCTCGGGCAGATCTGGGTTTCCCTGCGGTACCAAGGTGAGTTCACCCGCTACGCCTTGGCCTTGCGCCACGGGCTGCTCAATGACCTGTTCCTGCTGCGCTACCGCGAGCGGGATTTTCCCCAAAGCACCGTGGGCATCGCCAATTGCTACCCGCTGGGCTTTGAGCCGGACACGGAAAACTGGATCCCCTTCCGCATCGAGGTCCGCGGCCCGCGGATTCTCGCCTGGGTGGGCGACGCCAAGCACCCCCAGCTGGACTACACCGATCCGACGCCCCTGAGCGGCGGGAGCATCGCCCTGGGCGGAAGCTGGCACGCCTGTGAGTTCGCCGACGTGACGCTGGAAAAACTGGACGGCGGCGAGCCGCTGGACCTGTACGGCCCCCACGCCCTGAAGATTCACTTCGGCAAGCGGTCCGAGCCGTCGCTGGGCCGCTGGCAACGCTCCGAAGGCGAGCCGTTCGACGCCGCCCGCGGCTTTGGCTGGGACCGGAACCTGCGTCCGCGGGTGATCCAGCGCGGCCAGGTGCCCAGTGCTTTGCAGGACGGGCTGCTGCGCCTGGTCCAGAGCGACGGCGACGCGGTCTTCTCGGCGGCGGTGCCCGACGGGGAGTACTTGGTGACCGTGCTGGCGGGGGACCCCGACGGCTACAACTACTTCCACGCCAGCGTGCAGGACCGGCCGCTGATGGACGTGCGGCTCAGGCCCATGCAGTACGACACCGAAACCGCCCGCGTGCGGGTGACCGGCGGCCTGCTGAAACTGAAACTGCTGAACGTGCGAAACGAGCCGCCCGGCGTGGGTAATGCGATCAACGCCCTGGTGATCGAACCCTGGGCCGAGGCGGCATTGCGCGTGGGGGACAAGGAGCTTCAGCGCCAGCGGGAGCGGGCGGCCTATCAGCCCCCGACCCTCTCGCTCCCCGACTCCGGCCCTGCCCGTCTTTCCCTGGACGGCCGCTGGCTGTTCATGCCGGTTCAGGACCTGCCGGTTGGCGCTCAGCCCCAATCGCCGGAGTTCCAGGACTCGGACTGGCACGTGGTCAGCGTCCCCTCCTTCTGGAATCCCAACGGCTGGTGGATCTACACCGGGGGTCGGCGGGCGGGGGAAAGCTACCAGCACCGCGACTACGCCCGCGCGGCTTCTCAGACCTTCGATTTCCGCGTCACCCGCGAGGCCTGGTACCGCCAGTGGCTGCGCTTTGGCCAACCGCAGAAGAGCCGTCGCTACACGATCCGCTTTGACGCCGCCGCCTCCGTCGCCGAGGTTTTCTTCAACGGCAAGCACGTCGGCGGCCACGTGGGCATGTTCGCCCCCTTCGAGTTGGACGTCACCGAGCAGATCCGCTGGGGAGAACCGAACCTGCTGGCGGTGAAGGTGATCGGCGAGCCGCAAAAGCAGAAGAGCGACGCCGACAAGGTGCTGGGGCAGATGATCACCATGATCGTCACCCCCGAGCACGTCGGCTCGCTGCCGCGGGGGATCATCTATTCCACGATCCAAGACCTGCGCGGGCAGGTGACCAACGAACGGCCCGGCGGGCTTTGGCAACCGGTGACGCTGCTGGCCAGCGGCGAAGCCCGCATCGACGGCTACTTCTTCAAGCCGCGATTGGACGGGGCGAGTATCGAGGTGGAGCTGTTCAATCGTCGGGAGGCCGAAGCAAAGATGAATCTGGCCGCCAAGGTTGCCGGAGTGCAAACCGAACAGGCAGTGACGATTCCTCCGCGGGGGCAAGTGAAAGTGACCCTGGAGTTGAAGGCGGACAATTTAAAGCTCTGGAGCCCGGAGCATCCGAACCTCTATCCGCTGACGCTGTGGCTGAGTGACGGTTCGGTCACGCTGGATCAGCGGGAAACGCAAGTCGGCTTCCGCACCGTCGAGACCCGCGGCGATAAGTTCTACCTCAACGGCCGGCCTTACTGGCTGGGGGGAGCCAACACGCCCCCGCACGGTCTGGCCCCCCTGGATGCGAAGCTGGCCGACCGCTTCCTGTCGCTGCTGGCGAAGGCCCACGTGCGCTGCACCCGCAGCCACGGCACGCCCATGACCCACACCTGGCTGGAGGCCGCCGACCGAAACGGGGTGGGCGTGAGTCTGGAAGGCCCCTGGCCGTGGGTGTTGGCGGACAAGACGGAGATCCCCGATCCCCAGCTCTGGGCCGCCTGGCGGAAGGAACTGCTGGACCTGGTCAAGGACCTGCGCAATCATCCCAGCATCCTCTTTTGGACGCTGAGCAACGAGAACCACATCGACTGGGACCCGGACCCGGCCCGGCGGCTGGCCAAATGGCGGCTGTGGGAGGAGCTGATCCGGCAGGTCAAGTCGGCCGATCCCACCCGTCCGGTCTGCGCCACCTCCGGCTACGAGCGGGCCGACAACCGCCACGGGGCCGGCCGGTACAAGGACCGCGGCAGCGACTATTACAAAGAGTTCATCCGGGCCAATCGGATTGGCGACGGGGACTTCTCCGACGAGCACCGCTACATCGGCCACTACTCGCCTTCCATCTTCAGCTATCTCTATTTCGAGCACAGCCGCAACGTGGGCATGGGCCTGCCGGTGATCTCCCAAGAAGCCTCTACGGGCTATCCCAACGGCGACACCGGCCATCTGGAGGCGCAAGTACATCGCCGAGTACGTGCCGCAGGCGTGGGTGGGACGGGACGCCTACGACCACCGCAACCCCCGGCCGTACCTGGAGCACGTGGCGCTGATGGCCAAGGAATGGATGGAGAAGGTGCGGCGCGACCGGGACACGGCCGGCTGGCAACTGTTCAACTGTGTTAATTGGTTCCGTCACCCCTATGACGCGGAGGCCATTGAAGCCTACCCGGCGGTGGAGGCGGCGCGTCTGGCGTTGCAGCCGGTGCTGATCTCGCTGGAGATGCGGGACCGCCACGCCCTGGCCGGCTCCACGCTGAAGGGCACGCTGCACGTGATCAACGACCAGGCCGAGGGCCGGGACCTGAGCGATCTGTGCTGTGAAGTGACGCTGTGCGATGAGCGGGGGAAGGTCTTGAGCAAGAAGAAAGTTTCCCTGCCGGACTGCGCCTACTTCCAATCCAGCACGGCGGCGATGGAACTGGCCGTGCCGGAGGATCTTCCTTACGGCTGCTACACCCTGGCCTTGCGCTACGCGCCGGCTGGTGGACGCTGAGCGAAAACCGCTACGCGCTGAAGCTGGGCTCGCCCGCCTGGGCCGATGCCCCGGCCCGGGGCCTAGCGGTGGGGGCGGTGGGACTGCCGGAGAAGCTGGCCAAGACGTTGACGGCGATGGGCCTGAAGCTGGAGACGCAAGAGCCGTGGAAATGCGGTGCGGTGCTCTGGGCTGGCAAACCGGTTCCGACGGCCGATTCGCCGGAAGGCCGCAAACTGTTGAACTACGCCCGGAGCGGCGGCAAGCTGCTGCTGCTGGAGACCGCTCAGGCGGGGAATCTGCTGCCGGGGGTGATCCTGCCGGAGAAGAAGAAAGATTACCTGTTCGGCGAGTACGTGGAAGTGCTGAATGAGCAGCACCCGATCTTCGCGGGGCTGGGCCGCCACGACCTGGGCTGGTGGAACGGGCAGGGGGGCCGGCCGGAGGCGGCGTCGGCCGTCTACACCTTGGACGCGGCCAACCCGGCTTTGACGTATCTGACGCAGTACATCGAACCGCACATCGGGGAAAAAAGCTGGGCGCGGGCGTTCCGCTCCCCGCTGTTCGCGGCGAAGTGCGGTACAGGCCAGGTGATCGTCTGCGACCTGCGGGTCTCGGCCGCCGCCAGCGATCCCATCGCCCGCCGCCTGCTGGCCAACCTGCTGGCCTGGGCGGCCAACCACAACTGAAAACCAAGGGAAGGAAACACATGACCATGAACCGCTGTTCTTTTGTTTTCGTGAGCTTTCTGGCGATTGTCCTGTCTGTAGCGGCCCAGCCGATTGTCGGGCAGTGACGTTAGGTCTCCGGTTGGTTCTGTCTGGTACTTGATGACGCCGTGAGACTCAAACGGGAGGCGCTGTCGCGTGCAGAGAACGGTCGGATGGGCCGTAATACTCCGGGCGCTGGTGCGGCGAAGCATTCTCCCGCTGGCCACGGAGGATGGCCAGCTCTCGGCGAAGCAGCTCGGTGTCGGTGATTGCATCGTCACGCTCGACCAGGAGACGCAGGACCGGCGAAGCGGCCGAGGCCAGACGCACTCGGGCCAGCTGATAAGCCTGGCTCAAGGCCACGGCCAGGGAATCGACAACGTGCAAAGTAGCAGTGACGGAAAACAACGGCATAGAATTCCGGGAGTCGGCGAAATCGAAGTAGAATAGCCGGGACTCCAGATTGCAGAAAGATCGGCCCGGTGTGGCGTGCGGCGGTTGTCCCGATGCCCCTGACGGCAGTACACTGTGGTTGCCGATATATGCCTCCGCCGAAAACGCCAGGCTGGCGCGGCTGAGCGAACTCGTCCCGCAGGGGCGCGGCGGCAAAGTCGCTTGGGCTCGCCCCGAGGAGACCGCGCTGCCTGGTCCACCTATGCAGGCGTCAGGACAAAGACGGGAGGGAAGTAACCGATGAGGCGCAAAGACCCGGACGCGTCCCGTATCACGGCACAGGAACTTGCTTATGACGCAATGGAGGCCGGCGACGAAGTCGAGGCTGCGCGACTGTGTCGCAAGGCGCTGCAAGTCTACCCTGACTGCGCCGATGCGCTGAGCATGCTTGCGGACATCGAGTGCGAATGGCTGAAGGACTACGTCGAAGCTAAACGGCGGGCGGTCGAGGCCGGCAGGCGAAGTTTGGGCGAAGACTACATCCAGCAGATGAAGGGTTGGTTCTGGCTCGAACTCGACACCCGCCCCTACATGCGAGCGCTGGCCGGCTTGGCCGACGCCCTGCGGCAGTGGGGGCAGCCAGAGCATGTCGATGAGGCGATTGGGATTTACGAGCGGATGCTGGAACTGAACCCCAACGACAACCAGGGGGTTCGCGATCCGCTGGCGGGGTGCTATCTCCAGCGCAAGCGATATGGCGACGCCGCGCGACTGCTGAAGCGGTACAAGAACGACTGGATGGCGGTGTCGTGTTGGGCACGGGTGCTGTTGATTTACGCCACCGAAGGCGAGAAGAAGGCGGCCGCACTTCTGAAAAAGGCGCGGCAACAGAACCGGTACGTTGAGCCGTATCTGACGGGCGGGAAGCGTCGCCCGCGGACCCGTCCCGGCTACTACTCCCCGGGCGAGGACACGGGGGCGGTGTTCTGCGCCGATACGCTGTGGGAGGCTTGGAAGAAGCATCCCGAGGCCAGGCGTTGGCTGAAGGAGCAGGGCTCGGCGAAGTGATCCCGCGACTTTCCACCGCCGCTGATCGGTGGTCATGGGCTTGGCGTCTGTCGTGTGCCTCAAATCCCACCGACCCTCCGTTACGCCATCGACACCCGCCAGTTGGTGCAGCGGCCTGCTCGACCGGAGAGCGGATGCCAGAGCCTGGCTCATTTGGCGTGTTCGGTACGCCACTTCCGACAACGCTTTCACCGCCCGGCGTATCAGGACAGGATTTCCCGGAGGGTTTCGAGGAAAACCGCCAGTTGCTCATCGTTCTGCCACAGCGGATGCGCACGCATCTCCCGCCCGGTCGGGAACTCCCGCGCCTCGCTTCCCCTTGCGGGGCGGCCGGGCGGTCGATATAACAGTCTGCGTAAAGGGCTGGTTTCTACCCCTTTACGCAGACTGTTTGGAGTCGTCCAATGGCCGCCGAAACGTTGGGAAAGTGGATCGATGACCTGCAGGCCAGCGGGAAATACACCTTTCTCCGCGCCGAGGCGATCCGCGGAAGCGCTCTGACCCCCGATGGGGTGAAGAAGGCCCTTCAGCAACTGGTCCGCCACAGGCGGGTGGTCAAGATCAAGGACTACTTTTACGTCGTCGTGCCTCTGGAGTACGTGAAGGCCGCGCGCCGCCGGCCTCGTGGTTCGTGCGGGATCTGATGGGCGCGATGAACCTGCCCTATTACGTCGCCCTGCTGAGTGCCGCCGCTTTGCACGGCGCTTCGCACCACCAGCCCCAGGAGTTCCAGGTCTTCACGGATCGATCCGTTCGACCGCTCAACGCCGGCCGCGCCCGCATCCGGTTCTTCGCCAGCAAGTACATTGCGGACGCGGCCGTGGTGGAAATGAAGACGCCGACGGGGCCGATCCGCGTCGCCTCGCCGGAGACGGTCGTGGTGGACCTGGTTCGCTTCGCCAAGGCGGCCGGGGGGCTGGATCATGTGGCGACGGTCATTGCCGAGTTGGCGCCGTTGCTCGACTCCAAGCGACTGCTGGCGGCGGTACGGCGGGTGGGCGATGTGCCCAACGCCCAGCGCCTCGGGTACCTTCTGGATCGGGTTCGGCAACGCCAACTGGCCGACGCGGTCCACGCCTGGGTCACCCCCCAGGTTCCATGTCAACTCGTTCGTCCATCGTGCCCCGAGGAAGTTCTGGAGAACGTGCTCGGCGCTGGCTGGCGCGAAGGCGTCTTTGTGGTAAATGCACGTCGGCATAAGTCCTCCGGGACCATCGCCCCACGCTTCAGGGTCTGATGGACGGCGTCGGTCGATTAGCTGGGCCTGTCGGTCGGATGTCGGCTGATTCGCCATCGGTCGATTAGGCTACTTCATCGGTCGATTGTCGGTTGATTCTCCGCGGGTCGGCAGGACGGACCGAACGGATCGCCCCTTGCCGACAGCGACCAGAACTCTATGCTCGACAAGACCTTTGAGATCACGGCCAGCGGTGTCGTTCGCGACCGCCAACTCCGTGACGCACCAGCGACGGGTGCCCGCCATCTCCTATGGATGGGTCTCGAGGCCTTCGCGCGTCACTGTAAACTCGCAAGCAGGGATGCAAAACCCTGAATGGTTCCAGAGGGCGTGGGTGACTCGATCTCAAGGCTGGCTGCCGCCTCGTCTCTGGCTTCCCGAATCAGACCCGTTACAACCGGGCCATCGGCCGGCAGCGACTTGGCCTCGGCTTTGCTCAGCGACCGGAGCAACTTGACGCAGGCGTCGTAGAACCGCTGCCAATTGAGCAGCACGATGTCAGAGGCCTTCACTTCCAGAATCGTGGCCCAGAGCGCGGGGTTCTTCAGCCGCGCATAGCCGTGTTCCACGGTGAGGAGATTCGCCGATTCCCACCGTTGTGCCGCCTTGGAAATGTTCCGATACGACTGGCCTGACCAGTCGGCGACCGAACGAAGTTTCGCGCCGCCGCGATTGGCCAGCAGGTACACCAGGATGAAATGCCGGGCATCGGTGCCGAACGTGTCCCGGGCGTGAAGAAGCAGGGTGGCGGTGGTTTTTTCCGCCGCGCCCGTCTGCTGCCGCTGCTCTTTTCGCGTCCGGGCCGTCTGACCAAGGCTGCGGCAGAACTCCAGCAGTTCCTCCACCGACTTTTGGCCATAGCAGGGAACGGTTGGCGGCGTGGGGGTTTGTCTCCACTGCGGATCCAGGACATGCCAGAGGGCGGCCCGGGGGTCGCCCGGTGCCTGCGCGAATTTGCGGAGTCGCGGGAGCAGCAGGTGTTGGTCGTTGCCGGCCTGCCAAGTCAGCACCTGCTCCCGCAGTCGCGGCTGAGTGGCGAAGAATTCCAGCGAACACCAAAACAGCGCCTCAGGGTCGATGACCTCGCTGGTGTTCGCCGTTGACTCGACACTGAACGGGATCCCCAGCGCACGCCACTGGTTGTGCAGGAGGTCCAGAAGCCAATCGCGGATGCGAGGCTCAAACGTAGTAAGCAAGGTCTTCATAGCCCAGCCTTTCAATGACCTCTTTTACAACCGGTCGCTTCTCCTCGAAGTCCCGGCGCGTGCGCACCCATTCGATCGCCTGATCGAGCTCGCCAAATGTCGGCGCCAATCCTTTCAGGTCGGCAAAGTGGACCTCCTGTCGCGGCCCGCGATCGTCGGCCGCGGCGTAGAGCTTCAGCGCCACCAGGTCCTGCCGTCCCAGAAGCCGTAACGTCAGCCGATTGCCGACCCGCAGTTCCCGCAGGCGACTTGCAAACCCCCAAGGCAGTCCGTCCTGCAGCAGAGCCCTTGGTCCGAGGTTAATCCAGTTTTGTCCCAGGCCCGCCAGTTCCGGGTGGTTGGCGGCCACCCGTTTAATGCAGGCGGCCACGTTTTCGGGAAACGTCTCGATGCTGGCAACGTCCAAAACCGCGGCGTCCCAGCGGCCCAGAACGTCCACGTCGCGCGTGGGACGGTCTTGAAACCGTTGCAGACCCAGTGCGGCGCCGCCACAGACGACCCAATCGATGGGCGAACAGTCCTCCAGCTCCATCCATTGGTCGAGTTCTTCAAGCAGACGCAAGACGGCATGGCCGGATAGCTCCATGCCATGATCTTACCTATTTCCAGCTTCATCGGCAAGAAAAACAGGAACTATTAGTTCCAGTATATGGAATTATTAGTTCCAGATGTCGGGGCGACAAAAGCCCTCTGTTGCAAACCCCGCGCGGTGCGCACTGGCACGAGCGGCGGGAATTGGGCAAGCTCGGCGGAATTTCCACGACGTTTGCCGCGGTGCGCACTGCGCACAGACGCAACAGATGCAACAATTGCAACAAGTTGGCGGCAAGAAGAATTAACTTGAGCTTCTCAAATTTGCGGTTTAACGTGGAAAACGTGAAAAATCGCCCGAAAAAGCCCGTTTTCCCCTCTGGCTGCGTTGGCCTCATAATCCCTTGGTTCTCGGTTCGAATCCGAGCGCTCCCATTTTCCAAGTCGCGTAACTGCCCAAGGTTACAATCCACGCCATCCGGGGATGCGAGGCCGAAAAGGCGTTTTCGGCGCGGTGCGCACTGCGCACAGATGCAACAGATGCAACAGAAAGGAGACTCCCATGCCTCGCTGCCCATGCTCCCCAATGTCCAAGGCTAAGCAACCGGCCTACCGCCACCGCGTCCTGCGCGGCAAGCACAAAGCCGTCGTCACGTTGGTGGACGCCGTGACCAAACAGGTCAAGGACCACTTCCTGGGCGAATGGAACAGCCCCGAAAGCCGCATCCGCTACAACCAGGTTCTCGCCCAGTGGGAAGCGCGGGGCCGGCGGCTGGAGGAACCCAACCAGAATCGGGCCGAGGCGAGCGTGGTCGAGATGGTCGCCGCCTACTGGGAGGGCCTGGCCGGCCGGATTTACTGCCGCTCCGAAGCCCGGCACATCCGCGTCGCCTGGCAGGTGCTGGTGGACCTGTTCGGCACGGAACCGATCCGAACCTTCACCCCCAACAAGCTGCGGCTGGTCCGCAAGGCGATGGTCCAACGCGGCTGGTCCCGCAAATACATCAACCGCCAGGTCTACCGCACGGTGCGCATCTTCAAGTGGGGCGTGGGCCACGACTTTTGCCCGGCGCTGGTCGTGACGGCGCTGGAGGCGGTGCCGCCGCTGCGCTGCGGGGAAACGGCCGCCCCGGAAACCGAGCCGGTGGGGCCGGTGGACGTGGCGAGAGTGGCCCGCGTCAAGCCGTACCTCTCGCCGGTGCTGCGGGACGTGGTGGAGCTGCAACTGCTGAGCGGTGCGCGGGCCAGCGAGATTCTGAACCTGCGAACAAGGGATATCAATTGCGAGGACCCGGCCTGCTGGCAGGCGGTATTGAAGAAGCACAAGATGAGCCACAAGACCGCCAAGCCCCGGACGCTGTTTTTCGGTCCCGCCGCCCAGGCGATCCTCAAGCCGTACCTGCTGCGACCCGAGGACGCTTACCTGTTTTCCCCGGCCGAGTCGCGCGCAAGCGGCGGGAGGAACGGAGCCAGCAGCGGCAGACGCCGCTGTCTTGCGGCAACACCCCCGGCAGCAACCTCAAGAGTGAACCGCAGCGCCGGCCCGGCCCGCGTTACAGCACGGAAGCCTACGGCCACGCCATCTACTTCGCCTGCGAGCAGGCCTTGGCCATGCCGGGACATTACCTGCCCGCCGCCGCCGACCGGATTGCGCCCGAGGACGGCCCTGAACAGATCGGGCGGAAAAACCATCGCCGCCGGCAGTGCGCCAAGCTGCGTGCCCGCTGGCATCAGCGCTATGGCTGGCATTCGCACCAACTGCGACACACCGCCGCGACGGTGTTCCGAAAAGCCTTCGGGGCCGAGGCGGCGTCGATCCTCCTGGGCCACAGCTCCATGGAGCTGACCGATGCCGTTTACGCCGAACGCGATCTGGAGAAGGCCAAGGCGGTGATCGCGAAAATCGGCTGAAACGAGCGGCGGGACGGCTGGGACGAGAGCCGGTCCAGCAAAAGGAGAGCATATACCCTGTTTAGGTATTTGTTATCCCCGGTATTGCCTTTGCAGATTACGGGTCCATCGCCACCGCTCCTTGGAGTGGTTTGTTTTGGGTGCAACGCCATGCAAGACCCCATCACCCCAACGTTCGATTCCTGTTTCCCACACCCCGGCAAGTCATGGAAGACCAGCGGCCAACCCCGCGAGCCGTAGCGTCCGCTTGAACCCCTCATCTTATTGGTTCAGCTTGCACGCCGAATCGTCGGCCTGGCTTGGTCTCTATACTCGCTATGCGGAGGTTTCCGATGACCTTTATTCGTTTGACCATCGGGATTGAACCGGGGAAGGACCGCGATAAGGCCAAACCGGTGGATCCGAAAACAATCGCTATGCAGGCGCGAACGGCCGATCTTCTTTACGCCGCCGGGGACTTCGCCTCGCCGGAAACGACGGAGCCGCCGCCTCGTCCCGTTCAGCCGTCTCAGCCTTTTCCGCAGCCTCAGCCCGTTTCGCAGACTGAGCCTGTTCAACAGCCTGAGCCTGTTTCGCAGCCTGAAGCTGCGGATTCCCGCTGCCACGTTCAATACGTTTATTGATGCCGCGCAGGATTACCTCAATCGCCGGCACTACCAAGGCGGGCGGGCGGAGGACAGGGCCCGGTGCAGCGGGCTGGTGCGGGTGAAGAACAACAGCGGCGGGGATTGCCAGCGCTTCGACATCCTGGGCATCGACACCCCCGTGTTTGACCCGGCCAATGGGGGTCAGGCCGAAAAAGCCTTCACCCACGAGGTGGTGTTGTCGGGCGTGACGCCGATCCTGCCGGACCATCAGGGGAAATTCCTCATCCTCCAAGAGCCGCTGGCGGCGGGGAAGATCGGCTGGGCCGCCGTCAGCGGCGTGAGCGTGGTGTGGCTGGACGTGCAGGAGGAGACCGATCAGTTCGCCGAGATCAGCGACGGGGAGACGGTGGTGCTAACAACGGGAACCTGCGGCAGCGCCCGCATCCTTTGGAAACCACCAGGCACGGGCGAGATGTGGGGGATCGTCCGCCTGCCGGATTCCTCTTCGCCCCTGCGCTGGGGCGTGGCCACGGCGGACTGGGATGGGAGCAACACGATCACGCTGACGCCCTGCAAGGGAGCCGACGACGAGACGGAAACCGGGGAGGAGGATGTGGACTGCACCGTGGTCAGTCCCACCGATGCGACGCCGGCGGCTTGGATCAGCCAGGGGGACATTCTGGCTTATTTGCCCACCGGCGAAGGTGAAGGCGTTCTGCTGCCGGTGGCCACGGGCCTGATCCCGGTGAGTTTACAGCAGGATGGCGGCGAGGCCGGGGATTATGTCTCCACCTGCAGCTTCACCTACACGCTGACGGCGACGGGCGAATCCGAGCCGCTGGATACGGGCGTCAGCCCGCAAGGCCAGCGCCTCGCCAACTGCCCCTACGAACAAGCCTCGGTGGGCCTGGCGATCAACAGCGGTGAAAGCAGCGGCTGATTCCTGTCGCTGAAATGCCGATCCAGCCGGCGGAAAGTCGCTTCCCATCCGCTCAAGGCCGACACCGGCCAGCCATGCACCCGCGACACGTGCGACAGCAGAAACATCAGGTACAGCGAGCGCGGCACGAAGTGGACCCAGTACACCTCCATCGACCGCGGGCAGGCCTGCCGTCGCAGGCTGTAGCCGGGAATGAAATAGGCATGCCCGGCCCGCAGCGGATAGACCTTCCCGCCCACCGTGACCGAAGCCTCGCCCCCGGCCATGAAGTAAACCTTGAAGCACTTGTCCCCCTGATCCACCCGGCGACTCCACGACGAATCCCCGCGGTAAAATCCCCCGGCCAGCAGGTCCAGCGTCGTTTCATCCATGGGAGGCTCCTGTTGCCTCGAAGTTAAGATTGTGCATGAAATAGTCGAGCTTGTGCATGGACGCCCACCCGCCTGCGGGGGTTAAATGGGCTCGTCCTGGGGGGGCTATACCGGGAGGTTTGTCCATGCTGCATGATCCGAGCCACCACTTGCCGCCGGAGTCGGCGGAGCCGATCGTTCTGAGCGACCAGGATAAAACGGTGTTGCGCCGCCTGGCCGAGCAGTTGGCCGCCGTCGCCGCCTTGCCCGTGCAGCGGCAAAAGGCCGAGCTGTGGCGCAGGCTCAACGACCGGCAATCCGTCCGGCCGATGGTCTGGATCAATGAGATCCCCTGGCATGAGATGGACGTGGACGGGGAGCTGACGCTCCTCTGCGAGCATCCCTTCGCCCGCGATCAGGAGCGGGAGCTGCGCCGCACGCTGTACCAGTGGCGGCACCTGCCGGGGGACATGATCGTCAGCGACTACCTGGCCTGCCCCTTGGCCGTGCATAGCACGGACTTCGGCATCCTCGAGCAGGTGGATATCGTCCGCACCGACGAAGCCAGCGACGTCGTCTCCCGCCACTTCCACAAGCAGATCAACGACCTGGCCGACCTGGACAAGATCAAGCTGCCCCGGCTGACGCACAACCGCCAGGCCACCGAATACCGCTATCAGGCGATGTGCGAGCTGTACCAAAACATCCTGCCGGTCCGCAAGGTCGGGCAGACGCACATCTGGTTCACGCCCTGGGATTACCTGATTCGCTGGTGGGGCATCGAGGAGGCGATGCTGGACATGTACGAGCGTCCGGAGCTGGTGCATGCGGCCGTCGAGCGGATGGTGGACGCCTGGATGGTGGAGCTGGATCAGTTCGTGGAGCTGAATGCGCTGTCGCTGGACTGCGACAACACCCGCATCGGCTCCGGCGGCTACGGCTACACCTCATCACTGCCGGGGACCGACTACGATCCCGCTTGCGTTAAGCCGCACAACATGTGGGGCTGCTCCAACGCCCAGATCTTCTCGGAAGTCTCCCCCGATTTCCACTGGGAATTCGCCCTGAAGCACGATACCCGGTGGCTCAGCCGCTGGGGCATGAACTACTACGGCTGCTGCGAGCCGCTGGACGGCAAGACGGATCTGCTGAGGCGGATTCCGAATCTGCGGAAGGTGTCGGTGACGCCGTGGTGCAAGACGACTCAGGCGGTGGAGGAGATCGGCCCGCATTGGGTGATGAGCCGCAAGCCCAACCCCGCGATCCTGGCCGAGGACGACTGGAACCCCGGTCGGGCGAGGCAGGACATCCGCGACTTCCTGCGGGAAGCCCGGGGCTGTCATGTGGAATTGATTATGAAAGACATCTCCACGGTTCGCCGGCAGCCCCAGCGGTTGTGGGAGTGGTCCACGATTGCCATGGAGGAAGCGGAGGCATGGTCCTGATCTGGTTGGGGGCCGGATGCTCCCGGTCAATCGATCATTTGGCCTGTGCTCACGGCCTGCCAGCGGGCTTGCTCCTGTTTCAGCGTGCGTTGGGGAACGTGGGTCCAGTCGGTCGGATTCCGCCGGTCCTGTTGCCGCTCCGTGCGGCGGTAGGCTTCGGGGGTCTGTGCCGTGAACTGCCGGAAGACCCGGGCGAAGTACTGGCTGCTGCCAAAGCCGCATTCCAAGGCGATCCGGGTGATGGGCCGATCGGTTTGCAGCAGCAGGCAGCGCGACTGGTTGATCCGCAACCGATTCACCAATCGCAGCGGCGTCTCGCCCGTCAGATCTCGCAGCACGTCACTGAACTGCGTCCGTTTCAGGCCACACGCCCCGGCCATCGCCGCCAGCGTCCACGGCTGTCCGCAGGTCCGCGTCAGCTGGCCGATGAATCCCCGCACGCGGTCGGCCGTCGGATCGCCCGCGGGGTTCCTCTCCCGGTCGCGGGAGAGGATCTCGGCCAATTCCATCAGCAGGATTCGCAGCAGTTCAATCGCACGGGCATTGCGAAAAAGCGAGGGCGGCCGGGTGGTCGCGTCGAGTACGCCATCGAGGCTGGTCACGAGCAGGGGTGTCGCGTTCCAGGTGTGATGGTGCGCGGTGATCAGGAGATGGCTGATCCTGGCGGCCACCGCGTCGGCCAGAGCCAGTTCCCGGTGAAACTCGACGCGGGAAACACGCCGACCGTATGGCCGGCGAAGTTTGATCAGCAGCCAGGAGATGGCGTTGCCGGGTTCCTGTCGTTCCAGGGTTCCATGCGCCTGCCAAGGCAGGGTGAAAAACACCGACCCGGCCGGCAGCACCTCGACCCGGCCGTCGATCATCCACCGCAGCGTGCCCCGGCGAACTATTATGATCTCCAGTCCCGGATTGCAATGCGGCAGCAGCCGTTGCACGCCGGTTGAGCCGCAACTGATGATCGGGTCCATGAACGCAGTTTACCAGCCCGGAGGCGATGTGCAATATTTACCGGTCGAGTTTGTACACGACAAGCGGTCCGCCGGGGGATACCTTTCAAATCCCAAAGCCGTATCGATCCCCTAGCCAGGAGCCAACATGCCCATGTCATCACGCCAACGAGTTCTAACGACCTTCGCACATCGTGAACCGGACCGGGTGCCGATCTGGTGCGGCATGTCCGAGGAATTCAAGGCCAAGGCCCTGCGGGAACTGGCCGTGAATGAGGAGGGGCTGCTGCTGCGGTTCGGGGACGATTTCCGCCGGGTCTTTGCCCGCTATGTCGGCCCGCAACAACCCCTGCCCCCAGGGCGCACCTGCGCACGCTCTTCGGGGTCTGCCACGGCGGGCACGGCTACGGCCAGCCGCTGCACCACCCCCTGGCCGAAGCCACTTCCCTGGCGGAAATCGACGCCCACGCCTGGCCGAACCCCGACTGGATGGACGTGTCCCACATCCGGCAAGACGCCCTGGCCTGGCAGGGCCAGTACGCCATTCTCGGCGGAGAGTGGTCGCCGCTGTGGCACGACCTCATCGACCTGTTCGGGATGGAAACCCTGTACCTGAAGATGTACGACGCCCCGGAACTGGTGGATGCGACCTTGCAACACATCACCGACTTCTACGCCGAAGTCAGCCGCCGCACCTTCCAGACAGCGGGGGACGCGATCGACATCTTCTTCATCGGCAACGACCTGGGCAGCCAGACCGGTCCGCTGCTGGGGGTGGACCTCTTCGAGCGGTTCGTGCTGCCCCATCTGCGGCGGCTGTTCGCCCTGGGGCACGAATTCGGCCTCAAGACGCAGATGCATTGCTGCGGCGGTTTTGCGCCGCTGATTCCCTCGCTCATCGCGGCCGGCTTGGACGCGGTGCATGCGGTGCAGACCACCTGCCGGGGCATGGACCTGCCGGTGCTGAAGGCAACCTTCGGCCGGCAACTGGTCTTCAACGGCGGAATCGACTCGCACCACATCCTGATGGACGGCACGGCGGATCAGGTGCGCGAGGCGACGCGCCGGGTTCTGGAGATCATGATGCCCGGCGGCGGTTATGTCGCCGGCGCCAGCCACGACACCATTCTGGAGCAGACGCCCGTGCAAAACGTGCTGGCGATGTTCCAGACGGTTCGGGAACAGGGCGTCTATCGAAAGTGATTCGGGCTGACGGAAGTGGGGATATGCAAGCTGAGGAGACCACGGCATGAACCAGTTGGGATACACGGACGCGGGGATCATCATCTTTTATCTGATCGCCGTGGTGGGCATCGGCGTGGCGGCGGGATTCCTCCGCAAGCAGAAAGGGGAGGGCAGCCATTACTTCCTGGCCGACAACTCCCTGACCTGGCCGATCATCGGCCTGGCCATGTTCGCCGCCAACATCTCCACCGTCCACCTGGTGAGTCTCGCCCAATCCGCCTACACCTCCGGCCTGCTCTACGGCAACTTCGAATGGATGGCCGGCTTCACGCTGGTGCTCCTCTCGCTGTTTTTCGCCCCCCTCTACCTCCGCTCGCGCGTGGCGACCCTTCCCGATTACCTGGAGCGGCGCTACAACCGCAATTGCCGGGACGTGCTGTCCGTCGTCTCGCTGTTTTCCGCCATCGTCATCCACATCGGCGTGGCGCTGTTCACCGCCGCCTGGGTCTTGTGCTTCATCACCGGAATCGATCCCAAGTCCACGATCCTGGGCCTCAACGCGCTGATGTTCTTCATCGTCACCCTGGGCGTCCTCACCGGCATCTACACGATGATCGGCGGCCTGCTGGCGGTGGTATGGACCGAAAGCCTCCAGACCGTCCTGCTGCTGGCCGGGGCCATCATCATCACCGTCGTCGGCTACCTCAAGGCCGGCGGCTGGAGCGCCATCGTCCAGACCCTGGAAACCCAGCCCCATCCGCTGGCCGACCTCGAAGGCGTCAAGGACGGGATTGCCCTTTCCTCCAAGTCCTTCCTCCACATGATGCACCCGGCCGGCGACACCTCCGTCATCGCCAACATCCCCTGGTATTCCATTCTCTTGGGCTATCCGGTGATCGGCATCTGGTACTGGTGCTGCGATCAGACCATCGTCCAGCGCGTGCTGGCCGCCAAGGATGAGAAGCATGCGCGGCTTGGCCCGCTGTTCTGTGCGTTTTTGAAGATTCTGCCGGTCTTCTTTTTCGTGCTGCCGGGCGTGATCTGCGTGGCGTTGGTGCAGCAGGGGTATTTCGGCCCGGGCGCAGGCCCCAAACAGTCGGCCGACGTTTACCCGTTCATGATCACCCACCTGCTGCCCGTCGGTCTGAAGGGCCTGGTCACCGCCGCCATGCTCGCCGCCGCCATGCAGACCTGCTCGGCCGCCCTGAACTCCTCGGCCACGCTCTTCGCCTACGACATCGTCAAACGCTGGAAACCCGCCACCACCGACCATCAACTCGTCGTCATCGGCAAGACCACCACCATCGTCGCCACGGTCCTGGCGATTGTTCTCTCCCCGCTGTTTGGCCACTACGACACCATCTTCCAGGGCCTCAGCAAGTTGATCTGCTACGTCTCCCCGCCCATCACGGCGGTGTTCCTGGTCGGCGTCTTCTGGAAAGGCGCCACCGGGCGATCGGCTTTTCTGACCATGATCGCGGGTTCCATTCTGGGGGTGATTGGGTTTGGTCTGGACTTTTTCCAGGCCGATATCGTCTCGCATCTGCCCGCCGGCTCGTCGCTTGCCAGCGGATTCAAGTGGATCACGGATCACGTGCTGGCGGATTTCATGCTGACGGCGTTTGTCATGTGCTGCATCTGCATGGCCATCCAGATCGTGGCGTCACTGGCCCGGCCGGAGCCACTGAAACAGGAGGCCAGACTGCTGGTTTGGGACGGCTGGACCGAACCGCTGCGCGGCATGACGGGCGGACGGGGGCTGGCCAATTACAGGGTTCTGTCGGGCGTGGTGGTGGCGGCGTTTGTCGTGTTGTACTGGGTGTTCCGCTGACCCTTTTTCATCAGCAGGTGATGACATGAACCAACGGTTCGCTTCGTATCGGTTGCCGGCTTGCCTGGTTGTTCTGCTCGTTTTGGTCGGCGGAGGCTGTTCCTGCAAGGCGCCGGCGGTGCAACGCTATGGCTCGGTTATTCAGGTCCGGCCGGAAAAACTGGCCTCTTACAAACAGTTGCACGCCAAGCCCTGGCCGGGGGTGCTCAAGCAACTCGCGGCGGTGAACATCCGCAATTATTCCATCTACCTGCGGGAACTGGAGCCGGGCAAGTATTACCTCTTCAGCTACTTTGAATACACCGGCGGCGACTTCGAGGCGGACATGAAGAAAATGGCCGCCGATCCGGAAACCCGGCGGTGGTGGAAGGAGACCGACCCCTGCCAGCAGGCGATTCCCCTGGCCAAGACGGGCGAGTGGTGGTCCGCGATGGAAGAAGTGTTTCACCATCCTTGACCGGCTCGGTGTGTGGCGGCCGGCCGGTGTGGTGCCGCCATTTACGGTTCGTGGATGGAAAAGCCGGGCTGGCTTAGCAATGCTTAAACTGAGGTGTCGGGGTTGTGCCGGCGGCGAAAATGGGCGGGGGAATCGCCGGTGATCTTCTTGAAGACCCGGCTGAAGTAGGCGCGGTTGGGAAAGCCGCAGCGCTCGGCGATGGCGTCGAGGGTGGCGTCCGTGCCGGTCAGGAGGTTGGCCGCCTCGCGGATGCGCACCTGGGCGATGAAGCGGGCGGGCGTCGTGCCCTGGTGGCGCTTGAACGCCCGGGCGAAGGCGTCGGGGCACAGGTTGGCCCGCTCGGCCAGGTGGGAAACGGACAACGCCGAGGCGTAGTGCCCTTCGATGTGGCGGATGCTGCCGGCGATGACCGGTGAGGTCTCCCGTTGCCAGTGGATTTCCGGCCGGCGCAGCACCAGGTGCAGCAGGGCCAGGCTCAAATGGAAGATCCGTGGCCGGTCGGCATCCCGCGGGTTTTCCGGGAACAGACCGGTCAGTTCGCGCAGGAGGGCCTTCTCCGCCTTGGTGGGGCGCAGCAGGATGGGGATCGGCTGACGGGGTTCCAATCGCCAGGCGACACTGAAGGCCATCCAGAAACTGCGGACGGGAACGGCGCCCTGGCAATGGAACATCTGGTGGTCCGGGACCAGCGCGAGGTGCTCGGGGGTCAGTTCAATGGTGCGACCGGGAAAAATCATCCGGTGGCCGCGGTTGAAGTTGTAGGCCAACCGCCAGAAGGGGCTGAGCACGTTGGGGAAGTTCCACCAGTCGTTGCGGGGCAGGTAGCCGCTTTCGTGCAGGACCAGGCCCGAATGGTCCGGCAGAATTCCCAAGGGCAAAAACTCCACGCCCACCCCGGAGAAGGGGCTGGAGTAGGCCCCGCGGTTGCGCCGGCGAAGGTCGGAAAGAGACATGAAAAAGACTGTAACGGACATGGACTCTTTTGGTCAAGAAGCCTAGCTTGCCCTTTCGTGAACGAGTCCGGTCTCATCCAATCGGGAAAGAGGTTTTATGGGCATGTTTGACACGGTCGGTTGCGGGAAGGTTGCGGCGAAGCGGAAGGACAATACCTGCAAGAAGCTGGAGCGGCTGCACAAGGCCCTGCGGCATCAGGAGCCGGACCGCGTGCCCATCAGCGATTTCTTCTGGGGCGGCTTCATCCAGCGCTGGCGCAAGGAACTGAACCTGCCGGCCGACGCCAACCCCTACTACCACTACGACCTGGATTTCATCGTCACCGTGCCCAACATGGACCCGTGGATCCGCTCGTTTGAAACCCTAAGCGAGTCAGCAGAGGAGGTGGTGGTGAAGACCGGCTTCGGGGCGACGATGCGCAAGCGCTTCGACCTGCCCATGCCGGAGATGGCCGCCTGGGAGATCGACAGTTTCGAGAAACTCCAGACGGTGCAATTCGACGACCCCCGCGACCGCCGGCGGTTCTTCGAGGCCGGCGACAACCAGATCGCCGGCGTGGGCGACGGCTTCCAGCGCAATTCCCCGCCGTGGATCGACACCGTGCGGAGCCTGCACCCGGACTTTCCCGTCTTCGGGTCCATGATCGAGGTCTCCGAGTGTTTGACGCGCCTGATCGGCCAGGAAAACACCATGATGTGGATGGGCGAGTCCCCCGAGGAGATGGGGGAGGCGATCAACCGCCTGGGGGCCCATTACCTGGAGTGCGCCAAGGCCGAGATCGACGCCGGCCAGGGGCTGCTGGACGGCTTTTTGATCTGGGGCGACGTGGCCTACAAGAAAAGCACGTTCATGGCCCCGGACTACTGGCGGCGGTACTTCAAGCCGTGGGTGGGGAAGATCATCGCCTACGCCCACGCCCACGGCCTGCCGGTGATCTACCACGGCTGCGGAAACGTGCATGCCATCTTCCAGGACTACATCGACATCGGTCTGGACGGCTACAACCCGCTGGAGGTGAAGGCGGGCATGGACGTGCTGGATTTGCGGCGGCGCTACGGCCACCGTATCGGCTTCTGCGGCAACAGCGACATGCAGATCTGGGAAACCGGCGATAAGGAGAAAATCCGCCGGGAAGTGATGCGGAAGCTTAACGCCGCTCGCGGCGGGGGGTATGTGTTCATGTCCGACCACTCGGTGGCCAGCGATGTCTCCGGCTTGACGTATGACTATATCGTGAAGCTGGTCCGCCAGTACGGCAAGTATCCGATCGATCTGGGCGAATTCAACGAAGACTGCGGGAGCCGACCATGATCGCGCAAGATCCGATGCTGGGCACGTCGCTGCACGCGCTGGGGGCGTTGTCGTCCTCGGCCTGCTATACGCCGCAGAAGAAGGTGAAGCGCTGGTCGTGGCAGACCTACTGGCTGACCCAGGCGGCGTTCTGCTGGCTGCTGCTGCCGATTGCCGGGGCGGTGCTGACCATTCCCCACCTGCGGCAGGTGCTGGCCGAAGCGCCCCGAAGCGCGATGGTCAGTTCGTTTCTGCTGGGCATGGCCTACGGCATCGGGGGCACGGCCTTCGGCATCTCCATCCGCTACATCGGGTTTTCGCTCACCTACGCCATTGCGGTGGGGCTGTCCAGCGTGCTGGGGACGCTGATTCCGCCGCTGGTGCATGGGACGCTGTTGCAGGTGTTCCAGAAGACCGGCTCGGGGTGGATTTTGTCGGGGATCGTGATCGGCACCGCGGGCATCGGCCTGTGCGGCCTGGCCGGGCGCTTCAAGGAAAAGGACGTGCAAGGCCAGCAGGGCAGCGGGGAGTTTTCGCTGACCAAGGGGCTGCTGTTGTCGCTGCTGGCGGGGGTGCTCTCGGCGGTGTACGGTTTTGCGCTGGACGCCGGGCAACCGATTGCCGACGTGGCCTACAAGCACGGGGCGGATGTGTTCCAGGGGAACGTCATCTACATCTTTGCCAACACCGGGGCGTTCGTGACCACGCTGGCGTACTGCCTGTATCTGAGCCTCAAGCACAAGACGCTGGGCGAGTTCGTGGAACTGCCGGCCGGTCAGGAAGAGGCCAAGCTGCCGATGAACTTCGCGATGGCCGCGCTGACGGGGCTGCTGTGGTACGGGCAGTTTTTCTTCTACAACCTGGCGCACGTGCGGATGGGCGGCTACAAGTTCACGAGCTGGACGATCCACATGGTCATGCTGGTGCTGTTCAGCAACATTATCGCCATCCTGCTGCGGGAATGGGCAGGCTGCCGGCGGCGGACGCAGACGGCGATCGGGTTGGCGCTGGGGGTGCTGGTGTCGGCGGTGCTGGCGTTGACCTACGGCAATCATCTGGGCGGGCAATGAGGAGAAATCCATGAAACGATACGGCATGGTCATTGAACTCAAGGCGGAGAAGCTGGAGGAGTACAAGCGGCTGCACGCGGCGGCCTGGCCGGGGGTGCTGAAGATGATTGCCGCCTGCAATATTCGCAACTACTCGATCTACCTGCGGAAGCTGCCGGACGGGAAGCACTACCTGTTCAGCTACTTTGAATACACCGGCCGCGACTTTGAGGCGGACATGGCCAAGATGGCGGCCGATCCGCTGACCCAGCGGTGGTGGGAGATGTGCAAGCCCTGCCACAATCCGCTGCCCGACCGGGCCGAAAGCGAGTGGTGGGCCGGCATGGAGGAAGTCTTTCATCAGGATTAGGGGTTTACCGCTTGCGAAATTGCAACGGGGACATGCCCACGTATTTTTTGAACGCCCTGGAAAAGTAGTATTGGTCCTCGTATCCCACCTTCTGGGCGATTTCCCGTACCTGATCGGTTCCTTTGGTCAAGAGCAAACAGGCCTGCTGCATCCGCATGCGGCTGAAATAGTCCATCGGCGGACAACCGAAGTTGTCGCGAAAGGCCTCGCCGAATCGATTCGGGGGCATGTGCGCCAGTTGCGCCAATTCTTCGAAGTGGATGGGTTTGGCCAGGTTTTGCCTCATGAACTCGATCACCCGTTCCAGCCGCTCCTTGATCTGGCGGGATTGGGGGTCGTCGGACTTGGCCCCTTTCGCCAGCTCGCCCAGAAAGCCGATGCACGCGATGGAGGCGGCGATTAGATTTTCCCGGGTGTGGACGGCCTTCATGAATGAATAGGTCCGCTCGAATGCCGCCAGGACATCCACCGCGTCGCCCAGGTGGATCAGCGGGGCGCTCGGCTTGACAGCCAGAAATTCAAAATAGTCGGCCGCCTGCGCTCCGGTGAGATGAATCCAGTAGACGGACCAGGGATCCTCGGCATCGGCGCTGTAGGCGTGGGGCTGGCTGCGGGGGATGAGCAGAACCGTTCCCGGTTTGATGGCCCAGCGGGTGGTTTTGATTCGGAGCCATCCCTTGCCTTCGGCGCAATAAATGATGATGTGGTCCAGGCTTCCCTCGGGCCGGGGGATGTAATGCCCGGCGGCTTTGTGATGGTAGCCGATGCGAGTCACCAGAAGGTCGCGCAACAGGTTTTCTTGCAGCGACTTACGAATGATCTCCGGGGGCAAGATAATCGAGCGTGTCTCCGGAAAACCAGTCCGGCGCATGGCATTGCGGATTTCGCGAATGTCATTGGCGCTGAGGGCCTGATAATCGTACCCGGCCGACTGGAGGATTTCGCGAATGGTTTTGCCCGAGGAAGTTCGGATCAGATCGAATGGCTCGGCAGGCATGTCCACCTCCGATGATTCAAGTTTGCTTTTGATGCACAACGGGGATATATTACAAACCCAATCGGGTGATTCCAGGGGAAAAAGCCCGAAATGCCGGTAGCGATTGTATCGTTTGTGCCGGCGGGGACAAGTCTGTGGGGCGGAATACAGTCCATTTAATAAAATTATACAGTCCATTCCGTCTTGCCGGATCGGAAGTATATTGAGCGTGTAAAACGGCGTTGGTCCGGCATGAGTGAGTTGCTTCGGACCGGCCGTTTTCCCGGTGCTGTTGGGTACGAGTGACGTCTGAAACCTTTTATCTTTTGGAGGAGCTATGGCTCGCAAGTCGAACAATCGGAAGAGTAACAAGCGTGGGCAACTGCTGCTGGCGTCGGCCGCGGCGGGCGTGGGGATTCTGGGTCTGTTCCAGTCGGCACAGGCGGCCGTGACCAGTTACACCTGGGTCAACGGAAGCGGCACCAACACGTGGGACACCTCCAGTACCAACTGGAATGCCAGCGGCACGCTTTGGAGCTCGGCCTACGGCCCTAATAGTGCAGCCGTGTTCAACACCACCGGTGGTGCCACGGCCACCATCAGCGGCACCGTTTATTTCAATACAATCTTAGCCTCGCAGGACGCCACCATCACCGGCGGCACAATCGCTACCACCAGTACCAACCCGTTGGGTTTGTATGCGGCAACGGGGAAGACGTTGAAGTTTAACAATGTCGCCGGCACTCCGACCTATGATATGTATATCGGCGATGCCACCAATACCGGCACGGTGGAATGGGCCGGCGGAACCTTTACACCTACCGGAGGTCGGGCTTTGCAGATAAATGGCGGCACATTTCTGCAAAGCGGCGGTTCGGTGTCCATTGCGCCTGGAGTCGCTTCTTCTGGAGTAAGGGTAAACAATGGCGCGACTTTAAAAATCACCGGTGGGACGCTGCGTTCGGCTGAGGGTGCGGGAGATCTAATGATTGGTAGCAGTGGTAGCGGTACAGCCACGATGACCGTCGATGGGGCTGGCGTTCTCGTCTTAACACCGACTCTTTACTGCAGTAGTGTTAACACGGAAAATGCGGTATTGAACTTTTACCAAGGGGAGATTCAGACTAACTTGCTTAGGGCGAGCAACATAACTGGCAACACCAGAACGTTTAACTTTGGCTCCGCCAATGGGACGGCGACGCTCCGGCCTCTGACGGGAAATCTAATGATTGGATACAACGCCAGTTACAACGTGAGCATGATCCTGACCGGCAACAATGGTGTGATCAACAGCACCGACGGCAGCGGCACGGCCCGTACGGTGGATATCTACAACGGCATTAGTCAACAGAGCGGCGGCACCTTTGGCCTGACCTTCGCCGGCGGCGGCACGACCAACCTGCGGGCCAACAACACCTACACGGGCGAAACCAAGGTCGCCACCACCGGCAGCGGCAAGGTAATGTTGTACGATGGAAACGCCTCGTTGAGCACCAGCTCCACGCTGCACGTGGTCGGCGGCGCGACCTTCGCCGACGGCTACACCACCGGCCGCGATCTGACCTTCGCCGGCCTGAAATCCAGCGGCACCGGCACCGCCTCCATCACGTTGGGTACGACCGGAAAGAAGGTGATCGCCGGCGCCGTCAACATGCAGGACGGGAACATCGACACCCTCTCCATCACCAACGGCGGGCTGTCTCTGAATAGCGGCTCCATCCTCAACTTCGACTTCGGCACCTCCAACACCAGCGACCTGGTCAGCTTGGCCGGTGCATTGACCGTCAACGGCAACCTCAACCTCAGCCTCACCGCCAACGGTGGGGCGGGCAACGGTACCTACAAGCTCTTCGGATTCACCAGCCAGACCGGTTTCACCGGTGGCACCATCACCTCGGTCGGCGGCACGGCCGGCAGCATCACCCTGGCCGGCGTCACCGGCCTGACCAACAAAAAGTACGTCTTCTCCGCCACCGGCTCCGAAATCGATCTGACCATCAGCGACAACGCCGCCTACACCAAGGCCCTCCTGGGCCTCAGCGGCCTCACCGCCCCGGCCCGCATGATCAGCGGCGGCACGGTCAACGTCTCGGCCACCGTCTCCAACACCACCACCACCGGAACCCCCGACACCCTCACCTGGAGCGCCAACAACGGCTCGACGGGCGGGTTGACCTTCAGCGGCGGCGGCACCCTCTCCGGCGGCGGCTCCACCACCGTCACCGGCAGCTTCACCAGCTCCACCACCGGCCAGCACGCCATCACCGTTGCCGCCGGCGGCACCAGCACCAACCTCAACGAAGCCGTCACCGGCGGCACCGCCACGGCCAACATCGCCGTGCTGGCCGACCGCACCGTCACCGCAACCGCCGTGCACTTGGGCCGCGTCATGGTCAATCAGACCGTCGGCGGCACCAGCAATCTCTCGACCACCGGCGACAACGACCACTTCACCGCCGTGACCGTCAACGGCACGCTCTTCAACAGCGCCGCCAGCGCCGGCAGCTACACCCTGAGCCAGAACTTCGGCTCCAGCGGCCTCAAGAGCGGCTCGGTGACCCTCACCACCACCGGCGAAGCCGGCCTGAGCGGCCAGCATCCCATCAACGTCGATGTGGCCTACGACGCCACCGCCCTGACCCAGCGCTCCATCGCCCAAAGCGGCACGGTGGATGCCGGGCGGCTGATGAAAGGCTCGAGCAAGAGCTTCAGCGGCGCCGCCAACCTCACCACCAGCGGCGACGACGACCACTACACCCGCCTGAGCGTCCAGGGCGTCAGCGGCACGGTCAACGCCGCCGGCACCTACTCGGCCTCCGTCAGCGGCACGATCTCGGCCGCCAGCGGCCAGCTCAACAGCCTCGCCGTCAGCGGCGAAGGCCTCGCCGGCGAAGGCTCCTACGGCAACGTGGCTATCGGCTACAGCGCCGAGGTCTTCAACCCCATCGAACTGGTGGCCTCCAGCTCCTACGGCGAATTCGCCGCCGGAGCCAACAAGGTGAGCGTCAGCGGCTCCAACGGCAACTACGTCTTCGCCACCGCCCTCGCCAAGAATGCCAACGCGACGCAGGCGTACGTGAACGTGGACACCAGCGCGGCGGCCGGCTTTGCCGCCCCCGAATACGTGATGCTGGCGTTGACGGGCGTGGCGGGCTTGAACAACCTGACGGCCGAGCACGTGGCGTTGGCGATCAACAACGCCGCTCTGAGCGGCGTGACGGCGTACTACAACGGCGAGGATCTGGCGACCAACAAGATGCTGGCCGACTGGTCCGGCTACAGCGCCTACAAGGGCGCGGACATCGGCGACTTCGACGTGCTGGTGAAGTTCGCCGGCCTCGGCGGCGACAAGCTGGCCTTCGACTTCGGCCAGATCGACGGCGGCGTGGGCGTGGCGGCCATCGGCGTGGTCCCCGAACCGGCGAGCCTGGGCCTGATGGCCCTGCCGGCCCTGGGCCTGCTGGCCCGCCGCCGCCGCACGATGAAGAAGAACTGATGTGATTTGCAATTTGCAATTTGCGATTTGCAATTGAAAACCGGAAGCGGTATTCCAAATTGCAAATTGGCAATTGCAAATTGCAAATCTCCCCCGATTCCCATAGCTGTCCGTCGGAAGCCCTCCTCCGGCGGACGCCTCCAGCCCCCGGCCAGGACGCCCTCCCCTGGCCGGGGGTTCTTTGGAAGAGAAGAGTTGGCGGTGGGCGGTTTGCAGCTGGCAGAGGAGGGGAGGGGAAAGGACGACGGGGCGGGAGGGGGAGAGAACATCGAAGGGAAAGCCACTGACCACTGACCAGGACACACCCATGCCTTACAATTGCAAATCGCAAATTGCAAATTGCAAATCCCTCCCCGGTTTCACCCTCTCCGAGCTTCTCGTGGTCATCGCCATCATCGCCGTGCTGATTTCGATGTTACTGCCGGCGGTGAACAAGGTGCGGCGGGCGGCCGACGCGATGGTTTGCATGAGCCACCTCAAGCAGATCGGCACTGCGGCCATGGCCTACAGCATCGACAATCAAGGCGTTGTCCTATTGTTTCAGGTTTATAATTTTCAGCTTGGCGGGGGTGAATCATGGTCTTATTACCTGTTTCGCCTTGGCTATCTTTCCGGCCCTCAGGCGACGAGCGGGCCGCCCTTTAATCCGAATGCGGTTACCGTTTGTCCCACTGTTGCGGATGCAGTGGGGGTGTATTCGAGCACGGAGGGGGTGGGGCAGGAGGGTACCTATGCGGGCAGTTCTTATGGAACGAACTGTTCAGGATATGGTCCATGCGGAAACTGGCCAACTCCAGGTGGCTATAATAGTTGCAGAATGTCGAAGGTTCGGTCTCCGTCGATGATGGCAATGATTTATGACGGCCAGTGGTACAATCCCCAAACAAATCCCTGGTACCGCATAGCCGGACGGCATGGAAATCGGGATCCGCGTCGTCCGTGGGACACGGGCGTGGTCAATATCCTCTTCGTGGATGGGCATGTGGCCGCCGTGCCCCGTTCCGATGTCTTCAAGTATTCATGGGAGTTTGATCCCAACTATTTGACTTTCAAGTATCCTTCAGTCCGCTGGCGGATGGATCAGTGACCGCATGGATTGTGTGGCAGGCAACTGTCACACGGAATGAACTCGCGGGGTCCTGTGTTCGGGGATGAATGGTGCGAGTTGAGGTGGGCGGTTTCCTTATAGAGATCGGATTATGCGCAATACGATAACGGTGGCTCTCCTGCTGTTCATTGGCCAATTGGTCCATGCGGCGGACGCTCCCGCAAGGATGGCGGACAAGACCGCCGCCGGTCCGGGCGTCGAACGCTACAACGTGGTGTGGGACAGCCCTTCCAAGGACAAAAGCGGCGAGATGCCCATCGGCAACGGCGACATCGCGGCCGGGGTTTATGCCCTTGAAAACGGCGATCTCTACCTGCTGCTGGCCAAGAACGACGCCATCAACCACGCCGGGGACAACTTCAAGACCGGGCGCGTTCGAATCGGCTTGGAACCCAATCCGTTTGCGGCCGGCAAACCGTTCCGCCAGACGCTGGACTTGCCGACCGGCTCCATCCGCATCGAGGCCGATGGCATCGGCATCCGCATCTGGGCCGACGCCAACCGCAACGTCTTCCATGTCGAGATCAACGCGCCGTCGCCGGTCCGCGCGACGGCCCGGCCGGACCCGTGGGAACGCCTGGACAAAGGATGGATGTTGTCCCGGCCCTATCTGTTCAAAAAACCGATCAAGGATGTGTTCACGGAGCGTGACGGGAAAATCCTCTGGTACTACACCGAAGGCGAACGGAGCTACTTCCCGACGGAACTGAAAATCTACGGGGCGGGCGAACTGGCAAAAACGCTGCCCGATCCCTATCGCTTCAACGTTTTCGGCAATCTGCTGGAATGTCCGGGACTGCAACTTGCCAATGGGGTGTTCACGGGGGAGGGCAGGGCCTTCGACATCCGTATTCACGGCTTGACGCTGCAAACGCCCCAGCCCCAGGACTGGCTCGCGGCGATGGAGCGCGAGGCGCAGCGGCCGATGGAGTTGGCGGCGGACTGGCAGCGGCATTGCCAATGGTGGCGACAATTCTGGGAGCGGAGCTGGATCGTTGCTTCGGACACGACAGTGCCGGCGTCCGAGCGGGAGCGGCTGCGCAGCGAGCCGACGGTCCGGCAGACTCCCGCAACACCGTCTTGGGCGTTCGGCAGCGCGTTCCGCGATGAAAAAGACGGCGCCGCGCTGGTCGCCCAGAGTTACAACGTCTTTCGCTTCCTGATGGCCTGCCAGAGCCGGGGACGCGTGCCGGTGCAGTTCAACAGCGGGCTTTTCAGTCAGCCGCTTCACAGCAAGAAGCCGTTGCAGGTTCCGGCCTTCCAGCAACAGCCGGACGGCACTTGCCTGTCGCATGAAGACGCCCGGATATGGGGTGCGGCGCGCTACTTCCAGAATTCCCGCTGGCTGTATTGGCCCCTGCTCAGGAGCGGCGACTTCGATCTGGTTGAGACCTATTTCAATTTTTATGCCCAGCGGCTCCCGCTGCGCCAGGCGCTCACGAAAATCTGGTACGGCCACGAGGGCGCCTATTGGACCGATTGCCTCGATTATTCGGGAGTGGATTTCGCCTGCGGGCCGCACGGCATTCCGCCGCTCAAGACCCGGCCGGAGCTGCCCAAGGACCGCGCCTACAAGCAGCGGGTGCATGGCTTTTGGTTCAGTTTCTACTTCACCCCCGGACTTGAAATGCTGAGCATGATGCTTGATCGCTACAAGCTCACCGGCGATGCGCACTTCCGCGATGAGGTGCTTTTGCCCATGGCCCGGCAGAACCTGCTGTTCTTCGACCGCCACTATTCGCGCGACGCCAACGGCAAACTCCGTCTGGACCCCTCGCAGGTTCTGGAGACGTGGTGGATCGCGGTCAATCCCGCCACCGACGTCGCCGGGTTGCATTGTGTGCTGGACGAACTGCTGCGGCTGAAGCTCGGCACGGACGAGGACCAGAAGCAGTGGCGGCGCTTCCGCGCCGAAATCCCGGAGGTTCCCCTGCGCAAGATCGCCGGCCGCACGGCGCTGGCGCCGGCTGAAAGCTACGAGTGGAAGATGAACTTCGAAAACGGCGAACTCTATCCGGTCTTCCCCTTCCCGCTGTTCGGCGTGGTCCGGGGGAACGCGGACATCGTCCTTCACACCATGGAGCACCGGACGGCCAAGAACTCGCCCGATGGCTGCTGGCGGCAGGACGAGATCGATTGGGCCTGCGCCGGCAATGCGGCGGAAGCGTCCAAAGGGCTGGTGGCACGCTTCCGGCGGGCCTCCTGCGCCTGCCGCTTCCCGCTCTACGGCGAGATCAATCCGGACACCGTCCCCGATTTCGATCACTTCGGCGCCGGAGCGGTGGCGTTGCAGCACATGCTGCTTCAGGAAGGGCAGGGGACGATCCATCTGCTGCCCGCCTGGCCGGCCGCTTGGGATGTGGATTTCAAACTGCACGCCAGCGGCGGGGCGGTGGTGAGCGGCTCGGTGAAAAATGGGGTGTTGGAAAAATGGGACATTCAGCCCGCTGACCGGAAAAAGGACGTTGTGGTCCACTCGCCCCAACCGGCGGTAAAAGTCAACCGATTCAGGAAAAACTAACATGAGGCGAGCGGCATGCTCAAGAATGGAACAGCAACCATGACGCGACATCGAATATCAGCGGTGGTCACCGCCTTGGTCCTGACCGGCGGTCTCGCCGCATGGGCGGCTGAAGTTCCCGTGGCGCCCACAGGCGTTTTGCACCGGGTGGCGTATGAGGATTGCGGGCGGCTGAAGGAGTTCTGTTTCGTCAAGGAATTCACCAGCGGCACCTATCCGGTCTACCAGCACACCTATATGCGGAACGACATTCCCGATTCCGCGGCGGTGACGCCGGCCATGCGCACGATCATTTACGGCGACGACTTGCTCCTGGGGTTTGGCGGGATGAATCCCAAGGCCGAGTACATCCTCCGCCTGGTCTTCCTGGCGTCGGAGAAGAAGCCGGCGGCACAGCGGGTGTTCTTCAATGGCAAGCGAGTGGGTGAGGATGCGGTGCTGAAAAGCGGCGTTCCCGTGGAACGGCGGATTGCCGTTCCGGCGGAACTTCTGGCCGATGGCGAACTGGCGGTCAAGATCGTACCGGTGGGTGAAGGCCGGGTCCGGACCCCGCTGGCGGAAGTGGAAATGCTCTCGACGGATCCGACGCCCATTCACCCCACCGGAGACGGCATCACTTATCCGGAAGTGCGTGTTCCCGTGTATCGGCCGGTGCCCGTGACGGTTGCCGGCATCGCCGAACCGGTCCTTTCACTGTGCGGTACATGGCAATTCGCCCCGAATCCGGCGATGGCGTTCTTCACTGATCCGGCTCAGCCGCTTGCGGGAGCGGCGGAGATTGAGGTTCCCGGCGAATGGGCGATGCAGGGTTTCGCCGTGTCCAATGACCGGGCGGCGGGATACCGCCGAACCTTTCGTTTGCCGGCCGACTGGAAGGGGGCGAGGGTCATCCTTCGCGCCGACGCGGTCTACAGCGATTGTGCGGTCTGGGTGAATGGCAGACAGGCCGGCTCCCATGTCGGCGGCTTCACGCCGGTCGAGCTTGATGTCACCGATTTCGTTTTGCCGGGAGAGAACACGCTGGCGCTGGCCGTGAAAAACGAATCGGCGGCCGATTCCCTGGCCAGCGGCTCGAAATACGCCGTGCATCCGCTGGGAGGGATTACGCGAAAGATCCGGTTGTTTGCGGTTCCGCCGATCCACGTGACCCTGCTGCATGTGGCCACGGAGCTGGACCCATCCTGCAAGGCGGCGACAGTCAAGGCGCAGGCCGCGTTTCGGAACGAGACTCAATCGCCCGTGACCGCGAACTGCACGTTGGAGATACGCGGACCGTGGCTGGCCGGGAGAGCGGTTTCCCCGAACGTGGAAACGCCCGTGGCGGTCCGCACGGAGGCCGTGATCGTGAAGCCCGGCGGCGGCTTGGATAACGTGTTTGCCCTTCCACTGTCCAACCCCGCGCTGTGGCATACGGAACACCCCAATTTATACCGTGCCCGGCTCACGCTCGCGGTGGACGGCAGGCCCGTGGAAACCGTGGAGTGCGCCTTTGGCTGCAGGAAGGTGGAGGTGCGGGGGAATCAACTTCTGGTCAACGGCGCGGTGCAAAAACTATTCGGCGCGTGCCGGCACGAGACGCATCCTTTGCGGGGACGGAGCCTGGCTGGCGATTTATGGCGCAAGGATGTGGAACTCTATCAGGCCGCCAACGTGAACATCCTGCGCACCAGCCACTATCCGCCCGCCGAGGAACTCTTCGATGCGGCGGATGAATTGGGGATGTTCGTCGAGTGCGAGGCGCCATTCTGCTGGGCGAACTTCGCACGGCTCCGGGCGCCCGATGTCCGCGAGGCCACCGTGCGCCAAACCTTGGAAATGGCGCAGTTCCTGCGCGGCCGGGCAAGCATCCTGTACTGGTCGCTGGGCAACGAATCGGAGTGGAACACCCATTTCAAGGCGTCGTCAAAAGCCCTTCGGGAACTTGATCCCACGCGCCCCCAAACCTTTGAGTTCCTTCCGGGTCCGCCGCGCGGCGACGAGGCTCACTGCGAAATCGCCAGCACGCATTATCCCGGACCAAGCGGCCCCGGGGGCTATCGAAATTCCAAACGTCCGGTCAGCTTCGGCGAGTACTGCCACCTGAACGCATACAACCGCTTTGAGTTGGCGACGGATCCGGGGTTACGGGAAGCATGGGGCCGGTTGATGAGCCGCATGGTGGACGCCATGCGGGAAACGCCGAGCATCCTGGGCGGCTCGGTCTGGGCGGCCATGGATGACACGTTCTTCGTTCCGCCCCCTCGCGGCAGTGCGAATGCCTTGCCGTCCGTGGTGGGCTACGGGACGTGGGGGCCGCTTGACGGCTGGCGGCGTCAGAAGCCCGAATACTGGCACATGAAGAAAGCGTATTCGCCCGTGCGCCTGCTCACGCAAGGTCTGGAGCTTTCGTCGGCGGGCGGGGCGGTGAGCGTAAAGGTGGCGAATCGGCATCTGTTCACGAACCTCAGGGATCTACGAGTGGAATGGCAGGCCGGCACGAACAGGGGAAGCGTGCAAGCGGATGTGGCGCCCGGTACGACCGGGACGTTTACGATTTCCGTTCCGCCCTTGGCCGCAGGACAAAGTCTTTTGCTTCGCTTTGTCAGCCCGCTGGGTTTTGTGGTGGATGAAAGTGTCATCGGGACTGTGCCGGGAGCGGGCGCGGCGGAGACGCCCGGCACAGGTAAAGTTGTGACAACCGCCTCGGAGTTGAGTTTTGAGTTTGGGCCCGGCTTGGCTTTGCGGCTGGCGCGGGACACCGGCCTGCTGTCGTCCGCCACGATGGGGGGCAAGACGATCACGCTGGGCGGTCCGCATCTCATGCTCCTTCCTCTCAACCACGACGGCGAAACGCAGATGACCGGCAAGGATCCGGTTTATCCCCTGTATTCCGCCGCGTGCGGCAACTGGCGTCCGCGTGGTCCGTCCGTTGTCAAAGACGGCGTCGCCATCGTTTCCGGTTCCTATGACGAGGCCGAAGGAACGTTTACGTATCGATTGAAGGATGGCCATCTGGAAATCGCCTATGCCTTCACTTGCCTGAAGGACATCAATCCGCGGCAGGTGGGGTTGGTGTTCGATCTCCCCGGGCAGTTCCAATCGCTTTCCTGGAAGCGGCGCGGGGTCTGGTCGTATTACCCGGCCGACCACATCGGCCGCCTGCAAGGGGTGGCGACGGCGTTTCCCGCCGGGGTGGAGCCATGCAGTCAAGTCGGGCCGAAACGCATGCCGGCCTGGCCTTGGAAGGACGACACCATGCCCGCCGGATCAAACGACTTCCGTTCAACCAAGGAAAATATCCTTTCCGCCGGCCTGAGTGCCGGCGACGGCGTCGGCGGGGTGGAGGTGCTTTCCGACGGTTCCCAGCATGTGCGCGCCTGGGTGGATGGCGAGAAGGTCCGCCTGCTGGTGGCGGATTACAGCAACGCCGGCGCCGAACGCTATTTCGGCAGCCACGCCCAACAGGAGTACAAACCGTTGAAAAAAGGCGATCAGGTTAGAGGAATCATCCGGCTTCGCTTTGGCAACAGGCCGATACACTCAGGCGTTGACGAAAGCGGGCAATGACTTCGGGAATGGCATGACGGAAAATGCCGTCACAAACACGGGAGTGAACATGAACCGGATGAAGCTGGCGGGATGGATGGCGTGTGCCGCGTTGGCGGCGGGATTGCTTGGGTCGCATGCGGCGGCTGCGGAAGTCGTGACGGTCGGCCAACTTCGGTGCGAATACCTGCGCGATCCGCTGGGGGTGGTTGTCGCCACCGACACGGCCTGGCGGGGCCTGAACAGTTGCATTTCCCAGATTTACGATTGGTCCTATGGCAAATTCGGGGGCGAGCGTTACGAGGAGGATAAGTATCTCCCCGACTGGAACAAAGCCGGCTTCAATGACAGCGCCTGGACCAATGCCGTGGAGACGACCATCCCGCCCGACGTCCGCATCTGCTGGCAGCCCTGCCCGGGCAACCGGACCGGCCAGCCTATCAGGCCTAAGGAAATCTATAAGAAAGGAAAATGGATCATCGATTTTGGCGTCACGCTCACCGGCTGGATGCGCCTGCGCCTCAATGGCCTCAAGCCCGGCCAGGAGGTGACGATTGATTACGCTGACCTGCTCGACCCCAAACGGATGTACTCGTCAATACCCACTGGCTATCAGACACTCTACCAGCGCGATATTTACGTGGCGGGCCGGAATACCGCCGGTGTTTTCCAGTCCAAGTTCAACCAGCATGCGTTCCGGTATGCCATTATCAGCGGCCTCGACAAGGCTCCCGGTATGGATGACGCCGAGGCGATGACGGTAATGACCGCGCTCGATCCGGCCGGTTCATTCACTTGTTCCAATGAACTGTTCAACCGCATCCACGAGGTTACGATGAACACGTACCGCACCCAGACCCCGTGCGGCGTCTTTGGCGGCGGAGAGTCACGGGAGAAAATGGGGTACGGTGATGGCGGTTCCTTCCTTAACGGCATGATCTACAATTTCGGCAGTGACGCCTATTTCAGTAAATGGCTGCAGGATTGGCGCGACACCCAATCGCCCAAAGGGCAAATCGCCTACACCGCGCCCTGTTACATGCCTAGTGGTGGAGGCCCGTCCTGGAGTGGACAAGCGAGCGAACTGGTCCGGCGCCTTAATCTATACTATGGGGACCGGCGGGTGGTGACAGACGCCTATGCATGCGTCAAGAAATACGTGGACTTTCTGGATACATGCTCGACGAATGGCCTTCTATTATGGCCCAATCGCCAAAGGGATCCCCAGTGGGATTTCCTGGGGGACTGGACGCCCCCGACACCCTCTCCAGACAAAAATGCCTTCGTCTTCGAGACGATCGATCAGCGCGAGTTTTTCAACAACTGCTACCGTGTCCTGCTCTGGCAGGATTTGGCCAATTTCGCCGCCATCAACGGCGACAATGTTGAGAAGAAACGCTGTGAGGATCGTCTTGCCACCCTTCGGCCGTTGATTCACAACCACTGGTTCGACCCAGCCCGGAAAACCTACACGGTCAACCGCCAGGCGTATCTGATCATCGCCTTACGGGCGCGAATCATGCCCGAGGAACTTCGTCCGGTCATCTTCAAGCAACTCGAAGATGACATTGTCATCACGCACAAAGGGCATCTCGACTGCGGCCTCCAGGGCAGCGCGATGCTGCTGGACCTGCTGGTTTCCGAGAACCGTCCCGATCTCGCGGCCCTGGTCGTCGGCCAGGAGACCTATCCGGGCTGGGGCTTTCTGGTCAAGGAACGCAAGGTGACTTCCTGGCCGGAAACCTGGTCGGGCTGGGGAAGCCAGGCCATCCTCGTCGTCGGGACCGTGGGCGGATGGTTCTACGAAGGGCTGGCCGGCATCCGGCCGGATCCGGCCGCCCCGGGATTCAAGCATTTCACCCTTCGGCCTGGCGTGGTCCAAGGGGTGGATTGGGTGAAGTGTCACCATGACTCCCCGTATGGGTGCATTGCGGTCTACTGGGAAAAAACGGCGGCGGACTTCAAGCTGAACCTCACGGTTCCGCCCAACACCACCGCGACCGTCTTCGTACCCGGTAAGGATCCAGACGCGATCAGCGAGTCTGGGACGCCGGTCAGCCGGGCACCGGGCGTTCGCTTCCTAAGAACGGAGGTGGAGCCGCCGTTTTGGAATTGGCACCCGGAACGTACCGTTTCGTATCGCCGGTCAGAACGAATTAGGTGTTCCGCGAAAATCAGAGCTGGGTCTTACGCTAGAGCGGTTTTAATTCAGCTTGGCGGGCCGTGCAGTAATGCATCCACCATTTCGGAGCCGGATCAGGCATTCTTCAGATGAAATCCATGCCGCGTCCGCTTGCCGAGTTTGAATCCGCTCTAAATAAGGGATGATGACATGCGCAATAGAGCAATGTTTGTTTTGATCGGGTGCATGCTTGCGGCCACGCGGCTTTTTGCTGGAACGCCCCTTCGCGAGCGGCTTTCCTTGGACGAGGGATGGCGCTTTCACCTGGGGGACATCCCCATGCCGGTGATCAGCGGGCACATGGCCTCCTATATGAATGCCAAAGCCGGGCAGGCGTGGGGCGCGGCGGACCCCGGTTTTGATGACAGCGAATGGCGGCGGCTGAACCTGCCCCATGACTGGGTCGTCGAGGGGCCGTTCGATCCCAAGGCCAACCTGTCCCAAGGCTACCGGCCGCGCGGCATCGCCTGGTACCGCCGGCACTTTCGCATCGAGCCGGAGGACCAGGGCAAGCATTTCGAGCTGCGCTTCGACGGCATCGCGACGCATGCGACCGTCTGGGTCAACGGCCTGCTGGTTCACCGCAATCATTGCGGCTACACGCCGTTTTCGGTGGACCTGACCCCGATCCTCAATTACGGCGCGCAGCTCAACACCATCGTGGTGAGGGTTGACGCCGACGCGATGGAGGGCTGGTGGTATGAAGGCGGCGGCATTTACCGCCACGCCTGGCTGATCAAGCGCAACCCGGTCCACATCGAGACCGACGGCGTATATGCCAATCCGGTTCGCGATGCCGACGGAAACTGGTCGGTGCCGGTGGAGGTGGCCCTGGCGAACATCAAAACCGCGTCCGCCAACGCCCGGGTTGCGGCGGAACTTCTCGATCCCGACGGGCGGAGCGTGACGGCGGGCGAAAACGAGGCGGCGGTCCCGCCGCTGGGTTCGGCGGTTTGCCGCATTCCGCTGGTCCTTCGGGAAAAACCGAGGCTCTGGTCGGTGGACAGTCCGGTTCTGTACCAGGTGAAGGTCAGGGTTTGCGAATCGGGAACACCGACGGATGCCGTTGCGGTCAACTGCGGATTTCGCACGCTGCGATTCGATGCCGATCAGGGGTTCTTCCTCAACGACAAGCCCTTGAAACTGCAGGGCACCTGCAACCATCAGGACCACGCCGGGGTGGGGGTGGCGGTGCCCGACGCCCTGTGGGATTACCGGGTGCGCCGCCTCAAGGAGATGGGAAGCAATGCCTACCGCAGTTCCCACAATCCGCCGGCTCCCGAGCTTCTGGATGCGTGCGACCGGCTGGGGATGCTGGTCATGGACGAAAACCGCAACTTCAATCATACCCCGGAGTACCTGGGGCAATTGCGGGCCATGCTCAAACGCGACCGCAACCACCCCAGCGTTTTTCTCTGGTCGGTGTTCAACGAAGAGCCGATGCAGGGGACGCCGCAGGGCCGGGAGATGGTGCGGCGAATGGTGGCCGAGGTCCGCCGCTGGGATTCGACCCGACCCGTGACGGCGGCCATGAACGGCGGGATGTTCGGGCGGGAAGGGGTATTCCAGGCCGTGGACGTGATGGGATTCAACTACGTTCACAGCAGCTACGATGAATTTCACCGGAAACATCCCACACTGCCGATTTTCAGTTCCGAGGACACTTCCGCGTTTGCGACCCGCGACGAGTTCGAGACGGATAAGAAGCGCAACGTGATCACCTCCTACGATACGGAGTGTGCCGGATGGGGCGGGACGCAGCGGAAAAGCTGGCAATGGATCGCCGAGCGGCCCTACCTGGCGGGCGGCTTCGCCTGGACCGGGTTCGATTACCGGGGCGAGCCACAGCGGCTCTGCTGGCCGTCGGTTTCGTCGGTTTTCGGGATCATGGACCTGTGCGGATTCCCCAAGGTGGCCTATTCCATCCGTCAGGCCATGTGGATCAAGGATCGGCCGGTGCTCCAGTTGGCGCCGCACTGGAATTGGCCGGGCCGCGAGGGCCAATCCGTCAAGGTGATCGCGATGACCAATGCCGACCGGGTCGCGCTTTGGCTCAACGGCCGGCATTTGGGCGAGAAGGCACGGCCGGCCTTCGATTACGTGGAATGGGACGTGCCGTATGCGCCGGGGAAACTCGAAGCGGCCGCCTTCAAGGACGGCCGGGAAGTCGCCCGCACGGCTGTGGAGACGACCGGCGAGTGTGTGGCGTTGGCGCTGGAACCGGATCGGACGTTCCTTTGGGGCGATGGCCGGGATGCGGCGCCGGTGACGGTCAAGGGCATCGATGCCAAAGGGCGCGTGGTGCCTGGTGCCGACAGCCTGGTGACGTTTTCGCTGGAAGGCCCGGGGGACAACCTTGGCCACGGCAACGGGGACCACAACTGCCATGACCCGGAGAAGGGGTCGGACCGGCGGCTGTTTCATGGCCTGGCGCAATTGATCGTGCAATCCCGAAAGGGCGGCGTGGGGCGGTTGAAGATCCGCGCCACGTCACCTGGACTCAAGGCGGCGGAAATTGAACTGGCGGTGCGCGCCGTTGACCCGCCGCCGACGATGCCCGCCGCCAGCCCATGTTATGGGTTGTCGATGTGGCGGATGGCGCCCGCCTCGGCGTCCCGACCGGATCCGCTGCTGGCGGCAACCCGGGAAGACATGAACAGTTGGTTTCAGGTCAAACCCGGTCAGGTGCAGAAAATCGCCGCCGGCCGTTGGACGCTGTGGCGCATCGAGTTCACGCCCTGGAAGAAGCTGCAGCGCGAAGGTGGACGGGTTATTTTGTCCCAGGCGGCGGGGCGGGCCGAAGTTTATCTCGACGGCATTAAGGTGGCTGAAAAGCCCGATCCCGCGGCGGGCGACATGGTCTTTGAATTGCCCGCATCCGTGAAGCATCGCACCCTGGTGGTCTTGTTCCAGGCGCAGGGCCAGGGTGCGGGGCTTGCGGGGGGTGCGCAGGTTGTCGAAAAGTCCGTGATGGAGAAGCTGTTGCCATGAGAATGCTTAATGATCGGAAGCCCTCTTGCGTGACGGGTTGGCGTTGTGCCATTCGAAGGGAGATCCCTTTGCGGAAATGGACTTGGCTGGTGCTGTTGGCGACGGTTGTCGCCTGTCAGACGGCGATCGCCTCGGAGGATCTGGCGTGGCTGGATGGCTACAACGTGCGATGGACAAGCCCCAGCCGAAATTCCGGGGAGTCCATGCCCGGCGGCGGGGGGAGTGTCGGGCTGAACGTCTGGGTGGAGGATGGCGAGCTGTTGTTTTATGTCGCACGGCCGGATGCCTTCGAGGAAAACGGCGCGTTGCTGAAGTCCGGCCGCGTGCGGCTGCGGCTGAAACCCAATCCCTTTGACAAGGGGGACTTCTTTACGCAGGAGTTAAAGCTGCGCGACGGGTCCATCGAGGTGAGCGGCCGCAAGGGCGGGCGGACGGCGAGCGTGCGCATTTGGACGGAAATTCCCAGGCCGATTGTCCATGTGGATGTGGAAAGCTCGGCACCGGTTACGGTCGAGGCCTTCTACGAGAACTGGCGCACGCGGCCGTGGGTTTCCGGGGATTACAACTGGGCGGGAACCCCTCAGCCCTGGCCGCCGACGCTTCCCGATGAGGTGGCAGTCCGAGGCGACGGCATCGAGTTTTTCCACCGCAATCCGCCGACGGGCCTCTTCGACTCGGTCGCCCGGTATTACGGGTTGGAGCCGGTGAAAGACCAGCTTTGGAATCCCCAGCGGCTTCGCACCTTCGGCGGTGTTTTCCAAGGCGACGGTTTTCAGGCTGCAACCCAGCCGATCCCGGGGCGCTATGCGGGACTGAACTGCCTGGCTTGGAAGCTGACCAGTGCGCAGCCGGTGACGCGGGCGGCGTTGCGGTTGACGCTCCACACGGCCCAGACCGACACGATCGACGAATGGCGCGAGCAGTTGGCGGCGGTGGCGAAAGCCGCTCCCGCCGACCCCAAGGGCGAGGCGTGGGCGTGGTGGGAGGAATTCTGGAACCGAAGCCGGATCGTGATCACGCCACGGTCTGGAAGCCCGGAATCCCGCTCCCCGGACTCTGCCGCCTGGCAGGTGGGGCGCAACTACCAGCTTGCCCGCTTCATGCTCGCCTGCAACGCCTACGGGGCGTTGCCGACGAAATTCAACGGGGGGATTCACACCTTCGACTCCTGCCACATCGACTTCCTGAACCCCGGCACCAGCGGGCATCCCGACCATCGGGGCTGGGGCGGGGTGAACTTTGTGGGGCAAAACCAGCGGCTGCTCTACTGGCCGATGCTCAAAAGCGGCGATTGGGACATGATGCCGCCGCAGTTGAATTTCTACGCCAACATGCGGCGCAACGGGGAACTGTACAGCAAGGCCCATTGGGGCATCGAGGCGGCTAGTTTCATCGATCAGGGCAGCTATTTCGGCCTGCCCGTCGGCGCGTTGGGAAACCTGCGCGGCAAGCCGGTTTCCGGCGATGAGGAACTGATGAAACTGCTCAAGTTGCATGCCCACTACTTCACTTCCCAAGTCGAGTTTTCCTGGATGATGCTCGAATACGCCCGCTACGGCGGGCGCGATCTGGCGCCCTACCTGCCCTTCATCGAGAGCACGCTGAAGTTCTACGACCAGTATTATCAGATGCGTTGCCGGCGGCTCACGGGCCAGCCCTTTGACGCCAACGGGAAGCTGGTGTTCTACCCGGCCAAGGCGCTGGAGACGTACCCAGACGTCAAAAACCCAACGGACGTGCTGACCGGCCTGACGGTGGTCTTGAAGCGGCTGCTGGAACTGCCCGACTCGCTCGTCTCCGCCCAGCGCAAGGCGGCGTGGCACGACATGCTCGGCCGTCTGCCGGCACCCGCCTACTTCAGCCAGTACAGGGGCCGGAAAGTACTCCTGCCCGGCGAGCGCTACGGCACGCGCACCAACGGGGAGACTCCGCAGCTCTACCCGGTCTTTCCCTACCGCACCTTCGGCGTTGGCCGTCCCGACCTGCAAGTGGCCATCGACAGTTGGCGTTACGGCGGACCGGAGGTGTTCAACGACAAAGGCTGGTGGTGCTGGTATCAGAACAACATCTTCGCCGCATGCATGGGGTTGACCGACGATGCCCGGCGGTACACCGTTGCCAAGCTGATGGATTCCGGGCGGCGTTTCCCGGCCATTTGGGGTTCCGCCTATGACGAGACTCCCGACATGGACCACGGCGGCAGCGGGATGATCGGCTTGCAGGACATGCTCTTGCAGGAAAAGGACGAGAACCTTTACCTCCTGCCCGCTTGGCCGGGGGGCTGGCCCGTGGAGTTCAAGTTGCACGCCCCCTGGCGGACGGTGGTTGAGGCGGCGGCACGCAACGGGGGCTTGGAGCGGCTCTCGATAAAGGTGGGGGACGCGGGACGCGATCGGTTGCGGTTGCACGCGGTTGGAATCGGCGGCGGGCGGGTCGTTCTGGCGGATGGATCGGCCGTCCCTTCCCAGGCGGCAGGCCCGAATGTGCTGGAATTTCCCGTCCGCCCGGGCGCAACCTACCGCGTCGAGGGGTTGCGGGTTCCCGAGGCGGCGGCAGGCGCGCCCCGGACGCTCTTTCTCGAGGACTTTGAGGCCGTCCAATTGTCTAAAACCGCCAAGGCCAAGGGGTGGCAGCGGGCCGTATCCGGTAATGAGCCTGTTATCGAGGTGCCGCCCGTGCCGGGGGCGACGGGCAAGGCCCTCAAGGCGGTGCCGCAATCGGTGCTCAGTTACGACCTGGGCCGATCGGTGCGCGGCATCGTGCGCTTGCGGGCGTATGCGCAATCGCCCTCCGCCCTGGGCACGGTGGAAATCCTCAACGGGGATGCCGGCGACACCAGCTACCAAAAGACGGTCGCCAATCTGGCGCAAGGCAAGCCGACCCTGTACAACCGGGTTTATTCGGGGGTGATGGTCGGCCTTCACGGCGCGCCGGCCTGGGGGCTGTTTGCCCAGGACAAAGCGGCCAATTTCATGTACCAAAAGCTGGATTGGCAAGCGGTGGGCGACGGGTTGGAGGTCAAGCCGGGCTGGGTGGAACTGACCCTGGACGCCCGCGAGGAGGGGTTGGTGACGGTGACGGTGAAAGAGCTGGCCGGCGGCAAGCAGGTCAGCTCGCGGATCAAGGCGGTGCCTTTCGCCCTGGCCGGCGGCTTTCGTTACCTCCGCTTGGGCTGCTACGGCGAGTCGGCGGCGGCGCCGGTGTGGTTTGACGAGGTGGTGGTCACCGAAGACCAACCCTGAATTTTTGCCTGCCGGCGGGCGAGCCGTTGCCAGGGCATGGGATTTGAGCGGTCCATCAATGATCGGAAAGGTCATCATGAATAAATCGCAAATGACGTTGGGTATTAAAGCCCTCGTGCTTGGAGTGCTGGCCATCGCCGCATGCGGCCGTGCCGCCGATGACCGGGTGCTGTGGTACACGAAACCCGGGCAGGTCTGGGGGCATGAGGCGCTGCCGATCGGCAACGCCCGGCTGGGCGCGATGTTCTTCGGCGGCGTGGAGAAGGAAGTCATCCAGTTCAACGAACAAAGTCTCTGGGCCGGCCAGACCAACTACAACGGCGGGTTCAAACCGGGCTACGACGGCTTCGGCAATTACCTGAATTTCGGGGAACTGACGATCCAATGGTCCGGGCTGAAGCTGGCGAACGCCAGCGGGTACCGCCGCGCCCTGGACCTCCGCAACGGCATCCACACGGTTGCCTTCTCGCAAGCCGGAGTCGCCTACGTCCGCGAAGGCTTTGCCAGCCGCGCCGGTCAGGTCATCGTGCTCCGCTACAGCGCCGACAAGCCGGGCGCTTTGTCCGGGTCCGTGGGCTTGGCCGCGGGCGAGGACGCGAAAACGGCGGCGACGGGCAACGAAATCTCCTTCGCCGGCCAAACGCCCAACCGACTCCGGTACGCGGCCGCGGCGCGGCTGCTGGCCACGGGCGGCAAGGTGGCGGCCGAGGGCGGGGAACTGCGGTTTGAGAACTGCGACAGCCTGATGATCCTGCTGGCCGCGAGGACCGACTACAAGCCCGATTACCGGGCGGGGTGGCGGGGCGATGACCCGGCGCTGCGGATCGCCAACGATCTTGCCCAAGCCGCGGGCCGGGGATTTGATGCCCTGCGCAGCGCATATTGAGGATCTGACGGCGCTGCTGGGCCGGGCGGACATCGACTTGGGGAGCACGCCGACCGAGGTCGCCGGCCGGCCGACCGACGAGCGGCTGAAGCGCTACGCGGCGGGCGGCAGCGATCCCGACTTGGAAGAGATGATTTTCCAGCAGGGGCGGTACCTGCTGGCCAGTTGCTCGCGGCCGGGCGGTTTGCCGGCCAACCTGCAAGGGCTGTGGAACAACATGAAAAAACCGCCGTGGGGCTCCGATTTCCACAACAACATCAACATCGAGATGAACTACTGGGGGGCGGAACCGACGGCCCTGCCCGAATGCCATGAACCGCTGATCGATTTCGTGGTGGCCCAGGCGGAGCCGTGCCGCATCGCCACGCGCAAGCAGTTCGGCGAGAAGACCCGCGGTTGGACGGCGCGGACGTTCCAGAGTCCTTTCGGCGGCACGGCCTGGAATTGGAACGTGCCCGTCAGCGCCTGGTACGCCACCCACGCCTTCGAACACTGGGCGTTCACGCAGGATCGCGTTTATCTTGAGAAGACGGCCTATCCCCTGCTCAAGGAAATCTGCCAGTTCTGGGAAGACCGCCTGAAAACGCTGCCCGACGGCTCGCTGGCGGTTCCCGACGGCTGGTCGCCGGAGCACGGGCCGCACGAGGATGGCGTCATGTACGACCAGCAGATCGTCTGGGAGTTGTTCCAGGACTACCTGGACGCCGCCGGGGCGCTGGGCGTGGACGAGGGCTACCGGAAGAAGGTGGCCGGCCTGCAATCGCGCCTGGCGCCGAACAAGATCGGCCGGTGGGGGCAGCTCCAGGAATGGCAGGCCGACCGCGACGACCCGCAGGATCAGCACCGCCACACCTCGCACCTGTTTGCCGTCTATCCGGGCCACCAGATCACCCTGCGCAAGACGCCGGAACTGGCCAAGGCGGCCGGGGTCTCGCTGGCCGTGCGCGGCGAGGTCGGCGACAGCCGCCGAAGCTGGACCTGGCCGTGGCGCTGCGGGATATGGGCCCGGCTTGGCCAGCCCGAGAACGCCTACCGCATGGTGCGCGGGCTGCTGAGTTACAACGTCTATCCGAACCTGTTCGCCAGCCACCCGCCGTTTCAGATTGACGGCAATCTCGGAATCCCCGGCGGGATGGCGGAAATGCTTCTGCAAAGCCACGAGGGCGAGATCAACCTGCTGCCGGCCTTGCCGCGGGCGTGGGCGGCGTCCGGGTCGTTCAGGGGGTTGCGCGCCGGGGTGGGTATGCGGTGGATTGCGCCTGGAAGGACGGGAAAGTCACGGATTACCGAATCGTCGCCGACACGGCGCCCGACAAAAAAGCGGAGGTGTGGGTGCGCGTCAACGGCGAGAGGAAACAGGTTGTTCCGCTGGCCAACAAGTGATGGAGAACCAATGAGACGGATAATTTCAGCGGCTTGTTTTGTGGCATGGATTGCGACCTCGGTTTGGTCCAAAACGCCGGATGGCGCGGCGCCAAGCGGCCAGGCCCGCATCACGGTGCATCTGGACCGGCCGGCGACGCCCGTCAGCCCGATCCTCTACGGCCTGTTCCTGGAGGAGATCAACCGCTCGTTCGACGGCGGGCTGTACGCCGAGATGCTGCAAAACCGCTCCTTCGAAGACGCTCCTTGGATGCCCGGCTGGACGGTCCTTCAGCCCCGAGATGCGAATCTGTCGGCCACCCTGGATCGCACTCGGCCGCTCAACGATCGCAATCCCACGAGCTTGAAGCTGGAGCTGAAAGCCCCGGTTCGGGGGCGGGCGGGCATCGTCAATCAGGGCTTCAAGGGCGTGCCCTGCGGTTTCGACAAGGACATGGGCCAGTGGCAAAAAGCGTTTGAGTCGGCCGTGAAGCATCAGGCGGCCGGTCTGGCGGTGCAAGCCCACGCCTCTTATCGCCTTTCGCTCCACGCCCGCGCGGGCAATGCGCCGGTGACGCTGCATGCCGCCTTGGAAACCCCCGCCGGCCAGCAATTGGCCCAATGCCGGTTCCAGATAGACCAGACGCACTGGCAGCGTTTTGAGGCGATTCTCACGCCGACCCACGGCGAAACCGATGCCCGCCTGGTGATCTGGCTGGATCAGCCGGCCGTGCTCTGGCTGGACATGGTCTCCCTGTTTCCGCGGGACACCTTCAAGGGCCGGGTCAACGGCTGCCGGCGGGATCTGGCGGAGATGATCGCCGCCATGAAGCCGGGGTTCATCCGTTTCCCCGGCGGCTGCTTTGTGGAAGGCGGCGACAACTACGCCGACGCTTATCACTGGTACCAGAGCATCGGCCCGGTGGAGCAGCGGGTGGGCAACTGGAGCCAGTGGGGCTACCTGGCCAGCGGAGGGTTCGGCTACCATGAGTACTTGCAGTTTTGTGAGGACGTCGCCGCCGAGCCGCTGATGGTGGTCAACGCCGGCATGTGGCATTTCCCGCCCAAGGGCGTGATGCCCCTGGAGAAGATGGGGCCGCTGGTGCAGGAGGCGCTGGACGCCATCGAGTACGCCAACGGCGATGCCCAGGTCACCCGCTGGGGCCAGGAGCGGGCGAAAAACGGCCACCCCGAACCCTTCCACCTGAAATTCTTGGAGATCGGCAATGAAAACGGCGGGCCGCTTTACAACGAACGCTACGCGCTGTTTTACGACGCGATCAAGGCCAAGTACCCGGACGTGACGGTGATCGCCAACTGCGAGGGGACCATCCCCCGCAGCCGGCCGGTGGAATTGGCCGACGAGCATCCCTACGGCACGCCCGCGACATACTTGGAATGGGCGACCTGGGACTTCACCCCCAAGCACGACTCCCATGGTAAGCATGGGATTTACGTCGGAGAATACGCGGCCTTGCGCGATGCGGACAAGGGAAACAACCTGCGGGTGGCGCTGGCCGAGGCCGCCTTTCTCACCGGCTTGGAGCGGCATGGCAGCCGGGTGGCGATGGCGTCCTACTCCCCGCTGCTGGAGCGGGTGGATTGGTCCAAGTGGGACTCGCGGTTGATCTGCTTTGACAACGCCAAGGCCTTTGGCACGCCCAGCTATTATGTGCAGTGCCTGTTTGGGCGGAACCTGCCGCAAGAGGCCCTGATGACCGAGGTGACGGCCCCGCGGTTTGTCTATCCCGTCAGGGCCGGACGCCTGGCCCTCGGCAGCAACGGCGGGGGCTTGGTTGAGTTCCGCGACCTTCAGGTGAATGCGGAAGGACAACCCCGCTTTGCCATGTCCCCGGCCAAGCCGCTGGAAGGCTGGTGGCAGCGGGAGATGCCCGGCAGCGATCCGAACAACGTGTTCGCCGGCCGCTCGGCGCAGCGACCGGGCGTCTGGTATCCTCGCGCCGAAGGCGGCGTGAGTTGCAGCGGGGCCGGGGAACTGGTGTGTGTGGCCGGAACCTGGAGCGATTACACGCTGACGGCGAAGGTGCGCATCGCCCAGGCGGCCGCCGGCGTTCGCCTGACGATCCACCGCGACAGCGGCGGGGACGTGACCTGGCACCTGGGGGAATGGAGTCCAAAGCAGTCGGTGCTGACCAGCCCGGCATTTGCCACGCAGTCGGCGGCGCTCCCGGCCGAGCGGGGCGAGTGGTGGAACGTGAAAATCGTAGTCCACCCGGATCGGATGCGTTTTCATGTGAATGGGAACCTGATCCATGACGTGGCGCTTTATCCGCATGCCCGCGTGCTGTATGCCACCGCCGGCCGGAAGGGCAAAACGATCATTTTGAAGGCGGTGAATGTCGGCGACACGCCATTGACGGCGCGGGTGGATCTTCAGGGCCTGGGGCGTTTCACGGCTTCCGTTCAGGGCGAAATCCTGACGGGAAGCAGTGATCTGGAGATGAACGGCTTTGCCTCTCCGAACAAGGTGGTTGCCGATCCGATTTCGATTCAGGTGGAGGCACCGGTGTTCGACCACGAATTTCCACCCCGGTCGCTGAGCGTGCTGCGATTTGAACAACCGTAATTTTCAGGAGTCACAATGAAAACAATCGACCGAGTCTTGTGTGCGGTTCTTCTGTTGATGGCAGCTGATCTGAGGATTTATGCTGCGGACCTGCCGCCGTACAGAAATCCGGCCCTGCCGGTGGACCAGCGCGTGGAGGACTTGCTTTCCCGCCTGACCCTGGAGGAGAAGATCACCCTCTGCGGCGGCGTGGACATGTGGTTCATCAACGGCGTGCCTCGTCTGGGCCTGCCTCGCGTGGCCATGGCCGACGGCTCCACCACCGGCGTCAAAGGCTCCTTCGGCACCGGCACGGTCCTGCCCTCGGCCCTGGCCCTGGCGGCGACGTGGGATCGGGAAATGGCCAAAGCCTTTGGCACCGTCGAAGCCCACGACTGCCGGGCCGTGGGGTACCAGATCCTGCTGGGTCCGGCGGTGAACCTGGCCCGCAACCCGCTGCTGGGCCGCAACACCGAGTACTTCGGGGAAGACCCGTACCTGGCCGGCACCATGGCCGTGGAAATCATCCGGCAAGTGCAGAAGCAGGGAATCCTGGCCTGCATCAAGCACTTCGTGGCCAACGACATCGACCTGCCGCGCACCTTCAGCGATTCGCGTGTGGACGAGCGGACGCTGCGGGAGCTGTACCTGCTGCCCTTTGAGATGGCCGTGAAACAGGCCCAAGTCGCCACGGTCATGGCCGCCTACAATCACGTCAACGGCACCCACGCCTGCGTCAACCGCCACACCTTGGAGCAGATTCTCCGTCAGGAGTGGGGCTTCGACGGCTTGGTGATGTCCGACTGGGGTGCCGGCACCGGCTCGGCAGCCGTCTGGGCGAGCGGACCGCTGGACCTGGCGATGCCCACCGGCCCCATGGGCGATCCGGCGGTCGTGCTGCCGTTGATCCAGCAGAGCAAGCTCGACCCCAAGGTTTACGACGTGAAGGCAAGAAACATTCTGGCCAATGCTTCCGGTTCGGCCTTTACGACCGCCCGGTCAAGGACTCCAGCCTGAAGTTCGGCGACGAGGCCGGAGCGCAGGTCGCCTTGCGGGTGGCCCGCCAAGGGATCGTATTGCTGAAAAACCAACGCAAACTGCTGCCCTTTGATGCCCGCAAGATCAAGTCGATTGCCGTGCTGGGGCCGCATAGCCAGCCGGTGCGGCCGGGCGTGCCCTACATCAACGGCCCCTCCGGCTCCTCGGCTCTGGAATGCGCCGATCCCGTGACCATTCTGGCGGGGCTGAAGGCGGCGGCCGGTTCGGACGTGAAACTGGTTTGGGTGCCCGACGAGATTGAGACGATGTACGAGCAGGCCCGCTACGAGCACCTGACGGCCGAGGGCAAAGTCGTCCCCGGCCTCTTGGCCCGCTACTACAAGAACAACGACTTTGCCGGCCCGCCGGCCCTGGAGCGGGTGGAAGAAAACCTGAGCTGCGGCCACCGCTGGCGCTACAAGAACTGGCTGCGGGAACTGGAGCCTTTCAACCGGCTGAGCGTGCGCTGGGAGGGGCAAATCCGCCCGGCCAAGAGCGGGGAATACCGTTTCGTGAAAAAGTCCAATCTGGGCACAGTCGTGTGGCTGGACGGGGAGCCGATCTTGGACGACTGGTCGGCGTTCGAAAAAGACCACTGGATGGTGGCTTGCGCGGGACGGTGCGGCACTTGGAGGCGGGCAAGACACGCGCTGCGCATCGAGTACCGCAACGACTCGCGGGTCTGGCACATGGTCGGTTTCCAGTTCGGCTGGGGGCCGGTGGACTACTCGGCCTCGGTGGCCGCGGCCCGCTCCTGCGATGCGGCGGTGCTGTGCGTGGGCTACGACTACATGACCGAAGGCGAGGGCTTCGAGCGGACCTGGCAGCTGCCCTACGGGCAAAAGGAACTGATCGAGCAGGTGACGCAGGCCAACCCCAACACGGTGGTGGTGCTCAGCGGCGGGGGGGCCTGCGAATCGCAAAGCTGGATCGAGCGCACGCCGGCGCTGCTGCAGGCCTGGTATTTGGGCCAGAACAAAGGCACGGCGGTAGGGGAACTGCTCTTGGGCGAGTGAACCCCTCGGGCAAGCTGCCGGTGACGTTCGATCGGCACTTGGAGGAGAACCCTTCCACGGCGACTTTCAAGGCCGACTGAGTTCCAAGGGCTATCCGATGCCGGTGGAGTACGGGGAGGGAATCTTCATGGGCTATCGCGGCTACGACAAGGCGGGCAGCGAGCCCTTGTTCCCCTTCGGCCACGGGCTGAGCTACACCACGTTTGCGTATCGCAACTTGACGATCCAGCCGCAGGAGGATGGCTCGGTGCAGGTGGCCGGCGTGATCGCCAACACCGGCAAGCGAACCGGGGCGGAGGTGGTGCAACTCCAAGTGGGGGACGATCACACACCCCCCCGGTGGCCCGGCCGCCGCGGGAGCTGAAGGG